>CAWDAZ010000006.1:0-450435 GCA_963800475.1 uncultured Solirubrobacterales bacterium | reverse complement strand
TGGCGACGGGCACGGGCGGTTGCGCCAACAGCACGACCAAGGGATCGGCGGTGACGACCTGGGCCGACGGCAGCACGAGCGTGCTGACCTACTCGACAACCGGGGCGGCGGCGGCGGTCCAGCTGTCGGGCAGCGTCGCTCCGAGCATGACGCTCAGCGCCGTCAACGCCGCGACGGGCGACCCGACCACCTACACGATCAGCACGACCCGCTACTCGGGCGACTCGGCCGGCGGAGTACTGGCCTTCCAGCCGCCTGACCCGACGGCCTGCAACACCTCCGCAGGCGTCAAGACCGCTGGGATCAGCGGCGGGATCGGGCTCGAGGGCTAGCTCCCCAGCTCACGGTGAGGGGCGGGATCGGGAGCGTCCCGCCTCTCACTTGAGCCGCCGCGGCCGCCCGCGCATGCGCTCGAGCCGGGGCCGCGGCCGAAGCCTCCGGCGTCGCGTCCCCGCGCCCCGCTGGCGCGCCTCCTCGCGCGCCCGTTCGCGGTCCTCGCTCAGCCCCACCTCGAGGAACACCAGGCTGGTTGCGAGCACGAACCCGATCGAGATCAGCACCAGGGCGATCAGCTGCCCGAGCGTGCCGCTGAAGATCGCCGCCCCGACGACGCCCGCGAGAACGAGGATTCCGGCCGACCCGAAGGCAACGATGCGCGCGCGCTTGGTCATCTCCTCCCGCGTATTGTCCGCCCTTGCCAGCGCGAGGTACAGCAGCTGTCGCCTTGGCAACGGCCGGATAGCGGGCCATACCGTTAAGGACGCGAGCGCTTCTGATTCGTGCCGGCCGAGGACGAGGTCGTGAGACAGCCGATCGTCGGCCGAGGGAAAAGCGGTGGGCCGACGGCGAACGTGCCTGCCATCCGGCCGAAAGCGGGCGCCCTGGCTCAATCCGCTGGTGCGTGATCAGCCCGCCAGGCCGAATGGCGCTGTCACAGGTAGAGCGATCTCCAGCGCACGCTGCCGATGACCCGGCCCACGTCCTGACCAAGTCGGGCCGCCACCTCCCTGGCGCACCCCGAGCGGGGGTGTCGAACGCAGTGCCCGATAGTCCTCGCCGTCTCCGCGTAGCGGGAGGCCGCCTCCCGCGGCGATCGGCGTGGCATGCCGCCGTGCCGATGCCGCCGAAACAGGAGTGGATGACCGAGACCGTAATGCAGCCACTGGCGAAAGGTCGGCACCGCCCCCGGCCGACCTCGCTTGAACACGATCGCGGCCGGCTCGTAGGCGAGCTCCACACCCCGCGCGGCGAGCCGCCAGCACAGGTCGGCGTCTTCCCCGCCCGTCCTCAGCTCCTCTGCGAACCCGCCAATCTCCGCGAAGACGTCGCGTCGCACCGCCAGGTTCGCGGTCAGGCCCCACGGCAGGTGACGGTGGTAGGACGTGAGCCCGGCTGGATCGACCAGCGGCTTGCCGGGCACCGAGGCAGGTGGGCGCACGGCGTCGTTGTCCAGATGGTGGATCGCGCCGGCGACGAGCGGGCGGCGTCCGATCGCGGCGCACAGCGAACGCAGCCAGGCTCGATGGACGATGTCGTCGCCATCGCAGAAGGCGAGGATCGCCGCGCCCGCTCGTTCGACCCCGGCGTTGCGTGCCGACCCGGGCCCTCGGTGCCTGGTCATCTCGCAGATCACGACAGGGAGGTGTCGGGCGAAGTCCCTCGCGACGGCCACGCTGTCATCGGTCGATGCGTCGTCCACGACGATCACCTCGTACCGCTCGACGCAGTCCTGCTGGGCGAGCGAGGCCAGCAGGGCGGGCAGGGTGCGCTCGCAGTTGCGCACCGCGACCACGACGCTGACGTCCATTGGCGCGCGCTGGCTAGACGGGCGATCGCGCATCACTTAGGCTTGCCGCCGTGAAGGTGACGGGGATCAGCATGGTACGGAACGAAGCTGATGTGATCGAGGCGTTCGTTCGGCATCACGTCATGGTGCTCGATGAGCTGATCGTCGTCGACCACCGCTCAAGCGACGGGACTGGTGAGCTGCTCGAAGCTCTCGCAGCCGAAGGTCTGCCGCTGTCCGTGCGCCACGAGAGCTCGCTCGTCCACCGACAGGACGTCGTTCTGACCGCCCTGATGCGCGAGGCGGCCGCCTCCGATGGCGTCGACTGGGTCGTTCCGCTCGACGCGGACGAGTTTCTGGTCGCCGACGCAGGCGATGTGCGCGAGGTGCTGCGGACCCTGGCGCCGGATCGCGCATGGACCGTCGATCTCCGCTACTACGTCCCGTGTCCGGATGACCCGGCAGACGACAACGTCCTCAGGCGGATCCGGCATCGCCTCGCCAGTGACGGCACGTTCTGGACGAGGAAGGTGATCGTGCCGGTCGCTTGGGCTCGCGGCGGGCGGCGCTCGCTCTCCCAGGGAAGCCACATGCTTGTGGACGTGAGAACGGGCAAGCGTGTACCTGCTGCCTTCACGGACAGGCTGGCACTGGCGCACTTTCCCGTTCGGTCAGAGCGTCAACTCGCGCGCAAGGTGCTTGGAGGCTGGCCGGCGCACATTGCCCGTCCGGACCGACCGCGAAGCGGCGCGTTCCAATGGAAGCGCATCTTCGACTCGATGCTCGCGGGGGAGCTGACAGCGCAACGGCTGCAAGCCCTGGCGATCGACTACCCGACGCGAGAGCCAGAGGGTCGCCGGGACAGGAACATCGAGTTCGATCCGGTCTCGACGCAACTCGAGCTCCGGTACCACGTACCGCCCGCGCCGGCGCCGCTCGAGATCCTCGCGGAGACCGCGTTGGGGCTCGCCGAGGAGCTGCGAGACGCGCTGAGCGGCACGCCGGTAGAGGAGACGCGGCGCATGCAGCTGGCTGCGGCGCCACGTTCGACATCTTCGCAAGCGGAGCGTTGATCGGCGAGAAGACCGCGCTTGCCCTGCAGCGGGTCATGCTGAGGACCGCGCGGTCTCCGCTGAAGCCGCTGTGGGCCGGGCTGTATGCGCTCACGGCGCGTGTGGTCGCGCTGATCGTTGCGCCTCGCCGAGCCCGGACGAACATCTACCTCACCGGCAGCCTGGCCTTCGGCGAGCCCCTTTACGGGGTGTCGGACATCGATCTCGTCGCGGTCTCGGCTGACGAGACCGAGTCCCGACGCGTCAGGCGGAGGTACGAGGCGCTGTGCCGGATGCTTTCCCCGCTGCGACGGGTGATCCCTCACTTCTGGACGTACGACGCACGCGGTCTCGCCCGTGTCTTCGCCGGCTCGTACCTGGTCAACGGACTCGCCGAGGGGCGCGCCGTGTTCCTGGGCCCGGATGCGGTTGGCGACGGGGCCGGCCTACTGCAGCGGCCCGGCCTCCACGGCGCACCCGAATGGCGTCGTCTGCGCGGTCGCTTCCGGGCCGTGCCGATCCCGACTGTCCAGGGACGCCTCCACGCCGCTTGGCTCGAGCTCCACCACCGATGGCGATACGCGCTTCGGGCTTGTGGTGAAGAAGACGATGTGCGGCGGGCCGCGCTCGCGGTCGGGCTGGTTGCCGAGGCGGCGCGCATCTGGCTCTGGCTGGCCCACGGCGAGCGCCACGATGGCAAGGAGGCCCCCCTGAAGCGGGCCCAGCGCCTCTTGCCTGGCGAGGAGGATGGCCTGCGCTACGCGCTCGAAGTGCATCAGGCGATGCACCGGTCGCCGGCTGTGGCGGTCGAGCAGCTGCTCCCCTGCTTCGTTCGGATCTCCGCCGCCGTCGCCGGTCTCGTCGACGATGCAGCGACCCGCGCCGGGGCAACCCGGGTCCAGCTGCTCGGGCCGGAGGTCGGCGCGCGATCTGCCGAGGACATCGCGCTCCTCGATTGGACCGCGCTCGCGTTGCCCAGGCTGGATCCTGGCTTGACGGATGTGGTCGAGGAACGGCTTGTCCTCGTTCATGCCGATCCAACCGACCCCGCCGCGCTCATGGCAGCTGCCAGCCGGGGCGAAATCGACCGCGTGCCCGCATTGCGGCATGGGTCGCTGCTGATCGAGCCGACCAGCGAGGTCTGGGGGTACGGGCGCCTACGACTCGTGCAGTGCCGGGCGTCGGATCCAGTCTCGGCGGCGCTGCTCGACGGCACCGACCATGCTGCCTTTCCCGAGCTCCCGGGCTGGTCGGCCCGCGACTGGGCACGGCGCGCCGTGGCCGAGCACCGCACCTGGCTCTTCGGCGCCCCGAACCAGCGCCCGGGTCCCCACAAGTGGATGGGACCGAGGCCGGCAAGCGTCTCGACAGGTCCCGCGAATCTGGGCTTGTTGCTCTCGGCAGCACGCTCGGCGGTGTTTCTCGAGAGCATTGAGGAGGGCGGCCCCACACTGCCGCTTCGTCTCAGCGATGTCCCGGCGGCCCTCGCCGCACGGGCCCCAGGACTGGGCGACGACGCCGCCGAGGCATTTGCGGCGCTGGACGCAAGTCGCCGCGAGCTGGTTTCACCCCCGCCCGGGCTCGTCGGGCACCTCAGGGTAAGGGTCGAATCGCTGCCCTCCTACGCATTGGCATGGGAGGGTCGGCTGGCGGGTGATGGCGTCCGGGCGCCTCGCGAGGAGCTGAGCCGCGCGTGCTGACGGTATTCGTCGCCACGGCACACAGGGCGTACCTGCTAAAGCGAGTGCTGAGCTCGTACACCGAGCTGCTTCCCCCGAGGGGCGGGTGGAAGCTCGTCCTGATCCACAATGGGGACGACGACGGCTCGGCGCGGATCGCGCGCTCCTTCTCCGACCGGCTGCCGCTGGCCGTCGTCTCCGAGCCGTGGAGGGGAAAGAACCGAGCGCTCAACTCCGGTCTGCGCGAGCTGGACGGAGATCTCGCGGTCTTCAGCGACGACGACTGCTTGCCGGACAGCGATTGGCTCGTCCGCGTTCGCGCGGCCGCCGACATCCATCCCGAGTACGCGGTCTTCGGAGGGGCGATCGTTCCGCTATGGAGTCAAGCGCCGGAAGATTGGATTCTCCGATCGGTGCGACTAGGCCCAACGTTTGCCGTGACGGACCCGGCCTGGGAAGAGGGACCATGCGACCCCGCCCGTGTGTGGGGGCCCAACATGGCGATCAGGGCATGGCCTTTACGGAAGGGCTTTCGGTTCGACGAAGGCCTCGGTCCGAACGGCTCGGAAACATACGCGATGGGCGGCGAGACCGAGCTCACGCTGCGCCTGGCGATCGCCGAGGGGCTGAGGTGCTGGCACTGCCCAGACGCGCGCGTTCGTCACGTCGTGACGCCCGCGATGATGACGAAGGACTGGGTCCTGCGGCGTTCCTTTCGCTACGGCCGGTGCCTGTTTCGTGAATCCAGGCAAAGGGGGGCGGCACGCACCTCCTACGTACATCGGCGGCCGACGGGCATCCACAGGTACCTCGCTCGCAACATGGCGGCGCTCACGTTCTCTCGCATGAGCTGGGCTGATCGCTGGCTCGGTATGCGCTGGCACATGTGCCTGGGCGCCGGCTGGGGGTTCGAGGCCTTGCGCGACCGCCGCCAAGCACCGCAATGTCGGTAGCCGTCAGCGTCGTCCTCCCCACTCACGACCGGGCACGGGTCATCGGCAGGTCGATTCGCAGCGTGCTCGACCAGACGTACCGGCGCTTCGAGCTGATCGTCGTCGACGATGGATCCACCGATGCGACGCTGAGACGGGTTGCGTCGTTTCGCGATCGACGCATCCGCTGCATTCGCCTCGAGCGAAACCTCGGAGCGGCGGCGGCTCGCAATGCCGGGATCGAAGCCTCCCGGGGACGGTTCCTCGCGTTTCAGGACTCCGACGATGAGTGGCTGCCGGAGAAGCTAGAGCGCCATATGAGGGCCTTCGAGACGTGTGGAGCCGAGGTCGGAGTCGTCTACTCCGACATGGAGAGAGTTCACCTGGACGGTACCCGTAAGTACCACCGATCGCCTGCTGTCGTGCATGGTCGGCTGATCGACCCTGACAGCGGCTTCTACCAGGTCTGCAACCTCGGGATTCAGTCGGCGGTCATACGGCGTCGCTGCTTCACCGCCGTCGGCAACTTCAACGAGCGGTTCCGCGCGCTCGAGGACCTGGAGCTGTTCGTGCGCCTCTCGGCAGGCTATGGGTTCCGCCACCTGCCGCTCCCGCTCGTGCGCTACCACGAGACCGCGGGCGTTTCGCAGGACATGCCCGCGAAGCTGGTTGCCCGGCGGCTCCTGCTCCAGCTGTACGGCGAGCGGCTGGCACGGCACGATATGGAGTTCGTAGAGCGGGAATCGGCCGTGCTTCGACATGTCGGCACGTGAACTCCCCTGGGAGGCGGCGGGCCCGGTGGAGGTCAGCGTCTGCTGCTGCACCTTTCGGCGGCCGGCCGGCCTGGCCCGACTGCTCCGGTCGCTCAGCGATTTGGCCCCGGGGTCACCGCGTTACGAGGTGATCGTGGTCGACAACGACGCCGAGGCATCGGGTCGGCCCGTTGTCCAAGCCGCTCGCCTCGAAGGAATGGACGTCGAATACGCGGTCGAGCCGCGTCGCGGGCTGGCGCGAGCACGGAACCGCTCGCTGGAGCTTGCCAGCGGCAAGTACGTCGCGTTCATCGACGACGACGAGGAGGCCACTCCACGGTGGCTCCTCGAGCTCTGGGGCGAGGTCATTCGCAGCGGCGCCGATGGTGGAGTCGGCCCGGTCGTCCCGAGATTCGCCGCCGGCGCACCTCGCTGGCTGGTCGAGGCCGGCTTCTTCGAACGGATGCGGCCTGCGACCGGCACGCGACTGAGGCCGGAGCTGACCCGGATGGGAAACGCGCTCGTTGCACGCCATCGCTTGATGGCCTTGCCGGGCCCGTTCGACGAGCGCTACAACTTCACCGGGGGCGAGGACGGCGACGTGTTCGCGCGGCTGATCGACTCGGGGTGCCGTTTCATCGCCGTCGACTCCGCCGTCGTCTACGAGCATCTGACACCGGGGCGGACCACGATGCGCTGGCTACTCAAGCGACGGGTTCGCACCGGCATCGACCAGTCCCGCCTAGCCGCGGCCGGTGCGCCGGCAAGGTGGCGCGGCTTGCGAAGTGCCGGCGCTTTGGCGCGAGCGCTGACGCACGGGCTCATCGGCGTGCTTCTGCTTCCAGTGGCGCGCGCCTCCGGCTTCCGCCGCTTGCTGCTCGCCGCGCGACACGTCGGCGACCTGATGTTCTTGAACGGGCTGACCTGCCGTCCCTACCTGAAGGACTCCTGGCGATGACCGCACACCCGGTGATCGGTCAGGTTACGCCCGGGGTGCCGAGGCCGTTCTGGTCCGTGATGATTCCGACGCTCAACCCGGACCCCGGATATCTGAGGCAGGCGCTCGCGAGCGTGCTCGTGCAGGATCCCGGTCCGGCCGAGATGGAGATCGCGGTAATCGACGATCACTCGCTGGAAGTCGATCCGCGAGCTTGCCTGAGCACGCTCCCGCAAGCGCGCGTTTCGTGGTTTCGCCACGACAGACATGTCGGTATCGCCAACAATTGGAACACGTGCCTCAGCCGCGCTCGGGGCCAGTGGGTCCACATCCTCCACCAAGACGACATGGTGCGCCCCGGCTTCTACGCCAGCCTGCGGAAGGGGATCGGGGCGGCCTCGGCCTCCGTCGGCGCCGCCCTCTGCCGCGACGTTGTAATTGACGCCGACGGTCAGGAGGAGCTTGCGCAGGTGCTGATCCGCGACACGCCTGGGCCGATCGATGACTGGATCCAGCACGTGTTCGTCGAGCTGCATCTCCGCGCACCAGCGATCGTGGTGAAACGGAGCGTGTACGAGACCATCGGCGGCTTCTCCTCAGATCTTCGATACGCCCTCGACTGGGACATGTGGAAGCGAATCGCTTCCCGGTACCCCCTGTGGTACGAGCCCAGCGCGCTCGCGTGCTATCGGCGACACGCTGGCTCCGCGTCGTTCGGCTTCATGCGGTCCGGGCGGAACATCGCGGAGATAAGACGAAGCATCGAGCTTTCCGAGCCCTTGCTGGATGCAGCGATTGCGAGCGACGTGACACGGAGAGCGCGCGCGACATACATGAGGTACGCGGTCCGGTCAGCTTGGCGCTCCCTGAAGGAGCGCCAATTGATGTCGGGGCTGGCTCAGATCCGCGAGGCGGGAAAGCTGGCGTTGACCCTGTAGCGTCACCAATCCCCAAGCGGACGCGTGCGCTCTATCGAGCGGTTTCTCGGTAACGGGAGCGAAAGGGCTCGAACCCGCGGCCTCCGGCGTACCACGACCACGCACTTCCGGGCGTGTTGATGAAGTACAGACGCACAAAATGTTCGATGCACCAACAGGCCCGACGTCGCCGCATGCCTACGGAGGACCCACGCGGTGACCCAGTTCATCTGCTGGGTGCTGTTCCCCGTGGCGCTCGGTCTGGTCGCACTCGGCTGCGGGTGGCTGCTCGAGTGGGCGAGCGGTAGTCAGCTTCCAGAGCCGCTCGCGCTGCCGGCTGGGCTGGCGGTGGTCCTGGTGGTCGCGGAGCTCACGACGAAGCTGAACGCGACCGCTCGGTTCACGACGCCGGCAGTGCGTGGCGCTCGCCCTGCTCGGCCTGGTGGCGCGCAGGCCGTGGCGGCGGCGGCCACGAATCGCCGGCTGGCCACTGGCCGCCGCGCTGGCGGTCTACCTCGTCTATCTGGCGCCGGTGTTCCTGACCGGCGAGCCGACCTTCACCGGCTTCGTGAAGCTCGACGACAGCGCGACCTGGATGGCGATGACCGATCGCGTCCTCAGCCACGGCCACGACCTGTCGGGCCTGGCTCCCTCGACCTACTCGACAACGCTTCGCTTCTACCTGACCGGCGGCGAGCCGGTTGGCGCGATGCTTCCCTGGGGAATCGGGCATCAGCTCGTGGGGCAGGATCTCGCTTGGGTGTTCCAGCCCTACCTGGCGTTCCTCGGCGGGATGCTCGCATTGTCGCTGTGGCCGATCATCGGGCCCCTCGTTCGAGCCCGGCCGCTGCGGGCGTTCGTCGTCTTCATCGCGGCCCAAGCGGCGCTGATCTACGGCTACTCCCTGTGGGGCGGCATCAAGGAGGTCGCGGCCGCGTGGCTCGTGGCGCTGACGGTCGCGTCCGTCATCCCCGTGATCGAGGCTCAGGCGCGACTTCGGTCGTTTCTCCCGCTGGCGGCGGCCACCTTCGCGATGCTCGGGGTGCTGGGCTACGGCGGCGCGGTGTGGCTGGCGCTGCCGCTCGTCGTGGTCGCATTCGGCGCGATCAGGATCTGGGTTCGCCGCAGCGCGCGCTGGCAGCTGGCGGGGCTGCTGGTGCTGGGAGGGCTGCTCGCCTTCGGCCTGATCCGCGGCGCCCAGGGCTTCCTCAAGGTAAATGGATCGCTGACGACCAGCGAGCTCGGAAACCTGATCCATCGCCTGAACCCGTTGCAGGTGTACGGAATCTGGCCGGCAGGGGATTTCCGGATCGACCCGCCGAACTCGTCGGCCGTCGTCTATGTCCTGATCGGCGTCGTGTTCGTCGCCGTCGTCCTCGGGCTGCTCATCTCGTGGCGAGCCAGGTGGTGGTTGCCGACGCTGTATCTCGCAACGGCGATCGCAGGGACGGTGCTCGTCTCGGTCAAGGGGTCCCCGTGGGTTCAGGGGAAGGCGTTCGCGACGATTTCGCCGGCGGCGTTGCTGGTCGGACTCAGCGGGGTGGCGGCGCTGCTGCGGGTCCGCGGATCCTCAAGAGCTGACGCCAATCAGGCTCCTCGGGACCTCAACGGCATCCCACCGGCGGCGGTCTGGGGGCGCCGCGCGGTCGCGGTGCTCGGCGCCGCCGCGATTGCGTTCGGCGTGCTGTGGTCAAACGTGCTCGCCTACCACCACGTCACGCTGGCGCCGTATGGACAGCTCAAGGAGCTCTCGGAGATCGGCCGGCGGTTCGCGGGCGACGGGCCGACGATGGTCAACGAGTACGAGCCGTACGCAGTTCGGCATTTCCTCCGCGACATGGACCCCGAGAGCCCGTCCGAGCTTCGCTACCGGGTGATCCCACTGCTTGGGGGTCAGCAGGTGCCGAAGGGCGGGTACGCGGACCTGGACCAGTTCGAGCTCCCAGGCCTGCTCGTATATCGGACGATCGTGACCCGCACCTCGCCGTCTGCCAGCCGCCCACCCGCGCCGTACAGGCTGGTGTTCGATGGCCACTGGTATCAGGTGTGGCAACGACCGGTGCAACCGCCGCGGCCGGTGCTCGACCACCTGCCGCTCGGCAACTCGGTGGATCCGACCGCAGTGCCTGCGTGCAGCCAGGTGCTGCGGCTGGCGCGAGAAGCGGGGCAGCTCGGGCTGCTGGCGGCCGTCCGGCGTCCGGATCCGAGGGTTGCCGGGGTGCCCTCGCCGCTGCCGACGGGGGAGACCACGGCGGGGTTCGTGATCGGCACCCCCGGCGTCTACCAGGTGTGGCTCGGAGGCTCGTTCGCCCGCCGCGTGATCGCCTACGTCGACGGGGTGCGCGTGGGGTCCTCGCACGAGGTGATCAACGAGTCAGGAGAGTGGACGCCACTGGGCTCGATCCGGCTCGCCGCAGCCGCGCACCGGGTGACGCTGTCATATGGAGACGCGGCGCTCTATCCCGGAAGCGGCGGACCGGGCGGCGCTGGTCCGACGCTGCCCGTCGGCCCGGTGGCGCTCGCTGCGGCGGACCAGCGACTGCCGGTCACCTACCGCTCCCCCGCGCGCGCCCGCTCGCTGTGCGGCAGGAGCTGGGATTGGGTCGAGGCGCTCGGCCCCCCCGAGCCGTAGCGGCCGATCGCTCAGGCGGCACGCGGGAACCGGGCCGCCCGCCCCCGCGAGGCGGCCCGGATCCAGCCAAACCGCTGCTACTCCTTGGAGCCCCCGCCCTCCTCGGACACGTCGAGGTCGGCCAGCTCCTCGGCGAACCCGAGACCCGAGTCGCCGTTGCCAATGTGCTCGAGATCTGAGAGGTCGGCCTCGATCCCGCCGGAGGCGAACCCGGTCAGCGACTCGCCGGCGTCGAGACCGAGCTCGGCGGCGAGCTCGTCGTGATCCAGCAGCCCGGCCTCGTCGATCCCGCGCGGGAGCGGCTCGGTCGGCTCGATCTCGATCCGCCGGTAACGCTTGAGCCCCGTCGCGGCCGGGATCAGCTTGCCGATGATCACGTTCTCCTTGAGCCCGTTCAGCCGGTCGGTCTTGCCGTCCAGCGCCGCGTCGGTCAGCACCTTGGTGGTCTCCTGGAAGGAGGCCGCCGACAGGAACGAGTCCGTGTTCAGCGAGGCCTTGGTGATCCCGAGGATGATCTCCTCCGCCTGGGCGCCCTCGCCCTTGGCGTCGATCACCGCCTGGTTGATCTTCGCGTACTCGTAGCGGTCCACGAACTGGCCGGGCAGCAGGTCGGTGTCGCCCTTCTGGTCGACCCGCACCTTCTTCATCATCTGGCGCACGATCAGCTCGATGTGCTTGTCGTTGATGTCGACGCCCTGGGACTTGTACACCTCCTGCACCTCGCGAACGAGGTACAGCTCGGTCTCGGTCCGGCCACGGATCGCCAGCAGCTCATGCGGGTACAACGACCCCTCGTTGAGCTGCGTGCCCGGCTCGATCTTCGTGCCCGGGCTCACGAACAGCCGGGTGCGGCGCGGGAACGTATGGCGGTGCTCCTCGCCACCCTGATCGGTGATCACGACCGTGATCGACCGGTCGGACTCCTCGATCGAGACCTTCCCGCCGACCTCGGCGATCTTCGCCAGGCCCTTCGGCTTACGCGCCTCGAACAGCTCCACGACGCGCGGCAGACCGTGCGTGATGTCCGCGCCGGCGACACCGCCGGTGTGGAACGTACGCATCGTCAGCTGCGTGCCGGGCTCGCCGATCGACTGCGCGGCGATGATCCCGACCGCGTCGCCGATCTGGGCCACCTTCCCGGACGCCAGTGAGCGCCCGTAGCAGGCCTGACAGACGCCGGTCGGCGCCTCGCACTTGAGCACCGAGCGGACCGGCACCGTCACCACGACTCCCTTGCTGGTGTCCTCCTGCCACGCCTCGACCAGGTCTGCGAGCTCACCGCGGTCGATCTCGTGGCCCTTCTTGACGATCACCCGACCGCGCTTGGTCTTGACCTCCTTGGCCGCGATCCGCCCGATCAGGTTGTCGTTCGGGTCGCCCGTCGGACGCAGGCCCCGGGTGTCCGGGTTGACCTCGAGCGTCGAGACCGGCATCTCGATGAACCCCTTGGTCCCGCAGTCCTCCTGGCGGATGATCACGTCCTGCGCGACGTCCACCAGACGCCGGGTCAGGTAGCCCGAGTCGGCGGTCCGCAGCGCCGTATCGGCGAGGCCCTTGCGGGCGCCGTGCGTCGAGATGAAGTACTCGAGCACGGTCAGGCCCTCCATGAAGTTGGACTTGATCGGGCGCTCGATGATCTCCCCCTTCGGGTTCGCCATCAGGCCTCGCATCCCCGCCAGCTGGCGGATCTGCGAGAACGATCCGCGCGCTCCCGAGTTGGCCATCATGAAGATCGGGTTGAGCTCATCGAGGTGATCGTTGAGCGCCTGCCCGACCTCGTTGGTGGCCTGATCCCAGAGCCTCGTGACCGCCTCGTGACGCTCCTCCTGGGTGATCTCGCCGAGCTCGTACTGCGACTCGATCGTCTCCAGCTGCGACTCGTACCGTGCCAGGATCTCCGCCTTGTTGGGCGGGGTCTGGACGTCGTTCTTGGAAATCGTCACGCCCGCCTGGGTGGCGTAGTGGAAGCCGATGTCCTTGAACGCGTCGAGCACCAGCGAGATCGTCGGGGCGCCGTACGCCTGCACGAGGTCGTCGACCAGCTTGGTCGTGTCCTTCTTCTTCATCGAGCGGTTGATGAACTCGTAGGTGTCGGGCTCCCACCCGTCGCCGAGCGCCTCGGCGAGCGCCCGCTCGATCTTGTCGTTGTAGATGATCCGCCCGACGGTCGTCAGCAGGTGGCCGCCCTCGCGCCCGTGCGGGCGGTACTCGGCCAGGTCGTGCAGCTTGGTGACGCCGTGCTCGTAGGACCACTCCGCCTCCTGGGCGGTGCGGTACACGTGCGGGCGCGGGTCGTGCGTGGACGGGTCGATCTTCTCGAGCTCCGCCGCGTCCGGCCCGTACGTCAGGTAGTACGCGCCCAGCACCATGTCCTGGGTCGGCGTCGCCAGCGGCGCGCCGTGGGCCGGCGAGAGGATGTTGTTCGCCGACAGCATCAGGATCCGTGCCTCGGCCTGCGCCTCGGCGGACAGCGGCAGGTGAACCGCCATCTGGTCACCGTCGAAGTCCGCGTTGAACGCGTGGCAGACGAGCGGGTGGACCTGGATCGCCTTGCCCTCGACGAGCACCGGCTCGAACGCCTGGATCCCGAGGCGGTGCAGGGTCGGCGCGCGGTTGAGCAGCACCGGGTGCTCGTGGATGACCTCCTCGAGCACGTCCCACACCTCGGGGATCATCGAGTCGACCATCTTCTTGGCCGCCTTGATGTTCTGCGCCGACTTGCGCTCGACCAGCCGCGCCATGATGAACGGCTTGAACAGCTCGAGCGCCATCAGCTTCGGCAGCCCGCACTGGTGCAGCCGCAGCGACGGACCCGACACGATCACCGAGCGGCCCGAGTAGTCCACGCGCTTGCCGAGCAGGTTCTGGCGGAACCGGCCCTGCTTGCCCTTCAGCATGTCGCTGAGCGACTTCAGCGGGCGGTTACCGGGCCCGGTCACGGGACGCCCGCGGCGGCCGTTGTCGAACAGCGCGTCGACGGCCTCCTGCAGCATCCGCTTCTCGTTGTTGACGATGATTTCCGGCGCGCCCAGGTCGAGCAGCCGCTTGAGCCGGTTGTTGCGGTTGATCACGCGGCGGTACAGGTCGTTGAGGTCCGAGGTCGCGAACCGCCCGCCGTCGAGCTGCACCATCGGCCGCAGCTCGGGCGGGATCACCGGCACCGCCTCGAGGACCATCATGTCCGGCTTGTTGCCCGAGTTGAGGAACGCCGAGACGACCTTCAGCCGCTTGACCGCGCGCGCCTGCTTCTGGCCCTTGGCGGTCTTGACCTGCTCCTGCAGGTCGTCGGCCTCGGCGTCGAGATCGACCTGCTGAAGCAGGTCGCGGACGGACTCGGCGCCCATCCCGCCGCGGAAGTACTCGCCGAACCCGTACGGCGACCCGAACCGGTCCTTGAGCTCGCGGAACGTCGTCTCGTCGTTGACGATGTCCTTCGGGCCCATCGTCTTGAACAGCTCCCACACCTGGCGCAGCCGCTCCGCCGCGTCCTCGATGTAGGCCTCGGTGTCGTCGATGTCGGCCTGGAAGCTCTTGCGGAGCTCCTTGAGCAGCTTCTCGCGCTCGTCGTCGGAGACCTTCGCGATGTTGACGCCCAGCGACTCGACCCACAGGTGGTCCTCGTCCGAGAAGTCACGGCCGGTCTTGCCGGACTCCAGGTACTGCTCGCGGCGCGCGAGCGACTCCTTGAGCTCGAGGATCCGCTCCTCCTTTTCGGCCGCGTAGGAGTCGAGCACCTTGTTGACTTCCTTCTCGAGCGAGTCGACGTCCTTGGCACGAGCCTCGTCGTCGACCCAGGTCACCACCGAGGCCGCGAAGTACAGGACCTTCTCGAGCTCCTTCGGAGCCATGTCGAGCAGGTAGCCGATCCGGCTCGGGACACCCTTGAAGAACCAGATGTGCGAGACCGGCGCGGCCAGGTCGATGTGACCCATGCGCTCGCGGCGAACCTTCGAGCGGGTCACCTCGACGCCGCAGCGCTCGCACACGATGCCCTTGTAGCGGACGCGCTTGTACTTGCCGCAGTAGCACTCCCAGTCCTTGGTCGGACCGAAGATCCGCTCGCAGAACAGCCCGTCCTTCTCGGGCTTCAGCGTCCGGTAGTTGATCGTCTCCGGCTTCGTGACCTCGCCCGAGCTCCAGGACCGGATCTGCTTGGACGAGGCCAGGCCGATTTCAATTGCGTCGAAGTTGTTGATGTCGATCATGTAGTTCCTTACGCCTCGTCTTCCTCGAGTACGCCCTCGGCCTCGCCGGCCGGGACGTCTCCATCGATCATCGCGTCGCCGTCCTGTGACAGATCCTCGGCCGCGAGCTCCTCACCGGACTCGAGGTCCGGGTCCTCGACCTCGACCTCCTCCTCGGAGGCCTCGACCGTCTCGCCCTCGTGCTCGGTCGCCTCGTCCGAGGCCGCGCCGTCAGTCGCGCGAACCCCACTGAGATCGATACCCAGCTCTTCGGCAGCCCGAAGCAAATCGTCGTCCTCCTCGCGCATCTCGGCGCGCTCACCCTCCTCGGAGACCACGTTGACGTCGAGCGCCAGCGACTGCATCTCCTTGAGCAGCACCTTGAACGACTCGGGGATTGACGGCTCGGCGATGTTCTCGCCCTTGACGATCGCCTCGTACGCCTTGACGCGCCCGACCGTGTCGTCGGACTTGATCGTGAGCATCTCCTGGAGCGTGTACGCCGCGCCGTAGGCCTCGAGCGCCCACACCTCCATCTCGCCGAATCGCTGGCCGCCGAACTGCGCCTTGCCGCCCAGCGGCTGCTGGGTGACGAGCGAGTAGGGGCCCGTCGATCGGGCGTGGATCTTGTCGTCCACCAGGTGCAGCAGCTTGAGGATGTACATGTACCCGACGGTCACCTGCTCCTCGAACGGCTCGCCGCTGCGGCCGTTGAACAGCCTGACCTTGCCGGACGCCTGCTCGCCGGCGCGCCGGCGCTTGTTGACGTCCATCTTGATCGAGCCCTTGTGCTCATCCTGCCACTGCACGAGCGCGTGGTCGACGTCGGAGACCGTCGCCCCGTCGAACACGGGTGTCGCGACGTACACCTTCCCCTGGCGCCCGTTGCCGCCCTTGCGCGCGGCGTTGAAGGCGTCGGAGCCGTCGTCGTACCAGCCGTTCGCGGCCACCCACCCGAGATGGGTCTCGAGGATCTGGCCGAGATTCATTCGGCTGGGGACGCCCAGCGGGTTGAGGATCACGTCGACGGGCGTGCCGTCCTCCATGAACGGCATGTCCTCGACGTCGACGATCTTCGAGATCACGCCCTTGTTGCCGTGGCGCCCGGCGAGCTTGTCGCCCTCGGCGATCTTGCGCTTCTTCGCAACAAACACGCGAACCAGCTCGTTGACGCCGGGCGGCAGGTCGTCGCCGTCGTCGCGGTTGAAGGTCATCACGTCGATCACCACGCCGCCCTCACCGTGGGGCACCTTCAGCGAGGTGTCGCGGACCTCACGCGCCTTCTCCTTGAAGATCGCGCGGATCAGCTTCTCCTCGGCGGTCAGCTCGGTCTCGCCCTTCGGCGTGACCTTGCCGACCAGCAGGTCGCCGGAGGCGACCTCGGCGCCGATCCGGACGATGCCGCGGTCGTCGAGGTTGCGCAGCGACTCCTCCGAGCGGTTCGGGATGTCGCGGGTGATCTCCTCGTCGCCGAGCTTCGTGGTCCGGGCGTCGATCTCGTACTCCTCGATGTGGATCGAGGTGAGCTCGTCGTCGGACACGAGCCGCTTCGAGAGGATGATCGCGTCCTCGAAGTTGTAGCCCTCCCAGGACATGAAGGCGACCAGCAGGTTCTTGCCGAGCGCCATCTCGCCCTCGTCGGTCGCCGACCCGTCGGCGAGCACCTCGCCCTGTTTGACCGCCTCGCCGACCGTCACGGTCGGCTTCTGGTGGATCAGGGTGCCCTGGTTGGAGCGCATGAACTTCTGCAGCGGGTACTCGTCCTGGCCGCCCGCCTTGCGGTCGACCACGATCTGCTCGGCGTCCACGTAGGACACCGTGCCCGCGTCCCCGGCGACCACCACGTCACCGGTGTCGATCGCCGCGCGGCGCTCCATCCCGGTGCCGATCAGCGGCGCGTCGGTGACGAGCAGCGGCACCGCCTGGCGCTGCATGTTCGAGCCCATCAACGCGCGGTTGGCGTCGTCGTGCTCGAGGAACGGGATCATCGCCGTCGCGACCGACCAGATCTGCTCCGGCGAGACGTCGATCAGGTCGACCTCGGCCGGCGGCACGGCCACGTAGTGGCCGGCCTGGGTGCGGCACACGATCTGGTCGCCCTGGAGCTTCCCGGAGCCGTCGACCGGCGTGTTCGCCTGCGCGATCAGCTGCTCCTCCTCCTGCGTCGCGTCGAGCCGGACGATCTCGTCGGTCACCTTGCCCTTCTTGACCACCCGATACGGGGTCGTCACGAATCCGTGCTCGGAGATCTCCGCGTACGAGGACAGCGACCCGATCAGGCCGATGTTCGGACCCTCGGGGGTCTCGATCGGACACATCCGCCCGTAGTGGGTCGGGTGCACGTCGCGGACCTCGATCGGCGCGCGCTCCCGGGTCAGACCGCCCGCGCCGAGCGCGCTCAGGCGCCGCCGGTGGGTCAGCCCGGCCAGCGAGTTGGTCTGGTCCATGAACTGCGACAGCTGGCTGGAGCCGAAGAACTCCTTCAGCGCCGCGACGACCGGTCGGATGTTGACGATCGTCTGCGGGGTGATCGTGTCCGAGTCCTCAGTCGTCAGACGCTCGCGCACGACCCGCTCCATCCGGTACAGACCGATCCGGAACGCCTCCTGGATCAGCTCGCCCACGGTGCGCAGGCGCCGGTTGCCGAAGTGCTCGTACTCGTCGAGGTGCTCCTCGATCGGCTCGCGCGGCAGCGCGATCGCCTCGGCGGCGTAGTCCTTGACCTCCTCCTCGAGATTCTCGGGCATCCCCAGCAGCCGCGGCAGCGTCACCAGCTCCTTGACGAGCGCGATGATGTCGTCGTGGGTGAGGGTGCGCGTCTCGAGGTCGACGTCGAGCCCGAGCCGCGAGTTCAGCTTGTAGCGGCCGACGCGCGTCAAGTCATAACGCTTGGGGTCGAAGAACAGCTGGTTGAGCAGGCTCTTGGCCGCGTCGACCGACGGCGGCTCGCCGGGCCGCTGCTTCTTGAACAGCTCGATCAGCGACCCCTCCTCGCTGCGCACCATCTCGGGGTCTGACTCGATCGTGTTGCGGACGTACAGCGAGTTGTCGAACAGCTTCAGGATCTCTTCGTCGGACACGTAGCCCATCGCGCGCAGCAGCACCGTCACCGGCAGCTTGCGCTTGCGATCGATGCGCACGTAGACGCGCCCCTTCTTGTCGATCTCGAGCTCGAGCCACGAGCCGCGCGCCGGCATCAGGTTCGCGACGAACACCTGCTTCTCGCGATCCTTGGGCTCCATCACGTACGCGCCCGGAGAGCGGACCAGCTGCGTGACGACCACGCGCTCGGTGCCGTTGATGATGAACGTGCCGCGCTCGGTCATCCACGGGAAGTCGCCCATGAACACCGACTGCTCGCGGATCTCGCCCGTCTCGCGGTTGATGAACGAGACGGTGATCGTCAGCGGCCGCGCGTAGGTCAGGTCCTTCTCGCGGCACTGCTCCAAGTTCGCGACCGGCTCGTCGAACTGCAGCTCACCGAACTGCACGGCGAGGTTGCCGGTGTAATCCTCGATCGGCGATACGTCGTCGATCGTCTCGCGCAGGCCGCCGTGCTTCGGATCGGTGAGCCATTCGAAGGACCTGCGCTGGATGTCGATCAGATTGGGTACATCGAGAACCTTGTTAAGACGCGCGAAACTCCGGCGCGTCCTGGGGGCGTGACTAGTTGCCAAGACAGCGACTCCTCGGGCGGTCGAGAGGAAGGCAGAGATTGCACCCCGGCGAGCCCTACCCCGGCCCCGCCTATTCGGGCTGGGCAGCTCACAGAAGCGCGACCGCCAAAGATAGCACACGGCATCGTTGCCCTGTGCAGGACCGATCAGCTCTCACGGACCCCGCCCGAGGCAAGCCGCGTATGTGGCGCGGTGCCCATGCTTCGAGGGCGGCTACGGCTATTGGCTGACCGGGGCAGTGTAGGGGGTTATCCGGCGGACGGCAAGGAACGTGGCGCGCGGCGCTAGCACGCTTTGGGCGGGCCGTCAAGCAGCTCGCCCGCGAACGTGGGCGAGGTTGCCCGCGGGCGTTACTTGGCGGTGAAGGAAATCCGAAGCTTCGTCGAGCCCTTGGTGGGATTGACCACTCCCAGAGCGAGCGTCCGGCCAACGGTCGAGCGGAGCTTCTGGCCGCGCTTGCGGGGTCTGATCTTGATGTTCAGACCCGTCGCGGTGCGCCGGCACGTCACCTTGACCGCGGACCGGCGCGCCTTCGGTCGCTTTGAGGTTGGGCCCACCTGGGCGCTGTAGCCCGAGCCCGTCCGCGTGTACCGGAGCGACATGAACAAGGGTGTCTGCAAGCAGCCGGCTCCGGCGATGCGAGCCTGCGCTTGCTCTTTGAGCGAGACCTCCAGAGCCGTCTGCAGGCACGCAGCCAGGAACAGGGTCTGCAGCGTCTTGTCCTTGGGGATCGTGTACGCCGGGAAGAAGTTGGGATCCTTGACGACCTGCTCGGTGACTACGACGCACGCCTCCACCCGGGTGGAGAAATCGAAGAACAGACTGTTCTGCAGCGCAACGCCGAGTTGCGAGAAGAACTGCTCGTCGGTGAGCGGCGTCACGGTGATGTCGGCCTGGGTCGCCTTGGCCGGGAGCTGGTCGGTGCTGGCCACCCCGGTTCCGTCAGCAGGCATCGCGAGCGTGGCGGTCTCGGTCCCCCCGTTCGCCGGAAATGCGAGCGCCGGAGGTGCCGCCGCGGCGAGCGCCCCGACGAGCCCCACGATTAGCGCGGCCATGCGCCTCGGTCCCATCGCAGCCCGATCCTACCTCGCTTGGCGCCCGATCAAGGCACTGGACCTCGACCAGGGCACAGCCCAGACCCGGCGTGAGGGCGGGCGCGGAACCGGGTGCGGGGCTCGTCGCGGCGATCGGCGACGAGCCCCGCCCAGGTGCCTACTTGAGTTCGACGCTCGCGCCGGCCTCTTCGAGCTCAGACTTGAGCTTGTCGGCCTCCTCGCGCTCGATGCCCTCCTTGACCGGCTTGGGGGCCTCGTCGACGAGCGCCTTGGCCTCCTTGAGGCCAAGGCCGGTGGCCGCGCGGACGACCTTGATCACCTGGATCTTCTTGTCACCGGCACCGGTCAGGACCACGTCGACCGTGCTCGACTCCTCCTCAGCGCCCGCGCCGTCGGCCGCGGCGCCCGCCGCAGCCGGAGCCGCTGCCGCAACCGCGGTGGCGGACACGCCGAACGTCTCCTCGAGCGCCTTGATGCGCTCCGAGAGCTCGAGCACCGAGATGCCCTTGAGCTCGTCGATCCATTCCTGAGTGGTGGTCATGCTTCCTCCTTAGCTTCCTCCGCGTCGCCGTCGGAGGCTTCAGTTTCAGTCGCTTCGAGCCGCGGCTTCCGGCTCGGGTTGCTCATCGGCAGATGCCTGAGGCGCTTCTTCGGGCGAGGCGTCCTCTGCCTCGGAGGCAGTCGCGTCGCCGGCAGCTTCGGTTTCGTCCTGGGCTTCCTCGCGCCCTGCCTCAGAGGCAGGGGGTGCCTCGCCTGACACAAGCCCCTGCTCGGCAATCTGACCCAGCTGGATCGCCAGACCGGAGACGAGTGCGTTCAGAGTCCGCACCAGCCCCGTCAGCGGCGAGGAGATAACCCCGACCAGCTGACCGTTCAGGACATCCCGCGCCGGCAGCCGCGCGATCGAGCGGATCTCGTCGGCGGTGAGCGGCGAGCCGTCCATCAGCCCACCCTTGAACTCGAGCGTCCCGAGTGCCCGCGCCAGGTCGTTCAGCGCCTTCGCCGCGAGCGCGGGATCGCCGGCCACGAACGTCAGCGCGGTCGGGCCCTCGAGCAGCTCCTTGAGTGACTCGGTGCCCGCCTTGTCGCTGGCGCGCTCGGTGAGCGAGTTCTTGACGATCCTGAACCGGGCGCCGGCGTCCCGCAGCCGCGAGCGAAGCTCGGCGGCGTCGGACACCGAGATGCCCCGGTAGTCGACCGCGAAGATCGCCTCGGCGTCGCGGATCTGCTCCGCAAGCTCTTCGACTACTGCTGCTTTCTGGTCTCGGTTCATGGCTCTCCAAACGAATAACGCCCGCTCTAAGGCGGGCGTCGCGTCGGGCCACATGGCTCGTCTCGATGCTCCACCTGTTCCGGCCTTACGCGCCTGTTAGCGCCGCCGAAGGTCTCGGGCAGAAATCTGTGTGCGCTAAGTCTACGCCGCTGCGGCTTCCTCGACGATGTCGCGGGTGCGGCTCGGGTCCACCTTCACGCCGGGGCCCATCGTCGTGGTGATCACGATCGAGCGGAGGTAGCGGCCCTTCGCGGCCGACGGCTTTGCCCGGACCAGCTCTTCGATCACGGCCGCGTAGTTCTCGAGCAGCCGGCGCTCGTCGAAGTCGCGCTTGCCGATCACGAGGTGGACGATCGCGTTGCGGTCGGTCCGGTACTCGATCTTGCCGGACTTCGACTCGTCGACCGCCTTGGCGATGTCCATCGTGACCGTCCCCACCTTCGGGTTCGGCATCTTCCCGGCCGGACCGAGGATCCGCCCGAGCCGGCCGACGACGGGCATCAGGTCGGGCGTCGCGATCGCGACGTCGAAGTCATCGAAGCCGTCCTGGATCCGCTGCGCGAGGTCCTCGGCGCCAACCACGTCGGCACCCGCCTCCTCGGCCTCACGGGCCTTGTCGCCCTGTGCGAACACGGCGATCTTGACGTCCTTGCCGAGCCCGTTCGGGAGCGCGATCGTGCCGCGCAGCTGCTCGTCGGCGTGCCTCACGTTCAGGCCGGTGCGGACGTGCAGCTCAACCGACTCGTCGAACTTCGCGCTCGAGAGCTCCTTCACGAGCGAGACCGCCTCGGCGGGCTGGTACTCGCGCTCGCGGTCGAGCCGCTTCAGCGCGTCCTCGTGCTTCTTGCCGTGGCGCGCCACTAGACCACCTCGACGCCCATCGAGCGGGCGGTGCCGGCGATGATCTTCGCGGCCGCGTCGATGTCGTTCGCGTTCAGATCCTTCATCTTGCGCTCGGCGATCTGGCGCAGCTGGTCCTGGGTGATCTTCCCGACGGTCTCGCGATACGGCTCGGACGCGCCCTTCTCGAGCGAGAGCGCCTGCTTGATCAGCACCGCCGCCGGCGGGCTCTTGGTCTCAAAGGTGAACGAGCGGTCCTCGTAGACGGTGATCACGACCGGGATCACGGTGCCCGCCTCGGACTGGGTCTGGGCGTTGAACGCCTTTACGAACTCCATGATGTTGACCCCGTGCTGTCCGAGCGCGGGGCCGACCGGCGGCGCCGGGCTCGCCTGCCCGGCGGGCGCCTGGAGCTTGATCTGGGTCAGGACCTTCTTGGCCATCTAGATCTTCTTCACCTGGTCGAAGCCTACTTCGACGGGCGTTTCCCGCCCGAAGATCGAGACCAGCACCTTGAGCCGCTGGGCGTCCTCGTTGACCTCGGAGATCTCCCCGGAGAAGTCCGACAGCGGGCCCGAGATCACCTTCACCGACTCGCCGATCGAGAACTGGGCGCGGCTGCGCGGGCGGACCTCCTGCTCGCGGTGGAGCAGGCGGTTGACCTCGTCCTGGGTCAGCGGGACGGGCTCGTTGGACGCACCCACGAAGCCGGTCACGCCGGGGGTGCCCTTGACGAGCGTCCACGAGTCGTCGTTGAGGTCCATGTTCACGAGCACGTAGCCGGGCATCGTGCGCTTCTCGACGGTCACCTTCTGGTTGTCCTTCATCTCCGAGACGGACTCCGTCGGCACGACGATCTGCCTGACCGCGGTCTGTTGCCCGAGCGACACGACGCGGTGCTCGAGGTTCTGCTTGACCTTGTTCTCGTGGCCCGAGTATGTGTTGACGACGTACCAGCGAAACATTCCGTGTGTCCTGCTCGATCAGGCGCGCGAAACCGCGTGCTCTATTTCAGTATGAAGTTGACCAGCTTCTGGGCGACCAGATCGGATAGCCCGAGGAACACGCCGGCGACGATCACGAACCCGAGCACGACCCCGGTCGCCTGCGCCACCTGACGGCGGTCCGGCCACTGTACTCGCTGAAGCTCGCGCCAGCTTCCCTGCAGGAACCCCACCAGGCGCGGGAACAGGTTCGGCCGCTCGCCGGGCGCCGGAGCGGGATGCGCGACGCGCTCCTCGCGCTGCTCCTCGAGCTCCTGCTCGACGAGCTCTTCCTCGTGCTGGAACTCCGCGTCGCCGACCCCCGAGCCGCCCGTCGCGATCTGCGCGTCGGCCAGCTCGACGTCGGGGGCGGCATGCTGGAGCGGGTCCGGTGCGAGCTCGTCCGGATGGGGAGCCGTCGGGCCCGGCACGATTTCCTCCTCGAGGCGCTCGACCGGCTCGGGCTGAGCGGAGGTCTCCGCACGGCCGTCGGCACGCCGACTGGCCACCGGCTGCGGCCGGCGGGCACGGCGATCCTTCGCGCGTTTGCGGTTACGAGCCACGAAGCGCTCCTGAGCTCAGCGCGTCTCGCGGTGCGCGGTGTGGCACCGGCACCAGCGGCAGTACTTGCGCAGCTGCAGTCGCTCGGGATCGTTGCGCTTGCTCTTGTTCGTCTGGTAGTTCCGGCGCTTGCACTCTTCGCACGCGAGAGTTACGGCAATCCGGACGTCTCCACGGGCCATCTCGTTGCTTCCCGTACGGGGGTGATCAGGACTAGACGCAAACCGGCAGCGGGCAGAACCATCTACGCCACCGGGCGACGGGGCGCCAGTTTAGCTAGTCGCTCGTCAGCTGCTCGCTACTCGACCAGCTCGACCGGCCGAAGCTCGAGGTCGAACCACCGCTCGCCGCGCAGCACCCGGGCCGGGAGCGGCTCTCCGATCGCGGCCTCGGTCATCAGCCGTTGCACGTCGTCGGCGCGCTCGACCGGCTCGCCGCCGAGCTCGACGATCAGATCCTCGGCCCGCAGCCCGGCCCGCTGGGCGGGGCTGCCATCGGCCACCTCGACGACCTCGAGGCCGCCGGTCCTCCCCAGCTTCACGCGCGCGTGAGGCGGGAGTGGGCGCGGCCCCCCGGCGATCCCGACGTACGCCCGGCGCACCCGGCCGTCGCGCATCAGCGCCGCGACGATCTGGCGCGTGGCCGCGTTGATCGGCACCGCCAGCCCGAGCCCGACACCGGCGACGGCGGTGTTGATCCCGACCACCCGGCCGCGGCTGTCGACCAGCGCGCCCCCGGAGTTGCCGGGGTTGAGCGCCGCGTCGGTCTGGATCACGTTGTCGATGTAGCGGACGGCTCGACCCGAGCGGGCGGGCAGCGAGCGCCCGAGCGCCGACACGACCCCGGCCGTGACCGAGCCGGCGAACCCGTTCGGGTTTCCGATCGCGACCACCAGCTGGCCGACCCGCAGCTCCTCGGCCTCGCCGAGCACCGCGGGCTCGAGCTCGCCGCCCTCGGCTCGCAGCACGGCGAGGTCCGAGAGCCGGTCTGCGCCGGCGATCTCGAACTTCAGCTCGCGCCCGTCGACGAGCGCAGCGCGACCGCTGCGCCCCGGCCCCGCCACGACGTGCGCCGAGGTGAGCAGAAAACCGTCCGGCGTCAGCGCCACCGCGCTGCCGGCGCCGGCCGGCATCGACCAGCGCCGGCTCCGGCGCACGACGCGGAGGTTCGCCACCGACGGCGCCAGCCGCTCGGCGATGTCCACGACCACCCGCGAGTACGCGTCGAGCGCCTCGGCCTCGGTCGCAGCCGGGTCCTCGCCGGCTTCGAGTGGTTCGCGCTCGATCGTCGCCATCACGGCCTCCTAGAGCGCGACCGTGACGTCGCGTTCGTCGGCGCCGCGCACGATCTGCAGCTCGAGCTCGCCGCCCGCCCGGGCGGCGTCGAGCGCCTCGTACAGCGCGTCCACGCGATCGACGGCGGACCCGCCCGCGCCGACGATCAGATCACCGCGCTCGAGCCCGGCGCGTTCGGCGGCGCTGCCGGACTCGACGGCGCGCACCAGCAGGCCGTCGCGCTCGGGCAAGCCAACCGCGCGCCGCAGCCGGCGGGCGACCCGTGGCGGCGCGATCGCGACGCCGAGCCGCACCGTCTTCGGGCGCTCGCCGCGGCCGAGCGCATCGACGCGGTCGCGGACCGTCGCGTCCGCCGGCAGCGCAAGGATCAGGCCAGGATCGACCCGGACGGCGTTGATTCCCAGCAGCCGGCCCTCGACGTCGATCAGCGGGCCGCCCGCAGAGCCTCGTGGCAGCGCCGCGGTGTGCTCGATCGCGCCCGACACGCGCCTGCCGCGCGGCCCGCGGAAGCTCCGCGCCGCGGAGGACACGAACCCGGGGGTGACACGCAGCCCGCGGCCGCCGGGGTTGGCGAGCGCCAGCACCGCGCGGCCGGCGGGGACCGGCTCCGCGGCCGCCGGCCATTCGACGGCCGGGGCGTCGCCGGTTTCGACCTCGATCACGGCGAGGTCGAGGTCGCCGTCGGACCCGAGCACGCGACCGGACGCCTGGCGCCCGTCGGCGAACGTCACCGTCGCCTCGTCGTGGCGGACGTTGTGCGCGCTGGTCAAGACCCTCCCGGGGGCCAGCACGAACCCCGAGCCGCGTCCCCATCCACGACCGATCCCGACAACCGCCGGCCCGGTCCGTTCGACCGCCGTCTGCACGGAGGCCTCGATTTCTTCAAGCAGTGATACAGCCATGCGAAACTCCTAGTTACTTGCAACTTGCAAGTCAGTATCATATCATTTGGGCATGGAAACCATCCTGTCTCCGCTCGCATCGGCGCTGGACGCGGTCGGCGACCGCTGGACGCTGCTCTTGATCGCCGCGCTGCTCGACGGCCCGAAGCGGTTCGGCGAGCTCCAGCAGGAGGTCGGCGGGATCGCTCCCAACGTGCTCACGCAGCGCCTGCGTGCGCTCGAGCGCGACGCGCTGGTGGTCGCGCGCCCGTACTCCGAGCGCCCCCCGCGGTTCGTGTACGAGCTGAGCGCGGCCGGCCGCGAGCTGACCGGCGCGCTGCGGCTGCTGGCCGGCTGGGGCGCCCGAAACGTCGCCGGCGAGCATGCTCCGCGGCACGCCGCGTGCGGCACCGATCTGGAGGCTCGCTGGTGGTGCCCGACCTGCCAGGAGCCGGTCGGAGAGGACGAGGCCGAGGACCTGCTTTTCGCTTGAGCTGGCCTGAGGCGGGCCGGCAGGGAAGAATCTCCCCGCATGGTCCGCCTGCTGGGACTGATGATCTCGATCGGCCTCGCCGATTCCCTGAACCCATCGACGATCGCGCCGGCGCTGTTCCTGGCGACCGGGGACAAGGGCCGGCGCACGGTGATCGAGTTCACGCTCGCGGTGTTCGCCGTGTACCTGTTCGGGGGCGCGCTGATCGCGATCGGGCCGGGCCAGCTGCTGCGGTCGCTGATCCCGCACCTGCACGCGACGGTCCGCCACGTCGTCGAGCTCGCCGTCGGGATCGGGCTGCTGCTGGCGGCCGCGATGCTGTGGAGCAACCGCGAGCGGCTGATCGCCCGGGGGCTGCCGGCGACCAACCCCAAGGGGCGGTCGAGCGCGATTCTCGGGGCGTCGATCAGCGCGATCGAGCTCCCGACCGCGTTCCCGTACTTCGCCGCGATCGCCGCGATCCTCGCCTCGGGCCTCGGACCGCTGAACCAGCTCCTGCTGCTGCTCGTCTTCAACGTCTGCTTCATCGCGCCGCTGCTGGCGATCATCGTGACGCTCTCGTTCGCGGGCGAGCGGTCCGAGCGGCTGCTCGCCAAGGGACGAGGGTTCCTCGAGCGGCGCTGGCCGCACACCGTCGCGGTGCTGCTGGGGCTGGTCGGGGTGCTGGCGCTGCTGTTCGGCGCGACCGGGCTCGTGGCGCAGGGGCACACCCGCTTCGGGCGATTCTTCCGCCACGTGCGCCACCTGCTCCACCTGCATCCGTAGGCGCCCGGGATTCCCGACCAGGCGCTGGCGGCCCCGATCGCGCTGAGCGGGTCCTAGGCTCGGGGCTCAGCCAGAGGCTCCGGCCTCGCGCGCCTGGCGCACCATCCGCCGCATCCCGGCCAGCCAGCGCTCGTTGTCGCCGCCCTTGAACGCCATGTACTTGGCGACCTGCGGGTGCGGGAAGATCAGGAACCGCTCGTCCCGGATCGCCTCGACGACAACGTCTGCCACTTCACCGGGCTCGAGCAGCTCGTCACGCAGCAGCGCCGCGCCGCTCGTCGACTCCTCGAGCGCGCCCTCGAGCATCGGCGTGCGGACCCCGAGCGGGCACAGGCACGAGACCTTGATGCCGGCGTCGCCGTAGTTGATCGACAGCCACTCGGCGACCGACACCGCGGCGTGCTTGGTGACCGAGTACACCTGCGTCCCGACCTCGGTGAGGATCCCCGCCGCCGAGGCGGTGCTCAGCAGATACCCGTCGCCGCGCTCGACCATCTCCGGAAGCAGCGCGCGCGCCGCCCAGATGTGGGCCATCACATTGACCCGCCACGCGCGCTCCCAGATCTCGTCCGGGATCTCGGGACCGCCGTGCGCGCCGCCGATCCCCGCGTTCGAGAAGAACACGTCGATCGGCCCGGCGACCTCGGTGGCGCGCTCGATCAGCGCCTTGATGCCGTCCTCGCGCCCGACGTCGGTCTCGACCGCGACCCCGCCGACTTCCTGCGCCACGGCCTCGACGCCGTCGCGGTTGAGGTCGGCGAGCACCAGCGCTCTCGGCGACTCGGCGGCGAACCGGCGTGCGAGCGCGGCGCCGATGCCGCTGCCCGCGCCGGTGATCACGACGGTGCGGTCAGCGAGCTCCATGGGCTGACCTTATTGAAATACGATGGACGTCGCCGCCGCCGACCGAAGGGAGAGGGACATGGAATTCGAGTTCTCAGACCGCTGCAAGGAGCTGCGCGAGCGGCTGCTCGGGTTCATGGACGAGCACATCTATCCCAACGAGGCGGTCTACGAAGAGCAACTAAGCAAGTTGGGCAACCCGCACGGCCATCCGCCGGTGATCGAGGAGCTCAAGGAGCGCGCGCGGGCGGCCGGGCTGTGGAACCTGTTCCTCCCCCACGCCGCCCCCGACGACATGGCGCCCGGGGTCTCGAACCTCGACTACGCGCCGCTCGCCGAGATCATGGGCCGCAGCCACATCGCCTCGGAGGCCACCAACTGCGCAGCGCCCGACACCGGCAACATGGAGGTGCTGACGCTGTTCGGATCGCCCGAGCAGCACGAGCGGTGGCTGAAGCCCCTGCTCGAGGGGGAGATCCGCTCGGCATTCGTGATGACCGAGCCCGAGGTCGCCAGCTCGGACGCCACCAACATCCAGCTCCGGATCGAGCGCGACGGCGACGAGTACGTCCTCAACGGCCGCAAGTGGTGGGCGTCGGGGGCGATGCGCGACCGCTGCAAGGTCTTCATCGTGATGGGCAAGACCGACCCCGACGGCCCGACCTTCAGGCAGCAGTCGATGATCCTCGTCGAGCCCGACACGCCCGGGGTCAACATCATCCGCAACCTGCGCGTGTTCGGCTACGTCGATCAGGAGAGCCACGCGGAGATCGTGTTCGAGGACGTCCGCGTACCCGCCTCGAACCTGATCGCCAACGAGGGCGACGGCTTCCTGATCGCCCAGGCCCGGCTCGGGCCCGGCCGGATCCACCACTGCATGCGGACGATCGGCGCCGCCGAGCGCGCGCTCGAGCTGATGTGCGAGCGGGCCGTGTCGCGCGTCACGTGGGGCAAGCCGATCGCCCAGCGCGCCAACATCCAGGACTGGATCGCCGAGTCGCGGATCGAGATCGACATGGCGCGGCTGCTGACGCTCAAGGCGGCATGGCTGATGGACACGGTCGGCAACAAGCACGCGCGCACCGAGATCTCCGCGATCAAGGTCGCGGCGCCGGCCGCCGCCCTGAAGGTGATCGACCGCGCGATTCAGGTTCACGGTGGCGGCGGGGTGTCGGACGACTTCCCGCTCGCGGCGATGTACGCGCACCTGCGGACGCTGCGCTTCGCCGACGGGCCCGACGAGGTCCACAAGCGCTCGATCGCCCGCCAGGAGCTACGCAAGCTCGCTACCGAGGAGCCGGTTCCGGCATAGCGCTGCTCGTCGGGCGGCCGAAGCGCACCGTCACAAGCGCGCCGCCTCCCTCGGCGTTGGCCGCGTGGGCGGTTCCGCCACCGGCCTCCGCGGCCTGCTTGACGATCGCCAGCCCGAGCCCCGAGCCGGGCATCCGGCGCGCGCTGTCGGACCGGTAGAAGCGGTCGAACACGTGCGGCAGGTCGCGCTCGCCGAACCCCGGGCCGTGGTCGCGGACCGACAGCGCGCCGTCGCGCAGCTCGATCTCGACCTCGCCGTCGGCGGCGCTCCACTTGCGCGCGTTGTCGACCAGGTTCGTGACCGCCCGGCTGACGCGGTCGGGGTCGCTCGTGATCACGGTCGGCGCGAGCTCGAGCTTGAAGCGCAGCTCGGGGGCCCGGCGCTGCGCGCGCTCGACCGCCTCGCGCACGAGCGTGTCGAGCTCGACCGGCTCGTGCCGGCTCGCCGGCGCCGAGCCGCGCGCCAGCGCCAGTACGTCGCCGACGATCTGCGTGAGCTCGTCGAGCTCGGCGAGGATCGACTGCTGGAGCTCGAGCCGCTCCTCCGCCGGAAGCCGCTCGGACTCGAGGAAGATCTGGATGTCCGAGCGCAGCGCGGCGATCGGCGTGCGCAGCTCGTGCGAGGCGTCGGCGACCAGTTGCCGCTGCGCTTCGATCGAGCGCTCGAGCGCGTCGAGCGTCTCGTTGAAGCTCGCCGCCAAGCGGCGGATCTCGACCGCGCCCGTCTCCTCGATCCGGACCGGGTGGTCGAGCGAGCTGGCCACATGCTCGGTCTGCTCCACGAACCGGTCGATCGGCCGCAGCGCCGAGCGCGACAGCCCCAGCCCGAACACGAGCGCGAGCAGCACCCCGCCGGCGATCAACAGCCCGTACGGGAGCAGCAGTCCGTGCAGCACGGCATCTGCGTCGGTCAGCGGCAGCGCGACCTGGACGACGTGCTGGTCGTCACGGTCCCAGACGGTGTAGATCTCGTAGTGCGTGCCGTTCACGCGCGCGTCGGAGAAGAAGCTGCCGCGGCCCGTGCGGGCGACGTCCAGGACCTGCTTGGTGACCGGCAGCGCTCCGCCGAACGCGACCGTGCCGTCGGGCTGCACGACCTGGAAGTAGCCCTGCGCCGCACCGGGCACCGGCGGTCCGGGGACCTGGAACCCCGGCCGCTCCCCGGGCTCGCCCTGACCGCCACCGGGAGCGCCCGGACCGCCCGCTCCCCGGTGGGGGCCGAGGAACTCCCCGGCGCGCCCCTGCAGCTCGTTCTGGACCTCGCTGATCAGGTGCGAGCGGGTCGACACGTAGCCGATCACAGCCACCGCGATCGCCGCCGCGGCAACCGCCAGCGCCGCCGCCCCCGCGATCCTCCTGCGCAGGCTCACGCTAGGCCCCGCTCGCCGTCCGGGCTCGCCATATAGGGGCCGCGTGAGTCATCCGGCTGCTACGGCTCCCGAAGCACGTACCCCACGCCGTGGACCGTCTGGATCAGGCGCCGGCCGTGATCCTCCTCGAGCTTGCGGCGCAGGTAGCCGATGTACACGCGCAGCGCGTTCCCAGAGCGCCCGAAGTCGTACCCCCACACGCGGTCGTAGATCAGCTCCGAGGTCAGCACTCGCCGCGGGTTCAGCATCAGCAGCTCGAGCAGCTGGTACTCGGTGCGGGTCAGCTCGATCGCGCGGTCGCCGACCCGCGCCCCGTGCAGGTCCGGGTCGAGCTCGAGCTCGGCGAAGCGCAGCACCCGGCCGTCGCCGTTCTGGACGTGACGGCGCAAGATCGCGCGCAGCCGCGCCTCGAGCTCCCGCACGTCGTAGGGCTTGACGAGGTAGTCGTCGGCGCCGGCCTCGAGGCCCTCGACGCGGTCGTCGATCGCGTCGCGCGCGGTCAGCATCAGGATCGGCGTGCGGTTGCCCGACTCGCGCAGCGTCCGGCACACCCGCATCCCGTCGATGTCGGGCAGGCCGAGGTCGAGGATGATCGCGTCGGGGACGTCCGACTGCGCCCGGAGCAGCCCGCGCTCGCCGTTCTCGGCGAGCAGCACCTCGTAGCCGCCCAGCAGCAGCGCTCGGCGGACCGCGGCCCGGACCGCGTCGTCGTCCTCGATCACCAGCACTCGCATGGCAGTGATTATCGTCCGCGACCCTGATCAGATTTGTTTGACGGCTGTAAGACAGCCGTAAGAGGCGCCGGCGACCTCAGGCGCCGAGCGCGTACCGCTCGATGTCCTGCGTGAGCGTCGTCTGCGTGTCGTAGGAGCCGGTGTGCACGTACACGACCTTCCCTGAGCGTCCGACGAAGATCGTCGTCGGCAGACCCGCGATCTGCGCCAGCGAGGTCAGCGCCGCCTCGCTGCCCTGATAGCTCGGATAGCTGACGGGGTGCTGGCCGAGGAAGCTCTTCGCATCAGTCGCCGAGTCGTTGGTGTCGTTGCCGAGGAACGCGACCTGGCGCCCGTATCGCGCCGACGCGATCGCGAACAGCGAGAACTCCGCCCGGCACGGGCCGCACCACGAGGCCCACGCGTTGATCACGACCGGATAACCCCGCAGCGCCCGCAGCTCGGCGGGAAGCGAAGCTCCCGAGGACAGCAGCGCGCCCGCCTGCTGGTGGAGCGCCGCCAGCGGGTGGGGGGAGTCAGACAGCGCCCTGGCGGCCGCGGCCTGCGACGGTGGCTTGACCGGCGCGAGCGCGCTCGCCGGCAGGCTGCGGTTCATCAGGAAGTACAGGTCCTGGACGATCTGGTCGGGCGTCCACCCGAACTGCGGGCGTGCGAGGTTGTGGACTCCCTGGTCGTTGAGGAGCTTGTGCAGCGCCGCCGGCAGGCGCCCGCTGACGTCGGGCATCCCCTCGTCGATGATCCGCTCCTGCCCGGCCGGGTCGATCAGGAACACCGCGTCGGTGTGGTCGACGTCGAACGTCTCGGGCTTGCCGGTCAGCCAGTCGACGCCGGGCGGCTTGCCCTGCGGGACACGGGCGTAGTAGACGCCGAAGAACTTCCACAGCCGCTTGACGGCCGCCTGCGTCCCGGTCAGCTGCTGGAAGCTCGCGCCGCTGAGCCGGCGGTAGGCCCGGAGCCGCGCCGGCGAGTCGCGCCACGGATCGACGCTCACCTCCGCGACCGTGACCTGCTTGCCGAGACCCTGGCGGTCGACGGCCTCCCGGATCTGGTCGAGCGCGGCGGTGGTCATCGGGCACACCTCGTGGCAGAGCGTCATCGACGGGGCGAGCACCACCCACCGGCCGCGCCACTGCGAGGTCGAGAACGGCCGGCCCTGCTCGTCGACCAGCTCGATCGCCGGGACCGGGCGCGGGCGCTGGAGCGCCGTGCCGACGGCGAGTGGGGCCTGGACCCGCGCGCCGCTGGTCCGCTGGTGGTCGTAGTTGTGCAGCTGCACGACCGAAATCACAACCACGATCGTGGCGACGACCGCAGCCGCCGCCGTCAACAGCAGGCGGGTTTGCCGGAGCATCCGCCCACAGGCTAGTGGCGCGGGCGTGGCGCGCGATCAGGATCGCGTGCCCGTGATCAGGCGCTCGCGGTCGAACAGGGCGGACACGAACCGCCACCCGAGCCGATCGAGGACCAGCAGCGCGACGGCCAGCGCGACGGCGAGCCCGGTGCTGGGGTGGATCACGCCGAACGCGATCAGCGCCGCGATCACCACGGGCGGCAGGCTGGCGAGGATGCTGAGCTGCTGCGCGACCCGGGGGTCGTTGGTGCGCGCCGAGATCGCGATCCCGACCCAGATCGACCACCCCGCGAGCAGCGGCGTGAACACCACCTGCGCGAGCAGGTGCGGGCCGCGCAGCACGGCTGACGCGACCGCCGGGTCGGCGAACGCGGCGATGCTCGCAACCGCCAGCCCGAACACCGCGTAGGAGATCACCACCGCCGGCACAAACACCGCGAGCGCCTTGCCGAGCAGCAACTCCTCGCGTGTGATCGGCGTCGTCAGCACCGGCTCCAGCGTCCCCTGCTGGCGCTCGCCGACCACCGCGTAGGCGGCCAGCGCCGCGGGCACGAGGGCCGGAATTCCGAGCATGTAGAGCAGCGGGTCCTTGTGCAGCAGCGTGTGCGCGGAGGCGGCGGGCAGGTTGAAGATCTGGATCAGCGGTTCGATCGTGAAGATCACCGGCAGCAGCGCCATCGTCCAGACGATCGCGCCGTTGCGGCGGTACTCCCGCAGCTCCTTGGTGAAGATCGCCCGGATCCGGACCCAGCTCATCGCCGGCTCCGATCCAGCTCCCCGGCCTCGTCGATCAGCTCGAGGTACACGTCCTCGAGCGAGTGGCGCGACTCCGAGATCGAGAGCACGTCCGCGCCCGCCGCGACGAGCGCGCGGGCGATCGGGGGCGCCGCGGCGTCCGGGTCCGAGACGGCGACGACGTACTCGCCGGCGCCGTCCAGCTCCCAGCCCTCGAAGCCGGGAGCAGCGGCGAACAGACGATCCGGATCGCGAAGTGGCGCGCGGGTCCTGACCACCAGCGATCTTGAGAACAGCCGCTCGCGCAGCTCGTCGGGACGGCCGATCATCCGCAGCGTCGTGTTCAGGATCGCGACTCGATCGCACAGACGCTCGGCCTCCTCGAGGCGGTGCGTGGTCAGGAAGATCGTGACTCCTCGCCCGCGCAGCTCTCCGATCAGCTCGTGCACGTCCCGGGCCGCGACCGGGTCGAGGCCCGAGGTCGGCTCGTCGAGGAACAGCACCTGCGGGTCGCCGAGCAGCGCCCGCGCGAGCGCGACCCGCTGCCGCAGGCCCTTCGACAGCGCGCCGCAGGGATCGCCGGCCCGGTCGGTGAGGTTGACGGCGCGGAGCGCCTGCGCGATCCGCTCGGCGGGGGTCGGCGACTCGTACAGGCCCGCGAAGCACGCGAGGTTGTCGGCGACGCTGAGCTTGAGATACAGCCCCGGCGCCTCCGGCATGATCGCGATTCGCCGGCGGATCTCGACTCCGTTGGCCGCTGTCAGCGGCACGCCGGCGACGGTCGCGCTGCCGGAGCTCGGAGCGATCAGCGTGCCGAGCGTCCGCACGGTCGTGGTCTTGCCGGCCCCGTTCGGTCCCAGGAACCCGAACACCTCGCCGTGTCCGACCTCGAAGCTCACGTCGCTGAACGCGACGCGCTCTCCGAAGCGCTTCGTGAGGCGTTCGACGGCCAGCGCCGGAGCGCTGCTCTGATCGGGGCTCGACAACGAGCTCACAAGCGTTCACCTCGCCGCGTTCGGACCAGTCCCCCGGCCGAGCTGATTGATACCACGCCGGCAGACCGTGTCTGAGCGCGAACCCGTTCACCCGTCGTTTACATGCGCACGGGCCCGGATCTGAACACTATGTCTGGTATGGCTCCGGATTCCGGTCCGACGCCTGAGCTCCGCTTCTTCCGCGGCCTGCCGCTGACTCAAGCGGCGATCGAGTACGCGCGATCGCGTCACGGCGACCAGCGGCGCGACGCCGACGGCGCGCCGTTCCTCGTGCACCTGCTCGAGGTCGCTTCGCTGCTCGAGCGCTCCGGATACCCCGACCACGTGGTCGCGGCGGCGGTCCTGCACGACGTGCTCGAGGACACCGACACCGACCCGAGCGAGCTCACGTCGAGATTCGGCAGCGAGGTCAGCGAGCTCGTCGCGATCCTCAGCGACGACCCCTCGATCGCGGAGCTCGAGGACCGGAAGGACGACGTTCGCGAGCGCGTCCGCCGAGCCGGGGGCTACGCGCCGGCCATGTATGCAGCCGACAAGGTCAGCAAGGTCCGCGAGCTCCGGATCCTGATCGCCCGCGGGATCGACCCCGCCGAGTCGGCGACCAGGCTGCGCCGGCACCGCAAATCACTCGAGATGCTCGACGGCACGCTGAGCGGCAACCGGCTCGTCGAGATCCTGCGCTTCGAGCTCGAGATCCTCGAGGAGCTCCCGCCCGAGCCGCGGCGCGCCTAACCGCCGGGCGCGAACCGCTCCACGATCCGCCCGGCGTACCACTGCGACCACGGCGTGCCGGGGGCGGTGGCCGTGTAGTCCTTGTCGAGCCCGACGAGCAGCCACACGAGCTCGGAGCGCACCAGCTTCATGCCGAGGATCTCCTCGAGCTCTGAAAGACGTATCAGCCAGTCCGCGTACCACGACGCCCAGTCCGGATCGTCCCCGTCGACGATCCGGTACACGAGGTGGTGGGTCTCGCCGGCCTCGTGAAGCAGGGCGGCGATGCGGTCCGCGGCCTCGGCCATCAGCGCCTAGCCTACCTCGCCGAGAACACCCCGATCTGCGTGCGCTGCTCGAGCGGGAGCGCCGCGACCCCGACGCCGTTCGGGCTCACGTCGGGGCTCGGGGAGGGCGGGTTCTGAAGCAGCTCCTGGAGCGCTTGCGCGTACTCGGTCGGACTCGGCGGGAAGGGGTAGCGGTATCCGTTCGGCAACCGGTTCTCGGTCCACATCAGGAACTTGTTGTTCGGATCCCAGCTGAACTCGGGCGTGATCCAGCCGCCCTGTCCGTCGCTCGTCAGCCGGCGCACGGAGCCGGTCGCGAGATCGAGCTCGTACAGGTCGGTGTACTCCTGGCCGACCGGCTGCAGGAACCCGGCCTCGAACAGCGGCAGGATCAGCAGGTAGTCGTAGTCGTTCGGCAGGCCGAGCGTCTGAGCGGTCTGCGCCCAGGCGTTGAACAGGCCCGGCTGGTCGCGGCTCGACATGAAGATCACGTCCTTCATGTCCGGTGTGAACAGCGCCTGCTCGTCCCACCATGGTCCGTGCGAGAGCTGCGTGACCTGGCAGGCGCTGTCATCGTCGATCAGCCTGCAGAAGAACAGGTGCGGGGTGGTCGAGGCATCGGATGTCTCCGTGTACAGGAAGCCGCTCCCATCGGGCGCCCACCACTGCGTCTCGTACCAGTGCCCGTTGGCCGGCCGGACGACATGGACGTTGGTCAGCGACGGCACGCCGTTGTTGACGACGAAGTCGGCCACGCGAACATCCCACTTGCCCTGGCCGCCGCCGGTGATGAAGTTCCAGTTCAGGTGCGCCCACTCCACGTGCCGCCCGTCCGGCGACCAGTACGCGTGGTAATCGTCGATCCCCTCTCCCGCGCCCGGGGTCGCGGACGCCGGCTGGACGTCGGTGAGCTGCGTCTGGTCTGAGCCATCCGGATGCATCGCCCACAGCGCCGAGCCCATCCCGCCGTACCCGGGCGAGCCGATCGTCATGTAGTGCCCCCGCCATGAGTGGAACAGCACCCAGTCGCCCTGCGGCCTCACCGCCGCCACACCGTTGACGTTGTCGGTCCCCGAGCCCGGACCCGTGCACGTCAGGCACCGCAGACCCGCGCCGTCCGGCCAGCTGGCGCTGTACACCTGATTGCCCGCGCCTGCCCTGAAGTCCTTGCCGAACAGAACGGTCTTGCCGTCGGGCATGAACACCGGCGCCTGGCCGTATGCGTAGTGATTGGCCGACTCGGCGAAGGGCGCCGTCGAGTAGTCGAGGGTAGCCATCGATGTCGCCGGCGCAGCCAGCGCGGCGACCGCCGCCACGGCCACTATGGCCAGTCCGTTGCGCAAGGTTCCTCCCGCTGGGTCATGCCGCCCCGGCGCGGGGCGGGCCTGGATCGCGCGAGCTTATGAAGTACGCGCGCGTATCGTCAACGAAGACGGACCGAAATTGGGCCCTCCGGCGGTTAGGCCGGGACGGGTTGACCCGGGTAGGCCGGGACGGGCCGCTTAGGCGGGGACGGGCCGCGCCTTCAGCGGCCCCAGCTCGGCGCCCGAGATCTCCTCGAGCGACTTCCCCTTGGGCTCGATCCGGAAGATCAGCGTGACGGTCATCCCGAGCAGGCAACAGCCGGCGATGATGAACAGCAGCGCGCTGTTGCCGATCGAGTCCTGGAGGATCGGGAACAGGAACACGCCGAGCGCGGCACCGAACTTCGCCGAGCCCGCGGCGAAGCCGCACCCCGCCGCGCGGACCGAAGACGGGAATACCTCCGCCGGCAACGCAAAGGTGGTGGCATTGGGGCCGGCGTTCATGAACGTGTTGAACAGTGCGAACGCGACGAACACGAGCGCGAGATGGTCGTTGCCGCCGCCGGGCAACCCCTCGACCGTGCCGAGGATCGCGAGCGCGAACGCCATCACCGCGAAGCCGACGACCTGCAGCGGGATCCGCCCAACCCGGTCGACGAGCAGGATCGCGATCGCGAACCCGATCGGCAGGAAGATGTCGAGCGCGGCGGTGGCCTTCGTGGAGGCGATGTTGTCGGCGATGAACGTCGTGTTCGGGTGCTTGATCAGGATCTCGTCGATCAGCGTGGGCGTGAAGATCCCGACGCCGTAGGTGGCGATGTCCATCAGGAACCACGGGACCGCCGTGAAGATCGTCCGCCGGATCAGCCTGCGCTTGAACAGCTGGGGCTGGATCAGCGCCTTCAGCCCCTCAGGCGTCTCCTCGGACCGAACGGTGTCGGCCGGGGTGACGACGACGGGCACCGGCGAGAGCCGGTCGGCGACCTGCTTGGCCTCCTGTTCGTGCCCGTTCTGCGCGAGCCACCGCGGGCTCTCGGGAACGTTCCGCCGGAGGAAGATGATGACCACCGCCGGCACCACGCCGAAGCCGAGCAGCAGCCGCCATGACCACAGGTGCGGGAACAGTTCGAGGAACACGACGCCAGCGATCGCGCCGAGCAGGATCCCGGCGGCCTGGAGGCTGAACGCGCCGGTCAGCCAGCGCCCACGCTTGGCCGACGGGAGCACCTCCGCCAGATAGCTGGACGCCAGCGGGTAGTCGAGCCCGATCGCCAGCCCGAGCATGAACCGGAACGCGATCAGCGCCCACACGTTCCAGGCGAACACGCACGCCACCGAGAACACGACGAACAGGTACAGGTCGTACTTGAAGATCCGGCTGCGGCCGAGCTTGTCGCCGAGCGGCCCCAGCAGGCTCGCGCCGAACACCGCGCCGACGATCGCCGCCGCCGACACCAGCCCGACCTGCGTGGACGTCACGTGGAAGTCCTTCTTCACGAGCGGGTTGGCAATCCCGATGATGAAGAAGTCGAACCCGTCGAGCAGGATCCCGAGCGCCGCGAGCAGCCAGAACCGGATGTGCAGACGCGTCATCGGCGCTTCGTCGAGCGCCCTGCCAAGCGGGATCGGAACCGCCCCGGTTCGTTGATCGGCCGTGGTCGCCACTGATTGCCCCGTCGCGAAAATACCGCGTCGTCCGGGTGGAACCGTGAAGATCCGGAAACGAGGCTCGCCGTCCGCAGTCCCGCCGGCGCAACGATCTAGAAGCCGCAGCGTGATGCGGACGCGTGCTGAGTACGCTCACGGCGACACGCCTCACTGCTGGTTAGACCGTATGGGAAGAGGTGCACCGCTTTGGCTCGGCCATTACGCTCTTGGCATGCGTGGTGTGGGCCTGTATGGGCTCCTCCCTCTGATTCTTGTAGGCGGGGGCATTGCGCTGGCGGTAAGTCACGCATGGGCCGTCGCGGCGCTGCTGATCGCGATGGGCGTCTTCGGTCTCTGGTTGATCGCCAGGTACGGGGACTCAGGACCGATGGAGCCTCGGTGACCGCCGCGATCGACCGGCAGTCGTCTGGCTGATGGCAGCAGCAATGTCGCGGGCGATCCGCCCCGCGCGAACTTTGGCGATTCAGTTGTCGCATGCGGAACTAGATCGCCAAAGTTCAGCTCCGGTACGCACCCACCGGAGCGGCCATTCGTACTCGATTACAAACAATTTCCGGTGCGTCGGCTCTGTGCGACAGCCACATCGAAAAGCGGCTTACGGCGGCGCCGGCAGTCCGATCAGCTGCACGACGGCGAACAGCAGGATCGCCACTCCCACCCCGATGATCCCGAGGCGCGCCGCCCGGATCTGGAAGTGGCCGCTGATCCCGACGAGGAACAGCACCGTCGCCAGGAACACGGTGTCGCGGACGTACTTGTCCGCGGTCTCGCCGGCCGCCGAGCCCTTGGCGAAGGTCTGATCGGCCTGCTTGGTCAGCTCCGCGGCGAGCCGCTCCTCAGGGATCACGTACTGGGGCATGTACGCCGGCCCCGGAGGCGCATGCGGATTGTGGAGCGGATCGGTCGCGAGCCACGCGTAGAAGGCGGGCCGGTAGCCGGGCCGCAGCCGGCGTTCGGCAAGCTGCTCGGCCTGCTTGTTCCCCAGCAAGAAGGCCGAGAACACCGCGTTGAACGTCACCGCGTCGAGCGTCCTGGTCACGACTCCGTCGACCGCAGCGGTGTTGGACTTGGTGCGCAGCGAAGACGCCTTAGCGAGCGAGATCGACGACGTGGTGCTCCACTTCGCCGCCGCGAATCCGGAGTACGCCGCGAGCACCGCGACCAGCGACAGGATCACCGCCTCGATGATCGAGATCCAGGTGCCGCGGCTCTCGCCCTCCTGGACGTGCTCGAGATGTTGATGGTGGTGGTGCTCGACGATCTCCTTGCCGACCTCGCCTGGACCGAGTCCCTCAGGCACCGTTCGGCCGATCCGGTGTCGCGAGTCGTATGCGGTTCGCCCCAGCCATGCCGTGCGCACGATAATCGCCGCGCGGGCGGCCGCGATGCTCGGAGCTGAATATGGACAGTGGTTCCGGGTTAGGCTTGGGGCGATGCCCGAGGATCCCAACCCTTCCGGCGACGACCTGTTCGGCCAGGAGCACGTCAAGACCTACCGGGACACCGACGGCGAGCAGGGCTACCACTGGCGCGGGACCACGATCCTGCTGCTCAGCACGACCGGCCGGGTCACCGGCGAGGAGCGCACCACGCCGCTGATCCACCGCACCGACGGCGACACGTGGATCGTGGTCGCCTCCAAGGGCGGCGCGCCCGACCATCCCCACTGGTACAAGAACCTCGTCGCCGACCCCGACGCGACGATCCAGATCAAGGGCGAGCGGATCCCCGTCCGTGCCCGCACCGCGGAGGGCGAGGAGCGCTCACGCCTCTGGGAGCTGATGACCGAGGTGTGGCCCGCCTACGACGACTACCGCAAGCGCACCGACCGCGTGATCCCGGTCGTCGTGCTCGAGCGCCGGTAGCGCAGGCGCGGCTCGGTCCAGCCCGACGCGCGAATCCCGGCGCACGCGGATCCGCCCTTCGCGCGCTGAGCGGCCGACACGGGGATGAAGCCGGTGTCCTCGATCACGCTCGCGGTCATCTTGCCGTGCGGATCGGTGAGCGTGCAGAGCCGCACCACGTTCGGCGTCGCCGCCGCGTGCTCGTAGCCCCACAGGTAGCCGACGCCGGGCTGGTTCGCCGACCACAGCTCGCACTCCGTACGCACGTTCAGGCTCTGCGAGTCGACCACGATCTGGGTGGCGTAGTCGCCCTCGTAGACGGTGCACGTCGTCGGGCCGCCCGAGGACGGCGGCAGCGAGATCGCGTACGCAGCGAGCGGGCGCACCGCGGTCCGGGTCCGCTCGACGCCGGCGGCCGACACCGACCCGCGCAGCGGCGCCCCGGAGTCCATCCCACCGGCGCTCGTCTGGCTGGAACCGCCGCACGCAGCCAACACCGCCGTCACAGCCGCGAGCGCGGAGATCCACCGCATCCGAACGACCACGGTCGCATTATCCGCCCTCGGGTTCGCGGCGTGGCCTTATTCCGCGACCAGTCCGTCCCAGGACCACCGCGGAATCCGCAGGTCCTCGGGGACGTCCTCCGCGGAGCGGTGATAGCGCCCCATCGTGTTGATCGTGGCCCACGCGAAGTACCTGTGGAGGACCTCGCCCAACCGGTCCCCGCGTGGCATCCCGACGTCCTCGAGCGCCCGATCGAAGCAGTCGATCGCGCGGCGGTCCATCTCGTCGTGGACCCCGTTGCCGCTGTGCAACCGCACGACCGAGGTCTCGTCCGCGTACTCGGCTGAGTAGCGCGTCGGGCCGCCGAGCGCCTCGGCCCAATACGCCGCGAGCCGCGCGCTGTGGTCGGGACGGAAGCCATAGCTGAAGGCATGGCTCACGACCTCGTCCGCGATCACCCTGGCGTGCCAGGCGTGGGCCAGGCGGAGCAGCCCGTCGTAACCACCGGCGGCCTCGTAGACCGTCTGCATGCTGCAAGGATCCTAGGTCGCGCCGATCTGCCAGGCTGTCCGCGATGAAGGTTCGCGCGGCGGTGCTGGAGGAGTTCGGGGCGCCACTCGCGGTGCAGGAGGTCGAGCTCGGTGGGCCGCGGCGGGGCGAGGCGCTGGTGCGACTGCAGGCCTGCGGGATCTGTCACACCGACATGTACTCGGCGTCGGGGGCCGACCCGTCCGGGTACGTGCCGTGCGTGCTCGGACATGAGGGCGCCGGGCTGGTCGAGGCGATCGGCGAGGGCGTCACGTCGTTGAAGCAGGGCGACCACGTGGTGACGTTGTTCAGCCCCCAATGTCGCGAGTGCGTCAACTGCCGCAGTGGCAAGACGAACATCTGCGTGGCGATTCGCGAGCAGCAGAACGCGGGCTATCTCCCGGACGGCACCACGCGGCTGTCACGCGACGGGTCGCCGCTGCGTCACTTCATGGGCTGCTCGACGTTCGCCGAGGCAACCGTGATGCCCGAGATCGCACTCGCGAAGGTGTCCGCGGAGGCACGATCGGAGGCGGCCTGCCTGTTCGCATGCGGCCTGTCCACCGGGCTCGGCGCGGCGATGTTCCGCGCGCCCGTCGAACCGGGCGCGACCGTCGTGGTATTCGGCGCGGGCATGGTCGGCCTCGGCGCGGTCGTCGGTGCACGGCTGCAGGAAGCCGGACGGATCATCGCTGTAGATGTCTCAGAGCAGCGCCTCGAGCTGGCCCGGCGGCACGGCGCCACCGACACGTGGGCCGGCGGCCCGGAAGTGGTCGAGCGCGTGCTCGAGGAGACCGGCGGCTTCGGCGCCGACTTCACATTCGAGGCCACGGGCAGCGTCGCCGTCATGCGCCAGGCGGTCGAGGCGGCGCGGCTGGGCTGGGGCACGGCCTGCATGATCGGCGTGGCCGGCAAGGGAGAGACGCTCGACGTCGTCCCCCGTTACCTGATCACCGGCCGCCGCGTGCTCGGTGCGTCGTTCGGAGGAGTCAAGGGTCGCGACCAGGTGCCGCTGCTCGTCGACCGCTACCTGGCTGGAGACATCGACGTGGACTCGTTCATCTCCCACCGGCTCACGCTCGACCAGGTCAACGACGGGTTTGAGCTGATGCACCGCCAGGACGGGATCCGCAGCGTGATCGAGTTCGGCGCGTAGCGCTCGTTCAACCGGCACGCCGACCTGCGGTCGCGCCGGGGCCGGCAGGGATTGCGGCGCCGTGCGCGATCAGTCGCAATCCTGGTTCTCTTACCGCGGCTGGCTCGCATGCTTCATCACCCCGGCGTCGCCGTCGCGCTGGGCGTGATCCTCCTCGTCGTCGGCGTGATCGGACTCGCGAGCCACGAGATCGCGAAGGGCTGGGCGATTCTGATCATCGTGGTGGGCGTGATCAACGTGCTGCGCGGGCTGCCGCACCACGACGATCACTCGGGCTAGCCGCGCGACGCCGCCGCTCGTCACGGACGTCGGCTGAGCCTTGGGATCCTGCGGGCTCCTGTTCCCCTCTCGCCTCGAGCTAGCGCGGCTCCAACACGAACAGATCGATCCGGCGCCCCGTGCGCGCACGGTAATCGTCGAAGCCGCCGTATTGATCATTCATCCGTTGCCACAGCTCGTCGCGCTCCGCGCCCTCGGGCAAGCGTGCGCGTACCTTCCGGTGTGCGCCTCGAACCTGCACTTCGGCGTCGGGATGTGCCTTGAGGTTGAGCGCCCAGGCGGGGGTGCGCACGTTCCCGGCGTTGGAGCCGATCACGACCATCCGCTCGCCGTCGGCTAGGTACAGCACGGGCGCCGTTCGCTCTCTTCCCGAGCGCCTGCCGGTGGTCGTGAGGAGCAGGACGGGGGCGCGACCGATCCGTCCAAAGAGCCGTCCGCGGGTCGCGCGGTACACGGGCACATTCAGCTTTCCACCCAGTCTCAGCGCGGCGGCGGGAATCGCCATCGAGAAGCGCGAGTAAGCCCGATCGCTCGGCACCGAGCTAAGCCTCGCACACGTCCGCTCCGCGCGGCGGCGACGCGCGACGCGCGCTGAGTGGCGGATCGCCGGAGGAGTCGCCCGACCCAGGGCGGCGATCGCGTGGAAGCGATCGTGCGGCCAGCAGCCGTCGACTCCGGGCAGCGAGTGTCCCCGCCCTAGCCCGTGATGCTCCCAATCTTTGGGCCGTTCTACCAGCTGCCGGTGCCGACTAAGGTGAAGGACGGAATGGTCATCGGCGGCGGCATCGAGCATGGCGGGCGATCGCCCTCGCGCGACCGGGTTCGGGAGTCGGTGATCACGTTCCTCGAGCGTGAGGGCGCCGGAGGTCTTCGCCACGCGCACGGGCGAACACTGCTTGACCACCTCGTCGAGACGTACGCGATCCTCCGGCGCTGGAACCAGCCGGTATGGCTGCAGTACGCGGGGCTGATCCACAGCGTGTACGGCACCGACGCGTTCGCGCAGCGTTTGCTGGCGCCGGCGCGCCGCGCCGAGCTCAGTGCGCTTGTCGGCGAGCAAGCAGAACGGCTCGCGTACCTATTCGGCGTGACCCCTCGCGGTCCCCTGCTTGCCGGCACGCATCGATGGACACGGCTCGAGGGCGATGCAACCAGCAACGAACTAGACGCGCTCGTGGTCCTGCACATGGCCAACCTGGCCGAGCAGACTCAAGCGAAGGATGGATCGCCGGCTTCGTGGTTGGCCAGGATCCGTGAGTTTGCGGACTACCTACTCGACAGCGAGACGCTGAGGCCGCCGTTCACCGCCCAGCTCGGCAGCCTCTCCGAGGACGACGAGTCGCTGGCGCGCCGCGCGTATTGCACCGGCCAATACGAACTTGCCGCCGCTGTCTGCCCGGTTATTCCGGAGCCGTGCGTGTGGCTGGCACATACCGCGCGCGAAACGCTCTCCGACTATTGGGCCGACGCCGCGCGCAAACGGCTCCACACCCTCGGTACCGCCTGGGACAAGCGCCTCAGCTTCGACGAGTGGATGCAGCTGACTGAAGTAGGAGAGCCGCGGGCGCTCGACGGCGTCACCGACCCGAGGGTGCTGTTCGACACGGCCGTACAGAAGCGCGTGACCAGTCAATCCGTCAGGCGCAGGGTCGGGCGCGCGCGATTTGACCGGTACATCGAAACGCTCACCGATAAGCCCCTGGGAAAGCGCTACCCCAAGCTCGCAAGTCGACCGTGGCACGACCCGGGTCAATTCCCTCTGACGAGGTATCTAGAGGCTCACGCACGAGAGATCCGCGACGAGCTCCTGACGTTGAACCAGACCGCGTATCACCGTGAGGCGGAGCGAATTGGGCGATCCGGGGACTGGGACGTGGCGTTCTTCTACGAGCGCGGTCGTCGGCACGATGAGATCTGTGACCAGTGCCCGATCACCGCTCGCGGGATCGAGGCCTATCCCGCCATGCGGACGCTCGCAGGCCTGATCTACGTATCACGGTTGCGAGGCGGCACCCATGTCCACCCTCACCGCGGCCCGACCAATCTGAGGGTTCGCTGCCATCTTGGGATCAGGGTTCCCGACGGGGACTGCGCGATCCGGGTGGGGGACGAAACCCGGCGCTGGGAGGAGGGGCGGTGCCTCGTGTTCGATGACTACTTCGAGCACGAGGCGTGGAATCACACCGACGAGGACCGGATCGTGCTGATCGTTGATCTTTGGCATCCGGATCTGTCGGATACCGAAATCCGCCTGCTAGAGGGGCTCCACCGCTACGCCTACCATCACGCAGACCAGCTCAACCGCTACTGGTCGGCGAACTCGGCCGCCCAGCGGGCGAACAGCTAGAAGTCGCCCCCGAAGTCGCCGCCGCCGAAGCCGTCACCGCCGTCGCCCCAGCCGCCGCCGCCGCCGCCGTCGCCGTCGCCGTCCCCGTCGCCGTCCCCATCGCCGTCGAATATCGAGTCGACTGCCGCGGCGCCGAAGCCGAGACCCGCGCCGAGCGCCGAGCCGACCAGCAGCGTTTGCAGCAGACCGCCGCCGCCGAACCCATTGAAGTAACCGCCCATCATCGGCCCGTACTGCCGAGGCGCGTTCCAGTAATCGGTCGGCCGTCCATCCACGGCGACCTGGCGCCCATGCGGCGCGAAACCTTCCTTGACCCGCAAAGCATCAGCAGCACAGGCAGGGACCGGCCTTGGAGTACCGCCTGGCGGCGCCCAGTCGACATCCTCGGTCGATGGCCCGTGCCGGGGATCGAAGAAGCAAGGCGGGCGGCGCTGGGGCGGTGGTTTCCCTTCCAGCAGCGCTTTCGTGTACGCCATCGCGTACCGGCCCTCTTCGAGGGTCTCGCTCACCGGAGCGAGATCCTCGGGTTGCTTGGCCCGGTCAAAGATGTCGCTCGCCCGCTGGTAGGCCTCGAGCGCCTGCTCGTAGCGCTGCTTGGCCTCGTCGGCGACACCGGGCATGTCGATGTCGACATCGAGCGAGCGGATGTCATCGCCGAGCGCGACCAGGTCCTCCCGGGCGGAGGCGCGAACCTCCTCCCACTCGCGCTCGTGGCGCGACTGATGTCCAAGGAAGCCCACGACCGAACCTTAGCCCGCTCGCCTCGCAGGTCGCGAGCCCACGCGTGGAAGACGCGCGCTCGGCCGGAACTTGCATCCGTGGACGATCGCTGTCGTGCCGTAGCGCGCCTCAGAGCGGACGATCGCGTTGGCACCCTTAGCGCGGCGCCCGTCGTGCGCACCATTCACGACCACGGGCGACGACCCCGATATGGCCGCGGTCGACCCTCACGATCCGAACCATCGCTCACGGCGTGTGGCGCCGAACTCGGCCTTTTCGGCGGCGTACTCTCGCGAGGGATCGTGACGCGCCGCCGCCGGGGCCTCGCCGCGAAGGAAGTTGGCGTCCACCTTGCTGACGAGGCCTTCGCCGAATTCGGCGTAGCAGACGCCAGCGGCCTCGTACGGCGCCGGCGGGTCCCCGCCAGTGATCTCAGCGACGATGTCGTCTGCCACGACCAGCGCGGCCGACTCGGCGAAGATCCCGGCCTTGGGCACGGCGCGAGGGCCTGTGCAGACGTCGCCCAGCGCGTACACGTTGGGAAACCCGGTCCTGAGGTTGGTCTGGTCGACGGGCACCCAGCCGTCGACTGTCAGGCCCGAGGCCGGGAGCGGGTCGGGCGCCCGGTGCACCGGGATTCCAACGAAGAGATCGTAGGGCAGCGTTTCACCCGTGGCCAGCCGCGCGACGCGGTCGCCCGGGTCGATGCTGGTCACAAGACGCTCCGGAAGCTCCTCGATCCCGCGCGCGGCCAGCGCGTCGCGGAACATCTGCGAGATCTCGCCGGTCACTGGAACCGGGCGTTCCATCGGGAACGTAGTCGTCATACGCACGGCGTCGCGAATCCCTCGTTGTGTGAAGTGCTCGTGCAGAAGAAACGACCCCTCGAACGGCGCCGGGGGACACTTGAACGGCTGGCCGAGCACCGAGACGAGAACGCGCCCGCCCTCGAAGTCGCCGAGCGCATCACGCAGGCGCTCCGCCCCAGCGAGCGAGTAGTACTCATGGCCGCCCTCCACAAAACCCGGCGTCGCCGCCATCTCGTAGTCCGCACCCATCGCCACGACCAGGAAGTCGGCATCGTGAGTGGTGACGTCGGTCGCCACCCGCCGCGCGACCGGGTCGACGCCGATCACCGTCTCCTGGCGGAACTCGACACCATCCTTCGCAATTTCGCGATACGGCAATCGCACGGCATCCGCCGATTCGCGGCCGAGCATCACCTCGAGCTTTGAGAAGCCGAAATAGAACGAGTCATTGCGATCAAGCAACGTAACGCTGACGGCGTCGGAAACCGTTTCCGACAAGCGCGTCGCCAGCTCAAGACCGCCGAACCCCGCGCCAAGAATCAAGACGTGCCGCTTCACCGCGCGATCCTACCCGCCGCTCTGAGCTCAGCGCCCGCCCACGCCAGGAACAAGACCTCGAGGCAGGACCATCCCGACAGACATCAGAACCGCGTCCTGTCGCGTTCCGGTTGCCCGGCCACGTCGCGCAGGATCCCGCCTGCACCGCCTCGTCGATGGGGCCCGGAGGACGACCATGGTCAGCCGAGTGATCGACGGTGAACTTGCCGACCGCGAGCGCCTCCCAGTAGGCTGCACCGCGGTTGGAGTCGTTCTACGGCGTCGGGGTTGCTCGTGGGGAATGTGCAGGATGAGCTAAAGAGGGCCGCGGCAATCCTCATGGCGATGTTCGCCGCGCCGGCGGTGCTCGCGTCGAGCGCGGCGGCGGCGAAGCAGCCCACCCCCAGCCGACCCCCGGTGAACCCGGTCGGGGTGTTGATCCAGCCGAAGGGTACGAACGGCTGCCTCGTCGATCAATCCTCCGGCCGCCACGACTGCACCCACGTCCGCGCGTTGATGGGCCCCGGGCCGATTGTCGGTTCCGAGGCGATCGCGGTCAGCCCGGACGGCAAGAACGTCTATGTCGCGTCCTCGACGAGCGATGCGATCGCGGTCTTTCAGCGAGATCCCGCAACTGGGAGGCTGAGCCAGGCGGCCGGGGCCGCCGGCTGCATCGCCGCTGGGGGCGCCGACGGATGTGCACCGGGGGTCGGGCTCGACGGCCCCAACTCCGTGGCCGTCAGTCCGGACGGGTCGAGTGTGTACGCGACCTCCTTCGACAGCAGCTCGCTCGCGATCTTCGAGCGCAACCCGTCGACGGGTGCGCTCACGCAGGCGGCGGACGGACGGGGCTGCCTCGCCGCCTCGGCGCTGCCTGGGTGCCAGACCGCCCGTGGGCTCGACGGAGCGGATGTCGTCGTCGTCAGCCCGGACGGCCGCAACGTCTACACGGGATCGTTCCTCGGCAACACGGTCGCGGTGTTCTCCCGCTACTTCGGCGGCGCGCTCGCTCAGCTTGACGGCACCCAAGGATGCATCTCGCAGGCGGGCGCGGGCGGCTGCACGAGCGCGATCGCGATGTCCGCCGTCGAGGGCGTCGCGATCAGCGGCGATGGCGGCAACGTTTACGCCGCGGCTCCGGGGTCGAGCGCCGTCGACGTGCTTGCTCGCAATCCCTCGACCGGAGCGCTGACGCAGCTGACCGGTGGGGCCGGCTGCTTCACCAACGCCTCGGTGAACGGGTGCACCAAGGGCCGCGAGCTGGGCAAGGCCGACGCCACCACGGTCAGCCCGGATGGCAAGAGCGTGTACGTGACCGCTCTGCAGACGGACAGCGTCGCCAACTTCACACGGACGCCATCAACCGGGCAGCTCGCGCAGGCGAGCGGCACGACGGGGTGCGCGATCTATGTGCTCGCCGTCGCGTGCACGCTCGGTAGGACGCTGACCGTTCCCGAGGGGGCGGCGGTCTCGCCCGACGGGGCGAACGTGTATGTCGCGTCGTTCCTGCCCGGGTCGATCGACACGTTCGACCGCGACGCTTCGACCTCGGGGCTGATCCAGAAGCCGCGCAAGCCGGGCTGCCTGATCGACCCGCGGTTCGACTGCATTCACGCCCAGGCGATGCGCGGGGCGAGCTCGGTGGTCGTCAGTCCCGACGGCAAGAACGTGTACGTGTCCGCGTTCGCGAGCAACGCTGTCACGGAGTTCAAGCGGATAACCAAGCGATAGCGACAGGAACCAGCGCGATATGACAGCCAGCGACAAGCCGACCCGCGAGGGCGAAGAGAGCGGCGACGGAATCACCCGCGGCGAGCTGCTGAAGGCGGCCGCCGGGACCGGCGCAGTGCTGCTCGGGGGCGGAGGAGCCGCCCGCGCTCGCATACGGGTGGGTCCGTATCGCGCTGCGGCGCACAACCCGATCGAGGGCATGAACGTGCTCGTGTTCATGACCGATCAGCAGCGCGCGATCCAGCATTTCCCCCGGGGTTGGGCGAAGCGCAACATGCCGGGTATCGACCGTCTGCAGCGCCATGGCGTGACGTTCGATAACGCCGTGACGAACGCGTGCATGTGCTCGCCCGCGCGCTCGACGTTCATGACCGGGTACTTCCCGGCGCAGCACGGCGTCAAGTACACACTCGAGGAGAGCATGCCGGCGCCGCAGTATCCGCAGGTCGAGCTCAGCACCCACTTCAAGAACCTCGCCTCGGTGACGGCCGCGTCCGGATACACCCCCGTCTACAAGGGGAAGTTCCACTGCACGAAGCAGGCGAACGGCTCCACCTGGGAGCCCCACGACGTCAACAAGTACGGGTTCACCCGGTGGGATCCGCCCGACGCCGGCGCCAACCAGTCAGGCCCGGAGGAGGGTGGCGGCTACTACAACAACGACGGTCGCTTCATCAACGCCCAGGGCACGGCCGCCCAGGGCACCGAGGGGGCGCTTCAGTACCTGAACAGCCACGCGGCGCGTCAGCAACCGTTCTTCATGGTCGTGTCGCTGGTCAACCCGCACGACGTGTTGTTCTATCCGAAGAACCTCACCCCGAATGGCTACGACGGGTCGTTTCTGCTCGGCGACATCGGTCTGCCGGCGACCGTCAACGAGGACCTCTCGACCAAGCCGACGGTGCAGAAGCAGTTCCTGCGCCTGTTCAACGCCAGCGGCCCGATCCCGACCCCGCAGATGAAGCGCAACTACCTGAACTTCTACGGGAACCTGATGCGCTCGTCGGACGCCTACCTGATGAAGCTCCTCGACACGCTCGTGGCCAACCGCCTGTTCGAGAACACCCTCGTGGTCGCCACCGCCGACCATGGCGAGATGGGGACCGCGCACGGCGGGATGCGGCAGAAAAACTTCAACATGTACGAGGAGACGATGCGAGTCCCGCTCGTGTACTCGAATCCCCGCCTGTTCCCGCGCGGCCGGACCGACCACTCGCTCGTGTCTCACGTCGACTTCCTGCCGACGCTCGCGAGCCTGGTCGGGGCGCCGCGCCAGGCACGCGCTCCCTGGCAAGGGATCGACTACTCGGCCCGGATCCTCGGGCGCACGCTGAAGCCGCCGCAGGACTACACGGTGTTCACCTACGACGACTATCAGTCGGGCCAGCCGAACGGCCCATACCCGCAGCCGCCGCAACACGTCGTGGCGATCCGCGAGCACCGCTACAAGATCGCGCGCTACTACGACGTCAACGGGAATGTGCCCGACCAGTGGGAGATGTACGACACGCTGTTGGACCCGGCCGAGCGCGTCAACATCGCGTACCCGGGGCATAAGCGCACGCCCACGCAGGAGCGCGAATACGCACGGCTGCAGGCGAAGCTCGCGAAGGTCGAGAAGACGCGGCTACAGCCGCTCTAAGCGTCCTCCGCAGGCGCGTTCACGACGCAGCGGAACCCGATATGCGAGGTCGAGGTGTCGACCGCCTCCGCCTGGCGGGCTGCCGGTCGGTAGCGCAAGCAGTAGTTCGGGGCGCACAGGTGCGAGCCGCCCTTGATCGTGCGGAACGGGATGTGCCCCTCCCCGGCCTGCGGATCGGGCGAGGTGACGCGCGGGTTGCGGGGCACGCAGCACAGCTTGGTGGGACCGCCGCCATGCGTTGGGGTGAAGTAGTCCGCGGTCCATTCCCACACGTTGCCGGTCATGTCGTAGAGCCCGTAGCCGTTCGGCGGGAACCGCTTCACCGGCGAGGTGCCGACGTAGCCGTCGGTCTCGAGGTTCTGCCACGGGAACTCTCCCTGCCAGGTGTTCGCCATCATCCGCCCGCGCGGTGCGAACTCGTCGCCCCAGCTGAACACGGCGCGGTCGAGCCCACCGCGGGCGGCGTACTCCCACTGGGCCTCGGTCGGCAGCTCCTTGCCTGCCCATTTCGCGTAAGCCTCGGCGTCGACCGTCGCGACGTGTACGACGGGGTTGAGCTCTCGTCCGCCGATGTTGCTTCCGGGGCCCTCGGGGCGGCGCCAGAGGGCCCCCGGGGTCCATGCCCACCAGTTGCGCGGATCCCGCAGGTCGACCGGTCCGGCGGTCGGCTGGAACACCAAGGAGCCCGGCACGAGTAGCGCGGGATCGGCACCCGGATAACTTTCCGGATCCGGTGCGCGCTCGGCCCATGTCACGTACCCCGTCTCCTTAGTGAATCGCAGAAAGGCCGCCACCGTCACCGGATGCTCGTCGATCCAGAAGCCATCGAGCCCGACCTGGTGCACAGGGGCCTCCTCCGGATAGAAACCCTCCGCGCCCATCTCGAAGGTACCCGGCGGAATCCACCGCATTCCTTTCACGCGTTCGTCGGTCGCGCTTGCCATATCCGCATTAAACGGGACCCGATCCGAGAGTCTGCTTTTTTTGTGGGCGCACAGCACAAGCCGGAGGGGGTGCGCCGCTCGTGCAACGTTCTGTGCCCAAATCGGAAGATGCACCATCGTCGCTGCGCGCCTGCAAGGGCGAGACGGATCCCTCGGATCGAGGGCATTGATCCGGACCATGGATCGGGAAATCAGGGGCCAGCTTGCGGGCGGTGGCGACGATCTCTTTGCCGTGCCCGCGCCCTGGCCTTGGTGCGCTCGTAGAACGCGTGCAGCGGGCCGGGTTGCAGCACGGTGCTCCAGTCTGCCTCGACGAGCGCCCACCGGGCGGCGGGAGAGCCTCGCTTTGAGATCCGGCCGCTGACCGGTGCTCCGTCCCCTGACTGTTTGACGCGTATGGTGGGCGGCATGGACTGGGTGGATCGCCGCCGGAGCGACCGGCGGCAGGGACCACTGGCGTGAAGTCGGGGACTCTCGGATCGGGCGTGGCCACTGGGCGTCGCGTGCTGCTGGGTTCCACGACGCTTATCGCAGCCGTGTTGGCATTGGCTGCTGGGGGCACGGTGGCCGCGGGGACCGGACCGCCACGAGCGGCGGAGGCGAGCGTCGTCCCGATCGTGTGGGGTCCGTGTAGGGCTCGCGGACCGCAGCTTCAATGCGCCAGGGTCCGCGTGCCGCTTGACTGGCGTCATCGGGGCGGGCGCACGATCGAGCTCGCAGTGATCCGGTACCTCGCGAGCAGGCCTAGGCAGCGGATCGGCTCGATGTTCATCAATCCGGGCGGGCCGGGCGACACCGGCATCGGCCTGGTTGAAGGTCTGGGCTCCCAGATCAATGCGTGGGGCGGCGGGCGCTTCGACGTTGTCAGCTGGGATCCCCGCGGCACCAACGCGAGCACCCATGTTCGCTGCTTCACCAGCGAGCGAAGCGAGGTGAGCTTCTGGAAGGGCGTCTCGATCCCCACCACCCGGGCCGCCTCGGAGCGCTACGTGCGTAAGACCGTCGACCTCGCGCGCCGCTGCGGCCAGGTCAGCGGCTGGCTGCTTCCCCATATTTCCACCGCCGACACCGCCCGCGACCTCGACTACCTGCGCCGCCTCGTCGGCGACCACAAGCTCACCTACGTCGGTCTCTCGTACGGGAGCTACCTCGGCCAGACCTACGCCAACATGTTCCCTCGGCGGGTCCGGGCGATGCTATTGGACGGGATCGTCGATCCGGTCCCGTACTCGAGAGGGGCCGAGGCGAGAGTCGTCAGCCAGGCGTCGGGCGCCGACGAGGTCTTCAACCAGTTGCTCGCGCTCTGCCAGAGCGCCGGCCCGAAGCGCTGCGCGCTCGCGCGCTCTCGCCAGACCGCGGCCGAGCGAGTAGACCAGCTGTTCGCGCGGTCACGGCGCGCGCCGATCCCGGCCCCGACAGCGAGCCCGCCGGGCAAGCTCACCTACCTCGATCTGATCGTCTCCCAGTTCAACTTCTTGAGGATCCCCGAGACCTGGCCACAGGACGCAAGCGACCTCACCGCCGCCGTCCGGGGCAACGGATCGGCGCTTCTGACCCTGGCTCGCCAGTTGCAGACGCCCGCCGCCCTCATGGGCGCGACAACGTCGGCGGCGATCTCGTGCGCCGACGCGCCGGCCCGCACGGGGTGGCGGAGCTGGCCGCAGGTGATCGGCCACCTCACCCGGGTCGACCGATTGTCTGGCCCGCTGCTGGGCTGGTGGTTATGGGCTCCATGTGCCTCCTGGCCGGTGCGCGGCGAGGACAACTACCGGGGACCATGGAACGCGAAGACGAACAAGCCGATCCTGCTGATCGGCACCACCCACGACCCCGCCACCCCCTACGCCAACGCGGTGCGATCCGCGCGACGCCTAGGAAACGCCGTCCTGCTCACCCAGAACGGCTACGGCCACGTCAGCTTCCACGATCCCAGCGCCTGCATCGACCGGGCGCGGGTCGCCTATCTGGTCAGGCTGATCACACCGCCAAGAGGCACCGTCTGCCAGTCCGACAAGCAGCCCTTCGCTCCCGGCTTCGGCTAGCCGCCCTCACTAGGTCCGCGGGGACTTTGGAGGGCCTCGGCCAAGGGTTCGGGAGCGGACTGCTCGTCGAGCTGGACGGTATGGGCGTCACCTGGCAGCTGCGCCCAAGCAGCCAGCGCGTACGGATCGTCCAGCACGGAGGCGGTCCCGTTTGGCCGTGTCATCGCGTCTGAGATGGCCGTTTCGGGACGCCACGAGATCACGATCAGACCCACGCCAGTGTGTTTTGGGAGTGAGTTCGGCTGGGAGTCGCTTACGGCACGGTTCGGCGTGTGTGTGGTGTAACGCTCCCGGCGGGTCGTGGCTTCATCGGCTCATGTTCGAGTCCGGGGGGAACGATGTTGAGGTTGGTGGCGCTTGGCATACAAAGACCCCGCTTCTGCGGGGACCCCGAGGTCTTTGCAGATCTTGCGGGCGAGCCCGTGGTTGATCTCCCGGTGGCGAGGAACAGCCGTCGACCGCTCCGCATCGAAACCCCAATAGCTGTGATTGCCGCCTTCGCGCAGCAGGCGCGCGCCGTTCTCGCGCAGATGGCGCTCGAGATCACGCCGCTTCACGCGGCAATGACGAGCTCGAGCGACTCAGTGTCCCCCTCTGGCTCGGTGAGTGCGTGCTCGCCGAAACGCAGCTCCAGGATGCCGTGGAGGGCATCGATGACGTTGGCTCTCGCTTCCTCGCGGGTCCGGCCTTGGCTATGTACGCCAGGGACCTCGGGAATCGACACAACGATCCAGCCATCCTCGCCGGTCTCGTAGACGATCGTGAGACGCAGGGGCTCGCTCACTCTGAAAACGCTACTCCGAACCGCGATGGCTCGCTGCTGGTATTGGCAACTGAAGGGGAAGCCACGGCGGTTCTATTGACTAAAAGTAAATAAGCTATAGACTGCCGGGGAGCCAACCTTGTCCCGCGTCCGTCCACGTTCGCTGTCTGCCGGATCTCTGCCCGCGCTCGCGCTTGCGTGTGTGTTGCTGTTCCCCGCCGCCGGTGCCGCCGCTACGCCGGCGACCCCGATCCAAAGCACCGGTCCGAGCCCCACGCTCCCGCACTTCATCGGCCGGGCGGCGATCCCCCATCCGGTGCCGGGCATCGTGCCCGCATGGCAGAACCCATTCATGGCGCCGAACCCGGTCAACAGCGTCCACAACGACGCGTGGCAGAGCGACAACTACACGACGGTGTCGGGTCCACTCGGGCGGCGCCCGCAAACGCTCTCGACCGCGATCGGGCGCGACTGCATCACCCTGACGTTCGACCGCAGGGGCCGGCTGGTAAGCACCTGCACCGACCTGACGCATGGGCCGGCGCTGTATCTGCTCGATCCGCGGACGCTCGCCACGCTGGCGTTCCGCCAGCTGCCGTTCGTGCCGCCGCCCGCTGGAACGAACCCAGCGCTCAACACGACCGGGGGCGCGTACTTCTACCTCGACAACCGCGACCGCGTCGTCGTCGCGGCCTCCAACCGGCACATCCTCGTAATCGCGGTCCACGACACGGGGAACTCGCCGGGCTTCGAACAGGTGGCTGATTACGACCCGACGCCATGCCTGTCCTCCGGTGACCGGATGCCGTCGGTGCTCCCCGACGCCGAGGGTCGGCTTTGGTTCGTCGGCCGCTACCAGGGGGCGGTCGGCGTGCTCGACCCAAGGACCGGCCGCTGCCGGTCGGTGATCCTCCACGAGGAGATCGAGAACTCCTTCGCCACAGCCAAGGACGGGGTGTACATCGTCACCAACAAGGCGATGTACAAGTTCCGTGCCGGCGCCAACCTCCGCCCGCGGCGGATCTGGAGCATGCGCTACCGCAACGTGGGCGTTCAGAAGACGGGTCAGATCAACGCCGGCTCCGGGACGACTCCGACTTTGATCGGCCCGACTCCCGGCAGCGGCTCCGCCGACATTCCCCAGTACGTCGCGATCACCGACAACGCCGACCCCATGGACGTCGTCGTGTACCGCGCCGGGGACCGTCTGCGACGCGGCCAGCGCCGGGTCGTGTGCCAGATCCCGGTGTTCCGCAAGGGTGCGAGCGCGGACGAGAACTCGCTGATCTCGATAGGACGGTCGCTGATCGTCGAGAACAACTACGGCTACAGCCTCCAGGCGTGGAATGACGTGATCGCGGGCGGGATCAAGGTCGGTGGCAACCTGGGGCTGGTCAGTGCGCCGGGCATGGACCGGATCGACATCGCGGCCGACGGCTCGTCCTGCCGGATCGTGTGGCGCAACAACACGGTCCGCACGCCCTCGGCAGTCACGAAGGGGGACAGCGCCAACGGCCTGATCTACACGTACACCAAGCCGAAGGACCCGGGGCAACCCGGCGCCGGCGTGTGGTACTGGACGGCACTCGATTACCGCAGCGGAAGGATCGTGTGGGAACGCGTCGCCGGTCATGGCGGTCTCTACAACAACCACTACTCCGGCATCGCCCTCGGCCGCAGTTCCCGCACCGGTAAAACCACCCTCTACCTGGGCGGGGTGGGGGGGATCATGGCGCTCCGAGACGGTTAGGACAGGGAGACGGCGTCGAGCGGCGGGGTGGATTGCCCTCGGGGACCGGTTGGCTCGGAATCGTTAGGACTTGATCGCGCGAAGCCGCGTCGTACTCGAGTCCGCTCGATTGCTATCCGAGCCGCAGAACCAGCGCGACAGACCCGTCCCTCAAGAGACGTGAGGAATGGCCGTCACCCGTGGTGTCCTCAAACAGGACTAGCTCACCGGCGGTAAAGCTCCGGGTGACTCCGTCGTCAACCGTGACCTTCCATTCCCCGGCCAGGATCGCCCACAACAAGAGTGCCGGCGCGGGGTGCGGCTCGCTGCCAGCCCACGAAGAATCGCCTGCGACCAACATCACTTCCTCCGGGGCACCGAAAGCCGTGAGCAGTGAAGCAGTGCGAGTGCTATCGCTGGTGGCGATAGAGCCGTCCGCCAGAGCGGAGCCACTTCACGCGTCCGTGGCCGTCGCGCAGGAAGTTGGCTCTAGGGCCGGTGGGGCGGCCGTCCTTGAGCGCCAGCACGTAGTCATTGCGGTAAAAGACATAGTCTGGCGGCGCGGCACTCTCGGGATCGAGCACCGGCATTTCGCCGACGACGGGCGTGGAGCGCAGCCCACCTTGGTGCCCGCGAAGCTCGTACACGTTCTTCCCCGCCGTGCCATCCGTCGCGATGTACTTGTCCTCGTAGCGACCCTCGTACGGAGCGAGCTCGCGTCGGCTCAGAACCCGGGGCACCGCGGGCAAGTTGCTGAGGCCGGTGAAGGTCCGCAGCGCCCAGTCGTCATAGAAGAGCTCTGCGATCAGCGGAATGCCGCCGTCCGAGTTGGTCAGCGCGGTCAGCGCGAAGCCTTGTTCGGGAACCATCATGAAACCGGAGCGCTGCCCGGGCCAGTCGCCTCCGTGCTGGACGATCCGTACGCGCTGGCTGCTTGGGCGCAGCATCCAGCTGACGCCCATACCGTCCAGCTCGACGAGCAGAGTTCCGCCGGGGCCTGGGTGCGAGCGCATCCGCTCCAGCGATCGTGGCGTGAGCAGCCGCTTGCCGTCCGGGGCTCTCCCGTCGCCCAGATGAAACCGCGCGTAGGCCAGCTGATCCCGGACGCTGGAGATCACTCCGCCGGTCGGGTTGAGGCTGCGCGGGACCTCCCAGAAGGACGGGTCCACCACGGGCTTGCCGTCGACCAGGTTGTGTGAGGCGGCGATATTGAACCCGATGATCTCGTCGCTGAAGAAGCGACTGTGGTCAAGCCCTAGCGGATCGATCAGAAGCGAGCGCACCGCGTTCTCGTACGTCGCGCCGGTGGCCACCTCGATCAGCCGCCCGGCCACGCACAGCGCCGGGTTGTTGTAGAAGAACACCTCGCCCGGCGATGTCAGCTGCGGAATCCGAGCGATCCCCTCCACAAACCGGGCTAGCGCGTCGTCCCCCCGTCCGAAATCCTGAAGATAGTCACCCATCCATCCCGGGCTGTGGTTGAGCAGCTGCCGGACAGTCACCTGCGGCGCGACCGTCGGATCTGACGTGCGGAAATCGGGCAGGTAGCGGCGCACCCTCGCGTCGAGGTCGAGCTTGCCCTGCTCTACAAGCCGCATCACCGTCGTGCCGGTAAACGTCTTGGTCGTCGACCCAATCCGAAACACCGTGTCGGGATCAACCGCCCGCGGATAATCGACGTTAGTCACCCCATACCCCTTCAAGTACTCCCGCCCGCCGTACAAGACCCCAACCGCCACACCCGGAATCCCGTACGCCGCCATCGCCGCCTCGATCTTGGCGTCCAACTCAGCAAACAGCTGACCGGCGTCAGCACGCGAGACCCACGCCACCGGACGCGCCGCCGCCCGGGCAGGAAGCGAAGCCGCGACGGCACCGGCCACCGTCGCGCGCAACAAGCCCCGGCGTGTGAAGCTCGACTCCATCTACGTCCGTCTCACCGATTCACCACCCGCACCGCCCGACCCCAACCAACAACCAGCCACATCCTAACTCCGCCTCGCACGCGCGTGACCACAGAATCCCGCCCCAGAAACATCTCAGCACTGACCGATCGCAGCAGCGAAGCGATCGCTCCGACGCCGTCGGCCTCAACGCTGCGGGTTCATGACCAAGCAATCGTCAGCCGCGGGCCTCGCGCGAGAGCAGATAAGGCGGCACGGATGGAACCTGAGGATCGATCCGAAAACTGGCGTCCGGATCCGCCAAGCAGCGGCAAGCGCTTGGGGTAAGCGTCAGCGAGTTTGTGGCCAGCGCTGCTGGCGCGGCCGCTGACGAGGTCCAGACACTGTATGGCCGCCGCATGGGTGCCGCCTCAATGGTCCTGTTACGACAGTTACGCTGTAATTTTCGTGATACGATTCGGCTATGGCGAAGGCAGCTCCCTTCAGCATGCGTCTCTCAGATGTGACCGACCGGTTGGTGAGCGAGGAGGCGAGGCGCACGCGGCGGACGAAGGGCGCGGTCGTGGAAGCGCTCGCGGAAGAGGCGCTCAGAACCCGCCGGTTTCCCGGGATCGCATTCCGCGGCAACGACTGGAACCGCCGTGCGTGGGTGATCGGGACCGCGCTCGACGTCTGGGAGATCGTCGCCGCGTCGCGCTCGTATGACACCTCAAGCCAAATGGCGACCGCAACCGACCTCGCCGAGCCGCAGATCCGCTTAGCGCTCGCCTACTACAGCGAGTTCCCGGACGAGATCGACGCCGTGATCGCCGAGAACGACCGGCCGCTCGCGGAGCTCCAGCGCCAGTACCCAACGATCGACACGATCACCGTAGGCGCATAGCAGGCCGTGAGGCTATTTCTCGACGCGCACGTGTCCGCACGCCGGATCGCAACCAGCCTGAGCAAGAAGCACGACGTTCGCGCGGCCGACGAGGAACGCGAACTCGACGGCTGGGAGGACGAGAGGCTGCTCGCGCTCGCCTCCGAGGAAGGACGGATCATGGTGACGTTCAACGTCGCCGACTTCGCCCGGATCACGACCGAATGGGCGGCCTCAGGAAGGGCGCACACCGGCTGCCTCCTGATCGTCGGTATCGACCACGCCGAGTTCGGACTGATCCTCCGCGTGATCGAGCACGCACTCACCAGCCGACCGGATCACGCATCCTGGATCGACTACACCGCGTGGGGCACCCGATCAGTCACCACGTAGTCCGCGGCTCGGAAGGGTTCGCGCGCCAGATGGACGCATACCGGAAGGGGTCAACCCGCCACCTAACCGTCGGGTTTGCGGCCGAGTTCGGCGCGGCCAAACCCTCCCTCCCACGGATGGACGCCAAATGGACGTGCCAAAGCCGTCACGAACGTTCACTCCAGAAACGAATAAACCGCTCTCAGCAGGCGAAAACCCAAGCCCTCTGACGGACTCGAACCGTCGACCCCTTCCTTACCATGGAAGTGCGAACGGGTCGCAGATGGCACGAGCAGGGAACGACAGGCACGGAATGCCCTGCTATTTGAGCCCTTCTCGACAGGGAGCTCATCCTGCTGATTCCCACTCATCCCGAGTGGGAGTTGCGCCCACGTTGCGCCAACCCCGTCATGCACCGCAGCAGAGTACGAGTCCTCCTGGCGCGGGCAGGAGCTGCGTAACATAGGTGCTACACTCCGTGGACAGGATGCCAACCACACCGACCCCTCAGTCCGCAGCACTCGATACCGCATATCACGACCGGCGACTCGCTCGACGACTAGCTGAGGATCCCGAGTTCCGAGCCGAGTTCGAGCGTCAGCAGCGCGAGATCGCGGCGATTGATCGGATCGTCAACCAACTCGACGCACTTCGTGAGCAACACCGCATGTCCAAGGCAGAGCTCGCACGGGCGATCGACAAGAACCCCGCCGCGATCCGCCGCCTGCTCACCGCTTCGGGCAACCCCGAGCTTCGCACCGTCGTCGCGATGGCCCAGGCACTCGGCGCCGAGCTGAAAGTCGTACCCGCACGGGCGGCTCGCCGACCCCGGCGCGCGGCGCGTCGTCGCGCGAGTCAGTCGACGGCGTAAGAGAAGCGTTTCTTCCGGCGGCGCTCCTAGAGTCCCGGCGGTGCCCTGGGGAGTCGTCTACTACAGGACTGAGGAGGGTCGCGTTCCGGCCGAGGAGTTTCTCGACTCGTGCCCGGCGAAGGTGGAGGCGACGCTCCTCGCCGTGGTTGAAGCCGTGCGCGCAGCTCCCCCGCCTGCATTCAGCGGGGGCGGGAAATGGGAGGCGATGCACGGGAGCATGGCCGGCTACTACGAGATCCGGGTGACCGGCCCAGGCCGCCGGCACTACAGGCTTTTCTGCCTGCTCGACAACGGCACCCCCGAGCAGCTCGCACAGCGCGGCTTCGACCGCCCACAGGTCGCGGTCATCAACGGCATGGTCAAGAATCACATGACTGAGTTCACGGGCGCGCAATACCGAAAGCACGTACGCGTCCTTGGTGACAGGTATCTCGCAACGGTTCCGCGGCCGATTGCGGTCGACGCCGACCGATAAGGGCAAACGCCCGCTTCCAATCGAGGCGGGGTCTACGCCCGCCCCCGGTGACTGGCACCGTCGAGTTCCACTCGAGCTGCGCGGACCGCGTCAGCGGCTGGTACCCGCGGCTGGCCTTCGAGCTCCCGGATGACGCCCGCGTAGTGCCGCGCGAGGGTGTCTACGCCGGCCCCAACCTGGTCGGCCACATAGGTGAGCGACCGTCCTTCCCACAGCAGGAGCGATACGAAGCTGGCCCGGAGCCGCCGCGGGCGCATATCGCCCGTGATCCCGACTTGACGGGCGACGCGCTGATAGATCCGCCGCCGCCAGTTGCGCCAGTCGTGCTCCTGCCACTCCTGCCCGCCGCGGCGGGGGAAGATCAGCTCTCCGGGATCCGGACGGCCGGACTGAAGACGCCACTGAGCAAGATCCTGCGCAAGCGGGGAAAGCAGATCGACCACGCGCGGACGATCGGTCTTCGCAGCGTAGATGTGCAGCGTGCGCTCGCCCATGTCGCGCCACCGGCTTCGGAGCGCTTCCTCAGGTCGCGGGCCGGCGTACGCCAACATCGAGACGGGCGTTGCGTCGCGGGGCTTCAGAAGGGCGCGGACCTGCTCAACGACGATCGGCAGGAGTGGCTCAACCCGGTGTCTGCTGTTCTGTTTTGGCTTGTCGACTGCCAAGACAGGATTGGTTTCGATCAACCCTCTTACGACGGCGCGCTTGCATATGCCCTGCAGCAGTCCGAGCGCCTTTATCTGGGTTGGCTGACCTACTCCGGCAGCGTGGAGCTCTCGGCGGAAGTCCTCCACGAGCGCCGGCGTCATTTCGCCGAGCTCGTAGCTACCGATGCGCGGTAGGAGATGCTTTGCGTAAATCTGCGCGTAAACCGCGCGGGTACGCGGCTCGAGGTTTGGGACCGCGTATGACGGCCACCATTCCTCGCGGACGAAATCAGTGAGTGTCACCCGGCGCTTGATGACAGCCCGTGCTAGTGAGCCGAGCTGCTGTCGCCGCTTGATCTCGAGTTCGAACGCGGTGGCGTCGCTCTTGCGCGCGAACAGACGCGATCGATGACGGCCGCCCTCTTTCCAGCGCACCTCGTATTGGTTCCCTCGGTCTGGCCGTTTGCGAACACTCATCGAGTCGCCTCGCGCTCAATTGCGCTCAGATCGGCAACGCTACCGCGCACCGGCCGCCGGCTGGACCTCGGCACCTTAGGCGACAGCCGGATCCGAATCGGGGCTTTCTCAGAAGTCGTGACGGGTCGAGCTTCAATCCACGACCGAGCGTCCGTCTCGCGTACGAGTAGTCGAGCCGCTACGCGGAACGCCAATAGCCGGCCTGACGCGATTGCTCTCCGGACGGCATTGTGTTCACAACGGGCGAGATCAGCCACCTCGCGGACCGTGAGGTAGCGCTCGTGGTGCGACCCTTCCGGTGCGCCATGCAAGTGACCCGCGTCGCCGCCGAGTCGACGGTCTGCCTGAGTTGAAACGGGACTCACGGGCGCAACCTTGGATAGTCGCCCCGGAACGCGTGGCCGCGTCCAAGCGTCCCCGTTACGACTCATGCTGTCTCCCGCCAACGCCATCCTGACCAGCATCCTAGCACTACTAGCGCTAGTATGTTGGAAGTGGTAGATGACGAGCTCCTGACGCTCCCCGAGATCGCCCAGACGCTGGGGATGAACCCGTCCACGGTTCGCCTGTGGGTTCGCGAGGGGCGCCTCCCGGCGGAGAAGGTGGGCCGCAGATGGATGGTCCGCCGCACGGACCTCGAGCAAATGCTCGCCGAGCAGCCGCAGGTCGGGCACCCCCGAGGTGCCAGCGCCAGGACGACTCCGGAGGATTGGGGCGAGCAGCCCGAGCAGGCGATGATGAACCTGGCGAGCTCGGCCCAGCCGCTGGGGAGAATCCGTTGAGCCGGGCGCTGGTCTCCTCGCAGGTCGCGATCGAGCAGCTGCGCCAAGCCGACGGACGTTGGGCGGCGGCGCTACGCGGACTCGATAGCTATCCGCAGCGGCTGCGGGCGCTCGCCGAGGCCGCCGAGGAAGAGAGCCGAGCGCTGACGCTCGCGGATCTCGCCAACGTCAAATGGAAGCCACGCCCAGGCGCCCGCAAGCTCAGGTTCCCCTGTGAGGTGCAGCCCGCCAGCGATCGGCCGGGACCGCCCGCAATCTGGGCGCGGTTTGACTGCGCTGTCAAGCAGATCGGCGTCGCCTTGGAGGGCGACGGCATCAAGCTGATCGCGGACGCGTTCGCGCAGCTCTCGACCGTCGCCGGGGAGCTCGCCGACGCCGTCGAAGAGGCGCAGTCCCCCGGCGTGAAGCAACAGCGCGTGGGCTGACGCCCGGCGCCTGGGGCGAACGCCTCGCGGCCGTAGAGCAGCGAGCCGCTGCCCTGGGTCGACGCGCAGCATGCCGCCCAGCTGGCGGCAATCAGGAGCCGCGCATGCGAGTGCGCGGTTGCCGCCGCCCAACCCATCGCAATCCGCCACGCTTCAGCCGCAGCAGGCCCCACCGCCGCCAGCCACGATAAGGCCATCCGCAAGCTCGCTTCCCTGGTCTCGCCAGCCCCCTCCGCTCCACGCCCCGGTTGCCCTGGCCCGCGCCTTCCTTCTTCTCCGAGCCCGCCTCATCCCGCCGAACCTTGAGCTCACAATCTGTGTCGTTGACTGTGTCGCTGACTTGGATTTGCCTTTGCAGCCTGATCCCTCCCGATCGGCTGCCGCCCCGCCGGTTGCCGGTCGCTCCCCGTCCCGTGCCCGCCGCTTCACACCACACGATCCCCGAGACTGACTACCCGAACGAAACAACGTGGAGGGCGGGTAGTCAGTCTCGGCGGTGGGGCGAAAACCCTTTGGCGGCGGGGGCGGGACGGGGCCTGGCTCAAGAACCGAGTTCTTGAGAATGCTCTGCAGAACGCTCCTGAGCACTTCACTAGATATAGCGCTACATCTGTTCGGCCCTGGTGGCAACAGGCCGACGATCGCGGTGACCGGCCCCCTGCAAACGCCAGCGTCCTGCTCGCCGCGCAAACCGAGTGCGTCGCCGGCGCGAGCGAGATGTACCTCTGGTGAGCAGAGCGGGGGTCTGATTTAGGATCTCGTTCCGGATGGAGATCCCGCCTGAGGTGCGTTACGTGGTTCGCGAGGGGGGGAGCATCGCCTTCCAGCGGTTCGGTTCGGGCGAGCGTCGGCTGGTCAACATCATCACGGGCCTGGGCAACCTGGATCTCTGGTGGACGGACGCGGCTTTCGCCGACGCGCTTGTGCGCGCCGCGGACCGCTGCGAGTGCTTGGTGTACGACGAGCTCGGGATGGGCCTGTCGGATCCGATCGACCATGTCCCGACGCTTGAGGAGCGAGCGGCTGACCTGGGCGCGGTGATGGATGCGGCAGGCTTTGACAGCGCGACCATCTACGCCTCTTACGAAGCGTGCCTGTACGTCGCCGTGTTCGCGGCGCAGCACCCCGACCGAGTGGACGCGCTCGTGCTCGTCGTCCCGTTCGCCCAGGGCTGGCGCTCGGCGCCGGTGGATGAGCTCGTTGGCTGGCGGGATGCCGAGCAGGTCGAGGCATACGACCGGGCGGTGCAGAGCCTGAACGAGCACTGGGGGCAGGGCGAGATGCTCGGCATGATGATGCCGGGGCTCGCGACGCCCCGAAACGTGCGCATGTGCGGGATGCTCGAGCGGGCGCGGGCGAGTCCGGCGATGATCAAGGTGGAAACCGACATCGCCCGTACGGCCGATGTCCGAGACGTCCTGCCCGTCGTGCAGGCGCCGGTCCTGGTGCTGCGACTGCCCGGTAATCGGCTTCCGGAGGCGACGACTCGCTACGTGGCGGAGCTGCTGCCCCACGGGAGCTATCGGGAGCTCGCCGGAGATGGACGACATGGGTCAACTGTTCGCCGCCATCCAGCGAGAGATGGAGGAGTTCATGTTCGGCGCGACTCGCGAGCTGCGGCGCGATCGCGCGTTGATGACCGTTCTGTTTACCGACATCGTGAACTCAACCGAGCGGGCTGCGCTGCTCGGCGATGCGCGCTGGCGCGAGCTGCTGGTCACGCACGAGCAGTTGCTCCGCCGGGAGGTCGAGGCCGCCGGGGGCCGGGTGGTGAAGCTGATCGGCGACGGCTCGTTGTGCACGTTCGCGGGGCCGGCGCGAGCGATTCGCTGTGCCGAGCGACTGCGTACCGCTGCCAGCGAGGGCGAGCTCGCGATCCGCGCTGGCCTTCACACTGGCGAATGCGAGCTGATCGACGGCGACGTGGCCGGGATCGCGGTCCACATCGCCGCGCGGGTCAGCGCACAGGCCCGTCCCGGCGAGGTGCTCGTGTCCCGCACTGTCCGTGACCTCGTGTCCGGCTCCGGAATCGTTCTGCAGCCCCGCGGGGCGCACGAGCTCAAAGGTGTGCCGGGCAGCTGGGAGCTGTCCGCGGTGGGAGCCGACACGGCGCCGTTGCCGGCGCCCGACCAGACCCGCGAACTGCGCCCGACCGACCGCGTCGTGCTGCTCGCCGCCCGACGTGCCCCGGGCCTCCTACGGGCCGCCAGCCGAATCGGTACCCGCCGCGACCGTCGCTAGACCGAGAGCTCGCGCCAACACCAAAGCAGGTCACAGCTAGGGATCGTGGTCGCGTCCCGCTCCTCGCCAGACTCGCGGTTGGCGGGCGCTGGCTACCGGCTGAGTCGCGCATCGTAGGGTCGGCGGGAGGCGTCCCGGACCGCACGGCTTGGCCGACTGGTCCGGGTTGCCTCCCGCCGCCGCATCGAACCGTGCGTGCGGTTCTCCCGCACACGGCTCTCCGACATCGTTCACCGGCTGGCATGCGCAGGCCATCGGGTCACAGTTCCGCCGAGGCGGTAGACGCCGAGCTGGGTGCACCACTCGTAGTTGAAGCGGTCTTTCCAGTTGCGGCCTGTGAGTCCGTGCTTGACGCTGGCGAGGATCGCGAGGCGTTCGTTGAGGTAGGCGTCGATGTGGTCGAACTTCTGCCCGGAGTTGCCGTAGCGGAAGTAATTGCCCCAACCGCGGATCACGGGGTTGAGGTCCTCGACCGCCCACTCCAGCGGCAGCCGCGCGTAGCGGCGGTCCGTCCGTTCGCGGATCTTGCCTCGGATCGAGGCCATCGCCCGCTTGGACGGCCACTTGTTCAGGTACCAGCGACCGGCGTACTTCCACGACTTGCACACCCGATGGTGAAAGCCGAGGAAGTCGAACCCTTCGGCGCCCCTGGCGAGGTGCGCGATCCTGGTCTTCTCGGGGTGCAGTCGCAACCCGATGGTGTCCAAGACCGCCGCCGCCAGCTCCCGGGCCTGTTCGGCCCGGTCGCGGGTGGCGCAGAGGACGACGAAATCGTCGCAGTACCTGACCAGCGTCCCGTGCCATTGCCCGCCGCCCGCCCACGCCTCATCGAGCGTGTGCAGAGCGATGTTTGCGAGCAACGGCGAGATTGGCGAGCCCTGGGGCGTCCCCGCTTCGATCGCGGACACCACCCCGCCCTCGAACACCCCCACCCGAAGCCAACCCCGCAGCAGCTTCAACATCCGCCGATCGCACACCCGCCGCTCGATCTGAGCGACCAGGGCATCCGTCTCGATCTCGTCAAAGCAGCTTCGAATGTCGGCATCGAGCGCCCAGACCCTGCCCTGGTTGACCATCGTCCTGACGGTCTCCAGGGCGTGGTGGGCCGACAGCCCGGGCCTGAACCCGTAGCTGGACGGGAGGAAGTCGGCTTCGAAGACCGGCTCGAGCACGATCTTCGCCGCCGCCATCACCACCCGGTCGGCCACACAAGGAATACCGAGCGGCCTGGTCTGACCAGGCTTGCCCGGCTTGGGGATGCGCACCCGCCGCAGCGGCCGCGGCCGGTAACTACCGGCACGCAACCTGGCGGCGAGCTCGTCGAGGAACTCACCCACCCCCGCAGCGATCACGTCGTCGATGGTCACACCATCAACGCCGGGCGCGCCGCGGTTGGCACGGACCTCGTCCCAAGCCCTGCGCATGACGTCGCTGCGGGCGACCTTGTCATACAGGGCATGGAAACGGCGATCCCGATCCTGCTTGGCACAGCGGTAGAGCACGCGTTGGAGAGCACGAACCCGATCCACACCAGCGGTGCGGCTGACGGACCTAGCCGATACGGCACTCATCAAGTTCCTCTGCTCCTTCCCGTGCATCGATGAAGTACGGGCCCTTCCCCACGTAGCCGGCTTTCCCGACCTCCGAGTACTACGACCCGCTCCGACTGCCGCTCGACCACCCAATGCCACTTCCCGGGTTCGCCGGTTATAGGCCGGGCATCGCTTCCCGTCACCCCGCAGGCGACGGGGCCGAGACGGCTCTCCCGAGTTCCCAGAACGACCGTTCGCACGTTCAACGCCCACATACGCCGGAGGGTTCATCAGCGCCCACTCCTGGAACAAGAGCGCTTTCCGTGGCCTTCGCCCTGCGCGGACGGGCTCGGCTCCCTCTTGACCCACCCAAAGGCGGGCCCCCTTAACGACGCTTGCTCAGGCTTCACACGTGTTGCAGACCGCGCGATTGATCCCGCCCCGCTTCGCACCCAGCCTCTCGACCACGCACGGGGGCTTCACTACCGGGGACCCAGGCGTCTCCCCGGACCGGACTCACACCGGCAGGCCGCCCTGAACTTGTCGCCTCTACGTCATGTCGATCTTCCTTTCTTCATGGCGCCGAGGCAGTCTCGGCGCACCCGCGCAAAGGAGGTCGCTGCTGAGTCCGATCAGAAGGCTCGCGGAAGCATGAGAGCAGGTCCGCCGCCGTCCAGGGTTGGGCGGGTTCCTACTGGCAGCCTGTGCGCTCAAAGTCGAGCGCGGTCGGGTAGTAGGTGCCGGCTGGATAGTAGGCGCCCATGTCCTGCCGCTCGTGGCCGACCCTGATGTTCTGGATCGCCTGCTTGAACGTGGGGCTGGGGAGCATGTTGCGCATCAAGAGCAGGGTGCGGGTCAGTGGACCGGACGGGATCCATGCGACTCCGCATGCGAGCGTCGCGTTTGCCGGCCTGGCGGCGGCGGTCGAGATCGCGATCGTGTAGTAACCATTCTTGTCGATCGGAACCAACTCGTCGTTGACGCACCCGTAGTACTGGGTGGTGTATCCGTCCTCGGAGCACATCGACCAGTACCGGAGCTGCCCGGTGCCCATTCGGGCCTCCCCGTCGACCGCGTGGGGTGTGGTTGGTGCCTTGGCGTGTAGTACGAGTACCTGCCCGAGTGTCCGGTCCATCTGCGCGTAGATGTAGTTGTTGTCGAGGTTCTCGAAGAACCCGCCGCTGCCGATCTCCTGATCGGTCGTCGGCGTCACCGCGTCCGGGATCGGGGTGCCGTCGCCGTAGATGTGTGCGATCCCGGTCGCGAGATTGGTGTACTTGTGCCAGACGAGCGGCGCTGAGACCGGCGTGCTGGGCAGCCCGAGCGGAGTCCCCGACGCCGCGACCGTCTGATTGAGGCCGGTATCGGGCACGACGTCCGGACAGTCCGGCAACGATGTCTTCTGACCGCTCGAGGTCACTACCGCCACGGTCGGGAGTGGAACGCCGCCGTCGATGTCGGTGCCGCGGTCTGGGACGTAGATCCGCAGGGTGAAGATCGCGAGGTTCTCGTCCTTGGTCGACTTCGACCCGTCGGCGTTCTCGGTGTACAGGGTGTTGGTCGCGCGCCCCGTGGCGGGGATCCGCTCATTGACGATCTGCACCGTGTAGGAGCGGTGCACTACCTTCCGTTTGGCGTGGGGAAGGAACGGGTTGCTTGAGCCTGGGCTGGGCGTGATTTCGGTGTCGTGGATCCCGTCGATTGCCTGGGTCCGGGGGCTGTAGGTCGTCAGCGACGTGTAGCGAGCATGCGGGAACTGCCCGTCTATCTCAATATGGCCTCCCGGCGGGATTGGAAGCACCGAGGTCCAGTAGTACGCCGCCTCATCCGGATAGGCGATGTTGACCTGGTTGGCGGTGGTCTGCAGCTGCCATGCGCACGACCGGCTGACGGCCGACGCCGGCGCTGCCAGCGCCATCGTCGCGATCGCGGCCGTCAGAGCAGCTGGGATCCCCCACCCAAGCAGCCTCAATACGCGACTTCCCATGCGGTCTCCTCCCTCGATCTCAGCCGCGCGACGATCACTCCCTGCCTGTGCTGAGCCCAACCTGGATAGCTCAAACACGACTCTTGTTGTAGTAATCGTGCCGTGATCGGATTGTCAACACGGTTGCGCCGACAGGCCCTTCTACCAGCATCGAGACGGTGAGCGCCACCGCCCCCCGACAGCGCCGCGAGCCCGTCCAGGAGCGCAGCCGTCTAACGGTCGCTCGGATTCTCGATGCAGCAGCCGCCCTGATCGACGAGGCCGGGGTCGAGGCCGCGACGACTCGGGCGATCGCCGACCGCGCCGGTGTCGCGTATCCCTCGCTGTACCGCTTCTTCGCCGACCGCGAGGAGATCCTCGACGAGCTGCTCGAACGGCACCTCGCCGACCTCGATGAGCGCACTGTGGCCGCCGAGACCACGTGGCAGCTCACGTCGATCGAGGACCTGATCGACCGCGAGCTGGATCTTCACATCGCTTACTACCAGGAGCACCCCGGCGCCGCCAGGCTGTGGCTCGACGGACGGACCTCACGGACCGTCCTCGGTCACGTGCGCCAACGGATCCGCGTCCTAGCCGAGCGGATGCGCGAGGCGCTCATCGCGCGGAGCCTCATCCCAACGAACACCGATCCGCGAGCCGTGCTGGTGCTCGCCGAGCTCGGCGACCGCATCCTCGACCTCGCGTTCCGAGACCGGCGCGAACCCGACTCAGTTGTGGTCGAGCTTGGCCGCGCCGCCCTCCACGCCTACGTGCGCGAAACGCTCACTTCGCCGGCCGGGTGAGCCGTCGACCTAGCGGTCGTAGTCGACGGTGATGGCCGGGCTGGTGGGGTGCGACTGGCACGTGAGCACGTATCCGGCGTCGAGATCGGCTTGGCTGAGCGCGAAGTTGTGGTCCATCTCGACGGTGCCGTCGAGCAGCTTCGCGCGGCAGGTGCCGCAGGCGCCGCCCATGCAGGCGTAGGGCGCGTCTGGGCGCGCCTGGAGCGCGGCTTCGAGGATCGAGTCACCGGGGTTTAGATCGACCGTTTGCTGACGGCCGGACAGGGTCAACGTGACGGTCGAGGCGGGGTACTCGCGAGCGGGCGTCCCGGTGTCGGTCTCGTAGCCGAAGAACAGCTCGAGGTGGATGTGCTCGGGCTCGACTTGGTGCTCGGTCAGCGTTTCGCGGACGGCCGTGGTCAGCTCGATCGGACCGCACAAGAACCACTCGTCGACCGCATCGGGTCGGAGGGTGTCGGCGAGCCACCTCTCCAGCTTGTGCTGGTCGATTCGGCCGCACAGCTCGGGTGTGTGGAGCGGGTCGCGTGAGAGGACGTGGAGCATCTCGAGCCGGTCGGAGTAGCGCGCCTCGAGCTCGTCGAGCTCTTGACGGAACATCGTCGAGTCCTTGGTCCGGTTTCCATAGACCAGCGTGAACCGGCTCTCAGTCTCGATTTCGAGCGTGGTCTGCAGCATCGAGAGGACCGGCGTGATCCCGCTGCCGACCACGATCGCGACGTAGTGCTTGCGGTTGAGCGGATCGAGCGGGGTCCCGAATCGGCCGGTGGGGGTCATCACCTCGAGCACGTCGCCGGCCTCGAGCTGCTCGGCGACGAACGTGGAGAACGCGCCGCCGGGGAGGTGCTTGACGGCGATCCTGAGCATCGCCCGCGTGGCCGGAGCGCAGATCGAGTAGTTGCGCCTGACCCCCTCACCGCCGAGATCGGTCTTGACCGTCACGTGCTGCCCAGGCTCGAAGCGGAACTCATCCGAGAGCTCCTCAGGTACCGCGAACGTGACCAGCGTGCTGTCGGTAGTGATCGGGTCGACCGACGCCACCGGCATGCGATGAAACACGGCATGCGGGGCGCTCGACCCGGTCGGCATCCGCACCGGCAGCACCTTGCGCAGCTTTTGGTTGAGCTCTTTCCACTCGCGGAACTCGTCGGGATTCAGCGATTTGCCGAACGCGGTCGAGATCGCGGGGTCGCGCTCGAGGTAGGCCTCCTCGTTTCGCCGCCACGTCTTCAGGTAGCGGTAGAACGGGACCGACGGGTGCAGGTGGTGCACGAGGTGGTAGTTCTGGGAGAGCATCAGCGGCGTGAACAGCCACTCGAGCCCGACCCGGTTGCGGGTCGCGCGGTAGCGGTTCTGGGTCTGGGTGTCCTCGAGCCCGTGGTGGGGCAGCCAGTCAAACCACCACGCCAGCACGAACGTCGCGATCCGCTCCGGGATCAGGTACACGACCAGGAACAGCCAAAACGTGCCGGTGACCAAGGTCGTCACGATCACCGCGATCGACATCACCATCAGCGCCCCGGTCTCTGCCACCTCCGCCCTGGGGCGACGGCTGAGGTTGCGCAGGTAGAAGTTCATGTAGGGCACGTCGTTGGTCGCGAACCGCAGGGGTAGCTGCCACCACGGGCCGTGGCTGGCGTAATGGTCGGGGTCGTGCTCGTCGTCGTTGGTGTGGCGGTGATGCTCGATGTGGATGAACCCGAACGCACCGAACGCGATCACCGGCGAGACGAACAACCACGCCGCCCGCCCGAACACGCCGTTGACCCACCGCTTCGAGCTGATCGAGTAATGCGACGCGTCATGCGCCACCGTGAACATCACGAAGATCGAGACCGCGTTCAGCGCGATCGTCACCGCCCGCGGGGCGTGATGGCCGATCGCCGCCCAGCTCGAGACCGCGAACAACGCCAGCGCCGCCGTGAAGATCCCGACGATCGGCCACGACAGCGTGGGCACCCCCTCCCCGGGGTCGGGCAGCGCGTGACGGGACCGCGGCGGGCGATCGATGGTCGCTGCGAGATCAGTGGCGGTCGTAGTCATTGGGGGCTCCTCGCAGACGTGCTCTCGCAGTGCGCTGGGACGCCCACCTGGGAGCTGTTGTGTTCGTGGCTGGCCGAATCGGTCCCGGCGACCGGGATGTGACTGATCGCGTGTTCGGCGAGCGCGGTGATCGTGAGGCTCGGGTTGACGCCGACGTTCGCGGGGACCGCCGCGCCGTCGCACACGAGCAGGTTCTGATAGCCGAACACGCGCTGGCGGTGGTCGACCACCCCGCCCTCGGGGGTCGCGGCGATCACGGCGCCGCCGAGGATATGCGCGGTCGTGGGGATGTTCGCGAGCGCTTCTGAGACGTTGCTCTGCGCGACCCCGCCGATCTGCTTGGCCAGCAGCTTGGCCGCCTGGTTGGCGATCGGGATGAACGTCTGGTTCGGCCGCGCCGCGTCCTGCTCGGTCCGCATCCGCACGCCCGTGCCGCGGCGGTTGCGGCGGGCGCGGAGCGCGATCGCGTTGTCGCGCGTCTGCATCACCAGCAGCGTGATCGAGCGCCGCGACCACCCGAACGGCCACAGCGTCCCCGCAAACTGGACCGGATGGCGGACGATCCCCGCCAGCCATCTGAGCGGCCGCGTGGCCCGGGTGCCATCACCGGTCAACAGCGTGTACATGAACCGCAGCGAGTCACCGCGCCCACCGTTGGTGACCGTTTCAATGTGGGTGTGCGGGTCGGGGTAGATGCTCGACCCGATCGCCACACCGTCCGAGAAGTCCGCGTTGCGGTCCTTAGCGGTGACGACCACGATCGCCTCGCTATTCGTGCGCACCAGCTCGCCCAAGCGGGATGAAATCGCCGGCAGCGAACCACTCAGCCGGCAGCGGGCGAGCAGCTCGTTGGTGCCCAGCGCGCCCGCCGCCACGATCACGCCACCGGCGGTGAGCGTGCTTCGCTCCTTGCGCAGCCACGCGCCCGAGCGCTCGCTCGTGACCGCGTAGCCGTCGCCGCCGTCACCGGCTCCCAGTGGCCGGATATCTACCACGGTGCGCTCGGGCATCACCCGCGCCCCGAGCCGCTCGGCGAACCACAGATAGTTCTTCACCAGCGTGTTCTTCGCGCCATACGGGCAGCCGAGCGTGCACCGCCCACACCGCAGGCACCCTGTCCGGTCTGGCCCCTCACCGCCGAAGAACGGATCGCTGACCGTCTCGCCCGGCTCGCCGAGGAACACCCCCACGCGCGTTCGGCGGTAGGTATCGGCGACGCCGATACCGCTCGCGAGCCGCTTCAGCAATAGCCCGGGCTGATCGTCGCGGTCATAGTCGACCACGCCGAGCATCCGCTGCGCCTCTGCATAGTGCGGCGCAAGCTCGGACTCCCAATCCTGCATGTCGCGCCACTGAGGGTCGTCGAAGAACTCGCGCCCGGGGACGTACAGGGTGTTGGCGTAGCCGAGGCTGCCGCCGCCGACCCCGCAGCCCGACGCGATCAGCACATCCTTGAACAGAGTCAGCCGCAGGATCCCCTTGCACCCGAGCTTCGGCATCCAGAAATACCGCCGGGCGTCCCAGGTCGTGTCCGCGAACTCATCGTCGGCAAAGCGCCGACCGCACTCCAGCACCCCGACGCGGTAGCCCTTCTCCGAGAGGCGGAGCGCCGCGACGCTGCCGCCGAACCCCGAGCCGACGACCAGCCAGTCGAAGTCGAAGCGCTCCTCGCCCCTCATCGGCGCGCCACACTTCGTGGCGGTCGGGTCAAAACGCTTGATGGCCTTCACCGGTCCTTCCCCTCGTTAGATGACAAGTAGTAACGCGTCGGGCGACGGACCGCCAGCGGTTGGAAGCTGTGTTCCACGCACCGGCGGTCCGCTCGTCCCGTGTAGCGCTCAGGCCTGGCAGCCTCGCTGCTGGAACTGGGCCTTGGTCATGTAGGTGCCCTTGGGGTAGTGGGCGCCCATCACGTGATGCTCGGTGTCCGGCGTAGTGATCCTGTCGATCCCCTGCGCGTAGGACGGTGAGTCGAGCTGCTCGCGGATGACCAGGTTGTCCAGCGTCGCGCGGCCCTGGCCGTCACCGGCAGTGCCCCAGTCCATCCACGCCACGCCGCACTTGTCGGTCGCGTTCTTCGGACGGTCCTGCGGGAGGCTCACGACGATCGTGTAGTCGCCGGCCGCGTTGGTCGGGACGCTCTCGTCGAACAGGCACGCCGAGTTGGCGGGCAGCAGCGGCGGGTTGGCGTACGACCCGTAGTTGCAGAGCGACCAGAAGCGCACCTGGGTGCCCGCCGAGTCGTTCTTGGTCTCGCGGTCGTAGGTTTGCGGGTGGGTGGGCATCTTCGCGTGCAGCACGAGGATGTTGTGGCCGTTGTGGTTCGGGCCGATCGTGCGGTCCGCATACGCGTAGATGTACGCGTTGCTCGGTGTGCTGTAGAAGCCGCCGGTGAGTGTGCTCGGCAGCGAGGCGATCAGGCTCGTCTGAGACGTGCCGGCGTAGAACGGCTCCAGCAGCCGCTTGGTGTTGAAGAAGCGGTACCAGCGGATCGGGTCGGTGGCCGGGTGCGGCGCGGGCGCCGCGTCGCGCAGCGACTTGTACAGCGCCGGCGGGACGCCCTCCGACGCGAGCACGATCTTCCCCAGCTCGGATACGCCACCCTGTACTTGCAGGTTGGCGCACGCCGCGTTGCCACTCGAGCTGGCGCCGTTGGCGAGCGTCACCGTCGGGATCGGCAGCGGCACGCCGCCGGGGCCGTCATAGCCCCGATCGGGACGGTACACACGCATGATCATCTCGATCTGCTGCGTCTGGCCCGTCATTCCGGCCTGGCCGGCGTAGAGCGTGTTCGGGGCGCCGTGCGCGGGCGGCACCGCGCCGCTGATCGTGACCGTGTACAAGCGCTTGCTGCTATCGCGCAGCGCGCCGGGCTGGAACGGGTTCACCGATCCGTGGTCGGGCTTGATCTGCGTATCGTTCAGCGCCGTCGCCGGATACCCGGTCACGCCGGCGATGTCCTTGTAGGTCGTGTAGGAGAGGAAGCGCGCGTGCGGGTACTGCCCATGGAGCGTGACCTTTGCGCCGGGCGGAAGCTGGAACCGCGTGGCGTAGTACGCCGTGTCGGTGCTCGGACCGGCGAAGTTGTTCTCCTGATGCAACTGGTCGATCTGCCCGGCGTTGATCTGCGGGTCCTTCCAGAAGCACGTGTTGACCGGTCCCTTGGGCATGGACCCGGGCGAGACCGCCGGCGTTCCGCCGCTCGGCGCGGCGATCGCACCGGCGACGGGAGCCGCGGCCGCGATCAACGTCCCCGCCGCCGCGATCCTCCGGATCGCTTTTCCATGGCGCAAATGAATCCTCATCCTGGTTCTCCAATGGGTCGATAAAACAGAAGTGTGGATGAAGGTACAGATCTGTTTCCTTCTTGTCAAATAAGTTTATTCAGGTATAGTCTGTGCTCATGGCAGCGACCACGGCATACGTGATCCGAGCGCTCCCCGGCCTTCCCGAGCTCGGCGGCGACGGGCTCTTGGTCGCATCCCCGCGCGCACGGATGCTCGACGCGATGACCGCGGCCGTCGCCGAGCAGGGCTACGCCGCGACCAGCATCGCCGAGGTCATCAACCACGCCCACGCCTCCCGCCGCACCTTCTACGAGCAGTTCACCGACAAGGAGGACTGCTACCTCGCCGCCTACCAGCTCGCGACCGACTACGTCACCGGACGCCTCGCCGAAGCCGTTGACGGGTCCCCGGCCGAGCTATCTGAGCGCCTCGCACGGATCTACGAGACCTACCTCCGAGAGCTCGCCGCCTACCCACTCGCCGCACGCGCGTTCGTCGTCGAGATTCGCGCCGGCGGCGCGCCCAGCCAGCAACACCGCCGCGCCGTCTACGACCAGTTCGCCGAGCTGATGCGCATCCCCGGAGGTGACGACAACCCGCTGCTCCGCACCGCCCTGATCGCCGCCAGCGACGAGCTCATCGCCCGCGACATCACCGACCATGGCACCGAACAGCTCCCCAGCCTCTGCCCGACGCTGGTCGAGCTCGCCACGCGCATCCTCCTTCCAGCCTGAGTCACGCGCCTCAGCGCTCTTGAGCCGGGACAGCGTCGTCAACGACCGAGCGTCGGTAAGTCGGCCTCGGCCGTGATTTCAGCTACCGCGCTGGCGGAGCGTCGTAGAGGGTCGCCATCCAGATGCGGTAGAGCGTGTCGACCACCTTCCGGGCGTCGCGCTGAGGATCGCGGCCGAGCGCCTCGGCGAGGTAGCGCTCGTTGAGCCAGATCAGGGCGCGTGCCGTTTCGCCTGGATCGATATCGGCGGGCGTCCGGCCGGCCCCTTGCTCTTCGCGAATGTGACGGGCGGTCGCCTCGACGAATTGGTGGACGAGCGCGTGATACGCATCCTCGACCCGCTCGTCGGAGGTAGCAGCATCGGCGACGGCGCGGATCACCTGACCGTGGGACAAGTACACGGCCGCGATTCCCTCGAGCCCCGCGCGGAGGTCCTCGGCAGGGGAGTCGCCTTGCAGCCAGCGGTCGGCCATCGCGAACATCTCGGCCGCGAGCTCCCGCGCGATCCGCAGGACCAGGTCGTGACGATCGCGGAAGTGGACGTAGAACGCCGGCCGCTTCAGCCCGGTGTGACGCATCAACTGCTCGACGGTCACTTCGCGGAACGGCCGCTCGCGCAGCAGGGTCATCGCCGCCTCGAGGATCTCGCGCTCAGTCTCACTCGGGTCGTGCTTCGGACGGCGTAGAGGTGCGCGTACGGTCGTCGCCACGCGCGGCAGGGTAGCGAACTCGACAGATATTGACGAGCCGTCACTGACGGTTCGTCATTGACGTGTCGTAATTGACTTGTTAGGGTGCTCGACCGTCGAAGTGCCAGAGCGCTTGGGAGAGCGCCTCACGAACCCGGCTCCGTCGAGAGCCAACGGCAGGGAGGAACGAGTGTCTTTACTAATCCGGCCTTGGCCGGCATCGAAGCGCCTCGCGCGATGTCGCCCGACGCTCGTGTGTCTGGCCCTGCTCGCCGCTCTCACCGCGGCCCCTGCTGCGAACGCCGCCTCCGCTTCGCGGCTGCGCGCCGGCCAGCAGCGGTGGTGACTGGCCGAGCTATGGGCACGACCTGTCGAACACACGCTCGCAGCCGAACGAGACCCTGATCGGACCGACCACGGTCTCCCGCCTCACCCGGGCATGGGAGCTGACCACAACCAGCGCGGGAATGTCCGGGGTATTCGACAACACCCCCGTCGAGCAGGGCGGTTGCGTGTATGCCGCGACCGGCGATGGGTGGGTGTTCGCGCTGAACGCTCACACGGGCGTGCCTGCGTGGAAGACCCGTCTGCCCTACAGCGCTCTCGGCTATGCGACCTCTTCTCCGGATGCGATCACGGGGTCTCCGACGGTCGACAGCCTCCGCCAGCTGATCTACGTTCCGGTCGCCGACCTCGGCCGCCCATACATCGCGGCGCTCGCTCAGGCCACCGGTCGAGTGGTGTGGAAGGCGGTGATCTCGACCGTTGCGGGCACCTACACGCTTCCGAGCCCCGTGGTCTTCGAGGATCGCGCCGAGGGGCGCGGCACGGTGGTAGCCGGGATCGGCGGCGACTCAAGCCAGGAGCACTACCGCGGCGCGATGGCGTTCCTTGACGCGGCCACCGGCACGCTACTGAAGACGACGTACGTCGTGCCTGACGCTGCGTATGCCACGGGCAACTCTGGGGGATCGATCTGGGACACCGGGGCGGTCGACCCCCCGACCCGCACGCTTTACATCGGTACCGGCAACCCAGAAGCCCAGGGCCCGCAGTACCCGCTCACGGACGCCCTGCTCAAAGTCGACCTCGACCGTCGGCACGGGAGCTTCGGCGACATCCTCGCGTCCTACCCAGGGACGCCCGACACCTACCTCTCAGCACTCGCCAGCGCATCGCAGCCCGTCTGCGACAACGCCCCGCATGGAGTCCCCTATCCCGCCAATTCGGCCGTCTGCCTGCACCAGGACTTCGACTTCGGGGCATCGCCGAACCTGTTCCATGGCGCCCACGGCGAACTGCTCGTCGGCGACCTACAGAAGGCCGGGATTTACCACGCCGCCGCCGCAAACACCATGAAGGGGGCGTGGAGCACCCGCCTATCCGCCCCGTGCTTCCCCTGCAACGCCGCGTCGGGCGCCGTTCTTGGCGACTCGGTCTTCACCCTCGGCACGCCCGCGGGCCACCTCGTCTCGCTCAACGCGTCCGCAGGCTCAGTCAACTGGCTCGAGCCGATCACCGACGCGCTCGACTACCACTCAACAAGCGCGGCGAACGGTGTGGTCTACGCGTTCGACGGCCAGGTCCTGCACGCGTTCGACGCGGCCACGGGCGATCCGCTGACAGCGATGCCATTGCCGACGACGCCCAACACCCCCAACCCCTCAGAACTGCCATCACCGAACGAGTCCTCGATCGCGAGCCAGCCCTGGATCGCGGGCCTCGCCGGGATCAGCTCGAGCGGAGTCGCGATCGCCCGCCACACCGTCCTCGTCGCCGGCGGCCACCAGCTCTACGCGCTGCGACTCCCATAGGCCCAGCCATGCAACCCACACCCCAACATCAGCCAATGCACTGCGGGCCGGCGTCCAGGAGAACCCCGTGAAAGTCAACACCACGAACCCACTGAGCGCGCCCGACACAAGCCGGGGGCGCGGCGCGACCGTGCTCGCTTGGAGAGCTCCCAGGGTTGCGCTCGTCACGCTGGCTGGCGCGCTGCTCCTCCTCTGGGGCCTTGCGCCCGCATCGAGGGCAGCGGCCGACTGCCCGACCGTGCCAAGTAGCTGCCAGCCTCCAGACGGAACGACCGCGCCGCTGTTCGTTCCCGGTCCGGCGCTCGCGCTCACCGCGTACCTGGAGCCGAAGCACACACGGGAGGCTCGTCGCCTTTACCGCCGGCTGATCCCGCGGCCCTACGAGGTGGCCCAGGACCCGATGGTGCGCGTGCACTTCTGGCGCCTCGACGGCCTCCCCGGTCAACGCGCTCCCGCGGACATCACCGATACCTCACAGCCCTACCTCGAGGACGGGATCTCACTCCGCGTCGTATATCACGGCATGGTGGGCTGGTACCTGCTTTCGATGCCGCTCAACTCGTACGCAGGATGGTATGGCGGCACCTACATCGGCTACCCGAAATACCTGGCCACGATGGCGTTTGACAGCAGCGGGCAGGGCTGGCAAGCGAGCGCGAGCGTCCAAGGCAGGCCCACGATGACGATCAAATGGTGGCCCGCCCGCACCCACATCAGCGACGCTCTCGCCAACGACACGCTGTTCAAATATCCCGGCTTCACACTCGCCCCCGCACTCACCGGCCCCGGCCTCTGGCAGGCAAGTCTGAGCGTGATCCCCCCGCTCATGACCCCCCTAAACGAACCGCAGACAGGACTCGCGCACATCACGCTCGACCCGAACCTGAACCGCGTCGACGCCGAGACCCCAACGCCGCTACCCCACCTCTTCGGCCCCTGCGAGTCGCTCGCGAATCTCGTCAATCCCAACCAGACCGTCCCAGCGACCTTCTGGCAGATGAACGGCAATGCGATCCTCAACCAACAGAAGATCGGCAGCGATGGGGGCTACGACACCGGACCCCCCAAGGCGTGCAAGCCGACCACGCCCCCACACCGACCTTCCCATCGACCCAAGCACGGTCGACGACACCCGCGCGTCGCTTCTGCTCGGCTGACTCAGAGCTGAGCAAGGCCGCGTATCGGACGAACTGCAGGCCCCTACCCCGTCAATCTCATGCGTAAGAGCCAAAGCAAGACTCGACCACGGACGCCACGCGCGGGCCGCTCCGGCCCACCGCCGCCGCTGACGTCGCTCCATTGTTGGACCGAGGAGGGAGCGTCCAGTCCAGCAGTCGGCCCAGTGCTGCCCGCGGTGCGAGCGGAAGCTGGCGACATGCTCGTCGCGACGCCAAAGCAGGGCCGAGCCGCCCACACGCAGCTGGTCTCGCAAATCGCCAAATCCGAGACTCGTGAGCCATGGCTCGGAGCCGGCGCGGCCGGCGGCTCGACCTAGCCCGCTCAGGCGACCGAGTAGTCGCTTGCGGGTAGCAACATCTACGGCCGCAATATCACGCAATTCGAGAGCCGCAGTTGCGCCCACGTTACGCCAATGGTCTCGGCTCCCCAGTCAGGATCTGCAAAAGCCCTGCAAATCGCTCCAAGCCCTCTGACGGACTCGAACCGTCGACCCCTTCCTTACCATGGAAGTGCTCTACCAGCTGAGCTAAGAGGGCGTCGGCGGTGAGCCTAGCGACTCCGGCGAGAGGTAGTCGGTCCTGGGGCGGGGCTCTGCCGCGGCACTAGGGATAGTCGAACTTCGGAGCGAGGGGACCTGACTCCGCGGTTGCCGCGCTCGCCGCGGCACCGAGCGGCAGCTTGATCCAGTAGTCGAGCGCAGAGGTGTTGCCGGCCCAGTCCCACGCGTAGACGGTCAGCCGGTAGCGGCCGCGCGGAAGGCCGCCGAGCGGAAGCGGAGGCGTCAGCCCGCCCGCCAGCCAGTAGACCCAGTTCGGGATGCACCGCACCTGCGTGTAGAAGCACCAGAACCCGGGGTTCGACGCTCCCGGGGCAAAGATGACGGGCTTCAGTCCCGGCGGATAGTTCTGCGATCCGCGCATTGCCCACTCGAGTCCGGTGAGGGCGCGGCCATGCACGTCGTAGAGCCGCCAGGCGAGCGACGAGGGCGCGAGCACGGGCGTCTGGTAGCGCTCACGCTGGACGAAGCTCTGAGGATCGAACGCTCCGACAATCACCCGCCCGTCGCCGAACACCCGGGGGATCCCGATGACCGGCGGCTCGCTGTCCTTGTATGGCTGGAGACTGCCTCCCGGTCGCAGCGGGTTCAGGTAATCGGAGGTCGAGCCTTCGGACAGCGCGACGTGACCGAACCCGTTGAGCACCTGTCCGATCATCGTCCGGTAGGCGACGACGTACTGGCCGTTCGAGACCGTCGGGTTGATGTGCCAGTAGTAGAAGCTGCCGACGTCGACGTTCACGTCGCCGGTCCCCGGGTATCGAATCGACGCGAAGCCTGACTGGATCGCGTACACCGGTTGGAAGTTGTTGGCCTCGATGTCGACCGCGACGTGGAAGTTCGCGGGGCGCAGCTCGTTGATGCCGGCACGGATCGCGTGCTGTCTGTGAAACGGCTTGAGCGGCCAGCCCTGGATCGCTCCCGGCGCCGTGCACCCGACCGAGCACGGCAGCCCGTCGGCCCAGAACGGCACGAGGCCGTCGAAGCGTGTCGTCGCGCGCTGCAGCCGCGAGATCGAGAACGGCCAGATGTCGAGCCGGAGCCCTCTCGCGTCGGAGATCGCCGTGTAGGTGATGCGCGTGTTGATCCGCAGCGCCTGGTCGGAGCTCTGTGCGGCCACGATCGGCCGATTCAGCGTCAAGGCGCGCGTGTCGCGCGCGTTCGGGTTCCGTTCGACCACGAAATGCGTGCCGCGATGCGTCGCGAACGCGAGCATCTCAGGAGTCAGGACGAGCGCTCTGCGCGAGTGGGCGCCCGACCGCACCCACACGCGGCCGGAGCGAAGCACGACCGCCACGACCGTCGTGCGCGGGCCGTGAGGTCTCCAGTTGAGCGCCAGGCGACGGCACTGCAGCCGGACCTCGCCGTGGTAGATCCAGAACCTGTTGCGCCAGTACGCGAACCTGAGCACGCCGGGCCGTCCGACGTAGATGCGGTCGCCCGCCTGGAGAAACAGCGGGTGCTTCTTGACCCGACCCGTCGAACCGGTCGGGCCGGTTGTGCCCACCGGGTGGCGGTGCTTGGGGTGTGAGCTGAGCCGCCGCCCGTCTCGGATGACGACCACGTGGGCCGGGATCCGCGGCAGCGGGATGTGCGTGGCGCAGGCGGGTATCACGTCCCCGGCGGGGGATGCTTCAGGTAACGCTCGAAATGCGCGGCGGTCGTGCAGTAGATCCGCGCGTGCGTCCGCGAGCACAGCTGCTGCAGGAACTGGGTGACGAGCACGTGGTAGTCGCGTGTGTCGAGCACCCCTGGCTGATACAGGGACCAAGAGCCTGTGTCGTAGCTGGGCAGCTCGGCGCGGGCTTCCGCGTCGCCGGAGTGGAACAGCCGCCAGCCGTTCGGGTCGCCGGTTGCCTTCGCGTAGTCGAACAGGCCGATCAATGTCTGAAGAAACCCGTTGATCACCGCGGCGCCCGGCGCGAAGGAGTAGAGCAGGTAGCGCCTGCCGAGCCTCGTCGGCACGCTGACGCCCACCGGAGGTCCCTCGCTGAAGATCGGTATGGACTGGCGCGCGAGGTTGATGTAGGTGGTGTCTCCGGATGTCTCGTAGGCCTGCGTCAAGGCCTGCAGGGCGGTGCCCTGCGACATCGCGCTGGTCCACGGCGGTGTGCCGCCGTCGAAGCTGAAGTAGTACTCCCACGCGACGCCGCCGCCTCGGCGGGCACCGAGCGGGATCAACTCGTCGACCAGCTCGCGCAGGCGCTTCCAGTATCTGGGGCCGGCCTCGTACATCCAGTCCGCCTGGCCCCAGCTTCCGAGCTCCTGCAGCTCGATGCCCTGCCCCACGTAGAACTCCCAAACGATCTGAGAGTCCGCAAACCCGACGCGCTGACCGGGTGCCAGCAGCGGTCCCTTAGCCCACCACTGCCGGTTCACCTGAAGCGTGAGGAACAGCGCGGGCAGCCTCGACGGCGTCAGCAGCCCGGCGGCGGCGATTCGGTGCAGGTTCTCGATCACCGCCTCGAGCTCCGCAGCGCGCGTGCCCGTCAACCGCCTGGACGTCTCGAGCGCGTCCTGGAAGCTGCCGCTGTAGTGCATGTACGCGGTGCGGTCGATCTGGTGCGTGTGGAACAGGCGCGCCAACTCCGTGGTTACGTCTCCGCCGGCGGCTCTGGCCTCCGGACCGGCAGGCCCGGCGCGAACACCTCCGGACGCGGCTTGCGAGATCGGGATCTCTGCGGGGAGTGCCGGGTCGTTCCTGACATACACCCGCCCGTCGCGTCCCAAGACGGTGATCGTCGCGGCCCTGCTCAGGCCCGGCCCAGCCAGCGCGCAGAGCGCGGCAACGCCGGAAGCCAGGCAAGCAAAGAGCGTCCGGTATGACAACGCGGACAGCGTACCCCCGCCGCCCGGCATCGCCAACGGCCGTGGCCGGGGTCAGTAGGAGGACTGCAGCAGCGACATCATCGCCGAGGCGCTGCCGCCGCCAACCGGGGAGCCGCTCGAGTCCGCGAAGCCGATCTCGAGGTGCGGGCCCGTCGAGATGCCGACGATCCCCGGGCCGATCGAGCTGATCGCCTCGCCCGCGCCGACGTGGGCGCCGACGGGCTGCTGGTCGGCGGGCCCGGCGTGGCCGTAGTAGACGTAGTCGTAGCCGTCGATCGGGCTGTCGCAATGGAGCACCGGGGCCCACGGCCCGAATCCCCCGATCCCGTGCAGCACGATCGTGCCCGAGCAGACGGCGAACTCGGGCGTGTCGCCGGGTGCCGAGATGTCGACACCCTGGTCCTCGGACCAGGTGCCGGGCGGCGAGGCCGCGCCCTTCGGAAGCGGGAACGTGAACCCGCCGCTCGAGCCCGCCGGCGAGCCGGTCGTCGGGCCGACCGGGAAGCCGGAGCCTGATGCGGCCGCCGCCTGCGCCGCCTGGGCTGCCTGAAGCTTGTTGAGCTGATTCTGGAGACTCGATACCTGGTCGCGCGCACTGGCCAGCGCTCCGGCCTTCGCGGCCCGATTCCTGGCGACGACGATCCGCTGTTGGACGAGCTGGAGCCTCGCGCCCGCGAGGCTGTTGCGCTCGCGGAGGACCTGCACGGTGATCTGCTGCTGGCGGACCTCGAGCGCTCCCAGCCGGACCGCCTGGGCCGCGACCTGCTTGCGGGCCGCGCGAACCTGCCGGACGATCCGGACGTCCTGCTTCTGGATCTTGTCCGCGAAGGTAAGGCGCTCGAGCAGGTCGTTGAACCCGTGCGACTCGAGCACCACGGTCACCAGGTCCGGGCGATCGGACTCGTACAAGCTCACGAGCTGCTGTGAGAGCGCCTGCTCGCCGCGCGCCTCGAACGCCTCGAGCTGCGCGAGCCGCTTGCGCGCGGCATTCAGCTCGAGCTGTAGCCGGATCAGCTCCGCGCGCTTGGCGTCGAGGTCAGCCTGGATCCTGGAGATCCGGGCCTCCAAGCCGCCGATGCTCGCGTTGAGCTGGCCGAGCCGGCCGGACGCGGCGTTGACCTGGCCCTGCAGGTTGGAGACCTTCCCCTGACCGGCGCTGAGCTGCTGCTGAAGCTGTGACTGGCTCGCGGCGTGCGAGGTGGGCGAGTCGATCGCGAGTGCCAGCGACGCGAGTGTCGCTAGAAGCGCTGCAGCGGCCGTCCGGGCGGCTTTGGTCGATGGCGTTCGGGCTCGGAGCATCACTGGTCGACGGACCCGCGCGCGGCGTCCGTTATTGCCTGCACCCAGGAAGTTCGGGCGGCGTGACCGTAACACGGGAGGGGGGTCCGGGCCGCACGCAGAGGGGCTTGCAAGCGATCCTGCAGCTGCAGGTATCACCGGGTGCGCCCGTGACGGGACGCGTGAGGCTCACGCTCGGGAGACCACCACGGTACGAAGCTCAGGTGGGGCTCCCTTGGCCTTCAGCCGCTTTGGCCGCGCCGTCTTGAGGTCCGAGGCGTCGATCCGCTCCAGCAGCGAATCGGAGACGACCACCTGCTCGGCCTTGGCGCAGTCGGCGACCCGGGCCGCGATGTTCACGTCCACGCCGAGGTAGTCGCTGCCGAGCTTGCGCGGGCGTCCCCAGTGGACCCCGGCGCGCATCCGCGGGTGGTGGCCCGCGACCTCGACCGCGCGGACGGCATCCTGGGCGTCGAGCGCCGCCTCCACGGCTTCCTGCGCAGTGGCGAATGTAGCCATCACGCCGTCGCCGAGGCGCTTCACGATCCGCCCGTTGCGGTCGAGGATCGCCGTCTCGACAGCGTCCCCGACGGCGCGCAGCAACACGAGGGCATGCGCGTCACCGGCGTCGAGCGCCCAGGCCGAGAAGCCGACGAGGTCGGTGAACAGCAGCGCGAGCTCCCGGTCTCCCCGGCCCCGTCCGGTGGCCTCCGAGAGCGACTGCCAGAGCTGCAGCGCCCCCAGCCCAAGCTCCTTGGAGACGCTCTCGCGATCGGGCTGCATCGCGGTGACGCCGCGGGCGATCACCTGGACGGGCGTCGCGCCGGCGGTCGACAGCGAGTCGCCGAACTGCTCGTCGCCCGGAAGCCGTTGTCGCAGCTGGCGCGCGAACGCCAGGAGGCCCGGCTTGGTGTCGAGCTGGATCGCTCGGCTCCGCAGGCGCGCCATGCGCCGCCGCTCATCGATCGCCATGCGCCGCGAGGATAGTGTTGCGGCGTGGCCAGGACGCTACCCGGCTCGCCCGTCGAGGTCTCGCCGGGCGGGTCGGCGATCGCACCGGTGGAGATCGGGGGTCTGCCGGCAGAGATCGAGGCGCTCGGTCGACGCTGGCAGCGAAAGGTCGAGTTCCACGTGACGGTGCTCGCCGAATCCGTGATCGAGGCCAGCGGCGGTGATTGGGAGCAGGTGGCGCGGGTTCTGGCCGGCGGGCCGGTCGGCCCAATCTACCCGACCCACGAGCTGCGTCGCGTGGGAAGGCATCCCGACAAGCCGGGGCTGGAGACGATCGTGGTGATGGTCGAGTGTCCGGCGCTGCCGGAGCTGTTCATGGAGCTCTCGGGCGAACTCGGCGTCGAGCTCACACCGCCCCCGGTCCACGTGACGCTCTACTCGACCGACCCGGAGCAGGGAATCGGGATCAGCGACGACGAGGAGCTACGGGAGCGGGCGCCGGAGTTGACGGAGGAGGCGCAGGAGGAACTGCGGCGAGCGATGGATTTCGACGCCGTTCTTGGCGGCGAGAGCTGAAGAATGGCGGGGGCAGGATTCGAACCTGCGAAGGCTGAGCCGCGAGATTTACAGTCTCGTCCCTTTGACCGCTCGGGAACCCCGCCGAGCCTCGCGAGTCTAGCTTGGGCCGACCGGTACGGCCGCGACTCGGCTGCAACGATTTGCGCCCGAACCGTCGAAAACGCGGCACACCGAGCGCGCGCCGGTCCAGCTAGCGAGCCGCTACGACGCGTCCCGCAGCCGCTGCGCCTCGGGCAGCGCCTCGAGCTTCTTGAGCGTGTGGTTCTCGATCTGGCGGATCCGCTCGCGGGTGACGTTGAACGCGCGGCCGACCTCCTCGAGCGTGTACGGACGCTCGCCGGTCAGCCCGAACCGCATCTCGATCACCTCGCGCTCGCGCGCGGGTAGCGCGTTCAGCGCGCGACGCAGGTTCTCGCGGCGGAGGTGCTCGGCCGCCAGCTCGAACGGCGACTCCGCGGTCTGGTCCTCGACGAAGTCGCCGAGCTCGGACTCCTCCTCCTCGCCGATCGGCTTCTCCAGCGAGATCGGCTGCTGCGCCATCCGCAGCACGTCGCGGACCTCGCGCACGGTCGTCTCGAGCTCGTCGGCGATCTCCTCCGGCGTCGGCTCGCGGCCGAGCTGCTGAACCAGCTGCCGCTCGACGTGGACGACCTTGTTGAGCTTCTCGACCATGTGCACCGGGATCCGGATCGTGCGGCCCTTGTCGGCGATCGCACGCGTGACTGCCTGGCGGATCCACCAAGTCGCGTAGGTGGAGAACTTGTAGCCGCGCCGGTAGTCGAACTTCTCGACGGCGCGGATCAGGCCCATCGACCCTTCCTGGATCAGGTCCAGGAACGTCAGCCCGCGGCCCAGGTAGGCCTTCGCGATCGAGACCACCAGTCGCAGGTTCGCCTCGATCATCTGCTGCTTGGCCGACATGTCGCCGCGCTCGATCCGGCGCGCGAGCGACACCTCCTGGTCGGCGGTCAAGAGATCGACCCGTCCGATCGACCGCAGGTACAGCCGCAGCGAATCCAAAGATGGCTCCACCGTCAGGTCGACCTCGACCTTCTTGGTCGCCGGCTGGTCGGGTCGCGGCGATGCCGCGTCGGCGGCCCTCCGCTCGACCGTCCCGCCCTCGGACTTTGCGATCTTGCCGTCGGCCTCGACGACGTCAATCCCGGCCTCGTCCAGATACGCGTGCAGCTCCTGCACCTGCTCCTTGGTGACCTCGGTCTCCTCGAGGCACGACGCGATCTGGTCGAAGGTCAGAAATCCGCGCTCATGGCCTTCGGCGATGAGCTGTTTGAACTCCTCGAGCTCCGCAATCGGAGCATCGTCCCCAAGCAGTGCAATTCCGTCTTCGCTCACGGCCCCTGAGCTCCCTCCCGTCGCGATGCACCCACGACAGACTCCCTCGGATCGTCCTTCTCTCTCCCTACAAGGCCACGAGTGATACCACAATCACCGTGCTTGTCCATTTCCGGCAGATACGCCGCGCGCAGACGACCTCTCTACTCTTCATCTAAGTCATGACGCCGGAACACTCCGACTCGCTGACTTTGATCGACGTCCAGGCGCAGCGCCCGTCGGTGCAGCTGAGCCTCTCGCGCGTCGGAGTGACCGGCGTCGAGAAGGTCATCCGGCTCGACCACGCCGGCGCCGAGCAGCTGTTCCTCGCCCGGTTCGAGTGCGTCGTCGACCTCGGCCTCGATCAGAAGGGAGCGCATATGTCGCGCTTCGAGGAGGTCATCAACGAGGCGATCGGCCAGGTGGTCCTGAACGAGACGACCTTCAAGGTGGAGACACTCGCCGAGCACATCGCGCAGCTCGTGCGCGCCCGTCAGGGCGCGCGCCGCGCCGAGGTCTCAGTCGAGGCCCGATTCCCGGAGCACAAGCCGGCGCCTTCGTCCGGCGTCCAGACGCAGGAGCTGTACACGCTCCACGGCTCGGCGATCTGCACCGAGCTCGGGACCCGCCGCCTGATCGGCGTCACCGCGCAGGGCATCACCGCGTGCCCGTGCGCGCAGGAGCTCGTCGCCGGCGCGGCGCGCGAGCGCCTGCGCGACCAGGGCTTCGACGCCGAGCAGATCGAGCAGATCATCGAGGCGGTCCCGGTGGCGACCCACAACCAGCGCGGCCTCGGCACGCTGCACATCGGCTGTACCGAGCTGTGCGACGACGAGATCGAGGCGTCGGTGCTGCTCGAGATCGTCGAGCAGTCGATGTCATCGGAGATCTACGAGCTGATGAAGCGCTCCGACGAAGCGCTCGTCGTCGAGAAGGCGCACCGGCGCCCGCGGTTTGTTGAGGACTGCGTGCGGGAGATGATCCGCGGCGTCGTCGACCGGTTCCCCGAGCTCGATCACCGCGCGTTCGTCTCGGCGCGCCAGGTCAACCTCGAGACGATCCACCAGCACAACGTCGTCGCCGAGCGGTTCGGAACGCTCGCGGAGGTACGGCGGGAGCTCGAGACGGGTACGCCCGGGGCCACCCAGACGAGCCGCCGGGTCTGGCTCGATCAGGTTCCGTGAGCCCGCGGCGGCTGGGTGCCGCCCGCCGCCCGCTCGCGGCGCTCGCGCTCGAGCAGCCCGCGGCGTAGGCCGAAGAAGTAGTCCGCTCCGGACAGGACCGTGACGAGCACCGTCATGTAGACCAGCACGTCAAGCCAGAACGGATGGCCGGGTACGGCGATCAGCGCGATCACCATCGCGACCTGGAAGGCGGTCTTGACCTTCCCAAACGGGCTCGCGGAGATCACGATCCCCTGCCCCGCCCCGACCGCGACGCGCAGCACCGTCACCGCGAACTCGCGGGCGATGATCACCATCGCGACCCAGGCCTCGAGCCGCCCGAGCGAAACCAGCACCACGAGCGCGGCGATGATCAGCAGCTTGTCCGCGATCGGGTCCATCAGCTTCCCGAACGTCGTCACCGAATTGCGGGAGCGCGCGAGGTAGCCGTCGATCGCGTCGGTCAGCGACGCGATCGCGAACACGATCGCTGCCAGCACGTCGCCGCCGCTGGTCTTCTGGAGCAGGGCGACGACCAGTACCGGCACGAGCAGGATCCGCACGACCGTCAACAGGTTGGGGACGTTCAGTGGGACCATCGGGAGCGAAACGCTAGCGTGCGCATCGATGCGCGCGGCGGTATTGAAGCATCAGGGCGAGCAGTTGCAGGTCACGACGGTCCGGGATCCGGAGCCGGGTCCCGGCCAGCTGCTGCTCAGGATCCACGCGTGCGCCGTGTGCCGAACCGACCTGCACCTCCGCGATCACGAGATCGAGGCGACCAAGCTGCCGGTCGTGCTCGGCCACCAGATCGTCGCGACGACCGAGGACGGGCGCCGCGTCGGCGTGCCGTGGCTCGGGTGGACCGACGGCAGCTGCCGGTACTGCAGGACCGAGCGCGAGAACCTCTGCCTGAACGCCAAGTTCACGGGCCGTGACATCGACGGCGGCTACGCGGAGCTGGCGGTGGCCGACGAGCGCTTCTGCCTGCCGCTCCCCGACGAGTACCCCGACGAGCAACTCGCGCCGTTGTTGTGCGGCGGGCTGATCGGCTACCGCGCGCTGACGCTCACCGGCGACGCCGAGCGCCTCGGTCTGTACGGGTTCGGTTCGGCCGCCCACCAGATCTGCCAGGTCGCGGTGTTCCAGGGCCGCAGCGTGTTCGCGTTCACCCGCCCGGGCGACACCAAGACGCAGGAGTTTGCGAGCAGCGTCGGGGCGTCCTGGGCGGGAGGGAGCGACGAGGCGCCGCCCGAGGAACTCGACGGCGCGATCATCTTCGCGTCCGCCGGCGAGCTCGTCCCGCAGGCGCTGAGCGTGCTCGCGCCCGACGGCGTCGTCGTCTGCGCCGGCATCTACATGACTGACATCCCGTCGTTTCCATACGAGCTGCTCTACAAAGAACGCAAAGTCCGGTCGGTGGCCAACCTGACCCGAGCCGACGGCTATGAGCTGCTCGAGCTCGCCCCGAAGGTCCCGATCCGGACGACCGTCTCGATCTATGAGCTCGACCAGGCCGAGCAGGCGCTCGCGGACCTCCGCGCCGGGCGGTTCGAAGGTACGGCCGTGATCCGCGTACTAGGCTGAGGCCATGCCCCTGATTCCGATGGTCATCGAGCGGACCGCGCGCGGCGAGCGGGAATTCGACATCTACAGCCGCCTGCTGAACGACCGCATCATCTTCCTCGGCACGCCGATCGACGACACGATCGCCAACCTGGTCGTCGCCCAGCTCCTGCACCTCGAGTCCGAGGACCCCGACAAGGACATCTCGCTGTACATCAACAGCCCGGGCGGGTCGATCTACTCGGGCCTGGCGATCTACGACACGATGCAGTTCATCAAGCCCGAGATCCAGACGCTCTGCGTCGGCGTGGCGATGTCGATGGGCTCATTGCTGTTGACCGGCGGCGCGAAGGGCAAGCGCTTCTCGCTCCCCAACAGCCAGATCCTGATCCACCAGCCGTCGGCCGGGTTCGAGGGGCAGGCGACCGACATCGAGATCCACGCGCAGGAGATCCTCAACATCCGCCGCCGGGTCGACGAGATCTACGCGGAGCACACCGGCCGGCCGTTCGACGAGGTCCACCGCGACATGGAGCGCGACCGCTTCTTCAAGCCCCACGAAGCCGTCGAGTACGGGCTGATCGATCGCGTGATCGAGCACCACTAACTGCAAGTTCCGCGCACAGCGCTCGTTGTTGTGATGACAGCGGAGGTCAAGCGTGCGCAATCGATTCCTCACAGCGGTAGTCATGACGGCCCTCGGCGCTCTCGGCTCCGCCGGGACCGCGGCCGCCCATCCGATCCTGATGCCGACGGTCAAGAGGGAGGCGCAGCTCCAGCAGTCCGCTCGCGCCCAGGAGTCGGCCCGGGACATCACCCCGCCCGCGCCTCCGTGCCCGGAGAACGGCGTGCTGTACCCGCCGCCGTCGCAGTGGCCCGCTGGTGAGCCCTATCCGTTCGGCAACTGCGGGATCACCGAGCTCCCCGCGACGTCGATGCCATGGGGCGGGAACATGTCCTACTGGGGCGGCAACGTCCAGGTCCATCCGAAGGAGTACCTGATCTACTGGGGCTGGGGCGAGCCGGGCGCGTTTCCGCAGCAGACCTGCACCTCCGAGAACATCTCGGAGGGCTCGATCTCCGCGACGCTCAACTGCGATCCCGACGGTGCCGGCCGGTACATGGCGAACTTCGCGCAGCAGATGGGCGGCACCAGCTGGGCCAACGTCAGCTCCCAGTTCTACGAAACGGACTCGAAGGGCAACAACACCAACATCAGCAACGACAAGAACGTGCTGGCCGGGATCTGGGTCGACGACACGAACGACATCGCGCCGCTCGCGAAGACCAACTCGAGCAACCCCGCCGGCCCGACCAACACCTTCTACGACCTCGCCGAGGAGGCGCTCCGGGCGTCCGCGCACTTCGGGGTCACCGGGACCGCACTCGCGGATGCGAATTTCGTGGTCATCCAGCCGCCCGCGTACAGCGATCCGAACGCGCTGAACAGTGGCTACTGCGCGTTCCACGACTTCACCGATCCGAACGCTCCGGGCAACAGCTACTACGCCGGCCTGAAGATGCCGGACGGCTCGACTCCGCCGTACATCGCCTACACCAACATCCCCTACCAGCTCGCGATCAACTCGGGCGGGGTCAACGTGTGCGGCGAGAACGCCGTCAACACCGACGCAGCCGGGAAGCTCGACGGCAGCTCGATCGTGCTCGGACACGAGATCGAGGAGACGATCACCGACCCGGGCGGCGAGTACCTCGACCCGAAGTCGAACGTCGAGTACGGCGGCTGGTACGACACCCTCGACGCCGACGAGAACGGCGACAAGTGCGCGTGGGTCGGGGAGAACGAGCTCACGGCACAGGGCCCGCCGGAGCCGATCCCGGGCGCGCTCGGCAACATCCAAGGCAACGCCGGCACGCGGTTCGCGGTCCAGTCGCTGTGGAGCAACGCCGAGAACCAGGGCACCGGCTATTGCGCCGGCGCCGGAACCGACTCGCCGGTCCCCGCGGCGTCATACGGCGTCAGCTCGACGAGCGACACGCCGGCCGCCACCGCGCGTCCGTCGATCAGCGGCACGCCCGCGATCGGCCAGACGCTGACGGCCTCAGGCGGAAGCTGGAATGGCAGCCCGACCTCGTACGTCTATCAATGGGAGCGGTGTGACTCGAGCGGCCAGAACTGCATCGCGATCGACGGCGCGACGTCGGCCACGTACACCCCCACGGCGGGCGACGTGGGCCACACGCTGGCGGTGCTCGAGTACGCGGCCAATCCCGCCGGGAGCAGTCCGACCGTGCAGTCGACGGCAACCTCACCGGTGAGCGCCACCGCCCCGTCCAGCACGTCGAGCAGTTCCGGCGCGCCCGCGCCCGCTCCCACGGGCCCCCTATCGGGCCCGGGCAGCACCCCACGGCGCGCGCCGCACGCGGGGACGCCGGCGCACCACCGGACCACCAAGCCGAAGGCCGCTCACAGGCGCAAGGCCAAGAAGACCAAGCGCCACCGGACCAAGCGGCGCTCGAAGCGGCGCTAGGCCGCCGCTCGCGGGGTCGCCCGCCGGCCGCCGCTCGCGGGGTCGCCCGCCGGCCGCCGCTCGCGGGGTCGCCCGCCGGCCGCCGCTACGCGACCGCGTGCTCGATCGAGCCCAGGCGCTCGATCTCGATCCGGACCGTGTCGCCGGACTGCAGGAATTTGGGCCCGCCCTCGAGCCCCATCCCGACCCCGGATGGCGTTCCGGTCAGGATCAGGTCCCCGGGCACCAAGGTGCAGGTCTGACCGATGAACTCGACCAGCTCGGGGCAGCCGAAGATCAGATCGGAGGTGCTCGAGTCCTGGCGGAGCTCGCCGTTGACCCACGTCCGCAGCGTCAGCGCGTGCGGGTCGGGCACCTCGTCGGCGGTCGTCACCCAGGGCCCGAACGGACAGAACGTGTCGGCGCCCTTCGCGCGCGTCCACTGTGGCTCCCGGCCCTGCAGATCGCGAGCGGTGACGTCGTCGGCGACGCAGTACCCAGCGATCCTGCCACCCTCGCCGATCACGATCGTCAGCTCGCCCTCGTAGTCGAGCCGGCGCACCACCTCGGGGCACACGATCGGCCCTCCCGGTGGGGCGACCGAGCCGCGGACCTTGACGAACACGATCGGCGTGTCGGGCTTCTGGCCGCCGGTCTCCTCGATGTGCCTGGCGTAATTGAGGCCGATCGCGTAGATCGTCCCGGGCTCGGGGATCGGGGCGAGCAGCTCGACCTCGTCGAGCGACCACTCGACCCCCGCACGCCTCACCGCCTGGCCGGCGAGGACGTCGACGACGCGCTGGTCGTCCTCGAGTGAGACGATCCGGTCGTCTTCGACGAGGCCCGCGAACGGGTCCCCGCTCCCCGGAGCCTTGAACGTCGCGAGCTTCACGCGGCGGGAGCCTATACGCCCGCGGGCGCCTCCTCGTGGCCGGCCGCAGCCGGCTCGCCACCGCCGGGCGCGAGCACGTGCGTGATCGGGGGCCCGAGGGCGCGCGCCTTGCTGATCACATCGAGGTGCAGCCAGCGCGAGATCCCGAGCGGCAGCGTCGAGATGATGATCTCGTCGTAGTGCCCGCGGGTGAGCGCATCCTGGATCGCCATCAGCGGCTCCGCGTCGCCGACCTCGCCGGTCACCTCCTGTCCGGCGGCGGTCGACAGCTTCGGGAGCGCCTCCTCCATCGCCCGCCTCGCCTCATCCCACCCGTGGTCGGCGGGGTCCATCATCTTGTCGAGCCCGTGCGGACGGCTCGGGACGACGAGATGAAACTTGGCAGGGGATCGCGCGGCCCGCTGCGCGACAGCATCCAGGAGTGGAGCGGTCGCCGCGGTCTGGTGGGCGACGACGAGGACGTTGGCCGGCTCTGCCATGGTCACCTCCGGGACACGCTGGGATCTCGGTGACGCGAGTATTTCATCGCCGTCCTGGCCGGGCAAGCAGCCTGCAGCCGAGGGAAGCGGCGTGGCGGGTACTACTCCGCGACGTGCGGAAGCCGCTGCCCGCGCGGCGGCGGATCCACCCGCAGCAGTTGCGGCACGGTCGCGAACGAGTAGTGTCGCCGACGCAGCGCGTTGATGAGCGCCGGCAGCGCCGCGACCGTCTCGCTGCGGTCGCCGCCGCCGTCGTGCATCAGGATCACCGCGCCGGGCCGAACCTCGGACAGCGCGGTTCTCACGATCGCGGCCGTCCCGGGGCGGGTCCAGTCGCGGGTGTCGACCGCCCACAGCGCCATCAGCATCTTCAGCCGCTTGATCACGGCCAGCGTGGTCGCGTTGTAGGTGCCGTACGGCGGGCGGTAGAGCCGCGGAAACGGGGCGCCGAGCCGCGTGATCCGCACCGCGTCGTCGTGGATCTGCTTGTACTGCGAAGCCGCCGACAGCTGGGTCATGAACGCATGGTTCTCGGTGTGATCCCCGATCGCGAACCCGTGCCGGAGCTCGTCGCGCAACCCCGACGAGAAGTCTGTGAGCTGCTGGCCGACCACGAAGAACGTCGCCGGCACGTGCATCCGCGCGAGCTGGTTGATGATCGCGGCCGTGTAGGGGCTCGGGCCGTCGTCGAACGTCAGCGCGACCACGCGGTGGCGCGGGAGTCCGGCGGTGATGAACGGCGTGTAGGCGAGCACCCGATCGATCGCCGCGGTGTCGGCGGCCGGAAGCTGCGGGCCGGCATCGGGCTTCGGCTTCGGCCTGAGGCGCTTCGGCGCGTCGGTCGTCGTGCCGGCCGGTGGGGACGGGCTCGTCCTGGCCGCCTGGTGTCCGGGCTTCGTTCCTGTGCCGCTCGAAGTCGCGACTACGACCAGCACCACCACCACGACGACCACGGCGAGCAGCGCCGCCAGTCGGATCTGCCCGCGGCGACGGGCTCGGCGCCGGCGTTCGGCGAGTGAGCGGCGGCGCTGGGACCGGATGTGGGACCCTGGCTCGAGGGGCGAAAGTGGCACCCCTTCACGTTACCCGCCGGGGCGGTCCGGGCCCGAGGCGGGCCGGTGAACCTGCTCACACGAGGCGCTCGGAAAGCCCCCGCGCGCTCATGTGCGCGACCGCCTGAATCGAGATCTGCGGATTGACCCCCGATGCGGTCGGGAAGCTCGAGCCGTCCATCACGTACAGGTCGCGGACGTCCCACGTCTGGGCGGTCGGATCGCACGCCGAGGTGGCGGGCGAGCCGCCCATCCTCGCGCTGCCCATGATGTGGAACGAGCCGAGCATGACCTGGGCGGCGCCGTAGCCGGCCGCGTCCGCGTCCGCCATGAACCGCGCACGCCCGGCCCCGTTGCCGCGCCCGGGGTCGTACGACACCCATTTCGCGTGGGAGGAGAAGATCCGCCGCGCGCCGGCCGCCTCGAGGATCTGCGCGGCGCCGTCGATCCCGGTCCGGAGGTGGGCGGTGTCGAACGCCGAGAGTTTGTAGCGGACTACGGGCTCACCGTCGCGCCCCACCCGCACCTCCCCGCCATCGCGGTCGCGGAGCAGCACCCCGATCGGCGTGCTGTGGGACATTGCCTGCATCAGCGCGTAGTGGTCGCGCCCCCCGCGCCAGGGGCTGAACGGGATGAAGATGTGCGGGTGGTTGGCGGCCGTCTCGTACTTGAGCCCATAGCCGCCGTGCAGGTCGCGGTGCTGGTCGGAGTAGAGCGCCTGCATCACCCCCTCCCACGGCTTCAGCTCCTCGTCGAAGATGCCGAACACCGCCGTCGCGGGATGGAGCCTGAGGTGCTTGCCGATGTTCGGGTTCTGGAGGCCCGAGCGCTTGAGCAGCGCCGGGGTGTGGATCGCCCCGCACGAGACGATCACCGCGCGCGAGCGGATCGTGAGCGGGCGCCCGCCGGCGGCCCAGCCGGCGATCCCGCGCGCGGCGCCGCCCTCGACGATCACCCGGTCGACCTTCGTGTTGATCACGAGCCGCGTGCCGGTCCGGTTGGCGTCGGCCAGCCAGGTCTTGGTGACCGACTGCTTGGCGCCGACGCGGCAGCCGAGGCCGCAGTAACCGCACTCCTTGCCCATCGCGCACTCGCGGACCCCGCGCGGCATCGCGTCGATGTGCCATCCGAGCGCGGTGCAGCCGGCGCGGAGCTTCTGCTCGCGGGTCGAGGGGTCGTTGTACTCCTGGTTGACACCGAGTCGGTCGCAGACCGCGTCGAGGCTCGCGGTGTACGCCTCGGTCGTGAACGCCGGGACTCCCTGTGCAGCCCACTCAGCGCGCACTTCGTCGGGGGTCCTGAACGAGGTCGTGTAGTTGACGACGGTGCCGCCGCCGAGGCACGACCCGGCCAGCAGCGCGACGCTCTGGTCGTGGGTCGCGGACGGCGCGGCCATGTAGAAGCGCGTGAATGCGCCCAGCTCCGAGCCCTCGAAATCCCGGTCGTCGAAGTAGTCGCCCGCCTCGACGACGATCACATCCAGTCCGGCGCCGGCCAGCACGCCCGCGGCGGCGCCCCCGCCGGCCCCCGAGCCGACGATCACCACGTCGCAGTCGAGCCTTCCGTCCGGGCCCGGCTCGGTGATGGTGAGCGGCCTAGGCGGCGCCCCCTCGAGCGGCCCGAGCGGGCCGGCGTAACCGATCGCGTCCCAGGCAGGGTTCCGCGCGCCGCCCGGCCCGGGGAGCATGTAATAGAACAGCAGCGCCGCCTTGCGCAGCGCCTGGAACACCGCGCGGCGCTGAGCAAGCCGCGAGTCGCCCCACGCGAGCAGCGCGCGTTCGCGGTCGCGTGCCGGAAGCTCTCCGAAGCCCTTGAAGCCGACGCCGCCGAGCGGCCCCAGCACCGGGCTGTTCCAGGCTGCGAGCAGCGCGGCCAGCTGCCGGCGCTCGGACGCGCGGGGGTTGTTCCCGACCGCCTCGGCGATCGCGTCGGGCACGCCCAGCTCGGCGGCGCTCGGCAGCCCGTCACCGGACGGGCAGAACGCGTTGCAGATGTCCTCGAGCGCCCGGCGCTGCCGTGTGTTCAGCTTCAGCGCCGACGCTCCGGTTGCCGACATCGGCCTAGCCTAATCGAGCCGGTACTGGCCGCGCGCGACGATCACCGCCTCGCCGCCCACGACCACGCGCTTGACCTCGTCCAAGCTCCCCTCGACGCGCGCGTGCAGCACCGACGGGCGGCCGATCTCCTGGCCCTGCCGGATCTCGATCCGCTCCCCCCACGCGGTCCTCCCGTGGCGCGCGAGGTGGAGCGCGAGCGGGCCGGCGGCCGAGCCGGTCGCCGGGTCCTCGGCGACCCCGAGCGCGGGCGAGAACATCCGCGTCTTGACGCGGGCGCCTGTGGCCGCGAAGCAGTTGAACCCGAGTCCTTCGCCCAGGTCTTCGAGCGCGGCCATGTCGGGCCGAACACCCGCGACCTGCTGCTCGGAGGAGAGCGCGACATACACGTGCGTGGGACCGTTGCGGTAGGCCTCGATCGGCAGCCCGGAGCGCTCGACGCCGAGCGCCCGCAGCAGCTCCTGCTCGCGCGCGAACGGTTCGGGAACCGGCACTCGCTGATCCATCTCGCCGAACACCACCTCGGAGTCCCGGCGGGTGAGCGCCACCGGTATCCGTCCGGCGCCGGTCACGAGCGCCACCTCTGGTGCGTCCGAGCGCTCGCCCAGCACGAATGCCGTCCCGAGCACCGGATGCCCGGCGAACGGGAGCTCCGCGACCGGGGTGAAGATCCGCACGAGCGGCGCGCCGCCGTCGTCCGCGGGAAGCACGAACACGGTTTCCGAGAGGTTGAGCTCGCGCGCCGTCCGCTGCATCGTGTCGCCGTCGAGGCCGGTGCCGTCGTGGAACACCGCCACCGGGTTGCCTTCGAGCGGCGCGTCGGTGAACACGTCGACGACCGTGTAGGCGTGCGTGCTCATGCGTCGGCCATCGCCAGCAGCTTCGCGACGGTCGCCCAGTTGCGCGCCGTCGCTTTGACGCCGAGCCCGGCTCCCGCAAGTCTCGCCGACAGCTTCGAGCGCGCGACTCCGTCCGGGTGCCACGCGTACAGCTCCCTGCCCTCCGCGGCCAGCCGCTCGCCGCTCGCCGCGACGGCCGCGAGCTCGTCGACCACCGCGCCGTCGAGCTCGGCGGACAGGAAGCTCACCTGATAGCGCTTCGGGTCCGCCGCGACGTCCGCCAGCGGGTTGCGCTCGACGACTGCGGCGAGCTCGTCGCGGGTGCGCGACACGACCGGAACGTCGAACCCGAATCGGTCCGCGATCAGCTGCTCGCAGCGCGCCTCGAGCTCGGCGGGTGGCGCGCCGCTCGACAGCACCACGTTGCCGCTCTGGACGTAGGTCCGCACGTCCTCGAACCCGGCGCCGGCGAGCAGCTCGCGCAGCTCGGCCATGGGCACGCGCTTGCTGGGGCCCAGGTTGATGCCGCGCAGCATGACGATCCGCGGGTCCTTCACGAGCGCCGGCGCATCAGAACAGCTGCTCTTGTCCCGCGAGCGCTGCTCCGTCGCGGCGGCCGCCGGGCCGCGCCTGCCCGAGTGCGTCCGCGAGGTCGACGGCGATCGCGCCCTCAGACCGCGAGGCGACGATCGGCGCCTCCAGCCCCTCGACATAGACCAGCGTCCGCCGGCCGTCGCCGCGGTCGGCGCCCTCGAGCGGAACCAGCGCATACACGCGGTCGGCGCGGACGAACTTGCCGTAGCCGAGCGCGATCAGCGGCGGCGTGGTGCGGGCCATCGCCGGATCGTACGCCGACTGTGTGGGATCTCACAGTCCTACTGGGTTTGTTGCGGGCGCAAACGCGGTAGAACCGATCGCGCTTATGGCTCGTACCGCAGGGGAGGCGCCGTTCATGGAAGGCGACGGACAGGCCGCCTTTGAAGAAGGCCAGCGCCTGGCCAAGCGGGGCGATCTGGACGCTGCCGAACAGGCCTATCGGCAGGCGGACGAGCAGGGGCATCCAACCGCCGCCGCGTATGCGGGGGTGTTCGACGAGGCGCACGGCGACCGCGCCGCCGCCGAACGGGCGTACCGCCGCGCGGATGAGCGCGGCGACGGGTTCGGCGCCTTCCGCGTGGGGCTGCTGCTGTCCCGCGCCGGCGACTGGGACGGCGCCCGCGACGCGTGGAGCCGCGCCGATCAGCGCGGCCAGGCAAGGCCGCCGTTCGACCCCGCGTCAGTGCTCGGCAGGCAGACCGGCGACGTCACCGTCGGGCCGCCGTCCTCGATCTCGCGCTCGGCGTTCGCGAGCCCAGTGTTGATCGGCGCCGTCACCGTGCTCGTGCTGATCATCGCCGTGTTCCTCGCGTACAACGCCAACACCGGGCTTCCGTTCGTTCCCACCCGCCAGCTCAAGGTCGACATGGCCAACGGCGCCCAGCTGGTGCCCGGAAACGACGTCGACGAGGGCGGGCAGCGGATCGGCCTGATCTCGGAGATGCAGCCGACCGAGCTTCCGAACGGCCAGGTCGGCGCGCAGCTGACGCTCCAGCTCAGCACCTCGCAGGGCAAGATCCCGATCGACTCGACGGCCTCGATCCGGCCCCGGTCGGTGCTCGGGCTCAAGTACCTGGCGATCGAGCGCGGCAGCTCGTCCAAGTCGTTCCCCGATGGCGGCGTGATGCCGATCTCGCAGACGAACGTGCCGGTCCAGTTCGAGGACATCAACAGGATGTTCGACGCCAAGGCGCGCCCGGCGGTCGAGCAGAACCTGGTCGGCTTCGGCAACGCGCTCGCCGCGCGCGGCTCGTCGCTCAACGACACGATCGCGAGCCTGCCGTCCCTGTTCGGCCACCTGAAGCCTGTGGCCCAATACCTCTCTGACCCGAACACGCAGCTGACGAGGTTCTTCGTCGCGCTGAACGGGTTCTTCTCGACGCTGTCGCCGGTCGCGCAGGCCAACGCGCGAGCTGTTCGCCGACCAGGCGACGACGTTCGAGGCGATCAGCAGCGACCCGAACGCGCTCGCCAACACGATCAAGGAGTCGCCGCCGACGCTCGACGTCTCGACCCGCTCGCTCCAGTTCCAGCAGCCGTTCCTGGTCGACCTGACGACCTTCGCGAACGCCCTCGCCCCGGCGACCGTGCAGCTCCAGCAGGCGCTCCCGAACGTCAACCCGGCGCTCGCCGCCGGGATCAAGGTGCTGCCGCGCACCCCGAGCATGAACCAGAAGCTCGAGAACGTGCTGAGCTCGCTGAAGTCGCTCGCTGAGGACCCGGGCACCAACATCGCGCTCAACGGGCTGACCGCGACCGTCGGGACGCTCAACCCGATGCTCCGCTACCTCGGCCCGTTCGCGACCGTCTGCAACTACTGGAACTACTTCTGGGTCCAGCTCGGAGAGCTCGTCTCCGAGCAGACCAGCTTCGGGATGGCGCAGCGCGCGCTGCTCCAGTTCGGCAACCACCAGGCGAACAGCGTCGGCAACCAGGGCGCGACCGCGTTCGCCAACGGCTATCAGCCAGGCGATCCGCCCGATCAAGGCTATCCGGGCGACGCCGAGTATCTGCACAGCCCCAATTACGGCGCCGCGATCAACACGAACGGGACGGCCGACTGCAACGTCGGTCAGCGCGGCTATCCGGCCAAGGTCAACGGGCTCGACCCACGGCACCGCTCGCTCGACCTGGAGGCGTACACCCCTGGGACGCAGGGCGCGACCTGGTCCGGCCTGTCGCGGGTGCCGCCCGGCGAGACGTTCAGCCGCACGCCCCAGACCGGCCCGCAGCTGCCTTACGACCCGGCCAATCCGTGACCGGTCTACGCTGAGAGTTGTGAGCCCCGCTCACACGTTCGCGTTCGGCGGCGAGCTCGAGGTTCAGCGGCTCGGGTTCGGAGCGATGCGGATCACCGGCCCCGGGATCTGGGGCGAGCCCGAGGACCCCGAGGGGGCGCGCCGCTTGTTGCGCCACGCCGTCGAGTCCGGCGTCAACCTGATCGACACCGCCGACTCCTACGGCCCGGACGTCTCGGAGAACCTGATCGCCGAGGCCCTCCACCCGTATCCCGACGGGCTCGTGATCGCGACCAAGGGCGGCCTCACCCGGTCCGGTCCGAACGAATGGCATCGCAACTGCCGGCCCGAGCGTCTGAAGCGCTGTTGCGAGGACTCGCTGCGACGCCTGCGGCTCGAGCGGATCGACCTCTACCAGCTCCACGCCGTCGACCCGAACGTGCCGGTCGAGGACTCGGTCGGCGCGCTGGCCGAGCTCCAGCAGGAGGGCAAGATCCGTCACATCGGCGTCTCGAACGTGTCCGGCGAGGAGATCGAGCGCGCCCAGCAGATCGCCACGATCGTGGCGGTGCAGAACCGTTACAACGTCGCCGACCGCAGCTCCGAGGAGGTGCTGCGCGCGTGCGAGCAGCAGGGGCTCGCGTTCGTGCCGTGGGCGCCGCTGTCCGCGGGCCGGCTCGCGGAGCCCGGCGGCGAGGTCGATCGGATCGCGCGCGCCCACCAGGCGACCCCGGCGCAGGTCGCGATCGCGTGGCTGCTCCAGCGCGCCCCGGTGATGCTGCCGATTCCGGGAACCAGCTCGATCTCGCACTTCGACGAGGGACTCGCGGCGCTCGAGCTGGAGCTCGAGCCGGCCGAGATCTCGGCCCTCGACGAGGCCGCCGGTTAGCCGGCGAGGACCAGCGCGAGCCGCCGCTCGAGCGCTGCCGCGAGGCGCTCTCTGACCGGTCCGGGCGCGAAGCGCTCGACGAGCGCCGACAGGAATCCCTCGATCACCAGCTGCTTGGCGACGTCCTCGTCGAGCCCGTGTGAGCGCAGATAGAAGAGCTGCTCGGGATCGACCTGCGCGACCGCCGCGGCGTGCGTGCAGCGCACGTCGTTGGCCTGGATCTCGAGCCCAGGGATCGCGTCGGCGTGGGCGCGCTTGGAGATCAGCAGGTTGCGCGACTCCTGGAAGGCGTCGGTCTTCTGCGCGCCGGGGTCGACGATGATGTTCCCCTTCCAGACCGCGGTCGAGCGTCCCTGGAGGACTCCGCGGAAGGCCAGGTCGGAGGTCGTGTTCGGCGCCGCGTGCTCCTGGGTGGTGTCGAAGTCGATGTGCTGGCGGCCGTGGGTGGCGTACGCGCCCGTGACACGCGCCTCGGCACCCTCGCCGCCCAGTCGCGTCTCCATCCGCACCCGCCCGCGCGCCGAACCGAACCCGAGCGCGACCCAGTCGAGTGACGCGTCGCGGCTCACCTCGGCGCGCTGGGCGCCGAAGATCCAGCTCTTCTCCGATAGCGCCTGGCCGCACACGTAGCGCAGGTGCGCGCCGTCGCCGAGGCGCAGCTCGGTGACCACGTTGAAGACTGCGTCGAGGTCCTCGGAGCTCGACAGGAACTGCTCCCAGACCTCCGCCTGCGCGCCCTCCTCGAGCACGATCAGCGTGCGCTGGTGAAGCAGCGTGCCGGCGCGCGCCTGCACCGTGCGCAGCGGGATCGGTTGCTCGAGGACGACGCCGCGCGGCACGTACACGAACGACCCAGCGCGATACTCGGCGGCGTCGTTGAGCATCGTGAACACGTCGTCGCCTCCGGGGACGAGCCTGCCGATCAGATCCGGCGGCGCTTCGTCGATCGTCGTGACGACGACGCCCGGCGGCAGCTCGGCGGCCGGGACGTCGAACAGCGTTTCGGCCGGCTGCGTGTCCCCGGGCCCGGTGACCGGCCGGTATGCCGCCAGGTCGAGCCCGGAGATGTCGGTGAACTCCCAGCCCGGACGCCCCTTGAACTGCGGGAGCTCGAGGCTCGGAGCGTCGCTAGCCAATCGACCCTTCCATCTGGAGCTCGATCAGGCGGTTCATCTCGACCGCGTATTCCATCGGCAGCTCCTTGGTGATCGGCTCGATGAACCCGTTGACGATCAGCTTGGAGGCCTCGTCTTCGGGGATCCCGTGGGTCATCAGGTAGAAGAGCTGGTCCTCGCCGACCTTTGAGACGGTCGCCTCGTGGGCGACGTTGACGTCGTCCTCGCCGATCCGGATCGTGGGGTAGGTGTCCGACCGCGAGTGCTCGTCGAGCAGCAGCGCGTCGCAGACGACCTTCGAGCGGGCGCCATGGGCACCCTTCGCGATCTCGAGCAGGCCGCGATACGAGCCGCGCCCGCCGTCCTTGGAGATCGACTTGGCGAAGATGTTCGAAGTCGTGTTCGGCGCGGCGTGGACGATCTTCGCGCCGGCGTCCTGGTGCTGGCCGGCGCCCGCGAACGCGATCGAGAGGACCTCGCCGTGGGCGCGCTCGCCCATCAGGTACACCGACGGGTACTTCATCGTCAGCTTCGAGCCGAGGTTGCAGTCGACCCACTCGACCGTTGCGTCCTCGTGCGCGACCGCCCGCTTTGTGACCAGGTTGAACACGTTCGTCGACCAGTTCTGCACCGTCGTGTATCGGATCCGCGCGCCGGGCTTGGCGATCAGCTCGACCACGGCGGAGTGCAGCGACGAGGCGCTGTACGTGGGCGCCGTGCACCCCTCTACGTAGTGCACGTAGGAGCCCTCGTCGGCAATGATCAGCGTCCGCTCGAACTGGCCCATCGACTCGGTGTTGATCCGGAAGTAGGCCTGCAGCGGCATCTCGACGTGCACGCCCGGCGGCACGTACACGAACGAGCCTCCCGACCACACCGCGGAGTTCAGCGCGGCCAGCTTGTTGTCGTTGGGCGGGATGATCGTCGCGAAGTACTCGCGCACGATGTCCTCGTGGTCGCGCAGCGCCGAGTCCATGTCGAGGAAGATCACGCCCTGCTTCTCGAGGTCCTCGTGAACCTGGTGGTAGACGACTTCGGACTCGTACTGGGCCCCGACGCCTGAGAGGAACTTCCGCTCGGCCTCTGGAATCCCGAGCCGGTCGAAGGTGTTCTTGACGTCCTCTGGCACGTCGTCCCACGAGCGCTCGGCGCGCTCGGACGCGCGGACAAAGTAGTGGATGTCGTCGTAATCGACCTCGGCCAGCATCGGCGAGCCCCAGGTCGGCTGGGGGCGCGCGAGAAAGTGATCGAGCGCCTTCAGCCGGAAGTCGCGCATCCACTGCGGCTCGGACTTGAATTCCGAGATCTTCTCGACGATCTCGCGGTTCAGCCCCTTGGGCGCCTTGTACAGGTAGTTCTCGGCGTCGTGGAAGCCGAAGCGCTCCGTGTAGTCGGCATTGATGCCGCGGAGCTGCTCGTCCTCGGTCTCGACCGGGGCCTGCGGGACCTTCGTCTCGGGAATCGCCACTACTCCACCTCCAGCTTGATCTTCTCGTCCTCGACGATCACCGGATAAGTCTCGACGGGGACGTAGGCGGGCAAACTCTTCGGCTGACCGGTCTTGATGTCGAACAAGGACCCGTGCCGGGGACACTCGACGGTGCAGTGCTCCTGGTCGAACTCGCCCTCGGCGAGCGGCCCGTTGTCGTGCGAGCAGCGGTCCTCGATCGCGAACAGGGAGCCGCCGCAGTTGAACACTCCGATCTCGAGATCCTCCCATTCGACCAAGCGGCGCTCGCCTGGCTGAAGCTCGGCTACGGGACAGACTTCGATGATCTCTGGCACTTCACAAATCCTAGCGCAGTGATCGGATTTAGCGCGAGTCGACGCTAGGGGCGCGACGGCGCCGACGAGCCGGTGCCCGGTCCGCAGCGCCTGCGTTCACCGGGCCTTCCGACCGGCGGCGCGAATCCGTAGTATTCCGCGCCCAGGGATGAACGAGCGCTTCAGTCTTTCTAGGCGAGGCTTCATCGGCGGTGCCGCGGTCGGCACCGCCGCGCTCGCGTCAGGCTGCGGTTCCTCCTCGAAGGCGAGCTCGACGACCACCGCCGCCTCCACCGGCGTCAGCTACCCGCACCCCACGACGCCGAGCGAGGCGACGGCTCTCCTACAGGCCGGCAACCAGCGCTATGTCGCCGGCACGCTCGAGCTGCGCGACTACTCCCCTGACGGCGAGAAGATCGCCAGCACCCAGGCGCCCTTTGCGGCGATCATCGCCTGCGCCGACTCACGCATCTCGCCGGCGATCATCTTCGACGTCCACCACGGCAACCTGTTCGTCTCGCGGATCGCCGGTAACACGGTCGATACTGGAACGCTCGGCAGCACCGAGTACGCCGTCGAGGTGCTCGGCGTGAAGGTGATCATGGTGCTCGGCCACAGCGACTGCGGCGCCGTCAAGTCGGCGATCAAGGTTGCGCACGGAGAGGCGAGCTACCCGCCCGACAAGTACGGAGCGATCGGACCGGTGGTCGACGCGATCGTCCCGACGGTCAAGTCGCTGCCACCCGACAAACAAGAGCTGGCTCCCGTCACACTGGCCAACGCCCAGGCCCAGGCAAAGATCCTCGCCGCCAAGGACCCGATTATCGCGCCGGCAGTCGCAGCCGGGAAGGTGCATGTCGTGTCCGCCCTCTACGACATCGGCACCGGCACAGTCTCGCTCTAGGCTGACGGGGCCGCGGCGTCCCGATCGCTCGGTCCGCCGCGACCCCGACTGCTCACGGCTGATCTACGGAGCCGCGCAGCTCTGCGCGTACGCGCAGTCGTTGAACGACTGCCCGTCCGACGCGAGCGCCGACGGCGTCGCCTCATTGACGACGCCGGTCCCGAGGTCGATCTGGGTCGGGTTGCCGGCCGCGATCGTGTGCGTGCCGGTGCCGTCGGTGTAGGTCGAGGTCGGGCCGAAGTGCACCGTCCCGACGGGGGCCAGCAGCGTCTGCGCGACCAGCGTCGGCGCCTCGAGAATCCACTCCGCCGAGGACTCCGAGGAGGCGTAGTTGACGTTCTGGCCCCAGGTCCACTTGCCGTTGTCGGCAACGGAGATGCTCCACGTGTTGCCCGACACGTGGCTGATGTTGACGGTCATGCTGTCACCGGGGGTCACGGTGCAGTTCGCGTCGCCGCTGCAGTTGGTCAGCTGCGTTTCGCTGTTGGGAAGCAGCTCGTACCACGCGTAGTACTGCGGGCCGAGCACCGGGTTGCTCGGCGCCGACTGCTCGGCGGCCCCGGCCTGGATCAGGTCACTGGTGCTGTAGCCGCCGATTCCGGTCCAGGTGGCGGCGAATCCCGGCGGGGCGAGCCCCGCCGAAGGGACGATGAAGGTCGAGGACACGGCGGTGATGCCCTGGCCCGGGGTGACCGCGTAGCCCGACCAGTTGAGGCTGCTCGTCGTTCCGCCGTGGAGGGGAAGCACCTGGCCCTTGTGCGCTGGAATCAGCGCGCCGAGTTCGCTCGACGAGCCGGCGTGCAGCCTGGCGGCCGAGGCGACGCTCGCGGTGGCGAGCACGGCAACGATCACTGCTGCGGCTGAGAAGCCGCGAAGGATGCTCCTGCGACGCATGGCGTGTTCTCCCGATGACACGGCGAGGATCTGCTCCCCTGCCTGGACGTCGTCCAGCGTAGCGGCCGCCGAACGGGGGCGCGCCGGTCGCGCGGCCTACGCCGCGTCGCTCTCAGGGCTGTCCGGCTCCCAGTCGGCCGCGTGCCCGAGCGACGCACCCTTCAGAACCTTCAGCGACAGCAGCGCGCACTTCATCCGCGTCGCCGAGATGTCGATCCCGAGCAGGTCGAGGATGAACGAGCGGTCGAGCGCGAGCAGCTCGCGGACGTTCATCCCCTTGACCTCGTCGGAGGCCATCGAGGCCGCCGCCTGCGAGATCGCGCACCCGTGCCCGATGAACCGGACGTCCTCGATCCGGCCGTCGGGATCGACCGCCAGCTGCACCGTCAGCTCGTCGCCGCACAGGGGGTTGAGGTCGTGGAACTCGAGATCGGGCACCGCGATCGCCTCGCCCGGAGGGCTCCAGTTGTGCGGGTGCTTGTAGTGGTCGAGGATGTTCTCGCGGTAGAGCTCGTCCATCGCGTCAAGCGTAGCCCGTTGATCCGCAGCAGCCGCTGGCGCGTAGTGTTGGATGCGCGATGGCTACGCAGCGTCGATCACACGTGCGCTCGGGCGAGAGCGGACTACGCCAGTTGGGCGACGAGGAACTGATGCAACTCGTCGCGCGCGGCGACGCGTCCGCGTTCGAGGTCATCTACGAGCGGCACTGCACGGCAGTGTTCTCGCTGGCGTACCGGATCTGCGGCGTCCGTGCGGCCGCCGAGGAGGTCGCGCAGGAGGCGTTCCTGGCGATCTGGCGGAGCGGCTCCCGCTACGACCAGACCCGGGGCAGCGTCCGCACATGGCTGCTCGGGGTCGTCCACAACCGTGCGATCGACAGCCTGCGTCGCTCGACCGCCCACGACCGGCGGCGGGTGGCCGACGAGCAGGCCGCCGAACGGCTCGAGGCTCCCGAGCGCACCGATGTCGAGGTTGCGCGGCGCGACGAGGCCCGCTCGTTGCGCGCGGTGCTCGGGGCGCTCCCGCAGGATCAGCGACGCGTCGTCGAGCTCGCCTACTTCGGCGGCTTCACCCATGAGCAGATCGCCGAGATGCTCGACGCCCCACTCGGCACCGTCAAGGGCCGGATGCGGCTCGCGCTCGAGAAACTGCGTGCGGCGATCGAGCCGAGGGAGGCGATTTCGTGAGCAGCGGCGCCGATCACCGGGACTTCTCGGAACTGCTCGCCGCGTATGCACTCGGAGCGCTCCCGGAGGAGCAGCGCGCGCGGGTCGGCGAGCACCTCGCCGAGTGCCCGCAATGCCGGGCGGAGCTCGAGTGGCTGCGTACCGCGGTCGACGCGCTTCCGGCGTCGGTTCCTCAGCTCGAGCCGCGGCCCGAGCTGAAGGCGAGCGTGATGGCGATCGTCGAATCGGAAGCCGCGCTGCTGCGTGCCGCCGGCGAGCCGGCCGACCGGCCAGGGTCCGACGCGCCCGGGCGCACGTGGCCGTCGGTATTCGGCCTACGGCCGGCGATGGCGGGGGTGCTCGCCTGCGTCGCGGTGGTGGTGGTGGGCGGCATCGTGCTCGCGCTCCGCAGCGGCATCACGCCGGCCCCCCGCACGATCCGCGCCGAGCTCAGCGGGCGCGCACGGACCGCCGGCGCACGGGTCTCGCTGCGTGTGACCGGGGCGCACGCCGAGCTTGTGGTGCGCCGGCTGCCTGCGCCAGCCGCCGATCACGTGCTCGAGCTGTGGGTACAGCGCGGGTCGGCGGCACCGGTCCCCGCGGGCACGTTCATCGTGCGATCCGGGTCGGTGGTCGTCGGACGATCGGTTCGCCCCGGCGATCACGTCCTGGTGACCGTCGAGCCGGGCCGTGGCTCGAGCACCCCGACGACGGCTCCGTTCATCGTCGCGAAGGCGTAGGCCGTCGCGAACCGCGCTCGGCGAACCGCGTCGCGAACGGCGCGCGGCGAACCGCGTCGCGAACGGCGCGCGGCGAACCGCGTCGCGAACGGCGCTCGGCGAATCGCGCTCGACGGCGCGCGGCGAGCCGCGCTCGCCGACAGCTCGACAACCGCCGCGCCCGCTCGCGCTGAAGTCGTGTTCACCCGCTCGAGGCGGGCGAACACGACAACACCACAAGGATCAGCGCGCGGTTGGCGTGTTCTCCGACGCCGCCGGTAGCTCCTCGACGGCCGCTGCTGCCGGCTCCGCCTCGCCGTTGATCGAGTCCCTGAAGCCCCGCAGTCCCGAGCCGAGCGAGCGCCCCATCTCCGGCAGGCGCTTTGCCCCGAACACGAGCATCACGACGAGCACCAGGATCGCGATGTGAAGGGGGTTTTCGAGTCCGAGCATGACGTGCTCCGTTCGTCGGCGTTGACGCCGCAGTCCTACGCCGCTCTCCGCGATCTGGATCACCGGCGCGCGGTCCCGGCGACCGCGAGCGCGCTGTCCCGATTCGGCTCACCGAAAAATCAGAGTGATCCATCCCGGCGACCGGTGCGTAGTCGGCGGTAGGAATCACCACCCGGGGTGGGTGGTCATCGAGAGGAGTTGGAATGACTGACCGCAAGCGCAAGGACGGCGGAGTCACACGTCTGTCCTTCCTGAAGGCCTCGGCCGGGGCCGCGGCCGGTGCGGCGGCGATTGGCGTCCCCGCCGCAGCCGTGCTCACACAGGGCAAGCAGGGCGAGGTCACCGAGCCGTCCGCACCGAACCCGCGTGAGCCGGTGATGGCCTACGTCCGCGACGCCGACCGCGGTGAGGTGACCGTGATGTCGGGAACGAGCGAGACCACCTACGTGGACCGCTCACTCGCCAAGCGGCTGCTCGACGCCGCGCCGAATGGCTCAACCGTGAACGGAGGTGGCATCGATGTCCTCGCACCGTGAAGCACCGGAGATCAGCAAGGATCCGGCCGCCGACAACGCGGACGTGTACGCGTTCGTCTCGCCCGACCGGCCCGACACGGTCACGCTGATCTCGAACTTCGTGCCGCTCCAGGATCCCCCGGGCGGCCCGAACTTCTTCGAGTTCGGTGACGACGTCCTCTACTCGATCTACATCGACAACAACGGCGACGGCAAGCCGGAGATCGCGTACGTGTTCAACTTCACGACGCAGCTCCGCAACCCCAACACGTTCCTCTACAACACCGGGCCGATCACATCGCTCGGCAGCCAGAACTGGAACAAGCGCCAGTTCTACTCGGTGACGCGCATCGACGGCCCGGACACGACCGCGTACGGGACCGCCACGAACGGTCACCGCAGGCACAAGCCGTCGCTTCGTGCGCGCGTGCTGGGTCGCGGCCTCGCGTGCCCGCCGTGCAACATCGGGCCGCGCTCGACTCCCAACTACGCGAGCCTCGGCCAGGCGGCGGTCCACAGCCTGCCTGGCGGCGTCAAGGTGTTCGCGGGCCAGCGCCAGGACGGGTTCTACGTCGACCTCGGATCGACGTTCGACCTCGGCGACCTGCGGCCGTTCCAGAACCTCCACCTGATCCCGACCCCGGCGGCGCCGGGAGTGGACGCGACCGCGACCCTCAACATCCACACGATCGCGATCCAGATCCCGATCTCGCAGCTGACCAGGAACCGAACCAAGCCGACGAGCGTGACGAGCAGCGCGTCGGTGCTCGGGGTATGGAGCGCCGCCAGCCGGCGCAAGGTGCGGATGATCGACAAGGGCAACGGGCAGGCGTCGGAGTCCGGCCCGTGGGTCCAGGTCTCACGCCTCGGCAACCCACTGATCAACGAGGTCGTTATCCCGCTGGGGATGAAGGACAAGTGGAACACGCTCTACCCGGCCGGCGACGGGGCGTTCGCCACGCACTACCAGCACCCGGAGCTCGCCGGGCTACTCCCGGTCCTCTACCCAGGCGTGTTCCCGAACCTCAAGGGGCTGACCGCGGCGCGTGCCGATCTTGTCGCGGTGCTGCTCACCGGGATCCCGCCGGGGATCGTCCCGGGGTTCCAGAACTACACGGGCAAGGTGATGGCCGACCAGCTGCGGCTGAACGTGGCGATCCCCCCGACGACCTCGAACCCGAGCATCTTCGGGTTGCTCGGCGGCGATGCCGCCGGCTTCCCGAACGGGCGCAGGGTGTTCGATGATGTCGTCTCGATCGAGCTCCGTGCGATCGCGGGCGTGACCTACGCGCTCGTGAACAAGAGCTACACGCCCGACGGCGCGGCCGGCAAGCTCACCGAAGGGCTCACTCCGTCGAGCACCCGGTACCTCAACACGTTCCCGTACCTCGGGAATCCACTCGACGGATTCGACACGCCGTCCGGGCCGACCTCCACGTAGCCGTGCACGAGCTCTACTCAGCACGCAAGCATCCTGAGTTCGTCGTGCTCGAGATCGGCGAGGACCTCGGAGCGTTGATCATCCACGCCGATCGCGAGCTGCACGGAGTCGAGATCGAGATCAGCCCGGCCGAAGACGACGGACACCGCAGCCACAAGGAAGTGCTCGAAAGAGATGCCGGCGGCGAGCCGGCATACACCGCGGTGTTCGACCAGCTGCCCGTCGGCACGTACACGCTGTGGAGCGAAGGCATAGCGCGCGTTCGCGGCGTGAACGTGGCCGGCGGGCAGATCGAGGAGCTGAGCTGGCCCGCGCCTGCTGTTCACGGCCGTGATTAGCCTGCGCCGCATCGCCGCGGCGTTCGACCGAGCCGAGCGGCGGCGTCTGTCCGGGCTGGCCGGCGCCGTCGCAGGCCTGCACGTGCTCGGGATCGCGCTTGTGGTCCTGTACGCGCCGCGCTACCCGGTGCTCGGAGGGCTGGCCGTGCTCGCGTACAGCTTCGGGCTGCGCCACGCGTTCGACGCCGACCACATCTCGGCGATCGACAACACGACGCGCAAGCTGCTCGCCGACGGCGGCCGCCCGCTTGGAGTCGGGTTCTTCTTCTCACTCGGGCACTCGACGATCGTGCTCCTGCTCTCGGTCGGGCTGGCGGTCGCGGCCGGTACCGTGCACGCGGCGCTCCCCACGCTCCAGTTCTATGGCGGCACGATCGGCGCGGCGGTCTCGGGGCTGTTCCTGCTTGCGATCGGCGCCCTGAACCTGGTGGTGCTGACCGGGATCGTCGCGGTGGGCCGCGAGCTGCGCAGCGGCCGCTACGACGAGCACGCGCTGGAGGCCCGGCTGCAGGAGCGCGGGCTCATGAGCCGCTTCTTCGGACGCCCGCTCCGGCTCGTGCGCTCGAGCCGCCAGATGTACCCGATCGGGATGCTGTTCGGGCTGGGGTTCGACACCGCCTCCGAAGTCGGGCTGCTTGCGATCACCGCGGGAGCAGCGACCGGCCGGATCGCGCCACTCGCGATCCTGGCGCTGCCGATCCTGTTCGCCGCGGGGATGTCGATGATGGACACCGCGGACGGGGTGTTCATGAGCAAGGCGTACTCGTGGGCCTTCTCGAGCCCCGTACGCAAGCTCTACTACAACATCACCGTCACCACCCTGTCAGTGGTCGTCGCCCTGCTGATCGGGACGATCGAGTTGGCGCAGGTGGTCTCGGGCAGGCTCGGCTGGAGCGGAGGCTTCTGGCGCTGGCTGCAGGGACTCGACTTCGGGACGCTCGGCTACGCGGTCGTCGGCCTGTTCGGGATCACCTGGTTGGTCGCGCTCGCGATCTGGAAGTGGCGGCGGATCGAGCAGCGCTGGGCCCCGCCGGCTTCGGATTCGGTCCACGCTGCCTGACAAGGGCATCGGAGCCGGGCCTAGCTCCCCGTCCCCTCAGCCCAGCTGCAACACCCGGCGGACCGTCCCGAGCCCGTCGATCAGACGGTCGACGTCGGTCTGACTGTTATGCACCGCGAACGACGCGCGCGTCGTCGAGCTCACGCCGAGCCTGCGCATCAACGGCTGGGCGCAGTGATGGCCGGCGCGGACGCAGATCCCCTCGCGGCCGAGGATCTCGCCGACGTCGTGCGGGTGCGCACCCTCGAGCGAGAACGACACGAGCGCGCCGCGATCGGCGGCGTCGGCCGGGCCGTGGATCGAGAGTCCGGGAACCTCGGCCCCGAGGCGCTCCAGCGTCTCGGCGACCAGCGGCTCTTCGTGCGCGCGGATCTTCTCGATCCCGATCGCGCGGATCCAGTCGACCGCGGCGCCCAAGCCGATCGCCTCTGCAATCTGGGAGGTCCCAGCCTCGAACTTCCACGGCAGGTCGGTCCAGGTCGACTCGTCCGCGGCGACGGTGCGGATCATGTGTCCGCCGCCGATGAACGGCGGCATCTCCTCGAACAACTCGCGCCGGCCGTGGAGCACGCCGATCCCGGTCGGCCCGTATGCCTTGTGCCCGGTCCAGGCGTAGAAGTCGACGTCGAGCTCGGAGAGCTCCACCGGCAGCTGGGGAACCGCCTGGGTGCCGTCCACCAGCACGAGCGCACCGGCCGCATGGGCGCGGCGGGCGATCTCCGCCACCGGGTTGATCGTCCCGACGACGTTCGAGATGTGGACGACGCCGACCAGCTTGGGCTCGCGCTCGAGCAGCGCGTCGAGCGCGTCGAGATCGAGCTGGCCGTCATCAAGCACCGGCACGTACGCGAGCTCCGCCTCCCGGTCCTGGCACAGGATCTGCCACGGCACGATGTTCGAGTGGTGCTCCATCTCGGTCAGCACGATCAGGTCGCCGCGCTGCACGTTCTGCCGGCCCCACGTGTATGCGACCAGGTTGATCGCGGCGGTCGCGTTGGCCGTGAAGATCGTCTCCTCGGGGGTCGAGCCGAGCCACTCAGCGATCCGGTGCCGCGCCCCCTCGTAGGCGTCGGTTGCCTTGACGGCGAGCGGATACACGCCGCGGTGGATCGACGCGCGGTACTCGGTGTAGTACCGCGTCATCGCGTCGATCACCGGCTGCGGCGTCTGCGACGTCGCAGCCGAGTCGAGGTACACCAGGCTTGGGTCCTTCCGAAGGACGGGGAACTGCTCTGCAACCGCGGCGAGGGCCTGCGTCTCGCCGACCGTACTCACGCTGCGGCCACCTCGTCTGTGATCCAGCCGTAGCCCTTGTCCTCGAGCTCGGTCACCAGGTCGGGGCCGCCCTCCTTGACGATCCGCCCTTGGTAGATGACGTGCACGTGGCTTGGCTGCACGAGGTGCAGGATCCGCTGGTAGTGGGTGATGATCAGCACGCCCATGTCGGGGCCCGCGACGGCGTTGACCCCGTTCGCGACGACCCGCAGCGCGTCGATGTCGAGCCCCGAGTCGGTCTCGTCGAGGACCGCCATCTCGGGGCGCTGGAGCGCGAGCTGGAGGATCTCCATCCGCTTCTTCTCACCACCCGAGAAGCCCTCGTTCAGGTACCGGCTCGAGAACTCTTTCGGGACGTTCGTGAGCTTCATCGCCGCCTCGACCGTCTCGCGGAACTCCTTCAGCGGAATCGGCTCCGCGCCGCGAGCCTCGCGGTGCGCGTTGAGCACCGTGCGCAGGTACTTGGTGACGGTGACGCCCGGAACGGAGACGGGGTACTGGAACGCCATGAACAGCCCCATCCGCGCACGCTCGTCCGGCGCGGCCTCGGTGATGTCCTCGCCCTTGAAGATGATCTGACCGTCGGTCACCTCGAGGTTGGGGTGACCCATGATCGTGTTGGCGAGCGTCGACTTGCCCGAGCCGTTGGGACCCATCAGCGCGTGGATCTCACCCTTCGAGACCTCCAGGTCCAGCCCGCGCAGGATCTCCTTCTCGCCGGCGCGGACGTGGAGATTGCGGATTTCGAGATCGGCCATCAGGCGACCACCGTAGGCAGTGGCTCCAGATCCGCTTCGGGCGCCGGCTGCGAGCGTCGCGAGAACTCGACGAGGTCCGCCAGCGTCGTCGTCTGCAGCGACTTGATGATCCCGCCCTGCACGCGGGTCCACAGCAGCTTCGTGGCGCAGCCGCGGCCGGCGTCCGGCTCGTGCGAGCACAGCACCCGCTCGGTGTGGTCGTGGACGAAGCACTCCATCGGCGCGATCGAGCCCTCGAGTGCCTGCACGACCTGGTCCATCGCGATCTGATCGGCGGGGCGCGACAGCCAGTAGCCGCCGTGCGCGCCACGGGCACTCATCACGAGTCCGGCCTTGCGGAGTCTGGCGACCACCTGTTCGAGGTATGCGAGCGGAAGGCCCTCTGCATCCGCGATCGCCTTCAGGCTGGTGGGCAGCTCGGGCGTCTGGCGCCCGAGCTCGACCATCAGCCGCACGCCGTATTCGGCCTTCGAGGAGAAGATCATCGGCTCATATCCTACCAAGGGGGTCGGGAATTTCTCTTCCTCACCGTGGGTAGGGTTGATCCATGTCGGACTGGCGGCTCGCCACCTCCGAGGACGTGGCGGCCGCCGCGGCAACCGGGCGCGAGCGGGGCAGGATCGGGATCGACACCGAGTTCATGTCCGAGGGGCGCTACCGAGCGCTGCTGTGTCTGGTCCAGATCGTCGTCGACGACCCCAGTTCGCCGGGCGGCGTCCGGATCGAGCTGATCGACACTCTCGACGGCGCCGACACAACGCCGCTCGCCGAGCTGATGGCGGATCCCGAGATCGAGGTCGTTCTCCACGCGGGCCGCCAGGACGTCGCGATCCTGAAGCGCGTGTGGGGCAAGCCGATCACGAACATCTTCGACACGCAGGTCGCCGCCGGATTCGCCGGCGCCGGCGCCCAGACCGGATACGGAAACCTGCTCAGCAAGATCCTCGGGCGGCGGGTCGGCAAGACCGCGAGCTATACGCGCTGGGACGCGCGCCCGCTCACCGAGGAGCAGCTGAGCTACGCCGCCGAGGACGTGGCGCACCTGATGGAGCTCGCGGACGAGCTGCAGCGGCGTCTCGGGGAGAGCGGGCGGCTCAGCTGGGCGCGCGAGGAGTGCCGCCGGCTCGAGCCCGCGACCGACGAGCGCGACCCCGAGACGGCGTGGGAGCGACTGCCGCGGGTCGGCCAGCTCGACCCCCGGGCCCGCGCGGTCGCCAAGCAGCTCGCGGCGTGGCGCGAACGGACCGCGGCCGCCGAGGACCGGCCGGTCGGCTCGACGATGGCCGACCTGGCGCTGGTCGAGGCCGCCAAGCGCCAGCCGACCAGCCTGCGCGCGCTCGAGCAGATCCGGGGCATCCATCCGTCCGGGATCAGGCGCCGCGGCAACGCGATCCTCGAGGCGATCGCCGCGGGCCGCGAAGCGGATCCAATCCCGCGCGAGGCCGGCCACGATCGCTTCGACCCCGGCGACGCCCCGCTGATCGCGCTCGCCGAGGCGCTGCTGCGGGCGCGCGCGCTCGACGCCGGGCTCGCGTACGAGCTGATCGCCTCGCGGGCCGAGCTCGAGCAGATCATCGCGGCGACGCGACGGAGCCAGCCGGCGCCCTCGGTGCGAACGCTCGAGGGATGGCGCTCGGAGCTGGTCGGCGACGACCTGCGGGCACTGCTCGACGGCCGCACCGAGATCGCCGTCGGGCCCGACCGCAGCCTCGTGCTCAGGCCGGGCCGGCCTCCAGAAGAATCGACATAGCCGGCGAACGCGCGAACATCGCGTTCGCGAGCGCGAGCGTGATCGGGTGCGGACGCTTGATCCACTCGAGGTCGATCCCGAGCAGGTCCGCCGCCGCCGTCGCGTAGGTGATCCGCAGCTTCTGGCCCGGTGACTCCGCGGCCCGCTGCTGGCCGTCGTCCGGCGCGACCCCGGTCCAACCGGACCCCTTCAGCCGTGCGCGCTGGGCCTTCACCAGATCGACCGAGCTCTTGTACCTGGGACCGACGACGACCAGCTCGATCGCGCAGAACGCATTCGCCCCCTTGTCGCACTCGCGCACGTTGGTGACGATCCGCGCGCCGTCCACCAGCGGCAGCTGCGAGAGGGCAGGGGATTGGGTCGTCGACTGCTGACCGCACGCCACCACGGAGACAACGACGGCGATCGGCAGCAGCGCCAGTCCTACAGTTCGGAGCCTCATGGGCTTGAGCGCAAGCGTAGCCGAGCTCCCCGAGTGGGCCGGCCGGCTGCTCGACGCGGCCCGGGTCGCGCGGCTCGGGCTGCTCGATGGCGAGGGTTCGCCGCGAGTCCTCCCGGTGGTGTTCGCGGTGTGCGGCGATGCGCTCGTGACCGTCGTCGACGACAAGCCCAAGCGGCGATCGGGCGAGGACCTCGCGCGCGTGCGATGGCTGCGCTCGCGCCCCCGGGCCGCGCTGACCGTGGACCACTACGCGGACGACTGGTCCCAGCTTGCGTGGGTGCAGGCGCTCGGCGCCGTGCGGGTGTCGGCCGCAGCTGACGCGCCGGCAGCGATCGGAGCGCTGCGCGAGCGCTACCTCCAGTACCGCGAACGCACCCCCTCGGGGCCTGTGCTCGAGCTGGTCCCCGATCGCCTGCTGTGGTGGCGTGCGGCGGGCGGATGATCGTGGACGGACGTCCGGTTGCGTTCCCTTAAGGCTGTTGAAACAATCGCGCTCCGTTTCCGAACTGGGGGTGCGCCTTGATTTACCTGCTCACGCGGCCGATTGCTTGGCTATTTGCCCTGTTGCTGTTCATCGTGACGCTGCCATGGAAGCTCGTCACCGCGATCCGCGACCACCGCGCGCGCAAGAACACGAAGATCGCCGCGCAGGCGGTCAAGCAGCAGGCGAAGGAGGCCAAGCAGGCCGCAAAGGCGGCGGGCAATCAGGTAGCCGAGGCGGCGACGGCGCCGGTCATGGAGCAGGCGGCCGCAGCGCCGGTTGCTGAGGCGGCGGCGGCGGCTGACACGGCGCCCGCAGCGCCCGTGCCGCCCGCCGCCGAGCAGGCCCACGGAGACGGCGCGGCCCCAGCAGCCGAGGCCGCCCCGCAGCCCGAGCAGGCCGCCGGCTAGCTCGCGTCCCAGGGGGCGAGCGCGGCGGCCGCGGCCTCGCGGGTCAGCCCGGCGCCGAGGCAGCACAGCAGCGCGATCCGCGCCGCAGCCGGTGACAGGAACGGCGTGCACAGAGCTCCGCTCGCGCGGATGTCGCCCTCCGCGCCGTCGAACCCGTACGTCGAGAACAGCATCGACGGACGATCGGGACGGCAGGTCACGAGCACCGGGATCCGCTGGGCGGCGTCCCGCAGCTCGCCGAGCACCCCGGCCGACACGTGGCCGGCACCGAGCGCGACCAGCACCACCCCGTCCGACGCAGCGGCCGCCTCGCGGAGCGCGCTCCCGTCGTCGCCCAGGACCGAGGGCACGATCGGGACTCGGTGCTCGAGCCGCGCGACGTCGAGCGGCGCCGGCCTGATCGGACGCGCGTGCAGCCATACGCGGCCCTCCACGACTCGGCCGACCGGGCCCGCGCTTGGCGACCCGAAAGCAGCTGGGCCGGTGCTGTCGACCTTCCGCACGGTCATCGCGGCGTGGATCTCGCCCCCGAACACGATCATCGCGCCGAGCCCGGCGGAGCCCGCCGACCCTGCGACCGCGACCGCGTCGATCAGATTGGCCGCTCCGTCAGCGCCCGGAGCGCTACCCGGCCGGTTGGCGCCGGTCAGGACGATCGGCGCCTCGGCTCCGTGCAACATCGCGCACACCACGGCCAGCTCCTCCATCGTGTCGGTTCCGGTCGTGATCACCACGCCCTCGCCGCCGCGCGCGGCGTCGGTCGCCCGGCGGGCGATCTCGAGCGCCTGGCTGAGGCTGAGATGCGCAGCCGGCAGGCTCATCAGCGTCTCCGCCTCGAGGCTCGGCACCGCCGCGAGCTGCGGAACCTCGCTCACCAGGCCGCTCGCGTCGAGCGCCGGAACCGCGCGCTTACCGCGCATCGAGATCGTTCCCCCAGCGGCGAGCAGCCTTACCGGACGGGTCAGCTGAGCGAGTGCCTGCTCCACGCTGGCGGCGACCCTAGCGATAAGCTGCCGAGCCGTGTCGACGGCCACCGACCTGATCGCCGATCCGGAGCTCCAGGACACCGAATGGGACCTCCGCCCGCTCGTCGACGGGGAAGGCGCCGACGGCGCCAATCGGATGCTCGACGAGGCCGTCGAACGGGCGTCGACGTTCAACGAGACGTACGCAGGACAGGTCGCGACGCTCGACGCCGACGGGCTGCAGACGGCGATGCAGGAGCTGGCGGCGATCTCGGAGCTGGTCGGGCGAGCGGGGTCCTACGCCTCGCTGCAGTTCGCCACTGACACCGCCGATCCGGAGCGCGGCGCGCTGCTGCAGCGCATCCAGGAGCGGGCCACGGAGATCGAGACGAAGCTGCTGTTCTTCGAGCTCGAGTGGGCGGCGCTCGACGACCTGCGGGCCGACGAGCTGCTCGGCGCGCCCGGCCTCGACTTCTGCCGCCACCACCTGCGAAGCGCGCGCCGTTACCGGCCTCACCTGCTCTCCGAGCCCGAGGAGAAGATCCTCGCGGAAAAGTCGATCGCCTCGGAGGGCTCGTGGGCGCGGCTGTTCGGAGAGCTGACCTCGGCGCTGCGCGTCGACCTCGACGATGACGAGGTCACGCTCGACATCGCGCTGAGCCGGCTGCAGTCGCCCGACCGGGAGCTGCGCCGCACGACCGCTGAAGCGGTCTCGGAGGCGCTCCAGCCCGGGCTTCGCACGCGCGGCTTCATCTACAACACGCTCGTGTACGACAAGTCGGTCGAGGACCGGCTGCGCAACTACCCCCATTGGCTCGCGGGCCGCAACCTCGCGAACGAGGCGTCCGACGAGTCGGTGATGGCGCTGATCGAGGCGGTCCGCCGCCGGTACGACATTCCCCAGCGCTGGTACGTGCTGAAGGCGAAGCTGCTCGGGGTCGAGCGGATCGCCGACTACGATCGCGCCGCGCCGGTGCTCTCCGCCGACGTCACGTTCTCGTTCGGCGAGTCGCGCGAGCTGGTGCTCGACACATACTCGGGTTTCTCAGCCGATGCGGGCAACATCACCCGCCGGTTCTTCGACGAGCACTGGATCGATGCGCCGCCGCGGCCGCACAAGCGCGGCGGAGCGTTCTGCTCGTACACGGTGCCCTCGGTGCACCCGTACGTGCTCCTGAACTTCACGGCCCGCCGGCGCGACGTGCTGACGATGGCCCACGAGCTCGGTCATGGACTGCACGCGGCGCTCGCGCAGCCTCAGGGGATCTTCCACCAGTCGACGCCGCTCACGCTCGCCGAGACCGCCTCGGTGTTCGGCGAGACGCTCGTGTTCGAGCGCCTTCTGCGCGAGGCCCCCGACGACGAGCAGCGGCTCGGGTTGCTGGCCGAACGGATCGACGGCGCGATCGCGACCGTGTTCCGCCAGATGGCGATGAACCGTTACGAGCACCTCGTCCACACGCGCCGCCGCAGCGACGGCGAGCTGTCGGTCGACCGGCTCGGCGAGCTGTGGGTCGAGACCCAGTCGGAGCTGTTCGGCGAGTCGGTCGAGATCACCGACGGCTACTCGATGTGGTGGTCCTACATCCCCCACTTCATCAACACGCCCGGGTACGTGTACGCGTACGCATACGGGCAGCTGCTCGCGCTGTCGGTGTACGGCCGGTACCGCCAGGAGGGCGAGCCGTTCGTCCCGCGATACCTGGAGATGCTCGCGGCCGGCGGCTCGCGCTCACCGGAGGAACTGGCCTCGATCGTCGGGATCGATCTGACGGATCCCGGCTTCTGGGACTCCGGCCTCGCACTGATCGACGAGCAGCTCGCCGAAGCCGAGCGGCTCGCCGCGGCGCGCTAAAGCTTCGCCTTGCGCGTGCGGCCGCGTTCTTCGTGGCGCTCGACGACCTGGACGATCAGCTTCATCACCTGATCGATCCCGGTCGCCTTCGCGTCGCCGTGCGCGAACGCCTCACGCCAGTCCTTGACGTGGCCTTTGGTCGCCAGCTCGTTGAACTTCGCGCGCGGCACCTCGATGCGGACCTTGGCGTCGGCGGCGATGTCCTTGGTGACCTTTGGTCCGGGCAGCTCGACCCGGTACTGCTGAAGATCCCTGCCGCCGCGCAGCTCGAGCCCGACGACCAGCTTGAGCGGCTGCAGCGCCGGCACCTCCTCCATGAACCGCCGCACCGCGGTCTCGATCAGCGATTTGGTGTCCGACGGTGAGGTCAGGCATCGGAGTCTAGTCGCGAGCTTGACTCGATCCCGCCGACGCGGGAGGATCGGCGCACGATCGGAAGGAAGGAGGGCATATGGGCCGGATGATGGCCGACTGCCGCGCCGTGCCGAGCGAGAGCAACTGCTCGCTGGTGATCATCGGCGAGGAACAAGAGGTCCTACGGGCGGCCGCCGAGCACGCCGCATCGGTACACGGGCACGAGGACACGCCCGAGTTCCGTGAGGAGCTACGCGGCTACCTGGAGCCCGCCGAGGCGTACGCGGCAGAGCGCTCGCCCGCCGCCAGCTGAAAATACGGGGCGCGCCCTCCAAGGGCGCGCCCTCTCAAATCAGATCTTGTGCCGCTGCAGCAGCTTGCGGCCGATCACCATCCGCTGGATCTCGGAGGTGCCCTCGCCGATCAGCAGCAGCGGCGCGTCGCGATAGATCCGCTCGATCTCGTACTCCTTCGAGTAGCCGTAGCCGCCGTGGATGCGGAGCGACTCCTCGGCGCAGAAGCGACCGGCCTCGGATGCGAACAGCTTCGCCATCCCGGCCTCGATGTCCGAACGCAGGCCGGTGTCCTTCATCCGCGCGGCGCGGTACACGAGCAGCCGCGCGGCGTCGACCTGGGTGGCCATGTCCGCGAGCTTGAACTGAATCGCCTGGTGCTCGGCGATCGGCTTGCCGAACGTCTTGCGCTCCTGGGAGTAGCGAAGCGCGAGCTCGAGCGCTCTTTGGGCGAGGCCGACGCCGCGGGCGGCGACGTTGACCCGGCCCAGCTCGAGCGCGTCCATCATCTGCGGAAAGCCCTTGTTCAGCCCCTGGTCCTCGCCACCGAGGATCTGGTCTGCGGAGAGCTTGTAGCCGTCGAACACGAGCTCGGTGGACTCGACGCCCTTGTAGCCCATCTTCTTGATCTGGGGCGGGACATCGAAGCCCTTGTACTCGCCGGTGCCCTTCGCGACTCCCGGCTCCTTCTCGGCGATGAAGCAGGTCAGGCCGCGGTGCTTGGGCTCAGCGTTCGGGTCGGTGCGGACGAGCACGAACACGAGCCCGGCTCGCAGTCCGTTCGTGACCCACATCTTGGTGCCGTTGATCTCGTACGTGTCGTCGTCGAGCTTCTTGGCGGACGTCTTGATCGCGGCGACGTCGGAGCCGAGCTCGGGCTCGGACAGGGAGAACGCCGCGCGAATCTCGCCGGTCGTCATCCGCGGCAGGTACTTCTGCTTCTGCTCCTCGGTCCCGAACTTCATCAGCAGGTAGGAGCCGATGAAGTGGGTGTTGAGGATGCCGGAGATGCTGATCCAGCCTCTGGAGAGCTCCTCGACGATCATCGCGTAGGTCGTCAGGTCGAGCCCCATCCCCCCGTACTCCTCGGGGATCGTGACGCCGAACAGGCCGAGCTCCTTCATCTGCTCGACGATCGGCTCCGGGAACTCGTCCTCGTGGTCGTAGTGCTCGGCGTTGGGGATGATCTGCTCTTCGGCGAACTGGCGCACCATCTCGGTGATCGCCTTCTGTTCGTCAGTTAGGTCTGTGGGGGAAGTTGTCGTGGCCATTGGCAACAACTTTGCCACGTCGGGGGTGAGTTCTGCTCCGTGCGCGCTCTAAGCCATCGTGGGAAGAAACTCGGACATAGACCGGGTTATCGCCCAGATCGCCGGCGGGCAGCACGGGAACGTGACCCGCGCGCAGCTGCTGGCGGTCGGCTGGGACGACGACACGATCCGCTGGCGCGTCCGTCACGGCCGCGTTTACCGCGTCTTTCGCGGCGTCTACGCCGTCGGCCGTCCGCCCACGACGCCGCTCGAACGCGCCGCCGCCGCCGTCCTCGCGTGCGGCGACCGCGCCGCGCTCGGGTTCGGCTCGGGGCTGACGCTGCACGGCTTCTGGAAGCGCTGGGACCAGCCGTTCGAGGTCGTCGTCGCGGGCGATCGGCGGCCGCCCGCGATCCGCATCCACCGGATGACCGGGCTGCTGCGCCGCGACATCGCCGTCGTGCGCGGGATCAAGGTCACCAGCCCGGCGCTGACGCTCTTGCACTGCGCGCCCCGGATGCGCCCGAGATCGGTGACTCGCGCCGTCAACGACTGGCGCCGGGCCGAGCTGATCACCCTTGCGGACCTCGCCGACGTGACCGCTCGGTTCCCGCTGCAACCCGGTGCCCCGCTGTTGAGACCGCATGCCGGAGCCACCCAGAACCCCACGCGTTCGGAGTTCGAGGACGACCTGCTGAGGTTCTGCGAGCGGTTCGGGCTGCCGGAACCCCGCCTCAACCACCGGCTCCACGGCTACGAGGTCGACGCGTACTTCGAGGCCGAGCGCCTGATCGTCGAGTGCGACGGCTGGAAGTTCCACAACGACCGTCAGGCCTTCGAGGACGACCGCGAGCGCGACGCGGTGATGCTCGAGCACGGCGTCGCGACGGTCCGGCTCACGAAGCGGCGTTTGCGCAGCCGGCCCGAGCGTGAGGCCGCGCGCCTGCACGCGATCCTCGGCTCCCGGCGACGCCGCGCCGCCTAGCCTCCATACACTGCGCCGATGTCCTCGCTGCCGATCGGAGACGCCGCGCCCACCGCCGCGGAGTTCGCGCGCGCGCTGCAGGGGTCATTCCCGGGCGAGCTCGGGATCGAGCCGCTCGAGGTGACCGGCAAGCTCGTCCGCGGGCGGCTGGTGGTCGACCGCCGTCACCTGCATCCCGGCGGCTATGTGCACGGCGGCGTGTGGGTCGCGTTCGCCGACTCGGTCGCGGCGTGGGGCACGATGCTCAGCCTGGCCGAGGGTCAGAGCTTCACGACCGCGGAGATGAAGATCAACGTATTCACGTCGGCGACGATGGGCGACGAGCTGGTGGGTACGGGCGCCCCGCTTCACCTGGGCGGCCGAACCCAGGTCTGGGAGGTGCGTGTCGAGAAGGCGGGTCGCTTGGCGGCGAACTTCATCTGCACCCAGATGGTGCTGCCGGGAACGGCCGAGCGGCCGAGGCCCTAACCGCGCGTCTGCAGGGGCGGGGCGTTCTCGGACCGGACGCCGTGGCTGTACGGTGACTCCGGCCGCTCGTGCAGCTCGCCGTCGAGCTCGAGGTCGACGCGCTCGTTGAAGAAGCACACCATCCCGGCGATCCGGCGGACCTCGTCGAACGGCTCGGCGTAGTACCACGCCAGGTCCTTCTCAAGCTCGCCGCCGGCGAGCTGCACCGAGTAGTAGCCGGCCTCGCCCTTGTACGGGCAGCGCGTCACGGTCTCGGTCGACACCAGTTCCGCCCGTACGTCCTGGAGCGGCAGGTACCAGCGCGGCGGCAGGTTCGACTCGAACAGCGCGATCGCGGCACCGGACTCGGCGAGCAACTCGCCGCCGAGCGACACGCGGACGCGCCGGCCGGTTCCAAGCACGTCCACGCGGTGGTACGGGTCCCGGGGATGGACGGCGATCTCCTCGTCCTCCTCGAGCCACCGGTCCATACGGTTGAAGTAGAACGCGACCAGCCCCTTCAGCTCCGCTGGGGCAGTCGGGATCGGGTCGGGGTAGTACCACGCACCGGCCTCGACGACCTTGGCGCCCGCGCGGATCGTGTAATAGGACGCCTCGCCCTTCTTGGGGCAGCGTGTATGCCGATCGCTCGGTTCGAGGACCTCAGAACGAACGTCCTCGGGCGGGAAGTAATAGACCGGCTGATGACCCGACTCCTGCAGGAGCATCGCGCGGCGGCTGTCGGCGATCGTCTCTCCGCCGACCTCGACGCGGATCCGCTTCGGGGTCGGCTCGAGGTACAGGGCGCGTCCGGGCGCCGGTGGCTCGAAGTTGAACGTCCCGACGGGCTCGCGGCCGAGTGGCCCGCTGCCGGTCATCAGACCCATGCTTCGAGCTTACCCGCTCACTGAAATTGCGCTCACCCCGCGACGACGATCCCGAGCCACACGATCGCCACCGAGACGATGAACGTCGCGGCGTCGAGCGCGTGCAGCCGGGGGCGCCGGATGTGGGCCGCGATCAGCACGCCGACCAGGACGACGAGCCCGAGCTTGACCTGAAGCGTCGAGTCGTGCCACTTGTGGTAGTGGCTCGCCATCGCCGCGCCGGTGATCACGAGCACCGCGATCGTGCCGACGGTCGCGTGTCCGAATCGCCGGGCGGCGGCACGCATCGGCTCGCCGTCCTCGCGCCCGCGCAACACCGGCACGACGACCGCGGCGAGCATCAGCTGGCCGCCCACGAAGAACGCCATCGCGAGCAGGTGCAGCCACAGGATCCCGTTCCAGAGCGTCACAGCGGGCCATCGTGGCAGACTCGCCGCCGATGAACTTCGCCCGCGACGTGGTCGACGCGGCGCCGGCCGCGCGCCTGGCGCTGATCGAACTCGACCACGACGGCCGCCGCCGCGAGTGGACGTTCGCGGAGGTCTCGGACCGCAGCGCCAGGCTCGCGGCCGCGCTCGAGCGGCACGGGGTCGGGAAGGGCGACGTGGTGATGACCCTGATCGGGAACCGCTCGGAGTGGGTCCTGACGATGGTGGCCTGCTTCCGGATCGGCGCCGTGGTGCTCGCCTGCAACGAGCAGCTGCGCGCCAAGGACCTGCGGGTCCGGCTCGACGCGGCCCACCCGGCGCTGATCGTCGCCGACGAGCGCAACGTGGCAGAGCTGTCCACGGCCGACCCGGGTTGCGAGGTGGTCACAATCCCCGACGAGCGACTGTTCGACCACGACCCCGCGCCGGCCCCGGACCTCGATCGGTCCGACCCGTGCGTGATCACATTCACGAGCGGGACGACCGGCGAGCCGAAGGGAGTCGTCCACGGCCAGCGCTACCTCCCCGGGCAGCACCTCCAGGCGACGCATTGGCTCGACGCCCGCGAGGGCGATCTGGTGTGGTGCACCGCGGCGACCGGCTGGTCGAAGTCGGCGCGCAACTCGTTCATCGCCCCGTGGCTGAACGGCGCCACCGCGTTGCTTCACGACGCCCGCTTCGACCCCGTCCAGCGGCTGGAGATCCTCGCCTCGGAGCAGGTCAATGTCCTGTGCATGGCGCCCACCGAGTACCGCGTGATCGCCAAGCGCGCCACGCTCGCGCCGCTGCCCGAACTCCGCACGCTGGTGGCCGCCGGCGAGGCGCTCAACCCTGAGGTGATCCGCGCGTTCAAGGAGGCGGTGGGGATCGAGATCCGCGACGGCTACGGCCAGACCGAGACCGGACAGCTGACCGGCAACCCGGCCGGCGAGCCGGTGCGGCCAGGGTCGATGGGGCGCCCGCTGCCGGGCGTCGCCCTCGAGGTGATCGACGGCGAGCTGGTGCTCTCGGACCCGAACACCGATCCGACCTTCTTCGTCGGGCATCTCGGGGGCGAGCCCGCGCCGGAAGGGCAGCCCTGGCACACCGGCGATCGAGTCCGTCAGGAGGAGGACGGCTACCTGTACTTCGAAGGACGCAACGACGACCTGATCATCTCCTCCGGATACCGGATCGGGCCGTTCGAAGTCGAGTCGGCACTGGTCTCACATCCCGCCGTCGCCGAGGCGGCGGTGGTAGCCGCGCCCGACGAGGAGCGCGGGTCGATCGTGCGCGCGGTGGTGGTGCTTCGCGACGGGTTCGAACCGAGCGACACGCTTGCGTCGGCGCTGCAGGCCCACGTCCGCGAGCAGACGGCGCCCTACAAGTACCCGCGGATCGTCGAGTTCTCGCCCGAGCTGCCAAAGACCGCGAGCGGCAAGGTCAAGCGCGCGCTGCTGCGGGCAACCCGTTGAGAATCGCGCCCGGCGCTAAATCCTTCCGCCCGTTGGCCCGATGGAATCACCGTGCCCGATCAGAGGGAGACGAGGGGCTACTCGGTGGCCGTGCTCGGCGGGATCGCGCTGATCGCGAGCCTGTGGCTGCCCTGGTACAGCTTCCGGATCCCCGCTGCCCTGATCGATTCCGCCGACAACATCGCCCGCCAGCTCGGCTTTTCCGAGGCGGCGGTCAACTCGGGCGTGCAGCAGCTCAACCAGCTCGCGCCGTTCCACATCACCGCCTGGCAGACAATGACCACGATCCCCGGCGTGCTGCTCGTAGCCGGCGTGATCGGCGGCGGGCTGTCGCTGCTGGCGATCAGTGGCCGCGCCTCCAGCGTCGCGAAGCTGGTCGGATTCGCCGGGGTGATCGGCGCCGCGCTGGTCGTCTACCGCTGGGCCGTCCCACCGGGACCCGGCGGACTGCTGCACCCGGCCTGGGGGCTGTGGCTGGCGCTCGGAGGATCGGCCGCAGTCGCGGTGGGCGGCGCGCTCGCGGGCGGTGAGCGCACCGAGCGGCTCTCCGACCTGACCCTCTCTGCGCTACCGCTCGAGCTGACGGCGCCTGCGCACGAGCCGCCTTTGACCGCGAGCTCGATCCCGCCGCCGTCGGGGTAGACGCAGATCGACCCCCGGTGGGGTCTCGCCGCGATCATTACTACGCTCACGGTCGATGGAACGGCGCCCAGTGATCGGCATCGCCGCCAGCCTCGTGGAAGCTGCCTGGAGCGTGTGGGAGCAGCCGGCTGTGCTGACGCCGTACGGCTACATCGCGGCGGTTCATCGCGCCGGCGGGCTGGCGCTCATGATCCCGCCGGATCCGGAGGTCGAGCGCGATCCCGATCAGGTCCTCGACCTGCTCGACGCGCTGATCCTCGCGGGCGGCAACGACATCGACCCCGCCACGTACGGAGCCGAGCGCCATCCCGAGACCAAGGCGATCGTTCCTGAGCGCGACCGGAGCGAGCTCGCGCTCACGCGCCGAGCGTGGGAGCGCGACCTGCCGGTGCTCGGGATCTGTCGCGGCATGCAGCTGCTCAACGTCTCGCGGGGCGGGACGCTGCTGCAGCATCTACCCGACGAGGTCGGCCACCAGGACCACCGGATCAACCCCGGCAGCTTCGACGGCGCCGACCACGTTGTGAATCTCGACCCCGGATCACTCGCCGCGCGCGCCGCCGGCGAAGAGGTGCACGTCACCAAGTCCCACCACCACCAGGGGGTCGACGTGGTCGGTCAAGGGCTGCAAATCACCGGTCATTCGGCGCTCGGCGACGCGCTGCCCGAGGCCGTCGAGGCGCCCGACCGCCGCTTCGTACTCGGCGTGCAGTGGCATCCCGAGGCCGACGAGACCAGCACCGTGATCGACGCGCTCGTACGCGAGGCGCGCGACTACTGCAGCAGCCGCGGCTCGGCGTAGCCCGCGTCGCGGACGGCCTGCCTGACCTGCTCGGCGTGAGCGTGTCCGCGGGTCTCCAGCAGCAGCTGCACCGCCGTCTCCCGGACGTGCAATTCGAAGCCCTCGGGGAGATGGTTCACGTCGAGCAGGTTCGCTCCCTGCTCACCGACGAGCGTCAGCAGGCGCGCGAGCGAGCCGGGCCGATCGGAGACCCGCGCGAGCACGACCAGTCGCCTGCCGATGATGCTCTCGTGCCGGACCACGATCTGCCCCAGCAGGCCGGCATCGACGTTCCCGCCGGACAGAATCACGACGACGGTGCTGCCCGGGGTGGGCCGAACCAGTCCGGCTTGCAGCGCGGCGACGCCCACCGCGCCCGCGCCCTCGACGACCAGCTTCGCGCGCTCCATCAGGAACTCCATCGCCTCCGCGACGTCGTCCTCGCCGACCGCCACGATCTCGTCGATCCAGCGCTCGATCAGCGGCAGCGTCACTTCGCCGGGCTGCTTGACGGCAATCCCGTCGGCGATCGTCAACGCCGACTCGACCGCCACGGAATGGCCGGCCTTCAGCGAGGCGACGAACGGGGCACAGCTTTCAACCTGGACGCCCACGACACGGACATCCGGCCGCAGCGACTTGATCGCGATCGCGGTCCCGCTCGCGAGACCACCGCCTCCGATCGGTACGACCACGGTCAGCGACCCGTCGGGCGCCTGCTCATGAAGATCGAGCCCCACACCGCCCTGGCCCGCGATCACCACCGGATCGTCGAACGGGTGCACGAATGCGAGTCCGTCCTTGTCGGCCATGGCCCGTGCCGCGGCCAGCGACTCGTCAACTGTCGCCCCGGTCAGATGCACCGTCGCGCCCAGCGCGCGGGCACCCTCGACCTTGGAGATCGGCGCCTCATCGGGCATGAACACGACACAGCCGACACCGTGCTCCCGGGCCCCGTACGCCACCGCCTGGCCGTGGTTGCCGGCGCTGGCCGTCACCACGCCCGCGGCGCACCGCTCTCCGAGCGCGGCGATCTTTGCCAGCGCGCCACGTAGCTTGAACGAGCCGGTGCGCTGGAGGTTCTCCGCCTTGAGGAGGACCGGCGCGCCGGCCCGTTCGCTCAGCGTCTTCGAGCCGAGCATCGGTGTACGGCGGACGATCCCGGCGCCGGCGTCGGCGGCGCTGCGGATCTCGTCGAGCGAGATGGCGACCGGCGCCTGGTGCTCCGGGAGCGTTTCAGTCAGGGATGGCCACCACCGCGTCGATTTCCACCCGGGCGCCACGCGGCAGCGCGGCCACTCCGATCGCGACGCGAGCGGGTGGGTCGGATTCGAAGAACGACTCGTACACCTCGTTGATCACGCCGAACGAGCTCATATCGGTCGTGTACACGGTCAGACGCACCGCGTCGCCGAGCGTCGTGCCGGCCGCGGCGCACACGGCGGCGAGGTTCTCGAGGCATCGGCCGGCCTCGTCCGCGACCGTGCCCTCGATCAGCTCGCCGGTGCGCGGGTCGATCGGGATCTGGCCGGAGCAGAACAGCAGGTCCCCGGTCCGGATCGCGTGCACGTAGGGCCCGATCGCCTCCGGAGCGCCTGCGGCGTCGACGGGCTGACGATGGCTCGGCATCGGCACAAGCGTATTGCCCGCATCGCCGCGGGGGTAGCCTGGGCCGATGGCGAATCGACTGGCCCGCGAGAGCTCGCCGTATCTACGCCAGCACGCGGACAACCCAGTCGACTGGTACCCGTGGGGCGGCGAGGCACTGGCCAGGGCCCGCGACGAGGACCGCCCGCTGCTCGTCTCGATCGGCTACTCGGCCTGCCACTGGTGCCACGTGATGGCGCACGAGTCATTCGAGGATCACGCGACCGCCGCGGTGATGAATGAGCGGTTCGTGTGCGTGAAGGTGGATCGCGAGGAGCGCCCGGATGTCGACGCGATGTGCATGGAGGCGGTGCAGGCGATGACCGGCGGCGGCGGCTGGCCGCTGAACGCGTTCCTGACGCCGGAGCTGATCCCGTTCTACGCGGGCACGTACTTCCCGCCGGAGTCCCGGCACGGGCTGCCCGCGTGGCGGATGGTGCTCGACGCGGTCGCGGAGGCGTGGACCAGCAGGCGCGACGAGATCCGCCGGCAGGGCGAGGCGATCCTTCGCTCGCTGTCCGCGAGCGATCGGATCGAGCCGTCGGCCGAGCCGGTCCGCGACGAGCTGATCGCCGAGGCCGTCGATGGACTGCGGACGATGTTCGACGCCGCCAACGGCGGATTCGGCGGGCCGCCGAAGTTTCCTCAGCCCTCGGTGATCGAGCTGCTGCTGGCCCGCGGCGAGTACGAGCCGGCACTCGCGACGCTGCGGGCGATGGCGAGCGGCGGCATCTACGACCAGGTGGGTGGCGGGTTTGCCCGCTACGCCGTCGACGCGACCTGGACCGTGCCCCACTTCGAGAAGATGCTGTACGACAACGCGCTGCTCGCGAAGGCGTACCTCCACGGCTGGCTGGTATCGCGCGAGGATCGGATGCTCGAGGTATGCACCGAGACGCTGGGATGGGCGCTGCGCGAGATGCGCGGCCCCGAAGGGGGCTTCTACTCCGCGCTCGACGCCGACTCCGAGGGCGAGGAGGGGAAGTTCTACGTGTGGACCGTCGACGAGCTCCGCGAGGTGCTCGGGCCGGAGCTCTCCGAGCAGGCGATCGCCTACTTCGGCGCCAGCGAGCGCGGGAACTTCGAGCGCGGCCTCAACGTGCTCGAGGCGCGCGGTCAACGTCCCGACCGGCTCCCGGAGATCCGCTGCAAGCTGTTCGGGGCGCGCGCCGGGCGGGTCCGCCCCGGGCTCGACGACAAGCGGCTGACCGCCTGGAACGCGATGATGATCTCGGCGCTGGCCGAGGCAGGCGCCGTGCTCGACCACGCCGAGTATCTGGATGCCGCCGCGGCCTGCGCGTCGTTCGTGCTCGGCGAGCTGCGCGACGCCGAGGGCAGGCTGTTGAGGACCTGGAAGGACGACGAGGCAAGCGTCGACGGCTACCTCGAGGACTCCGCGTTCCTGCTCGACGCGCTGATCACTCTGTATGAGTCGACGTTCGAGGAGCGCTGGTACCGGGAGGCGGTGACGCTCGCCGACTCACTGATCGCGCGGTTCGAGGACCGCGAGAAGGGCGGCTTCTTCACAACCGCCCTGGACCGCACCGAGCTGCCGGTGCGCCGCAAGGACCTGGAGGATTCGCCGGTTCCGTCGGGCAATTCCGCGGCCACGTTCGCGCTGTTGCGCCTGGCGCTGCTGTCGGGCGAGGGACGCTACGAGCGCCACGCGCTGGGGGTCCTCCGGCTCATGTTCCAGCTTGCTGTCCGCCACCCGATTGCGTTCGGCCACCTGCTTCGCGCCGCCGATTTCTACTCCGCGCCGGTTCGCGAGGTGGCGATCGTCGGCCCGGAACCCGGCGCCCACGAACTGGTGCGGGCGGTCCGCGATCGGCTGCGGCCACACGTGGTCCTCGCGGGGGGCGCCTCGGAGATCGTGCCGCTGCTCGAGGGCCGGGCGCCGGTCGACGGAACCGCCGCCGCATACGTCTGCGAGCACTTCGTGTGCCGCGCGCCGGTGACGGCGCCCGACGAGTTGACCGCGGCGCTCGCCTGAGGCTCTAACTGGACTCGAGCCGCTGCTTCAGCCGCTCGAGCGCGTCCGCGTTGCCCTTGCGCAGGCCGGCCGCCATGAACGGCGCCAGCAGCTTGAAGAAACCGCCCGGGGTGGGCGCCATCACGAGCGTGACGCGAGTGCCCTCCCCCTCCGGCCTCAGCTCCCACCGCCCGGCGGGCTCCATCGAGCCGGGGCCCGCCTTGACCGCGGGACCGTGCCAGGCCAGCCGCGAGTCCGGCTTGAACTCGGTCCACTCGAACGTGCCCTGCGCTCCCCGCCTCATCGTGTAGCTGTAGCAAGTGCCGACGCCCGGCTCACCTTCGGTGGCCTGCGTGACGGTCTCGAAGTCCGTCACGTACTCGGGCAGCTCCTCTGCGTGCGCGATGTACTCGAACACTTCGGCGGCCGGCTTGGCAATGACGATGTCCGTCTCGACTTTCATCTAGAGCACCGGCAGGTAGCGCTCGAGCTCCCAGGGGGTCACCTGGACCCGGTACTCGTCCCACTCCTGGCGCTTGATCTCGATGTAGCGGTTGAAGACGTGCTCGCCGAGCGTGCGCAACACCAGCTCGGACTCCGCGGTCAGCTCGATCGCCTCCCCGAGCGTCTCCGGGAGCTGCTCGATGCCGAGGCGCCGCCGCTCGTCAGGCGACAGGTGATAGAGGTTCGTCTCCATCGGCTCGGGCAGCTCGTAACCGTGCTCGATCCCCTCAAGCCCCGCCTGCAGCAGCGCCGCGAACGTGAGGTACGGATTGCAGGCCGGGTCGGGGCAGCGCAGCTCCATCCGCGTCGTCCTCTCCTTACCTGGGTGGTACATCGGGACGCGCACCAGCGCCGAGCGGTTGCGACGCGACCACGCGACGTACACGGGCGCCTCGTAACCGGGGACCAGCCGCTTGTACGAGTTCACCCACTGCGCGAAGATCGAGCAGATCTCGCGCGCGTGCCGGAGCTGACCGGCGATGAACGCCTTGCCGACGTCGGAGAGGTAGTACGGGTCCTCGGCGTCGAAGAACGCGTTCGATCCACCCTGGAACAGCGACTGATGGGTGTGCATGCCGGAGCCGTTCTTGCCGAACAGCGGCTTGGGCATGAACGTCGCGTGGAGCCCGTGCTTGAGCGCGTATTCCTTGACCGTGATCCGGTAGGTCATGCAGTCGTCGGCCATCTTCAGCGCGTCGGAGTAGCGCATGTCGATCTCGTGCTGGCTCGGCCCGACCTCGTGGTGGGCGTACTCGGTGTGGATCCCGAGCTGATCGAGCGCGAGCACCGTCTCGCGGCGCAGGTCCGAGCCCGCGTCGAGCGTGGTCAGATCGAAGTAGCCGCCTTCGTCGAGCACCTCGGTGGAGCGCGAGTCGCGGAAGTAGAAGAACTCCAGCTCGGGGCCGACGTAGAAGTGGTCGAAGCCCATCTCCTGCGCGCGGGCCAGCGCCCGGCGCAGGACGTAGCGCGGGTCGCCCTCGTAGGGGGTGCGCTCCGGGGTGTGGATGTCGCAGAACATCCGCGCGACCCCCTGCTCGGCCGGGCGCCACGGGAGGATCGCGAACGTGCTCGGATCCGGCATCGCAATCATGTCCGACTCCTCGATCGGGTTGAAGCCCGTGACCGAGGATCCGTCGAAGCCCATCCCGCCCTCGAACGCGTCGCCGAGCTCGGTGGCGTTGATCGAGAAGGACTTCAGCTGCCCGAGGATGTCCGTGAACCACAGCCGCACGAAGCGGATGTCGCGCTCCTGCACGAGCGACATCACATCCTCAGCGGTGAGCGGGGCGGCGGTGCTCGTCATCGGCGGCGAACGTTACTTGCTCGGCGACGGGACGGGCCGTACGCTGGGACGATGCGAGCGGGCCGCGGATTGGCTGCGATGGCGATCGTGCTGGCGGCGTGCGGCTCCTCCGCGGCCGGCAGCACGAGCCACGGCGGCGGAGCGGATGCCAGCTGCGCCCCGGCCCGCGCGCGAGTGCTCGCCAGCGACGCGGTCGCCGAGGTGTTCGACCTGTCCGGGACCGTGTACGGATGCGCCGGCCAGGCCCGTAACAGCTACCGGCTGGGCACCTCGCGGTTCTGCAACAACGCGGACCTGGTCGGACCCGTCGCGCTCAGCGGCAGTGTCGCTGCGTACGGCGTGATGCGCTGCGGCGTCGACACCGGCGAGGCCCAGGTCGCGGTCCGGCGGCTCACCGACGGCAAGCTGCTGCACACCGCCGAGGCGACTTCGCACGTCCCCGGCCCCGAGGCCTACCAGTCGGTGGGCTCGGTCGTCGTGAGGACCGACGGCGCCGTCGCGTGGATCGGGGCGGCCCGGTCGATCATCAGCCGGCGGCGGCTGGTCGAGGTCCACCGGCTCGACCGGCGCGGTGGAGCGATCCTCGACCAAGGCGCGGGCATCGCGGCGAGCTCGCTGCGGCTGCGCGGCTTGCGGCTGAGCTGGACCGACTCTGGGCGCCGGCGCTCAGCGACGCTCGGCTGAGCGGGTCTAAGCCGCCGCGGTGGCGCGCGGGGCGAGCCACCGCTCGGCCCATTGCTGGAGCTCGGACAGCGCCGGCTCAAGCTCTCGGCCCATCTCGGACAGCGCGTATTCGACCCGGAGCGGCGGACCCGGGATCACCGTCCGTTCGACGATCCCCCGTGCTTCGAGCTCCTTCATCCGCTCCGACAGCAGCCGGTCAGACAGCTCGGGTACGGCGTGCGCGACCTCGGAGAAGCGCAGCGGCCCGTCCATCAGCACACGGAGGATCGCGCCCGTCCAGCGCCTACCGACGAGCTCAATCGCCTCGTGGTAGAGCGGACAGCAACCGGAGTGCTTCACCCGCTGCGCGCTATCCATGTCCTCGCGGGCGCACATCTCTGCAGCGAAGCTTACGCCGCCTGCAACGCCCGCGAAGCCTCGCTCGAGCCGTCGACCGGAACCTCGCCGGCGACGTTGACCATCGCCGAGAACGTCTCGAGCGCTACGGCTGCGATCGCTTCGAGGATCTGCTCGTCGTCCCACCCGGCCTCGCGCGCCTCTTCGTGGAGGTGCACCGGCGTCCGCCCACGCTCCTCGATCAGGACCTGGAGGTAGCGGAGCAGTGCGGCCTCGCGCGGGTCATTCGAGGTGAACTGTCTCGCGAGCGCGACCTCGTCGATCGCCAGCCCCGCCGCGCGCGCGGCACGGGAATGGATCGCGATCCCCGGCTCTGACTTGTAGTGCTCGGAAACCGCCAGGGCGATTCGCTCGAGCGTGGCCAGCGTGAGCTTCCCGTGCCGGAGCTCGGAGCGGAACCGCGCGTATGCACGGAGCGCGGCCGGCGAGCCGGCGAGCACGCCGAGGAAGTTCGGCAGCTGACCGCCCGTGGCGAGCGCACCCCGCAACACCGGGACCGACCCCTCGGGGGCGGTCAGATCGTCGTGAATTTGGAACCTGCTCATGGAGTTCTTCATGTCAACCACCGGGGGAAACGCGTTTCCCTATCTTTTCTGATCCAGCTTACGGTTTATAAGTCTATCTGCGGCGAGCGGGGCGCACAAGCGGTGTGCCCGTTCTCTTCAGACGTTCTTAGGGACCAAACACTTCCGCACGCGGAACGATCCGTCGGCCCCCGTTCGGCGAGCGCACCGCTACGGGAAACACTCGCCACCTGCCCTTATACGTGTTGCGATAAGCGACGGATCACCGCAACCTAGGAGATCCGTAAGAGGACGGGGTTTCGAGGCCGTTACGCGTGCGCGCTGGTCGCCGCGACCAGCACCAGCAGCAGCCCCAGGAACAGGGCCCACATCGCGAACCGGTCGGGCTTGAAGCCCGAGCGTTCGTGGACCGGCTTGCCCGGGCGCCGGCGCGAGTCGTCGGTGTGCCAGGGAAGGTTCCGCTCGGCGCCGCGGCCGGTGATCGTGACGGTCCTCCGCCCGGAAGGATCAGCCGGGCCGACCGGCGGATCGGTCCGCGCGGGCGGCTCGGGAGCCGGCCGCATCGCCGGGGCGAGCTCGGCTCCCGGGGACTCGCTCGACTTGAGCTCGGACAGATCGAAGCCGTCAAACGGATGCGCGATCGCGCGGGTGCTCGCGGGCCGCGAGGCACGCGGTGGCGACGACGGGCGCGGGGCGGCCGGGCCGCTGACCCGGCGAGCTACGGTGCTGCCGGTCGGCCGGCCGCCAGCCCCCGACGCTCGGTCCGTGGAGCGCCCGCCCTCGAGCGAGTGCAGCCGACGCCGACTCCGGGGGCGCTCGCTGAACGCCTCCTGCCATACCTCGTCCTCGATCCGGATCGCATCCGGGGGGACCGACGCGCGTGCGCGTTGCATATAACCGTCCTCTTTCGCCTGCTTACGGGGTTAGCTGACGGGCTTGCGTCGAAAGAGTGACGCTACGCGCGGACGCGATTCGCCCCAACAAGTGGGTCCCCCGCTTCCTCTCGCCCCGGCGGCGGGGCAAGGCGGGAATTCAGCCTTACGGGGGCGGCATGCTAACAGCGCGCCGCGAACGAGGCGCAAAGAACCGCCCTCTTTGCAGCTATTCCCTACCTGCGACCCTGGAGACGAACTGCGCGACCTGCTGAGCCTGCTCGCCCAGCAGGATCGCGGCGGGCATCGTGCCCTGCCCGAGGCAGGTGGTCGGCGAGCTCGTAGAGGGCGGATTCTGCAGGCACCCGTAGGTGATCGTGTGTACCACCAGCGAGTAGGCGGGCTTCAGCGTGTCGAGGTTCGGCCCCACCTTCCCGACCGCGTTGGCCGCGGCCAGCGTGTGGCACACCCCGCAGTGCGAGCCGAACAGCTCGCGGCCCTTCTTCTCGGCGGCGTTCAGCTTGATCCCGCCCACCTGGGCGCTGGCGTTGTTGCGGTTGCCGGCCAGGAACAGCAGCGGAATCGCGACGCCGAAGCCGATGTAGATGACCAGGAAGATCACCACCGAGGCCCGGCGCGCACCGGGTCGCTGCGACTGCAGCGTGGCGCGGGCGCCGCCGAGCCCGCCGCGCACGGCGATGAAGAACACGCCGAAGGCGAGCAGGACCCAGAAGACGACGAACAGCCATGTCCCAAGCACAGTGGGCGCGGACCTTATCGTGCGGGCGGGAGGAATGGGTGGTCAGCGGCACCGTCCCGGAGGCCGGGCGGCGGATCGACAGCGCGGGCCGCAGTGTCACCGCCGCCGGCCCGACGCGAAGCTCATCACGGGCGGCGCGACCGCCCTGAAGTCGTCGGCCTCCGAGCCGGCCTCGTCGCCGTCTCCCTCGCTGGCGCCCCTCTCGCTTGATTGCGCGGCACGCGAGTCATCCGGCTGCTCGGCCCTCCCCCGCCTGACCTGCTCGTCGAGCATCGAGAAGTCCTTGACCTCGGCGAGGATCTGCTCGCGCTTGTCGCGCGCTCGGCCTCCGGCCTCGCTTAACCGCGCGACGCGCGAGTCATCCGGCTGGGCGGCGATCGAGCCCACCTTGTCGACCAGCACGTTGATCGCTCCCCCGGCCGCCGGCAGCTTCTCGAGCTTGCCCTCGATCAGCATCAGCGGTTCGGTCCGGACGATCAGCCGGTGGCGGTCGTACACGTTCGCCGGGACGATCAGGTTGATCGTCCCGTGCTCGTCCTCGAGCAGGATGAACACGATCCCGTTCGCGGTCCCGGGGCGCTGACGCGCCACGACGAGGCCACCAACCCGCACCCGTGAGGCGTGCGGAAGCGTCTCGAGCTCCCGGCTGGTGACGGCGCCCGCCGGCATCCGCCCTCGGAGCAGCACCATCGGGTGCGATCGCGTCGTGAGCCCGGTGGAGGAGTAGTCGGCGAGCATCGACTCCCACTTCGAAAGCGCGCGCAGCCCGGGGGGCGCCGGGAGGTCGAGCGGCAGCGCGAGCTGAGTCCCGCCGGGCACGTCGCGTCCAGGTGTCGCCACACCGAGCTGCCACAGCGCGATCCGGCGGTCGCCTTGCACGAGCGAGTCACACGCCCCCGACCACGCCAGCAGCTCGAGCGAGGGCGACCCGGCACCGGCGCGCGAGGCCAGATCCGACAGGTCCCGGAAGCGCCCACCGGCCTTGCGGACCGCGACCAGCTCCCTGATCTCGTATTCGCGCACACCCTTGACGTAGCCAAGGCCGATGCGCACCCGGCCCTCGCGCTTGCGGTCCGCTCGGCATCCAGCCTCGCCTGATTGGACCGCGCGCGAGTCATCCGGCTGCTCGATGTCGCACTCGGCCTCGCTCTCGTTGACGTCCGGCGCCAGCACCTCCGCGCCCCGGCGCTGCGACTCGTGGACAAGCGCGTCGGGCGGATAGAAGCCCATCGGCTGCTCGTTGAGAAGCGCGCACAGCAGCTCGGGCCCGTAGTGCACCCGCAGCCACGTCGACTGGTAGGCGAGCAGCCCGAACGCTGCGCCGTGCGCCTTTGGGAACCCGAACCCCGAGAACCCCCTGACCATCTCGAACACCCGCTCGGCGAGCGGCTCATCGACTCCGTGCTTGCGGCACGCGCCCTCGACGAAGCGCCGGTGGTAGGCCTCGATCGCCGCCTCCGAGCGCTTGCGGCTCATCGCCCGCCGAAGCCCCTCAGCCTCTCCGACCGAGAACCCGGCGAATGCCATCGCCACCTCGATCACCTGGTCCTGGAAGATGATCGTGCCCAGCGTCTCGCGCAGCGGCTCCTCGAGCGACGGGTGCTCGTAGGGAATCTCGTAGTCGGGCTCTACCCGCAGCCGCTGGCGGCGCTGGATGTACGGGTTGACGGCGCCGCCCTGGATCGGCCCGGGCCGCACGATCGCCACCTGGATCGTCAGGTCCTGGAGGGTCTCCGGCCGTGTCCGGTACAGCGACTGCATCTGCGCACGACTCTCGATCTGGAACACGCCGGTCGTGTCGGCGGCCTGGATGCACTCGTACGTCGCCCGATCGTCGTACGGGATCGTCGAGAGGTCGATTCGCTCCCCGCGTGTGCGCGCGATCATCTCCACGCACCGCTCGACCGCCGATAGCATCCCCAGCCCCAGCAGGTCGATCTTCAGAAAGCCGGCGTCCGAGCACGAGTCCTTGTCCCACTGGACGATCTGGCGGCCCTCCATCGCCGCGGGCACGATCGGGCAGCAGTCGATCAGCGGCCGGGTGGCGACGACCATCCCGCCCGAGTGCTGGCTCAGGTGGCGCGGCAGGCCGTGGGCCTCGGCCGCGAGCCGCGCGAGCCACGCCCAGCGACCGGTCGAGCCGCGGCGCCCGCCCCCGGAAGCGTCCTCGGGCCGGCCCGGTGCGACCCCGAACGCGCTCTCGATGTCCTTGGCCACCTCGCGTGCGTCCCACCCCTCGCTCCCGCGCGCGACGCGTTCTATTTCGGATAGCGGCAGGCCCAGCGCCTTGCCGAGCTCGCGGATCGCGCCGCGCGCGCGATAAGTGGGGAACGCTGCCACGAGCGCCGAGCGGTCGCGGCCGTAGCGCTCGTGCACGCGCGGGATCAGCTGCTCGCGGATGTCGCGCGGGAAATCGAGGTCGATGTCGGGCAGCGAGGTCAGCTCCTCGTTGAGAAAGCGCCCGATCAGCAGTTCGTTGGCGATCGGATCGACGTGCGAGAGGCCGGTGAGGTAGCAGACGATCGAGGAGACGCTCGAGCCCCTGCCGCGGCCGGGGGGCAGCAGTGCCCGCGCGGTGTCCGGGCCGCGGACCTCGACCGCCACCTCGCGAGCCAGCTCGAGCATGTCGTGGTGCAGCAGGAAGAAGCCCGACAGCCCCAGCTTCTCGATGATCGTGAACTCCTGCTGGAGGCGAGACGCGGCGGCGTCCAGCAGGTGCGCGCGATCGCCGGTGTAGCGCTCTCCCAGGCGCGCGTCGCACAGCTCGACCAGCTGACGCATCGCCCCGTCATCCTCCGCGCCCGGGTACCGGTAGCCCAGATCGCTGCGCAGGTCGAACCGGAGTCGATCGGCCAGCCGTGCGGTCTCCGCCACCGCATCGGGGTGCTCTCCGAAGCGCGCCGCCATCGCCGCCGGCGAGACGAGCACGTGGCTGTGGTTGCCGCGGCGCTCGGGCTCGGAGGCGTCGAGCGTCGAGTGCAGGCGCACCGCGACCAGCGCATCCTGCAGCGGCGCCCGGGAACGCGCGTGGGCGTGCACATCACCGGTCGCGATGCACGGCACGCCGAGCCGCCGGGCGAGTCCCTCGAGCCGCCGGTTGCGGGCGCGATCGCCGTGCAGGAACGGCCGCTGCAGCTCGACCCGCAGGCCCTCCGCCCCGAACGCGTCCCGAAGCCTCAGGAGCGTGGGCTCGTCGTGCACGCCGCGCAGCGCGCATCCGCTCAGGCACACGAGGCCCTCGGTGTGCTCGAGCACGGTTTCGAGCGGGACGTAGGGTTGCGTCGGTGGCGCGCCCGGCCTCCCGTCGCGCGTGTGCGCGTGCGCGCGCGTCAAGATGCGGCACAGGTTGGACCAGCCGCGCGCGCTCTCCACGAGCAGGGTCAGGTGGCGCCCAGGCTCGAGATCGATTTCGGCCCCGTGGATCGCTCGCAGCCCGAGCGCCCCGGCCGCGACCGCGAACTCCATCGCGCCCGAGACCGAGTTGTGATCTGTCAGCGCGAGCGCTTCGTGGCCCAGCTCGAGCGCGGCCGCGACCAGCTCATCCGGCAGCGACGCACCGTCGAGGAACGAGAACGCCGAATGGCAGTGGAGCTCCACGTAGGTCATACGAACACATGTTCGCATTGCCTACGGACGAGTACATCGCCCGGCAACACCCGGCGGCGACCGCTGTGCGTGGATTCGAGGCTGAACGCGACGGCCCGCGGGCGGCGCTCACGGGATGTCCGAGTTCGCCGCCTGCGCCACGACCTTGGCGGCATCCGGTCCAAGCCAGAACCCGTCGCGGACCAACTCGTCGCTGTCGCGCTTGACCTGCACGACGTAGTCGGCGTGGCTGCCGTACAGCGAACGCAGCGTCGCGTCGCTGAGCGGCGTGCCGTATCCCATCAGGATGCACAGGCCCGCGAGGTCGGTGTAGTGCGAGGCGGTATCCGACGGAGAGTACGTCGCTGTCGGGACGTCGACGAAGGGCGTCCGGACCCCGCCGAGCGCGTTCCCGAACCGGTCACGGGCGACGTCGCCTGAGGCCGTCGTCTCAAGCGGTGGTGCATGAGGCGGCGGTACGCCGCGGTCGACCCATCTCGTCAGATCGGCGAACGCGGCGTCGGCGATGTAGCCGAACGGATAGGGGTTTGGGTCGACGGTGCCGCGGACTCCGGTCCACGCGCCCGCGACGAATCGCTGGTGGGTGCAGCCTGTCGCGGGAATAGCGGACAGCGGAACCCGCTTGATCTCGGCTAGGTCGCGCTCCTCGGTGGTCGCCCACGTTCCTAGGTCGTCGGAGATGTGACTGGCCCCCGGAACCTCCCACAGCCGATAGCGATCGCCGCGCGCGTCGCTGTCAGGACGCCGATAGGGCAATCCCGTCTGGCGACCCAGTGACGCCTCCTCGGTCTCCGTGTTGATCTGGATCACGGGCACATCCCGCGGCTGCATCCGGTTACGCGGATCGTCGGGCTGGAGCGCCCCTCGAGGAGTCAGCCCGAAGTCGATGTCGCTTGGTCCGAGCGTGCCTCCCGGGATGTAACCGTCGTAGACAGGACCCCCGTTCGGCAGGCGATCGATCGCGTTGAACACGTCCGCCTGTGTGAACGTGAACCCGCCATCCTGGGAAAATCCGGACTCAAACACATGCCTGACCTTTAGCTCGTGGGTGGGGCTTCCGGACCGATTGAGCCTGAATAGGGCACCAAGCTGCGCCGCGATGTCAAACGTGATCCCGTCGTCGACCTCGCTGTCCTGCCCCCATCTGAGCGGCGCGTACCGGCCCGGCTCGAATTGCTTCAGGGCGCCGATCGACTTATACCTCGACGTCCACCCGACGAAGATGTCGCCTTGGCGGACGAAGTACGGCCATGAGCGGTCCCAGACATTCGCGATGTCGTAGCCCGAGGACGGATTGAGCGGCTCGACCACAACCGTCCCGCTGAACCTCCGGGAATCAACGGGGCGCTTGACCAGCATCCGCGTGGTGTACGGGATGTCCGCGCAACCCAGCGGCTGGGCGCTGGGTGGGCACGGCGAAACGATCCGGACGCCCGTGCGTGTGTACTCGTAGAGGTTGGCGCGGCCCGAGACGAAATACTCGCTCTCCTCGTAGCCGTGCGGGACGGGAGGTTCGGGACCATACCCATCGGCGACGAACGGGAAGTCGCTCGGGGTCGACGGGATAGGTCCCTGGACCGTCGGCGGCAGGACCGGGCCGAGGTCCGGGGCGGCACTTGCCCGCGCGGTTCGCGGGGCCCGGGCGGCGGACCCGGCCGCGGCTGGCAGTGCGGAGGTGGAGGTGGCACCGTGGGAGCCACCCGAGGCACAGCCGGCGAGCGCCAGGCCGCACGCGGTGAGAGCTACCACGATCACGGCGCCGCAGACAGATAGTTCAGGCCACCGCCGGGCTGACATCGCCCAGGAGTATCCCCGGGTTTGCGCGTCCCACGGCCAGGCGGCAACACGGGTATCGGCCGCGATTTGCGGCAACCAGGCGTGCGTCGTCGACGATGCCCTACCGAAACGGGCTGAGTTCGGTAGGGACATGCGATTTCAGCGACGTGGCTCCGGGCACCGACCCAATCCTGCCCGCCGCCTTCAAGGTGACGGCGCCATCGAGCGACTACAGCGACTTCTCCGTGGTAGTCCAGTGGTCGATCGCCGCCGGCGGTGTCCAGGACCTGAACTCGAGCGACAACCAGGACTCCATCGCTTTCGTCTTCTGCGGCACCCAGTCGACCAAGCCCGGCTGCCAGACCGCTCAGAGCGGTTCGGGCGCGTAGTCACCCGGGGAACGGGGGACCGCCCACAACAGGCCGCCATCGAGGCGCCGGCAGCTACGCACCGTCGACGGTGGTGCTAAGCCAGCCCGTGCTTGTAGGCATAGCGCACTGCTTGGGCGCGGTCGCGAGCACCGGTCTTGTAGAAGATCCGGTTGATGTGAGTCTTCACCGTTGCGTTGCTGAGGACGAGCTTGTCGGCGATCTCGCTGTTCGACAGGCCGAGGGCGATCAGCTCGAGCACCTCGACCTCGCGTGGCGTGAGCTCGTCCGGGAGGCTAGGCGCCGACGCCGGGGCTGCTTCGTCGCTGAGCGTTGACGGAGTCGGATCGAGGACGGCAGTCACGAGTCGCTGCTGCACGGCGGGATCGAGATGCGTCTGGCCGGACATGAGTGCTCTGATCGCCAGCTCGATTTCCTCGGCGGTCGCGTCCTTCGTCAGATAGCCGCGCGCGCCGGCCTGCAGCGCTGGGAACAGGAACTCGTCGTCGGCGTAGGTCGTCAGGACCAATACCCGGGTGTCAGGAAGCGAGGCGAGGATCTGGCGGGTGGCCTCGGCGCCTTCCATGCGCGGCATCCGCAAATCCATCAGGACGATGTCGGGCTGCTCGGAGCGGGCGCGCTCAACCGCCTCGACTCCGTCGGCGGCGGTGGCAACGACCTCGACGTCGTCGAGCAGCCCGAGCAGCATCGCCAGCCCATCGCGCACGACCGGCTGGTCATCCGCGATCAAGACGCGGATCGTCGTCATCCGGGCACCTCGATCTCGACCCGCCAGCCCGCTGCCGTCGGGCCGGCCGACATCGTGCCGCCGACCCGCTCGACCCGCTCACGGAGCCCCTCGAGTCCGCGGCCTCCGCCCATTCCCTGACGCCCAGAGGCGGCCGAATGCCCATTGTCGACCGACAGCATCATGCAGTCGGGTTGGTAGCGCAGGGTGACGGTCGCGCATGCACTCGGTGCGTAGCGTGCGACGTTCGTCAAGGCCTCCTGTGCACCGCGATAGAGCGCGAGGCTTGGATCGGCCGGCAGCGTCCGGGGCTCGCCTTCGATCCGCAGCGTCACGTCGAGGTTCATGTCGGCCCTGTAGCTGTCGACCAGGGACGGAAGCTGGGCAACCGTCGGCAGCGGGTCGCCGCGGAGGGCGCCCACCGCTTGGCGGGCGTTGGCGAGTCCGGCTTTGACGAGCCCGCTGGCGCGGTCGATCGCCTCGCTCAGCCGCGGCGTCGCATCTTCGTGGTCGGCAAGCTTGCGGGCCCCTTGCAGCTGGATCGCGGCTCCGGACAGAGAATGCGCCAGCACGTCGTGCAATTCGCCGGCAATCCGCGCGCGTTCGGCGATCGCCGCCGCGCGGGTCCGCTCATCCTGCGCGTCCTCGAGTTGGGCCATCAGCAGCTCGGTCCGGTCCTGGCTTTCCCGGGAGCGCTTGAGGAACTGCGCAACGACGCCGAGCAACACCGTCACCAGGACCTCGGCCGCGACCGCCGACGATGAGCTCCCGACGCTCGCCGTCACGGCACCGAGCGCGATCGTCACCGCACTGCCGATCGCGACGCCGGCGGTGAACGGCAGCCGCGTGATCGCAACGAACACCGCGACACCGGCCGCGATCCCGGTCGCGCCCTTGAGCTGCAGCCCCGCAATCGCAACTCCGGCGGCGCCCATCACCGCGATCACGACCCCCTGCAACCCGAGGCTTCGCTCGGGAAAGCTGTCGCGGATAGCGATCAGCAGCGTCGCCGCAAAGACGCACAGCGCCAGGGTGACCGCTAGCCCCTTGCCGTGCAGTCCAGGAACCGGATGGCTGTTGACGCTGCCGAGCACCACCACCAGGATCACCGCCCAGCCGAGCGGGCGCAATGACCGTCGCTCGCGACGCAGGCGCTCGTGCGCACGCACCTGGGCCTCCGCCACCCGGTCGCTACCCGGCACAGACGCTGGCTGTGAATCGGTCACCGCGTTGCGGACGATAGAACGCGCTCCGGCCCGCCAGGGGCGGGCCGGAGCGCGTGATCCAGAGATGCCGGGCTCAGGCCGCGGCCGGAACCGCGGTAACGCTGGTCTGCATCGCATGACGTCCGCGGAGTTGGACGATCGCGATCCGGGTGCTGACCTCGAGCAGCGCCATCAACACCAGCGCCACGGGCCAGGCGGCGGCGCTGATCTGATGGGCGGCGCTGAAGCTCGCGACGGCGTGACGCGCGCCGTGAGAGAGGGCGAACGCGAACACCATCCGCGAGCCGATGCCGGCGATCAGCAGCGCCCCGGCAATCCAGCCCACGCGGGCGAGCGCAAGACCATTCTCGCCGGCACGCACATGAGTGGCGAGGCCACTCGCGACTCCAAAGGTCAGGCCGACCGCGCCAAGCGCGCCGATCAGCACCAGATCGTTCCCGGAGGTCGGGATCGAGTGCACGTAGAGCTGCGCGACATAGGCGACGATCGCCAACGGGATGATCCAGCTGCGCCGGGTGAGCTCCCGCTCACGCGCCTGGCGGAACACGATCACGACGAACACTGCGTTGATGAGGTAGTCGGTAGTTCTCATGTCCACCATGATCTGCTTCGTGGGCGCGCCTGTCGTCGGCCCACGGGTTGAACCGCGGGTTGATTTCAGACCTCAACCCACGGGTTGATAAGGCGGCCGCGAGTCAGACCATGAGCCGAGTCAGACCATGAGTGGTCGGCGCCCGAGGCGACGAGCTTGGGCCCGGGTGCGCTTACGCCGATGGAGCCGCGCTACCGCGCGGTATTCCAGAGATTGCGCACGATGCTGTACATCAGTCCCGAGGTCTCGCCCATCGACGGGCAGCACGTCGGGCCGCCGGGGGCGCTGATCCCGATCTCGAGGTGCGGCGCGTCGGACTCGCCGACCGTGCCGCAGCCGACGTCGGCGATCGGCTGCCCGGTGGTGACGTGCGTGCCGACCCTTACGAGCGCGGGCTTCGCGTGGCCGTAGTAGATGTACCGCCCCGCGTACCGGCCGCTGTCGACCTTCAGGACCGGGGCATACGGACCGAACCCGTCGATCCCCTCCCGAACGATCGTCCCCGACGTGACCGCGACCTCGACGGCGCTGGAGCCGCACGCGTTGTTGACGGTCCCGATGTCGACCCCCTGGTCCTGCGACCAGTTCGAGGGAGACAGCACGCGGCTCTTGGGCTGGATCGGGAACACCCAGCCCGACGAGCTGCCGCTCGTACCGCTGCCGCCACCACCCGTGGTGCGTGGCCGCCTGGCGCCGCCCTTGACGACCTTGCGGCCGTGCACCCAGCTCTGAAGGGTCGTGGCGGTGCGGATGCCGACGGTCCCACTCGGTGGAGACAGGTTCGCAGCGAGCTGAAACTCGTGGACCGACTGCTTGGTCGCGGGCCCGAAGCTTCCGTCGACCGCCGTCGAGATGCCCACCTCCCCGAGCCAGGACTGGAGTGTCCGCACATCGTTGCCGCTGTCGCCCTCCCGCAGCACCCGGCCGAACGGCGAGCCATTGGCGGCCAGCGCGGGGCCGCTGAGCGTCGCCCAGCCGGCCGGGACGATCGCCGGCAGCGCCGTCACCCCCGCGATCAACAGCGCAAAGAACGAGATACGACGCCGGACGCTGCGCGAGCTTGCGCGCGAACCGCGGCGATGACGTCTGGATTTCCTACCTGGACCTAGGGCTCTCGGCACGCGACGATCCCTCCCACGGGGTCGTTTTCGGGGCTTCGATTTGGGCCTGCGCCTGCGGGGTTAGCTGTCGGGCTCGCGCTCGCTGGACACCGAGCGCTTCCGGCGGATCACCGCGGGATTCGCCCCAGAACTACCTGGGTTCCCCGTTCTCGGCGCTGGCGGCAGCCGAGATTCGGCACCTGCATTGAACACGATCCGTGCAATGAATGTTGCGGCAACCGGTTCTGCAGCCGCTTTCCCACTCCGCCGCGGGGGCGGCGCGGCGGCTCAATCGGGCGGGCGCCGCTCCGGATATCGGGGCAGGCCGTCGTCCGGGATCTGCTCCCAAGGCGCGGCGTAGGCGACGAACTGGCGCACGCCCGGACGCACCCCGGGGTCGCCGTCGAGCGCCCCGAGCCGTACCGCGAGCTGGGACCGGTCGTGTGGGTTGACGGTGTAGAGCGCCGATCCGCAGTCGCCGCAGAACCATTTCTCGTGGCCGTCCTCGGGCTTCCACGCCCGCATCCGATCCTTGCCCTGCACGACCCGGAACGAGCCGGGAACGACCGACGCGCTGGCCGAGGACGACGTGCCGGTGCGACGCTGGCAGCGCGTGCAGTGGCAGTAGCGAGCCGAGATCAGCGGCTCGGAGATCTCGAACCGGACCGCGCCGCACCCGCAGCCGCCGGTCAGCGCGGGCCCGCTCACGCCGCCGCTCCCGCCTGGGTCAAATCGCGCCGGGGATCGATCCCCCACCGCTCCGCGAGCTGCTCGAGCCGGACATCCAGCTCCCAGCGATCGGGGCGCGGCTCGCCCGAGTAGTCGGGGCTTGCGCCTTTCAGCGCCATGCAGCCGGCGTTGTCCCCGATCGCGCGGATCTCGCCGACGTCGGCGGCCGACAGGCGCGGCTCCGGCGGTAGCGCCGCAAGCTCGGCGCGCTTGTCCTCGATCGACCGCGCGTGCGGCCCGAGCTCCTGGATCAACGTCGGCGCGACGCACGCGACCGCCTCGTGCGCGAGGTTCCACTGGCACGCGAGCTGGATCATCGTCAGCCCGGCGCGGTCGCCGATCGGTCGCATCGCCTCCATCCTCTCGCGCCCGGCCTCGATCCAACCCGCGGGCCTGAACGCGCGGTGGTCGTGCTGCGCCAGCTCCTGACCCGGCAGCACGTCGTCGAAGAACAGCCCGCCGTAGTCGACGACCCGGGTGATCACCTTGACGTCCTGCGCGGCGGCCGCGTCGAGACATAGCTCGCCGGGCCACGGCTCGAGCGGGTTGAGGATGATCATCGCCCAGTCGATCGTCGCGCCGAACCGCTCCAGGCAGTCGATCACGTCGAGCGTGAAACCGTTGGCGGGACCGGGCGCGACGCCGATCGAGCGCGTCAGCCCTGCGTCCCGCAGCGCGGCCATCCCCTTCCACACCGCCTCGCTCGTGTATCCGACGCGGTCCGGGTTGTGGAGCAGCAGCAGGTCAAAGCTGTCGAGGCGGCATCGCTCGAGGCTGCGCTCGGTCGCGATCCGCAGGTAGTCGGCGAAGCCCGCCTCGGTGCGCAGCCGCGAGTCGGTGAACCGCGGGAACCCCCGCGGCCCGTCGCGCTCGCCCTCGTAGAAGTCGTGACCGACGGCGCCGACCACGCAGACATCCTCACGCCGGCGCCCGGCGAGCGCCCGCCCGAGCATCCGGTCGGCCTCGCCCTCGCCGTACACGTCGGCGGTGATCACCGTCCTGATCGACTCGTCCGGACTGATCAGCGACGCGAACCGCTCGTCGTCGATCGGGTCGCCGAAGCGCATGAACCGACCGCCGCTCCAGGTGCCGACAGCGACGGCGCCCGGGCCAGCGACGGGGCCGGGGCCGCCGACGGCGACGGGGCCGGGTTCGGCGCGGGGGTCGGGGCCGGATTCGGGGCCGGGTCCGGGATCGATCGGGACGCTCATCGCGCGCCTGAGTTTAGGTCGAGGCGGTTGGCGCAGAGTCGCGCGTCTACCGTTGCCGCCACCACCTCCCGCTCTCGAGGTCGCAGAACACGACTTCGTCCCGCCCGTCGACGGTGACGAGCTCCCAATAGCGGCGGCGCAGCGGCCGGTCTGCCCACCAGCGGTCCTCGACCAGCCACGACTCGCGAACCGCGTCGACGACCCGTCCGCCGACCTCGATCGGCCGCCCGTCCTGGTCGGCATCGACCGCGACCCGCCGGGGCACCGCCAATCGCCGTGGGCCTCCCATCAGACCTTCATCCCTCGAACGGCGTCAGCACCGCCCGCCGCTCCGGAACCCGCGACTCCGGATCCACCTCCAGGACCCGCAGCGCCGCGTCGGGCCCGGCGGCGGCGCGGGTCTGTCGGATCGCCTCGCGCAGCCGGGCCCGACGGGCCTCGCCCGGGTCCTCCAGCAAGCCCCGCTGGTCGCTCGCCGGCGGCCCGAACCGCTCGACCGCCAGCCGCAGCTCATCGGCGGGAGCCGGCATCAGCGCCAGGCGCGGGGCGAGCACGAGCCGCATCCGCACCGGATCGGCCAGCGCCTCGCGGAACACGACCTGATTGCGCCATGTCCCGCCGCCCTCGACCAGCACCGCCGACAGCGCGACCGCGCGCAGGGTTCGCCCGCGCCGCTCGCGACGCGCGAGCACCCGATCGATCAGGAGGCTCAGCGCGCGCTCGAGCTGCATGCCCGAGCCGGCCTCCGGCAGCTCCAGGGACTCGCGGACCATCTCGCTCGCCGGTCTTGGGCGCAGCGTGCCGTCGCTACCGCAGGCGAGCTCGTGCGCGAGCAGCCCCGCGCGCCCGAACCGATCCGCGAGCGATGCCGCGGGCAGTCCCGCCAGCTCGCCGAGCGTCCCCACTCCCAGCCGCTCCAATGCCTCGGGGAGCTCCGCCAGCGCAGGCCGCGCGCGAAGCAGCGCGACCGGCATCGAGGCCAGGAACTCGCGCGCCTCCGTGCGTCCCCCGGCCACGATCACCGGCCGGCGCACCCGTGCCCGCGTCGCGGCGGCCACGGCCGCGAACCGCGACGGCGCCGCCCCGAACCGCGCCGGCACACGCAGAGCACGCCCCGTCGCCCGTAACACCCCCTCGACCCCTCCGTACAGACGCAGCAGCCCCTGCGCCTCGAAGCACACGAGCCCCGGGCGCTCCGGCTCGACCGACGCCCCGACGGACTCGAGCCGCACCAGCAGCCGCTCCCAAGCATCGGCAACGCCCGCCGGATCGGGTGGGACCAGCGTCAGGCGCGGGCAGCGCGCGAGCGCCTCCCCCAGCCGCATCCCAGGATGGACGCCGAACGCCTCGGCGGCGAGCGACACCTCGCCCACGATCTGGACGCCTCCCGGCTCGGGCGCCAGCGCACACGGCGCCTGCAGCAGCTCGCTCCGGGTATCCGCGGCAACCGTCAGCTGGAAACGGGGGAACAGAACGCAGACGACCACTCCAACCATACGAACACATGTTCGCATACGCTCCGGTCGACTGTCTCAGCGCGGCGGATCCGTCCGCTCGGCGCTGCACCGAGCCGTCCGCTCAGCGCGGCCGAGCCGTCCGCTCAGCGCTGCATCGAGCCTTCGGCTCCAGTCTCAGACCTCCCTCTCCAGGTCGCGAATCAGCCGCGCCCCCCACCGGCGGTCGTAAACCGAGGCCAGCCAGAGGCCCAGTCCCCAGTAGGCGAATGCGATCCCCAGGTACACGAACGCGTAGCCGAGAAACTCCTCCCTCCGGGGCCCGAGCACGTGATTGTCGTAGAACGTGTGCCACGGCAGGTGCAGCACCTTGATGATCCCTATCCAGAGCGCGTACGGGGCCGCCTGGGCGAGCGCATACCGCACCACTCCCTTGCGCGCGAGGATCGCCCGGACGCGGCGGTGGATGCGGATCGGTGGATACGGCAACAGCACCGAGACGACGCTGCCGACCCCCATCCACAGGAACACGGCGCCGAGATCGAACACGGCCGTGTGGAGTAGCAGGTGCCATCGGCCGGCGATCAACCAGTGGACGACGTTGATCAGGATCGCGAGCGGCAACAGCAAGATCGCCAGCGCGACGTTCTTGATCGCGAGGATCCTGGCGACGCTGTCGCCGGCCCGCAGCGAGTTAACGACGCGGTCCGCGTCGTTGCCGAGCTGGTTCGTGTTGACCGTGTCAGCCAGGCACCAGAGCACGACCGCGAGTCCGATGTTGGCGACCTTGATGTCGCCGGCCACCCGCGGGTCGTAGTCGGTGTAGGCGAGGTAGGCGATCGCGAACGCGAGGTTCCCGGCCATCCCCAGCAGCCATCCCTTGCGGCCCGCCCAGGTCCAGCGCAGCTCGTCGAACACGTCGGCCACCAGGCCGGTGCGCGGCTCGAACGGCTCGGCCGCCTCGATCGCTTCCTGGTGCGGGGTCTCAAATCCCAGCTGGCCGGGCGCCGCCTCCGGTTGCCGCGCCTCGAACTCCGGTTGCCCCTTCGCCACGCACGCATCACATCACGCCCGGGTGTGCGGCGTGAGACTGCTTCAGCTCGGCATACGACCTCCCCGCCGGTGGTACCGTGCGCACATGGCGCCGCCGAACCCGATGGATCTCGCTGCCTCGAGCGTTCGGACGCTGCGCGCGTTCGGCCGCCGGGTCCCGATCGGCGGAGGCGTGCTCGCACCCTCGCTCGAGGATGCTGTCGGCGGCCGGGTCGTGCTGATCACCGGCGCCTCTTCGGGGATCGGCAAGTCGACGGCGATCAAGATCGGCGAGGCCGGCGGGACGGTTCTGCTGGTCGCCCGCACCAAGGAGAAGCTCGACGAGGTGGCCGAGGAGATCGAGGAGCTCGGCGGGGTCGCGTACGTCCACCCGTGCAATCTGTCTGAGATGGACGACATCGACCGGATGGCGGGCGAGGTGCTCGACCGCCACGGCCACGTCGACATTCTGATCAACAACGCAGGCAAGTCGATCCGGCGCTCAATCGAGCGCTCGTACGAGCGCTTCCACGACTTCCAGCGGACGATGCAGCTCAACTACTTCGGGCCGGTGAAGCTGATCCTCGACCTGCTGCCGACGATGCGCGAGCGCCACTCCGGCCACATCATCAACATCTCGACGATCGGACTGCAGGTCAACACGCCGCGGTTCGCGGCGTACGTCGCGTCCAAGGCCGCGCTCGACGCGTTCAGCCGCTCGATGGCGCCGGAGGTCGTCGGCGACCATGTCCACGTCACGACGATCTACATGCCGCTCGTGCGCACGCCGATGATCGCCCCCACGAAGCTCTACGACCGGTTCCCGACGCTCAGCCCGGAGGAGGCAGCAACGCTGATCACGGACGCGATCCGCAAGCGCCCGAAGCGAATCGGCACGACGATGGGCAACATCGGGCAGCTCGGCTACGCGGTCGCGCCGGGCGCGCAGGATCTGGTCGCCAACCGCGCCTACCACCTGTTCCCGGAGGGCGACGGCGCCAAGCCGGCGCGCGATGAGGGCACCGCCGAGGAGCGCGCGTTCGTCCGCGCCACGCGCGGGGTCCACTGGTAGCCGCCACGAACAGGGGGATCGCATGAAGCCGCTCGAGGGTTTCCACCACATCACCGCGATCACCGCCGATGCCCAGCAGAACGTCGACTTCTACGCCGGCGTGCTGGGGCTGCGCCTGGTCAAGAAGTCGATCAACCAGGACGACACCTCGGTCTACCACCTGTTCTACGGCGACGAGCAGGGCGATCCCGGCGCCGACATCACGTTCTTCGAGTACCCGCGCGTGCCCCGCGGCCGTCCCGGCGCCGGGATGATCCACCGGATCGTGTGGCGGGTGTCGAGCGCCGAGGCGCTCAACTTCTGGGCCGAGCGGCTCGAGCATCGCGGGTACGAATCGGTTCGGCTCGAGGACAGCCTGACGTTCGACGATCCCGAAGGCCTGACCCACGAGCTAACGCCGGTCGAGGTGCCCGACCCGCCGCTGGTCGCCGAGCACCCTGAGATCCCCGCCGAGCTCGCGTTGCAGGGCTTCCACGCGGTGCGTGCGTATGCCGCCGACCCGAGCCGCAGCGCCCAGCTGCTCGAGCAGACGCTCGGATTCGGCACTCCCACGCAGGACGGCGCGATCGTCTCACGCGAGCTACGCGGCGAGCGGCGCGGTGGCTTCTACCTGCTCGAGCCGCCCCCCGCCGAGCGCCCGCTGCAGGGCGCGGGCAGCGTCCACCACGTTGCGTGGGCCTCGCACCTCGAGGACCAGCAGGCGTGGCAGGAGCGCGTCGTCGAGGCGGGTGCCCGCGCGACGCCGATCATCGACCGCTTCTACTTCCGCTCGATCTACTTCCGCGAACCGTCCGGCGTGCTGTTCGAGCTCGCCACGATCGGCCCCGGCTTCACGGTCGACGAGCCGCTCGACGACCTCGGCCACAAGCTCTCGCTGACGCCGCAATACGAGCACCTGCGAGACCAGATCGAGCCGCGGCTGACGCCGCTGTCGAACCCGCGCGACGCGTGGGCTAAGCGCTAGACCGAGGCGCCGGCGTCGCGCATCAACCGGCCGACCGAGACCGGCGCGAGGTGCTGCGCCACGAGCCTGCGGCGAAGCTGGTCGATCAGCCCAACGACGTCGGAGCTGCTGCTGACCGACAGCTCGACGACCTCGCCGGGGTGCAGCTTGCCGAGCCTGTTCTTGCCGTCCACCTTGACCGCCCCGGCCACCAGCCGCCCGCCGGCGCTGTGCGCCAGCCACCACTGGCCGATGCTCGGGCCGCTCGAGGCGTACATGAAGTGGCGGTGGGGGTGGTACATGCCGAGCGGGCGCGTGAGCTGGCGCAGCTGGTCGCCAGTCTCCAGCCAGCGCACGAGGCCACCTCCCCCCAGCCGCGGGATCACCTGGTCGCCGTACGAGATCAGCAGCGGCTGCTCGGATCGCGGCGGAATGTCGCGGAGCGCGAACGACGCGCGGATCCCGCTCGCAGACAGCAGCCCGGCGACCGCCGGGACGGACGCCGCCGGAGCGTCGACGAGCACCCCGACCTCGCGGCGGTTGGTCTGGACGCTGGTGACCGGGCGGATGTGAACGAAGTGCGAGACGAGGCTGTACGAGGCGCCGGTCGTGAGCACCCAGGCGGCGACCGCCACCGCCACCGCAGTCGTGATCGCCGCGCGAGTCGTCCGCCGCCGCCAGCGCGCAAGCGTGCGAGCACGACGCTCGTCACCGAGGATCAGCGATGCGGTTGACGGACGGCGCGCGAACGACGGGTCGGGGTCGGGGCGATGCTCCAGCGCCTTGTCGAGCGCCGGGCCGAGCTCCTCCTCGTTGCGGGCCACCTGCGCGAGCCCGAATCGGAGCATCGCCCGATTGGAGGCGCGAACGTGTCCGTAGCCGAACCCGTATGAGATCACCGGGCAGCCGCGGATGATCGCCTCGAGCACGGTCAGGCCGGCGCTCGAGTGGATCAGCGCGTCGCTGGCGGCGAGCACGTCGCCCATCCGGTCGGTGAAGCCCATCACCCGCAGCCGCGGCTCGTCGGCGAACGCGGCGGCGACCCGCGCGCGGGTCTTGTCGTTGCGCCCGCACAGGCACAGGACGTTCGCGTCGGGCACCTTCAGGGCGGCGCGGGTCGCGCCCAGCAGGTCGCCGACTCCCCAGCCGCCGCCCGACACCGCGATCACCTGCCCGGCGGCGGGCAGGCTGAGCGCACGGCGCGCATCGGCCATCGACCGGGCCGCGAGGAACGAGGGCGAGGTCGGCGGCTTGGCCCAGCGGACGCTGCCCGGACCCGCGATCTTCTCGACCTCCTCCGCGGACTCGGGGTGGGTGATGAAGTGCAGATCGATCCCGGGGTGCGCCCAGAAGTAGAGCCCGGCGAGGTCGGTGATCGAGGAGTAGCACGGCACCTTCAGCCGGCCGCGTCGGCGAAGCTCGCCGAGCACCGCGGTCACGCCCGGGTACGTGGACACGATCAGGTCCGGGTCGTGCGATCTGATCACCCGCATCAGCCCGCGGCCGCCTAGCAGCCTCAGCATCGTCTTCGCGAACCACCGAACCGGCGGCGTGTACATGAACAGCCGGTACTGGAAGTCGAACCACCACGGCACCCAGCGGAACATGAACTCCGAGTTCTCGCGCAGCGTCCTGGTCAGGAACCACCCCATCGCCGGCAGCCCGTTGATGATCGAGACCTGCGCGTCGGGATCCTCGTCGTGGAACTCGCGGGCGACCGCGCGGGCCGGGAGGTCGTGGCCCTCGCCGATGTCGGCGGAGATGATCAAGATCTTGCGGGGCTGCGCCTCGGTGTCGGGCTCGCCGGCCGGGATCACCGCCTCGGCCTGATGCTCCGAGGCGAGGCGCTCCTGCTCGACGCGCCACGTCACGTAACGCCGGACGCCCTCTGCGAACGGCGTCGCGGCGGTCCACCCGAGCTCGCGCTCGGCGCGCTTCGAGCACACGACCTTGCCGCCGAAGTCTCCGGGACGCGCCTCGGTGTAGACGATCTCGACGTCGCCGAGCTGCGCCTTGACGTTCTCGGCGATCTGCTTGATCGTCACGTTCTCGTCGGAGGCGAGGTTGTAGACGCGGTTGGTGGCGACTTCGTCGAGGCCGAGCGCAACCCCGTCGGCGAGGTCCTCGACGTACACGAACCGTCGCGACTGGCTGCCGTCGCCGGCGAGCGTGAGCGGCTCGCCGCGCAGCGCCTTGCCGACGAACGCGGGGACGACCGCGGCCTCGCGCGCGCGCGGCCCGTAGGGGATCCCGAACCGCAGGATCGTGTAGTCGATCCCGTACAGCTCCTGGTAGGCCTTGCAGTACAGCTCGCCCGCGAGCTTGGTGCTCGTGTACAGATGCGAAGGCGCGGGCAGCAGCGTGTCCTCGTCGACCGCATCCTCCTTGCAGTCGGAGTACACCCAGATCGTCGACGCGTACACGATCCGCTTGACGCCCGCGCGGCGGGCGGCTTCGAGCACCGCGACCGTCCCCCGCGCGTTGACCCGCTCGGCGTCCTCCGGCGACGCGTGGACGTCGTTGACGTCGGCGACCGCCGCGAGGTGGGCGACGGCGTCGCAGCTGTGCAGCGCGCGCTCGAGCGCCTCGCGGTCGGTGATCGAGCCGAGCACCGTGTCGACCGGGTGGGCGGGATCCAAATGCCACGGGGACGGGCGCAGGTCGTAGATCACCGGGTCATGCCCGCGCGCGCGGAGCTTGTCGACCACGTGCGAGCCGATGAAGCCCGAGCCGCCTGTGACGAGAACCCTCATTGCCCCGTGCCCCCTGCTGGCCCCCGCTCGCCCGCGGCCACGCCGGCCGCTCGCCATCCAGGCTCGCTTGATTGGCCGGCGGCCGCGTCATCCGGCTGGCTCGCCACTTCCGGGGACCGCAGGAGTCGTCCAGCCGGCCGGTAATACAGCGGGACGCAGGAATGATTTCGCGCCACCCAGTCGGTGTTCGGCAGCTCGACTTCGTGGCCGAGGATCCGGTGGCAGGGCTCGTCGTAGACGCGCCCGGTCGACCGCTCGAGCCAGTCGAACACGATGTACTTGTAGAGGCCGGAGGTCATCCCGTCGGGAAGCTCCAGCCGGGTGGCGGCGTGCTGCGGGTCGAGCTCCTGGCGCGCGACCGCGTTCTTCCACTCGACGATCTCCGGCATCCGCTCGGTCTGCACGAGGCCGAGCGCGGCGGTGAACTCGCTCATCCGGAAGTTGAGGCCCTGCACGTCGAACGACGGCTTGCCGTAGTTGCGATACGCGCGCGCGTGCTCGAGCACCTCGGCGCGCTTTGAGACCAGCACACCGCCCTCGCCGGTCGAAATCGTTTTGGTCGCGTACAGCGAGTAGACGCCGGCGTCGCCCCACGTCCCGGGCTTGACGCCGTTCCAGCTCGCGCCGTGGGCGTGCGCGCAGTCCTCGATCAGGAAGATCTCGTGCTCGCGGCAGTAGTCCGCGATCCGCTCGACGTCGAACGCGATGTGACCGCCGATGTGGACCAGGAACGCGGCCCGCGGACGGTGGCGCTCGGCCTTCTGCTCGAAGTCTGAGAACGACATGCAGAGGTCCTCGCGGTTGCAGTCGACGAACTCCACGCGGGCGCCGGATCGCAGCGCCGCCAGCGGCGTCGCCATGAACGTGTTCGAGGGGCACAGCACGGTCTCGCCGGCGACACCGGCGAAGTCGAGCGCCGCAAGCGTCCCTCCCGCCCACGACGACGCGGCCACGGCCGGCGCCTCGTTCCAGCGCTCCCAGGCCGCCTCGAAGCGCTCGTTCATCGAGGCCTCCGACCAGCGGTTGGAGTCGATCACCTCGTCGATCAGCTGGTGCAGCCGGGCGCGGTCGCGATCGTCGAAGCCGATCGCGAATCGTGAGAAGTCAGGCGTGATCTCGGTGGTGGTGGAAGCGGGGGTCATCGTCGACTCACAAGGGCTCTGAGCGCCTGGAACTCGGTTGCGATCACTGCGGCCGGTGATCGCGACCCCGGTCGTCTGCGAATGCTCTCAGCGGTGCTACGCCATCGCAAGCGTGTCAGACGGGCAGGACGGTATCGAGTCCCTGTCGCTCTAGCTCGTTGATGATCGCAGGAAGCGCCTCCGCGGTGCGTCTGTAGGAATGCCGGGCGCTGTAGAAGTCCGCATCGTGCAGGAGAATCACGTCTCCTGGCGCCAGCTCGCGCGTAGCCCGGGAGGCAATCCGCCCCGGCGTCGTGAATCTCCGCCAGTCCTTGCCCCACCGCGACCATAGCAGCGGCGCCAGGCCGGCCTGGCGCGCGGCGTCGAGGCCCGCCGGGCTGTAGATGCCGTACGGAGGACGGTGCCAGCGGACCGCCGCGCCGGTCGCGTCCTCGATCGCCGCCCGCCCTCGCGCCAGGTCGGCGGCGAGCTCGCCGCCGCTCAGCCGCAGCTGCAGGCGGTGCCGGTGACCGTGGAGCGCGACCAGATGCCCCGCGGATGCGATCCGCGCGGCGAGCTCCGGACGGCGCTCGACCTGCTCGCCGACCAGGAAGAAGGCCGCGAGGCCACCGGTGGCGGCGAGGATCTCGAGCATCGCCGGGGTGCCCTCCGGGTGCGGGCCGTCGTCGAACGTCAGCGCGACGCCCGCCGCCGCGGGCAGGGTCCGCGCGAGCCCTGCCCGCCGCGCCGCGGCGGGCAGCACGGGCGCAAGCGTTGTCTGCGCGGTGCGCACCTCGGGCATGATCCCCGAAGTGCGCTCAGGTGACCTCGACACGTGGCTGCCCGACCCCGCCGTGCGGGTCTCCCACCGTCGGGCGAGCCGGGCCTCGGCGGATCGCCTGTGGGAGGCGGCTCGCACCGTGCGGCTCGACGACACGCGAATGCTCGGGCGGGTGGTGCGCTGGCGGATCCCCGGCACGCAAGCGGAGGCTTCGTTCGACGAGCTGTTCCGCGAGCCGCCGTTCATGGTGCTCGAGGACAGCGACGAAGGCCTCGCCGCGGGTCTGGTGGGCAGGATCTGGACGCTCCGCCGCGACTACCCTGAGCTCGCCGGGACCGACGAGTACCGCGCGTGGTCGCAGCCCGGCACGGCGCGCGTGCTGTTCGCGAACTGGGTCGAGGACAGTGCGGGCGGCGGCGCGGTGCTCCGCTCCGAGACCCGCGTCGAATCATTCGGCGTGCAGGGCCGGGTCGGGCTCACCAGCGTCAGGCCGCTGATCCGCGCCTTCCAGCAGCTGATCTGGAGCGACGCTATGGCTGCTGCGGTACGGCGCGCTGAATCAGCGTGATCGCCTCACCGGCCGGCTGCTCGGACGCGGCCGCCGTGGCGACATCCGACGCGAACGTCTCGCGGGCGCGGAACAGGAAGACGCCGGCAGCGAACAGCGTCGCGATCATGATCAGGAACGTGACCTGGAGGCCGGTGGCGGTATGGGAGGACGGAGCGTGCGGGTGGGTGCCGATCGGCGCCTGACTCGGCACGATTCCCGCGACCAGGTCCGACACGCCGCCGAACACAAGCGGCGCCAACGCCTGCGCAAGCGACCGGACCACCGTGAGCGCGCTCTGCGCGCGTCCCCACAGGCCCGCCGGCACAACGTCGAGACGGGCGGCCTGGATCGGCGGATTGGCGGCGGAGATCAGCGCCGCCCCGGCGACGTAGAACCAAATCGCCGGAGTTAGGTGCGAACTCAGGAACCCGGGAATCATCAGCACCGCCGCGCCGACGTAGCAGGCGGCGGGGAACACGACGCGAGCCGCCAGGTAGCCGCGTCGCAGCAGCATGTCGGGCAGCCGGCCACCCACGAGCGTCCCGATCACCGCGCCGCCGACAAGCAGCGCAAGTGTCAGCTCCGCCGTCGCCTGGCTGGCGTGGAAGTGGCCCTTGACGAACAGCAGCGCGAATGTCGAGAGGCCCGCGAAATAGAAGTACCCGAGCGACGAGCCGAAGATCATCAGCACGTTCGACGGGATCGAGAAGAGATATTTGATCGAGGGCACGAGCCCCAGCTTGCTGGCGTCCTGATGGAGGACCAGCCTCGGATTCGGCCTCGCGCCGGCGCGCCGTGCGGCCGCTCGAGCCGCATCGTCCTGCGCGACCGGGCGCGGCTCGCCGGCTGCGACCTTCCCTCGGCCGGCACGGGCAGAAGCCTGCGCGTGCTCGGCGTGCAGGTCGACCGCGCCAACCTCGAGGTGGCTCTGGCCGCCGCGCAGTGGCTCGGGGACGGTGCGCCACAGCTCGCGCGCCAGGAAGAACCCCGGAATCGCGAGCACGACGAACGAGGCTCGCCAATGGATCGCACTCGCGACGAAGCCGCTGACGATGAAGCCGAATGCGGTCCCCGCCGCCTCGCCGACGAGGATGTACGACCAGACCCGCCCGCGCTCATCGGGGGCGAAGTAGTCGCCGGTCAGCGACCCGATCGCGGGGCCGGCGCTCGCGGCCACCGCGCCGAGCGCCAGCCGGGTCACGAGCAGCGAGGAAAGGCTCCCGGCGAACGCGCTGAACAGCGTCGCGAAGCTCCAGAGGACGATCGTGAGGGCGAGCAGCGGCATCCGCTTGGTGCGGTCGACCAGGAGTCCCACCGGGATCGTGAACACCGCGCCGACCAGCAGCGAGACCGAGCTCAGCAGCCCGACGTCCGCGTTTGAGATGTGCAGCGACGATTCGAGCTGCGGCGCGATCGCGCCGACGGTCGCGGTGTCGGCACCGTTCAGCGCCAGTACCAGCGCGAACAGGATGATCACCCGAGCGCGCGCGGGCCCGCCAACCCGCTTGACCACCTCGCCGCGCAGCAGCCTGCCGAGCCAGCTCAAGAAGCGCCAGAACGCGCCGCCGGTCTCGGCCACCACGGAACCTCCGTTCGCCATCGGGCTCGATTATCGGCGATGCCACCGGCGGGACCGGAACGCCCGCAAGTAATGGGGCGGGACGAGTCGCGCGGGTCCCGCCCCAAGCTCGTTCAGCTGCGGCTCGAGCCGGTCGGCCCCGTCGAGCCGGTCGGACCGGTCGGCCCGGTCGGGCCGGTCGGGCCGGTCGGGTGGTGCCTCGGAGGCCGATGCACGTCGACCTGGCGGACCGTCAGGGTCGGCGTGAAGCCCGTCTGGTCACAGCGCGGGTCGAGCGTCGTGATCCTGCCGATCACCTGCACGCGATCGCCGGCGGCCGGCGGATTCGTGGTCCCGTGCGCGAACACGACGCGCGCGTCCGTGAGCGTGTAGGTGACGGTCTTGCCCTTGTCTGCGCGCGCGTTGTGGTTGGTCTTGGTGACGTCCACGACGAGCGTGCCGCTGTACCGGTGGTGTCCCACCACGGTGAGCGGCGTCGTCGGCGAAGACGAGTCGACGGTTCCGCCCGCCACGTAGGCCTCGGAGTGAGGGCGGCAGTGGTGGCCGTGGTGGCCGTGTCCGGGACCCGTCGGGCCGGAGGTGCCGGTCGCGCCGGTCGGCCCGGTCGGGCCGCCCCCATGGGGGCCGTGATGCCCGGAGCCGGCCAGCGCCACGGCGGGCACCGCTCCGATCGCGAGCGCCGACGCGACCGCACTGAGTCTCGTGATTCTCATGCTCTGTCCCCTTCCTGTGAGCATGGGCCGTCGTATCGGCCCATTTCGACATCGGCCGATAGAGCGGCCTCGACAATAGAAGAGGCGGGAATTCGACAAATGTCACGCGAGCCGACGCGTTTGTGCCGTACCTGCGCTCTGCGGCCGCGGGCGCCGCACGCGGGTCTAATGTCAGCGCGATGGCCGCCGCCGACACCGTGATGGGCTCGTTCGACTCCGAGGTGACCGTTCGCCGCACCCGGTACGTCAACGAGGACACCGGGTGGGCGGTCGTCGACGCCGCCGGCGACGACGGCGACGAGCTCGTGCTGGTGGGCCCACTCGGCCACCTGGAGCGGCGCGAGCGCGTGCACGTCCAGGGGGCGTGGGTCGACGACGTCCGCTTCGGGCCGCAGGTCAGCGTCACGCAGGCGACTCCGCTGGCGCCCGCCGACGCCGAGTCGCTGGCGATCTACCTGATGCGCGTCAAGCACGTCGGCGCCAAGCGGGCGGCCCGGCTGATCGACCGATACGGGACCGGCGCGGTACTCGATGCGATCGACTCCGACCCGCAGGCCGCGTTCCGGGAGGCGGGGCTACGCGGGCGTGCGGTCGAGGAGGCGGACGCCTCGTGGGAGCGGCTCCGCCTCACGCGGCGCCTGCACCTGCTGCTCGCGCCGCACGGCCTCGCGTACCTGGTCGCGCGGATCCACGAGACCTACGGAGACGGCGCCCACCGGGTCGTGACCCGGCGCCCGTACGAGCTGACCAGCTTGTTCGGGGTCGGGTTCCTGATCGCCGACCGGATCGCGCGGTCGCTCGGCTGCTCGGCGGACGACCCCGAGCGGGCGCGGGCCGGGGCGCTCCACCTGCTCGCGGAGGCCGAGCGCGGCGGCAGCACCTGCATGCCGCTCGACACGCTGCTCGGCGAGCTGCGACGGCTGCTCGACTCGCCGGCGGACGAGCCGCTGATCGACCGGCTCGTCGCGGCCGGCGACCTGGTCCGAGCGCAGCGCTGGATCTACCGGGCCGAGACCGCCGAGCTCGAAGCCGAGCTGGCCGAGCGGGTCCGCGAGCTGCTCGCCGCGGCGCCGTGCAAGCGCCTCGGCGACGCCCGCGAGGACTACGGCGCCGGCGCCGGTCCCGAGCTGACAGCCGAGCAGCAGCTCGGCGTGCGGAACGCTTTCGGGCATCGGCTGTCGCTGATCACCGGTGGCCCCGGGACCGGCAAGACGGCGTCGATCCGCACGATCGCCGCGCGCGCCGCCGCGTGCGGCGCGCGGGTGACGCTGGTCGCTCCGACCGGGCGCGCCGCGATCCGGATGAGCGAGGCGAGCGGGGTGCGCGCGCGCACGGTCCACTCGGCGCTCGGGTGGATCCCGGGCGAGGGCCCGACCCACGACGAGCAGGACCCGCTGCCGTGCGACCTGCTGATCGTCGACGAGACCTCGATGGCGAACCTCGAGCTGCTCGTGACGCTGTTACGGGCGGTCGGCGCCGACACGAACGTGGTGCTCGTCGGCGACGCCGACCAGCTCGCGCCGGTCGGGGCCGGCAAGCCGTTTGCGGAGCTGGTCGCCTCGGGCACGGTGCCCGCCGCGCGGCTCAGCCACATCTTCCGGCAGGCCGCCGGGAGCATGATCGTCCAGGGCGCGCACGCGATTCGCCGAGGCGGGATCCCGAGCTTCAAGCCCGGCGAGGGGATGCGGCGCGACCTGTTCCTGATCGAGCGCGCCGACCCGATCGAGGCCCTTGACCAGATTGTCTCGCTCGTGTCCGAGCGCCTGCCGGCCCACTTCGGGCTCGATCCGGTACGCGACATCCAGGTGTTCGCGCCGGTGTATCGGGGCGAGCTCGGAATCGACGCGCTCAACGAGGCTCTGCGGCGCAAGCTGAACCCAGACGGTGAGCCGGTCCGCGGCGGGCGGCTGCGACTCGGCGACAAGCTGATGATGACGGGGCGCAACCTACACGAGCTCGGGCTGATGAACGGAACGCTGCTGCGGCTGCTCGACGAGGTCTCCGGCGCCGGCGACGAGGACGACCCGGCGCTGATCCTCGGCGCCGACGACGACGCGATCTTCCGGCTCCCGCACGAGCAGGCGGACCGGCTGCGGCTCGCGTACGCGTGCTCGGTTCACCGCGGGCAGGGGATCGAGCTTCCGGCCGCGGTGATCGTCGCGCACCCCGCCGCCGGTGCATTCTTCCTGCGCCGCGAGATGCTCTACACGGCGGTCACCCGCTCGACGGTCGCGACCGTGATCGTCGGCACCCAAGCGGTAATCGCCCGCGCCGCGAGCGTCCCCGACACGGGGCGGCGACACACGCGGCTAGGCGAACGGCTCGTATAGGGTCCGCGCCGACATGCAAGCCCTGATCCTCGCCGGCGGGGAGGGGACCCGGCTGCGCCCGCTCACCTCCACGGTCCCCAAGCCGGTCGTCCCGCTCGCCAACCGGCCGTTCATCAGCTTCATGATCGATTGGCTGCGCGGACACGGCGTCGACGACGTGATCCTGTCGTGCGGGTTCATGGCGGACGGGGTGCGCAAGGTGCTGGGCGACGGGGAGGCGCTCGGGGTGCGGCTCCGCTACGTCGAGGAGCCCAGGCCGCTCGGCACGGGCGGCGCGCTCCGGTACGCCGGGGACCTGCTCGATGAGCGGTTCCTGATGCTGAACGGAGACGTGCTGTCCGACTTCGACCTCGGCGCGCAGCTCGCGCAGCACGAGCGGACCGGGGCGCGCGCGACGATCGCGCTCGTCTCGGTCGACGACCCCTCGGCGTACGGCCTCGTCAGGCGCAACGCCGACCTGTCGGTCAGCGAGTTTCTCGAGAAGCCGAGTCCCGACGAGATCGACACCGATCTGATCAGCGCGGGCGCATACATCCTCGAGCGTTCGATCCTCGACGAGATGGCGCCCGCCGGCTCGAATATCTCGATCGAGCGCGACGTGTTCCCGGCGCTGGTCGACAACGGCCTGTACGGATTCGAGGCGTCCGGGTACTGGCTCGACATCGGCACCCCGACCACGTACCTCGAGGGGACGTTCGACATCCTCGAAGGCAATCTGCGCACCGCGCTAGGGGCCGAGCTCGAGGGTGCCCGCGGCGTGCTCGCCCCCGCCGCCGAGGTCAGGGGCCGGCTGGCCGCCCCGGCGCTCGTCGGCGACGGCTCGGTCATCGCCGCCGGCGCGATCGTCGGCGGCCGCGCCGTGCTCGGCGCCGGCGTGGAGGTCGGCGAGGGCTCACACGTCGAGAGCGCGGTGGTGCTGGACGGCGCCCGGATCGGCGCGCACACGACGATCCGCGCCTCGATCGTCGGCGCCGGTGTGACGATCGGCGACCACTGCCATCTCGACGGTGGCGTGGTGCTCGGCGACGGCGTCCGGCTCGGGGACGGGAACGTGCTCGCCGCCGGCGCGCGGGTGTTCCCGGGCGTCAGCCTCCCCGACGGCGCAATCCGCTTCTAGGGATCGGGGCGCGCATGCGCGCCCCGACCGGCGGCGCATGCGCCGCCGGGGCCCGGCCGCATGCGGCCGGGCCTACAGCCTGACGAGCATCTTGCCGAGGTTCTCGCCGCGCAGCAGCCCGATGAACGCCCCGGGCGCGTTCTCCAGCCCCTCGGCGACCGACTCGCGGAACTTGATCGTCCCGTCCCGCACCAGCGGCCCGACCTCCTCGATCAGCTGGCGGAAGCGCGACGCGTGGTCGGTGACGATGAACCCACGCAGCGTCAGCCGCCTGCCGATCGCCAGCGGGAGGCTCCACGGGCCCGGCTGCCGCTCGGTGGCGTTGTACACCGAGACCGCGCCGCACAGCGCGATCCGCCCGTGCTCGCGCATCGACAAGATCGCCGCCGTGAGCTGCTCGCCGCCGACGTTGTCGAAGTACACGTCGATCCCGTCGGGGGCGGCCCCGGCGAGCAGCTCGGCGACGTCGCCGTCGCGGTAGTTGAAGGCGGCGTCGAAGCCGAGCTCGTCGACCACGTAGGAGACCTTCTCGGCCGAGCCGGCGCTGCCGATCACCCGCGAGCCGCGGAGCTTCGCGAGCTGCCCGACGAGCGACCCGACCGCGCCGGCGGCCGCCGACACGAACACGATCTCGCCGTCGCGGTACTCGGCGACGTCGAGCAGCCCGGCGTACGCGGTCAGCCCCGGCATCCCGAGCACCCCGAGGTACGCCGAGTCGGGCGCGAGCTCGGTGTCGACGACGCGCGCCGCCGCGGCCGGCAGCAGCGCGTACTCGCGCCAGCCGAGCTGGTGCACGACGTTCTGCCCGACGCCGATCTGATCGGCGGCGGACGCGACCACCTCCCCGACCGCGCCGCCCTCGAGCGGCGCGCCGATCTCGAACGGCTGCACGTACGAGCGCAGGTCGTTCATCCGCCCGCGCATGTACGGATCGACGGACATCCACCGGTTCCGGACCAGGATCTGGCCCGGCTCGGGATCGGGCACGTCTACCTCAGCCAGCTCGAAGTCGCTCGGGTTCGGCTCGCCGACCGGCCTGGCCGCCAGCCGGATCTCGCGCGAGGCGGTCATCCGCCCGGCCGCGCTAGCCGTAGATCCGGGCGAGCGTCTCGGCGACGCAGGCCGGCTTCTCCTGGTCCTTTACCTCGACGGTGATCTTGCACTTGACCTGGACGCCGCCGGGGACGTCGGTCACCTCGACGATCTCCGCGCCGCCTCGCCATTGCGCACCGACGGGCAGCGGCGCCGGGAAGCGAACCCGGTCGAGTCCATAGTTCACGCCCATCTTGGCGTCGGACACGTGCATCAGCTCGCCCATGATCCAGGCCGCCTCCGAAAGGGTGAGGTAGCCGTGCGCGATCGTGCCGCCGAACGGCGTCTGCTTGGCGGCCTCGACGTCGACGTGGATGAACTGGTGGTCGTCGGTCGCGTCGGCGAACTGGTTGACCCGCTCTTGGGTCATCTCGCGCCATTCGGTGTAGCCGAGGTGCCTTCCGACCGCGTCCTTCAGATCGGCGACCTGCATCGCATTCTGCGTCGTCATGCCTCGCTCCAGCGGTAGATATCGGGGATCACACCCTATACCGACCGTTGTGGGCGGAGCGGCTGGGGACACCCTCCGCCGCCGCGGCGCACGGGCGACGCGGCGGCGGTTGGAATCGGGTTACCGGCGGGTGTGCTCTGGCGCGGCGACCCGCTCAGCGTCCGTGTCGGCCCCGAGCGGCCCATCCGCGCCGGCCGGCGCGTCCGCGTCCTCGCGATCGGGATCGCGCAGCCTGTCGTCGGCGAGCCCCTGCTCGTAGGCGTCCGCCCGCTCGCTGTGCAGGCGCGACTCGGCGCGGTGCCGCTCGGCCTCGGCCTCGGCCACCCGGGCACGCCGATCGGCCCGCTCGGCCTCCGCCCCGCTCAGCTCGGCCTCCCGGCGCGTGGCGGCGGCCGCCTCGTTCCGGCGACGCCTGAGCGCCCGCTCGTCGCTCCGTGCGCGCGCGAACAGCGCGGCCAGCAGCCCGATCACGATCAGTGCCACGACAACGATCGCGATGATCACTCCAATCGACATCCTCTCCTCCTTCCCTGAGGGTTCTTGCCTGGGGGCTGCCCGAACCGCCGGCCGGGAAAACGGAGCCGGCGCGCGCGGGCGTTGATCGGTCGGCGCGGGCGCGCGATCATCCCCCCATGGAGTCCGGATCAGACGGCGTCGAGGAAGCGCTTCGGGAGTTCGGCGTCTCCGAGGAGGCGATCGCCCGGGCGAGGGAGCGCGGCGACCCGGTCGACGCGTTCTTCGAGTCGCTGCCCGTGCGCGCCGCGATCGACCGCACCGTGTCGCCCGCGCAGCTCGAGCAGCGCGGTGGACCGCCCCCGGCGCAGGTCGCGGAGCTGATGCTCGGCTTCGGCCTGCCCGCGCCCGGCGCGGATGACCCCGCGTTCAGCGCCGCCGAGGCCGAGGCGCTGATCACCCTGTGGGCCGGGCGCGAGGTGTTCCCGTTCGAGCTGGCCGTCCGCACCGCGCGGCTGTACGGCCGGCTGCTGTCCCGGATCGCGCAGTCGGAGATGCAGAACTGGTTCGCGGTCGTCGAGCCGCGGCTGCGGGCAAGCGCGGGCGAGGAGGCCGACCGGGCGGCGCTGACCGCGAGGTCGTTCGATGGGCTGATGCCGGTCGCGGAGGCGATGCTCAACGGTGTGCACCGCCGCTGGATCGAGCACGAGGCCGCCCAGGTCGCCGTGCGGAGCGCCGAGGCGAGGGCCGCCGAACGGCTGAAGGGAGCGGTCGCCGCCGCGATCCTGTTCTGTGACCTGAAGGACTTCACCGCGTACGCGGATCTGAATGGCGACATCGCGGCGGCCGAGAAGGTCGACCACTTCGCGAACGTGGTCGTTCGCGAGCGCGGCCCCGGGGCGCGGCTCACGAAGCTGCTCGGCGACGGCTTCATGCTCGTCTACCCGGAGGCTCGGCCGGCGGTCGATGCCGGGTTGCGGATCATCGACGCGATGCGCCAGGAGGACCAGCCCGGCGTCCACGCGAGCGCACACCACGGGTTCGCGGTCCCGCTCGAGGGCGACTACTTCGGTACCGCCGTCAACGTCGCCGCCCGGCTGCTGGTGCTGGCCGAGTGCGACGAGCTGGTCGCGACCTCGTCGGTCGTCGAGCAGTGTCCCGACCTCCGATGGCGCAGCGCCGGCCGCCGCCGCCTGCGCGGCGTCTCCGAGGAGGTTGAGATCTACAGGCTGGGCTCGCAGGCCGGGGAGGAAAAGGCCGCGGCGTACGATTAGTCCATGACGGCGCTCGGCCTAGCGCTGCTGGTAGTCGGATCGATCCTCGTCCTCGTAGAGGCCCACGTTCCGCGACTTGGGCTGCTCGGCGGCCCGGGCGTGGTCGCACTCGCGGCGGGAGCGATCCTGGCGGTCGGCGGCCTGGGCGGCGGGATCGCGGTCGGAGTCATCCTGGCGGTGCTGCTCGCCGGCGCGGGACTGGGCCTGCTGGCGCTGACGTTCCGCAACGGGATCGCGGTGCGCAGGCGGCGGATCAGATCCGGGCGTGAGCGCCTGATCGGGCAGCTCGGCGTGGTCCGCCGGTGGGAGGAGCCGCGCGGCAAGGTGCTGGTCGACGGAGCGCTGTGGCACGCGCGCCGGTCCTGGCCCGACGACGAGCACGACCAGGCCGAGCTCCACGAGGGCGATCCGATCGTCGTCGAGCGGCTCGAGGGGCTGACGCTCGCGATCCGGCCGGCCGAGGACTGGGAGCTCGTCTGATGGTCGCCCGCGCCCACGGAGGGAAGCACTAGTGATCGCCGCGATCGTGATCGTGCTGGTCGTGATCGCCGTGCTGGCGTTCACCGCGGCGGCGATGTCGGTGCGCGTGCTGCGCGAGTACGAGCGTGGCGTCGTGTTCAGGCTCGGCCGGCTGATGGACGAGCGCGGCCCGGGGCTGGTGATGCTGACGCCCGCGATCGACCGGATGGTGCGGATCAGCCTGCGGACTGTGACGCTCACGGTCCCGGCGCAGGAGATCATCACCAAGGACAACGTCCCGGCCCGCGTGACCGCGGTCGCGTACTACCGCGTGGTCGATCCCAACAACGCCGTCACGCAGGTCGAGAGCTTCGACCGGGCCACGCTCCAGATCGCGCAGACGACGCTGCGCTCGGTGCTCGGCGGCGCCGACCTCGACACGCTGCTGTCCGAGCGAGATCGGCTCAACGAGGAGCTCCAGCACGTGATCGACGCGCAGACAGAGCCGTGGGGGATCAAGGTCACGACGGTCGAGATCAAGGACGTCGAGATCCCGCAGTCGATGCAGCACGCGATCGCACGCCAGGCCGAGGCCGAGCGCGAGCGCCGGGCGAAGATCATCAACGCGGAGGGCGAGGCGCAGGCCGCCGCCAAGCTCGCCGAGGCCGCCGACGTGATCGGTCGCAACCCGACGACGCTCCAGCTCCGCTACCTGCAGACGCTGCGAGAGATCGGGGGCAGTCAGAATTCCACCGTCGTGTTCCCGATGCCGATCGACCTGATGAAGCCGGTGCTCGACGCGATCAGCCGCGGCAAGGCCGGCGGCGGCGAGGACGAGCAGCAGCGGTCGCTCGGAGCCGGCGCCGGGGGCGAGCTCGGTGCGGCGCCTGAGACGCCCGACCCCGCCCGCGCGCCGGCGCGCCGGACCACGGACTGACATGGACACGGAGGCGCAGAGCGTCGCGGATCGCGCGGCGGCGACGGCCGCAGCCCACGCGAAGGTGATCGTGGTGATGCCCGCGCGCAACGCCGCGCGGACGCTCGAGGCGACCGTGTCCGCGATCCCGACCAACGTCGTCGACGAGGTGATCCTGGTCGACGACAAGTCGACCGACGCGACGCTCGACGTCGCCCGGAGGCTGCCGCTGCACCTGATCTGGCACCCGCACAACGTCGGCTACGGCGGCAACCAGAAGACCTGCTACCTCGAGGCGCTCCAGCGCGGCGCCGACGCGGTCGTGATGCTCCACCCCGACGGCCAGTACGAGCCGTCGTTGATCCCGCGGATGGTCGCGCCGATCCTGCGCGGCGACGCGGACATGGTGCTCGGCTCGCGGCTCACCGAGCCGGGGTCCTGGAAGCAGGTCGGAATGCCGCGCTACAAGTTCGTCGCCAACCGCGGGCTGACGGTCGTCGAGAACCTGCTGCTCGGCACCGACTTCTCCGAGCTCCACACCGGCTACCGCGCGTTCTCGCGCGAACTGCTGCTGACGGTGCCGTTCCTGCGCAACTCGATCGACTTCGTGTTCGACTCGGAGATGGTCATGCAGGCGGTGCAGTTCGGGTTCAGGATCACCGAGGTGCCGGCGCGCACCCGGTACTTCCCGGAGGCGTCGTCGGCCTCGTTCAACCAGTCGGTCGTCTACGGCCTCAAGACGTTGTGGGCCGCTGCCCGGCTGCTGCTTCACCGTGCCCACCTGATCCGTTCGCGGAAGTTCCTGCCCTGAGCCTGGACGCCCGGCGGCCCCAGCGCATGATCGGGCGCTCGAGCAGGTAATAGCTCACCGCCGCGCACGCGAGCGTGACGAGCAGCGAGCACACCGCGACGAGCACGTAGCGGGCCGAGATCCCGGCGTCCTTGGCGAGCTTGTTCAGCTGGTCGATGACGATCGTGTGGTACAGGTAGAACCCGTACGAGATCAGCCCGATCCACGCGAGCGCCCGCAGCCGCAACACGCTCTGGACCGGGCCCGTCGCTCGCTCGGCGAACACCGCGGGCAACAGCACGAACAGCGCCGCCAGGCCGTACAGCGCGTGCGTGATCACGATTGCGGCCCGCGGATCGAGCCCGAGAAAGCCCTTCTGGATCTGGTGATTGAGGACGAACAGGCCGACGGCCGCCAGCCAGCTGGCGACCGGCCACAGCTGCGCCGCGCGATCGCCCGGGAATCGCCGCCCCTCCAGCTCGACGCTCACGATCGCGACCCCCATCCCGAGCGCGAACCAGAAGAAGGTCCCGGCGAGCGTCGAGACGGTCGCGACCTGCGTGAACGCGCTGAAGTGCGCGCGGAACGCCAGCGAGCCGGCGGCCAGCAGCACGATCAGCAGGACGTCCGGTCGCATCGAGCCCGGGCGGCGCCCGAGCCGGGCGCACACGAGCACGAACACCGGCAGCGCCGCGTAGAACGTCACCTCGATGCACAGCGTCCACGCGACGCCGATCCCGTGCCCGATGTTGACGGGGCTGTAAATCTGCCCGAACAGATAGAAGATCCACCAATTGGAGGTGGTGACGCCGCTCACGAACCCGGCCGCGATGAAGATCGTCAGCGCGACCCAGTACGCCGGCACGATTCGCAGCGCGCGGCGCTTCGCGTAGGAGCCGATCCGGAGCGAGTCGCCGCGTCGGCGAGCGGTGAGAAACGGCCGGTACAGCAAGAACCCGGAGATCAGGAAGAAGATCGCGACCCCCTCGTACGCGCAGTCGACCGCCCACAGGAACGCGGTCGGATGCGCCGAGACCGTGTACACGCCGGTCACGGTGTGGCCGGCGAACACCGTGAGCGCGGCGATCGCCCGCATCGCGTCGAGCAGCGGGAATCTGGGGTTGCCGGGCGGCGGGCTCAAGTTGGGTGCGTCGGACGCGCCCGGAGAACCGGTCGCGTCGTTTCGCACCGAGGACTCCGCCACGCCGCTCACGCGCGCGGCCCGTCGCAGACCGCGAACAGGTCGATCGCCTGCTCGAGCTGCTCGGGGTCCAGCCAGAAGTCCTGTTGCCCGATCTCGAGCGCCCCGGGGCGCGGCGTGACCCGGTCGCCGCTCAGCCGCCGGTCGTACAGGTACTGCTTCAGCCGGCGCGGGACGAGCCGCCGGAGGCGGAGTGGATCGCGGGCCAGCAACCGGTCGAGCTCGCGACGCTCGTCGTCGTGGATCGCGCGGTACCGCTGGGAGACCTCCAGACCGGCCACCTCGACGGACTCGAAGAATGGCGAGCACAGCTCGCGCAGCTCGCTCGCGTCGAACTCGATGTAGTGGTACGGGTCGATGATCTCGTCGGGCCGCCCGAACGTGAGCCGATTCGGGGTCACGAAGATCGCCCGGCCGCCGGGCCGCAGCACGCGCGCCGCCTCGGCGAGCAACCTGTCGGGATCGGGAACGTGCTCGATCGACTGGATCGAGAGCAGCGAGTCGAACGCATCCGCCTCGAACGGCAGCGCGCGCATGTCCGCGGCGTGGGTCTCGCGATCCTGGCCGGCGAGTGCCGCCGGCTCGATGTCGACGCCGACGGTCTCGCGGGGCGCGAGCTCCTCGTAGGAGTGGCCGGTCCCGCAGCCGAGGTCCAGCACCCGGCCGGGTCCGAGCAGCGTCGCGCACAGCCGGTACTCGGCGCGGTGCCGCTGGAAGCTCGGATTGAAGCCACCCGCGTCGGTCGTGACGCGCTCGCCGGTGATGATGCCCACCGTCAGAGGATATGGGCGATGATCCCCTGATGCCCGCGATCGCCCGCTATCCACTGGCGCTGCTCGCGCTCCTCGTGGCCGCCTGGTTCGGGGTGTCCTGGTACCAGGCGCAGCAGACCGGCAAGGCCTCCGCGCTGGTCAACGCCGGCGGGCGCCTGAGCGCCGCCCAGGAGCGGCAGGCGCGCGACGCGCTGAACGCGGCCGGCAACCTGAATCCCGACCTGATGGTCGAGGTCCTGCGCGGACAGCTGGCGCTCGACCAGGGCCGCTACCGCACCGCGATCCGGGTGCTCGGCTCGGTCACCGCGCGTGAGCCGCTCAACCTGACGGCGTGGGCCGAGCTCGGGATCGCGGCGGCGAAGGCCGGCGACAGCCAGGCGCTCGCGACGGCGGGACGCCACATCGCGATCCTGATCCCGCCGGTCAAGTAGGCGGCTTCAGCGCCGCGAGGATCCGGTCGACGAGCTCGTCCGGGAACGACTGCTCCCAGTCCCGGCTCCAGGAGACTTCGGCGCCGGCGAGGCGCGCGGCCACGTCGCCGGCCCGGGCCGCCGCGTCCGCGAGCCCGCGCGCGACCCCCTCGATCGAGGGCTCAGCCGCGAGCAGGTTCGTCGAGATCGCGCGCAGCGCCGCCGCGTCCTTGTTCTCGAACCGGTTGGTGACGGTCACCATCCCGGCGGATGCCATCTCGAGCGGGACGAGGCTCGGGTGCGGCGTGTACATCAGCGACAGGCCGAGGTCGTGATCGCGCAGCAGCTGGGCGTAGCCGGCCTGGTCGGAGCGGGGCAGCAGCCGCATCGAGGTCGGTCCGAGCGCGACGCGGCTGCGGCCGCCGACGGCGCCGATCCCACTGAACTCCCAGTCGCCGTCGAACGCGCCGTCGTGCAGCGCGCGGGCGAGGCCCAGCACCCCGAGCTGGAACATGTTGCGCTCGGCGTGGGGCTCCGGCCGGGCGTAGAACAGCAGCCGCCGCGGCGCGCGCGCGGACAGCTCCTGTGCGCCGGCCGGCGACACCCGGGTGATCGCGTTCTGGAACGAGACCGAGCGCTCGTCGCCGGCTGCCTCGCCGTCCGCGTACACCCCCAGCCGATGCGCGCGGAAGTACCCGCGCAGCAGCTCGCTCGAGAACACCGCGAAGTGCGGCCACCCGTAGGACTCGAGCGCGAGCGCCGAGTACGTCCCCATCGGGAACGTGAACGGCTCGAATTCCTGGATCAGGTACACGAACCGCTCGCAGTCGAGCTGCTCGAGCGCCGCGCGCGCGATGTGCGCCGTCCACCAGGTGGTCGCGATGAACGCGTCGCGCCGGCTGCACTCGATCGCGGCGGACTCGCGGCCGAACTCGAGTTCGACCGTCTCGAGCAGACCCTCGAGCCCCGCAAAGCTCTCGAGGTCTCTCTCCCAGCCCGGTGGCAGCGCGCCGACGGGGTCGACCGTCACGATCCGCACCCGCGCGCCGCGCGCCGCCAGCCGCCGGGCGAGGTTGAACTTCGCGATATAGCCGCCGAAGAAGTGCCGCAGGTCGATCGACGGGATCAGCAGGTTCACGCGCGGTGGCGCCTGCTCGGCCACGCTCCACCGCAGCGGGGCGATCTTGCGGGCGATCACCGCGACGTCCTCGTCGAGCTCCGCCCAGCCCGGCTCCTGGATCAGCGACGGCGGCGGCAGCGCGTCGAGCCGCAGCCGCTGCTGGGGCATCGGGCGTGCGCTCAGCCCGAGTAGGCGGCGCCACGCAAGGGCGTGGAACAGCCCCCACTCGGCGCCCAGCGTCTCGGGTGTCCCGGCGAGCTCGCGGGCGCCGCGCGCGCCGAGTTCCAGCAGCGAGCCCAGCGAGCGGTCGGCGAACAGGAACCGCTCCAGGATCCGTCGCTTGTCGGCGGGCATCGACCGGCCGGCCCGCATCAGCAGCACCGAGCAGAACTGGCGCAGGCGCCAGATGTCCACGAAGTAGTGAAGCCGCCACATCTGGACCCGTTCGCGCACCCGGCGCTGGTTGGCGAGCCGGTCGCGGAGCGACACCATCCGGTTCGCGCGCTCGTGGCCGAGCGACGCGGCCCCGTGCTGGACGTAGTCGTACAGCGGCTCGGAGACGAACGCGACCTCCCCGAGGCTGAGCGCCGCCACCCCGATCCAGTGGTCGTGGAAGTGATGGAACTGCGCCGGGGGGAACGGCAGCGCGACCTCGAGCAGCTCGCGCCGGAACAGCGACGCCGCTCCGGTGACGGCGTTGGCGACCAGCAGCGACAGCAGGTCGGTGTGGTTGTTGCGACGCCGGTTCCACCACGTCTCGGAGATCACTCCGCCGTCCCTGGCGACGACGCGGGCGTCGCTGTAGACGAGCTGCGCGTCACCTAGCGCGCCGAGCAGCTTCGCGAGCTTGTCCGGGTGCCAATCGTCGTCCTGATCGGCCATCGCGACGCACTCGGCGTCGCGCGGGGCCAGCTCGAGCGCGCGCTCGAAGTTGCGGTAGAAGCCGAGCCGCCGGGGCGAGCGCGACAGCACGAACCGCTCGTCGCCGGCGATCGCGGCCTCGAGCGCCGCGTAGCGTCCGGGGCGCGAGCAGTCGTCGCTGATCACGCACACCCAGTTCTGGTGGGACTGCGCCCGGATCGAAGCGAGCTGGCGCTCGAGCAGATCGTCGGGCGGGTCGAACGTCGCCATCGCGATCGCGACGCGCGGGCCGTCCGGTGCCGGCCACGCGATCGCGAGTGGCTCGACGGGCGCGGCCGGCGCGATCCTCGCGACCCCGGCGCCGGCCGTACGGCCGTCTTCGAGTGTTGCGCGCAGCCCGAGCTCGTAGGCGTCGCCGGCGGGCGGCCCGTCGATCCGGACGAGCCCCCAGAAGCCGCTGCGGTAGGCGCGCGGGTCCGAGCCGGTCGCCTCGAACGGGTCGAGCCGCGGCATCCCGAAGCTGTCGACGGGCTGCGCGACGCCGTCGAGCACGAACTCGAGTGTGGCGATCTCGCCGTCCTCGGAGAAGCACCACCCGCATACGAAGATCGCCGTGCCCGCCCCGACCGCCACCTCAACGGGTAGCTCGGCGTCCAGCTGCACACGCAGGCCCGCGCTCGTCACCTCGGCTACCGTAGCTGGGCCGTGGGGACGACCGCAGACGAGCACGCAGCCGCCCCGGTGGACAGGGCGGCGTTCTGGCGGGCGCTGCGCACGCGCCATCCGGGCTTCTGGGAGGCGGTCTCCGAGGACGCCCGGGTCACGGCGCTGCATCGCGGCGAGCGCCACAAGTTCGGCTCCGCGCTCGACGCCGCCGGCCAGGCGCTGCGGCTCGCGTGGGCCAGCGACGCGTTCCTGGCGCTTGCGCTGTACCGCGCCAAGGCCCGGTTGCAGGCGCTCGGGGTCCCGGTGCTTCCACGGCTGCTCCACAAGCTCGCGATGGCCAGCGCCCAGGTCTCGATCGGGGACCCGGTCGTGGTCGCGCCCGGCGTGTACATCGTGCACGGGAGCGTGGTGCTGGACGGGCTCGTCGAGATCGACACCGGGGTCGTGATCTCGCCGTTCGTGACGATCGGGCTGCGGGCCGGCGACGTCACCGGGCCGGTCGTCGGGCGCTACGCGAGCATCGGCACCGGCGCGAAGCTGATCGGCCCGGTGCGGGTCGGGGAGCGCGCCAGCATCGGCGCCGGCGCGGTCGTCGTCGACGACGTCCCGGCCGGGGCGACCGTGGTCGGAGTGCCCGCGCGACAGGTGCGTGTTTAACTTCACGCCATGTGGTGGCGGAGCGCAAACGGGCGCCGGGAGAAGAGCGACGAGCTCGAGCTCGAGGCGCCGACCGAGGATTTCGCCGGCAGCGACGACGAGCTGGCCGCGGAGATCGCGCGGCTCGCGGAGCGCAACCGCTCGACCCCGTCGGTCAAGCAGGAGCGGATGCTGCTGCACCTCCGCAACCTGCTCGGGATCCGGCTGCTCGAGCGGTGCAGCGGCGACTCCGGCTTCCCGGAGCCTGACTTTGGGGCGCTTCCGAACGGCTCGCCGCTGCCGGAGATCGAGCGCGAACGCCTGACCCCGGCGCTGCTCCGAGCCGGGATCCTCCGGAGCGGGTGCGTGCTCGTCCGCGGGCTCGTGGACCGCTCCAGCGCCGAGCAGGTCGCCGGCCAGATCGACCGCGCCTTCAAGGAGCGCGCGCGCTTCGAGGCCGACAAGTCGTTCAACGACCGCTACTACGTCCCGTTCGAGCACGACCCGCGTCGCGGCCTGACCCCGCCGCGCAACTTCATCGAGGCGGGTGGCGGGGTGCTGGCGATCGACTCGCCGCAGCTCAGCTTCGAGCTACGCGAGCTGCTGGGGTCGATCGGATTGCCAGGGCTGGTCGAGGGCTACCTGCAGGAGCCGCCGCTGGTCGCCGGCGACAAGGCGACGCTCCGCAAGGCGGAGCCCAAGGTGAGCGGCGCATGGCACCAGGATGGCAAGTTCATGGGCGAGGTCAAGGCGCTCAACCTGTGGCTGTCGCTGTCGGAGTGCGGGGAGCACGCCCCGGGCCTCGACCTCGTGCCACGACGGCTCGAGCAGCACGTCGACACCCAGACCGACGAGGCGATGATGCCCAACCAGGTCTCCCAGCGGGTCGCTGAGCAGGCGGCCGGCGAGCTGCCGATCCTCCGCCCCACCTTCGGGCCCGGCGACGCGCTGCTGTTCGACGAGCTGTTCCTGCACAAGACCGCCTCGGATCCGCGCATGCGCAAGCCGCGCTACGCGATCGAGAACTGGTTCTTCGCCCCCTCGGGGTTCCCAGTCAACTACGTGCCGCTGGCGCTGTAGCCCGGAGCGAACCAATGTGGAACGGCAAGCGCGTATCGGTGGTGCTGATGACATATGCGGAGCGCGACTCGATCCGCTCGGTGATCGAGGACTTCTTCGACACCGGGCTCGTCGACGAGGTGCTGGTCGTCGACAACAACGCGCAGCCCGGCACCGCCGAGGAGGTCGCGCGGACCGACGCGCGGATCGTCCACGAGCCCAACCAGGGCTACGGGCACGCGACCCGGCGGGGCCTGATCGAGGCCTCCGGCGAGCTGGTCGTGCTCGCCGAGCCGGACGGGACGTTCCTGGCCCGGGACATCTTCAAGCTGCTCGTCTACAGCGACGAGTGCGACGTTGTGTTCGGCACCCGGACGACCCGCGAGCTGATCTGGGCGGGCGCCAACATGGCGCCGTTCCTGCGGTGGGGGAACTGGGCGGTCGCGAAGCTGATCGAGGTGCTCTACAACACCAGCCACCTGAGCGACGTCGGCTGCACCTACAAGCTGCTGCGCTCGGACGCCGCGAAGCGGGTCGCCGAGACGATGACCGTCGGCGGCAGCCACGCCGGGGTCGAGATCATGCTGCTGACGATCCTGTCGGGGGCGCGGTTCGTGGAGGTCCCCGTCAACTACCTGCCGCGGGTCGGCCGCTCGTCGGTCACCGGGGACCCGGTCAAGGCGGTTGGCGTCGGCCTGCAGATGATCGGCCTGGTCCTGTCGCTGCGGCGCACCGCCCCGCGCCGGTCCCAGCGCCCGCCGGCGTTCGTCGCGCCCGATGCGGGCCAGGCACGACTCGAGCGCGAGCCGGATGCCGAGCGGCGGAGCGCGTGAGCCACTCTGAACACAGCACCCACTTCGACGACATCGCGGCCGTCTACGACGCGTCGCTCCCGCCGCACGTCGTCGAGCACTACCTGCGCAAGCGCGCCGCGTTCGTGCTCGGGCTGGGCCCCTATGTGTCGGTGCTCGACGTCGGCTGCGGGACCGGCGCGCTGGCGCGCCGGCTGACCGGCCTCGGGTACGCGGTCACCGGGGTCGACCCATCCGAGGGCATGCTCGAGGTGATGCGCACGCGGGCGCCGGAGATCCGGGCCGTGCACGCGTCCGGCACCGAGCTGCCGTTCGATCCCGACAGCTTCGACGTGGTGCTGAGCGTCGCGACCTTCCACCACATCGCGGAACCGGACCCGGTGCGCGCGACGCTCGCGGAGATGACACGGGTCTCGAGGCCCGGTGGGCGGATCGTGATCTGGGATCACAACCCCCGCAATCCGTACTGGTCGTGGCTGATGAACCGGGTCCCCCAGGACACCGGAGACGAGCGGCTGATCCCCGAGCCGGAGCTGGTCGCCGGGCTGAACGCGGCCGGCGCCCAGGTGCTGGGCGTCGAGCGGCTCGGGTTCGTCCCGGACTTCACCCCGCGGATCGCCGTCGAGGCCGCGGGCGCCGCCGAGCGGCTCGCCGAGCAGATCCCCCGCGTGCGCGACTTCGCCGCCCACAACGTGGTCGTGGCGACCAAGCCCGGCCGCTGGTAGCCGGCGCCTGGCATCCTCTGAGCATGGCGGTATCCGACGAGCAGTCGCTGCGCGAGATCGTTCCCGATCCGCCGCAGGGAGCCTGGGACAAGGAGCAGCCGCTGATCGACGAGGGCTGCGTGGAGTTCATCGCCGCCTCCCCGTTCGCGGTGCTCGCGACCGCCGACGCCGACGGGCGCTGCGACGCCTCGCCGCGCGGCGGGCCGCCCGGCTTCGCGACCGTGCTCGATCCGGGGCGCCTCGCGATCCCGGACTACACCGGCAACCGCCGTCAGGACTCCCACCGCAACGTGCTCGACAACCCGCACGTCGGCTTGGTGTTCTTCGTCCCCGGAGTCAAGGAGACGCTGCGCGTCAACGGCCGCGCCTCCTTATCGACCGACGCCGAGCTGCTCGCACGGCTGGCAACCGGCGGCGCGATGCCGAAGCTCGCGCTCGAGGTCGCCGTCGAGACCGCGTTCATCCACTGCGGCAAGGCGTTGCACCGCTCCGAGCTGTGGGACCCCGCGACGTGGCCCGAGGACGTATCGCTGGTGCGCGCCCGCGCGCGAGCCGGCGGCGAAACCGAGGCAGCGGTCCGGGCCCGCTGGCGGAAGGGCTTCGAGGACCCGGCTCAGCTCTGGTAGCCGTCGGCGCGCCGCCAACCCCCATAACGTCGAAAAGCGCTCGGCTCGGCGTGCAACGTGTCGCGTTATGGGCGCTATAGGCCCGATAACGCGACACGTAGCCTGACCCTCGCGGAGCTCGTAGAGGTTGTGGGGGTCCAGCCGCTAGCGCCGCGGGTCCCGCTAGCGCCGCGGGTTCAGCCGCTAGCGCCGCTCCAGCCGCTAGCGCCGCTTCAGCCGCTAGCGCCGCGGGTCCAGCCGCTAGCGCCGCGGGTCCAGCCGCTAGCGCCGCTCCAGCCGCTAGCGCCGCTCCAGCCGCTAGCGCCGCTCCAGCCGCTAGCGCCGCTCCAGCTCCGCCACGATCAGCCCGTCCGGCGCCCGCGCGATCGGCTTGATCGCGAACCGCTCGTCGAGATACCGGAGGATCCACTCGGCCTCGACGCCGCCGCCGTCGACGGGCGCCCTGAGCGGGTCGACGGCTGGGTTGCGGAGTTCGCGGATCGAGGTCAGCGCCTCGTCGTCGATCAGGATCCGCTGCCCCGGGCGGACCGCGCGCAGCGCCGCGCGCACGCGCGGGAGCCACACCGACGGCACCAGCCCGTCGGCCTTCGGGTCGCCGATCGGCAGCAGGTTCGCGCGGTGGCTGCGGATCAGGATCTCGGTGCCGAGATCGGGAACCGTCGGCAGCAGGATGATCACGCGGCGGGCGCCGACGTATCGATCGAGCAGCCGGATCCCGACCGGCGTGCGGGGGTCGAACGCCGGCGCGTGCCAGAGCCGGTGAAGCGCGGCGCGGAGCCCACCGCCGGGATAGAAGTGCGCGAGCGCGGTGCGGTTGAAGTGGGTTCCGATCTGCGGCCACGCGCCGGCCAGCAGCAGCACCGCGACAGCCAGCGCCGCGGCCAGACCGCTGATCCGCAGCCGCGGCGCCAGCCCCGACCCGGGAGCCAGCACCAGCGCGAGCCACAGCGTCGCCGCGATCAGCAGCGGCAGCGCCACGTAGAGGAACAGGTACGTCGAGGAGCGGTTGTCGGTGTAGGACAGGATCGCGATCGCGTACAGGGTGCTGCCGGCGAGCGCCACGGTCCGCGCAGGGTTCGAGCGCGCCAGCTCCGGCCGTCGCCGGCACAGCAGCACGACCGCCGCTGACGAGATCAGCGCGCCCGCGTACACCGCCAGCCCGGGAGACCAGTTCGCGAATCCGTACGTGATCGAGCCGGCCCGCCCGCCGAGCAGGAACTCGCGGCCGTACGCGAGGTACTGGCCCCAGTCGGGGAGATGGCCCGACCCGATCAGCGTCGCGAGCGCGAACACCACGTGCCCCGCGACGATCGCGCCGAGCCCGTACAGAAGCGATCTGATCAGCCATCGCATGCGCCCGCCCGGCGCTCCGAGCCACGCCTCGGTCGCGACCACCGCGACGAATGTCACGGCCGTGTACGCGAACCCCTCGAACGCCCACACCGCGGCGACCGCGAGCCCGCACAGCACGACGATCCGAGCCGCGACCGCGACCCGCGGCAGCCGCACCGCGGCGACCGAGCCGAGCAGCACGATCATCGGCAGCCCGAACCGCAGCGGCCCCTCCTCGGGTAGCTGCCCGACGTAGTAGGCGAAGTTGTAGACGAGCGCCGCCACGCCGAGCGCGAGCGCCGCGGCCGCCAGCAGCCGGCCGACCCCCGCGAGTCGCAGCACCGCGTACCCGGCGATGTAGAACACCGCCGTCAGCAGCACGTCGAGCAGTGCGAACGTCCCGTAGCCGATCGGCGCGATGCCGAACCAGCCAGCGACGAAGTAGATCAGCCCGACCCCGTACTGGGACACCGGGTCGTTGACGAGCAGCGCGCCGCCGCCGAGCACCTGGTTGACCGAGCCGAGGATGTAGTCGTGCTGGAACTGGACGATTCCCGGGTCGACGAAGATGTCCGGGATCCCGACCGGGTTCTTGAACACGACCACGTCGGGGACCGCGAGCAGCAGCACCGCGACCACGACCGCGTCGACCGCCCACCCCCAGCGCCCGAGCCGCGGGAGCCGGGCGCGGCGGTAGGCGACCAGCACAAGCGCCGCGGCCGCCGCCCCGATCAGCAGCGGAACCACGCCCAGCGACGCCGAGCTCGTCATGCACAGCAGCACGACGAACGCGAGCAGCGCCGCGACGGCCGCCGGGGCCGGCCACGTCCCCTGGAGCCACGCGAGCGCGCGCCAGCGCCCACCGTGCAGTGTCCGCCACAGGGCGGCCCCCGCAAGCGCCGCCCACACCAGCACCGCCACGAGCAGCCCCTTGACCCCGGGTCCCCACGGCAGCCCGCCGGAGAAATGGACCACGATCAGCGCCGCCGCGAGCAGCGCGGCGAGCGCGGCTGCGAGCGACGGCAGCCCATGCGCGTTGGGGCCGCCCGCGATCGCGTCCGCGATCCGCGGACCGCCCAGCAGCGCCAGCGGCAGGATCACCAGGAACGAGATCAGGTAGGCGTCGGTCTTGACCGACTGGTTCTGCTGGTTGATCAGGTTGTGGTAGGGGCTGCTCGCGCTGATGTTGGAGTGGATCACGAGCAGCTGGGCCGCGATCAGCAGCAGCGCCGCGGCGATCGCCAGCGTCGCGGTGATCGCCAGCGCCGGCCCGAAGCCGCCCGGCTCCGGATGCGGGCCGGGCTCGGCACGCGCGGGCGGCGTGTCCCGCATCGCCAGGCTCACGGCGTGCAGGTGCGGGAGTAGACGGTCACGAGCGTGAGCACAAATCCTTCGTAGCGCCGCTGCGAGCACCGTACGTAGCCGCCTGGCAGCGCCGGCGGTGTCAGCGTCGGCCCGACCGGGTTGGCCGCGAGCCGCACCGATACGACGAAGATCCGGCCGCCGTGCGCCGCCGCGACCGCCCGCGCGAACGCGGTCGCGATTGGGACGCTCGGCGTGAGGAAGTTGAACGGATAGGCGTGCTCCGCCGGCGCGAGCGCCCGGACGACCCCCGTCCGCCGGTGGAGGGTGACGTCGAGCGGGGTGGTCGGCCCTGGGCTGAGCGCACCGGTGCCGTCGATCACGACGTCGCCGGGATCCGCGTGCGCAGTGATGTAGTCGGCCGGGCCCTGGAAGTTCGGGCGCGAGAACCGCGGCTCGAGCATCTTCGCGGTGCCGAACGCGAACGCGACGACCGCGAGCAGCGCCGCGGCGGTTCCGAGCGCCGGGCCGGCGGCGGCGACGACCGCCGACGCCGTCAGCGCTAGGTACGGCCACGACGCCGCCAGGTCCCGAACCCCGATGATGTGGTTGCCGACGGCGCTGGCGATCACCTCCCCGACCGGGGTCGCGAGCAGCGCCGCGACGACCAGCACGATCCGGCCGTCGGGGCGCGGCAGCCGCCACCGCTCCCCGCGCGCCCTCCACACCGCCCCCCCGACCGCCGCCAACGCGGCGATCGCGAGCAGCACCAGCGCCGGGGTGCCCGGAAGCTCGCGCAGGCCCCCAGCAACCGTGTACGGGTAGCCGAGCGCCCAGTGCTGGATGTCGACCCGGATCGCGTTCGGCGTGAACGCCGACAGCGCCGACAGGATCTTTACGGTCGGCGAGCGCAGGTCCTGGATCAGCCCGGGGATCCACGGCAGTGCCAGCACCACCGCGGCGGCGTTCGCGAGCAGCGCGGGCCGCCGCGCCGCCGGCTGGGTCCACAGCACCCAGGCGAGCTGGATCGCGAGCACGAACAGGCACGTGTAGTGGGTGTAGAAGGCCGCAGCGGAGCAGATCGCGTACAGCGCCCACCAGCGGCGTCGCCCGGTGTCGAGCGCGAGCAGCATCGACAGCGTCGAGAGCGTCACGAAGAACATCAGCAGCCCGTACGCCCGCGCCTCGGCCGAGTAATAGATCATGAACGGCGACAGGGCCGTCAGCGCGCAGGCGAGCAGCGCCGCCCGCCGGCCAACGGTCCGCAGCCCGAGCAGGTACACGACCGGGATCGTCGCGGTGCCCGCGAGCAGCGCCGGCAGCCGCAGCAGCTCGGGCGTCTTGCCGAGCCGCGTCGTCAGCCACGAGGCCACGAACGACAGCGGCGGCGTGATTTCGGCGTGGTGGATCCGGCCCGTCGAGTAGAGCAGCGACAGCACCCCGCCGAGGCTGTGGGTGGCGGAGATCCAGTACGTCGAGAGCTCGTCGGCGAACACCGACTGGCGGGCGACGATCACCCGCACGATCGCGCCGGCGACGGTCAGCGCGAGCACCGCCAGCGCGGCCGTCGAGGGCCGGCGTGCAGCGGCCCGCGCCGTCGCCCCAGTCCCGCCTGCGGACGCCGCGGCGGGCGACGCAACGTTCTGGACTGCCATCAGCGCGAGACCTTAGAGGGCCGGATACTCATGTAACGTCCTACGCGTGTTGTGGCGCAAACGCAGGGCGGACGTGGAGCCCGGCGGTGGGACGGCGACGATCGAGCCGGACGCGGCGGCCGACTGGGGCGTGGAGGAGCTGCGAGCGGAGATCGACCGGCTCGCCGGCGCCAACCGGGGCGCTCGCGATCTGGACGTCGAGCGGCGGCTCGTGCGCCTTCGGCACCTCGCCGGCGTGAAGCTCGTCGACGAGGCGCCCGGCAGCCCCGAGTTCGCATCCCCGACGGTCGACCAGCTCCCGAGCGGCGATTCGCTGCCGAAGCTCTCGCGTGCCGAGCTCACGCCCGGAGTGCTTCGAGCGGGAATCCTGAGAGACGGTTGCCTGCTCGTGCGGGGGCTCGTCCCGCGCGACCGGGCCGAGACGATGGCGAGGCAGATCGACAAGGCGTTCGACCAGCGCGAGCGCCACGACGCGGGGAAGCGTGCCGACGACGGCTACTACGAGGAGTTCGTGCCGGACCCGGGCGCCGGCGAGCCGGTCGTCCGTGGGTGGATCAAGCAGGGCGGCGGCCTGCTCGCAGCCGACGCGCCGATGCTGCACTTCGAGATGATCGAGCTGTTCGGCGCGGCCGGACTGCGGGAGCTGGTCGGCGGCTACCTCGGGGAGCCGGCGCTGATCTCGGTCCACAAGACCACGCTGCGCAAGGCCGATCCGTCGGTCCCGGGGGCCTGGCACCAGGACGGGTTCTTCATGGGCCCGGTCCGCTCGCTCAACTTGTGGCTGTCGCTGTCGCGCTGCGGCGACGAATCGCCGGGGCTCGACCTGCTCCCCAAGCGCCTCGACCACTACCTGGCGACCGCCACCGAGGAGGCGGCGCTCGACTACACGATCTCCCAGCTCAAGGTCGACCAGGAGCGGGACGGGACCCCGATCCTGCGCCCGATCTTCGAGCCCGGCGACGCGCTGTTCTTCGACGAGCTGTTCCTGCACAAGACCGGGTCGGATCCGTCGATGCGCAAGCCCCGGTACGCGATCGAGAACTGGTTCTTCGGCGGCTCCGCGTTCCCGGGCGAGTACGCCCCGATTGCCGTCTAGCGAGGGCCCGCCCACGTCGCAGGGAGCCGGAACACCGGAGCCGGAGCTCGTCCTCGAGCCGGGTGACAGCCCGGACCACCCGATGGCGGCGTGGTTCGACGACATCCGCCAGACCCGCCGGCGCCACTACGAGTCGCGGCCCCGGCCGAAGCCCGAAACGCGGACCCGGGCGCTGATCACGATGGTCCACAACGAGCCGGTGTTCCTGCCGATCTGGCTCGGCTACTACTCGCGGTTCTTCGCGCCGGAGGACATCTACGTGTTCGACAACGAGTCCGACGACGGCTCGACCGACCGCGAGGACTTCGTCCGCATCCCTGTGCGCCACAACCGCGTCGACCACAGGTGGATGGTCCGGAAGATCCAGGACCTCCAGCACGAGCTGCTCGGCCGCTACGGGATGGTGCTCGTGACGGACGTCGACGAGATCGTCGCGCCCGATCCGCGGTTCGGCACGCTCGGCGACTACCTCGACCGCTTCGACGAGGAGTGGGTCAACTGCCTGGGCTACGAGCTGCTGCACATCCGTGACGAGGAGCCGCCGCTGCGGCTCGACCGGCCGATCCTCTCGCAGCGTCACCACTGGTACTTCAACGACGCCTACAACAAGGCGGCACTGGCGAGCGTCTCGATGAACTGGACCCCCGGATTTCACGGCCGCACCGACGGCAGCTATGCGCTCGATCCGGACCTGCGGATGATCCACCTGCACCGGATGGACTACGAGCTGTGCCTCGACCGGCACCGGACCCGGAGCCGCCGGCGCTGGGCGCGGCGCGACGCCCGGCTCGGATGGGCCGGCCACAACCGGATCGTCGACGAGGAGCAATTTGAACACTGGTTCTACGAGGACGCGTACTTCGAGCGGTTCGCGGTCAAGCCCGAGCGGATCCCGGAGCGATGGCGCTCGGTTTTCTGAGCCGGCTGCTCGCGCCCGACGCGAGCTCGGCCGCGGACCAGTGGCAGCGGGTGGTGCTCAACCGCGCCGTCGACGAGCACCTGTCGTCGCTCGGTCCGGAACGTCTGAGCGCCGTCGAGATCAGCGGCGACGCCCATGCCGGCAAGGGCTGGAAGGGGTTCGAGAGCCTCAACTACCCCGACTTCGACCTGTGCCTGCCGCTCGCTGGACAGGGGCCGTTCGACGTCGTGATCTGCGAGCAGGTGATCGAGCACGTTCCCGATCCAAATGCGGCCGCGGCGAACCTGCGCGGCCTGTGCTCGCCCGGCGGCCACGTGGTCGTCTCGACGCCGTTCCTGATCCGCGTCCACGAGGAATGGGGGATGCAGGACTACTGGCGATTCACGCCGCGCGGGCTGCGGACGCTGCTCGAGCGCGCCGGGCTGCGGGTCGACGCGGTCGAGGCGTGGGGCAACCGCGACTGCATCGACGCCAACCTCGACCGCTGGCCGGCGTACCGCCGCTGGCAGTCGCTGCGCAACGAGCCGAAGCTGCCGGTCCAGGTGTGGGCGTTCGCCCGCAACCCCGCCTAGAGGCCGCCGTACACGCGGCGCTCGATCGCCGCCCAGGTCGGGTTGCGCTCATACAGCCGGCGAACCTGCTCGTCGGTGAAGCGGCGCGCGCCGTCGTGGTCGTATGAGCCCTCGTTGACGCGGCCGACGGCCCGCACGGACTCGCGCACCTCGGGTCCGTCGATCCCGAGCTCGGCCAGGAACGCGAGCAGGTCGTCGGCCAGCGCCTCGGCGCGCAGCCACCGATCGACCTCGAAACGCCCGTGGTCGGTCATCCACCGCAGCAGGTCATCGGCATCGGTGCTGCTCGTCATTTCGCCGGGCGTCTGGAGGCGCTGCGGCGTGTAGTCGGGGTACTCGCCGAACGCCGCGCGGTGGTGGGCGCCGCTCAGCGTCCACGCCGGCAGCCGCCGGATGTTCATCACCAGCAGCTTGCCGGCGATCTCCTGCTCGCGGCCGAAGAACGGCATGTGCTTGTCGTTTGAGTCGAGCAGGTCGGCGAATCGCACCAGCCCCGGGATCGCGCACAGCATCTCGTGGGTCGCGTCGCCGCCCGTCTTCGGGAGATGCGCCCACGCGAACCGTTCCGAGATCACCACGGAGGCAACACTAGACTCGCCGCCCGTGAGCAGCCCCGGATTCGAGTTCGACCCGTACCTCAACGACCCGGCGAGGTGGGGAGTGTCGATGGCCCAGGTGGCCGAGGTGATGCTGGCCTGCCTCGACGCGGCCGCCGTCAGATCGATCGCCGAGGTCGGCGCGTTCGCGGGCGACTTGACGGGGGTACTGGTCAAATGGGCCGCGGGCGCCGGCGCGCGGGTGCAGGCGATCGACCCCGCGCCCCAGCCCGGCCTCCAGCAGCTGGCGACCGAGCACCCCGAGCTCGAGCTGATCCGCCAGACCAGCCTCGAGTCGCTCTCGTCGCTCGAGCTGCCGGACGCGATCGTGATCGACGGCGACCACAACTACTACACGGTCTCCGAGGAGCTGCGGCTGATCGGCGAGCGGGCAGCCGGCGACGGCGTGCTGCCGTTGCTGCTGTTCCACGATGTGCTGTGGCCCCACGGCCGCCGCGACGACTACTTCGACGCCGAGCAGATCCCGCCCGACGCCCGGCACCGTACGGTCCGCGAGGGCAACGGCATCTTCCCCGGCGACCCGGGGATCCGTCCCGGTGGGCTCCCGTATCCGCGCTCGGCGGCGCACGAGGGCGGCCCGCGCAACGGCGTGCTGACGGCCGTCGAGGACTTCGTGGCCGGGCGGCCGGGCACGCAGCTCGCGATCGTGCCCGCGTTCTTCGGGTTCGCGGTCGCGTGGGACACCGGCCGGCCGTATGCGGAGGCGCTCCGCACGCTGCTCGGCCCGCTCGACCGCCACCCGGTGCTCGAGCGACTCGAGTCCAACCGGGTCGAGCACCTGGCGCGCGCGTATCAGCTCCAGAGCGAGATCTGGGCGCTCCAGGCCCAGCTCACGCGCCAGCGCGCGGTGCTCCAGCGGCTGCTCGACTCGAGCGCGTTCGGGGTCGCCGAGCGTCTGTCGCGGCTGCGCGCCGGCGCCGGAATCGCGACCGACCAGTCGGTGCTGTCCAAGGATGAGATCCGGCGGGCGCTCGAGGAGTAGCGCGCCGCCGCCGCGCGGCGGCGCGCCCGCCGCGCCGCCGAACTTTGCTGATCTACTCCGAAATACCGGAGCCAGGCAGCAAAGTTCGCGCTAGCCGCCCCGCCGCCGCCACCGGTTGACCGCCCGCAGCGGCGCCGTCAGCCGCCACGACCGGCTCGAGGTCTTCTCGTCCAAGTCGCGCTCGAGCTCGAGCACCCGCGCGTCGAGCTTCAGCGAGGTCGAGAACGCGATCGCTCGCTGGGCCTCGCGGTCGGCCTCCGTCTGCCGCGCGCGGCGCTTCCACCCGGCCTCGTCGGCGACCTCCCCGTGCAACGTCTCGCCCCACTTCTCGGCGACCTGGATGTGGGCAGCGATCCACACGTCGAGGTCTCCGACGAGCTCGACCGAGCGGTGGTAGACGGCGCGCAGGTCCGCGACCGCGACCCGCTTGCCGGCTGCGCGCGCCTGCAGGCAGAAATCGACGTCGAACCCGTAGTTGAGGATCAGCCCCTCGTCGAAGCGGAGGTTGCGGACCGCCCACGGCGAGAGCACCAGCAGCTGCCCGTCGACCGCCTCGACGTCCGCCGGCGGGGGCTCCCGCCGCGTCCACGAATAGGCCGGAAACTCGCCACCCCCGAACTCCTCGTAGCGCTGCACCAGCTCGCCGGCGACCACCTTCCCCTCCCACCACGCGATCCCCTGCACGCCGGTGGCTCCCGCGCACCCGAGCACGGCCACGTCCGAGTCGTGGAGCGCCTCGCGAACGATCGCGCAGAACCGCGGGTCGGTGATCTCGGTGTGGCTGTGCACGAGCGCCAGCGCCTCGAGGTCATCGCGGCGGGCGGCGGCGTCGAGGATCAGGTTGTACGTGCGGGCCAGCGGCTCGACCGAGGCGAACGCGTACACCTGGGAGTCCGGCTCGGCGGCCAGCCGCACACCGGGCTCGGCGTAGCGCCGGTACGCCTCGGCGCCCTGAATCGATGCTCCGAAGGCGATCACTGCGTCGTTTCGAGCGCGCTGCGCCGCGCGACCTGCGCCGGCGCGTGCGGGGGCTGCGGGCGCAGCCGCCGCAGCGGAGCGGTGATCCGCCACGAGACGCTGCCGGTGGTGACCGCCAGCGCATGCTGCAGCTCGAGCACCCGGGCCTCCATCTCGAGCTCGTTCATGTGGTCCTTGAGGCGCGCGGCGTCGGCGGCCGCCTCGGCGCGCAGCGCGCGCTCGCGCCAGCTCCCCGCGCCGGCGCCGATCCCCATCCGCCCGTCCCACTTGTCGGCGAGCTTGACGTGCGCGTCGATCCAATCCTCCGGGTCCGGGACCATCTCGAGCTGGCGGTAGTGGATCGCGCGGAAGTCGGCGGTCACCACCTTCCTGCCAGCCGCGCGGACCTGGAGGCAGAAATCCAGGTCGTAGCCGTGAAACTTGCCCAGCCCCTCGTCGAAGCGGACGTTCCGCACCACCCAGGGCGACAGGACGAGGACGAATCCGTCGAGCGTCTCGACCTCGCCAACCCGCGCGTACGCCGGCGCGTCGTTCCAGGCCCACGAGAACGACGGCAGGTCACCGCCGCCGTGCTCGTCGTAGCGGTTGATGAACGATGCGCACGTGACCGACGCCTCCCACCACGCGATGCTGCGCACCCCGATCGCCCCCACGCAGCCGACCAGCCCGACCTCGGGATCGGCCAGCTCGCGCCGGATGATCGAGCAGAAATCCGGCTCGACGATCTCCGCGTCCTGGTGGACGAGCACCAGCGCCTCCAGGTCCTCGCGGTCCGAGAACCGGTCGAGGAGCGCGTTGTAGGAGCTGAAGATCGAGCCGATCGACGGCATCGCGCACACCTCCGCGTCACGATCGGCGGCCCGCTCGATCCCGACTTCGGCGCACCTCCGGTACACCGCAGGCTCCGTGACCGAAGACCCGAATGCGATCATGGGGAGCCCCTCCGCTGCATCGCGGACGAGTGTAAATGTCCGACAGAAGCCCAACCATCGTCGACGGATTGGACGAGCCGGCGCACTCGCTGCACCAGGCCCGGCGGACCCGCGGACCCGTCGTGATCGAGGCGCGCGGGGTCCACAAGACGTTCCGGATCCCCGAGCAGAAGGTCGAAACGCTCAAAGAGCGCGCGACGCATCCGTTCACGCGGATCGAGCATCGGATGCTGCACGCGCTGCGCGACGTGTCGTTCGACGTCCATCAGGGGGAGTTCTTCGGGATCGTCGGGCGTAACGGCTCGGGCAAGAGCACGCTGCTCAAGATCATGGCGAGCATCTACCGGGCCGACTCGGGGCGGGTGCGAATGGCGGGCCGGGTCGCGCCGTTCATCGAGCTGGGGGTCGGCGTCAATCCCGACTTGACCGCCCACGAGAACGCGGTCCTGAACGGCGTGATGATGGGCCTCACGCGGCGGGAGGCCCAGAAGCGGCTGGGCGCGGTGCTCGAGTTCGCGGAGCTCGAGGAGTTCGCCGACCTCAAGCTCAAGAACTACTCGAGCGGGATGATGGTCCGGTTCGCGTTCGCGGTGATGGTCCAGGCCGATGCCGACGTCATGCTGATCGACGAGGTGCTGGCGGTCGGCGACGCGTCGTTCGCCCAGAAGTGCATGGACGTGTTCCACGAGCGCAAGGCCGCCGGCAAGACGATCGTGCTGGTCACGCACGACATGGCGACCGTCCAGTCGATGTGCCACCGGGCGATGCTGATCGAGGAAGGCGAGGTCAAGTACATCGGCGAGCCGGATGCGACCGCACTGCGCTACTACCGGCTCAACTTCGGCGGGCCGGGGCACGATGTCGTTATCGACGATCGCGAGCCGATGGTCGACTTCAACGCGAAGGCGCTCAGCGCGACGCTCCGCGACTCGTCCGGCGCTGCGATCGAGAACGTGGAGCAGGACACGCCGATCTCGATCGACGTCGTGCTCGAGGCCGCCCGCGCCCTGGATGGCCCGACGTTCGCGTTCCACGTCCGCGACGACGAGGGCCAGGTCGTGTTCGGCTTCAACACCTCGCTGGACGAGCGCGTCCCGATCGGGGGCCGGATGCGGCTCCGCGGGACGATCGAGAACCGGCTCGTGCCGGGGCGCTACCACCTCGACTGCTGGGTCCGCCAGAACGAGAGCCAGGAAGTCGTCGCCGTCCAGGGGCTCAGGCTGCTCGCGTTCGTCGTCTACGGAACCGCCGCGCGAGACGGGCTGGTGACAGTCGACGCGGCGGTCACCGCCTCGCTCGAGGACGGCGCAGCCGGATGAGCGCTACGAGCACCGACCCGCGGCTCGAGCTCCGCGAGGTGCCGGGTCCCTCGGCGCTCGGCGGCGGTGTCCGCCGCGCGTTCGAGCTGCTGTTCACGATCGCGGTCAACGACTTCAAGAAGACCTACCTGGACACGGCGCTCGGCTACCTGTGGTCGCTGGCGCGCCCGCTGCTCACCTTCGGGGTGCTGCTGGCCGTGTTCACGCACGTCTTCCACTTCAACCAGAAGGTCCACAACTACCCCGCCTTCCTGCTCTTCAACGTCGTCCTGTTCGGGTTCTTCTCCGAGGCGACGACGGTCTCCGTCGGCTCGATCGTCGGCCACGAGGCAGTCGTCCGCAAGACGCAGTTCCCGCGCCTGGTGATCCCGCTCGCGGTCGTGTTCACGGCGCTCTTCAACCTGGGGCTGAACCTCGTCGTCGCGTTCGTGTTCATCCTCGCGCTGGGCGACTCGCCGTCGTGGACGTGGCTGCTGCTGCCGGTGATCCTGGTGCTGCTGTTCGCGTTCACGACCGCGGTGTCGATGATCGTCTCGGCGCTCTACCCGCGGTTCCGGGACGTGTCGCTGATCTGGTCGGTGCTGTCGCTGGCGCTGTTCTACGCGACCCCGGTCCTGTACCCACTGTCGCTCGTCAGCTCGAGCGTGTTCCGCAACCTGATCGCGCTCAACCCGCTGACGCCGATCCTGACGCTCGCCCAGCGGTGGATCACCGAGCCATCCACCCCGTGGCCCGGCAGCGCCGCGATGGGAGGCCCGGTGAGGCTCGCGATCTCGGTGCTGATCTACGCGGTGGTGTGTGCGTTCGCGGTCTGGATCTTCCGCCGCGAGGCACCGCGGATCGCCGAGGAGCTGTAGGCGCCGGCGACGCCGAGCACCTTCCCGGCGAGCAGGATCGCGACCAGCGTCAGCGCCGGCATCTGCCAGTCCCAGTCCAACGGCGAGTGGACCAGGTAGGTGATCAGCGCCGCAACCGCAGCGGCGGGCGCGGGCGCGGCGCGCAGCGCGCGCGCGGCGCCGAGCACGACCCCTGCGAAGAACACGAGCAGCAGCGCGAACCCGACCAGCCCCAGCTCGGCGAGCGTCTGGAGCTCGAGCGAGTGCGCGTCATGGGCGCCCTCGGAGATCGTCCGCCACCGCAGCCAGTCCACCTGCCAGCCGGCCGCGCCGACGCCGCGCAGCGGCTCGTCGCCGAACGCCCGCAGCGCCACCGACCAGTAGTCGTAGCGGTCGCTGCGCAGCGAGGCCAGGCGGGTCGCTCCACCTGACAGCCGCGGTGCCTGGGAGCCGCTCGTCTCGTGCGCGCCGACGACGATCGCGAGCGCAAGGCCGGCCGCGATCAGCGCCGTCGCGATCAGCGGTGCGCGCCGCCGCAGCTTCAGCTCGCCCCCCGCCTCGCGGCGCTCGAACAGATACTGCGCGAGCGCCGCGCCCACGCTCAGCACCACGAGCAGCACGAGCACGATCGCCCCCTGCCGCTGCTGGGTCGCAGGGCTCCCGGTCAGCGCGGTGACGCTCTTGAAGGGCGCCGCGGCCACCGCCGCCAGCCCCCCGAAGCAGATCGCGCGGACCACGCCCCACAGCGTCTCTCGCCGGCGCACGATCACCACCAGCGCGATCAGTCCCGCCGCGCACGCGAACAGCGCGCCGCGCGAAAACGACACGTACACGCCCATCCCGAGCGGAGCCGCGGCGGCCGCCGCCGCCATCCGTAGCCATCCGGGCCGGGCGCGGTCTCCGGCGAGCGCGGCTGCCAGCACGAATCCGATTGCGGCCAGCTCCCCCATCGCGTTCCAATATGTGAGCGGCTGCTCGAGCCGGCCGAGCGCGCTGTAGGAACGGGCGAAGTGCAGCACGCCGGGGAGCAGCCTCCCCGCCAGGCCGTAGCCGATCACGATCAGCGCCCCGGCGGCCAGCGCCGGCTCCACCCAGCGCCTGATCGGCGACGCGCTGAGCAGCAGCGCGGCCGCCGCCAGCGCCCCGGCGTACACGAGCACGAGCTGGCCGGAGTGGTACGCGTTGCCGCGGATCGGCGCCCACGTGACCGACAGCAGGCTCCACGCGCCGAGCAGGAGCAGCCCGCCCGCGGCGAGCCAGAACGGGCGTCCGAGCCGCGGCGGCCACGGCCCCGCCAGCAGCGCCACCGCCACCAGCAGCCACGCCCCGAGCCCCGCCCACGCCTGGGCCTCGGGGAAGTACCCGCCGGTGAAGAACGCCAGCGCCGTCGGCCCCGCCAGCAGGACCAGGCGCGCGACGGTGAGCACACCGGCGCGGATCACGGGACCAGGTTACTCAGCGGTTTGCGTCCCGCGCGGCGCGCCGCACGAGCCGCGTGGAGGCGAGCGGCTGGCGCTCCTCGGCCGGCGGGCGGGTGCCGTTCGCGTACGCGGCCTCGACCTCGGCGAGCAGCCGGCGCCTGAACACGTCGGTGGAGAAGCGGGCCGCGTTTCCGGTGCATGCCTGGGTCTCGACGGCGCCGTCGTCGAACGCGAGCACCGTCTCCGCGAGCTCCTGCCCGCCGCCCGACCAGAAGCAGCCCGTGACGCCCTCGACGACCGTCTCGAGCGCTCCGCCGCCGCGCCGCGCGATCACGGGCCGGCCGGAGGCCTGCGCCTCGACGGACACGATCCCGAACTCCTCGACGGCGGTCATGATCAGCGCCCGGCAGCCGGTCAGCACCGCGGCCACCGCGGCATCCGGGAGCCGTCCCGTGAACTCGATCGACGGGCCCGCCAGCTTCCGCAGCCTCCTGAAGTCGGGGCCGTCGCCGATCACGATCAGCGGCAGCCGCAGCTCGTTGAACGCCTCGATCGCGACGTCGATCTCCTTGTGTGGCATCAGCTCTGAGACGATCGCGTAGTGCGGCCCCACGGGGCCCGGCGAGAACCGGGCCACCTCGACCGGCGGGTGGACGATCGCCGACTCGCGTCCGAAATAGGCGCTGATCCGCGCCTGGGTGGTGCGCGAATTGGCCACGTAGCGGTTGGTGCGCTGCGCCGCGATCCAATCCCACTGGCGCCAGCGCCGGAACAGCCCGCGCAGGAACGCGCGCGAGACCGGATCGCGGCGGCGGGTCAGCGTCCGGTCGCGGTCGTTCCAGGCGTAGCGAAACGGGTTGTGGCAGTAGCTGACGTGCACCGAGCGCTCGTCGCACAGGACCGCGTGGGCCCACGCCGACGAGCTCGACACGACGAGGTCATAGCCGTGCAGGTCGAACGACTCGATCGCCGCCGGGTAGAACGGCAGCAGTGCCCGGAAGGTCTTCGCCGACGGACGCAGCCGCTGCAGGAACGAGCTGCGCACCTGCCGGCCGGCGAACCGTCCCTCGGTTCCCTCCTCGTCGTAGATCGCCGTGTAGACGTCGGCATCGGGCCACATCTCGCAAAGCTCGAGGAACACCCGCTCGGCGCCGCGGACGTCGAGCAGGAAATCGTGCACGAGCGCGACCCGCTGCGAGCTCGCGCCGCCGGGCGGCTGCGAGTCCGTGCTGTCTGCCGGAGGCCCCACTCCCTGACTATATGCACTACCTCCGGACGGCGTCCAGTGAACGCGATGTGAGCCTAGGCGCCGCCCGGCGCGAGCTAGCCTCCGGCCTCCGTGTTGCTGTTCGTGAGCTATTCCGGCGCGCTCGGCGGGGCAGAGCGGCTGCTGATCGGGTGGGCGCTCGCGGTCGACGGCGAGCGCGTGCTCGCGTGTCCCGAGGGCCCGCTCGCGGACGCAGCGCAGGCAAACGGGATCCGCGTGTTCACGCTGCGCGAGCGCTCGCTCGAGCTCCGCCGCAGCGTGCGTGACCGCGCGCTCGCGCTCGCACGGCTGGCGGCTCACCGCCGGGAGCTGGTGGCGCTCGTCGGCGCGCTCGACCCGGGTGTGGTGGTGCTGGCGGGGATGCGCAGCGCGATCGCGGGGCTGGCGACGGGCTCGCTCGGAGACGGCCGCCCCGCGGCGGTGTTCCAGCAGAGCGACCTGCTCCCCGGCCCGGCGATCGGGCGGCTGGTCCGCCGCGCCGCGCGGCACAGCGACCTCGTGCTGGCGCTGTCGGCGGCGGTCGCCTCCGATCTCGACCCGCTCGGCGCGCTCGGCGACCGGCTGCGCGTCGTCCATCCCGGGATCGACACGGAGCGCTTCGACGCCGGCGCCCGGCCGGTCGAGCCGGCCGAGGTGCTGGTGCTCGGGGCGATCGCGCCCTCGAAGCGGCCCGACCTGGCACTCGAGGCGTTCGCGCTCGCGCGCCGCGCGAATCCCGAGCTCAAGCTGAGGATCGCCGGCGCGCCGCTGACCTACGGCGACCGGCAGCTCGCCGACGCGCTTCGCGCGCGCGCCGGGCAAGCCGACCTGGCCGGCTCGGTCGAGCTGCTCGGGGCGGTCGCGGATCCGCGGGCCGAGCTCGAGCGGGCAACGGCGCTGCTGCACTGTGCGCCGCGCGAGGCGTTCGGGATGGCGGTGCTCGAGGCGCTCGCGGCCGGCCGGCCCGCGGTCGTCCCGGACGCTGGCGGGCCCCCGGAGATCGTCGACGCCGCGAGCGGGATCCTGTACCCGCCCGGCGACGCGCGGGCCGCCGCCGCCGCGCTCACACGCCTGATCGCCGACCCCGAGCTCGCCGCGCGGATGGGAGCCGCCGGGCGCACCCGCGCCCGCGAGCACTTCGGCCTGGAGACGGCGCGGCGGCGCTGGGCGACCGAGGTCGGTCGGCTCCGGCCGGCAACGCGCATGACCGCCGCCGCCGCGTCACGCGATCTCGAGATCGTGACCGTCACCCACAACTCGGCGGCCGAGCTCGGCGCGCTCCTGTCCACGGTCGCGCGCCATCTGCCGGGCGTGCGGGTGGTGGTCGTGGACGCGGCGTCGAGCGACGGGACGCTCGAGGTGGCACGCACCTCGGAGACGACCAAGGTGATCGCGCTGGACCGAAACGTCGGCTTCGGCGCCGCGACGAACCTCGGCCTGCGCGAGGTTGGGGCCCCGATCGCGGCGCTGCTCAACCCCGACGTCGAGCTGCTCGACGGCTCGCTGCTCGAGCCGGCCGCCGAGCTGCTCCGGGCCGGCGCGCCCGAGCGGCTGCTGGCGCCGTTGGCGCTCAACTCCGACGGCAGCCGCCAGGACACCGTGCACCCCGAGCCCGGCTCCTGGGCGGACCTCGTGACCTCGCTCGTATCCCCGTCCGTGCTGCCGCGGCAGGTGGCCGCAGCGCTCGCGCCGTGGCGGTCGGTCGCGCCGCGCCGAGTCGGATGGGCGGTCGGTTGCGCGCTCGTGGCGCGGGTCGACACACTGCGAGCCCTCGGCCCGTTCGACGAGCGTCTGTTCATGTACGGCGAGGACCTCGACCTGTCCCTGCGTGCCCGTCGCGAGGGCGTCGAGACGTGGTTCTGGCCCACCGCGAGGGTGATCCACCACCGCGCGCATTCATCCGAGCAGGCGTTCGGCGGCGAGCCGTTCGAGCTGCTCGCCAGCGCCCGGAGAGAGGTCGTCGAGCGGCGGCTCGGACCCCGCCGGGCCGCGATCGACGATCGAGCCCAGGTGCTCACGTTTGCCACCAGGATCGCGGTCAAGCGGGTCGTCGGGCGCCCGACCGCCCGCGAGCGCCGTCAGCTTCAGGCGCTCCTGAGCGCGCGCCGCGATGGGTGAGCGCCGTCGCCGCCTGATCGAGATCGCGTTGGCGACCGCGGTGCTGGTCGCCGCCGTGGTGCTGCCGATCGTGCTCACCGGCGGCGGGCCCTCAAAGCGCGCCACCGCGCCCCCACCCTCGCGATCGGGCGAGGCATTCGGCGCGAGCGTCAATCGGCTCTTCAACACCCCCACCTACAGTGACGCCCAGCTTGATGCCCAATTAACCGCGCTGGCGCAGACCGGCGTCACGATCGCGCGCAGCGACGCGCTGTGGGAGGCTGCCGAGCCGCGGCCGCCGGACGGCTCCACGCACCATTACGACTGGAGCTTCGCGGACCGGATCGCGGCGTCGCTCGCCGTCCACCGGCTTCGCTGGCTGCCGGTCGTCGACTACTCGGCGCCGTGGGCGCAGTCGATCCCCGGCCAGGACCACTCGCCGCCCACGTCAACCGCCGCGTATGCGGCGTACGCGGCGGCGCTCGCGCAGCGGTACGGGACCGGCGGCTCGTTCTGGAGCGCGCACCCCGACCTGCCCGCCGAGCCGGTGGACACCTACGAGATCTGGAACGAGCCGGACAACCCGGCGTTCTGGTGGCCGCGCCCTGACGCGGGCGCGTACGCCGGTCTGTACTCGGCGGCGCGCGCGGCGATCGCCGCCGTGCAGCCGGGCGCGCGCGTGATCGTCGGCGGGCTCACCCACCCGGTCACGTTCCTCGCCGCGATGCTCGCGGCCGACCCGTCGCTGCGCGGCACGCTCGACGGGGTCGGGATCCACCCCTACGGGCGCACGCCCCAGCTTGTGCTCCGGGCGGTCGTCGAGGCGCGGCTTGCACTCGAGTTGCTCGGACTCGCCTCGGTGCCGCTGTACGTCACCGAGCTCGGCTGGACGACCAGTCCGCCCGGAGCGCTCGACTATCTGCCCGAGCAACTCCGCCCCGGCTACATCGAGCAGTCGATCGCGGCGCTCGGGCACACCGGCTGTGGCATCGCGGCGACGATCCTGTACACGTGGGTGACGCCAGAGCGCGACCCGGCCGACCCGCAGGACTGGTTCGGGATCCACCCGCCCGGCGGCGGCGCGAGCGCGGACACCGACGCGTTCGCGGCAGCGATCCGCGCGGCACGGGCGCCTGGTCGATTCGCCGCTGGCTGCGGCGGGTGAGCGCCGGACCGCACCGCGGCTGCGCGCTACGGGCCGGTGGGGCCGGTGGCACCCGTCGGACCGGTCGCACCGGTGGGTCCGGTCGCCCCGGTCGGGCCGGTCGGGCCGGTCGGGCCGGTCGGCGGCGGCTTGCTCGAGCAGCGCGTCGCGACGGCTGACTTGTACCGGCAGCCCTCGATCGCCAGCGCCGCCTGCTTGAAGGCGTCGAACGCCGGCTTGGCGACGAACCCGCTGGACCCGAGGCGGATCAGTCCCGCGAAATCGAACGCCAGCTCGTTGCGGCGCTCGAGCCCCATCCAGTCGTAGTAGTAGAACCCCGCGAGCCCGAGCCGGACCCGGTTCTTGACCAGCAGCGGCAGCATCGTCGCGATGTTCTTGGCCTGGCCCTGCTCCGTGGTCGCGAAGTCGTAGCCAACGTTGTGGGTGGTCTCGCCGAGCGACGACGGCCAGCTGATCTCGTCGGCGATGATCGGCTTGGCGGCGTCGCCGTTGTGGCGCATCGTCTTGCGCACGTAGCCGAGGATCGTCAGCACCCCCTGCGGGGTCTTCGTGTACGGATGCACCGCCACCTCGTCGAACAGGTTGCGCGCGCCGCGGATCTTGTACAGGTGCGCGAGGTCGAACCAGGAGTAGTTCGGAAGGCCCGCGAGCACGATCTTGGCGTGCGGGTCGGCGGCCTTGATGGCGTCGTGCGCCGCTTTCAGCAGCAGCTCATAACGCCGGGGGTACTCGTTGGGCGGCCAGAAGACGTTAATCGTCGGCTCGTTCCAGATCTGCCAAGCGGTGATCGGAACGCGAAGCCCCGGCCGGTTCGCCCAGAAGCTCCCGTTCGGGCCGTAGCGCCGGACCAGCGCCGTCGCGAACGCGGCGTACGGCTTGTCGGAGCGCGGAACCCGGAGGACGCCGCCGTCCCAGGGCTGACCATCCCAGCTCGGGGCATTGACGATCACCGGGAGCACGCTGATCCCGCGCTGGGCGGCGTCGCCGACGAGCTGGTCGCTCGAGACGAAGTCGGTCGGGATTCCCCCGACGTTGGTGAACTCGCCCCGCTTCCCGGCGGGGACCTGCTTCCAGCGCTTGTACGGCTGCATGTTCGCCCAGTCGAGCGTGGCGCGTACGCTCTGGACCCCGGCCGTGACCATCGTGCTCATCTGCGGCCCGAGGTCGACGAACGGATCCGGCCACGTGGGCTCGTCGGTCACCATTCCGACAAACCCCTGCGGGACGCTCGCACGTCGCGACTTCGCCGCCGTGGCGGCGGTTCCGCCGATCGGCACGACACAAAGCAGTGCGGCGCATAGCGCGCCGGCGAGGAGCGGCAGCCGAGGCACGGGCGCCAGTTTAGGCACGCCCCTCCGAACACAGCAGCCGCTCGATGGTTGCGTCGGTGAGCTCCGCGGTCCGCCGCCAGGTGAAGCTCGACGCCCGCTTCAGCCCCGCCTCGATGAGCCCTCGGCGCACATCCGGCTCGAGCGAAGCGGCGACCAATGCGTCCGCGAACGCGTCGGGGTCGGCGGGGTCGACGAGCAACGCAGCCTCGCCGACGGTTTCGGGCAGCGCTCCCGCGGCGGCCGCGACGACCGGGGTTCCGGACGCCATCGCCTCGAGGCACGGCAAACCGAAGCCTTCGTAGCGGGAGGGCATCGCCAGCGCGGTCGCGCCGGCGTACAGCGCCGGGAGCAGTTCGTCGGCGACGTAGCCGAGGCGGCGGATCGGCGCGGGCGCCGCCCGCAGGTAGCCGCGATCGGAGCCGGCCAGCACCAGCTCCACCCCACGGGCCCGGAGCGCGTCCGCGGCCGGGCCGAGCACCGCGAGGTTCTTGCGGGCCGAGACGGTGCCGACGACGAGCGCGTACGGTCCCGACAGCCCGTGGCGGGCCCGCACCTCCGCGGCCTCGGCGTCCGGACGGAACCGCTCGCCGACGCCCTCCGGGACCACCTCGATCCTGTGCGGCTCGACTCCGAGCATCTCAACAAGCTCGCGTCTGGAGAATTCGGACACGGTGATCACCCGGCGGGCGCGGCGCGCGATCGCGGGCAGGGCGGTGCGCTGGAAGCGGACGTACGTGTCCGAGTAGGCCTCCGGATGGCGGAGCGCCGCGGCGTCGTGAATCACCACCACGCTGCGAGCGGAGATCAGCGGCGCGAGATTCGCCGGCGAGTAGATCAGCTCACACCCGGCGGCGGCCACCGGCAGCGCAGCCTGCTCCCAGAGGTGGCCGAGGCGATGCGCGAACGCCGACGGGGGGCTGATCACGCGGTAGCGGCCGGGTCGGAGCGCCGGCAGCCGGGCTGCCATCTCGCGTGCGAGCCGTTCGACCCCGCCGATCTGCGCGCGGATCGCGGCGCGTCCGTTGATCGCGACGGTCGGGTGTGGCGCCGGGCCCTCGCCCGCCGCCACTAGGCCGCGCGGGCGACGCGGCGCAGTACGACGCCGCTGCCGAGCAGCCCGACGCCGATCGCAATGCACGCCCACACGTTCATCCCGGTGAACGGGAGGGTGCCGCCGTGCGCGCTCGCCGATCCGCTCGAGCTCGACGAGGTCGAGGTCCCGCTTGCTAGCGAGGACGGAGCCTGTGCAAGCGACGAGTTGCTCGTCGACGGCGAGCTGCTCGAGCTCGAGGAGCTCGACGATGACGACGAGCTGCTGCTCGACGAGGAGCTGCTGTGGTGGGTGCTGGTCGTGCCGGTCAGCGGGTCGACGTACTGGTTGTCACCCGCCGAGGTGCTGGTCCCGGCCGCGAGCACGGTGGCGGCGCCGCCCAACGAGATCGCAGCGAGCACCAGCAGGCACCCAACGCTGAGGATGATGCGGCGCACACTCAGTATTCAACCAGGCGCCGCCGTCGGTCAGCGCTTCGGATGGACGAGGTGACCCGGGAGGACCGCCGCGCTCCGAGCCTGGAAGACGTTGCCTCCCGCGACCAGGAGCTGCGCGTAGTTGACCCCGAACCCGGTACCGCTCGGTTGCAGCGCGGTCGGGGTCGCGATTCCGATCGCGGGCCCGGAGGTGGTGTTGATGATGTACCGGCGGCTGTCGGGACGCAGGTCGACCTTCGTGGTCTGCCAGGCGGGATTGGTGATCGCGCCACCGCCCCCGGCGGACGACCACGCCGCGGATGAGCGGAACGTCGCGGAACCGAAGTTCGCCAGCGGCAGCGTCTGGCAGCTGTTGGCGCTGACGCATTCGGAGGGCGCCTCGACGATCCATTCGGCGGAGCTCAGGTCGATCGTCGAGGCGCGGACCGTCCTGCGGAAGCTCTGGTGGCTGGTCGCGTCGTTGAGGATCATCGTCACGGCGTTGCCGCTGATCGAGACGCTCGCCTGCATCACGTCTCCGGGCCTGACCGCGAGCCGGAGCGGCAGCGAAGGAGCGGGCACGAGCTCGTACCAGGCGGTCGAGCTGACCCGGCCGAACGTCGAGCAGTCGACCTCGGTGCCGACCTGCTCGAGCGCCTGCGAGGTCGCGCTGTAGCCGCCGATCCCGACCCAGTAGGAGGAATACGTCTGCGTGCCGCGCACGCAGGTCGCGCTCGGCTGCACCCACGAGCCCTGCACGCTGCGGTACGAGACGCCGTGCGCGGCGTAGCCGGCCCAGTTGGTGCTGTTGGTCGTGTCGGCGAGCGCGGACGGCGCGCAGGCCAGCGCGGTCACCACCGCTGCACCACAGATCGATCTGCGAACTCCCACGTGAGTTCGTGTCGGCAGCCGGTTTACAAAGCTTGAGCGCCCCATCTATTCCACACCCCGGGCGATCGCATCCGCGCGCCCGTGGCAATCGTACAGGGTGGTCCGAGCCGTCCCCGCGGCCCGAGTCGTGCCGGCGCTGCCGGCCGACGCAGTCGAGATCGAGACCGCCCGACAGGCGCGCTGGACCGCGGCGAATGCCGCCGCACTGCCCTGGCGCGTGTCGCCGGGGAGCCGCGGCGACTGGGTCGAGTCGGCGAGGATCCAGCGCAGCCGGCCGGTGCGAACCTCGGCGGCGATCCACGCTGCCGTCACCGAGCTCTCGCGGCCGGAGAATCCGCCCAGCCCGGCGACGTTTGCGTTGCCGGACACGATCGCCTCCGCCGCGCTGCTCTGGCTCGAAACGCCGACTGTGCCGCCGCCGTGCGAGGCCGCGTAGTTGACCGCGGCGTCGACCGTAGAGGAGTCCGGGCCCATGCCACCGGGGCCTCCCGGACCGCCGCCCTGCCCGCCGAGGCGCGGCGGCGCAGCCAACCCGGCCGCGGGTGGTCCACCGAACCCGGCCGTGGGCGGCGCGCCCGACCCGGCCGCCGGCGGTCCGCCGAACCCGCCGCGCGGCGGTCCGCCGAAGCCTCCCGCCCCGGGTCCGCCGGGGCCGCCCGGGGTACCCGCCGAGGCGCTCGCCGGCCCGCCGGTGGGGAACGTCGAGCTCGTCGCATGGCCGAGCGTCTCGGCAGCCCACACCGACGGCGCAGCCAGCAGCGCGACCAGCGCCGCTCCGAGCAGCGCGCTGCTCGCCCGCGGTGCGCGGGCAAGCCCGAGCCCGACGGCGCACGCGGCGCCGACCACGATGACAAGCGGCGCGGCCCACGAGAGCTGCCCGCCGGTCTCGCCGAGCACGACAAGCTCGGTGACGGCGCCGCCGGCGATCGCGAGTGGAGCTACGACGCGCGCGCTGCCGCCGCGCTGCAGCGCGACCCCGGCGCCGGCGCCGACGAACGCGGCTCCGAACGGCGCCAGGAACGAGACGTAGTACGGATGGAAGATCCCACTGGCGAAGCTGAACACAGTCGCGGACACCAGAAGTGCGCCTCCGACCGCCAGCAGCCAGCCGGTGCGCGGATCGGTGCGGCGCAGCCGGGTCAGCACCAGCAGCGCGACCGCGGCCACGAACGAGAACCCCAGCAGCCAGCCGGCCTGGTGGCCGAGCCCGGTCTGGAGCAGCCGGAACACTCCCGTCGGGCCACCGAACATCGTGCCTCCGAAACCTCCTGGTCCCCCCGACTGCCCCGACACCCGCCCCAGGCCGTTATAGCCGAAGATCAACGACCAGATGCTGTTGTCGGAGGTCCCGGAGATCCACGGCCGGTCGGCAGCCGGCGTCAGCGTCACCAGCAGTGGCCACGCGCCGCCGACGGCCACCATCGCGGCACCGCCCGCGAGCAGCGCCCGGACCCGGGCCCACAGCGGCCTGCGCGCCGTCCACAGCCACGCCGCCGCGATCCCGGGGACGATCAGCAGCGCGACGCCCATCTTCGTCTCAAACCCGAGCCCGACCATCACCCCGCTCAGCACCAGCCACCGGGTTCGGCCGGTGTCGAGCGCGCGCAGCGCCGCCCACACCGCCGCCACCGAGCACAGGATCAGCAGCTCGTCGGGGTTGTTGTGGCGCGCGACCGCGACCGTCACCGGCGTCGTCGCGAGTGCGAAGCCGGCGACGAATCCCGCCACACGGCCGAACCGGCGCGCGACCAAGTCGTACAGAAGCGCCACGGCAGCGATCCCCATCAGGGCCTCGGGCATGAGGATGCTGAGTGGGTGGAATCCGAACACCCGGGCCGACAGCGCCTGTACCCAGAGCGCAAGCGGCGGCTTGTCGACGGTCATCAGCCCGGCCTTGTCGGCCGACGCGAACAGGAAGTCGTGCCAGTTCCCGCTCATCGCGCGGATCGCGGCGCTGTAGTACGTGTTGGCCCAGCCGTTGGTTGATAACGACCAGAGGTTGAGCACCGCGGTCAGGCCCAGCAGCCCGATCAGCTCGGGGCGAGCGCGGACGCGCGCCGCGAGCCGGTGGGCCCGCGCTCGCGATCGCCCGGTGGGGGCTCCGGGAAACGGGTGGCGCAGCGAACCCGAGGTCACGGCGCCAGCACCGGGTCGTGGTGGCGGGGGGCGGTGGGCTGCGCGGGCGCGCGGTGGACCAGCAGTCGCGCGACCCCGCGGAGGTCGGCGAGCGCGGTGCGCATGATCCGGACGGTCGAATCAGGATCGTCGACCCAGTCGACCGGTACCTCGTGGATCCGGAGCCTGCGTCGCTGGGCGAGCACGAGCAGCTCGGTGTCGAAGAACCAGCCGTTGTCGCGCACCAGCGGCAGCAGCTCGCGGGCCACGTCGGCGCGGATCGCCTTGAAGCCGCATTGGGCGTCGCTGAACCGAGCCCGCAGCACGGTCCGCAGCAGCCGGTTGTAGCAGCGCGAGATCAGCTCGCGCTTGAGCCCGCGGGTGACGCGGGCGTCGCGGTGCAGGCGGGAGCCGATCGCGAGGTCGCTGTGACCCGAGAGGAGCGGCGCGGCGAGCGGCAGCAGCGCGCCGAGCCCGGTCGACAGGTCGACGTCCATGTAACAGAGCACGCGCGCGCAACCGGCCGACCACGCGGACCGCAGGGCGCGGCCGCGCCCGCGGGCATCCGTGCGGATCAGCTCCACTCCCGCAAGCTCGTAGGTCAGGCGCCGCGCGATCGCGGCGGTGCGATCGGTGCTGGCGTTGTCGGCGATCACGATCCGCCACGAGAGCGGGAGGTCGCGATTCAGGTAGCCGTGCAGACGGCGGATCGATCCCTCGAGCACGCGCTCCTCGTTGTAGACGGGGACCACGACCTCGACGTCGACGAGCGGCTGCGCCTGCAGCGCGGTCGCTGCCGCGGGGCGGCGCGGGATGAGTGTGGCTGTGAGCGTGGCCATCTCGGTCACGGCTGGTCCGGGGCGCGATGGGTCTCTGCGTAGCCCCCGGCGAGCGCGAGCACGCCGAGCGCTGCGAGCATGACCGTGCCGAGCCCGCGGCGGATGAGGGTCGTCGATGTCATGGCGGGCAGCATCAGCCCGGCCTCGAAGCTCGCGCGAAGACCGTCCTAAGAGGGTCGTATGAGCCCGGCGTCGTAGAGTTCGAGGCGTGAACAGCTTCGACGCCCGGGCGACGCTGAACGTAGGCGGCCGCGCCTACGAGATCTACCGCCTGGATGCCCTGCAGTCGCGCTACGACGTCGCGCGACTCCCGTTCTCGCTGAAGATCCTGCTCGAGAACCTGTTGCGCAACGAGGACGGCGAGGCGGTCCGTGCCGAGGATGTGGAGGCGCTGGCCGGCTGGGATGCGAACGCCGAGCCCAGCGTCGAGATCGCGTTCACGCCGGCGCGCGTGCTGATGCAGGACTTCACGGGAGTCCCCGCGATCGTCGACCTCGCCGCGATGCGCGACGCGATCACCGGGCTGGCGGGCGACGCGACCAGGATCAACCCGCTCGTCCCCGCCGAGCTGGTGATCGACCACTCCGTCCAGGTCGACGTGTTCGGCTCACCGCGCGCGTTCGAGCGAAACGCCGAGCTCGAGTTCAAGCGCAACCGCGAGCGCTACGCGTTCCTGCGCTGGGGACAGGGAGCGTTTCAGAACTTCAAGGTCGTCCCGCCCGACACCGGGATCGTTCACCAGGTCAACCTCGAGTACCTGGCGCGCGTGGTGTTCGTGGCCGGCGCGGACGGCGGCGCCCCGCGCGCGTATCCGGACACGCTCGTCGGCACCGACTCGCACACGACGATGGTCAACGGCCTCGGCGTGCTCGGGTGGGGCGTCGGCGGGATCGAGGCCGAGGCGGCGATGCTCGGGCAGCCGATGTCGATGCTGATCCCGCAGGTGCTCGGCTTCAAGCTCGTCGGGGAGCTGCAGGAGGGCGCCACCGCCACCGACCTGGTGCTGACTGTGACCGAGTTGCTGCGCCGACACGGAGTGGTCGGCAAGTTCGTCGAGTTCTATGGCGACGGGCTCGCGAACCTGCCGCTTGCCGACCGGGCGACGATCGGGAACATGTCGCCCGAGTTCGGGTCCACTTGCGCGATCTTCCCGATCGACGCCGAGACGCTGCGCTACCTGGAGTTCTCGGGACGGTCCGCCGAGCAGATCGAGCTCGTCGATGCGTACGCGCGCGAGCAGGGGCTGTGGCACGACGAGGATTCCGAGGAGCCGACCTTCACCGACCGGGTCGAGCTCGACCTTGCGACCGTGGTGCCGAGCATCGCCGGCCCGCGGCGCCCCCAGGACAGGGTCTCGCTGACCGAGTCGAAGGCGGCGTTCCGAATCGCGCTCGAGGGACTCCTGCCCGAGGAGGATGGCGAGGACGAGGCGCTCGAGGAGAGCTTCCCGGCAAGCGATCCCGTCTCCACCCACGTCTCGAACGGCGACGGGCACGAGCCGATGGGTGACACCGGCGGCGTGCAGGTGGCCGAGCGGCCGAGCACCGCCACGCCAGTCACGCTCGCCGATGGAACCGAGACCGAGCTCGACCACGGCCACGTCGTGATCGCCGCGATCACCAGCTGCACGAACACCTCGAACCCGTCGGTGATGATCGGCGCCGGGATCCTCGCCCGCAACGCGGTCCAGCGCGGCCTGACCGTCAAGCCGTGGGTCAAGACGTCGCTCGCGCCCGGATCGAAGGTCGTCACCGAGTACCTCGAGCGCGCGGGGCTGACCGAGTATCTCGACGAGCTGGGCTTCAACCTCGTCGGCTACGGGTGCACGACCTGCATCGGGAACAGTGGACCGCTCCCCGAGGAGATTTCCAATCTCGTGGCCGCCGAGGATCTGGCGGTCGTCTCGGTGCTGTCGGGCAACCGCAACTTCGAGGGTCGGATCAACCCCGACGTGAAAATGAACTACCTGGCCTCGCCGCCGTTGTGCGTGGCGTATGCGATCGCCGGGACGATGGACATCGACCTCTACGACGAGCCGCTCGGCGAGGACCAGCACGGCCAGCCGGTGTTCCTGAAGGACATCTGGCCGGGCGAGGCCGAGGTCCATCAGACGATCGAGGAGGCCGTTCAGTCGGACATGTTCCGCAAGAGCTACGGCGAGGTGTTCGAGGGAGACGAGCGCTGGGCATCACTAGAGGTGCCGACCGGCGACTCGTTCGGCTGGGACCAGCGCTCTACGTACGTGCGCCGCCCGCCGTTCTTCGACGGGCTGGCACGCGAACCGGAGCCGATCGCGGACATCGAAGGCGCCCGCGTGCTCGCGTTGCTCGGCGACAGCGTCACCACCGACCACATCTCTCCGGCGGGCTCGATCAAGCGCGACAGCCCGGCCGGCGCCTACCTGATCGAGCACGGCGTCCAGCCCAAGGAGTTCAACTCGTACGGCTCGCGCCGCGGCAATCACGAAGTGATGATGCGCGGCACGTTCGCGAACATCCGGCTGCGCAACCTGCTCGCCCCGGGAACCGAGGGCGGCGTGACCGTGTATCTCGGTCCGGGCGCCGCCGAGGGCGAGCCGGTGCTTCCGATCTACGAGGCGGCGATGCAGTATCAGGAGGAGGGGATCCCGCTCGTGGTGCTCGCCGGCAAGGAGTACGGGTCCGGCTCCTCGCGTGACTGGGCTGCCAAAGGGACGCGGCTGCTCGGCGTGCGGGCGGTGATCGCCGAGAGCTTCGAGCGGATCCATCGGTCGAACCTCGTCGGGATGGGCGTCCTGCCGCTGCAGTTCGCGGGCGGACAAACGGTCTCCTCACTCGGTCTCCATGGCCGGGAGACGTTCACGATCGCGGGGCTCGCCGGCGTCGAGTCGATTCCCCGACAGCTGACGGTGAAGGCGGACGACAAGGAGTTCCCGGTGACCGTTCGGATCGACACCCCGAAGGAGCAGCGCTACTTCCGCCACGGCGGGATCCTCCAGTTCGTGCTGCGCGAGCTGCTCTCCTAGCAACGTCGGCGCCACTCGCGTGAAGTTCCGCGGCGCGCTGCGTCTCACCAGCACCATCACAACGACGGGCGCCCTCCGGCGCACCCTAGGAGGCAGCAAGTGAGACGAGTCGCATTTACGGTCTTCGCGACCATGCTGATCGCGGGGGCGGTGCCCGCCGCCGCGCTCGCGCACCACCATCATCACCACCACTTCAAGCACCACGCCCGGTTCCGGCGCTTCGGGGACCAGGGCACCGCTCCCACGAGCACGAGCTCGTCGGACAACGCCGGCACCGTGCAGTCGTTCACGAACGGGGTGCTGACGATCACGCTCAATGACGGCTCGACGGTGACCGGCAAGGTGACCGACGCCACCGAGCTCGAGTGCACGTCGACCCAGCAGGCGCAGACCACGCACGACAGCGGCGACCCCGGGTCGGGTGGCAGCGACCAGAGCTCGGGCGGCAGCGACCAGACCTCCGGTGGCAGCGACCAGAGCTCCGGTGGCAGCGACCAGACCTCGGGCGGCAGCGACCAGAGCTCGGGCGGCAGCGACCAGAGCTCGGGCGGCAGCGACCAGAGCTCGGGCGGCAGCGACCAAGGTGACGACGATCAGGGCGAGGACCAGTCGAGCAGCTGCACGACCTCGAGCCTCACCCAAGGCGCCGTGGTCCACGAGGCCAGCCTGCGCATCGATTCGAACGGTGCGACCTGGGAGAAGGTGGAGCTCGTCTCCTGACGATGCTCATGCGCGGTGCAAGCGGCGGTCCTGACGGCAGGGCCGCCGCTTTGCGCGCCCGGAACCGCGGCCAATCGTGGTAGAGATCCCGCGAGCGGGGAATACCCTCGCCAGGCTCTGCGTCCTCGGTTATGAGGGCGCGGTCGCCGAGGTGACGCGCCCACTCCAACGATGAGCCCACTCGCGGTTTCACTCCGCTTTCTCCAGACGCAGCCCGACGCACGGTTGGTCGAGCTCGCCAGGAACGGCCATGAACGGGCGTTCGAGGCGCTCGTTCGCCGCTACCGGGGCCCGCTGCTGGCGTATTGCCGGCGCGTGTCTCCGCGTGGCACGGCGGCCGAGGACATCCTTCAGCAGGGCCTGCTGCAGGCGTGGAGGGCGATCAGCGGTGGCGCCGAGGTGCGCGACGCTCGCGCCTGGATGTATCGGATCGTCCACAACGTCGCTATCAGTGCGGCGCGTTCGAGCGGTGAGCCCACCGCAGGGATCGTCACGCTTCAAGGCTCTCCCGGCGCCGACCAGGTCGTGGAGCAGCGGATGGCCGTCCGCGATGCACTCGCAGGGCTGGCCGCGCTCCCGGACCTCCAGCGGCAGGTGATGATGAGCACCGCACTCGACGGGCAGAGCCACGAGCAGATCGCCGAGGCGCTCGGCGTCACGAGCGGCTCGGTGCGAGGCCTGCTTTACCGCGCGCGCGCGACGTTGCGAGCGGCGGCCGCGGCGGTGATCCCGGCTCCCGCCATCAACTGGGCGATCGGCGAGACCGGCGGCGCATCGGCGAGCCTGGCCGGGGTCGGGAGCGCAGGGATCGGCGCGCTGGTCCTCAAGGGAGGCGCGATCCTCGCGGTCGGCGCGGTGGCGGGGACGACGGCAATCGTGATCGAGCATCACTCGCAGCACGGGCGCCCTGCCGAAGCCTCGGCGACAGCGGCCACCGTCGAGAACGCTTCCGAGCTTGCGTCCACCAGCGCGCCAGGCGCCCGCGACCGGGCCGGCGCCGTCCTGGCGACCGTTGCCCCCAGCGGCGCGAATGGCACTCGATCCGGGGGCCGTGGCTCGGGCTTCGGGCGCATCGGCGGCCCGGGGCGCAGCAACGGCTTCCGGGACGGCGGATCGCACCGTGGTAACGGCCCCGGCGGCACGAGCAAGCGCGCGGATGGATCCCCGAGCGGCAACGTCGGATCGAGTAGTGGAGGAAGCGGATCGAGGGGAGGATCGGACGGTGGCGGCGCAGCCGTGAGCACCAGCGGGCCGAGCCGGTCCGGCGGCGACCAGGGCGGGGGCTCTACCGCCACCACCGGTTCGGGCGGCGGCGATCACAACGCGACGACCACGTCGAGCGTCTCGGATGGCCGGAACGGCTCCGGGTCTGGCGGCACGAACGGCACCTCCAGCTCGGGCGGGTCCACGGACGGCGGCTCCTCAGGCGGTTCGGGTGGCGGCTCCTCGGGTGGTTCGGACGGCGGCATGCTCGCCACTGGCACAGCTACGAATACCGTCGACCACTGAGCCGAAGGCGGCGCTTGGCCCCACAGCTGCGCGCGCGGGCAATAGCCTTCCCATCGTGCCCGTCCCCGAGCTACTCGACCAGCTGCTGAGGAGCCCAGGCCCGTCCGGCCACGAGTCGGACGCAGCACGGATCTGGCGCGAGGCGTGCGCGAAGTTCGCCGAGGAGGTGGGAGGCGACAGCGTCGGCTCGTCGTTCGCGAGGGTCCCCGGCACCGCGTCGGGCCCGCGGCTCGCGATCGTGGGGCACATCGACGAGATCGGCCTCCACATCACGCACATCGAGTCAGACGGGAAGCTCCGCTTCGGGCAGGTCGGCGGCTGGGACCCGATCGTGCTGGTCGGCCAGCGGATCTGCATCTACACGCGCAGCGGGCCGGTGCCAGGGGTGATCGCTCGCAAGCCGATCCACCTGCTCAAGGACGAAGAGCGCAAGGGCGCCCCCGAGCTCAAGGACCTCCACATCGACATCGGCGCCAAAGATGCCGACGAGGCCCGCGGGCTGGTCCGGATCGGCGACGTCGCGGTGATCGACGTCGAGCCCGTCGAACTGCGCAATGACCTCGTGATCTCCCGAGCGCTCGACAACCGGGTCGGCTGCTACGTGGCAGCCGAGGCGGCGCGTCTGGTCGCGGCCGCCGGGGGCGCACCCGGTGAGGTGCTGGCGCTCGCGGTGACCCAGGAGGAGACCGGGTTCGCCGGATCGCGGACGAGCGCGTTCAGGCACAAGCCCGACGTCGCGATCGTGGTCGACTTGACGTTCGCGACCGACCAGCCCGGCGTCGAGCTGGGCCAGATCACCGAGCACAAGCTCGGATCGGGCCCGGTGGTCGCGCGCGGGACCTCGCTGCACCCCCGCGTGTTCGAGCTGCTGCACGACGCCGGCGAGCGGGAGGGGATCGAGTTCACGGTCGAGTCGCTCGGGCGCGGGACCGGGACCGACGCGGACGCGATCCACCTCAGCCGCTCGGGAGTATCGACCGGTCTGGTGTCGGTCCCCTGCCGCTACATGCACTCACCCGTCGAGATGGTGTCCGTGGACGACGTCGACGCCGCCGCGCGGCTGATCGCCGCGTTCGCGCGGGCGCTCGGCCCGGACGTCTCGTTCGAGCGCTGAGCACGCCGTGGCGGGCGAGCTCCTGCTCCTGTTCGACATCGACGGGACGCTCGTCTCCGGCGCGACCGACGCCCACCGCGACGCGATGTACGAGGCGCTCCGGGAGGTCCACGGCGTCGACGTCAACCGGGTGATGCGCCGCCCGCTCGCGGCGGCCGGCCGGACCGACCCCGAGATCGCCCGCGCGATCCTGCTCGACGCCGGGATCTCCGCACAGCGCATCGACGATCGCGCCGACGACGTGCGCGAGCACTGCTGCCGCAGCTACGCGCGGCTGTGCCCCGGCGACCTGAGCGGCACCGTCCTGCCGGGAGTCGGCGCGCTGCTCGAGCGCGTGGCGGCAAACCCGGCCGCGAAGCTCGGGCTGCTGACCGGGAACTACGAGGTCGTCGGGCGGCTCAAGCTCGCGCGCGCGGGAATCGGACGCCATTTCACGAGCGGCCAGGGGGGGTTCGGATCCGACGCCGAGGACCGCGCCGCCCTCCCGGCGATCGCCCGGCGCCGCGCCGGGACCCCGGCCACCCCGCACGGGCGCCAGCGGACGGTCGTGATCGGAGACACCCCGCGGGACATCGCGTGTGCGCGCGCCGACGGCGTACGCTGCGTCGCGATCGCCACCGGACCGTTCGCGCCCGAGCAGCTGACCGGCGCCGACGCGGTCGCGCGCGACGCCTCCGAGCTCGGCGAGCTGCTCGACAACGAGCTCGAGCGCGCCGGCAGCACGGCCTGAGGCAGCGCGGCGGCGGACGCAGCGTCAGGCGCTCAGGGCCGGGGCGTGGGGAACTGCGTACGCATCACCCGGTCCCAGACCCGGTCGGGCATCAGCCGGCGCTGGCCGATCATCAGCTTCGCGCTGGCGGTCACGCGGTAGCGCGCGCGGGGGTGCCGCGCGCCGATCGCCCGCTCGATCGTCTTCGCAACCGCTTCCGGCCCCGCGCCGAGTCGCGCCATCGGCCCCTTGTAGGCGCCCTCCGTGATCTCGGCGACCTTCTGGTTGAACTCCCCGTACGCGCCACCGTCCCCCGTGACCGACGCCGAGGCGACCTCGCCGAAGTTGGTGATGATCAGCCCCGGCTCGACCACGATCACGTCCACGCCGAACCCTCGGACCTCGAACCGGAGCGCATCCGAGAGCGCCTCGACCGAGTACTTCGTGGCGTGGTAGAGCCCGCCGCCCGGGAACGTCAGACGGCCTCCCATCGAGCTGATGTTCACGACCTTGCCCCAGCCCTGGGAGCGCATCCCGGGCAGCACCAGCTGGGTGAGGCGCAGAAGCCCGAACACGTTCGTCTCGAACTGCTTGCGGACCTGCTCGATCGGCACGCTCTCGACGGCGCCGGACTGGCTGTACCCGGCGTTGTTGATCAGCACGCCGACCGTGCCCTCGGCGGCCGTGATCGTGTCGACCGCGTCGCGCATCGACTGGTCGTCGTCGACGTCTAGAGCGAGCGTCTTGCAGCCCTTCTGCTCGAGCTCGACGAGCTTCTCCGGGCGGCGGGCGGTCGCGTACACGTTCCACCCGCGCTCGGCGAGCCGGGCGGCGGTGGCGTGCCCGATGCCGCTCGAGCAGCCGGTGATGAGAACCGCCTTCGAGGTCATCGCCGTGCCCTACTGACCGCCACCGAAGAGCCCGTCGAGCAGCGCCTTGGCCTGCTCGCCGTACGGTGGCAGGAACGCGTCGAGCACCCCTCCTTCACCCCGGAACACGACCCCGCGCGGATTGGAGAACTCGTGAAAGCCGTCGATCCCGTGGTGGCGGCCGGTGCCGCTGTGGCCGACGCCGCCGAAGCCGAGCGACGCGAGCGCACCCTGGGCGGCGCAGGCGTTGACGGCCGCGCCGCCCGAAACGGTCCGGTCGAGCACGTCCTGCGCCTCCTGCTCGTCGGCGGCGAACACGTACAGCCCGAGCGGCCGCTCGCCGGCGTTCACCTGCCCGATCGCGTCGTCCAGCGAGTCGTACGGAACGACCGGCAGGATCGGGCCGAAGATCTCCTCGCGCATCAGGCCGAGGCTCTCATCGGGGTCGATCACGAGCGAGACCGGCATCTGCCGCCGCGCCCGGTCGACGTCCTCGCCGCCGAGCTGCACGATCTCGCTCCCGGACTCGCGGGCTTCGTCGAGCAACCGGTTGACCCGGTCGAGGTGCCGCTCGGAGATGATCCCGGTGCAGTCCTCGCTGGTCGCGTAGCCCGCGAGCTGCTCGGAGTAGTGGGCCTTGGCGAGCTCGACGAACTCGGGGATCCGCTCGCGAGGGACGAACGCGTAGTCCGGAGAGATGCACATCTGCCCGTTCTTGACCATCTTCGTCCCGAGGATCTGAGCGACGGCGTTCGCATCGACGGAGTCGTCGAGCACGACCACGGGGCTCTTGCCTCCGAGCTCGAGCGTCAGAGGCACGAGGTTCTCAGCCGCCGCCTTCGCGATCAGCCTGCCGACCTCGGTGTTGCCCGTGTACAGCAGGTGGTCCCAGCGCAGCGTCGGGAACTCCTTCGCGAGCTCCAGCCCGCCGGTCACGACGCCGACGAGATCCCGATCGAAGGTCGCGCCCACGATCTCCTTGAGCAGCTCCGAGCACGCCGGCGTGTACTCGGAGGGCTTGAGGATCGCCCGGTTGCCGGCGGCGAGCATGTCGACCAACGGGCCGAGCGAGAGATCGAACGGGAAGTTCCAGGGCGACATGTTCCCGATCACGCCCTTCGGCTGGTAGACGATCGCCGCCCGCGCGGTCCCGTGGAGGTTGGGGTCGGTCTCGCGGTGCTCGGGAGCCATCCACTCCTCGAGGTGCTGGTGGGCGAACGCCGCGCGCCCGAGGACCGTCAGCACCTCGGCCAGGTCCGACAGCGCGCCGGGGTGAACCTCGAAGTCCTCGCTCAGCGCCTCGTGGATCCGGGCCCGGTTACCCATCACCATTCCCATCAGCGCCTCGAGGCGAGCCCGCCGGTCGGCGGCGCTCGGGTAGGTGTCGCGCAGGAACGCGGCGCGCTGAAGGTCGAACAGCTCGTGCAGCTCCGCGGTCGCTGCTTCGTCGCTGCCGGCCTGCTGGGCGATCGGCTCGGTGATCGTCATCGCTGCGTCTCCTCTCGTTGGCTCCGCCGAAGCATCGCCGATCCGAGCGGCGCGAACAAGGCGCCCCCGGGCTAGGCGCGAACGAGCTTCTTGTAGGTGATCCGGTGCGGGCGGTCGGCCTCCGCGCCGAGCTGCTCGTGGCGGAAGCTCTCGTAGGCCTCGAAGTTGCCCTCGAACCAGCGGACCTGCGAGTCGCCCTCGAACGCGAGCACGTGGGTCGCGATCCGATCCAGGAACCAGCGGTCGTGCGAGACGATCACGGCACATCCCGCGAATGCGAGCAGCGCCTCCTCGAGCGCCCGCAGGGTGTCGACGTCGAGGTCGTTGGTCGGCTCGTCGAGCAGCAGCAGGTTGCCCCCCTCCCGGAGCAGCTTCGCGAGATGCAGCCGGTTGCGCTCGCCCCCCGAGAGCTTGGCGACCTTCTTCTGCTGATCGGTGCCCTTGAAGTTGAATCCGGCGACGTACGCCCGGCTCGCGACCGTCCGCTCACCCAGCTGGATCTGGTCCCGGCCGCCAGAGATCTCCTCCCAGACGCTCTTGTCCGGATCCAGCTCTCGCGCTTGGTCGACGTAGGCAAGGCTAACCGTCTCGCCGAGCTTGAGAGTTCCCCCATCGGGCTGCTCCTGACCGACGATCATTCGCAGCAGCGTCGACTTCCCGGCGCCGTTGGGGCCGATCACGCCGACGATCCCGCCGCGTGGCAGCTTGAACGAGAGGCCGTCGATCAGCATCCGGTCGCCGTAGCCCTTGCGTAGGCGCTCGGCCTCGAGCACCACGTCGCCGAGCCTCGGGCCGGCGGGAATATGGATCTGGACGTTGTCGAGCTGCTTGTCCGCGGCGGCGTCTGCCGCCAGCAGCGCCTCGTACGCGTTGAGCCGCGCCTTGGGCTTGTTGCGCCTCGCGCTCGCGTTGAGCCTCACCCACTCGAGCTCCTGCTCGATCGTGCGCTTACGGGTCTGATCCTGGCGGGACTCGGCCTCGAGCCGCGCCCGCTTCTGCTCCAGCCAGCCTGAATAGTTGCCCTGGTAGGGAATTCCGCGGCCTCGGTCGAGCTCGAGGATCCAGCCCGCGACGTTGTCGAGGAAGTAGCGGTCGTGGGTGATCGCCACGACGGTCCCGGCGTAATCCCTCAAGTGGCGCTCGAGCCATGCGACGGACTCCGCGTCGAGGTGGTTGGTCGGCTCGTCGAGCAACAGCAGGTCGGGCTGGCGCAGCAGCAGCCTGCACAGCGCCACCCGGCGCCGCTCCCCGCCCGAGAGCTTCGTGACATCGGCGTCGGCGGGCGGGCACCGCAGCGCGTCCATCGCGATCTCGAGCGTCGTGTCGAGGTTCCAGCCGTCGACCGCGTCGATTCGCTCCTGCACCGTGCCCATTTCCTGAGCCGTCTCGTCCGAGTAGTTCATCGACAGCTCGTTGAAGCGGTCGAGCAGCGCCCTCACTTCTTCGACGCCCTCCTCGATGTTGCCGAGCACGTCCTTGCCGGGATCGAGCGCGGGCTCCTGCTCGAGCAACCCCACGCTCGCCCCGGGTGCGAGCTGCGCCTGGCCGTCGTAGTCGGTGTCGAGCCCCGCCATGATCCGCAGCAACGTCGACTTACCGGCGCCGTTGTAACCCAACACCCCGATCTTCGCGCCCGGCAGGAACGACAGCGAGATGTCTTCGAGCACCTGCCGGTCGGGGGGATACCGGCGGGACAGCTTGTAGGTCGTGAAGATGTACTGCGAAGACACGGCTTTGCAGGATAGGAGGAGCGTCGCTCGGCGGCCCTTCGGCACGCCGGCCGGAATGCCGATCGCGGGGCGTGCGACGTGCGACCCGTCACACAAAACCCCGATCCGGCGCCTACGAACCTAAAGAATTGGCCAAGCCGGTTTCGGATTTGGAAGCGAGCGGTAACGAAAGCTCGTGAGGCCCCGCGGGCAGGCGGGGCTCACGCAGGGACGGGACACGTTCCAGCGCCAACTGGCAAGCAGGGGTCGGCGTGGAACGGTTGCCCGCAAACCGGATGCTTGTCGCATGTCGGTGGTGCCGGCGCGCGCGGGTTTCGGTGCCTGAGCAGGCCACCGCAGGACCGCCTTACCGAAACCGACGACTCAACGGAGGCCGATGGCAACGCACGCAACTAACCCGGATCCAGTTTCGATCCTCAAGCCGGTCGCGCCCCGGATCTCCCCGAGCGCGGATCCAGCGATCGGACGCTCCTGGCGCTCGTCGCTGGGGCTCGCCTCGCTCGGCAAGGCGACCAGCGTGCTCGGCGCACCCGTTGTCGGGTTGGTCGCGCTGGTTGCGATCTCCGCCGCGGGGACCAGCGTTGGTGCGGGCCTCGGATCGCTACCGGGCACCCATGGCCTCTCAGGCGCCGGCGGTCACGGCGCGGTCCAGGCGAGCCGCGTCGGTCGTCTGGCCGGCTCGCCGCTCGCGATCGGGCGCGGAGTCCCCGCGCGGTCCCCCGCTGCCCGCAGCCAGCCCGCGACGCAGGGCGTGCTCGGCTCGGTGGCCGGATCGCTCACCAACACCGCGCTCGCCGGCGTCGGCGTCGGGCCTCGGCATGGCAACGCCACGACCGGCGGCGACACGAGCGGCGGCGCCGCGCTGCCTTCGGGCCACGGCACCCCGAACTCGGGCGGCGGCGCGAACCAGCCGAGCTCGAGCGTCGGTACCGGCGGTCCGGTGGTGACCCGTTCCGGCAACCCCTCGCAGAGCGGCCAGAGCCCGTCCGGATCGGGCACCGGCGGCTCGGGCTCCGAGCCGTCGGGCGGCAGCCAGCTCCCGCCCGACAACCCGGGCCAGAGCGGACACGGCATGAGCGGCCCGGCGCAGGGCGGTCAAGGCGGCAGCTCGTCGCCGCCGTCGTCGTCGTCATCGTCGAGCGGCGGCGGCTCGTCGGCCTTGAGCGGCTCGAGCCAGACGAGCTCCGGCCAGAGCCCCACGAGCACCAGCTCCTCGCAGCCGAGCACGAGTGGCGGCAGCTCCTCGCAGCCGGCGACCACCAGCAGCAACTCCCCGCAGGCGAGCAGCTCGCCGCCGCCGGCCACAAACAACGGCGACTACAGGGACGACGCTTAGTGACAGCCGAAGCGCCGGCAGCCAGCCGAACATACGTCGACCGGCGGCTGTGGTCGCCGGTCGCGCCCACGGCCGCACGCGACAGCATCACGCGCGCGTGGTCGCCCGCGCGGGCGCTCACGGTGGTCGCCGGCCTGAGCGTGATCGGACTGGTTGTGCGGATGCTGCTGGTCCGAGGGATCTGGGTCGACGAGGCGATCAGCGTCCACCAGGCGCACATGTCGCTCAGCGGGATGCTCCACAACCTCCGCGCTACCGACAACCATCCCCCGCTGTACTTCCTGGTCCTGTGGGGGACGGTGCGCGTGCTCGGGTACGGCACGCTCGCCGTGCACGTCCCGAGCATCATCGCCGGGACGCTGCTTATCCCGGCCGTGTACATCACCGGGCGGGAGCTGTTCGACCGCCGGACCGGCGTCGTCGCGGCGGCGTTCACGACGATCGCACCGCTGCTCGTCTGGTACTCCCAGGAGGCACGGCCATACGCCCTGTTCATGCTGTTCGCGACGCTCGCCGTGTGGGCCCAGATGCGGATCCTGCGCGACGGCCGCGCCCGCTACTGGGTGGCGTACGGCGCGCTCACGATCGCGCTCATCTACACGCACTACTTCTCGCTGATCCCGATCGCGATCCAGCAGGTCGCGTTCGCCGCCGCGATCTGGCACCGCTCCAAGCGCGGCGACCCCGTCAAGACGTTCATGATCAGCTACTGGGTGACCTGGATCGCGATCGCGGTCGCCGTCGCGCCGCTGGCCGCGTACGTCCACCAGCAGGTGGCCAACGACCTGCTGACCGGGCAGGGAATGACGGGCGCCGCCACCACGCCCTCGGCCGGCGCCGCGTCGACCGGGGTCTCCCAGACCGGGCATCCCGACGTCTATGCGCTGCTCGCGAACTTCGTGTGGGCGGTATGGGGCTACCACGCGAACTCGACGATGCTCGCGATCGGCGCGCTGTGGCCACTGCTGATGCTGCTCGCGCTCGCGCTGCTCGGGCGCGGCCGCTCCCCGGAGAGCATGCTGATCCTCGCGCTGGCCGTGATCCCACCGCTGGTGCTGATGGCGATCGGCTTCAAGGACCGCTTTCTGTTCGAGGTCAGGTACTTCTCGGGCGCGGTCCCAATGATGATGCTGGTGTGCGCGCGGACGGTGCTGACCTCGAGCATGCGCCGGCTGCCGGTGGTGCTCGTCGCGGTGGTGCTCGCGGCCACGTTCCTCGTCGGGATGGGCGATCAACAGCTCGCCAAGAACAACCCGCGCGACTACGACTTCCGCGCCGCGCTTCAGACGATGCGCCGCGAGGCACGACCGGGCGACACGCTCCTGTACGCGCCGGAGTACCTGAATGACGTGATCGAGTACTACACGCCCGGCGTCCGCGCCGAGGTGATCGGGAGCCACCTGGCGCCTCTGCCGCGGCACCGCGGCGTGTTCGTGCTGGCGAGCTTTCTCGACCAGCCCGGCATCGCCGGCGAGATCGGCGGCGCGCGCTACGCGCTCGATCATTCGAACCTGCGACTGGTGCGCACCGAGCACCTCGAGAAGATCTACCTCTGGGAGTACCGGTGAGCGTCCGCGAGCACGACCTGCGCGAGGCGCCGACGACGACGACGGGTGCCGGGCCGAAGGCGCCCGGGCCCGCGAAGCCGCCGGCACGCACCGATCCGCGTCTCGGCCAGGTGCACTGGCCGATACCGTCCGTCCGCGCGGCGCGCCGGCGGTCGCTGATCATGGCCGTGGTCTGCCTGCCGCTGGCGGTCTGGTACCTGTCGTGGCTGCTCCAGGGCCGCCGCGTCGGCGAGCCCGTGCTGTTTGGGCTGCTGGTAGCGGCCGAGGCGTTCAACCTGTTCCAGGCGCTGGGGTTCTGGTGGACCTGCTCGCGCCAGCGGCTCCGCGGTGGTCGCCCCATCACCGGCGAGCCCCCCGCAGTCGACGTGCTGATCCCGGTATACGACGAGCCGCTCGAGGTCGTCGAGCCGACGCTGGCGGCCGCCAACGAGCTGCGCGGCGCCGACGTCACCGTGTGGCTGCTGGACGACGGCGCCCGTCCCGAGATGGCGCTGCTCGCCGGCCGCTACGGCTCGGAGTACCTGCGCCGCCGGGGCCGTGGCGGCGCCAAGGCCGGCAACCTCAACCATGCCCTGAAGCGCACCAGCGCTCCGTACCTGGTGGTGCTCGACTGCGACCACGTGCCGCACATCGACTTCCTCGAACGGACGCTTGGTCACCTCGAAGAGCCCGACATCGCGTTCGTGCAGACGCCCCAGTACTACGCAAATGCGGAGCGCAGCCCGGTGTGCTCCGCCGCCGCCGCGCAGCAGAACCTGTTCTTCGGCCCGATCTCGCGTGGCAAGGATGGCCTCCGCGCGATGATGTGCTGCGGCACCAACGTCGTGTTCCGGCGCGAGGCGCTCGACCAGGTCGATGGCTTCCCGGAGACATCGGTGACCGAGGACTTCCTGCTCTCGATCCGGCTCCAGGAGCGCGGCTGGAAGACCGCGTACGTGTCCGAGGTGGTCGCCTCCGGGCTCGGACCCGAGGACATGGCTTCGTACATCTCCCAGCAGCAGCGGTGGGCGCGGGGGTGCCTGGGCGCGATCCCCGCGGTGCTCCGCTCACGGCTCCCGTGGCGAGCGCGCGCCCAGTACCTGCTGTCGGCCACGTACTTCCTGTCGGGCTGGACGCTGGTGCTGTACATGTCGCTGCCGGTGCTGCGACTGCTGTTCGGGATCCAGCCGCTCGCGAGCATCACCGCCAACCAGTTCCTGATCCATTTCGCTCCGTACTACTGCGCTGCGCTGGCGGCCGTCGCGCTCGCCGGCTCCGGGACCTACACCTTCGGCGCATTCGCGCTGTCGGCGTGCAACTTCTGGATCCACGTGCAGGCGACGATCAGCGCGCTCCTGCGCCGCGGGGCACGGTTCGTCGTGACGCCCAAGCGTGGCGAGCGGCGACGCCAGCCGGGCGCGGTCGCTCCCGCCCTGATCGCGGTCGGCGTGCTCGTCGGCGCGAGCCTGTACGGGCTCACGGAGAGCCGAGATCCCGCGACGCTCAACAACGTCGCGTTCGCGGCGCTGCATTCGTCGGTGCTGCTGATCGGCGCCGCACCTGCGCTTCGGCTCCGCCGCTCGCCGCTGCTGAGCACTCACGAGCCGGACCGGCAGGCCCGCTCCGCCGCCACCCGCCGCCGCTGGCCGCGGCCGGTGTGGCTGGCCGCGCTCGGCCTGGTGCTGCTGGTGCCGGTGCTGCTGAGCACGGTCGGCACCCGGGCGCTGCGGATTCCCGCGAGCCTCAACCAGCAGGCATACCGATCGGTGAACACATTCCTGGACAACTACGTCACGCCAAACGGACGCGTGGTCCGGCGCGACCAGGGCGGAGACACGGTCAGCGAGGGCCAGGCGTACGGGATGCTGCTCGCCGTCGCGACGGACGACAAGGCTCGCTTCGACACGATCTGGAACTGGACTCGGAACAACCTCCAACAGCCGAGCGGCCTGCTGGCCTCGCGGTGGGTCGACGGTCGCGTGGCCTCGACCCGCCCGGCGGCGGACGCCGACCTCGACGCGGCGGATGCCCTCGTCCTCGCGAGCGAGCGGTTCGGTCGCACCGCCTACCGCGACCAGGGGCTCGCGATCGCGCACGCGGTCCTCGACCACGAGACGACCCAGTCGTCGGCCGCGGCCGCCGCGGGCGGGGCGAGCGCAGCGAGCGCGTCGTCGGCCCCGAGCTCGGCGCTCGTGTTCGTCGCCGGGCCGTGGGCACGCGACCCGCTGGTCGTCAACCCGAGCTACTTCTCGCCGCGCGCATACGCCGACATCGCCCGCGTCGATCACGACCCGCGCTGGCGGCTGCTCGTCTCCTCGAGCCACTCGCTGATCTCGCAGCTCACCGATAGCGGCCGCAGCCTGCCGCCCGACTGGGGCGCAATCGGCGACGCGCAGCCCGCCACCACGGCGACCGTGTCATCGCCGCTTTCGCGGGCCGGCGGCGCGCTCGCCGCCCGCGCGATCGGTGACCCGGGCAGCCCCGGGGCGGCTATCTCGCCGTTCTCGTCGTTCGACGCGATCCGCGTCGCGGTGCGCTACGCCGCGAGCTGCAACCCCGCCGACCGCCAATTGGCCGCCGCGCTGTGGTCGATCTACCGCCGCAACCCGGGCCGCGACACGTACGCCCTCGACGGCGCGCCCGCCTCTCCGTATCTGCATGCGGTGAGCTTCGTGGGCGCCGCGGCGGCGGCCCGCGCGGCCGGCGCCCGAGCAGCGGCCGCGCGGCTGCTGGCGCAGGCGCAGGCGCAGAACGACGCCCACCCGTCCTACTACGGGGCGGCCTGGGTCGCGCTCGGTCGCGTGATGCTGACGACGGCCGCGCTCGGAGGCTGCACCTCGTAGAAGATTCGCCGGTGCGCGTAGCCGCCGCCCTGCTGGCCCTCCTCGCGGTCGCCCTGATGACGCTCGCGATCGTCGGCATGGTCACCGGCCGTCCCGGCGACCGTGCCGGGCTGTACATCCGGCTCGCTGCGCTGCTCGCGTTCGTGCTCGCGGTGGTCTTGAACGTGGCCTCGCACTGACCCCGGCTCGGCCTCGAGCGCAAGGCCCGTGGGTCAGCTCTGCGGCTCAGCTCTGCGGCTGCCATCCGCTCACCACCCAGCGTCCCGGCGCGAGCCGCACGACGGTTGCGAGCGCGACGTGCCACGCGGGCTGCAGGCCCTGGTAGGCGTCGGTCGCGGAAGCGGTCGTCTGCTCGCGCGTCACCACCACATAGCGCCCCGGATCACCGGGCAGCGGCGCGACCGCCTCGACGACCCCGGCGTTGGCGATCCCGCCCCGCTCAAGCTCGTAGTCGGAGCCCGTCTGCGCGGCCGCGAGCTCCATCGCGGACCGCGCCTGGCCGACGCTCCGGTCGGCCAACGCCTGCATGTCCGCGGCGATCGTCCGAGCGTTCCAGTTGACGTACCCGGTCGCGAACGCGGCGACCGCGTCGGCGGGCGAGGCTGAGCCCGGTGCGGACTGCCGCGGCGGCGCGGGCCCTGGGTACTCGTGCGTGGTCTCGGCCTCGGCGACCGGCGAACGCGGTTTCGGCGCCGGCGGTTGCGGTCGCGCCGCCGGCGGTTGCGGCCGCGGCGCCGGCGCGAGTGACGCGCAGCCGCTGACCGCGACCGCGACCGCGACCGCGACCGCGACCGCCAGGATCGCGGCCGCGCACCTCACAGGCCCACCGGGTGCCGGGCGACGAACCCCGCCGAGCTGCGGACGAGCGGATGCCAGCCGATCCCCGTGCTTCCGTCGCCTTGACCCGCGGCGTTGTGGGTGTCCCAGCGCAGCCCCGCGACGTACATGAACACGTGGTCGGCGCTCGCGTACAGCGTCACCCACGCGCCCGGCCCGGGTGCGCCGAACGACTCGAGCGTGCCCGACGCGGCGTCGTAGCTCGCGGGAAGCAGGCCACCGCCGTACAGAAGGTGCTCGACGCTGCTCGAGCAGTCGTACGAGGGCGCCACCTCCGACAGCGGCAGGCCGTGCCCACCTCCGTAGAGGTACGGCTTGCCCGCGATCTGGTTGCCGGCCGCGATCATCTCCCGGACCGCGAGCGGGGCGTCAGCCGGGGCGGCGGCCTGCCCGTTCGACAGCAGCCGTGCACGGTCGCCGCTCGTGAGCGGCACGCCCGTCGCGCCGCCCGGGACACACGCGCCTGGGTCAGTCTCGGACGGCGTCGAGACGAGTGCGGTGCGCGCGCCGAGCGTGGCTCCGAGCAGGTCCCCGGCCCCGGTCGGCGGTGGCCGTTCGAGTCGCACCGGGCCCGACCACATCCCGTTCTCGTATGGGATCCCGAGGCTCACGGCGAGCTCCCACCACAGGTCGATCACGCGCCGGTATCCGTCGATCGGCGGGCCGCCGAATCCGAAGTCGCGCTTGTACGCGATCGCCGAGCGCGCCCCCCAGGTGATCCGCAGCGGCGTCATGTACGGCAGTCCACCCATCGCCGTCGCGGTCTGGAACGTGTAGCCGCCCAGCTCGGCGTAGCTGTCGGGGTGTTCGAGCAGATTCGCACCGGATGCGCCGAGCGTGCCGCTGCCCGGGTCTCCGGGGCCGCCGTACTCGGTCGCGCCGACGAGCGTGCCCGTCCCGGGCGGACCCAGCGCGACCGGACCCGAGGCGGCCGCGGGCGAGCCGCAGCCGCTCTGCTCGGCGAGCACGGCAAGCAGCACGGCCAGCACGGCCGTGCACACCCCGATCGCGGCGGCGCCAGCGATCGCCGCGGTCGCCCCGATTGCGATCCTGCTTGTTCGCCGACGGCGCCTCATCGGCCGCAACCTAGCCCTGCCGCCAGCCTGCGCCCTCGATTGGTGCTGACTCTTTGCAGTTTCGGCACAGACATTTCGCAGCTCCGCCGAACGGGCCCAGGCCCCTTGCCCCGCCGCTAACGTTTGAGTGTCATGGCCGCCATCCTCGACGTCGAACAGGCACTGCTGCTCCTCGAGCTCGAGGCGCCGTTCGACCAGCGCGCCGTCCAGCTGGCGCGACGGCGGATGGCCAAGCGCTGGCACCCCGACATCGCCCCCCCGGGCCGCCGGCACGAGCACGAGCGGCACCTCCAGGCGATCAACGAGGCCGCCGACCAGCTCGAGCAGCTGGCGGAGACCTCGCGCGGGGGTCGCGTCAGCGCCAACGCGGTCCGTGCGTCCGCCGCGGCCGCGCGGAAGGCGCGCGAGGAGGCCGGGCGGCGCGCATACGAAGCCGAGCAACGGGCCCGGGCGGCCGCGGAGGACCGGGAGCGCAACGACCCGTTCGGCGCCCGCGTCCCTGACCACTCGGTCGTTCACCGCTATGCGCGCTGCCTGTCGTATCCGGAGTGGGGCGTCGGCACCGTGACCGGCATCTACTTCTCGGGCGAGGGCGACGAGGTCCAGCAGTGGGCCCGCGTCAACTTCGCCGTCGGCGTGCGCACGATCCCGGCCGGGTCGCTCCAGTTCGTTGACTTCTCCAGGCCCGACCCGGGTGCCGACCGCGTGCAGCGGTTCATGACCGCCGCGCAGCACGCGCTTGCGGAGGGCGATCCCGCGCTCGCGGCCCAGCGGCTCGTTTACGCCCGCGACGCCGATCCGTCGAACCCCGCAGTGCTGCGCCTGCTGACCGCGGCGTTCTGGCAGGCCGGAAACCTCCCCGCCGCCGCTCGCGCCGTCCGCGACTGGGCGCGCGTCGACACCGACCGGCCGACGCCCGAGCGGTTCGCCTCGCGGATCTACGAGGACATGGGCGCGATCGATCTGGCCGAGGAGGCAGCCGCGCGCGCCACCGACCGCGCCCCTCAGGACGCCTCGGCGTGGGAGCGGCTGGGACGGCTGCGCCTGCGGCTGATGGATCGGCCCGGCGCCGTCACCGCGCTGGAGCGCGCCCGGCTGATGGGACCGTCGGTCGAGGGGCTGCTCGATCTCGCGCTCGCCTACCACCTCGCCGGCGATGTGGGAGCGGAGGTATCGGCCGCCCACGCGGCCACGCAGCTCGATCCCGAGTGTCAACCGGCGTGGTCACAGTACGCGCACGCGCTCGCGCGCACCGACCGGCTGGGCGAGTGCATCGAGGCATGCGGACGCGCGCTGTCGCTGGGAGACGACGCCGAGGTCGCCGAGCTGCGCGCCCGGGCCGAGGCGGCGCGTCCCCGCGAGGTCTCGGAACGCACCGCGGCGTAGCCGCTCGGAGCCCTCCCCGCCCTAGCGCGGAGAGACCGAGCCTTCGCGGCCGCACACCGGACACGCCTCGGTCGGCGCGAGCTCGCGCCCGCCACACTCGGGGCAGTCCTCGACTCGCTCGAGCACACCGAGCAGCTCGCCGACCCGGCACACCAGCAGCCGCTCCTCGTCGACCTCGATCCACGCTCCGGCCGAGGCGGGGAACACGACGTGGTCGCCGGGCTTGACCGGCATCACGATCCCGACGTGATCCCACCAGTCCAACCCCGGGCCGACCGCGAGGACGATCCCGTGCTGGGGTGGCGGCTCATCGGATCCGGGCGGGACGAGCAGGCCCGACCGCCGGACACGGTCGGGGTCGAGCTCCTTGATCACGACCCGGTCGAACAGGGGGCGAAGCAGATTGCGCATGCGTCCGCCCGTGATCTTAGGGTGGCCGGATGCGGTTGCTCGTCGCGCCTGCCCTGTCAACTACTCGGGCCGGCTGAATGCGGTACTGGCCGAGTCCGTTCGGCTGATCATCGTCAAAGCCGACGGCTCGGTGCTCGTGCACGCCGACGCGGGCGGGTACAAGCCGCTCAACTGCTGAAGGCGACCGGACGCCGTTAGGCCCAAGGCAGCAGCGCCTGGCCGGCAGGTGAGCGGCTCGCGCGTCAACCGACGTAGTCTGCGATGTGGGGCAGGGCCTGTTCGAGCGTCAGGTACGGCTTGGTCTCGTACTCGATCCACTCCGAGTAGTTCAGGAGGTTTCGGTACGCCTCCTCCAGGTCATCGGCCTCGTTGATCACCACGCCCTGGCTGCCGTCAGCGGCCACGTAGTGCGCCTTCACTGTGGACGGCACACCCTTCTCGGCAAAGACGCCCATCAGCTTCTTGGTTTCGTCCTTGCTTTGCTGCTTGATCCTGTAAGTCGTGATGAAGATCACGCTTCCCTCCTCGCTCGATCGGGCTTGCAAATCCGACCCTACGGCAAGCCGCGCCAAGCCGTGTGAAAACCTTTGCCGCGTCCGGTGCGCGCTGGACTGCCGCTTGGATCGACAAGCAGCTGCGCCAGCGCCGTGGCCGCTCCAGGCGTAATCCGGCAGCGCCCGGAAGCTCGCGGGCGAGTGCTTTCACGATCAGGGCGCTCTCAGACCGGACGAATGCTCAGGCGACGTTCCACTCATTCAGACCCAGCCGGTGTCGAGTCGCGGCCAGAAGCGGACAAAACCGCCATCCCTGGCCGTTCCGCCGGCCATCCGTGGCCGGCGGGTGACGACCTCTCGCAACGACCCAGCCTCCACCACAAGCACCAGTGGAAACGGCCAACGTCAGCCGAGCGCACGTGGGGCAAGAGCGCCGCAACTGCGCCACAGTCGCGCCACAGTCGACCCCAAATGTCGGGCGGTTACCTGCCCCCTCGCCAGCGGTTCAAACATCGCGCTGAGCAGCGAAAAGCCCATCCGTTCAACTATTCTCGGGGGCTTCGAATCCCGGTAGCGGTACTTTCGAATCCCTGTGGGGTTCGAATATGGGCAATGGAGGGAACGAGGGGCATGATCAGGCACCTACGTAACTTGACCAGTGCGGCTGTCCTGGCGGCGGCCTTTTGCGCGCTTGTTCTGCCGAGCATGGCCTCGGCAGCTGTACGCGTGCAGCCGCTGCTTGTCTCCCTGCAAACCGGGTCCGGCTCGTTCCTACCGCAGAACGCCGCGCAAACCCAGGGCATCCTTGTTCTGAACGGCATCAGGGGCGCAGCGTTTACCGCCCGCGGGCGCCGGACCGGAGTTCTTGGCCAGGACGCCGCAATCCTTCTGGGACGCCGGCTTCCGGACCAGGCGCTGCTCCAGATATCCGGGGCGCGTCCACGATTCGTGGCGCTGAGGGTCCGGTCGATTCAGTACGCGCCGCCGTTTGGGCTGTTCGCCCACGTCACAGTGCAGCCACGCTCCCAGTCGACGCTACTCCGGCAACGCTTCCGCGGTGCCTCGTCGCCGCTGCCACTCCGCTTCGCCCGCGCCACGCTGTTCGCCGCGCCGACCGGGCTGAGGGTGAGCAGCTCTGGGCTCCCGACAGGGGCCGGGCTCAGGTCCACGAGTTACGACGTCACCTACACGGTGTCCAGCACGTTGCCTGCGGGTACGGACCTGGACTTCAAGGTCCAGAACTCGAACTGCGCCGAGAGTGTTGACTCCGGACCGGCTCACATCACCTACAACCCCCAAACCCTCCAGGACACTGCGTTCAAAGCGATCGACAGCGGAGACTGCTTCTGGAAGTTTTCGGAAGCCACCTGGGCCGTCAGCGTTGTATATCCGGGTAAGCACCCGGTCTACGAGGCCGCCTGGCTCTACTTCAAGATCAACCAGCTGGGGCCGAAGCTCTACGGCACGTCATGCACGGTGCCGCAGACGCAGAAAATCAAGGTCAACTGCAGCTCGTACAACCCGGGCTACTACCCAGGCAAGGGCGCAACGCACATAGTGCTCAAGCTCAGTCCGTAGGGCTTCCGCCACCTCGGAGGGTTCGACGTCCGCTTCTGCAACGTCGCGAAAGGGGCCACCACGTCGGCGTGACTCTTATAGGCGTAAGGGGGCAGCGCCTCGCCCCCGACGAGCGCATGATCAGGCGAGTCGCCACGGCCCTGCTTTCCCTCGGCGACAAGCACATTGCCGGCTACGGCCAAGCACCCCCTTTTGCGCGGGAAGCAAGATCCGCCCCACAGACTTCCGATCGCCGCCGAACCGTCCGCTCCGGGTCCTAGCGTGCTGCCTGTGCGCCTTATCGTCGCGCGCTGCTCTGTCAACTACTCGGGCCGGCTGAATGCGGTGCTGGCCGAGTCCGTTCGGCTGATCATCATCAAAGCCGATGGCTCGGTGCTCGTGCACGCCGACGCGGGCGGCTACAAGCCGCTCAACTGGATGACCCCGCCGACCGTGATCGAGGAGTCCGAGGCCAGCGGCGACGGCCCGGCGACGATCGTAGTGCGCAAGCGGGCGGGGAAGAGCGAGGACCGGCTCGAGATCTCGATCGCCGAGGCGCTCTCCGACGTCGAGCACGAGATGGGCCCGCCGGACGAGGACGCGGCGCTCGCAAAGGACGGGGTGGAGGCCCACCTTCAGGAGCTGCTCGCCGATCAGCCGCACTGGTGCGGGGAGGGCTTCCGGCTTGTGCGCCGCGAGTGGCCCACGGACATCGGCCCCGTCGACCTGATGTGCCGCGACGAGGACGATGCCTGGATCGCGGTCGAGATCAAGCGCGTTGCCGGGATCGACGCCGTCGAGCAGCTGACGCGGTACCTGGAGCGGATTCGGCTCGATCCCGCGTTCGCAGAATGCCGCGGCGTGCTCGCGGCACAGTCGATCAAGCCGCAGGCAAGGGTGCTCGCCGAGGCGCGCGGAATCGAGTGCGTGGAGGTCGACCTGGAGGTTCTGCGCGGCGAGCGCGAGCCGGATCTGAAACTGTTCGCGGCATGAACGACGAACAGGCAGTGCTGACCGAGCGGCGCGGCCGCGTGCTGCTCATCACGATCAACCGTCCCGACCAACGCAACGCGGTCAACGCGGCGGTCGCCGAGGGGATCGCCGCCGCGCTCGACGCGCTCGACGCCGACGACGACATCTCCGTCGGGGTCCTGACCGGTGCGGGCAAGGGCTTCAGCGCGGGCATGGACCTGAAGGCGTTCGTCACCGGCGAGCGCCCGTACGCCGGGGACCGGGGCTTCGCCGGCATCGTCCAACGGCCGCCGGCCAAGCCGCTGATCGCTGCGATCGAGGGGTTCGCCGTGGCGGGCGGCCTCGAGATCGCGCTCGCGTGCGACCTGATCGTCGCCTCCCGCGGGTCGCGGCTCGGGGTACCGGAGGCGAAGCGCTCGCTGGTCGCCGCCGGTGGCGCGCTGCTGCGCCTGCCGCGCACGCTCCCCCGCAACCTGGCGATGGAGCTCGCGCTGACCGGCGAGCCGATCCTCGCCGAGCGCGGCTATGAGCTGGGGCTCGTCAACCGGCTCGTCGAGCCGGGAGCGGCGCTCGCCGGGGCGCTCGAGCTGGCGGCGGTGATCGCCGAGAACGGCCCGCTCGCGCTGACCGCGACGAAGCGGGTGATGGTGGAATCCGCCGACTGGCCCGACTCCGAGTTCTTCGCGCGTCAGGGCGAGATCGTCGCGCCGGTGATGAGCTCCGAGGACGCGCGCGAGGGAGCGGTCGCGTTCGCCGAGAAGCGCCCGCCGGTCTGGAAGGGTCGCTAGACCCGCAGCCGACCGGGCCCCCTTGGCGGCGTGACGAGGGCGGCTACGGCAGCTGCGGCGCCGACGGGGTCGGCGGAACAGCCGACGTCGCCGTGGAGACGACCGACTGGACGGTGCTCGGAGCGCTCGAGACGGTGCTCTCGACCTGCGAGACGGTCGACTGGACCACGTTGCCCGATCCCCCTCCGGACCCGCTCGAGCCGCTCGAGCCGCTGCCAGTCGACCCCGTCGACTGAGATGAGCCCGATCCGGACGGCGAGGAGGAGTGCGACGGGGCGGGGCCTGAGGCGGGCGCGGTGGGCGTCTGGGTCGACGACGCACCAGGGGTGGACGAGCTCGGGCTCGAGCTCGGGCTGGGGCTCGGGCCGGTAGTCGTCGTGGACGAGCCGGGCTGCGACGGCGCGGCTCCCGCCGGCGACGCACCGGGGCTCGCCGCGGCGGCGGCGGTCACCGGGCCGCGCGTAGCGCTGACCTGCCTCGCCGCCTGAGGCGAGGCGGCGGCCGTGGCAGCTGTCGGGGCCACAGTGGCCGTGGCGCCCGAGCCGACCGAGTGCGACGCCTGCGCAACGACCGCCTCGCGCGGCGCGGGGGCCGCGGTGTCACCGGCCCCGGCCAGCAGCCCTGCGGCGAACGCCACCCCCGCGAGGCCCAGCGCCGCGGTGAGCAGCACCGGCCGGCACGCGGCCGCGAGCCTGGGCCGCCGGGTGCGGGTGGAAATCCTTGTGCGGTGCGCGCGCAGCGCCGGAACTTCGACCCGGGTCACATGGTGCGGCCCGTCGTCGGCCGGCACCCAGCGCGCGGCGAGCGACGCGCCGGCGGGACTGGGACTGGAGTCCCCGGCGGGCTCGGTGTCGGTGAGCCATTCGGCCGGCAGCCAGGCCGAGGCGGCGCGATCGGGCTGCCGGTCCGGCTCGGCGACCTCGTCGCGCTCCACCGGCTCGGCGATCTCATCGCGCTCCACCGGCTCGGCGAGGTCCTGGACCGGCTCTGGCTCGACAACGTCCTGGACCGGCTCCGGCTCGGCGATCTCGTGGAACCGTTTCGGCTCGGCGGGCACAGGCGCAAGCTCCACTAGAGGGTTCGACTCGAGCTCGAGAGCCGGCGACTGACTCGAGCGACGGCGCTTCACCGCCAGCGCAACGCCAGACGCGGCGGAAATCAGCATTACGAGGGCTCTTTGACGCATTGAACGGGCTTGACCTGGTTGTCTCAGACAATCAACGCTCCGGGCGGCCGGTTTCTTGCGCGGGATCCAGGCCGGATTTGCGCTCAACCGTCGTCGCCCCACGCCGTCGCCACGACCGACCGGGGGCCGCCGCGATCGCGGTGCTCGCACAGGTAGATCCCCTGCCAGGTGCCGAGCGCCAGCCGCCCCCCGGCGACCGGGAGGGTCAGGACCGGGCCGAACAGCGCCGCCTTGATGTGCGCGGGCATGTCGTCGGGTCCCTCCAGCGTGTGGGTCCAATACGAAGCCTGTTCCGGCACCGTATGGTTCGACCACGACTCGAAGTCGCGTCGAACATCCGGCGAGGCGTTCTCGTTCAGCGCCAGCGACGCCGAGGTGTGCTGGATCAGCAGGTGCAGCAGACCGACCCGCACGCTGCGCAACTCGGGGAGCGCATCGACCACGTCGCGGGTGATGAGGTGAAAGCCGCGCGGGCGCGGGGCGAGCGTGATCTCGCGTTGCGCCCACATCACACGGTGGGGATCCGGGCGACGCGCATGTCGACTCGGGCGCCGCGGAATGGCACTCCCTCCGCCTCGAGCAACACCCGCTGCCGGTCGCCCTTGGCGAGCGACCCGTCGGCGCGGACGATCCGGTGCCACGGCACGCCCGGGTCGTCGCAGTCGTGGAGGATCGCTCCCGCGATGCGGGGCGCGCCGGGCGAGACATCTCCGTACGTCCGCACGAAACCGGGGGGCGTCGAACAGATGCGATCGAGGATCCGGCGCTCGTGGGCGCGATGCACCAGCCGCAGGATATGCAAGCCGCGTTGCAAGCCGGCTCGCGTGCCAACTCGCCCGACCCGTGCTGGTATGTTCGCCCCGCCTAATCTCCCTTGATACCCGGGAGAGCGGGGGAACCAAGGTTGCCTCCGGGGCGAATCGCCACCTGATGGTGGCGTAGCGCGCGAGCCGCGCGAGCCCGACAGCTAACCCCGCCGGCGCACCCGACATCGATGAGATCCCTTCGGCGTACCGCTTTCCGGCGTCGCGTGGCCACGGCCGCGGCAACGGCCGCTGGCATCCTGTTGCTGGCGGTGCTGCCGGCCGGGTCGAGCGCGAGCCCGAGCCTCGGGCAGCTCAACTCCCAGCTCGCCAACCAGCACGCCCGGCAACAGCACCTCCAGGGCAGCCTGGCCGGATTGACACAGCTCGTCAGCTCGCTGAACAGCCAGATCTCGCTGATCCAGACCCGCGAAGCCGCCGTCAACGCGCAGCTCGCATCCGACCGGCAGGCGCTCGCCGCGGCGCACGTCGCGCTGGTCCGCGAGCGCCAGTTGCTGATGCTGCTGAGGGCGAGGCTCGCGCGCGCGAAGCTGCTGCTTGCCAAGCAGCTCGTCTCGGCGTACGAGGGCGACCAGCCGGACCTGGTCAGCGTGGTGCTCGAGTCCCACGGCTTCAACGACCTGCTCGAGCGGATCACCTACCTGAAGGACGCGGAGCACCAGCAGCAGGGGGTCATCGCGCTGACGCGCGCGGCCAAGGCCCGCGCCGACGCGGCGGCCAAGCGGATGGCGGCGCTCGAGGCGAGGGATCGCCAGATCACCTCCGACGAAGCGATCCGCGCGCGGGCGCTGGCAGGCATGCAGTCGCTGCTGGTCTCGAAGCAGAGCGCGCTCAAGCAGGCGCAGGCGATCCAGCAGGCGGCGCTCGACGCAAGCCGCCAGCGGGGCCAGCAGCTGCAGGCGTCGATCTCGAAGCTCGAGGCGCAGCAGCAGGCGGCGGCGGCGCAGGCGCAGTCGCAGAGCAGCAGCAGCGGCAGCGGCGTCGGCCCGGCGCTCGGGCCGTCGGGAGGATGGGCGATCCCGTACCCGATCGTGCTTTGTGAATCCGGGGGCCAAAATCTTCCGCCCAACAGCGCCGGCGCCTCCGGCTACTACCAGATCATCCCGAGCACCTGGACGGGGTTCGGAGGGACCGGGCCGGCCGCCTATCTCGCCAGCAAGGCCGAGCAGGACGCGGTCGCGGCGCGGATCTGGAGGGGCGGTGCCGGAGCGTCGGATTGGGTGTGCGCCGGGATCGTCGGCATCCACTGAGACGCATCTCACACACCGGGCGCGGCTGACCGGCCCATCGCGAAGCTTCAGTGGTGTAGCATTTGCGAAGTCGTGGCCGTGGCAACCACAGACACACCCCTGGAGGGGACGGGCAAGCCGCTCGAGCACCTCGACGTGCTCGTCGTCGGCGCGGGCCTGTCCGGCATCGGCGCCGGCTATCACCTGCAGACGGAGCTTCCCCACAAGAGCTACGCGATCCTCGAGGCGCGTGACCGGATCGGCGGCACCTGGGACCTGTTCCGGTACCCCGGGATCCGCTCGGACTCCGACATGTACACGCTCGGCTACTCGTTCAAGCCGTGGACGAGCGACAAGTCGATCGCGGACGGTTCCGACATCCTCGCGTACGTGAAGGAGACGGCCGCCGAGCACGGCATCGACCGGAAGATCCGCTTCAACCATCGCGTTGTGCGCGCGGAGTGGTCCACCGACAACCAGCGCTGGACCGTGACCGCCGAGCGGACCGACACCGGCGAGACAGTCAAGCTGACGGCCGGCTTCGTGCTGATGTGCAGCGGCTACTACCGCTACGACGAGGGCTACACGCCCGACTTCGAAGGGGCCGACCGCTTCAAGGGCCGGATCGTCCACCCCCAGTTCTGGACCGACGACATCGACTACGAGGGCAAGCGCGTGGTCGTGATCGGCAGCGGCGCCACGGCGGTCACGCTGGTGCCCGCGCTGGCCCGCAAGGCCGCCCACGTGACGATGCTGCAGCGCTCGCCCAGCTACGTCGTGTCGCTGCCCGCCGAGGACCCGGTTGCGCGAGTGGCGCGTAGGGTGCTGCCACCGAAGCGCGCGTACTCCGTGATCCGCTGGAAGAACGTTGCCCTGACGATGCTGAGCTTCCAGCTCAGCCGCCGGCGCCCGAGGCTGATGAAGGCGATCCTCCGCAAGGGAGTCGAACGCCAGCTCCCGCCGGGCTACGACATCGACACGCACTTCAAGCCCCGCTACAACCCGTGGGACCAGCGGCTGTGCCTGGTGCCGGACTCGGACCTGTTCGAGGCGATCGGCCGCGGGCAGGCGTCGGTCGTCACCGACACGATCAAGTCGTTCACCGAGAACGGGATCCTGCTCGACTCGGGCGCCGAGCTGGAGGCCGACGTGATCGTCACGGCCACCGGTCTCAACATGCTGCTGCTCGGCGGCATGTCGGTCGCCGTCGACGGCCAGGAGGTGGACTTCGCCAACACGATGACGTATCGCGGCATGATGGCCACCGGTGTCCCGAACGCGGCGTTCGCGCTTGGCTACACAAACGCCTCGTGGACGCTGAAGTGCGACTTCACACACGAGTACGTGTGTCGGCTACTCAACCACATGGACCGCCACGGCTACACCAAGTGCGTCCCCGAGAACCACGATCCCACGGTCACGCCGCAGCCGATGATCGACTTCTCCTCCGGCTACATCCAGCGCTCGATCGAGCAGTTCCCCAGGCAGGGATCCAAGGCGCCCTGGCGCCTGTATCAGAACTACCCGCTCGACATCCGGAGCCTGCGCCGCAGCCCGCTCGAGGACGGCGCGCTGCAGTTCTACGGCAACGGCGCCCACTCCCAGGCCGCTGCCTCCGGCCAAGCGGTCGCCGCGGCCTGACGCGGACCTGAGCGCCTAACCTCCGCGGCCTCATGGGCCGCCGGCGCCCAACGCGCGCAGCTCTGATCGCCGGGGCGCTGCTGATCGTGGCGCTCGCGGTTCGCGTCGCCGAGGTGGAGGCGACCTCCTACCGGCCGATCAACGACGCCGGCTCGTATCTGACGCTTGCGTCCGCGATCGCCCACACCGGCGACTACTCGACGAGCACCCGCCCCGGAGCCGGAGCGGGCGGCACGCGCGGGCCGAGCGCCTACTTTCCGCCCGGCTTTCCGTACTTCCTGGCGGCGGTCGACCTGATCGCCGGGAACACCGCGCCACGCGGGGCCGCGGTCCAGTCGGCGCGGGTCTCGCAGGCGGTGCTCGGCACCGCGACGGTGGCGTTGATCGGGCTGCTGGCGCTCGAGCTGTTCGGGCAGGCGGTCGCTCTTGTCGCGCTCGGTGTGGCGGCGATCTACCCCGTGCTCGTCGAGCTGTCCGCGGCGATCGTGGCCGAGAACCTGATGACGGCGCTGATCCTCGCGGCCACCTGGGCGGCGCTACGAGCGCCCCGGTCCGCTCATCCGTACCGGTGGATCGCCGCAGCCGGCGTGCTCACGGGGCTGGCGACGCTCACCCACGTCAACAGCATCGTGATCATCCTCCCGCTGGGATTCGCAGCCTGGCGCGCCCGGCCGGGGTGGCCCGCGCCGGCGGTCGCGCTCGCGTGCGCGCTTGTGGCGCTGGTCCCGTGGATCGTGCGCGATGCCGTCGAGCTGCACGGCTTCATCCCGGTGACGGACGAGTCGGGCATCACGCTGGTCGGCACCTACAACCGGGCGTCGGCGGCCTACTCCCCGGTTCCGTACAAGTGGCGCATCTACTACGGGATCCCGGGCGAGCGGCGGTTGATCCGCGAGTCCCCACGGCTGACCGAGCCGGCGCTCTCCTCCCGGCTCGAGAGTCAGGCCCTGCACTACATCGGCGACCACCCGTTCGCTCCGCTCGCGGTCCTGTACCACAACTCCCTCCGGCTGCTCGAGCTCGAGGGGACGTTCGCATGGCGGGCGTCCGCGTACGCCCAGCAGATCCCACGGGGGGTCGCGGACGCGGGCGTGGTCGGCTTCTGGATCCTGTGCGCGCTGGCGCTCGCCGGCGCGTTCACGCGCGCGATGCGCGGGAGCCCGGTGTGGGTGTGGGCGATCCCGCTGCTGCTGTGGATCAGCGTCGCGCTCATCAACGCCGAGACGCCCCGCTTTCGCGAGCCGATCGACGCGTTCCTGATCCTGCCGGCCGCGTGCGCGCTCGCCGCCGCCCCGGACGCGCTCCGACGCCTAGCCGGTTCGCCAGTCGGGCGTCAGCGAGGTGGTGCGCTGACGACTGGTTCGCGCGAGCTTGTCGAGATTGGCAAGCGCCTGCCCTGAGCCGTACGCGACACACGTGAGCGGCGACTCAGCCGAGAACACCGGCATCCCGGTCTCCTCGGCGACCCGCTCCTGGAACCCGCGTACGAGCGTTCCGCCGCCGGCCAGCAGGATCCCGTCCCTGGCGATGTCCGAGGCGAGCTCGGGCGGGGTCTCCTCGAGCGTGTCGCGGATCGCCTGCAAGATCTCGTTCAGCGGGCTCGCAATCGACTGTCGCACCTCCCCCGCCGACAGCTGAACCGCGGTCGGAAGGCCGGTCAGCAGGTGCCGTCCCCGCACCTCCATCGTCTGCTCGTCGCGCTGCGGAATCGCCGACCCGATCGCGATCTTGATCCGCTCCGCGGTCTGCGAGCCGATCGCCAGCTGGTGCACCGAGCGCAGGTAAGCCGCGATCGCCTCATCCATCTCGTAGCCGCCGACTCGCACCGAGCGAGAAACGACGATTCCGCCGAGCGAGATCACCGCCATCTCACTGGTACCGCCTCCGACGTCCACGACCATCCGCCCGATCGGCTCTTCGATCTCGATCCCGGCCCCGATCGCGGCCGCGATCGGCTCCTCGATCAGATGCACGCGGCGCGCGCCGGCGGCCAGCGACGCCTCCTCGACGGCGCGCTTCTCGACCTCGGTGACGCCGGACGGTGCGCAGACGATCAGCCGGGGATGTGCCATCCGCCGGTCGATCACCTTGCGGATGAAGTAGCGCAGCATCTCCTCGGTCACCTCAAAGTCGGCGATCACGCCGTGCCGGAGCGGGCGGGTCGCGGCGATCGTGGCCGGGGTCCGGCCGATCATCCGCTCCGCTTCCGAGCCGACCGCGTGGACCGTGCCGGTGTCGACGTCGGAGGCGACCACCGACGGCTCCGAGACGACGATCCCCCGGCCGCCGACGTACACGAGCGTGTTCGCGGTGCCCAGATCGATCGCCATGTCGTGGACGCCGAACGCGGGCGTCAGATGGCGGCGGGCCGTATCCCTGCTTGAGCCTGCTCTACGGAACGGGATGCGACAAGAGTGTCAGACGCAGGCGGATCGCGCCGCGCCCCACCGCGCGCGGCGATCTAGCCGGTGGCGCCCGTCAGCGAGCTGGCGTCGCTGACCTGGTCGGCCGGCGGCGGCACCGCCGGCGGCTGGGGACCGTAGTCGACCAGGTCGACGGTGATCGCCGTGCTGACGGTCTGGCCCGTTGCAAGCGCCTCTTGGAGCGTCATCCGGATCCGCCGGACGAGGTTCTGGCTGTCGACCCACACGCCGACCGGGATCTGATGCAGGTTGATGGTCTTCTCGAGCCCCGCGATCGCCGACTGGGCCTGGCCGCGCGACGCGGCCGGAAGCGCGTTCGCCACCTTGTCGAGGGCGATCACGGCGCGATAGTGGGTGGTCGGAATCCCGTTCACCGTATCGCTGCCGACCTTCGTGACGGTGCCGGCGGCGCGCAGATACGAGAGGAATTGGCTCGGGTCGCTCGAGGCGGGATTGTTGATCAGCGAGCCGATCCCCGGCACGCCCGACGAGCCGGCGGCCTTCGCGAGGTCGACCTTCACCCACGGCTTGCCGCTCAGCTGCGGGAGCTTGTTGGCGAGCGCGTCCGGGAGCTTGACGTAGATCGTCGTGCCGTCGATCAGCTCGCGCAGCACGAAGGTGCTCGAGCCGAGCACGCTCGCGACCTGGGGAATGCTGCCGAAGTCCATCGCGAGGGTGATCGCGCCCGAGTGCTCCTTGACGTTGAACCTGCCCGTACCGACCGCCCTGATCGCCTGCGGGAGCGCCGAGGAGTTGAGCACCATCGCGAACCGCATCCGGTAGCCCGACGTGTTGGTCGAGACATAGGCCGCGCGCACCACCTGGTTGGCACTCGCGCCGGTCGAGTTGCTCGATCCGCAGCCGGCGATCGCGCCCGCGGCGGCCAGGCATGCAAGTCCGGTCGCGACCGCACGGCTACGACCAATCGAGAGACGCCCCGACATCCTTGCGGAGAGGCTATCGCACGGGCGGGGCAAAGCCAGATCTGGGGCCGGCGGGCTCAGCGGTCGCCCGGAAGCTGCCGGGGGAACTGCGAGACCGGGACGGCGGGGCTGAGCGCCGTGTGCAGGATCCGGTCCTGCTCGAGCGCGTGCGCGATCGGATATCCCTCGCCGGGGGAGGCCCGCTCAGGACGGCCGATGTAGCCGAACTGCAGCTGCTCGGGAAGGATCTGCATCAGCCGCGGCGACATATGCGCCCGCGCGCCCATGTTGCGAGGCTCCTCCTGTACCCACACGACCTCATTCAGGTTCGGGTAGTTGGAGACGAGCTCGAGGATCTCCGCCTGCGGGAACGGGTACAGCAGCTCGACGCGCCCGATCGCCACCTGCGGGTTGTCCTGGTGCGCCTGGTGTCCGGCGAGCTCGTAGTAGATCTTCCCGCTGCACAGGATCAGCCTCGCGATCGCCGCCGGATCGACGCCGGGCTCCGCCAGCACCGGCTCGAACCTGCCGCTCGTCAGCTCGTCCATGCAACTGGTCGCCTGTGGCAGCCGGAGCAGGCTCTTGGGCGTCAGCACCACCAGCGGGCGCTGCTTGGCGATCCGCGCCTGGCGCCGGAGCAGGTGGAAGTACTGCGCGGGCGTGGTCGGGTTGGCGACGCGGATGTTCCCCTCGGCGGCGAGCTGCAGGAACCGCTCGATCCGGGCTGAGGAGTGCTCGGGTCCCGAGCCCTCGTACCCATGCGGCAGCAGCAGCGTCAGCCGCGAGGTCTGGCCCCACTTGGCGAGCCCCGAGACGATGAACTGGTCGATGATCACCTGCGCGCCGTTGACGAAGTCGCCGAACTGCGCCTCCCACAGCACCAGCGTCTCCGGCGCTTCCTGCGAGTAGCCGTACTCGAACCCGACGCACGCCGCCTCGGACAGCGGACTGTTGTGGAGCTCCATCGGCGCGAGCGCGCCCGGGAGGTGCTGGATCGGCGAGTACTCCTGGCCGGTCTTGGCGTCGTGGAGAACCAGGTGGCGCTGGCTGAACGTGCCGCGCTCGGTGTCCTGGCCGGTCAGGCGGATCGGGATCCCCTCGGTCAGCAGCGACGCGAACGCGAGCGCCTCCGCCTGCGCCCACAAGATCTTCCCGTCGGGATGGTGAACCGCGTCGCGGCGCTGCTCGAGCTGCTTGGCAAGCTTCGGATGGATCATGAACCCGTCCGGCACCGACAGGAGCTCCTCGCCGAGCACCTGCAGGCGCTCGGGCGCGACCGCGGTCTTGACCTCCGGCGACGGGGTGCGGTCGAGCTCGTACTCACCGGTCTGCGGCTCGACCTCCCGGGCCGCCGCGACCCGCTGCTTCAGCAGCTCGTGGGCGTCGGTCAACTGCGACCAGACCTGGTCGGTCATCTCGGTCGATTCCTGCTCGGTGACCACGCCCTGCTCGATCAGCTGCCGCGCGAACAGCTCCCGCACCGGAGGGTGCTTCTTGATCACCTGGTACATCGACGGCTGCGTGTAGGCCGGCTCGTCGGCCTCGTTGTGGCCGAACCGGCGGTAGCCGATCAGGTCGATCAGGACGTCGTGCCCGAACTCCTGGCGGAACGCGAACGCGAGCCGGACCGCCGAGATGCACGCGGCGACATCGTCGGCGTTGACGTGGAAGATCGGCACGTCGAAGCCCTTCGCGAGGTCGGACGCCCACGTGGTCGAGCGCGCATCGTCGGCGTTGGTCGTGAACCCGACCTGGTTGTTCTGGATCAGGTGGACGGTGCCGCCGGTCGTATAGCCGTCGATCGCCTGAAGGTTGAGCGTCTCGGCGACGACCCCCTGTCCGGGGAAGGCGGCGTCGCCGTGCAGCAGGACCGGGATCGCTGCGTTGGTGTCGCGGTGCACGTGCGGCCCCTGCCGGGTCGTCTGAGCCGCGCGGGTCGCGCCTTCGACGACCGGGTCCACGTACTCGAGGTGGCTCGGGTTGGACTCGAGCCGCACGATGATCGACTCGCCGCTCTGCAGCTGGTAGGAGCCCTGTGCGCCGTGGTGGTACTTGACGTCGCCGGTGCCGCCCTGCGGGATCGTCGTGATCGGCTCGAGCGTCGAGGTCCCCTCGAACTCGGCGAAGATCGTGTCGTACGGGCGGCCGAGGTTGTGGGCGAGCACGTTCAGCCGGCCGCGATGCGCCATCCCGAGCACCACTTCGCGGGCGCCCTGAGACGCCGACATCTGGATCAGCTCGTCGAGCATCGGCACGGTCATGTCGAGCCCTTCGACCGAGAACTGCTTCTGGCCCAGGTACGCCTTGTGCATGAAGCGCTCGAGCGCGTCGACCTCGGTCAAGCGCTTGAGCAGCGCCTTCTGCTCGTCGGTCGACAGCGGTGTGCGGAACCGGCCGCCCTCGATCGCCTCGCGCAGCCACAGCCGCTGGCGATGGGAGCCGATGTGCTCGATCTCGTACGCGATCGGGCCGCAGTAGGTCTCGCGCAGGTGCGGCAGCGACTCGGCGAGCGTCTCGCCGGGGCCGTACATGCGCAGGATCCGCGAGGGGATCTTCTCCATCAGCTCGGGCGTCAGCCCGAGCGGCTCGGGGTCGAGCGCCGGGTCGCCCTCCGGCTCGCGCCCGAGCGGATCGAGCTTCGCAGCGAGGTGACCGTGGGTGCGATGCGCCTTCAGTAGCGAGCTCGCGGCCTGGACCGACTGGAGCAGCTCCTCGTCGGGTACGGCCGGCGCCGGCGCGGCAGCGGGGGGCGCTGTGACCGCGCCGGCGGCCGTCTGTGGTGCGGGCGGCGGCGGAAGCGCCGGCAGCGCCGCACCAAGATCGCCGAACACGCGCTCGTAGAACCCCGCTTCACCGTGCAGGTAGCCCTCGATCCGGGCCAGGAAGCGACCCGATTCCGCACCCTGAATGATCCGGTGGTCGTAGGTTGAGGTCATCGTCATGACCTTCTCGGCGCCGATCGCGTCGCCGATCCGCTCGAGCCCAACCGGATACGCGATCGACCCCGTCGCGACGATCGTCCCCTGGCCGGCCATCAGCCGCGGAACGCTCGCCACGGTCCCGAGGCCGCCGGGGTTGGTGAGAGTCAGGTTGCCGCCCGTCAGATCATCGGCGGTGAGCGTGTTCGTGCGCGACTTGTCGACCAGCTCGTTGTACGCGGCGACAAACTCGGCGAAGCTCTTGCGGCCAGCGTCGCGAATCACCGGCACGATCAGCGTGCGGGTGCCGTCTTTGCGCTCGACGTCGACGGCCAGCCCCAGGTTGACCGCACCGTCGTCGATCCGCTGCGGCTTGCCGTCGGCCTCGGCGTAGTGGTTGGCCATCTGCGGCATCTCGTCGGTCGCCACCCGCGCGATCGCGTACGCGATCAGGTGGGTGAACGAGACCCGGTGGCCGGCGTCCTTGAGCTGCGCCCGCCGGGTGGCGAGCTCGGTGACGGTCACCGTGCGGAACGAAGTCGCGGTCGGGACCGAGCGGCTCTCGTCCATGTACCGCGCCAGCACGGCGGCCGCTCCCTTGAGCGGCGTGGCTCCAGCAGCGGGCGCCGCGGCCGCCGGCGCGGCGGCGGCGCCGTTCCCGCTCGCGGCCGCGAGCACATCGTCCTTCGTGATCCGTCCTCCGCGCGCACTCCCGCTCACCCCCGCGAGGTCAACGCCCTCTGACGCAGCGATGCGCTTAGCCACCGGGGACGCGTTGGCGCCGTCGGGGGAGGTAGCCGGCTGGCTGCCGGGTGCCGCCTCCGTCGCTGCTCGCGTCGTCGAGGCAGAACCTGAATCTTTGGCTTCCAAGCGCGCAGCGACGGAGGCGGGCCCGGCAGCCTCCATCCGAGCGATCACCTGGCCCACCGTCACCGTGTCCCCCTCGCCAAAGAGGATCTCCGTCAGAGTCCCGGTGACCGGAGCCGGCAGCTCCATGTCGACCTTGTCGGTCGAGATCTCCACGACCGTGTCGCCCTCGCGGACCTGGTCGCCGACCTTCACCGACCACTCGAGGATCGTGCCCTCGGTGACGGACTCGCCGCCGGTCGGGGTGACGATCTCGACGACCTTCCCGCTCGCCGCCTCGGATGCCGCCGCGCCCTCGGCCTCGGTGGCCGCTCCGGCGACCGCCTCCTCGGGGGTGGGCGGCGGCGACTCGGCGGTCGCCGCGCTCGGCGGTGTCACCGCACCGCCGTTGGACGCGGCTCCGTTGGTGGAGATCTCGGCGAGCACCGCGCCGACCGACACGGTGTCGCCTTCACCGGCGACGATCTTGGTGATCGTCCCGGCGACCGGCGCGGGCACCTCGGCGTCGACCTTGTCGGTGGAGATCTCAACGATCGTCTCATCGACGGCGACCGTGTCGCCGACGCCCTTGTGCCACTCGAGCACGGTGCCTTCGGCGACCGAGTCACCCATCGCGGGCATCACAACCTGGACGGTGCCGCTGTCAACTGCCATGCGGTTCAACTGTATCTGCTGATACGTGAGGGGCTGTGGCCCTACGGCGACTTTCGACGACGAATCCGACCGTCCCCGCGAACGGCCCGAGCCCACCCAGCACCGCGACCACGAGCGCCAGCCAGAACGGGATGATCCGGGCCCTGGCCGCCGCGATGCAGACCAGCGACATCGCGATCCACAGCAGCCCGTGGGCGAGCCCGAGGATGAACGTCGCGGGCTCGGGCTTGCCGAGCGCGAACGCGCACAGCAGCAGCGACAGGTACACGGCCGAGTGGATGAACGAGACGACCTCGAGCCGTGTGAAGGTGACCAGGCGCTTGAAGGCGCGCACCGTCAGGCGCCGGACAGCAGCGCGCCCATCCGCAGCAGCGGCTCGTCGGCGATGTCCGGCCAGCCCGATACGTCGGCGGGCCACCACGCGAACTCGTCGTGCTCGTGGTCCGGCGCGACGGTCGCGCCGTCGCTGAGCCACGCCTGCCCGACCAGTAGCACCAGCCCGCTCGGGAGCCGCACGAGCGCCTCGATCACCAGGCGCTCGGCGTCGACCGACCACTCCTCCTTGAGCTCGCGGTACATCGCCTCGGTCGGGCTCTCGTCGACCTCGACCGAGCCGCCGGCCCCGAGCGCCCACCTGCCCGGCCACGACGCGAGCCACGCGGCGCGGCGTCCCGCCAGCCACGAGCCGTCGGCGCCTCGGACGAGGCACAGGATCGAGAGGCTCCCGTCGGCGCCGTCCGGAAGCAGCCGCAGCGCCCACCGTGCCGGCTGCAGCTCGAGCGTCAGGCCGTCGGGTCCGGCTTCGAAGTCGAGCATCCGCGCGGCGTAGCCGTCGTGCGACGGGGAGCCGCGATCGCGAAGCGCTTCGAGCGCCACGTCGGCGGCCGCGGTCGACACCGACGGCGGCTCGAAGGCATCGGAACGCCAGCGTGCCTGAACCACGCCCGGGTCCCAAGGTCCGCGCGCGAGGATGCCTGGAGCCTGCGCCACCCGCTGAACGGTACCCGGGTAGGCTGGCCGCCCGTGCAGCGGCGGCTCAAGCATTGGGGTTGGGGATACGAGGACGAGCAGCCCTCGCCACAGGAGCTACGCGACGCGGCTGCGTTCCTGACCGAGCGCCTCGGGTTCGGAAGCCCCGATCCCGAGCAGCCGGTGGCGCTCGAGGATCTCGCGCTTCCCGAGTCGCGACTCGAGCCCCCGGCGTCGCTGTCGGCGATCTGCTCCGTCGATCGCTACGAACGCGCGCTGCACGCGTATGGGCGCGCCTACCGGGACGTGGTCCGCGCGTTTCGCGGCCGCTTCGAGCACCCGCCCGACGTGGTCGCGCATCCGCGGAACGAGGCCGAGGTCGAGGCGGTGCTCGACTGGGCGCTGTCGGCGGGCGCGGCGGTGATCCCGTTCGGCGGCGGCACCAGCGTGGTCGGCGGCGTCGAGGCGCGGCTGCCGCGCGAGTACCCCGGGGTGGTGACCGTCGACCTGAAGGCGCTCGACCGGGTGCTGGAGGTGGACTCCGTCTCGCAGGCGGCGCGAGTCCAGGGCGGGGCGCTCGGTCCCGACCTCGAGCGGCAGCTCTCCGAGCACGGGCTGACGCTCCGTCACTTCCCCCAGTCGTTCGAGTTCTCGACCCTCGGCGGCTGGATCGCAACCCGCTCCGGCGGCCACTTCGCGACGCTCTACACGCACATCGACGAGCTCGTGGAGTCGGTGCGGGCCGTAACGCCGCGGGGGGTATGGGAGTCGCGGCGGCTGCCGGGCTCGGGCGCCGGGGTCTCCCCCGACCGGATGCTGATCGGGTCCGAGGGGATCCTCGGGCTGATCACCGAGGCGTGGGTGCGGGTCCGGCCGCGGCCCACGCAGCGCGCCTCGGCGGGCGTCCGGTTCGAGCGCTTCGAGGCCGGCGTCGAAGCGGTGCGGGCGCTCTCGCAGTCCGGCCTGTACCCGTCGAACTGTCGGCTGATCGACGCCCGAGAGGCGGCGGTCACGGGCGCCGGCGACGGCTCGCACGCGGTGCTGGTGCTCGGGTTTGAGTCCGCCGACCACGACGTCGAGGAGTGGATGCGGCGCGCGCTCGAGCTGTGCGGCGACCACGGCGGCAACTGGGAGCGCCGCGGCTCGGGCGCCGGCTCGGGCTCGGGCTCGGGCTCGAGCGCCGGCGCCGGCTCCGGCTCCGGCGCCGGCTCCGGCTCCGATGCGGTCGGCAGCTGGCGCGAGGCGTTCCTGCGCGCCCCCTATCTGCGCGACACGTTCGTCGCGATCGGGGTCCTGTCGGAGACGTTCGAGACCGCGATCACGTGGGACCGGTTCGCGGAGTTCAACGAGTCGGTGCAGGAGCGCGTTCGCGCGGCGGTCGATGAGGTATGCGGCTCCGGCACCGTCACGTGCCGCTTCACGCACGTGTACCCGGACGGCCCGGCTCCGTACTACACGATCCTCGCGCCGGCGCGCCGCGGCTCGGAGGTCGAGCAGTGGAGCGAGATCAAGGCGGCCGCGTCCGAGGCGCTGATCGCGGCGGGCGGAACGATCACCCACCACCACGCGGTCGGCCGCGATCACCGTCCGTGGTACGACCGCCAGCGCCCGGACCTGTTCGCGGAGGCGCTGCGCGGCGCGAAGGCGGCGCTCGACCCCGCCGGCGCGCTCAACCCCGGGGTGCTGATCGACCCCTAGCCCCTGATCGGGGGCATAGTCGAGAAAACGAAAAATGCGTTCGCTTTCTCGACCATGCCCTCCCAGGTTCAGCCCGCCGCCGCCGACCCCTCCAGCAACCGCTCGTACACCCGGTAGCGCTTCACGATCTTGCCGCCCATCGCCTCGAGCCCGCGGTTCATCGCGCTGTTGTTCTCGAGGATCCAGCCGGCCTCGCCCCACTTCTGCGGCGGCTTGGCGGCCATGTCGTAGTGCTCCATGTACAGCAGCGCGGCCGCGCCCGTGTGCTGGTGCTCGGGGAGCACCCCTAGGAACCCCACGCGGACGCCGTTGATGTAGCGGTTGCGCCGCAGGTAGTGCCACCAGCCGAACGGCAGCAAGCGGCCCTTCATCTTCTTCAGCGCCTGGTTGACGTCGGGGACGGTGATCGCCACGGCAACCGTCTCGCCCTCGATCTCGGCGACCATGAACCAATCCCGGTCGTAGACGAGCTGGTAGGTGTGCGCGAGGTCGTCGAGGTCCTTCTCGGAGTACGGGACGAAGCCCCAGTTGGTCGCCCACGCGGCGTTGTAGATCCTCGCGAAGTCGTCGAGGTCGCGACGGAGGCGGCGCCTGGTCATTTTGCGGATCGTGATCCCGTAGGTGCTGCGGGCGCGCTCGGCGATCTCCGGCAGGATCGGCAGCACCTTGTCCCGGTCGGCGACGTCGAGCCACCAGCTGTACAGGTCCATCGCCTTCGTGAGACCGGCGTCCTGGACCCGCTGCTGGTAGTAGGGCGGGTGCCACGGCTGGCGGATCACCGGATCGACGTCGAACCCCTCGACCAGCACGCCGCTCTCGTCGTTCATCTGAAAGTCCATCGGCCCGACCATCCGCTCGCAGCCGCGCTCGCGTAGCCACGCCTCGGCGGCGGCGAGCAGCGCGTCGACCACCTCCTGGTCGTCCTCGAACTCGAGGAAGCCGAACATCCCCCAGCGGTTGTCGTGGAACTCGTTGAAGGCACGGTCGACCTGGGCGGTGACGCGCCCCACGACGCGCCCGCCGCGCAGCGCGAGGAAGTACTCGGCCTCGCCGTGCGTGAAGAAGGCGTTCATCCGGCGCGTCAGGAACAGGTAGCGCTCGAGCTTCAGCGGCGGGATCCAGCGGGTCCCGGCGTGCAGCCTGTACGGGAGCGCGACGAACCGGCGCAGGTCGCCGAAGCCACGCACCGCGACGACCTGCACGTTCTCAGGGGTCACGCTCGCCATCCGGCGCGGAACCGTAGCGAAGCGTCAGCGCCGCGCCGAGCACATCGGGCCCGGGTGCGCAGCTCACGGCGCCGCGACGCCCGCGAGCGTCAGCCGCGAGCGCGTGTCGGCGTCGCCGACCCAGACGCGCCGCGGTCCGCCGGCGGTCGCCCACGACTGCGAGACGGTGTTCCAGTACTGGAACACGCGGCGGTCGCCGAAGCCATTCAGATCGCGGCCGGGGCCGATGTGGATCACGACGTGGCGCGTCTGGCCCGCCTTCAGCACCACGCGGTCGAATCCGGCCAGCGACCGCACCGCCTGCTGAACCCCCGGTGGCACACTCGGCGCGGAGCCCAGGTACACCTGGGCGACGTCGTCGCCGTCGCGCGAACCGGTGTTGGTGACCGCGAACGACACATTCAGACCGGCGCCGCTGCGCGTGACCCGCGGCTTCGAGAACCGGAAGCGCGTGTACGAGAGTCCCCAGCCGAACGGGAACATCGGCGCGATCCCCTCCTTGTCGAAGAACCGGTAGCCGACGAACACGCCTTCGCTGAAGTTGATCGGCGGGGTCTCGGACAGCCGATCTGAGTGCACGCCGGTCGTGTCTCCGGGATACAGCGGCTTGGTCTCGTCGTAGCCGAAGATCGTGTCGTTCGCATTCGCCGGCCAGGTGCTGGTCAGATGACCGCCGGGGTTGGCCAGCCCCAGCAGCAGCCGCGCGGTCGATGTCCCACCTTCGCTGCCCGGGTACCACATCTGCAGCACCGACCCGACGCGCGGGAGCCACTGCATCAGCGTCGCGACGTCGGTGTTCGAGACGACCACGGCGTGCCGGTTGGCCTGCGCCATCTGCTGGATCAGGTTCGCCTGCGGGGCGTCGTACGAGTTGACCGGCGGCGAGGTGACCTGGTCCTCGGTCACGCACGTGCAGTCCGCGAACACGACCACCTTGCGGGCCTGCCGCGCGGCGGCGGTCGCCTCAGCCGCGTCGTGCGCTGAGCGCGAGAACGCGAACCGGAAGCTCGGCGCGTGCGAGCCGGGCTCGCGGAGGTGGTAGGGATCGCTGAACGAGCTCGGCGCGGTCCAGCTGATCTGGATCTGGTGCATGCCGGGGCTGAGGCTGCCGGCCTCGTACACGCAGTTCGCAAGCCCGCGCTCGATGTACCCGGACATTGTCGGGTTGGTCGGCACCGTGGCGGGCGTGTTGGGGGAGGAGGCCAGCTTCTCGGAGCTCATCGACTGGCCGGTCCCGCTCGAGGTGGCAAGACTGAAGCTGGGCGCGCCGCTGCCCGTGCACGACGGCGCGACGACCGAGCCGCCCCCGTTACCGAGCGCGCCTCCCCCGTTCGCGATCGCATAGCTCGGAACGCTGAACTGGAAGCGGAACGTGAAGTCGTCCGTGGCCGGGACATTGACGTAGCCGGTCCACGCGTAGGTCTGGCCGAACGCGAGCTGGCCGTAGCCCGATAGCGATGTGAAGTCGACCTGGCGATCGACCCGGGGTGCCCCCGGACCGGCGGTGCGGCGCAGCCCGGTGCCGGCGTGGGCGCCATCCGTCGACAGCGACGAACTCGTAACGGTCTCACCGTCGCCCGGCGTCGGCGGGGTGCCGGGCATGTACGGCAGGTAGGTGACCTTCGACCCGCGGGGGGCGAACTGCTTCAGCTGTTCGAGCGGGCTGATCGCGTCGCGGTCCGGGTAGCCGAGGGCCTGCTCGGTGCCCGGATCGGCCGGCATGTACTCGGCGGACTCGCCGTCCACCAACACCCCCCGGCGAAGATCGGCGCGGCTCAGTGGCAGCGTCCCGTTCGCGTTCTTGAGCAGCACCGCCCCCTCCTCGGACGCGTGTTCGGTGATCGCGCCGCCGTGCGCCTTCATCGCCGGTGTGAGCGCCCACGTGCCCGCCTTGCCGACCGGGTGCGACGGGCTCAGGTAGTTGGAGTTGCCGTCGGGATGACCGAGCAGATGGAAGCGCTGCTCCTCGTACAGGATCCTGGCGACCGCGTCGTTGAACGTCTTCAGCGGCACCAGCCCGGTCTGCACCGCGGTGACCAGTGGCAGACCGAACCAGATCGAGGTCGGCATCTCCTGATCGGTGCCGCTCTCGATCGCCTGAATCGTCGAGTCCATCGCGAGGTCGTAGTCGCTCGCGAAGAATCCGCTCCACCGCCACAGGCTGTGAGCGACGACGTTCTTGATCTGGTTGTCGCACGCGAGCGCGCCTCCCGGCGGCGCAAGCGAGCTGGGCGTCCCGCCGCTGACGCCCGGCGCCGGATGGATCTCGAAGCGCTGGTAGGAGCACATCATCGACGCGGCCTGACCCGGGTGCGGGAGCACCCCGCTGCCGGACGTTCCGTACTCGTACGGCTGCAGGTACATCTGGTGCGCCGCCTGGTCCTGGATGTCTGTGTCGACGAGCAGGATCTGGCCGTTGTACATCGCGAAGTGCTTGATCTGCGCGATCAGGCCCTTGCCCTGGACGCCGTTCACCTCGGCCGCCGCCAGCGTCCCGTCCTGGAACGGGTCCTCGCCGAAGATCGTCCCGTTGCGTCCCCAGTTCGGGATCCGCAGCAGGTCGGCCTGCGGTGCGTACAGGCCGGTCACGCCGAGCCAGCGCGCCTCGCTCGCCTCGGTCTGACCCCATGCGTTGAGAAGCCCGGGGTCCCAAGAGGACGCCATCGCGATCCGCAGCGGCGGCGCCGTCGTCTGGCGCACCTGCGCGCCCGAGGTCGTGTTGACTCCGAGCGCGTCGGCCCAGCACAGTGATGAGATAGCCGGGTTGGTCCCGCTCGGCGCGACGTTGTAGCCGACGGTCGTGCAGTCGGAGCGGTTCGTCCCGTGCAGCAGCTGGACGATGTTCATCAGCTGGCTAGGCGTCACCGGACTGGTCGGCTCGAGCTGCGCGATCAGGCTCTTGACGACCGGCGTGTACGGCGCACCGGCATCGAACGGCGGCGAGCTGACCGGCCTCGGCAGGCTCGAGAGCGGCCGGTACGGGAGCGGGTCCGCGAACGCCGGCGACGCACACAGCAGCGACGCCACGGCACACGCACAGAGCCTCCCAGGGCGCATGATCCGGGGAGCATATGCTGCGGGGCGATGCCCCGCGTCGCCATCCTCGGCCCCGGTGGAGTGGGCGGCTTCCTCGCCGCCGCGCTCGCGCGTGCCGGGGAAGACGTCGTGATCGTCGCGCGCGAGGAGACCGCCGCGGAGATCAACCGCGACGGTCTCTCTGTGCGCAGCGTGCGGCTCGGTGACTTCGACGCTCATCCGGCCGCAGTGGCGGTGCTCGACGAACCGGTCGAGGTGCTATTCGTCGCGACCAAGTCGAACGGCCTCGAGGCCGGCCTCGAGCGGATCCGCGCCCAGCCCGAGCTGGTCGTGCCGCTGCTGAACGGACTCGACCACATGCGGGTGCTGCGCGAGCGGTTCGGCGACGGGCGGGTCGCTGCCGGGTCGATCAGGATCGAGTCTGATCGCCCCGAGCCGGGCGTGATCGTGCAGACGAGCCCGTTCCTGCGGATCGATCTGGCGAGCGACGATCCGTCGCTCGTGGAGCGGCTCGAGCGCGTCAGGGCGACGCTCGAGCGCGCCGAGGTGCCCGCCGAGCTGGGGCCGAGCGAGGCGCAGATCCTGTGGTCGAAGCTCGTGCGCCTGAACGCGCTCGCGTGCACGACGAGCGCCGCCGACCGGCCGGTCGGCTTCATCCGCTCCGATCCGGAGTGGCGCGCCGCGTTGATCGGCTGCATCGAGGAGGGGGCCGCGGTCGCCAACGCCGACGGCGCGCAGATCGATCCAAGCGCGCGGCTCGCCGAGCTCGACGACGCGCACGCGGAGCTCGGTTCGTCGATGCAGCGGGACATCGCCGCCGGCCGCGAGCCCGAGCTCGACGCGATTCCGGGCGCGGTGATGCGCGCCGGCGCTCGACTCGGGGTCGATTGCCCAACAATCGAGCGGCTGACCGCGCGGATCGCCGAGCGCGCCGGGGTCGACCCGCCGCGGTCCGGCTAGAGCGGAGGCTCGAGCGGCGGAGGCGTGCCCTCGATGGGCGCGTACACGGGCTCGGCGATCTCCTGCTCGGCGATCGCGTCGACGACCTCTTCCTCCTGCTCGTGGGCGCCCTCGTCGTGCATCCCGTCGCACAGGATCCGGAACTGGCCGGTCATCCCGCCGTCGGCCTGCAGGACGATGCCCGGGAGGATCTCCTCGCCCTCCTCGAGCTCGAGTCGCTCGATGTCGAAGTGCGCCATCCCGATCCCCCAGGTGTGGTGATCGGGGTTCTCGCGATCGTGGGCCGCGACGCCCTGGCTGAGGCGCTCTAGCAGCGCCGCGATCTTGGTCGTCTGGACCATCGTCGTCAGGTTACCCCTGGTCGGCCGACCGCTACCGCCTAGCCGCGTTCGAGCAGCTCGATCCGGTAGCCGTCCGGGTCGCGCACGAAGCACAGGCGAGGGCCCCCGTCGCGGATCGTGTACGGCGGGCGCTCGGGCTCGATCCCCTGCTCAAGGAGACTCGCCAAAGCTCTGTCCAGGTCGGAGGTCGTGATCGCGATGTGTCCGTAGCCGGTGCCGATCTCATACGAATCGACGCCGAAGTTGTAGGTCAGCTCCAGCCGCGGCTCGGGCCCGTCGTCCGAGAGCCCCATGAACACGTTGATCGCTTCGTCGCGGATCGGGATCCGTCCGATCTCGTTGAACCCGAGCGCGCTGTAGAAAGCGACCGAGCGGTCGATGTCGGTGATCCGGTAGCAGGTGTGGATCAGGCTCATCGGCGGAGCCTATCCGCTCCTACAGAATGCGCTCGATGGTGAGCCGACGAGCGCCGCGCGGAGTCGGGACCTCGACGGTGTCGCCGGCCGCATGGCCTAGCAGGGCCTTGGCGACCGGGGACTCAGCCGAAAGCTTGCCCTGGGCCCGGTCGGCCTCCGCGGCACCGACGATCGTCCAGATCTGTACCTCACCGGTCGCATCGTCGCGGACCGCAGCGGAGCGGCCGAAGGCAAAGCCGGCCGTATCACGATCGTCGACGTCAACCACGACGGCGTTGCGCAGCCGCTGGCGCAAGCGAAGGATCCGCGTCTCCAGATGGGCTTGGTCCTCTTTGGCGGCGTGATATTCGCCGTTCTCCTTGAGGTCGCCGTGGCCGCGGGCGGTGAGGATCCGGGCGGCGATCGCCCGGCGAGCGACCGTCTCGAGCTCGTGGAGCTCGGCCTCCACCGCTGCCAGCCCCGCGGCCGTGATCGGCTCGGTGGCGTCATTCCCGTTCATCGGGCGATGATGTCACGGCCGGAGCGCTCGCCCGGCCCCGGTAGGCTCACGTCGAGATGATCATCGAGCGCTCGATGCACGAGGGGTTCCTGTCGAACACATACCTGGTCGCCGACGAGCTCGGCGCGCACGCGGTGATGATCGACGCCGGCGGTCCGGTCCAGCCGCTGCTCGAGGTGCTCGACAGGATGCGCTTCCAGTTGACCCACGTCCTGCTCACCCACCACCACTTCGACCACGTGTGCGAACTGGAGAAGGTGCTCGCAGCGCATCCCGGTACGCCGGTGCTGATCCACCCGCTCGAGCGCGACGACGTGGGCGGCGCCACCGGCACGATGGAGCCCGGGCAGCCGATCCAGAGCGGGGCGCTCGAGATCGAGCCGCTCCACACCCCCGGCCACACGGCGGGAATGCTGTCGCTGCTCGTCAACGGCACCGACGTGTTCACGGGCGACACGCTGTTCAAGAACTCGGTCGGGGGGGTCCGAGCACCGGGTCACACGACGTATTCAGACCTCAAGTCCTCGATCATGGACAAGCTCCTGGAGCTCCCGCCTGAGACCCGGATCCACCCGGGGCACACCGACCCGACGACGGTCGCCGCCGAGCTCGAGCACAACCCGTTCGTCCGGATCTGGCGCGGTCTCGACCCCGAGGGAGCCGAGCCCTGCACGGCGCTCGGCGAGCCCGCGACGCTGGTCCTGCTCGCCCCCGACTACGACGGCGGAAACAAGGCCTGGGTCAGGTGGGAGGACGGCTCGGACGACATCGTGCCCGGCTCCCAGGTGCAACGCGGCTAACCGTTTCCGGGCCTCCTCGCAGCTAGCATTGGCTCGGTAGTGGCGAAGGACAACATCCCCACCACGCGCGTGGGGCGCACCGCCAAGATCGGGGGGCTGGCAGCGGGTCAGGCGATCCGTCAGGCGGGCACCCACGTCGGCAACGTCGCCCGCACCAAGGACGGTCGCAAGGCGGCGCTCGAGCGACGTCACATCGAGGCCGCCGAGCAGATCGTCGACGCCCTCGGCCACATGAAGGGCGCGGCGATGAAGCTCGGGCAGGTGATGTCGTTCCTCGACGTCGGCCTGATCCCGGAGGAATACCGCGACGAGTTCCAGCGCAAGCTCGGCAAGCTCCGCGACGCGGCGCCGACGGTCACCTTCAAGGAGATGCGCAAGGTGATCGAGGCGGAGCTGGACGAGCCGTTGAAAAACGTGTTCGAGGAGTTCGACGAGGACCCGATCGCGGCCGCCTCGATCGGCCAGGTGTACCGCGCCCGCCTGGACGACGGCCGCGAAGTCGCGGTCAAGGTCCAGTACCCGGGCGTCGCGGCCGCCGTCCGCGCCGACTTGCAGAACCTGGGGCTGATCCTGCGGCTGCTCAAGCGGATCGCGCCGGGGATGGATCCGAAGGCGATCGGCGAGGAGATCCGCGATCGGATCGAGGAGGAGCTCGACTACGAGCTCGAGGCCCAGAACCAGCGCACGCTTGCGCGGATCTTCCGCGGCCACCCGTTCATCGTCGTCCCCGACGTGATCACGTCGCTGTCCCGCGAACGTGTGATGGTCTCCGAGTACGTGCGCGGGATCGGGTTCGAGGAGCTCAAGACCTACTCCCAGGAGGAGCGCAACGGGATCGGCGAGATCCTGTTCCGCTTCTACTTCGGGTGTCTGTACCGCCACCGCGAGTTCTCGGGCGACCCGCATCCGGGCAACTCGATGTTGCTCGAGGACGGGCGGATGGCGTTCCTCGACTTCGGGCTGTTCAAGCGGATGCCGCCGGGGACCGTCGAGCTCGAGATCCAGGTCGCGCGAGCGGTCATCGAGGGCGACGCCGAGACGATCATGCGGCTCGGCACCGAGACCGGCTTCTTCCCGGACCCGACGCGCTTCAACCCGGAGCTGGTGCTCGAGCACTTCCGCGCCGCGACCGCGTGGTACACGGTCGACGAGTACGTCGAGCTGACGCCCGAATACGCGACCCAGGTGCTGATCGACATGAGCGATCCGCGGTCGGAGTACTTCGGGCAGCTGCGCCACGAATCTGCGCCGCCCGACCACATCTTCGGCCGGCGGATGGAGGTCCTCACGCTGGCGGTCATCGCGCAGCTGCACGCGCGCGGCAACTTCCACCGGATCGCGCGCGAATGGTTCTACGGCGACGATCCGGCCACCGAGCTCGGCCGTCAGGAAGCAGAGTTCTACGGGAGCCTGCGGCCCACCGCGCGCTGAAACTGCTGTGCCCCGGTCGCCGGTTCCGCAACCCCAGGTCCCGACCGCGTGAACCTACACCCGCCGGCGACGGGCCGCAAGTCGCCGGTTGTCAGACCTTCTGAATCTGGATCAGACTGGTCGTGCCCGGCTGTCCGCTCGGCAGCCCGGCCGTGATCCCGACCCGGGCCCCGGGCTTGACCCACCCGAGCTCGACGACCCGCCTGGCCGCGTCTGCGATCAGCGCCTCGGTCACCTCGTGACGGCGCATCGAGGCCGACTGGACGCCCCACATGAAGCTGCAGCGCCGGACAGTCTCGCGGCCCGGCGACAGCGCGTAGATCGGGACCTCGGGCCGGTGCGCCGAGATCAGCCGCGCCGAGCGCCCGGACAGCGTCGGGACCACGAGCGCCGCGAGATGGAGCTCGCGCGCTGCCGCGCACGCCATGTAGGCGACGGTGTATGCAGGATCGCGGGTGTCGCGGTTGACGCGCGACTCGTTCCACTTGCCGTACGGCGCCGAGCGCTCGGTCCGCTCGGCGATCGACGCCATCATCTCGACGGCCGCCACCGGATAGGCGCCGACCGCCGTCTCCTGGGAAAGCATCACCGCGTCGGTGCCGTCGAGGATCGCGTTGGCGACGTCGGCGACCTCGGCGCGCGTCGGACGCGTCGAGGCGACCATCGAGTCGAGCATCTGGGTCGCGGTGATCGACGGTCGCGCGAGCCGCCCCGCCTGCTCGAGCAGCCGCTTCTGCAGGATCGGAACCTCTTCGATCGGGAGCTCGATGCCGAGATCGCCGCGCGCGACCATCACGCAGTCCGCGGCGCGCATGATCTCCTCGGCGGCGTCCACCGCCTGCGGCTTCTCGATCTTCGCCACCAGCGGCAGCCGTGTGTGCGGGCGCACGCTCGTCACGTCCTCGGCGGTTCGCACGAACGACAGCGCGATCACGTCGACGCCGATCGACTCGCCGAACCGGAGCATGTCGAGGTCCTCCTCGGGCACCGCGGGGAGCCCGCGGGTCGAGCCGGGAATGTTCAGCCCCTGCCGTGACGCGACCGACCCGCCGATCTCGACGGCCGTCTCGAGCTCGCCGTCGCCGTCGCGGATCCCCTGCACGCGGAGGCGGATCGCGCCGTCGGCGAGGTAGATCACATCGCCCGGGTCGACGGCGCTGGCGAGGCCGGGCCAGCTCACCGAGATCCGGCTCTCGTCACCGACCTCTTCACTGCCACACGCGAGCACCAACTGCTCGCCGGGCTTCAGCTCGGCGAGATCGTCGCGCAGCATCCCGATCCTGATCTTCGGCCCCGGAAGGTCCTGGAGGATCGCCACCTGGCGGCCCACGCGCGCGGCCGCCGCTCGCACCCGCTCCGCGTTCTCGGCATGAATCTCCCTGTTGCCGTGCGAGAAGTTCAGCCGCGCCACATCCATCCCCGCCTCGACCATCCGGGCGAGCGTGTCGGGGTCCCGCGAGGCGGGGCCGATGGTGGCGACGATCTTGGTACGGCGCATCGCGGTTGACGGTACTGAAGGCCGCTTGTCCAACTCGTTACGCGGCCGGAATCTCGATCTCCTCACCGTCGGCGGTCAGCCGGCCGCCGTCGCGGAGGTCACAGATCAGGTCCCAGTGCAGCGCGGACTCGTTGCGTCCGCCCGTCTCGGGGTACGAGCGCCCGAGCGCGAGATGGACCGTGCCCGCGATCTTCTCATCGAGCAGCGTCGAGCCGGTCGCGCGGTCGATGCCGGGGTTGGTACCGATCCCCAGCTCCCCCAGGAAGCGCGCTCCGGCGTCCGTCTCGAGCGCCGACTGGAGGTGTGTTTCGCCCTCCGCGGCGCGAGCCTCGACGACCCGCCCGGCGCGGAACGTGAGCTCGATGCCGCTGACGGTCACGCCCTGGCGATTGGAGGGGATCGTGAAGCGGACCGTGCCCTCGGCCGAGTCCTCGAGTGGCCCTGTGAACACCTCCCCGCTCGGCATGTTGTGGCGGCCGTCGGAGTTCATCCACGAGCGCCCGGCGACCGACAGTCGCAGGTCGGTGCCCTCGGCCTCGATCCGGATCTCGCGCGCCTCCGTGAGGCGGTCAGCCAGCCGCTGCTGGCGTCCGGCAAGCTCGGCCCATGCCGCCACCGGGTCGGAGCGGTCGAGGAACAGCGCCCGCTGGAGGAACCCCGCGTACTGCTCGTCGTCCATCCCGGCCTGCCGCGCGAGCGCCGGGGTCGGCCAGATCGTCCCGCACCAGCGCTTGGTCAGGCGGGTGAGCTGCACCCGCTCGCGGGCCCGCAGCGCCCGGAACACCTTGGCGGAATCGATCCCGGCCAGTGCCTGGGTGTCGGCGGGGGCGTCGATCCGCACGTAGGCGTCGGCCTGCTCGACCTCGACGAGGTCGAGCGGCGCGAACTCGTCGAGCTGCCAGTCGCGCGCGTGGAGGTAGAAGTCGCGCGGCTGTTCCGGGAACGAGATCCGCGGCAGCGGCCACGCGCCGCGCTCCAGCACGGCGCGGTGCATGGAGCGCAAGATCGGCCCAGCGAGCGTGGTCGTGACGATCAGGACCTGCTGGCGCTCCTTCACCTCCAGGCACCAGTCGCACAGCAGCGCGGCGAACGCGTCGGGGTCGATCATGGCGCGTCGAGCTCCGGGAAGTGCTCGGCGAGGTGCGCACGCACCGCGTCGCGGACGAACCGGCGCTCGTCCCCGGTCGCCATCCGGTAGCGCCCGAGCAGCAGCTTCTGGCTGGTGATCTCGAGCCCCGCGATCGACCACGAGACCGCCAGCCGCTCGAACAGCAGCTCGGTTGCCCGCTGCCAGGCGTCCTCGCGATCGAGCCCGCCCGCGATCGTGTCCGCGTACTCGCGCCGCGCGCCCGGCGTCAGCGAGCCGCGCAGGACCAGCACGTTGCCCTGCTCGTCGCGATACTCGGTGCTCGGGGCGACGAGCTTGTCGTCCCGCTCGCGCTGGCGCCGGCGGCGGCCCACCTGCGTTATCGCGGGACCTCGGCCGCGGCAGCGCGCAGCTGGCCGACGACGTCGCCGAGCACCGGGTTTGCGTGCCCCGCCCACGCGGCTGAGGGCTCGAGGTCGGCGAGCTTGCCGATCGACCGCGCCGCCTCCTCGGTGGAGAAGTTGAACGCGGGATGCGGCACGCGCGCACGTCCCTTGATCCCGGTCTGCGGATCGAGTGTGTAGAAGCAGTCGGAGACCAGCGCGAGCCGGTCGGATTCCCGAAACAGGCCGATCAGGCCAGGGGCGTGACCAGGGAGCTCGATCACCCGGAAGCCGGCGACCTCGTCGCCCTCCTCGAGCGTCCCCGCGATCTGGACCGCGCCGCCGTCCCACATCGGCAGCGCCCGCTTCAGCACCGCTCGGCCGACCGGGGCGAGCTTGCTGAAGTCCCAGTACGGCCGCCAGAAGTCCGACGCCTGGGCAGCGTCGCGCTCGGCGGGGTGGCAGTAGACGGGAGCCGGGATGCCCGGGGCGGCGCCGCGATGGTCGGCGTCGGCGTGGCCGAGCACGACGCGCTTGATCCCGCCGAGTCGTGCGCCCGCCGCCCGCACGGCGGCGGTCATGTCCTTGATCCCGGCGTCGAACATCGTCACGCCGTCGCCGTCCTCGATCAGGTAGACGTTCATCGTCTTGGCGGGGAACCCGCCGCGCACGATCCACACGCCGTCGGCGACGCGCTCGGTGCGAACGCCGCGCACCCACGCCTCGAGGCGGGTGCGGAGGTTCGCGAGCCGCGTCAGCCGCGCCTCGCCGGTCGAGCCCGCCGGGGGCAGGAACCCGAGCTTGCGGGCGACGTCGCCACTGTCGAGATACGCGTCGTTGCGCTGGATCAGGTCGTCGGCGACGGTCAGCACGTCGCAGCCTTCGATCGCGATCCGCGCGCCGTTGGGCGCGAAGCCCTGGAAGCTGCCGGGCCCCGCGAACGTCCCGCTGGCGCGCCAGCGCACCGCCACCCGGGTCCTCGACGCGGTGGTGTCGATCAGCTCGAACTGGAGGTCCGGGAACGCCGCGAACAGCCCGGTGAAGTACTCGCGCACGCCGTCGGGGGCGAACAGCTCCTGCTGGCCGACGAATCGCTCCAGGCCGCCCGGCGCCCAGCACGCGACCATCCCTTCGACGTCACGGTCGGCGGCCGCCTGGAAGTAGCGTTTGGCGATCTCGGTCGGGGTGGCCATCGAGCACGCGGAGTCTACGTGCCGTCAATATCGTCCGCCGGATGACCAGCAAGCGAGAGCTCGGACGCGGCGAGCGCGTGCTGCCGGGGCTGTGGCGGCTGCGGCTACCGCTGCCGTGGCCGGGCGTCCCACATGGCAACGCGTGGGCGATCGCGGCCGGCTCGGGCGTCGTGCTGATCGACACCGGCTACCACGAGCCGGGATCGCTGGCGCAGCTCGAGCGGGCGATGAGCCAGGTCAACCTGCGGCTCGAGCACGTCCGGCTGCTGGCGGTCACGCACGCGCACTCCGATCACTGGGGGCAGGCCGCGCCGATCGTGGCACGGGCCGGATGCGAATTTTGGATGCACCCCAACCACCGCCACGCGACCGCGACGGCGGGCGATCCCGAGGCCGCGATCGCGCGGCGACTCGAGATCGGCCGCCAGAGCGGGGTGCCGGTGCGCGTGCTCGAGCGCTACGCCGAGCGCCTCCCGAAGAACCTCCCGTCGGGGATCGCGAAGGTGATCGAGCCCGACCGGCCGCTCGTTGACGGCGTCGAGATCGAGACCGACCTCGGCGTGTGGCGAACGTATGAGACACCCGGACACGCGCCGTCGCACGTGTGCCTGTTCCAGCCCGAGCACCGGATCCTGATCTCCGGCGATCACGTGCTCGGACGGATCTCGCTGTTCTACGACTATGGCTGGACCCCCGACCCGGTCGGCGAGTTCCTGGGCTCGCTCGACGTCGTCGACCGGCTCGATGCGCGGCTCGGCCTGTCCGGGCACGGGCGCCCGTTCGTGGACGTCCACGGGCACGTGGAAGGGTCGCGGACGCTGGTCGCCGATCGGCTCGAGAAGATCCAGGCCGCGCTCTCGGCCGGGCCGCGCAGCGCGCTCGAGATCGTCCCGTCCGTATACGACGAGCCGCTCAGCGAGCGAAACGCGAACTGGCAGCTGACCGAGACGCTCTCCTACCTCACGCACCTCGCGGCGCTCGGCCGGGTCAGGCGCGCGTCCGACGGCGACGACACACGCTGGCAGGCGGCCAACCTTGACACGGTCGTGTCAATCTAGCTACAGTCCGCGAACCGTGCGCATCGACGAGATCCTCGCAGGGGCCGACGAGCCGGTCTTCTCGTTCGAGTTCTTCCCGCCAAAGACCGACGCGGGATGGGAGACGCTGCGCACGACGCTGCACGACCTGCGGATCCTGGAGCCCGACTTCGCGTCCGTGACCTACGGTGCCGGCGGCTCCACGCGGGAGCGCACGCTCGAGGTCACGAAGTGGCTCAAGCGGGACCTCGGCATCGAGGCGATGGCGCATCTGAGCTGCGTCGGGTCGACCCGCGAGGGGCTGGGCGGGATCCTCGACGCGATCGAAGCCGCTGGAATCGAGAACGTGCTCGCGCTGCGAGGGGATCCGCCTCGTGGCGAGACCGAGTGGCGCCCCCATCCGGGCGGCCTGCACTACTCGACCGAGCTCGCGGCCCTGATCGCCGGGCGCGACGCGTTCGGGATCGGCGCCGCCTGCTTCCCGGAGGTCCACCCCGATGCGCCCGACCTCGCACACGACCTGCGGTTCCTGAAGGAGAAGGTCGAGGCCGGCGTTTCGTTCCTGATCACCCAGCTGTTCTTCGACAACGAGCTGTACTTCCGGTTTGTCGAGGAGGCGCGCGCCGCCGGCGTCGAGGTCCCGATCCTGCCGGGGATCATGCCGATCACCGACGTCGGCCAGATCAAGACGATCACCGGCATGTGCGGGGCGACGATCCCCGAGGCACTGCTCGGGCAGCTCGAGCTCCGCACCGGCGACGCCGAGGCGGTGCTCCAGCTCGGCGTCTCCTACGCGACGCTGCAGTGCGCGGAGCTGCTCGCCCGCGGCGCCCCCGGGATCCACTTCTACACGCTCAACCGCTCCCCGGCGACACGCGCGATCCTGTCGGCGCTGAAGCTGCTGCGCCCCTGGGTTCGTAATGAAGTGGTCAAGGTCGCATCCCCGTAGGGCTGCGACCGGTCGTCAGGACGGCGGGCGGATCTCGAGCGCGTGGGCGACCATCGGCCGCCCGTCGACCTCGTAGCGAACGTCGACCTCGTCGTTGCGCTTGTAGGTGCCGATCCCCCAGAACCCGAGGAACCACGCCCACGGCCCGAGCTTCTGCTGCACCAGCTCGCGGTCGAACACCAGCTCACCGCTCGAGACCCTGTAGTCGGAGCCGAGCTCCTGGAGCACCCCGTTGACGTACACCTCGAACCCGGACCCGACGCCCGGCGGAAGCTTGACCCGCGAGGACCCCATCACCCTCAGCGTTGCAGATCTCGGCGCACCAGCGACAACACGACCATGTCGACGCGCGCTCCGCGCTTGAGGCGGAACCCCCGCAGCAGCCCCTCGCGCTGGAATCCGGCCGCCTCCGCGGCCCTCAGCAGCCGCTCGTTGCCGGGCTCTGTGAGCAGCTGCACGCGTTCGAAGCGCAGCTCGCGAAGCAGCCACCTCGACACCAGCTGGAGCGCGCCGGCCGCGAGCCCGCGCCCGCGCACCTGCGGCGCGACCCATACGCCGAGCTCGGCGCGGGCGTGCTCCCAGTCGACGTTGTGCACCGTGATCTGACCCACGCACACGTCCGAGTCGGCGCCGACGATCGTCAGCGTCACGCCGTACCCGGCCGCGCGGTCGGCGGCGGCCCGCTCGGCGAGCCGGCCGAGCTCGGCGCCGCTCGGCGGCCGCTCGCCGCCCATCCGCAGGTGCAGCTCGCGATCGTCCTGGTAGGCGATCAGAACTTCGGGGATGTCGCGCTCCGCCGCGAGCCGGACCCGAATCGACCCGTCGGTCAGCGGCTGCTCGAGGTCGGGGAACGAGGGCATGTCGGAGTCTGACCGTACCCTCTCGACTCTCGTGTCTTCGGAGATCGCATACACGGTCCGGCGCTCGACACGTGCGCGCCGCGTCCGCGTGACCGTCGACGCCGCCCGCGGCGTCGAGGTCGTGCTCCCGCAGCGGGCGCCCGAGCGAGAGGCGGCGGCCGCGATCGGTGAGCTGCGCCCGTGGATCGAGCGGCGGGTCGCCGAGCTCGACCGTGCCCGGGCCGCGGTTGCGGCGCGCGGCGCCACGGTCCCGTACCTCGGCGGGGCGCTCCGACTCGTCGCCCAGCCCGGCCGCACGCGGGCCCATCGCCGCGGAGACGACCTGCTGGTGCCCGACGGCGCCGCGCAGCGCGACGCGGTCGAGCGCTTCTACCGGCGCGCCGCCCGCGCCGAGGTCACCGAGCGACTCGACCGGGCCTGCGCCCGGGCCGGTACCTCGTACTCGGCGCTCACGATCCGCGGCCAGAAGACGCGCTGGGCGAGCTGCTCGCCGTCGGGCGCGATGAGCTTCAACTGGCGGCTGCTGCTCGCGCCGGAGCCGGTGCTCGACTACGTCATCTGGCACGAGGTCTGCCACCTCGAGGTCCACAACCACTCGCAGCGGTTCTGGAAGCTGGTCGAGTCGCGCTGCCCCCGTTACCGCGAGCAGGTCCGGTGGCTGCGCCGCCACGGCGCAACGCTGGTCCTATCGAGCTAGCCGATCCGCGGGTCCGGGCCGGAGTCATCGGGTTCGGCGCCGAGCACGCGGCGCAGCGCGGCGAATGCGTCCTCGCCGTCGCGCTGCTCGACGACCGCCCGCCGCACGCGGCCCACGAACGCCTCCGTCGAACCGTCGCCACGGACATCGACGCCCGCGTGCGCCCGTGGCAGCAGCGCCTGCGGGCCGGAGATCTCGAGCCGCGCCAGGACCTGCTGGACGGGTTCGAACTCGCGGAACTTGACGTCGATCGGCTTACTGTCCGCCGACCCGGCGAGCTCCCGGCCCCGCCGCTCGAGCGCGTCGATCGCCGCCCCGAGCTGATCGAACCGGTCGCGGTCGACCTGCGGTCCCGTCCGGACCGTCAGCCGCCAGGGCAAGCCTCAGGAGCGCCGATCGACCGGGACGTAGTCCCGGTCGCGCGCGCCCGTGTAGATCTGCCGCGGCCTGGCGATCTTCTGCTCGGGGTCGTCGATCATCTCGAGCCACTGCGCGATCCAGCCACTCGTCCGCCCGATCGCGAACAGCACCGGGAACATCTCGACCGGCATCCCGAGCGCTTCGTAGATGATCCCCGAGTAGAAGTCGACGTTCGGATACAGCTTGCGGTCGATGAAGTACTGGTCCTCGAGCGCGATCTTCTCGAGCTCGATCGCGATGTCGAGCAGCGGGTTGGTGCCCGTCACCTCGAACACCTCGTAGGCGTGCTTCTTGATGATCTTCGCGCGGGGGTCGTAGTTCTTGTAGACCCGGTGGCCGAAGCCCATCAGTCGCTCCTTGCCGTCCTTGACTCCCTTGACGAAGTCGGGGATGTTGTCCTTGGTCTCGATCCGCCTGAGCATCCGCAGCACCTGTTCGTTGGCACCGCCGTGCAGCGGCCCGTACAGCGCGGCGACGCCGGCGGCGACCGCCGAGTACGGATCGACCTGCGACGAGCCGACGCTGCGGACCGCGCTCGTCGAGCAGTTCTGCTCGTGGTCGGCGTGGAGGATGAACAGCACGTCGAGGGCGTGTTCGAGCCGCGGATCGGGCTGGTACTTGAGCTCGGTCATCCGGTAGATCATCGAGAGGAAGTTGCCGGGGTAGGACAGATCGTTGTCCGGATACACGTACGGCATGCCCCGGTTGTGGCGGTAGGAGAACGCGGCCAGCGTCGGCATCTTCGCGATCAGCCGGATCACCTGCATGTAGCGGATCTCCGCGTCCTTGATCGCCGAGGCCTCGGGATAGAACGTCGACAGCGCGCCGACCGACGCGAGCAGCATCCCCATCGGGTGGGCGTCGTACCGGAACCCCTGCATGAACTCCTTGACGTTCTCGTGCACGAACGTGTGGATCGTGACCTGGTGGATCCACTCCTCGAGCTGCTGCGAGGTCGGAAGCTCGCCGTGGACCAGCAGGTAGGCGACCTCGAGGTAGCTCGACTCCTCCGCGAGCTGCTCGATCGGGTAGCCCCGGTACTGGAGGATCCCCTTCTCGCCGTCGATGAACGTGATCGCCGACCGGCACGACGCTGTGGCCATGTACGCCGGGTCGTAGGTCATGAGGCCGAAGTCGTCCTCGCCCGTCTTGATCTGGCGCAGCTCGGTGGCGCGGATCGTCTCGTCCTCGATCGGGATCTCGTATTGCTTTCCCGTTCGGTTGTCGGTGATCGTCAGCGTGTCGTTACCGGCCGCTACGCCGGCACCATCCTGTTGCTCGGTCTCGGTGGTCATCGCACTCCTAACGCCCGTTGCCGGTTGATCAACGACTGGGCCCTCACTCTAATACCCACGAGATCGCGGCGGGATGCCTCGAATCCGCGTGGTCGTGTGCGCGAGCGTAGGCGGGTGCGGGCGGCGGGCCCGTTACGGGTCGGTTGCGATCGCCATCGCGATCGCGAGCGCCGCGAGCAGCAGGCTGATCCCGATCACGGCCCGCTCTCCCCGGATGTTGAACGGGAAGCTCGGGCGCGTCAGCCCGATCCACGCGAGCACGACCGCCCAGCTCGCGAGCACGGCGCCGGCGATGTAGAACGGGACCTTCGACGGCTCGGCGGCGGCGATCAGGCTCAGCACGGCGGGAATAGTTTCAGATGCCGCCGTCGCGGGCTCCGTCGTCCCGCGCTCCCGCGTACCGGCTCTCGGTCGCGGCGCGTTGGCCCTGGTAGTGGCTGCCCAGCCCCGGGCTGCCGTAAGGACGCTTCGCCGGACGGTCGAGGGTCATAAACGACAGCTGCGCGATCGGCAGCCCGGGAGCGAGCTTGATCGGAACACGGGTCAGGTTGTTGAGCTCGAGTGTCAGCGTCCCTTTCCAACCAGGGTCGCAGAACCCGGCGGTCGCGTGGACGATCAGGCCGAGTCGGCCCAACGAGCTCTTGCCTTCGATGCGGGCCACGATGTCGTCGGGCAGCTCCACCCACTCCAGCGTCCGCCCCAAACAAAATTCGCCCGGGTGGATCACGAACGCCTCGCCGGCGGCGACCACCACCTCCTCGGTCAGGTTCTCGGGCGGCTCGCGGAGGTCGATCGTCGATACGCGGTAGTTGTGGAAGACCCGGAACGAGTCGCCGAGCCGGAGGTCGACGCTCGCCGGCTGGACGAGGCTCGCGTCCCACGGCTCGATCCGGATCCGGCCCTGCTCGACCAGCTCGAGGATCGTGCCGTCGGAGAGGACGGAGGTCGGGAGCTCGCTCACGGCCGCAAGTCTGCCAGCGCCGCCGGACCGGGGTCGGGGCGGTCGCCTCGATCACGCGCGGACTCGATGACACCGATCACGCGCGGATCTGATGACACACCCCTGCCTCGGCCGCGAGGTGGGTCGTGGAATCCGCTTCTAGCGCGGACGAAACGACAACCTCGGCCGCGCCCGACCGGTGTGTCATCGGATCCGCGGCGCAGGCGGCGCCGACCGGGGGAGAACCCGGCTAGTGCCCGTACGTCCGCGCCCGGGCGCGCACGGTGCGCACGCGCGAGGGCGGGAGCGGCGCAGGATCGCCGTGGGGCCCGCGCCGAGGTTTCTTCGGAAACGGCTTGCGGGGATGCAGGCGGCCTCGCTTGATGCCGCCGTCGTCCTCGCTCTGAGAGGCCTCGTCAGGCTCCTGCTTGATCGCCCACCAGACGATGCAGATCAGCCCGACCAGCGGGATCTTCAGCGCCAGCATCAGCCATACGAATCCCCAAGTCACCCACTCACCTCGGTGCCGATGCTACCCCGATCGGCGCGGTCTGTCACGGGTCCCGGTTCGGACGCCGACACGCCCCCGCTCCTAGTCGCGCAGCGGGATCGGACGGTCTTCGAAACTGGTCACGCGGCGGAGCTCGGCGACGCGCTCGGAGATCTCCTCCCGCGTCAGCGCCGCTACCCGCTCGACCCCGAACTGCTCGACGTTGAAAGACGCGAGCGCGGTTCCGTACGCCATTGCCTGGATCAGCAGCTCGTGGCCCACCGGGGTGTCGGGATGCGCCGACACGTACCCCATGAACCCGCCGGCGAAGCAGTCGCCGGCGCCGGTCGGGTCGACGACATCCTCGAGCGGGAATGCCGGCAGCGCGAAGAACCCCTCCTCGGTCAGCAGCGCGGCGCCGTATTCGCCCTGCTTGGCGACCACCGCGCTCGGACCCCACTCCTGAACCTGCCGCGCGGCACGAATCAGGTTCGGCTCGTCGGTCAGCTCGCGAAGCTCCGCGTCGTTGAGCATCACGCAGTCGACCCCCGCGATCGTCTCGATCAGCGACTCGCGGGCGGTCTCGATCCACAGGTTCATCGAGTCGAGCGCGACGAACCGTGCGTCCGGAGACTGCTCGCGAACCGCGCGCTGGAGGTCCGGCTGGATATTGGCCAGGAACAGCACGTCGGCGCTGCGCGAGGCCTCCGAGAGCTTCGGCTCGAAGTCGGCGAACACGTTCAGCTGGGTCTCGTGGGTCTTGCGATCGTTGAGGTCCCAGCCGTACTCCCCGCGCCAGAAGAACGTCCTGCCGCCGGCGACGCGCTCGATGTCGTCGGTGTCGACCCCTCTGGCGCGCAGCACCTCGTACTCCTGCTCGCCGAAATCGTCGCCCACGGGTCCGACCACGTGCACCTCGCCGAAGAACGACGCGGCCAGCGCGAAGTGGACCGCCGAGCCGCCGAGCATCCGCTCGCGAGTCCCGAACGGTGTCTTCACGGCGTCGAACGCGATCGATCCAACAACTGTCACGGACATGAGGCGCGCAGGGTAGCGAGGCCCAGCCGATGACCGCCCCGCTCCAATATGGTTGGCGCGACACGTCCGGGATCGAGGAGCTCTGGAACATGGACACAGGCAACATCGACGCACTGCTTACGCAAGCCGCGGACAAGGGCGTTCTGCCCGGCGTGGTGGCCGTGGCGGGCGACCGCGAGGGGGCCCTCTACACGGGGGCGTTCGGGCGTCTCAGCGTCGAGGGCGACGAGCGGGCCCAGCTCGACACGATCTTCCTGATCGCGTCGATGACCAAGTCGATCGCGAGCGCGGCCGCGCTGCAGCTGGTCGAGCAGGGCCGCCTCGAGCTCGAGCAGCCGGTCGCCGACGTGCGCCCGGAGTTCGGCGAGCTCCAGGTGCTCGAGGGCTTCGACGGCGACGAGCCGCGGCTGCGCCCGCCCGCGCGCCAGGCGACGATCCGCAACCTGCTCACCCACACCTCCGGGGCGGGCTACTGGTTCAGCAACCCTGATCTGCTGCGCTATCACGAGCTGACGGACCTCCCCGACCCGCTGAGCGGCAGCCGGGACGTTCTCCAGGCGCCGCTGATCGCCGACCCCGGCACGCGGTGGGAGTACGGGATGAGCACCGACTGGCTCGGCCTCGTGATCGAGGCGGTCAGCGGGCAGGATCTGAACGCCTACTGCCAGGAGCACATCTTCGGGCCGCTGGGGATGAGGGACTCGACCTTCGTCTTCAGTGAGGAGCTGCAGACGCGGCTGATGGCGATCCACTCGCGCCAGGCGGACGGCAGCCTGACGTTGTCGGAGTTCGAGTTCCCACTCCAGCCTGAGTACTTCTCGGGCGGTGGCGGTGCGGCATCGACCGGCCCTGACTACCTGCGCTTCATGCGGGCGCTGCTGCGTGACGGCGAACTCGACGGCGAGCGGATCCTCGAGCCGCAGACCGTCGAGCTGATGTTCACCGATCACCTCGGCGGGCTCTCACTCCCCGAGGTGATGCCCTCGGCGATCCCGGAGCTGACCAACGAGGTCCCGGCGATGCCGTTCAGCCAGGGGTTTGCGCTCGGGCTGCATGTCGTGCTCGAGGACATCCCGGGGATGCGCCATGCGGGCACCGGCGATTGGGCGGGGTTGTGCAACTGCTACTACTGGATCGACCGCCCGACCGGGATCGCGGGCGCGTTTCTGACCCAGGTCCTCCCGTTCTTCGATGCGGGGATCGTCGAGGTGGCGCTCGGGTATGAGGCGGCGGTGTACGCGGCGGTCGGCGCGCCGGCGGCCGCGTAGCGCGAAGTCAGGAGCCCTACGGATCGGCCGGTGCGGCCCCAGCCGCCGCGGCGGTCTCCGCGTCGGCCGCGAGTGCCTCGACCCCGCGCATGAACACCCCGACCATCGTCGCGTACAGGTTCTCGCTCAGCTCGGGCTCGACGATCCGGTCGACCAGGAACCCGTCGGCCATGAACGACATGATCGTCGTGATCGTCTCGATCGGGACCGCGGGCTGGTGCCCGGTCGCGTCCTTCCAGCGTCCGAGGATCTCCGCGAGCCGAGCCTTCATCGCGCGATGGCGGGTGGCCAGCTCCTCGCGGAACTCCTCGTTGCGGGCCGCGTGCGCGACGAATTGGAAGTACAGCTTCGGCCAGTCGTCGCGGCCGGCGAAATCGATGAAGTCGACCGCGGCGGCGTGGGCCTCCTGCTGGGCGTCGCTGGTGCCGGCGAGTGTTCGATCGAGGCGCTCGAGCTCCTCCGCGTAGCGCTCGTCGAGCATCACCAGGAACAGCTCCTCCTTGCTCTTGAAGTTCGCGTAGAAGGCGCCCTTCGTGTAGCCGGCCTCCTGTGCGACGTCGTCGATCGAGGCGCCCTCCAGGCCCCGCTTGCAGAACAGCTTCGCGGCGGCCTTGAGCAGCGACTTGCGGGTCCGCTGCTGCTTTTCGCGCCTGCTCAGTGTCTCCACGCTCATACCAGCACCACCTCGGCGTCGTGCCGCGGCGTCTCGGTGATCGCGCGGCGCAGGTTGGGCTCGGACTGCGAGCGCGCCGGCTCCAGGCCGCGGCGCTTGACGAGCTCCGCGAGCACAACCTGCATCTCGAAGTGGGCGAACGCGCCGCCGATGCAGCGCCGGACCCCGCCTCCGAATGGGATCCACGTGTACGTACCAGGCTTGCCGCCCGCTCGGCTTCCGGCCTCGCCTGATTGGGCGGCGCCCGGGTCATCCGGCTGCGGCTTGTCGAGGAACCGCTCGGGAATGAAGCTCTCGGGGTCCGGATAGACGTCGGGCCGGCGGTGGACCAGGTAGATCGACGGCGTCACCGTGACGCCGGCCGGCAGCGACCAGCCCCCGATCTCGACCGGCTCGCGGAGCCGGCGCGCGACCAGCGAGATCACCGGACGCAGCCGCAGCGTCTCCGTGACGACCGCGTCGAGGTACTGCTTTTCGCCCGCTCGGACCTCGTCGGTCAGCCGGGCGAGCTTGTCGGGGTGGCGGATCAGGCGCTCGACTGCCCACGCGAGCGCCGTGGCGGTGGTCTCGTGGCCCGCCACGAGCAGAGTCAGCAGCTCGTCGCGCAGCTCGCGGTTGCTCATCTCCGAGCCGTCGGCGTGGCGGGCCTGAACCAGCATCGAGAGGATGTCCTCACGCTCGTCGAGGTCCGGCGCCCGGCGGCGCTGGTCGATCTCCTCGAAGATCAGCGCGTCGATCCGCTCGAACATTCGCCGGAACGGACCGAACCTCGCGAGGCGGTCGGGACCCATCACCATCGGGAGCAGCAGCATCTGTGGCTGGGTGAGCATGTCGAGCACGTGGCGCAGCTCCGATCGCAGCGCTTCCATCCGCTCGCCCTGCTCGAGCCCGAACACGGCGCGGAGGATGATCTCGAGCGTGATCGCCTGCATCCGGGGCCGCAGCCGGTACGGCTCGCCGCTCGGCCAGCGCTCGATCTCGTCGCCCGCGATCTCCGCCATCAGGTCGGCGTACCGCTGCATGCGCTTGCCGTGGAACGGTGGCAGCAGCAATTTCCGCTGCTGCATGTGGGCGCCCTCGTCGAGCAGCAGCAGCGAATGCTCGCCGAGCACCGGCAGCAGGATCCGGTTGCCCTCACCGGCGTGAAACACCTTCGGGTCGCCCGTGAACACCTGCTTGACGTGCTCGGGGTTGGACAGCATCACCCACGCTCCCTCGTGGACGATCCGGAGCGTGAAGGTCTCGCCGAAGCGCGCCGCACACTGGCGCAGCATCCACTGTGCGCCGCGCGCCCAGATCGCGGTCTGGAGCGCGACCGGCATCTTCGGCCCGGGAGGCAGCGATCCGTTCATCGTGCTCATGCGGTCGCTTCCCTCATCGCGCCGCCGCCACACGCCCACCGCAGCCCGCGGCGGGTCGGCGCGCGGAGTTCGGTGGCCGGCTCCACCCGGCAGCTGACCAGGTAGGTGCCGACGGGCTCGGAGACGTTGCGCAGCCAGTGCAGCTCGCGCTGGCCCCAGTCGAGGCTGTCGACCTTTCCAGCCGCATCGCGGGTCGCCTCGGAGACCATCACCTCGCCGCCCGGAGCAGCGGAGCACAGCCGCGCGGCGACGTTGACCGTGCGCCCGTACCAGTCGCCCTCGTTCGCGATCGCCGGTCCGGTGTGGATCCCGACGCGCACCGGCGGAAAGCCGTTCTCAGCGTCGAGCTCCTCGACCAGTCGCAGCCCGAGCATGATCGCGGCCTCTGGCTCCGAGCACCGCAGCATCAGGCCGTCACCGATCGCCTTGACCTGCTCGGCCGAATGCTCCTCGAGCATCCCGCGCACGCGACGCTGGAGCCCGACCGCCACCTCGACCGCGCGATCGTCGCCCTCCAGCTCGGCCAATGCGGTGAAGCCGACCAGGTCCGCGAACAGGAAGGTGTGGGTCGAGGCCTCCATCTCGGATACCACCCGGTATGTAAATCACATACCGGGTGGTATGTCAAGAGCGGATTCGCCCGCACCGCCTGCTCCCGACCTCAGCCCTCCGGCGACAGCGTCGGGACGCTCACCTTGCCGTTGGTGAGCGTCACGACCGCGGCTCCGCGGTTGGGCGCGAACGAGTCGGTCGACGTCGACGCCTGCAGCTCGAGCGTGTCGCCGGCGGGCAGGTCGTACGCGGTCCCGACCAGGTCGAGCGAGATGCCCTGCGGCGTGCACGACTGGCCCGGAGGCGCGCCGCCGCCGAGGTCCTGCAGGTCGAGGTTGTCGACGCGGCACGCCGCCGTCTGCAGGTCGAGCACGTCGCCGGTGTTCTTGTCGACCAGCCGGAAGAACAGCTCGGACGCGGCGCCGGAGACCGACACGGTCGCGGTGACGTGGCCGATCCCGACGATCGGAACGTCGGCGTGCGCCGGCGCGGTCAGCACCGGCACCGTCACCTGACCCGGGTCACTCGAGCTCGTCGCGCCGTCGGTGACCGCGGTGTCGACGCCGGCCGGCCCGGCGCCGGTCGGGGCGCCGTGCTGGACGAGCGTGCCGGACAGCGGAGCGGAGACGACGGTCGCCGGCCCCGGATCGGCGACCGTCGGGAGCGTGGCGACCGGATAGAAGTTCCCGTTCTGATCCTGGTAAACGACCTTCGCCGGCATCCCGTCGCCGCGATTCTCGCCGCGCAGGTAGTGGTTGAACCAGTCGAGCGTCTGGTTCTCGTCGAACGTCGACGCCGACTCGCCGGCACCGACCGGGCTCGACTTCGAGGCCGTGTCGCTGTAGTTCGCGCCGCTCGGCGCCGCCCCGGTCGGGCAGCTGACGTGTCCGCCGCAGAACGCGATCAGCTTCACCGGCAGCCGCGGGTAGCGGCCCGTGATCTCGCGGTAGTTGGCCCACGCGTCGTTGAGGTTGAACAGCGTGTCGACGGTGCCCTGGACGAGCAGCGTCGGGATGTTCCCGATGTGTCCCGACGGACCGGCCCCATACACCGCCTGCGAGCGCTGGCCGAACCAGTAGAGCGTCTGGCGGTCGGGATAGCCGAGCGCCGCGCCCATCGCCTCGGAGTAGTGGATGTTCGGGTCATAGCCGCCGGTCTGCATCCCGCCGTCGCCGCCACTGGACGGGTTGCCGCTCGTGATCGCGCTCTGGTTGACGTCGCCCTGGCCGTGCTCCGCGCCCTGCTCTGCGAGCCCGGCGCCGTACAGCAGCTCGCCCCAGCCGAGCTTGATCACATTGTTCGGCCACAGCGAGTAGTCGAGGTTGTTCCAGGTGATCACCGGGACGATCGCCTTCACGCGGCGGTCGAACGCGGCGGTCGCGAACTGGATCCCGCCGCCGTAGCTGCCGCCGGTCATCCCGACGACCGGCTCGCCCGGCCGGCAGTGCCGGCCGTCGTTGCCGTAGCGAGGCTGCCCGTCGCGGCCGCACTGGTCGGTCACGATCTCCGGCCGCCCGGTCAGCACCTGGTCGATCAGCGCCGAGGCGTCGCGACCCTCCGCCGACGGCGCGTCCACCTCGGCGACGCCGCCGGACTGCCCGAAGCCGCGCGGATCCCAGGTCAGCTCGGCGTAGCCGGCCGCGATCAGCTTCGAGTCGGGGCTCGTGTCGCCGGCGCTGCCCCAGCCCGGCCCCTCCATGATCGGGTAGACCGCGCCCGCCGCCGGATGCAGCGGCTCGAACAGGTTGTAGACGATCGGCGTCCCGTCGAAGCTGATGATGCAGCCGCGGGTGTAGGTGTACGAAGGGGTGCCCGTGACCGTAGAGGTCGACGCGTTCGGGCACGTGTTCGCGGCGGCGCTCCCGGCGCCGGCCAGGGCCATCACAGCAACGCTCGCGGATGCCGCGAGCACGACCAGCAACCTCTGCCTCAGCACTTGATTCTCCTCACTCGTGGGCCGCGCCCGGTCCCGCACCGGCAGGGGTCGCGCGGCGGATTGCGCCCAGCACGCGCGGACGCGCGCAATTGTGAACGCTGAGTCGCCGCCCAACTTGCGGTCATGGCCTAATTTCGTCCCGAGCGCGGCGGGCACTCTCACCGGTCGCGGCGTGCGTTAATTCGGGTGTGAGCCAGAGCAACGTCGAGCTCGTTCGCGCCGGGTTCGCCTCGGCGATGAGGGGCGACGTCGCCGCGCTCGAGGCGATGCTCGCGCCGGACGTCTACTGGGGCGCCCCGGGAGACCGCGACGGCGGCTGCCACAACCGCACCCAGGCGGTCCACTGGATGCGCGCGGCGATCGACCGCGGGGTGACGCTGAGGCTGATCGACGCGCGGGAGCTCGCCGACGGACGCGTGCTGACCGTGCTGCAGCGGACCGCGCCGCTCGAGGGCGGCGACGGACCCCCGCCCCCGCACGCCCAGCTCGTCAGCTTTCGCGACGGGCAGGTTACGGAGATGCTCTTCTACCCGACCCCCGAGGAGGCCGAGGCGGCGGCGGGCCCCGGCTGATCATGCCGCTGTACGACTTCCGCTGCCGGGCGTGCCAGGAGCGCTTCGAGGCGCGCACCCCCCACGACCAGCTGCCCGCCTGCCCGGCCTGCGGGTCGACCGACACCGAACGGGTGCCGAGCCCGTTCGCGGGGCCGTTCGCCGGCGGGTTGCGAGGCGCGGACGCGAAACGCTCGAACGCCACGCGCACGGCCCGGGAGGAGCAGCGGCGCGAGCGCCGCGAGCGGCGGCGCGCCGAGCGCCCCGAATAGACCAGCGCGCCGAGCGCTCCGAATAGAGCGGACGCGCCTGGCCACCTTTTCCCGCTACTTGCGCAAGTCCGGCGCGAAGCAGCTCAACCGGTCCGCTACACACGCCGATCACGTCCATCGTGGGGGCGCGAATCAAGTCGAGCGGCTGGAACGGGGGTACTCGCGCGTGCGTCTAATAGCTTCCGAAGTGGGTAGGCGTCAGGTGACACAAATATCCGCCGCTGGTGTTCCTATCGTTGTGAGTAGCCGATGAGTTGGTCCCCGTTACTTCGTGTAGTTGGAAAAGCGCGCCGCCCGCGGCGGACGCCGGGCGGGGTCGCCGTGTCTCGCTCCGACGCCCGGCACCGGCACCCCGCGATGATGGGAATCGACGTGCCACCGGTGCACGGGCGCCATTGCATCTGCCAGCGCTGCGAGCGCGAGTCGCGCGCCGCCTAGCCAGTCCGATCGCAAGCTGGCCTATACGCTGAGCTTGTGCTGAGGATTCTCGGCGGCGGCGGTTGGTTCCCCGCTCACGATCGCCACACCGCCTGCGCGCTGCTTCGGGAGGGGGACAGCGCGATCGTCATCGACGCGGGGACCGGCGTCTCGAGGTTCGTCGAGCAACCGGAGCTGCTGGCCGGGATCACCCGCCTGGACATCCTGCTCACGCACTTCCATCTCGACCACATCGCCGGGCTCGCCTACCTCCCCGCGCTCGGCTTGTGCGAGCAGACCACGATCTGGGGACCCGGGCAGCTGCTGTATGAGATCCCGACCCAGCAGCTGCTGTCGCTGGTCTCCCGCCAGCCGTTTCACCCGGTCCCGCTCGAGCAGCAGGACATCGACGTGCGCGACCTCCCCGCCGGCGAGGTCGAGCTCGGCGGCGTGACGATCGCCTCCCGGCGCCAGGACCGTCACTCGGCGCCGACGCTCGGCTTCCGGTTCGGCGACGTCCTCACGTGGATCACGGACACGGCGTATGACCCGGACTCGGCGCGGTTCGCGGAGGGCTCCGAAATGCTCGCGCACGAGGCCTGGTTCCTCGACGCCGCCCCGCGCAACCCCGAGATCCACTCGTCCGCCACCCAGGCGGCGCAGGTCGCCGTGCAGGCGGCGGTCTCGCGGCTCGTGCTGCTCCACCTGCCGCCGTTCGAGCGCGCGATCGATCCGTTGCTGAGCGAGGCTCAGGCGACGGTTCCGGGAGCGGTCGCGGCGATCGACGGCCTGTCGTTCGCCGAGCTCACGGTCTGATCCGCGCGGGCCCGGCGCGCCGCGTACGCGAGCGCGGTTCCGATCCCGAGCAGCGTCCACATCTCGGGGTCCTCGAGGAAGTCCGCGTACAGCAGCGTGTGGAACACGAGCGCGAGGAACGCCGCCGCGATCGCCGCGCGCGGCGGGTCCGCTCGCGCGCCGCGGACGAGCGTGAACCCGGCGGCGATCACGAGCGCCAGATACGCGAGCTCACCGATCAGGCCCTGCTCCGCGGCGATCGTGACCGCGATCGTGTGCGATGCCGACAGCGACTGCGCGCTACCCGGGTGGATGCGGTGGTACTCGGTCTGGAACGAGCCGGAGCCGTAGCCCCACACCGGTCGCTCACCGAACAGCTGCGCCCCACCGCTGACGAGGCCGGCGCGCCCGCTCGAGGCTCCGTTCAGCCCCTGGTTGAGTCCGAACGTGTTCGGCGAGACGACCACCGCGACGACGCCGGCGATCGCGACGGCAACCGCTACGAACAGGATCGGCCTCGCCCTCCAGCGCATCGCGCCGAGGATCCCGAGCCCGACCAGCAGCGCCGCGAGGCTCGAGCGAGACAGGGTGAGCACCAGCCCGGCCCACAGCACCGCGAGCGCGCCGGTCGCCTCGAGCTGGGTGCGACGCCGCCGGCTGTACAGCAGGGCGGCCGCCAGCAGGATCATCACCAGCGCCAGGAACCGGCCGAAGATGTCGGCGTCGAAGAACACCGAGTTGATCGCGAAGTACGTGTGGACGTTGTTCTCCGCGATCAGCTTCGGGTTCAGGAACAGCGTCTTGGTGCCGTACTCGACGAACCCGACCGCCGCCAGCACCAGCGCCAGGCCGACGATCACAATCAGGCAGCGACGCAGCAGCACCGGCGTCCAGCGCAGCCGGCGCAGCAGGCAGAACAGCAGCGCGAACGGGACGTAGAAGAACACCATCTGCTGGAGCGCCTTCTCGAAATCGGGCGAGTAGATCGCCTGGACGGCGTACAGCACGATGTACAGCGCCAGCAGCCGCTCGACCCAGCCGCCGGTCGGCTCCGGCGCGAGGACCCCGTCGCCGGACGGCGCCGCGTCCGCCGCGCCGCGGCCGCGCAGCGCCGGCACGATCACCGCCAGCGCGCCGGCGCCGACGACCAGGTAGAGGGGCACGAGCAGGTTCGCCGTGGTGCCGCCGGCGGCGATCGGGATCCGGAACGGGATCGCGACGAGCACGAGCAGCGCGAGCAGCGGCGGGCGACGCCACACCAGGACCGCGAGCCCCGCCACCACGACCAGCCCGACCACCGCGATCGCCGCTGCCTCGGCCGGGTGCCGGTGCACGACCGACAGCTGCGGCGAGTGCCAGATGTCCGCCAGCAGCAGGGCCGGAGCGAGCACCAGCGCGCCGAGCATCGCGAGCGCTCGAGCGCGTGCGCCGGGGTGCACGAGCGCGACCGCGACGACCAGCGCGGCGACCACGATGCCGGCCTTTGGAAGTGGTCCGCTCAGCGCCGCGACCGGGATCACAACCGAGATGATCCTCTACCGTGTTAAGCGATGCCCTCCTCGAAGCTGGCGCTGGCCTCCGGCCTCGCCGCGATAGTGCTCTGCGGCTGCGGCGGGGCGGTCAGCCGCCCGCAGGGCCGTGGCAAGCTCGACAACGCTGTCACGTACCCGCACAACCACCTCAAGTGCCTGCGCGACGCGCATCTCAGCATCCAGCGGCTCGGCTTGTACGGCATCCAGATCGGCCAGCCGCCCTCAGGCCCGCAGGTCTGGTACACGCCCACCCCGGGCGCCGCACAGTCACGCCAGATCGAGGGGATCGCGTCCGCCCAGGGAGCCGAGGTGATCGGCCCGGCGCAGGTGTATCCGAACGGGGCATCGGACACCGAGATGAAGCAGATCGAGCTCTGCATTTCGCAGGACGTCAGCGGGTGAGCAGACAGCCATGTCCGTGCCCACCGCCGAGCTGACCGCTCCGCCCGCGAGCCGACCCTCGGTCCGCGCGCCGTCGCTGACCGGCAGGCTGACGGGCGGCCGGCTGTACCTCGCACTCGCGGTCGCGGCGCTCGCGATCGCGGGGCTGTCGCTGCTGATCCCGTCGACCCCCAGCTACGACCCCTGGGCGTGGCTGGTATGGGGCAGAGAGATCGCCCATCTCAACCTCCATACCACCGGTGGCCCGACCTGGAAGCCGCTGCCGGTGATCTTCACGACGATCTTCTCGCTGTTCGGCGGCGCGTCGCCTGACCTGTGGCTGGTCGTGGCACGCGCGGGCGCGCTGATGGCCGTCGCGATGACCTTCAAGGTCGCCTGGCGGGTTGCGCGCGACATCGTCAGCGTCCCCGAGGACGCAGTTGGGTGGGCGCGCCGCGCCGCGTTCCTCCCGATCCTGTTCGCCGCGCTCGTGGCCGCCGCGAGCCTCGCCAACTCGAAGGGGTTCGTGACCGACAACGCGCTCGGCTACTCCGAGGGGCTGATGACCGCGCTGGTGCTGATCGCGCTCGACCGCCACCTCGACGGGCACCACCGGCAGGCGTTCGTGATCGGGTTCTTCGCCGCGCTCGACCGGCCCGAGCTGTGGGCGCTGTGGGGACCGTACGGGCTGTATCTGTGGTGGAAGGACCCGGGCGCCCGCAAGCTGGTCGGCGGGCTGTTCGTGCTGATCCCGGTGCTGTGGTTCGGGCCGGAGCTGTGGGGATCCGGGCACCTGTTCCGCGGCGTGTCTCGCGCGCAGCACGTGCGCTCGAACTCCGCCGCGCTCGCCAAGTGCCCGTTCTGCACCGAGTTCCGCCACCACGCGTGGCCGCGGGTGATGTTCCGGATCAAGCTGGTCGCGCTGCTGGCGATGGCCGCGGCCGCGTTCGGGCTGTGGCGAACACGCGCGAGCTGGTGGCGGCGCGGCCCCGTGCTCGCGGCGACGCGCGGGCGGCTGCTGCTGCTCGTGGTCGGCGCGGCCGGGTGGCTGTGGTGGATCGGGATCGCGGTCCTCACCCAGGCCGGGTTCTCGGGCAACGACCGTTACCTGGTGCTCGGCTCGGCGCTGATCTCGATCGCGGGTGGGGTCGGCTGGGGGTGGGGCGCGGCCACCGCGGTGACGCTCGCCGGCCGCTGGCTCGGCCCGGTGCGCCGGCACCTGGCGTTGGCGACCGGCGCGGCCGTCGCAATCGCCGTCGCGATCCTGATCGCGGTGCCGCCGTGGATCGGCCCGAGCATCATCGACGTCCCCGCCACCCACCGCGCGCTCGTCTACCAGGCCAAGCTCCGCACCGACATGACGCGCGCCGTCGCGCTCGCCGGTGGTAGGGCACGGCTGCTCGCCTGTGGCACGATCATGACCGAGGGCTTCCAGGTGCCGATGCTCGCCTGGAACCTCCGCGTCCACACGCAGCGGATCGAGGCATCCCCGACCGAGGCCGGGACCGGCACCCCCCCCAACGTGATCTTCCAAGCCCGCGCCCAGAGCAACTCCCACCTGCTGCCGATCGTCGGCGCCTGGCACGAGACCCACTACACGCGGATCGCGCGCACGCGCACGTTCCGCGTGTTCGCCAACTGCGCTCACGGAGCGGCGCTCTGATGGCCACCACCGTCGAAGCCCCGGTCCGCGGCGTCCCGCGGGTGATGGACGTCCACGAGCCCAAGTGGCTCGAGCGGATTCCGAACTGGGTCCTGAACGCCGGGGTGCTGGTCGCGCTCGTCGCGATCTCGGCGTACCTGCGCACCAAGTTCATCGGCGGCCAGTTCTGGATGGACGAGGCGATCACGACCGGGATCGCCTCGCACCCGCTGACCGCGATCCCGGGGCTGCTCCGCCACGACGGGTCGCCGCCGCTCTACTACTTCCTGCTGCACTTCTGGATCCGGGCGTTCGGGCCCAGCGAGGTCGCGACCCACTGGCTGTCGGTGCTGTTCGGGCTGCTGACGATCCCGGCCGCGTTCTGGGGCGGCTACAGCCTGATCGGGCGCCGGGCGGCGCTCTACGCGGCGACCCTGTTCGCGTTCAGCCCGTTCGTCACGGCGTACGCGGGCGAGACGCGGATGTACGAGCTGATGGGGCTGCTCGCGCTGCTCGCCACCACCGCCTACATCCACGCGTTCGTGTTCCGGCGGCGCGGCTACCTGATCATGTTCGCGATCTGCCAGGGGCTGATGCTGTACACGCACGCCTGGGGGATCTTCTATGGCGCCGGCGCGGTGCTGGCGCTGATCCCGATCTGGCGGGTCAGCGACGACCGCCGCGCGCTCGTCAAGGACGCGCTGATGGCGTTCGTCGGCGCCGGGATCCTGTTCCTCCCGTGGCTGCCCAACTTCATCTACCAGGCCTCGCACACGGGAGCTCCGTGGGCGCCGCCGCCGCGGTTCGGCGCCCCGGTGCTGCTGTCGCGCGATCTGATCGGCGGCGACCGGATCACGGTCGCGTTGCTGATCTCGCTGATCATCGGGCTGGCCACGCTGTTCACCAAGCGCTACCGGCGCACCCGCGAGGCAACGATGATGTGGGCGCTGATCGTGCTCCCGATCGCCACGTTGCTGCTCGCGTGGCTGGCCTCGCAGATCACGCCGGCGTTCGTGTCGCGCTACTTCGCGCCCGCGCTCGCGCCGATCCTGCTGCTGGCCGCGTGGGGATCTGCCCGCGCGGGGATCGTCGGCCTTGTCGCGATCGTGCTCGCGATCGTGTTCACCGTGCACGTGTCCTCCTACACCCCGCAGTACAAGAGCGACATGCAGAGCGTGAGCGCGGAGATGCAGCCGTACCTGCATCCGGGCGACTTGGTGATCGTCGGCCAGCCCGAGCAGGTGCCGCTCGCCTGGTACTACCTGCCCAGCGGCCTGCGCTACGCGAGCACGCTCGGCCCCGTCTCGAACCCCACCTACATGAACTGGGTGTATGCGCTCAAGCGGCTCAGCCATACCCACCCGGCGGCGACGCTCGACCCCCTGCTTGCTACCCTCCGCCCCGGCCAGCAGGTCCTGTTCATCCGCCCGCTGACGGAGGGCGCGAACAACTGGAAGGCGGCGTGGACGCTGCTCGTGCGCCGGCGCTCGGCGCAGTTCGGAGCGATCCTCGCCACCGATCCGACGCTGAAGCCCGTCGCCTGGGCGCCCCACACATACCCGGGCGCGTGCTGCGTGGCCGACAGCGCGCTGCTGTACCGAAAGACCTAGCTATGACCGACAACACTTCGCAGACCCCGGCTCCCACCCCAGGCTCGGAGATCACCCCCGAGCGGCCGGTGGTGGCGCTCGGCGGCGGCCCCGCCGGGCTGACCGCCGGCTACCTGCTGGCCAAGCAAGGCAAGCCCGTGATCGTGCTCGAGTCGACCGACCAGGTGGGCGGGATCGCGCGCACCGACGTCCGCGAGGGGTACCGCTTCGACCTCGGTGGCCATCGCTTCTTCACGAAGGTCAAGGAGGTCGACGCCCTCTGGCACGAGATCCTCGCCGGCGAGTTCCTGAAGCGCCCGCGGCAGTCGCGGATCTACTGGAACCACAAGTTCCTCGACTACCCGCTCCAGGGCATGGACGTGATGAAGAAGCTCGGCCCCGTTGACCTGACGAAAGCGCTGCTTTCCTATTTGTGGGCGGCGATCAAGCCGAAGGGGCGCGAGGACACCTTCGAGCAGTGGGTGACCAACCGCTTCGGACGGTGGCTGTTCAACCAGTTCTTCAAGTCCTACACGGAGAAGGTGTGGGGCGTCTCGACGTCCGAGATCCGCGCCGAGTGGGCCGCGCAGCGGATCAAGGGGCTGTCGTTCTTCGCGGCCGCCAAGAACGCGTTCTTCGGCAACAAGGGCAACAAGATCAAGTCGCTGATCTCGGAGTTCAACTACCCCCGCTACGGCCCCGGCCAGATGTGGGAGAAGATGCGCGACGAGATCCGCGCCAACGGCGGCGAGGTCCGCCTGAACGCGCCGGTGACCAAGCTGCGGATCGAGAACGGCCGCGTGCTCGAGGTCGTGGCCGGCGGCGAGACGCTCACCCCCTCGCACGTGATCTCGTCGCTGCCGCTGCGCTCGACGGTCGGGATCACCGAGCCCGACGCCCCGGGCGACGTGCGCGACGCCGCGCGCGGATTGCGCTACCGGGACTTCCTCACGGTCCTGCTGGTGATCGAGGACGAGAACCTGTTCCCCGACAACTGGATCTACATCCACGACCCGTCGGTCGAGGTCGGGCGGATCCAGAACTTCCGCTCCTGGAGCCCGTGGATGGTCCCGAACGACAAGGACGCCTCGATCGGGATGGAGTACTTCTGCTTCGAGGGCGACGAGCTGTGGAACATGGCCGACGACGACCTCGTCGCGATGGCCACCAGAGAGATCCAAAAGCTCGGCTTGGCTCGGGCGGAGAAGGTCAAGATGGGCTTCGTCGTCCGCGTCCACAAGGCCTACCCGATGTACGACGCCGAGTACGCGGAGCGCGTCGCGACGATCCGCGGCTGGCTCGACGGGATCCCGAACCTGATTCAGGTCGGGCGCAACGGCCTGCACCGCTACAACAACTCCGACCACTCGATGCTCACCGCGATGCGCGCCGTCGACAACATCCTGCTCGGCGCCCACCACGACATCTGGGCGGTCAACGCCGAGAGCGTCTACCACGAGGAGGACGTCGCGGAGGAGCAGCCGTACCGCGACGCGCCCGAGACGCCCGCGATGGAGCAGCCGCTCGCCTGATCAGTTGGTCGGGCGGGTGCGCATCCTCGCTGGACTCATTGCGCTGGCCTTGGCGGCCCCCGCCGCTGCGCTCGCGGCAGGCGCGACCGTCACCGCCGGGCAGGCGCCCTCCACCCTCTCTCAGAGCCCCACCAACCCGCTGTCCCCGGGGCTGCCGGTGAACCCCACGTTGGCGCCGACGCAGAGCACGCCGACGATCATCGCCCCGACCACGACCACGCCGGGCTCGAGCGGGCTGAGCGGCGGCGCCGCGATCGGGATCGCGATCGGCGCGATCGTGCTGCTGACCGGGATCTCGTTCTTCATCTGGCGCGACGCCCGCAAGCGGGCGCCGGTCAAGGCCCACGCGCACGCCGACCCCGGCGTCGGCGCGCGCTCCGGGTCCAAGCGCCCGGCCAAGCCGCGCAAGCTGTCGCCGGCGGAGCGGCGGCGGCGCAAGCGGGGCAAGGCGCGGTAGGGGTGCGGTAGGCACGTCGGGGTGCGGTAGGCACGTCGGGGTGCGGTAGGCACGTCGGGGTGCGGTAGGCACGTCGGGGTGCGGTAGGCACGCGCCGCCCAGCCGAACGCGCTCGGCCCCAACGATGGCGATTTGGTTAAGCCATCCCGAACCGATTCGCCATCGTTCACGCCGCCACGCGGCTGAGCTCGCGGCGCGCTCGCGACAGCTGCCGGTCGACGGTCCGCGTCGTGCAGCGCTCGTGGGCTGCCATCTCCTCGTAACTCAAACCGAGCGCGTGTAACCACACGAGGCGCTGCGGCCGAACCGCGAGCGCGCAGACCTTCTTGAGCTGCTCGCGGCGGTCGAGCTGCTCCCAGAGCTCGGGCGTCGTGGCGACCGGATCGAGTCCGCGCTCGAGTGCGTCGTCGAGCGAGGCATCACGGGCGCTGCGGCGATTCAGTCTCAGGGCTTCGTGAATCGCGGTCCTGGCGAGCCACCCGAACGCGGTCTCCGTTCGCACCCGCGCGCGGTGCTGAACGAGTCTGCTCCACGCGCACTGGCACGCATCCTCGACCGTCGCATCTGAGCAGTACACCGCGCGGCGGACGATCCGCTCGAGCTTCGGCGCGAGCTCGCGATACATGCGGGCGAGGTCGCCTTCGGGGTCCCGGGTGGACCCCCAGTGCTGCTCAGATACGGGTCGCGGTAGTTCCAATGACACCATTTGAGACTGATTTGGTGCAAAGCATCGTACCAGAACGTGATATTGTCTACAACTCAATTCACTTCAATTAGTATTGGGAGGTAGATATGAACTTGATCGCCTCGGTCGCAGCGCATCCGAACCCCCGCGGCCTGCCGGGCAGCAACGTCCTCCAGCAGCTGGTCAACGGCGCCGAGGCATGGGCGCTCGCGATCGCGCTCCTGGGCGCGTTCGTCGGGGCCGGGCTGTGGGCCGTCGCCTCCCACACCCACAACCACCACTACGCCGCGCGAGGGCGGATGGCGGCGCTGATCTCGGGCGCCTCGGCGCTGATCGTCGGCGCGGGCCCCGGGCTCGTCAACTTCTTCGAGCGGCTCGGCAGCACCGCCCGCTAGCGAGCTCGCGTGTTCCCGGTGCTGTCGAGACGCGTCACGCTCGCAGCTGTGCTGGCGGCGGCGGCGATGTCGGCCGCACAGGCGCCTCGAGCGGACGCATTCAACCCGATCAAGCCGGTGTGCGCGGTCGGCGGACTGGTCAGCGGCCTGGTGGGAAAGGCATGCACGGTGGCCGAGCACGGCGGCCGCCTGATCAACGCCGGTGGGAAGCTGGCTTCGGGCCATCTCGGCAGCGCGATCAAGACGGTGCTCGCGAGCGGCGGAAGCTCGATTGGATCGAAGGCGACATTCGCGCTCGGACTGGCGGCCGTGGTCACCTGGGTGCTCGGCGGGGCCAGATACGCCCTCCATGCGACGGCCGGGGTGATCGGGCGGACGACGTCGCCGCGGCTACAGACCACGTGGTTCTCGGCCACCTACTGGCGCGTGGCAGGGATCGCCGCGGTGCTGACGCTCCCGTTCCTGTTCGCCGCCGCGATCCAGGCGCTCGTCCAGTCTGACCTCTCACTGCTGCTGAGAGCGGCGCTCGGCTATCTGCCGCTCGCGATGTTGTGCGTCGGCATCGCCGCTCCGCTGACGATGCTGCTGCTCGCGGCGTCCGACCAGATGTCGGCGATCGTGTCGTCCGCCGCGGGCCATGCGAGCGCCCACTTTCTGAGCCGCGCAACTGCGGCGATCGCCACCTTGACGCTGCTGGCCCGCTCCCCGTTCCTCGTGTTCTTAGCGGGGATTCTCACCGTCGGAGCGGCCCTCGCGCTTTGGGTCGAGCTGCTGCTGCGAGCCGCCGCTGTGTACGTGATCGTGCTGATGCTCCCACTGGCATTCGCGGCGTTCGTGTGGCCGGCCAGACGGATCTGGGCGATTCGCGCCGTCGAGCTGCTCGTCGCGCTGATCCTGTCGAAGTTCCTGATCGTCGCGGTTCTGTCGCTGGGCGGCGCGGCGCTGAGCGAAAGCACGCTGACCAGCGTCAGCGGCATGCTCGCCGCCTTCGTTCTGCTGACGATGGGGACCCTCGCGCCGTGGGCGCTGCTCCGGCTGCTGCCGCTCGGCGAGCTCGCCGCTGGCGCGGTCGGATCGCTGCGCGGTGAGGCAACCGGGCACGCCGGCCGTCTGCTCGCGAGGGCCGATGGAGTCGCGGCGAGCGGCCATGAATGGGAGGCGACGACCGCCGAAATGCGCCGCGAGGCGGACGCCGCCGCTGTCGGCGGGTTCGCCGATCCGCCCGGAGCTCCTGTCGCGCGGCCAGCCGAGGCACTGGTCGGCACGGCGGTCGCCTCTGCGGGTGCGGGAAGCGGTGAGTCGGAGGCGCCGGCCGATCGTGAGGGCGGCGCGAGCGGCATCACGCCTGCAACCGAGGCGGGGGCCGGAGCCGAAACCGAGACGGGCGAGACCCGCCAGCGTTCACCGGGACTCGGGCCGATCTGGCAGATGGAGGACTCGAGCTGGCCGGTCCTGAACCTCGGACTCCAAGACGGTTGGCCACCACCACCACCAATCACAGGGGCGCAAGATCCCAGCGCTTCCCGACCGCTGGGCGCCGACGGTCCAGCTCAGCCGTCCACGGAAATCGGCGGGGCGGGCGACCCCGGGAGCGGAGCTGCGCCGGGCTCGCCCCATGAGCTCCACGATCCCACGCCACCGCCCCAGCCGCCCCCAGATTCGGAGCCTCCCCGGCCGCCGGAGGCGGCCTCGCCGTGACCGAGCAGCCCGATCAGAGGCTCACGTACCGCTTTGGCCCGCTCGAGCGGCGAGGCATCCTCGGGGCCGTCCGCGCCGGCCAGGCGCTGCTGCTCGCGGCCGGCGCCGGAGTGGCGATCGCCGCGCTCGATCTGAGCCCAACCGCGGGCGGCGGGTTCGCGGCGGTGCTGCTGTTCGGACTGTTGTCCGTACTCGCGTTCGCCCCGTTCGGGCGGCGGACGGCCGATGAATGGGCGCCGTTAATCACATCCTTCACCGTCCGGCGGCTGCGCCGCCGCGATCGGTTCGTCTCGGGTGCGCCGGTCACGGGAATCGTGGCGGGGGGCGTCGGAGGCCGGCGCCTGCAGCTGGCACCCGCGACCGCTGACCCGCCTCCTTGCCTGCACGGAGTTTCGCTGCTCGAGCGGCCGTATCGCGAGCGGACGATCGGCGTCTTCTCCGAGGCCCGCGGCCGCCGCCTCACCGCTGCCCTGGCGGCCCGCGTGGTCGCGTTCTCACTGCTCGACCCCGACGCGCAGGAGCGGCGACTCGCGCGATGGGGCCTGGTGCTGTCGGGCGCCGCCGCGACCCCGATCCGGCGCATTCAATGGGTCGAGCGCACCGCGCCGGCGCAGGGAGACGAGCTCGCGAGGTGGCTCCACGCCGAGCGCGATCCGGAGGTGCCGCTGCGCGGCACCCCGATGATCGATTCCTACCTGGAGCTGATCGGTACCACCGCCAAGGTGACCCAGGAGCACGAGATCCTGGTCGCCGTCCAGGTGGATGCACGCCGGGTGCGCGATCGCGGCGACGCCGCGACGATGCGGGCGTTGCTCGAGCAGACCGAGCGCGTCGCGCAGGGTCTCGAGGCCGCCGAGGTGAGCGTCCTCGGCGCGCTCACTCCGAGTCAGCTCTCGAGGGCGCTGCGCACGGCGTTCGATCCCTACGCGCGCGGCGAGCTCGCCGCGCTCGAGACGGTCGAGCCGGGACGGGACCGACTGCCGGCGTCCTCGGCGTGGCCGCTCGGGACCCGCGAGCACTGGGACCACTACGTCAGCGACGGCGCGCTGCACGCCACGTACTGGATCGGCGGATGGCCGCGGGTCGACGTGTCTCCCTTGTTCATGGACGCGCTGCTCGGGCGCTCGAGCGCGGTTCGTACGGTCGCGGTGACGATCGAGCCGATCCCACCTGAGCGCTCGACGCGCCAGGTCGAGGCGGCGGTCACGAGAGACCGTGCCGACCGCGAGCTGCGGCGGCGGTTCGGGCAGTCGGAGACCGCTCGCCAGCGCCAGGCGGGCGAGGCGACGGCCCGGCGCGAGGTCGAGCTGGCGGCGGGCCACAGCGAGGTCAGGCTGGCGGGGTTCGTGACGGTGACCGGCCGCGATCCCGACGACCTGCGGCGCGCCTGCACCGAGGTCCACGAGCACGCGGCGAGAGCTCGAATCGAGCTGCATCGGATGTACGGCCAGCAGGCTCAGGCATTCAGCTTCACGCTGCCGCTGTGCCGGGGCCTGCGATGACGCCGCTCGCCACCTCGCTGCTCACGTACGTGTGGCATTACCTGGTCGCGCGCCTGCTGTACGACCACCTGGTCGTGCCGCTCCTGCATGGTGACGCGACGGAGATCCTGCTCTTGTCGCTGGTCGCGGCGGCGTCGTTCGGGCTGGGACGGAGGATGCGGAGGAGGGCATGAGGCTGCGCACCGCCGAGCGCGTGACCGTGCGTCTGGCCGAGCGTCCTGGGCATCGCTGCACGACAAGGCACGCGCAGGCGATCTATCCGTTCGTGTCCGCCGGAGGTCTCGGCGGACAGGGCGTGTTCATCGGCCGCGATTCGAGCGGCGGAGCGGTCTGCTTCGACCCGTGGCTCCTGTACGGGACCGGGCTGCTCGACGACCCGAACATGATTGTTCTGGGGAAGCTCGGGCAGGGCAAGAGCTCGCTGGTCAAGACGCTGCTGTGGAGGATGCTGCTGTTCGGGCGACGCGCGTTCGTGCTCGACGTGAAGCGCGAGTACGGCCCGTTGTGCGAGGCGGTCGGCGTCAAGCCGATTTCGCTGGTCCCCGGCGCCGGGGTCCGCCTCAACCCGCTCGCTTCGAGACCCGAGGAACACGCCCAGCTGGAGCTGCTGCGGGCAGTGGCGACGACCGCGATCGGCGGTCCGCTCAGGCAAATCGAGAGTGCAGCGCTGCGCGAGGCGCTCCACACCGTGCGCCTGAGCGGTAACCGCGAGCCGACGCTGCCTGACATCGCGGCGGCGCTGTTCTCGCCAGTGTCAGATATGGCGCTGGCGCTACGGACCACGACTGCCGCGCTCGCGGCCGACTGCAGACGCGCCGCGCTGGCGATTCAGGATCTGTGCGAGGGGCCACTGCGCGGGATGTTCGATGGCCCCACGTCGCCCGGACTCGACCTTGACGCGAAGCTGGTGGTCGTCGACCTCCACGCGGTCAGGGATTCACCGGCGGTCGGGATCCTGATGGCGTGCGCGACCGCCTGGATGGGCGCCCGGCTCGCGGAGATGGCGGACCGGCCAGGCCGGGAGCGGCTGATCAACGTCGCCGACGAGTCCTGGAAGATCGTCCAGCACACCGGGCTGGGCGAGTGGTTCCAATCGAACTTCAAGCTCGCGCGGCAGTTCGGGGTGATGAACGTCGTCGTGCTCCACAAGCTCGCCGACCTGCAGGCGGTCGGCGACGCGGGCTCGCGCGCCGCGCGCATCGCCGAGGGCCTAATCGCCGACGCATCGACCCGCGTCGTCTACCACCAGGACGAGAGTCAGACCGACGTGACCAGAGGCCTGCTGGGGCTCTCGGAGAGCGAGGCGCGCCTGATCTCGATGCTGTCTGCGGGTCAGGCGCTATGGCAGGTCGGCGGCCGGTCGCTCGTCGTTCAGCACTACCGCTCGACGATGGAGGCCGGGCTGACCGACACCGACACCGGGATGCGAACGGGCGCTGGGCCGGTGACGCGCGGATGAGCGATCCGGTCGCCGCGGAGGTAACCGCGCTGGTCTACGAGCTGCTAGACGCCCATGACGACACCGCGCGGCTTGCGGCCGGACTCGGCGACATCGCCTGGGGGATTCATCTCGACTACCTGCGTGGGCTCCAGCGCACAGGTCGCGAGCTGCTCGCCCGGCTCTGGCTCGAGGAGGCAGCGCGGTGAGCCGTGGACGGCACGAGGGGATCTCCGACGTGGGGATGCTCACCCTGATCGGCGTACTCCTGGCGGCGGGGACGCTGCTGTGGCTGTGGGCGGGGCTCGCGGGCGCCGTGTTCGGTCACGGCTGGCCGCCGGGAGGAATCGGCGAGCTGCTCGGCGTCGCGACCCGGCTTCCGGGGCACCTGTCCGATCCCGCCGCCGCCTGGCCGCGGCCGGCGCGTTCGATGCTGCCCGGGCCCGGGGGCTTCTATGCGGCGCTCGCCGGTCTGATCGCTACGGGGTCGGCCGTGGCTGTGATCTCCAGGCGCCTGGGCGTGGGCACCGCGTTTCAGCGGAGCGATCACGGAGCGCGGTGGGCGAGCCCCGGTGAGCTCCGCGCGCTGCGCAGGCGCACGCGCTCGGTTGCCGATGGTCGGCTGGTGCTGGGACGGCACCGCGGCACGCTGCTGCGTGCCGAGCAACGCCACGCGCTGGTCGCGTTTGGTCCGCCGCAGTCCGGCAAGTCGGCGGGGCTGGCCGTGCCGGCGCTGCTCGAATGGCGCGGACCCGCGGTCGCCTCATCGATCAAGACCGACCTGCTGGCGGCAACGCTCGAGCGGCGGCGCCGACTCGGCCGCGTGTTCGTGTTCGACCCCTTCGCGCTGTCCAGCGTCAGCTCCGACACGTGGTCTCCGCTGCGCGCCGCACGCACATGGGATGGCGCGCTCGAAGTCGCATGGCGGCTGGCGGCGGCGGGCGAGCTCGACCACAAGGGGGTCGAGGGAGGCGACTTCTGGGCCGTCGCCGCCGAGCAGCGGCTTGCACCTCTGCTGTACACCGCGGCCCGCACGGGAGCGGGAATCGACGCTCTGGTGCGGTGGGCCTACGGCCAGGGAGCACGAGAGCTCGACGAGTCGCTCGCACGCGCCGCGGGTGAGGCTTCGGACGAGGCGGAGCTCGCGGACGCGCACGCGGCGTACGACGCCGTCCGCGCCTTCGAGCTTCAGGCCGATCGCACGCGAAGCTCGATCGAGGCGACGACCCAGGCGCTGCTGCGCGCGTACCGGTTCAGTCGCGTCGCCCGGTCGGCGCGGACTTGTGAAATCACCCCGGACCGGCTGCTCGACGAGTTCGCGACGCTGTACCTGATCGGCGACGCCAGGGCCTCGAAGCTGCTGCGGCCGATCTTCCTGGCGCTGCTGTCGGAGATCGTCGATCACGCATATCACCGGGCAACGCTGGCGGGGGGCCGGCTGCCGCTGCCGCTGCTGCTGTGCCTCGACGAGGCCGGGAACGTCGCCCCGCTTCCAAACCTCGCGGAGATCGCCTCGACGGCTCCGAGCCACAACATCCAACTGCTTTCGATCTTCCACGACCTTGCCCAGGCTCGCAGCCGCTATGGCCGCCAGGCCGAGACCGTGATCAACAGTCATCGCGCGCGGATGCTGCTGCCGGGCGTGGCGGATCTCGACACGCTTCGGTACTTCGCGGGGCTGGTCGGCGAGGAGGAGGCCAGCGAGGTGACCCGCACCACGGGTGCCGGAGGGACCACCCGCTCGCGCGCGCGCCGCCGGCGACCCCTGGTCGCCGCCGAGTCGCTGCGTCAGCTGCGCGAAGGCCACGCGCTGCTCGTCTACGGCCGGCTCGCCCCCACCAGGCTGCGCCTCAGGCTCTGGTTCACGGATCGACGACTGAAAAGGATCGCGAGCGCAGCGTGAGCTCCTCAGAATTCGAGCCCGATGACGATCGCGTCCCCGACGACGCCTGGGATGAGCCGCCCGCGACCCGGTGGCCGCTTGACTGGCACGGGTTGTACCGCCGCGAGCGCTGGATCTGGTTCGAGCAGCTGTGGAGCGACGTGTGCATGCTGCGGGTCCGCTACCGGCTCGCGCTGCGCACGACATGGTGGGAGGACCAGGTCCAGGTCGAGACGCTCGCCGCGTTCGCCGCGTGGGTCGCGCGCTACGACACCGGCGAGTGGGACGACCCGCCGGGAAAGCTCACCCTGCTCTACGACCTGGAGCGGGTGTCGGCGCTGCTGCGCGACGGGCTAGACCCGTTCGACCCCGACCGAGATCGCCCCGCGTTCACGATGTTCCTGATCGATATCGGCGCGGAGCCGCCGCCCGAGCGCCAGGAGTCGTCGTCGCGTTGACCCGCGGCGCCCCGCATGGCACAGTCCGTGCCGAACCGGGGGCTATGGGGGCGCCTCGGGATTTGAGGTGCCGGCGCACCAGACCGTTACCCATCACTTCCTGTGCACGCGCGGCACGCTCGCGTTCGGGGGCGGAGTGAAGCTCGGCGACCCGGCTGCCGAGGAGGTCAAGGGCACGTACTGGTACGACGACGAGGACAACAACCGCGACGGCTGGGCCGCCGTGGTCACGAACAGCGGCACGCAGCACGCGGCGGTGTACCTGACCTGCGGCTAGCGAGCGAGAGAGACACAGGCGGCGCTCGGCCGCTCGTGCCGCCCCGCTCCCTGCCGCCTAATCCCAGCGACGCCGCCCGGCCCGCAGCGCCCGCAGCTCGGCGATCGCGTCGACATCGTCGAGCTGCGTCAGCGCCCGCGTTGCGCCCGGTAGCAGGCGCACGGACACGCCCTCCTCGGCGACGCCGCCACCCTCGTCGGGAACGACCCGCAGCACCCGTCCTCCCTCGCGCGACGCCACGCACTCGGCGAGCTCGGCGCCGGCGAACAGCAGCGCCGTCGAGTCCTCCGCGGCATGGCCCGCCGGGAGGCGGCCGCCCGCGACGGCGTCGCGGTACACCTGCAGGCGCTCGGGCTCGGAGTCCATGTGCACCGACAGGCTCCCCTTGAGCAGCCCGATCCCGTCGACCGGCTCGGGCGCGCCGCCGCTCGAGCTGACCCCGCCTTCGAACCAGCACATCGCGCCCGCGCTCACGCCCGCCAGCACGATCCCCGATTCCCACGCGGTGCGCATCGCCCGGTCGATGCCGTGCTCGTGCCAGATCGCGAGCATGTTGCGCATCGAGCCGCCGCCGACGTAGATCGCGTCCTGGGCGAGCAGGTGCTCGACGGGGTCGATCCTGTCGCGACCGAGGCGGAACAGCGACAGCACGCTCGGCTCGCACGGCCATCGGTCGAAGCGCTCGCGGAAGCGCATCGCGAGGTCGCCGCGGTCGCCGCTGGCGGTCGGCAGGAAGCAGATCTTCGGCACCGGCTTGCCGGTCAGCGACAGCACCAGCCGGTCGAGCGCCGGGTTACGCTCGGGCATCGTGAACCCGCCGCCCCCCATCGCGAGGATCCGTCGGTCGGGCGGTTTCGCCGTCACGCCCCAATCATCTCGCAGCCCGCGTTAGGCCGCGAGCGCGTGTGCGGCGGGGGCGCCGAGGTAGCGAACCGGCAGCTCGCGCTCGGCTGGCGCCCCGGCGGCGTCGCGCCACACGTGCACCGCCCGCGCGCCGGGCCGCGACGAGACGACCTCCGCCAGCTCCGTCCCGACGAAGTGAAGCGCGGCCGCGTCGCCGACCCCGAAGCCGGGTGGGAACCCGTCCGCGACGGCGTCGCGGAACGCGCCCTGCCGGCCGGTCTCGTCGTCGTAGTGGACCGCGTTCGACCACGGCAGCAGCCCGAGCCCCGCGATCCGGGTCGGCGGCCCTTGATGGAACGCGCTGACCGCGTGCGCGAACCAGCACAGCGACCCCGCCGAGCCGCCGCACAGGACGACGCCCGCCCGCCACGCGTCTCGCAGCAGCACGTCGAAGCCGTGCGCGCGCCAGGTGCCGAGCAGCGACACGAGGCTGCCGCCGCCGACGTAGATCACATCCTGGGCGAGTAGGTGCGCGCGCGGATCGCCGACCCCGGTCTCGCGCCTGAACAGCGAGATGTGCGAGGGTTCGCAGCGCGGCGCCGAGAACGCGCGGTAGAAGCGGACCACGTAGTGGTCGGCGTCGCCGCTGGCGGTCGGCAGGAAGCACACGCGCGGGCGCTCGGCGCCGCTCAGCGCCAGCACGTGGTCGTCCAGCAGCGTGTTCCCCCACTCCATCGAGAAGCCGCCGCCGCCGAACGCGACGATCTGAGGCGCTCGTCGGGGCATGACGGGACGCTACCCGCGGCGCTCTTCGCCGGGCACTGGCCCGGTGTCCAAAGATTGCCCCGGCGCAGCGCTCCATTGGGGATGATGGGCATCCGCAACCGAGAACAAGGAGAGCGACCCGGATGGCCCTCAGCAAGCAAGGCGAACCGAAGCGGCGTCGCGTCGCCAGCGCAAAGGCGCAGGCCAAGCCCCAGCACCAGGAGCTTCCGACCCACGAGCTGCCCGAGGAGGGCCTCGGCCTCGAGAACGCGGCCAGCCGGATCGCGGCGGAGCTGCTGCTCGACGGGCAAGCACGCCTCAACCTGGCGACGTTCGTGACCACCTGGATGCCGGCGCCGGCACGCGCGCTGATGGCCGAGACGGCTGACAAGAACATGATCGACAAGGACGAGTACCCGCAGACCGCCCAGATCGAAGAGCACTGTGTGAACATGCTCGGGCGGCTGTGGGAATGCCCCGACCACCTCGCCGCCGTCGGCTGCTCGACCACCGGCTCGAGCGAGGCTGCGATGCTCGGCGGGATGGCGCTCAAGTGGCGCTGGCGCGAGCGGATGCAGAAGGCGGGCAAGCCGACCGACAAGCCCAATCTGGTGATGGGTACGAACGTCCAGGTCTGCTGGGAGAAGTTCTGCCGCTACTGGGAGGTCGAGCCGAGGCAGGTGCCCGTGGAGGGCGACCGGTACCACCTCGGCCCCGAGGAGGCGGCCGCGGCCTGCGACGAGAACACGATCGGCGTGGTGGCGATCCTCGGCTCGACGTTCGACGGCAGCTACGAGCCGGTCAAGGAGATCGCCGAGGCGCTCGACCGGCTCGAGAGCGACCGCGGGATCTACGTCCCGATCCACGTCGACGCCGCGTCGGGCGGCTTCGTCGCACCGTTCCTGCAGCCCGAGCTCGAATGGGACTTCCGGATCGAGCGCGTCCAGTCGATCAACGCGTCGGGCCACAAGTACGGGCTCGTGTATCCGGGCGTCGGCTGGGCGGTGTGGCGCGACGAGAAGGCACTGCCCCGTGACCTCGTGTTCGACGTCAATTACCTGGGCGGCCACATGCCGACATTCGCGCTCAACTTCTCCCGCCCGGGCAGCGAGGTGATCGCCCAGTACCTGATGCTGACCGGGCTCGGACGGGAAGGCTACACGCGGGCGATGCAGAACGCCCAGGACGTCGCCGTCCAGGTGTCCTCCGCGATCGCCGAGCTGGGGCCCTACGAGCTGCTGTCCGAGGGCCGGGACCTGCCCGTGTTCGCGTTCAAGCTGCGCGACGGGACCGAGAACTACACCGTGTACGACGTCTCGGACAAGCTGCGACAGTCCGGCTGGCTCGTGCCCGCGTACACGTTCCCCGAGAATCTTCAGGACATGAGCGTGCTCCGGATCGTGGTGCGTGCAGGCATGACGGCCGAGATGGCCGACCTGCTGATCGACACGCTGCGCGAGAAGACGGAGTGGCTCGAGTCGCTGACCTCGCCGATGCCGGGCGAGGCTCGTCAGGCGTTCGCCCACAACTAGCTAAAGCCCCCGTCACCCGCGCCGATAGGAGCCCCCATATGCGCTTGGGGGGCTTTCATCCGCGGTGCGCCGGCGCACGCCTGGCCGCGGTGCTCGCGTGCACGGCGCTCGCGTCAGGCGCGGGCGGGGCGCTCGCGGCGGGCGCGAACGCGAACGTCAACCCGTTCCTGTACAGCCCGCTGCCCGCGAACCCGTTCGCGCACTCCCACGACCGGTACGTCGACCCCTTCACCGACGACGGCTGGTACCCCGAGCGGACCGACATGGGGGTCGACTGGGGCGCCGGCCGCAAGCTCCCGGTGCGGGCGATCGGCGACGCGGTGATCCTCGGCTCGAGCTCACACGCGGGCTGGCCGGATGGGCGGTTCATCTTCTACGCGCTGCTGGGCGGCGACCACGCCGGCGACGTGGTGTACGTCGCCGAGCACCTGCGCAACCTCGCGCCGACCGGCACGTACGTCCGCGCCGGTCAGCAGATCGCGACCGCGCTGCCGGGCTCTCCCGGCACCGAGTGGGGGTGGGCGACCCCGTACGGCGAGACGGTCGCGCACCCGTGTTACACGTTCGACGGCAAGAAGACCGCCGCCGGCAAGGAGATGGCCCGGTTCATGATCTCGCTCCGCGCGCAGGTGCACGACCAGCCGGGGCCGGGTCCCGACCAGCGCTAGGGCGGCCGCTGCTCGTAGCGCCCGCGGGGCCCCGAGCGCGCCCCGCGCGGGCCCCGCGCTCAGGCCAGCGCCGCCAGCCGCCGTCCCGCCGACTCGATTCCGCGCAGCGAGCGCGCCTCGAGGATCGCCTGCAGGTCGAGAATCCTGGCGCCGAACGCATCGAGCCGGCGCTCGCCGACGATCGCGTGGCACGGCACGCCGGACTGGCGCGCCCGCGTCGCGACCTCTGAGACCGCCTTCCCCGCCAGGCTCTGCTCGTCGAGCCGGCCCTCGCCGGTGACGACCGCGTGCGCCGCGCGCATCCGCCGGTCGAAGTCGAGCAGATCGAGCACGAACGCGGCCCCGGGCACCAGCTCGGCGCGCAGCTCCGCCCACAGGCCGCCGGCCAGGCCGCCGGCGGCGCCGGTCATCGCCGCGCCGCGCGGGTCGCGCGGAAGCCGCCGGGCGAGGTCGTTGAGGCGGCGAGACAGGCGCGCAACCTGCGCCGGCGTCGCCCCCTTCTGAGGCGCGAACACGCGCGCCGCGTCCTCGAACGGCGTCCACACGTCACACAGCACGACCAGCCGCGCGCGCCCGAGCCCGCCGCCGCGGCGGATCGCGCGGAGCGCGCCGGCGCCGCCGTCGGTGGTCGCGCTCCCGCCGACCCCGACGTACACGACCTCGGCGCCGGCCGCCACCGCGGCGGCGATCAGCTGCCCGGTCCCGAACGTGCTCGCGGCGAGCGCGTCGCGCTCGTCTGGGGCGACCAGCGTCAGCCCGCTCGCCTTCGCCATCTCCACGATCGCGACCGGTCGCCGCGCGCGCCCCTCCTCGAACAGCCCGAACTCCGCCTCGATCTCGCGCCCGAGCGGATCCTCGACGGTCGCCGACGCGAGCTCGCCGCCGAGCGGCTCGAGCAGCACGTCGAGCGTCCCCTCGCCGCCGTCGGCGAGCGGGCACAGGTCGACCGCGCGGCCCTCGCTCTCGAGCCCGCGCCCGATCGCGGCCGCCACCCGGGCGGCGCGGAACGTGCCCTTGAACGAATCCGGCGCGACCAGGATCGTGGTCGGGATCGGCGGGGTGCGCGGCATCGCCCCGGACGCGGCTAGGCGTCCATCTGCCGGAGGGCGCAGTCCTTCGGCGGCTTGTCCTCGCGCCAGCGCACGATCTTCGTGCCGTGCCGGATCCGCCCGCCGCTGGCGTGGTCGAACGTCACCTCGACGACCAGCTCCGGGCGCAGCTCGATCCACTCGAGGTCCTTCTCGCTCTTCCAGCGGCTCGGGTCGCCGTGGCCCCGGTGCCCGGTCTCATACGGCGCGAGCCGCTCGACGAGCGCCCGCTTCTCCGCCGCGCGCAGGCCCGAGGAATGCCCGACGACGTGCAGCTTGCCCGCGTCGTCGTACAGCCCCAGGATCAGCGAGCCGACGGTCCCCTGCTCCTTGCCGGGCCGGTAGCCGACGACCACCGCGTCGATCGTGCGGACGCGCTTGATCTTGACCATCCCGGTCCGCTGGCCGGGGCGGTACGGCGCGTCGACCTGCTTGGCAACGACGCCCTCGCCGCTGTGCAACCACGGCTCGGCCTCGTCCGGGTCACGCGTCAGCGGGGTGAGATCGATCCCGCCCGGAAGCCGGCCCTCGAGCGCCGTGCGGCGCTCCAGGAACGGCCGATCGAGCCACGACTCGTCGCCGAGCGCGAGCAGGTCGAAGGCCACGAACCGCGCCGGCGTCTGCTCGGCCAGCATCTTGATCCGCGACTCGGCCGGGTGGATCCGCTGCTGGAGCGCGCCGAAGTCCTGGCCCGGGTGGGCGGGATCCGATAAATCGTCGATCACGATCTCGCCGTCCAGCACGTAGCGCCCGGAGGGGAACCGCAGCTCGGGGAAGTAGCGCCCCAGCGGCTTGCTGCCGCGCGACTGCACGTACACGTCCTCGCCGTCGGCGAACACGATCGCCCGGAAGCCGTCGTACTTGGGCTCATACGCCCAATCCTCGCCCTCCGGGAGCCCGGCCCGGGGACGCGCGAGCTGGGGCTCGAGCGGAGGTTTGAGCGGTAGCGCCACGGTGTGGCGATCCTAGGCGATGTGCGCCGTGCGGCTCGCACGGGCGAGCGCCGGAGCTATAGGGTCGACCGATCGCCACGATCCGGATCACCCCGGACCGGCGGAGATCGACGTCACGGTCGAGGACGGCGAGACGATCGAGCTCAAATACAAGCCGCCCTGGATTCGAGGCCGGCCCGGCAAGGTCAGCGTCGTCTCTTAGCCGGGCACCCGGTGAGCGCCGGTTCGGGCCCGGCACCCCCCGCTACGATCACCCGAGATGGCGCACGAAGCGACCCCGGCCGAAGAGGAGTACCTGGAGAGCCTGTTCTGGCTGTTCGAGGCCGGGCTCCCGATGACCGGCGCGAACCTGTCCCGCGCGATGCAGCTGTCGGCGCCGACCGTGCACGAGATGCTCGGGCGGCTCGAGCGCGACGGCTACATCGAGCGCAACGAGGAGCGCACGATCGCGTTCACGCCATCCGGGCGCGAGCACGCCGAGCGGCTCGTCAGCCGCCACCGGATGATCGAGCGGTTCCTGACCGACGTCGTGGGGGTGCCGTGGGACGATGTCCACGAGGAGGCCGAGCGCCTCGAGCACGCGATGACCCCGCGCTTCGAGGCGTACGTGCGGGCGTCGGTCGGCGACGCCAAGACGTGCCCTCACGGCCACCCGATCAAGGTCGGCGAGCGGATCGACGGCGTCCCGCTCGGCGACTGCCAGCCGGGGGCTGCCGTGACGATCCTGCGCCTCGAGAACGAGGCCGAGGACCTGCTCCACTACCTCAAGGACGCGGGGATCGAGCCCGGCATGAAGGGCGAGGTGATCGCCAACGACGGTGAGAACGTGTCGGTGAGCAGCGACGACCAAGTTTCGACCGTCACCTCGAGCGTCGCCGAGACAGTCTCGGTGCTGGCGGATCCCTCGCCGCCGCCGCGGATCGCGCTACCCGAGCAGCTGGTGCTCGGGCGCGAGCGCTACGGCCGCTGAGCCGCTAGCTCCTCACGCCGCATCGGCACTGCTCACCGGGACGCCGGAGCTGACGTCGCGATACGCCTCCGCGAGCCGTCCGACTCCCTCCTCGATCTGCTCCGGCGTGACCCCGGAGTACGCGAGGCGCAGGCTCTCCTCGCCGTCCTCGAGCACGAAGTCCGTGCCCTTCACGAACTGCACGCCCCGCTCGGCGGCGGCAGCCAACAGCGCTTCGACGTCGGTGCCCTTGGGCAGATCCAGCCACATGAAGTAGCCGCCCTGCGGCTCGACGAAGCGGGCGTCGGGGAGCTCGCGGCGGAGTGCCTCGGCGAGCGTCGAGGCGCGCTGGCGGAGCGCGGCCTTGACGGTCTCGATCGAGCGGTCGAGCGCGCCCGACGCGCAGAACTGATGGACGATCGCCTGCGAGACCATGCTCGGCGAGATGTACGTGCTGGTCGCGAGCTTCACGATCCGCGCGATCAGCTCCGCCGGCCCGACCAGATACCCGACCCGGATCCCCGGGCACACGGTCTTCGAGAACGACGACGCGTACACGACCGTGTCGCCGTCCATCGACAGCATCGTCGGCAGCGGCGAGCCCTCGAACCGCAGCGCCGCGTAGGGGTCGTCCTCGAAGATCGTGAAGCCGTGCGCGCGCGCCATCTCCAGCAGCGTGCGGCGCTTTGACTCCGACAGCGTGCAGCCGGCCGGGTTCTGGAAGTTGGGGATGATGTGCGCGAGCTTGGGCTGCGCGCCGGCCGCCAGGACCCGCTCCAGCGCCGCCACGTCGATCCCGTCGGCTTCGAGCTCGACCGGGCGCAGGTCGGCGCCGCGAGCGCGGAGCGACAGCAGCGTGCGGTCGTAGGTCGGGCGCTCGACGATCACCGCGTCGCCGGGCTCGACGAGCGCCTCGAACAGGAACGCGTCGGCCTGCATCGAGCCGTTGGTCACCATCACCTGCTCGGGCTCGACCTGGTGATAGTCGGCGATCCACTTGCGCAGCGGCGGGTACCCGATCGCGGTGCCGTACGCGGTGACGCCGGCCGGATCGGTCTCGAACGCCTGGGTGGCCGCCGCCTTCAGCCCGTCGACGTCGACGATGTCGAGCGATGGAGCCCCTCGGGCGAACGAGATCGGTTTGGCCACTGTCCCCTAAGACTAAGCAGTTGGTGCGCGGAACGTCGGCCGCGCTACGGCGCGCCTGGACGGCGGAACCCCGCGGCAGCAACAACCCTGCTGCCAAACTTCGGTATTCCGGGCTCAGTCAGCAAAGTTCGTACTTGCGATGGATTCCGAGTTCGCCCGCGCCACCCTCGCCGCCCTCCACGAGGCCCAGAACGCGATGTACGCGGGCGGCGACGTCGAGCCCGTCAGAGCGCTGCTGAGCGAAGACGTGGAGTGGCACGTCCCGGGCTGCAACGCGATCGCGGGTGACTACATGGGAATCGACCAGGTCCTTGCCTACTTCGAGAGGCGCCGTGCGCTCGCGTCCGAAACGCTGCGGCTGATCCCGCGGGAGTTGCTGGTCGGCGAAGAGGACCACATCGCGTCGCTGACCGACGGCGTCGCGACGATCGACGGCGTCGAGCACCGGTGGTCGACGGTCGGGCTGTACCGGCTTCGCGAGCAGCAGATCGCCGCGTGCTGGCTGCTCGCGCTCGACCAGGCGGCGTTCGACCGCGCCTGGGCCGCTCAGCAAGCGCGGTAGACATTCGTGAACGTGACGACTCGCGGTGGCCGCGGACCAGGATCAGGGCGATCACGAGGAGGCCGGTCCCGTCCGCCGCATGGCGGCAGGATGAGCGCCTCCGTTCGCCCCCGCGCCGCTTCCCGCCGGCTCGGCTAGCCGATCACCACGACCAGCTGCGCGCCGCTTCCCGCGGCCGACATCGCCGAGTCAAGCGGCTCCACTGTGGGATCACGCGCGGCCAGGAGGCGCGTGAGCATCTCCGCCTGACGCTCGTACCCTGGCTCGTAGAGGATCTCGAGTCCATTGCTGCGTGCGGCCGAAGTCGTCGCGACGGTTCCGATCGGGACGCGGCGAGCGCGCAACGCCTCGGCGAGTCGCTCGGCAGCGTCACGATCAGCGCCTGCCGCCAGCACGGCCACGGTGACCGGCTGCTGGGCGGAGTCGCGCCCCGCCACGCGGGCCCGCTCGGCGGATCGCGCGGCCGCGGATCCGGGCTCGAACGGCACGACCGGGAGCCGGGCGCCACGCTCCAGGCCGGTCTCGAGCACCTCCCGGACCCCGCTCAGCTGGCGGCGGCGGCGCAGCCCCAGGAATGCCAGCACCGGCACCAGCAGCAGCGTCAGCAGGCCGGCGATCGACCCGATCGTCTCGCGAACGCTGGTTGACTTCTTCGGGGTGAGCTCGGCCGGGACGCCGGCGCCCTTCAGGTGCAGGCTGCCGCCTGCCGCCGATGTCACCGCGGTCGTCTGCTCGGCGATCGCGAGCATCTCGCCGTTCGGCACCGCGTCATTGAGCGAGTTACGGATCCAATAGGCGGCGCCGTGCTCGAACCACGCCACCATCTTCAGCTTCGAGGCCTCGTAATAGAGGTTGTACGTGCGCCCGCCGACGCTGACCGTCTGGTCGGGGCTCGAGAACTGCGGGGCGTTTGTCCAGGTGGTCCCCTGGACGTTGTAGTACTGGCCGAGTTGCCCCTGATAGAAGCCGGCGGTGTAGATCGGGTAGGCGGTGTTGCCGGGGCCGTGGATCAGGTAGCCGCGCACGAACGGCGGTGACGAGGCGCCGCCGCGCTCCTGTACGCGCGGGTACTCGAGCGGGAACGGGAGGCCGGCACCGACCGATCGCGCCTGCGCGGCCTGGCCCGCGCCGGTAGCCACCAGCGGCAGCTGCGCCGCGACCTTGCCCCGATGGACGGCGTGCGCAACGGCGGCCGTGCTCCCCTTCGGGATCGGCGAGCCGCCGAACAGGAACGCGTGCATGCTGGCGCGGATCTGCTGAGGCGTCGCCGTGTCGTAGCTGGGCAGCAACGTCGCCTGAAACTGGACCTGGCGCACGCGCAGGCTCGAAGCGTTGATCAGCGTCCCCAACAGGTTGAGGATTCCGTTCGTCGAGTGCAGCCCGGGATCGGTGAGCACCGCCTGACCGAAGATGCGCTCGAACTTCCCGGCGTTGTCAACGAGCGTCGGGCCGTACTGCTTCTTGACGTCGAGCAGGAAGCTCTGGTCGCGCGCGTCGCGGATCAGCGACGTGTCCCCATGACGGTAGGAGACAAACTGCTCGGCCTGGGAGCCGCACAGCTTCTGATAGCCGGGCTGGAGGTTGATCTCCTGGTACTGCTCGCCGCCCGGGACGTTGACGTGGTAGTAGCGGCGGTCGATGGTCGAGTACACGCAGCCCATCTGGTCGACCGCTCGCTCGAAGCGGCCGAAGGTGATCACCACGACGTGGTTGACCTGAGCGCCGAGCGCGCGCTTCAGCGTCGAGACGAGCGTCGAGATCCCGAACGTGTACGCGGAGTTGATCCGGTCGGTGTAGGGACGTCTCCCGGGCGGGTAGATCGTGACGCGAAGCTCGCGCGGGATCGACATCATCGAGATGTACGGCTTGCTCGGGTCGAGCCGGACCAGCAGCATCTCGTTCGCGAGATCCGGGACGTAGCCACGGTAGTACTTGAACTCCTTGCGCGTGTCGTCGCCGACGAGCAGCAGCGTCTGCGGATCGCCCCAGCCCGCGGAGGCCAGCGTGCCTCCGGTCTTGAGCGCGGCGTTCTGGTTGAGCGCGTCGCGGATGTTGTGAACCTGTTCGAGCACCGCGACCGCCGCGCCCGCGGTCGCGCAGGCGAGCATGACCGCGCACCCGAGCAGCATTCGCTTGACGCCTCCGCGCCGGAACCAGCGTGGGTCCCGTGGCGGCCCGGATCCGCCCGGCGCAGAGCCGGACGGCCCTCCCGGCGATCCGTCCCGTGGAAGCCCGGACGCGCCCGCAGGGACGCGCGCGCGTGGTGCTGTGGAGACGCTCACGCGGCGCCCATGATAGGCAGCCTCGCCGTCGGGCTACGCCGACAGCCCGGCCGCTACGCAGCGGCGCCGAGCAACGATACGGCCAGCTCGGCGACCTCGGTCGGGGTCCGGCCGACGCGCACGCCCTTGGCCTCGAGCGCCTCGGCCTTGGCCTTGGCGGTCCCCTGCGAGCCAGACACGATCGCGCCCGCGTGCCCCATCGTCTTGCCGGGCGGCGCCGTGAAGCCCGCGATGTAGCCGACCACCGGCTTGGTGACGTTCGATTCGATGAACTCGGCGGCCCGCTCCTCGGCGTCGCCGCCGATCTCGCCGCACATCACGATCAGCTCGGTCTCGGGGTCCTCCTCGAACATCGCGAGCACGTCGATGAAGTCAGTCCCCGGGACCGGATCTCCGCCGATCCCGACGATCGACGAGTTGCCGAACCCGCGCTGGGCGACGACGTTGCCGATCTGGTAGGTGAGCGTCCCCGAGCGGGACACCACGCCGACGTTCCCCTCGCTGAAGAACGACGCCGGGATGATCCCGACGCTCGCCTTGCCGGGCGACAGGATCCCCGGGCAGTTCGGCCCGATCAGGCGAGCGCGGCCGTTCTTCTTGAGCGTGTTGTAGACGCGCAGCTCGTCGTGAGCGGGGATCCCCTCGGTGATCGCGATGATCAGCTCGATCCCGGCGTCCTCGGCCTCGAGGATCGAGTCGGCGGCGAACCGCGGCGGCACGAAGATCATCGCCGTGTTGGCGCCCTCGCGCTGGACCGCGTCGTGGAAGGTGTTGAAGACGGGGACGCCGTCCACGTCCTGCCCCCCCTTGCCGGGGGTCACGCCGCCGACCACGGTCGTCCCGTAGTCGCGGTTGCGGAGCGTGTGGAAGGTCCCCTCGCGGCCGGTGATGCCCGACGTGCACAGCCGCGTGTCGGTGCCGACGAGGATGCTCATACCGCCGCCGCCTCGGCCTGCTCGGCGAGCTCGACGACCTTCGCCGCAGCGCCGTCCATCGTCTCCTCGATGTGGACGTTGGGAAGGTTCGCCTCGGCGAGCAGCGCGCGCCCCTCCTCGCCGTTGGTGCCGTCGAGCCGGACCACGAACGGGTGCGACGGGTCGATCTGCCTGAACGCCTCGATCAGGCCCTTGGCGACCTCGTCGCAGCGAGTGATCCCGCCGAAGATGTTGAACAGCACGGCCTTGACCTTGTCGTTCGAGAGCATCACCTCGACGGCACTGGTGATCGCCTCGGCGCGCGAGCCGCCGCCGGCGTCGAGGAAGTTGGCCGGCTCGCCGCCCGCCTCCGCGACCACGTCGAGCGTCGACATCGACAGCCCGGCGCCGTTGGCGAGGATCCCGATGTCGCCGTCGAGCTTGACGTACGTGAGCCCGCGCTCCTTGGCCATCCGCTCCTGGGGGTCCTCCTTGGACGGGTCGCGGAGCTCGGCGTTGTCGGCGTGGCGGAACAGCGAGTTGTCGTCGAGCGTGACCTTCGCATCGAGCGCCTTGACGCCACGATCCGGGGTGATGATCAGCGGGTTGACCTCGACGAGCGTCGCCTCCTCGGCCACGAACACCTCGTACAGCTTCGCGAGCATCGCGCCGATCGGGCGCACCACGTCGGCGTCGACGCCCGCTTCGTACGCGAGCCGCCGCCCGTGGAAGTCCTGAAAGCCGATCAGCGGGTCGACGTGCAGGTGCGCAATCGCGTCGGGGTCCTCGTCGGCGACCTGCTCGATGTCCATCCCGCCCTTCGTCGAGAGCATCAGCAGCGGCGCCTTGGCGGAGCGGTCGAACACGACCGAGGCGTAGTACTCGGATGCGATCTCCGAGGCGGCCTCGATCCACAGCTCGTGGACCGTCAGCCCGCGGATGTCCATTCCGAGGATCGCCTCCGCGTGCTCACGGACCTCGTCGCGGTTGTTGGCGAGCTTGATCCCGCCGAGCTTGCCGCGCCCCCCGATCTGAACCTGGGCCTTGACCACGCAGGGAAAGCCGACCTCGTCGGCGGCCGCGGCGGCCTCGTCCACGCTGACGGCGTGGCGGCCGGGCGGGACGGGCACGTCGTGACGGGCGAACAGCTGCTTGCCCTGGTACTCGAGCAGATCCATCGGTGGCGGGCGTGGACTCTAGAGCAAACGCGCGTTCGCCAGCCCGGCCGTCGTCACCCCGCCGTTACATGGCATCATGCGCGCGCGATGGCGATCCCGAAGAACGTGACCTTCGTGACCTTCGACGTGTACGGCACGTTGATCGACTGGGAAACCGGCGTCTCCGATGCGTTCGCGAAGGAGGCCGAGCGCGACGGGTTCACGCTCGACCGCGACGAGCTGATCGCGCTGTTCCACGAGACCCAGCGCCAGATCGAGGCCGGGTCCTACGAGCTGTACGCCGAGGTGCTGCGCCGCACGGCCGTGCAGATCGCCAAGAAGCTCGGGTGGCCGCTCGAGCCCTCCCGCGCGGGGTTCCTCCCGGACTCCGTCAAGCGCTGGCTCCCGTTCAAGGAGACCAAGACGCAGCTCGGCAAGCTCGGCAAGAAGCACAAGCTCGGTCTGATCTCGAACATCGACGACAAGCTGCTCGGCGAGACTCGCCGGCACATCCCGATCGACTTCGACCTGGTCGTCACCGCCCAGCAGGTCCGCTCCTACAAGCCCGACCCCGCGCACTTCACCGAGTGCGAGCGGCGGATCGGCGGCAAGCGCGGCTGGGTGCACGTCGGGTCGAGCTACTACTACGACGTCGAGCCGTGCCTGAAGAAGAAGATCCCGGTGATCTGGGTCAACCGGCACAAGGAGCAGCTCGAGTCCAACCAGAAGAAGCCCGACGCCGAGGTCCACAACCTCCGCGAGGCGGCGAAGCTGCTCGGAGTGGCGTAGGCCGCGGCGCATGCGCCGCGGCGCGGGCGGTGCATGCACCGCCCGCGGGGGCGCGCATGCGCGCCCCCGAACTACTCAGCCGCGCTGATCACCGCGAGCGTGTCGCCCGTCGCCACCGAGGCGCCGACCGCGATCGGGAGCTCGGCGACCGTGCCGGACTTGTGCGCGGTGATCTCGTTCTCCATCTTCATCGCCTCGATCACGGCGATCAGCGCGCCCTCCTCGACCGCGGCGCCCTTCTCGACCGCGACCTTCAGCACGGTGCCCTGGATCGGCGAGGCGAGCGTGTCGCCGCCGCCGGCGCCGCCACCGCCGGCGCGTTCGCTGCGACGCGGCGCCTTGCGGGCCGCCGGCGCTCCGGCCGGGGCGGCGCCGTTCACGGCGGCGCCGGCCGCGAGCGCCGGGCCGATCACCTTGACGTCGAAGCGCTTACCCGACACCTCGACGGTGTAGGTCTGCTCGACCCACTCGGCCTCCTCCTCGCCCTCGGCCGGCTGCTCGGGCTTCGGGAACGCCAGCGACTTCAGCCACTCGCGGTCAGCGATCAGGTCGTGCGCGGTCTCCGCGTTGGCCCACTGCGGCGTCGCAAGGATCTGCTTGTGGAACGGGATCAGCGTCTTGACCCCGCCGATCTCGTACTCGGACAGCGCGCGGAGCATTCGTGCCGTCGCCTGCTCGCGATCGACGTCCCAGACGATCAGCTTGGCGATCATCGGGTCGTACATCGGCGAGACCTCCGAGCCGGCCACGACACCCGAGTCGACGCGGACGCCCGGGCCCGAGGGCTCGTCGTAGTCGGTGATCGTGCCGGGCGCGGGGGCGAAGTTCTTGCTCGCGTCCTCGGCGTTGATCCGGCACTCGATCGCGTGGCCGCGGAGCTCCACCTCGTCCTGACCGACCGACAGCCGCTCGCCGGCCGCCACCCGGATTCCCTCCTTGACGATGTCGATCCCGGTCACGAGCTCGGTCACGGGGTGCTCCACCTGCACACGCGTGTTCATCTCGAGGAAGAAGTACTCGCTCGTCCGCTCGCTGCCGCTCCCTCCCTCGCGCTCAGACAGCAGGCCCTCGATCGTCCCGGCGCCCGTGTAGTTGACGGCCGCCGCGGCGTCGGTCGCGATCTTGCCGATCTTCGCGCGGAGCTCTTCGTCGACCGCCGGGGCGGGCGCCTCCTCGATCAGCTTCTGGTGGCGGCGCTGGATCGAGCAGTCGCGCTCGCCGAGGTGAATCACGTTGCCGTGCTTGTCGGCCAGCACCTGGACCTCGACGTGGCGCGGGTCGGGCAGGTAGCGCTCGAGGTACACCGTCGCATCGCCGAAGAACTTCTCGCCCTCGCGCGCCGAGCCCTCGAACGCCTCCTCGAGCTTGTCCTCGGTCTCGGCGACGCGAAAGCCCTTGCCACCGCCCCCGCCGGCGGCCTTGACCGCGACCGGGTAGCCGATCGTCTTCTCGATCACCTTGCGGGCGTCCTCGATCGTCGCGACCGGCTCGGTGGTGCCCGGCACGATCGGGACGCCGGCCTTGGCCATCAGCTCGCGGGCGCGCGTCTTCGAGCCCATCGCCTCGATCGCCGACGCCGGCGGGCCGATGAACGTGATCTCGTGCTCCTCGAGCGCCGCCGCGAACGAGGCGTTCTCGGCCAGGAACCCATAGCCGGGGTGCACCGCCTCGGCGCCGGCGCGCTGCGCGACCTCGATCAGCTTGTCGATCACCAGGTAGCTCTCGTTCGCCGGACCGGGGCCGATCAGGAACGCCTCGTCGGCGCGCTTGACGTGCGGCGCGCCGCGGTCGAGCTCGGAGTACACGGCAACCGTCCCGACCCCGAGCTCCTCGCACGCGCGAATGATCCGGACCGCGATCTCGCCGCGATTGGCGATCAGCACCTTGGTGAACATCGCGGCGGTGACTTTACAAGGGCGCCTGCGACGTGCTCGCCACCCCGCCGAGCGGCCTACTCGCTGCTCGACGCGTGAACGAGCATCCCGGCGGCCGCGGTGTCGTTGGTCGCCTCGTCGATCAGGATGAAGCTCCCGATCGTGCGGTTGCGGCGGTAGCGATCGACCATCACCGGCGCGCTCAGCTTCAGCTTCACGCGTCCGATCTCGTTGAGTCCCAGCTCCGGCGCCTCGTTGTGCTCGAGCGTGTTGACGTCGACCTTGTAGTCGAGCTCGTCGACGATCGCGCGGACCGAGCGGGTGGTGTGCTTGAGGGCGTAGCGGGCACCGGGTCTCATCGGCGTGGAGCTCATCCAGCAGATCATCGCCTCGAGCTCGCGACCGGGCACGGCCGGGTCGTCGGCATTGACGATCATGTCGCCGCGGGAGATGTCGAGGTCGTCCTCGAGGCGCACCGCGACCGACATCGTCGGGAACGCGGCTTCCAGCTCCCCCTCGTATGAGTCGATCCCGGCGATCTTCGTCCGGTGGCCGGCCGGCATCACCATCACCTCGTCACCGGCCCGCAGCACGCCCGCGGCCACCTGGCCCGCATACCCGCGGTAGTCGTGGTGCTCCTCGGACATCGGCCGGATCACCCACTGGACCGGGAACCGGACGTCAACGAGGTTGCGGTCGGTGGCGATCACCACGTGCTCGAGGTGGTAGAGCAGCGGCGGACCGCCGTACCAGTCCATGTTCGTGGAGCGATCGACGACGTTATCGCCGTGCAGCGCCGAGATCGGGATGAACGTGATGTCCCAGATGTCGAGGCGCGCCGCCCAGTCGGTCAGCTCGTCCTCGATCCGCTCGAACACCGCCTCGTCGTAGTCGACGAGGTCCATCTTGTTCACGCACACGACCAGGTGCGGGATCCTGAGCAGCGAGGCGATGTACGCGTGGCGGCGGGTCTGCTCGGAGACGCCCTTGCGTGCGTCGACGAGGATCACCGAGAGGTCGGCGGTCGAGGCGCCGGTGACCATGTTCCGCGTGTACTGCTCGTGCCCCGGCGTGTCGGCGATGATGAACTTCCGGCGCTTGGTCTGGAAGTACCGGTACGCGACATCGATCGTGATCCCCTGCTCACGCTCGGCCCGCAGTCCGTCAGTCAGCAGCGCCAGGTTCAGATACCCGTCCCCGCGCCGCTCGGAGGTCTCGATCACGTGCTCGAGCTGATCGGTCAGGACCTGCTTGGAGTCGTACAGCAGCCGCCCGATCAGCGTCGACTTGCCGTCGTCGACCGAGCCTGCCGTGGCGATCCGCAGCAGCTCAGTAGGGCGGACACGGGTGGCGTGCCCATTCGTCGCAGCGCCCGACACGGCTAGAAGTAGCCCTCGCGCTTGCGGTCTTCCATCGCCGCTTCGGTGACGCGGTCATCGGCGCGGGTCTCGCCGCGTTCGGTGATCCGGGTCGCGGCGATCTCGGCGATCACGGTCTCGAACGTGCCCGCGGTCGAGCGGACCGCGCCGGTGCAGGTCATGTCGCCGACGGTGCGGTAGCGCACCGATTCCTGAAACGGCGTCTCACCATCGATCAGCTGGACGTGCTCGCTGGTCGCGTACAGCATCCCGTCTCGCTCGAACACCTGGCGCTCGTGCGCGAAATAGATCGACGGCACCTCGAGGTTCTCGCGGACGATGTACTCCCACACGTCCAGCTCGGTCCAGTTCGAGATCGGGAACACGCGGACGTGCTCGCCCTTGCGGATCCGGCCGTTGTACAGCGCCCACAGCTCTGGGCGCTGGGCCTTCGGATCCCATTGACCGAAGTCGTCGCGGAAGGAAAACACGCGCTCCTTGGCGCGGGCGCGCTCCTCGTCGCGACGCGCGCCGCCGAAAGCCGCGTCGAACCCGTGCTCGGCGATCGCATCCAGGAGCGTCGTTGTCTGCAATCGGTTGCGCGACGCGCGCGGCCCGGTCTCCTCGGCCACTCGCCCGGCGTCGATCGAGTCCTGCACGCGCGCGACGATCAGCCGCTCGCCGAGCTGCTCGATCAGCCGGTCGCGAAACTCGATCACCTCCGGGAAGTTGTGACCCGTGTCCACGTGCATGATCGGGAACGGGAACCGGCCGGGGCGGAATGCCTTCTCGGCGAGCCGCAGCAGTACCAGCGAGTCCTTCCCCCCACTGAACAGCAGGACGGGCCGCTCCAATTCAGCGACCACCTCCCGGAAGATGTGGATCGCCTCGGCCTCGAGCGTGTCGAGATAGGAGAGCTCGTAGTGCTGCGGGTTCATGAAGTTTTGGCCGTGCGGCCTAGTCGTGGATCCCGCACTCGGTTTTGTCGAGACCGGCCCACCGGCCCTCGCGACCCGCCCCCGGCCGGGTGCACGTCGCGCACCCGATCGAGTCGTAGCCGCGGTCATGGAGCGGGTTGTACGGAAGATCGTGAGCGTGGATGTAGCGCCACACGTCCTTCTCGGACCAGTCGGCGAGCGGGTTGACCTTCCAGATCCCGCGCGCGTCGTCGCGCTCGAGCTTGGCGGCGTCTGCGCGCGTCGAGGCCTGCTCGCGGCGGATCCCCGTGATCCACGCCTCGAAGCCGTCCAGCGCCCGCCGGAGCGCCTCGACCTTGGCCTCGCTGCAGCACCGCTCGAGCGTCCACGGCTCGCCCGGGCTGGAGGCGTCGACCACCTCGACCTTGAGCCCGAAGCGATCCTCGAACTGCTTCCAGGTCTTGAGGGTCTCGGGGAACAGGACGCCGGTATCGATCATGAACACCTGCGGGTCAGGGCTTGCGGCGAGCAGCATGTGGACGAGGACGGACTCCTCCTTCTGGAAGGAGCACGCCATCGTCAGCCGTGGGTGGAAGCGCCCGACCGCGTACTCGACCAGTTCCTCGGCCGAGGCGGTCTCGAGCAGATCAGGGCTGGTGACCGACATCGCTATACCGCGCACTCGCCTTCGCCGCGGATGACCTCGAACGGCGCGTTCTTGGTCCAGTCGATGAAGTAGCTCATGTTGTCGAGATTGAACTCCACCGGCATCGTCAGGTCCTTCACCTTGGCCTCGAACTCCTGGGTCCCGACGCGCTCGACGAACACGTTGAACTGCTCGCCCTCGGCTCGGTCGGACTCGTAGAAGCGTACCCACCGCTCGACGGCTTCGGGCACGCGCTTGGCCGGCAGCCGCGCCTTGAGCCGGTGGCCGTAGCGGACGTCGCCGCCCTCGTAGGCGCCGCCGACGTGCGGGATGTATGCCGGAATCGTGTGCCCGCCGACCTTGATCGAGGCTCCGTAGAACCCGATGTTGGCAATGTGGTGCTGGCCGCAGCCGTTGGGGCACCCGCTCATCTTGATGTGGATCCGCCGGGTCAGCTCGTCGTCGAGCTGCATCTGCTCGAGGCGCTCGGAGATCGCCTGATTGAGCCCCATCGAGCTCGTGATCCCGAGCTTGCAAGAATCCGTGCCCGGGCAGCTGACCACGTCGGTGATCTCGTCGGCGCCGGCGTCGCCGAGCCCGAGCGCGCCCAGGCGCTGCCAGACCTCGTACACCGACTCGTCGCGTATCCACCGCAGCACCAGGTTCTGGTGCACGGTGGTGCGGGCGTAGCCGCCGCTGTACTCGCGCATGATCTCGCCGAGCCCGCGCAGCTGGTCCGGGGACAGGTCACCGCGCGTGACCTTCACCTCGACGGTCGAGAACCCGCCCTGGCGCTGAGCCTGGACGTTGGTCTCGACGAACTTGTCGAACGCGCGCAGGTCGCCGTTCGCGCTCGCGTAGGTATCGCGCTTGACGGGGGCGTTGGCCTCCTCGTCGTGGTCGAACACGATCGGCTCGAGCGAGAAGTCGCGCTCGCCGACCCACTCACCCTCGAGCTCCTCGTCGACCATCGTGCGGAACTCGTCGATCCCGATCTTGTCGATCAGCACCTTGATGCGGGCGCGGGCGCGATTGACGCGCAGCCACTCCTGGCGGTCGAAGATCCGCATGCACGCCTCGGTCACCTTCAGGTAGTCGCCGTTCTCGAGCTCGACGAACTCGTACAGCGTCGGCGCGGCGCGCGGCATGATCGAGGTCCCACCGCCGACCCGCACCTCGACGCCGCGGACGCCGTCGCGAACGCGCGGCAGGAACGCCATGTCGTGGATCCGGGTGATCGCGTTGTCCTCGTCGGTCGCCGCGAACGCGGTCTTGACCTTGCGCGGCATCGCTTGGGTCGTGGGGTGGCGCACGAAGTAGCGCACGTACGCGCCCGCGTACGGGGTGATGTCGAACAGCTCGCCCTCGAGCGTCCCCGCGCGCGGGTCGCCGGTCACGTTGCGCATCGTGTTGCCGCAGCCCTCGCGGCTGGAGAGGCCGGCGTCGCCCAGGTCGCGAATCAGCTTCGCCGCGTCATCGAGCGGCACATGGTGCATCTGAACGTTCTGGCGGGTGGTGATGTGGCCCTTGCGCAGCGGCACGTACTCCTCGATCCCGGCCGCGAACGCGTCGAGCTGGTCGGGCGTGATCCCGCCGAGCGGAAGCTTGACCCGGACCATCTGCACGTCCGGCTGTCGCTGCCCGTACACGCCCTGCTTGAGACGGAACTTGATGAAGTCTTCTTCCGCGAGCTGCCCGGCGAGGAAGCGCGTCGATTCCGTGTCGAAGTCGTCGAACTCCCGCTCGAGGATCGGGATCACGTGCCCGGGGACGTTCTCGAGCACCTCGGGGTTCTCGAGCGATCCCGTGCGTGCGCCTGCCGCGTGACCGGCGCGGCCGTTCTCAGCCTTGGTGGTGTCCAGCGATGCGGGCTCCATCGAGGGCCTCCCGGGGGTCGATCAGCGGAACGTCGAAATGTACCAAAAGGCAATCCGAAAATAGCCAATTGCCTGTTCGAAGCTTCTTGGAGAAGCACGGCAACTTCCCCGGAGCGGCTGTGTTGTAGCGGGAAAGGTCCGACGCCGCGGCAGTGGGGTTGTGACCTGGGGGCGAGGGTCCGGCGCCGCGGCGGTGGGGGCTCCGCCGCGGCAGCCGGCGCGCTCTCAGCCGGCGCCTATTAGGCGGACCGGCATCTGCTGTGGGGGCTGAGCGATGCCGGTGAACACCGGCCTCTGGTGAGCGCGTCTTCGAGCGCCTTGGATGCCCCCCGTGTTGGCGCTCGGGAAGTTGGTCGTGCCTGACCGCGTCCGATTGGCCCCCGTTGGCTCCAATGCTCAGCGCCCCTCACTGCTCGCGTCACGGCGAGCTTTGGTTGGACGAGCCTCCCGGGCGGCCCATCCGCTGCGGCGCACGCTCGCACACCGAGCGGGCTCTGTCAAGAAAACGGTGCGTTAGGCGCGCGTGTGTCAGGCCCAGGGGAGCGGCTCACCCGGCTGGCGGTCAACGCCCTCGTCGAGGGCCGCGCGCTGCCATCGGTTGCGCTTCGGGGTCGGCGGCGCCGGCGGCGGCGCGGTCGCCCGCATGAACCGCTCGACGGCCGCGATCACGGCCGCCGCCTCCTCGGGGGAGGCGTCCGGGGCGACCAACGTCAGCTTCGGGCGCCGGTTGACCACGCCGGCGAGAGTATCGTGCGCGCGCCGTGCCGGAACTGCCCGTCCTCGACTACGACGCCGTGCTCGCCGCCGTCACGCCCGCCGAGGCGATCGCTCGCGTCCGCGACGCACTGGTCCGCTTTCACCGCGGCGAGTGGACGATGCCCGCCAAGGTGTACCTGGACAGCCCGCCGAACGGGGACTTCCGCGCGATGCCGGCGCGCGGAGACGGGCTCGCGCTGCTCAAGTGGGTGACGTCGTTCCCTGGCAATCCCGCCAACGGACTACCGGTGGTGACCGGCGTGGTGTGCCTGTCGAACGCGACCGACGGCCGGCCACTGATGCTGCTGGACGCCCGCTCGGTGACCGCGCTGCGGACCGGCGCGGTGGCCGCCGTGGCCGCTCAGGCGCTGGCGCGCCCTGACCACGGGACGGTCGGGATCATCGGCTGCGGGCTGCACGGCGCGTGGGCCGCGCGCTGCCTGGCGGCGGCCGGCTACGGACCCGGGGTCTGCCACGACTCGCGTCGCGACGCCGCCGACGCGCTCGCCGGAGAGCTGGACTGGGACCCGGGCTCGCGCGAGCAGGCGCTCCGCTGCGAGGTCGTGTGCTGCGTCACCCCGGGGATTGGGCCGTTCGTCGTCGAGGCGGGAGACCTGCGTCCGGGGCTGCACCTCAACATGCTCGGCGCGGACGGCCCCGGCAAGTCGGAGGCGAGCGTCGGGGCGGTCGCCTCGTGCGCGCTGTTCTGCGACGAGTGGGAGCAGGCCTCGCATGGCGGCGAGCTGACCGCGGCGATCGACGCCGGGCTCGTGACTCGCGAGCAGGTCACCGAGCTGGGCGCGGTGCTGGCCGGCGACGTGCCGGGCCGGCCCGGGCCCGAGGCGGTCACCCTGTTCGACTCGACCGGCCTCGCGATTCAGGACCTGGCGGTCGCCTCGGCGGCGCTCGAGGCGTGGCGCACCGGGCGCGTCGAGGCTCAGGCGATCCGGCTCTGAACGCCGCCTCCGGTGCGAGGCGGCGATAGTCTGACCGTGTGGGAGTGAGGGTCTCTCGCATCGCATCGCTCGCCGTCGCGGTGACGATCGCCTTCAGCGGTGCCGCCGGCGCCGCCTCGCGGCCCGCGTTGTTCCGGGCCGGCGCAGCCGCCCGGAGCATCAATCCGCCCGTGCCGGTCTACTCGGGCGGGTTCTCGCTCAGCCCGGCGATCATGAAGGTCCACGACCCGCTTCAGGTCCGCGCCTTCTATCTGAACAATGGGCACACGGCGCTGGCATTCGCGGTGATCGACGCCCAGGGGTACTTCTCGGGCTATCAGGAGGGAACCGACCTCGGCGGGCTGGCCGACCGGATCGACGCTGCCAAGGCCGCGACCGCGGCGGGCGGCGTCGCGATGAGCCAGTCCGACGTGATCGTGCAGGCCACCCACACCCACGCCGGCCCGACGCTCGAGGGAATCTGGGGGCCGGTCCCGGTCACCTACCTGAAGCTCGTCCACGACCAGGTCGTCTCCGCGATCACCGCGGCGGCCCGCTCCGCCCGCCCGGCCCACCTCCAGTTCGCGACGCTCAGCGACCCGAACATCGCGGGCGTCAACATCAACCAGGACAACTACCAGGGGTGGGTCAACGACACGCAGATCTCGATCCTGCGTGCGGTGTCCCCGTCCACGGGCGGCACGATCGGTGTGTTCGCGAGCGTCCCGACGCACGGCGCGCACGTGTGCGGGCAGTGTCTGTCGATCTTGAGCGCCGACTACTTCGGCGCGGTCAGGGCCCGGCTCGACCACGAGCTCGGCGGTGTCAGCGTCGTCGGCCCGGCGTCGCTCGGCCGGCTCGAGAGCCCCGTCGAGACGACCGGCTTCACGAACATGGAATGGATCTCCGGCGTGGTCGCCAACGACCTCTTGAAGGCGCTCGCGCGCGCGCAGTGGATCACCAGCAACGCCCTCGAGGCCCACGAATCGGCGATTCAGTTCACGGCGACGAACGCCGCACTGGTCGCGCTCAACAACGCCTGGTCGCTGTCGGACGCCCAGAAGCAGCAGGAGGCATCGGCGACCGGCATCTATCCGATCGATCGCGCGATCCGGGCTCCGTTTCGAACCGGCGACACGTTCGGCAGCTGGCTGACCGCGTTCCGGATCGGGAACGACGCGTTCCTGTCGATGCCGGGCGAGCCGTTCCCCGAGATCCGCCTGACGCTCGCCAAGGCGACCTCGGCCAAGACCGTCGTAGCGCTGTCGAAGGGTCAGGACGACTTCGGCTACTTCTTCCCGGCGTTCGACGCCCCGTTCCCGGAGCTCTACAACTCCGACCACGCGGTGTTCAACGTCTCCCAGGGGCTGGGCGACCAGGTGATCTCCGTCGACGAGGGGCTGCTGTCGGCGATCGGGTTCCGCACCCAGAGCCTCGCCGCGAGCCCGCTCGCCAACGACTACGCGCAGGAGAAGCTGCCCGGGCTGCAGACGCTCGCCTCGCCGCCGACCGGCGACGCTGGGCCTTCCGGGAAGTTCACGACCACGCTGCAGGCGATCTACATGCCGGCCGCCCACATCGACGCGCCGCTCGACGGTCAGGTGCACTGGGACTTCGGCGACGGCAGCCACGCCGACACCGGTTACCTGTCGGTCGGCCAGGACTTCGGGCAGACCGGCCAGGGCCCGCATGGCCGGCCGGTGCTGTTCAGCCACTCGTTCCGGCCGGGGATCTACCGGGTGCGCGCGACCGCCAAGGACACGGACGGCAACCCAGTCGCCTGGGCGATCACGGTGCGGGTGTTCCCCCGGCTCCGGGTCGGCTGCTCGGGCCGGGTGACCGGCGGCCAGGGCACGGTGCTGCGCGAGGTTCGTCGCGGGAGGTCTGTCACCGTGCTCGACGCCGCCGGCGGCACCGCGACCGCCCGCTGCTGAGGCCTACAGCGGGATGTTCCCGTGCTTGCGCCGCGGGCCCGCGACCCGCTTGTTCTGAAGCGTCTCGAGCGCGGTGATCAGCTTCGGCCGCGTCTCGTGCGGCACGATCACGTCGTCGATGTAGCCGCGCTCGGCCGCGACATACGGATTCGCGAAGTGCGCCTTGTAATCGTTGATCAGCTTCTGGCGGCGCATGTCGGGCGTCGGTGAGGCCTGGATGTCGCGGCGGTAGATGATGTTGACGGCCCCCTCCGGTCCCATCACCGCGACCTCGGCGCTCGGCCACGCGAAGTTGAAGTCGGCGAGCATGTGCTTCGAGGCCATGACGTCGTACGCGCCGCCGTACGCCTTGCGCGTGATGACCGTGATCTTCGGGACGGTCGCCTCGGTGTAGGCGTACAGGAGCTTGGCGCCGTGGCGGATGATCCCGCCCCACTCCTGATTGGTGCCCGGGAGGAACCCCGGCACATCGGTGAAGGTGATCAGCGGGATGTTGAACGCGTCGCAGGTGCGAACGAACCGAGCGGCCTTGTTCGAGGAGTCGATGTCGAGCACCCCGGCGAGCTGGTTCGGCTGATTGCCGACGATTCCGACGCTATAGCCGTTCAGGCGGGAGAAGCCGCAGACGATGTTGCGGGCCCAGTGCTCGTGGACCTCGTAGAACTCGCCGTCGTCGACGATCAGCCTGACAACGTCGCGCATGTCGTAGGGCTTGTTGGGGTTGTCGGGGACGACGCGGTCGAGCTCTTCGTCCTGCCTCATCGGGTCGTCGCTCGGCATCACCCGCGGCGGCGTCTCGAGGTTGTTCTGGGGCAGGAAGCTGAGCAGGTAGCGGGTGTCCTCGAGGCACGCGTCCTCGTCGTCACACGCGAAATGCGCCACCCCGGACTTCGTGTTGTGGGCCATCGCGCCGCCCAGCGACTCCATGTCGACCTCTTCCCCGGTGACCGTCTTGATCACGTCGGGGCCCGTGATGAACATGTGGCTGGTCTCCTTGACCATGAAGATGAAGTCGGTCATCGCCGGCGAGTAGACGGCGCCGCCCGCGCACGGGCCCATGATCAGGCTGATCTGCGGGATCACGCCGCTGCACATCACGTTGCGGACGAACACGTCGCCGTACGCGCCGAGCGACACCACCCCCTCCTGGATCCGCGCGCCACCCGAGTCGTTGATGCCGATCACGGGGCAGCCGATCTTGGCCGCCAGGTCCATGATCTTCACCATCTTCTCGCCCATCACCTCGCCAAGCGAGCCGCCGAACACGGTGAAGTCCTGGCTGAACACGCACACCCGGCGGCCGTCGATCGTGCCGTGCCCGGTGACAACCGCGTCGCCCCAGGGCCGGTTCTTCTGCATCTCGAACTCGTGCGTGCGGTGGCGCACGAACGTGTCGAGCTCCTGGAACGACCCGGGGTCGAGCAGCTTCTCGACCCGTTCGCGCGCGGTGTACTTGCCCTTCTCGTGCTGCTTCTCGACGGCGGCCTTCGAGCCAGCGTGGAGCTGCTCGTCACGCAGCTCCCGGAGCTGCTCGAGCTTCTCGTCGTAGGTCTCGGGGGCCTTGTCGCGCATCGGGCGACGAGTGTAGGAGGTACGCGCGCCCCCTACGTACCTCGGGATCAGGTCCGCGAGAACGGCCGGTGGTGGGCCTGGCCGAGGCTGTCGAGCGCCGCGACGAGGATCTGCCCGGCGTCGACCTCCGGCTCGGAGGTGACGGGCTCGGGCTCCGGCTCGACCGCCACGGGCAAGGGCTCCGGCTCGACCGCCACGGGCTCGGGCTCCGGCTCGACCGCCACGGGCTCGGGCTCCGGCTCGACCGCCACGGGCTCCGGCTCGGGCTGGACCGCCACGGGCTCCGGCTCGGGCTCCGGCGTGGCCGCTACCGGCGCGACCGCGATCGCCGGCACCGGCGCCGCGACCGATTGTGGCCCGAGTCGCTTCCGAAGTCGCGCGAAGAATCTCCCTCGGGCCGGCGGCGCGGGCACCACCACGGACGCGCGCTCAACCACGGACTCGGGCTCCGGCTCGAGCTTGGGCTCGACCGCCGGCTCCGGCTCGATTACCGGCTCCGGCTCCGGCTCCGGGGCGACCGCCTTGGGCTCCGGCTCCGGGGCGACTGCCTCCGGCTCCGGCTCCTCCTCCACCACCTCGACTACCTCCACGCCGGCGACCTGCGCCGTCAGCGTAACCCTCGTTCCCCATCCCGATGGCTCGATCCGCACCGTGCCGCTCACACGCTCGCCCTCCCAGGCAACGGCGGTCTCGGGCTCGAGCCTCGTGATCCTGATTTCTCCGAAAGACCCCATCAAATGCCGCGCCAGTGAGCCGGCTTCGCTGCACTCGGCCCACAGCTCGGGGGACGACTTGACCAGGGTCCTGCTTGCCTCGTGCGCTGTCATGCCTCGGGATTTCGCGCGGCCCTGCATGACTCCTTCAGCGGCCGTACCCTTGCAAGCGGAGCGGCACGCGCTCCCCACGCGCGCCGCCCGACTCCGCCGAACCGCAACCTGGGAGGTGCCCGATGGCCACCGTCGGAGTTCGCTACATCGTCGACGACGTCGACGCCGCGATCGAGTTCTACTGCGGGCAATTGGGGTTCACAGAGGAGATGCGCCCGGCGCCGCCGTTCGCCGCCCTGACACGCGGCGACCTGCGCCTGTTCCTGAGCCAACCGGGCGCGGGACCGGGAGGCGGCGGCCAGGCGATGCCCGACGGGACGCTCCCCGAGCCCGGCGGGTGGAACCGCTTCCAGCTCCTGGTCGAAAACCTCGAGGGGCAGGTGGCGACGCTCCGCGAGCACGGCGCCAGGTTCCGCAGCGAGATCATCTCCGGGGTCGCCGGCAAGCAGATCCTGGTCGAGGATCCCTCTGGCAACCCGATCGAGCTGTTCGAGTTCCACGGCGAGTCGTGACGGCTCGCAGCGACCGCTGACGCTCGAGCCCGGATCCCCCCAGGCTCACGAGTCCTCGGCGACCACGATCACGCCCGGCTCGGCATCCAGCAGCTCGACGGTTCGCCGCGCGGCCTCCTCAACACGGATCCGCGGCTTCGGCGGCCGCCTGTCGCCCGTCATCGTGCCGGGGCCGTAGAACATCCCGTAGCGCAGCACCACGCCGCCGGCCTCGACCACCATCTGCTCGTGCCGGGCGACCGCGCGCCCCGCGCCGGGCGCCTTGAACGCGATGCTCTGGGCAACCAGCCGCGTCGCGCCAGCGGCCTGGCCGGCGGCGATCAGGTTCCGCGTGCCCTCGGTGCGGATCCGGTTGTTGCGCTTGATGAACAACGGGATCCGCTTCAGGTCGTCGGGCAGGTCGGTCAGCTGGTGCATCACGAGCTCGGGGCGCGCCGCCGCGATCGCCGCGCCCAGCCCGTCGGCGTCGTACACGTCGCACACGACCGGCTCAGCGCCGAGCTCGCGAAGCTGCTCGACCTTGTCCGGGGAGCGGGTCATCCCGGTCACCTCGTGCCCGGCCTCGAGCAACAGCGGAACCAGACGCACCCCGATCACGCCGGTGGCTCCCGCCAGGAAGATCCGCATCAGAACGTCGGCTGGTACTCCCCGAACACGTCGCGCATCGCGCCGCAGACCTCGCCGAGCGTGCAGCGGTCCTTGAGCGCCTCGCGCAGCACCGGCAGCACGTTGTCGGTGCCGCGGGCGGCCGCGCGCACCTCCTCGAGCCGGCGGTCGACGAGCGCCGCCTCCCGGTTGCCTTTGAATGCCTTCAGCCGTTCCACCTGCAGCCGCTCGGACTCCGGGTCGACGCGCAGGATGTCGGGGACCTCGGGATCGTCCTCGACGAACTTGTTTACCCCGACGACGATGTCCTGGCCGATCCGGTAGCGCTCGTGGTAGCCGAACGCGGACTCCTCGATCTCGTTCTTGATGAAGTCGATCGCGTCGATCGATCCGCCCAGCTCGTCCACCTTCGCGATCAGCTCGCGCGCGCTCGTCTCGATCTCGTCGGTCAGCGCCTCGACGAAGAACGATCCCGCAAACGGATCGACGGTGTCCGCAGCGCCGGACTCATACCCGATGATCTGCTGGGTACGGAGCGCGATCTTCGCCGCCCGCTCGGTCGGCAGCGCAAGCGCCTCGTCGAAGCCATTCGTATGCAGCGACTGGGTGCCGCCGCACACGGCCGCGAACCCCTGCAGCGCGACGCGGGCGATGTTGTTCTCGGGCTGTTGGGCGGCGAGCGTGACGCCGCCGGTCTGGGTGTGGAACCGCAGCCGCCACGAGCGATCGTTCTTGGCCCCGAAACGCTCGCGCATGATCTCGGCCCACATCCGCCGCGCCGCGCGGAACTTCGCGACCTCCTGGAAGACGTTGTTGTGCCCGTTGAAGAAGAACGCCAGGCGGGGAGCGAACTCGTCGACCTCAAGCCCGGCATCGATCGCCGCCTGCACGTACGCGGTGCCGTTGGCGAGCGTGAACGCGACCTCCTGGACGGCCGAGCAGCCCTTCTCGCGGAAGTGGTAGCCCGAGATCGAGATCGTGTTCCACTTCGGGACCCGCTGCTCGCAGTACGCGAACAGGTCAGTCGTGAGCCGGATCGCGCCCTCGGGCGGATAGATGAAGTTCCCGCGCGCGATGTATTCCTTGAGGATGTCGTTCTGGGTCGTGCCGCGAAGCTGCTCGGCCGGGACGCCCTGTTCCTCGCCGACCAGCTCGTACAGCAGCAACAGCACGCTCGCGGGCGCGTTGATCGTCATCGAAGTCGACACCTGGTCGAGCGGGATCGAGTCGAACGCGACCCGCATGTCGTCGATCGAGTCGATCGCCACCCCGGTCCGGCCGACCTCGCCGAGACACCGCGGGTCGTCGGAGTCGAGGCCGAGCTGAGTCGGGAGGTCGAACGCCATCGACAGCCCGGTCGAGCCGTGCTCGATCAGGAACCGGTATCGCTCATTTGACTCCTTGGCGCTCGCGTAGCCCGCGTACTGGCGCATCGTCCACAGCTGCTTGCGGTACATGTCCGCGTGCACACCGCGCGTGAACGGGTACTCGCCAGGCTCGCCGAGCCGCTCGCCGAGCCGATCCGGGAGGTCCTCCTCGTCGTAGCGCTGCTTGATCTCGATCCCGGAGTCGGTGAACCGGCGCGGATCGTCGGGACCGACGATCGGCGCGATCGTGCGGTGGTCGTCGGTGGTCGCCATCACGCGGGAGGTTACCCGCGGGCATCTAGCATCGACGCGATGGGCCTCCCAGGCGCCGCGGACGACGTCGAGGCGCTGCTCGCCGAGCAGATCGAGCGGATGATCCGCGAGCTCGGATGGCGGGTCGCGGTGACCCAGCTCACGGGTCCGTTCTTCTCGGGAGAGGGGCGACGCGATCACTGAGCTGCGCCTCGAGACCGAGCGCCTGGTCCTGCGCCCGATGACGATCGACGACGTCGACGAGTACCTCGGCCTGCACTCCGACCCGGAGGTGATCCGGTTCCTCGGGGAGATGGACCGGGGCCTCGCTACCGCCCGCCTCGAAGCCGACGCACGCGTGTGGGACGAGCGCGGCCACGGCCTGTTCAGGGTCACGCACCGCGACGACGGCCGGTTCCTCGGGCGGGTCGGGCTCAGGTACTGGGAACAGTTTCACGAGACGGAAGTTGGATGGACGTTGCGGCGCCAGGAGTGGGGCCACGGGTATGCGACCGAGGCCGCCGTCGCGTGTGCGGAGTTCGGGTTCCGCGAGCTTCCCGTCCCATACCTGACCTCGTGCATCCAGCCCGAGAACGCGCGCTCGATCGCAGTCGCGGAGCGGTTGGGGATGACGCCACTGCGCGACGACGTCCTCGATGGCATCCCCGCAATCGGGGGCACGGTCATTAACGGCATCGAGGCGGTCATCTACGGGATCACACGCGAGGACTGGTCCCGGCGCGGGTGAGCGGCGGCCGGGTCGGCGTCCTACCTGGGGCGCGAAGCCTCGGTCATCGCCCGTGGAACACCGACTCGACGTTAGTCCCGTCGGGATCCAGCACGAACGCGCCGTAGTAGCCCTGGTGGTACTGGGGGCGCTCGCCCGGCCCGCCATTGTCCTCGTAGCCGGCGGCCGTGGCTGCGCGGTGAAACTCGTCAACCGTGTGCCGGCCCGGCGCGGAGAACGCCAGGTGCAATCGCTCGGTGGCCGGCCTGCCGTCGGCGACGAACGAGCATGTCGCCCAGGCGCCGCGGTACTGGATTCCGGACTCCCACCGGCGTCCTCGCCTGATCCCGGTGAACTGCGCCGTCGCGTCGTAGAACCGGCGGCTGGCCTCGACGTCACGCACCCCGATCCACAGGTGGTCGATGTTGTTGCCGGGCCGGACGTCGTCGTGGTGGACGGCCTCGGCGCTGTTGCCGTCGGGATCGAGCAGGAATCCGCCGTAGTAGCCGGGCTTGTACTCGGGCCGCTCACCGGGAGCTCCGTCACCTCGATAGCCGGCGTCGACACACGCCTGCCACGCCTCGTCGACGAGCCGGCGCGAGGACGCACCGAACGCGATGTGCAGGTGCCGGGTCGGCTCCGGGTCCGCAGCAACGATCAAGAACTCGTCCCACCCGACGAGGTTCGTCCAGGAGCGGTTCGGCTCGAGCCCGAGCGCCCCGAGCAGCGTCGTGTAGAAGCGCGCCGATGCGTCTCGGTCGGTGGCGCGGAGCGTGACGTGGTCGAACACCCTGAGCGGGCCTAGAGCACCTTCGACAGAAACGCCTTGGTGCGCTCCTCGCGGGGGTTCGAAATCAGCTCCGCGGGCCGGCCCGTCTCGACCACGACGCCCTCATCCATGAACACGACCGTGTCCGCGGCCTCGCGAGCGAACCCCATCTCGTGGGTGACGACGATCATCGTCATCCCGTCCTTCGCGAGCGACCGCATCGCGTCGAGCACGTCGCCAACGAGCTCCGGGTCGAGCGCCGAGGTCGGCTCGTCGAACAGCATCAGCTTCGGCTGCATCGCCAGCGCCCGCGCGATCGCGACGCGCTGCTGCTGGCCACCGGACAGCGCGACCGGGTAGGTGTCGAGCTTGTCGCCGAGGCCGACGCGCGACAGCACCTCGAGGGCGCGCTCGCGAGCCTCGTCGCGCGGCACCTTCAGGACCCGGACCGGCGCGAGCGTGACGTTCTCGAGCGCGGTCATGTGCGGGAACAGGTTGAAGTGCTGGAACACCATCCCGATCTGCGCGCGCTTGCGGGCGATGTCGCGCTCGTGGAGCTCGTGAAGCTTGGCGCCGGACTCGCGGTAGCCGACCAGCTCGCCGTCGACCGACAGCCGGCCGGCGTTGATCTTCTCGAGGTGGTTGATGCAGCGCAGGAACGTCGACTTGCCCGAGCCCGACGGACCGAGCATGCACATCACCTCGCCACGCCCGACCTCGAGATCGATCCCCTTCAGGACCTCGAGGCGCCCGAAGCGCTTGTGCACCCCCTCCGCCTTGACCATCGGCGCCGAGGTGCTCACGTCTGTCCGCCCCCGATCGACAGCCACCGCTCGCGCATCGTCGCCCGCTGCGCGCGCGAGAAGCCCCGCCCGTAGTGGCGCTCGATGAAGTACTGGCCGACGTACAGGACACTCGTCATCACCAGGTACCAGATGCTCGCCACGATCAGCAGCGGGATCGTCTGGTAGTTGACGTCGTAGATCTCCTGGACGGAGTAGAGGAGCTCGACGAACGCGATCACGCTGAGCAGCGAGGTGTTCTTGAGCATCGAGATCGTCTCGTTGCCGGTCGGCGGGATGATCACCCGCATCGCCTGCGGCAGCACGATCCGGCGCATCGTCTGCAGGCGGCTCATCCCGAGCGACTGGGCGGCGTCGATCTGCCCCTCGTCGACGGAGATCATCCCGGCGCGCACGATCTCGGCCATGTACGCGCCTTCGTTGAGGCTCAGCGCGAGCAGTCCCGCACCGAACGTGGTGATGATGCTGTTCGCGTGCGCGTCGATGATCGACGGTCCGAACGGCACCCCCAGCGAGATCGTCGGATACAGCGCGGCGACGTTGTACCAGAACAGGATCTGGACCAGCAGCGGCGTGGCGCGGAAGAACCAGATGTACAGCCAGGCCGCGCGCGACACGACCGGGTTGGGCGACAGCCGCATCACCGCGAACACGATCCCGAGCAGGATCCCGATCACCATCGACAGCGCGGTCATGTAGATCGTCGCGACGACCCCGTGCAGGACCCGGGGGTCGAACAGGTACTGGCCGACGACGTGCCAGCCGAAGTTCTTGTTGGTGACGACCGAGCGGATGACCGACGCGGCGACCAGCAGCACGATCGCCGCGGCGATCCAGCGCCCCGGGTGCCGGACGGGGACGGCCTTTATGTCCTCGGGCCGCTCCGCATCCCCTCTGGTGGCCTCGGCGGTACTCACCGGTGAGTGATTAAAGAGGGCCGACCGCGCTCAGGCGAGCGGCCGGCCCTCCAGGTTCAGCTGGTGCCGCCGTTGATCTTCACCTGCGAGGCGGGGATCGCGCCCGACTGCACGCCCCACTTGGTGAGGATCTGCGTGTACGTGCCGTTGTGGACCAGCAGCTGCATCGCCGCAAGTACCGCCGGGGCGAGGCCCGACTTCTTCGGCAGCGCCAGTCCGTACGGCGCCGTGCCGTACGTGCTGCCGGTGATCTTGAAGGTGCCGTGCGACTGCTTGGCCTGGTAATCGGCGACCGGCGAGTCCGCCATCGAGACCTGGGCACGCCCGCTCGACAGCGCCAGGTTGGCGGCGGTCTGGGTCGGGAACACGAGCACGTTGACCTTGCCCTTGCCGGCCGAAGTGCACTTCGCGCTCTGACCCTTGGCGTCGGTCTCCTCGGTTGTGCCGCTCTCGACCGACACCGACTTACCGCACAGGTCGGCGAGCCCGCTTACGCTGACCCCGCCCGAGGCCTTGGTGAAGAACGACGTCCCGGCGAGGAAGTAGTCGACGAAGTTCACGACCTTCTGGCGCGCCTTGGTGTCGGTGAACGACGAGGCGCCCATGTCGTACTTGCCTGCCGCGAGCCCGGGGATGATCGTGTCGAAGGTGGCGTTGACGACGTTCGCCTTCAGGCCCATCTCGGCGGCGAGCGCCTGCACCAGATCCGGATCCATCCCGACGACCGTGTGGCCGTCGGAGCCGATGAACTCATTCGGCGCGTAGGTCGCGTCGGCGGCGACCGTGATCGTGCCCTTCGACTTGATCGCCGCCGGCACCAGCTTTGCGACGGCCGCGTTGGCGGTCGGCGTCGAGGCGGTGCCGGTCGACGTGCCGGTGCCGGTGGTCGGGCTCGTCGACGAGCTGCTCGAGCCGCACGCCGCGATCGCGACCAGTCCGATTGCCACCGCGGGCACCGCGAGCCAGCTCTTCAATGAACGCACTTCTGACTCCTTTCCCAAAAGAACGGCGCCAGCATATGCGACCGCGAGGGCGCCGACAGAACGCCTAACCGGTCGTCAACAGAGGCCGTCCCGCGCGCCGGCGGAGCTAGCCTTCCGGGACATGGAGGTCCGGGTTCGCCTGTTCGCCGCGCTCCGCGAGCGCGTCGGAGCTCCCGAGGTCGTGCTGGAGCTGCCCGACGGCGCGGTCGTCGGCGACGCGCTCGACCGGCTCGCGGGCGTGACCGACGGCGTCCCGGCGGTGCTGGCGGTCAATCGCGAGTACGCGGATCGCGCGGCGGCGCTCCACGAGGGCGACGAGGTGGCGCTGATCCCGCCGGTGTCGGGCGGCACCGTCGAGTCGCAGCACGCCCGGGTCGTCGATCGCCCGATCGACGTCGGCGAGCTGATCGACCGCGTGCGCGACCCGCGCGCAGGGGCGGTCGTCACGTTCACGGGCGTCACTCGGGAGGTGCCCGAGCTCGAATACGAGGCGTACGCGGAGATGGCCGAGGCCCAGATCGCCGAGATCGTCGCGCGCGCGAGCGAGCGCCACGGCCTGTGTGCCGCCGCCGCCGAGCACCGCGTCGGGACCGTGCCGCTGTCCGAGCCGTCGGTGGCGATCGCGGCGTCCGCGCCGCACCGCGACGCGGCGTTCGCCGGCGCACGAGAGATCATCGACGAGATCAAGGCCCGCGCGCCGATCTGGAAGAAGGAGGAGGGCGAGTGGAATCCGGGGACGACGCCGCCGGTCTCCTGAGGGGCCTGCCCGCGGTTCACGAGCTCGCTGCGGCGCTCGATGCGCCGCACCCGGTGGCGGTCGCCGCCGCGCGCCAGGCGATCGACGAGTGCCGGGGTGCCCTGCTCGCCGGCCGGCCCGGCGCGGAGGGCGAGGTGCAGCAGCGGGCGCGAGAGCTGCTCGCGACCCTCCAGGGTCCGTCCCTGCGCCGCGTGATCAACGCGACCGGCGTGATCGTGCACACCAATCTGGGCCGCGCCCCGCTTGCGGCCGCGGCCCGCGAGGCCGTCACCGAGGCGGCTACCGGTTATTCGAACCTCGAGCTCGACCTCGAGCGCGGCGAGCGCGGAAGCCGGCACGCCCACGTCGAGGACCTGCTCCGGCAGCTGACCGGCGCCGAGGGCGCGCTCGCGGTCAACAACGGCGCCGCGGCGGTGCTGCTCGCGGTCGCCGCGCTCACCGGCCCGGGTCGCGCGGTGGTCGTCTCGCGCGGGCAGCTCGTCGAGATCGGGGGCGGCTTCCGGATCCCGGACGTTGTCGCGCAGTCGCGAGCGACGCTTGTCGAGGTCGGGACGACCAATCGCACCAGGCTCGCCGACTACCAGCGTGCGCTGGCGGCACTGGACGGTGAGGGCGCCGCGATCCTCCGCGTGCACCAGTCGAACTTCCGCGCCGTCGGGTTCGTCGAGGAGGTGTCGATCGAGGCGCTGTGCGGGCTTGGCCCGCCGGTGATCGACGACGTCGGCTCGGGCGTGCTGGCAGACGCCGCGGGACTTCCGGCGCTCGGCGACGAGCCCGCGATCGCGCGCTCGCTGAAGGCCGGCGCGGCGCTGGTGTGCTGCTCGGGCGACAAGCTGCTCGGCGGCCCGCAGGCAGGGCTCGTGGTTGGTTCGGAGGCGGCCGTGGCGGCGGCGCGGCGGCACCCGCTCGCACGCGCGATGCGGATCGACAAGCTCTCGCTGGCGGCGCTCGAGGCGACGCTGCGGCTGTATCTCGATCCCGACCGAGCCCGGCGCGAGATCCCGGTGCTGGCGATGCTCGAGGTGGACGACGAGACGCTCGAGGCGCGGGCGCGAACGCTCGCCGGCGGGATCGGCGTGGCGGCGGTCGTGACGCGCTCGGTCGCGAAGGTGGGCGGCGGGGCGCTGCCGCTGCTCGAGCTCGAGGGGCCGGCGGTCGCGCTGGAGTCGCGGGCGGGGCCGGCCGAGCTCAGCCGCTCGCTGCGGGCGTCCGACCCACCGGTGCTCGCCCGGATCCACGAGGGCCGGGTGGTGCTCGACCCGCGGACCCTCCGCGAGGACGAACTCGACGCGGTGATCGCGGCCGCGCGCGCCGCGACAGGCTGAAATACGTACCGGAGTCGCGCCCGGCCGCCAGCAGCTCGGCGATCGTTCGTTCTTGGCAGCACCGGAGTCGAACGAGGGAGGATCGAGTTGCTCAGTACTGCACGTCGTGTTGCGATCGCGGGCGTGGCGGCGCTCGCGTTGCCGGCCGCGGCGAGCGCTCGGTCGATGACCGCCGGCTCGTTCGCGCGCGCCGAGGTAGCCCACTACGCCGCGCGCGCCGGCGTCCACGCGCCGGTGGTCGGGGTCGACTACGCGGATTGCGTCGCGCCGGCTGGGAACCCCGCGCCGGGAAGCGCGGCGTGGCAGCAGCGCGACGCGATCAACCAGTTCTGCGCGACGCTCCGGCTGCGCGACCAGGTCGACAGCCCCGCATACGGCAACGCCAACCGGGCCGAGGGCAACAACCTCTATATCGCCCAGCTTCAGGAGCAGGCCGGCGACGGTCCTGGGCACATCCACGGCGGGATGACGACGCTCATCCCCAACTCGCAGGCGGCCGACGCGTTCCGCGCGCTCGACCGCTGGGAGGCATTGAAGATCGGGCGCGACGAGCGGATCAAGCTCACCGCGGCCGACGGCGCGCAACTGCGCGGCCACGTGTTCGAGCCGCTCGGCACGCCGCCGCGGGGCGGGTGGCCCGGCGTGGTGATCACCGACGGCTCGGTCCAGGCGTACGAGCAGCTCTACTACTGGGCCGCCGAGGACCTGGTCGCGAACGGATACGAGGTGATGACCTACGACGTGCAGGGGCAGGGCGACTCCGACCTGCTGCCCGCCAACTGCACGCCGAGCGTCAGCGAGCTCCAAGGCGGCTCGCTCTGCCAGGGGGTGCCCTACCAGCAGAGCTACAACTTCTACCAGGGCGCCGAGGACTCGCTGAACTGGTTCGACTCGCCGGCGAATCCGTACTTCGCGAACCTCGACACGAACGAGATCGCAGTCGCCGGGCACTCGCTCGGTGCGGGCGCGGTGAGCGAGGTCGGGCAGTGCGACAAGCGCGTCAAGACGATCGTCGCGTGGGACGACCTCGACGCGATCACGAGCTGCACCGGTGGCGCCGAGACGATCCCGGCGAGGTACCAGTGGGGCGACGGGAAGCTGATCCACGTCCCGGCGCTGGCGCTCACCAACGACTACCTGTTCAACCCGCAGCCGATGAGCTCGCCGCCCGACGCGCAGTCGAAGGCGGCCGGCTACGACCAGGTCGTGAAGGCCGGGTACGACTCGATGCAGGTCGCGTTCCGCGGTGCCACCCACCTGACCTACACGTACATCCCGTACGTGCTGCCGGCCAGCGAGCTAGCGGAGCGGTTCGCGTCCTACTACACGGTCGCGTGGCTGAACCGGTATCTGAAGGGCGACGACAGCGGCTTCAAGCGGCTGACGGCGACGAAGTTCGACTCGAGCGCCGACACCGACTCGATCGGAGCCGGCCTCTACGACCCGCAGCTCGCGCTGGCCAACCCGACCGACCCGACCGCGGGCAACCTCCCGTACACGATCGCCGGGATCTCGATCCCCGACATCGTGTCCTTCTACTACATGTCGCAGTACACGCTGACCAATCCGCATGGCGGCAAGCTGGGCACGTGCCTCGACATGCGGGCCGGCTGCCCGGCAACGGCGCCCGCGACTCCCTAGGCCGTTCATATAGTGGGGCGGCGTCATGACCGGACGGCGTCCCACGGCCGACACTGAAGGCGAGCCAGGAGGGCGAGCCGTCGGCCGTGGGACCGCCCCACTCACGCTCGGGACCGCCGGGCACATCGATCACGGCAAGACCGCCCTGATCCGGGCGCTGACGGGAGTCGACACCGATCGTCTGCCCGAGGAGCGGGCACGGGGAATTTCGATCGAGCTCGGATACGCGTCGCTCGAGCTGCCGTCCGGTCGCCGCGTGTCGGTGATCGACGCGCCGGGGCACGAGCGATTCGTGCGGACGATGGTCGCCGGCGCGACCGGGATCGACCTGTACCTGATGACGGTCGCCGCCGACGACGGCGTGATGCCCCAGACCCGGGAGCACGCGACGGTGCTGCGCGCGCTCGATGTCCGGACCGGCGTCATCGCGGTCACCAAGAGCGATCTGGCCGATCCCGACGTGGCGCTGATCGAAGCCTCAGAGCTGCTCCCCGGCGCCGAGGCGGTTGCCGTGTCGGCGCGGACCGGACACGGCCTCGAGCGGCTGCGCGAGGCGGTCGATCGCGCGGCAGCATCGCTGCACAGCCGCGCCGGCAACCCGGGTCCCGCGCGGCTCCACATCGACCGGGCGTTCACGATCCGCGGCGCCGGCACCGTGGTGACCGGCACGCTGTGGTCGGGCAGCATCGCGCGCGGCGACGAGGTGTTGCTGCTCCCCGAGGAGCGGCGCGCGCGCGTCCGAGGCGTGCAGGTGCACGACGAGCCGGTCGAGAGTGCGGCCGCCGGCCAGCGCGTGGCGTTGAACCTGACCGGTGTCGCGGTCAGCGAGGTGGCGCGCGGCGACGTGCTCGCGTCCGCGGACACCGAGCTGCGACCGACGTACCTGCTCGACGCCAGGCTCGAGCTCCCCGGCGACGAACCCGAGCCCGGCACCCGCGTCCAGGTGCACCACGGGACGCGGGAAACCGCGGCACGGATGGCCTGGCTCGGCGGCGATTTCTGGCAACTCCGGCTCGAGCAGCCACTGATCGCCTCCGCCGGCGACCGCGTCGTGGTCAGGCAGATCGCGCCTCCGGACACGCTGGGAGGAGGCGTGGTGCTCGACGCGCGGCCACACAAGCACGGACCCAGCCGGGACGTGCTGGCAAGGCTCGAGCGACTGAACCGCGGCGAACCGGAGCCAGTCGAACGCGTTCCAGAGCCGCACGGGTCCGGTGGCACGGCCGTTGCGTGGGACTCGCGCAAGCATGTCCCGCGCATCGGCTTGCAACCGGATCCCAAGCCGCTCTCGCAATCGGCCCTCGCCACCGAGCGGCGCCTCATCCAAGCCGGCGCCGAGCCGCCACTCGACTCCGAACTGGACCCGGACGACCTCGCGGCGCTCCGAGAGCACGGCAGAGCGATCCGCGTCTCCAAGAACCTCCACTACCACCCCGACGCATTGAGCGAGATCCGTCAGGGCGTGGTCGCCCTCGCGCAACGCAATGGCGGCACCGTCACACTCGCATCGCTGCGCGACGAGCTGCACACCTCCAGGAAGTTCGCCCAGGCGCTGCTCGAGCACTTCGACTCCGAGCGCCTGACGATCCGCCGCGGCGACGAGCATGTGCTGCGGCGTTCGAGTCAAGCCCTGTAGATTCCGCCGCGATGCCGACCAGCCTCGTCACCGGCGGCGCCGGATTCCTGGGCTCGCACCTGTGCGACGAGCTGCTGTCGCGCGGGCACCGCGTGATCTGCGTCGACAACCTCGAGACCGGCACGCTCTCCAACATCGAGCACATCAGGACCAACGACTTCGTCCACCTGAACACCGACATCATCGAGCCGTACTTCGTCGAAGAGCAGGTGGACTTCGTGTACCACCTCGCCTCGCCGGCCTCGCCGATCGACTACCTGCGGCTGCCGCTGCACACGCTGAAAGTCGGCTCGTACGGGACGCACCACACACTCGGGCTGGCCAAGAGGCACCGCGCGCGGTTCCTGATTGCGTCGACCAGCGAGGTGTACGGAGACCCCCAGGTCCATCCGCAGCAGGAGACGTATTGGGGTCACGTCAACCCGATCGGCCCCCGCGGCGTGTACGACGAGGCGAAGCGCTACGCCGAGGCGCTGACGATGGCCTACCACCGCCAGCAGGGCGTGGACACCGCGATCGTGCGGATCTTCAACACCTACGGCCCGAGGATGCGCCCGCACGACGGCCGCGCGATCCCCACCTTCCTGCGCCAGGCACTCCAGGACCGCCCGATCACGGTGTTCGGGAAGGGCGAGCAGACGCGCTCGTTCTGCTACGTCGAGGACGAGGTCCGGGGGCTGATCGCGCTCGCCGAGTCCGGCTACCACAACCCCGTGAACATCGGGAACCCGAACGAGTTCACGCTGCTCGAGCTGGCCCACGCGGTGATCGAGGTGACCGGCTCGCGATCGGAGATCGTGTTCGAGGCGCTGCCGACCGACGACCCCAAGCAGCGCCAGCCCGACATCACGCTGGCGCGCGAGATCCTCGGCTGGGAGCCGAAGATCGACCTCCGCGAGGGCCTCCGGCGCACGATTGAGGAAGCCGGCGTCGAGACGCTCGTCGGCGCGCTCATCTAGCCCGGCGGACTAGCTCGCGCACTGCGTGCCGTCGGCCGTCTTGCCGTCAGGCAGGCATGGCAGCACCGTCGGCGGCTGCCAGCTATGGCCGCTGAGGATTCCGGCGATGTTGACCGGCTCGTAGAGGCGCATGATCAGGCGGAACGGCTTTCCCGCCGGCGACGGCAGCCACGCCCGGCGCTCGTTCGCGCTCCGGGGCGCGGTCGGCTGGATGTAGATGTCAAGCGAGCCGTCGCGGTTGTAGTAGAGCGGGGTGCGGTTGTTGATCAGGTAGACGTGCGCCCTGTTGGGCACGAAGAAGCCGTTCGAGTCGTACATCGTCAGCGACCAGAACGCCCGGGCGGGGAACGGGAGGTCATGCGCGGCGAAGTGCGCGACGTACCGGTTCGCGCCGGTGAGCGGACGGAAGTTCTTGTCAGTGATGGTGAACGGATAGATCGCAAGCTGCGGGGTCGGCGCTCCGAGCCCGATCTTGTCGACCACGGCGCGAAGCGCGTAGTCGGTGCCGTAGGACCCGGTGCGCGACACCAGCCAGCCGTTGTGGCGAGGGGCGACGGTTGCGTACGAGGTCTGCAGGTCGGAGGTGACCTGCTTGGCCCCGGCGGCAACCGCATCGTGGAGCCCTTGGATGGTGGGAGCACCGAGGCTGTGGTCGGCGCTCGGGTGCAGTCCCGGCCCGATCCCGACCGTCGCGAGCTGTCGGAGCAGCGGGCGGTCGGCGGCGGGCGGCGTGAACGTCTTCAGCTGATCTCCGAGCGCGTCGAAGAACGCAAGCGGGTCCTGGCCCGGACCGGTCCCGGGGACCGAGTACCGGTGGACCTGCCGGTGCACGTGGATGGGGCGTGCGGGGCGGTACCTCCGGCCCCAGCGGTTGAGCGGCGTCAGCGAGAACCGGTTCTGGATCCTGACCACGTTGGGGGTGTCGGCAGCGTTCTCGATGTAGGTCCGCCCGATGATCCACACGCGCGTGTACGGAGACCGGATCTGCTTGACGCCGCGCGGCAGCCTCCCCCGCCACCGGGGTCCGACGACCGCGTAGTCACCCGGTCGGCGGCCAACCGAGCCGATCAGCGCGAAGTTGCTGGTGTACGGATCGAGCAGCTCGAACACGACGAACCGCTTGACGGCCGGCATGTGCACGACGATCGGCTGCGGCTCGAGCTTCAGCCACGCGATCGAGTAGAGCGTGTCGTGGTTGGGCGCCACGACCGTCCGATCCGACGGGTCGGTCAGCCGCCGGATGTTGCTGAACTGGTTGACGGGCCCCGCGCCGGCGCCGTTGGGCACGTTGACGCTCGTGCTCGTCATGAACACGCGATTGGTGTCCAGCAATGGGTATCCGTACACGTATGCCTGCACGCCCAGCGCGAGCGCCCGCTGATACTCGGCCGCCTGGGCGGGATCACCGGGGTTGTACGGCGCTGTGGCGCCGGCGAGGGGAACCGCCCGCGCGAGCATCACAAGCGCGGCGATCACGGCAAGCCAAGCGACCCTCGCCATCGTCCCGGCAGTCTAATTACCGCCGGTACGCGCCCGATTGCGCCGAAGCCGCAGCCGAGTGCGGGCTTTACCCCGGAACTTCGCTTTCCAGATACCGTTACAAGCGAGTAGGGGAAACATGATTGCTGCCGGCCGCGCGACGTGACGATTCAGGACACAGGTACGGAGAGCCAGCGGGAACCGCTTTCGGCTGATGCGATCCCGTTCGTACTCCCCGACCGCGATGTTCGGCGCAAGCGTCCCCCGCTTCTGTCGTTCCTGCTGCGGCTCGAGACGCTCCGCAGGGCGGCCCGCGTCGCGTCGCTGCTGGTGCTCGACTTCGTCGGGGTCACCGCGGCGCTGTGCACCGCACTCGCGCTGAAGCTCGCGCTGAAGGGCAACCTCGACTGGTCGGTCGTGGTGCGGGACGCCAAGCACTACGTCCCGTTCGCGTACCTGATCACCGTGCTGATGTTCGCGCGGGCCGATCTGTATACCGACCGGCCGCGCCGCCCCGGGCTGTCGTCGATCGCGACCGCGCTGTTCCAGACGACGGTCATCTCGCTCGTGTTCGCGCTGGCCAGCGGCGAGCACTTCTCCAGCTACTTCATCTTCTACGTGTCGCTGTTCTTCGGCGTCGTCTACGTCTCGGCGCTCCGCGAGGTCCATCTGCGGGTGACCGGCTGGCTGCTCGAGCAGGCCGGGTACCACCGCCGGGCGCTGCTGGTCGGGTCGGGTAAGCACATCGAGGCGGTCGCCCACGCGCTCGCCGGCCGGTCGCGGGTGCGCGTCGACATCGCCGGGTACATCTCGTTGACGCCCCGGCCCCAAAACGGCCTGCGGTCGCTCGGGACGCTCGACGAGCTCCCCGACGTGCTCGCGGGCGAGCGGATCCAGGAGGTGATCATCGCCGACCCCGAGTTCCCGCAGGAGCAGGCGGTCGAGCTGGTCGACCTGTGCCATCAGCGCGGCGTGACCGTGCAGGTGGCGCCGTCGACGATGGAGATCCTGATCGACCGCGCAGAGTTCGTCCCGGGCCAGACGGTGCCGCTGTTCAAGCTACGCCCCCCGGTCGTCCAGGGGCTCGACTACGCCCTGAAGCGGACCTTCGACCTGGTGCTCTCGACGATCGGCCTGTTCCTGCTGAGCCCGGTGCTGCTGGTGATCGCGATCGCCGTCAAGCTGAGCTCGACCGGGCCCGTGATCTACCGGTCGGTGCGCCCGGGGATCGCGGGCAAGCCGTTCTACTGCTTCAAGTTCCGCACGATGCGCGAGCACGCCGACCAGGTCCAGGCGGACCTCGAGCCGCTGAACGAGCAGTCTGGGGCGCTGTTCAAGATCCGGCACGACCCGCGGCTGACCAAGATCGGCCGGTTCCTGCGCCGGTACTCGCTCGATGAGCTCCCGCAGCTGGTCAACGTGATCCGCGGCGAGATGTCGCTGGTGGGGCCGCGGCCGCTTCCGATGCGGGACTTCAACCGCCTCGAGGAGTGGCACAAGAAGCGCTATCTGGTGCTCCCGGGGATCACCGGCCTATGGCAGATCTCGGGCCGCTCGGAGCTCGACTTCGACGACCTCGTGCGGCTCGACTTCCTGTATCTCGAGCGCTGGTCGATCATGCTCGACCTCTCGATTCTGCTGAAGACGATCCCCGCAGTTCTCAGCCGCCGCGGCGCGTTCTGACGGCCTCCCGCTGACGCGCCGCGCGGGCGGCTTCGTGTCCCGTCAGGGGGGCTGACGTTCCCCAGCGCGGGTGAGAATCCTGCCCGGCGGCGGTATCGACGCTCCGGGGCCGAATACGCGCGCCGCGGCATGTTCAAGCCCGTCGGCATCGCGTCTGCCCCCACAAAGACCTGGCGGTCGTGCCCAGGGAGGTTCACGACCGCCATTGATCTGTGTGTCCCAGCGAGCCCCGAGCTTCCGTGCCGAGTCTTGCAAGGTATGTCCGCTACCAAACCGCAGCCCTCTGGCCCCTAGCAGCAACCGCAGGATACCGAACTATTTACGCCTTGTCAAATTGACCGTTAGGAAATACTGTGGAAGAGATGTCCGCGACCAGCCCGCGCGCCGGCGCCAAATCAGGCGCGAACCGGGGTCCCCGGCGACTTTCGCGCGATGCCAGGCGCGAGCAGCTGATCGACGCGGCGATGCCGCTCGTCGCCGAACAGGGGGTCTCCGCGTTCTCGCTCGACGAGCTGGCGCGCAGGGCCGACGTCACGCGCAACCTCCTCTATCACTACTTCCCGCGCGGCCGCGCAGACATCCTGGTCGCCGTCGCGAGGCGAGCCGGCCACCAGCTGACGGACGGCTGGGTCACAGACGAGTCGATCCCGCTCGGGGAGCGGATGGCGGTCAACTTCCAGCGCTTCATCGAGCACTCCGAGGAGCCGTCGCTCGCGTGGCGGGTGCACCGCCTCGGACGGGTGGCGACCGAACCGGAGCTGGCCGTGATCATCGAGCAGTTCGAAGAGGTGATCGTCGCGGGCGTGTCGCTCAACAACTTCGGCACCGCCGATCCTCCGCCGCTCGCCCGACTCGCGATCAAGGGATTCGTCGGCTTCGCCGAGACGGTATTGGACTTGGCGCGTGACACAGAAATTCCGCGTGAGCAGGTTCTGGGGCTCGTTCAGCAGGCGTTCACCTCGACCGTCGAAGCGGCCCGGGGCGCGCTCAGCTGACCCGGGTCCGGATCCTGGCTCGGGCCCAGGTAGGCTTCCGCCGCGATGCCTCCGACCGATCGCTTCGTGATCAGCTTCGCGGCCGAGCCTCCGCAGGAGGGGCTGCCGTACGGGCGCTGGGCGGAGACGCTGAAGGGCCATTTCCTGTCGGCCGTGCGCGAGATGGACACCGAGGGGGAGGAGATCGGCGAGGTCGAGACTGATATCGCCTGGTATCCCGACCGCACGTATTGCGGGCGTACCTACATCCCCGCGATCGCACGGACGAGCGCCGGCTACGAGGTGTTCGGGTTCGTGTCCTTCAGCGAGGGCTCCGCGGGTCCCTCGGAGTTTGATGCGAGCGCCGACTTCACCTCCGAGCTGGCCGAGGCCAACCCGGACTGGAAGCTCGACCTCAACGACGAGGTGATCGGCACCTGGAGGGGCGAGCTCGGCAACAGCGCGGCGATGACGCTCGTGTGGGGAGCGCCGCTGATCCCGGGCGGAGCGCTCGTGACCGGCGAGCTCGCGAATCTCGCGGTCGATCAGTGCGAGCTCTCCGACCAGCGGTTCACGCTGATCGCGCCCGACAACTACCGGGCGGACTACCTCGAGATCAAGCTGTGGGGGAAGAACGGCAACGAGCTGGCCCGCGAGTCGCTCTACGTCGAAGACGATGCCTGAGCGGTCAGCGCCGCGGGCAGCTGCAGTTCCACCTCCTCGCGGGTGAGCGGGAAGTGGCATGCCACGAGCGTCCCGGAGTCCTTGACCTCGAGCAGCGGCTCCTCGGTACGGCAGCGGTCCTGGACCTTCGGGCAACGGGTGTGGAAGCGGCATGCCGGCGGCGGGTTGGCCGGGCTCGGGACGTCGCCTGAGAGCAGCGCGCGCTCGCGCTTTCCGCCGCCGGGATCGGGAACCGGGACGGCCGACAGCAGCGCGCCCGTGTACGGGTGGCGCGGGAACGAGTACAAGGCGTCGCTCGAGGCGAGCTCGACGACCTTGCCGAGGTACATCACCGCGACCCGGTCGCACATGTGGCGGACGACCGACAGATCGTGGGAGATGAACACGAGCGTCAGTCCCATCTCGCGCTGCAGGCGCTTGAGCAGGTTCAGCACCTGCGCCTGAATCGAGACGTCCAGCGCCGACACCGGCTCGTCCGCGATCAGCAGCTTCGGCTCGAGCGCGATCGCGCGCGCGACCCCGATCCGCTGCCGCTGGCCGCCCGAGAACTCGTGTGGGTAGCGGTTGTAATGCTCGGGGTTGAGGCCGACACGGTCCATCAGCTCCTGGACCTGCCGCTTGCGTTCTCCCTTCTCGCCGTAGAGGTCATGGATCACGAACGGCTCGGCGATGATCGAGCCGACCGTCTTGCGCGGATTGAGCGACGAATACGGGTCCTGGAACACCATCTGCACCTCGCGGCGCAGCTGTTTCAGCGTCGCGCCCTTGCGCCGCGCGACGTCCTCGCCTTCGATCAGGATCGATCCCGAGGTCGGATCGAGCAGGCGGACCAGCAGCTTCGCGGTCGTGCTCTTGCCGCAGCCCGTCTCGCCGACGACCCCAAGCGTCTCTTTTCGCTGGACGGTGAACGAGACGTCGTCGACCGCCTTCACGGCACCGACCTGCTTCTGGATGACGATCCCGCGTGTGATCGGGAAGTACTTCTTCAGGTTTCTTACCTCGACAAGCGGCTCGCGCTCGGGGGTCATTCACCCACCTCGTTGCGGCCCCGATTGCGGGGGTTCAGCGGGACCGGCCGTTGGCATCGGCGACGCGAGGGGCCGCAACGAGCTGGGCGAACGACCCTCCTGTAAGCCCTTCCAGATCCTGGCTCGTACCTCCGGCTCCAGCAGGCAGGCCACTTCGTGGCCCGGTGCGGCGGGCACGGGCTCCAGACGCGGGTCGATTCGCCGGTGCTCGTCTTGCACATAGGGGCAGCGTGGGTTGAAGAAGCAGCCCGACGGGCGGTGGATCAGGCTCGGGGGGCGCCCCGAGATCGGCACCAGCTCGTCGTCGCGGAGCGTGTCGAGGCGAGGGATCGACTTCAGCAGACCCCACGTGTACGGGTGCTGCGGGGAATTGAAGATCTGCGCGGTCGAGCCGTGCTCGACGATCCGCCCCGCGTACATCACCGCGATCTCGTCGGCGGTCTCCGCGACCACGCCCAGGTCGTGAGTGATGATGATGATCGCCATCCCCAGCCGGCGTTGGAGGTCATCGAGCAACGCCAGGATCTGCGCCTGCACGGTGACGTCGAGCGCGGTCGTCGGCTCGTCGGCGATCAGTAGCTTCGGCTCGTTGGCGAGCGCCATCGCGATCATGACCCGCTGGCGCATCCCGCCCGAGAACTCGTGCGGGTATTGATCGACCCGCTTCTGCGGGTCGGGGATCCCGACCAGCTCGAGCAGCTCGACGGCGCGACCGCGCGCGGCGGCTGTCGACTCGTCGCGGTGGACCTGAATCGCCTCAACGAGCTGCCAACCGACCTTGTAGAAGGGGTGCAGCGAGGACAGCGGGTCCTGGAAGACCATCGCAACCTCGTTGCCGCGGATCCTGCGCAGCTGGTCATCGGACATCGACACCAGGTCCTGCCCGTTGAACATGATCTCGCCGCCGATCTCTGCCCCCTGGTTGCGGGTCAGCCCGAGCGTGGTCAGCGACGACACGCTCTTACCGGAGCCGGACTCGCCGACGATTCCGAGCGTCCGCCCCGTTTCGACCGAGTAGGAGATTCCGTCGACCGCGCGGACCAGCCCGTCCTCGGTCGGAAACGCGACCCGCAGGTCCCGGACATCGAGCACCGGGCTCATGAGCAGCGAGCCACGCTCACGAGTAGCGCACCCGCGGGTCGAGGTACGCGTAGGCGATGTCGACCACGATGTTCGCCACGATGATGAACATAGCCGCGAGCAGCACGGTCCCCTGGACGACCGGGAAGTCCGAATGCAGGATCGCGTCGTAGTTGAGCCGGCCGATCCCAGGGATGTCGAAAACAGTCTCCGTCAGCACCGCTCCGCCCATCAGCGCGCCAATATCAAGCGCCAGCACGGTGATCACGGGCGTGATCGCCGACCGCACGCCGTGCCTCCAGACCACGCGGCGCTCGGGCACCCCCTTCGCGCGCGCGGTGCGGATGTAGTCCTCCCCCATCGTCTCGATCAGGCTGCCGCGCAGCAACCGCGAGTAGATCGCGGCCTGCGTGGCGGCGAGCACGAACCAAGGCATGATCAGCGACTTGAACCATTGAGTCGGATCGGTCGTGAGTCCGACGTACGAGTTCGCGCCGGGCAGGATCGGGAACTTTCCGATGTCCGATGCGAACAGGAACAGCACCAGCAGGCCGAGCCAGTAGATCGGCATCGACACGAAGAACAACGCCGTGCCCATCGCGCCCCGGTCGACGAACGTCCGGCTCTTGACCGCCGAGATGATCCCGATCGGGATCCCCACCAGCACCCACAGGATCACCGCGCCGATCGTCAGCGACAGCGTCGCCGGCAGCCGGTCCCCGATCAGGCTCAGCACCGACTGCCCCGAGTAGAAGCTGTAGCCGAAGTTGAAGTGCACGAAGATGTTCTTGATGTAGACCCAGAACTGCTGGAACACGGACTTGTCGAGCCCGAGCTCGTGGCGGATGTGGGCGATGATCTGCGGGCTCGCGTTGCGGCCCGCGCGCAGCTGCGCCGGGTCGGCCGACGGCAGCACGTTGAACAAGATGAACGTGAGCAGGCAGACCAGGAACAGCAGCAGGATCCCCCACAGGATGCGGCGGATGATGTAGGCAGCCATTAGCTGATCGATCGCTCGCGGCGATGCCGCGGGCCCCGCTGCGTTGCGGGGCCCACGGATGCGTCTGGAACCACTACTTCAGCGAGGTGAACATGAAGTCCCACTGGCCGATGTCCCACAGCTGGTCGACGCCGGCCACGTCGTTGGATTCGATGTTCGGCTGGTTGTCGAACTCCTCGGCAACCGCTGAGGCCTGGTCGACCAGCATCCGGTCGACGTTGGCCCATGCCGCCGCTCGCGCGGTCGGGTCCACGACGAGGGATGCCTTCTCCATCGCCGCGTTGATCTGCGGATCGTTGACCTGGCCCCAGTTGGAGTTGTTGGTCGGGACGATCGACGGCCCGTAGAACGGCACGTACAGCACCGTCAGCGGATCCGCGAAGTCGCGGAGCCAGCCGACCGTCGGACACGCGTCGATCTGCTGCTTGGGCACGCCGCAGTACTTCGCGTACATGACCGACTGGTCGACCTCCGACACGTGCGTGTGGAACCCGAGGCTGGTCAGCGCGTTGTTGACGATCTGAATGATCGCCGGGTCGTTGCCGTTGTTGGCGCCGACGATCTGGATCGTCGCGTTGCCCGTGTACTTGCCGCTCGAGTAGCCGGCAGCCTTCATGTACTTCGTGGCCACCGCGATGTCCCCGTTCGGGTTGCGGTTGTAGTCGACCTGCGGTCCGGCGTAGCCACCCGCCTGCGTGAAGCCGCTGACCCCCGGGTAGATGAAGTGGGTCATCGGCGAAGCCGCGAGCAGGCCCCCGCGAGCCTTGACGATCGCGTTTCGATCGAGCGCCGCCCAGAATGCCCGGCGCGCGTTGACGTTCGAGAACGGCCCGTGCTGGTTGTCGACGGCCACGTAGTGGTCGCCGGCGCCCGCGGTAAACGTGATCTGCGACGGATACTGCTGGTAAGCGAGCTTGACGATCGACTGGGCCGGGGTGTCGAGCTGGATCGCGTGCGACCCCTTCAGCACCTGCTGGCCGATCACGGTCGCGTCGCCACCGATGTTGACGTTGATCTGGTCAAGGTACGCCGGCGGGTGGAACAGCTGCGTGTACGTGCTGGCGCTCCAATTCGGGTTGCGGACCAGCGTCAGTGACTTGCCCGTCTGATAGCCGATTCCCGCGAACTTGCCCGTCGAGTCCGACTTCAGCATGTACGGCCCGCTCGAGACCAGGTACTGGGTCCCGTACGTCGTGGGGGCGTGCTTGTCGAGCGGACCCGCGAACTCCTGCGGGACCGGCATCGAGAGCGGAAGGCTCAGCGACTGGATCAGGAACCCTGCGCCAGGCTTTGTCATGTGGAACACGATCGTCGTGTTGTTGGGCGTCTGGATCCCCGCGATTGGGCCACCCGCATACTTCGACGAGGTTGCGCCCTCAAGCGGCGTCGGGGAGCTCGCGCCAAAGTACGAGATGAAATACGGGTTGGCGACGTTGGGGTTCGCCCCCCGCTCGATCGCGTACGCGACGTCCTTCGAGGTCACGACACGGTTGACCGGTGGCGAGAACTTGACGCTCGGCTGGATGTGGACCGTGAGCGTCTTCCCGCCGTCGGTGATCCCACCGTTGGCGGTGGTCGGCATCGCGGTCGCGAGATCCGGTACGAGCGTGTCGGTCGAATTCGGCGGGTAGGTGAACAGCGGCCGGCCCGTCGAGTACATGACCGCGTAGTCCTGGACGAAATATGCCTCGCCCGGATCGAGGTGCTCGAAGTCCTCACTCGAATAGACGGTCAAGGCGCCGCCCATCTTTTTGCCATACAGCGTTTGTCCGACGGGGTTCTCCCCTGCCTTCAGCGGGATGCTGGGCGTGGTGCTCGGGTTCGAGCTCGTCGAGCTCGAACCGCACGCCGCCACCACCGCCGCCAGCAGCCCGGCAGCCGCAAGTGCGGCGACCGCGCGTGCGGTGCTCCTCATACGCTTTTCCTCCTTCGGGTAGATCCGGGGGTTTGTGGGGCGGCGGCGCCGCCCGGGCTGAAGATCAATTTGACGCTCACGATCGCGGTCCTTTCGGATTCAGAGCGTCGAGCAACCCGTCTCCGACGAGGTTGAACGCCAGGACTGTCAGCAGCAGCGCGACTCCAGGGAAGACCATGTACCACCACGCCGTGTTGAAGATCGGGGTGGCGTCGGCGATCATCTGCCCCCAGCTGGCGGTGGGGGGCTGGATGCCGACGCCCAGGAACGAGAGGGCCGCCTCGAGCAGGATGTTGGTCGGTATCAGCAGGCTCGAGTAGACGATCAGCGGCGCGACCAGGTTGGGAAGGATCTCCCTGAACACGATCCGGCGGTTGGACGCGCCGAGTGCCCGGGACGCCTCGACGAACTCCTTCTCGCGAAGCGACAGCACCTGGCCGCGAACGATCCGCGCGATGTAGGTGAAGCTCAGCAGCGCGATGATGAAGATCACGGTGCCGACCCCGGGCTGGATCAGACCGGAGAGGCATCCGCGAACCCCACACGCCGCGCCGATTCCGAGCCCCAGGACGAGCACCGGGAAGGACAGGAACACGTCGACCCCGCGCATCATCACGGTGTCGGTCCAGCCGCGGTAGAAGCCGGCCAATAGCCCGACGGCGGTGCCGACCAACGTCGCGATCGCGGTGCCGACGATCCCGACCAGCAGCGACACGCGTGCGCCATAGATGACCCTCGAGGCGACGTCGCGGCCGAGCGTGTCGACGCCGAACGGGTGCGCCGAGCTAGGCCCGGTGGGGCTTCCGAACGCGTCGAGCGCGTTCGGATCCTGGGTGTTGGGACCGGGCAGGCCGAGGATGTGGACCACCAGGGGCGCTGCGATCGCGACCACGATCAGCACGAGGATGAAGATCGCGGATGCCATCGCGACGCGGTCGGCGCGGAACCGCCGCCAGAACAGCTCCGTCGGCGAGCGCGCGGTTACCTCGCCGGGGACGACCTCGATCGACTCAACGGTCGACTCTGACTCGACCAGCAGCTCGGAGCCACCGATGCTCATGACGTGTGTGGATTCCCTGGCAGCCTGGATCCTCCTCTGCGGGGACCGGAATACCACGCCGCTGCCGGGCTGTCACTCAGCGTCAACAGGGCGCCAATCAGCGCATCATCAGACCTGTTGAGGTCGCCAGGCCCCCGCCGAGAGCAGCGGAGCCGGCCGACCCGCGGTTACCCTCCGTCGCGCGCCCTCGTAGCTCAATGGATAGAGCACGCGCCTCCTAAGCGCGGGATGCAGGTTCGATTCCTGCCGGGGGCACTGGTGCTACCGTCCCGCCCTCCTTAGTGTCCGAGAGCACGCTAGAAGCGCCTCCGATCCCGCCCGAGCCCGCCGCGGAGGCCCACACTCGGCAGTCCTTACCAGAGCAGAAGCCCTGGACGCTGCGCATGTTCGCGTCGGGCCACCCGTGGTGGACGACGGCCGCGGTGATCCTGGTCGCATCAGTGGTGCTGGTGGTGTGGGCCCGCACCCGCCCGAGCTACGACGCATACGGCTGGCTCGTGTGGGGCTACCAGACGGTGCACGGCACCCTCGACCTCGGCGGCGCGCCCTCGTGGAAGCCGCTGACCTTTCTGTTCACGGTGCCGTTCGCGATCTTCGGCCACTACGAGATGTGGCTGTGGATGTTCGTCTCGTGCGCGGTTGCGCTGTCGGGCGCCGTGTTCGGCGGCCGGATCGCGTATCGGCTCAGCGGCGGCGGGACGACGAGGGCCGACGACCCCCCCGTCGTTCGCTACGCGCCGTGGGCGGCGGCGATCTTCACGGGCGCCGCCGTGCTCGGGCTCCAGGACTACCTGCACTACATCCTCAGCTTCCAGTCCGACCCGATGCTGGTGACGTTCACGCTCGCCGCGATCGACATGCACCTGCTCGGCAAGTACCGATGGACGGTCGTGTTCGGGGTGCTCGCCACACTCGGTCGCCCCGAGGCCGGCCCGTTCCTGGGGCTGTGGGGGCTGTGGGCGTGGGTCAAGCTCCCATCCCTGAGATGGTGGCTGGTCGGCGGCGCGCTCGTGGTCGCGTTCGGCTGGTTCGGGATCCCGACGATCACCAATGGCCGGCCGCTGCTGGCGGGGGACCTGGCGCAGAAGTCGCCGCGCGCGCTGCGCCACAACCAGTTCTTCGGAACGCTCGGCCGGTTCCGGGACCTCGAGTACATCCCCGTCTGGATCGCGGCGCTGGTCGCGATCGTGGTCGCCGCGGTCCGGCGCGATCGCGTGATCCTGACGCTGACCGCGGTCGGCATCGGCTGGGTGATCGTCGAGATCGCGTTCGCCTACCACGGCTGGCCGGCGCTCGGGCGCTACATGTTCGAGCCCGCCGGGATCGGCGCGGTGCTCGCGGGAGTCGGCGTGGCGCTCGTGCTCACCGGGCTGCCGAAGCTCATACGCGGGGCCCCGCGCTGGGCCGGGATCCCGGTGGTGGCGGTGCTCGTGGGGGCGCTCGTGCCGGGCGCCGTCGCGCGCATCCGGGACGAGCACAAGGACCTCCGCCACGAGCGCGCCCGGACCCATCAGATCGCGTTGCTGCAGACCACCACCGGCGTCCTCGGCGGCGCTCGCCATATCGCCAACTGCGGGCAGCCGGTCACCGACGTCACGTACGTGAGCGCGTTGGCGTGGATCTACCACCGCAACGTCGGCTCGGTCGGCGGTCTCCAGCAGGGGGTCGAGAAGGCCGAGCTGCGCAACCCCAGCCTTCCGAAGGTGCTGTTCCGGCCCGTTTCACACGGCGGCTGGTCGGTGCTTCCGTGGCACACCCGCTCCTTCCAGATCGCGCGCTGCCATAGCCTCCACGCCGCATACGTGATCACCGGGAGACACCCGGGCGGCGTGCTGATCAGGCATTGACGGTCACCTCCTCCTCCTCACCGGCGCCCGCGGGGGCGCCCCAGGCAGACCAGACGCCACGGGTCTCGGCAGCCGTCCGCACCACGCTGCTGTGCGCGCTGGGCGTGCTGCTCGTCTCGACCGGCATCGTGCTGTGGGCCCGCACCCGGCCCGGGTTTGATCCGTACGGCTGGCTGGTGTGGGGCCATCAGACGCTGCAGGGCGCACTCAACACCAACGCGGCGCCCTCCTGGAAGCCGCTGCCGTTCCTGTTCACGGTGCCGTTCGCGCTGTTCGGCCGCTACGAGCTGTGGCTGTGGATGATCACCTGCGTGGCGGTGTCGCTCGGCGGCGCGATCGCCGCCGGTCGGATCACCTACCGGATCACGATCTGGCCGGTCTCAGGGCCCGACCGCGCGCGGCGGTACGCGGCGATCGCGGCGGGCATCTTCGCCGGCGCCGCGCTGCTCGGGATCCGCGACTGGTGGCACTACATGCTGAGCGCGCAGTCCGACACGATGATCGTCGCGCTGTGCCTCGGCGCGATCGACTGCCATCTGTCGGGCCGTCGCCGCTGGGCGTTCGCGCTCGGCGCACTCGCCGCCCTCGGCCGCCCCGAGGTGTGGCCGTTCCTGGCGATCTACTCGATCTGGGCGTGGCGGGCGATCCCAGAGATGCGGTGGATCATCGGGGTCGGGATCGCGCTGATCCTGCTGCTGTGGTTCGGGATCCCGGCGATCACCTCGCGGAGCCCGTTCGTCGCCGGATCGAACGCGTTCGGCTCCGGGCGGCGGCTGAAGTCCGACCGCGTTTTCGGGACGATCGACCGGTTCCTCGATCTCCACGAGACGCCGCTCGAGATCGCCGCGCTCCTGTCGCTGATCGTCGCCGCGCTGAAGCGCGACCTGGTCACGCTCGTGCTAGGCGCCGGCGCCGCCGCCTGGGTCGTGATCGAGATCGCGTTTTCCCTTCACGGCTGGCCTGGGCTCGGGCGCTACATGTTCCCGGCGGCGGCGGTGATGGTCGTGATCGCCTCGGTGCTCGTCGGGCGGATCCTGGCGGACCTGCCGCCGTGGCTCGCGAAGCGGCTCCCGTCCGGCAGCCCGTCGGCGGCGGGCGCGGTCGCGGGAATCGTGTTCGCGCTCGTGCTGGTCGGGACGCTCGTCCCGTCGGCCGTGTCCCGCGTCCGGAATGAGCGCCGCGACCTCAAGACGCAACGGCTCCGCACCAAGGAGATCAACCGCCTCTCGGGCGTCGTCGACAGGCTCGGGGGGCCGGCACGGCTGAACGCCTGCGGGGAGCCGCTGACACGGCTCGAGTATCAGACGATCCTCGCGTGGACGCTCAAGATCAACGTCGTCAAGATCGGCTTCAAGTACTCGCAGGCGATCCATCACGGCAACCCGATCGTGCTGTACACGCCGCTCTCGACGGGCGGCTGGAAGGTGCAGGCGCTGCACCAGCTGCGGCCGAGCTGCCGGTCGCTGCCGCGGTAGGCGCGGCGTCAGGCCGTTGCCACGGTAGGCGCGGCGTCAGGCCGCTGCCGCGGTAGGCGCGGCGTCAGGCCGTTGCCGCCGCGAACTTTGGCGATTTGGTACTGCATAGCTGAACCAAATCGCCATCGTTCGGCCCTGGGCCGCCCTCAGCGCCCGAGTAACCGCGTCCGGGTTCGGGCCTCGCGGCAGCTAGCACAGCCGCGCATCCCGCGCGGCTAGCTGGTCCGGTCGGGCCGTTCCGGATACACCTCGTCGATCGTCGTCAGCGCCACGTACGGCGCCCCGGCCGCCTCCTCGATCGCGGCGGCGCCGCCGGCCAGGCGGTCACAGATCGCGAGCACGCCACAGATCGCGTGTCCCTCCTCGCGGACGGCCTCGATCGCCCGGATCGTCGAGCCGCCGGTGGTCACCACGTCCTCGACGATCATGCACCGCTCGGCGGAGCCGAGCACCGGCCCCTCGAGCCGCCGCGTGAGCCCGTGCTGCTTGGTCTCCTTGCGCACGAAGAACGCCTTCACGTCGGCGCCGGCGGCGAGCGCGGCGCACGCGATCGGGTCGGCGCCCATCGTCATCCCGCCGACCGCGGTCGCGTCCCACGCAGCAGCCTGCTCGGCGACCAGCTCGGACAGCGCCAGGAACCCCTCGCGGAGAAGAATCGCGCGCTTTGCGTCGATCAGGTACTGCGAGGTGCGGCCGCTGGTGAGCACAACCTCGCCGATCACGAGCGCGTGCTCGCGGAGCGCGGCGAGCAGCCGCTCGCGTGGCGTCTGGACCCTAGTTCGCGCGTCCACAATCACCAACCGGGCTCATCCTACAAGCGTCCATTGCCGATTCCTACGATGTGATCCGTGGGGCGCTTGGACTGACCAGGCTGATTTGTTGCGGGTTGGTGATCGTCGCGTTCGCGCTGTTCGCGGTCGATCAGGCCGGCGGGGCCTCGCAGCATCAGGTCGCGGAGCTCAACGGCGGCATCCCGACGCGGACGGCGGCGGCGACCGTCGGCGACGCCCACGCCCCTCTGCTGCAGCGCTACGTCGACGACGCCGCGAACGTGCTCGAAGCGCCGTTCCAGAGCGTGATCAGCTCGGACAACCAGTGGGCGCAGCGCGGATTCGCAACCGTGTGCGCGCTGCTGCTGTACGGCCTCGGTCTCGGCTTCGTGGCCCGCTACTCGCAGGGCCGGGTCTAGTAGTACGTGTCGACCCAGTCGCCGTAGCTCAGCCAGTTGTAGACCCAGATCGCGTCCTGGATCGGGAGCCGCATGCACCCGTGGCTGGCCGGGTAGTCGGGCGCCGGGTCGTAGCCGTGGATCGCGTACCCGCTGTAGAAGAAGTCCGAGTAGTACATCCCGTCGGGCAGGTAGCCGGGTACCCGCGAGTAGACCTGGAAGTCGCCGAGGATCGTCGGCGTCGACGGCTTGCCGGAGCTGATCGGAAGGATCGCCTGTACGTGTGAGCCGTCCGCGAGCGCGAGCAGCTGCAGCCCGAGGTTGCCCTCGGCGTGGCGGCCATGGTTGGGAAAGCGGAGGTTGAACGCGCCCCAGCCGTTCAGCAGGTAGCTGGTCGTCACCCCGTCGAGCGTCTGCGAGGTGCCGCGACGCAGCAACCGGTGGTAGGCGTCGACGGCCCAGCCGGTGCCGCTGTCGTACACCCCGGTCTGGGGGATGTAGAAGTGCAGCGCCGCGAGCCGCTGCTGGATCAGCTCCACGAACCGCCCGGTCGAGCCGAACGAGACGTTCTCGTCCAGCGCGGTCACCGACCGGCGGATCTCGAACCCGCGCAGCTTCCCGTTGGTCTTGTGGGTGACCTCGATCGTCAGCCCGCCGACTCCGGGGCTCGAGAACGGCACCCTGAACCACCCGTAGCGCCCGTTGCGCGAGCGCCGCAGCCGCCAGTTGCTCGACTTGATCACGCGGTGGCCGAGCAGGATCCGGACCCGCACCCATTGGCCCTTCACGTACGGGAACACGACGCCGTTCGCATGGATCAGCCGCTTGGGCACCGTCACCGGGCTGTGGCCGACGAAGAACGAGTCGAACAGGTAGAGCTTCCCGTGCGCGCGGGCGGCCGGCTTGGGCTTGGGCTTGCTCGGCGGCTTCGGCCCGGTCGGCCCGGTCGGCCCGGTCGGCCCGGTCGGCCCGGCGGGCACCGTGACCGGCGGGGAGGTTGTCGCGGAGGACCGCGCGCCCCCGGCGAGCGCCTGCGCAGGGGCGAGCGTCGCGACCGCGGTCACCGCGATGGTTGTCAGGGATCGGAGCTGCGCCCGGAGCATCAACGGAAATTAAATCATCGCTGCCGCGCGAACCCGGGGATCGCTACGCGGCCGTCTCCGATCGGAAGCGTCAGCGAGCCGATCACGAGCAGCGAGCCGAGCATCAGCCCGACGATCTGCGCCGAGTTCCAATGCAGCTCCGCGATCCCCAGCGCCAGCGAGTTGTTGATCGAGTGGAGCGCCATGCACGGGTACAGCGACCCCGTCCGCCACCGCAGCAGACACAGCATGAATCCCAGGAATCCGAGCGGAATCAGGTACTGGGCGGACGCCGAGCCGGTGTGCGCAAGCCCGAACAGGATCCCGGTGATCACCGCCGCCACCCACACCCCGATGTCGCGGCCGGCGATCTTGATCCGCATCTGACGCAACGCGCCGAAGATGAACCCGCGGAAGAAGAACTCCTCGAGGATCGGCGCGATCACGCACACGAACACGGTCGCGCCGACCAGCGCGGCGGTGCTCTTACCGAGCCCGAGCTCCTTGGGGAGCTTGTCGTTGCCGTGCAGGTTGAGCAGCGCCGCGTACGCCGCTGTCAGCACGTAGTAGGTGATCGCCGTGACGATCAGGGCGACGATCGACTTGCCGATGCTGACCCTGCGGAAGCCGAATTCGGCGGGCCGCGGACGGCCGCGGATGCCCGAGAAGAAGATCGCCGCGCCGACGAACCCCAGGTCGAACACGACGGAGCTGATCAACGCAACCGCCGGGGTCGGATGGGCGAGACTCGATCCGCCGGCTGCGCCGATCCCGGCGACCACGAGGCCGGCGACGATCCCGACCCCGAACCCGAGCAGGATCGCCGCCGGGGCCGTCCAGATCGGCCAGCTGGGCGTGTCCGCATCGGTCGCGCGCCGCGGGGTCTCGGCGCCGCCGGACGGCGCGGGCAGGTGAGTTGGGGGCGAGGGCGGCGGGGTCGAGACCATTTCGGGCAAGGAGGTTAGGCGAGCCCGGTGACTGCGCATGGGAATTTGCGGATCCGCGATAGGAATCTGCGCATCCGCCATAGAATCGCGCGATGCCGTCGACCCGCACCGCACGTGCTCAATCGGGCTTCGTGCGGGGCCTGGCAGCGCTGCCCGACCGTGCGCTGCGCCCACTGGCCGGCCGGCCGGTCGTTCGAGACGGGCAGCAGCTCCACGTCGAGTCCCAGCTCGGGCTGCGGCTGCTGGCGCTGGCCGGCGAGAAGGAACTGGTTAACTCGACCGTCGGAGAGGCCCGCGCGCGAGTGGCCGGCGACGCGGCGACCTTCGAGGGTCCGAAGGTTCCGGTCGCGAGCGCCTCGGATCTGTCGGTGGCGGGCGGATCCGGCGAGCTTCGCGCGCGGCTGTACGTCCCGCTCGACGAGGGCCCCGGTGCGGGCCCGGTCGCCCCCGGGCCGCTGCTCGTCTATTTCCACGGCGGCGGGTTCGTGGTCGGGGATCTCGAGACGCACGACAACGTGTGCCGGTTCCTGGCGCGGCAATCCGGCGCCCGGGTGCTCGCCGTCGACTACCGGCTGGCGCCCGAGCATCCGTTTCCGGCCCCGATCGACGACGCGCTCGCCGCGTTCGCGTTCGCCGTCGAGCACGCCGGTGAGCTCGGCGCCGACCCGACCCGGATCGCCGTCGGCGGCGACAGCGCCGGCGGGAACCTCGCGGCGGGCGTGGCTGCGATCGCCTCGAGCGCCGGCGGGCCGCGTCCCGCGTTCCAGCTGCTCTTCTATCCGTGGCTCGACCTCGCCTCCGAGCGCCGCTCATACGACCTGTTCGGAGAGGGCTTCTACCTGACGCGCTCGGATCTGCGCTGGTACCGAAATCACTACGTGACCGACCCGGCCCAGGCAGCGGATCCGCGTTGCTCGCCGATCGCGGCGGGCGAGCTCCGCGACGCGCCGGCCGCGTACGTGGCGACGGCCGGCTTCGATCCGCTCCGCGACGAAGGCGAGGCGTACGCGCAGCGGCTGCGCGAGGCCGGAGTCCGCGTCGCGCTCAGGCGCCATTCCGGGCTGATCCACGGCTTCGCCAACACCGTCGCGATCGGCCACGCCGCCCGCGAGGCGGTGCTCGAGGCGACCGGAGCGCTGCGACTGGCGCTCGCGGCCTGAGGTGCGGCGACGGGGTCCGACGGGCCGCGCTCGGAATCGTCCCGTTAAAGGTCTCCGGGAGGGCCTAGATCCATCTGGGCCCTCCCGGAGGGGTCAAGGAAGTGGGGGCGCAGTTCCCTGACCGATTCGACGGTGTTTATTCCCGTCTCTACAACAACGTAAACCGGTGCCCAAAACTGGCATGTGTGACGAAAGTCACAGATGTCCGGCTGCCGTGCGGTCGATCGGGCCGGGGTCTCCGGGGAGGTGATCGAGCCGCGGAAGCGCCGGCCGCGCAGGCCGGCGATTGGCCCTAATCCTCCTTGTCCCACTCCCTGTGGTGGGAGCCGGCGCCGCTCACCATGTCGACCAGGCTCTTCCAGCGGCTCGGCTTGACGCCCGGCTCGTGCACGCGCCACGCGGGGGCGGCGCCGCTCTCCGGCGCCGGTAGCGCGGCGCCCTCGGCGGCGTCAATGCGGAGATCCACCCCGTGCTCGTGGAGCGCGCCGATCTGCTCGGCGGCGACGAACCGGCGATCTTGGCCGGAGCGCATCACGATCCCGTGGAAGATGTCCTCGTCGGGCGCCGCGACCACGTGGTCGACGGTCCCGAGCTGCTGCCCGTCCGACGAATACACGGGCACGCCCTCCTCGAGCACCTGGTAGGCAATCGGGAGCCCCTCGTCCATTGCGCGAACGATAGACGCTGGCGCCCGCCCGGACGAGCGCTACCCGCGCCCGGACGAACGCTACCCGCCGCCGGACGAGCGCTACCCGCGGCCGGGGACCAGCTCGTCGAGGCTCGCGATCGTGCGCACCCCGGCCGGCGGCGCGCCCGTCGTCGACGTCCCGCCTGCTCGGCGGATCAGCACCGGCTCGATCCCGGCGGCGCGCGCCCCCGCCACATCCTCGCCGGGGCTGTCCCCGACGTGGATCGCCTCGCCCGCAGCGGCGCCCGCCAATTCGAGCGCGCGCGTGAAGATCGCCGGATCCGGCTTGCGGGCTCCGGCCTCGGCCGAGGTCACGATCGCGTCCACCGAGGCGGCGATCCCGACCCGCTCGAGCACCTCGTGGAGCGACACGTCCCAGTTGCTGACGACGACCAGCCGCGCGCCGCCGTCGCGGAGGCGCGGCAGGGCGCTGCACGCGTCTGGGAACGGGTCGAACTGCAGCGAGGCGAGCAGCGCCTCGACGAGCGGCTCACGGTCCGGCAGGCGCGCCCGCGCGTCCCCCGGCAGCGCCTCCCGGAGGACCTGCGCGCACCTCAGCCGCAACGCGGCGAGCGAGGCCCCGTCGCGGCCGTCCTGGAGGTGGGCACGGTAGTAGCCGATCTCGGCGGCGATCGCCGCCTGGGCGGCCTCGAGTGACAGCTCGACCCCGAACCGGTCCGCCAGCTGCGCCCGCAGCCGCGGTGCCGGCGGCTCGAGCGCGAGCAGCGTCCCGAGCGCGTCGAGCAGCACCGCGCGTCGGCTCCCAGAGCTCATCGCCGGCGAGTCTGACAGCGCCCGGCGGCAGGACCCCAAGCCGCCGGCCAGAAACACGCCTCCAGGTACACTCGAACGCCAGGACGGCGCCGTTCCCGGCTTCCACGCAGCGGCGTCCTCACCCCCGAGATCCTCGATGAGCAGACGCGAGCGCCAGCGGCAACGGAAGGCCCACCATGGACACCCGGTCCGGCGGGTCGTGATGATGACCGCGCTGGTCGCGGTGTGCTCGCTGCTGGTCGGCGGGCTGCTGGCGGTCGGGTGGGTGGTCCAGGTCGCCGACTCGGCCCCGAACCTGACCCAGCTCAAGCCGCGGTCGGCGAACCCACCATCGGTGGTGTACGCAGCCGACGGCTCGCTGCTCGGCTACATCCACGCGGACACGATCTACACGCCAGTCGGCGCCAATCAGATCCCCGCCAGCATGAAGCAGGCGACCGTCGCGATCGAGGACCGCCGCTTCTATCAACACGGAGCGCTCGACTACCAGGGGATCCTCCGCGCCGGGATCAGGGACATCTTCGGGAACGGCGGCTCGCTGCAGGGCGCCTCGACGCTGACCATGCAGCTGGTCGACAACCGCTACCTGGACGGCACCAAGTACGCGCGCAACCACGACCTCAAGTACAAGATCATCCAGGCCAAGCTCGCCGAGCAGCTGGTCAAGAAGCACCCGGGGCGCGCCGGCAAGGACTGGATCCTCGACCAGTACCTCCAGGTGGCGCCGTACGGCACCGTCGGCGGCCAGACGGCGATCGGGGTCGGAGCCGGCTCGCAGATGTTCTTCAACAAGCCCGTCTGGCAGCTCGACCTCGCTCAGCAGGCGCTGCTCGCCGGGCTCCCCCAGTCGCCCTCCCAGTACAACCCGTTCCTGCGTCCGAGCCTCGCGCGCGCGCGGCGCAACCAGGTGCTGCAGGCGATGGCCAGCGCGCACTTCATCACCCGCGGGCAGGCGGCAGCCGCCGAGCGCGAGCCGCTGAACGTGCAGACCGACCACGCCTACGAGGTACGCCGCCAGCCGTACATCTTCGACTACATCGAGCAGCAGGTCGATCAGAAGCTGTGCCCGCAAACCCCCGGCAACTGCCCGGCGGTCCGCAACGGCGGCCTGAGGATCTATACGACGATCGACCTGCAGCGCGAGGAGCAGGCGCAGGCCGCGATCGACAGCCACGAGGGCGGCTCGGTGCTCGATGACCAGCCCGCGGCAGCGCTTTCTTCGATCGACCCGACAACCGGGCACATCGTGGCGCTGGCCTCGTCGGCCACCTACGACCAGACCAAGTACTTCTACCCCGTCCAGTCGCAGCGCCAGACCGGATCGGCGTTCAAGGCGTTCGCGCTGATGACGCTGATCCACGACTACAACGGCGACCCCGACCAGACCTACTACACGTCGAAGTTCCTGCCGGCGGGCTGGGAGCCGGCCGACCCCAACTGGTCGGTGCACACCGCCGAGGAGACCTATCAGGGGACGATCAGCATCACCAAGGCGACGACTGTCTCCGACAACACGGTGTTCGCGCAGCTGGCGGCGGACGAGGGCTGGGACAAGCTCGATGCGATGGCGCACGCGATGGGAATCACCTCGCCGCTCAGCGGCAACCCCTCCGAGGTGATCGGGGGACTCGCGCACTGCTGCACGACCCTCGAGATGGCCGACGCGTACGGCACGATCGCCAACGGCGGGTACCACGTCGCCCCGACGATCCTCGCCAAGGTCGTGTTCCCGGACGGAAGCGCGCTGAACTTCGGCGACCCGCCGCACAAGCAGGTGTTCTCGAGCGGCCAGGCGTACGCCGCCACAAAGGTGCTCAAGACCGTGATTCAGAGCGGGACCGGAACCGCCGCCGACTACGGCTGCCCGGCAGCCGGGAAGACCGGAACCGCGAACAACATGGACAACGCCTGGTTCGTGGGCTACACCCCACAGCTCTCGACCGCGGTGTGGGTCGGGTATCCGCAGGGGAACATCGCGATGGCGAACGGGTTCGGCGGGGCGCTGGCGGCCCCGATCTGGCACGACTACATGCAGTCCGCCAGCAACGGCTTCTGCGGCGACTTCCCGCAGCCGACCACCTACTGGCAGGGAACCGCGTACTTCGGGCCGCACTCCGCAACCGGAGCGCCGAGCACCACCGGCGGCGGCGGCGGCCAGGGCTCGGGATCGGGCTCTGGAAACCCGTACAACAACCCGACGCTGTACGCGCAGCCGCCCCAGCCGGCCACCCCCGCCCACCCGACCGGCGGCGGCACGCCGGCGCCCGCGCCCCCCGGCGGCGGGGCCGGCGCGAACGGCAACGGCACCGGCACGGGGAGCGGCACCGGCACCGGCAATGGCCGCGGCAACGGCAGCGGCAACAAAACGCACTAACCTGAAGGGCACATGGCCAAGGAAGAGAAAGTCGAGCTCGAGGGCGAAGTCGTCGAAGCCCTCCCGAACGCGATGTTCCGCGTCAAGCTCGACAACATGGATCGCACCGTGCTCGGGCACGTGGCGGGCAAGATGCGTCGCTTTCGGATCCGGATCCTCCCCGGAGATCGCGTCCGCGTCGAGCTCTCGCCCTACGACCTGGACCGGGCGCGGATCGTCTACCGCCACCGCTGACGCGGTCCGTGGCGATGTGGGAAGGCGAGCTGATCGAGCGGCTCGAGCAGCTCCTCGAGGCTCGGGGGCCGCGGGTGATCCGCGGGCTCGGCGACGACGCTGCCGTCGTCAGAGCCGGCCGCTACGCGGTCACCTCGATCGACACGATCGTCGACGGCGTCCACTTCCGGACCGGGGAGTTGTCGCCCGAAGAGATCGGCCACCGCGCGCTCGCGGCGGCGCTGTCGGACCTCGCCGCGATGGGCGCAGCCCCCGGCGAGGCGTATCTGTCGCTCGGACTGCCGAAGGGCAGCGACGCGGACGAAGCGCTCGCGCTGGTGGCCGGTGCGAACGAGCTCGGCGCCGGGCTCGGCGTGACGATCGCCGGTGGCGACGTGATCGCGGCGGCGGCGCTGACCGTGACCTTCACGGTGGTCGGCTGGACCGAGGACCCCGGTCAGCTGGTCGGCCGCGAAGGCGCTCGCCCCGGCGACCGCGTCGCGCTGACGGGCTCGCTCGGCGCGGCCGGCGCGGGGCTCGCGCTGATCGAGGAGCGGGCGACGGGCGACGGGATCCCAGCGGAAGTGCGCGCGGCGCTGCGCGAGCGCTACGCCAGGCCGCGGCCACGGATCGAGGCGGGCGCCGCGCTGGCCGCCGCGGGCGCCAGCGCGATGATTGACATTTCCGACGGGCTCGCGACCGACGCCGGCCATATCGCCCGGCGCAGCGGGGTGCGGATCGAGTTGTCGTTGGCCTCGCTCCCGCTCAGCGACGGTGTGCGCGAGGTGGCCTCGCAGCTCGGCGTCGATCCCTCCGCACTCGCGGCGACCGCCGGCGAGGACTTCGAGCTATGCGCGTGCCTGCCGGAGGCTTCGCCGACCGATCAGGCCGAACCGCCGAGCAGCGGCCTGACCTGGATCGGATCGGTGGTAGAGGGTCCTGCGGGGGTGACCTTCGTCGAAGCCGCCGGGCCGCTGTCCGGGTTCGAGCACTCGTTCTGAGCGCCGCCCGGCCGGTGGGGGCCGCGCACATCTCGCCGCCCTTCGGCCGGGGTCGAGAACCAGCGGATCATCGCGTCGGCGACCACGACCGGCTCGACGCTGTACACCCCCTGCTCCACCTGGGCCTTGATCGAGCGCAACTTGGACACGTCCCCCGTCATTGGGTGTTCGGGCATTGCGTTGGGAACTAACCCTTCAAACCCTTCATCGGCACGATGCTCCGGACACTGGAATCACTGCCGCCATTGCTAAACACGATTGGTCGCATGTTCGACAGACGCGCGAACACGACGATCCGCTGGGCGGCGCTGAACAGCGGATTGCAGGCGGACAGAACCAGCCGGTCATAGCCGACGTCGCGGGTGATCCACCACGCGTCCGGAGTCACGATCCGGGAGTACTGCACCGTGTAATCGAACCGTCCATACGGCATCCGGACGGAGATCCGGTTGCCCGGCCGCAGCGCGTCGATGTGCCGGAACGGCGCCAGGTACGTGGTCCGGTGACCGGCGATCGCAACCGTCTGGCCGAGCCCCGGCAGCGGGGTGCTCGGATAGTGGCCGGGGCCCTTCTCGAGGCTCGCCGCGTCGGTGCCCTGCACGACGATCTCGTTCAGCCCGATCCGCGGGATCACGATCCGCCCGACGGCGGCGCCGGCCGGGACCCCCCGTGCCTCCCATGCGGCCAGGAACGCGGTCCGCTGCTGGACGCCTTGCAGCGCCTCGAGCGTGCGCTTGTCGGGCGCCGACAGCTGGTTAGGCCGGAAGCTGAGGAACCGCTTATCGATTTCCGCGCGCTTGATCATCGCCACCACCGCGGTCACGGGCTCCTGCCAGATCAGCGTCACCGCCGCGTCGGCGAGCAGCAGCACGCCGGCGATGATCAGCACCCATGAGAGATCGCGCACCAACCGCCGACCTACGCTCGGCCTGCTGCGGCCGCCGCTCAACGGGCTCAGCGGGGCACCCGGCGCCACCGGCTCGCTACCTCCGGAGCGCCGACTCGGTGCCGCCGAGCGATCCGGGCCCGGCGTATGTGACGGGTCCGCGGACCGTCACCGGAGCGTCCTCGGGTCGCGGCTCGCGCGCCGCCTGCACGGCGATCGCGATCACGCTGAACGTGCACCCGAGCACGACGCTCCACTCGAGCGCCCAGAGCACGCTCACGCCCCCGCCCGCGAGCAGCAGCACCCAGCTCCAAACGGCCTCGAACGGCCCCAGGCCGAGCGTCGTCGCGTAACTGGCCGCGACCAGCACGGGCGCGGCCGCGCTCGCCAGCAGCATCACCACCGTGACCGGGACCGGCAGCCGGACGTCCGGAACCACGATCCACAGCCACAGGTGGAGCGCCGGGATCAGCAGCAGCGCGGCGAACGGATTGGCCAGCCAGATCGCCAGCGTCACGAGGCACATCAGCAGCATCACCGCCGCGGCCGCACCCGCGCCGTCGGCGCCGAGCTCATCGCGCGCGGGGGCGCGCGGGGGGCCGAGCAGCCAGATCACCAGCCTGCGGATCCAGATCAGCCCGGCCACGACCAGCAACGCCAATCCGGCCATCGCGGCGATCTGGCCGCCGTGCAGGGTCACCGCGCCGTTCCCGAGCGGGCCCGGGGGCGCGACGATCAATCCCGCGATCCATGCGAGCACGATCACCCCGACCACCAGCGCGAACGGCACCGCAGCCGCCAGCACCCACACCGACCACCTGAGGATCGAGTACCCGCGGCGGCGGGCGCGCGCGACCCCGTCGACGGTCGTGACGAGCACCGGAAGGATCAGCATCAGGACCAGCAACCGGACGGCCCACGCCGGGATCGACTTGCCGCTGAACACGAGGTACGAGGACGGCGCCGCGACCGTCGGACCGGCGTCCAGCGCGGTCACGGTCTGCAGCACCGTCCGGCCGAGCGCGGTGATCTGGCCGGCGCTGGCCGGCTCGTTCGCGGCCGGAGTGCGCTCGCCGGAGACCGACAGCAGCACGGCCGGGTCGCCGGCGCCGCCGAACGGCGCCTGCTCGGTGGGGCTGATCGGGAACGCGAGATGGGCGAGCTGTCCGCCGAGCCCGGTGCTGCCGGCGCTCAGCGGCGACTGCGCGGCGAGCGCCGAGGCGAGCGTCTTACGCAGCACCGGGGGCGCGACCGCCTGCCCGTCCGACCACGGCACCACCACCGGCCCGTGAACGGTGGTCCCGGCGAGGTCCCCGAGCGCGATCACCGCGTCGATCGGCTGCTGGAGCGCGCGGGCGAGGCGTGCCGCCCCGACCGCGCCCGCCGAGCCGGTCGTCGAGGCGAGCACGACCGTGTGCTGGAGCGACTCGCCGGACAGGACCCGCGCCATCTCGAGCAGCACGGCGGTCCCGGACAGGTCGGAGGTGGCCGGCGAATACACCGAGTCGCGGTGCGCGACCAGCACGATGCTGCCGTTCTGCATCCCGGCGCGGACGCCAACCACATTCTCGAGCGTCCTAGTGCCGTCGACGGTCTTTGCCTTGAACACGTCGGTCGACACGTGGAAGTTGTTGCTGCGCAGGTAGCGCGCCACCGCCGACGCGAGCGCGTCGTCGCCGACGGACCCGGGACGCCGGTTCGGGTACTCGGCGGCGAACCGGTTCATGCTGTTGTAGGCGTTCTGTCCGTTGTAGGCGTCGGGCGCCAGATTGGTCCCGAGGGGCCCCTGCTCGTCGCTCAGCGAGAACGCGAGCACGATCACCGCCAGCACGACCGGGAGCAACGCCGTGCGGTAGATCCGCGGGTCGAGCATCGCCGGGGAGATTAGACGCCGTGCCGGGCCACTAGGCTTAAGCCGGGGAAGGACAACCGTGGCAGACCGACCAGCGCGCATCCTGCTCGTGGACGATGAGCAGTCGATTCAGGCGCTGTTGTCGTACCCGCTGCGCAAGGAGGGCTACGACGTCGTCCAGGCGACCGACGGGCGGCAGGCGCTCGACCGTTTCGACGAGCAGCCGTTCGACCTGGTCGTGCTCGATCTGATGCTGCCGAAGGTCGACGGACTCGAGGTCTGCCGGCAGCTGCGCAGCCGCAGCGCGGTGCCGATCATCATGCTGACCGCGAAGTCCGAGGAGATCGACAAGGTCGTCGGGCTTGAGCTCGGTGCCGACGACTACATCACCAAGCCGTTCTCGATGCGCGAATTCGCGAGCCGCATCAAGGCGGCGCTGCGCCGCGCCGAGATGGGCTTTCAGAGCGACGGCGGCATCGAGATCCCGCCGCTGCACGCGCACGAGCTGCGGATTGACTTCTCCAAGCGGTCGGTCCGGATCCGCGGCAACGACGCCGAGCTGACGTTCGTCGAGTTCGAGATCCTGTCGGCGCTCGCCCGCGCGCCCGGCCGGGTGTTCACCCGCGACATGCTGCTGTCGCGGATCTGGGGCGACTCGGCGTACCGTGATCCCCGCACGATCGATGTCCACATCCGGCACCTGCGCGAGAAGATCGAGCGCGACCCGAAGGATCCCGAGTACCTGTTCACGGTGCGCGGCGTCGGCTACCGGTTCCGCGACACCGATACTTAGCGGCGAGGGCGACGGCGGCTGCCGCGAGTTGAGATGAGGAACTCGCTTCGCAACCGATTGGCGTTCGTGTTCTTCGCGATCACGCTGCTGGCGATCGCGGCGCTGTACGTATACGTCGCCCCCGGGCTCCGCTCGCGGCTGGTCAACGAGCGGATGCGCGAGCTGGCGACCGCAGCCCGGCAGGACTCCTTCCAGATCGTTCCGTCGGTCAGGCCGGGAAGCCGCGACTCGGAGTCCGTCGTCCGGTCCAAGATAGACGCGGCCGCGCTGGCGTCAGGCGACCGCGTGACGCTGCTGCTGGTCACCCGGACCCCGAGCGGCGTTCAGCTCTCGGTTCAGGGCGATTCGACCCAGCTCGGCGCGAGCGCCTCACTTCCGTTCAAGCCGGCCTACCAGGCGGCGCGGACCGGGCAGCCGGCCACCGGAACCGAGCGCTCCGCGAGCGGGACGATCGCCGAGGCCGCCATCCCGTTCATCAACGACGGCCGCGTCACCGACGTGATCGTGTACTCCTCGCCGGTCTCGGACATCGAGCACAGCGTCTCGATCGTCCGCCAGCAGATCCTGATCGCCGGCGGGATCGCGCTGCTGCTGGCGCTGGTCGGCGGATACCTGGTGGCGCGCGCGCTGGCCCAGCGCGTGAAGCGGCTCGAGCGCGCGGCGGAGGAGGTCGCCGCCGGGAACTTCGAACGGCCGATCCCCGTGGACTCGGGCGACGAGCTCGGTCAGCTGGCGGTGGCCTTCAACCAGATGCAGCGCCAGCTCGCGCAGCTCGAGTCCGCGCGCGAGAAGTTCATCGCGACCGCTTCACACGAGCTCCGCACGCCGATCTTCTCGCTCGGCGGGTTCGTCGAGCTGCTCGAGGACGAGGACCTCGACGAAGAGACGCGCCGGCGGTTCCTCGAGCAGGTCAAGGCCCAGGTCGAGCGCCTCCGGAAGCTGTCAGTCGATCTGCTTGATTTGTCAAAGCTCGAGTCCGGCTCGCTCGAACTGCGCCCCGAGCAGGTCGATCTCGCCGAGCTGACCCGGTCGGTTTCCGGGGAGTTCGAGCCGACGCTTGCGCAGAACGATGCCCACCTCGAACTGCGGCTCGCCTCGCGTTCGATCGACGCGCAGTGCGACCCGGTGCGGGTCGCCCAGATCGTCCGGATCCTGATCGACAACGCGCTCACCCACAACCCGTCCGGCACGCGGATCGTGGTCACCGCGGGCACCGACGACGGGCACGTCCGGCTCGCGGTCCGCGACGACGGGCCGGGCATCGACCCGGCCGCGCTGCCACGGATCTTCGAGCCCTTCTTCACGGGGGACGACCTGCAGGGCTCGGGACTGGGCCTGGCGATCGCCTCCGAGCTCGCGGAGCGGATGCACGGCCAGCTGTCGGTCAGCTCCGGACCCCGTCAGACCGTGTTCACGCTCGAGATCCCGCGCTAGCCGGCGCTCACGCCTCGCCGTCGTAGTAGGCGACGTTCCCGTCCTCGCGGTGCAGCATCACGTTGTCGGCGCCGCCGGGCACCCACACTCCGACCTTGTCGCTGTCGGGGTACACCGCCACAGCCGGCTCGTGGCCGCTCGAGAACATCAGCACCCGCGCCGCCTTCTCACCGCGGTTCGTCACCTTGTGGGCCCCGTCCGGGCCCGGCGCGAATCGCACCACGTCGCCGGGGGCGTGGCTGTGGACCCCGTCGGTCCGACGGACATCGACGGCCCCGTCCAGGACCACCAGCCACTCCTCCACATATTCAAAGTGGTACGGGCACAGGCTCTCGCCCGGCGGCAGCTCGAACAGCTTGACCGACAGCTCCTCGCCGCCCGCAGCCTTCCCCACCCGGGCGACCCCGGACCGGTAGCCCTCCGGGTCCGTGGGGTCGTACTCGAACGCGGTGCTGAACACGTTCGCCTCGGCCACTCGACGATCATATGGCGCATGAAAGCACGCCGGGAACTCGTGCTCGAGCTGGCGCAGCGCCTGCGTGAGCGGGTGCTACCCGAGCTCGGCTCCCACGCCGGGCGCCGGGACGAGGGCGACGGCGCGGGCGGCGACGTGACGTTCGCCGTCGATGCGCTCGCCGAGACCGAGCTCCAGGAGTTCCTCGCCGACCGCGCCCCGCGGATCGCCTACTACTCCGAGGACCGCGGGCTGGTCGCCACCGAGGACGCGACTGAGGTGCTGGTCGTCGACCCGATCGACGGCACCCGCCCGGCGATGGCCGGGCTGGAATCGGCATGCGTCGCGGTCGCGGTCGCGCCGCTCGGCGACGGCCACCCGACGATGGACGACGTCGAGGTCGGATGCGTGGTCGAGATCAAGTCCGGAGACTGGTTCCTGGCGACGCGCGGGCGCGGGCTGGAGTCGAGCCGCCCGGTGTCGCTCAGCCCGAACACAGATATCGGTGGGATGTTCTGGGCGTACGGGTTCCGGGGCCGCCCGGTCCGCCCGTCGGTCGAGGTGCTGGCCGAGCTGATGGATGCCTCGTCGGTCGGCGGCGGCACGTTCGAGCTCGGGTCGCAGTCGTTCGCGATGACGAGGCTCGTGACCGGGCAGCTCGACGCGGTGGTCGAGGTCGGCTCCCGGCTGATCGACGACGTACCCGGCATGCGCGAGGAGTTCGAGCGCGTCGGCCGTGGCCAGGTGCTCAACAATTCCCCGTACGACCTCGCGGCGCCGTGGCTGTGCCTGCGCGAGGCCGGGGGCGTCGTGACCGACGGGTGGGGCGAGCCGCTCGACCGCCACCGCCTGCTCGGCGCGGGGCACGAGTACCAGATGTCCTCGATCTCCGCGTCGAACCGGAAGCTGCACGCCGCGCTGGTCCGCGCCGTCGACGAGGGGATCGCGCGGCTGCGAGCGCTGAGGACCTGACGACAGCCGGATGACTCATGCGGGCCCCGTTCCGGCGAGCCTGGACGGCGAGTGGGGGCCGCATGAGGCGATATCGTCCGACCCTGCCGTCGTACGCGTGCCGGGCGCACTCGCGCCGAGCCGCGCGGTGCGCCCTGAATGCTCCAGCCCGTCTCCGTAGCCCACAAGAACCTCGCCGACTACGCGAGCATCGTCGGCCGTCCGCTCGTCGACGAGATTCGCGAGCGGGCCGAGCGGTTGAAGGGCAAGCGCATCCTGCACGTGTCGGCGACCGCGTTCGGCGGCGGGGTCGCGGAGATCCTCAACACGTTGGTGCCGCTGATGATCGACGTCGGGCTCGAATGCGAGTGGCACGTGATCTATGGGCGCGAGGAGTTCTTCAATACGACCAAGCTGATGCACAACGCGCTGCAGGGCAACCCCCAGGACCTCGACGAGGAGCAGTGGCAGATCTGGCTGCGTTACAACGAGATCAACGCCAGCCAGCTGTCGCAGGACTGGGATGTCTGCATCGTGCACGACCCGCAGCCCGCCGCGATCCCCTCACTGGTCCCCGACAAGGCGCGCAACTGGGTGTGGCGATGCCACATCGATCTATCGAGCCCGAATCCCGACACGCTCGCCGGGCTGCTCCCGTACCTCGGCCCCTACCAGGCGGCGGTGTTCCACATGCAGCAGTACGTCCCGCCGGGAATCGACGGGCGCGCGCACATCCTGCCGCCGGCGATCGATCCGCTCGCCCCGAAGAACATGGCGTTCTCCCCCGAGGACGCGGTCTACATCTGCGAGCAGTTCGGGATCGACATCGATCGTCCGCTGCTCTGCCAGGTGTCGCGCTTCGATCCCTGGAAGGACCCGCTCGGCGTGATCGACGCCTACCGGATCGTCAAGCAGGAGGTGCCGAACGTGCAGCTCGCGCTGGTCGGGTCGATGGCGACCGACGACCCGGAGGGGTGGGACTACTTCAACGCGACCGTCGCGCACGCCGACGGCGACCCCGACATCCACATCCTCAACAACCTCAACAACGTCGGCGCGATCGAGGTCAACGCGTTCCAGTCGCACAGCGACGTGGTGATTCAGAAGTCGACCCGCGAGGGCTTCGGGCTGACGGTCACCGAGGCGATCTGGAAGGCTCGGCCGTTCATCGGCGGCGACGTCGGCGGGATCCCGCTGCAGGTCACCGACGGCGAGTCCGGCTTCCTGGTCTCGACGGTCGAGGGGTGCGCCGAGCGCTCGCTCGAGGTGTTGCGCGATCCCGGGCTTGGCAAGCAGCTGGGGCGTGCGGGCAAGGAGTCGGTGCGCCAAAAGTTCCTGATGCCCCGGCTGCTGCGAGACTGGCTGAGCGTGTTCGAGCAGCTGGAGGACTGATGGCGGACGCACCGCTGGTGTTGGTCTCCAACCGCGGGCCTGTGACGTTCGGCCCGGGCCGGGAGATAAGGCGAGGGACGGGCGGCCTGGTCACCGCCCTGATCGGCCTGGCCTCCTACCGGGAGGTGACGTGGGTCGCCTCGGCGATGTCGGAGGAGGACGTCGCGGAGGCGCAGCGCAACGGAGGCCGGGCGTTCGCGGTGCGCACCGACGACGGCGACGGGTACTTGGTGAAGCTGGTCGCCTCGGACGCCGACGCCTATGACCGCTTCTACAACATCATCGCGAACCCGATGCTGTGGTTTGTCCAGCACTACCTGTGGGACCTCTCGAACGCGCCGGACATCCGCCGCAACGAGACCGAGGCGTTCGAGTTCGGCTACAACGTCGTCAACGAGGATCTGGCCCGGGCGGTGCTCGAGGAGGTCGAGGGCGCCGACGAGCCCGTGGTGATGGTCCACGACTACCACCTGTACACGCTCCCGGGCCTGATCCGCCGCGCCCGGCCGGACGTGTTCCTGCACCATTTCGTCCACATCCCGTGGAGCCAGTCGGACTCGTGGCGAGTGCTGCCGACGATGCTCCGAGACGATATCTACAGCGGCATCCTCTGCAACGACATCGTCGGCTTCCACACGAGCTCCTACACGCGCAACTTCCTGCAGTGCTGCGAGGACCTGATGGGTTTCGAAGTCGACTACAAGAACGGGACCGTTGCGTGCGAGGACCGCGAGGTGTGGGTGAGGACCTACCCGCTGCCGATCGACTCCGGGGCGGTGCAGAGCGTCGCCGCCCGGCCGCGCACCCGTCAGTTCGAGGAGGAGCTGCTGGCGCGGCGTCGCGACTTCCTGATCCTGCGCGTCGATCGCGCCGACCTGTCGAAGAACGTGCTGCGGGGGTTCAGCGCGTTCGACGTCTTCTTGGAACAGCACCCGGAGTTCCGCGAGCGGATCACGTTCATCGCCCAGCTGATGCCGTCCCGGACCGACATCCCCGAGTACGCCGAGTACCTCGAGCGGATCGAGGCCGTGGTCGCGGTCGTCAACCACCGCCACGGGTCGCCCGACTGGATGCCGATCCAGCTGAAGCTCCGCGACGACCTCGAGGAGGCGGTCGCGGCCTACAAGCACTACGACGTGCTGATCGTCAACGCGATGTTCGACGGCATGAACCTGGTCGCCAAGGAGGGCCCGATGGTCAACGAGCGCGCGGGCGTCTCGATCCTGTCCGAGAACACGGGCGCGCACGAAGAGCTCGGTGAGTACGCGCTGTCGGTCAACCCGTTCGACATCCAGGAGCTCGCCGACTCGATCCACGCGGCGCTGACGATGCCTGCGGAGGAGCGCCGCCGCCGGCACGAGGGGCTGAAGTCGATCGTCACGGCGCGCAACCCCGGCGACTGGGTGGACGAGCAGCTCGCGGACATCCGGCGCAAGGGCGCGAGGGCTCGGCAGGCGTAGGGTCGGGGCGGGCCCGCGGTGGCGCGGGCGCGGGTCGGCGGGGGGCGCGGGTCGCGGGGGCGGGGGCGCGGGGGCGGGGGCGCGGGGGCGGGTCGGCGGCTGCCCCAAGACGACAATCGTTCGTCCCGTGGGGAGGCTAGGCCGAGTTAGGGTCGGGAGCGAGCCCCAACGCGACGACCGGCGGCGGAGAGCGGACGCGTGTCGAGTTGAGGCGCACGGGCGAACACGGCGCGGTCGATACGACACACCCGCACCGACGCATCGAGGTGCGGCGTAGTAGCCGCGCTATTCGCGGCCAGCACGACGCACCTGCCCGATGGCCGGAGGGTCCGTCGTCTTAGCCGCGACGCCGGCCGTACTGGATACCCGGGCCGTTGTCGATGAACAGCGTGATCTCACCGTGCGCGGCCGCCGTGGCGCGGGTCAGCCGCTCGAGCCAGTGGACGGCGTTCGGCTGCGAGCCGATCGTGCACATGCACAGCGCGAGCTGACCGGGCTGCTCCCAGAACGCCTTGAGGATCTCGACGGCCGTCGGCGCCTGCCCCGGCGGCGCGTGCTGTACGACGAACGCACCGTTCGGAGGAGAGCCGGCGAACAGCTGCTTCCAGTGTGAGACGAACGAGCTGGTCGGAAGCTCGCTGGCGATCCGCTGCGGGCGGTCTGAGAACTCGAACACCGAGACTCCCACCAGCGACAGCCGCCAGTGCCCGTTCGGCTGCCTGGCGGCCCAACCCTCCCTGGCCTGGAGGACGTACAGGAACGATGCCTTCGTGCCGCGGCTCCGAGACGCGCTCGAGGGCGCGGCGGCCAGCGCCGCGACCGTGCCCATCGCCCCCAGCGCCGCGAGTAGTGCCACCGCCCCACGGCGCAACCTAATGCGCTGTGACATCTGCCTGTTCGTATCAACCCGCGCAAACCCGATCAATCGGACATGCGTCCAGCGACTCAGTCCTGCAGCGTCTTGCCGGCGGTCAGCCGCTCGATGTAGGCGGCGATCCGATCGGCTCGCGCCTGCGGGCTGCGCACCTGGTGCAGGCGATACAGGAATGCGTACCGCGTCGACCCCGTCAGCGTCTCGAAGAACTGCTTCGCGGCGGGGTCTGCGTCGAGCGCGCGCTGGAAATCCTCGGGGACCTGCACCTGGCTCTGAGCGGGGTACGCGGCCTCCCAGCGGCCGTCGGCCTTCGCGGCCTCGATCTGGGCGAGGCCCGCCGCGTGCATACGCCCCTCGGCGATCAACCGCTCGGCGTGCGCGACGTTTGTCTGCGACCACTTGCTGCGCGCGCGCCGCGGCGTGAACCGCTGCAGATAGAAGTGCTCGTCGTCGCTGCGCACCTGGCCGTCGATCCACCCGAAGCACAGCGCCTCCTGCAGCGCCTCGGCGTACGTGACGGTCGCCGTCGGCGAGGACTTCTTCGCGAACCTCAGCCACACGCCGTCCGGCGAGGTGTGGTTGGCTTCGAGCCACGCACGCCACGCGGCCTGATCGGCCAACTCGACGATCGGCAGCTCGGTCATCCGGATGTCCACCCTAATCTGATCTCGTGAGCAGCGAACCAGACGAAGACGTGCGGCTCGAGCAGTACCTGATCGCCCAGGGCGCCGAGCCCGGCGAGCTGCGCGAGGCGGCCGAGACGGGGACGCTCGGAACGCTTGCGCTGGAGTTGGCGCTGCGCTCCGGCCACGAGCGCATCCCGTTCGCGGACGCGGCCGCGCGTGCCGGCCTGGAGCCCGCGGAGGGAGCCGCCCTGTGGCGCGCGCTCGGCCTTCCCGACCCGCTGCGCTCGTCCGCCCGGCTCAGCGAGGCCGGGGTGGAGACGCTGCAGATCCTGAGCGAGTTCGGGCGGCGGCTCGGAACCGAGACGACGCTGCAGCTCGCGCGCGTGATCGGGGGCGCGGTAGCGCAGATCGCGGAGGCGATCGTCGACTCGTTCCGGATCCGGGTCGAGATGCCCCGCCGGAGCGCCGGCGACGCGTATCCGGACGTCGTCGAGGACTACGCGGCCACGGCCGCGGCCGCGATCCCGGCGCTCGGCCAGGCGATCACCGACGTGCTGAGCGCACACCTGGTGTCCGTGTCCGGGTCCACGTGGGGTCTCGACCCGGATCGCGCGACGATCACCCGCGAGCGAACGGTCGGCTTCGCCGACCTCGTCGGCTACACGGCCAGCATCCGCGGCGCATCGCCCGCGATGCTCGCTGCGACGATCAGCCGCTTCGAGGAACACGTCGCGGAAGTGGTGGCGCCGTTCGGCGGCCGCGTCGTGAAGCTGATCGGCGACGAGGCGATGTTCGTGATCGGAGATCCAGTGGCCGCGTGCGAGCTCGCGCTGGAGCTCCAGCGAACGCTCGGCGCGGACCCCGAGTTGCCGAGCGTGCGGATCGGGCTCGCCACCGGACCGGTCGTCTCCCACCACGGCGACTACTACGGCGACGTCGTCAACCTCGCCGCGCGGCTGGTGAAGCTGGCCGAGCCGGGCGAGGTGCTCGTCTCCGAGACGCTTGCCGCAGCGGCCGGCGGGTCCAGGGAGCTGCGATTCGAGACGACCGGGCAGCATCCGCTCAAGGGCTACGCAGGCGACGTACCCGCCCACAGGCTGGTCACACCCCCGCTATAGTCGTCGCCTCCCGGCGGGGGACGCCCCGCGTGTGAACATGGCTGAAACCGCCCCGCTCTACGACCTGATGCTGCTGCTGGCCACCGAGGCCAGCGACGAGCAGCGCGCCAAGATCCTGTCCGACACCGAGTCCGCGATCTCGAAGGCGGGCGGGTCGATCGAGCGCAACGACGACTGGGGCCAGCGTCCGATGGCCTATCAGATCCGTCATCTGCCCGATGCGGAGTACCACCTGCTGCAGTTCAAAGCGCCCCCGAACCTGATCGAGGATCTCTCGCACACGCTCCGGATCACGGACGGGGTGCTTCGTTTCCGCGTCATCAAGGTTCGCCCCGGGACCCCCGAAGCGCCCTCGGCGCCGCCGCCGGTCGTCGCCCTTACGGCTTCGGCCGCACCCGCCGCCGCTCCGAGCCGGGAGCGGGAGCCCACCCCGCAGTCCTAGGGAGCCGGCCGGAGCGGATGAGCCAGCCGCCGGAGGGCCAGAGCTCCGCGTACAGCTCCGCCGGCGTCGACTACGCAACGCTGGACGCCGGCAAGCGCAGCGCGCTGACCGAGGCGCTCGCGACGTCGGAGCTGCTGGCGGAGTCCGGCGGGCGCGCGATCGACGAGTCGCGCGGCGAGCCCGCGTTCGTGTTCGAGGCGGGCGGTCAGACGCTCGGGTTCGTGCTCGAGGGACTCGGCACCAAATCGATCATCGCTCGGCAGCTCGAGGACGAGCTCGGGCCGCGCGGCTTCGAGCACGTCGCCTACGACGCGGTCGCCGCGATCGTCAACGACCTGTGCTGCGTCGGCGCGCTCCCGCTGGTCGTCAACGCCTACTTCGCGACCGGCTCCTCGGACTGGTACCGGGCGCCGGACCGGCAGGATGCGCTGCTACGCGGCTGGCGCCGCGGCTGCGAGGACGCGGGCGCGGCGTGGGGCGGAGGCGAGTCGCCGTCACTGCCGGGCCTGGTGGCGAGCGCCGACATCGAGCTTGCCGGCAGCGCCGTCGGGCTGGTGCCCGGCGGCCGCACGATCCTCGGCGACGCGCTCGTGCCCGGCGATGAGATCGTGCTCGTCCATTCCAGCGGCCTGCACGCCAACGGCGCGTCGCTCGCCAGGAAGGTGGCGAGCGAGCTGTCCGACGGCTACGCCACGCCGCTTCCAAGCGGCCGCAGCTTCGGCGAGGCACTGCTCGATCCGAGCATCATCTACACCCGCCTCGTGCGCGGTCTGCTGGGGGCCGACCTCGGCGTCCACTACTTAAGCCACGTCACTGGCCACGGCCTCCTGAAGCTGATGCGCCCGCGCGCCGACCTCGGCTACCGGATCGTCAAGCTGCCGCCGGTTCCCGAGGTGCTCGAGTTTCTCGCCGAGCGCGCCGGCATGTCTCCGGCCGCCGCCTACTCGACCTTCAACATGGGCTCCGGCTACGCGGTCTATTGCCGACCGGGCTCGGGCGAGCGGGTGCTGTCGCTATGCGCGGAGCTCGGGCTCGGAGCCGACCTGGCCGGGACCGTTACCGAGGGCCCGCGGCGGGTGGTGCTCGAGCAGCTCGACGTCGTCTACGAGAGCGGGGACCTCGACCTCACGCCGCGCGCTTGACCGCGGCGCGGTCGGCGGCACAGCGGCCGGCGAGCGCGTCGCGAAGCGCGGCCGCGTCGCCGCGCGCACACGAGATCCCGAGCCCGTGCATCAGTCGCAGCGCCCAGAACGTGGCCTCGGCCGCCTTTCCCTCGAGCGGAAGCGGGCCGGCGAGGTTCCCGACCAGCATCTCCTCGGTGAAGTCGGCGACCGCCAGCGCGCCCGCGGTCCACTGCGGATTGCCGCTCAGCTGCGACGCGCGCTTGACATCGGACTGCAGCTTGCCCTTCGCGTAGCTGCGCAGCCGCTCGGCGAGCAATGTGGCCTGATCGTCGCTCAGCGAGTACACCGTGCCGGCGAGCTCGAATGTGACCACGCCGTCAGGTTAGGGCGACGCGCGGACGCGATCGAGCCGCTCTGTGCCGGCCGCTAGGCCGCTCAGCCGGACAGGCCCGTCAACCCGCGCTCGGCCAGCGCCGCGACGATCAGATCCGCGTCTGCCGCACCGGTGCCGGAGCCTTCAAGCGCCTCGACGAACTGCCGCTTGGAGCGCGTGATCGCGCCGTGTGGCTTGGACGCGATCTCGAGCGCGAGCTCGCGAGCGGCCGCCTCTGCGTCGCCGGCCGCCACCAGCCGCGAGACGAACCCCGCCCGCTGCGCCTCCTCGGCGCTGAACCGCCGGCAGGTGAGCACCAGGTCCCGCGCGAGCTGCGCGCCCAGTTCGTCGACCATCACGCCGACGCCGCCCCAGCCGACCGGAATCCCGAGGTCGACCTCGGGTAGCCAGAACACCGCGTCCTCGGTCACGACCCGCAGATCGCAGGCCGCGGCGACCACGAACCCACCTCCGATCGCTCGGCCGTGAACGAGCGCGACCGTGACCGGGCGCGTGTGACGCAGCGCCTCGATCGCCGCCCGGCCCGCCTCGGCGCTCTCCCGGATCACCCGCAGCCGCTGCTCGGGCGGCGCGGCCGCGGCCGCGTGGATGTCGGCGCCGGCGCTGAAGTCGGAGCCCTCGCCGCGCACGATCGCGACGGCGATCCCGGTCTCCTCGTCGAGCGCGCGAGCGGCGGCCGCGATCCCGTCGAGCGTCTCGCGATCCAGCGCGTTCAGCTTTCGCGGCCGGGACAGCGCCAGCCACGCGAGCGGCGGCTCGAGCTCCAGGGTCACCGTTCCGAACTGTCGCGTGCTCATCTCGGCTCGGCACCGTACAGCTGCCAGACCTCGCCCGGGGTCAGCGAGCGCGAGTAGATGCGCAGATCCTGAATCGAGCCGATGAACGTGTCGGGCGGCCCGTAATTGCCGGTCCCGGCGCCGACGACCAGCGGGCCGGTCTCGGGCGGGATCCCCCACACGTGCTCGACGTCCTCCGGGACGCCGTCCACGTACAGCCTGATCGTCGCCGAGCCCCGGTCGTAGACGGCGGTCACCTGGTGCCAGCGACCCGGCGCCGGATCGTTGCGTCCATCGTTGTAGCGCATGTTCGCCCGCACGCCGCACTGCGCGGCCGTGCACGCGGAGCCGTTGGGAACGATGAACGTCCAGCGGGTGCCCTTCCCGGGCAGGCCTCCCGCGCCCGGCTTGCCACCCGGGCCGAGCGGTGCGGTCTCGACTCCAAGCGAGAAGCTCGACCCGTCGGGCCCGGGCTCGGTCACGGCCGACCCCGACTCCCCGGCGACTCCGTAGTTCAGCCACGCGGAGATCGTGAACGACCTGCTCGTGTCGATCAACGGCGCAGCGGAGAGCGCGTACTGGCCCGGGCCGGAGATCCTGAGCGCACTGCCGGTGCTGTCTCGCGACCAGCTGGCGCCTCCCGCGAGGGTCAGCGTGTGCCCGTACCCGCTCCCGTCGTACGCGACCGATCCCTGTCCCGCGCCGAACGTCCACAGCCCGGTCGTCCCGGGCGGGACCGCGGGCTGCTGCGGCGAGAGGTTGGAGGTCCGCTGCGAGGCTGCGATCAGCGTTTGGTTGAGGCCGCGCACGAACTGCGCGGGAATCGTGTACACGCCGCGGTCGTAGGTGATGATCCCGAGCTCGTCCTCATAGCCTGCGAGCTCGGTGAACACGGCCGCGGACAACCCCCGGACCCGCATCTCCTGCTGGAGCTCCGCGTATTGGGCGCGGATCACTCCCTCGACGGGCGGCGGGCCCCATGCCTCGACGGGGGAGCCGAGACTCGTGAGCACGCCGGGCCAGCGGTGCGCGGGTGACGGATACGCGAGCACTCCGCCGTACTCGCCGACGACCGTCGCCCGCCGGTCGGCCGCCACCGAGAACGGGCCCGTGTACAGATGCGTGTCGCGAATGTCGGTGTTCGGAGCCTCGATCCCGCTGCAGCAGTTGGCGCTGCCGCTGTCGGAATCGACGAGCGCCGACCGATCGAGCCGCTTGATCTCCGAGGCGACGCCGGAGGGGTCGAACTGGTCCCAGCCCTCGTTGAACGGGACCCACGCGACGATCGAGGGGTCTGAGCGGCGCTGCTCGACGATCGCAGCCAGCTCGCGACGGAACTCGATCTGTTCTGCGGGCGTCGGGCTCCCGCCGGGAGCGCGCATCGTCGGCATGTCCTGCCAGACGAGGATGCCGAGCTTGTCGGCCCAGTAGTACCAGCGGTCGGGCTCGAGCTTCTGATGCTCGCGGAGCATGTTGTAGCCGAGGTTCTTCGCGGCGAGGATGTCGGCGCGGATCGCCTCGTCCGCCGACGGCGTGTACACGCCGTCGGGCCAATAGCCCTGGTCCAGCGCGCCGGACTCGAACACGAACTGCCCGTTCAGGAGGATGCGAGTGGCGCCGCCGACGCGGCCGAGCGCGATCGAGCGCATCCCGAAGTAGCTCTCGACCTGGTCGATCGGCTGGCCGCGCGCTCCGAGCAGCTCGAGTCGCAGTCCGTACAGGTACGGGTCCGACGGCGACCACGCGTGCGGGTCCGGAATCGGGATCGAGAACGCCTGGCCGGGGCGGCCGCTGCCCGTCGCGACCACCCTGCTCCCGGCCAGCGCCTGCGCGACCACCCGGCCCGCGGCACCGCCCGTGACCGCGGCGGTCACGGTCAGGCGGCCACCCGCGAGGTCGGGGACCAGATCCAGCGCGGTGACGTGCTCCGGCGACACGGGTTCGAGCCACACCGTCTGCCAGATCCCGCTCGACGGCGTGTGGAAGATTCCGCGGGGGATGCCGGACCGCTGCTTGCCGACCGGCTCGCCGGCGGCACCGACCGGGTCGTAGTAACCGACGAGGAGCTCGTTCGGACCGCTCGCGTTAAGCAGCGACGTGATGTCGAGCGAGAACGAGTCGTAGTCCCCGAGGTGCGACCCCGCGAGCTTGCCGTTCACGTACACGCGCGCCTGCCAGGACACCGCCCCGAAGTTGAGCTGCACGTGCTGCCCCCGCCACGATGCCGGGACCGTGAACTCGCGCCGATACCAGCCCCAGTCGTCCTCGCGGCCGATCCCGGACAGCGGCGACTCGGGCGCGAACGGCACCAGGATCGTCTGCGCGAGATCGAGCCCGAACGGCGGCGCCTCGCCCTGCTGTCCCTGCTCGTACTCCCAGCGTCCATTGAGGCTGGACCAGCTCGAGCGCTCGAGCTGGGGGCGGGGGTACTCGGGCAGCGGGGCGGTCGTCGACACCGAGCGCGTCCACGGCGCGAGCAGGGGCGGGAACTGCTCGACGTACGGTGCGCTTGCCCCGGCGGGCGGCGCGACCACTCCCGCCAGCGCGAGCATGCCTAGCACGTACGCAGCCGCCCTGGCGAGCACGGCGGCGACTCTAGCGAGCGGGGGCCGCGGATCCGGCCGCTTCCGCGCGCCGATTTGCCCGCCCAGCGGCCTGATTTGCAACAACTCCGCTACGTCCCGCCCCAAATCGTCAGCGTCTCCGTCCATTTTCCGTGAACAACACCTGGTTGCCGCCTGAGGCGCGCTTAGACTCGCCGAAAGGCTTCCAAGCAACTGAAAGGAGCCGCTTCATGGCTGGAAACATCAACCGAGTGATCATCACCGGCAACCTCACCAAGGACCCGGAGCTGAGCTCGATCGCGAGCGGCGGTACCTCCGTCTGCAGCCTCCGCGTCGCGGTCAACGGCCGGCGCCGGAACGCGTCGGGCGACTGGGAGGATCAGCCCAACTATTTCGACGTCACCGTCTGGGGCCAGCAGGGCGAGAACTGCGCCAAGTACCTGCACAAGGGACGCCCCGTCGCGGTCGACGGACGGCTGCGCTGGCGCGAGTGGACCACACAGGAGGGGCACAAGCGCCAAGCCGTCGATATCATCGCTGAATCCGTACAGTTCCTCGGTGGGCGCGATGACGCCGGCAACGGGAACGGATACTCCAGCGGCGCCAAGCCCACGGAGAGCGACGTTCCCATCGACAACGGCGACTTCGAGACCGTCCCCGCGGCAAGCACGGCGGCCGACGACGACATTCCGTTCTGAGGCCACTGAGCGAAACGACATAGTTAGGTGAGCAGAGTTGGCAAAGCAACGTAGACGGCCGGTTCGCCGGCGTGACAGGAAGGGTGCGGCGACATCCACCCGGCGGAAGCCCTGCCCGTACTGCCGCGAAAAGGTCGAGCGGGTCGACTACAAGGACGTCTCCACGCTGCGGCGGTTCATCTCCGACCGCGGCAAGATCCGCTCGCGGCGGATCACGGGGGCGTGCCGGCGGCATCAGAGCCAGATCGCACGCGCGGTCAAGCGCGCGAGGGAACTGGCGCTGCTGCCGTACGTTGCCGAGGGAAGCGGCTCGGACCGCGGCGGTCGCGGCGACCGGGACCGCGACCGCGATCGCGACCGCTGATCCGATGCCCCAGGCAATCCTGCTTCAGGACGTCGAATCGCTCGGCGAGAAGGGCACCGTCATCGACGTCTCGCCCGGCTACCTGCGCAACTACCTGCAACCGCGCAAGCTCGCCGAGCCGGCCACCGCCGGCTCGATCAAGGTGGCCGAGCGCCGCCGCGAGGACACCGAGCGAGCGGTCCGCGAGGCGGAGGAGCGCGCGCAGGAGAACGCCGGCGTGCTCGGCCGGACCGTGCTGACGATCCCGCAGCAGGCCGGAGACGACGGGCGCCTGTTCGGCTCCGTCACCCCGCAGGACATCGCGGACGCGATTCGCGACGCCCGCGGAATCCGCGTCGACCGCCGCAAGGTCCACCTCGACGACCCGATCCGCCACACCGGCACGTACATGGTCGTCGTCGAGGTCGCCGACGGAGTGACGGCGGCGGTCAAGACGATGGTCGTCGCCGCGGACTGAGCGACCTGCGGGACCCCGGCCGGCGCTAGCCGCCGGCCTCTGAGCACAACCCTGCCAGTTTGCGGGAAGCGCGGTTTCCCGCCGCCGGATCCCAACTTATATTCGGACCGACCATGAGCGTCGTCCTCGACCGACCATGAGCGCCGTCCAGAGCATCGCCGTCCCCCCGCACAACCTCGAGGCCGAGAAGTCGGTGCTCGGAGCGGTGCTGCTCGACGAGCGGCACCTGTACCCGCTGCTCGTCGAGGAGGGCCTGCGGCCCGACCACTTCTACCGCGAGCAGCACGGGGCCGTGTTCGCAGCGATGATGGAGCTGTATCAGGGGGACCGCAAGATCGACCACCTGACGGTTGCCGAGACGCTGCGGCAACACGGCAAGCTCGAGGAGATCGGCGGCGGCGCGGCGATCGACGAGCTGGCCGGCTGGGTGCCGACCGCAGGTCACGCCCGCGACTACGGGCGGATCGTGCGCGACAACGCGCGGCTGCGGGCGCTACTTGCGACCTCGTACGAGATCCAGGCGAGCGTCCTGTCGCGTGACTCGTCGGCGCGCGACCTGCTCGAACGCGCGGAGCGATCGGTGCTCGAGGTCGCGCAGGACGAGCGCGCGAAGGCGTTCCGCTCGATCGAGGAGATCCTCGACGAGGAGACCGACAAGCTCCACCGGCTGTCGATCGCGAAGACGTCGCTGACCGGCACCCCCTCGGGGTTCAAGGACATCGACGAGCTGACCGGCGGCTTCCAGCCCGGCAACCTCGTCGTGATCGCCGCGCGGCCGTCGATGGGCAAGTCCGCGCTGGTCGCCAACATCGCCGAGAACGCCGCCCTCAAGGGGCACGCGGTGGCGCTGTTCTCGCTCGAGATGTCCGAGTCCGAGCTCGCCCAGCGATTCGTCGCCTCCCAGGCTCGGATCCGCGGCGAGGAGCTGCGCCGCGGTCGTGTGTCCGAGGACCGCTGGCAGAAGATCCTCGACGCCTGCCAGAAGCTCAGCGAGGCGCCTCTATGGGTCGACGATTCGAGCGACACCGGCGTGCTCGAGGTCCGGGCGAAGGCGCGCCGCCTCCATCACCAGGTCGACGACGGCCTGAAGCTGATCATCATCGACTACCTGCAGCTGATGCGCCACGAGGGCCGGGTCGAGAGCCGCGTCGAGCAGGTCGGCCAGATCTCCCGCGGGCTGAAGGGCCTCGCCCGCGAGCTGAACGTGCCCGTGATCGCGCTCTCGCAGCTCAGCCGTGCCGTGGAGCAGCGCGGCGGCGAGAAGAAGCCGATCCTGTCCGATTTACGTGAAAGTGGTCAAATCGAGCAGGACAGCGACCTCGTGATGTTCATCTACCGCGAGGAGTACTACGAGAAGGAGTCCGAGCGGCCCGGCGAGGCGGACATCATCGTCGCCAAGCACCGCAACGGCCCGGTCGGCGAGATCGTGCTGACGTTCCAGCGCGAGTACCCGCGGTTCATGAACTACGCGGGCGACCGGTTCGCGCAGTGATGACCGCGGCGGGGGCCGAGCGGTGAGCGTCGTTCCGCTGCGCCGGCTCGACGGACCGTGCCCGTTCGAGCTCTGCGACGGCTCGGGGTTCGTCCTCGACGAGGAGACGAACACCGCGTTCGACTGCCGCTGCCGCCCCCAACGGGTGGCGCTCGCCAAGGCCCGCCACCTGTCGGCCGTGATCCCGCGCCGCTACGCCGACGTCGCGTTCGACCGCCCACCCGTAACCGACATCGACCCGCAGGTCGTCGCGGCGACGCGCCGGTTCGCCGACTCGATCGACAAGCAGCTCGACGGGGGGCGCGGTCTGTGGTTCATGGGACCGGTCGGGACCGGCAAGACGACGCTCGCGATGCTGGTCTCGAAGGCCGCGCTACGGGCGGGGCGATCGGTCGCGATCTACTCGCTGCCGCGGCTGCTCAACGAGATCCGCGACACCCACCGCGCCGAGCGCTCGCACGTTGAGCTGCTCGACCGGCTGACCGCCGTCGACCTTCTCCACATCGACGACGTCGGCGCCGAGCGAACCACCGACTGGGTGCTCGAGGAGCTGTACTCGATCGTCAACGGGCGCTACGAGGACCAGCGATCGATCGTGCTCACCACCAACATCCTCGATCGCGAGGCCCTGTGCGAGCAGATCACCGACCGGACCGTCTCGCGGCTGACGGAGATGTGCGACGAGCTGCCGCTGCTCGGGCACGACCGCCGAATGGGCTGAGCCCACCGCCGGCCCGGGTCGCCGGGGGGCCGGCGCGCACGCGGCGGGTGAATGCGACTCCAGCGGCGCGCGGGCGGGTGAACGCGACTTCAGCGGCAGGGCCGCCCGTCGATCGTCGCATTTGCCCGCTCAGGGCGGGTGAACGCGACTTCAGCGGCAAGTTTGGGGGTTGTTGTCGCATTTCTCAGCCGATACTTGCGCCCGCAAGTACCTGCTACCCTCGATGGCATGGAACTTGGGCTCGCAACCTTCGCCGATCTCGCTTCCGGCGTCTCGCCGGAGCGCAGAATGCGGGAGCTACTCGAGGAAGCTGAGCTGGCCGATCAGCTCGGACTGGACGTGTTCGCGATCGGCGAGCACCACCGTCCCGACTTCCTCGTCTCGGCGCCGGCGGTCGTGCTTGGCGCGATCGCGGCGCGCACTCACAACATCCGCCTGTCGAGCGCGGTCACGGTGCTGAGCTCGGATGATCCCGTGCGTGTGTTCCAGGAGTTCGCCGAGCTCGACCTGATCTCCGGCGGGCGCGCCGAGATTATGGCCGGGCGGGGCTCGTTCACTGAGTCGTTCGCGCTGTTCGGCTACGACCTCGATGACTACGACGAGCTGTACGCGGAGAAGCTCGAGCTGCTGCTCAGGATCCGCGACACCGAGCGCGTCACGTGGTCAGGTCGGGTGCGCGCCCCGCTCAGTGATGCCGGCGTCTGGCCGCGGCCCGTTCAGGACCCGCTCCCTATCTGGGTCGCGGTCGGCGGCACGCCGCAGTCGGTGGTGCGTGCCGGGACGCTCGGCCTACCGCTGACGATCGCGATCATCGGCGGACAGCCGGAGCGGTTCGCGCCGCTCGTCGACCTGTACCGCCAAGCGCTCGCGGCGGCCGGTCACGAGCCGCGCGACGGACGGCTGGCGATCAACACCCATGCGTTCGTGGGCGCGAGCGCCCAGGACGCCGACCGAGCGTTCGCCCACCCCTACCTCGAGATGATGAACCGGATCGGGCGCGAACGCGGCTGGCCGCCGGCCGGCCGAGAGCAATACCAGGCGCTCCGCGCGCCCCGGGGCGCACTCGCCGTGGGGTCGCCCGAGCAGGTCGCGGAGAAGATCCTGTTCGAGAACGAGTTGTTCGGCAACGACCGCTACGTCGGCCAGATGAGCGTCGGCGCGGTCGCGCACCAGGACGTGATGCGCTCGATCGAGCTGTTCGGCACCGAGGTCGCCCCGGTGGTCAGAGCCGAGGTCGCGCGACGAACGGCTTCGGCGCCCGCCGCGGCCTGATTCGCTGCCGCCGGGCCGGGTCGCGTTCCCTATTCCCCGCGCTCGGACTCTGCCCGCTCGTCGAGCTTCTCCCCCAGATACCGGGCCTTCTCGGCGCGGCGCTCGTGCTGTGCGATCTCGTCGTCGTCGTCGGCCGACTGCGCCAGCTCCCGCTCCTCGGCCTCGCGCCGTAGCTGGGCATCTCGCAGCTCGCCGGTCTCGGGGTGCTCGTCGTTCATCGCCTTGCGACCGCCTCGTGGATGGTGGCGCTGACCTCCAACGTACACTGAGCGTCGCATGTCCGGACTCGTGATCATCGGCGCCCAGTGGGGCGACGAAGGCAAGGGGAAGGTGACCGACCTGCTCGCCGAGCGGGCCGATGCCGTCGTGCGCTTTCAGGGCGGCAACAACGCCGGGCACACGATCGTGCGAGACGGGCAGACGTGGAAGCTCCACCTGATCCCGTCGGGGATCCTGCACCGAGGGAAGCTGTGCGTGATCGGCAACGGCGTCGTGGTCGACCCGAAGGTGCTGACCGACGAGCTCGAGGAGCTGAACCGCCGCGCGATCGACACCAGCTGGCTGCGGATCTCGGCGAACGCGCACCTGATCATGCCGTACCACCTGCTGCTCGACCATGCGGGCGAGGCGAAGCTCGGCAAGCTCCAGATCGGCACCACTCGTCGTGGGATCGGGCCGTGCTACGCCGACAAGGCGGCGCGGCTCGGAATCCGCGTCCAGGATCTGCTCGACGAGAAGATCCTCAAGAAGAAGATCGTCGCCGCGCTCGAGCCGAAGCGCCTGTCGCTGCGCCCCTTCGCGCGGGATCCGCGTCTCGACCTGCAGGCGATGACCGACGAGTACCTCGTCTACGGCCACCGGCTCGAGCGGCTGATCGCCGACACCACCAAGCTCGTGCACGAGCGGCTCGATGCCGGGCAGACGGTGCTGTTCGAGGGCGCGCAGGGCACGCTGCTCGACATCGACCACGGAACGTATCCGTTCGTCACCTCGTCGAACCCGATCGCCGGGTCCGCGTGCATCGGCGCCGGCGTCGGGCCCAAGGATATCGACGAGATCTGGGGCGTGGCGAAGGCGTACGTGACCCGCGTGGGCGCCGGGCCGTTCCCAACCGAGCTCGACGGCGAGCTGGCGGATGCGATTCGCGAGAAGGGCGGCGAGTACGGCACCACCACCGGCCGCTCACGGCGGGTCGGCTGGCTCGACCTCGTCGCGCTCCGTTACGCGGCGCGGCTGAACACGCTGACCGCGCTCGCGATCACCAAGCTCGACGTCCTGTCCGGGCTCGACCGGCTGCACGTGTGCACCCGATATCGGGGCGCCGAGGGCGCCGAGTTCGACGACTTCCCCTACCACCAGACGGTGCTCCACCACGCGGCGGGCGAGTACGTGGAGCTCAAGGGCTGGGCGGAGGAGCTCGGCGAGTGCCGCACGGAATCGGACCTGCCCGCGGCCGCGCGCGAGTACCTCCGGTTCATCTCCGAGTTTGTGGGCGTCCCGGTCGTGCTGGTAGGCGTCGGCCCCGGTCGCGACGACGTGATCTGGACCGAGTCCGCCGAGACGACGGCGGCCGGCCGCCTCGCGAGCGCGCCGGCGTAGCCCTACGCTGCCGGGCCGGTCCTTTGGCAGGCGCCGCTCTCGGGCAGAGCCCGGCTCTACGCCGCCGGCCGGGCGGCCGACGGGTGCCCGATGCCGGGCCACGGCGCCAGCACCAGCACCAGCCGTGCGTCGCTGACAGCCCGCACGGAGTGCCGCTCGTTGGGGTCGAACTGCGCGAGCAGGCCGCAGCCGCCGGTCACCGAGTGACCGTCGCGCGTGATCTCGACCTCGCCGTCGACGACGAACAGATACGCGCGCTCGTGGACCTGGTGCTCCTGGAGCTGCTCGCCGGTCGGGAGAGCGATCGCGATGACCCGCGTCTCCTCGTCGGAGCGCAGCACCTGGGGATGATGCGGCTCGACGTCCAGTGCGCGGATGTCCCAGGTCTCCATCGCTTCCCTGCAGCCTAACTGAACTAACGCCAGTGCTCGATCAGATCCGCGTCCGGCACCTGGCGGACGATCCGCGCCGGTACTCCCATCACCACGTCGCGGGGCGCGACGTCACGCGTCACGACCGCTCCGGCGGCGACGAACGCCTCCTCGCCAATCTCGACCCCCGGCACGAGCACAACCCCGCCACCCACCCGGCACGCGCGCCTGAACACCGGGCCTTGCAGCGGCACCCCCGGCGCGTGGCGCCCCATCGTGTCGTCGTTGGTCGTCATTACCCCCGGGCCAAGGAACACGTCGTCCTCGACCACCGCCCCGGCGGTGACGTACACACCGCTCTGGATCAGCACGCGGTCGCCGACGCGGACGTCGAACTCGACCGCCGAGCCGCGCCCGATCACCGTCCGGCTGCCGATCGCGGAGCGCTCCCGGACCTGCGCCTGGTCGCCGATGATCGACCCCGCGCCGATCCGGGAGCCCGCGTACACGACCGCCCCGCTGCAGACCGTGACGCCTTCCTCGATCACGAGCGGCCCGAGCTCCGCTCCGGCAGCGCTCGAGCCGGCCCGTAGCCGCGGCCGCTTACCGAGCAGCGCGCCCGATTCGACGACGCACCCGCGCCCGAGCGCGACGCCCTCGTTGACCACCGCGCCCGGACCGACGTCCACGTCGTCGGCGAGCCGCGCTCCACTCGATACGAACGCACCCGCCGAGATCTCAGGAGGCACGGACCCCGCCCAGCTCGGCGGAGATGTCGAGCGACTCCTGCAGGCGCTCGAGCACCCGCACGACGCGCAGCCCGCTCTCGCCGTCCGACCTCGGCCGGCGTCCCTCGGCGACGCACTCGACGAAGTGCTCGCACTCGATCCGCAACGGCTCGCGGTTCGGGATCGGAGGCGAGACAATCCCGCCGCTGCGAGTTATGTACTCGCCATAGCCGCGCGAGTCCTGGTCGAACCCCTTGTCGTAGATCGTGACCTTGCCCTCGATCGCCATGTCGTCGAACGTCGCCATCCGCTGCGACCCGACGACCGTGAAGCGACGCTCCTTGTGAGGATCGAGCCACGACAGATGCAGGTGCGCGGTCAGGCCTGACGGGAAGCGCAGGAAGCAGAACACCACGTCCTCGACCCCCTCGCGGACGTACGACTCACCGTGCGCGACGGCCTCGACCGGCTCCTCACCGGCGAGGTGCAGGAGCACCGACACGTCGTGGGCGCCGAGGCTCCAGAGCGCGTTCTCGTCAGCTCGCAGCTTCCCGAGGTTGAGCCGGTTGCCGTAGATGTAGTAGATCCGGTCGCCGAGCTCGCCGGTTTCGGCCAGCTCCTTCAGCTTCAGGATTCCCGGGTGGTACTCGAGCAGGTGCCCGACCATCAGCAACCGGCCCGCGTCCTCCGCGGCGGACACCGCGAGCTCGGCGGCGGACACCGATTGGGCGAGCGGCTTCTCGACGAAGCAGTGCTTCCCGGCTTCGAGGACTCGGACGGCGAGCTCTCCGTGCGTCGGGACCGGGGTCGCGAGCGCGACCGCGTCGAGCTCCGGGTCGGCGAGCAGCTCGTCGAGGTCCTCGGCGAGCCTGGCGTCGGGGAAGCTCCTCGCCGCGCGCTCGCGCGGCTCGGCCGAGGGATCGCAGATCCACGCCAGCTCCGATCCGGAGATCGCCGCGAAGTTCCGCGCGATGTTCGGGCCCCAGTACCCGAGCCCGACGACGCCGATCCGCACGGGGCTCGCGCTCATGGCCGCCACTCGCCATCCTGGCTCGCTCGAAAGGCGCCCGCGCGAGTCATCCAGTTCATCCGAGGTGGAGTGTAAGCGCAGCGACGACGCGGTCGGCGGCGTGGCCGTCGCCGTACAGAGGTGGCCGTTCGTGCGGCGGCTCGCGGTTCAGCGCCTCGATCGCCGCGCCGGCGTCGAGGTCGACCAACGTGTTCCAGCCGGTCTCGACCGTTTCGACCCATTCGGTGCTCGGCCGCATCGTGATGCACTTGACCCCCGCCAGGTAGGCCTCCTTCTGCAGCCCGCCGGAGTCGGTGAGCGCCGCGCGCGCGTTGCACAGCAGCGCCGCCAGCTCGACATACGCGAGCGGCGGCGCGATCACCAGATGCTCGCTTCGCTGCAGCCGCTCGAGCAGGCCGGCCGCGCGGAGGCGTCCATGCGTGCGCGGATGGAGCGGGAGCACCAGCGGCGCCGGAATCGCGAGCAGCAGCTCGACAAGCAGCTCCAGCCGCGCGGGGTCGTCGACGTTGCCCGCGCGGTGCGCGGTCGCGAGCACGTACTGCCCGGGCTCGACGCCGCGCGCACGCACCAAGTCGACCCGCTCGCGCGCTCGCGGCTGCACCCTGAGCGCGACGTCGACCATCACGTCTCCGACCAGCTCGACCGCCCCGCCGACCCCCTCGCGACGGAGGTTGCCGACGGCCACATCCGATGAGCACAGCAGCAGCGAGCCGGCGTGGTCGGCGAGCACCCGGTTCAGCTCCTCGGGCATCGCGCGGTCGAACGAGCGCATCCCGGCCTCGACGTGCGCGACCGGGACACCCGCCTGTGCGCCCGCGAGCGCCCCGGCCAAGGTCGAGTTCGTGTCGCCGTACACGAGCACCACTTCGGGAGCGACCTCCGAGACGACCGACTCGAGCGCGTCGAGCATCCGCGCCGTCTGCGAGCTGTTCGAGCCCCGTGAGATTCCCAGCTCCCGGTCCGGGGACGGCAGGCCGAGCTCGTCGAAGAACACGCCCGATAGCTCCTCGTCGTAGTGCTGACCGGTGTGGATCAGCCGCTCCTGGTGCGACCGTCGCAACGGGCCCGAGACCGCCGCCGCCTTGATGAACTGCGGGCGGTTGCCGACCACCGTCAGGACGTTCATCGGTCGGCGGCGAGCTCCGCGCGGATCAGGGCGGCAACGTCCGCCGCCACTCGGGCACTCACCGGACCGGGGGCGTCGAACACGCGGCTGTCCACGGCGGCGACGGCCTGGACCTCCCTGATCGTCGAGGCAAGGAACGCCTCGTCTGCATCGAGCAGCTCCTCGAGCGTGCAGCTCCGCTCCACGGCGCCCGCCTGCTCGATCACGATCCGACGGGTGATCGAGGCGAGGATGTGCTCGTCGAGCGGCGGCGTCAGCACGTCGCCGTTCTTTACCCAGAAGATCGAGCTGGTCGGAGCCTCGAGCACCCGGCCGTGCGGCGTCACCAGCAGCGCCTCGTCGAATCCCTGCTCACGCGCGAGCCGCGACGCGAGCACGTTCGACGCGTACGACAGCGACTTGACGCCGTCGAGCACCCGGGTTGGCGAATAGGTGACGGACGCGAGCCGAGCCGGCCCGTCCAGCGGCGGCACCGGCTCGGTCAGCAGCAGTCGCCGCCCGCCGCGCGTGATCACGATCCGCAGCGCCCCGTGGTCTGGCCCGCCACCGGCGTGCGCGAGCAGCCGGTTGGCGTCGGCGCGCACCGCCTCGAGATCGACAGGCAGCCGCAGGTTCGAGGCCGACCGCGACAGCCTGCGCAGGTGCTCCTCGAGCGCGAACGCCTGGCCGTCGTAGACGCGGATCACCTCGAACACGCCGTCGCCGCGGAGCAGGCCTTCGTCGCTCGCCGGGATCATCGCCTCGGATGCGAGCGTGATGATGCCGTCGACCGATGCCAGCGACGCGCTGAACTGAGGGCTCATCGCGGCCCCAGCCTAACCGGCCGCACGGGCGACACCCGCCCCGCCCGCGAACTCCGGGCGGGCCCACGTGCCCGCCAGCCGCACCACCGTCGCGGCCGCGGCGGCCATCTCCTGGACCGACGCCCACTCGCGGACCGAGTGATACTCGTGCCCGCCGGTGAAGATGTTCGGCGTCGGGAGGCCCATCTCACTGAGCCGCGAGCCGTCCGTGCCACCGCGGATCGGGGTCCGGATCGGCTCGATCCCCTCCTCGCGCATTGCGGCCTCGGCGGCCGCGACGACCTCGGGAGCGCCGTCGAGGTAGTCGCGCATGTTCCGGTACTGACGGCGGACGTCGACCGTCAGCTGCGCGCCGGGAGCGGTGCCGACGACCTCCTCGGCCGCGCTCCGCAGCAGCGCCACGTGATCTTCGAGCAGCCGCTCGTCGAAGTCGCGCACGATCAGCCGGAGCTCGGCCTGCGCCGCGCTGCCGGTCAGCTCGTAAGGGTGGATGAAGCCCTCGCGGACCGCCGTTCGCTCGGGGGACAGCTCGGGGGGCAGCGCGGCGACGATTCGTGCGATCAGGCGCAGCGCGTTGACGAGCTTGCCGGTCGCCTGTCCCGGGTGCACGTCGACGCCCCGGACGGTGACAATCGCCTCAACGGCTGTGAAGCTCTCGTCCTGCAGCTCGCCGAGCGCCGACCCGTCAAGCGTGTAAGCGCAGCGCGCGCCAAACCGAGCGATGTCGAACAGCGTCGCCCCTTCCCCGATCTCCTCGTCGGGGGTGAACGCGATCCGCAGCGGCGGCCGCGGCAGCTCGGGGTGCGCGACCAGGTGGGCGACCGCGGACATGATGATCGCGACCCCGGCCTTGTCGTCGGCGCCGAGCAGCGTGTCGCCGCTCGAGGTCACGAGGTCGTGCCCGACCGCGTTCGCGAGCTCGGGCATGCTCGCAGGGTCGAGTCTCGTCCCGGCCCGCGGAAGCTCGATCACGCCTCCGCCGTACGCGCGGTGGACGATTGGCTCGACCCCGCTTCCGGGCGCGTCCGGGCTGGTGTCGAGATGCGCGATCAGGCCGATCGCCGGCGCGTCAAGCGCTCCCGCGCCGGCCGACAGTGTCGCGATCACGTAACCGTGCCGGTCGAGCTCGGCGTCGTCGAGGCCCAGCGACCTGAGCTCCTCGGTCAGGAGCCGGCCGAGCTCGAGCTGTCCGGGCGTGCTCGGAGAGGCGATCCGGTCGCGCGCGGACTGGGTGTCGACCCGGACGTAGCGCGTGAATCGGGCGAGCAGCTCCGGCGCGAGCGACGCGGCGAGCGGAGAGGTGAACGGAGCGGGGGCCACCGGGCCACAAGTATGCCGCCGGCGGTCGTTTGACCGCGCGCTGTCCGGGTACTCCCAAACGAGAGCGAAGAGCGACAGAGGAGGACTGATCTGATGGCGACACAATCACCGTCGCGGCGTCAGGCTGCCGCCAAGCGTGCCGCCGCCACACGTAAGGGAACTGCCGCGAAGCGCAGCGCTTCGGCGACGAAGACGTCCGCCCGGCGCACGCGTTCGTCGGCGGCCACCACGACGCGCAACGCGCGGGCAACCACGAAGCAGGCAGGTCGCACCGCCGGCCGCCGTGTCGACGAAGCGACAACTCGGCTCGGCGCCGTGGGCCGCAGCGCGCAGCGCGCCCTGCTGATTCCGGTCGGCGCGGCCGCCGTGGCCTCGGAGAAGGTGCGCGACACGGCACGTACGTACAGCACCTTCAAGGGGGTTACGCGTGGGCTCGACAAGCTCGAGCGCCGCGGCCGCCGCGTGGTCGATCGCAGACAGCGCGCATTCGCGCGCCGGCGGCGTGAGCTCGAGCGCGAGGTGCGGAGCACCCGCCGCGAGCTCGAGCACCGCGCGAGTGGCCTGCGTGCGGACGCGCAGGAGGCCACCGGGCAGGTCAGGAGCCTGATCTGACGGAGGGGGAAGGAGCGCGCGGCGCGGCCGAACAGGCCGCGCCGCTGCGCCCGTCTTGAGCGCGGCACCTGGATTCCCACGGATGGAGAGCACCCAGCGAAGGCGCCGGCTCAGGCACTCCGACTGCTCAGAACCCGGGTTCGGCCGCCGCCGGCGAGGGAGGGGGTTCGAGTACCTGGACCGCGACGGGGAGCGGCGGCGCAGCGGCCCCGAGGAGCTACTCGCGTATCGAGACGGGCGAGGCTGGCACGCGCTGCGCTCGGACGAGCTCAACGACTACCTAAGAGCCGGATCGGGGATCAGTTCTCGGCCAAGCACTTCCGGACCTGGAACGCAACCGTGATAGCCGCCGTCTCGCTCGCCACCGACGGTCGCACGGCCCGCTCGAAGACGGCCCGGAAGGGCGGCATCAACCGGGCCGTGCGCGCGACCGCCGAGTTGCTCGGCAACACACCCGCGGTCGCCCGCCGCTCCTAAATCGCACCCGCGGGTGCTCGACTGATACCTGTCAGGCTGGACGATCGCGGCAGGGCTCGAGCGACTCCCGAGCCTCGACCCGGCCGACGACCGGACCCGCGCGCGGGTCGAGCGCGCAGTCCTGGAACTGCTGCCCAACAGGGGTTCCTCCCCAGCCTCGAGCGCGCCTGAGCCGCAGCTGTGAGGCGGACCCCCGAACTTCTCCACGCAAAATCCGGAAATCCGCGCCGGCACTAGGGATCCGGCGCTACCGCATCCGTATCCCCCACCCCGCAGACGACCTCGATGCACCACTTAACGGTTAAAGGAGGACGCGATTTCCTCCGATGAAGTTCATGTGATAAAAACGGGCCCGCTGGCAATTCGTGGAGGCGTTTCGATGGCCCTCTCGGGCTCCGCCGTACCGACCAGCAGCACCGACACCGACCGGCTGTTCGTGCGTTGGCGGAAGCACCATGACCGTCAGGCGCGCGACGAGTTGATCGCGCGGTTCCTGCCACTGGCTCGCAAGCTCGCACGGCGCTACGCGCAGTCGAGCGAGCCTTACGAGGATCTCGTGCAAGTCGCGAGCCTTGGCCTCGTGAAGGCGGTCGAGCGATTCGACCCCGAGCGCGGGTTCGCATTCAGCTCGTTCGCCGTTCCGACGATCGTCGGGGAGTTGAAGCGGTACTTCCGGGACACGGCGTGGGCGCTGCACGTGGACCGGGGCGCGCAGGAGCGCGCACGCAAGATCACCGACGCACAGCAGAAGCTCGGGTCCCGGACGGGCCGGATGCCGACGGTCGACGAGATCGCCCTTTACCTGGAGATCAGCCAGGAAGAGGTGCTCGAGGGGCTCCAGACCGCCGAGGCTTACGGCGCGGTGTCGCTCGACGCGCCGATGGCGGGCGAGGACGACGAGGACTCAACCCGGCTCGACGCGATCGGCGAGGAGGATGCGCGGCTCGCGCTCGTCAGCGACCACGCGACGATCTTCGCCGCGGCCAAGCACCTAACGACCCGGGAGCGGGAGATCCTGTTCCTGCGCTTCAGCGAAGACCTGACCCAGTCCGAGATCGCCGACCGAGTCGGCGTTTCCCAGATGCAGGTCTCGCGGCTGCTCCGCCGATCCCTGAACAGGCTGCGCGACCTGACCGACCAGTCGGCATAGCGTCGCGCAGCCCGCTCGGCGCTACTCACTCAGCAATCGGCCATCGGCGCTCACCAGCGCCCGTACCACCGGCGACGCCCCAAGCCTGCCTCGGCGCCTCCGATGAAGAACCCGATCACCCACAGGATCAGGGCTGCGATCAACACGATCCACAGAACGTGGGCCGCAAAGCCGAGCCCGCCGAGCACGGCGAAGATCAGCAGCAGAACAAGTAAGGCAACCATCCGATTCTCCTTCCCTAGAGCGAACATCAACGCCTCTCGCGACCACGTGCTACCCGGTCCCCCAAGCCTTGAACCGCAGCCGAGCGGGAGTTGCGCCGCTACCCGCAGCGCATATGCATCCGCAGCGTGCTGCGGGACGGTGAGCTGCGCAGCTCGACTGGCCGAAGGCTTTCCGCCTACGACGTGATCGAAACGCGGCGGCACGGACACGGACGTAGCGGCCCGATCGACGCGAGCAGCACATCGCCACGGCGACCCTAGTACGCTCGCGGCGTCGTGCAGAGCAACTTCAGCGTTGATGTCCAGGACGGCCAGGGCGCCATCCTGATCGAGGTCAGCGGAGAGCTGGATCTTGCCTCCAGCCCAGAGCTAGAGGAGCAGCTCGAGCGCGGGATCGCGTCCGACGTCGAGGTGCTGATCATCGACCTGCGCGCGCTCGAGTTCATGGACTCCACCGGGCTCAGCGTGCTCGTCCGCGCACACCAGAAGGCAACTCAGGCGGGCAAGCAGTTCGCCGTCGTCAAGGGCCCTCAGCAGGTCCAGCGACTGCTCAGCCTGACCGGCGTGTCCGAGCGCCTGACGGTCGTCGACACACCCGACGAGTTACTCGCCGGAAGCTGACCCGGCGCCGCGCGCGTCGAGCATCACGACCCGCACCGACTCGCCGCTTCCGTTCGCCTCGACGTGCAGCTCGTCGCTCAGGCGCCGCAGCGCGGATCCGACCTCGCTCTGTGACGCACCCGTCAGCTGAGCGCTCGCGCCCGGCCGGAACGGCCCGATCGTGAGATCGAGCCGACGGACGTCGGTCGCGATCCCGAAGCCGATCCGCGAGGAGCTGGCCGCCTCGACCGCGTGCGCGGCGAGCGCGTCGGTGACCAGATACACGTCGGAGAACCGGTCCAGCGAGAACCGCGCGCGCGCCGCGAGCGCGCGCGCGAGCCGCCCGAGCACCCCGCCGACGAAGCTCACCGGCGACAGCGACACGATCGTGTCTCCCGACAGGCGATCGGTCCAGCCATCCTCGGCCGACGGGAGGTCGGACGGGGCGTACAGAAGCTTGCCGTCGCGGCGGCCCGAGAACTGCAGCCAGACCTCCGTCCCCCCGCCTTCGAGCGATCGGAACGCCGTCTGCTGGGCCAGCGCCCGCATGATCGGGATCCCGACTCCCTGGAGCCGGTCGTCCGCCGGGGCCTGCATCGGGATCCCCCGTCCCTGGTCGCGAACCGAGACCTCGATCTCGTCCTCACCGACGTACACGCACACCGACAGCGGACCGCTCTCGCTGCCATAAGCGTGCATCACGACGTTGTTGCAGGCCTCGCTGACGGCGGTCTTCAGATCGTCGAGCAGCTCGACGTCGAGTGAGAGCTGTTCGGCCAGGCCGCCGATCGCGCCGCGCACCAGGGTCAGGGTCTCCGGGCTCGACTCGAGCCGCAGACGAACGGTCGAGGCCTCGTCGTTCCCGGGAGCCATCATCGCCGTCCTCCGTGCAGCGCTAGCAGCACTGCTCGAAACGCAGTAATCGAAAGCGATTGAGCCGGCTCACAGCGATCACCAAAAACGACGGGCAGTCTACTGAAGCCGACCCGCGCGATCCCGGCCCGGGCGTGCGAGCGCCGTCTCCGCGCCGCCGAAACGGTAGAAACACGGTTATGGCGAGGATTGTCGTCGCAGGCGCAACGGGGACGATCGGGCGGGCCCTGACCGGCACCCTGATCGAGCGCGGTGACGAGGTCATCGCGCTGTCGCGCAACCCCGGCGCGACGATCGACGGAGCGAGCGTGCTCCACTGGCCCGACCCGAAGGGCACGCCGCCGCCGGCCGCGGCGCTGTCCGGAGCCGCCGCGCTGGTCAACCTGCTCGGCGAGCCGATCGCGCAGCGGTGGAGCGAGGCCGTGAAGCGCGAGCTCCGAGACTCGCGGGTGCTCGGCACGCGGTCGCTCGTCGAGGGCCTGCGCGCACTGCCCGAGCAGCAGCGGCCGAAGACGTTCGTGTCGCAGTCGGCCACCGGCTACTACGGCGCCCGCGGCGACGAGGCGCTCGACGAGAGCTCGCCTCCGGGGAGCGACTTCCTGGCCGGCGTGGTACTCGACTGGGAGGCCGAGGCGGCGGTCGCTGCGCCGCTCGCGCGGGTGGTGGTAGCCCGCACGGGGGTCGTGCTGTCGGCCGGCTCGGGAGCGCTCGCGCAAATGCTGGGGCCGTTCCGGTTGGGGCTCGGCGGTCCGGTCGCGGGCGGCCGGCAGTACGTCCCCTGGATCCATATCTCCGACGAGGTCGGCGGCCTGCTCGCGGCGCTGGACGACGAGTCGCTCCGCGGCGCCGTGAACCTGACCGCCCCGAACCCGGTGACAAACCACGACTTGTCCAAGGCGCTCGGCCGGGTGCTCGGTCGCCCCGCCGTGCTCCCGGTCCCGAAGTTCGTTCTGCAGGTCGGCTTCGGCGAGATGTCGACGGTGGTCACCACCGGCCACCGGGCGATCCCCGCGCGGCTGCTCGACGCCGGCTACCGGTTCCGCCAGCCCGAGCTCGAGCCCGCGCTGCGCGAGCTGCTGGACAGGTAGCGGACCGCCGGCGCGCTCAGGCGCCGGTGAAAGCGGGCGGGCGCTTCTGCACGAACGCCATCGCCCCCTCCACGAAGTCCTTGCTCCGCGCGAGCGCGTGCTGGAGCTCCCCCTCGAGGTGCAGCTGCGCGTCGAGATCGCCGTAGATGAAGTTGTTGAGCGCCTGCTTGGAGCTCGCGTACGAGCGCGTGGGCCCCGCGGCGAGGCGTCCGGCGAGGGCCTCGGCTTCTGACATCAGGCGATCGTCCGGGTACACCCAGTTGGCGAGTCCCCAGTCGAGCGCCTGGTCCGCCGGGATCCGCTCGCCGAGCAGGGCCATCTGGAACGCCCGAGCCTTGCCGACGGCGGGCGGCACGAACGCCGTCGAGCCGCCATCGGGCATCAGTCCGATGTTCACGAACGCGAGACCGAAGAACGCCGACTCGGCCGCCATCACCAGGTCGCAAGCGATCGCCAACGAGCAACCGATCCCAACGGCAGGACCGTTGACCGCCGCGACGACCGGCTTGGGCAGCCGCCGGATCCCGGCGATCGCCGGGTGATAAACGTCGTGCAACTCACTGCGCACGTCGGGGCCGCCATCCTCGCCGGGCTCGAAGCCCGCCTTCAGATCAGCGCCTGAGGAGAAGCCACGGCCGGCCCCCGTCAAGAGGACGGCGCGCACCGATTCGTCCGCCGCCGGCCCCTCGATGACCTCCTTGAGGGCAGCCCCGAACTCCGGGATCCACGCGTTCAGCGTCTCCGGGCGGTTCAGCGTGATTCGCCCGACAGCGCCTGACTGCTCCCAGATGACGGTGTTGCCGGGCAAGGCGAGCGAGTATTACCGCCTGCGGCGGCGAACGCAAGCTCACGGGGCGGGGGGTGGAGTACGTTTCTGGAGAGGGAATGGGCGCGGTCGGCGACAACGCGGTGGGAGAGATCCGCTACGCGAAGAGCGGCGGCGTGAACGTCGCCTACAGGGTCAGCGGCTCCGGCCCCGTTGACCTCGTGTTCGTAGGCGGCTGGGTCACCCATCTGGAGATGTGGGAGGAAGACCCGGCGATCGCGCAGTTCATGAGCGCGATTACGCGGTTCGCCCGGGTGGTCGAGTTCGACAAGCGCGGCACCGGGTTGTCGGACCGGGTACCCGAGGACCGGCTGCCGACGATGGAGGACCGGATGGATGACATCCGCGCGGTGATGGACGCCGTCGGACTCGAGCGCGCGTCGATCTTCGGGTTCAGCGAAGGGGGCGCGCTGGCGATGCTGTTCGCCGCGACCTATCCGGAGCGCACCACCAGCCTCGTGATCTGGGGCTCATACGCGAGTATGGTCAAGCGGCCCGATTACGAGTGGGGCATGACCCAGCAGGACCTAGACGCCGCAATCGCCGCCTTTCTCGAGCGATGGGGCACCGGCGTCGGGCTCAAGCCGTTCGCACCCAGCCGCGCCCACGATCCGGCGCTGCGCCGCTGGTGGGCCCGCTTCCAGCGGATGGCGGCGAGCCCGTCCGCGGCGGTCGCGCTGCTGAGGATGAACTCGCAGATCGACATCCGGGGCGCGCTCGGCGCGATCAGTGCTCCGACCCTGATCCTCCACCACCGTGGCGACCTGGTCGCCCCGTTCGGCCACGCGCAATACCTCGCCGACCACATCGCCGGTGCTCGCCTGGTCGCGTTCGACGGCGCCGACCACTGGCCGTGGCTGAGCGACAACGCCGGCCAGATCATCGCCGAGATCGAGGAGTTCCTGACCGGCGTCCGCCCCGCCCCGGAGCCCGAGCGCGCGCTCGCGACCGTGATGTTCACCGATATCGCCGGCTCCACCGAGCGCGCCGCGGAGTTGGGGGATGCGCGATGGCGGGAGCTGCTCGCGCGTCATGACGCGATGGTTCGCGCCGAACTCGACCGTTACCGGGGGCGCGAGATCAAGACCGTCGGAGACGGCTTCCTGGCCACGTTCGACGGTCCGGCGCGGGGGATCCGGTGCGCTTGCGCGATCCTCGAGAACGCCCGCGGACTCGGGCTCGACGTCCGCGCCGGGATCCACACCGGCGAATGCGAGCTGATCGGCGAGGACATCGGCGGAATCGGCGTTCACATCGGGGCCCGGGTGGCAGCTGCGGCGCAGCCCCACGAGGTGCTCGTGTCGCGGACCGTGACCGATCTCGTCGCCGGGTCAGGAATCGAGTTCGTGGCGCGCGGCGAGCAGGAGCTCAAGGGAGTGCCCGGCGAGTGGGCGCTGTTCTCGGTCGCGTAGATTCACCGGCACCGACCCGATCGCCCTCGAGCCGCTCGCTCCGATGATTCCCGGGCGCGTGCCGGTCTGATCCACCGATGACGCAAGCCTTCACCACCTCGGGCCTCGAGTGCCTGCACGAGACCGCCGCACGCCACGTCGGTGACGCACGCGTCCCGGGGCTGGTGGCACTCGCCGCGCGCGGCGACGATGTGCGCGTCGAAGCGCTCGGCAACCTGGCGATCGGTGGCCGTCGGGTGGCGCGCGACTCGATCTTCAGGATCGCGTCGACCACCAAGCCGATCACAGCGGCCGCAACGCTCGCGGTCGTTGCGGAGGGGTTGCTGACGCTCGATGACCCAGTCGATGAGCTGCTACCCGAGCTCGCGGGCCGCCGCGTGATGCGGCGGATGGACGGGTCGACGGACGACACCGTCCCGGCGGTTCGACCGATCACCACGCGCGACTTGCTGACGTTCACGTTCGGGTTCGGGATGACGACGGAGATCTTCACCGCGAGCGCGCCGTGGCCGATCCTCGCTGCGAGCGAGGAGCTGCGGCTCTCGACGATCGGCCCGCCGGACCGCACCGTGCAGCCGGATCCCGATACCTGGATCGCCAACCTCGGACAGCTGCCGCTGATGGCCCAGCCCGGCGAGCGGTGGCTGTACAACACCGGGTCCTCGGTCCTCGGCGTGCTGCTGGCACGCGCGACCGGCGAGTCATTCGCCGAGGTGCTGAGCACCCGCGTGCTCGATCCGCTCGGGATGCGAGATACGGGACTGTGGACCGAGTGCGCCGATCGCCTGGCCACCGCGTACCGCCTCGTTCGGGACGGGCTCGAGGTCTGGGATCGCCCCGACGGCGCCTGGAGCCGGCCGCCGGCGTTCGGGGACGGAGCCGCCGATCTGGTCTCGACCGTCGACGACCTGCTGGCGTTCGCGCGGATGCTGTTGCGCGGCGGCGACCCGGTGCTGTCCGGCGCGGCCGCGCGCGCGATGACGAGCGAGCAGCTGACCGACGCCCAGAAGTCGCACGGCGGGCTGGGGCCGAGCTTCTTCCGCCGGCGCTCGTGGGGATTCGGCCAGGCTGTCTACGAGGACGGCAGCTTCGGGTGGGACGGCGGCTTCGGCACTTCGTGGCTGGTTGACCCGGCGCGGGACCTGGTCGTGATTGTGCTCACGCAGCGGATGTTCGAGAGCCACGAACCGCCCCAGGTGCACCGCGACATCCAGGCCGCAGCCCGCGACGCGATCGCATAGCTGTCATCTAGCAATACTGTCGCCGTGACCAGCGAACCCGATCGGCGCCGCGTGGCGCTCGTCACCGGCGGCGCCCGCGGCATCGGCCGCGCGATCGTCGAGGCGCTCGCCGCCGACGGCCACGCGGTCGCAGTGGCGGACATCGACGAAGGCGGAGCGCAGGCGGCGGCAGCCGCCGTGAGCGGGTTCCCGGTGCGGCTCGACGTCACCGATACCGCGGCTGTCGACGAGGCGGTGGCGGCGGTCGAGTCACAGCTCGGGCCAGTCGAGATCCTCGTCAACAACGCGGGCTGGGATGAGTTCCATCCGTTCCTGGAGACCGGCGAGGAGTTCTGGGACCGCGTGATCGAGATCAACCTGAAGGGCTGCCTGCGGACATGCCGGAGGATCGTCCCGGGGATGGTCGAAGGCGGGTACGGGCGCGTCGTCAATATCGCCTCCGACGCCGCGCGGGTGGGCTCCTCGCTCGAGGCCGTGTACTCGGGCGCGAAGGGCGGAGTCGTGTCGTTCACGAAGACACTCGCGCGCGAGGTCGCCCGCCACCAGGTGACGGTCAACGCAGTGTGCCCGGGACCGACTGAGACGCCGATGCTCGAGCAGATGCTCGCGGCCGGCGATCAGAGCGCCCGCGTACTCGAGGGGCTGCGCCGCGCGGTCCCGATGCGCCGGCTCGGGAAGCCGGAGGACATCGCGGGGGCGGTGGCGTTCCTCGCCTCCGGCCGAGCAGCATTCATCACCGGCCAGACGCTGTCGGTCAGCGGCGGCCTGACGATGGCTTGAAACGAAAGGGAGATGCAGTGGAGCTCACAGACACCGCGTTCGAAGTCGACAACGGCCTCGCCTGGATCACGATCGATCGCCCCGACCGGATGAACGCGTTCCGAGCGCGGACGGTCGACGAGCTGATCCACCTGTTCACGCGCGCGTGGTCAGATCGCGAGGTCGGCGTGATCTGCCTGACCGGCGCCGGGGACCGTGCGTTCTCGGCAGGCGGCGACCAGAAGCAGCGCGCCGAGACCGGCGACTACGGCCCGAGCGAGTCCGGGCTGTTCGAGATCGAGCGGCTGCACCGGCTGATCCGAGAGGTGCCGAAGCCGGTGATCGCCGCGGTCAACGGGGTCGCGATCGGCGGCGGGCACGTGCTTCACGTGCTGTGCGACGTGACGATCGCAGCCGAGCACGCGAAGTTCGGCCAGGTGGGGCCGCGCGTGGGCTCGTTCGACGCGGGCTTTGGCAGCGGGTATCTCGCCCGCGTCGTCGGCGAGAAGCGGGCGCGGGAGATCTGGTTCCGTTGCCGCCAGTACGACGCGGCGACGGCCGAACGGTGGGGCCTCGTCAACACCGTGGTGCCGGCGGAGCGGCTCCGCGACGAGGTGAGAGTCTGGGCGGACGACATGCTCGCGTTGTCGCCGACGGCGCTGCGCTTCCTCAAGCAGTCGTTCAACGCCGACACCGAGCACATGGCCGGGATCGGGCAGCTCGCGTTCAGCGGGCTCGGGCTGTTCCTCGAGACCGACGAGGCCGAGGAGGGCGTGCGCGCGTTCGGGGAGAAGCGCACGCCCGACTTCTCGTCTCACCGCGCGCGGGCCTCCGTCTGAACCCGCACCAGTGCCGCGCTCGTCGCGGGGACGGTGAGCGCGTAGCGTCCGGCGAGGGAGCGGACCGTCTCGTGACTCGGCGCTCCCAGCCAGTTCTCGTGGGTGCCGAGGTACTGCCCGGCGAGCCTCTCTCCGGTGGTAGCGCGCACGGACGGAGCCAGCAGCCGCTCGACCGTCGCCGGCGCGGTCGCCGGTAGGTGCATCACCGCGCGCACCGCGCGCGGGCTCTTGTTGATCACCAGCACGCGTAGATCTCGGGCGCCGACACGCACCGCCCACGCCTTGACGTTCAGCGACGACGGTGCGGCGAGCCCCAGCTCGAGCAACCGCGCGCCCGAGCCGAGCATCCTTGCGAACAGAATCAGCCCGTACAGCAGCGGGTGCGGCACGATCGCCTCCGGGCCGAGCCCGAACGCGCCGTTGACGGCATATGCGCGGACGTGGACGTTGACCCCGTCGGCGCCGATCCGCATCATCTCGAACAGCGCGTCGGGCGCCCACAGCGCCGTCGCGAACGTGTTGCTGACGCCGGGCTTCCCTCCGCACGTGACCGAGTTGAACTCCGTGAGCCGGAACGGGAACCTCGCTCGGTGGGCGAGCACGACCGCCGGACGTACGTCGTCCGCCGCCTCGGCACTGGCGTCATTGCTGAGGACCTGCCCGATCGTCGCGTACAGCGGCGAGACCGGCGTGACGCATCCCGAGTACGGATACTCGTGCGCCGTGACCAGCCTCAGGCCGGGGTGATCGCCTTTGAGCAGCGTCGAGATCCAGTTCAGCGCCAGCTCCGGGTACGCGACCACGGGACCGGCCATCCCGACGTGCGGCGAGATCTTCGAGAGCACGCCCGCGTAGGTCCCGAACAGCTTCACGTAGCTGGAGGGTGTGACCGTCAGCGGCAGGTCACGGACGAGCACTCCGATCGGCGAGAACACGCTCGCCCAGTAGCGATGGCTGTAGAGGTCGGGCTCGTTGCCGATCTCGTAGTCCATCAGACTGCCTCGCGGCAGCTCCGTCATTGCGGCGTGCGCCCACCGGCTCGCCATCACTGGCGTGTCCGTCACGAGGTTCAGGTCGAAGATGAGCCGGGCGTGGAGCGCGTCGACGAGCGTGCTGACGCGGTGAAACCACGGCGCCCGGACATCGAAGATGCCCGCGGGCGCCAGCGGATTGTTGAACTCCAGTAGCGAATGGTCCGCCGAGTCGCCCCCGATCCGCAGCACGAACGGGCCGTTTCCGGGGACGCTCACGAGCGACAGCATCCGTTCGAAGTCCGGCATGAACCGGCCGAAGTGGTCGATACCCCAGTACTCGGTCGAGATCCCCAGGTACGACTTCGGAACCGCCATCGAGCGCGCCCGCGGCGAGACCGTCACCGCGACCCGCGCGGCGGGAGCGATACCGGCGGCAGGTGGGGACTCGTCGCCCCCACCGGTGGACGCCGCGTGACTCGGACCGTCCCCGCCGCAGCCCGCGATCGCCAGCGCGATCGCGGCCGCCAAGCAGCGCCGTCTCACGCGAGACCGGTGAGCCCGATCACGAAGCGAACCGGGAGCTCCTCCGGAGTCTCCCCGGAGAGCACGATCGCGCGCATCCGCTCGAGCGTCTGCTCGCGCTCGTGCTGTGGCATTCCGGCTATCCAGCTCATCGATGCCATGTGATCGACGACCCGCTCGAGACTCGCCGGCTGGCTGATCGTGACCCGGATCTCGCGCGGGTCGCTCCAGCCTCCCGCCGCGCGGACCGCGTCCTGCCACGGCGGGCCGTCGAAGTGGGGATGCTCAGGGCGGGTGCTCACCACCAGCGACCCGAGCTCGTGCGCCCAGCTCGCGCCGCTCCAGTCGGGCAGCGTCGCGATCACCGCGAGTCCACCGCCCGGCCGCAGCACGCGACGGATCTCCGCGAGCGCCCGCTCGCGGTCGAACCAGTGGAACGCGTCGGCCACCGTCACGGCGGCGACCGACGCATCGGGCAGCGGGATCGATTCCGCGAGCCCCTCGCGCACACGCTCGGGGCCGAGCCGCTCGGCGAGCTTGTCGCGAAGCGGCCCCTGCGGCTCCACCGCCACCACGTCGAGCCCGAACGCGAGTAGCGCCCGGGTCAGCTTGCCGGTTCCCGCCGCCAGGTCGAGCACGGGATCGCCGGGCGCGATCCGGAGCTCCGCGGCCAGCGCCCCGACCACCGCCGGCGCGTACTCGGGACGGCCGCGCTCGTACGCGTCAGCGACCGAGGCGAACTGCTCGGCGAGCGGATGAAGCGGCATCCGCCGGAGGGTATCCGGCGCGGTGGCCGGGGCTTCCCGGGTCAGGCACACGCGACGTTACGCCGCTGTTACCGCCGGTCGGCTAGAACGAGGCCGGTGCACACGACCAGAGGCACTCTTGCGCTCGCCGCGGCCGCGTGCGCGGCGGCGCTCGCCGCGTGTGGCTCCTCAGCCGCCCCGTCCAGCTCGAGTGGCAGGCCCGCGGGGATCAGGTTCGCCGACTGCATGCGTGCGCACGGCGTCCCCAACTTCCCCGATCCGGGCTCGGGCGGCGGCATCCGGATCCCCGACAACTCCGGAATCAACCCTCAATCCCCCGCCTTCCGGTCGGCGCAGGGCGCGTGCTTCAAGCTGCTCCCCGGCGGCGGCCCCGGCGGCGGCCGAAACTCCGAAGCCCGCAAGCTGATGCTGCTCAAGCTCGCGCAGTGCATGCGCAGCCACGGCATCTCCACGTTTCCCGACCCGAGCGCCTCGCGACCCTCTGCGCCACCGGCGGGTGGAGCCGGCATCGCGTTCGGCTCGCCGGGAGCCTTCCTCTCCGTGTCGCAGACGATGATCCAGTCGCCCGGCTTCAAGCAGGCGGCCGGAGCGTGCGGGTTCCCGGGCTTCGGCGGAGGCCAGGGACCCAGGTCGGCGGCCGTGGGTTAGCGTTCGTGACTTGAACGACCACGTCAGGGCTGTACTCGGGGAGCTTCACCGCCACGGGGTCGAGCACGATGCGACCAAGACCGACCGCCTCGAGCGGCTGCGCAACCTCGAGCCGGAGACCGCACAGCTCCTGGCGGTGCTGGTGAGGGCGACCGGCGCCCGGTCGGTACTCGAGCTCGGCACCTCCAATGGCTACTCGACGGTCTGGCTTGCCGATGCGGTTCGGGCCACGGGGGGACATCTGACGACGGTCGATATCGACGCCGCACGCAGCGCCGAGGCCGCCGCGAACCTCGACCGCGCCGAGTTGAAATCACACGTCGAGCTCCGCGTCCAGGACGCGTATGAGGCCCTGCACGAGTCAGCGGACGGGCAGTGGGACATGATCTTCCTCGACGCCGAGCGCCCCGCGTATCGCGGCTACTGGCCCGACCTACGCCGCACGCTCAAGCCCGGAGGCCTGCTCGCAGTCGACAACGCCATCTCGCACGCCGAACAGCTCACCGAGTTCCGCGCGCTCGTCCGAGACAATCCGGACGTCACCGAGGCGCTCGCTCCCAGCGGAGCAGGGGCGCTGTTGATCGTCCGGGACCCGGCTACCTGACGCGCCGGGGTCAGAACACGAGCAGCATCAGCCCGACGGTCACACCTGGGCCGACGGTGATCATCAGGCCCCGCTCGCCAGGGCCGGGGCGTCGTTGCGTGGTCGTCTCCGAGAGCACGTAGAAGATCGAGGGCGTGCCGACGTTGCCTCGCGTCGCAAGCACGTCGTAGCGAGATCGCGAGCTGCTCGACCGTCAGCTCGAGTGCGGCGCGGGCGCAGTCGAGGATCCGCCGGCCGCCGGGATGCACGATCCAGTGGTCGATGTCCTCGCGCGTCAGCTCGACCGACGCGAGGAACTCATCGACCAGTGCCGGCAGCCCGGCGGCGGCAACATCCGGAAGGTCACGGTCGAGATGGAGATAGCTCTCCTCATCCGAGAGCTCCATCCGCACCACGCCGAGGGTGTCCTCGATCTGATGGACCTTCGACGCGGCGATCGCCGGACCGGTGGTGCCCTGCTCGATCAGCGCCGCCGCGCAGCCGTCGCCGAAGATTGCCGACCCGACCGTCTTTGAGCGGTCGTCGTCGCCCGATCCTCGGGTCAGAAGGCCGCTCATGCTCTCGGCCGCAACGATCAACCCCTTCTTCCGAGGGTCGTTGCCCAGCGAGGAGGCCACGAGCCGGATCAGCGGTACCGCGCTCGCGCAGCCGACGCCGACCACGTGGTACTTGTCGGTGGCCGGGTCCATCCGGAAATGCTCGACGAGGCGGTGGGCAAGCGTCGGGCCGCCAAGCGAGTACAGGCTCGCCGTCACGACCATCCCGATCTCGGCCGGGTCGACCCCGAGGCGCTCGACCGCCTCGACGGCGGCGTCGAACAGTTGCTCCTCCGTCCATGACGTGCGGCCCTGGAGGGTCCGCGCCAGGGTGACCGGACGCAGGCCGAGGCTGCGCGTGGCGACCGCCGCGCGGTCGAAGACACGCTCGGCGAACTCGTCGCCGGCGAGCTCGAGCAGCGCGAGCACATCGCGCTGCGAGAGCGCCGCATGGGGCTCGGTAACGACAAGCCCGCCGATTCGTGGCATCACGGTCACGGGTCCCCTGATCCCTGGGCGCGCCACTGGTCGAGCGTCGTGAGCGCCCCGCCGATCACACGGTCGAGGAAGGTTGCGCGGTCGTTGGCGTGCGGCAGCGGTTGCGAGGGAACCGGCACGTCGAGGAACTCGCACAGCGGCTCCCAGCCGTCCGTGACCTCCCAGACGAGCAGCCGCTCCTCGGGGACGACCTGTTTGACCTGCTCGTTGTGCGCCGTGAAGCCCTCGATCAGCGCTTCCGGCGAGTGACCTTGAGGAAATGTCCCCTGCTCGGACCAGAACATGCGGTCGACGAACTCGAGGTAGCGCTGCCATTTCGGATCTACGTGCGCGCGGGCACTCGACAGCAGGTGGATCAGCGTGTCGCCGAAGCACATGTCGACGATCGTCTCGCGGAAGCTCGGCTCCCAGCGCTCAGGGTCGCGGACGCTCAACAGCACCTTCGCGTCGGGGTAGGCATCGACCAGCTGCCTGTAGAAGTAGCCGCCCGGCCAGTCAACCGTCGAGCGGCACCCGTCGAGAATCTGGGATAGCTCGACGGTGCCGTCCAGCGCGCCCTCCCACAGCGGCACCTGGTGCTCGAGGTCGGCCAGCACGTCGACCCAGTGATAACACGGGCCCAGCCCGAGCTGTTCGAGCGCCTCCTTCTGGGTCAGCGTGCCCGTGCGCGGCAGGCCGGCTCCGATCAGCGCGACCGTCATGCCGCCACCCCTTCTCCGGCGGGACGGAGCATCGCGGTCAGCTCGAGCGCCAGCCGCCCGATGTGCTCGAGCCGATCGGTGATTCGCGCCGACGGGCCGACCACCCCGATCGCGGCGCGGGGCCGCCCCGCCTCGAACAGCACGGGCACGGCGACGCCGGACACCCCATCGAGATGCTCGTCCTCGGCAACCGCGTACCCGACAGATCGCGCCTTGGCGATCTGCTCGGCGAACAGGGCCCGGTCGGTGCTGGGTTTGTTGGTGAGGGCGGGTAGCGGCAGCTGCTCCAACAGGCTGTCTGCCTCCGCCGACGGGAGCCCTAGGAGCAGCGCCTTCCCGGGAGCTCCCGGCGGGATCGTCTGGCGCCGGCCGGTCGTCGGCACCACAGACAGCGTTTGCGCGCTGACCCGCGTAGCCACGATCGTCAGCTCGAGCGCGACCCAGTCAGCAGCGGCAAGCAGGACTGTCTCGCGCGTTGCCTCCGCGAGCGCGTCCATCGGCGGCGAGCACGCGTGCACGATGTCCAGCTCCGCGCTCGCGATCGCACCCAGCTCGATCAGCTTCAGCCCCAGCGAGTAGAGCCCATCGTCGCGGTGCTCCAAGAACCCGTTTGCAACCAGCGAACCCGCCAGCCGGTGGACGGTCGCCTTCGGCAAGCCCGCCCGCTCAGAGAGCTCGCGCAGGCTCAGTCGCGCGTCCTCGCCCGAGAACGCACACAACACGGCGCAACCTCTGTCGACCGTCCGCGTGGTGTGACCGTCTGTCTCTTGTGGTGAAACGCGTTTCACGGAACGGGACAATAGCTCGATAAGGAGCGTTGGCGAGCCGCGCGCCGGCATGAGCAGGCCGACCGTCTCCCGATGAGTTCGGCGTCGGGCTCCTGGAGCCTGCGGCGTTGACTACTCGGGGATCCGCTCGAATCGCGTGGCGTTCTCAAAATGTGGCGCCCACGGCTGCGCCGAGCGCGTCCAGATCTCGGCGGCCGGTTCAAACCACGACGTGTCGTCGATCGTGCCGGCCTTCAGGAACGCCAGCTCCGGCATCGATTCGATCGTGCTGAACAGCGGCGATCCGCAGGCCGAGCAGAAGTGCCGCTCGGTCGTGCTCTGGTAGCCCTCGCTGGGGGTCTTGAACGAGGCAAGCGAGCCACCTTCGACCACCAGCGCATTCCTCGGTACGCCGACGATCGCCGAGAACGCCGTCGCCGTCTGACGTTGGCAGTTCGAGCAGTAGCAGACCCCTTGCCAGATCGGCTCCGCGTCGACGCTATAGGTCACGCCACCGCACAGGCAGCGACCTATGATGGGTCTCGGCGCATCAGGCATGCCCCGCGACTCTACCGGCGCGTGCGCCGGCGACGCCGCTAGAGATCGCCCTTGTCGAGCAGGCGATTCGGTGTATCTGAGCCGTTGTCGTTGATCACGCCGGTTGTGGCGTTGTCAATGATCCAGGTGCTGGTGGCTGCGGGTGTACTGGCGTGATCAGAGAGGTACAACGCCGCGGTCCCAGCTACCGCCGGCGCGGCCATCGAGGTACCGCTGATCGTGTTCGTCCCGCTCCCGATCCAATCGCTGGTGATCTGCACCCCTGGTGCATAGGCGTCAACGCATGGGCCCAAAATTCGAGAACGTCGCCTTGTTGTCATTTGCGTCACTTGCGGCGGTCGTGAACGCGGCCGGCACGCGCGCTGGAGAAAAGTTACAAGCGCCTTGATTGTTATTGCCCGCCGCGGCGCTGACGAACACGCCCGAGGCGATCAAATTGGTTGACGGCGTCATCTACCGCGGTGTTCGCACCCCCGCCCAGCGACATGTTCGCCACGGACTTGTCGGGAACATGATGCAACGTGACCCAATTCACACCCGCGATCACGTCCGACCAGGTTCCGGATCCCGCACAGTTGAGAACCTTTACGCCGACAAGCGTCGCGAGCTTGGCTACACCGTACGTCGTGCCTCCGACGATCCCCGCGACGTGAGTGCCGTGCCCGTTGCAGTCCGAAGGGTCTGCGCCGAACGCGTCAAAGGCGTTGGACGCCCGCGAGCCGAAATCAGGGTTGTTTGCTTGTAACCCCGTATCGAGTACGTACACGTGGACGCCGGCACCGGTGGCCGAATAGTGGTAGGTGAGATCGAGGGGCAGAGACCGCTGATCGATGCGATCAAGACCCCAGGGAGCATTGGTCTCCGTATCCAATTCGTCGACGCGAGCATCCTGCACGACGTACGCCACATCCGCGGAATGCCTTAGGTCGCGAAGCTGCGCATCGGTCAGATCCGCGGCAAATCCCTTCAGGTCTGCGTCGTACTCGAACAGTGGTTTTGCCTTCACCGAAGAGGCGACCGTCGCGTCCTCTCGCGTCGCCGCGTGTTCGGACCGCCTGGCATTAGACCCTCCTCGGTCTTCGCGCCCCTCGACCCCAAAGTACCACCAGCGGCGACCCGGCACCAGCACAGTCTGGGCGGCGGATCCCTCCCATTGGGCGCCTCGGGTTTGTGCAGATGGCGGGTGAGGCTCGGCGGCCTCGGCGAATGCTCGCTAGCCGACGTCGGTATTGACGCCCGTGGACGTGGTCGCAGGTTTCGAGCCGTCTGAAAATACTTAAGCATTTACTTGTGCTATGCTTACACACATAAGCAAACAAAGGAGCAAGAGATGGAAGGCATCTCAGAACCAACCCCCACGAAGTACAGGCAGGTCACAGTCGAGGTTCCCGAGGAGCGCCTGGCGGAGTTCCACGCGTTCGTCGCCCGGTTCCTAGGCGGTCGCGGCCGACGCCGACGGCACGGCGAGCATCGCCGCCACGGCCATGGACGCGGGCGCGGGTGCGCCAGCCGCCACGAGCGGGCCGGCCGTGGCGCGGCCCACGAGGGACCGTCTGGGACCCCCGGCCAGACTCCCGAGACCACCGAGCTCTAGGAGATGGCCGACAAGCAGGTCACAGTTGCCGTACCGGAGGAGCGCGTGCCCGAGTTCTATGCGTGGTTCGCGGACTTCCTGACGGCCGAGCCTGGGACTGCACGGTCGAGCGTGCGAGGGCGTCACGGCCATCGCGGCCGTCGCCTCCGCTCCGACGCGAGCGCCTGGTCGGCGGACGACGCCGACCAGGCCGCTTGGCTTTATCGCAAGCTTGCACCCCCAGCCCGCGAGCTGTTCGACCTGCTTCTGGATGCGCCGGGCGAACGGTTCGCCGGCGAGGCGATCGCCAAACGGCTGGGCCTCGAGAAGGGGGCCCATGGCGTCGCGGGGATCCTCGCCTGGCCGGGCCGCTACTCCCGTCACCTCGATCGCGTCCTCCCGATCGACACCGAGGGCCGGGATGACGGCGGCACCGACTACTACATCGACCCCGACACGGCCACGATCTTCGCGGCCGCGCGGAAGCAGCCACAGGCGCCGAAGCGGAGGCGAACAACCCGAGCCACGCGCTGACGCGGCCTCCGCCCCTCAGCCGCCGCAAATCCGCACTGACCGCCGTGAACCGATGACGACTGCCAGGGTTTTGTACGGATCGTCGCGGCGGGTTTGCACGGTCGCCGCTGGGTCTTCGATCCGTGAGGCTATTGTTTACGAACTATCAATAACCCGCCATCAACGCCGGGTCGATTTGAAGGGGCCGTGAATTCGTGGAATTTCTTTGGATTCTGCTGGGCATCGTGTACGTGGCATGCTGGATCTACTTCGGGCTAGCGACGTTCCGTAAGGGCCATTATTGGCTGTTCTGGATCGGTTTCTTCTTCCCGATCCTGTGGATCGTCGGGGCGTTGATCGGACCGACCCAGCGCGCCTCCGCACGCGCCGCAGCGGGTGCGTAGCCGCCCGTGACGGGCGAAACGCGAAACGCAGGAAGCGATCTTTACGGACGAAGGACCAGCATGAGCGCAGCGACCGGCCGGAAGATCGTCGAGCTGAATCGGGCTGGGAGCAAGCGCGCTCGAAACCGAGCCGAGAATCCCCGGCCGCCCATCCGGGTGGTGGTGGCGGATGGGTCATTCCTGATCCGCGAGTTTCTTGCCGCAACGCTGAGCGCTGCACCCGAGGTAGAGCTGATCGAGGTTTGCTCGAACGGCAACGACTTGGAGAACGCGATCGCGGAGCGACAGCCGGATACGGTGATCACCGCCATTCGGATGCCCCCTTCACGATCTGATGAGGGCATCAGGATCGCCGCCCGGCTTCGCGACACACATCCTGAAACCGGAGTCGTCGTGCTGAGCCAGCATGTGGACTCGACGTATGCGCTTGGCCTCTTCGACAAGGGCACCGCGCGGCGGGCCTACCTGCTCAAGGAGCGAATCCGAAGCAAACAGGAGCTGATCGACGCGATCGAGACGGTGGCGAGGGGCGGCTCGGTCATCGACCCGCTGATCGTTGACGTATTGATTCAGGCCCGGTCAGATGCTGCCAAGTCGCGGCTGTCTGAGCTGACTCCGCGAGAGCGTGAGGTGCTGGCCGAGGTTGCGATCGGAAAGAGCAACGCGGCGATCGCAAAATCGCTCTTCCTGACCAAGCGCGCCGTCGAGAAGCACATCAACTCCATCCTCTGGAAGCTCGATCTACCGGAGACGCCGGCCGTGAGTCGGCGGGTGAAGGCAACCCTCCTATTCCTCGCCGAAAAGCAGAGCTACGACCCACCTCAGAAGAATCTCGTTCAGGTGACCGTCGGCGAGCCGCCCTTTGATGGCGGGCGCCCGAGACGGCGACCTTCAGACGCGGAACCCGGCGCCACCGAGACGCTGGAGGTCCCTGCTCCGTCGCCATTCCGATCGCGCGCCCGGCGGCACACCGACCATGGAAGCGATCGTCCGCAAGGTGCACACTTTCCGCGTGGCGCGCGTTCGGATGCGTTGCCATGAGGTTCCGCGGCGCGAGCAAAGCAGGGCGCGACCGGGACTCGGATCGTGCCGGCGTCTGGATCTGAGCCGGGGGCGATGCTTGTGAGCGCAGGATCCGGTCTGCCCGCGGTCTGCTCGCCCGAGTCGATCAGGCGGCGATCATGGCCAGGTCGATCAGGCCGGGCAGGCGGACCTGGAGTTCCGTCCAGCTCTCACCGCGGTCGTCGGTAACCAGCACGGTGCCGCCGCGGAGCCCAACGAGCAGGCGATTGGCTTGGTCTGCGAATGTGAGCAGCGCGTACGGCATCCGTCGAAGCTCCGGGGAGTCGCCCCAGCTGTCGATCGCCGCCCAGCCGTTGCCCTGGGAGCGCCACAGCCGGGACTGTCCGTCTCCTTCGCCGTGAGCGGCGAAGGGGGAGCGGCTGACCGACACGTACCAGAGGTCCGGGTCCGCTGGGTCAACAGCCTGTGCCCAGGCGTAGTGGCGGTCGAGGTCTTGCTCGTAGTGGCTCCAGGTCTCGCCGCGATCCTCCGAGCGCGCGACGCCTTGCCCGGCCGCCTCGTAGATGCGGTCCGGGGCGAGCGGGTGGGTCACCAGCTCGTGGGCGTCGCTGTGCGCCGCGGGGTTGTGATCAATCCACGACTCGCCGCCGTCGAGCGAGCGCATCACTCCGCCGAGCTCGATGCCTACCGCCAGCCACTCGGCATCGGTGGGGTGGGGGGCGATCGTGCGGACATGGTGCGTCCAGGGCCGGGGCGGGAAGGACCAGTGCGGCTCGCTCGGCAGCTCGCGCAGTGTGGGTAAGCGCTGCCAGCTTTGGCCACCGTCCTCGGAGCGGTACAGGTTGGTCGGCTCGGTGCCGACGTAGACGACCGACGTTCCAGCCTCGCGATGGGACGGTGAAACGGCCACCGAGAGGACGCGAGGGTCGGCGATTCCGGGGCCTGCTTCACGCCATGTTTCTCCCGCGTCCTGGCTGACATACAGCCCGCGGTCCATCGTTCCGACATAGACCCGGCGCGGGTCCACCGGGTCCGCGGCGATGCACCGCGCGCCGCTGCCTGCGAGGCGCGTCCCCGGCTGGGCGGCCGTTGATCCGGCGAGCGGGAAGCTGGCAAGGCCCTCATCTGTCACGGCGAGAATCCGCGCTCGCTCAGGCATCGGCGCTCTCGCCGCCGTTGTCGGCCTGGCCGAACATCTCCGCCGCGCCGGCGTCGGGCACCACGATGTGTGGGCCGGCGGTGATCACGCCGCCTCTGGCAGGCCGTGCCGCTCGACCACGCGTTCGTAGTTGAGCCGCATCAGCGCGATCACGTCCTCGACGTCGGCTTGGCTGTCGATCCGGCGCGCGGCGGGCCCGACCCTTCCTGGGAATACCGGATGGTCGGTGATGCGGCCCTGATCTCTCAGCTCAGCCCACACATACTTGGGGAAGGAAAAGTGGGCGGAGCGGTCGCCGTGCAGGTGGCCGATCTCCCGACGGCCGACTTTGAACGCGAACTCGCCTCTCCTTCCGTAACCGGCCTGCACCCCACGCCACGACGTGACCTCGTCGGTGATCCGCTTGCTGGCTGTGATGGATCTGCTCCTCGACTGGACAAACGACATGCTTCTCGACAAATTACAAGTTCAAGTAAACTTGAAGTCAAGCCCGTGTCCGAACTGCTGACCATCGGGGAGGCCTCAAGACGTAGCGGCGTCGCCTCCTCGGCGCTGCGGTTCTACGAGCAGCGGGGCCTAATCGAGTCCGAGCGCGCGGGCTCGGGTCATCGTCGCTACCGGCGTCACGTGCTGCGCCGGATCGCGTTCATCGTGTTCGCCCAGCACATCGGGCTCACCCTGGAGGAGATTGGGGATGAGCTCGAGAGACTGCCCGCAAACCGGGCCCCCAGCCGACGCGACTGGGCACGCCTGTCTGCGCGCTGGAGTACCAGGATCGACGCGCGGATCGCCGAACTCGAGCGGTTGAAGGCGGGGCTCACCGAATGCATCGGCTGCGGCTGCCTCTCATTGGACCGCTGCCGACTGGCCAACCCCGGTGACGGTGCTGCGAGGCTCGGATCGGGCCCTCGGTACTGGATCGGCGATCCGCGCCCCCAGGCGGTCGCGGAATGAGTCCATCGCCGGCCCTTACGGGCGGGCTGCTTGAGATCGTGTGGAGCGCAGTCGTGGCGTCGATGGAATGATCGACGACTGCGGATGATGCGCGGTGAAGTGTCGACACCGAACGTGACCCGCCGGCGGGCGATCGCCGCGCTGGTGATCGCGATTGGCTCTGCGTGCCCGGCTGCCCAGGCGGCTTCGCGGCCGCAGACGATCCCGGCCTTGCAGGTCTGGGCGCCGGCAAAGGGGACCTGGCGGCTCGGGCGCCACGCGCGAATCGCGGTTCGCTCCAGGAGTCTGGTGGGCGAGGGGCGAGAGCTAGCGGCTGACATCGGGGCGCTGGTGCACCGTCGCTTGGCGGTCGAGCTCGGCCAAGCCCGCGCCGGCGACGTCGTGCTCACGATCGCGCGACGGGATCGACGGCTCGGGACGGAGGGCTACTCGCTGTCGATCGGCTCGGCGTTTGTGATCTCCGCGCCGACGCGGGCAGGGGTGTTCTATGGCGGGCGCACGCTGTTGCAGCTGCTGCACGAACACCGCCCGATCCCGCGTGGGCGCGCGCGGGACTGGCCGCGCTACCCGGAGCGCGGCCTGATGCTCGACGTCTCGCGCACGGTGTATCCGGTGGCGTGGATCACGCGAGAGATCACGCAGCTCGCCTACCTGAAGCTGAACGTGCTGCACCTGCACCTGACCGACGATCAGCGGTGGGGGATCGCAAGCGCGACGCACCCCGAGATCGTCGGGCCGCATGCGCTTACCAAGAGCGACATCCGCGCGATCCTCCGGGTGGCGGCGCGCTACCACGTGCTGGTGGTGCCAGAGGTCGACATGCCAGGTCATCTGGCGGCGCTGCTCGCCAAGCACCCGGAACTCGAGCTCAAGGCGTCCGGCGCGCTCTCATCGGGCAGCCCGATCGAGTATGTCAACGACAAGCTCGACATCACGAACCCCGCGGCGCTTGCTCTGGTGCACCAGCTGCTGGACGAGTACATGCCCCTCTTCCCCGGCCGCTACTGGGACATGGGCGACGACGAGTACATGACGCCCGCCGAGTACGCGCTGTTCCCGCAGCTGGAGGCCTACGCGATCCGCACCTACGGCCCGGGCGCGACGATCGCCGACGCAATCCACGGGTTCATCAACTGGGTCGATCGGATCGTACGCGCACACGGCAAGACGCTCCGGCTCTGGAATGACCAGCTCGCCGGCACCGGCCTCGTGCCGGTCAACCGTGATGTGGTTGTGGACTGGTGGATCAACACCTCGCCGTTCGGCGACCCGGTGACGGTCGCACCGTCTGAGCTGATCGCCGAGGGCCACGAGGTCCTCAATGCCGGCTGGTTTCCGACCTACTACGCGACCGACCTCGGGCCGGTCGCCGGCAAGTCCAACATGCAGCAGGCCTACGAAGACTGGCGGGTCGACCAATTCGAGGGCCCTGAGTTGACCAGCGGCATGATGCAGCCGCCGCAGACCGTGCCGGCGGACAGTCCGCTGCTGCTCGGCTCGATGCTCAGCGTGTGGGGGCCGCTGCCGGAGTCGATCACGCAGACGGCCGCTGGGATCGCGCCTCGGCTGGCGGTGATCGCGCAGAAGACCTGGGACGCGCCCGAGCTCACGCCTTCCTACGCCGGGTTTGAGCGGATCATCCGTGAGGTCGGATCAGCGCCACAGAGTTCGTTGCATTGACTCGCTCCGAGCCAAGGTCAGGGACCGCTGACACCGATCCCTGACCCGCTGCCCGCGCGCCGCCACCAAGACGGTTCCGCGGGCAGCGGGTCTGCCTCTACCCGCCGAAGCGTCTCTTCAGGAAGGCCGCCTGATCGGATTGCGCCGCCGTGAGCACGGTGCCGTGCGTCGCTCCGGCATAGGTGTGCTCCGTGACCGTGTCCCCGACGCCCGCCAGGGACTTGGCCAGCGCAGCCGTGAATGGCGGCAGCACCGTCGTGTCAGAGCTGCCCTGCTCGAGCAGCACCGGCGCGCCGATCTTCAGGTCGCCCGGATCGTTCTTCTCCAGGTCGTTGATCGCTGCCGAGATGTCCGCCGACGGCTTGACGAGCTGGTTGAGCGGCAGACCGCCGAACGAGTCCGGCTGGTCGAGCGCGCCCAGGCACTTGGTCAGCGTTTGCGGGTACAGCGCGGCCGCCTGCGTGGTGAGCAGTGAGCTGATGTGCAGCGACGGATAGGCAACGTCGAGTCCGCGTAGGATCGTCGCCGCCAGGCCGGTGAGTGACGTCGTCGTCACCGACTTGAGCAGTACCGCCTCGGTCGCGATGTGCGATGCGGGCGCGAACGCGAGCACGCCGCGTAGCTTGATCTCGGGCGTGTAGCTCTTGACCAGCGAAGCCGCCCAGAGCGCGGCATGGCCGCCCTGGGAGTGGCCGCTGATGACGACGCGATCGCTCAGATGCGGATCGAGCTGGCGGGCGGCGCGCACGATGTCGAGCACGCCGCGGCCCTCGGAGGTGCCGATCAGGTAAGGATGCGGCCCGGGGCCGCCCAGCCCCTCGTAGTCAGTACGCACAACGGCGTAACCGGCCTTGATCCAGCTCTCGAGCATCGGGGTGTTGAGTCCGCCCGTCCCGGCCGGGAGTCGCGAGGGGGCGCACACGTCGGCGACGCCGGTGGTGCCGTGCGCCCAGGTGATCACCGGCCAGCCGCCTTTCGGCGCCGTGCCCGTGGGGATCGCGACCATGCCGGATACCGGGACCATCGCGCCGTGGATGCCGACCTGCTTGTAGTCGACGCGGTAGTTCTTCGCGCCCTTCAGCGACTCGCCGCCGGTCATCGGACGCTCCCAGATCAGTGTGCCGTGCGGGCCACTCGGCAGCGTGCTCGGGGAATAGAACTTCAGTCCCTTGGGACCAACGGTGGGTTGACTCGTCCTGGTCTTGGCGACGGCAACGGCGCCGACCGGCCCGACAACGAGCGCGGCAAGCAGCGCGACCACCTTGAACTTCCGTTTCATCTGTCTCTCCTTCGCGCCGCTCCCGCCAGCCTGTTATCCACGTGAACACGCCAGCCTAGTTTTCGGTGCGGTCCGGCGTCGCCGCTCTTCGGTGCAACGGCGCGCGATCGCGTTCGCCACTAGCAGTCACGCACGGCCACAAGCGCGAACGACTCCTTTGCTCGCCGCAACGTCGCCGAGCTCACATGGCCTCGATTTCGATAAGCGGGGGAGCATCCGCCCAGCGGCGGCAGGTAGAGGCTCAAGCCGGAGAGTCCGGCGAGCTTGTGGTTGAGCTCTCGCCCGGCGCCGCGCCCGCGGCGGAGCCCTCATCCGAGCGTTCGCGCGCCTCGAGCGCGCTTATCTGTTGGACGAGCGGAGTGAGCTCCGGACTGGAGATCGTGCCCCGCGAGGCGAGCTCGTAGGCCTTGTGACCAAGCTCGCGGTAAGCCTGCGCGAGGTCCTTCTTTGCCTGTACTTCCTCGACGCCCTCCTGTGCTTTAGCCCTGGCACGCTCGGCGGCGGCCTTCGCTTTGTCCATGAAGCTCATCTCTAGATCTCCTCGTCGCGCAGCTGATGGCTCCGAAGCAACCATCATCTCCGATGCGTGGCAGACGGGCAATTCAGCCACCGGGCGCTGGCGCGCGGTGGCCGTGTTTCGTCCTGCCGGAGACGGCGCGGGCGCTGTACCGCGGCATTGCCGGCCGCGAGCTGCTGGTAGACCAACCACTCGAACGGCCATGCGGAGTCGCACTCAGCAACACCCCCCCCGTTGCGGGCCTTTCTAGCCCGTCACGGGTTCGCTTGCGCGACTTCGGCCAACTGGATTCCAGTCAGCGCCGGCGCGGCGACCGCTGTGTGGCTGGTGATGGGTGTCCGCCGACTGGAGAGCAAGGCAATCACGCCGCCGCACCCAGGCACCCAGACCGAGACTGCGTGATACACGAGCACCGCCCCGACTGATGCTGCCGGGGGCAGGCCATAGAGAACCAGCGCGGCGGCAAGGCCTGCGTCGAGCACCCCGAGTCCGGCTGGCAGCGGAATTGTTCCGGTCAGGTAGCCGATGCAGCACGCGATCACCACGGCTAAGAAGCCGAGGCCATGGCCGGTAGCCGCGCAAGCCGCCCACAGAGCGGCGGCATCGAAGCATGAGTAGCCGACCGCGCCGAGCAATCGCCAGCTTGGGTGTCTGACCGCCGCCCATGCGCCATCTAGCGCGACGGCAACGGCTCGAACGGCACGTGGCGTCCGGTCACCGCCGCGGCGGCTGAGGAAGACAATCAGCGCGGCACCGGAAAGGACCCCGGCCGACACCAGGATCGGAATTCCGGCGTGGCTCAGATCTACTGGACCGTCAGGAACTCCCGCGAGCAACAGTGCGCCCGCCGCGCCGTTGGCGAGAAACCCGACCCCGACGACCAAGCACAGCAGCGCTCCGCAACGCCTGAGAAGCTGCCTCGTGCCAATACCCTTGCCGCGCATCACCAGGCCGGTCGCGGCGACCGAGGAGAAGTTGCCGCCGGGAAGGACAGCGCCGGTGCCCATCGCAATCCAGGCAACCCGCCAGCTGTCCCGGCGTGAAGGCTCCGGAAAGAAGGAGCGAAACACGATCACATAGCTCAGGCACGAGAGGAGTTCGAGCACAACAGCGGCCACGACCCACGCCAAGCTCATGTGACTGATCTGGTTAAACACCGCCGCCGGCGGCGCGACCAGAAAGAGCACCCCCGCCGAGACCGCACCGATCACTAACAAGACCGCCCCACGCCAGGTCGGCCGCAGCCTCCGCGTCTCCTCCGCGGATCCGCCGCGGGCATCGATCCCCATCAGGACGTAGATCATCGCGCACCCGCGTAAGCAGAGCATCAGCGCCGGGGAAGACCCGCTCCGGCAGGACCGCGGTGCTGACCCGAGTCGACGCGCGCGACGGCGCAAAAGCGGAGCGCCGCCGTTGCAGTATGTGACCGGCGAGCTCCGGGGGCGGAGAGCGCTTCGATCGCTACCTTCCCGGCGTGTCGGTCAGGATCTGCCTCCTGCTAACAGCCATCCCTGGTCGCGAAGTCCTGCTCGCCCAATACGAGGACCGCATCCTCGACCTACTTCCCGACCACGGCGCGCGAATCGACGCTCGCGTTCGAGCTCTCGAAGGCCCTTTCACCGAGATTCAGATTCTCGAGTTCCATCTCAGCAGGCGTTGGACGATTTCCAGAACGATCCACGTCGAACAGACCTGTCGGAGATCCGGAGCGCGGTGATCGCCTCCACCACCGTGATCCGAGTCGAGTCCGCGACCGCCTGACTTGCGGCACCGCGCGGCGGGCCCCCAGCGTTGAAGCCGGGGCGCTGCTTTCTCGAAAGAGCGACGGCGAATCGACCGAACAGTCGCTGCGGCGCAGCGACTAGATCCCCGAGCCCGCGCGCGCGGCCCGACGCGATCTGAGCGCGACGATCCAGATCGCAGCGGCCGCCAGCACCGTCACCCCGGCGACGATCGTCATCGCGAGCGCGATCCCGCCCAGGTACTGGTCGATGCGCCCCATCAGCTGCTGGCCGACCGAACTGGCCGGCAGGGCCCGCGTGGTGAGAAAATTCTGGTAGGTGGTGTAGAGCGGATCGGCGCTCGATACCGAGCCCTCCGCCGCTCGCACGAACACCTGGGCGTCCGAGCCCGCCGCGTGCGACACAATCGGAACCACGATCGCCGCGCCGAGGCTGGAACCGAACCGACACGCGGCCGCCTTGAACGCGCTGACCGAGCCAGCCACCTCCGATGGTGCGACTGAGAGCATCACCGAGGTCTGGGGGGTCCGCGAGACGGCGAGCCCGAACCCGCCGAGCGCGCCTGCCCCGACGAACAGCGCGAAGGACCCGCCGGGCTCGACCGCGGTGACCAGCAGGCATGCCCCCGCGATCGCCAGCAGACCAATCACGAACAGGGTCCCCGCGCGGACTCCGCGGCCCAGCAGGGACCCTGCGAGCAGCGCGCCAGCGACCACCGACGAGGCGACGAGCGCCGCATCGTATGGCAGTAGTGCCAGCGAGGTGCCGACCTCGCTGTAGCCGTAGAGGAACTGCATGACGTTGCTCAACTGCAGGACCAGGGTTCCGGCGGCAAGTCCGGTCACTACCCCGACCGCGGTCGCGGCGAGGAACGTCGGGCGGGCGAGCAGGCCAATCGGAACCGCCGGAGCCGGCCGACCTCGCTCGACCACCACCAGCGCGGCGCCCGCTCCCACGGCCACGGCGACGCCTACGGCTATCGCCGCCGGGTCGCGGGCGCCCGCGATCGATGCCAGCGTCCACAGCAGGCCGCCCATCGCCACGGCCGCCAGCGCCGCACCAGCCAAATCGAAGTGCCGGGCGACATCCGGAGTGCGCTCGACCCGCGGCAGCCAGCGCACCGCCGCCAGGCCGACCAGCGTGCACGCCGCGGCCGACGTCAGGAACGCGGCGCGAAACGTGGTGACGGTGGCGAGGCCGAGACCCGCGAGGGTCAGCGCTGAGCCCAGCGCGGCCCCGATCGCCATCCAGCGCCCGGTCGCGACCCCCAACGCTCGCCCAACCCACAGCTTTCGGAGCATCGCGGTGCCCGCGGTCGCGAGCAGCGCTCCTGCTACTCCGGCCAGCGCCTGCCCCAGCACGAATCCGAGCCCGCCGGTCGGCAGCCCGCAGATCAACCCCGCCAGCGCCATCAGCGCGGCCCCCAGGATCAGCGATCGCCGCAGGCCCCACCGGTCCCCGGCCGCGCCGGCCGCGAACACCGCGGTCCCCCCAATGAAGCTCGACGTACCCGCCACGAGAGCGAGCCCGGTGCCAGAGAATCCAAGCTCGGTCGCGCTGCGCGCAAGCGTCACTCCGGTGGTCGCAAAGAACGCGTTCGACACGACGCCCAGCGCGGCCAACAGCACGAGCACGCCCGTGTTGCCGACAGAAACGGCGTCGTCAAGCGGCGTGTCCTCGGCGGCGACGGCCATCGGGCGATCGTATGCGCTTGGGGCGAGGTCGCCGCGTCGCAGATCGACTCATCGTCGTATGCCCGCCGTGGACAGCGCCGACGCCGCCACGATGGACGACGGCCGCGGCCCTGCCTTCGTTTCAGGACAGCTATCTCGCCGCGAACGATCCGGCTAAGCAGCGCTTCACTAAGTGGGCCGTGGAGGACTCGAACCTCCAACCTTGGGATTAAGAGTCCCCTGCTCTACCAGTTGAGCTAACGGCCCGGGGAGGCGGTCGATGTTAGCCGCCGGGTCGTAACGGGCGCCGCTCGGTGAGAGCCGGGCGACGGCGCCGTCGCGGCTCCGCGCTCAGCACTGCTGGGCGAGCTGTGGATTCGTCTTGGCCGACGCGATCTGCTTCCCCAGCAGCGCCCGCTGAGGCTTCGGCACCAGCGCCAGCGCCTTGGCCATCGCGAGGTCGCCCTTGCGGGTCTGTTTGGCGGCGTAGGCCGACACCGCAAGGCATTCGTAGCCCTTCGCCTGCGAGGGGTTCGCGCCCGCTTCGACCTCCCAGGCGCTCGCCTCGCCGGCGTAGTTGCCCTGCGCCGCGTAGGCGCGGGCCGCGAGCACGGCGAGGTTCGGATCGGGGGTCTTGGTCAGCGTCAGGTACTGCTGCCAGGCCTGCGTCGTCTGGGCGAGCTTCTTGCGGCCGAGCGCGGTGTAGGCCGCGGTCCCGGTCGCGGCGTTGACGGTGCCGTTCTGCTGGGCCGCCGTCCAGCGTGCCTGGACCATCGCGGCCCATCCCGACGGGTCGTTGGGATTGGCCTTGACCTGCTTGAGAGCCACCTTCTCCTGCTGGCTGATGACCGAGCCCTGGTTGCCGGAGCCGTTGCCGTTGAAGGCGTTGAGCAGGCCGCCGAAGCCGTTGCCGGCACCGACGCCGAACAGCACGAGGCCGGCGCCCATCAGCAGCGCGAGGCCCAGGTATACCGCCTGGACGGTCCGGCGGCGGCCGCGGCCGCGGAGGTCGAACAGCATCCTAGGTCGGGTCCAATCCGCCGTCGAACGAGGATTCCATATCGGCAGCCTCGCGCTTGGCGGCACGGTGGTCGGCGATTCTGAGCAACACGATGCTGGCGAGGTAGAGCAGAACGAGTGGGAGTGTCTCGAGCCCCGTGGTCACGGGGTCGGCCCCTGGCATGGCCGCGGCGATCACGGCGATGATGACCACAGCGTAGCGCCAGTGCCTGGTCAGGGTGCGCCCGTTGATCACTCCGATCCGCTGTAGCGCGAGCAGCCCCAGCGGAAGCTGGAAGGCGAGCCCGATCGCGAGCATCGTGATGATCTCGAACGAGTAGTACGACTTCGCCTGCACCAGCACGTCGAAGTGTTCGGCGTTGTACCCCTGTAAGAAGTGCACCGCCGGGGGCAGCACTACCAGGTACGAGAACGCCACGCCGGTGATGAACAGCAGCGGCGCAGCGGCCATCACCGGAATCGCGACCCGGCGCTCGTCCCGGTTCAGCGCCGGGATCACGAACGCGTACGCCTCGTAGAGGAGCACCGGTAGCGAGAACAGCAGCGCGAAGTAGGCGGCGACCGTCAGCGTGGTCGTGAACGGCTCGCCGACGCCGATCGTGATCGGCTTCTCCTGGGTGGTGGGGTCCTGGGGAAGCGAGCGCGAGGCTTGCGCGGCTCCCTGCGCGATCAGCGCCGCGGACGCCTTGTCTCCCACGGACAGACTCGGCGAGGACGCGAGCTGCTGCGCGCCCTGCTCGATCTTCGCGAGCCCCTGCCGCTCGGACACGGACCGATTCCGGAGCGACGCGAGGCCGTGCTGGCCGCCGGACACCGTTGAGACGTGGGGTAGCGCCCGGTTGAGGACGGTCAGCAGCGCGTCGTTCTGCCAGAAGCAGAACCCGAACGCGACCAGCAGCGCCGCCAGGCAGATCATCAGCCGCGTGCGGAGCTCGTCGAGGTGGTCGACGATGCTCAGACGATCATCGTGCCCGATGGGCCGAATGGCCTTCGCCACAGTGGCGCCTCGCGCGGCGCGCTAGGAGCGCCGCTCCGCCGACCCGACCTCGGAAGCCTGCGAGGGCTCCGCGGACGGCTGGGATGCGGCTGCGTCGGCAGCCGGCGGCGTGGCGGTCGCCTTGGTCAGCTCGGGACGCTCCTCCGCATCGGGCTCGGAGCTCCCGGTGATGCCGTCCTTGAACTCGCGCATCCCGTGACCCAGTGACTTCCCGAGCTGCGGGAGGCGCTTGGGGCCGAAGATCAGGAGCACGACCAGCAGCACCACGATCGCGTCGATGAGGGGATTACGGAACATGTTTCAGGCTCCTCCGACGAGGGGTCCCGAAGGTTACAGCCTGCCCGAAGAAGCGAACAAGAATCCTCTCAAGGTCCGTGGGTGGGACGCCGATAGGAGCCGTGTCGGGAGACACCCAGTGGAAGAGCACACCAGTCATCACTCCGTCCATCGCATCGTCCTTCCCAGCGGAAGGAAGATCGAGGTCGTCCGGTTCGACGAGACCGGCGCGCGGTGCGAAACGCGCCCCCTGCACATCTGCCCCGACTGCGACTCGCCGCTCGTGCAGCCGCTGTCGTGGTCGGAGGCCGACGACGAGCACTGGGAGCTCGAGCTCAGCTGCCCGAACTGTGAGTGGCGTGAGGACGGCGTGTTCAACCAGGGCGAGATCGAAGAGCTCGAGGATCGGCTCGAGGACGGGCTGAGCGACCTGCTCGACGATCTCCACCGCCTCGCGCAGGCCAACATGGCCGACGAGATCGAGCGCTTCGTGCGGGCGCTCGAAGCCGACCGGATCCTGCCCGAAGACTTCTAGGCGTAGCGCTCGACGACGCCGTCGGCGACCAGCTCGAGGGCGGCCCGCTGGCGCTCGGGCAGCGGCGGCAGCTCGAGCTTCGCGGCCGACACCAGCTCGAGCGCCCGAGCCCGAGTCGCGCCGGTCGCGGCGGTCGCGGCGATCCGGTCGCAGATCGCCGCCGCGTCGCCCGCGGTCCTGACGCGGCGCAGATCGAGCGCCGCCAGCGCCGGGTCCGTCTCGCGGGCGATGATCATCGGCAGCGTCACGGTCCCGTCGAGCACGTCGGCACCGCGCGGCTTTCCGGTGCGCTCCGGCGGCCCGGTGATGTCGAGCACGTCGTCGAGGATCTGGAAGGCCATCCCGATCTGCTCGCCGAACCTGCCGAGCGGGTCGACCGGACCGCCGGCCTCGAGCGCGCCGAGCTCGCACGCGGCGCGGAACAGCACCGCGGTCTTGAGGCGGCTGCGCTCCAGGTAGCGGTCGACCGAGATTCCCGTGTCGAACGCGTCGGCGCGCTGCATCAGCTCGCCCTCGGCCAGCTCGCTGCTCGCCCGCGAGAGCATCCGCACCGCCTCGACCGAGCCGGCTTCGGCCAGCTCCGCGAACGCGCGTGAGAACAGCAGATCGCCGGTGGCGGTCGCGAGGTCGCGGCCGGCGGCGGCGAACACGGTCGGGCGGCCGCGACGCAGCGAGGATCCGTCGAGCACGTCGTCGTGGACAAGCGTCGCGGCGTGCACGAGCTCGACGGCCACGGCGGCGCGCATCAGCCCGTCGCTCTCGGGTGGCGGGGCCCCCGCCGCGAGGCCGACCAGTAGCGGCCGCAGACGCTTGCCGCCCGCGGAGATCGTCTCGCCCGCATAGCGGGCCAGCAGCGCGCCGTGGCCTTCGGCGAGCTCAGCCATCCGGCGCTCGACCGCGTCCAACAGGCTCAGCACCGGCTCGCCACCAAGGTCGGCGACCGCCTGGACCGAGCTCACGATCGTCATCACGCCACCGTCCCGACGTGCAGCGCGATGATCCCGCCCGCGGTGAGCACATACCGGACCTGGCGCATTCCCGAGCGCCACATCAGCTCCGCCAGCTCCCGGGGTCCCGGGAACCGCCGCACCGACCTCGGCAGGTAGCTGTATGCCTCCGGGTCTCCCGCCAGCCGGCCGAGCCTCGGCACGACGCGGTCGAACCACAGCTCGAAGAAATGCGACAGCGGCGGGCGGGTCGGGGTCGTGATCTCGAGCACCACGACGCGGCCGCCGCGCCTGACCACCCGGCCCATCTCGTGCAGGCCCCGGCCGAGGTCCGAGAAGTTGCGCGCCCCGAAGCCGACCGTCGCGGCGTCGAAGCTTCCGTCCTCGTACGGGAGCTCGAGCGCGTTGGCGGTCTCGAATCGCACCGCCGCTCCCGCCGGCCCCCGGCTCGCCGCCTTGGCCCGCGCGAGCTCGAGCATCCGCTCCGAGAAGTCGGTTCCCACGACCTCACCGCCGGGGCCCATCCGCGCCGCCAACTCGAGCGCCAGGTCGCCGGTCCCGCTTGCCACGTCGAGCGCGCGGCCGTCGGCCGGGACCGCGGCGAGCTCGGCCGCGCGGGCGCGCCAGCGGTGGTGCAGCCCGGCGGTCATCACCGAGTTCATACGGTCATACAGACCGGCGATCCGGTCGAACATGGCGCGCACCTGTGCCTCCTCGAGGGTCCCGGTCGCCGTCATGGCACGGAGCCCGGGCCTACTGAAGCTCTGACAGGAAGCCTACGAGGTCCGCGAACTTCTGCTTGGGAAGGTTGCGGAACGAGGGCATCGGCGGCGTCGGGTTGATCAGCGTCGAGGCGATCGCCGCCGAGGGCACGAGCGCACCGATGTGCGTGAGGTTCGGGCCGGGGCCGTTGTTGCCGTTGTCACCGATCACGTGACACGCCAGGCACCCAGACTGTCCGACGACCAGCTTGCCGCGCTCAAATACCGCGAGCTGCGCGGCCGACAGGTTCGACGGCGGCTTCATGTCGACGGTGTTCGGGGAGCCGGTGTTGGCGCCGGAGTAGGTCAGGAACGCCATCGCGGCGATCGTCGCCACACCGGCTGCCAGCGCGATCGGGCGCCGCTCGATGCGCCGCTCGGGTCCGCGGTCGTAGAACGGCAGCAGGAACAGCAGGATCATGCAGATCGTCGGCACGCCGATCGTCGCCATCGGCGTGAACTTCGGGACGTTCTTCATGACCCGCAGGACCTCGAACAGGAAGTAGAAGTACCAGTCCGGGCGGGGGACGTAGGTGGTGGTGGTCGGGTCCACCTTCGGCCCAAGCTCGGCGCCGAACATCAGCGCCAGGAAGATGATCACCGCGAGCACGATCGCGGCCATCGTCCCGTCCTTGGCGACCGCGTACGGGAAGAACGGCTTGCCCTCGTTCTTGAGGATCGAGTACTCGCGGAGGTAGGCCTCCTTCTGCGCCTGGTTCACGCCGCCACCTCCCCGCTCACACTTCCACCCGCTCGAGGTCCTGGATCACCGGGTCCTCCTGCTCGGGCCTCAGCCACGGGGGCGCGGTCGTGCCGAGCTTCGAGACCAGGTAGATGTGGACGCCGATCAGGGCGATGATCAGACCGGGCACGAGCAGCATGTGGATCGAGTAGAACCGCGACAGCGTGGTCGCGCCGAACTCGTTGCCGCCGCGCAGGAAGTCCGACAGGAACGGGCCAACAAGCGGGCCGCCGGAGTTGATGTTGACGCCGACGATCGACGCCCAGTACGAACGCTGATCGAATGGCAGCAGGTATCCGGTGAAGCCCATGATCAGCGTCAGGATCAGCAGCACGACGCCGATTACCCAGGTCAATTCACGCGGGTACTTGTACGCCCCGTAGAAGAACACCCTCGCCATGTGCAGGAAGATCAGGATGATCATCACCGACGCGCCCCACTTGTGCATGCCGCGCACGAACAGCCCGAGGAACACGTTGTCGTCGATGTTCCGGATCGACTCGTACGCCCCGCCGGCCGCGTCCGGCCGGTAGTACATCGCCAGGAACACGCCGGTGATCGCCTGGCTCAGGAACGCGAACAGCGTCGCCGAGCCGAGCGTGTACGCCCAGTTGGTGCCGCGCGGCACCTTGCGGAACAGCAGCCAGCGCACGACGGGGGTCAGCGAGGTGCGTTCGTCGATCCAGTCGACGGCGCTGATGCCGCCCTCGGCGACGTGCTCGACCGGCGTCGCCGGGGCGCCGTTGAGGTCGCCGGGGCGCTTGGGTTTCGGCCGTAGAACCTTCGGAAGCGGGAGTGCCATCGCCTAGCTCCCGGGCAGCGGCGGCGTCGACCACCGCGCGGGGTACAGGTACTGGCCGACCCCGTCGAGCGGCTCACCGGGATCGCGCGGCGAGAAGCGCCGCAGTTCGGAGTTGACCGAGTAGCGGGGGCCCAGCTCGACGAGCCCGGTCTCGTTGTTCAGGCGCGTGTAGAAGCGATCGAGCGGCCGTACCGGCGGGCCGCCGGCGACCATCCCGCGGATGTTGTACACGCCGCCGTGGCACGGGCAGATGAACCGCTCCGCGGCGTCCACCCATCGGACCGGGCACCCCAGGTGCATGCACCGACTCGAGAGCGCAATCCAGTGGTTCCACTGGTCCTCGGGCTCGGTGTCGAGGGCCGGATTGCGGGAGCGCACGTAGGCGATCGAGTTACCCGCCTCGCCGATGCCGGGCGTGATCACGATCGTCTTGGCGACGTAGTTGTCGATCGGGAAATCGGACGGGGCACCGATCGGCTGCCACGTGACCGGCGAGGTCTTGAACACCGGCGCCAGCGCAAATCCGAGCGCCGGCAGCGCGATCGCGGCGGTCGCGACCATCCCCGCGCCGTTGGCCGCGCCGACCATGAACCGGCGGCGGGTGACGGTTTCACCCTCGAACGCACCCGGGATGTTCCGGTCTTGCGTGTACTTGGACTTCTTGGGTGGGCGGCGATCAGGCACGGGAGCTGCAGCTTCTGGGTCCTGGATTGAACAGGGCCGGACAGGCTACCGTCAACAACGAGACGACCGTCACGAGCCCTACCTGCTAGTGGGACGGCGCCGAACGCAGCAGCTCGCCCCGGCCCCACCCGATCGCGACGGCGCCGGCGTCCCAGATCTGGTCCGCTCGCTCGACATCGCCCTCCGCGTGGGCCTGTGCGAGCTGGGAGATCACGTCGGCCAGCACCGCGACCGAGTCGAGGTCGCGGAGCGCGGCGAGCCGCGCCAGCCCGAGCGCGTACAGCTGGTCGCCAAGCAGCAGCGCGAGGTCGCGATCGGAGGTGTGCACGATCCGCGGCTCGCCGTAGTGGAGCAGCGAGCCCTCGAGGATCATTTCGAGCAGCAGCTCGTACTCGGCCTCGCGGCCGGACGCCCGTGGCCCGGCGGCGGCCTTCTGGGGCGGGCCCGGGGCGGAGCCGTCGAGCGGCTCGCGCACGTGCGCCGCGAGCATCCCGCCCTGTGCCCTGAGCACCTCAAACAGCGCCGTCGCGCCTGCAGCGGGTCGGGCACCGGTCATGCGGCTGCTGATCCGATCCGCTCGAATGCGGCCGCGGCGGCCTCGACCGTCCGCTCGACGTCCGCGTCGGAGTGCGCCAGCGAGGGGAACCACGCCTCGAACTGCGAGGCCGGCGGAAATACGCCGAACTCGAGCAGCGCCCGGCACCACGCGCCGTACGCGTCGAGATCGCAGGCGGCGGCACCGTCGTAGTCGCGCACCGGCCCGGTCGTGAAGTACGGGGTCAGCAGCCCCGGGACGCTCTGGACCTCGAACGCGACGCCCGCGTCCGCGGCGGCTGTACGCAGACCGGCGGCGAGCGCGTCAGTGATCGCAGCCAGGCGCTGGTAGGCGCGGTCGTCGAGCAGCTCGAGCGTCGCCAGCCCCGCCGCGACGGCGAGCGGATTGCCCGCCAGCGTGCCGGCCTGGTACACCGGCCCGACCGGCGCCACCTGTTCCATCAGCACCCCGGCGCCCCCGTACGCGGCCGCCGGGAGCCCGCCGCCGATCACCTTGCCGAGCACGGTCAGGTCGGGCATCACCCCGTAGCGCTCCTGGGCGCCGCCGCGTGAGACGCGGAAGCCCGTGATCACCTCGTCGAACACGAGCAGCGCGCCGGTGTGGTCGGCCCGCTCCCGGAGCAGCCCGAGGAAGCCGTCTTCAGGTGGGACGACGCCCATGTTGGCCGGCACCGGCTCGGCGATGATCGCAGCCAGCTCGACCTGCTCGGTCGCCGCCAGCACCGCGTCGCGGTCGTTCCACGGAACGACGACGGTGCTCTCGGCGACGGCCACGGGAACGCCCGGGCTGGCGGGGATCCCGTGCGTGGCGAGCCCCGAGCCGGCCTCGGCCAGCAGCCCGTCGACGTGGCCGTGGTAGGCGCCCGCGAACTTCAGGACCGCGTCGCGCCCCGTGACGGCCCGGGCGAGGCGCAGCGCGCTCATCGTCGCCTCGGTGCCCGAGGAGGTCATCCGCAGCATCTCGACCGACGGAATGCGGGACGCCACTTCAGCTGCGAGCGTCACCTCCCCCTTGGTCGGAGCGCCGAAGGTCGTCCCGTTGGTGGCCACCGACGCGACGGCGTCAACCACCGCCGGGTGGGCGTGCCCGGCGATCAGCGGCCCCCACGAGCACACCCAGTCGATGTACTCGTTGCCGTCGACGTCGTAGATCCTCGAGCCCTCGCCGCTCGAGACGAAGATCGGGTCGCGGCCGATCGCCCGCATCGCCCGCACCGGGGAATTGACGCCCCCGGGCAGCAGCGCGCGGGCGCGCTGGTAGAGCTCCGCCGACCGGCTGGTGTTGAACGTGCGGGCGCTCACACGCCCGCGTGTCGGCGTTCCCAGGCCCGGAAGTCCTCGGTGAAGTAGAGCAGCCGGATCTTCTTGAACTCCGTCGAGGAGTACAGGGTCGCTCGCTCCGTGATCCCCGTATCCGCCGCGATCGAGTCGAGGATCGCGTCGCACTCCTGCTTCGAACGGCCATGGGCCATCGTGAAGATCGAGTACGGCCAGTCCTGGTAGGTGGGACGCTCGTAGCAGTGCGAGATGCCGCGGTACGCCGCCATCCGCGGGCCCAGCTCCATGACCCGCTCCTCGGGCACCTTCCAGACGCCCATCCCGTTGGCGCTGAACCCGGCCCGGCGGTGGAACAGGATCGCCGCGACGCGGCGCAGCAGCAGCCGCTCCTGCATCCCGCGCAGGTGCTCGAGCAGGCGCTCCTGGGCGATCCCGAGCTGCTCGGCGGCGCGGGCGTACGGCTCCTCGACGATCGGCATGTCGCCCTGGGTCGCGCGGATCACCGCGACGTCGAACTCGTCGTAGGGCTGCCGCTCGGTCTCGGCCGGCGGCGCGACCTCGACCGCCTTTGAGAGCGCGCTGGTGTCGCCCTCCATCTCGAGGTCCATCCGGATCTTGAACAGCTTCAGCGTCGGCAGCTGCCGGATCGACTCGGCGCCGGCGATCCGGGCGAGCACGTCGAGCGTCCCCTCCAGCCCGAGCGGCGAGTCGGGCTCGGTGGCGATCGTGAACCAGATGTTGAACTCGTGGTTGCGGAGGTAGTTGTGCGATACGCCGGGGTGCTCGTTGATGATGTTCGCGGCCCGCCACGGGTTCTCGGGGTCGACCTTGGCGGCGACGAGCATCGAGCTGAAGCCGAGCGCGCGCGTGTCGTAAATGGGTGTGACCTGGCGGATTATCCGCTCGTCGATCAGCTCCCTGACGCGCGCGATCGCCTGCTGCTCGCTGATCCCCGCCTCGGTCGCGACGTGCTGGTAGGGCCGGGCAGCGATCGGGAACGAGCCCTGCATCAGGTTGAGCAGCCGCTTGTCGAGCTCGGTGAGCGGGATCGCCGCGCCGTGCTTGCGGGAGCGGTGCTTCGGTCCGTGCTGTGTACTGGCGGGCTCTACTGCAGCCATTCAGCAGCGTCCTTGGCGTGGTAGGTGATCACGATGTCGGCCCCGGCACGGCGGATCGCGGTCAGCGTCTCGAGCACCGCCGCGCGCTCGTCCAGATACCCGGCGGCCGCGGCGGCCTTGACCATCGCGTACTCGCCGCTGACGTTGTAGGCGGCGACCGGCATCTGGGTGTCGTCCTTGATCCGGCGGATCAGGTCCAGGTACGGGAGCGCCGGCTTGACCATCACGATGTCGGCACCCTCCTCTGCGTCGAGCCGCGCCTCGCGCAGCGCCTCGGCGGCGTTGGCCGGATCCATCTGGTACGAGCGGCGATCGCCGAACGCGGGCGTCGAATCGGCGGCCTCGCGGAACGGGCCGTAGAACGCCGAGGCGAACTTGGCGCTGTAGGCGAGGATCGGAGTGTCGGCGTGGCCGTCCTCGTCGAGCGCGGCCCTGATCACGCCGACCCGCCCGTCCATCATGTCGCTCGGCGCGATCAGATCGGCGCCGGCGCGCGCCTGCGAAGTCGCGGTCCGCGCGAGCAGCTCAAGCGTCGCGTCATTGTCGACCGCGCCGTCGTCGCGCACCACCCCGCAATGCCCGTGCGACGTGTACTCGCACAAACACAGGTCTGTGATCACGATCAGATCGGGGTGGGCCTCCTTGATCGCACGCGTCGCGAGCTGCACGACACCCTCGTCGTCCCAGGCGCCCGAGCCCTCCTCGTCCTTGGCGGCCGGGAGTCCGAACAGCAGCACCGCGGGGATCCCGAGCGCCGCGGCCTCGCCGGCCTCGGCGACGGCGTGCGCGATCGACAGCCGGTCGATCCCGGGCATCGCCTCGATCGGCTCGCGCCGGTCGAGACCGTGCGCCACGAACATCGGGTACACGAAGTCCGACGCTTCGAGCGAGGTCTCGCGGACCAGGCCACGGAGCGCGTGCGTCGCGCGCAGGCGTCGCAGGCGGGTTTCCGGGAACGCCATCGCTGTTTGATGGTACCGGCGGCGGCTCGGCGCGAACGATGGCGATCCGGTTCGCAATCGCCAGGCCTGATCGCCAAAGTTCGCCGCTAGACCAACCGCCAGGGCTCGATCCGGTGCGCGGTCACCAGTCCCGCCTGCACGTACGGGTCCTCGCGCGCGAACGCCTCGATGTCCGCGAGTCCCACAGGGTCGGCGAACACGATCGCCGCTCCGGTGGGCTTGAAGCCCGCTCGGCTTTCGGCCTCGCCTTCATGGGCTTCGCCCACGTCGTCCTGCTGCGGGTCGCCCAGCGCTCCGGCCATCACGATTCGCCCCGCGTCGCGTTCGGCGCCGATCCGCGCCAGGTGCGCGTCGCGGTACGGACCGCGCCGTTCGACGATGTCGTTCACGTATTCATAGAAGAGGATGTGGTGCACGAGCGGTACGCTGACACAGATGGCGAACCTGGAGAAGCGAGGCAACTACACCCCGCGGCGGGTCCGCGAGCAACGGGCCTACCGGCTGGCGGTGACCGGGGCCGGCGCGGGCATCGTCGGTGTGGCCGGCATCGTGCTCGCGATCGCCGGCGTGGTCGGAGCGTGGCTCCCGATACTCGCGCTGATCGTCGCCGCGGTGTGCGCGTGGGGATTCACGCGCATGGTCGGCTCGCGGTAGCCGGACGACCGCTACGGGCTGAGCGGTAGGCCGGCGCCGGCCCGATAGGCGATCAGGTACGCGCCCGCGCCCGGACCGGTCCCGCCCGAGCCGCCAACCGCACCCGCCGCCGCCGAGCTCGAGGTCGCGGCGACGAGCAGCTCGTGCTCGGCGATCGCCACACCGCCGCTGGTCACGCCGCCCATCGGCGTGCCGGTGTCGGCAGCCAGCGGGCGGTGCAACAGCGGAGTGCCGGCGGCGGCCGAAAAGGCGTCGAGGAAGCCGTTGCCGTCGAGCGTGTAGTCGACGCCGTCGGCCACGCTGATCGACTGGTAGTGCGCCCCGTCTGCTACCGGGCTCAACCAGTTGATCGATCCGCCGTCGCGCGCTATTGAGAACATCGCGCCGCCCGGCGTCGAGACGCCCTCGATCGCGTTGCCGTCGAACGCCGTCGAAGCTGCGTTACACGCGGCGCAAGGACCGCCGACGACCTGCGTCCACGCCGGCGCCATCGTGTCGGCGTGCGCGGCGTGGTACACGCCCGCCTTCTGCAGGTCGCCGACCAGCTTCGTGCCGGCGCCGTCGGTGAACAGGTTGACCGAGGATCCGAAGTCGAGATCGAGCTGGCCGCAGACCGGGTCGTCGAGCGGGTACGGCACGCTCGGGTTGTCCGACGCGTCGCAGGCCGGATTCTGGCTGGCCGTCTGGAGCGTGCTCGTGTACTGGTCGACGTTGCCGGGGTACGCGGCGACGATCTGCCCGAACGAAGCGTCGCCGCGGTTGAGGTCGATCTTCAGGATTGCGTCCGTGTTCGAGTCCTGCTTGGTCTTCGAGTAAGGATTGCCCGAACCCCAGTACAGCGACCCGGTGCTCGGGTCGTATGCGGGGGTGCTCCACAACCCACCTCCGGCGAAGCCCTTCGCCTGGTCCGCGGGGGGGACGGTCGGGGTCACCTTGAGGACCCGCCCGTCGGTGGAGTCGAGCAGCGCAACCCCGCCCTGCCCGCTCGAGTCACCCTCGGCCGGCGAGAAACCGAGGACGACGAGCCCGTCCGCGACGATCGGGCTGGCGTTCGTGTAGTACCCCGGCGCCGACACCGCCGGCGCACTCCGCCACAGCACCGCCCCGGTCGAGCGATCCAGCGCCACCGCATACGGCCCACCGGTCTGATCGACCAGCCAGATGACCGCCTGCCCGCTGATCGCCGCCGCGCCGATGATCGCGCCGCCCAGCCCGGGAGACGACGCCGGAAGCGCCCGCTTCCACACGAGCTTCCCGCTGCTCGCGTCGACCGCGTACGCGACGCCTGCCGCGGAGCCGATGAACACGCACCCGCCGTCGAGGACCGGCGTGGACTGAAACGCGGAGTCGCCCCATAGGCCGAGGTCGAGAACACCCACGCGGGCGAGAGCCCCGTGGCGGCGCCAGGTCCGAGCCCGTGCTCGCGGCCCTGGCTGCGTGTGTTCGCGAGGTCGTGCCCGTACATCGGCCACTCGCCGACGGGCGAGGCAGGTGCCGCGCACGGCGGCCGAGCCGCCGCAGATGGGGCGAGGATGAGCGCCGCGATCGCGATCGCGGCGCTGATGAGTCGTTTCACGTCCGGTCCTCCCGCGTTCAGGCCTGCGCGCACCCTGGCGTGCGCCGGCGCACAGACTACGCGAACCGCCTACGCGAACCGCCGCACCGCGACGCGCGCCAGCACCCAGTAGACCGCCGCCAGCACGGCGAGGTGGACCAGCGGCCAGCCGATCCCCGGGGACGAGCCGCTGAACGCGTTCGAGACGGCCTGCAGCGCGGCCTTGAACGGGAACACGAACGCGATCACGTCGAGCAGCGTCTTGACTCCCTCCGAGACCGCGGTCCCCGGCACGAGCGCCACGAACGCGACCGGCAGCGACAGCAGCAGCGCCATCAACGACGCGGCGCTGACGTCGCGCGAGATCGCGCCGATCAGCACGCCGAGCGCACCGAACGCGAGCCCCGCGAACACGAGCGCGACCGCCCACAGCTCGAACCGCCCCCAGTCGATGTGCACGAAGATCGACACGAACGCCGCCATCAGCACCGACACGACCCCGGCGCACAGCGCCGACAGCCCGACCTTCTCGGTGAGCAAAGCCTCCGGCGTAACCAGCCCCCGAACGAGCCGAGCGTAGGCGTTCTCGGTGCGCTCGACCGCGAGCAGCCCCGACGCCAGCAGCATCGTCAGCAGCATCGAGGACAGCACCACCGCGATCGCGACCGCGTAGGAATCCGCCGGCGTGGTGCGGCCGGCCAGCTGCGTCTGCTCGACGGTCAGTGGATTGCCGATCGATCCGAGCACCGGGCTGGCGACGCCGAGACCCTGGATCGCGAGGTTCGAGAACGCAACCACCTGCCGGAGCGCCGGGCGCAGTGGCGAGTCCTTCGGCACCGCGGCGATCGCCCCCTGGACGATCGCGCGGGAGTTGCGCAGCCCGAGCAGGCTGAAGTTCTCCCCCGCGAAGTTGATCGTCCCGCCGTCGAGGACCTGTTGCAGGTCGCTGATCGCGATCTTCAGCACCTGGCGCGAGACCGCCTGCTGGACCAGGTTGAGCCGGCTCTGGATCGCCTGGTCGGCGAACTGGCGCTCGAGCGGATCCTTCGAATTCAGGATCAGCTCCACGGTTGGGCTCCCGACGCCGGTGGTGACGAGGCTCTGGATCTGGGAGACGATGTCGCCGGGGACGATCAGCGCGGCCTGCGCCTGGCCGCTCTTGACCTTCGCGATCGCCTCGTCGCGGGAATTGACCGGGATCGGCTGGATCGACTGGAACAGCTGGCTCGCATACCCGGACACATTGATGTGCTGAGAGCCGAGCTGGATGTTTCCCTTGCCGCGCGGGACCTCGCTGTAGAACGCGACCTTCGGCTTGCCGGGCGGGCTCGACAGCGCGAATCCGATCATCAGCGCGATCACGACCGGATACACGATCAGCAGGCCGACCAGCAACGGCGAGCGCCGGAGGATCTGCAGGTCCTTGACGAACAGCCAGCGCAACGTCTGTGCTCGTCAGTGCCCGCGCTCGGAGAGGAACCGCACGAACGCGGTCTCGAGGTCGCGCGGGTCTCCGCCGACGGCCCGCGTGAACTGCGCGGGGGTGCCGGTGAACAGCAGCTCACCGTCGACCAGCACCAGCACCGTGTCCGCGTGGTGCTCGGCCTCGCCGACGTCGTGAGTCGAGAACACGACCGCGGTGCCGCCCGCCATCAGTCCGGCGATGAACTCCCACAGCCGCACTCGCTGCCGCGGGTCGAGCGATGCGGATGGCTCGTCGAGCAACAGCACGGCGGGATCGCACAGCAGGCCGATCGCGATGTTGACCCGCTGGCGGTTCCCCTCCGAGAGCCGCGAGACCTCGTCGTCGGCACGGTCCTCGAGACCCGTCTGCGCGAGCATCCGCTCGACCGCGGCCTCGGGGTCGGCGAGCTTCTCGAGCCTTGCGAACAGGCGGAGGTTCTCGGCCACCGACAGCTTCGAGTACAGCGCCGCCTGCTGCGGGACCCACCCCAGCGGCCGGTCGCCGTGGATCACCACCTCGCCCTCGCTCGGCGCGAGCGCTCCCGCGAGCATCGACAGCAGCGTCGTCTTGCCCGCCCCGTTCGGACCGATGATCCCCACGACCTGCGAGGCCCTGATCTCGAAGCTGACCGCGCTCAGCGCGGTGCGGGCTCCGAACCGCTTGGTGAGCGAGCGAGCGGCGAGCGTGGCCGCATCGGCCGGCGCGGCAGTTGACACGGCGCGCAGGCTAGTGGTCTCGCCCGGCGCGCGTCTGGACTAGCTCGGTCGGCAGGTCCGGCTCGATCGGCGGGGCGGTCGGATGCTCGACCCCTCCAGGCGTGGCCACACCCGTGCCTGGACCCGCCACCGTGGTCGTGACCCACGGTTCGAGCACCAGGTGCTGGCGCAGGTACAGGATCGTCTCCTTGACGACGGCCGCGACGGGCAGCGCCAGCAGCGCCCCGGCGATGCCGTAGATCTGGTAGCCGACCAGCAGCGACAGGATCACCACGATCGGGTTGATCCGCAGCGAGATCCGGAACACCTGCGGGGCGACGAAGTGGCCCTCGAGCTGCTGCAGCGCGACGAACAGCAGGATCACCCACAGCGCGGTGATCGGGTCGTTGAACAACGCGACCAGTACCGGCGGCAGGGCGCCGAGGATCGGCCCGACGTACGGGATCAGCTCCATCAGCCCGTAGAAGACGCCGAAGAACACCGCGTAGTGCGCGCCGTCGGGGAAGATCCCGAGCGTCCCGAAGATCCACAGCGCGACCCCGGCGCTGGTGCCCATGACCAGGCTGAACAGCAGCTGCCCGCGCAGGTAGCCGAGCAGCGCACGCTGGACGAGCAGCGGGAAGTCGTCGCTGGGCGTTCCGTCACCGGGCGGCATGATCCGCCGTACAAGATCGCCGATCTGCCGGGCGTAGACCAACAGGTAGACCGAGAGGACCAGCGTCAGCACCAGGTCAAAGGAGATCGTCAGGATCTTCCCGAGCAGGTTCTGCGAGAACGAGATGATGTTGCCAGTGCTCTTGAGCACGTTCTTTTGAAGCGTCTGCAGCGCAGTCTGGCCCTGCTGCTGGATCTTCACCTTGATCCCATGCTTGTTGAGGAAGTGCTGGAGGTTGGCGAGGTCGTGATTGGCCTTCCTGACGAACGTCGGGACGTCCTTGGCAAAGCGGTTGACCTGCGTCGAGATCGGGTCGGCGAGCAGGACGCCGACGCCGATCAGCGCCGCGAGCAACCCGATGTAGACGAGAAAGATCGCCAGCCCGCGGTGGATCCTCGCGCGCTGCAGGCGTTTGACGAGCGGATTGAAGATCAGCGCGCCGGTGCTGGCCGCGACCAGGATCAGGAGCACCGGGCCCGCGGCGCGCGCCAGCGCCCAAAGCCCCAGGAGCGCGAGTGGGAGCAGCACGAGCTGCACCCACTTGGGCACCACCACGGGCGGCGGAGCGTGGGAGCCCGTCGCGACCGACGTCGGCGGTCCGGCGATCATGCGCGGAGCGCGCTCGGCTTCCACGTCCTCGGCGTGCTTCTCACGGCCGCGAGGCGCGCCCAGCGGGGAGGAGGGGAGCCTGAAGCGCATGTAACTGGAAGTATGAGCGCCTGGCAGACGTGAGCAAACAGATCAGCATCCTGTTCGTCGGCGATATCGTCGGCGGGATCGGACGGCGAACGTTCGCGGCGCTGCTGCCGGCGCTGCGCGAGCGGCTCGCGCCGACGTTCGTGGTCGTCAACGGCGAGAACGCCGCGGGCGGGGTCGGGATCACCTCGACCGTCGCCAAGGAGCTGTTCGCCGCCGGCACCGACGTGATCACGCTCGGCAACCACACCTACCGCCACCGCGAGGTGTACGGGTACCTCGACGCCGAGCCGCGGATCCTGCGCCCTGCGAACTTCCTGAGCAGGCAGCCGGGGCACGGCTGGGGCGTGGTCGAGCGCGACGGGGTGAAGCTCGCGGTCGTGTCGCTGTCGGGGAACCTGTTCATGGACGTGATCCGGCCGGCGTTCGTCGAAGCCGACGCGGCGCTCCAGGCGCTCGAGCGCCACCACCCCGACCACGTGCTCGTCGACATGCACGCCGAGGCGACCAGCGAGAAGGTCGGGATGGGGTGGTACCTCGACGGTCAGGTGACCGCGGTGGTCGGCACCCACACGCACGTGCCGACCGCGGACGCGCGGGTGCTGCCCGGCGGCACCGCCTACATCACCGACGTCGGGATGACCGGTCCGCGCGGCGGCGTGATCGGCGTCAAGCGCGAGCAGGCACTCGAGGCGATGGTCACGCGGATGCCCGTCAGGTTCGAGACCTCGGCGGAGGACCCGTGGCTCAACGCGGTGTTGATCAGGGCTGCGGAGCCAAGGCGGGCGACGGCGATCGAACAGGTTCTGGAGGCCGCGCCAGGGGTCCGATGAGGGGGTCCTCGGCCCGCGTCGGGTGCGCGCCGAACACCGCGATCGCAACGAGCGGGAAGAACCACACGATGTACGAGTAGAGCCAATAGCTCGCCGCGAGCTGGATCGCGATCATGACGGCCGCCGCCAGCGCCGCGACCTCCACCACACCGCGCCGCCGAGGCACGAACGCGACCGCCACCGCGAGCGCGAGCGCGGCCCCCTGGACGAGATGCTGCTCGAAGCCGAGTCCTCCCCACAGCCCCCACACCGAGAACGGCGAGGTGCGATTGGCCTGGTAGACGATCGAGTCGTGCCAGAAGGCGCGAAGGTTGGCGTCGAGGAGGACCGGGAGCATCGCGACCACGAGCGTCAGGCCGTAGGCGAGCACGTACATCACGACTTGGCGCGGGCGCGGCCAGGACGGGCCGCGGCCGCGGAGGAACAGCGGCGCTAAAGCGAGCGGGACGAACTTGGTCAGCCCGGCGAGCGCCGCGAGCACGCCGCGCCCGGCCGGTGACGCGATCGCCAGCAGTGCGTACACGAGCAGCATCCCGACCAGCGTGTCGTTGACGTTCGAGCTGAGCGCCCACAGAGTGAACGGGTACGCCGCCCACGCGTAGGCGAGCGCCACCCCCAGCGTCGGTCCACGGATCCTCCGGCCGAGCAGGAACAGGCCGAGCAGCGTCAGCAGCTCGAACGCGATCGCCGCGGCGTGCGCGGCCGGGAGGTCGTCCCACGTACCGCTCCATCCGAAGATCGCCACCGCGGGCACGTACGCGTAGTAGTTGACCGGGCCGTACGTGTCACCGTTCTCGTTGTCCTTCGGCCAGTGTCCGTACAGGTTCTGGTCGTGCAGCAGCTTGTCGGCCCCGATCACGCCGGCGTAGCCGACATCGATCACGTTCGAGTTGGTCACGTTCAGCCCGACCCGGAAGCCGACCAGGAACAGCACCGCGACCGCCAGCCACGAGACGGGCAGCGCTAGCCGCAGCGGCTGACGGGGTCGCCCCCGGCCGAACGCCAGCAGCAGCATTCTCGCCAGCAGATACAGCAGTGGCGGGTAGATGAGCGGCGTCGACAGGCCGATCGTGGCGTGGTTGAAGAGCGCGAGCGAGATCGAGAACGACAGCAGCACGAGCAGGTCGAGCTGCAGCAGCGACCAGCGCGGGCCCGCGCGGCGACGACGGCGGCGCAGACGCGGCCACGGGAAGAACGGCGCCACGAACAGCACGCACAGCGGGAGCCACACGTACAGAGCGTTGACGCGCCGGCCGAACGCGCCGGGGTAGCCGCGGGCCATCGACCACGCGACCTGGAATCCCGTCCACGCCTCCGTGACCTTCGCGGTCGCGTCGTCGACGTACACCTGTGCGAGCTCGACCTGGTGCTTGCCGGCGGAGAACCAGCTCACCTGCCAGCGGCCGGGTCCCTTCGTGTACTCGTATGGGATCGCGCGCGGGTGACGGCGCAGCTCAGCGACGATCGTCGGGTTGCGAGCGGCGATCCCCTCCACCTTCGCGGCCGTCAGCCGGTAGCCCTTCGGCGGAGCGTTCTGGTCGGTGACGAGCACCGGGGCGTTCGGATCGGTCGCGGTGCTCGCCGAGGCGGCGCCCGTGTTTGCGGCGCCCGTCTTTGCAATGGCCGTCGTTGCGGTGTCGGTCGTCGCCGCGGACGCGGCCGGCGGGCCGCACGCGAGCAGGACGGCGGCGAGGAGGAACGCGAGGAGCAGTCTGGGCTTTACGCCCGGAAGCTCCAAAGCTTCTGCCCGACGAAGTTCAGCGGCGTGGCCGCGGCAACCGCGATCGCCTGCGCCAAGACCTTCGTCAACCCCGCGCCCTCGACGAGTCCGACCAGCACCAGATAGCTGAAGCCGAACGTCACCAGCGAGACGGCAAAGAAGCGAACCCCCTGCCCAACCGGATGCTCCCCCCTGGCGCGGAACGTCCAGTGGCGGTTGAGCCAGAAGTTGTTGAGTACGGAGATGATCCACGCGAGCACCGCCGAGACGCGGTAGTCGATCCCGAGCGCGTGCACGCACAGTGTGAACACACCGAGGTTGACTACGTACCCGGTCGCGCCGACGGCGCCGAACCGCACCAGCTGAAACCAGTTGTGCGGCCGCCGTACGCCGTGGCGCACCCGCACGTGGAACGGCAGGTGGATCTTCGGAAGCTCGAGCTTCGTGTGCTCGAGCGTCGTGGAAGTCTCCTGTGACATCGGCGGGAGAATCTAGCGGGACGCGGTAAGTGGGGTGTAAGGCTGAAGGCGCTGCTAACAGGGTCCTAATCGTCACCCGATCGCAGGCCGAAATGTTGACGCACGATCGGCGCCACGTCGAGCAGCGACCAACGATCCCTGACCGCGCGCGTCTCCGGTCCGGTTCCGCACCACATCAGCGCGCCGAGCGAATCAGACCGGTGCAGCGACCCGTGGCTGCCGCCTCCGACGTGGTCTGCGCCGCCCCAGTCGACGAACTCGTAGCCGGGCGAGGCGGACAGCAGCACATCGCCGGCGGTCGCGCAGGTCAGCGCCGACCAGCTGCGGGCGAGCGCGTCGGGGTACTCCTCGCTGGTCACGCGGCCCGAGTCGATTCGCAGGTCGAGAACGCCTGTCTCGCCGTCGACGCTCCAGCGCGATCCCCGTTCGTCCTCGAGCTCGCCGCCCGGGGCGAACCGCAGCTCGCCGGCCGCGGACCGGACGACCGCCTCGGAGCGCTCGGCCCCGGCCAGCCACATCACCAGGTCCACGCCGTCCAATTCGGCGACGGCGTCCACGCTCCTCGTGACGAGCTCGTCCCGGCGGTCGGGATCGAGCGCGTAGATCATCGCGGCGCGCTGCGCCGGGCTGAGCGCCACCTCGGCATCGGCGTTTGAGCCCCCGGGGGTGGCGACCTCGAATTCGGCGAATGCCGTGTCGAGACGGATCCGTTCCTCGACCGCGGCCTGGGAGTGGTCGGAGGTGACGATCACCGCGTACTGGTCGAGGAACGCGTCGGGGCCGCCGGCGGTGTGCATCAACCGCTCCAGCTGCCGGTCCGCGGCGGCGATCGACGTGACCTGTGCGTGCGGTCCGTTCTTGTGTGACCACGCGTCGTTGTCGGGCAGCGAGAACAGCAGGAAGTCGAACAGCTCGTGCTCGACCAGATATGCGCCGACGCAACCGGTGTGCTGATCTCGGATCCCCGGCATCCCGAGCTGGCCACGGCACCCGGTCTTGCGACTCGCGTAAAGGTCCGCGTAGAACAGCTCCTTGGGACCCTCGATCGTCCGCCGGAACAGCGTCGAGGTGACGATTCGGGCGAGCGCCGTCTCGTTCGAGACCTCGTGCTGGTGGCGGCCGCGGTAGATCAGGTAGGTCGTGCCGGCCGTGTCGAAGCCCGCGTCGTCGAGCGACTCGTACACCGTCAGCACCTCCCTCGACAGGTGCTCGGCGTTCATCCGGTAGACGGTGTCGGTCAGCGAGCGCAACACGCCGAACTGGCGGCTGGCGGAGAAGCTCGAGCCGTACTCGACGTAGCGCGCCTCCTCACGGTGGTACCAGTTCATACTCGGGATCAGGTGCCGGTCCGGTCCAACGCCCGTCGTGATCGTCGCCGCGCACACGGGCGTGACCGACGGAAACGCCGCTACGCAGTCGTCGATGTACACGCCCTCCTGGCGGATCCGCGCGAGCGCCGGCGCACGGCCGGAGGCGATCGCCCGCTCGAGCATCGACGGCTTCAACGCGTCGATCACCACCAGCACGAGCTTCTTGGATGACGGTTGCGCCGGCCCCACTAGCGCGCGACCCCCATTACTTCAGGATCCGTAGCCCGGCGAACTTCTGACCTTCGCGGCGCCGGCCCGCCCACAGCAGCCACAGCAACGCGAGCACCCCGATCAGCCCGGCCGGCGGCGCCACCACCGACAGCACGGCGAGCAGCAGCGCCGACCCCTCCGCGAACGCCGGCAGCAGCGCGTCCTCGCCGCCGAGCCTCGCGCGGGCACGCGCGAGCAGCGGTCGCGAGGCGGCGATGCCGATCGCCGCGCACACGATGCCGCCGACGTAGCCCGGCCAGACGACGTAGCCGCCGCGGCACAGGGAGCCGGCGAACAGCAACGCGCCGAGCGCGAGCGACACCGCGCCGAGCACCAACCCGGGCGCTCCGCGCTCGAGCCAGCCCGGCGCCGTGCGCCGCTCGACGATCGCCAGCACGATCGCGCACGCGGCCATCGCGAGCAGGAACGGCGCGCTCTGCAGGAAAGAGAAGTCGGTGTGGTCGAAGTGGATCTCCACGTCGCCGGCCGCAAGCGCGCCGGTGGCGAGCGCCGGAAGGAACGGCCGGATTCCGACCGCGGCCGCGACCCCCATCCCCTGGAAGATGTCGAAGGCGAGATGCACTGTGCTGTACCGTGAAGAGGCGTGACGATAGACGAGAGGACCTCGTGACCGAGGTCGACTGGCCGGGCGGGTCACGGTCGCGGCGGTCGCGGTCCACGGCGCGGGACATCGAGCGATACGCGGGGCTGTTCGCCTCACGTACGAAGGTCATGAAGTCCTCCGCGATGCGCGATCTGATGGCGCTCACCGAGCGCCCCGAGGTGATCTCGCTGGCCGGAGGATGGCCGGACACTTCGACGTTCCCGCCCGATTCCTACGCGGCGCTGATGAGCGACGTGGCCAGCCGCTCGTGCGCCCGCGCGCTTCAATACGGGCCCACCGAGGGGCTGGGGGTCGTCAAGACGTGTGTCGCCGATGTGATGAGGGCGGAGAGGATGGAGGCCGACCCCGACGAGGTGCTCGTCACCACCGGCGGTCAGCAGGTGATCGACCTCGTCTGCAAGACGCTGCTCGACCCGGGCGACGTGGTCGTGTGCGAAGCGCCCACCTACCCGGGCGCGGTCCCGACCTTCTGCGCATATGAGGCGGACGTCGTCCAGATCACGATGGACCGCGACGGAATGGACACCGGCGAGCTTGCCGCGACGCTCGACGAGCTCGAACGGGCCGGGCGCCGCCCGAAGTTCATCTACACGGTGCCGACCTTCCACAACCCGGCGGGCGTGACGATGTCGCTCGAGCGCCGCCGGGAGCTGGTGCGCCTCGCTTCCGAGCGCGAGCTGCTCGTGCTCGAGGACAACCCATACGGCCTGCTCCGGTATGAGGGCACCCCGCTGCCCACGCTTCGCTCGCTGAACGACGAGTTCGTGATCTACGCGAGCACCTTCTCGAAGATCCTGTCGCCGGGCGTTCGGCTCGGGTGGGCGGTGGCGCCGGCGCCCGTGCTCGAGAAGATGAACATCGGCAAGCAGGCATCCGACCTCTGCTCCTCGTCGATCTCCCAGTACTTCGTCAGCGCGTACTTCGAGTCGGGGCCGTGGGAGGACTACGTGCGCTCGCTGATCGAGATCTACCGCCGCCGCCGCGACGTGATGCTCGACGCGCTCGCCGAGCAGTTCCCCCGGGAAGCCGAGTGGACCCATCCGCAGGGCGGGCTGTTCATCTGGGCGACGCTCCCGGAGTACATCGACACAACCGACCTGCTCGCCCGAGCGCTCGACGAGCAGGTCGCGTTCGTCCCGGGGCGGGCGGCGTTCCTCGACGGCCGCGGCGGGTCGTCGATGCGGCTCAACTTCTCGGGCGTCGGGGAGGACCAGATCCGGGACGGGATCCAGCGGCTCGGCGACGTGGTCCGCGAGCAGGTCGAGCTGTACGGGACGCTCACCGGAGAGCAGCCGGCGGTGCGCCCATCCGAACGCGAGCGCGAGCGGGCTCGCGCCCCGCGCTCCGAGCCGCCGCCGCTTGAGTCAGAGCACCTGGGGACGATTCTCCAGCTCCCGCGCAAGCGCGCGTAGGGTTCCCCGAGATGAAGGTCGCGGTGCTCAAGGGTGGGCGCTCGCTCGAGCGCCAGGTCTCGCTGCGGTCGGGCGCCCGCGTCCAGGACGCGCTCGAGCGGCTCGGGCACGAGGTGGTCGCGATCGACGTCGGCGGTGACCTCGTCGAGCGGCTCACCGACGCCGCTCCGGAGATCGCGTTCATCGCCCTGCACGGGCGCGACGGCGAGGACGGAACGATCCAAGAGCTGCTCGAGGTGATGGGGATCCGGCACACCGGCTCAGGCGTGTCGGCGTGCATCCGCTCGGCCGACAAGGTGCTCGCCAAGCACGCGATGCGCGACCGCGGGATCCCGACGCCGGACTTCTACTCGTTCAGCGAGACCGCGTTCAAGGCGCTCGGCGCCGCGCGGGCGCTGCCGGCGATCGAGGACCGGCTGCAGTTCCCGATCGTCGTCAAGCCGGCCAGCCAGGGGTCGGCGCTCGGAATCAAGTTCGCGCGCACGCCGGCCGACGTCCCGCAGGCGCTCGTCGCCGCGTTCTCATACGACCGCAAGGTGATGCTCGAGCGCCATGTCGCCGGCCGCGACCTCGCGGTGTCGATCATCGAGCACGACGGCAAGCCGACCGCGCTGCCGATCGTCGAGGCGGTGCCGGCCCAGGAGGACTTCTACGACTTCGAGTCGAGATACGAGATCGGGCGCACCAAGTTCGTGTGCCCGGCCGAGCTTCCCGATGCGGTCGCGGCGCGCGCCGGCGAGCTCGCGCTCGCAACTTACGAACTGATCAGGTGCTCGGGATTCGCACGCGTAGATTTGATGCTCGCCGGGTCACCGGACGATGCCGGCGAGGGGCTATACGTGCTTGAACTGGACACGATCCCGGGGCTGACCGAGACGAGCCTGCTGCCGCAGGCGGCCGATGCCGCCGAGATCGGGTTCGACGAGCTGATCGCTCGGATCCTCGAAGCGGCGGGGGCGCGGAGCTAGGCGCCGCGCGCTACTCGCTGCCGCCCGCGAAGTCCTCGGGCGTGACGTGATCGAGAAAGTCCTTGAACTTCTCGACCACCTCCTCGGTGTCCTCCACCTCGTGCTCGAACTCGATCGCGGACTCGGCGATCACATCGTCGGCGGCGAAGATCGGCGCGCCGGCGCGGACTGCCAGCGCGAGCGCGTCGCTCGGACGCGAGTCGATCTCGACCTCTCGTCCGTTGACTCGCAGGCTGATCGACGCGTAGAAGGTGTTCTCGCGGAGCTCGGTCACCGACACCCGCGTGCACTCGACCTCGAGCTCGCCGAGCACGTCGGACAGCAGGTCGTGGGTCATCGGGCGCGGCGTCGAGGCTCCCTGCAGCTTCATCAGGATCGCCGCGGCCTCCGGGTGGCCGATCCAGATCGGCAGGAACTTGTTGCTCTCGACGGTCTTCAGCAGCACGATCGGCTGCTTGCCGACCATGTCGAAGCTCACGCCGTAGATCACCATTTCCTGCACGTGCCGCTCCTCACGATGGGGAGCAGCAAGTATAGGCGTGGCCGGGGCCGCCTCCGGCCGGGGCTCGCGCCCCGCCGACCTTGGCGTTGGGTCAGGATGCTGACCATCGCCTTTTCACAATCTCCCTGCTAATTCCCCAATTTCTGGTTGAACCGATAGGCCGGATCTCCGGTTCAATGGGGCGCAGGGGGGGTAGGGGCATCGTATGGGAACGACTCACCCCGAACAAATCAAGCCCTCATTTGAACACGCGCCGGACCGGGTCGACAGCAACGCGCTGTTCGAGCGCTGGCAGCGATCCGACGACCAGCGGGCCAGGGAAGAGCTGGTCAATCGCTTCATGCCGCTGGCACGAAACCTCGCCCGCCGATATGCGGGCGCGCGCGAGCCGTTCGACGATCTGCTGCAGGTCGCGAGCCTCGGGCTGGTCAAGGCGATCGACCGTTTTGACGTCAACCGCGGCGCGGCGTTCTCGTCGTTCGCGGTGCCGACGATCCTCGGCGAGCTGAAGCGCTACTTCCGCGACCTCGGCTGGTCGGTGCACGTGCCGCGCGGCCTCCAGGAGCAGGCGCTCAAGGTCCAGGCGGCCCAGGAGCGGCTGACGAGCAGGACGGGCCGGCCACCAACGGTCAACGAGCTGGCCGAGTATCTGGAGCTGAGCGTCGAGGACGTCCTCGACGCCTTGGAGACCGCAGCCGCGCACCACTCGACCTCGCTCGACGCGCCCCGCGAGGACCACGAGACCGGCGAATCGGGTGCGCTGATCGACGTGTTCGGCGAGGAGGACGCTCGCTACGAGCTCGTCGACGAGTCGGTCACGATCTCGGTTGTAGCGGGTCAACTCTCGGCGCGCGAGCGCCGCGTGCTCGCGCTGCGGTTTGCGGGCGACATGACACAGACTCAGATCGCGCAGCAGATCGGCGTCTCGCAGATGCAGGTGTCGCGGATCCTGCGCCGTGCGCTGACCCGCCTGCGCGAGCTGACCGAGGGCGCCGGGGCTTCCGCGTAGGCCGACGGCTAGGAACTACAGCTACGCGTTACGGGGCGACGCGGGGCGTACGCTCCGCGTCGTGCCGGCGCTCGCGCTCACCGATACGCGGCTTGCCGCCGAGCAGCTCCCTCCCGCGGGGCTGTTCAGGCGTGCCGGCGGGTGGATCGCGCTCGGCACCGCCGGCTCGGGGCTGCTGACGCTCGCCGGGCCACGGCTGGCGGGCGGCCCGCAGTGGTGGTTTCACCCCGGATTCGGATCCGGCCGCGCGGCGAACACGGTCGCGCTCTACGCCGGGATGGCGTTGCTGTCGGCCGGATGGCTCGGACTGCGACGGCACGCGCACCTGCGCAGCGCCACCCCGCGGCAGCTCGCGCCCGTCGCGGTGCTGTGGTCGCTGCCGCTCGCGCTCGGGGTCCCGCTGTTCAGCCACGACGTGTACAGCTACCTGGCGCAGGGGACGATCGCGCAGCTCGGACTGAACCCCTACCACGTCGCGCCGGCGGCGCTCGGCCGGCTCGGTCACCCCGTCGTGATGAACGCGGTCGACCCGTTCTGGCGCCACGCAACCGCCCCGTACGGGCCGCTGTTCCTGGCGGTCATGAGCGGGATCTCCGCCGCCGTCGGATCGCACCTGATCGCCGGCGCGCTGCTCACCAGGATCCTGGCGCTGATCGGACTCGTGCTGGTGTGGGTGTTCGTGCCGCGGCTCGCGCGCGCGCTCGGGACCGACACGACCCGCGCCGTGTGGCTCGCGGCGCTCAGCCCGCTGGTGCTTCTCCAGCTCGCGTCCCCCAGCCACAACGACCTGCTGATGGCCGGGTTGCTGGCGGCCGGCGTGGCACTAGCGGCGGAGCGGCGGCCGCTCGTCGGGATCGCCGTGTGCACGGTCGCGATGACGATGAAGCTGCCGGCCGGGCTCGCGATCGCGTTCATCGCCGTCGCCTGGCTGCGGGACTGCGAGGACCGGCGGACGCGGGTGCGGGGAATCGCACAGGCGGCGCTGGTCGTCGGCGCCACGGTCGCGATCGTCAGTGTTGCAACGGGGTGGGGGCTGGACTGGGTGTCGGGGACTCTGTTCTCTACACCCGCGCGGGTACGACTGGCGATCACGCCCGCCACCAATGTCGCGTGGACGCTGTCGTCGCTGCTGCACGACGTCGGCGTGACCGCCCACTTCCACGCAGTTGAGTCCGTGACGCGCACGATCGCCGGCGTGCTCGGCGGCTTGATCGCGCTCGTCCTGCTGGTTCGCACGCGACGCGTGAACATGGTGCGCTCGCTCGGGGTGGCGTTGATCACGATCGCGATCGCCGGTCCGGCCGCGTGGCCGTGGTACTTCAGCTGGGGAATCGTGCTGCTGTCGGCGACCGTCCCGTTCCAGGTCAACCGCGCGGTGCCGATCGCGCTGATCGCCGGCGCGTTTCTCGTCAAGGCAAACGGGATCCTGCTGCTGCCGCTGCGCAGCGCGCCGATCGTGTTGGCGGTGTACGCGGCGATCGCGGTCGCGTCCTGGTACCTGTGGAGACGGCGCCGCGGCGGGGCCGATCGCGCGGCTACCGCGAGCGCGGGGCGGGCGGCCTCACCGTCGGCGCTCGCGAGGTCCTCCCCGTGAGCACCGCGACCGCACCCGAACCGACCACCGCGGGCACGCGCGCCGACGCCGGCGAGCACCGCCGAGAGCGCTGGTTGACGATCGCGGCGATCGGCATCCCGGCGGTGGTCGCCTTCGGACTGTGTCTCTACGACATCTCTGCGCGCAGCCTGTGGTTGGACGAGGCGGCGACGGTGGCGATCGCGACTCGCCACGGCGCCGCCTTCGGAGCGGCGCTCGCCCGCGACGGCGGCAACATGCTCGGCTACTACGCGCTGCTGCACGTGCTGATCGGGGCGTTCGGAAAGGGCGCGCTGGTGCTGAGGCTGCCGAGCGTGGTCGGCGCGGTCTCAACGGTGGCGCTCGTCGGGCTGCTGGCGCTGCGCCTGTTCGGCCGGCGAGTCGCGTTCGCGGCCGGGCTGCTGACCGCGGTCAGCCTCCCGCTCGTCTCCTGGGGACAGAACGCGCGCGGCTACTCGCTGATGGTGGCGCTGATCGCGGCGGCCTTCCTGGCGCTGGTGATCGCCCTCGAGAACGAGCGCTCGGTCGTGTGGTGGGTCGTGTACGCGGTGTCGATGGTGGCCGCCGTGTACGCCGGGCTCGAGGCGGTGCTCGTCATCCCCGCGCAGCTCGTCGTGCTGATCTGGCACCGGGATCGGTGGCGTGCGTTCGCCGCGACGCTGGTGGTCGTCGCCGGCTGCTGCGTGCCGCTCGCGGTGCTCGCCGGCGACCGCGGCTCGGGCCAGCTGTTCTGGGTCCCGGGGCCCAGCCTCACGACCGCCAAGCAGGTCGTGCAGTCGCTCGCATCGACCGGGCTCCAGCCGAACTTCTACACCGCCACCGGCAACATGCTGCTCGGCCTGACCGCAGCCGTGCTCGTGCTCGGTGCGGTTCGGATCTGGGTGATGCTGCGCCGGCGCCAGGGCGAGCCGCTCGGCCCGGTGCTGGCACTGGCGTGGCTGATCGTGCCGTTCGCGCTCGCACTGCTCGAGTCGGGGCTCGGACAGTCGATCTTCCAGGCGCGATACCTGCTCGTGTCGCTGCCGGCCGTGTCGTTGCTGCTGGCGTGGACGGCGCTCGGCCGCGGCGCGCCGGTGGCGCTCGGCGCCGCGGTCGTGGTGGCCCTGATCGTGCTGCGAGCCCTCCAGCTCGCGCCCGCGTACGGCGTCTCGCCGGAGAACTGGCGCGCGGCGACGTCGTACGTGGTCGGCCACGGGCGGGCGGGCGACTGCGTCGCGTTCTACCCGCTCGACAACCGGATGCCGTTCCAGTACTACCTCGCGGCCCGCGGCCCAGCCGCCGTCGCGGCCGCCCCGCGCCCGATCCTGCCGGCGGTGCCGTGGACCCAGGTGCGCGCCTACGTGGAGGACTACGCGTCGCTGTCCGCGGCGCAGTTGGCGGCGCTGCGCTCGCGCTGCGCTCGCGTGTGGCTGCTGTCCAGCCACGAGGGCGCCGTGGGCGGACCGCCGGTATCCCGCGCGAACTACGCGCGCCTGCGGACGCTGGTCGGGGCGCTCGGGCGCCAGTACCCGCACGCCGCGAGCCGTTCGTTCGGGACCGCGCACACGATCGCGCTGACCGTGTTCACGGGCGCAGCGTGATCCCGACGAACGTCAGGTAGCTGAGGCCGGCGAGCAACGCGGCGTTGACGCCCGCCAGCACCCCGAACGCCTTCCCCTTCAGGTAGTACGCGAGCACGATCACGGCCGGGAATGCGGTGATCAGCATCCGCGGGTTGGGCGGCACATACTCGGAGGTGACCGCCAGCAGGCTGATCCCAGCCGTCCACGCGATCGCCTCGACCGAGATCGTGCGGCGGATCCTCCAGATCAGCACCAACAGCACCAGCAGCACGATCGCACCGGCGAGGCCCACGACGAAGTTGAGGTTGATCGTCGGGTGGTTGAAGTGCGCGAACGAGATCTGGTTCGCGAGGCGCTTGACGAGGTGAACGAGCGCGAGCGGGTCCGTCTTCTCCTTCCACCCGATCCGCTGGGACTCGGAGATCGCGAACGGCGTTCCCGTCCACGCCCACAGAAACGCCCCGACCGCGGCGACGCCGGATACGGACAGGAGAGGCGCGAGCAGGCTGCGGCGCGCGGCGCGGTCGTTCCACCCCCGCCGTCGCAGCTCGAGCCCGGCCGAGATCGCGCACACCGGGATCAGCACCAGCGACTGCGCGGTCGCGGCGGTCGCGATCCCGGCGAGCACCCCGGCGAGCACCCAGCGGCGGCGCTGCAGCGCCAGGATGCACCCGGCCGTCAGCGGTAGCGCGATGCCCTCGGCGTACACCATCGAGAAAACGACCGAGCCCGGGAACAGGCAGAACAGCACCGCCGCGCGGCGACCGGCCGACTCGCCCCACCAGCTCCGGGCGAGCTCCTGGACGAGCACCGTGCAGATCAGCCCGCCGATCGTCGCGACGGCCACGCCGGCGAGCGTGATCGAGTAGATCGCCGAGTGGCCGGTCACCAGCATCAGCGGACGCGCGACCGTCCAGATCACGAGCGGGTACAGCGGGAAGAAGCCGAGCGTCGACTGCGCGTGCGTCTCGCCGTTGCCCAGGCAGCAATGGACGACGTGGTGCGGGTAGCCCTGGTTGGCGACCCAGCGATACCAGAGGCCATCCCAGTTGGCGAGCTCGTTGAGCAGCGCGTGGTGGCGGAGCGCTCCGTCGAGGATCGCGACGAGCAGCAGTAGCACCCTCGACCCCAGGTACACGAGGATCGCCAGCCGCCACCGCTCCAGCGCGGGCGGCAGCCCGCTGCGCCGGAAGCGCTCGGCGATTTCGGCACGTCGAGGGCGCACGCCGATCGCGATCGCTCCATCCGAGCCGACCGCGGACGGGCTCTCGCCGGTGCTCACGGGCTGGGGCGCCGTTTCCACGCCGTCGCAGTCTAGGTAGCCGCGATCGGCGGGAAGTCCACCGGCGCGCCGACGGGTGGCCCGAATTTCATCCGCCACACACGGCCAATCCCAGTGTTTACGGGGCACGCAACTGCGACCGCCGTTCACAAGACCTGGAAAAGTCTCCGCACATGACGACCAGGAGCTCGCTGCCCACGAATTTTGTCCGCGCATGTCTTGCGACGGCGGTGCTGACGTTTGCGCTCGCATCGGCCACCCCTGCCGGAGCGGCCGTCTCGTTCACCGCGCAGGGCTCGTCCGAGCAGGTGTACGTGACCGGGCTCACCGCCAATCAGCGGGTGTCGCTGGTCAACAGCAGCGGCCGGGTCGTGGCTACCCAGAACGCCGACTCGCAGGGAGGCCTGTTGTTCCGCAACGTGGCGCCCGGCAGCGGCTACCGCGTGCGCCCCGCTTCCGGCGGGCAGGCCTCGGACCCAATCACCGTCCACTCCGGCGCGGCCGCGCCCTGGGACCCGAGCGTCTACACCCAGACGATCAACGACAACGGTTACCAGTACCTGACCACCCGTGACGGCACCAAGCTGGCGATCTACGTGCATCCGCCGACGGACGTCTCGACCGTTGCCCCCGGCTCCCCGTCGCTGGGCGTGAACCCCCCGGCCGGTCCCCACCCGACGCTGATCGAGTACGCCGGCTACGGCTACGCCAGGCCGCCTTCGGAGGGCGGCGCCGAGAGCAGCATCGAACTGCTCGCCAACATCATGGGCTTCACGGTCGTCGACGTGAACATGCGCGGCACGGGCTGCTCGGGGGGAGCGTTCGACTTCTTCGAGCCCAACCAGGCGCTCGACGGCTACGACATCATCGAGACGATCGCCCACCAGCCCTGGGTGCTCGACCACAAGGTCGGGATGATGGGCATCTCCTACGGCGGCATCAGCCAGCTGTTCACCGCACAGCTCAACCCGCCCGACCTGGAGGCGATCGCACCCCTGTCGGTAATCGACGCCACCGCCACCACCCTGTATCCCGGCGGGATTCTCAACACCGGTTTTGCGGTGGCCTGGGCTGACGGCCGGATTCACGACGGCAAGCCCGCGGGCCCCAACACCGGGCAGCCGTGGGCCTGGCAGCAGATCCAGAAGGGCGATCAGACGTGCAAGCAGAACCAGGTTCTGCACGGTGAGGCGGCCGACCTGACGGCGAAGATCCGCCAGAACAACCACTACATCCCCTCGGTGGCCGACCCACTCGACCCGGTCACGTTCGTCAACAAGATCCACGCGCCGGTGTTCATGGCCTGTCAGTGGGAGGACGAGCAGACCGGCGGCCACTGCCCCGACCTGGTTCAGCACTTCACCGGGACCAGCCAGAAGTGGTTCAACTTCACCAACGGTGCCCACATCGACTCGCTCGATCCTTACACCTACGACCACTGGTACGACTTCCTGGAGCTGTACGTCGCCCATCAGGCGCCCGCGATGAACCCATACAACGCGGCCGTCCGGGCCGGTGCCCCGCTCGTCTACCAGGCGGCGATGGGCGTGCCCCAGAGCGACAACGTCACGCTGCCTCCGGACCCGATCCAGCAGGACGCCAGCTATGCCCAGGCGCTGTCTGACTTCAAGGCGCTGCCCGAGGTTCAGGTGCTGTTCGACGAGGGCGCCGGCCCGGATCCGACCGGGAACGCGACGCCGGGGAACCCCTACCCAGGCGTCATCTCCACGTTCTCGACCCTGCCCGTGCCCGGCACCACCGCGCGCACCTGGTACTTCGGGTCAGGCGGGGCGCTCACCGACCACCTGCCGACCCGCAAGCAGATCAACTGGTACACGACCAACCCCAAGGCGCTGCCGCTAAACGACTACGCCGATCCGAGCAGCGAAGGCGGCGGACTTTGGGGTAACGCCTCGCAATGGCAATGGACATGGAAGCCGAACCCGGCAGGCACCGCGGTCTCGTACGTGTCGGCCCCGCTGACCAGCAATGCAACGGTGGTCGGCGCCGGTGCCGTGCACGTGTGGCTACGGGCCTCGAGGCCGGTGGTCGATCTCCAGGCCACCATCAGCGAGGTGCGTCCTGACGGCAACGAGACGTTCGTCCAGAACGGATACCTCAAGACCAGCTGGCGCAAGCTGTCGACGGGCTCCAACAACATCCTTAAGGAGCCCAGCACGCTGCTCGACCCGATCCCGAGCGCCCGCACGCTTGAGAAGCTGCCCAAGAAGGGCTATGTCGAGGTCGTCATCCCGCTCTACTACGAGGGCCACATCTACCGCGCCGGCTCGCGCGTCCGGGTGACGATCGCGGCGCCCAACGGGGCTCAGCCGGTGTGGGCGTTCAACCAGACCGCCCCGCCGCTCGGCAAGACGGCCAAGGTCTGGATCGAGTTCTCGAAGTCGATGCCTTCGAGCCTGATCCTCCCGGTCGTCCCGGGTGTGAACGTGACCAGCGGGCTGCCGCCGTGCCCGGCGCTGCGCAACGAGCCGTGCCGGCCGTACCAGGCGCTCGTGAACCAGACCGCCACGCACTAGCTCGGCTCGACACGCTCCAGCCGTTGCTTTACAGCCCGCCGCGGCTATAGCGTTCGCCGCGTGGCGGGCGACCCGAGCCCCAGCACCACCCCCGCCGGCGCCGAGCTGTTCGAGCAAGGCGGCCACGGTCCTCCGTTCGCGGGGTTGGTGACCTTCAACCGCCTCGAGCACACGCGACAGCTGGAGGGCGTCGACCTGGTCGTGCTGGGCGTGCCGTTCGACAGCGGTACGGCAAATCGATCCGGCGCACGGTTCGGGCCCCGTGCGATCCGCGAGCAGTCGCTGTATGCGGACGCGCTGCCGCCCGTCTATCCGTGGAAGCAGGATCCGACCGAGGGCTTGCGCGTGATCGACTACGGGGACACCGTCGCGATCCCCGGCACGGGGGCCGTCGAGTCGCTGCTCGAGCAGAGCGAGGCGGCGGCATCGGAGGTCTTCGCGCACGGCGCCGGCCTGTTGACACTCGGCGGCGATCACACACTGCCGTACGGCCCAGTGCGGGCGGCCGCCAAGGCGTTCGGCCCCGTGGCGATGATCCATCTCGACTCCCACCAGGACAGCCTCGACAGCGAGCTGTTCCGGGGCCCACGCCTGATCAACCACGGGACGTTCGCAACCGACCTCGTCAGGGAAGGGGCGATCGACCCGAAGCGATCGGCGCAGCTGTACATCCGGACCTATCTCGACAACCCCGGCGGGTACACGATCCACTACGCCGAGGACGCGCGCGAGCTGGGGCCCGAGCGGCTCGCCGAGAGCGTTCGAGCACTGGTCGGGGACGGGCCCGCGTACGTGAGTCTCGACATCGATGCGGTCGACCCAGCGTTTGCGCCGGGCGTCGGCACGCCGGTGCCGGGCGGGCCCAGCTCGGGCGAGGTGAGGCGGTTCCTGCGCGCGCTGGACGGCCTCGATGTGGTGGCCGCCGACATCGTCGAGCTCAACCCGGCCTACGACCCCGCGCAGAGCACCGCGATCCTCGCCGCATTCCTGAGCTTCGACCTGCTGTACCTGATCGCCGGGGCGGTGCGGCGGCGGCGAGGGCTGGATTAGCTCCGGCCCGACCGGCTAGCGTGCCTACGTCGTCCGGGGTGGATTCCCCTCTGGTGGCGGAGCCGCGGATCGGGCACTCGCCACTCGCGGGACCACGAAACCCGCCACCAGCAGAATTGCGCCGATCACGAGCAGCGCCAGCGGCCAGCCCGTGACCGTGCCGCTCGCGGGGCGGCCCGCGAGCCGGGCGCTGATCTGACCGCCGACACTGAACAGGAACACGAACAGCCCGGCCGCACCGACATACCCGGGCCCACGCACGCGAGCGCGGGAGCCGTACACGATCAGCCCGACGGCCATCAGCAGCAAGAGCAGATCCCAGACGAAGTGCTGTTTTGACGTTGAGTCCTCCCACCGAGTGCGCGAGCCCAACCGCTCGGACGACGCGGTTCACGCTGAACCCGAGCAGATCGACGAACACCCCGGCCGATGCAGCGAGCACGCCAGCGGCTCCGGCGGCTGTCACGAGCTCGTTGGCCTCCCGGCGCCCGCGTCGTGCGAGCGAGGCCGCGGCCGCGACCAGTCCCACGCCGACGATCAGCAACAGCCACCGGTTGGTGTCGGCGGGCGGGTGGAGGAGCTTGTTCCAGAGTGCGAGCCAGGCGACCACGATGCCCAGGGCGGCCAGGAGCGCTGCGAATCTGACGTTCGCGCGCCACGCCGCATACGCGGCGGACGCGGCTGTCAGGCCGAGGGCCGGAATCGTGATGAGCGCGCCGTGTGCGCCCACCCAGCGGAACAACAGCGTCAGCCAGATCGCGTTCAGGAATACCGCAAACACCGCAAACACCGACTGCCACGACTCGGCGTCGACTCGCGGCCCGGGCTCGCGCCGCCAGGCGGCTTCCAATGCCAGCCCGTACAGCAGGACGCCCGGGATCAGCACGACGAGCATGCGGCCACCCAGACCCCACGTCGCGCTCTTCGCGGGCAGGACGCGGGCCCCGGCCGGCGACCGGGCGGTGCCCGCGGCTAACGGGCAGCCGGCGCGCCGAGCGCGAGGCTCTGGGTCAGCCGGCTCGGGAACGTCGGGCCGGGCGTGTGCAGCGGGACGCCATCGGGATCCGGGTTGAGGATCACCGGCCGGCGCGGACGCTGGCTGAAGTCGAAGTCGTCGAGCAGGTTGCCGAGAATCGAGGCGTTCTCGCGCACGTCGGGACGCGGGTCGGGGCGCCCGTCGGTCCGCGGATCCAGCCGGCGGCCGCCGAGGAAGTCATCCTCGATGAACTTCAGGTACGCATCGAAGCTCAGCGTCTGGTGGTCGATGTAGCCCTGCTTGGCGTACGGGCTGATCACGATCGCCGGTACCCGCAGCCCGTAGCCCTGCGCATCGACGGCCGGCGGATCGACGTGGTCGTAATAGCCGCCCCAGTCGTCCCACGCCAGGAAGATCGCGGTCGACCGCCACTCGGGGCCCTGCATGATCGCGTTGATCACGTTGGTCACGTGTGATTGCCCGGCGGCGATGTTGGCCGGCGGGTGCTCGGAGTCGTCGCCACTCGGCACCACCCACGAGACGGCCGGTAGCGTCCCGTTGTGCGCATCGGTGAACAGCTGCGGGGAGGGCACGACATTGCCGGTCTGGTCATCCTGGCGGACGTCTGTGAACGCCGGGAGCGGGTTCCAGATCGACGGAGTCGTGACGACCTGCGCGATCGGGGTGCAGGTCATCGCGCCGGTCTCGCAGTCGGGCTCGGTCCCCTGCTGCATGTAGTAGCGCCAGCTCACCCGGTACCTGTGCAGCAGATAGGTGATGTCGGTCCACGCATATGTCGGCGGCGTCTCGCTCGTCGCCGGCAGCGCGAGCCCCGTGCCGCCCCCAACGGCATCCTCGAGGGCGACGTTCTGCGCGGCCGTGGGCAGCTGGGAGAGCTGGGCGTCCCACTCGGGGAAGCGGTTGTCAGCCGTGCACGTGAACGGATTGTTCGCGTTGCTGCACTGCGCCGACCATCCCGAGACCGTGTACAGATGGGCGACGAGGCTCCATGCCTGAGCGGGCTCGAACATGTGGTCCTGCAGGACGAAGTCGTGCGCATACGCCCAGTAGTTGGGGATCTCGGCGGCGGTGTGGTAGCCCATCACGTCGAGGCATTGGTCGCCGACCGGCGCCGGTCCGTTGACGGGCGCTTCCGCGTTCGCGGCGCACCCCGCCTTCTCGGTGTCCGGCGTGATGCTCTCGGCGCTTGCGACGAACCCGTCCATCTTGCCGTTGTCGATGTCGGCGGCGGCGCTCTCCTGGAAGTGCGGACCGCCGTCGCCGGTGAGCTGCGGGTCGTGATACGGCTTGTCACAGCCGCCGGTTTCGGGATCGGGCAGGCACGGCACCTGCCCGGGGTTCCCGGCCAACCCGGGGATCCCGTCGGCGCCCGGGAACGTGCCGAAGTAGTTATCGAAGCTGTGGTTCTCCTGCATGATGACCACCACATGCTTGATCCGATGAATGCCGGAATCGTGCGCGCTCGCGGTGGCGGCGGCCGGGACGAGCACGAGCGTCAGAGCGACGGTGAATGACACCGCGCAGGCGCCGATCGACGTGCACACCCTCCCGCTCAGGTCCCGCACGCCTCAGTTATCGGCGCGGCGAATCGGCTCGCCAAGCAACTCTGCCCGAAACAGTCCGGTCGGGCGTCCGCTCACGGCATCTGGTGAGGCACGACGACGGGCAACGGCCTCCCCACCACCGAAGGTGTGCCGGGGGCGCCGGGGACCTCATGGACGGGCAGCCGCAGCTGCAGGTTGGTGACCTTGATCGTGAACGTCCCGTTCGATGGGCGCGAGTACGGCGCATCCTTGCCGAGCAACTCGAGCTCTGGGGTCTGCCCGGCGGCGAAGTGCCAGGCGCCCGGGTGAAGCTGGAGCACCTGGCGGCCGTTCGGCGCATTCGGGTCGATCCGGTAGAGGCCACGCGCGAGGAGCGTCTCGGTGTTCGTCGTCGGGTCGACGTTGAGCAACCGTGCGGCGATGTACGCGAACGTGCCGGTCACCTTCAGATCGGCGATCACCGTCGGCGAGCCGAGCAGTGTGTACCCGGTTCCGGTCGCGGCCGGCAGCCGGTAGGTGGCTACTCCACGCTCGGGGGTGGCCGAGGCGGTCTGGCAGGGCCAGCCCAAGCCGTTGATGTTGGACATCTCCGTGGCGCCGATCGTGTCGAAGGCCACCGACATCTTGGGGTTGCCGCCGGCCGAGAGGATCCTCTGAGCGGGCCCGAAGGTGTAGTCGACCTCGCCGGGGTGAAGACCGGCCCACGTCGGCGCCCAGTACGGCCCCCCAGACGCTGCCGTCTTCGGGCAGGTCTGGGTGAGCGCGGTCACGCCCAACACCGGCCGGGCTCCGGCGCCCTTGACGTAGTAGTCGAGGAAAGGCTTGACGCGGGAGAGGAGCAGCGCCCCATCGGCCAGCTTGTTGCCGCCGCGCTGGTGGCCGCCGTCATAGTTGAACAGCGCGACCGGGTCAGACGGGTACAGCTTGTGCTCGAGGTTGACGTAGCGCATCGCCTCATCGACCGGGAAGATGTCGTCGGTGAAGCCGTTGGTGAGAAACAGCGGCGCGGGCGCCTCCTGACCGAATCCATAGTCGCCCTGGAGCAGGTAGTAGGGAGACCGGAACTGCGCGAACTGCTGTACCTGGTACTGGACCCTGGGCGTGCTGTACGGCTCGCCGGCGTTGGTCTGCGCCACCCAGGTCGTCGAATCGGCCTCCGGGTCGAGGCCCGGGGGCGCGTAGTAGGCGTTGTCCCCGACACCGGTGGCGTACAGCCCGTTGACGATCGAATCCTTCTCCACCCCAACCGGTGACAGGTCAGCCGTCGGCGAGGTCACCCGGTAGTCGAGCGTCCGCCCGTTCGGCGCCAGTGCGTTGACCAGGTCGCTCCACCCGAATTGGGGGGCGGCGGCGGCGATGTGCAGCGGCGTTCCCTCCGGGCTCTTCCACGGGCTCAGCGACCCGTCGGTGTTCATCACACGGTTGTTGAGGGTCGCCAGCTCGAGTGAGAGACCGGCCCCGTAGGACTCGCCGGTCGCGCCGATCCGGTTGGGGTCGATGAGCCCCTCGTCGACAAGCAGCCCGACCGCGTACTGGACGTCGCGGGCCTCATACCGGTAATCGTCGAGGTGGACGTAGCCGTGCGCGCACGCGGTGACGTTCACCAGCCGCGACTCCTCGGTGCCGCACGAGTCCCCCCAACCACGGGCTGCGAACTGCAGGACGACATAACCGTCGTGCGCCCACTGAACGGCCGTCGGACCGGCATATTGCCCGTCGTTCGGCCCCGTCGGCGGGGCACCCCAGCCGTGATTCTGCACCATCAACGGGTAGCCGCCGTCGGCGCCCGAGGCGGGCGCCGGGGGAAGCGTGACCCACACCTGCAGCGGCGTGCCATCAAAGCTCTGAAAGCGCAGATCGGTCCCGCCGGGACCGCTCTCGTCGCCCGCACACACGCGCACTCCATCCGATTGCGCTACGCACGGGAGCGCCTGGCGGTTCATGGTGTGCCCGGCGAGCACCCCGGCGTCGGCGGCCGACGCGGCCGCAGGCCACACCATGAAGGCGAGCGCGACCGCCGCCAGGCCAAGTCTCTTGATCCTCATCTCGTTTCCTCCCGCTTGAAAACTCCCCGGCCCATGGAAGCAAGCAGCTAAGTCATGAACCGTCAAGTTCATTGAGGCGAGAATCATCCGAATCATGTCCGCGATGCGGCCGCGGCGATGGCCGGGCCGCGCGCAGGTTGGTCGGACGCCCCGCCAACCGCAACTGCGAGGTCGCGGATCAGTTAAATAGAGGGGGGCGCCACGAGACCAGGAGTGGACATTGATCTTCCGCCGTGTCGCGTGCATCCACGCTTACCGCGTAGTTCCAGCAGTTGCCTTGGCGGCGCTGCTAGCCGCGGCGTACCCCTCGCCGTCGAACGCTTCGACCGCGTTCGTCGCGCGCGGCAGCGTCGAACAGGTCTACGCGACCGGCCTCGGTCCCGGCCAGCGGATGCGGCTGGTTGCCGGGGACGGGCGCGTGATCGCGACTCAGCGCGCCGATTCCCTCGGTGGGCTTCTGTTCCGCAATGTTCCGCCGGGCACGGGCTACCGGGTGCGCTTGGATCCCGACCGCGCGCAATCACCTCGGCTGACTGTCCTCTCCACCCGCCCGGCACCTCCGAGCACGTCCTTCTACCGCCAGGCGGTCGCCTCGAGCGGCTATGGCTACATCGCGATGCGCGACGGGATCAAGCTGGCGATCGACGTGCATCCGCCGTTCGGAAGCAGCGCCGCGTCGGTCCTTCGTCCCACCCCGACGCTGATCGAGTATTCGGGGTACGGCTATGCGGATCCGGCAGGGCCGGACAGCGGAATCGCCACGCTCGCAAACCTGATGGGGTTCACCGTCGTCGACGTGAACATGCGCGGCACCGGGTGCTCGGGCGGCGCATACGACTACTTCGAGCCGCTCCAGAACATCGATGGCTACGACGTGATCGAGACGGTTGCCCACCAGCCCTGGGTGCTGCACCACAAGGTGGGGATGATGGGCATCTCCTACGGCGGGATCAGCCAGCTGTTCACCGCTCAGACCGACCCGCCCGATCTCGCCGCGATTTCGCCGCTCTCGGTCATCGACCAGACGGCGACGACGCTGTACCCCGGCGGAATTCTGAACACCGGGTTCGCGCTCGCCTGGTCGCTCCAGCGCATCCACGACGCCCTGCCGGCATCGCCGACGGGGGGACAGCCCTGGGCCTACAAGCGGATCCAGCAGGGCGATGAGATCTGCAAGCAGAACCAGGTTCTCCACGGCGAGGCCGTGGATCTGCTGGCGAAGACCCGAGCCAACTCGCACTACGTGCCGTCGGTCGCAGACCCGCTGGCGCCGATCACGTTCGTCCACAAGATCAAGGTCCCCGTCTTCCTGGCCTGCCAGTGGACCGACGAGCAGACCGGCGGTCACTGTGCGGACCTCGCCGACCATTTCGCCGGCACCACCCACAAGTGGCTCACGTTCAGCAACGGCGTTCACACCGACTCGCTCGACCCGGTGACCTTCAACCGCTGGTGCGACTTCCTCGAGCTGTACGTGGCGCGCATGGCGCCGGCCGGCCCGTGCGCTGCACCGCGCGAGGTGGCCAGCACGATCTATCAGACGGCCCTTGGAATCGGCGGGCTCACGCTGCCTCCGGATCCGATCCAGCAGCAGCCGGCGTACCAGCGGGCGCTCGCGGCCTTCCAGAGCCTCCCCGAAGTCCGGGTGCTGTTCGACAACGGCGCCGGCGGCCAGCGTCCCGGGGAGCCGTATCCGGGGTTCGAACGATCGTTCTCGCGCTTTCCGATTCCGGGCACGACCGCCCGCTTCTGGTATCTCGGCGGCGGCGGCGCGCTCGGCGATCGGCCACCGTCGGGCGCGGGCGGCAACTCGTTTACCTGGAATCCCCGCGCGCGCCCGCTGACCGATTTCAGTGGCCCCACCGACGGCTCTCCCGGCGGCCTCTGGACGGCATTGCCCTCCTACCGGTGGCTCTCCCCGCCCCCAGGATCCTCGGTCTCGTATGTGACCAAGCCGCTGCGGTCCAATACGGTCGCGATCGGAGCCGGCGCTGTCCGTCTCTGGGTCCGCTCTTCGACACCGAACGTCGACCTGCAGGCAACGATCAGCGAGGTCAGACCGGACGGCAAGGAGTCGTTCGTGCAGAACGGCTGGGTCCGATCCAACGAGCGCAAGCTCGACGCGCGCAAGAGCACGTTGCTGCAGCCCGTCCTGAGCCTGAGGGCCGCAGATGTACAGCCGATGCCGCGCAATCGATTTGTCGAGGTCGTCATCCCGCTCTACTACGAGGGGCACGCCTATCGCGCCGGCTCGCGGATCCGCGTGACGATCACCGCCCCCAACGGCGACCAGCCGATCTGGTCGTTCGGCGAGACGAGCCCGAGGGGAACGGCCGCGGTCGCGGTCGCTTTCTCGAGGCGGATGCCGTCAGCGCTGATCCTCCCGGTGGTACCGGGCGTGAGCGTGCCGACCGGGCTTCCGCCGTGCCCGGGGCTTCGCGGCGAGCCATGCCGCGTCTATCGCCCCGGCGGGAACCGCACAGCGCGTCCGTGAGATCGACTGCCGTCGGACTCAGTTCGCCGGCCATTCCCCATGGACCAGATGAAGCAGATGATGGAAGGTTTGCCCCTGTGGATGGGTGACCTCGCGGCGCGACGAATCGAAGACGCAGCCGAGCATCTTCCCGAAGCCCAACGGAGGCAATACCTGGAGACGCTGCAAGCAGCCGCCACCAGCGCAGGCCCGGCACCGGCTGTGCCGAGCGAGGGCGCGCCGCCAACCGGTTCGCCGGGCGAAGCTACCCCCTGAGGCAAGGCAGGCTGCAGAAGCCCTGGCCGCCCAGTTGAAATCCGTCCCGCGTCCGATGCGCAGCGTCGTCGTCCAACAGACGAAAGCCAGTCTGGAGACGCTTCCGCCCGAGACTCGCGACCAATACCTCGAGCTCTACCGGTCGCTCGGCATCCCTGTGTGACACACCACGCGCAGAAGATCGGCGCCCGCTACCTGATCCAGCCAACGCCCGTGTTCGATATCACGGCGGCGCAAGGCGCCAGCAGGGTTTCGGCGAACGAGCGACCTCACCCACCACCGTAAGCGGGAAGCTCTAGCAGACGTGCACGCAGATCGTTGACCACAGAGGGAGGAGGCTCGACGTCGTTCTCAGCGAAGGCGACGTAATGCTCGAGACCCTCCTCGGCGGAGAGGGCGGTCGCCAGGGATACCTCCGAGAGGGCCCGTACGCCGTCGGCCAGCGTCAACGGGAGCTCAGGCTCGCGGCCGAGACTTCCGAAAAAGGCGGCGGCCCGCGCCGCGCTGAGCAGCATGCCGAGCCACCGGCCGGCGCCGGTGGATAGTGGGATGCTGCGCGGATCCAGCCAGACGCTGTGCTCGGCCACCGCCCGCCGTGCGACGTCCATCGCGCACCAGCCCGAGAGGTTTGGGAACGATGCTGTCAGGTCTCTGTTCCAGCAGCGCGAAGGAGACAGGGTCCGTCGTCCGGCACTCGATGCCGCGTAGCCGCGTCCGCATGTACTCGGCCCCGGGTCTGATCAACAGGCCATCCGCCAGGAAGGTTTGGTACGGGCCGCGGTTGAGCCTGGCCGCGTCCAGAAAGGCCGACGCATCCTCCGCTGGGACGCTCAGCGGCGTGAAAGTGTCGTCGGGCAGCAGCGGCGAAACGAGACCGCGCCAATCGACGAGAGGAAAGATCTCGGGCGATCGTGTCTCGATCATCGAGGGCTTCTGGGCATCGCGCGCGACGATGGGACCGGTTGGGTCGCCCCCGCGAAGCCTCACCTCGGTAAAGCCCGCCGCCAGCGCCTGCTCATCGATCAGCTCGGCGGTACGCTGAGCCAGCCGAACCAGCAGTGGCAGCGTACGGTCCAGCGGCGATCCAGTCATCTTCCATCGCTGCAGCGATTGGCGCAGCTCCAGTACGTCACGCAGAGCCTCCTCCTCCTCCGGAAAGAATTCGCGTCCACGTTCGAGCGCCTCGAGCCGGCTTGCCATCCGCTCTCCGCGAGCCAGCCACATCCACACCCGGAGAGACTCCGCCACGCACTTGACGCAGAGATCGGCCGGCCGGGGTCCGGTTGCCCGTATACATGCTCGAGGTAATACGCTCCACCAGAACCCTAGCTCCAGCCATCCCGCTGTCAGCCGCTGCTGCGAATCACGAGGTGGGTCATGCAGGCGGGCGCGGTAGCGGGAGAGCGGATGCCAATCCTCGACCGTGTGGTATAGCCCGGGTCGCATCAGGATCGTGGCTCGGCTGAGGCTCGCCGCCTCGCCGATTCCCGCCGCGGCGGACGGGCGAGGGGAGCCTGGCTCGCCGAGCCCGTAAGTCATCGCGCTGCTCCCGACCAGCTCCCGAAGTTCCGCGTCACCAAACACACGCGGATCATCGACCAGGGGAAGCAGACGGCCAAGCCGGCTGGAGCGCAGCCGAGTGGCGCGGCTGCCGCAGCCGTTCCGCAGCCGCCTCCTGCGAATCGGGACTCCCCGCCAACACAATCAAGAGGTCGACGTCGGATAGCCCGGGAACGAAATCCGGCTCCGGGAGGCGGAGGTAGGCGGATGACTCCGGCATGTCCAATGTCAGTCCCACTGCGACGATCCGCGCATGCAGGCGGTACAACATTCGCCACACCCGCCGCAGCGGTGTCGCTCCGGTTCGAACCACGAGTTGCTGCAAGAGGAGACTGGACGGTGACCGCTTAGAGGGCATCGGCAGTCGGAGGCCCCGGAAGGGCCCGTCTTGCTCTTCCCTGCCTCACCAGCTCCCGCGGGTCCTGCGGGCACGTTTCACGGACGATCTTCGTCGTGATCACCTCGCAACTTCAGATGGCCCGGGCAGCTTCCAAGGCGCCAGCGTAGCGGCCAAGCGACGGCCGGATACGAATATACTGCGGGCGATGTCTCGCGACCGGCCTTTGGCACTGACCGACGGTTTGGTTACCGAGGAGGTTGACGGCACGCTTCATGTCCACGACGCGGAGCGTGGGCGGACTTGGCGACTGAACGCAAGCGCAGCGCTCGTGTGGAAGGCTTGCGATGGTCGTCGGACGCTCGGCGATCTGGCGGACGTGCCGGCCCAGGAGCTCGGGGGCCATGCCGATGAGGACCTCGTGCTGATCGCGCTCGACGACCTGGTTGAGCATGGCCTGATCATCTCCGGCTTCAGCAAACGAAAGCCAAGCGCCGCGAGGCTGAGTCGGAGGCGATTGCTCCGCCGCGTCGGACTTGCGGGGGGGACGGCGATCACTCTCCCGATCGTTTACGGCACAGCCCCTCCGGCGCTCGCCCATAGCGTCGAAGCGCACGCCGCGCTGGCGGACTTCTGATCCGAACTCGCCGGGTGGCTGGCCCGCTCTACGAGACCGGTTCGCGTTCCTCGGTCAGCACCCGGTCGATCACCTCGCGCACGCGCCGCTCGCCGTCGTAGCTCGCGAGGTGTTCGCTGAGCTCGGTTGCCCGGTCGTGCATCTCGGCACTCTCCATGACTGCCCGCACCGCGGCCCGGATCTGATCTGGGGTCTGATCGCTGATCACGCCCGCGCCCAGCCGTTCGATGCTCCGCGCCAGCTCGAACTGATCGAACGCCTGCGGGAGGCAGACCATCGGGACCCCGGACAGCAGCGATTCGTGCACGGAGTTGCACCCAGCGTGCGTGACGTGCACACTCGCATCCGCCAGCACTCGCCGTGCATCGGCGAACTCGTGGACGGTCACATTCGAGGGGAGGGGTTCCAGGTCGGAGGCGGTGACGCCCCCGCCCCCGGCTGAGAGGAGCACGTCGAAAGGCTCGTCGGCGAGACCCCTCACCACCGCTTTGAACTGATCCACCGGCCGATTGAATGCTGTGCCGAAGCACGCGTATACGAGGGGGCGCTCAGCGGCCGGCCCCGCCGTAGGCGGAGGAGCCATCAGTGGCCCGGCAAATACCCATTCGGATCCGAGCGAGTAGCTTCCGAGGAGCCTCTCAGTGGTGAACGCGATCCGCGTCTCGGCG
>CAWDAZ010000005.1:0-153997 GCA_963800475.1 uncultured Solirubrobacterales bacterium | reverse complement strand
CTCCGCGGCTCGTTCGTCTCGCTGCTCCTATGGGAGGGACGCAACTTGACGTACGTCGCCGAACAGGCTGGGCACTCAGTCGCGACGCTCGCGCGGCACTACGCCGGGACGCTCAGAGAGCTGGAAACCAAGCCCCGCGTGCCCGCCGCCGAAGCCATTCAGCAGGCGCGCGACGAAATCTGAGGGACGCACTGAGGACGCACCGATAAATCCTCGATGGCCCCCACCAGACGAATCCCCTGCAAATCCAATATGGGCGATGCTGGGCTCGAACCAGCGACCTCCGCCTTGTCGAGACGGCGCTCTCCCAGCTGAGCTAATCGCCCGGGAGACCCGTAAATGTAGCGGCGACGGACCGGCTGCGACGGGGCGCCGGTGCGGTCGGCGGAGAGTAGAGTCGCGGTCGATGAAGCGCGCGGGCTGGGTGTCGCTGGCGGTGACGGCGAGCGCCTGCGTGCTCGGATCCGCCGCGGCCGCCGCCGGCGGCGGCTCGGGCGTCCCAATTCATGTGAAGCCCGCGGCCGGGACGCCGCGGACCCGGTTTACGGTCAGCTTCCGGGCGCCCCAGCAGACGGGCGGCGATCCGGCCGGGGGACCGCGGTACGAGCTCACCGCGAACGGGCGCTCCCATCGGGGCTGTGCGTCCAGCTATTCGGCGACGGTCGGACCCACGCGCAAGGGCCAGACGGTCATGATGCGGCTGGCGGCGCCCGCGCCGTCCCATGCCTGGTGCCGGGGTCACTACTCCGGGCGCCTGCTCGAAATCCTCACCCCGGAGTGCCCGCCACGCGAGCTGTGCCCGGCGTTCATCGCGATGATGGACGTCGGCGAGTTCTCGTTTCGGGTTCGGTGAGCTGGCCGGGGCCCGCGACGACTGCTATCCGCACGAGCACGCGCGGATAGCATCCTCCGCCGATGCAATTCGAGCTGCCCGACGGCAACATCCTCGAGCTTCCCGACGGCGCCACGGGCGCCGACGCCGCGGCTGCGATCGGACCGGGGCTCGCCCGAGCCGCGCTGGCCGTCAAGGTCGACGGCGAGCTGCGCGACCTCGACCGGGCGCTGCCGGCGCCCGACGGCGGCCCGGCGCGGATCGAGATCGTCACCGACCGCAGCGGCGCCGACGCGCTGTCGCTGATCCGCCACGACGCCGCGCATGTGCTCGCCGAGTCGGTGCTCGAGCTGTACCCCGGGACGAAGGTCTCGATCGGTCCGCCGATCGAGGACGGCTTCTACTACGACTTCGAGTTTCCGGACGGGATCGCGCTGTCCGAGGACGACCTCGAGCGGATCGAGGCGCGAATGCGGGAGCACATCAAGGCCGACGAGCGGTTCGTCCGCGAGGACATCCCGGTCGGCGACGCGCTCGAGCGGTTCGTCAAGGAGCGGCAGGACTACAAGGTCGAGTTGATCGAGGACCTGATCCGGAACGCGGATCCCGCCCACCCACTCGAGACGGTCGGCCTATACACGAACGGCGACTTCACGGACCTTTGCCGGGGGCCGCACGCCCCGTCGACGAAGCGGATCGGCGCCGTCAAGCTCCAGTCCCTAGCCGGCGCCTACTGGCGCGGGAACGCCGCCAACACAATGCTCACGCGCGTGTATGGAACTGCGTTCTTCTCGTCCAAGGAGCTCGACGCGCATCTCGAGCGGCTAGAGCAGGCCCGCGCACGCGATCACCGCAAGCTCGGCCGCGAGCTCGACCTGTTCTCGTTCTCCGAGCTGAGTCCCGGGTCGCCGTTCTGGCACCCCGCCGGCCAGGCGATCTGGAACGCGCTGGCGCAGCTGTGGCGCGAGCAGAACTCCGCGCGTCACTACCAGGAGGTCCATACGCCGATCATCTACGACGTCGAGCTGTGGAAGCAGTCCGGGCACTGGGACAAGTTCCGGGACCACATGTACTTCACCGAGGTCGAGGAACGGCTGATGGGACTGAAGCCGATGAACTGCCCGGCCCATATCCAGATCTACAAGACGGCGCGGCGCTCGCACCGCGACCTCCCGTACCGGATGGCGGAGCAGGGACTGGTCCACCGCCACGAGCCGAGCGGGACGCTCCACGGGCTGCTCCGCGTCCGCAGCATCACCCAGGACGACGCACACATCTTCTGCACCGACGAGCAGGTAGAGCAGGAGGTGATCGGCTGCCTCGAGTTCGCGTTCTTCCTCTACGACCTGTTCGGACTCGAGCCGCGGCTCGAGCTATCGACACGGCCGCCGAACCGGATCGGCTCGGACGAGATGTGGGATCGGGCCGAGGGCGCGCTTCGGGGTGCGCTCGAGCACCATGGCCTCGCATACGACGTCAACGAGGGCGACGGCGCCTTCTACGGTCCCAAGATCGACCTCCACACGACCGACTCGATCGGCCGTTCGTGGCAGCTCGGGACGGTGCAGCTCGACTACGCGATGCCCGAGCGCTTCGCGATCACCTACACGGGCGCGGACAACGCCGAGCACACGCCGGTGATGATCCACCGGGCCCTGTTCGGCTCGTTCGAGCGCTTCATCGGGATCCTGATCGAGCACTACGCGGGCGAATTTCCGCTGTGGCTCGCGCCCGTGCAGGCGGTCGTGCTGCCGATCGCGGACCGCCACATCGGTCATGGCAGCTCCGTGCTCGAGCGGATGCGCGCCGCCGGGCTTCGCGCCGAGCTCGACGACCGCGACGAATCGGTCGGGCGCAAGATCCGTGACGCCGAGCTGCGCAAGATCCCGTACATGCTGGTGGTCGGCGACCGCGAGCAGGAGAGCGACGAGGTCGGGGTGCGGGAGCACCGCCACGGGGACCGCGGGTCGGCCCCGGTCGCGGCGCTGATCGAGCGGCTCTGCGGCCAGGTTGAAAGTCGCTCGAGAGGGTAGACCCGCCGCTATACTCAACCCCGTTGATCCACGCTTTAGACCAGACACGGCCCGGCGCCGCTTGACTGCAGTACCTAACCGCAGCTAGTGCCGGTCCCTAAGAAGTTCGACCGGCGACCCCCGGAGCGGGACCCGACTCGGATCAACGAACGGATTCGCGTACCCGAAGTCCGTCTGATCGGCGAGGACGGGAACCAGATCGGCGTGGTCAAGACCGACGAGGCGCTGCGCTACGCGCAGGAGCGGGATCTCGACCTGGTCGAGGTCGCGCCCGAGGCGCGTCCTCCGGTGACGCGCGTGCTCGATTACTCGAAGTACAAGTACGAGCTGGCCCAGAAGCAGAAGGCTGCGCGAAAGCACCAGCAGCAGATCACGATCCGCGAGATCAAGTTCCGCCCCAAGATCGCCCAGCACGACTACGACACCAAGAAGGGTCACGTACGCCGCTTCTTGACCGGCAAGGACAAGGTCAAGATCACGATCATGTTCCGCGGCCGCGAGGTTACCCATCCCGAGCGCGGGATCGCGTTGCTCGATCGCCTCGCGGACGAGCTGTCCGACGTCGGCGTGATCGAGCAATCTCCCGTCCAGGACGGGCGCAACATGACGATGCTGCTGGCGCCTTCGAAGGCCGTGCTGTCAGGTGACGACGGGCACGCTCCAGAGGGCGAGAAGCAGGACGGGCAGGCCGAAACGAAGCCGGTGCCGGCCTCGGCCGACGCCGCGGTTTAGCCGCAGCACTCTGCTTTACTAGGCGCTCGCGATGCCGAAGACGAAGACCCATTCGGGCGCCAAGAAGCGCTTCAAGGTGACGGCCACCGGGAAGGTGCGCGGCCGCAGCGCGTTCACGAGCCACATCCTCGAGAAGAAGTCGCCGAAGCGCAAGCGGCGGCACGCGCAGCCGGCCGTGATTCATAAGAGCGACGAGACGCGGGTCAAGATCCTGCTCGGCACCAAGCACCGGAGCGGCAAGTGACCCGGGTCAAGCGCTCCACCCACGCGCGCAAGAAGCGGCGCGCGACGCTCGAGATGGCGAAGGGATACCGGGGCGACGCCAGCCGCCACTACAAGGTCGCCAAGGAGGCGGTGCTGAAGGCCGACCAGTACCGCTACCGCGACCGGCGCAACCGCAAGCGCGACTTCCGGCGGCTGTGGATCACGCGCATCAACGCCGCTGCGCGCCAGAACGATCTCTCCTACTCGCAGTTTATGCACGGTCTGCAGCTCGCCGGCGTCGAGCTCGACCGCAAGATCCTCGCGGACATCGCGGTCCGCGACGCCGACACCTTCCGACGGTTTGCCGAGCGCGCCCGCGAGGCGCTGGCGGCCGGCTGAGCAACGCCGAGACCACCAGCACCGCCACCCGGGCGCCGCTCCTGACAGGAGGGCGCCCTTTTTTATGACCATCACAAGCCACCACAATCAGAAGCTCAAGGAGATCCGCAAGCTCAGGCAGCGGCGCCGCTGGCGCGAGCGCGCCGGACGGTTCGTCGCCGAGGGCGAGGACCTGCTGGCGGCCGCCGACGCCGCCGGCTGGCAGCCCGTCGAGCGCTACGCCGCGGCCGGCAGCGGGCTCCCGGGTGTCGAGGTCGAGGTGGACGCGCTGGCGGCGGCGTCGGGCCTCGCGTCGGGCACCCGCACGCTCGCCGTGTACGACGAGCGCTGGGCGCCGGCTCCGGCCGGCCCGCTGTGCGTGTACCTCGACGGCCTCGCCGATCCGGGCAACGTCGGGACGATCCTCCGCAGCGCCGAGGCGTTCGGGGCTTCGTGCGTGGCCCTCGGTCCGGGTACGGCCGACCCGTTCAGCCCCAAGGCGGTACGGGCGAGCATGGGGGCGGTGTTCACGGTGCCGCTGGCGAAGGCCGATGATCTTGACGCCCTGCCGGGCGTCAAGATCGCGCTCGTCGCAGGGCGGGGCGTGCCGCTCCCCGAACTTTGGCGATCGGGTTCGGTATGGCTCAACCAAAACGCCAAAGTTCGCGAGGTCAGCCTCCTGATCGGGCACGAGCGGGAGGGTCTGCCGACCGATGTGATCGGCCAGGCCGATCACGTCGCGCACATCCCGATCCAGACCGACTCCCTCAACGCGGCGATGGCGGCGACGATCGCGCTGTACGAGTTCACATCTAGGATGGCCAGCGATGAGTGATTTAAGCCCCACGCTCGAGCGGATCGAGCAGCTCAAGTCCGAGGCCGAGGCCGCGATCGCGGCCTCCTCCACCAGCGACGCGCTCGAGGAGGCCCGGATCCGGTACCTCGGTCGCAAGGCCGAGCTCCCGAACCTGCTCAGGGGGGTCGCCGAGCTGCCCGCCGAGGAGCGCGCCGCGACCGGGAAGGCCGCGAACCAGGCCCGGCAGGCGCTCGAGCGCGCGCTCGAGCGCCGTCACGGCGAGCTCGGCGCCAGCGAGCTCAACGAGCGGCTCGAGCAGGACCGCGTCGACGTGACGCTCCCGGCCGACCCGCTCCCGGACCTTGGCGGGCTGCACCTGCTCACCCAGACGCGCCGGGAGATCGAGGAGATCTTCATCGGCCTCGGCTTCGAGGTCGCCGAGGGGCCGGAGGTCGAGACCGTCTTCTATAACTTCGACGCCCTCAACCACACGGTCACGCACCCCGCGCGCGCCAAGACGGACACCTTCTACGTGACCGACGACGTGCTGCTGCGCACGCACACGAGCCCGGTGCAGATCCGCTCGATGGAGCTCCACGCGCCGCCGCTCTACATCGTGATCCCCGGCCGGGTGTACCGCCCCGACTCCGACGCCACGCACACGCCACAGTTCCACCAGATGGAGGGGCTGGCGGTCGACACCGACGTGACGCTCTCCGACCTGAAGGGCACCCTCGAGGCGTTCGCGCGGGCGATGTTCGGCGAGCAGCGCGAGATCCGGCTGCGGCCGGACTTCTTCCCCTTCACCGAGCCGAGCGTCGAGGTCGACGTGTCGTGCTTCAACTGCACCGGCGGGGTCCTCGCCGACGGCGGGCGCTGCCCGATCTGCAAGGGGACCGCGTGGCTCGAGGTCCTCGGGGCGGGGATGGTCGACCCGAACGTGTTCGAGAACGTCCGCTCGAGCGGCTACGACCCCGAGCAGATCCAGGGATTCGCGTTCGGGATGGGGATCGAGCGGATCGCGATGCTCAAGCACGGCGTCCCCGACCTGAGGCTGTTCTTCGACAACGACGTCCGGTTCCTGGAGCAGTTCGCATGAGGGAGCGAGCCGCATGAAGGTCCCGCTCGAGTGGCTGCAGCAGTACTGCGATCCGCAGCTCGACACGCCCGAGCTCGCGCAGCGGCTGACGATGACCGGGACGAAGGTTGAGGCGATCGCGCGCCACGGCGTCGGCGAGCTAGAGAAGTTCGTCGTCGGCCGGGTGCTCGAGGCCGGCAGGCACCCCGACGCCGACCGGCTCAGCGTGTGCGTGGTCGACATCGGCGAGCAGGCGCCCGCCCAGATCGTCTGCGGCGCTCCTAACGTCGCCGCCGGCCAGACGGTCGCGGTCGCCAAGCCCGGCGCCGTGATGCCCGACGGGACCAAGCTCGGACGGGCCAAGCTGCGGGGCGTCGAGTCGGCCGGGATGATCCTCGCCGAGGACGAGCTCGCGATCGGGACCGACCACGACGGGATCCTCGTGCTCGATGACGACCACCTGCACCCGGGGACGCCGCTGACCGAGGTGCTGCCGCTCGCCACCGAGGTGCTCGAGTTCGAGATCACCTCGAATCGGCCGGATTGCCTGGCGGTGTACGGGATCGCGCGCGAGGTGCACGCGACCACCGGCGCCACGCTCGCGCAGCCACCCTGGTCGGAGGACCCCGGGCAACGCGGGCCGATCGAAGGGGTGACGATCACCGTCGAAGCCGCTGACCTGTGCCCGCGGTTCACCGCCCGTGCATTCGAGGACGTCCGGATCGGCCCCAGCCCGCCGTGGCTGAAGGCACGGCTCGCGGCCGCCGGGCAGCGCCCGATCTCGAACGTCGTCGACATCACGAACTACGTGATGCTGCTGACCGGCCAGCCGCTGCACGCCTTCGACCTCGACCGGATCGCCGGCCGCTCGCTGACGGTCAGGCGCGCCCAGCCCGGCGAACAGGTGCAGACGCTCGACGGCCAGACCCGCACGCTCGACGAGCGGATGCTGCTGATCGCCGATGCCGACGGCCCGACCTCGATCGCCGGGGTGATGGGCGGCGCGCGCTCCGAGGTCGCCGACGACACCAGCCGCGTGCTGATGGAGGCCGCGACCTGGGACGGCCCCACGATTCATCACACCGCGTGGACCCTCGGGCTCCAGAGCGAGGCGTCGCTGCGGTTCGAGAAGCAGCTCCAGCCCGAGCAGGCGATCGACGCGCAGGCGGTCGCGACGCAGCTGATGATCGAGCTGTGCGGCGCCAAGCCGGTCGGCGGGACGATCGACGTCGGCGGGGACGGCCCGCCCGCGGAGACGATCCGGCTGCGCGACGCGCGCGTCGCGGGGCTGCTCGGGGCGCCGATCCCGCGCGAGCGGTGCGACGAGCTCCTGCGCTCGCTTGAGTTCACGACCCGCGAGGCCCCCGACGGGCTCGACGTGCAGCCGCCGTACTTCCGCCGCGGCGACGTGACCCGCGAGGCCGACGTGATCGAGGAGGTAGCGCGGCTCGACGGACTCGAGAAGCTCCCCTCGACGCTGCCGAGCCGGCACGGCGCCCGCGGGCGGCTGACGCCCCGCCAGCAGCTGCGGCGGCGCGCCGCGGACCTGCTGGCCGCGCAGGGCCTCTACGAGGTTGTCGGGTGGAGCTTCACCGGGCCCGACACGGACGCGCGACTCCGGGCTCCGGACAACCATTCCGACGCGGTCGTGCTCGAGAACCCGATGTCGCTCGAGCAGTCACGGCTGCGCACGACGCTGATCACCTCGCTGCTCGAGATCGCCCAGCACAACCACGCGCGCGGAGCCACGACGCTCAGGCTGTTCGAGGCCGGCGCCGTCTACCTCTCTCAGGGGCCGGGCGAGCTGCCGCAGGAGCCCTACGACATCGCAGCGCTGCTGATCGGCCCGGTCCGGCCGCCGACGTGGCGGGATCCCGACCCGCACACGGCGGACTTCTTCGCGATCAAGGGCGTGTTGGAGGGCATGCTCGATGCGCTCGGCGCGCCTTTCGAGCTCCGGCCGGCTGGCGCTCCGTTCGTCCACCCCGGGCGCGCCGCGTCGGTGTGGATCGCCGGCGACCCGATCGGCTGGGTCGCCGAACTCCACCCGCTGGTGAGCGCGGAGTGGGAGCTCCCCGGAACGGTCGCCGCGTTCGAGGTGAACCTCGACGCGGTCCCGGAGCCGGCGCCGATTCAGTACCGGGACGTGACGAGCTTCCCGGCCGTCCGCGAGGACCTCGCCGTGGTCGTCGCCGAGCACGTCACCGCCGCACAGGTGATCGACGTCGTCCGCCGCGCCGGTGCGCCGCTGCTCGAGCGCGCGGAGGTATTCGACGTCTATCGGGACCCGGAGCGGCTCGGTGCGGGGAACGTTTCACTCGCGCTGCGGCTCTCGTACTGCGCGGCCGATCGCACCCTGACCGATGCGGAGGTGGCCAAGCGGCGCGAGACGATCATCGCCGCGCTCGCCGGCGAGCTGGGAGGGAGGGTCCGTGCCTCATAGCGCGGCCGTGTTCGGGGCGGCAGGGTTCACCGGCGCGCTGACCGCGCGACTGCTGTTCAGGCACCCTTCTTTCGAGCTCATTGCGGTGACCGCCCGCAGCGATGTCGGCCGCCGGCTCGACGATCTGTATCCGCACCACCGCGTCCCGATGGTGCTCGAGGAGCTCGACCTCGACCGGCACGCAGACGTCGACGCTGCGGTCGTCGCGTACCCTCACGGCGCCGCCGCCGAGCTCGTCTCCGAGCTCCGCGGGCGAGGCGCACGCGTGGTGGATCTGTCTGCCGACTTTCGGCTGCGCGATCCGGCCACCTACGAGCTCTGGTACCGGGAGCATCCCGCCGTCGAGCTGCTGAGCGAGGCCGTGTACGGGCTTCCGGAGCTCTACCGGGACCGGCTGCGGGGCGCCGACCTGGTTGCCAACCCGGGCTGTTACCCGACCGCCACGCTGCTGGCGCTCGGCCCGTTGGCGCGCGAAGGGCTGATCGAGGACGTGATCGTCGATGCCAAGTCGGGTGTGTCCGGGGCCGGGCGGGCGGCCACCGAGGCCACCCACTTCGTGAGCGTCGACGAGAACGTCTCACCGTACGGGGTTCCCCGCCACCGCCACACCCCCGAGATCGAGCAGGAGCTCCGGGAGCTCGATCCCGCCCACCCCGACCTGCGGATCACCTTCACCCCGCATCTGCTGCCGCTCGATCAGGGCGAGCTCGTGTCTTGCTACGTGACGGGGAACGGCCGGCTCGACGCGGTGGACCTCGAGGCGCTGTATGCCGACACGTACGCCGACGAGCCGTTCGTTGAGCTGAGCGAGACGCCGCCCGGGGTGCGCGATGTGCGGGAGACGAACATCTGCCGGATCTCCGTGCACCACGACGCGCGCACGGGCCGCGCGATCGTGTTCGCGGCGATCGACAACCTGTGGAAGGGCGCCGCCTCCCAGGCGGTCCAGAACCTGAACCTGATGTTCGGGCTGGATGAGGGGGAGGGGATCACGTGAGCGTGTTCGGCTCCCGCTGGGTCGAGCAGCCTGCGCACGCAAGCGAGCTCGATCCGGCGTTGCTGCCCGCCGGATTCACGGCGGCCGGCGTCGCCGCCGGCCTGAAGCCCGACGGGCTCGACGTCGGGGTGCTGTTCTCCGAGCCCGCCGGCACCGTGTCGGCGGCACGGTTTACGACCAACGCCCGTGTCGGGGCGCCGGTGATCGCCTCGCGCGAGGCGGATCTCGCCGGCCTCCGAGCGGTGGTCGCGAACTCCGGCGGCTCCAACACCGGCGACGGGCAGCGCGGGCTCGAGACCGCCGTCGCCACGCAGCAGCTGGCTGCGGAGCTGCTCGGGATCGAGGCCGGCCAGGTGGGGGTCGCGTCGACTGGGGTGATCGGCTCAGAGCTGCCACGCGAGCCGCTGCTGGCCGGGGTCCGCGCCGCGGTCGCGCAGCTCGGCCGCGACACCGACGCGTTCTCGCGCGCGATCCTGACGAGCGACCAAGGACCGAAGCGCGCGTGTCTTCAGGTCGAGCTGCCGAGCGGGACCGTCCGGCTGGCCGCCCAAGCGAAGGGCGCCGGGATGATCTCGCCGCGCTACGCGACGATGTTCTGCTTCGTGCAGACCGACGCGGAGCTGTCGGCGGGGACGCTCGACCTGCTGACCGGGGTGACCGTCAAGCGATCGTTCGACCGGATCAGCGTCGACGGCCAGCTGTCGACCAGCGACACGGTGTTCACGCTGGCCAACGGCGCGGCGGGCGTCCGCGTCGAGCCGGAAAGCGACGACGAGCTGGCGCTCGGCCAGGCGCTTGACTCGCTGCTGCGCGCGCTGGCGCTGGCGATCGTCGCCGACGGCGAAGGCACGCGGCGGGTCGGCCGGATCGTCGTGCGCGGCGCCGATGGCGTCGTCGAGCCGGTCGCGCGGGCGATCGCAAACTCCAATCTCGTCAAGACGGCGTTGCACGGAGGCGACCCGAATTTCGGGCGGATCCTGCAGGCGGCCGGCATGGCGTATCCGCCCGGAAACGGCTTCGCCGCGGACCTCGAGATCGAGGGTCGGATGGTCGTGTCTGCGGGCGAGGCGGTGATCGACGACCTCCGGGAGCTCGAGCCGCTCGTCGAGGGGGCCGAGGTCGAGTATGTGCTGACGCTTCCCGGCGGGGGCGGCGAGACCGAGGTGTTCTTCTCCGATCTGTCATCGGAATACGTCCGCTTCAACTCGGAGTACACGTCGTGATGAGAGACGTCGCCACCCTCCTCGAGGCGCTGCCGTACATCAGGGAATTTCATGGCAAGACGGTGGTGATCAAGTACGGCGGTGCCGCGATGAGCGACGCGACGCTCAAGGAGGACTTCGCCCGCGACGTGGTGCTGCTCAAATACGTCGGGATGAACCCGGTCGTCGTCCACGGAGGCGGGCCGGAGATCACCCGCTACATGGAGCGGCTCGACCTGCCGGTCGAGTTCGTCGACGGTCTGCGCGTGTCAGATGAGCAGACCGTCGAGGTCGCGAAGATGGTGCTCGTCGGGAAGGTCAACAAGGACATCGTGCTGCTGATCAACCGCCACGGCCAGCCCGCGGTTGGCCTGTCGGGCGACGACGGCCTGCTGTTCCGCGCCAGCCGCCAGCCATCGCCGAGCGGACAGGACATCGGCTACGTGGGGAAGATCGACCGGGTCGACGTCGACGTGCTCAACCACATCGCCGAGGATTACATCCCGGTCGTCGCGAGCGTCGGCGCCGACCGCGACGGCAACTCGTACAACATCAACGCCGACGAGGCGGCGGGAGCGATCGCGCGGGCGCTCTGCGCGTACAAGCTGGTGTTCCTGACCGACGTGGCCGGCTGGCTTCGGGATCCCGCCGACCCGAGCACGCTCACCTCCGAGGCCAGCGCCGACGAGGTCGAGGCCGCGCTGACCACCGGCTTCGCAGGCGGTGCCCCCGTCACCGGGGGGATGCGGCCGAAGCTCCAGGCGTGCGTCGACGCGATCCATGGCGGCGTCTCGTTCGCGCACATCGTCGACGGCCGCGCGCCGCACTCGCTGCTGCTCGAGCTGTTCACGGACGCGGGCCAGGGCACCCGGATCGGCCCCGCGAGGTCGGACCCGGAGTGACCGCGACGCTCGCCGAGCTGCAGCACCTCGAACGCGACTACGCGATCGGGGCGTACGTCCGCAACCCGGTGCAGTTCGTGCGCGGGTCCGGCGCGCGGCTGTGGGACGAGCACGGCAACGAGTACCTCGACTTCCTGGCCGGCATCTCGGTGCTGAACGTCGGCCACTGCCACCCGCGCGTCGTCGAGGCAATCCGCGACCAAGCAGGTCGCCTCACGCACGCCACCAACCTCTACTACACCGAGCCGGCGCTGCGGCTCTCGGCGGCGCTCGCGCAAAGCTCGCTGGGCGGCAAGGTGTTCCTCACCAACTCGGGCGCCGAGGCGATCGAGGCGGCGCTCAAGCTCGCGCGCCGCGCGCGGCCCGGAGGCGAGATCGTGGTGCTCGAGGGCGCGTTCCACGGCCGCACGTACGGGGCGCTGTCGGCCACGCCCCAGGAGTCGAAGCAGGCTCCGTTCGCGCCGCTGGTCCCAGGGTTCGTCGTGGTCCCGAAGGACCCGGCAGCGGTGGCCGCGGCGATCGGCGAACGCACCGCGGCGGTACTGATCGAGCCGATCCAGGGCGAGACCGGGATCCACGTCGTCGCGGACGAGCTGCTCGAGGCCGCGCGCGACGCTTGCAACCGCACCGGCTCCGCGCTCGTGCTCGACGAGATCCAGTCGGGGATGGGGCGCACCGGGACACTGTGGGCCTATCAGCAGACCGAGGTGGTGCCCGATGCGATCGTGTCCGCCAAGGGGCTCGGCGGGGGAGTGCCGATCGGCGCGCTCGTCACCGGCGAGCGGCTGGCGGACGTCCTGCAGCCGGGCGACCACGGCTCCACGTTCGCGGGCGGACCGGTCGCCGCGCGCGCGGCGCTCGAGGCGCTGGCGATCTGCTCGAATCCCGAGCTGCTCGAGCACGTCCGCGCCGCCGGCGCGCGGCTCGCGGCGGGGCTCGAGCAAATATCGTTCGTGGCGGCCGTTCGCGGCCGCGGATTGATGCTCGCGATCGATCTCGTCGACGGGATGGACGCTCCGGAGCTCGCGCGGCGGGCGCTGCTCGAACAGCGGCTGGTCGTAAACGCGACCGGGCCGGCGACGGTTCGTCTCGAGCCGCCGCTGATCGTCACGGCCGAGGAGATCGACGACGCGGTCGCGCGACTCGAGGCGCTCGGGCAGTGAGTTCGAGCGACTACCTGCTGCCCGAGGGGATGACGCTGGCGGACGTCGGCAGGGCCGTAGAGGAGCTGCTGGAGATCCGGGACGGGCGCACGTCGGTCGCAGAGCGCGCCTACTACGACACGTTCGACGGCCGGCTGCACGAGGCGGGCCTGGTCGCGGTCTGGGAGGACGGGTGGCTGGCCGTGCGGGAGCTGGCCAGCGACCGGGCGCTCGCACGCGCGGAGCTGTCCAAGCCCGGCAGGCCGCTGCTCGCCGGTGAGCTGCCCGAAGGCGCGCTGCGCGCCTCCCTTTCGAAGCCGCTCGGCGAGCGGGCGCTGCTGCCGCTGGTCGAGATCCGCAATCGGGAGCGGTTGCTCGACGTGCTCGACTCCGAGCGCAAGACCGTTGTGCGGATGCGTCTGCAACAGCCGGCGCTCGGGCGGCGGCGGCTGCGCCCCCGCATCCACGTCGTCTCGGTGCGCGGCTACGACAAGGAGCTCCGCCATGTCGGCCGTACGCTGACGAGCGAGCTGGGGCTCGAGCCGTCCGCCGTGACGCTGGTGGACGAGGCGGTCGCCACGTCGGGGGCGCGGCCCGGCGGAATCCCGTCGAAGGTCAACGTCCCGCTCAACGACGACGATGCGGCCGCCGCCGCGGCCGCATCGGTTCTCAAGGCGCTGCTGGCGGTGACCGAGGCGAACATCCCCGGCGCGGTGGCGGATCTCGACTCCGAGTTTCTGCACGACCTCCGCGTGTCCGTGCGTAGGACGCGCGCGGTGCAGCGCGAGCTCCGTCACGTGTTCGAGGCCGACGCGCTGTCGCGGTTCCGCGCCGGCTTCCGCTGGCTCCAGCAGGCCACGAGCGACGCGCGCGACCTGGACGTCTATCTGCTCGAGTTCGACGAGATGCGCGCGCTGGTCCCCGAGCAGATCCGCTCGGACCTAAAAGCGCTCGAGGCGGTGCTCGCGAGCCGCCGAGCCGCCGCGCGGCGCAGGACCGTGCGCGCGCTGCGCTCCGGGCGGACGTCCGGGCTGCTATCGGACTGGTCGACGTTCCTCGACCGGCTCGCAGCCGACCCGCGCGGGGCCGCCGCCGGCCCCGAGGCCGAACGACCGATCGGCGAGCTGGCCGGCGCGCGGATCGCGAAGGTGTACACGCGGATGGTGCGGATGGGGAACGCGATCGGCCCCGACAGCCCCCCGGCCGAGTACCACGAGCTGCGCAAGCAGGGCAAGGAGCTCCGCTACCTGCTCGAGCTGTTCGGCGCGCCGCTGTTCGGCGCGGAGGTCGTCAAGCCTATGATCAGGTCGCTCAAGGCGCTCCAGGACGTGCTCGGCCGCCACCAGGACCGGGAGGTGCAGGCGGCGATGCTGCGGTCGCTCGGTGAGGCCGTTGTCGCCGCCGCGGAGGGGTCGGCCGCGCTGATGGCGATGGGAGTGCTCGTCGAGCGGCTCGAGGCGGACCAGCTCGCGGCGCGGGAGCAGTTCGGGACCAGCTTTGCGAAGTTCGCGTCCAAGCGGCAGCGCAAACTGGTCAAGGAGACGTTTCGGTGACCACGGTCCTCGCCACCTACAACATCAAGGGTGGCGTGGGGAAGACCTCGGCCGCCGTCAACCTTGCGTACCTCGCGAGCAGTGAGGGCGCGCGGACGCTGCTGTGGGATCTGGACCCGCAGGGCGCCTCCACGTACCTGTTCCGCGTCCGGCCCAAGGTGAAGGGCGGCGGGCGCAGGCTGGTACGGCTGAGGACCGACGTCCACCGGTTGATCAAGGGCACCGACCACGACGGCCTCGACCTGCTACCGGCCGACTTCTCCTATCGGCACATGGACCTCGTGCTGAAGCGCTTCAAGCGGCCCACCCGGCGGCTCGCGAAGGTACTCGAGCCGCTGCGCGGCGACTACGACTACGTGTTCCTCGACTGCCCGCCCAGCATCTCGCTGGTCTCCGAAAGCGTGTTCGAAGCCGCCGACGCGCTGCTGGTTCCGATCATCCCGGCGACGCTCTCTTCACGCACGCTCGACCAGCTCGAGGCGATCGTCAACGGATCCCCGCGGGTGCTCGCGTTCTTCTCGATGGTCGACGGGCGCAAGCGATTGCATCGCGAGGTGATGGACCGCCTCAGGGCGGAGCACGCGAGCGTGCTCGAGGCGGCGATCCCGGCCTCCGCCGAGGTCGAGCGGATGGGGGTCGAGCGCACGGTGCTCAATGACTTTGCGCCGAACGGGCGCGCCGCGGGCGCGTACCGGGCGCTGTGGGAGGACGTGCGCGCGCGGCTCGCCCAATACGCTTCGCGGCCGCGATGACAGACGCCGACTCCCAATCCTCGCCCGGAGCGATCCGGACCGCCTCCTACGAAGCCGATCCCGCCGACGTGCGCCGGGTGCTGCTGCTGTACAGCGGCGGGCTCGACACGAGCGTGATGCTGAAGTGGATTCAGGAGCGCTACGGCGCCGAGGTCGTGACGCTGACGGTCGACCTCGGCCAGCCCGGCGAGGACTTCGGGGTGGTGCGCGGCAAGGCCCGCGACCTCGGCGCCGTCGACTCGCACCTGATCGACGCGCGCGAGCAGTTCGCGCGCGACTACGTCGTGCCGGCGATCAGGGCGAACGCGATCTACGGGCTCGGCTACCCGCTGTTCACCGCGCTCGGACGCCCGCTGATCGCGAGGCTCGCGGTCGAGCAGGCGCGGGCTGCCGGGTGCGACACGATCGCCCACGGATGCACCGGGAAGGGCAACGACCAGGTGCGGATCGAGGCGACGATCGCGACGCTCGCCCCCGAGCTGAAGGTGATCGCACCGGTGCGCTCGTGGCGGATGGGTCGCGAGGAGGAGATCGCATATGCGCGCGAGCACGGGATTCCCGTCAAGGGCGGCACCGAGATCGTCCCTTACTCAATCGACGACAACCTGTGGGGACGCTCGAGCGAGGGGCGCTGGATCGAGGAGCTTGATCACGCTCCCGACGACGACGTGTTCCAGCTCGTGACCCGCCCCGAGGAAGCCCCGGACGAGCCGGAGACGGTGATCGTCGAGTTCGAGCACGGCGTTCCGGTCGCGCTGAACGGCGAGCGGCTCGGACTCGTCGAGCTGATCGAGCGCGCCGGCGAGGCGGGGGCGCGGCACGGGGTCGGGATCATCGACCACATCGAAGACCGGATCGTCGGCCTGAAGGTCCGCGACATCTACGAAGCGCCGGCCGCGACGATCCTGCTGCTCGCACATCAGGAGCTCGAAAAGCTCGTCGGGACGATCCACCAGAACCAGCTCAAGCCGATCCTCGACCAGCGCTGGGCCTACCTCGTGTACGCGGGCCTGTGGCTGGAGCCGCTCCGGGAGGACCTCGACGCATACATGGACGCCGCCAACCGACAGGTCACCGGCAAGATCGGGATCAAGCTCTACAAGGGGTCGGCGCGGGTCGTGACACGCGAGTCGCCCAACGCCGTGTACGACCGGCAGCTCGCCGGGTTCTCCGAGTCGGGCGGGCTGTTCTCGCAGGACGCCTCACCCGGGTTCATCGAGCTCTGGTCGCTGCAGTCGCGGATGGCCTGGCGGGTCCGGCACGGGGACGAGGGCTAGGGTCTGGCGATGTTCTACGAGCTGCTCGGGCGGATCGTCTGGACCGTCCTGCGCGGCTACTTCCGCCAACAGTTCCCGCACGCGCGGCGCAATCTCGCGATCGCAGGGGTCGCCGGCGTGGCCGTCGGAGTTGGGATCGGTGTCGTTTCGCGGCGCGGCTCGGGAGGAGGGGCTACTGCCGGTCGTGGCGGTCAGGGGAACCGAAGCGTCTGGCAACCGCGGGGGTGAGGGGTGGGGCGATGGGCCTCGGCCAGCCTGAACCCCCATAAGGTCGATCGGAGGCTGCGGGCTTAAGCTACGTGTCGCGTTATCGGTGCTATAGCCCCCGTAACGTCGACGAGCGATTCCGGCACCGGGCGCTGATCGACGTTATAGGGGTTGTCGGAAGTGCCCCCGTCGGGCGGCGATGAGTTTCGGGCGCCACTCCGGTCTGATCCGGTGAGACCCCAAACCACCAGGAGGAACTCGTGAGCACCACCAACACCAGCGCCGCAGTCGAGAAGGTCGCGACCGTGATCGTCCCCGTCGCCGATGTCGACGCCCAGATCGACTTCTACGTCGGGAAGCTCGGATTCGAGAAGCGGATCGACCTCCCGTTCGGCGGCCAGTACCGCTGGGTCGAGGTCGGCCCGGCCGGCGCCGAGACGACGATCGCGCTGGCCCCGCCGCCGCCGCACAAGCCCGAGAGCGGCAACCGCGAGACGGGCATCAGCCTGTACTCGGCCGACATCGAGGGCTATCACTCCCAGCTGAAGGCGGCCGGCGTCGACGTGGACGCCGAGATCAGCCGGATGGGCGATCCGGTCCCGCCGATGTTCTGGCTGCGCGACCCCGAGGGCAACTCGCTGATGGTCGTCGGCTGAGCCGTTTGCGAGCCGGCTCGGGCGCCGCGCCGGCGTCCGGGCCGGCCGGCATCGCGGGGCGGACGGCTCAGACCAGCGCCCGAGACGGCTCGCCCGGCGTCCGCGAGTCCGACAGCCTCCAGTACACGGCGGCCGTCCCGGCGGCCGTGACCAGCACCGCCGGCCAGGCGCCGATCAGCACCCCGAGTGCGTGCGATAGCGCGAACGCTCCGATCCCGATCACCGTCAGCGTCGCCGTCACGGACGGGCCGTGGCGACGTGCCCAGATCGCCACGCAGGGGACGGCGAACAGCAGCAGCACGACCCCGCCCAGCGGCCGGGAGCCAGACGCAACCGCGGCGCCGTAGCCGGCGATCAGGCCAGCGGCGGCCAGGAGCGAGGTAGGGACGCGCATCACCCCATTATCCGGATCCTGCCGGTTTGCCGACGCGTCCGGCGCCCGCTGATCGCAACGGCCGGAAATTCCCGCCGAAACGGATCTCGGAGCCGGAAATCGTCCGCCGCGACACCTATCCTCGGACACCCGTCGATGAGCTCCGGCTGCGCACATCTCCACGTCCATTCCGAGTACTCGCTGCTCGACGGCGCCTGCAAGATCGAGGCGCTCGCCGAGCGCGCGGCGGCGTTCGGACAGCCGGCGCTGGGGCTCACCGACCACGGCGTGATGAACGGCGCGGTCGAGCTGTTCACGGCGTGCCGCAAGCATGGTGTGAAGCCGATTCTCGGCTGCGAGGCGTACGTGGTCGACGACCACGCCCGGCGGGGGCCAGGCAAGCTCGACCGCTTCCATCTGACACTGCTCGCGGCCACTCCGACCGGCTATCGCAACCTCGTCAAGCTCTCCTCGGCCGGGTTCCTCGAGGGCTTCCAGCGCGGCAAGCCGTCGGTCGATCTCGAGCAGATCGCCGGCAGTGCAGACGGCGTGATCGCGCTCACCGGCTGCCTCCAGAGCCGTTTCTGCCAGCACCTGCTGGACGGGCGCCCGGCCGACGCGAAGGCGCATGCCGAGCAGCTGATCGACGCGTTCGGGCCAGACAACGTCTACTTCGAGGTCCAGAAGAACGGGCTCGCTGAGCAGGACCGTGCCAACGAGGGGATCGTCCGGATCGCCCGGGAGCTGGGACGGCCGCTGGTCGGGACCGGGGACGTCCACTACCTGCGTCGCGAGGACTACCACCACCACGCGGCACTGCTGTGCGTGCAGACCAAGTCGACGCTGGCCGAGCCGAAGATCACGTTCGACAACAACGAGTTCTACCTGCGCTCCAGCGACGAGATGGCGAAGGCGTTCGCCGAATGGCCCGAAGCGCTGGCCTCGACGCTCGAGATCGCGGAGCGCTGTGACGTTGAGCTCGAACTCGGCCGGCAGCTGATTCCCCGCTACCCGACCCCGAACGGCGAGACGGAGGGCGAGTACCTTCGCGAGCTGGTCCGGGTGGGACTCCGGGGCCGCTACGGGGACCCGCCGCCCGCCGACGCGGTCGAGCGCGCGGACTACGAGCTCGACGTGATCGAGCGGATGGGCTTCGCGGGCTACTTCCTAATCGTGTGGGACTTCGTCAAGTACGCCAAGGACTCCGGGATCGCGGTCGGGCCCGGACGCGGCTCGGCCGCGGGGTCGCTGGTCGCCTACTGCCTGCAGATCACCGACGTCGATCCGCTGCGCTACGAGCTGCTGTTCGAGCGGTTCCTGAACCCCGAGCGCGTGTCGATGCCGGACATCGACATCGACTTCTCGGTGCGCGGCCGCGAGCGCGTGATCCGCTACGTGACCGACAAGTACGGCAAGCAGTCCGTCGCCCAGATCGTCACGTTCGGCAAGATGTTCCCGCGCGCGGCTACACGCGACGCGGCGCGCGTGCTCGGCCACGACTACGGCACCGGCGACCGGCTCGCGAAGCTGATCCCAGATCCGGTGATGGGCCGCCCGCCGAGCTTCGAGGATTGCCTGAAGCCCGGCCAGCCGCTGCGCGCCGAGGTCGACAAGGAGCCGATCGCGCGGCAGATCGTCGACGTCGCGCAGGGGCTCGAGGGGATCGTTCGCAACTCCTCGATCCACGCCGCCGCGGTGGTGATCGCGGACCGTCCGCTGACCGACATCGTGCCGCTGCAGATCGCCGACGCGGGGACCGACGAGAACGGCGAGAAGGTATTCCGGATCGTGACGCAGTTCACGATGAAGCCGGTCGAGCAACTCGGGCTGCTGAAGATGGACTTCCTCGGGCTACGGAACCTCGACGTGATCGAGGACGCGCTCGACATCATCGAGCGCTCGACGGGCGAGCGCCCGGATATGACGGCGCTCTCGCTCGACGACTCGAAGACCTACGAGATGATGGCCCGCGGCGACTCGGTCGGGGTGTTCCAGTTCGAGTCCGAGGGGATGCGCGAGACGCTGAAGAAGCTGGGGCCATCGGAGTTCGAGCACCTGATCGCGCTGAACGCGCTGTACCGCCCGGGGCCGATGGAGAACATCCCCGCGTACACGCGCGCCAAGCACCACCCCGAGACGGTCACCTACGCCGACGAGCGGCTGCGGCCGATCCTCGAGTCGACCAACGGCGTGATCGTCTACCAGGAGCAGGCGATGCAGATCGCCAAGGAGATCGCGGGCTTCAGCGGCGCCAAGGCGGACGACCTGCGCAAGGCGATCGGCAAGAAGAACCGCGAGGCGATGGCGAAGCTGAAGCCGGAGTTCTTCGAGGGGTGTCGGCGGTCAGGGACCAACGAGCGAGTCACCGAGCAGCTGTGGACGACCAATGAGCGCAGCGCCGACTACAGCTTCAACAAGTCCCACTCCGCGTGCTACGCGCTGATCGCCTATCGGACCGCGTGGCTGAAGGCCAACTACCCCGCCGAGTACATGGCGGCGCTGATCTCCTCGGTGATGGACACCAAGGACAAGGTGCCGTTCTTCGTCGCCCAGGCCGAGCAGATGGGGATCTCGATCCTGCCCCCCGACGTGAACGCATCAGACCACGAGTTCGTGGTCGTCGACGGGAACATCCGCTTCGGGCTCGACGCCGTCAAGGGCGTCGGGTACGCGGCGGTCGAGGCGATCAAGAAGGCGCGGGAGGTAGCGCCGTTCACCGACCTGTACGACTTCTGCTCGCGCGTCGACGGCCGCGCGGTCAACAAGAAGGCGATCGAGGCGCTGATCAAGTGCGGCGCGTTCGGCTCCACCGGCGCGGCCCGGAAGGGCATGCTCGACGTGCTCGAGCAGGCGCAGGGCGCCGGTCAGAAGGCCCAGCAGGATGCGCTGATCGGCCAGGGTTCGATCTTCGACATCGACGGCGGAGACGGCGGTTCGGGGGCGGCGTCGGCCCCGCTCGTCAGCCATGCGCCGATCCCGATGATCGAGTTCGACCGCTCCGAGCTGCTGGCGGCCGAGAAGGAGTCGCTCGGCCTGTTCATCTCCGCGCATCCCCTCAAGGACGTGCGAGCGGCGCTCGGCGCACGGGCAGATTGCCAGCTCGCGGAGCTTTCCGGGCGCCGCGACGGCGAGTGGGTGACCGTGGGGGGGATGATCGCCCAGGCCAAGCGGATCAGGACCAAGAAGGGCGACCCGATGATGTTCGCGACGCTCGACGACCTCGAGGGGTCGATCGAGCTCGTGATCTTCGGCAAGGCGCTCGCCGCCGCTGGAGACGGCGTCGCCACCGACTCGATCGTGCTCGTTCGCGGCCGCGTCGACCACAAGGACCGCGAGCGGACATGTCTGGTTGTCCAGCAGATCGATCCGTTCGACCCGACCCCCGAGGAGGTCGCGGATGCAGAGGAAGCCGCGGCAAAGTCGGCGCTGCCGCCGGCGCCGCTGCGGCTGCGGCTCGATGCGTCGGTGCTTCCCGCCTCCGCGCTGCGTGACCTGAAGGAGCTGCTGGCGGGATTCCCGGGCGACGCCGACGTCGTGATCGAGCTGCTCACATCGATTGGGCCGCGGCAGTTGCGGCTCGGAGCGGAGTTTCGCGTCGGGCACTGCGCGGGCCTGCATGCCGAGCTCGATGCGCTGCTCGGCGAGGCGATGCTCGCCGAGGAACAGGTGGCGAGGGTCGCCGCCACCGCGTAGGCCTGAATCGGCCCGTCGTTCCGGTGCTTGACTCTCGCCCGCCCGCACTCTCGCCCGCCCGCCCGCGCGGGCGCGGCGGTCGGCCGCGCTAGCCGTCAGGCAGCCACGGGCCGTGCCAGCCGCCGAAGCCGGTGACCAGCTTGTCGGCCTCGGCCGGGCCCCACGTGCCGGGCGCGTATGGAAGCGCCTCGGGTGGGTTGTCGAGCAGCGGCTGCACGATCCGCCACGTCTCCTCGACCATGTCATGGCGGGTGAAGTGGGTGCTGTCGCCGACCAGCGCCGCGTGTAGCAGCACCTCGTAGGGGGTCGCGCCCTCGCCACCCTCCTGAGCGAACTCCATATCCAGCTCGATCGCGTTCGGCCCCTGCTGGTCGGCCCGGTGAGCGTCGAGAATCATCCGGATCCCGGTCCCGGGATCGATCTTGAACACGATCTGGCTGGGCTCGGGCCGGCGCCGGCCGAACTTGATGAAATGCACCTTCGGCGGGTGCTTGAAGACCAGCCGCAGCTCCGTCTGGCGGACCGGCATCCGCTTGCCGGTGCGGATGAAGAACGGCACCCCCGCCCAGCGCCAGTTGTCGACCTCCAGCCGGATCGCCACGAACGTCTCGGTGGTCGAGTCGGGCGCGACCCCGGAGATCTGGCGGTACCCGTCGTACTGGCCGCGCACGCAGCGCGCCGGCTGGGCGTCGTCGATTGCGCGGAACACCGCGTTCTTGACGTCCTTGAGCGTCTCGGGGTCGCTGCCCGACGGGGGCTCCATCGCCGCCTCGGCGAGCAGCTGCATCAGGTGGTTGACGACCACGTCGCGAAGCGCACCGACGGGGTCGTAGAAATGCCCGCGGTCCTCGACGCCGAAGTTCTCGGCCATCGTGATCTGCACGCACGCGAGGTGGTTGCGGTTCCAGACAGGCTCGAGCATCGTGTTGGCGAACCGCAGGTACAGGATCTCCTCGAGGCCCATCTTGCCGAGGAAGTGGTCGATCCGGTACAGCTGCGACTCGTCGATGAACTTGTGGAGCTCAGCCGCTAGCGCCCGCGCCGAAGCGAGATCGTGGCCGAACGGCTTCTCGACGACCACCCGCTGCCCGTCGGACACGAGCCCCTGCTCCGACAGGTTCCCGACCACGGTCGCGAACAGCGACGGCGGAATCTCGAGATAGAAGGCCGGGTACGGCAGGTCCTTCAGCGCGGCGGCGACCCGCTCGTAGGTGCCGGAATCGCCGAAGTCGCCGCTCACGTAGCCGAGCCGGGCCGCGAACCGCTCAAACACCTGCTCGTCGAGCTGCTCGCCGCAGTTCACGATCGCCTCACGGGCGTGCTCGCGCAAGTGGTCGACGGTCCAGTCGTCGACCGCCACTCCGATCACCGGCACGCTGAGCAGGCCGCGCTGCTCGAGGCGATACAGCGACAGCAAGGTCATCTTCTTCGCCAGGTCGCCGGTGATCCCGAACACGACGAGGGCGTCCGCTTCGCGCTGCCCGGTGCCGGTCGTCATCAGCGGGGCACCCTAGCGGGCGCGCCTCCTGCGCGTGGTCGTTCCTCGTTTTCTGAGCTTGAACGCGAGCGCGACGTCCTCAGCCGCCGGCGCTCCCCCGTCGCGGCCGGTCTCGAGCACGCACGGCAGCTTTTCGAAGTGCGGCTCCGAGACGAAGTTGGCGCAGCCGCGCTCGCCGAGCTCTCCCTCGCCGAGGATCGCGTGGCGGTCGCGGTTCGACCCGAGTGGCACCAGCGAGTCGTTGAGGTGCAGCGACCGCAACCGCTTCAGGCCCACGAACCGGTCGCACTCCGCGAGCGTGTGGTCGAGCCCGTCTGGGGTCGCGACGTCGTAGCCGGAGGCGTACAGGTGGCACGAGTCGAGGCACAGCCCGAGCCGCTTCGATCCGCCCGCGGCCGCGATCAGCTCGGCGAGCTCCTCGAACGAGCGCCCGAGCGTACCGCCGGCGCCAGCCGTGTCCTCGAGGAGCAGCTCGCACCCGTCCGACTCGGCGAGGGCCTCGCTGATCAGCTTCCCGGCCCGCTTGATTGCCTTGGGCACGTCGCCCTGCTTGGCCGACCCCGGATGCAGAACGACGCCGGCAGCGCCGATCGCGGACCCGACTCGAAGCGACTGGGTCAGCGAGGTGAGCGTCTTCGAGCGGATCTCGCGATCCTCGGAGGCGCAGTTCAGCAGGTACACCGCGTGGATCAGCACTGCGTCGATCGGGCTCTGCTCGATCGCCTCTCTAAACGCGGCGAAGTCGTCCGCGCCGTAAGCGGTGGGCCGCCACATGCGCGGGGACTGGTTGAAGATCTGGATCGCGCGACAGCCGCGCTCGACGCCGCGGGCGACGGCCTTGTCGAGGCCGCCCGCGTTGGAGACGTGGGCGCCGATTAGCATGGGCCCCACTCTATGCGCCTTCGCTTTGCACCATCTCCAACCGGGGCGCTGCACATCGGCGGCGCGCGGACGGCGCTCTACAACTGGCTGCTCGCCCACCGTCCGTCCGACGCCGACGGCCGGGCCGGCACGCTGGTGCTGCGCATCGAGGACACCGACCGCGAGCGCTCGACGCCCGAGAACGTCGAGCAGATCATCGACGCGCTGCGGTGGCTGAAGCTCGACTGGGACGAGGGCCCGATCTTCCAGTCCGAGCGCGCGGAGCGCCACCGCGAGGCGCTGCAGCAGCTGTTGTCGAGCGGGGCCGCGTACCAGTCGAGCGCGACCGCCGACGACGTCAAGGCCTACAAGGAGCGGCTCGGGCAGGACCGCGGCTTCCGGGGCGAGCCGGAGGACACCGGGGCCGTCAGACTTCGGGTCCCGGACACGGGCGAGACGGTCGTCGACGACGTGATCCGCGGGCAGGCCCGGTTCCCGAACGCGAGCATGGATGACCCTGTGATCGCCAGGGCCGACGGCTCGGTCCTCTACAACTTCGCGGTCGCGGTCGACGATCTCGACGCCAGGATCACACACGTAGTCCGCGGCGAGGACCACCTTTCGAACACCCCGAAGCAGCTGCTCGTATTCGAGGCGCTCGATGCCGAGCCGCCGCGCTACGCCCACCTGCCGCTGCTGCTGGGACCCGACGGCCGCAAGCTGTCCAAGCGCCACGGCGCGGCTTCGGTTCAGGAGCTCCGCGACGCGGGGTATCTGCCCGAGGCCGTCGACAACTACATCGCGCTGCTTGGTGCCGGGTTTGCGTCCGACGAGGAGATCTTCAGCCTGCCCGAGCTCGCGGAGCGGTTCCGGCTCGAGCGCGTCTCGAAGAACCCGGCCGTGTTCGATGAGCGCAAGCTCCGCCACATGAACGGCGTGTACCTCCGGCGGCTCGACAACGACGAGCTCACGCGGCGGCTCGAGGAGTTCACGGGCCGCACCGGGCTGCAGCCGGCGGCTGAGATCGCGGGCGAGAAGATCCAGACGCTGGAGGAGTTCTGGCCGCTGGTCGCGTTCCTGTTCGAGGGGCCGGCGCAAGACGATGCCGCGTTCGCGCGCGTGATCATGGGCGACGGCGGGGCCGACCGGCTGCGAGCGGCTCGCGACGCGCTCGCGGCGGCGGACCCGTTCAGCGTCGAGAACGTCGAGGCGGCGCTCCGCGGCGTGGTCGCCGACACCGCCAGCAAGCCGGGCGCGGTATTCCAGCCGGTCCGGGTCGCGATCGCTGGAACGACCGTTTCGCCGGGTATCTTTGAGAGCGTGGCGCTTCTTGGACGCCGGGAGACGCTGGCTCGAATCGAGCACGCGCTCGACCGCGCGGACCGCGAGCAGTCCTAAACCGCGGTCGGCATTGTGCCGATAGAAGCGCAGTGTCTAGTGCAGCGGCTGAGGCGGCCCGTCGAATGGCAACTGAACTCGAGACAGGTCACTCCCCCGAGCGAAAGCTGACCGCCGTCCCGACTGACCCGTACGCGGCTCGCGAGCGCCATCACAACGAAGGGCACGGCCGCCGGCTGACCGCGGCGTTCGAGGCGCTCGAGGCGTTCCCGGCGCTGGCGGAGTCCCGCAACCAGGTGATCCGGATGTTCGAGAGCGGCGAGCCCTCGACCGCGGAAGTGGTTGCGGCCGTCGAGGGCGACGTCGCGCTGGCGGTCACCGTGCTGCGCCTCGCCAACCAAGTCGAGGGGCGGGGGCACGGCAAGGTCGACAGCATCGTCAAGGCCGTCAAGGTGCTGTCGCCGGGCGGCGTGAGGACGATCGCGACCCGCGCGCGGACGTTCGACTTCTTCCAGCGCAGCCCGTTGTGGAAGGGCATGCCGGAGCGCTTCCGGCTGCACGCGATCGCCACGCAGCGCGCGGCGGACCGGCTGGCGCGCGAGCTCTCCTACGAGGCGCGCGACCGGCTGATGATCACCTCGCTGCTGCACGACATCGGCAAGCTTGTGCTCGTCCACGCCTACCCCGGCTATCCGCGTCAGGTCCATGGCGACGCCCGCACCCCCGAGGACCGGATCGCGGCCGAGCGTCGCGAGCTGGGCGTCGACCACGCGCTTGTCGGCGGCGTGCTCGCGCGGCGCTGGAGCCTCCCGCGCTCGGTGGCCAGCGCGATCGAGCGACATCACGCCGATGACGCGCAGGGCGACGCGGCGATCGTGCGGCTGGCCGACATGCTCGCCCATTACGCGCTCGGCGGGGCGATCGCGCCGTCGGAGCTCCTGAGGGCCTCGCGGGTCGTGGATGTCACGCCGCAGCAGCTGCGCTCAGTGATGTACGACCTGCCACTGTCCGGGGCGGACTCACGGCCCCGGGCGGTCGATCCGTGTCCGATGTCCAAGCGCGAGCTCGAGGTGATCAGACGGCTCGCGCGCGGGATGGTGTACAAGCAGATCGCCGGCGAGCTCGGGCTGTCGACGAGCACGATCCGCACCCACCTGCACAACATCTACGGCAAGCTGGGGGCGCGGGATCGAGCTCAGGCGGTGCTGATCGCCACTGAGCGGGGTTGGCTCTAGGGCTTTGAGCGCGGGGCCGTTGCGGCGCCGCTTTGCTGCGCGAGCGGCGCCGAAACGGCCCCGCACTCCAGCCCCCCGGCCGCTGGTCCTGCGATCATCGCCGCCGTGATCTCGATTACTTCTAAGAGCCCGTACGCGCTGAGCGCGCTCGTCGAGTTGTACGGCCATGGGGACAGGGGGCCGGTGCCGATCGCCGAGCTCGCGCGGCGGCGCGAGATTCCGGCGCAGTTCCTCGAGCAGCTGTTCGCGGCGCTGCGGCGCGCCGGGGTGCTGCGCTCGCAGCGCGGCGTCAAGGGCGGGTACGCGTTCGCCAGACCACCTGCGGAGATCACGGTGCTCGAGCTCGTCGAGCTGCTCGACGGCCCGATCGGGCAGGGCGCGACCGGCGTGTTCGCCGAGGCGGCCCAAGCGGCGCGCGCCGCGCTCGCCGGGATGACCGTTGCCGATGTCGCCGAGGCGGAGGCCCGCGAGGCGCACGCGCCGATGTACCACATCTAGCCGGCTCGTTACCGTGCGACGGTCGCCTCTTGACTTCGTCGCGGCCGGCGGATACGGCTGGCCGATGGCTGCAGCCCAGTTCGATCAGAGCGGAAAGCCCGCTTAGCCGCGCCGCATCCTGACCCCGCTCGATGTGAGAGGCTCCCGATATCGAGGCGGCAAGCGAACAGCGCACCGAGACCGTGATCATCGCGTTCGACGGGTCATCCCCGGCGCGCCACGCGATCGCCGCCGCGGCCAAGTTCCTCGGTGGCTGCCGGATCATCGTCGCGACCGTGTGGGAGGAGGGGCTGGAGTACGCGCTGGCGACGCAGTCGGTGCCGGGGGAGATGGGCGCGCCCGGGCCGATGATCGATCCGGAGGTTGCGAGCGACGTCGATCGGGCCCTGCACGAGCAGGCGGACGATCTGGCTCGCGAGGGGGCGGCGGTGGCGAGCTCGCATGGGCTCGACGCTCAGCCGCTCGCGGTGGCCGACGAGGAGGGCAACGTCGCGAAGACGCTGCTCGCGCTTGCCGACGAGCACCAGGCGGCGGCGATCGTGGTGGGCTCGCGCGGGCTCGGCGGGATCCGGGCGAGGCTCGAAGGAAGCACGTCGAGGCACCTGCTCCGGCACGCCTCGTGCCCGGTCGTCGTCGTGCACGACCCGGGCGAGCACGACCACTGACCTCGCATCGGGCGGCGAAAAACGGCCTGAATTGACGCACCCGAGACGCGGCGGCCGCTACGCTCGATCTGCTCATGCGGTGGGGACCTCGAACCGCATCACGGTTGGCATGCGCGGCTGCGGTCGCGGCGAGCGCGGCAGCGGTGCCGGCGGCATCATCCGCGGGCGCGTCCGGACCCGTGCGCGTCGGGACCACGCCGCGCGTCACGCACGCGGCGAGAGTCGTGGGCGCGCTGCCGGCCAGCGCGCGGCTGCACCTGACGGTGGTGCTCAAGCCGCGCGACCCGGCCGCGCTCCAGGCGTTCGCTCAGGCCGTCTCGACCCCCGGCAGCGGTGTCTACCACCAGTACCTGACCCCCGCGCAATTCGCCGCCCGGTTCGGAGCCACTCCGGCACAGGTCCGCGCGGTGTCCGCTTCGCTGTCTGCCCACGGCCTGACACCGGGGACTCTTAGCGCCAACCGCCTGTCGATTCCGGTGACGGCGACCGCCGCGCAGGCGGAGCACGCGTTCTCGCTGTCGATGCAGCGGATCGTCCTGCCGGGCGGGCGGAGCGCGACCGTTGCGAGCGCCGCCCCGGCGCTCGATGCCGGGATCGCGCCAGACGTCCAGGCGGTACTCGGGCTGTCGAGCACGAACAGCTTCCATCCGCAGTACGTGCGCCACGCGCTCCGCGGCGGGACTCGGTACGCGGCACTGCAGCACAGCGCCCGGCACGTCGCCACCGGTGGCCCGCAGCCGTGCTCGCAGGCCAGCTCGGCCGCCTCGCAGCAGGGTGCTTACACCGCGGATCAGATTGCCGCCTCGTACGGCTTCTCGTCCCTGTACCAGGCCGGCGACCAGGGCCAGGGACAGACGATCGCGATCTACGAGCTCGAGCCGAACGATCCGAACGACATCCAGGCGTACCAGAGCTGCTACGGGACCCACGCTTCGGTGTCCTACATCCAGGTCGACGGCGGCGCCGGGAGCGGCGCGGGCTCCGGTGAGGCGGCGCTCGACATCGAGAACGCGATCGGGCTCGCGCCGAAGGCGAGCATCCTCGTCTACCAGGGCGCCAACTCGAACTCGAGCGGGCCAGGCGCGGGTCCTTACGACACCTTCAACGCGATCATCAGCCAGGACCGAGCGCAGGTGGTCTCGGTCTCGTGGGGCGAATGCGAGGCCAACGGCTCCGACGGGCTGAGCGCCGAGAACGCGCTGTTCCAGGAGGCCGCCGCTCAGGGCCAGTCGATCGTCTCCGCCTCGGGCGACGAAGGATCGGCGGACTGCAACTCGCCGGCGCCGAGCATCCCGGCGCTCGGGCTCGCGGTCGACGACCCGTCCAGTCAGCCGTTCGTGACCGGCGTCGGGGGAACGACCCTCGACGGGCCCGGCCCGCCGCCGAGTCAGACCGCGTGGAACAACGGCTCGGTAGCGACGCTGTCGGGAACCGGGGGAGCCGGCGGTGGCGGGATCTCCCAGGTATGGTCGATGCCCGCGTACCAGAGCGGCGCGGCGGCCGGCCTGAACGTGATCGGGTCGCTGTCGTCGGGCTCGCCGTGCAGCGCCACCGGCGGCGCCTGCCGGCAGGTCCCTGACGTGTCGATCGACGCCGATCCGAACACCGGCTACATCGTCTACTGGAACGGCTCGCGGTCCGATCTGACCTCGGCCGCCGGCTGGCAGTCGATCGCGGGCACGAGCGCCGCTGCGCCCGCGTGGGCGGCGCTACTCGCCGTGATCGACGCCTCCAGCGCCTGCCACTCCTCGCCGGTCGGGTTCGCCAACCCGGGCCTGTACCGGGCCGCGGGCAGGGCGTACTCCTCGACGTTCACCGACGTCACCTCCGGGAACAACGACGGGATCGGCACCAACGGCGGGCGGTATCCGGCCGGCCCGGGTTACGACATGGCGACCGGGCTCGGCACGCCGATCGGCGGAGGGCTCGCAGCGGCGCTCTGTTCGGTGACGCTTCGGATCGCGACCCCAGCCGCCCAGAGGATGACGATCGGCCGGCCGGCCGCCGTGCAGATGAGGTTGATCGGGTCGGCTTCCGGCGCCGTCACATGGCGGGCCGCAGGACTGCCGCCGGGCCTTTCGATCTCGCCGACGACCGGTCGCATCACCGGCAGGCCGCGCAGGGCCGGGGTCTACTCGGTCGTGATCACCGGGACCTATCAGGGCGCGCCGTTGCCCCGGGCGGTGTTCAGATGGACGGTGATCGGGCTCCCGACGGTGTCGCGGGTGGCCCTGACCGGAGTGGGCACAGCGCGCCCGGCGCTGTCGCTGGCGGTCGCGAGCGCCGCCGGCGCGCCGGCCCTGAGCGCGATCGCGCTCACGCTGCCGTCCGGGCTCACCTTCACCGGCCGCAGCGGCGTGGTCGCGGTGACCGGCGCGCGCGGCGCGCGCGTCAGGTTCAGCTCCCGGATCGCAGGCGGCCGGCTGCAGATCACGCTCGCGACGACGCAGACGACGCTTGGGATCAGGGTCGCGAGCGGCGGGCTCTCGACCGCGCGCGGATTTGCCGGACGCCTGCGCGGCCGGCATCCGCCGCCGCTGCTGCTGACCGTCGCAACTACTGACGCTGCGCGCCAGAACGCCACCCTCAGGGCCCGCATCAAGGCCTCGTGAGGCGCGGCTCCGGCGCGCTCTTCAAGGCCGACGGCGGCCTCGTTCTCTAGGGTTGCGCCGGAATGGCGCAAATCCCTACCAACATTTCCCAGCATGTAGGCCGGACGCCGATCGTGCAGCTCACACGGATCGCTCCGATCGAGGCCATCGAGCTGTACGCGAAGCTCGAGTCGTTCAACCCGGGCGGCAGCGTCAAGGACCGGATCGGGGTGTCGATGATCGAATCCGCCGAGCGCGAGGGACGGATCGAACCGGGGCGCACGACGATCGTCGAGGCGACGAGCGGCAACACGGGAATCGCGCTCGCGTTCGTGTGCGCCGCGAAGGGGTACGACCTGGTCCTGACGCTTCCCGAGGGCATGAGCCGCGAACGGGAGGGGCTGCTGCGGCTGTACGGCGCGCGGGTCGAGCTCACGCACTCGCTCGGCGGGATGACCGAGGCCGTTGAGGCGGCGCGTGCGCTGGCGACGAGTGACGACGTGTTCCTCCCCGACCAGTTCTCGAACCCCGCCAATCCCGAGATCCACCGCCGCACCACCGGACCCGAGATCTGGGAGACGCTCGACGGCCGGGTCGACATCTTCGTCGCGGGCGTCGGAACGGGGGGGACGATCACCGGCGTCGGCGAGGTCCTGAAGTCGCGCAACCCGAACGTGAGGGTGATCGGGGTCGAGCCGAGCGCGTCGGCGGTGCTGTCCGGAGGGCGGCCGGGGCCGCACAAGATCCAGGGGATCGGGGCCGGATTCGTCCCCGCGGTTCTGAACCGCGAGGTGCTCGATGAGGTGATCGCGGTCGAAGACGAGGCCGCGATCGAGACCGCGCGCCACCTCGCGCGCCGCGAGGGCGTGTTGGCGGGGATCTCCGGTGGAGCCGCCGTGTGGGCGGCGCTCGAGGTGGCCGGGCGCCCCGACTCCAAGGGCGCTCGGATCGTCACGATCCTCCCCGACTCCGGGGAGCGGTACGTTTCGACGCCGTTCTTCGCCCCCTGACGCCCCAGCTACGCTTTAGCCCATGGCCGACGGCCCGCTGGCCCGCATGGCGTCCGAGATCCGCTGCGATGTGAAGGCGGCGCGCGGTCGCGATCCCGCGGCCCGCGGTGTGAGCACGATCGAGATCCTCGCCACGTGGCCGGGCGTGCACGCGCTGCTGGCGCACCGCGTCGCCCACGCCCTGCACCGCGCCGGCGTGCCGATGCTGCCGCGCCTGATCGCCGCGATCGCGCGCTCGGCGACCGGAATCGAGATCCACCCGGCAGCGCTGATCGGGTGTGGGCTGTTCATCGACCACGGGATGGGGGTCGTGATCGGCGAAACCGCCGAGATCGGCGACAACGTCACCCTCTATCAGGAAGTGACGCTGGGCGGAACCGGGTTTGCGACCGGCAAGCGCCATCCGACGATCCAGGACAACGTCACGATCGGATCCGGCGCGAAGCTGCTCGGCCCGATCACGGTCGGCCACGGGTCGAAGATCGGCGCCAACAGCGTGGTCATCCACGACGTGCCCCCGAACTGCACGGTGGTCGGCAACCCCGGCCATCCGGTGCGCGTCGACGGGCGCCGACCCGAGGGGCCCGACGCCGACTGGGTCCATCTGCCCGACCCGATCGCCGACGCGTTGAAGGCGCTCGCGGCGCGGATCACCGCGCTCGAGGAGGCGGCCGACGTGGTCCCGGCCGACACCGAGCAGACCACCTCGGTCGGCCCGAATCCGGCGGGGGGCTAGCCCGGCTAAAGGCCGATGCGGCCGTGCTGCGCGGGCGCCGGAGGCAGTGGCGGCTCCGCGTCCTTGTGCTCGGTAACCACGTTCAGGCTGGTCCGGACCAGGTACAGCGGGCGGCCCTTGACCTCGTCGTAGATCCGGCCGACGTACTCGCCGATGATCCCGATCGCGATCAGCTGGATTCCGCCCAGCAGCAGCACCGCCAGCGTGATCGAGCTGAACCCCGGCAGGTAGGAGCCGAGGATCCGCAGCACGATCACGACCGGGATCGCGATGAACGCGAGCGTCGAGACGATGAACCCGAGCAGCGTCGCGAGCTGCAGGGGGCGGTGCGAGAACGACGAGATCGCGTCCAGCGAGAACCGCAGCATCTTCGAGAGCGTGTACTTGGTCTCGCCCGCGTAGCGGGGATCGCGGTCGTAGGGCACGGCGGCCTGCCGGTAGCCGACCCATACCGTCATCCCGCGCAGGAAGCGGTTGCGCTCGCGCATCGACAGCAACGCGTCGAGCGGGCGACGATCCAGCAGCCGGAAGTCCCCCGAGTTGTGGACGAGGTCGACCTGCGCGAGCTTGTCGAACAGCTTGTAGAACCAGCGCGCGGTTGCGAGCTTGAAGCGAGACTCGCCATCGCGCTCCTGCCGCACGGCGTACACCACGTCACAGCCGGCACGCCAGTGGTCGAGCATCCGCGGGATCAGCTCCGGCGGGTCCTGGAGGTCCGCGTCGAGCATCACGACGGCGTCGCCGCGGGCGTGGTCAAGCCCCGCCGTCAGCGCCGTCTGGTGGCCGAAGTTGCGCGACAGGAACACCACGTGCACGCGCGGGTCGTTGGCGGCCAGCTCGGAGAGCATCGTCGGCGAGCGGTCGGAGGAGCCGTCGTCGACAAGCACGAGCTCGAACCGCAGCCCTTCGAGCGCTTCGCAGACGCGGGCGTAGAACTGCTCGAGCGTGTCCTCCTCGTTGTACACCGGAGCGACGACGCTGAGCAGCTGGAGCCGGCGGGCGCCGTCGCCGTTGGCCGGGGACGCGGTCACAGCTGGATGGTAGAGCGACTCGCTCACTAGCTTGCGAGCACTCCCACGTGTGGGATGTAGCCGATCAGCTGGATCACCTGGATGACGCCCGTAACGACAAACGCGACGCGCCACAGTCGCCGGTCAGAGGCAAGCGCCGCGAGAGGGATCAACCACGCAACGTACCAGGGGAGCAGGGAGCTCGCGGTGACCAGTAGCGCCACCGCACTCCAGGCCGCGGCGTCCACCCAGTCGAGCTGGCCGCGCCAGACGCGGCGCAGGAGCCACACGAACACGGCGATGAACACCGCCGCCAGCACCCAGCCGGTGATGTGCGCGAGCGTGTTGAGACCAAGCCGCGTGCCGATGAAGCCGGGAATGCTGTGCCAGTCGCCCTCGCTCTGAACCTTCTCGATCGTTCCGACCACGTGGAGTGGGCCGGTCCCGAACATCGCGAACCCGAGGACGGCGATCGCCGACGCGGCGACCCCGGCGCCGAGCAACAGGTCACGCCTCCGGCCCCGCGACCTGGGACCGCCGTCGGCGAGCGCGAACGGGAGCAGCACCCCGCCGGTGAGCTTGACGGCGGCGGCGGCGACCGTGAGCGCGCCCGCGGCTCGCTCCCGGTGCAGCAGCACGAGGTACAGGCCTCCGACGACAGCCAGCATCATCAGCAGGTCGTTGTGAGCTCCTCCGACGCCGTACACGACGATCAGCGGGTTCAGACCGACCAGCGCCGCCGCCTTCACCGGGTTGATCCCGCGCAGCCGCGCGGCGTTCCAAACGAGCGCGACCGTCCCGAGGCTCGCAAGCGCCGCGATCGCCTTGTAGGCGAGCGCGCTGGCGGCGATCGAGAGCGGCGCGAACACGTAGCTGAGCGCCGTGAACAGCGGTCCGTACACGGTCGGTGTGTAGGACCACTTCGCCCCGATGTAGGGGAACAGCGGATCGAGCGCAAGCGCGTGCGGTCCGGCGAGGTACGGGTTGGCGCCGTAGATCTCACCCATGCGGCCGTAGAACTGGTAGCTGAACACGTCCGTCGACAGCAACGGCGGGGCGAGCAGCACGAGCGCGTGCATCGCGGCGATGCACATCAACACGGTCCGTGCCGAGAGCCGGTCGGCTGCCCGGGCGGCGACCACGTAGGACGCGAACATCACGATCAGGACGGCGATCAGCCCGCCGCTGCCGATGTCGAGGCCGGTGCTCCCGAAGGGCCCCGCGAGCCACTGCGGGATCGGGCGCACCGACTCGGGCAGCAGCGCGTCGGTGTGAGCTGCCGCCAGCGCCACGAGCAGCGTCGTCACCACCAGGCCGGCGATCCCGATCAGCCCGGCGCGATGTCCGAGCACGGGCGCCCGAACGCCGCGTGTGCGCGCGCGAATCTGGACGGCGCCGGTGTCAGTGGCGCCGAGCGGACCGTGGACGCTCATCGCAAGAAGGATGCCCGCATGGACATTGGTTTTACGTTAGGGCAGCCGCGCGCGGCCAGCGCCGTGATGCCTGTCACAGAGCGGCGTCGGCGGTCGGCCGCCGAGCCTTGATCAGCGCCGCCGAGGCGCTGCGGCGGAGGCGGGGAACCATCCACATCGCCTCGAGCGCGATCCGCGCCGACATCTTGCTCGAGCCGCTGGTGCGGTCGCGGAACACGATCGGCACCTCCTTGACCCGGAATCCCGCGAGGATCGCGCGGTAGGTCACCTCGATCTGGAACACGTACCCCTCGGCGCGCACGCTATCGAGGTCGATCGCCTCGAGCACCTCGCGGCGGATGCATTTGAACCCGCCGGTCAGGTCGTGGACGTCCACGCGCAGGATCGCCCGCGCGTACAGGCCGCCGCCGCGGCTGATCAGCCTCCGCAGCAGCCCCCAGTCCTCGACGCCGCCACCGGGTACGTAGCGCGAGCCGAGCACGACGTCCGCGTCCCTGGCGGCCTCGAGCAGCTCCTCCAGGTAGGCCGGGTCGTGGGAGAAATCGGCGTCCATCTCGATGACCAGCTCGGCGCCGCCCGCGAGCGCCTCGGCGAACCCGGCCAGGTACGCATGGCCGAGCCCCGTCTTCGCGGTGCGGTGCAGCACCTCGACCGCCTCGAGCTCGCGGCCGACCGCCTCGGCGAGCTCGCCGGTGCCGTCGGGAGACGAGTCGTCGACGACCAGCACCCGGTATTGGCCGGGCGCCACTCGGTCGAGCTCCGCGCAGCTTCTGCGCAGCATCGCTTCGATGTTCTCGGCCTCGTTGTAGGTCGGAATCACGACCCAGACCCCGGCTGGCATGAGCGCAGACTAAAGCCCGCTGCTAAAGCGAGTCCCCACCGCTGGTGCATGCCGCCGGACGACTCGGCATCATGAGTGCGAGCCGATGCCCGACACGGTCACACCCTCGCGGCGCCGGTCCGGCGTTCCGCCGTCGCGTTCGTACGGCGAGAGCGGCGGACCATCGCGCAAGTGGAGCCACCAGCCGCACCATCGCCGGCGCCGCACGCTGGCGATCCTCGTGGTGGTCGCGCTGTTGATCGTGACCCTGATCGCGGTGGGCTCGGGGGGTGGCTCCGCGCCGCACCCGGTCACCGTCCACGCGGCGGGGCTGCTCAGCCGTATCCAGACCCTGTCGGGTAACGGTGCCACGTCGTTCGCCGGGGTGCAGACCGCGGCCGAGAACGCCGCGATCGACCGGACGCTCGCCTACGCGCCCGCGATCCGGATCGCTGGCGCCCAGCACCGCGAGGTCGCGCTGACATTCGACGACGGACCGGGCCCGTACACGACCCAGGTCGTCTCGATCCTCAATCAGCTCCACGTGCCCGCGACGTTCTTCGAGGTGGGAAGTCCGGAGCAGTACTTCTCCGCCGGGACAAGGGACATCGTTGCGAGCGGATACCCGATCGAGGACCACACCTGGTCGCACGCGCCGATGGGCCAGCTGTCGCCCGCCGACCAGCGCAACCAGCTGGTCAGCGAACGGAACGAGATCGTGAAGTTCGGCGCGCCGTATCCGAGGCTGTTCCGGCCGCCGTACGGCCTCTGGAACAGCAACACGATCTCGCTGCTGCGCAAGTACAGGATGCTGATGGTCCTGTGGACCGTCGATACCAGCGACTATCGCCTGCCAGGCACCGACTCGATCATCAGCACGGTCGTTTCGGGCGCGCAGCCCGGCGCGATCTTCCTGATGCACGACGCGGGCGGGAATCGCGACGAGACGGTCGCCGCGCTGCCGAGGATCGTCGAGGACCTCCGCGCGCGCGGGTACAAGCTCGTCACGGTCCCGCAGCTGATCTTGGACAACCCGCCGCCCGCCAATCAGCAGATCGCCTCGATGGCCGGCGGCGGCGGCTGATCTAGCTAGCCGGTGGCGCTCAGCGCCTGATCTCGACGGCGCTCAGCGCCTGACGTACGCGACCCGATTCCAGCTCGGCTCGGGGGCGAGCCTGATCGGCTCTCCGTCCCGGTCCGGCTGGACGTAGACGAACCCGCTGGCGTGCTCGTCGAAGCACACGTCGAGCTCGCCTTCCTTGACGCGCTGGTCGAGCCACGCGCTCCTGAAGATCAGGCGCCGCAGCCAGTGCACGAGCGAGCGCTCGGACGGGCCTACCAGCTCCGGCCAGCAGTCGTTGACGTGGTCGCCGAGCGCGGACGCCGGATCGGACACCTCGCCGTTGACGACGAGGTTGATCAGGTCCTCTGCCTCGTCGGGCTCTATTTCATCCTCGATGAAGCCGACCTTGCGCGCGGCCTGCTCGCAACGCTCGCGAAAGTCGCGTTCGTTGAACGTGAAACGGAGTTCCCCGTACTCGAGCACGAAGTCCTCCCCGGAGCTGTAGTTGCCGCGTCTGAACATCGAGGGCGTCGGCATCATATGGCGGAATCCTCCGAGGCCGCGCGGTTGAACGCGATGTTGCAGCTCGAGTCGCCGATCGGCGACTCGGGAGGCGGCGAGGGGGGAATTCCAGCGGCTGCGGGCTAGTACAGACATGGAGGCGCCGGCGGCGACGATCCTGGTGGTGGAGGACCACACGCAGACGCGGCGGTTCCTCGCCGACAACCTGCTCGCCGACGGCTACGAGCTGCTCGAGGCCGCCTCGGCGAGGGACGGGCTGCACCACATCGAGACGGGCTTCCCGGACCTCGCGATCGTCGATCTCGGACTTCCCGACCGCGACGGGCTCGAGCTGCTGAGGGAAGTGCGCGAGACCGACCGCGTCTCGAGCCGCGTGGATCCCGACCTTCCCGTGCTGGTGCTGACCGGCCGCGGCACCGAGCTCGACCGGGTCAGGGGGTTCCGGGACGGCGCGGACGATTACATCGTGAAGCCGTTCTCCTACAGCGAGCTCGTGGCCCGGGTCGCGGCGCTGCTGAGGCGCAGCCGGCGGCGGCCGAATCTCGGCCGGTTGCGCGTCGGCGCGCTGGAGGTCGATCCTGTGTCGCGGCGGGTGCTGGTGCACGGCGAGCCCGTGACGCTGTCGAAGAAGGAGTTCGCCCTGCTGCGCGCGCTGGCCGCGGAGCCTACGCGCGTGTTCACGCGCGAGGAGCTCTTACGCGGCGTATGGGGATTCAGGGCCCCGTGCATCACGCGCACGCTGGATTCGCACGCGTTCCGGCTGCGGAAGAAGCTGAATGCCGCCGGGGACGGGTTCGTGGTCAACGTGTGGGGCGTCGGGTATCGGCTCGTCGACGGTGCGCTCGAGTGAGCGGCCAGGTGCTGACGCTCGCCGGGTGGGTGGTGGCCGCGATGGCGCTGATCGCCTTGACGAGCGCGCGGCGGCTGCTGGCGGCGCGGCGGCGGTCGGTCGCCGAGGCGTGTCACGAGTTGCGCGGCCCGCTCACTGCGGCGACGCTGGGAGTTGCGCTGGCGGGCCGTCAACGAAGCCCCGCCGCGGCGCGGCTGCGGGCGATCGAGCTGGAGCTGCGCCGTGCCGCGCTGGCCGTCGAGGACCTCGAGCAGGGAAGCCGAGGTTGCGCGGAGCTCGGGAGCGTGCGGAGGTTCGTCGTCGGGCAGCTGGTTTCCGACTCCGTCGAGGCGTGGCGGCCGGCGGCCGCCGGCCGCGGCGTCGAACTGCGGTTGCGCTGGTCGGGGCCGGGCGCGGTGATCGCGGGCGACCGGCTGCGACTCGCGCAGGCGACGGGCAACCTGATCGCCAACGCGATCGAGCACGGGGGAGGGGCGGTGGAGATCTGCGGCAGCGCCAGTCCGGGCGCAGTCCGGATCGAGGTCGCAGATGACGGGCCGGGCCTGCCCGCGCCCGTGAGCGAGCTGATCCGACGCGCCCGGCGCGACGGGCGCCGTGGACACGGGCTGCGCATCGTCGACGCGATCGCCGCGGCGCACGGCGGACGGTTGGCGCAGGCCGCGAGCAGGACAGGCGCCCGGCTGGTGCTGGAGCTCCCGGCCGCACCGGACTTCGCGCGCGCGCCCGCGGACATGTAGTACGCACAGCCCCCGGACGGAACCTGCCCGAGGCTGCAACTCGCGGGCCATCACCGGCGTCTGCACGCCGGCTTGCAGGATCTGCGCGGTTCAGCCGCGGGCGTCGGGTCGCGTGGATCGCCCGCCGGCACGGCGTTCTCGCCGTCCCGGGGCCGCAAGAGCGGCTCAGTGGGAGGAGCGATGCGAGTTGGGTTGCATTGTGGGAGAAAGTGGGTTACAGTGGGACCCGCATGCAATTGGAACCCGGGTGGCAGGGCTCCTCCCACCCAGCCACCCGGGTTCAGAACTTCGGCCCGTCAGAACAGAAACCTTGACCCCGCCGGATGAGACCCCCGCGACAGAGCTGGAGCGACACAGGTGATCGCCTTCCGCGGAACCTTCGAGCACACGCTCGACGCCAAGCACCGGCTCACGATCCCCGCGAAGTTCCGAGCGACGCTTGCCGACGGCGTGGTGCTGGCTGCCTCGCCGGAGACGACCAAGGACGCACCCCGGTCGATCGCGATCTGGACGCCCGACGCCTACGACGCGTACACCGGCGCGACCTTGGCGGGGCTCAACCCGCTGTCCTCGACCGCCCGCGACCTGAAGCGGTTCTTCTTCGGCTTCTCCCATGACACCGAGCTCGACTCAGCCAACCGCGTGATGATCCCTCCGAAGCTGATGACCTACGCCGGACTCGACAAGGACGTCGTCGTGATCGGCTCCGGGGAGTGCCTCGAGGTGTTCGATCGTGGCCGCTACGCGCCGTACAGCGCCGACGTGGAGACCCGTGTACCCGACCTTGCCGCGAGCCTTGGCGACACTGCTTGACATGACGCAGATCCATATCCCGGTGCTCGCCGGGGAGCTGATCGACGTGGTGAACCCGCAGGCCGGGGAGACCGCGGTCGACTGCACGTTCGGCGGAGGCGGTCACGCGCGCCTTGTCGCCGGCCGGATCGGCCCGACCGGAACCCTGATCTGCGTCGACCGGGACCCCGCTGCCGAGGACCGGTTCGCCGAGCTGTCCGCGGAGCTCCCGTGCCACACCAGGTTCATCCGCGCCGACTTCGTGAGCGCGCTCGAGCAGCTTCGCGACGAGCAGCTCGCGGCGGACCTCGTGTACGTGGACCTGGGGATGTCGTCGATGCAGGTCGACACCTGGGCGCGTGGCTTCTCGTACGCATACGACGCCCCGCTCGACATGCGGATGGACCCGGACCAGGAGCTCACCGCTCGCGAGATCGTCAACACCTGGGACCAGCGAAGGCTGGCTCGGCTGCTTCGCGAATACGGAGAGGAGCGCTACTCCGGGCAGATCGCGCGGGCGATCGCCAGCGCCCGCACCCGCGGCGAGCTCGTCACCACCCACGAGCTGGTCGACGTGATCAAGGCGTCGGTCCCGGTCCACGCGCCGTTCGCGAGCGGTCATCCGGCCCGCCGCACCTTCCAGGCGCTGCGAATCGCGGTCAACGACGAGCTCGCCCAGCTCGACGCCGCGCTTCCGCTCGCGTGGGACGTGCTGCGGCAGGGCGGACGGTTCGCTGCGATCTCGTTCCACTCGCTCGAGGACCGGACCGTCAAGCGATTCCTCGCCGCTCGCGCCCGCGGCTGCGTGTGTCCTCCGGACCTGCCCGTGTGTGTGTGCGGCCACGAGCCCGAGGCCGAGCTCCTGACGCGCCGCGCCGTCGCCCCGACGGCCGGCGAGGTGGCGGCCAATCCGCGCGCCCGGTCGGCCCACCTGCGCGTGGCTCGCAAGCTCGAGGAGAGTGACGCATGACTCCATCGGCGATGACCGCAGCCGGACGGAGCCGCGCCACGCCCAGGCCGGCGAAGGCACCGGGAGCTCCCGGCCACTCGCGGACGCCGCGCCCGGTACGCGGTCCGCGCCGCGTGAGCGGGCCCGCGGCCGCCCGGAGCGCCGCGACGGCGCCCGCCGCGCCGCGCAGGTCGAGCCTCGCCGCGCGCGGCCTGCTCGTGATCCGTGGCCTGCCCGAGCACACCTTGCTCGACCGGATCGTTCGCGGGCGCGCGTGGATCCCGCTGCTCGGAGTACTGCTGGTCGGGATCGTCGCCATGCAGGTCGAGATCCTCAAGCTCGGGGCGGGCATGGGGCGATGGCTCGAGCGCGGCTCGACGCTCACGAACCGCAACCAGGCGCTGCAGGCGAACGTCGCGGCTCTGAGCGACGACCAGCGGCTCGAGCGGCTCGCGGCGAAGATGGGCATGGTGATGCCCGATCCGACCGCGGTCTCGTTCTTGGGGGCGCGGCCGGGCGATCCGGCGCGAGCTGCGGCGAGCATCCACGCGCCCGACCCCTCGAACTTCCTTTCCCAGGCGTCGATTGTGACCGCCCCGGGGCCGACGGCTGGCAGCTCGAGCGCGGTCGGGCAGTCCGCGGGCACGTCCTCGACCACCGGCACCGGGTCGGGTGCAGTGGCGATCGCCTCGCCTTCATCGCAGTCCGGCACCTCCAACGGGGGCTAGCACCGGTTGCGGGCGATCGACCGCCGCATCGGTCTCCTGTTCCTGCTGTTCCTCGCGCTGCTGGCGATCGCACTGGTCCGCGCGACCTACCTGGGGGGGTTAAGGGCCGCGTCGCTGCAGCGCGCGGCCGCGACCCAGCAGGCGCAGACGGTGACGATTCCGGCGCCGCGCGGCGCGATAACCGACCGCCACGGCGTTGAGCTGGCGGTCAGCGAGGCCGCCGATGACGTGGTCGCCGATCCGTACCTGATCAAGAACCCGCAGGCGGTTGCGCAACAGCTCGCGCCGTTGCTCGGCAAGCCGGTCGCGGCGGTGCTGACGCTGGTCACGAAGCCCCGCACCGGATTCGTGTACCTCGCGCATCTGCTCCCTGGCTCTCAGGCGGACGCGATCGACCGGCTCCACCTCGCCGGGCTGACGCTGATCCCGGAGACGCGGCGCGACTATCCGCGGATATGGGCGGCCTCCCAGGTGCTCGGCAGCGTCGGATGGGGCGACCGGGGGCTGAGCGGCCTCGAGTACAAGTACAACATGGCGCTGCGCGGCGAGGATGGGGTGCGCAAGATCGTCAGCGACGCGATCGGCCAGCCGATCTCGGTCGACGACGTGCGGCTGACCAGGCCCGGCAACACGATCCGGCTGACGATCGACGCGGCGCTGCAAGACGAGGTCGAACAGGTGCTCGCCGGCGTGGGTGCGCAGTACTCGCCGCGCGGCGCGACCGCGATCGCGATGGACCCGAGCTCCGGCCAGATCCTGGCGCTCGCCAACTGGCCGCGGATCAACGCCAACGATCCGAGCTCGGCGCCGTCCTACGCGAACGAGGACCGGGCTGTGGGGTTCGACTACGAGCCGGGCTCGACGTTCAAGGCGGTGACCGTGGCGGGCGCCATCCAGGACGGCGTCGTCACCCCGAGCACGCAGTTCGGCATTCCGTCGGTGCTGCAGGTGGCCGATCGGCAGATCCACGACGCCGAGGACCACGGGGATGAGACGCTGTCGGTCGCCGACATCCTGAGGGTGTCGAGCAACATCGGGGCGGACGAGATCGGCATGAAGCTCGGACCCCAGCGGTTCGACTACTGGGTCCACCGGTTCGGGTTCGGCGCGCCGACCGGCGTCGATCTCCCGGGCGAGGCGCAGGGGATCGTGTTGCACTGGCAGCAGTACTCGGGATCGTCGATGGGCAACCTGCCGATGGGCCAAGGCGAGTCGGTGACCCCGATCCAGATGGCGACCGCCTACTCCGCGATCGCCAACGGCGGCATCCTTCGCCCGCCGACGATCGTGCAGTCGATCGGCGGCAAGCGTGTCCCCGTGCCCCGGGGACACCGGATCATCTCGGCGACTGCGGCCTCCGAGCTCCGCGGCATGCTGCGAGGCGTGTTCGCGGACGGCGGCACGGCATCCGGGGCGGCGATCCCCGGATGGGATCTGGCGGGCAAGACCGGAACCGCCAACGAGGTCGTCAACGGCCAGTACTCCAGCACCGCATACGCCGCGTCGTTCATCGGCTTCCTCCCCGCCAGCCACCCCCGCCTGCTCGTGGCCGTGATGGTCGACCGGCCCCAGGGCGCGATCTACGGCGGCGCTGTCGCGGCCCCGGCGTTCCAGAAGATCGTCGGCTGGGCGGCCCCATACCTGGGGATCCCGATCCGCTAGCGGCGCGGGGCCAGCCCTACGCGAGCGGGCGGCCGCCGAAATCGCTCAGGCGGGACCTCAGCTGTCCGCGAGGCGGCCGAGCAGGCCGATGCAGCGCTCGAGCAGCGCCTGCTCGTCGGCGGACATCTGGGTGACGATCGCGTCGGCCAGCCACCCCTCGCGCCGGCGGCGATCCGCCTCCAGGGCCACGCGCCCGGCCTCGGTCAGCTCGACGAGCGCGCGCCGGCGGTCGTTCGGATCTGGGCGCCGCGCGACAAGGCCGTCTGCCTCGAGGTCGCCGACCGTCTGGGCCATCGACTGGGGTCGCACGCGCTCGGATTGCGCGAGGTCCGAGACGCTCTGCGCGCCCTCGCGGTCGAGCCGGCCGAGCACCGTGCCCTGCGCCATCGGAAAGCTGTGCTCGGCCCGCAGCCGCCGGATCAGCCGGCCGAGCACGTCCCGCAGCTCGGCGGCGATCAACGCCGGGTCGGTGATCGTCGGCATGAGCGAACTATAGCCCGATCTACAGGCAAACTGTGCAGTTTGCCTGTAGAATTCGCGGAGAATGGTGCTCACCGCGAGGTCAGGCGCAGCCACTACTCGCGCCGGATCGGGGCGCGACGACCGCTACAAGTGGATCGCGCTGTCGAACACGACCCTCGCGATCCTGCTCGCCACGCTCGACGTGTCGATCACGATCATCGCGATGCCCGCGATCTTCAGGGGCATCCACCTCGATCCACTCGTGCCCGCCAACAGCTTCTACCTGCTGTGGATGATCCTCGGCTACATGATCGTCGGCTCCGTGCTGATCGTCAGCCTCGGGCGGCTCGGCGACATCTACGGGCGGGTGCGGATCTACAACCTCGGGTTCGTGATCTACACGGTGGCGTCGCTGATCCTGGCCGTCGACTGGATGACGGGCCGTGCCGGCGCGGACTACCTGATCATCTTCCGGATCGTCCAGGGGATCGGCGGGGCGTGCCTGATGGCGAACTCCGCGGCGATCCTCACCGACGCGTTTCCCCGCAACCAGCGGGGGATGGCGCTCGGGATCAACAACATCGTCGGCGTCAGCGGGATGTTCGTCGGGCTGGTGCTCGGGGGGCTGCTGGCTCCGATCAGCTGGCGCCTGGTGTTCCTGATCTCGGTCCCGGTCGGGTTGTTCGGGACGGTCTGGGCGTACCTGAAGCTGCACGAGCTCTCAACCCCCAAGAAGGCCAGGATCGACTGGTGGGGAAACGTCACGTTTGCGCTCGGGCTGGTCTGCCTGTTGGTCGCGGTCACGTACGGGATCCGGCCCTACGGCGGCCACGCGACCGGTTGGAGCAGCCCGCGGGTGATGGTGCTGGTGGGCGTTGGGGTCACGTTCCTGATCGCCTTCGCCGCGATCGAGCGCCGCGTGGCCGACCCGATGTTCCGGCTGCCGCTGTTCAAGATCCGCGCGTTCGCCTTCGGGACCCTGGCGACCTTCTTAGCCGCGGTCGCTCGCGGCGGCCTGATGTTCATCCTCATCATCTGGTTGCAGGGGATCTGGTTGCCGCTGCACGGATTCAACTACGAGGACACGCCACTGTGGGCGGGGATCTACATGCTGCCGCTGACTATCGGCCTGCTAATCGCCGGGCCGGTATCCGGGTATCTGTCCGACCGCTACGGCGCGCGTCCGTTCGCCACCGGCGGGATGCTCCTTGCCGCGCTCAGCTTCGGGCTGCTGCTGATGCTGCCGATCGACTTTTCCTATCCCGTGTTCGCCGCGATCCTGGCGCTGAACGGCATCTCGATGGGCCTGTTCGCCTCGCCGAACCGTGCCGGGGTGATGAACAGCCTGCCCCCGGGCGACCGCGGCGCCGGCAACGGGATGAACCAGACGTTCCAGAACTCGGCCCAGGTGGCGTCGATCGGGATCTTCTTCACGCTGATGGTGATCGGGCTCGCGAGTTCGCTCCCGCACGCGGTGACGTCGGGGCTCGAGTCGCACGGCGTCAGCGCCGCCGCGGCCCAGCACGCCGCCCACCTGCCGCCCGTCTCGATCCTGTTCGCCGCGTTCCTCGGCTCGAACCCGATCGCGCACATGGTGGGCGCGCACACGCTCGCAACCCTGCACCCGCACGCCCAGGCGATCGTGACCGGACGCTCCTTCTTCCCCGCGTTGATCTCCGGCCCGTTCCAGAACGGGCTGCGCGAGGCGTTCTCGTTCGCGATCGTCGCGTGCCTGCTCGCGGCAGGTGCGTCGCTGCTGCGCGGCGGCCAGTACCACCACGCCGCTGAAACGACCACACCACCGAAACTGGAGCTCGCCACAACCGATGCCCGATAACCAGAACACCGCGCTGCTCGTGATGGACGTCCAGGAGGGGATCGTGGAGCGCCTCGGCGACGCGCCGCTGCTCGACCGCGTGGCTCGCACGATCGCCTCCGCGCGCGCGGGCGGCGTCGACGTGATCTACGTCAAGGTCGACTTCCGGCCCGGATTTCCCGAGGTCAGCTCCAGGAACCGGTCGTTCTCGCAGATCGCCGTCGGCGGCTTCCTCGGTGACAAGGCCGGAGTGCACCCGGCGGTCGCGCCCGAGCCCGGAGAGGTGGAGGTCACCAAGCGGCGGGTGAGCGCGTTCACCGGCAGCGACCTCGAGGTGGTGCTGCGGGCGAAGGAGATCGACACGTTGGTGCTGACCGGCATCGCCACCAGCGGCGTGGTGCTCTCGACGCTTCGCGAGGCGGCCGACCGCGACTTCCGGCTCCTGGTGCTGTCCGACTGCTGCGCCGACGGTGATCCGGAGGTGCACCGGGTGCTGCTCGAGAAGGTGTTCCCGCGCCAGGCGGAGGTACTCGACTCCGAGAGCTGGGCGGGCTCGCTCAGCCGCTGAACGCCCGTTCGAGCGCCGCGAGCCGGTCGTCCCAGCGGGCTCCGACGTGCGCCATCCACGAGACGGCGTCCGAGAGCGGCGCGGGGGTAACGCGGTAGCGGACCTCGCGGCCAGCGCGCTCCCGCTCGAGCAGCCCCGCGTCCGTCAGCGCGCCGAGGTGCTTGACGACCGCCTGGCGTGAGATCGGTAGCCCGCCCGCGAGCTCGGTTGCCGTCGCGGGATGCGCTGCGATCGTGGTCAGCAGCTGGCGGCGCGTCGGATCGGCGAGCGCGCCGAAGACGTCCGAGGTCATGCCAGGGCGAGCATCGCCGGGCCGCGCTGCGCCCCCCCGCCGGGGAGCGGGATGCCCGTGACGTCCAGCACCTCGAGCGGTCGGGCCTCGACGACGCGGAGGCGCGTGTAGCCGCCCGGCTCGGGCTCGAGCGTGAGCTCGACGCGCGAGGCGGGCTCGCCGTCGGCCGACCACCAGAATGCGAGCCGCTCGCCGGGGACGGCCTCCTCGACCCACCCGGTGCGCTCTTCGTCTCCGTCGACAAACCGCGCGTCACCGCCGGGCTCGAGATCCAGCTCGACCTGGCCGGCCAACCAGCCAGGCGCGGCGATCACGTCCCACACTTGCTGGGGAGGGACCGGCAGGACGAGCTCGCGTTCGATCTGGTCGGTCATCTGGGCCTCCTCGCTGGGATTGTGGGCGATTTCTCGGATATAGACCGAGTTATCTCCCGTAACTCCGTCACGCGCAACTCAGCGGTTGCGCGTCTGGTACATTGGTGCAACTCAACAGTTGCACTTTATCACCAGCACTGGAGGACGCAATGCCCCTCGTACCGATGGTCGTCGAGCAGACCGCACGCGGCGAGCGCTCGTTCGACATCTACTCGCGACTGCTCAACGATCGCGTCGTGTTCCTCGGCGGCCAGGTGGACGAGGACGCCGCGAACCTGATCGTCGCGCAGCTGGTCCACCTCGAGTCCGACGACCCCGACAAGGACATCCACCTGTACATCAACTCGCCGGGAGGCTCGATCTACGCGGGGCTCGCGATCTACGACGCGATGCAGTTCATCCGGCCCGACGTGCAGACGATCTGCTACGGGATCGCGATGTCGATGGGCTCGCTGTTGCTGGCGGGCGGCACACCCGGCAAGCGGATGGCGCTGCCCAACTCGAGGATCCTGATACACCAGCCGTCGGGCGGGTTCGAGGGTCAGTCGAGCGACGTGGAGATACACGCCACAGAAATCCTCCGGCTGCGTGCCCGCATCGATGAGCTATACGCCCAGCACACCGGGCAGTCGGTCGAGCGCGTGCACGCCGACATGGAGCGCGACCGGTACTTCACGGGCGAGGAGGCGGTCGCCTACGGGCTCGTCGACCGGGTGCTCTCCAAGCGCGAGCTCGACGCCCGCGGACGCGGCTTCGCCGGAGTTTCTGCCTGATCCCATCTCTACACTCGGGCCGCGATGCGGCTCGGAGAGCTGATGCCCGGCGCGTCGCCGGGCGCGCGGGACATCGAGGTTTCGGGCCTCGCCTACGACAACCGGGCCGTGACCCCGGACACGCTGTTCTTCTGCGTCCCCGGGTTCACGCGTGACGGTCACGACTTCGCTCCCGACGCGGTCGCGCGGGGCGCGGTCGCGCTGGTGGTGCAGCGGCCGCTCGGGCTCGGCGTGCCCGAGCTCGAGGTCGGCGACGTGCGCGCGGCGATGGCTCCCGCGGCCGCGCGCTTCTTCGGGGACCCGACCGCCCGGCTCCAAGTGGCCGGGGTGACGGGCACCAACGGCAAGACCACGACCGCGTTTCTGATCCGGGCGCTGCTCGAGGCGGCGGGGCGCCCGACCGGGCTGCTCGGCACGGTCAAGAGCGTGATCGGCGGCGTCGAGCACGCCGTCGAGCGGACCACCCCCGAGGCGATCGACCTCCAGCGCACGTTCGCGGAGATGCTCGCCGCCGGCGATCAGGCCGCCGTGATGGAGGTGTCCTCGCACGCGCTGGAGCTCCACCGCGCCGACGCGATCCACTTCGCCGCGACGATCTTCACGAATTTGACCCAGGACCACCTCGACTTCCACCCGACGATGGAGGACTACTTCAGCGCCAAGCGCCGGCTGTTCACCGACGGCGGCCCGCACCACGCGGTGATCAACGTGGACGACGGCTACGGCGCTCGCCTCGCGGCCGAGCTGGAGCACCCGATGACGTTCGCGCTCGACGCCGACGCCACCTACCGGGCCGCCGCGGTGTCGACAGGACTCGATGGATCCAGGTTCATCGTCGAGGGCCCGGACGGGCCGACCGAGCTGCGCTCGCCGCTGCGCGGGCGGTTCAACGTCTACAACGTGCTCGGGGCGTTCGCCGCCGCACGCTCGCTCGGGGTCGATCCGGAGACCGCGTCACGCGCGATCGGGACCGCCGGGCAGGTGCCTGGGCGGTTCGAGACGATCGACGAGGGCCAGGACTTCGCCGTGCTCGTCGACTACGCGCATACCCCCGACTCGCTCGAAAACGTGCTGCGAGCGGCGCGCGCGCTGACGACCGGCCGCGTGCATGTGGTGTTCGGCGCCGGGGGCGACCGCGACCGGGGCAAGCGGCCGCTGATGGGCGAGATCGCGACCCGGCTGGCGGACCGGGTGATCGTCACCTCCGACAATCCGCGCTCCGAGCCCCCCGAGGCGATCATCGAGCAGATCCTCGAGGGCGCGGGCCCCGACGTCGAGCACCAGGTCGATCGCCGCGAGGCGATCGGGATCGCGATCGCGGGCGCCGGCGGCGGCGACGTGGTCGTGATCGCGGGCAAGGGGCACGAGCAGGGACAGGAGTTCGCCGGCGGCCGCAAGGTGCCGTTCGACGACGCGACCGTCGCGCGCGAGGCCCTGCGGAGCGCGGCCCTCTCCGCATGAGGCGCTGGAGCCCCGAGCGGATCGCGGCGGCGGCCGGTGCGCGCCTGCTGTCCTCATCGCCAAACGGCTCCGGGCCCGAGCGCGCGATCATCGACTCGCGCGATGCCGGGCCAGGGGCCCTGTTCGTGGGCCTGCCGGGACAGCGCGAGGACGGTGGGCGATTCGCCACCGCGGCACTCGACGCCGGGGCGTGGGGGGTGCTGGCGGCCCCCGAGCACGCCGGCGCGGCGGCCGCGCTCGGCCGCGCCGCGGTGCTGTCCGCCGATCAGCCGCTGGTCGCGCTCCAGCGGCTCGCGACGGCGTGGCGGCGGGAGCTCGGCGCGCAGGTGATCGGCGTCACCGGCTCGACCGGCAAGACCTCGACCAAGGACCTGCTGCTCGCGCTGCTGGCGCCGCATCGCCGGACCGTCGCCTCGCGCGCGAACTTCAACACGGAGATCGGGGTGCCGCTCGAGATCCTCGCCGCGCCCGCCGGCACCGAGGTGCTCGTGCTCGAGATGGCGATGCGCGGGACGGGCCAGATCGCGGAGCTGGCGAGTGTGGCCGAGCCGGACGTCGGGCTGATTGTGAGCGTCGGCCCGGTGCATCTCGAGCTGCTCGAGAGCGTCGAGGCGATCGCCGCCGCCAAGGCGGAGCTGATCGAGGCACTCGCGCCTGGAGCGACGGCGGTTGTGCCCGCCGGTGAGCCGCTGCTGGAGCGCCACCTCCGCAGCGATCTGGACACCGTTACGTTCGGGGAGGACGGCGACATCCGGCTGCTCGGCGGCGACGCCGGCCGCGTCGAGATCGACGCGCGTGGCGAGCGGATCGAGCTGCGCGTGAATTTCGAGCAGGCCCATCTGCGGCGCGATCTGCTCGCTGCCGTGGGGGCGGCGCGGGCGGTCGGCGTGACGCCGTCGGGGCGGGTCGAGCTCGCGCTGTCGCCGGGCCGCGGCCAGCTGACGACGCTGGCCGGCGACGTGATGTTGATCGACGACTGCTACAACGCCAACCCGATGTCGATGCGCGCCGCCCTCGATGAGCTGGCCGCTGCCGCCCGGCGCGACCGCCGGTCGAGGCGCGTGGCGGTGCTCGGCGACATGCTGGAGCTGGGGGAGACGGAGCTCGAGCTCCACGAGCAGGTCGGCGAGTATGCCGCCGAGCGCGGCGTCGACCTGCTGGTGACCGTCGGTCCGAGGGCAGAGCAGATGACGCGGCGGTTCCACGGGGAGACGCTGGTGCTCCGGGACGCCGGCGCCGCCGCCGAGCTGGTTGCCGACCGGCTTCGCCCCGGGGACGTGGTGCTCGTCAAGGGCTCGCGCGGCGTGGGCCTCGAGCTGGTGTGCCGCGCGCTCGAGCCCGAGGACCGCAGCTGATGGGATCAGTTTCCGGGCGGATCCTGATCGCGGGCACCGCGTCGCTGCTGATGTGCCTGTTCCTGAGCCCCAAGTTCATCGAGTTCGTGCGGCGCAGGGAATTCGGCCAGAACATCCGGGAGGAAGGACCGCAGGGCCATAAGACCAAGGCGGGTACGCCGACGCTCGGGGGGATCGTGATCATGGTCGCGTTCGCGGTCCCGTTCCTGATCCTGTCCAGCTTCGAGTGGCAGTCGATCGGCGTGTTCCTGGCGACGATCGCGTGCGCGCTGCTGGGGTTCGCCGACGACTACACGAAGATCGCCAAGCGGCGCTCGCTCGGCCTGCGGGCGCGAACGAAGCTGATCGTCACGGTCCTGATCTCGATCGGGTTGTGGTGGATCGCGACCCACAAGGCGCACGTCTCGACGACGGTCCGGATCAGGTTCATCGACGGCTCGATCGACCTCGGGCCACTCTACCCGGTGCTGATCTACCTGGTTGTGGCCGGCACCACCAGCGGGGTCAACCTCACCGACGGTCTCGACGGGCTCGCGGCCGGGTGCGTCGCGATCACGCTGCTCGCGTACATCGGGATCACGTTCATCACCACCGGCCAGCACGATCTGACGCTGCTCGCGTCGTGCCTCGTCGGTGCGTGCATCGGGTTCCTGTGGTTCAACAGCTTCCCGGCCAGCATCTTCATGGGGGACACAGGTTCGCTCGGGCTCGGCGGCGCTGTCGCGGGGCTCGCGGTGATGACCAACACAACGCTGCTGCTGCTCCTGCTCGGCGGGATCTTCGTGCTCGAGGCGCTGTCGGTCGTGATCCAGGTGATCTCGTTCCAGACGTTTCGCAAGCGCGTGTTCCTGATGGCGCCGATCCACCACCACTTCGAGCTGCGGGGGTGGTCGGAGACGAAGATCATCCTGCGCTTCTGGATCGTCGCCGCGGCTTTCTGCGCCGTCGGGTTCACCGTGTATCAGCTGTCGATCCGTGGCTAGCACCCGCTTCGAGCGCCGCCTCCATGCCTAAGCCCCGGCCGTCGCTTCCGGGCGGCCCGTATGTGGTGCTCGGCCTCGCCCGCTCGGGCGAGGCCGTGGCGCTCGCACTTCGCGCCCGCGGGGAGGAGGTGATCGGCTGCGATGCGGGCGCGGGCAGCGATCCGCGGCTCGCCCAAGCGGCGCGGAGGCTTTTAGACGCCGGCGTTGAAATACAGCTGGATGCGTCAGGCGTCGCCCTTGCCGCCCGCGCTGGGACGCTCATCAAGAGTCCCGGCGTACCCCAGTCGGCCCCGCTCGTGGTGGCCGCGCGCGAGCGTGGCGTACCGGTGCTCGGAGAGCTCGAGATCGCGTGGCGCCTGCTCACCAGCGAGTTCGTGGCGGTGACCGGCACCAACGGCAAGACCACCACCACCGAGTGGATCGGCCACATCCACCGTGAGGCCGGGCTCCCGGTGGCGGTCGCCGGCAACGTCGGCACCGCGGCCTCGACGCTCGTCGGCCGCCTTGATCCTGCGACGACGGTGGTGTGCGAGGCCTCTTCCTTCCAGCTCGAGGACACCGAGCGCTTTGCCCCGGAAGCGGGGGTGCTTCTCAATGTCTCTCCCGACCACCTCGACCGCCACGCGAGCCTTGAGGACTACGTCGCCGCGAAGCTGCGGATCTTCGCCAACCAGTCCGCCGACGACATCGCGGTCGTGCCGGCCGACGGCGCCTTGCCTCCGACCAGGGCGCGGGTCGTCCGCTACGGCGCGGGGCCCGAGCGCGAGCTGGCCGACCAGATCGGGCTGCCCGGCGAGCACAACCGCGAGAACGGGATGGCAGCCGCGGCGACGTGCCTAGCGCGCGGAATCGACCCCGACGCGGTGGCCCGGGGCCTGCGGACCTTCTCCGGCGTGCCACACCGGCTCGAGCGGATCGCCGAGCTCGGCGGCGTGTCGTGGGTCAACGACTCGAAGGCCACGAACGTCGCCAGCACGATCGTCGCGCTGCGGTCGTTTCCCGGCCGGATTCGGCTGATCGCCGGCGGCCGCGGCAAGCGGCAGGACTTCTCGGCGCTCGCCCCGCTCGTGCGGGAGCGCTGCGCCGCCGTGTACCTGATCGGCGAGGCGGCCGGCGAGCTGGCCGCGGCGCTCGATCCGACCGGCGTCGAGCTGCGCCTCGCGGGCGATCTCGAGCGCGGCGTCGCCGAAGCGCACGCCGCGGCCACCGCCGGCGACGTCGTGCTGCTCTCGCCGGCCTGCGCGAGCTACGACCAGTACCGAGACTTCGAGGCGCGCGGCGAACACTTTCGCACGCTCGTGGAGGGCTTCGAATGAGTCCGGCGACCGCCGCCGCGGCCGCGCCCGCGGGCGGTCGCCAGCGCTCGACGTCGGCCAAGCGGGCAGCCCCGCCGCTCGAGCATCGGATGCTCCTGACGGCGACGCTGTGCCTGCTCGCGTTCGGCGCGGTGATGGTCTACAGCGCCTCGTCGCCGCTGGGCGTACTCAGCGGGCGCAGCGGGACGGGCACCGGCCAGTTCGTCAGGTACCTGATCTTCGGGGCGATCGGGCTCGCCGGGATGCACGTGCTGTCGCGCCGCGGGGTGACGCTCCTGCAGCGGCGGCTGGTGTCGCTGCTGTTTCTGGTCTCGTTCGCGCTGCTGCTGCTCGTGCTGGTCCCGGGGTTCGGGGTCCAGGTCAACGGCGCCCGCCGGTGGTTCGCGGCCGGCCCGATCCAGTTCCAGCCGTCCGAGCTGATGAAGCTGGCGCTGGTGCTGTACGTGGCGCGGTATCTCGCCGAGCACCCGAAGCGGATGCGCGGCTTCAAGGAGGCGGTCGCGCCGATCGCCGTGATCGCCGCGCCCGCCTGCCTGCTGATCGTCGTCGAGCCAGACCTCGGGACGACGCTGGTGGTCGCGTTCACGATCGGGACCCTGCTGATCGCCGCGGGAATGCACAAGCGCCACCTGGCGATGCTCGCCGGGATCGCGGTCGGCTTGGTGGTGCTGCTGGCGATCGCCCAGCCCTACCAGCGCGCGCGGCTCACCTCGTTCCTGCACCCCTGCTCGGTCGAGGCCAAGTCCGGCGCTGGCTACCAGTCGTGTCAGGGCCAGATCGCGCTCGGCTCGGGGGGGATCTTCGGCGTCGGCCTCGGCCGCTCGGTCCAGAAGACGTTCTACCTCCCGGAGGCACAGACCGACTTCATCCTCGCGGTGATCGGGGAGGAGCTCGGATTGCTGGGGGTGTTCGGCGTCGTGTTCCTCTACGGGATGATCGCCTACGCGGGCATGAGAACCGCGCGGCGGGCCGCCGGGCGGTATGCGAAGCTGCTCGCGACCGGGCTGACCGCGCTGATCCTGTGCCAGGGACTGCTCAACATCTTCGTCGTACTCGGCCTCGCGCCGCTCACCGGGGTGCCGCTGCCGTTCATCTCCTACGCGCCCACAAATATGTCAGTCATGCTCGCCGCGGTCGGGCTGCTGCTCAACATCGCGCGCCCGGGGGCGGGCCGGTTGCGGCTGGTGCAGGGCCCGGGCGGTGAGCGCCCCGAGGATCGTGATCGGCGCCGGCGGGACCGCCGGGCACGTCGTGCCCGCGCTGGCGGTCGCCGACGCGCTGCGGGCTGACGGCGCCGAAGTCGTATTCGTCGGCGGAGAGCGCGCCGAGCGCGAACTGGTGCCGAAGGCCGGATACGAGCTGCTGACGCTCCGCGTCGCGCCGCTGCCGCGCCGCCGGCCGGGACGGGCGGCGCGGGCTGCGTTCGTCGACGCTGCCGCCGTCGGGCGGGCGCGGCGGCTGCTGGGCGAGCTCGAACCCCACGCGGTGCTCGGTGCGGGGGGCTACGTGGCCGGGCCGATCGGCCTGGCCGCAGCGACGCGACGGATCCCGCTGGTGCTGATGGAGGCCGACAGCCACCTCGGGCTCACGAATCGGATGCTCGCCCCGTTCGCCCGGCGGGTGTGCTTGGCGTTCCCGATCGAGGGCCGCGGGGAGCCCCGGTACCGCGTCGTCGGCCGGCCGGTGCCCGCCCCGGCGACAGACCGCCAGTCGGCGCGCGAGCGGTTCGGGATCGATGCGGCCGAGACATGCGTGCTGGTGTTCGGCGGCTCCCAGGGCGCGCGGTCGATCAACCAGGCGGCGGTCGAGGCATTCGCCGGTGCCCGCTTCCGGGTGCTTCACGCCGCCGGCGACCGCGACCTCCCGAAGCTCACCGCCCCCGGCCCCCACTATGACCTGCGCGGCTACATCACGCGGTTCGGCGACGCACTGCTGGCAAGCGACCTGGTGGTCGCCCGTGCGGGCGGGTCGATCTTCGAGGTTGCCGCGCACGGCCGACCGGCGGTGCTGATCCCCTACCCCTACGCGACCGCAGACCACCAGGCGTTCAACGCGCGGTACATGGAGGAGGCCGGTGCCGCGATCGTGATCCCGGACGCCGAGCTGACCGGTGCTCGCCTCGCCCACGAGGTCGGCGCGCTGCTGGCCGACACGGCGCGGCTCGCCGCGATGGCGCGCGCCTCCGCGGCGCTGGCGCGACCCGACGCCGCGGCCCAGGTTGCGGGTGAGCTGCTGGCGGCCGCCGGGCCGCGCCGCTGACCGTGCCGGCCAGCCGCTAGTAAGGCCGGCTCGGGTACCCCGCGCCGAGTTTCTGATTGGCGTTCTGCGCCAGCTCCGTCGGCGAACCGCGGGTCGAGAACGCCTCCCGGCTGCCACGGTCCGATCGGGCAGCTCGAGCTGTGGCTGCGACCGGGGACGCCGGTCCACAGAAAGCCGTCGAGATACTTGAATGTCCGGCCGTCGAAGGTCGGGGAGACCTGACCGGTCGGCACGCGCCCGAGACCCCGTCCCGGCGGGTTGCAGAGGTTCTCGATGCCCTGCTTCACCGGATTCGGGTTGAGCTTGGGCCCCTGGCCGTTCTGAGCCGTGTTCACGATGAAGTGCGCGCGATAGCGGCCCTTCGAGAGCTGGTAGATGTAGTCGGAGACGTTCTGAGCCCAACGGATCTCATCGCTCGACCAGGCAGAGTGGGTGCCGTTGGTGTAGAAGCCCCGCACCTTGTTGATGCCCGCCTTCTACAGCCGCGTCGCGGTCGATCCCGCCGGGTTGCCGTCGGAGTAGCCGGCCTCGGCGTAGGTCACGGCATGCGGAAGCGCCCCGAACTTGCTCGACTCGTAGTTCAGGTCCGCCAGCCACATCGTCAAGGCGCTGCCGCGCAGGCAGGCGCTCGCGCCAATCGAGTCGATGTCCTCGCCGATCACGGCGCGCTTGCGGCCGATCGCGGAGGCCATCTCGTCGACGTCGCGCTTGAACGTCCCCTGCCAGCCCCGGATCGCCGCAACCGATGTGCAGGGCCGCCCGTTCGGATAGATCAAGTAGGTGGTGACGACCGGGACGGTCGCCGGCGTCGGGTCCGCGTTCATGTTGTTGCAAAGAAGCTTGGTGGTCTGGGCTGCAATCGCGCCCGGACCGCCTCCCATCGCATACAGGCTGATGTTCTGGGTCTCCTCCTGGTCGGCGATCTTGGTCAGCTGCCGTGCCTTCGGGTCGCGATTGATCGCGGCGAGATGGCTCGCCTTGAAGACCGCCCAGCTGTCGCTCTCTGAGAGGTTCAGCGGGTTGATGCCCAGCAGCGTCGCGATCGCTCCCGCCGCCTGCCCGTGCCGCGGGCCGTCGACGAAGAAGTGCGCGCCCTGGAGCGGGTCACCGTTCCGCGGCGGGATCGGCAGCGCCAGCGGATTCGCCGGGTCGCGGGGGGAGGACACATCCGGACTCGCGCACCTATTCAGAACGCGCGGCTGCAGCGCATGTCCCGCGGACACCGCGGTCACGCCAAACCCAACCCCGAGGACGGCGGCGCACGCCGCGACCAGCCAAGCCCCCAAACGGTTACCCCCGTCAATGCTGAGTTTAGTGTGTCACGCCGCGGCGTCGCAGGCAAGTGGATTGGCCACCGATAGCCTCGCGCGTCATGGCAGCTGACGACTGGTCCTCGAGGCGACTTCACTTCGTCGGGATCGGCGGCGCCGGGATGAGCGGGCTGGCGATCATCGCTCGCGCGCTCGGTGCGCAGGTGACCGGCTCCGACCGGGCCGAGTCGTCCTACACCGCGCGACTGCGCGAACACGGGATCGAGCCCGTGATCGGTCACCGGGCGGCCAACGTCCCGGCCGGCGCGGAGGTCGTGTATTCGACCGCCGTCCCGGCCGACAACCCGGAGCGCCTCGCGGCGGCCGGCCGCGAGCTGCACCGCGCCGCGCTGCTGGCGCAGATCGCGCAGCTGCGGTCGTGCCTGGCCGTGACCGGCACGCACGGCAAGACGACCACCGCCGGGATGGTCGTCCATGCGCTGCGCGGGGCTGGGCTCGACCCCAGCTACGTTCTGGGAGGCGAGCTTCGCTCGACCGGCTCCAACGCCGGTTGGGGTCGCGGCGAGTGGATCGTGATCGAGGCCGACGAGTCGGATCGATCGCTGCTCGAGCTGTGGCCCCAGGTCGCGGTGCTCACGAACGCGGAGCTCGACCACCATTCCACGTACGGCTCGCGGCTCGAGCTCGACGAGACGTTCCGGTCGTTCATGTCGCGCGCCGGAGCACGCGCCGTGGTGTGGGACCGCCCCGAGCTGATCGCGTTGTGCCCGCCGGGCGCGACCGCCTACGACGCCGCCGACGTGGAGGTGTTCCCGGGTGGATCGACGTTTCGCTGGCGCGAGCTCGAGGTGCGGCTGGCCGTGCCAGGTGTGCACAACGCCGTCAACGCGGCCGGAGCGCTGACCGCCGCCGCGCTGACGGGTGCCGATCCACACCGGGCAGCCGCGGCGCTCGAGGACTTCACCGGCGCGCGCCGGCGGCTCGAGCTGCTGGGCGGCACCGCGCGCGGGGCGCTCGTATACGACGACTACGCGCACCACCCGACCGAGGTCGCGGCCGCGATCGCGGCGGCCAGGACGCTCGAGCCGGGCAGGCTGATCGCCGTGTTCCAGCCACACCTCTACTCGCGCACGCAGGCGCTGGCGGCCGCGTTCGGGTCCGCGCTGGCGGCCGCCGACGTGGTCGTGGTCCTCGACGTGTATCCCGCGCGGGAGCGCGCCGAGGATTTCCCGGGCGTTGACGGAAGGCTGATCGCCGCCGCTGCGGCGGACGCCGCCGAGGGCCGCCGGGTGGCGTGGCTGCCGGGATTCGACGCGGCGCGCCGGTTCCTGGTCGCCGAGCTGCGCGAGCGGGACGTGTGCCTGGTGATGGGAGCCGGCGACGTCGACGCGCTGGGGCGCTCGCTGGTCGCGTCCTGACCGGCCGACCCCCCAACTACCCTGACTCCCAATGGCGAGTCCGCCTCCCGGGGTCGAGCGCGACTACCCGCTCGCGCGCCTGACGACGATCCGCACCGGCGGTCGCGCCGAGCGCTTCGCCCGCGCGGGATCGCTCGACGAGCTCGAGCGGCTGCTCGGGTGGGCGGCGGACGAGCAGCTCCAAGTAGGGGTCGTGGGGTCCGGGTCGAACCTCCTGGTGGCGGACGCGGGAGTCCGCGGGCTGGTGCTGAAGCTGGACACGGAGCTGAGCAAGATCGAGATCGACGCAACCCGGATGCAGTGCGGCGGCGGCGCGAGGCTGCCCGCTGTCGCCGCGCAAGCCGCGCAGGCCGGCCTCGCGGGGCTCGAGTTCGGCGTCAACATCCCCGGCACCGTCGGCGGCGCGGTCCGAATGAACGCGAACGCATACGGAGGGCAGCTGGCGCGAGTGCTCGAGTGGGTCGACGTGGTCGACCGCTCCGGCACCCGGCGGCGGGCGCCCGGCGAGCTCGGGTTCTCGTACCGCCGCTCGAACCTTCGAGCCGGAGAGGTGGTGGCGCGAGCCTCGTTCCAGCTCGAGCGCGCCGATAGCGCCCAGGTCAAGGCAACGCTCGCCGAGATGCGCGCGATGCGCAAGGCGGCGCAGCCGTCCGGCATCAAGACGTTCGGGTCGACCTTCAAGAACCCGGACGATCCGCGGGCGGAGGGCCGGACGGCGGGCCAGCTACTGGAGGCCGCCGGTTGCCGGGGGCTCAGGATCGGCGGCGCGAGCTTCTCCGACAAGCACGCGAACTTCATCGTCAACCACGGCGGCGCGTCGACGGCCGAAGTCGTCGCGCTGATGGCCGAGGGCCGGCGCCGGGTACGTGAGCGGTTCGGCGTCAAGCTCGAGGCCGAGGTCCAGGCGCTCGGGCCGGTAGAGATCCCTCGCGACTGGGAGCAGGACGGATGAGCTTCGGTCGCCCGCTCGCGCGCGGGCCGCTCGGAGCGCTCGCGCGGCGCCGGTCGCGGCGCGCTTCCACCGGAGTGGTGGCTCGGCGCCCCGGCCTTCCCAGGCTGAGCGTTCGCGCGGCGCTCGGCCGCCGCCGGGTCCGGCGCGTGCTGCTCGCCGTGCTGCTGATCGGTGCGCTGCTGCTGGGCGGATGGCTGTGGCTGCGCGACTCCTCGCTGGTTGCGGTGACCCGCGTCAAGGTGACCGGCGTGAACGGGCCCGACGCCGGAGCGATCCGCGGCGCCCTGGTCGGCGCCGCGCACGGGATGACGACGCTCGACGTCGACATGGGGCAGCTCCGGACGGCGATCGCGCCGTTCCCGCTCGTCGCCGGCCTCCGCGTCACCACGCAGTTTCCCCACGCGATGAGGATCCGCGTGATCGAGCGACCGCCGGTGGCGGTTGTCTCGGTCGCGGGGCGCAGCGTCCCGGTCGCCGGCGACGGCACGCTGATCCACGACATGTCCGCAACCGCGTCGCTCCCGGTGGTGCCGCTCACCGTGCCCCCCGGCGGTCCCCGGCTGACGGGTCAGGCGCTGCTGGCGGTCAAGCTGCTGGCGGCCGCTCCGGCGGAGCTGCTCGCACGGGTCGGCCAGGTCACGACCGTGTCCGGGCACGGGCTCGCGGCTCAGTTGCGAGGCGGGCCGAGCGTGTACTTCGGGGACGCGTCGAGCGCACGTGCGAAGTGGCTCGCCGCGGCCGCCGTGCTCGCCGACCCTGGTTCGGCGGGCGCGTCGTACATCGACGTCAGCGATCCGGTTCGGCCCGCCGCCGGGGCGGGGTCCGCGGCGCTCTCCGGCGGCTCGACCGGCGCCACGAGCTCGGCGTCCGGAGGCAGCGGTGCGAGCGGCGGCGGCTGATAACCCTCAACTGAAGCTTGAGGGTACTGGCAGGGCAACTCTCAGGCACTTCTTGAGAAATCCCGGATTTGCAACGAACGTTGCGAATGGGCCCCCGCCGTTGACTCTGCGCATCCCCAGCACCTAACGTGCAAAACTGCGCAAACAGCGTGAAGACGAAAAGAACCTCAACGCTAACTCGAGGCTCGGACGGTCCACATGGAAAGCGGTAGCTATCTCGCAGTCATCAAGGTCGTCGGTGTCGGCGGCGGCGGCACCAACGCCGTCAACCGGATGGTCGACGCCGGGCTCCGCGGCGTCGAATTCATCGCGGCCAACACAGATGCGCAGGCGCTGGCGATGTGCGACGCGGACGTCAAGCTGAACATCGGCCATCAGTTGACCAAGGGCCTCGGCGCGGGCGCCAACCCGGACATCGGGCAGGGCGCCGCGGCCGAGTCGCGCGACGAGATCAAGGAGGCGCTGAAAGGCGCCGACATGGTGTTCGTGACCGCAGGCGAGGGCGGTGGCACCGGCACCGGCGCCGCGCCCGTGATCGCCGATATCGCCAAGAACGAGATCGGCGCGCTGACCGTCGGGTGCGTGACGCGGCCGTTCTCGTTCGAGGGAACGCAGCGCGCGCGCCAGGCCGAGGAGGGCATCCAGCGCCTGCGCGAGAACGTCGACACGCTGATCGTGATCCCGAACGAGAAGTTGCTGGCAATTGTCGAGCGCCGCACCTCGATGCTCGACGCGTTTCGGGAGGCCGACAACGTCCTGCGCCAGGGCGTCCAGGGCATCACCGACCTGATCACGATTCCCGGGCTCATCAACCTCGACTTCGCGGACGTCCGCACGATCATGCATGACGCGGGCACCGCGCTGATGGGGATCGGCGCCGCGAACGGGGAGAACCGCGCGGCCGAGGCGGCCAAGATCGCGATCTCCTCGCCGCTGCTCGAGGAGTCCGTCGACGGCGCGACCGGGATCCTGCTCAACATCACCGGCGGCCACGACCTCGGGCTGTTCGAGGTCAACGAGGCCGCGGAGATCGTCCAGGCCGCCGCCGATCAGGAGTCGAACATCATCTTCGGCGCCGTGATCGACGACGGGATGGGCGAGGACGTGAGGGTGACGGTGATCGCGACCGGGTTCGACCATGGCGGGATCCGCCGCGGCACCCAGCGCCAGGCCCGCAGCCGCGACGTGACGATCGACGACGTCCGCCGCTCGTCGCTCGAGATTCGCGACGAAGAGATCGACATCCCGTCGTTCCTGAAGGACTAGGTCGCGCCGCTTCCACCCGTGGTGGTGCGGGGAGCGTCCTGGGCGCGTGGCATCCTGGTTTCCGGGAGCCGCACCGCAACCCGAACGCTGCTCATCTGTTCTAGCTCCGTCAGACCCACGGCCGACAGGGAATTCAGGCTCAGGCGCGCGCTGCCCGCGCCGGTGATCGCGCTCGCATTGCTCGCGGCGGGCGCGAGCTCGGCTGCGGCGCAGCAGCCGGTCGCCGCTGCGCCCCGGGTGATCGACGGTCCGAGCGCGGACATCGTCCGCCCCGCCGGGCTGGCGATGTCGATCGCGCGCGACGGGACCGGCGGTCTCGTTTACCTCAAGCAAGTCGCCGGCGTCCAGCACGTATTCGTCTCGGCGCTGACCGGCGGGGCGTTCCGGCCGCCGGTGCAGGTCGACCAGGGGCTCGGCGCCTCCTCGCAGCCGGTGATCGCCGCCGGCAACGGCGGCCTGCTGCTGGTCGCATTCGTCAGCGGCGGCACCCTGTACGTCGCCGACCGAACCAGCGGCACGGGCGGGCTGACGAGGCCCGCGGCGCTGGCTGCGGGCGCGAGCGGTCCCGCGATCTCGATCGCCGACTCGGGTAAGGCGTACCTGGCCTTCACGGCGGCCAACGGAGGCGGCGGGAACGACGTCAAGGTCGCGTACTTCAACACCGCCGCGTGGGCGGTCGCGCCGACCGCGCTGAGCGTGTCCGGCGCCGACGGAGCGGGGACCGGGGCGGGGCGGCCGGCGGTCGCGGCGTCCGGCGACGGCGTCGGGATCGTCACCTGGGGCGAGGCGGGGCACATCTTCGCCCGGAAGACATGGGGAACCGCGGTGAGCATCTCCACCGCGCGCGCGGACCTTCCGCTCGCGGGCTGCACCGAGGTGTCATCCGACAGCCCCGCGATCGGGACGGAGGGCAACTCGTCGTTCGCGGACGTCGCCTTTCACGAGGTGCTGTCGTGCGGGGCGGGCGGCTCGCAACAGTCGCGGGTCGTGATGAACCGGCTGCGGGGGTCGCTGTTCCTCGGTGTGGTGCCGGTCGACGGGCTGTCGACGTCGAGTCAGGACGGGGCGACCGACCCCCAGATCACGATGGGCGAGTACGGGCACGGCTGGATCACCTCCTCGCGCACGAGCTCCAACGGCCTGTTCGCGGCTGCGCTCGGCGACGACGGGGCCGTATGGGGGTTCACCGGGGTCAACAGCATCGGCGAGGCCTCGGCGCCCGACGGCGTTCCGGCGACCGCCGGACTGTTCTCGAACCTGATCACCTGGCAGCAGAACCCGGGATCGGCCGCCCTTCCCGAGATCCGGATGCGGTACGCGCCGGCGGGCGGCACGCTCGGTCCCGAGATCGTGCTGTCCTCAGCTGCCCAGGGCCCCACCGACGCGGACAACGGGCTCGCGGGCGCGGGCGACGTGGCGGGCGACTCTGCCGTGGCATGGCTCCAGGGGCTGCCGGGGGCGACGCAGCTCGTGGCGGCGCAGCTGTATCAGCCCCCGAGCCCGTTTGGACCCGTTGGGCCGCCGCGATACCAGGGGCTTCCACACCCGCAGCTGAGCTGGTCGAAGTCGAGCGAGCCATGGGGACCGGTCACCTACACGGTCACGCTCGACGGCACCCAGATCGCGACGACGACTGCGACCTCGGTCGTGGTGCCGACGGCGCTCCCGGATGGGCCGCACACCTTCTACGTGATCGCCACCAACCCGGTGGGGCAGACGGCGCAGACGCGCACCGCCACCGTGTTCGTCGACACGATCCCGCCGGTCGGCCAGCTCACGGTGCAGGGAAACACGCTGCTGGGCCACGCGATCAACACGTTCCTCACCTACGCCGACCCGCCGCCGCTCAATGACCCGCGGACCGACGCGTCCGGAGTCGCCTCGGCGGTCGTCAACTGGGGCGACACGACCTCGACGCAGCTGCACCTCGGATGGCACCGGAGCTTCCACACCTACGCGGCCCCCGGCACGTACACGATCACCGCCGTCGTCACCGACCGGGCCGGCAACGTCGGTCGCGTGACGCAGACCGTCACGATCCGCAAGCCGAAGCCCAAGCCGAAGCCCAAGAAGCCACGGCCCAAGACGCACCATCGGAGGCGCGCGTGAGCGCTCGCCGCGTGCTGATCGCGTCGGTCGTGCTCGCGCTCGCGCTGCCGGCGATCGCGCGCGCGGCGACGACCGCGACCCCATACGTCGCGACCCCTCCGACCGCCGGCGCGCTGTACCGGGACGGCCAGAACGGGCGCTACCTGCTGGGCGGGGAGTGGCTGTACCGCGCGGACCCGGCCGGCGCCGGACTCGAGCAGCAGTGGTGGCGCGGCTCCCCGACGGCCGGCTGGCTCCCGGTGACGGTCCCGAACTCGTTCAACGCAGGCGACCTCTCGAGTGCCAGCATGGCCGGCTCGGTCGGGTGGTACCGGCGGGACTTCACGCTGCCCGCGGGCGCCTTCCCGGCAAACACACCGAAGCCCCAGCAGCACTGGATCGTGCGCTTCGAGTCGGTCAACTACCGGGCTTCGGTGTGGCTCAACGGCCGGCTGATCGGCACCCACGCGGGGTCGTATCTGCCGTTCGAGTTCGATCTGAGCGGCTTGCGAGCCGGCGTCAACAGGCTCGTCGTGCGTGTCGACGACCGTCGCGGGCCGACCGATCTCCCGCCCGGGCCTAGCGGCGGGTGGTGGAACTTCGGGGGGCTGCAGCGGGAGGTCTACCTGCGCGCGGTCGACGCTGCCGACCTGCAGCAGGCGCTCGTCACCCCGGTGCTGCCGTGTCCGAGCTGCGACGCAACCGTTCAGGAGGAGGCGACGGTCCGCAACGTCACCGGGACGGTCCGCCAGGTCGAGCTGACTGGGCGGTACGGCAACGTCCCGCTCGACTTCGGGACGGCGACGATCGCGCCGCACGGCACCTGGACCGCAACCTCGACCGCGCTGATGCCGCATCCGCGGCTGTGGTCTACCGACCACCCATACCTGTATCGCGCGACGCTCACGCTGACCGACGCGCGGGGTCACCAGCTCGGCGGCTACACGACCTACAGCGGGATCCGGACGATCACCGTCAGCCCCGGCGGGCGGCTCGACCTCAACGGGCGGCCGCTCGACCTGCGCGGCGTATTCATCCACGAGCAGAACGTCCAGACCGGCGCGGCGCTCTCGCCGGCCCAGCTGACCGCGCTGATCGGCTGGACCCGCAAGCTCGGCTCGACGGTGATCCGCTCGCATTACCCGCTGAACCCGGAGCTCCTCGAGATGGCAGACCGCGACGGGATCCTGGTGTGGGACGAGGTGCCCGTGTACCAGTTCTCGAACAGTCCCAACAGCGCCGGCACCGAGACCGGCGATAACTACCTCGGGACGACGACGGTGCTGCGCGCAGCGGCGTCGACGCTCCGGCAGAACATCCTCGACAACGGCAACCACCCATCGGTGATGCTGTGGAGCATCGCCAACGAGCTGTCGACGCCGGTCACCACCAACGAGGCCCACTACATCACGATGGCGGCGTCCCTGGTTCACAAGCTCGACCCGACGCGCCCGGTCGGGATGGCGGTCTCGTCGTGGCCCGGCGTCCCGTGCCAGAGCGCATACGCGCCGCTCGACGTGATCGGCTTCAACGACTACTTCGGGTGGTTCGATGCCGGAGGCGGGTCGACGGACGACCGCGACGCGCTCGGCCCATTCCTCGACAGCCTCCGTGCTTGCTATCCGACCAAGGCGCTGATGGTCACCGAGTTCGGGTTCGAGGCCAACCGGCACGGTCCGGTCGACGAGCGGGGGACGTACGAATTCCAATCCAACTCCGCCGCGTACCATCTCGGCGTGTTCGCCGCCAAGTCGTGGCTGTCCGGCGCGATCTACTTCGCGCTGCAGGACTTCGCGGCGCGGCCGGGCTGGGGCGGCGGCGATCCGTGGCCGAACCCGCCGTGGGTCCAGAAGGGGCTCGTGAGCCTGACCGGGAGCCTGAAGCCGTCGTTCTCGGTGGTGTCGTCGATCTTCCACGACACCACCCAGATCGCCCCGCAGCGGCGGGCCGCCGCACACCCCACGCGGGCCAGGCCCTCGGGGCGCCGCCGGCTCTCGACGCGTCGCCGCTAGGGCTCCTCTGAACCGCCGGGCGTGTAATAGCCTGAGCGGAAGTGTCGTCTGCCGCCGAGACCACCCTGCGCCGCAGCCCGCTTCACGACCGCCACGTGGCGGCGGGTGCGCGGCTGGTGCCGTTCGCCGGATGGGAGATGCCGGTTCAGTACGAGGGGATCAGGCAGGAGCACGTCGCGGTCCGGAGCGGCGCAGGCGTGTTCGACGTCTCCCACATGGGGCAGGTCGAGACGCGCGGCCCGCAGGCGCTCGAGTTCCTGCAGCGCTTGCTCTCCAACGACGTGCGGCGGATCCCCGAGGGCGGCGCGCAGTACAGCGTGATGTGCCGGGAGAACGGAGGGATCCTCGACGACCTGTTCACCTACCGGCTCGCCGACTGCGAGTTCCTGACCGTCACCAACGCGGCCAACCACGACAAGGACTTCGAGTGGCTGTCCGCGCGCGCTGACGGGTTTGACGTCGACGTGCTCGACGTGGCCGGCCGGTTCGCGATGCTGGCGGTGCAAGGGCCGCACGCCCGACAGCTGGTGAGCGCGGCGGCCGACGGCGCCCTGCCGGAGCGCATGCACTGCTGCGAGCGCGAGGTCGCGGGTGCGGCGGCGCTCGTGTGCGGGACCGGCTACACCGGCGAGGACGGAGTGGAGCTGCTGCTCGACCCCGCCGACGCCCCGGCGGTATGGGATGCCGTCGTGGCCGCCGGCGCGGCGCGCGCCGGGCTCGGCGCGCGGGACACGCTGCGCCTCGAGGTCAACTTCCACCTGTACGGCAACGACATGGACGAGCAGCGCAACCCGATCGAGGCAGGCCTCGGCTGGTGCTGCAAGGAGCAGACCGGCTTCATCGGCGCCGATGCGGTCGCGCGAGCGCGTGCCGAGGGAACCGAGCAGCGGCTCGTGGCGTTCACGATCGACGGCCCAGGCATCGCGCGGGCCGGGAACCCGGTGATCGGTGGCGGCGAGGTGACCAGCGGCACGTTCTCGCCGTGCCTCGAGCGCGGGATCGGGATGGCCTACGTTCCCGCCCGGGCGGCCGAGCCGGGCACTCGCATCGAGATCGACGTCCGCGGCACGACCCGCACCGCAGTTGTCCAGCCCAAGCCCCTGTACCGAAAGGCGTCCTGACCATGGCCGAACCGAGCTATCCCGCCGAGCTGCTGTACCACGCCGAGCACGACTGGGCACGGGTCGACGGCGAGGAGGCCACCTTCGGGATCACTTGGTTCGCGCAGGACGCGCTCGGCGAGATGGTGTTCTTCGAGGCTCCGGCTGCCGGGACGGCGGTGACCAAGGACGAACCGTACGCGGAGGTCGAGTCGGTCAAGGCGGTGTCCGACGTGATCGCGCCGCTGTCCGGCGAGGTGGTCGCCGTCAACGAGGCCTTGTCGGACACCCCGGAGCTCGTCAACGACGATCCGTACGGCCAGGGATGGCTGGTTCGGGTGCGGCTGTCGAACCCCGCGGAGGTCGAATCGCTGATGGACGCGGCCACCTACGAGGCGGGGCTGTCAGCCGGATGACTCACGCGGCCGACATAAAGGCAAGCCAGCCGGATGACGCGGGCGCCGCCCTTACGGGCGAGCCCGGATGGCGAGCGGGCGGCAAGCCCGCGGGCGAGCGGAGGCCAGCGTGAGCAGCTACACCTCAGCGACCGACGCCGACCGCGCCGCGATGCTCGACGCGATCGGCGTCGATTCGATCGAGGCGCTGTTCGAGGAGATCCCGGCGCAGCTGCGTCTGGGGCGCCCGCTGGCGCTCGACGACGGCCGCTCCGAGCAGGAGGTCTATGACGAGCTCCGCGCGCTCGCCGCCCGCAACGTGTCGGCCGAGGACGAGATCTCGTTCCTCGGCGCCGGCATGTACGACCACTACATCCCCGCGCTCGTCGACTCGATCATCCTGCGCTCGGAGTTCCTCACGCCGTACACGCCGTACCAGCCCGAGATCTCGCAGGGCGGACTGCAGGCGATGTTCGAGTACCAGACCGCGATCTCCGAGCTGACCGGACTGCCCGTCTCGAATGCGTCCGTGTACGAGGGGCCGAGCGCGGTCGCGGCCGCCGGGTACATCGCCAAGCTGACCAACGGCCGGGGCCGGTTCCTCGCGTCCCGCGGCGTCCATCCGCACTCTCGCGAGACGCTCGCCACGCTCGCCCACGGGTGGGGTATGGAGGTAGACGAGGCGCTGTTGTCGGGCGGTCTCACCGACCTGCCCGAGATCGGCGATGACGTCAGCGCGGTGATCGTCCAGCAGCCGAACTTCCTCGGCGCGGTGGAGCGTCTCGAGCCGATCGTCGAGGCCGCCCACCGGGCGGGTGCGCTCGTGATCTGTGCGTGCGACCCGCTTCCGTTGGCACTGCTCAAATCCCCCGGCGGGTGCGGCGTCGACATCGCCGTCGGCGAGGGCCAGACGCTCGGCAACCGGCTCGACTTCGGAGGGCCGTCGTTCGGATTCCTCGCTGTGACCGACGCGCTGCTGCGCCGCGTGCCGGGGCGGATCGCGGGGGAGACCCGCGACGTGGACGGCCGGCGCGGCTTCGTGCTCACGCTCCAGACTCGCGAGCAGCACATCCGGCGCGAACGCGCGACCTCGAACATCTGCACCGCCCAGGCGCTCAACGCGCTCGCCGGGGTCGTCTACCTGTCGTGGCTGGGCCGTCAGGGGATCGGCGAGCTGGTGGAGCTGATCGTCCAGCGGACCGCGTACGCCCGCCGGCGCCTGCAGGAGCTCGACGGCGTGACGGCGGTCCACGACCAACCGGCCGTCCGCGAGTTCGCGGTCACGCTCGACGCGCCCGTCGAGGCGGTGATCGCCAGGTGCCGCGAGCAGGGGATCAATCCCGGCTACCCGCTCGGCCGCGACTACCCCGAGCTGCCCGGCGGCCTGCTCGTCGCGCTCACCGAGCGCCGGACCAAGGAGGAGATCGACCGGCTCGCCGACGCGCTCGCAACCGCCGTCGCCGCCGAGCGGGGCGAGCTGGCGGGAGCGCGCGGATGAGCGCCACCCGCTCCCCGCGCTGGTTCACGGCGGCCGCGGACGACGAGCTGACGATCTTCGAGCGCTCGAAACCGGGCCGTCGAGCGTTCGTCGCCCCGCCGCTCGACGTCCCCGAGCGCCCGCTCGACGAGCTGCTTCCGCCGTCGCTCCGGCGCTCCGAGCCGCCGCGCCTCCCGGAGGTAGCCGAGCCGGAAATCGTCCGTCACTACAACCGCCTCTCGAAGCGCAACTTCGACCTCGACACCGGCTTCTACCCGCTCGGCTCGTGCACGATGAAGCACAACCCGAAGCTGCACGAACGCGTCGCCGGGTTGCCGGGACACGCGAAGCTGCATCCGCTGCAGGACCCGTCGCGCGCGCAGGGCGCACTCGAGCTGATGTGGCGCCTGCAGGACGCGCTCGGGGAGATCTCCGGGCTGCCGTACGTGTCGCTGCAGCCGTCCGCGGGATCGCACGGGGAACTCGCCGGGGTGCTGCTGACGCGGGCGTTCCACGAGGACCGGGGCGAGCGGCGGACGAAGGTGCTGACGCCCGACACCTCGCACGGCACCAATCCGGCGACCGTCACGATGGCCGGCTACGAGGTCGTGAAGGTCGGGACCGACGTGCACGGCAACGTCGACCTCGACGACCTGCGCTCGAAGGCCGACGAGGATGTCGCGTGTCTGATGCTCACCAACCCCTCGACGCTCGGGCTGTTCGAAACCGGGATCGAGGAGATCGCGCGGATCGTGCACGGCGTCGGCGCGACGCTGTATTACGACGGCGCGAACCTAAACGCGATCATGGGTATCTGCCGGCCCGGAGACATGGGGTTCGACATCGTCCACTTCAACCTCCACAAGTCGTTCACGCAGCCGCACGGCGGCGGCGGACCGGGGGCCGGGCCGATCGCCGTCTCCGAGCGGATCGAGCCCTACCTTCCCCGTCCGCAGGTCGTCAGGCGCCAGCCGCCGGGGAACGGTTCCGAGCCGTACTACGACCTCGACTTCGACCGCCCCAAGTCGATCGGGCGGCTGCGCGGCTACCAGGGCAACTATGGGGTGTTCGTGCGCTCTTACGCGTACATCCGCTCGCTCGGGGCGCCGGGGCTCAAGGAGGTCTCCGAGGTCGCGGTGCTGAACGCCAACTACCTGCTCGCACGGCTGCGCGCCGAAGGAGTGCTCGACTACCTTCCCGCCGCCCAGCAGCGGCTCTGCATGCACGAGTTCGTGCTGTCCGGGTCGCCGATGAAGCGCGACCTGAAGATCAAGACGCTCGACCTCGCCAAGCGGCTGCTCGACCACGGCGTCCATCCGCCGACCGTGTACTTCCCGCTGATCGTCGACGAGGCGCTGCTGATCGAGCCGACCGAGACCGAGACGAAGGAGACGCTCGATCACTTCGCCGCGGTCGTCGCCGACGTCCTTCGGGAGGCGCGCGAGGATCCGGAGATCGCCCGCAACGCGCCGTACACGACGCCGGTGCGAAGGCTCGACGAGGCGGGCGCCGCCCGCAACCCGGTCCTGCGGCAGCCCTGACCGGCTCCGTCCGGCCCCGGATACGCGCAGCCAGCGGAGAATTTCTCGGGAACCGGTCAAGGCGTACTTATGCCTTGTCGATACAAACCTGATGTCCGCTGCAGGGAAACGCAGCGTGCCCGGAGGAGAGCTCCAGGGCTTTACGGCACGGATCGCCGTGGCGCCGGAGGAGCGCGCGCTCGCGGGCGCGGTCAGCGGGGCCTTTTACCTGATCGGCGCGGTCACCCTGGTCCCGCTGATCGTCATCGGAGACGGGTTCCCGGAGGACCACACAACCCTGATCGTGCTCTGCTGTGTGGCGTTCGCGTGGGGCGTCGCGTCGCTGCTGCTGATCGACTGGGACCGGGCGCCGGCGCTGTTGATCCACTTCTCTGCGATCGCCGGCCTCGGCGTGATCGCCACAGTGGTCGAGGCGTCCGGCGGCGCAAACTCGCTTGCGGCGACGTACCTCTTCTTCATCGCGGTGTTCGTGGGCTACTTCTTCCCACGCCGCGTCGTGTTCTGGTACCTCGCGGCGGCGATCGCGACGATGGCGACGGTCTTCCTCTACGACCCGGCCGCGAGCGGCCAGCGCTTCGTCTCCAAGCTGATCCTGTCCTCGTTCGCGTTCGTGGCGATCGGCTGTTCGATCGCCGCCGGCAAGACGTTGCTCGCGGCGTTCCGGCTTCGCGCCGAGCTGCTCGCGGCCGAGCAGGGGGCGCTGCGCAGGATCGCCACGGCGGTCGTCGAGGGCGGTCAGTCCGAGCGGATCTACGAGCAGGTCGCGAGGGAGGTTGCCGCGCTGCTGAGCGCCGGCGCCGCGGGGATCATCCGCTTCGACGGCGACGAGGCCACCGTGATGGGCTCGTGGGCGGACCACGAGGGCGGGCGGTATCTGCCCGGGACCGTGATCGAAGTCACCCCGGGAAGCGATGTCGCCCGCGCGCGCGACTCCGGCCTGCCGGTACGGATTGAGGGCCACGCGGCGGACAGCCCGGTCGGACGGCTCGGCTACACCGCCAGTATCGTCTCGCCGGTCAGGGTCGGCGTGCGAGTCTGGGGGGCGCTCGCGGTGACCGCCGCCGAGCCGGTGCGCCTGACCGCCTCGGATGAGCAGCAGCTGCAGGAGTTCGGAGACCTGCTGGCGACCGCGATCGCGAGCATCGACGACCGGGAGAAGCTGGCGGCCCAGGCCGCCACCGATCCACTCACCGGCCTCGCCAACCGCCGCACGCTGCACGACCGCCTCGCCGGCGAGATCGCGCGATCGGTGCGCCACTCGCGAACGCTGTCGGTGGCCGTGATCGACATCGACCACTTCAAGGAGGTCAACGACTTCGGGGGCCACGACGCCGGCGACGCGATGCTCGCGAGCGTAGCGCGCTGCCTGGCTCAGAATGCTCGCGCCGAGGACGTGCTCGGCCGCGTCGGCGGCGACGAGTTCGCGTGGGTGATGCCGGAGACCGCGCGCGAGCAGGCGCTCGTCGCGGTCGAACGAGCGCGGCGGCTGATCGCTGCCACCGTTGCCGAGCCGTTCAGGATCACGGTCTCGGCCGGGATCTGTGACACGAACGCGACCACCAAGGCCGCCGAGCTGGTGAGCTTCGCCGATGGGGCCCTGTACTGGAGCAAGGCGCACGGGCGCAACCGGTGCTGGATCTACGACGCGGAGGTGATCACCCAGCTGTCCGCTCCCGAGCGGGTGGAGCGCACGGAGAGCTCGCAGGCGCTGCTCGGGCTGCGCGCATTGGCTCGCGCGATCGACGCGAAGGATCCCGCCACCAGGCAGCACTCCGAACGGGTCGCGGCGCTGACTGTCAGGCTCGCGCGCGCGGCGGGGTGGTCGCCCGAGCGCGCCGGGCAGCTCAGCGACGCGGCGCTCGTCCACGACGTCGGCAAGGTCGGGGTACCCGACCGGCTGCTGCACAAGCTCGAACCGCTGACCGGGGCCGAGCGCGAGCGCCTCCGCGAGCACGCCGAGCTGGCAGCCCGAATCGCCGAAGGGGTGCTCGGCCCCGAACAGGTCTCGTGGATCCGGATCCATCACGAGCGCCCGGACGGGACCGGCTACCCACGCGGACTCTCCGAGAACGAGATCCCGGAGGGCGCCGCGCTGCTGTCGGTCGCCGACGCGTGGGACGTGATGACCAGCGGGCGGCCATACAGCAAGCCGAAGACGGTCGACGAAGCGCTCTCCGAGTGCATACGGCTGGTCGGGGAGCAGTTCACGAGAGCCGCGGTCGGGGCGTTGCTCAAGCTGCATGCCGACGGCGACCTCGACCCCACGGGCCACGGTCCGAGACGCCCCGCGGGCCACCCCGCGAGCCCGTCGGAGCCCGCCGCCGGGACGGGCGGGCCGCCGCTCGACGGCGATTGACGCACACTTACCCGCGTGGATGACTTCGTCGCGACAGGGGCTGCCGCGATCGCCGCACGCGCCGAGCGCGAGCTCGAGGCGCTCGTCGCCGTGTCCTCGCCCTCCGGCGACCTGGGAGGCGCCGAGGAGGCGCTGGCCGTGTGCGCGGCGCTGCTCCCCGCCGGCGCCGAGACCGAGCGCGTCGCGTGCTCGACGCCCGGCGGCGCTCCCGACCTGATCGCGCGGATGACCGGCTCCGGGCGCGGGCGGGTGCTGCTGCTCGGCCACGTCGACACCGTGATCGGCCACGACGACCACCGGCCGCTGCGCCACGAGGACGACCGGCTGTACGGACCCGGGACCGTCGACATGAAGGGCGGTGTGGTGCTCGCGCTCGGCGTCGCCCGGGCGCTCGCCGAGCGCCCGGAGCTGTTCGCCGAGCTGGCGCTGCTGCTCGTCACCGACGAGGAGTGGCGCACGCACCCGTTCGTGCACGTCGGGCGGTTCTCGGGCCACGACGCGTGCCTGTGCTTCGAGGCCGGCGAGCGCGGGCCGGCCGGAGCGGAGGGGTTGGTCGTGAGGCGCAAGGCGGCGGGCACGATGCGGGTCATCGCCGCCGGTCGGCCGGCGCACTCTGGAAGCGCTCCGGACCAGGGCGCGAACGCGCTGCTCGCGCTGGCCCGCACCGCGGCGGCGTTGGCCGGCAGGCACGAGCCGGCCGGCGAAGCTCGTCTCAGCGTCGTCCCGACCGTGATCCGCTCCGGCGAGGCGTTCAATGTCGTGCCGGGCGACGGCGAGCTGGTGTTCGACCTGCGAGCCGACCGCCTCGACGCGTTCGAGCCGGTCCTCGGCGCGGTCCCGGCCGCGATCGACGGCGTGCGGCTCGAAGCGCGGATGGAGCGGGTGTGGCCGGGGATGGACTCGCGCGAGATCACTCGCGGGCTGCTCGAGAGCGCGAGCAGCCTGCTGGGCAGGCGCCTCGTCGGGACCCGTCGCGGCGGCGCCAGCGACGCGAGCCACTTCGCGCCCGCGATTCCGCTCACTGTCGACGGGCTCGGGCCGCGCGGCGGGGGCGCCCACACCCCGGAGGAGTTCGTGCTCGGCCGATCGCTCGGGGAGCGCGCCGAGGTGGCGCTGGCCGTCGCCCTCGCGGCGCTGAGTGCCTGACCTGCCATCCTTACGGCGATGAGCACGCCGGTCCAGAGCACGCCCCGAACGCCGCCCGGCAAGTACCAGGCCCAGCGCGAGGGATTGCTGCTGCTGGCGGGGATCGTGGCGGCCATGTGGCTGGTCGAGGTGGCCGACTGGATCGACTCCTACCACCTCAATTCCGACGGGATCCACCCGCGCGACTTCGGCCGCATCTGGGGGATCTTCACCGCGCCGTTCCTGCACGCGAACTTCGCGCCGCACCTGCTCGACAACACGATCCCGCTCGTGTTCATGGGCGTGATCATCGCCCTGCACGGGGCGAAGCGGCTCGCGCTCGTGACGCTGATCGTGGTCGTCGTCGGAGGGCTGGGGACGTGGCTGGTGAGCCCGTCGAACACGGTCACGATTGGGGCGAGCGGCCTCGTGTTCGGATACGCGACCTACCTGCTGGCTCGGGGTTTCCTCGACCGCAGCGCGATCGAGCTGCTGACCGGGCTGATCGTCGGCGCGGTGTGGGGTGCCGCGCTGCTCTCGAGCATCGTGCCCCACGCCGGCGTCTCGTGGCAGGGCCACGTATGCGGCGCGATCGGCGGCCTCGTGGCGGCATACGTGCTGCGACGGGACCGTCCCGGCGCACGCGGCGCCGCCAAGACCGGCGCGGCCGCCCCGGCGTTGCCCTCCTAGCCGCGATGCGGATCTTCTCCGGGATCCAGCCGACGGGGCGCAAGCACCTCGGGAACTACATCGGCGCGATCACCCAGTACGTCGCCGGGCAGGACCGTGGCGAGGCGATCTACTGCGTCGTCGACCTCCACGCGATCAGCGTCCCCTACGACCCGGCCGCGCTGCGTGCGTCGGTCTACGACGTGGCCGCGGTTCTGCTGGCCGCCGGCCTGGAGCCGGATCGCTGCGTGTTCTTCCGCCAGTCGGACGTCCGGGAGCACACCGAGCTCACGTGGCTGCTGTCGAGCGTCACCGCCTACGGGGACCTCCAGCGCATGCACCAGTTCAAGGACAAGTCGGCACAGCAGCGCGAGCTCACCTCGGCGGCGCTCTTCTACTACCCGGTGCTGATGGCCGCCGACGTGCTCGCCTACCGCGCCGACGAGGTGCCGGTGGGGGACGACCAGCGCCAGCACGTGGAGATGATGCGCGACATCGCCGAGCGCTTCAACGCCCGGTTCGGCGATCTGCTGGTGGTGCCCGAGGGCCGCTACCCAGCGGTCGGCGCGCGGATCATGGACCTTCAGGAGCCCGAGCGGAAGATGTCGACCACCGGTAGCAGCGAGCAGGGGACCGTGTACGTGCTGGACGAGCCGGCGGCGATCCTCAAGAAGTTTCGTTCGGCGGTCACCGACTCCGGCACCGAGGTCCGCCGGGCGCCGGGCAAGCCCGGAGTCTCGAACCTGATCGAGATCCTTGCCGCCGTGCGCAGCGTCTCGCCCGGTGACGTCGAAGCGCAGTTCGACGGCTCGGGCTACGGCGCGTTCAAGACCGCGGTTGCGGAGGCGGTGACCGACCACCTGGCGCCGGTTCGCGATCGCTACCACGACCTCCGCGCCGACGAGGCGGCGCTCGAGCAGGTGCTGGCAGCGGGCGCCGAGAAGGCACGCGCGCTCAACGGGCCGGTGCTGGCCGAGGTTCGCGAGGCGATGGGCTTCGGAGCGATCCGCACCGGCCAGTAGCCTGCACCGATGCGCCTCGCCGAGCTCGAGCTCGACCTCGACGTGTTCGCGGGTCCGTTCGACCTGCTGCTGACGTTGATCCTGCGTGAGGAAGTCGACCTGCTCGAGGTCGACCTCGCCGAGATCGTGATCTCGTACATCGACCACCTCGAGCGGCGCGGCGACCTCGACCTCGAGGCGGCGACGGAGTTCCTGGTCTTGATCGCAGCGCTGCTCGAGCTCAAGTCCCGGCTGCTGCTGCCCGGCGAGGAGGAGGAGCTGATCGAGCTCGACCCGGGGGAGGCCGCGGAGGAGCTGCTCGCACGCTTGCTCGACGCGCACCGCTTTCGAGCCGCCGCGATGCAGCTGCAGGAGCGGCTGAGCTCGCAGGAGGGGTACCGGTTCCGGTCCGCGCCGCTGCCGCAGTTCCTGCGCCGCGCGTCGCTGGCGGACGCGGCCGCGGTATACGACCCCGTGGTGCTCGGCGCCGCGGTCGGTGAGCTGTTGCGGCTGCCGGAGCCGGTCGACGTTCGTCACCTGCCGCCCCCGAGGGTCAGCGTCGGCGAGCGGCTCGCGCACCTGCGCGCCCTGCTGCGGCGCGGCGCGTTCAGCTTCGACGAGGCGGTCGAGCGGGCAGACCGGGTGACCGTTGCGGTGACCCTGTTCGCGGTGCTCGAGCTCTACAAGCAGGGCGAGCTGACCTGGAGCCAGGAGCAGCCGTTCGGCGAGATCATGCTCGCGGCCGCCGCGCCCCGGGAGCGGCTGTCGGCAGCCGGATGACTCGCGCGCCGCGCAATCAGGCGAGGCCGGATGCCGAGCGCGCGGCTCGCGCGAGCCTCGACGCGACGCTCGAGGCGTTGCTGTTCCTCAGCCCGGCGCCGGTCACCGCCGGCGCGCTCAGTGAGGCGACGGGCGCGGAGCTCCACGAGGTCGTCACCGCACTCGAGCGGCTCCGTGAGCACTACGAGTTCGAGCGTCGCGGGCTCGTGCTCCGCGAGCTCGCGGGCGGGTGGGTGATGTCGAGCCACCCCGACGCCGAGCCGGCGGCGCGCCGGCTGCTCGCCAAGCCGCGGACGCCGCCGCTGACGCCGGCCCAGGCCGAGACGCTCGCGATCGTCGCCTACCTGCAGCCCGTCTCGAGGCCGGAGATCGCGCGGATCCGGGGCGTTGGTGCGGAGTCGGCCGTCGCGACGCTGCTCGAGCGGGGGATGCTCGAGGAGGCGGGCCGCTCGCAGTTCGGCGCCGTCCTGTACCGGACCAGCGACCTGTTCCTGCGGCTGTTCGGGCTCGAGGAGATCGGCGGGCTGCCGCCGCTCAGCGCCTTTGACCCCGAGCCCGAGCTCGAGCAGGAGCTCCGCGACCGGTTGCTGCGCGCCGGCGAGGCCCGCGCGGCCACCACGCCGGGCGGCTGACCGCCGAAGACCCGCGAGTACGCGTTCCGTACCTCTGAGGTACGATGCGCGGCTGGTGAGCGGATCGCTGGTCACCGACCATCCCGAGCTGGGGCCGCTGCTCAGCGACAGGCCCCAGCGCGCGAAGCTGCTCGATGCGATGGTCACGGTCGTCGCGGAGAAGGGCTACGAAGCGGCGACCGTCTCCGACGCGGTCAAGCTCGCTCGAGTGTCGCGGGGCACCTTCTACGAGCTGTTCGACTCGAAGGAGGCGTGCCTCGCGGATGCCTACCGGCTCGGGCAGGACGTGCTGGCGGCGCGGGTCTCCGACGCGGTGCTCGGCGCCCGCGACTGGCGCGAGGAGCTCCGGCTCGGCCTGCGCGCGTATCTGCGCACGTTCGACGACGAGCCTCTGTTCGCGCGGGTGTACCTGCTCGAGTGGGCCCCGGTGCGAACCGAGCGCGAGGACGCGATTCGGCGCTTCGCGCGGCGCTACGGCAAGAGTTTCACGCGGGCGGGCACGCTGGTGCCCGAGCAGGCGCTGTACGCGCTGGCCGCCGGCGTGCACGAGACGACCTGCGCGCACGTGCGCGCGGGCCGCAAGGCAATCGAACTCGAAGACGTGCTGGTGGGCTGCGCGGTGCGGCTCGCGAACAAGGAGGAGCGATGGACCTGACGTTCACAGAGCCGGAGACGGCGTTTCGCGACGAGCTGCGAGCGTGGCTTGTCGACAACCATCCGGGCGATGAGCCGCCCGGCGAAGATGCCGAGGCCTACCAGTGGCGGCGCGACTTTCAGCGGCGCCTGGCCGACGGCGGCTGGGCTGCGGTCCACTGGCCGGTCGAGTTCGGCGGCCGCGGCGCGACGCTGACGCAGTCGGCGATCTTCTTCGAGGAGCTCGCCCGCGCGAAGGCACCGCTGCCCGCAAACGTATTGGGGCTGCTGCTCGCGGGCCCGACGATCATGATCTGGGGCACCGAGGAGCAGAAGGAGCGATTCCTGGCGCCGATCGTGACCGCCGAGGAGATCTGGTGCCAGGGGTTCTCGGAGCCGGAGGCGGGCTCGGATCTCGCGGCGCTGAAGACCCGCGCGGTCCAGGACGGCGACGAGTGGGTCGTCACCGGCCAGAAGGTGTGGACCAGCGGCGCCCAATACTCCAAGTGGTGCATGCTGGTTGCGCGGACCGACACCGAGGCGCCCAAGCACAAGGGCCTCACGTACTTCCTGATGGACATGGAGCAGGACGCGATCCAGGTCCGGCCGCTGCGCCAGATCACGGGGGAGGCCGAATTCAACGAGCTGTTCATCGAGGAGGCCCGGATCCCGGAGGCGAACGTGCTCGGCGGGGTCGGCAACGGCTGGAAGGTCGCGCTCACGACGCTGATGAACGAGCGCGCCGGGCTGGCGTTCTTCCTGCAGGTGCGGCTGCGGCAGGTGCTCGACGAGGTGTTCGCCGAGGCCGACCGGCGCGGATTGCTCGAGGACCCGGTGATCGCCGACCGGCTCGGTGACCTGCACCTCAAGGCCGAGATCCTGCGTCTGACCGCATACCGCGGGCTGACCACGATCGAGCGCTACGGACAGCCGGGCCCGGAGGGCTCGTTGACGAAGTGGATGTGGTCGGAGACCAACCAGCAGCTCACCCAGTTCGCGGCCGACGTGCTCGGACCGCGGGCGCTGACGGCGGGTGACCGGTGGAGCTACGAGCTGCTCCGCGCGCGCGGAAACACGATCGAGGGTGGCACCACCGAGATCCTCAAGAACATCGTCGCCGAGCGGGTGCTCGGCCTGCCGAAGGCACGCTAGGAGGAGGGCTGACATGGACTTCGATCTGAACGACGAACAGAAGGAGATCAAGCGGGTCGCCCACGAGCTGCTCGCGTCGCGCTCTCCGTTCTCGAAGGTGCGCGCGGCCGCCACGGAGCAGCGCTACGACCCCGCGCTGTGGTCCGAGCTGGTCGAGCTCGGGTGGCCGGGGATCGCGGTGTCGGCGGAGCACGGCGGACAGGGGCTCGGCGCGGTCGAGCTGGCGGTGCTGCTCGAAGAGCTCGGCTACGCGTGCGCGGCCACGCCGTACCTGTCGACGGCGACGGCGGCAGCGGTGATCGAGGCGACCGGGACGCCGGAGCAGCGCTCGAAGTGGCTGCCGGGGCTCGCCTCCGGCGAGCAGACGGCGGGGATCGGCACGCGCGAGCTGGCGGCCGACGCCGTCGACGCCGCCGTGATCGTGCTGATCGACGGTGACGACGCGTCACTGCTCGACCGCGCCGCCGCCGACGTCGATGAGCTCGTCGCGATCGACCCCACGCGGCGGTTCGCGACCGTTTCGGGGCACGGCGAGCCGCTCGGAGCGGGCGCCGCCGACCGGATCCGTACCGCTGTCGCCTCGGAGCTGATCGGGGTCTCGCAGCGGGCGCTCGAGATGACGCTCGAGTACGTCAAGGACCGCAAGCAGTTCGGCGTGCCGGTCGGTTCCTTCCAGGCCGTCGGCCATCGCTGTGCGGAGATGCTCCGCCACACCGAGGGGATCCGCTCGGCCGCCTACTTCGCGGCGTGGGCGGCGGACGCCGATCCGGACCGGCTTGCGGAGGCGGCGGCGCTGGCCGCGGCCGCGGGCGCCGACGCCGGCCGCGAGGTCACGGCGTCCGCGATCCAGGCGCACGGAGGCATCGGCTTCACCTGGGAGGCCGACGTGCACTGGCTGTACAAGCGCGCGCAGCTCGACAGCGCGCTGCTGGGTGGGGCGCGCCGGCACCGGGCGGCACTCGCCCGGCTCGGCGCCGAGCGGGTCAGGAGCGCGCTGAGCGCCGCCTGAGCCGCGCGGACGTCACCGCCCCGGGGCCGACACCCGCCGCGGCGATCGCGCACACCGGCGCGGCTCCGCGGCGGGTTGACCGTTTTTCAGCTTGACCGCCCTCCGGGCCTGTGGTTCCGTTGCCGGGGCGGTGAAGAGGCGAACGACAGTGGCTGCTGCTGTGGCGCGCATCGCCGCCCGCGGTCGTCGACGTTCTGAGACCGCAAGATCGACGACCTCCGAGACGTTGACTGACAAGTGAAGCTCCCGGCGATCACCAGGCGACAGGCGCTCGGCCAGGCCGGTCGTACCGGCGTCGCCGGTGCGCTCGCGCTCGCGCTGCCGCCATGGCTGCCCAAGGCCCGCGCCGCCGTGCTCGCCCCGAGCCAGCAGGCGACGCTCAAGGCGGCGGTCGCGCGGATCGTGCCGGCATCCGGCTCGGGCGACTGGTCGGCGGCCGACGTCGGCGCCGACAACTACATCCTCACGCTGCTGTCCGGGGCCGGCAGCATCTACGCCGGCGGGCCGTACCGGTCGCGCTTCGGCCGGTTCCAGGTGCTGTCGCGAATCAAGCGGATCGGCTGGAGCAGAGAGGTCAGGCGGCTGCGCTCGGTGTATGCCCAGGGCCTCGCTCAGCTCGACACGATGGCGGCAGGCAACTTCGCGGCCGTCCCGACCCAGGTCCAGGACGCGATCCTGACGGCGCTCGACGACTCCGGCTCGGACTTCTTCAGCGCGCTCTACAACCACACGCTCGAGGGCACCTATTCCCATCCCGTCTACGGCGGCAACCGGGGGTACCGCGCCTGGAGCACGTTCGGGTACGCCGGCGATGTGCACGGCGTTCGGTTCCCCGGAATCGGCCCGGCCGACGCCCCCTGGAACGTGTACGGCGGCTACGCGCCGGAGGAGATGATCCAGCCCGGAAAGGAGACAACGTGATCAAAGCCCGGCTTGCGGCGCTCGCCGCCCTCGCGGTGGCGTTCGCCACCGCCGCCCCCGCGGGCGCCCAGCAGGCGCCGGCGTCGCTCGCGGACACAGCCGCGCCCAGTGGCGTCCCGTTCTACTACGACACGCTCGGTCCGATCACCGACGTGACGTCGACATGGCAGCGCTACCAGCCGGCCGACACGTTCTGCGTGCAGCCGAACGTCACCGAGTACACCCCGGGGGGAGGCGGTCCGACCGTAACCGGCGCCGATCCCGCGTGCCACCACTCCGGATTCCCGGCGGCGGCGAAGGGCCTCGTCGTGATCCGCGTCCGGACGCCGGCGCTCTGCTCGGGCTGCCGGCGGCTGTTCATCAACTTCTCGAAGATCTCGGCCACGAGCGCGGCGCCCTACTACTACCCGCACGGACACGTCTTCTACAGGCTCACCTCGGCGAACTCCACCTACACCGTGGACCCGCTCGACCACAGCCCCAACACGAAGAACTTCACCAACGACAAGCTGCTTGTCCCGGAGGGATCTCCCCAGGAGCCCGCCGTCGGCTTCGCCGACCGCCATCAGCTCGCCGGCTACACGACCGATACGGCCAACTTCGTCCACACCGCGGCGCAGGGGCCGTACTACGCGGGCCCGTGGTACGTCAACCGGCGGGGAGCTCGGATCGACGGCGTGTACCTCGACGTCGACATCGCCGACGCGACCGAGAACCCGGGTGGAGTCGACTTCAACGACATCGCCTACGCCGCCGGCTTCAACAGCGGTCAGCATTGCCCGAACGACGACGACTTGCTGTATGGAGGCTGCGTCGACTGGTGGGGCTACAGCGCCTCGACGGTGAATCCGTACGCGCCGCTCGGATGAGGCGATGAGCCCCGAGCCGTTCGACGTGGTGATCGTCGGCTCCGGAGCCGGCGGCGGGATCGCGGCGTACGTGCTGACGAAGGCCGGCGCGCGCGTGTGCGTGCTCGAGAAGGGTCCCGATCTCCAACCTGAGAACTACGGCGACGACGAGCTGCGGTTCGGCGACCGGAACTTCATCGAGGAGGACCCGTTGATCGAGCCGCGGACGTTCCGCAACACTGCCGATGACGGCGAGCACCTGTACGTCGGCCGGGTGCTCGGCATCAGCCGCTGCGTCGGCGGGGGGACGGTCCACTACGGCGCGGTCTCGTTCCGGCTGCGGCCGGAGGACTTCCGCGCGCGCTCGTACTGGGGATCGCTGCCGGGAGCCGAGATCGTCGACTGGCCGATCTCCTATGAGGACCTGCGCCCCTACTACGACAAGGCCGAGCAGCTGATCGGGGTGGCGGGCGGGCAGCTGCGCGAGGCCCAGCATCCCGGCGCACCGGTCGCCGGCGCCGAGTGGCGCGCCGACCCGTATCCGATGCCGGGCCACCCGCCCAACTACGGCGCGAAGCTGTTCGAGGATGCGGCAACCACTCTGGGCCTTCACCCGTACCCGACCCCGGTCGCGATCAACAACCTGGGGCGCGACGATCGCCCCGGCTGCTCGTACTGCGGGTTCTGCTCGAGCCACGGTTGCCCGATCGAGGCCAAGAACGATATGCGGGTTACTGCGCTCCGCAAGGCGCAGGCGACGGGGCGGCTCGACCTGCGCCCCGATTCGTACGTGTACCGGGTCGTGGTCGGCAAGCGTGGCCGCGCCGAGCGGGTCGAGTACATCGACGGCGCCGGGACCCACCGGTCGGTGGCCGGCAAGGTGATCGTCTTGTCGTGCTCGACCGTCGATACGCCGCGGCTGGTGCTGCTCTCGGAGCTGCCGGCCGACAAGGTCAACCTCGACGTCGTCGGGCGCAACCTGATGGTCCACCACTATCCCGGCGGGATCGGGTTCTTCGAGCAGCGGATCGATTACTACCGCGGGTTCTGGAGCATGCGCTGCCTCGACGACATGTACCTCGGCCCCGAGTCCGGGGCGCCCGCCTTCGGGTACGGGAACATCCAGACCATCGGGCCCTCGTCGGGGTATCCGTTCGGCGCCGGCGGGATGATCTCGACCGCCAAGTTCGCCGGTTGGGGGGCCGCCCACAAGCAGGCGATGGCGCACGAGTTCGGGCACGTGCAGTGGATCGGGATGGTCGGCCAGGACCCGCCGGTCCCGTCCAACATGGTCGATCTCGACCCGACGGTCACCGACGCGTACGGGTTCCCGGTCGCGCGGATCACCTACGCGCATCATCCGAACGACTACGTGGTCGCGTCCAACGTGTTCCCGCGCCTCGGCGAGATCCTCAGCGAGATGGGCGCCGGGTCCTCGCAGTACGTGCTCCCGTTCGCCGCGACCACGTCGATCCCGCAGCAGGGGCCCGGCGGGATCAGCCAGCGCGGCCCCGGCCGGTCGGCGCCCGATGCGATCGGTGGGCTCGTCAACCATCAGATGGGCACGATGCGGATGGGCAACGACCCCGACACGAGCGTCGTCAACTCCGACCAGCGCTTCCACGGGATCCCGAATCTGTACGCGATCGACGGCTCGGTGTTCCCGACCTCCGGCGGCTACAACCCCACGCTCACGATCGAGGCGCTCGCGTGGCGGGCCGCCGCGCGGCTCGCTCGCGCCGCCGCCTAGAGGAACAGCTGCTCGAAGGCGGCGGCCTTCGTCTGCTCGCCGGAGATCCGCAGCCGGCCGAACAGCCCCCGCGAGTGACCGCCCTGCATCAGCCGCACCCAGGTCCTCGCACCGACGCTGATCCGCACGTCGGGCTTCTGTCCCGGGTCGTGGTCGAGCAGCTCGAGCCGGCCGTCGGCGATCCGCACCCACCAGCGGCCGCCGCCGCGCCCCCGGATCTCGAGCCTGTACAGCGCGTCGAGCCCCTCGGCACGCTCTGGCTTGAAGGCCAGTGGCAGCGTCCGCACCGCGAGCCGGGGCGTCAGCGTGGGCGACTCGCGCAGGAAGATCCGCATGTCAGCGTCACGGAATCCGTGGCGCTCGTCCTCGGCTCTCAGCGGCGCGGTCGTCTCGCGCAGCGCCGGGATCACCCGCTCGCCGAGCAGCTCGATCGTCCTCAGCGCCTCCGCGTGCGGCACTCCTCCGGCCTGCACGGCGCATAGCACGTGGTCGATGCCGGTGTCGGCCAGCTTCTGGAAACGCTCGATCGCGTACTCCGGGGTCCCGGCGATCACCATCCCGGCGTCGTCGAGCGCCGCGAGCGACGGTGCGCCCCCCGTCAGCTCGCGGAGCGTCGCGAGCTCCTCGCGGTAGTAGCTGTAGGTCTCGCCGCTGCGCTCGAGCACCCGCGCGGTGAGCTGCAACAGCCGCTCATAGAACCAGCGAATGTGGCGCTCCGCGACGGCGCGCGCCCGCTCTTGGTCGTCGAGCACTACGACGCCGAGCGTCATCGCGAACCCGAGCTCCCGGGGATCCTTGCCGAGCTCCTGGCAGCGCGCGACGAACCGGTCGCGGTCCTCGGCGACCATAAACAGCGGCTTGAACGGGCCGGCGAGCACGCCCAGATCGCGATCGGCGGCCAGCGCGAACGTGTCGGGGCTGACCGCGGCGGTCCACAGCGGCGGATGCGGCTTCTGGATCGGCTTCGGGACGACGTCGATCTCCGGGAACGAGAGGAACTTCCCCTCGAAGGAGAACGGGCCCTCGTTCCAGCAGCGGCGGATGATCTCGAGCGCCTCGTCGACTCGCTCGCGGCTGTCGTCGATCGCCCCGCCGAACACATCGAACTCGAGCGGCGACAGGCCCCGGCCGACGCCCACGTCGATCCGCCCATCCGAGATCAGGTCGAGCGTCGCGATTCGCTCGGCGACCATCACGGGGTTGCGGAACGGCAGCAGCACGACGCCGTGGCCGACCCGCATCCGGGTCGTGCGCTGGGTGGCCGCGGCCATCACGATCTCGGGAGCAGAGGAGTGCGAGAAGCCGGGCTGGAAGTGGTGCTCCGCGAACCACGCCCCGTCGAGCCCCGCCTGGTCGGCGGCCGCGATCTGGTCGAGCGCCTGGCCGACCACCTCGCGCTCGCTCAGGCCGCCGGGGAGCGCGAGCTCGTAGAACAGGTCGAAGCGCATCGGGCGTCAGCCTATCCGGCCGCCCCAACGGCAGAGGAGCGGTGCACGACGGCGAGCTGCCCGCACGCCGCGTCGATGTCGCGACCGCGTGTCAACCGCACCGTCGCCCGGAGCCCGTGGCGCTCGAGCTCGGCTCTGAAGGCCTCGATCGCCTTCGGCGTCGAGCCTTCGAATCCAGACCCCGTCGGGTTGTACGGGATCAGGTTCACCTTGTAGACGCGCGGATCGAGGACGTCGGCGAGCTGCGCCGCCTGGGCGTGCGAGTCGTTTACGCCGGCCAGCATCACGTACTCGACGAACACCTTATGGCGCTTGCGCGCGTTGTACGAAGCGCACGCGGCGAGCACCTCGGGCAGCGGATAGCGATCGTTGACGGGCATCAGCTCCGAGCGCAGCGCAGGGTCCGCGGCGTGCAGCGACAGCGCCAGTCGCAGCGGCCGTGGATCGTCGGCGAGCCGCTCGATTCCGGGGATCCACCCGACCGTCGAGATCGCCGTCCGCCGCGCGGTGATACCCAGGTCCGGTAGCCGATCGCAGGCGCCGAGCACCGCGTCGAGGTTCATCATCGGCTCGCCCATCCCCATGAACACGGCATGATCGACCGGGCCGATGCGGCGGAAGTGAAGCGCCTGGTCGAGGATCTCCGAGCTCGTCAAGTTGCGGCCGAACCGCATCGATCCGGTCGCGCAGAACGTACACGTCAGCGGACACCCCGACTGCGACGACAGGCACAGCGACCGGCGGCCGTCGCGGTATCGCATCAGCACGGCCTCGAGCCGGCGCCCGTCGCGCGTCGCGAACAGCACCTTGACCGTCCCATCCCGCTGCGACTGGCTCTCGCTCTCGACGGTGAGCGTCGAGAGGGGGACGGTCTGCGCAAGCGTCTCGCGCAGCGGTTTGGGGAGGTCGGTCATCGCGTCGAAGGAGCCGGCGCCCTGCGCCAGCCATCGCCAGACCTGGCGCTGCCGGAAGGCGGGCTCGCCGAGCTCGTCGAGGGTGGCGGTGAGAAGGTCGAAATCCATCTTTGAGCAGGCTAGCCGCGCGAACGATGGCGATCCGGTTCACATATACGAACCAAATCGCCATTGTTCGCCGAGCACATGCGCCTAGCCAAGTACCTCGCCGCCGCCGGCGTCGCCTCGCGGCGCGCCTCTGAGGAGATCGTCCGCGCGGGGAGGGTGAAGGTCGGCGGCGAGACCGTGACGGATCCAGCCCGCGACGTCACGGCCAGCGACACCGTCCGCCTCGATGGCCGAGAAGTTCGTCCCGAGACCGAGCGCCTCGTGTACGTCGTCAACAAACCGCAAGGCGTCGTGTCCACTTCGAAAGACACCCACGGACGCCGGACCGCTGTCTCGTTGATTCCCGGCGCGACCGTGCGCCTGTACCCCGTCGGGCGCCTCGATGCCGACACCACCGGGCTGATCCTCCTGACCAACGACGGTGAGCTCGCGCACCAGCTCACGCATCCGTCGTTCGAGGTCCCCAAGACCTACCGCGCGACCGTCGCCAAGCCGCCCGTGCGGGAAGCCGCGATCAAGGCGCTTCGAGAGGGGATCGAGCTCGACGACGGCCGTACCTCTCCGGCCCGAGTCCGGCGGCTCGCGCCCGACACGCTCGAGCTCACGATCCACGAGGGCCGAAAGCGCCAGGTCAGGCGCATGTGCGACGCGGTCGGCCACCGCGTACGGAGGCTCGAGCGGGTCGCGTTCGGGCCGCTCCAACTCGGCGACCTCCGCGCCGGTGGCTACCGGCGCCTGAACGACGCCGAGGTGCGTGCCCTCGCTACCGCTGGATCAGCAGTTCGTCGTTCCGGTAGCGGGTCGTCTCGAGCGCGCGGGACACGAGCGCCGCGTTGACCCGGGCGCGCCCGCCCGCGGCGACCATGTGCAACACCGTGAACTGATAGACGCGCCGGCGCGACACGAGCCGGAACCCCGGAATCGCGTACGTGGCCTGCGCGCGCGAGGGCCACAGGTTGCAAGCGGAGCCCCACCAGCAGAAGCCGGCGCTCCGCGGCGAGGTGAACGACACGACGTCGAGCGCCGAGACGGCCGCGCCGCGGTGGCCCATGAACCGCAGCCCCGGCAGGTACAGCGACAGCGGCAGCAGGTCGCGGTAGTGCTGGACGAACACCGCGCGACCTCCCGGTCCCGGGCGTGCGCCCAGCAGCCGCGCGACCCCGCGCCAGTCCGGCCGCTGGTAGTTGCGGTTCGACGCGATCCCGATCGCCGACGCGAGCCCGATCCCGCACAGCGCGATCGCCGCTGCGGGCCCGACTAGCCGCGCCCGGCGTGCCGCGAACCCCCCCGCCACCGCGACCGCCGCGGGCGTCCAGAGCGCCAGCACGTTGCGCGTCAGCAAGTCGTCGAAGCCCCCCGCGACGAGCACGAACGCGAGCACCAGCCCCGCGACCACGAGCCCACCCGCGATCAGCCCGCCCACGCGCTCCTCGGGATCGGATCGGAGCGCGAGCAGCACCAGCCCGAAGATCGCGAGCGCCAACGCCAGCGGCTCGAGCACCGAGTACGCGACGGACTGAAACCCGGCGGCGAACTGGGGGAAGATCTCGGCGGTTCGTCGTCCGAGCGGCGCGCCGGAAATCCAGTTGCCCTTGCCGGTGCCGTGCTGGCTGATCGCGAGCGGGATCAGCGCGAGCCCGCACACCGCCACCACCGCGAATGAGACCTGCACCGCGCGGCTGCGGCGGTGAACGGCCAGCAGCCACAACGCCTCCGGGACCACCGCCAGCAGCGCGTAGTAGTGCGTGGCGAGCGCCAGCGCCGCGCAGATCACCCAAGCTACGGCGGCGCGCGGTGTGGGTCGCTCGAGCACGTATGCGAACGCGAGCAGCGACGCCGCGCTCAGCAGCATCAGCAGCGCGTACGCGCGCGCCTCCTGCGAGTACCAGACGAGCAGCGGGCTGCACGCGGTCAGCGCCGCCGCGATCAGCCCGGCGCGGGGGGAGATCAGCTTCCGAGCGGCGCCGAATGCCACCGGCACCGTGAGCACGCCCGCGATCGCCGACAGCGAGCGCAGCGCCGTCTCGCCGTAACCGAAGATCCGCGCCCAGACCCACGCGACGCAGTAGTAGAGCGGGGGAGTGGACTCGGTCTGGGGGACCAGTCCCAGCATCTTGCCCGGCGAGAAGTGGACCAGCAGCGCGGTGTTTGCCTCGTCGAACCAGAAGCCCTGGTGCCCCAGGCGGTAGAAGCGCAGCACCGCGGCCAGCGCCGTCAGCGCGAGAACTCCCACCATCACCGGGTCGGCGAGCGCCGCTCGGGCGCGCTCCCGAGGCCTCGCCGGCCGCGGACGGGGCCGCGTGTCGGGGGCGAAAGTGCCGACGCTCACCGGGCGGGATGTTAAGTGGATGGCATCCTCTTAACACGATTTCAACCCGCTGCCGCCGCAATGCCCACGCGGCGACGGGCACTATCTGCACTGAAAATGAGTCCAAGCGCCGCACACCGGGACGGCCCAGTCGGCCTTCGATCGGCCGCGCTGCCCGCCGCGTCCGTGGCCGGATCCGCGGCCGCGGCGGACGGCACCGTCGCGCTGCCGCAGCCGACGGCGCCGTCGCTCGGCCGCGTGCCGATGCCGCGTGTCCGGATCGTCGTCGGTCCGCTCGCCGGCCGAATCGCGCTTGGCTCGATCGTCGCCGGGGTGCTCGCGGTCGTTGCGTTCGCGACCGCCGGTCCGTCGGTGCTGGTCCCGCGCTCGGATCAGGTGTTCCCGCTCTGGGAGGCCGGGCCGCTGCACACGCTGTTCGCCGGCCTGCCGAACAACCTGCTGACGCTCGCCTACGGACTGAGCGCGGTCGTGGTTCTGATGACGGTCGCCTACGGAGTCGTGCTCGCAGCCGCGCGCAGCCTCTCCACCCGCGCGATCGTGGTCACTGTGCTCGCGATCCACGCGCTGCTGCTGCTCAGCCCGCCGCTGCAGCTGACCGACCTCTTCAACTACATCGGCTACGCGCGGCTCGGCGCGCTTCACCACCTCAACCCGTATACGCACGTGATCGGGGCCGAGGTGCACGACCCGGTGTTCCGGTTCTCGACCTGGCACAACCTGCACAGCCCCTACGGCCCGCTGTTCACGGCTGCGACCTACGCGTTGCCGGTCGGGTCGCTGTCGGCCTCGTACTGGGTGCTGAAGGTCGTCACGGTGCTCGCGAGCCTCGCGTTCCTCGGGCTGCTGTGGCGCTGCGCGGTCCAGCTCGGCCGCGATCCGCGGATCGTGCTCGCGCTCGTCGCGCTCAACCCGATCTACGTCGTGTTCGCGCTCGGGGGCTTCCACAACGACTTCTTCATGCTGGTGCCGTCGATGGCGGCGATCGTGCTGATCACCGGACAGCGCGACGACCCGGGTTCGCTATGGCCCGATTTCTTTGCCGGGGCGGTGTTGATGCTCGCGGTGGCGGTGAAGTTCACCGCCGTGCTGCTGCTCCCGTTCCTGCTGCTCGCGGTCGGGTCCGGCCGCCGGCGGCTCCGGATCCTCGCCGGCGCGCTGCTCGGGGCGATCCCGCTGGCCGCGGTGACGGTGGCGCTGTTTGGGCTGTCGCTGCCGAATCTCCAGGATCAGAGCACGCTGCTGACGGCGTTGAGCATCCCGAACGTGGTCGGGCTCGCGCTCGGGATCGGTGGCGGCACGCCGCTGCTGCTTCGGTTCGCCGACGCGGCGGTGGTGATCGCGATCCTGGTGCTGCTACGGCGGCGCAGCGACTGGCTCTCGCGCGCGGGTTGGGCGACGCTGGCGCTGATCGCGAGCCTCGCGTGGCTGATGCCGTGGTACCTGATCTGGCTCGCGCCGCTGGCGGCGCTGGGCGCCAGCCCGGCGCTTCGCCGCGCGATGCTGGCGCTGACCGCGTTCCTGGTCTTGACGTTCATCCCGGCGACGGGCATCTACCTCTCGAACCACGGACTCGACCCGCTCGGCACTCCCGCCGGCCACGCGTCCTCGAAGTTGCAGCACACGCTCTCGCGCTAGGCCGTTTACGGTCTGATTATTAGCATCCTGTTAGCGTCGCTGGGCGATGCGCGCAGAACTTGATGTCGCGGGCGTACCCCGGATCGCGCCCGCACGCCACAAGGCGGCTCCGTCGCCGCCGGCTGCAAAGCGGCGGCCGAGGCTGGACGGGTTCGAGCTCGCCGTGCTCGCGGCGTTCGGGCTCGTGTCGCTGTGGGTGCTGGCCGTCGACCTGTTCCAGGTGATCGCTCACGGCCGCGTGTGGACGGGCACCGACGGTGTCTACCTCGTCGATCAGATGCAGTACCTGGCCTGGATCCAGTCGGCGTCGCACCACCTGCTGTCGTCGAACCTGTTCGTGCTGCGAGACACGCCGGCGGACTACTTCATGCCCGCGATCACGATGTCCGCGGGCCTGACCGCGCTCGGAGTCGCGCCGTGGCTGGCGCTGCTCGTCTGGAAGCCGATCGCGGTGCTCGTGGCGTTCCTCGGCTTCGATGCCTACGTCCGCCGGACCGTGCCCGGCGTCTGGCCGCGCCGCGCGGCGCTCGTGCTGGCGCTGTTCTTCGGGTCGTTCACGATCGTCGAGGGATCGTTCGGGGTGGTCGGCGACCTGTTCGCCGGGTTCCTCTCGTGGGGCTACACGTTTGGGCTGCTGGCGCTCGGCGTGATGGTGTTCGCACTGCTCGCGTACGACCGCGCCCGGCGCGGCGGCTCGCGGCGCTATCTGTTGATCGCCGCCGTGCTGGGTGCGACCGCGAGCGCGCTGCACCCGTGGCAGGGAGAGCTGCTGACCCTGATCGTGCTGGGCGCGGAGCTCGCGGCGTGGCGCGGGACGCGACGGCGTCCCGGGGTCGCGCTGCCGGTCGCGACGATTGCCGCGACGGCGGCTCCGCTCCTCTACTACCTGCTGCTCGGCCGCATCGACAGCTCCTGGGAGCAGGCACGAGAAGCGAGCAAGCACGCGTTCTCGTTCTGGACGCTCGCGCTCGCGCTGGCGCCGCTGCTGATCGCATCGGTGCCGGCGTTCGCCCGCCGGCCGCGGACCTTCCTGGGGACCGTCACGCGCGTCTGGCCGCTGGCGGCGGCGGTGATCTTCGTGCTGTCGGTGACCAAGCTGTCGGCCACGCCACTGCACGCATTCGAGGGGATCACGCTGCCGCTCGCGGTGCTCGCGGTCGAGGGCGTCCAGCGGCTCGGGTTCGGACGGCTCCCGCACCGCAAGCTGATCGGCGCCGCGGCGATCGCCGTGTGCACGATCCCGGCCACCTACTGGGAGCTGCACAGCGCCGAGCAGCTGGTCGCCCCGCAGGCCGGCAACGCCAACTTCATCACCAACGGCGAACGCGACGCGCTCCGCTACCTGACGTCCAACCGCGAGCCCGGCGGTGTCCTCACCCGCTTCTACCTGGGTTCGATCGTGCCGGCGCAGACCGGGCGGCGGACGTTCGTCGGCGATTGCCTGTGGTCTCAGCCGGGGTGCGCCGAGCGGGCGCAGCTCGCCCAGCAGCTGCTCGACGGGACGATTCCTCCGACCCGGGCCGCGCCACTGGTCAACCAGGTCGGCGCCAGGTTCGTGCTCACCGACTGCAGCTCTCCGGCGAGCGTCGCGCGGATGCTCGCGGGGATCTCCTCGACCGTCCGCCGGTTCGGGTGCGCGGCCGTGTACCGCATCAGCTCGCCGGGCCCGCCGGAGGGGGCTCTGGCAGAATCACCCGCCCATGCGGCTCTTCGCTCTCCGGGGCGCGACTAGCGTCGAGTCCAACCAGGCCGACACGATCCTCGCCGCCACCGGCGAGCTGATGCGAGAGCTGATGGACCGCAACGCGCTCGAGCCCGACGCGATGGTCAGCTGCATCTTCACCGTCACCGACGACCTCGACGCGGAGTTCCCGGCCGTCGCGGCGCGGCAGGTCGGCCTGGACTCGGTGGCGCTTCTGTGCGCCCGCGAGGTGCCGGTTCCGGGGTCGCTCCATGGGGTGGTGCGCGTGCTGGTCCACTACTACGCGGCCGACGATCACACGCCTCGGCATGCATACCTCCACAGGGCGCGCTCGCTGCGGGCCGACCTCGACGCGGCACAATAAGCGGCGTAATGCCGATCGAGTTCGCGGCGCGGATCCGCCGGATTCCCTCCTATCCCATCGCCGGCGGCTACGACCTCGGCGACGACGTCGCGATGCTCGCCTCGAACGAGTCGTACTTCGCGCCGCTGCCCGCGGTCGTGGAGGCGGCGCAGCGGGTGATCGCCGGCGCGAACCGGTATCCGGACCCGTCGTACTCCCGGCTCCGCGGCGCGCTCGCGGACCGCTACGGGATCCCAGCGGAGCGGATCGCGCTCGGCAATGGGTCGTGCGAAATCCTGCTCGCCGCCGGCGAGGCGCTGCTCGAGCCGGGCGCTGAGCTCGTGTACGCGTGGCCGGCATTCAGCGTCTACCCGCACCTCGCGGCCGCCTCGGGCGCCCGCGCGATCCAGGTGCCGCTCGACGACGAGGACCGCCACGACCTCGACGCGATGCTCGAGGAGGTGACGGTCGCGACCAGGCTGGTGCTGATCTGCAACCCCAACAACCCGACGTCCACGGCGATCGGCCTGGACCAGGTGCAACGGTTCCTCGAGCGTGTGTCGCCGAACGTGTGCGTGATCCTCGACGAGGCGTACGCCGAGTTCTCACTGGCGCTCGGCGACCCCTACGCATCGGTGGAGCTGCTGAAGCGCCACCCGAACCTGGTGCTGCTGAGGACCTTCTCGAAGGTGTACGGCCTCGCCGGGCTGCGGGTCGGGTACGGGCTGTCGGGATCGGTCGACTTCCGGATCGCCGTCGACCAGGTGCGTCAGCCGTTCTATCTCGGGATCGGCGCGCAGGCGGCGGCGCTGGAGGCGCTCCGCCACCAGGACGAGGTCGAGCGGCGCGTCGAGCAGACGATCGCGAACCGGCTGTCGCTTGAGGAGGCCGTCCGCGCGCTGGGTCTGTGGGTGGCGGCGTCCGACACGAACTTCATCTGGCTGCGGCTGCCGGAGCAGGCCGACGAGCACGACGTCGTGAGCGGGCTGGCTGAGCGCCGGGTGCTCGTCCGGGCAGGGAAATCGCTCGGTCGCGAGGGCGCGGTGCGCGTGACGGTGGGCACCGAGCACGAGAACGAGCGGTTCGTAGGCGCGCTCGCGGAGATCCTCGGCTGAGCGCGGTCCCTTTGGGTTCACCATGAACCGAACCGACCACGCTTGGAATCCGCGGCTCCCTCTGGTAGAACCCATGGCGATGACGGCCTGTAGCCCCAGCGCTCGCATGAACGCCGCGACGTTCGGCTACTGGTACGCCTGGCGATTTAGCTAGGCGCTCGACCCTGCTCCCACCTCCGCCCGCCGCGCAAGCGGGCACGATCGAGCTCTCGAGCGCCGCACATCCCCTCCGCGGGCCCGCGACCCGCCCTTCCCTACAGTTCTCCAGGCTTTCAGAAAGGACCAGCAAGATGATCGCGACAGAACCGAGACCAGCGGAGCGCGCAGTGCTCGAGATCGCCGGCCGCACGATTGGCGGCGAGGCGTTTGCGCTGATCGCCGGGCCGTGCGCGGTCGAGTCGCGCGAGCAACTGCTCGAAACGGCGATCGCAGTGCGCGATGCCGGCGGCACGCTGCTTCGCGGCGGCGCCTACAAGCCGCGCACCTCCCCGTACGCGTTCCAGGGACTCGGCGCCGAGGGCCTGAGGCTGCTCGCGGAGGCCAAGGCCGAGACCGGGCTCCCGGTGATCACCGAGGTGATGGACCCGCGGGAGCTGGACAGCGTGCTCGAGGTCGCCGACGTGCTCCAGATCGGGTCGCGCAACATGCAGAACTACCCGCTGCTGACCGAAGCGGGGCGCTCCGGCAGCCCGGTGCTGCTGAAGCGCGGCCTGTCGAGCACGCTCGACGAGCTGCTGTGCTCGGCCGAGTACGTCCTCAAGGAGGGCAACGAGTCGGTGCTGCTGTGCGAGCGCGGGATCCGGACGTTCGAGACCGCGTACCGGTTCACGCTCGACCTCGCTGCGGTGCCGGCGCTCAAGGAGCGCACCCACGCTCCCGGTGATCGTGGACCCGAGCCACGCGGCCGGCCGGCGCGAGCTGGTCACGCCGCTGTCGCTCGCGGCCGCGGCCGCCGGGGCCGACGGGCTGCTCGTCGAGGTGCACCCGCGTCCCGAGGAGGCGGTGTGCGACGGGCCACAGGCGCTGCGCACCGACGAGCTGTCCGCCTACGCGGAGCGGGTCCGTGCCGCCGCCGCGCTGGGAAGGTCGCGGTGGGACTGACCCCCTCCCGCGCGGCGGACGCGGTCCGCGACCAGCGAATCGAGCGGGTCGAGCCGCTGGCCTCGCCGCAGCGGCTGCTCGACGAACTGCCGCTGTCCGACGAACAGATCGAGGTCGTGCTCTCCGGCCGCTCGCAGGTGCACGGCGTGCTGGACGGCGACGACGACCGGCTGCTGGTGGTCGTCGGCCCGTGCAGCGTCCACGACATGGACGCCACGCTCGAATACGCGGGCCGGCTGGCCGAGCGCTCGGGCGCGCTCCGCAACGAGCTGCTGATCGCGATGCGCGTGTACTTCGAGAAGCCGCGCACGACGACCGGGTGGAAGGGGCTGATCAACGATCCGCACCTCGATGGCTCGGGCGACGTCAACGAGGGCCTGCGGCGGGCGCGCCACGTGCTGCTCGGGGTGACCGCGGCGGGACTGCCGGTCGGCTGCGAGTTCCTCGACCCGATCACCCCGCAGTACATCTCCGACGCGGTCAGCTGGGCCGCGATCGGCGCACGGACCACGGAGAGCCAGATCCACCGGCAGCTTGGCTCGGGGCTTTCGATGCCGGTCGGGTTCAAGAATCGGACCGACGGCAACGTGCAGGTAGCCGTCGACGCGGTGCGCGCCGCGGCCGTCCCGCACGTATTTGCGGGAATCGACGTCGACGGGACGCCGGCGGTCCTCTACACGCGCGGCAACCGCGATTGCCACATCATCCTCCGGGGCGGTCGAGGCGGGCCCAACTACAGCGCCGAGGCGTTCGCTGAGGCGGTGTCGCTGCTTCGCCAGGCGGGGCTGCCGGAGCGGGCGATGATCGACTTCTCGCACGACAATTCGGGCAAGGACCCGTTCCGCCAACCGTCGGTCGCCGAGGACGTCGGGCGGCAGGTCGCCGGCGGCAACCGCGCGATCATCGGGGTGATGATCGAATCGTTCCTGGTCGGCGGGCGGCAGGAGCTCGGCGGGGAGCTGGTGTACGGCCAGTCGATCACCGACGGCTGCCTCGACTGGGAGTCGACGGCCGGCGTGCTCGACGAGCTGGCCGCCGCGGTGAGGGCGCGGCGCCGCTAAGTGCGCGTCGCCGTCGTCGGCCTGGGCCTGATCGGGGGCTCGGTCGCGCTCGCCGCCCGTGAGCGGCTCGAGGCGACCGTCACCGGCTACGACGCCAGCGACAGCGCCGTCGAGGCGGGGCTCGCACGCGGCGCGATCGACCGCGCCGGCGTGACGCTCGCCGATACGCTTGCGGACGCCGAGGCCGCGTTCGTGGCGGTCCCGGTCCGGTCGCTGCCCGAGGTCGTCGGCGAGGTGCTCGCCGGCGCTCCGGCGGACTGCGTGGTGACCGATGTCGGCTCCACCAAGCGGGCGGTCGTTGCGGCGCACTCCGATCCGAGGTTCGTCGGGGGGCATCCGCTCGCCGGCGCGGAGAGCGCCGGGATCGATCACGCGCGCGCCGACCTGTTCGACGGCGCGACCTGGTACCTGACGCCTACCACCAGCACCTCCGGGGTGCTCTACGAGCGCCTCCACAGACTGCTCGTCGGAGTCGGTGCCAGCCCGGCGGCGATCGACGCCGAGACTCACGACACGATCCTCGCGACCGTCTCGCACCTCCCACACGTGTTCGCGAACGTGCTCGTCTCGGAGGCGGCCGAGGCGCTCGAGGCCGGCGGCGAGCGGTTGCCGGCGACCGGTCCGAGCTTCAGGGACGCGACCCGCGTCGCGGGAGCCCCGAGCGCGATCTGGACCGACATCTACATCTCAAACCGCGACGCGCTCGAGCGGGGCGTCGAGCGGGCAGTCGCGGCGCTCGAGCGGTTCCGGGAGGCGCTCCGAGCCGGTGACGCAGCGGCGATCACGGCCTGGAACGACGCCGCCGCGGCCGACCGCCGCCGGCTGCTCGAGGCCCAGCTCGCAGGAGCGCCGCTGTTCGAGCTGCGCGCGTCGGTGCCGAACCGGCCCGGGGTGGTCGCGACGCTCGCGCTCGAGCTCGGGCGCGCCGGCGTGAACATCGCCGACATGGCGCTGTACCCCGCCCCCGACATGAGCGAGGGCGTCGTCGCGCTGTGGATCTCGGGTGAGCAGCCGGCCGCCAGAGCCGCCGAGCTGATCGCCGGGCTCGGGTTCCCGGTCGTCACGGCGTGACCGTCGCCGGTTGTGCCAAGGTCCGGGCGTGAACGCCCGCTTCGACCCGTCGGGACCGTTGCGCGGCCGGCTTCGCGTGCCGGCCGACAAGTCGATCTCGCACCGGGCGGCGATCCTCGCCGCGATGGCCTCCGAGCCGGTCACGATCCGGAACTACCTCCGCGCGGCCGACACGCTCTCGACGCTTGAAGCGGTCCGGGAGCTCGGCGCGATCGTCCAGGAGCGCGACGACGGGCTGGTGATCCGGGGCGGCGGACTGCGCAACGCCCAACCGCCGGCCGGGCGGATCGACGTCGGCAACGCCGGCACGCTGATGCGGCTGCTTCCGGGGTGGCTGGCGTTCCAGCAAGGCGGCGTCTTCAAGCTGGACGGCGACGACTCGATCCGCTCGCGCCCAATCGACCGGATCGCCGAGCCGCTCGAGCTGATGGGCGCTCGAATCGAGGCCCGCGAGGGGCGGTTCCCGCCGTTCACCGTGTACGGCGCGCCACTGATCGGGATCGAGTACAAGCTGCCGGTGGCCAGCGCACAGGTCAAGTCGTGCGTGCTGCTGGCCGGGCTGCTGACCGAGCGGACAGCGGTGATCGAGCCGATCCCGACCCGTGACCACACCGAACGGATGCTGCTGCGGGCCGGCGCGGCGCTTGAGCGCACCGGGGACCCGGACCGTGGCTTCGAGACCGTCGTCTGCAACACCGACGAGCTCGAGCTCGCGGAGTTCGAGGTCCCGGGCGACCTGTCGTCCGCGGCGTTCCTGATCGCTGCCGGCGTGCTGGTCGAGGGCTCGCGGCTGGTGCTCGAGGACGTCGGCGTCAACTGGACGCGCAGCGGCTTCCTCCGCATCCTCGAGCGGATGGGCGCGATCGTGCTGGCGGACCTCGAGCCCCCCGGCACATTCGGGTCGGTCGAGCCCGTCTCCGACCTCGACGTCTCCGAGGGCCCGATCGTCGGCACGACGGTCGAGCCCGAGGAGGTTCCGCTCGCGATCGACGAGCTGCCGCTGGTCGCGCTGCTCGGGTGCTTCGCGGAGGGTGAGACGGTCGTCCGCGGGGCCGGCGAGCTGCGCGTCAAGGAGTCGGACCGGATCGCGACCGTGGTCGAGGGCCTTCGTGGCCTTGGCGCCGAGATCGAGGCGACGCCGGACGGGTTCGCCGTGCGAGGGACGGGCGGGCTGCGCGGCGGGCGCCTGCACGCGCACGGCGATCACCGGCTGGCGCTGCTCGGCGCGGTCGCGGGGCTCGCCTCGGCGGAGGGCGTCGAGGTGGTCGGGATGGAGGCGGCCGAGGTGTCGTACCCGAGCTTCGAAGCCGACGTGGCCAAGCTCCAATGACGATCGTCGCGATCGACGGGCCCGCTGGCGCGGGCAAGTCGACCGTCGCCCGGGCGGTCGCCGGTGCGCTCGGCTTCACGTACCTGGACTCGGGCGCGATGTACCGGGCGGTGGCGCTCGCGAGCCTGCGGCGCGGCGCCGAACCGGGCGCGATCGCGGACTCGCTGACGATCGACTTGGGGGACGGCGTGCTGCTCGACGGCGAGGACGTCACGGACGCGATCCGGACACCGGAGGTCTCGGAAGCCGCGTCACGCGCGGCGGCCGATCCCGCGGTCAGGCACGCGATGGTCGACGCGCAGCGGCGATTGCTGGCGCACGGCGATTGGGTGGCCGAGGGTCGCGACATCGGGACGGTTGTGGCCCCCGATGCGGAGGTCAAGGTGTTCCTGACCGCCGATCAGCGGGAGCGGGCGCGGCGCCGTGCCGGGGAGCTCGGGACCGACGTCGAGACGGTGCTCGCCGAGCAGACGATCCGCGACGAGCGCGATCGGTCTCGCGAGCACTCGCCGCTGCTGGCGGCATCGGGCGCGGTGGAGCTCGACACGACGGGGCTGGAGATCGCCGACGTGGTAGGGCGAATCGTCGCGCTCGTGGGTGCCGCCGAGGGCGAGCCTGGACGCCCCGGCTAGCCTCGACCCGTCATGAAGGTCGCGATCGTCGGCTACCCGAACGTCGGCAAGTCCTCGCTGGTCAACCGGCTCACCGAGTCCGGCGAGGCCGTCGTGCACGAGACGCCCGGGGTGACCCGCGACCGCAAGGAGCTCACCACCGACTGGAACGGGCGCTCGCTGACGCTGATCGACACCGGCGGCGTCGATCTCGACAACACAGCCGAGCTCGCGCGGCTGATCCACGAACAGGTGCAGGCCGCGCTCGCGGACGCCGACGCGGCGGTGCTGGTCGCCGACGCGAAGGCGGGGCTGCGCCCGGGAGACCTCGACATCGCCGAGATGCTGCGCCGATCGCCGCTTCCCACGGTCGTCGCGGCGAACAAAATCGACACCGCCGCCGACATGCCGCTTGCGGCGGAGTTCCACGCGCTCGGTCTGGGCGAGCCCGTCGCCGTGTCCGCCGCGCAGGGGCTCGGGACCGGCGACCTGCTCGACCGGATCGCCGCACTCGTGCCAGACGCCGAAGACGCTCCGGCGGACGACCCCGACGCTGTCCGGCTGGCGGTTATCGGGCGTCCCAACGTCGGCAAGTCCTCGCTCGTCAACCGGTTCCTCGGCGCGGACAGGGTGATCGTCTCCGACCAGGCCGGCACCACCCGCGACGCGATCGACATGCCGCTCACGTTCGCCGGGCCGCCCGCCCGCGAGCTGGTGCTGATCGACACCGCCGGCCTGCGCCGTCAGGCGAAGGTCGCCGAGTCAGTCGAGTACTACGCCTCGCTGCGGTCGCGTCGTGCCGCCGAGCGGGCCGACGTCGCGCTGGTCGTGTGCGACGCGACCGACGGCGTCACCTCGCAGGACCTACGGATCGCCGAGCTCGCGATGCGGGCCGGGTGCGCGACCGCGCTGGTGCTGAACAAGTGGGACATCGCGCAGGACGTCGACCTCGATCACGAGCGCGCCCGCGTCCACCAGAAGCTTCGCCTCCGGCCGCGCGTGCTGACGGCCAGCGCGAAGACCGGACGCCACGTGGAACGGCTGCTGATCGAGGCGATCGCGCTCGCGGACCGGAGCCGGACCCGGCTTCCGACGCCGCAGCTCAACCGCTTCCTTGCGGAAGTCGTCGCTGCGCGGCAGCCGCCCGCGGGAACGGTGCGACGTGGCGGGTCGCGGCTGAAGCTGCTGTTCATGACCCAGACCGGCGTCCGGCCGCCGCGCTTCTCGATTCAGGTCAACTCCCGTGGGAAGCTCACGCGTGAGTACGCGTACTACGTCGAGAACCGGCTCCGCGAGCGCTACGGCCTCGACGGGGTACCGCTGATCATCGATTTCGTGGAGCGCAGCGAGCGCCGTGGCGGACTGGCGCAGGCCGGATCGCGCCGTGGTTAAGTCCAATCACCGGTGTCTACGCTGACCGACCGGGCGCGGCCGACGACGCCAGCCGCCCGAAGTCAATCGAGGAAGTTCGACGCGCGCCTTCCGGCGCTCGCGGGCCTGGCCGTGGCTGGGCTCGTCGCGCTCGCGATCACGCTCTCGGGCGGGCTCGGCGCCGGCGAGCCCCCGCCGGCTACGGGTGCCGCCGCGCTGGTCCCCGCCGACGCGCTCGTGTACGTGCACCTGTCGACCGACTCAGGCCGGCCGGCCGTCGGGCGGGCGGCACGCCTCGCCGCGCGGATCCCCGGCTCGTCGCTGCTGCTGTCGGGGCTCAGCGCCCGGCTGGGGGCGATTCTGAGCGGTGCGGGATTGGCGGCCGGGTTCGACTTCACCACCGAGGTACGCCCGTGGCTCGGCAAGGAGGCCGCATTCGCACTCCTGAACACCCAGTCCACGACCGCCGGCTCACTGATCCTGCTCGACGTCAGCAACCGAAAGCGCGCGCAGTCGTTCCTCGACTCGAGCGGCGCGCAGCCCGTCAGGGAGTACCGCGGCGTGACGGAGCTCCGCTACCGGCGTGGGACGGTGCTCGCGTTCGTCAGCCACTACCTCGCGATCGGGCAGCGCGCGAGCGTGCAGAGCGCGATCGACACGGCGGACGGGTCGACGCCGTCGCTGCGGTCGAGCCGGGCATATCAGGCCGCGGCGTCGAACGAGCCCGCCGGCCGGGTGCTCGACGCGTACGTTTCGGCGTCCGGAGCCGGCCGGGTGCTCGCGCCGCGCACCGGTGCGCTCGGTGCGCTCGGCGGGCTGCTGGCGGCGCCGGACGTGACGGGCACCGCGATCTCCGTGTCGGCCGTTGCGGGCGGCGCCAGGGTGATGTTCCACAGCGCGCTCGATCCGTCGCCGGCCCGCCGCGCCTCGCGGCCCCCCAGCTTCGCGCCGACGCTTGCGAGCGCGCTGCCGGCCGGCTCGTCGCTGCTGCTCGACGTGGACGGCCTCGCGCGGGCGGCGCCGGTGGTGCTGTCCGCCACCGCCGCTGTGGGTGTCGCGCCCCGGATCGGCCCGCTTCTGCAACGGCTCGGGACGGCACTGAAGTCCCAGGGCGTCGACCTCGGCCAGGCGCTGTCCTTGTTCGCCGGCGAGACGGCGGTGGCGATCACCCCGGCGCCCCGAGTCGCCGCGCCGGCAGGCAGCGGCTCGGCGCTGGTGATCGTCGCACGCACCGCTCACCAGGATCTGGCGCGTGCCCTGCTCGCCGGGCTCGAAGGCCCGCTCGCCCAGCTGTTCCCGCCGCCGGCCAACGGCCCCGGGCAAGCGCCGGAGTGGAACGACGTCCAGGTCGCCGGGGTGAGCGCCCACCAGCTCGCGATCGCGCCCGGGCTCGAGCTCGACTACGCAGTGTTCAGGGGCCTCGTGGTCGTGTCCACGAGCCTCCGCGGGATCGCAGCGATCGCCCATCACGGGCGGCCGCTGGCCGATCGACCGGCCTACCTGGCGGCGCTCGGACAGGGCCCCCGCAGGGTCACATCGCTACTCTTTGCCAACTTCAGCCAGCTCCTCAACCTCGCTGAGCAGATGGGCCTGACACGCGGCGCGCAGCTATCCCCGCTGCGTCCCGATCTGGAACGGATCCGGACGCTTGGTCTCGTCTCGTCGAGGGGGGAGGCCGACACGACCGCGGAGCTGATCCTCCAGATTCCATGACACCCGTTTCCGACAACGACTTCCTGTTCACCTCCGAGTCCGTGACCGAAGGTCATCCGGACAAGATCGCCGACCAGATCTCCGACGGCGTGCTCGACGCCGTGCTGCGGGACGACCCGGCCGGCCGGGTCGCGTGCGAGACCTTGGTCAACACGGGCCTGGTGGTCGTATCGGGCGAGATAACCACCGAGACGTACGTCGACATCCAGGAGATCGCGCGCGAGACGGTCAAGCGGATCGGCTACACCAACGCCGAGTTCGGCTTCGACTACCACACGTGCGCGGTGATCAACGCGATCGACAAGCAGTCGCCCGACATCGCGCAGGGCGTCGACCAAGCGTGGGAGGCGCGCACCGACCCGTCCGACGACGACGAGCTCGACATCGCCGGCGCCGGTGACCAGGGGATGATGTTCGGGTACGCGAGCAACGAGACCGACGAGTTGATGCCGCTTCCGATCTCTTTGGCGCACAAGCTGGCGCGCAGGCTCGCGGACGTGCGCAAGGCCGAGATCGTTCCGTACCTACGGCCCGACGGGAAGACGCAGGTGACGGTTCGGTACGTTGACGGGAAGCCCGTCGAGATCGTCAAGGTGCTGATCTCTACGCAGCACAAAGAGGGTGCCGAGTCCTTGATCAAGGACGACCTCTACGAGCACGTGATCGAGCCGGTGCTGCCCGACGACCTGTACGACCAGCGGACGCTCCACAAGAACATGCTCGTGAATCCGACGGGCCGGTTCGTGATCGGCGGGCCGATGGGGGATTGCGGGCTGACCGGACGGAAGATCATCGTCGACACCTACGGCGGGATGGCGCGCCACGGAGGCGGAGCGTTCTCGGGGAAAGACCCGTCGAAGGTGGATCGGTCAGCCGCTTACGCCGCTCGCCACGTGGCCAAGAACGTCGTCGCCGCGGGACTCGCCGACCGGGCCGAGGTCCAGGTCGCCTACGCGATCGGCGTCGCTCACCCCGTGTCGGTGATGGTCGACACGTTCGGCACCGGGAAGGTCAGCCGCTCGAAGATCCTCGAGCTGATCGGCACGCACTTCGACCTGCGGCCGGGCGCGTTTCGCAAGCAGCTCAACCTCCACCGTCCGATCTACCAGAAGACCGCGGCATACGGGCACTTCGGGCGCGAGGACCACGACTTCACGTGGGAGCGGACCGACAAGGCCGCCGCGCTGCGCGAGGCCGCCGGTCTGGGCGCCGCCAAGGCCGAGGCCGCCTAGGACAGGCTCACGGGCTGTGGCTCGAGCCCACGAGCCGGTCGCGTAGCGCCCGGTCGACGGTCCGCGCCAGCCGCTTCGGTTCGGCGACCCCGACGAACGCGAAGTCGTACGCCGCTCCCCCGGCGGTATCGAAGTCGATCCTCCCGACCGCGAGCGCTCGGTCGAGCAGCGACTGACGCAGGTTCACGTTCTGGACGCGCTCGAGCCGCGTCTCGTGCAGCTCGCGCGTCATCAGCCCGCGTTCGATCGTCAGCCGCTCGGTCGTGACCGTGTACGTGGTCTGGAGGCGGCGCACGACGCCGATCCCGACGTTGACGACGAACACGATCAGCACCGCGACGATCACCCACGGCACCTGGACCCGCCCGTCGACGAGCGCGGAGATCACGCCGGCGATCGACCCGATCAGGACGGCCGCCAGCACGCCCTTGAAATGGAAGCCCGGCATCGACCTCCACGACGGGTGACCGTGGAACAGCACCTCCTCGCCGGGGTGGGTCAGCACTAGCACACGCCGAGGCTAGCGGCCGGTGCGCTGGGGGGACCATCGTCGGCTGCCTCTACCCTGACTTCGCCGATGAGCCGACCCGTCGCTCCGCATGCATTGCCGATCGCCCGCGTCGAGCCGCTCACGAACACCAGGGCGGTGCGCGGCCCGTTCGACTACAAGCTGGGTCCCGGGCAGCCGGAGATCGAGGTCGGGTCGCTGTTGCGGGTCCCGTTCGGGCACCGGACGACGCTCGGCGTGGTGGTCGAGCTTGCCGGACAATCGGAGCTCGAGCCGGGACGGCTCGCGGAGCCCGAGGCGGTGCTCGCGGCCGGCCTGCCGCCCGATCTGGTGGAGCTCGCGCTGTGGCTGGCCGACGAGACCTGCTCGACGCCCGCGCGGGCGCTGGGGCTGATGCTCGCGCCGGGCGCGGCCACCGGTGCAAGGGCCCGCGAGGCACTCGTCGCAGCGATCACCGGGCGGGGGAGAGAGGCGCTCGGCGGAGCGGAGCAGTTGACCGGCGGCCAGCGGATCGCGCTCGAGCGGTTGCGGGACGGCGGCCCTGCGGTCGCCGCGACGCTCGGCACGCCGCTGCTGCGGCGGCTCGAGCGACGCGGGCTCGCGACGCTCGAGCAGCAGGCTCAGCGCCGCCGGCCGGCGGCGCCCGGGGCCGGGCTCGGGGCCGGCCCGAACCCTCCCGAGCTGACCGGGGCTCAACGGCTGGTGCTCGCGGACGTGCTCGCGGCGCTGCGAGAACGCCGCGCCGAGCAGTTCCTGCTGCACGGCGTGACCGGCTCGGGCAAGACGGAGGTGTACCTGCGTGCTGTCGAGGAGGCCCTCGGCGCGGGACGCACGGCGATCGTGCTCGTACCCGAGATCGGGCTCACCCCGCAGGCGACGGTGCGGTTCCAGGAGCGCTTCGGGGACGTCGTCGCGGTGCTCCATTCGGCGCTCTCACGGGGCGAGCGCTACGACGAGTGGCAGCGGCTGCGCTCTGGGGAGGCCAGGGTGTGCGTCGGTCCACGGTCGGCGGTGTTCGCCCCGCTGGAGCGGATCGGCCTGATCGTGGTCGACGAGGAGCACGACGCCTCCTATAAGCACGAGGGCGAGCCGCGCTACGACGCGCGAACCGTCGCCGGCAGGCGTGCGGCGCGGAACGGGGCGGTGTTGCTGTGCGGGAGCGCCACGCCGCGGCCCGAGAGCGTCCACCGGCTCCGCCGGCTGCGGCTCCCCGAGCGGATCGACGCGCGCCCGCTGCCGGCGGTCGAGGTGCTTGACATGCGCGATCGGCACCACCCGCTTCATCCCGAGACCCGGATGTCGCTTGCGGATGTGAGGGCGCGGGGCCGCAAGGCGATCGTGCTGCTGAACCGCCGCGGCTGGTCGAACTTCCTGTCGTGCCGCTCGTGTGGGCGGGTGTGGATCTGCCCGAGCTGCGACGTCTCGCTGGTGCTCCACATGCGCGAGGGGAGCGTCGCGTGCCACCACTGCGGGCATCGCGAGCCGGTTCCAGGCCGTTGCGGCAGCTGCGGGTCGGCAGCGCTGGCCCGGCACGGCGCCGGAACCGAGCGGCTCGAGGACGAGCTCCGCGGCGCGCTCGGCGACGAGCGGTTCCCGATCTTCCGCCTCGACGCGGATGTGGTGGCGGCGAAGGGCCGGGCGGCCGCGACCCTCGAGCGGTTCGAGGCGGCGGGCGCCGGCCTGCTCGTCGGGACGCAGATGGTGGCGAAGGGGCACGATTTCCCCGATGTGACGCTCGGAGTGGTGCTCGACGCCGACCAGACGCTGCGGTTCCCCGATTTCCGCGCCGAGGAGCGCACGTTCGCGCTCGTCACACAGCTCGCGGGGCGCGCGGGTCGCGGTGACGACGAGGGCCGCGTGCTCGTGCAGACGATCGCCCCATCCGCGCGGCCGATCATGCACGCCGCGCGCCACGACTCGGATGCCTTCCTTGCCGAGGAGCTGACGCGGCGCGAACTGCTGGGCTACCCGCCGTTCGGGTCCCTGATCCGGGTCGTGTGCGGAGCCGAGGACGCGGCGGATGCGCACCGGGTTGCCGCGGCGCTGCACGACGAAATCGCGCCACCGGGCGCGGTCGTGCTCGGCCCCGCGCCGCTCTTCAAGCTCCGCGGCAAGGCCCGCAGCCAGCTGGTGATCAAGGCCGTCGAGCGGTCCGAGGCGATCGGCGCGGTCGGCCGCGCGGTCAATCGGATCTCCAGGCAGGCCCGGCGACGCCGGGTCAGCATCAGCGTCGACGTCGATCCTCAGTGACGGCGTACGTGAGCTCGACGTAGCCGCCCGGTTCGAGCGGGCCTTTGCACACGCCGAAGCTCATCGGTTCGCACGTAGACTGGGCTTGTGGCCGACGACCCCACCGAGACAATCGCCGCTGAGGAGACCTTCGAGGTCGAGCCGGACGAGGAGGAGGAGCGGGAGCTCGAGCTCGATCCCGAGCTCGCTCAGCGCCGCGCGGCCGCGCTTGCGCAGGTCCGCAAGTTCGGCGACCCGGTGCTGCGCACGCGCGCCCGGCCGGTGGCCGAGTTCGACGAGGCGCTGCGCTCCGAGGTCGAGCGGATGGGCGCGCTGATGGGGGACGCGCTCGGCGTCGGGCTGGCCGCCACCCAGGTCGGGGTCCTGCACCGGGTGCTCGTGTACCGCGTCCAGCACCAGGCGCCCGTGGCGGCGCTCGTGAACCCTGAGATCGAGTGGACGGGCAAGGAGCTCGAGACGATGGAGGAGGGCTGCCTCAGCCTCCCCGGTGTGCTCGTCGACGTCGAGCGGCCCGTGCACGTTCGCGTCCGTGCGCTCGACGAGCGCGGCGCGCCGCTGCTGATCGAAGCCTCGGGGCTCGAGGCGCGGGTGATCCAGCACGAGGTCGATCACCTCGACGGCGTGCTGATCCTCGAGCGAACCAGCCGCGACCGGCGCAAGGAGGCGATCCGAGCGCTCCGCGAGGCCGAGCGGGCCGCCTGACGGTGCGCGGCCTTCGGTAGCGACAGTCGGTGCGCAGCGTGTTCCTAGGCACGGCGGCGTTCGCCGTCCCCGTGCTCCGACGGCTGGCCGCCTCCGAGCACCGCCCGGCGCTGGTGGTGACCCGCCCGGACCGCCCGCGCGGCAGGGGACGCCGCGTCGCCGCACCGCCGATCGCCGACGCCGCGCGAGAACTCGGGATCGACGCCTTCCAGCCCGCCTCCGTCAACGATCTCGACGCCCGCGAGCGGATCGCCGCGGCCGATCCCGAGACCGTCTGCGTGTGCGCGTTCGGCGGGCTGATCAAGGACCCGCTGCTATCCCTGTACCCGATGCTGAACGTCCACCCGTCGCTACTCCCTCGGTGGCGCGGCGCGGCGCCGATCGAGCGGGCGATGATCGCCGGCGACGAGCGCACCGGCGTGTCGATCATGGAGGTCACCGCCGGCCTCGACAGCGGTCCCGTGTGCGCGCAGGCCGAAGCGCCGATCGGACCGCAGGACACCTACGGGACGCTCGCCCCCCGGCTCGCCGAGCTGGGCGGGGAGCTGCTGGTCGCCGCGCTCGACGATCCCCGCGAGTGCGCCGATCAGGACGAGTCGCGCGCGACCTACGCGGACAAGATCGGACCCGCGGACCGGGAACTCGATCCGGCCAGGCCGGCAGACGAGCTCGAACGGGTGGTACGGGCCCTGCACCCGCACATCGGTGCCCGGGTCGCGCTCGAGGACGGGGCTCAGCTCGGGGTGATTCACGCGCGGGCGATCGCCGACGGCCCGGAGGCCGGGACGCTGTCGATCGACGGCCGCCTACCGCTGCTCGGGTGCGCTTCCGGCGCGCTCGAGCTGGTCGTCGTGAAGCCGCCCGGTCGCCGCGAGATGAGCGGGGAGGATTGGCTTCGCGGCCTGCGCAGGTGAGCCCCGCGCGGGCCTGCGCGCTCACAGTCGTGCGGCGCGTGTTCGAGCAGGGCGCGTACGCCGACCGCGTGTTCGCGAGCGAGGCCGCTGCGGCCGGGCTCGAGCCGCGCGAGCGCGCGCTCGCGATGCGAATCGCGTACGGGACCGTGCAGCGGCGGCTGACGCTCGACCACGTCGCCTCCGGGCTGGTGCGCCGGCCGCTGAGCGAGCTCGAGCCGGCGGTGCTGGCGGCGCTGCGGATCGGGCTCTACCAGCTCCTGTACCTGGAGGGCGTCGCCGACCACGCGGCGGTGAACGAGAGCGTCGAGCTGGTCAAGGCGTCGAGCCGCGGCGGCGCCGGGGTCGTGAACGCGGTGCTGCGCCGCGCCGCGCGCGAGGGGCCGGAGCTGCTCGCGAAACTCGACGACCGCGATCCTGAACACGCGTCGGTCATGTACTCCGTGCCGGGGTGGCTCGCGGAGCTGTGGTGGGAGGAGCTCGGCGAGTCGGAGGCACGAGCGCTGCTGCAAACGGTCAACGATCCCCCCGAGTCGGCGGTGCGGGTCAACACGCTGGTCGCTGGCGCAGACTCCGTCGCGCGGAGCATCGGCGTCCCGAGCCACCTCGTACCCGAGCTCCCCGAAGGGCTGGTCCTCGACGGTCCGTTCGACGCCGAGGGCTCCGAACTGTGGCGAGACGGCGCGATCATGCCGCAGTCGCGGGGATCGATGCGCGTCGCACGGATGCTCGCGCCCGAGCGCGGCGAGCGCGTGCTCGATCTGTGTGCGGCGCCCGGCGGCAAGACGACCCACCTCGCCGCGTTGATGGAGGATCACGGCACGGTGCTTGCGATCGAACGCCACCCCCGGCGCGCGGCCGCGCTGGAGCGAACGGTCAGGCGGATGCACGCGTCCTCGGTGCGGGTCGAGGTCGCCGACGCGGCGGAGGCGAGACCCGACGGCCCGTTCGACCGCGTGCTCGTCGACCCGCCTTGCTCGGGACTCGGGACGCTTCAGTCGCGACCGGACCTGCGCTGGCGCGCGAGCCGCGAGGCGCTCGGCGAGCTCGCGGATCTGCAGCTGTCGATCCTGGCCGCCGGCGCCGCCGCCGTGCGCCCGGGCGGCTCGCTCGTCTACTCGGTCTGCACGATCTCCCGCCGCGAGGGCAACGGCGTGGTCGACCGGCTTGTCGGCGAGAATCCCGGCTTCGAGCTGGAGGAGACCGTGCAGCTGCTTCCCCACCGCGACCGAACCGACGGATTCTTCATCGCCAGGCTGCGCCGGGCCGACCGTTACATTCAGCCTCGGTGAGTGAAGGCTCGGTGAACCTGGGACCGGAGTGCCCGAACTGCGGCGAGCCGTGGCTGCGCCCGAGCGCGGTTCCGGGCCGGTACCGGTGCGTGTACTGCCTGCAACGCTTCGAGCTCGTGTCCGTGTGCCCGAACTGCGGCGAGCACTCGACGATCGTCCGCATGTCGAGCACCGCGGAGATCTCCTGCAACCACTGCCACGGCAGCATGCTGCAACCGGTGTAGCGGTGAACCGCGCGATCCTGCTCGAACGCCAGGTGGCGCCGTCGATCCTGTCGGCCGACTTCGCGCGGCTGGGTGCCCAGGTCGACGAGGTGCTGGCGGTCGGAGCGCGGGTGATCCACGTCGACGTGATGGATGGGCATTTCGTGCCACCGATCACGATCGGCCCGCTGATCGTCAGCTCGCTCGCCGACCGAGTTCACGAGGCCGGCGGGATCCTCGACGTCCACCTGATGATCGAGCGCCCGGAGCGCCAGGTCGAGGAATTCGCGAAGGCCGGTGCCGACAACATCACGATGCATTTCGAGGCGACGCCGCACGTCCAGTACACGCTCGCCACGGTGCGCGAGGCGGGATGTACCGCCGGTGCCGCGATCTGCCCGGCAACCCCCGCCAGCGTGCTCGACGAGGTGGCCGGAAACTCGCTCGACATGGCGCTGTGCATGAGCGTCAACCCGGGGTGGGGAGGCCAGTCGTTCCTCCCCGCCTCGCTGGACAAGCTGGCGCGGATGCGAGCCGCGCTCCCGGACGGCGTGGCGCTCGAGGTCGACGGCGGGATCCACGAGCGGACCGCGGACCCCGCGGTGCAGGCCGGCGCGAACATGCTCGTCGCCGGCTCGGCCGTGTTCGACTCCGAGGACCCGGCGGCCGCCTACACCGCGCTCGTCGAGGCGGCGGGACTGTCGTGACCCGGCTGCGAGCCGCGGCGCTGCTCGCGATCATCGCGCTCGCCGGATGCGGCGGCTCCTCCGGGTCCTCCGGGGTGCCGCCGAAGACGTACGTGAAGTCGATCTGCACGGCGCTCGGCGGCTGGAAGCAGCAGGTTCAGTCGGCCGGGCAGGCGCTTCAGGCCTCCGGTGCCGCGACCGCGTCGCCCGCGAACGCGAAGGCGCAATACGTCAGCTTCGTGTCGTCGCTGCTGCGCGCGACCCGTCAGGCGGCCGCATCGCTGAAGGCGGCCGGGACGCCGTCGGTCAAGAACGGTGCGTCGATCGCGAGTGGGCTGAGCGGCGCGTTCGACCGCGGCAGCCAGGGCCTGGCGACCGCGCTCGCGCACGCCCAGGCGATCCCGACCACGAGCAACTCGGCGTTCGAGGCCGCGGCCAGCAGTGACACCGGCGAGATCCGCTCGGCGCTCGCCAACATCTCCGGGGTCACGCCCCGCTCGAGCCCTCAGCTCCGGGCGGCGGCGCTCAGCGAGCCGAGCTGCCAGGCGCTGGCCGGGTAGCGACCCCGGCCGGGGCCGACCGGGCGGCGCCGCGCCGGTAGACGGCCCACAGCAGTCCGCACAGCACCAGCGTCGCCGTGAAGTAGCCGACCTCGACGCGCGTCACCTCGTTGCTGATCGTCGGAGTGGCGACCAGCACCACGAACAGCGCCGCCGCGACGAGCCACGCGACCGCCGCGATCATCGAGCGGCCGCGCGCGAGCGCCGCCTGGTTGAGCGTCCCCGAAATCAGGTGGAACCCCATCCCGAGCCCCACCAGGGCGAGGCCGATGCGCCCGTAGTGAAAGCCCTTGTTGCCGAGCAGCGCGGTCATCACCGCGGGTCCGACGAGCAGCAGGCCCAGTGCGACGGCACCGGCGAACGCCGCGATCGCGCGGATCGTGACCCGGATCGCCTGGTGGAACTGCTCGGGGCTCTCGCGCGCCTCGAGGCCGGCGAGGTGGGGGAGGATCGAGGTCTGGATCGCCTGGAACAGCTGCAGCGGCGCGCGGACGATCAGCATCACGTTGAACACGAACCCGGTCAGGCCGCTGGTCAGCGCGGCGGCCCCGGAGCTGGCGGCGATCACCAGCACGCCACCGTTCATCAGCGTCTGCTCGGCGAACATGATCCCGACCACCGCGACCGCGAATCCCGCGCCGCGCCTGAGCGTCAGGTCGGTCGCGGCTTCCTCGATCTCGGCGTGCGCGGGGCCCTCGCGCGCCGCGTCGGCGGCCGGCACGCCGGCGGGTCCGCGCCGCTGGAAGCGCGAGAACGCGAACGGGATCACGGCCAGCGACACGAACGGCGCGACCGCCATCCCCAGGCCAACGGCGTTCTGCCCCGAGGCGATCCCGACCGCCACCGCCGCCGCGAACAGGAACCGCGACGTCGACTCGAGGAACACCAGGCCCCCGTACAGGTCGAAGCGCTCGTGACCCGCCAGCCAGCCGCGGGCGAAGTAGCTCGCCGCGTACGCGAGCACACCGACGACGAGGATCCAGTACAGCCCGCTCGAGCCGTTGAACATGTCGTTCTCGATCTGCGGCCGCAGCGCCAGGGCGACGATCAGGAACAGCAGCGCGAACCCGGACTGGATCAGCGCCGGCACCCGCAGTGGATGGCCGTGCAGGCCGCGCGCGCGGCGGTCGGCGATCGTGCGCGACAGCAGTTGCTCGATCGGCCGGTAGATCACCGACAGGATCACGAACATCACCGCCCAGCACAGGGAGATCCGGCTGTACTCGGCCGGCGTCAGCTCGTGCGAGGCGAACGCCAGGTACAGGAACGTGAAGATCCCAGTCGAGGCGATCCCGATCGACAGGATCCGCGCGCTCGACGCGTACGAACCGGGTTGCGGGTCCTCGGGAGGGTCGTGGCCGGTCGGCGCGGCCGGCTTCTCGGGGACGGCTGTACCCGTCGGGTTGGCCATCAGCCGACCCGGAGCAGCACCATCGTCCACGGGAACGGCGAGCGCACCTCCACCAGCTCGCCGCGACGGGCGAGCAGCCGCGCGAACGAGCCCTTCGACCAGTGGTTCAGATGCCCAGGCGTGTTGCCGAGCTGGCGAACGTACGCGCCCCGCGCGAGGTTCAGCGCCCGCCACAGCGGCTCGCGCGGCACCGACGCGAGCAGGTGCCGGCCGGCGACCCGCGCCAGCTCGTCGACCGCGCGCTCGGGATCGGTCACGTGCTCGAGCGTCTCGATCGCGCACACAAGCTCAAACTCGCGATCCTCGAACGGAAGCTGCTCGGCGCGCCCGGTCCTGAACTCCAGATTCGGCTTGGAGACCTCGGCCCAGAAGCTTTCGAGCTTCGGGTCCGGCAGGTCGATCCCGACGATCCGCGCGCCGGGGAGCCGATCCGCCCAACGGGTCGTCAGCACCGCCTCCCCGCAGCCGACGTCGAGCACCGATTGGAGTCCACCCTCCCGTTCGGCGCGCCCGAACAGCTCGTCCAGCTGCGCTTCGAACGCGGCCATCAGGCGCCGGACGACCGGGTTCGTCGAGCCGTACTTGTCGTAGGTGTTGCCGGTGGGGACCTCGTTGCCGGCAAGCGCTCCCCGGGAGCTCATACCTCCAGCGCCTCGCGGTCCGGTGCCCCGCTGTCTGGACCCCGGCCCTGCCCCTGGCCGCCCGCGTCGCGGGCCGCGCCCGGCTCGTAGTGCGACGGCTCGACGCCGAGCTGGAGCTCAATCCGCCTGACGCGCTCGAACGTACGCTGGGAGATCGTGCGCTGGGCGTCGAGCAGGTCGCCGATCACGCCGAGCGATCCGAGCAGCATCGCGCCGATGAACAGCACCGCCCCAAAGATCAGCGACTGGATGTGCCCTCGGGCCGCGGAATGCGGGCTCTCGGCGAAGAACACCAGGAATCGAACGAACACCGCGAGCGCGGCCAGGCCCATCACCAGCGCGCCGCCCCAGAACACCTTCAGCGGCTGGTACTGCGAGTAGACCCTGAAGATCGACAGCGCGTTGCGGCGCACGTACGCGGCCATCGACGGGAACAGCCGCGACTCCCGCATCTTCGGGTTGGTGCGGATCGGGACGTGGTCGACCGCGACGAGCAGCTTTCCGGCCTGGATGATCGTCTCCAGCGTGTAGGTGAACTTCGAGACCACCTGGAGCTGGAGCGCGGCCTCGCGGTTATAGGCGCGGAACCCGGACGTGGTGTCGGGCACGTGGGTCTGAGACGCCTGCCTGACGACCCACGAGCCGCCACGCTGCAGGAGCTTCTTGAACCCGGAGAAGTGCTCGATCTCGGCGATCTGGCGGTCGCCGACGACCATGTCGGCGGCCCCGTTCACAATCGGCTCGACGAGCTTCGGTATGTCCGACCCTTCGTACTGGTTGTCCGCGTCCGTGTTGACGATCACGTCCGCGCCGAGCTTCAGCCCGGCGTCGATCCCTGCCTGGAATGCCGCGGCCAGCCCCTTGTGGTTCGTGAGCCGCACGATGTGGTCGACGCCGTGCTCGCGCGCCACCGCGATCGTCCCGTCGGTGGAGCCGTCATCGACGATCAGCCATTCGACGGAGTCGAAGCCGGCCACGCGCCGGGGCAGAGTCGCGAGCGTCACGGGAAGCTGATGCTCCTCGTTGAAGCATGGGATCTGGATGATGAGCTTCATTGCACGACCGACCGGCCGAGCCACGCGCCGGTGACAACACGGTAGCGGGATACTCGCCTGGAATGGACACTGCAACAGTCGCCCCAAGCGCACCCGCGCCGCCCTCGCCGGCGGCCCCGGATCGGGGCCGCCGCCCGCGCCTGCCGAGGATGCGGCCGCCCGTCGCCGGCCGTCGTACGTGGATCTACCCGGTCGCCGTCGGGGCGCTGCTGATCGTCAGCCTCGGGCTGCGCCTGTGGGGGGTCAAGCAGGGGCTCCCGTACAGCTACAACGCCGACGAGGCGACTCACTTCGTGCCGCGCGCGGTCGCGTTCATGTCCGGCGACCTCAACCCGCACTACTTCCTGAATCCGCCGGCGTACTCGTACCTCCTGTACGTCGTGTTCGAGTTGTGGTTCGGGGGCGCCGACGCGGTTCGCACCGCATACACCTCGGACCCGACCGCGGTGTTCGTGGTCGCGCGCGTGGTCGCCGCGCTGCTGGGAACGGCTGCGGTGTGGCTGGTTTACCTCGCCGGTGCCCGCCTGTTCGATCGGCTGGTGGGGCTGCTGGCCGCCGGCGTGATGGCGTTCGGGTTCCTGCCGGTCTTCTACAGCCACCTGGCGCTGAACGACGTCCCCACACTCGCCCCGGTCGCGCTGTCGCTGTATGGGATCGCGGGAGTGCTGCGGCGCGGCCGGACGCGCGACTACGTGGTCGCCGGAATCGGAATCGGGCTGGCGGGAGCGACCAAGTACACCGCGCTGATCATGGTCGTGTCGCTGGTCGCGGCCGCCGTGTGCGACGGCGCGGGCGGCGCCCGCGGCGCGGCGGCGTGGCGCGGCGGGCTCGCGCTGCTGCTGGCGCTCGTCTCGTTCCTGATCGCAAACCCGTACGCGGCGCTCGATCCCTCGTCGTTCTTCTCCGGCGTCAGCCAGCAGGCCTCACAGGCGGCCGGCACCGAGCCCGTCAAGCTCGGCAGCAACCCTGGCAGCGGGATCGACTACTACCTGTGGACGTTCACGTGGGGGCTCGGATGGGGACCGGCGCTGGCGGCGATCGGGGGGGCAGGGCTGCTGCTCGCGCGCCGGAGGATCGCGACCGCGCTGGTGCTGCTCCCAGCACCGATCGTGTTCATCATCTTCATGGGCGACCAGCAGCGGTTCTTCGGCCGCTGGTTGATGCCGATCTTCCCGATCGTCGCGGTGCTCGGCGCGTACGGCGCCGTCGAGCTCGCGCGGGCGCTGTCCCGACCGCGCGGGCAGCCGCCCAGGCGGGTCGTGCCGGCCGCGCTGGCGGGCGCGATCGTCGCGGTGCTGCTGCTCGGCCAGAGCATCGTGGTCGACATCCACAACGATCAGGTGCTGTCGCGGCCGGACACCCGCAACCTGGCGAGGGCGTGGATGGTCGCTCACATCCCGGTCGGGTCGAAGATCGTGATCGAGCCGCTGGTCCCCGACGGCTGGGCGATGGACGTCGGGCATGTGCTGCCGGCGACCCCCACGGGGGAGCGGTGGTGGCGCTACCCGACCTGGCTGACGAACCTCGACCCGAACCTGAATCCGCTCCCGGCGGGCCAGCACCGGTACGTGTACGTCGACCAGTACGAGCGATACCTGACCCCGGAGCTGCTCGACCAGTACGTCGCCCAGAGGTACTGCTGGGTGGTGCTCGGGTCCCTCCAGGCAGGCCGCGCGTTCGCCCAGCCTCAGGCGGCCCCGCACGCGATCGCGTACTACGCCGAGCTCGCCCGGCGCGCGACCCTGGCCTACCAGGTGAGCCCGTTCGCCCACGGCGCCCACCCGGTCAAGTTCAGCTTCGACTGGTCGATCGACTACTACCCCCGCCAGTACCGGCTGCCCGGACCCGAGATCGGGATCTACCACCTGACCGGGGGTAAGTGCGGGCCGTAGGCCCCGTCGTATCCTCAAAGCGGCATGACAGTCGCAACCGAGATCGATCGCCGTCACCTGGCACGGGCGATCGAGCTGGCCGAGCAGGGACGCGGGCAGGTCAGCCCCAACCCTCTTGTCGGCGCCGTGATCGGTCGCGAGGACGCGGTGATCGCGGAGGGCTTCCACCGGGCCGTGGGCGCGCCACACGCGGAGGTGGAGGCGATCCGCTCGGCCGCTGGCTCCGACCTGGAGGGCGCGACCCTGTACGTGTCGCTCGAGCCGTGCTGCCACCGCGGCCGGACCGGGCCGTGCACGGAGGCGATCCTCGCGGCCGGGATCGACCGAGTCGTGGTCGGGGCGGATGACCCCAGCGAGCACGCGTCCGGTCGCGGGCTCGGGATCCTGCGCGACGAGGGGGTGGACGTGGTGCTCGTCGACGGTGAGCTGGCCGCCCGCGCGCGCCTTCAGAACCAGCCATTCCGCAAGCACGCGCGGACCGGTCGCCCGTGGGTGCTGTTCAAGTCCGCGATGACGCTCGACGGGAAGGTCGCCACGCACAGCGGCGACTCGAAATGGATCTCGGGGGAGCAGAGCCGCCGACTCGCCCACTTGTGGCGCGGGCAGTGCGACGCGGTCGCGGTCGGGATCGGGACCGCGCTCGCGGACGACCCGCAGCTGACCGCCCGCGTCGAGGGAGCCGCGCGCCAGCCGCGGCGGATCGTGTTCGATTCGCTCGCGCGCCTGCCGCTGGAGTCCCAGCTCGTCCAGGGCGCGCGTCACATCCCGCTGACCGTAATCGTCTCGCGTGCCGCCCCCCGAACGGCGACCGATGCGCTTGAGACGCACGGCGCGGACGTGATCGTGGCAACCGGTCAGAACGAGCCCGCGCGCGTCCGCTCGGGACTCGACCAGCTCGGTGCCGCGGGCGTCGGCTCGATCCTGCTCGAGGGCGGCCCGCATCTCGCCGGAGCGTTCCTCGACGTCGAGGAGATCGACGAGATCAGGCTGTTCCTGGCGCCGCTGGTGCTCGGCGGGCGGACCGCGCGCGATCCGCTCGAGGGCGAGGGCGTCGAGACGATCGCCGAGGCCCCGCGGGCGCTGACGCTCGAGTGCGAGCGGGTCGAGGATGATCTGCTGATCACCTCGCGGATGCGGGAGTGGTGAGCGATGTTCACGGGGCTGATCGCCGAGCTGGGACACGTTGCACGCGTCGAGCGCTCCCCCGAGGGAGCGCGGGTGCGGATCGAGGCGAGCACCGCGGCTGAGCTGCGCGACGGCGACTCGGTGGCCGTCAACGGAGTGTGCCTGACCGCCACCGAGGTCGACGGCGGCGCCTTCTCGGCCGAGGCGATGCACGAGACGCTGGCCCGAACCTCGCTCGGCGCGCTCGACGCCGGGGCGCGCGTCAATCTTGAGCTCCCGCTCCGGGCCGGCGACCGGCTCGGCGGCCACGTCGTGCAGGGACACGTCGACGGCGTCGGCACGATCAGGGCCCTCGGCGACGACGGGTTCGCGCGCCGCGTCCGGATCGAGGCGCCCGAAGCGGTGCTCCGCTACGTGGTGGAGAAGGGCTCGATCGCGGTCGACGGCGTGTCGCTGACGGTCGCCGAGCTCGACGACCGATCGTTTACCGTTTCGCTGATCCCCGAGACACTCGAGCGCACGAACCTCGGATCGGCGCAGCCGGGCCAGGCCGTCAACCTCGAAGTCGATGTGCTCGCGAAGTACGTCGAGAAGGCGGTGAACCGATGACCAGCAACCGGACGACGCCGGCGCGGGCCAATCAGGCGAAGCAGCCGGATGACGCGGCGGCCGCCCAATCGGGCGAGCCCGGAAGGCGAGTGGGCGGCGACGCCGCGGCAGAGCCGCCCGCGAGCCGGCGCGACGCGAAATTCGCGACGATCGAGGAGGCGATCGACGAGATCCGCCAGGGGAAGATGGTCGTCGTCGTCGACGACGAGAACCGCGAGAACGAGGGCGACCTGACGATGGCCGCGCAGTTCGTGACCCCCGAGGCTGTGAACTTCATGGCCAAAGAGGGGCGCGGCTTGATCTGCCTGGCGCTGACCCCGGAGCGCTGCGACGAGCTCGGGCTGAACCTGATGGCGGCCAAGAACGAGTCGGCGTTCGAGACCGCGTTCACCGTCTCGATCGAGGCCCATTCGCGCCATGGCGTCACCACCGGGATCTCCGCGGCCGACAGGGCACGCACGATCCAGGTCGCGATCGACCCGAGCGCGAGCCCCCGGGATCTCGTACAGCCGGGCCACGTGTTCCCGCTCAAGGCCAAAGCCGGGGGCGTGCTCGAGCGCGTCGGGCAGACCGAGGCGGCCGTCGATCTCACGCGGCTGGCGGGCGTGATCCCGGCCGGGGTGATCTGCGAGATCATGAACGACGACGGCACGATGGCTCGGGTCCCGGACCTCGAGCCGTACTGCCGGCGCCACGGACTGAAGATGGTCACGGTCGCGGACCTGGTCGCCTACCGCCGCCAGCACGACAAGCTGATCGAGCGGGTCGTGTCGACGGTGCTGCCGACCGCGTTCGGCGATTTCGTCGCGGTCGGGTACCGGTCGCTGGTCGACAACAAGCACCACGTCGCACTCGTCAAGGGCGAGGTGGACGGGGCGAGCGACGTGCTCGTACGCGTCCACTCGGAGTGCCTGACGGGCGACGTGTTCCACTCGCTTCGCTGCGACTGCGGCGAGCAGCTCGAGTCCGCGCTGTCGATGATCGACCGCCAGGGACGGGGCGTACTGCTGTACCTGTCCCAGGAAGGCCGCGGCATCGGGCTGTTGAACAAGCTCCGGGCGTACAAGCTCCAGGACGAGGGGCTCGACACTGTCGATGCGAACCTCCGGCTGGGGCTCCCCGCCGACCTGCGGGACTACGGGATCGGTGCGCAGATCCTCTCCGACCTGGGGCTGACCTCGATCCGGATTCTCACCAACAACCCCAAGAAGATCTCCGGCCTCGCCGGCTACGGGCTGTCGGTCACCGACCAGATCCCGATCGAGCACCTGCCCAACCCGCACAACGAGGCGTACCTGCGCGCCAAGCGGGATCGGCTTGGGCACATCCTCCACCACCAGGGCCTGGCGCTCGACGAGGAGATGCTCCGCGACGAGGAGCTCGAGGACCGGCGCCGCCAGGAGAGCGAATAGCCGGTGCGGGTCGCGTTGTGCGTCGCGCGCTTCTACCCGGAGCTCGCCGACAAGCTCGAGACCGGCGCCCGCGAGGCGCTCTCAGAGGCGGGCGTCGACGGCTCGGACTCGTTCGACGTGCCGGGCGCCTATGAGCTGCCGCTGGTCGCGAAGTACGCCGCCGAATCCGGCAGGTACGCGGGAGTGGTGTGCCTCGGGGCCGTGATCCGCGGCGAGACCGATCACTACGACTACGTGTGCGGTGAGGCCGCGCGCGGGATTCAGGACGTCCAGCTCGAGACCGGCGTCCCGTGCGGCTTCGGCGTGCTCACCGTCGACACGATGCAGCAGGCGCTTGACCGCGTGAAGGGCGGATCCAAGCGCGACACGGGACGGCACGCCGCCGAGGCCGTGCTCGCGGCGCTCGCGGTGAAGCAGCGGATCGGCTAGCCACGGCTAGTCGCCCCCGCCGGTGGCGAACGCGGCTCCGCCGGAGCCGGCGTGCGCGGTGCCGTGGCCAGCGTGCTTGCCGTGCGAAGTGGGGGTCACGCCGCCCGAGGTCGCCGGCGCGGGCGCGGGCCGGCCTTGACCCGCGGCCTGAATGGCCAGGTGCAGCTCGGTCCTGACGACGCCCGTCTGGTTGGGGATCGCGAGGCGGCGGGACAGGATCGGGATCGCCGCCTGCGGGTCGCCCGACAGGCGCAGCGACCGCCCGAGGTCGTAGAGCGCGTAGGCGTACGTGAGGCTGGAGGGGGACGCCGCGGCGACGGCGTCGCGGAGCACCGGGATCGCCGCCGAGTAGTTACCCGCCTCCATCAGTCCGTGCCCACGGGTCTCGAGTGAGTTGGCGCTCGGCGCAGCGCTCGCGGTCTGCGAGCTGCCCGCGGTCGTGACCGGCGGGGCGGGCCGGTGCGCGGGTCGCTTCGGGAGGTGTCGCACCGGCGGCGGAGGCGGATGCGCAATCGCGTGTCGGCCGGCGAACGCCCGCGCGCGGCGCGAGCCGCCGATCCCGCCCGCGACGGCGGCGAGCGCGACGATCAGCGTCGCGACCGCGATCGCGGTGGCGACCGCCGTGCGGATCCGCCCGGGACTCGTGAGAGAGACGGGCGCCGGTCGCGAGCGGCGATCGCTGAGCGCTTCCTCGACTGCGTCGGCGAGCGCTGCGGCGGTCGGCCACCTGCGCTCGGGCCGCTTGGCCATCCCGCGCTCGAGGACGGCGTCGAGCGCGGCGGGAAGCGCCGGATTGCGCAAGCTCGCCGCGGGAGGATGCGCCTCGACGTGCTGGCGCGCGAGCGCCGCGGGCTCGGCCGCCGTGAACGGGCGCTCTCCGGCCAGCAGCTCGAACGCCGCGACCGCGAGCGAGTAGCGGTCGCTGGCCGGGGTCGCGGGCTGCCCGAGCGCGCGCTCGGGCGCCAGGTACGCCGCGGTGCCGAGCAGGTATCCGTTCGCGGTGAGCGTGTCCTCGGTTTCGAGGCTCGCGATCCCGAAGTCCCCCACGTGCAGCACGCGGTGATCGTCGAGCAGGAAGTTGGACGGCTTGACGTCGCGGTGGATCACGCCGCGACGATGTGCGTGGTCGAGCGCCGCGGCTGCCGCGTGCAGCCATGCGATCGCCTGCGCGCGGTCGACCTGCCCGAGCCGCGCGGCCTCGGCGACCGTGCCGCCGGCGAGGAACTCCATCACGATGAACGGCCTTCCGAGCGACGCGCCCGCAGCGGGCGGGCGCCGTCCGACGTCGTAGATCGTCACGACGTTCGGATGACCCGACAGCCGGGCCGCCGCCCGCGCCTCGCGCTGAAACCGCCGCACCGACAGCTCGTCGCGCGCGTACCGCTCGGCGAGCACCTTGACGGCCACCTCCCGGTCCAGCTTGCGGTCCCGCGCCGCCCACACCGATGCCATCCCGCCGGTCGCGATCAGGCCCAGCCGCTCGTAGCGGTCGGGCAGCGTGAGGCGATCGCTCGCGCCTCCGCGCCGGTCCCCTGTGGCGCCTGACTGCCGCCGGCGCTGATGCCCACTGCCGGCCATCGAAAGCGGTGTCTACCCAAGAGGATCGGGTTTCTATCCGCGCTCTATACTCGCTGCGCGATGGCCAAGGTCTGCCACTCATGCGGGAAAGCGCCCGCGTTCGGCCACAGTCGCAGCCACTCGATGGTGGCGACGAAGCGGCGGTTCGATCCGAACCTGCAGCGCGTCCGGATCATGGATTCCGGGACGCCTCGCCGCGTCTACGTCTGCACCCGCTGCCTCAAGGCTGGCAAGGTAGTCAAGGCGCCCTAGGGGCCGTGATGGCGCCTCTGCCAAACCGCCCCACGGGCCGGTGTCAGATCCTTCAATAGTCCGCTTCCGAGCCGCCGTCGAGGCCGGCCTGGCCGCGCTCGAGTCGCGCCGCGAGGAGGTCAACGACCTGAACGTCTTCCCGGTCGCGGACGGGGACACGGGCGACAACATGGTCCTGACGCTGCGCGCCGTGCTCCAGGAGCTCGACCGGCTGACGAGCGCCTCCCAGGAGCGGACGATCGACGACATCGGCCGCGACGAGATCGTCGCCTCCGTCGCGCGTGCGGCGCTGCTCGGCGCACGCGGGAACTCGGGCGTGATCCTCTCGCAGCTGATCCGTGGCGCGGCGGAGGAGCTCGCGAGCCGGCCTGGAGAGCTCGTTGACCCGGTGCTGATCGGCGCGGCGCTGGCTCGTGCCGCCGACCAGGCATACGGCTCGGTCCGGGAGCCGGCCGAAGGGACGATCCTCACCGTGGTCCGCGAGATGGGGGTGCGCGTCGCCTCCGAGCTCGCACACATGGAGAACGGACGGCTCGGTCCCGACGCGACCGCGGAGCAGCAGGACGCAATGATCGCCGACGTGATCGAGCGGGCGCTCGAGGCGGGCAAGGAGTCCGTCGCCCGAGGGCCCGACCTGCTGCCGGTGCTGCGCGAGGCGGGGGTCGTCGACGCCGGCGGGTACGCGCTGACCGTGCTGCTGGCGGGGATCATCGGTGCGCTCCGCGGCAGCGCGGCGCCGCCGATCGAGCATCAGCAGGCGGCGCGGGTCACCCATCCGGAGCACTCCTCGGGCACGTACCGCTACTGCACGAACTTCGCGGTGACCGGGTCGAACCTCGAGCAGCCGGGGTACGTGCGGGAGCTGGAGCGGATCGGGGACTCCGTGCTGGTGGTCGGCGATCCGACCACGCTGAAGGTCCACGTCCACACCGACGACCCCGACGCCGCCACGGCGCTGTTCAACGGTGCCGGGGTGATCTCCCACCTCGACGTCGCTGACATGCGCGTCCAGGTCGAGCAGCGAGACGCACGCCTGGCGCTCGACGGGCGCGCCGCCCGGTGCGGAGCGCTGGCGGTTGTCACGGGCGATGGCATGCGCGCCCTGTTCGAGAGCTTCGGGGTGAGCACCCTCGATGGCGGCCCGACGCTCAACCCGTCCACCTACGAGCTGCTCGCGGCGATCCACGCGGTCGAGACCGAGGAGGTCGTGGTGCTGCCGAACAGCCCGAACGTGATCATGGGGGCCGAACGGGCGGCGGGGCTCTCGGACAAGACCGTTGTTGTCGTCGCCTCGCGCTCTCCGCAGGCGGGGCTCGCCGCCGCCGTCAGCCTCGACGCCGGACGCAGCGCCGCGAAGAACGCGCAGGCGATGGAGGAGACACTCGAGCGGGTCCGGACCGGGGCCGTTGCGCCCGCGGCTCGGGATGACTCGAACGGCCGCTTCCGCGAGGGCGACGCGGTTGGCTTCGTCGACGACGAGATCGTGGTCTGGGGGAGACCGCGGGACACGCTGCGGGGCGTGCTGGAGCGGCTTGCGGCCGACGCGGAGCTGATCACGTGCCTGAAGGGCGCCGACGCTCCGCTCGATGATCAGGCAGTTCAGGCTCTGGCCAAGGGCGACGTCGAGTTCGAGCTCTCGGACGGCGGCCAGAAGTCCTATTGGTGGCTGCTGTCGGCTGAGTAGGGGATCGCCCCCATTCCGGCGCCCGGTGCGCCTCCCAAGGTCGGCGCGACGGGCGGCGGAACGAGGCCGATCCCCTTTACAGCCGGAGCATGCTTGAGCATTAAGCAATGGCCCTCGCACGGTTCGCCTCGCTCGACGAGCTCTCGGCCGACGATCTCGAGTCGGCGCCGGTGCGGTACCCGCGTCCGTCGCAGCTCGAGCGGCCGCTCAAAGTTCGTGGCCAGAAGGCCCAGCGCGCCGCCGAGACGCTCGGATTGCACACCGTCGGCGACCTCCTCGAGCACCTGCCGCGGGACCGGCGCGAGGCAAGGACGATCGCCGCGCTGGTCCCCGATGAGAGCGCGACGATCGTCGTCGAGGTGCGGAGCATCTCGTCCCGATCGGTGCGTCGACGGGGGATGCGGCCGATCGTCGAGGCGACGGTGGCCGACGACACCGGTGTGCTCAAGGTCGCGTTCTTCAACCAGCCGTGGCTCGTGGGCCGCTACCCCGCCGGTACGCGGCTGGTGCTGCACGGCAAGTACGCTGCCCGGAACCGGTTCTCGGTGCAGTCGCACGCCCGAACGTCCGAGGGGGTCGCCGGGGAGGGCGCCGTCGCCCACTATCCCGCCACTGAGGGACTCTCCTCGACGGAGATCCTCGCGCTCGTCCGTCAGCACGCGGCGGAGATCGCGGACGTGCTCGAGCCGCTGCCCGCTTTGCTGCGCGTGTCGCAGCGGCTGCCGGACCGGCCCGCGGCGCTGGCGGCGTCGCACTTCCCGGCCGCGAACTCGGACCTCGAAACCGCGCGTGCCCGGCTCGCGTTCGATGAGCTGCTGCTCGCGCAGCTGGCGCTCGTACGCCGGCGGCGGATGCGCGAGCGCTCGGCCACCGCTCCGGTGCTCGACGGCGAGCGCGAGCTGACCGGGCGCTGGCTCGATCAGCTGCTGCCGTTCGAGCCCACCGGCGATCAGCTCAAGGCGCTCGATCAGCTCGACGAGGACCTCAACAGAAGTCGGCCGATGCAACGGCTGCTGATGGGGGAGGTGGGCTCGGGCAAGACCGTCGTCGCGCTTTACGCGCTGCTGCGCGCGGTCGAGCACCGCTACCAGGGTGCGCTGATGGCGCCGACCGAGACGCTCGCCGAGCAGCACTTCGCGACGATCCAGGCGCTGATGCCCGGCGAGGCGGTACCGGTCGGCCTGCTCACGGGGTCGACCCCGGCGCGCCGGGCCGCCGACATCCGGGGCAAGCTGGCGACCGGCGAGCTGTCGCTCGTGGTCGGCACGCACACGCTGATCGAGGACGCGGTCGCGTTCGCGCGGCTCGGCGTGGTCGTCGTCGACGAACAGCACCGATTCGGCGTCAGCCAGCGCGCGGCGCTCGATGCGAAGGGGCCCGGCGACGAGCGCCCCCACGTCCTGCACATGACCGCCACGCCGATTCCCCGAACGCTCGCGCTGGCGCGGTACACCGACCTGGACTTCAGCGTGCTGCGCGAGCTGCCGAGGGGCCGCCAGCCGATCGAGACGTTCGTGTGCTCGTCGGCCGGCGAGCGTGCGCGCGCCTACGAGCGGATTCGCGAGGAGCTGCGGGAGGGCCGCCAGGCGTTCGTGGTCTGCCCGCTGGTGGAGGAGTCCGAGGCGCTTCAGGCGCGGGCCGCGACGGCCGAGTTCGAGCGGCTCTCAGCCGGCGAGCTCGAAGGGTTCGAGGTCGTGCTCCTGCACGGGCAGATGCCGAGCTCGGCCAAGCAGCAGGCGATGGCGCGGTTCGCGTCCGGGGCGGCCCACGTGCTCGTGGCGACGTCGGTGATCGAGGTGGGGATCGACGTCCCGAACGCGACCCTGATGCTCGTCGAGGACGCCGACCGCTACGGGATCTCGCAACTTCACCAGCTCCGCGGGCGAATCGGCCGGGGGACGCACCCGTCGCTGTGCCTGCTGTTCGGCGCCAAGGAATCGGCGCGGCTGCGCGCGCTGGCGGCGCACCGCGACGGGTTCGAGCTCGCCGAGATCGACCTCGGGCTGCGGGGCCAGGGTGAGCTGATCGGGACCCGCCAGCATGGCCACGAGGTGTTCAGGGTCGCCGAGCTCCCGCGCGACGCAGAGCTGCTCGAGCGGGCCGTCGCGGCGGCCCGGGCGATCGACGCGAAGGATCCGGCGCTCGAGCTCCCGGAGCACCTGCTGCTCTCCGATGCGCTCCTCCATGCGTACGGCGCCGAGGCCGAGGCGCCGATCCGCGCGTAGACGATGAGGGTTGTCGGCGGCCGCTTCGGCGGGCGTACCCTGGTCGCGCCGCGCGGCCGCGCGACCCGGCCGACGCCCGAGCGCGTGCGCGAGGCGCTGTTCTCGATCCTCGGGACCGTCGAGGGCGCGAGCGTGCTGGACCTGTTCGCCGGCTCGGGTGCGCTCGGGATCGAGGCGGTCTCGCGAGGGGCCGGGGAGCTGACGCTGGTCGACTCTTCGGCGGCGGCGCGCGCGGCGATTCGGCGCAACCTCGACTCGCTCGGGATCGGCGCCGAGCTGCGCCACGAGGCCGCGCTGCCGTTTCTCGAGCGCGCACATTCGCGCGCGCGTCAATACGATCTCGTGTTCCTCGATCCCCCATATCGACAACCCCACGGGCTCGGCCCCGAGCTCTCGGCGGCGCTTGGACCGGTGCTCTCGCCGGGTGCCAGGGTGATCGCAGAGAGCGACCGGCGCTCCCCGCTGGAGCTGAGCCTCGAGTTGCTCGACGAACGCCGCTACGGCGACACTCTGATCAGCATTTACCGTGTCCCCCCCCGATAACCGAATCGCAGTCTGCCCCGGCACCTTCGACCCCGTCACCAACGGGCATCTCGACGTGATCACCCGCGCCTCGGCGATCTACGACCAGGTGATCGTCAGCGTCGTGAACCTGCCGTGGAGGAAGGGCAGCACGGTGTTCACGACCGAGGAACGCGTCGAGTTCGTGACCAACGCGACCCGGGAACTCGGCAACGTGACGGTCGAGCCGTTCAGCATCCTGCTCGTCGAGTTCGCGCGCCAGCGCGGCGCGATGGCGATCGTCAAGGGCCTGCGGGCGATCTCCGACTTCGAGTACGAGTTGGAACTCAACCAACTCAATCGCACACAGGCACCGGAGATCGAGTCCGTTTACCTGATGGCGTCGGCCAAGTACAGTTTCCTCAGCTCCAGCGGTGTGAAGGAGCTGGCCACCTTCGGCGGCGATATCGACGATCTCGTGCCGAGTGAGGTAGCCGCGGCGTTGAAGGAACGGCTAAGCCGCTGACGAAACAGAGGTTCGCGATGGACGTTCTGGTACTGATTGACAAGCTCGACGACCTGGTGCACAACGCCAAGCCGGTGCCCCTCACCGACCAGGTGCGCGTCGACAAGGAGGAGATCTACGACATTCTCGACCAGATGCGCGCCACGATCCCCGAGGAGATCAAGCAGGCACGGTGGATCGTCAAGGAGCGGCAGGAGATGCTGGCCGAGGCCAAGCGCGAGGCCGAGCGGATCGTTCAGGAGGCGCGCGAGCGCCAGGATCGGATGATCTCCCAGGAGGAGATCACCAAGCAGGCCGAGCGTGCCGCCGAGGACATCATCGAGGAGGCGCGCGCACGCGAACGCGAGATCCGGCTCGGCGCGGAGGACTACGCCGACGAGATCCTCAACACGCTCGAGGTCAATTTGAGCAAGTTCATCGCCGCCGTCCGCCGCGGCCGCGAGCGCCTGGCGGGCAAGGAAGAGCCGGCCGAAGTCGGCTAGCGGCGCCTGGGCCTGGGTCTTCGTGAGCCTGGCCCAGCTGGATGCTGGGCTTTGCGAGCTGCCGAGCGAGCGGAGCGGTCTCCGCTCACTCGTAGAGCGGAGCGAGCGAGGCCCGGAGCCGGACGCGGTTACATGCCGGCCAGTGAATGCGAACGATGGCGATTTAGTTCGCCATAGCTGTACCGGAACGCCATCGTTTGACCCATGTCGACCATCGAGGTTCTCGACACCGACATCACGACCCTCGAGGTCGACGCGATCGCCAACGCCGCCAACACGCGGCTGCTGCACGGCGGCGGCGTGGCCGGCGCGATCTCGCGGGCGGGCGGGCCGTCGGTGCAGGAGGAGTCTGATGCGCGCGCGCCGATCGGTTTGGGGGAGGCGGTCGAGACCGGTGGCGGCGCGATGCCGTGCCGGTGGGTGATCCACGCCGCGACGATGGAGCTCGGCGGGCCGACCTCGGCGGAGGTGATCCGGCGTGCGACCGCTTCGACGCTCAGGCGTGCGGAGGAGCTAGGGGTGCGGTCGCTCGCGCTGGTGGCGTTCGGTACGGGCGTCGGCGGCTTTCCGGTCGACGACGCGGCGCGGACCGAGGTCGCGGAGGTGCGCCGGCATCTGTCCGAGGGCAGCGGGCTGGAGCGGGTGGTCTTCGCCGTGCGGGGAGAGGACGCCCGCGAGGCGTTCGAGCGCGCGCTGCGAGCCGGCCCGACCGTGTAGGGTCGCCCCCGATGCAACGACCTAAGGTCCGCTCCTTCCCCCGAGCGCTGGCAATGGTGCTACTGCTGGGTTCGCTGCTCGCGATCGCGTACCCCGCGTCCGCCAGCGCGTCCCCCCGGATGTGCTTCTACACCGAGGACCGCCAGGTCATCGGCGGATCGGTGAGCGGGCACGCGTTCGTGCAGCTCCTGCCTGACAGCGGACCGCAGGCGGGGAGGCGGGACCTGGTCTACGGCTTCTCGGCCAAGCACACTGCGCTGGCCATCACCGGCAGCCCCGGCATGATCACGTCGAACGCGACGCACGCCTGGAACTGGAAGCTGTGCGAGAGCGTCACCGTGAGGAGCTACGACGCCGCGGCGGGACGCATCGCCAACGACGAGAAGAACCCGCCGGAGTACGCCCTGTTCAAGTTCAACTGCACCAATTGGATCTTCCGGATCGCCGCCAAGGCGTTCGTGACGCTCCCGTCGGCAAACTCAATCGGAAAGGACTTTTTCGATCCCGAGGTGCTGGGCGGCAAGCTCAAGGACCTGTGGGTCGAGCAGGGAAGCCGGAACATCCCCGGGGGCAAGGTGTTCAGGAACTCCAACAACGTGTCGCCGACGGACGCCGCCGATCCTCCCTCGCCGTTCGCGACCGATTCGTATTCTGACCTGGCGCTGGACGCCTTCAACAATCCGGTCGCGCTCGGACACAATATGGACATGGCGGTGGCGCGGCGGCGGCTCTCGGCGCTCCGGGTGGGAGTCGGCCGCGACCTCGTGGTCTCGCTTCTGAGGGTCAACCCTCGCGAGGCGATCACGCAGATTCAGTTCGGCGACGGTTCGCGCTCGCGCCAACTCTCGACGTTCGCTCACGCCTACCGGCGGGCGGGGAGCTACCCCGTGCGCGGCATTGCAATCGCTCACTCGACGATCTTCCGCTTTGGCTTCACCGTGACGGTCGGTCGCGGCAGCTCCGCACGGACGACGATTCCCGTGCCGAACTTGAAACCTCCCCCCGAACGGCCTGCTCCGTCGCCACCCCCGATCGTTCCGCTGCCGATATAGAGCCCGGCCGGCGGATTCCATCTTGGGCGATTTCTCGGGCTATATGCGGGTTATCTCCCAGGACGCCCATTGATCAGCGGATTTCGAACGCGCCCAGGCCCTCCGGGGCCTCTTCAGTGACCTGAATCTCGGTCACCGACGCCCGCGGCGGACCATCGGAGGCAAACCGAACCACGGCGTCCACTGCCTCCTGCGGGCCTTCCAAGACGGCCTCGACGGATCCATCCGGCCGATTGGACACCCAACCCGCGACGCCGACAGCCACCGCCTCGCGCCGCAGCGAGTCCCTGAAGAACACGCCCTGGACGCGCCCTCGGACAACGACTCGCCGCCGGATCATCGTCCCGATTCTTACCGTCCGCCCCCCGCGGCATGCTTGGTGGCCGGATGGAGATCGTGTTTCTGATCGTCGGACTTCTGGCAGGTGCCGCGGCCGTCGGGCTGCTGCTCTGGCCGCGGCTGGTGCGCGCGGAGGCCGAGCTTCAAAACGAGCGCGACGCCCAGGAGCGCCTCCCCGAGGTCTTCAAGGCACTGTCGAGCGACGCGCTGCGCGCGAGCATCGAACAGCTCTCGGAGCTGAACCGCGCGCAGCTCAAGGCCGCGGGAGCCGAGGCCAAGGGCGACCTCGACAAGCGCCAGCACGCCGTCGAGCAGCTGGTCGCGCCGCTCAAGGAGCAGCTCGGCCGGGTCGACGCCCAGCTGCTGAAGCTCGACCAGGACCGGCGCGAGTCGCGGGGCCGGCTCGAGGCACAGCTGCGCACGCTGAGCGAGACCGGCGAGAAGCTCCGCACCGAGACGGGCGCGCTCGTGACCGCCCTGCGCAAGCCGAACACCCGCGGCCAGTGGGGCCAGATGCAGCTGCGCAACGTCGTCGAGCTGGCCGGGATGGTGCGCCACTGCGACTTCGTCGAGCAGTCCTCGTTCGCCGCGGAGGAGGGGACGCTGCGGCCCGACCTGATCGTCAACATGCCGGGCGGCAAGCACGTGGTGGTCGACGCGAAGGCGCCGCTTCAGGGCATCCTCGACGCGTACGAGGCCCGCGACGAGGACGAACGCGAGCAGCATCTGCAGGCCCACGCCCGGCTGCTGCGCAAGCACGTCAAGTCGCTCGCCGACAAGGCGTACTGGCAGCGCCTCGAGACCGCGCCCGACGTGGTCGTGATGTTCCTCCCCGGCGAGTACCTGCTCGGGTCGGCGCTCGACGCGGACCGCGACCTGCTCCAGGACGCGATGGCGCAGCGGGTCTTGATCGCGACGCCCACAACGCTGCTCGCGCTGCTCCAGGCGATCGCGTACGGCTGGCAGCAGGAACGGGTCGCCGAATCGGCGCAGGCCGTCTCTGAGCTCGGCCGCGAGCTGCACGCGAGGATCGTCAAGCTGTCGGGGCTGCTGGCGACGCTCGGCAGCCGGCTGAACAGCACCGTGAAGGCCTACAACGAGACGGTCGGTTCATACGAGGCTCGCGTGGTTCCCGCCGCCCGGCGGTTCGAGGACCACGGGGCCGCCTCGAGCGGGCGCGAAATGCCTGAGCTCGAGCAGGTCACCGTGACCGCCCGCCGAGTCGAGCCCGTCGACGACCCCGAGGCCGAGCAGGCGGGGGTCGAGCAGCTGACGATGCGGCGGCTGCGCGCGGCGGACTAGACGGGCCGGAACGGCAGGGGCGTAGGCAGGCCGACAAAGCCGGGGGCGGGCACCGCGGCGGAGCTAAGCTCGGACGATGCCGCTGCGCACCGACACATTCGATCTCGGCGGTCTCCACCTCAGCGCCGGGGAGGGTCGCTCGCTCGAGCTGTCGGTCTCGATCGATCGGTTCGAGCTCGGCGGGGAGCGTTACTCGGTGCAGCCCGAGCTGGTCCCCGTCCGGCTCGACATCTCGAAGACGACCGGCGGAGGCTTCGCATTGAGACTCCGGTTCGAGGCGGCGCTCGAGGGGCCGTGCATGAGGTGCCTCGAGCCGGCGGCGCCGAAGTTCGAGATCGAAGCCCGCGAGGTGTCCCAGCCCGGTGCCGCGGGCGAGGAGCTGACCTCGCCCTACCTGGATGAGGGCGTGCTCGACCTACGGGCGTGGGTCCGCGACGCGCTGGCGCTCGCGCTGCCCCAGCAGCTGCTGTGCCGGGAGGACTGCGCCGGCCTCTGTCCCGTGTGCGGCGTCGACCTGAACAAGTCCGAGCCGGGCCACCACCACGAGAGCGGTCCAGATCCCCGCTGGTCGAAGCTGTCCGAGCTGCGCTTCGACTAGCCAGGTCGTCCGGTTACACTCACCGCCATGGCCGTCCCCAAGCAAAAGCAGTCGCACGCCCGCACCTCCAAGCGGCGCGCGCAGCACAAGATCGGCGAGGCCGGGTACAACGAGTGCCCGCAGTGCCACAACCCCAGGCTTCCCCACCGTGTGTGCCCGCACTGCGGCTACTACCGGGGACGCGAGGTGGTGGCTCCGGACGGCGGCGAGCAGGCCGTCTGACGGCCTGAGCCGATGATCACGGTCGCCGTCGACGCCGGGGGCGCTGATCTGGGCCCCGACGAGGTCGCTGCCGGCGCGACGCAGGCAGCGCAGCGAGGGATCGGGGTGCTCCTGTTCGGCCCCGCCGCCGAGATCCAGACGGTCGGCCCGGGGGTCGAGGTCGTGGATGCGCCGCTCTCGATCGCGAAGGCCCCCGACCCCGCGTTCGCCGTCCGCACCGCGCCGGACGCATCGATCGTCCAGGCGGCCAGAGCGGTCGCCGACGGCCGCGCCCAGGCGCTCGTGTCGGGTGGCTCGACCGGCTCGGCGCTCGCGGCGGCGCTGTTCAACCTCAAGCGCGACCGCGGCATCTACCGGCCCGCGCTGGCGCTGCCGCTGCCGATCCCGGGCGCCTCGCCGGTGCTGCTGCTCGATGTCGGAGCGAACGTCACCTGCCGGCCTGAGCACCTCGTGCAATTCGCCCACATGGGATCGGCGTTCGCCCAGGCGGTGATGGGGATCGACTCCCCACGCGTCGCGCTGCTGTCGAACGGCGAGGAACCCGCAAAGGGAACCCCCGAGCTGGTCGACGTCCACGAGCAGCTCGCCGGCAGCGCCGGGGCGGGGCTGAACTTCGTCGGCAACATCGAAGGAACCCAGCTTCCGGAGCGCGCCGCCGACGTCGTGGTGATGGACGGCTTTACCGGCAACATCGCCCTGAAGCTGGCGGAGGGGATCTCGGGCCGCACGATGCGGGCGATCCGCGAGGCGGCCGAAAGCTCGTGGCGCGGCAAGCTTGGCGGCCTGCTGCTGCGCCCGGCGGTGCGCGGGCTGCGCGACGAGATCGACCCCGAGGCCCAGGGGGGCGCCTACATGCTCGGGCTGCGACAGATCGGCGTCGTTGCCCACGGGCGGTTCAGCAGGTACGGCTTTGCGCGCGCGATCGAGGTGGCGGCGCGCGGCGTCCAAGAGGATGTGATCGGCCGGACTCGCGCGGCGCTGTTGGAGGCAGGCGCGCTGCGCCCGCCACGCGGCGGCTCAGGAGACCAGGTCGAGGGGCACGAACCGCAGGCATCCGGCGAGTCCTCGTCCGAGACCGCGGCTACGGTGTCGAACGGATGAATCGCGAGCAGATCTTCTCGCTGATACGCGCGCACCTGGCCGACGAGCTCGAGGTCGATCCGCACACGATCACAGAATCGACACACTTCAAGGAAGACCTGGAGGCCGACTCGCTCGACCTGTACACGCTCGTTCAGGAGCTCGAGGACTCCTATGGCGTGAAGATCTCCGATGAGGAAGCCGCGAAGATCCTGACCGTCGGTCAGGCCGTGGACTTCGTGCTCGCGAGCGGCGCAGTTCCCGCGAGCAGGGGTCCGGCGGCGGAGTGATTCGCAGCCGTACGCCATCCCCGTCCGAACGGGAGTCGACCGAGGCTCTGCACGAGCTGCTCGAGCAGCTCCCCGACGAGCTCGCCGCCCCGGTCTTCACGCACTCCTCCTGGAGCGAGCGCCGGTCGGAGTCCTACGAGCGGCTCGCGTTCCTCGGCGACAGCGTGCTCGCGCTCGCCGTCACCGCCCATCTGTACCCGCGGCTCGAGGCCGAGCGCTTCGGCGCCGGGCGCCTGACCAAGATCCGCGCCCAGGCGGTGTCGGGAAGGTCGTGCAAGCAGGTGGCGGAGCGCCTCGGGATTCCCGAGCGGCTGCGGACCGCTGCGCCGGCCGGCGCGGAAGGACACGTCGCGTCGTTGATCGCGACCGAGCGCGTGCTCGCGTCGGTGATCGAGGCCGTGATCGGCGCGTGCTTCCTCTCGTGCGGTTACGGCCCCACCGCCGAGGCGGTGGTGGAGGCGTTCGCCCCCGAGATCGAGCAGGCGATGGAGCACTCGGTCGATTTCAAGTCGACGCTCCAAGAGCGGGCCGCGCGGCGTGGAGACGTGGTCAGCTACGCCGTGATCGACGAGCAGGGACCGCCGCACGATCGGACCTTCTCGATCGCCGCGTCGATCGGCGGTGTCGAGGTCGGACGCGGCACCGGGCGGAGCAAGAAGGACGCCGAGCAGGAAGCCGCCCAGGCCGCGCTGGAGGAATTCGAGCAATGAGCTGTGCGGAGGCCGCGCGGTGTTCCTGAAGTCGATCACGCTCAAGGGCTTCAAGTCGTTCCCTGACCGGACCCGGCTCGAGTTCGGCCCCGGCGTCAGCGTGATCGTGGGCCCGAACGGCTCCGGGAAGTCGAACGTGACCGACGCCGTGCTGTGGGCGCTCGGCGAGCAGTCGCCCGTGGCGGTGCGCGGACAGTCGATGCAGGATGTGATCTTCGCGGGGGCGCCGGGCCGCCAGGCGAGCCGCGGCGCGGAGGTCGAGCTGGTGCTCGACGACAGCGCCGGCGCGCTCGGGCTCGGCACGCCCGAGGTGTCGATCGTCCGCCGCCTCGACCGCAACGGCGAGGGCGAATACCGCCTCGCGGGGGCGCGGTGCCGGCTCGTGGATGTGGTCGAGCTGCTGTCCGACACGGGCCTCGGCAAGGAGATGCACTCCGTGATCTCCCAGGGCCGCGTCGAGTCGCTGGTGACCTCCAAGCCGCGCGACCGCCGGCTGCTGATCGAGGAGGCGGCGGGACTCGGCAAGCACCGAAAGCGCCGGCGCCGCGCCCAGCTGAAGCTGATCCGAACCCAGGACAACCTCGATCGCGCACTCGACGTCGAGCGCGAGGCCCGCACGCGCCTGCGGCCGCTCAAGCGACAGGCCGAGGCCGCCGAGCTGCACGCCCGGCTCGAACGCCAGACGCTCGAGGCCCGCTGGGAGCTCGTTCGCGACGCGTTGCGCACGCAGCTCGCCGAGCTCGCGGCCGCACAGGAGCAAGCCGCCGACGCCCGCCGGCGGCGCGAGCAGGTCGGCGCCGAACTGCGCGAGGTCGCGACGCGCCGGGAGGAGGCCGAGGAGGCGCTCGCGGCGCGCAGCGCGCGTCGCGAGGAGCTCTCCCGCCGTTCGTTCGTCGCTCAGTCCGCCGGTGCCCGCGTCACCGACCGGCTCGAATCGTTGCGCGCGACCGGGTCGGCGATCACGGCGCGGCTGGAGCGCTCCCGCGAGGTCCTCGAGGCGTTGCGCGCCGGCGCGGCCGAAGTGGTGGCCGACGCCGCCGCGCCGGAGCGGATCGCTGCGCTCGAGGCGTCGCTCGCGGAGCTCGAGCAGCAGCGCGAGCGTGCGCTCGCCGAACAGCTCGCCGAGCTCGAGCAGCAGCGCGCCGCGGCCGCCGCGGCGTTACTCGAGCTGAGCGCGCGCGCGGAGACGGCGGAGCGGGCCCGACGCGAGGCGCACACCCGGGTCGAGGAGGCGAGCGGCACGGTGCGCGACGCCGAGCGCGGCGTCGAGCGCGCGCGCCGCGAGGCCGCGCGGGTAGGCGGCGAGCTTGCCGCGGTCAACCAGTTCCTTCGCGGCCACCAGGGCAGCCCGGGCGGCGCGGCGGTGCTCGCCGACGAGCTCGAGGTGGAGTCCGGATATGAGCTGGCGCTCGCGGCCGCGCTCGACGGCCGGCTGAAGGCGGCCCTCGCCGACGACCACGAGTCGGCCGCCGAGCTGCTCGACCGCGCGGGCTCGGAGGGCGGCCGCGCGCTGGTCCCGGGTGGCGGCGACTTCGAGCGCCCGAGCACCGCGGCGCCCGCCGACGGAGCTGACCGTCTCGTCGACCACCTCCGCGGGCCGGAGCGTGCGGTCGGGCTCGCGAGGGCGCTCCTCAAAGAGGTGTGGGTCGTCGAGGCGCTCGACTCGATCCCGGATGCATTCGCCGGCGTGGCCGTGACCCGGGCCGGTCGAGTGTGGTCCGCCGCGACCAGGGAGCTGCGCCAGGCACCCGCGGTGGGTGAGGAACGTGTGCTCGCCGAACGCAACCGCCGCGAGGAGCTGATCCACGCCAGCGAGCAGGCCGCGCAGGCTGAGCTGGCGGCCGGGCACACACTCGAGCAGGCAACCGCGGCGCACCAGGCGGTCGAGCTCGACCGCGACCGGGCGATCGCCGCGCACCGCCAGGTGGTCGCGGAGCGCGACGAGGGTGCCGAGGCCGAGCGCCGGATCGGGGCCGTGATCGAGTTGCGGCGAAACGCGCCCGAGCAGGGACCCAACGAGGGTCGCCGGGTTCAACTCGATGCGGAGCTTCGATCCGAGCGCGAGCGGCTCGAGCGGGCCGAGCGGGAGCGCGCCGAGCGCGCCGGGCGGATCGAGCGCCTGAGGGCATCGATCACCGAGTACGAGGCGCTCGCCGCGGCCTGCGGCTCGCTCGTCGAAACGCTGGGCGGCGTTGCCGGAGCGATCTCGTTGCGACAGCAGCAGTTCGACGCGGCGCTCGCCGCCGACCGCCAGGCGGGCGAGCAGGCTGCGACCGAGCTGCGCGCCTGCGCCCAGCAGGAGGCGGCACTGCAGGCGAAGCTCCAGGCGGAAAACGAGGCCCTGACCGAGACGGAGGTAGGCCTGCAGCGAGCTCGCGACCGGTCAGCCGAGACCGAGGAGGGGCTGCGGGGGCTGGCCGCCAAGCTCGAGCTCGAGCCAGCGCCGGCCTCGGAGCCGCTCGACGACGAGCAGCGCGAGGGTCTCCGCGCAAGGCTCGAGCGGCTCGGCCGCAGGCGCGAGCAGCTGGGTCCGGTCAACCCGCTCGCCCAGCAGGAGTACGCGGAGGCGCTCGAGCACGTCGAGGAGCTCGAGACACAGCGCGGGGATCTCGAGACGGCGCTCAAGGAGCTCGAGAAGCTGATCGCCGACACCGACCGGCAGATCCGGGAGACGTTCGAGCAGACCTTCGAAGCCGCCGCGCGCAACTTTGCGGACGTCGCGGCGCAGCTGTTCCCGGGTGGCCGCGGGCGCCTGCGACTGGTCGCCGAAAAGGACGGCCCGGCGCGGGTGCTCGGCGGCGAGCAGCCGGACGAGGGGGATCGCGATGCGCCCGACCAGGGCGAGCCCGACGCGCCCGAGGGCGAAGAGGAAGAGGAGGAGATCCTCGGCGTCGAGGAGATCCTCGGCGTCGAGATCGAGATCAACCCGGCGGGCAAGGAGATGAAGCGGCTGTCGCTGCTGTCGGGCGGCGAGAAGTCGATGACGGCGCTCGCGTTCCTGTTCGCGGTGTTTCTCGCCAGACCGTGCCCGTTCTACATCCTCGACGAGGTCGAGGCGGCGCTCGACGACGTCAACATCGACCGGTTCCTAGGGTTGCTGAGCGCCTACTCCACGCACGCGCAGTTCATCGTCGTCACCCACCAGCGGCGCACGATGGAGGCGGCCGACTTCCTGTACGGCGTCTCGATGGGCGGTGACGGCATCTCGAAGGTGATCTCGCGGCGGCTGCCGCCGCGCGAGCAGCAGCAGGACGCCGCCTAGCGGGCACGCCGTCTCACGTTGGTCTCATATCGGTGTCCGTGCCCGTTGACTCGGCGGCGGAGTCGCACTACGTTCGCGAGAGCGCTACCAATCGCGATTTGAAGGGAAACGGAATCATGGGGCTCTTTGGCGGACGTAAGCGCAAGCAGCGGCTCGAGGAGGCCGGCGTCGACGCGCCGGCGCAGGTCGTGCAAGTCAACGACACGGGCATGACGGTCAACAACAACCCGCGGATCGCCCTGACGTTGCAGGTGGCGCCGACGGACGGGTCGGCGCCGTTCCAAGTGGGCAAGAAGGTGACGGTCTCGCGCGTGGCGATCCCGCGGGCGGGCGACGTGTTCATGGTGCGGTACGACCCCGACGACCACGACAACTGGGAGATCACGGGGGCGGCCCAGGCCACGGACGCCGGGAACGGCGCCTCGAACCAGTTCCTCGAGGACGCATCGGCGAGCCAGATCGCCGCCGCGGCAACGGCGGCTCCCGGCGAGGTGCAGCGATCGTCGGCCGCGGACCTGCTCGCATCCGGACAGCGGATGACGGCGGTGTTGCGCGAGTTCTCGCCCACCGGGCGGACCGTCGGACAGGTCGATCCGACCAAGCCGGATCCGAACGACCCGGTGTACGTGTTCAAGGTGGAGATACCGATGGGCGGTGGGAACCCGATCGAGGCCACGTTCATGCACCGCGTGCCAGAGGCCCAGGCGCCGACGCTGGCGCTCGGCGAGCAGCTCGCGGTCGCGGTCAATCCCGCCAATCCGACGCGGGAGGTCGCAATCGACTGGAGCGCCTCGCCGGTGGCGTGAGCAAGCGCTGCTAACTTCGCGCGCCGATGGCGCGCAACTGGCAGGACCTGTTCATCGTCGACGGGGCACAACCAGCCCCCCCCACGAGCCCGGAGGCGGAGGCCGAGGAGAACCGCGGCGGTCGTCTCCGCAGGCTGCGCGACAGCCTGCGGCGGACCCGGCAGGCGCTCACCAGCGAGATCCAGGCGACGCTGTTCGAGGACCTCGACGAGCAGACCTGGGAGCGGCTCGAGGAAGCGCTGATCTACGCCGACGTGGGCGCGCAGACGACCGCGAAGGTCGTCGGCCAGCTCGAGCTCGAGGCGACCAGCGGCGAGCTGTCCGGGGGCGAGCAACTCGCCGCCCGGCTCACCGAGCTCCTGGCCGGCATCGCCCGCACCGGCGAGGACCGGATCGACCTGCGCCCGGAGCCGACCGTGATCCTGGTGGCGGGCGTGAACGGGACCGGCAAGACGACCACCGTCGGGAAGCTCGCGTTCCACCTCTCAAAGGAGCTGTCGCGCAACGTGGTCGTGGCCGCCGGGGACACGTTCCGGGCCGCCGGTGTGGAGCAGCTCGAGCTGTGGGCCGAGCGAGCCGGCGCCGAGTTCGTCAAGGGACCGCCCGACGCCGACCCGGGATCGGTCGCCTACGAGGCGATCACCAGCGCGCGCCGCGAGGGCGCCGACGTCGTGATCGTCGACACCGCCGGGCGGCTCCACACGCAGGATGACCTGATGGCCGAGCTCGAGAAGATCCACCGCGTGATCGCCAAGCAGATCCCCGAGGCGCCGCACGAGACGCTGCTCACGGTCGACGCCACCACCGGGCAGAACGGCCTGCGCCAGGCCCGGCTGTTCTCGGAGGCGATCGGCGTCACAGGGCTCGTGCTGACGAAGCTCGACGGCACCGCGAAGGGCGGGATCGCGCTCGCGATCGCCTCCGAGCTCGGGATCCCCGTGAAGCTGATCGGAATCGGCGAGCAGCTCGAGGACCTGCGGCCATTCGAACCGACCGAGTACGCCCGCGCGCTGATCAGCTAACGCCGACGGCTACTCGGCGAGCGGGGGATTGCGCAGGTTCGTGTTGATCTGATCCGACAGCGCCCGGGAGGCGGCGCGCACCGCATCGAGGCGCTCCTGCTCGTCGGCGTGCTCGAGCAGCGCTCCCTCGTGGGCGTCATGAGCGGCGGCGTAACGATCCCGCTCCAGCGCGGTCTCGGCGGCGGCCTGACGGCGCAAGAGCTCGGCCCGCTCGGCTACGACGGCCGCCTGCTCATCGCCCGAGTGGCGCTCCTCGGCCACCGTCTCCTTCACGAACGTGAACGTGCGCTCGTGGGACGCGACCGGTCGATAGCGCGTGGTCACGATCGCGATCGACCCGTCGTCATCGGTGTGGGTGGCCACGTCCCAGCGGGTGTACGGCTCGATCGCGGCCAGCCAGCTCTGCCGTCGGTCGAGCACCTCGCGGCTGCCTCGTCGCTCGAGGCTCTGGCCGGTGATCTCGGCCACGTGGACCCAGCCCCAATGGGTCGCGACGAGGACGATCCCGACGATCAGCGCCAGCACGGATCCGGTGTCGAATCCGGTGGCGATCCCGTCGATCGCGCCGAACAGGGCGAGCACCGTTCCCAGGATCAGTGTCACGCCCGTCAGCGTCGCGCCGATCGCGACGACGCGGCGTCGCGCCGGGCTCGGCGGGACGGCCTCCGGGTGTCCAACGGCGGCCGGCAGCTTGTCGAGGTCCTCGCCGAGCAGCCGTTCGTCCGGTTTGAGCCGGACCAGCTCCGCGATATCCGTTCCCTGGGGCATCGCCCTGAAGGTACTCTCAGCAGTAACACGCCGCGACCCAATCGAGGGGACTACAAATGCCACTCTTCTTCTTCACCGTTGAGCAGCAGGAGCGCGCGATCGTCGAGCGCTTCGGGAAGTTCGTGCGGGTGGCGGGGCCCGGACTGCAGACCAAGACCCCATTCGTCGAGCGGGTGGCCGGCCGGATGAGCCTCCAGGTCGAGCAGCTCAACTCCCAGATCGAGACCAAGACCAAGGACAACGTGTTCGTCCAGGTCAAGCTCGCGGTCCAGTACAAGGTCGGCGCCGTCGACCAACAGGTCAAGGACGCCTACTACAAGCTCGACGATCCCGAGGTGCAGATGCAGTCCTACGCCTTCGACGTCGTCCGTTCGCACATCCCGAGCATGGATCTCGACGAGGCGTACGCCGACGCCGACACGATCGCGATGCACATCCAGGAAACGCTGCATGCGCAGATGGCCGATTACGGCTACGAGATCGTCAAGGCGCTGATCACGAACATCGAGCCCGACCAGCGGGTCAAGGACGCGATGAACAACATCAACGCTGCCCAGCGCAACCAGGTCGCCGCCTCCTCGCAGGGCGACGCTCAGAAGACGCTCGCGGTCAAGAAGGCCGAAGGCGAGAAGGAGACGATGCGCTTGCAGGGCGAAGGCGTGGCCGCAGAGCGCATGGCGATCGCCACGGGCCTGCACGAGTCGCTCGAAGTCATCGCCCAGCACGGGCTCGACATGAAGGAGGCGATGGCGCTGGTCGCGCTCACCCAGTACACGGACATGATCCGGGCGCTGGGCGAGAGCTCGAAGACGAACACGATCCTGCTGCCGCACTCTCCGAGCGGGGTGGGCGACCTGATGGCGCAGATCCGCGACGGGATCCTGGTCGCGGACGCCGCGACCGGCTCGATCGCCGGGCCGCGGGCGCTTCCTAATCCGCCCGCGGGCGGGGCCGGCGCCGGCCGTTGAGGCCGCTGCACCCGCACTAACCTCAACACAGATGTTCGACTCGCTCTCCGAGAAGCTCCAGGCGACGCTCTCCGACGTCCGCGGCCGCGGCACGCTGACCGAGGACGACATCTCGGCCGCGATGCGCGAGATCCGACTGGCGCTGCTCGAGGCGGACGTCAACTTCAAGGTCGTCAAGCGATTCACCGCAGCGGTCAAGGAGCGCGCGCTCGGCGCGGACGTGGTGGGCCAGCTGAACCCCGGCCAGCAGGTCGTGAAGATCGTCGCGGACGAGCTGACCGAGCTGATGGGCGGCGCGGCGCGCGAGCTGGCGTTCTCTCCCAAGCCGCCCACGATCGTGCTGATGGCGGGGCTCCAGGGATCCGGCAAGACCACGGCGACCGCAAAGCTCGCGCGCTATCTGCGCAAGGAGCACTCGTCGTCGGTCGCGATGGCGGCATGCGACGTGTACCGCCCGGCCGCGGTCGACCAGCTCGTCAAGCTCGGCGCACAGCTCGGGGTCGACGTGTACGAGCGCGGAACCGACGTCGATCCGGTCGAGATCGCGAAGTGGGCGCGCGAGCGCGCGATCTCGGAGGGCAAGGACGTGCTGATCGTCGACACCAGCGGCCGGCTGCACGTCGACGAGGAGCTGATGGCGGAGCTCGCCAACATCAAGAAGGCGATCAAGCCGCACGACGTGCTTCTGGTCGTCGACGCGATGACCGGCCAGGACGCGGTCAACGTCGCCGAGCAGTTCGCCGATACGGTGCAGTTCGACGGCGTCGTGATGACGAAGCTCGACGGCGACGCCCGCGGCGGCGCGGCGCTGTCGGTCAAGGCCGTCACGGGCAAGCCGATCCTGTTCGCGTCGGCAGGCGAGAAGCTCGACCAGTTCGAGCGCTTCCACCCCGACCGGATGGCGCAGCGGATCCTCGGGATGGGCGACGTGATGACCCTGATCGAGAAGGCCGAGGCGATCTCGGATGAGGAGGCCGCCGCTGAGCTCGAGCGCAAGCTGAGAAAGCAGGAATTCGGCCTCGACGACTTCCTCGACCAGCTCAAGCAGATCCGGCGGCTCGGCCCGCTGCAGTCGCTGCTGGGGATGATCCCCGGGATGGGCAAGGAGCTGCGGGGCGTGAAGGTCGACGAGCGCCAGTTCGACCAGATCCAGGCGATCATCCTGTCGATGACCCCGCGGGAGCGCCGCCATCCCGAGCTCATCAACGGCGCGCGGCGGCTGCGGATCGCGCGCGGGTCCGGAACCAACGTCCAGGCCGTCAAGCAGCTGATCAAGCAGTTCGAGCAGATGCGCAAGGTGATGCGGCAGGTCGCGCAGGGCCGAACCCCCGATCTCGGCGCCTTGATGCGCATGCGCTGATGCCGCGCGCTCGGCTTCCGGCCTCGCTTGATTGCGCGGCGCGCATGTCGTCCTGGCGCACGCTAACCTCGTCGGCCACATGGCAGTCAGACTCAGGCTTACAAGGATCGGATCCCACAAGAACCCCATCTGGCGGGTGGTGGTCGCCGACCAGCGCTCCCCGCGCGACGGACGCGTGATCGAGACCGTCGGCCACTACAACGCGCAGACGAATCCCTCGACGATCGTGCTCAACGAGGAGCGGATCCGCGACTGGCTGTCTCGCGGTGCTCAGCCCAGCGGCTCGGTCCGCAAGCTGCTGCGCACGCAGGGCATCGACTAGCGGGCCGCGGGGCCTCGACCTCATGAAGGAGCTGCTCGAGTACCTGGCGCGAGGGCTCGTCGCGAATCCCGGCGAGGTGCACGTCGAACAGGTCGACGAACAGGACACGACCGTGCTCGAGCTGTCGGTGGCGGAGGACGACTACGGGAGCGTGATCGGCCGAGGCGGTCGCACAGCGTCCGCGCTCCGCACGATCATCAAGAGCGCCGGCGCCAAGCAGAAGCGCCGCGTGTTCCTGGACATCGTCGACGATTGAGCGAGCGCGAAGCGCGGAGCACATCCACCCGGTGGCTGCGCGCCGGGCGAATCGGGCGGCCCCACGGCCTCGACGGGAGCTTCCACGTGCGCGAGGCGAGCCCGCTACTGCTCTCGCAGGGCACGCCCGTCGTGGTCGACGGCAACGCGACGCGGATCGTGCGCCGCGCCGGTGACGACCGGCGCCCGGTGGTGCGCCTGGAGGGGCTCGCCGAACGTTCGGCGGCCGAGGCCCTGCGCGGTCAGGAGCTGCTCGTCGAGCGCGCGCAGGCACCCGAGCTGCCGCCCGGCGAGTGGTGGGCCGAGGAGCTCGAGGGCTGCGCCGTGCGCGACCGAGGCCGGCGCGTGGGCACGGTGCGGCGGCTGCTCGCGCTCCCGTCCTGCGAGGTGCTCGAGGTCGCGCGGGAGGACGGGGGAGACGACTTGCTCGTGCCGCTGGTGAGCGACGCGGTCCGCACGGTCGACGCCGAGCGCCGCGAAATCGACGTCGACCTGGGATTCCTGGGGGAGCGGTGATGGAGATCGACATCTTCACCCTGTTCCCCGAAGCGTTCGGGTGGTTCGAGCGCCAGCATCACGTAGCAGGGGCGATCTCCGGCGGCAGCCGGCTCGAGTACGTCAGCTACCGCGACCACACCCCGCTGAACGCCGGCCAGGTCGATGACACGCCGTTCGGGGGCGGCGCCGGAATGGTGCTGCGGGTCGACGTCGTCGAAGCCGCAATGCGGGCGCGATACAGCGAGGATCCGGTGAAGCTGCGCGGGCAGCGGCGCGTGATCGCGCTGACTCCGGTCGGCCGGCTGCTCGACGATGCACTCGTCGACGAGCTCGCGCGCGAACCGGCGCTGACGCTGCTGTGCGGCCGCTACGAGGGGTTCGACCAGCGGATCGTCGACCACTTCGCGACCGACGAGCTGTCGATCGGGCGCTACGTGCTGGCAGGTGGCGAGCTCCCCGCGATGGTCGTCTGCGACGCGGTGCTCCGCAAGCTACCCGGGGTGCTGGGCGATGAGCGCTCGGCGGTAGAGGAGTCCTTCAGCGTCGCGCTCGAGGGCGCGCCGGAGTACCCGCACTACACGCGTCCCGCCGAGTATCGCGGCTGGCGGGTACCCGATGTGCTGCTGTCGGGGCACCACGCACGGATCCGCGAATGGCGGCTCGAGCAGAGTCGTGCACGCGCAGACGGCGGTCCGCTACCATGATCCGCTCGCGGGCCGGGCACATCGTTTGTGCGCGCAGCTGCCCGCCGTCAACTCTGCCGGCGCTGCGAGCGCCCCACATTTCTTGATGAGCACCGTGATCGACAGCCTGGAGAGCGCGCAGCTCCGACGGGCGCCGGCCTTCGACGCCGGCGACCGAGTGCGCGTGCACTTCCAGGTCGTCGAGGGCAACCGCCGGCGCACGCAGGTGTTCGAGGGCGTGGTGCTGAAGCGTCAGGGCCACGGGGTTCGCGAGACGTTCACGGTTCGCAAGCAGTCGTTCGGGGTCGGCGTGGAGCGGACGTTCCCGCTGCACTCGCCCAAGATCGAGCGGATCGAGATCGCCGCTCGCGGCGATGTCCGCCGGGCGAAGCTCTATTACCTGCGCGGCCGCGTCGGCAAGCGCGCCCGAGTGCGCGAGCGCCGCGACGTGCGGCTCGAGCAAGCGGTGGACCGGGAACTGCTGTACGGAGTCAGCGAGGAGGAGGAGGGAGTCGCGACCGAGGACTCGGCTGCGACGCCAGGGACTGAGGCCGTTGCCGACGTCGAGGCCGAAGCCTCGGCGCCGGAGGTGACCGCTGAGCCGACCGAGCCGGAGCCTGAGCAGCAGGCCGAGGCCGAGCCGGAGCCCGCGGCGGAAGCCGAGCCACAGCCCGAAGGCGCCGCCGAGCCCCCGAAGGGCGAGCCCGAGGCCGAAGAGCCGAAGGAGTGACGAGCGCCGGAAAGCCGCGGACGGCCACGGCACTCGCGCTCGCACCGGATAGCTGATGGCCCGATCCTCGACGAAGGCATCCAAGTCGACGGTCAAGTCGCTGATCGAGCTGGTGATCACGGTCGCGATCGCCGTTGGGCTGGCGCTGCTGATCCAGGCGTTCGTCGTCAAGCCATACCGGATCCCCAGCGGGTCGATGGAGCCGACGCTGCAGATCGGCCAGCGGATCCTCGCCAACCGGCTGATCAACCATCCGAGCGTCGGCGACATCGTCGTGTTCCACCCGCCGGCGGGCGCCGATCCCCAGAGCGCCACCTGCGGCAACCCGAACCAGGGCGCCGGTCACAACCAGCCCTGCGGTACTCCGACTCCTCAGGAGTCGAGCCAGACGTTCATCAAGCGGGTCGTGGGGGGGCCCGGCGACACGGTCGCGATCAGGGACGGGCACGTGTACCGCAACGGAGTGCGCGAGAAGGATCCGTACATCGAGCAGTGCGGGGGCGATCCTTCTTGCAGTTTCCCAACTCCGGTGAAGGTTCCGCCCGGCGATTACTTCATGATGGGCGACAACCGTGGTGCATCGGACGACAGCCGTTTCTGGGGCCCTGTCCCCGACAAGTGGGTCATCGGGATCGCCTTCTTCACCTACTGGCCCCCAGATCGGATCGGATTCCTCTAAGCCGGTTCCGATCGCTGCCGCCGAGTCCGCCAGGTCGGGCGCGCGGCCGCGTAAACGCTCAGGGCGGGCGGTGCGCAGGCTGTTCAAGTTCGACCGCGAGCTGGGGGTGCGGTACGTCGCCGGCGCCGACGAGGCCGGGCGCGGGTGTCTTGCGGGGCCGCTCGTCGCCGCCGCGGTGCTGTTCGACCTCGAGCGGATCGGGCCCGCGGAGGTCCGCGCGCTCGGCGCTCTGAACGACTCCAAGCAGCAGCACCCCGAGGCCCGGGCAGAGGTGTTCCCGGTGATCCTGCGCACGGCCGCCAAAGTCGTGATCGTGTCGCGGTGCGCGCCGGGCATCGACGCCCGCGGGCTGCACGTCACCAACCTGCGGGCGCTCCACGAGGCGCTCGCCAAGGTCGCCCGGTCCGGCTGCATCTGCCTGAGCGACGGCTTTCCGGTCGCCGAGCTCGCGCACGACCAGCTCGCTGTGATCGGCGGCGACGCCAAGAGCGCCGCGATCGCCGCCGCGTCGGTGATCGCCAAGGAGACGCGGGATCGCTACATGCGCCGCGCTGACGTCACGCACCCGGGCTGGGAGTTCGCAAGCCACGTCGGATACTCGACTCCCGAGCACCGCGAGGCGATCGAGCGAATCGGCGTCTCGCCGTTGCACCGTCGCTCGTTCCAGTCGGCGGCCTACCAGCAGCTGGCGCTCGGCTAGGGCTCGCGCGAGCGCTCGGCCAGGCACCGCGCGAGCCGCCCAAACGCCCCTCAGAATGCGGCCTCGAGGTGCTCGAGGCGCACCAGCCGGGCAGCGTGATCGAACGTGACTCCGATCGCGTCGAAGCGCAGCGCGCGGGCGTAAGGTCGCCCGGGACGTTCGCTCAGCCAGCTCGCCGCCATCCTGCGCACCTGCTCGCGCTTGCGCACGTGGAGCGACTCGAACGGTGTCCGGCCACCGGACGCCAGCCGCGTCTTCACCTCGACGAACGCGATCGTGACGCCGTCGAAGGCGACGACGTCGAGCTCGCCCCACCGCGTCCGGTAGTTGCGCTCGAGGATCTGAAAGCCGAGCCTGCGCAGGTGGGCGACGGCCGCTTGCTCGCCGGCGTCTCCGAGCCGTTTGCGCCGATCGCCGCTCACCGGCGCGACGCTACGCCGCGGTTCGTGACACGTGTGCATCGCGCTGAACCAACTCTGTTCAGATCCGCGCGGTGCCCACCCGCGGCCCGGCCGATCGCGCGTAGCGTCGAGACCCGTGCTCGCCCGGCTGGCCACATTCGCGATCGACGGCGTCGAACCCCGCCAGGTGTGGGTCGAGGTGGACATCCGCTCAGGCCTTCCGGCATTCACGATCGTGGGGCTGGCCGACACCGCCGTGCGGGAGGCACGCGACCGTGTCCGCGCCGCGATCCAGAACTCCGGGCTCGAGTTTCCCCAGACCCGGATCACCGCCAACCTGGCGCCGGCGTTCCTGCGCAAGGTGGGCCCCGGGTTCGACGCCGCGCTGGCGCTCGGGGTGCTCGCGGCGAGCGGCCAGCTGCCCGTGCAAGCGCTCCGCAGCTACGCGGTGTTCGGGGAGCTGTCGCTGAACGGCGAGCTGCGCGACTCGCCCGGCGCGCTGGCGGTCGCGGAGGGCGCGCGCCGCGCGGGGCTTAGCCGGTTGATCGTGCCGGTCGAGCGTGGGCGCGAGGCGGCGCTCGTCGAAGGGCTCGAGGTGATCGCGGTCCCGACGCTGCGGGCGGCGACCGAGGTGGTGCTCGGAGCCGAGCCGCCGGCGCTCGCCGCACCGCCGGCGCCGAGCTCCGCCGCCGGTGTGTCGGAGCCGGACCTGGCGGACATCCGAGGGCATGCCACCCCGTTGCTCGCGCTCGAGCTGGCCGCCGCGGGCGGCCACAACCTGCTGCTCGAGGGCGCGCCCGGCACCGGCAAGACGATGCTGGCGCGCCGGCTGGTGTCGATCCTTCCGCCGATGAGCCGCCGCGAAGCGGTCGAGGTGACGCGCATCCACAGCGTCGCCGGCCTGTACGCCGACGGGCTGATCGCGAGGCGTCCGTTTCGGGCGCCCCACCACACGATCTCCGCCGCCGGCCTGGTCGGCGGCGGCGCGCCGCCCCGGCCGGGCGAGGCGACGCTCGCCAACCACGGCGTGCTGTTCCTCGACGAGCTGTCGGAGTTCCAGCGCACGAGCCTCGAGGCGCTGCGCCAGCCGCTCGAGGACGGCGGTGTGACGATCGTGCGCGGGCAGCGCGCGCTCGTGTTCCCGACCCAGTTCATGCTGGTCGCCGCCACCAATCCGTGTCCGTGCGGGTTTGCCGGGGTCGGCGACCGCTGCCAGTGCGGCGAGGCCGACCTGCGCCGTCACCGCCGGCGGTTGAGCGGCCCACTGCTGGATCGGATGGACCTGCTCGTCAATGTCGGGCGCCCGACCGGGCGCGAGCTTGCAGCGCCGCCCGTGACCTCCTCGAAGGCGGTCCGGGAGCGAGTCGCGGGGGCGCGTGAGCGGCAGGGAGCGCGGCTCGCGGAGACCGCGGCGCGCTGCAACGGCGAGCTCGACTCGCGGCTGCTGCGCCGCCACGTGCACCTCGACGAGCCGGCCGAGCGGGTGCTGACCCGCGCTTATGCGACGGGTACGCTCAGCGCCCGTGGCCGGGATCGGGTGCTGAGGGTCGCCCGCACGATCGCGGACCTCGCCGGCCGCGACCGGGTCGCGAGCGACGACGTGCTGAGGGCGCTGAGCCTCAGGCAGCGGGGCTCGAGCGAGGATGGCCTGGGATGGGCGCGCGCGGCGTCGGCCTAGGCGCGGCGGGCGCCGGCGTGGGCGCGAGGGCGTGCCGCGACTGCCTGGCGCGAGGCTGGCTGCTGGCGAGCCTCACGGCCCACCTCGACCGGGTCCGCGCCCGGATCGCGGAGCTGCTGGAGCTGGACAACGAGCAACTGGTCGCGGCGGTCGGCGGCGATCGTTCGGCGGCGATCCGGGACGGGCTCGACCGGTTCGACGGCGAAACGGCGCTCGGGCGGGTGCACGAGCTGGGCCTCGAGGCGATCTGCCGCTGCGACCCGGCGTATCCAGCGACGTTGGCGAGCGCTCCCGGAGGCCCCGCGGCGCTGTACGTGCGCGGCGGCCTCGATCGCTTCGTGTCGTTCGTCGGGGACGAGCCGGTCGCGATCGTCGGCGCGCGGCGAGCGTCCGCGTACGGGCTGGACGTCGCGCGGTCGCTGGCGCGCGGGCTTACGTCCAGCGGCGTGACGGTGGTCAGCGGCATGGCGCTGGGGATCGACTCCGCCGCCCATGACGGGGCGCTCGCGGCCGGTGGGCCGACGGTCGCGGTGCTGCCGGGCCCCGCCGAGCGTGCCTACCCCGCCGCGAAACGCGCGCTGTACCGGCGGATCGCCGCGGCGGGCGCCGTCGTCTCAGAGCTGCCGCCGGGGGCGGAGCTGCGGCGATGGGCGTTCCCCGCGCGCAACAGGGTCATCGCCGCGCTGTCTGCGCTCACGGTCGTGGTCGAGGCCGGGCATCGCTCCGGCGCGCTTGTCACGGCGCGCGCGGCCCGGGACCTGGGGCGCCCGGTCGGGGCGGTCCCGGGGCGGGTCACGGCTCCGCAGGCGGCGGGACCGAACGCGCTCCTCGCTGGCGGAGTACGCGTGATCCGCGACGCCCAGGACGTGCTCGACGCGCTGTATGGCGCGGGCGTGCGACGCGCCTGCACGGACGCGCGTCCCGAGCACACAGGCGAGCGCGGCGCGCTGCTCGCGGCGATTGCGAACGGCCGGGACACGGTCGAGGGGCTGGCGAGCGCGGGGTTCGAAGCCGACGGGCTGCTGACCGCGCTTGCGTCACTCGAGCTCGACGGGTACCTGCGGCGCGGCCCGGGAGGGAGGTTCAGCGTGATCCCGTGAGTACGCTCGCATCGTGAATAGAGGCCCGATCCCGCGTGCGTTGTCGATCGCCGGCTCTGATTCGGGTGGCGGCGCGGGGATCCAGGCCGACCTGAAGGCGTTCGCCGCCTGCGGCGTCCACGGGATGACTGCGATCACTGCGATCACAGCGCAGAACACGGTCGGGGTCAGCGCCGTTCATCCGGTGCCCGGCGAGGTGATCGTCGAGCAGGTCCGTGCCGTCCAGGCGGACATCGGCATCGACGCGGTGAAGATCGGGATGCTCGGCGACGCCGAGACGGTCGCGGCGGTCGCGCGCGCGCTCGACGAGCTGCCGCGCGAGACGCCGGTGGTGCTCGATCCGGTGATGGTGTCCGAATCCGGGGCCGAGCTGCTCGACCCCGCGGCGCGTGGCGCGCTGATCGAGCTGTTGCTGCCACGGGCGATGGTCGCGACGCCGAACGTGCCAGAGGCGTCGGCACTGGTCGGGGACGACGACGCCCGCGAGGCCGAGGCGCTGGTTCGCGCGGTCCACGGGCTTGGGCCCCGCGCGGTCGTCCTGACCGGCGGGCACCGCGAGCACGCCGTCGACCTGTTCTTCGACGGGGTGCGGCTCGTGGAGCTCCCCGGTCCGCGCTACGAGGACGGTGCGGCACACGGATCGGGTTGCACCCACTCGTCGGTGCTCGCGGCGCGATTGGCGTGGGGCGATGACCCGCTCGACGCCGCGCGCGTCGCCAAGTCGCTGGCCGCGCGGGCCGTGCGCGACGGCCTGCGCGCGATCGGGGAGGGTGCCGGCCCGGTTGACGTAATCGGGATTTCGCAGTCCAAGTCGTAGAATCCCGCCATGCGCTTCCTGCGAATGAAGCCGGGCCACGGCGAGGTCCTGATTGCAGAGGGAGACGTCGACGTGGCCGCAGACGAGGAGCGCCTGATCGAGGAGTTCCGCAGGCAGCTCGACGCGGGGTTGTGGGCCGCCGTCCCCGTCGCGCGGGTCGGCGGCCACCGCGAGTCGCTGATGGTCAAGTCCTTCCAGGACATCCCCCGGGATGCCGACCGCGTGATCTTCTTTCCGCGGGCGGCGGGCGGCCGGTAGAGCGGGATGGTGCTCGCGCTCGCCGCGACCGCGCTCGTGGCGCTCGCGCTGCTGTCCGACCTGATCGTCCCACGGCTCGACGAGGGATGGCGCCGGATGCGCGCCCGCCGTCAGCGGGTGCCGGCGACCCTCCAGTACGACCCGGGACGAGAGCGCCGCGCCGAGGCACGCGCGAGGGAGCTGCTGCGCTCATGCGTGAACGAGGAGGAGTGGGCGATGTACCGCGACCTCGGGCTGATCCGCGTGTGGGGCTCGCAGGCGGACGGCCCGGGCGACGCCGACGGAACCGGCGGGGCCGCGTACGCGTATCTGATCTACCCCCACAAGCCGATCGTCGCGTACCTCGCTCAGACCCACCGTCTGCTCGGCGAGTACTGCATCGTGTTCCCGGATGAGACGAAGCCGTACGGGAGCAGCCGCCTCCCGGATTCCGACGATGTGCTCGCCAAGTGGATGGCGCTGACCGGGGACGAGCGGCGGCTGATCGCGACCGCGAACATGCATCTGCTCGGTCGCCAGATGGATCCCGAGCAGGTCCGGCGCGACCTGTGGCGCCTGTCGCAATGGGAGCGCAGCCGGATGCGATCGGCCGCCGGCCGCGCCGCCGCTCCGCGGCCCCGAACCGCCGGCTGACGGCCGCTACAGTCCTCGCGGCATGGCCGGCCTAGATCCCAAGCACCGCAGCCGCGCGCTGACCGACGGCCCGGAGCGCGCCGCGGCGCGGGCGTACCTGAAGGGGATCGGCTACGACGACGAGGCGCTCTCGAAGCCGATCGTGGCGGTCGCGAACACGTGGATCGAAACGATGCCCTGCAACTTCCATCTGCGGGCGCTGGCAGCGAAGGTCAAGGAAGGGATCCGCGCGGCGGGCGGCACGCCGATGGAGCTGAACACGATCGCGATCTCCGATGGGATCACGATGGGAACCCCCGGGATGCGAGCGTCGCTTCCGAGCCGCGAGGTGATCGCCGACTCGATCGAGCTCGTCTGCGAGGCCCACATGTTCGACGCCGTGATCGCGATCTCCGGCTGCGACAAGACGATCCCGGCGACCGTGATGGCGCTGTGCCGGCTGAACGTCCCGAGCGTGATGCTGTACGGCGGCTCGATCATGCCCGGCCATTTCCACGGCGAGACCGTCACGATCCAGGAGGTGTTCGAGGCGGTCGGCCGCTACGACGCCGGCACCCTCAGCGAGGACGAGCTCCACGAGCTCGAGGAGGCGGCGTCGCCCGGTGCGGGCGCGTGCGGTGGCCAGTTCACCGCCAACACGATGGCGATGGCGTTCGAGGTGCTCGGCATCTCGCCGGCCGGCTTCTCGATGGTCCCCGCCACGCATCCCCGCAAGTCCGAGGTTGCGGGCGAGGCCGGACGGCTCGTGATGGACGTGCTCGCGCGCGGGCAGCTGCCGAGCGAGATCATCACCCGCGACGCGCTCGAGAACGCGATCGCCGCGATCGCCTGCAGCGGCGGCTCCACCAACGGCGTGCTGCACCTGCTGGCGGTCGCCAACGAGATGGGCGTCGAGCTTTCGATCGACGACTTCGACCGGATCAGCGAGCGCACCCCGCTCCTGTGCGACCTCAAGCCGGGCGGCCAGTACGTGGCGCCCGACCTGTACGAGGCGGGCGGGGTTCCGCTGGTGGTCAAGCGGCTCAAGGACGCCGGGCTGCTGCACCCCGACGCACAGACGGTCAGTGGGCTGACGATCGGCGAGGTCGCCGACGCCGCGCAGGAGGCCGACGGCCAGCAGGTCGTGCGTACGCTCGAGGACCCGATCAAGCCCACCGGCGGGCTCGCGATCCTGCGCGGCAACCTCGCGCCGGAGGGATGCGTGGTCAAGCTGGCCGGCCACGAGCGGCGCCGGCAGAGCGGCCCCGCCCGGGTGTTCGATTCCGAGGAAGACGCGATGGCGGCCGTCAGAGAGCGGTCGATCAAGGCGGGCGACGTGATCGTGATCCGCAACGAAGGGCCCGCCGGAGGACCGGGGATGCGCGAGATGCTCGCGGTCACCGCAGCGCTGGTCGGCGAGGGGCTCGGCGAGGATGTCGCGCTGCTGACCGACGGGCGGTTCTCGGGCGCCACGCACGGGCTGATGGCCGGCCACGTCGCACCCGAGTCGGTCCGCGGTGGCCCGATCGGGATCGTCCGCGACGGCGACACGATCACCCTCGACGTCGACGCGCGCCGGCTCGACGTCGAGCTGTCCGACGAGGAGATCGAGGCGCGGCTGCGCGATCAGCAGCCTCCGCAGCGCCCGTACCCCGGGCCGGCGCTCGACAAGTACGCGCGCCTGGTGTCGAGCGCCTCGCTCGGCGCGGTCACGCGCTGAGGGTCAGCCGCGAGGGACCCTAGAACAGGCCCGGTAGAATCCGAGCCGGCTCTGCAATCTCGATTGCAGAATGGGGTGGGGCACGGCGAATTCCTGTCGTGGCAGGTCCGCCTCCCGATAGGCTTCTTTCAGATCAAGTGGCGCTCGTTTCACAACAACGGCCCCGTAGGCTCGGCAATCGACTGCAACCCGGTGCGCCCCCTCGGCGGCGCCGGCGCGGCCTGTACGTGCTCGCGGGCGTGCTGGTGGTGGTGCTGGTCGGCGCGGCCGCCGGCGCGCTGATCGTGTCCTCGGCCTCGGCGAGCCTGACGACCGACCCGGAGGCGCTCGCGAAGATCGGGCTTCCGCTCGGCGGCGGCAAGATCTCGAGCGTGGTCGTGACCGGCGGTCGTCGGGGCAACATCATCCCGGTCGTCGTGCGCGGCGAGAAAGTCTGGCCGAAGGGCACGATCCCGACCGGCGAGCGAGTCACAATCGCCGTCGTCGTCAAGCGTCCGGGCTGGATCTCCTGGCTCGCGGGCGCGCAGGAGCGCATCCATCTGACGTACGTCACGCCGACCGCGAGCGTCAAGCAGACCTACGTCACGCTGAAGGGCGGCGCGCCGCTGACAGTGCACTTCACCAAGCCGGTCGCGGCCGTCTCCTACGGGTCGAGTGCTGCCCAGCTGGCTCGCCACCTGGTGACGCCCACGAGCGACCGGCTGACGCTCGCGCGGACCGCCGAGGCCGGTTCGGTGTGGGTCTCAGGCGTCCCGCGCACGTGGGAGACGACCGGACCGACGGTCGTCAGCTGGTTCCCGGCCGGCACCGCCGCCGCGGCCGTCGCCAACCCGGCCCCCGGAGGCACGATCAAGCCGAACACCCAGATCTCCCTGACCTTCTCAAAGTCTGTGTCCGACGCGCTCGACGGGAAGATGCCGCCGGTCTCGCCGATCACCCAGGGGGTCTGGCACCAGACGGGCAGCCACACGATCGTGTTCCGCCCCGAGGGCTATGGATACGGGCTCGGCGCCCACGTGACCGTCAGCCTCCCCGCGGGCGTCAAGCTCGTCGGCGGCCAGGCGAGCGGCACCGTCCACGCTTGGGACGTGGACGGTCCCGCCCGGCTCGACGGTGCGGCTCCAGCAGCTGCTGGCGACCCTCGGGTACCTGCCGCTGTCGTTCAAGGGCGCCCCGGTCGGATCGTCGCCGCAGGAGCAGGAGAACGCGGCGATCAACCCGCCGAGCGGGAACTTCGACTGGCGCTACGGCAACGTCCCGAGCGCGCTGCGCTCGATGTGGCAGGCCGGCACCTCCGGCGTGATGACGCGTGGCGCGGTGATGGCGTTCGAGAACGACCACGCCATCACGCCCGACGGGGTGGCCGGGCCGGCCGTGTGGAAGGCGCTACTGAGCGCCGCCGTCTCAGGCCGCGGCTCGGGCTTCGGCTACACGTTCGTGTCGGTCAGCACCTCGTCGGAGACGCTGTCGCTGTGGCACAGCGGCCAGAACGTGATGACCACCGCGGTCAACACCGGGATCCCGTCGGCGCCCACCGCGACCGGCACGTACCCCACCTTCACGCACTCGCCGTCGGTGACGATGAGCGGCACGAACCCCGACGGCAGCCACTACTCCGACCCCGGCGTTCCGTGGGTCAGCTACTTCAACGGCGGTGACGCGCTGCACGGCTTCCTCCGTGCGTCCTACGGCTCCGCCCAGAGCCTCGGCTGCGTCGAGATGCCATACGACGTGGCGCACCGCGTGTACGGGTACACGCCGATCGGCACGCTCGTAAACGTGACGTAGCGCGCCGGCCGGCAGGCATGGCGGCGGGTGTGGCGAATAGCGTCCACGCGATGTACTCGCCACAGTGGGAAGCGGCACTCGAGTCATTCGAGCAGGACCTGGTGAGACGGGCCGTCGCCGCGAAGACGCGTACGGCGTACGCGATCGACTCGCGCCAGTTCGCCGCCTGGGCGAGCGGCCGCGGTCTGGAGCCGGCGTCGGTCGGCGTGCGCGACCTGCGGCGGTACCTCGCGGGGCTCGCCGAGAGCGGGAACGCCCCGTCGACGATCGCGCGCAAGCTGGCTGTGCTGCGCGGGCTGCTGCGGGTGCAGATCGAGCTCGGGTCGCGCTCCGAGAACCCCGCCGAGCTGCTGAGCTCGCCGAAGCGCCCGCGGAACCTGCCGCGGGTGCTCAAGCCCGACGAGGTGGCGGCGCTGCTGGACCGGATTCCCGCGAGCACCCCGCTCGAGCTGCGCGACCGCGCGCTGTTCGAGCTGGCGTACTCCTCGGGGCTGCGCGCCGAGGAGCTCGTGTCGCTGAACGTCGAGTCGATCGACTTCGACGGCGAGTGCGTCAGGGTCGAGGGCAAGGGCTCGAAGACCCGGCTCGTCCCGGTCGGCGAGCATGCGCACCGGGCGCTCGAGTGCTACCTGGAGCGCGGCCGCCCGGCGCTCGACGCTGGAAACGAACGAGCGCTGCTGCTTTCGAAGTCCGGTCGCCGGCTCTCGACCTCCGACGTCCGCCGCCGCCTGCGGATCTGGAGCCGCCAGGCGGCGTCCCGCGCCCCCGCGCTGATTAATACGCATCCGCACGCGCTGCGCCACTCATTCGCGACCCATCTGCTCGACGGCGGAGCAGATCTACGAGCAATTCAGGAACTTCTCGGACACGCGACCATCTCGACCACCCAGGTCTACACTCGGGTAGAGTCGCGCCGGTTGAGGTCTGCGTACGCGCGAGCCCACCCTCGGGCCTAGGAGGGGGGTCGGTTCTGGAGACGAACGTAAAAGCGATTGAGCTGCAAGACCTCTGGCGACGCTACAAGTCCGACGGGGACGAGCGCGCCAGGGAGCGGCTGGTGGTCGCCTACTCGCCACTCGTCAAGTACGTCGCCGGACGCATGAGCTCCGGACTGCCCGGCCATGTCGAGGAGGCCGACCTGATCTCGTACGGGCTCGGGGGGCTGATCTCCGCGATCGAGCGCTTCGATCTGTCGCGAGAAATCAAGTTCGAGACCTACGCGATCACACGGATCCGCGGCGCGATCATCGACGAGCTTCGCAACCTCGACTGGGTGCCGCGGTCCGTACGCGCCCGCGCCAGGGAGATCGAGAGGGTGAACATGAAGCTCGAGGCTCGTCTGCGGCGCGCCCCGACCGACGAGGAGATGGCGACCGAGCTCGAGGTCACGGTCGAGGAGTTCCAGGAGGGCCTGCTGCAGATCTCGAACTCGACGATCGTCGCGCTCGACGAGCTCTGGAACGTTCAGGACTCGACCGGCGATCAGGTCTCGCTGCTCGACACGCTCCCGGACCGCGACGCGCCCAACCCCGAGCAGCTCGTCGACCAGAGCGAGCTACGCGACCGGATCGCCGACGCGATCGCCGCGCTCCCCGAGCGCGAGAAGCTCGTCGTCGCGCTCTACTACTACGAGAACCTGACCCTGCGCGAGATCGGGGAGGTCCTGGGGGTGACCGAGTCGCGCGTCTCGCAGCTGCACACCAAGGCGGTGCTGCGGCTGCGCTCGAAGCTCCAGGGCGAGCTGGACTAGGTCGCGGCCGCCAGCACGGCCTGCTCGGCTTCCAGCCTCACCGGACTGGGCCGCGCTGGCGTCATCCGGCTGTGCCGCGGGCCCGGCCGCGCATGCGCGGCCGGCGGGGGCGCGCATGCGCGCCCCCGAACAAGCGGTAAGGTCGCGCTTTGGGTTCGACCTAGGAGAGGAGAGCAGGCATGCACAAGCCCGCGGATCGGATTCGCAACGTGGCGCTCGTCGGCCACCGGGGCAGTGGCAAGACGTCCCTGCACGAGGCGCTGCTGTTCAGCGCGGGCGCGGTCAACCGCCTCGGCACGGTCGTCGACGGCAGCACGGTCTCGGATACCGACCCCGACGAGAAGGCCCGGCAGATGTCGATCTCCGCGGCGCTGTCCTCATTCGAATGGCAGGACCGCAAGGTCAACCTGCTCGACACCCCGGGGGATTCGAGCTTCGTCGCCGACGCGCTCGGGGCGCTGCGCGTCTCCGAGTCCGCCGTGTTCGTGATCAACGCGGTGATGGGCGTCGAGGTGCACACCAACCGGCTCTGGCAACGAGCCGATGAGCTTGACATTTCCCGCCTGTGTTTCATAAACATGCTCGACCGCGAGCGCGCCGACTTCTTCCGCACGCTCGACTCGCTCAAGTCGGCGTTCGGACAGCACGTCGTGGCGACGGAGATCCCGATCGGCTCCGAGCACGAGATCTCCGGCGTGATCGATCTCGTCGATATGACGGCCTACCAGTACGACGGCGACGGTCGCGAGAACTGCAAGGAGATTTCGATCCCGGACGAGCTGGCCGACCAGGCGCAGGAGTACCGGGAGAAGCTGATGGACGAGGTCTCAGAGACCTCCGACCAGCTGATGGAGCGCTACCTCGAGGGCGAGGAGATCTCCCATCAGGAGATCGTCACGGCGCTCAAGGACGGCACCAACCACGGCAACCTGTTCCCGGTCACGTGCGGCGTCGCAACCCGCAACCTCGGCACCAACCGGTTGCTCGACGCGATCGTCGAGGACCTGCCCTCACCCGTCAAGCACGGCGGGCTCGAGGTCGGCGAGTTGGTGCTCGAGCCGGTTGAGGACAAGGAGCTGTTCGCGTACGTGTTCAAGACCCGCGCCGACCCGTTCGCCGGGCGTATCAACGTGTTCCGCGTGTACCAGGGAGTGATGAGACAGGACTCCCAGGTGCTCAACACGCGCTCTCACACCAAGGAGCGGATCGGGCAGCTCGTGACGTTCGAGGGCAGCCAGACACACGGGGAGACAGAATTTGGCCCCGGCGACATCGGCGCCGTCGCGAAGCTCAAGGAGACGAAGGCCGGCGACTGGCTGGCGGCGCGCGACGAGCCGATCGAGATGCCGAGCATCAAGCTGCCGGCGCCGGTGATGGCGTTCGCGATCGAGCCGAAGAGCAAGGGCGACGAGGACAAGGTGTTCACCGCGCTGAGGCGCCTCCAGGAAGAGGACCCGACGATCGACCTGCATCGGGATGCGCAGACCGGCGACCAGATCGTCGCCGGCCTGTCGCAGGTTCACGTGGAGGTGATCGTCGAGCGGCTCAAGTCGCGCTTCGGGGTCGAGGTGAACCTCAAGCCGCCGCGCGTGCCCTACCAGGAGACGATCAGAAAGCCGGCGAAGGCGCACGGCCGCCACAAGAAGCAGACCGGCGGGCGCGGGCAGTTCGGCGACTGCCACATCGAGGTCGAACCGCTCGAGTCGGGGACCGGCTTCGAGTTCGTCAACGCGATCAAGGGTGGCGTGATCCCGTCCGGGTTCATCCCGGCCGTCGAGAAGGGAGTGGTCGAGGCGATGCAGGCGGGCGTCGTCGCCGGCTACCCGGTCAAGGATGTGCGAGTCCGGCTGTACGACGGCTCCTACCACACGGTCGACTCGTCCGAGATGGCGTTCAAGGTCGCGGGGTCGCTGGCGATGAGGCAGGCGCTCGAGCAGGCCGCCCCGGTGCTGCTCGAGCCGATCATGGAGGTCATCGTGAACGCGCCAGAGGACGCCGTCGGCGACGTGATCGGCGATCTGAACTCTCGCCGCGGCCGGCCGCTCGGGATGGAGCCGGTCGGGGCCGGGATGACCGAGATCAAGGCCGAGGTCCCGATGGCGGAGATGCTCTCCTACGCCCCCGACCTCCGCTCGATCACCGGCGGCCAGGGCGAGTTCACGATGGACTTCGCGCGCTACGAGGAGGTCCCCGGCCACCTCGCCTCCAAGGTCGTCGAGGAGGCGAAGGCCGACGAGGAGGCCGTCAAGGCGTAGGTCGGCGCCTGGTTGCTCGAGCGCGGGACTCGCGC
>CAWDAZ010000004.1:0-1198225 GCA_963800475.1 uncultured Solirubrobacterales bacterium | reverse complement strand
GGCCGGTTGAAAAGTGGACCACTCACGCCGGTTGAAAAGTGGACCACCTGGGGGTTGCGGAGAGGCGGCGTTTCGCGGAGCGAGCCGTAGGCGAGCGCAGCGAAATGCCGCCTGTGGGCCGTCGGCGGGGGTCCGCGCTGGGGATCGGCGGTTTGTGAGCCTGTCTGCGGCCCTCGGCGCGGTCGCCGCGATGGATTGGTCAGGCGATTTCGGCGGGTTTGGCGCCGATCCGGGTGTCGAGGTCTTTGCCTCTGAGCCGGTAGCTGTCGCCTTTGAGGGAGAGGATTTCGGAGTGGTGGATGAGCCGGTCGATCATTGCGGTGGCGGCCATGTCGTCGCCGAAGATCTCGCCCCATTTGCTGAACGGCTTGTTCGAGGTGACGATCATCGAGGCGCGCTCGTAGCGGTTGGAGACCAGGCTGAACATGAGGTTGGCGGCTTCGGGGTCGAACGGGATGTAGCCGACCTCGTCGACGACGATCAGCGGGATGAACGACAGCCGCTTGAGCTCGGTCTCGAGCGTGCCTTGGCGTTTGGCCTCCGAGAGCCGGGCGACCCATTGGGTGGCGGTCGCGAACTGCACGCGCTGGCCGGCCAGGCAGGCGCGGATCGAGATCGCGATCGCGAGGTGGGTTTTGCCGGTGCCGGGCGGTCCGAGGAGGATCACGTTCTCGCGGCTGTGGAGGAAGTCGAGCTGGCCGAGGTGCTCGACGATCGTCTTCTTCACGCTGCGCTGGAAGGTGAAGTCGAACTCCTCCAGGGTTTTGCGGGCGGGGAACCGGGCGGTCTTGATCCTGCCTTCGCCGCCGTGGCTGTCTCGGGAGCTCACCTCGGTGCCCAACAGCACCTCGGCGAAGCGCTCATAGCTCCAGGACTCCTCCCGGGCCCGGTCGGCGACCGCTGGCAGCGCGCGGGCGGCCGCGGGTGCTTTCAGCGCGCGGAACAGGTGCGCGAGCTCGGAGGCGGTCTTGGTCATGCCGGGATCACCGCGTCGTATTTGGCCAGCGGGCGGATCTCGACCTCGACCTCGTGGCGCTGACGGCGCCGCTCGCGCTGGCGCTCAAGCTCTGACTGATGCGCCGGATCGGTGAACGTCAGCCCGCCCGCGAATACCCGGCGGTGCCGGCAAGCCAGCTCGCCGGTGTCCAACACCACCGCGGTCACCTCGCTCTGGGAGACGCGCACCTCGACTCGCCGGCCGGCGAACCGCGGGTTGATCGAGTAGTCGTTGCGATCGACCCGCAGATACGGCTGCTGCGGCACCCGCCTGACGAACCTGTCATCGACGTCGGGCAACCGCTCGGGCAGCGGGCGCATCCTCTCACGCTCCTGCACGAGCCGCTCGGCCGGGACCGCGCGGACGGTGCGATGCACCCGCCGATTCACCCTCTCAGACCAACCGTCGAACTGATCTTGGAAATCGAGGTGGTTCGCGAACCGCCGGCCCGGCTCGAAGTTCGAGCGCAAGAACCGGTGCGAGCGCTCGAGCACCCCCTTCGCCTGCGCGTCGCCAGCGTCGAGGATCACCCAGCCGACCCCGAGCTGACCGCAGAACGCCGCGAACGCATCGGTCGGCCGTCCCCCGCCGGCGTGGATCGCGCCCTCGCGATCCCACACCAGCTTCTCCGGCAACGCCCCGATCCGGCCAACACACCGCCCCAGGCCCCACAGGATGTCCGGCGCCTCCTTGGAGAAGATCAACGCGCCGGCGATCACCCGCGACCAGCACAACTCCGCCGTCACCACCCACCCCCGCCTCATCTGCCCGTGCCCGACCGGGACCAACTCGCGCGGCTCCCACAGATCGCACTGCACCAGCTCCCCCGGGCGATAGATCGTGCGCTGGAACGTGCGCTTGGCCAGGAACCGAGGACGCACCTCCCGGACGTAGTCGTCGAAGATCGACTTGCCGCCCTCATAGCCAAGCTCGCTCGCCATCTCCCGCAGCCGCAACGACTGGATGCTCGGATCCTCCCGCAGCTGCTCGCAGATCCAGTCCCTGAACGGATCGAGCTTCGACCGCACCGACGGCCGCTCATACCTCGGCGGCTCGCTGCTCAAAAGCGCCCGCGTGATCGTGTCGCGATGAACGCCAGTCAAGCGGTGAATCGCCCGCTTCGAGCGCTTCTCGACGAAGTACAACCGCCTGATCTCAGCCCACCGCTCCACACCGATCACACACTCCTCCTCGCCCGATCTGCTTGACCAGACGAGGGTCCGGGACCAGCCGGATGACTCCGACTCAGCGCCAGGTGGTCCAGTTTTCAACCGGCGCAGCTGGACCAGTATTCAGGCGGCGCCCACAAGCGAGGCACCGCCCACCACATACAGCGATCGTCGCGGAGTTGCCTCGACCACCTGGGCTTGAGGACGCGCTCGCGATCTGCCTTGCGCTTCTCGAGCGAGAGCCGGAGACCTATCCGCGAGCGGCGGCGAAGTGGGCCAGCCGATTCGCGATCGAGCGCCGGCTCACGCTCACCGATGCGCAGCTGGCACTCGCTGCGCTCGCCGCGCTGCCTACCGAGAGCGCACGCGCTGGTGCTGAGGTGGCACTGATCGAGCTAGCAGAGCGCTATCGGCTCGAGCGAATCGACGAGCTCCTCACCGACTGGTCTGAGCGTCGCGTAGGCACTGAGACCCCAAATTGATTAACGCCGTGGCGCGCTTCGCGGCGTTAAACCCCGCCGAATTCAGCGGAAATAGGCCGAAACCGCTTCATGGTATTCAACGCCCGTTGTCGTCGATTTGCAGGAATTCCATGCTCCACCGACCTGATGCGGTATCGCTTGCCATGCAGAAGGTCGAGGGTTCGAGCCCCTTCAGCCGCTTCGCAGGAAAGCCCTCCAAATCGGAGGGTTTTTCTTTGCCATAGCGGCGCGAACGGGTGGTGATGGGTCCAGCGCTACCACCCGGCGCTACCAAAACGTCGCTCGCTCCGGCCGCCTGCGATTCGATTGATCGACAGTCGTGCTCTTGGCGAGGAGCAGGAGCCGAGCCGACGCCACCGAGACACCTGCTCCGCTGTGACCGCGCTACGAATTCGAGCATGCGCGAGTGCTGCAGGCGGGAGGGCCGCACGTCACGGCTCGCGGCCCTCAAGGCCGGGTGGATCTCGGCTGTCCTAACCCCGTGAGGCCACCTTCTTGAGGAACCTGGTCAGTGCATTGAAGAAGGCATCGCGGGGGTACGCAGCGGCCGGATCGTTGTGCGCGTAGCTGCTGTGGCGGTCGATCAGCGTCAGGTTGCCCGCGGGGATCTGCGATTGCCTGGCCAGCTTCCTCGCGGCGTCTAGAACGGCTTGTCCGCCGTAGGCGCCGAAGGCGTAGATCAACAGGCGCTTGGGCAGGCGCCGGCCCAGCGTCGCCTTCACATTGAGGACTTTCTGCGCCGGGTTCGCGATGCCGTTGCCGATCGCGCCGGTGTCGTCGGTCAGTCGCTGCGGGAAGTACCACTCGGTGCCGTCGGCATTCCTGACGCCGATTCCGGACAGCATCGTCGCGTAGCGCTCGATGGGAGTGATCGCGCCAGCCCGACTCCAGCGCGCCGGGCTGACGCTCGTGTCGAGCTGCCCGACGTGCGCTTGGGCGGAGAAGTTGAGCTGCGAGGTCTTGACGTCGATGTCGTAGCCGAACAGCGCCTGATTTGTCACGGGGATGGGGGGCTTCAGAGAGGCCGGCAGCAGGGGGAATGTCTGACCGAGGGCGGGCGCGTTGGGATCGATCAGCGCGCCCAGCGAGCCTGTCGAGGAGAACAGGCCGAGGTACGGCGCCGGAATATTGCTGAACGCCAACCACGGCGAACCGGCCTTCAGATCCTGCAGCTCCGCAGTCGCCTGCCGGGCCGACACCGGCGTCGTATGACTGCCTCCGTCGTCGTAGACGAGGCCGGCGAGATCAGCCGCGCCCGGCCTGCCGTCGAAGTTCCACGTCGCGTATGCCGTCGTGACCGAGCCACCAAGCGAGTGCCCGCCGAGGACGACCCGGCCGCCGAGCTTCTTAGCCGTCTGGATCACCCGGCGCAAATCCTCGACCACGACCCTGAGTCCCCATCGGCGGGCGAAGGCGACGCTCGAATCCGCAACCGGGTGCAGGTGGTTCTTAATGCTCGAATCGCTCAGCCATCGCAGGTAGTAGTCGAACACCTGCTGATTGCTCGCCTTCCCCTGCTTAGCCCGGTTGAACACCGACTGATCCTCGAGCAGGTTCTCCCTGCGTTCAACCGACCACACCTGCCAGCCCTTCACCTTGGCCACGATCCATTGCGCCAGCGGCACGAAATAGGTGCTGCCAGCGGAGGTCCCGGGCTCGAGCACCAGGACATTCTTGGCCGACGCGGGACCGATCTTGATCACCCCGACCTTGTCGTACCTCGCCGGAGTTCCCGGCGCGTGGAACCCAGCCATCCAGCTCACGCTCAGCGGCTTCGCCGTCGCGGCGCTCGCCGCCGGGCCGACACACCACAAGCACGCCGCTGCCACCGCCACGATCCACCTTCGCCCAATGTTCCTCACGCCATTCTCCTTCGCTCTGGGCGACCACACGGCGGCCCGCCCAGACGCTAGGCGTTGCCACACGCCCGGTCATCGGTACACCCGCGCGGGCCCGATCGGTAGAAACCGCGCGATCTCACGCCGATCAGCTCTGCGCTCGCTGCCCGATACGAGACGACCTGAGCGCCGGCTCGAGCATCCGCAGGCGTCGCCGCCGGCTACCGGCCTTGCCTCGTCGGGCTACGTGCGGCTGCGCGCACCTGCGGTCAACGACGAGCTCACACAGCCTGAGCGCTTGCTCCATTTCCGACCGTCAGCTAATGGCCGTGTCTCGAGAGCAGAGTGCGTCGGCGGGATTCCTCGGGCTCGACGAGACTCGCGCCTTCGCCCATCTCGAGCGTACGCGGCCGCAGATCGCATGATCGCGTTCACCACCTGGCCGCGCCCGGTGCTGCGACCGCTTCGGCGACATCGGAATACCCGGACGCGGCCCGTTCGGCGCGGGTTGGGCACCGGGTCCGAGCTCTTAGGTCGCGGGTCTCGGAATTGGCGAGAAGCGAGACGGACGTTGTCTGGGCTGCCTAGACCTTCATGTCGGCACGTGTACGCGGAGCCAGCGTTGTCGTCATGACTGGCGTCTCGAACCCGCGGTGCTCCGCGTCGTCGCTCACCTCGCTTCAGCATCCACCGATCAGCCACCGGAGAACCTCGACCGAGACGCGCCGGCCCGGTGGCTCGCCGCAGGCCTGCCCCGACGGCCTCGTGCTGATGGTGACCGGATCGTGGGACTGAAGCCGTCGGCTGTGCGCAAGTTCCGGCGTTCAGATTCGTGTAGGTCGTATCGGCATGGATCGTCTCCGCAGAGCCTCGAGCGCCCTCCGTCGTGCCGGCGCACGGCGACGCCTGGCAACCCTACTTTTCGCCGGGGGAGTTGCCATCGCAGCGGTGCCGGCGAGCTCGATTGCGTCCCGTCAGGACGGATGGAGGAGTCTGGCGGGTACCCGCTACTTCGTGGATTGCGCGCACGGTAACGACTCCTCGTCGGGCGTCTCGCCTGGTCGGGCGTGGCGTTCGCTGGCCAAAGTCAGCTCCGTGGTCTTTGCTCCCGGTGACGCGATCCTGTTCCACGGCAGCACGCGGTGCGACGGTGTGCTCACCGCACTCGGATCGGGCACGCCGGACAGACCGATCGTCGTCGACCGCTACGGCAGCGGATCCATGCCCCAAATCGCGGGCGATGGCGCACGCACCGCGGTGTACCTGCACAACGTCGATGAGTGGGAGATTCGCAACGTCGATATCTCGAACGTAGGCCCCCCGCCGCAGCCGGGTGAGAAGCGAAACGGGATCTGGGTCGTGCTGGACAGCTTCGGCATCGGCCACCACTATGTCATCGAAAATGTCGACGTCCACGACGTCAACAGCTCGGTGACGGCGCCCGTCGGCAGCACCGATCTCGAGAATTACAGCAAGGACTCGGGTGGCATCATGTTCGACGCGGCGGGCGCGAACGGGTTCGACGATGTCCTGATCGAGCGCGACACGCTACGGAACGTCAACCGCGAGGGCATCCACGTCAACGGTGGATCACCAACGACGCGTCTCGTGATCCGAGGCAACCGCTTGCACGGCATCGGCGGCGATGGGATCGTCGCGGAGACCTCCACGGGTGCGCTGATTGAGCGCAACATCGTCGATGGCTTCAACGCCGCCGGCACCAGCTTCAACGCCGGCGTCTGGGGCTACAACTCGACCGATGCGCTCTTCCAGTTCAACGATGTCTCCGATGGCCGGCACGGCCCGCTGGACAGCATGGCTTACGACATCGACGGGGCCAACCACAACCTCGTGTTCCAGTACAACCTCAGCCACGACAACAGCGGCGGCTTCCTGATGCTCTGCAACGACGTCGCGCCGTTCTCGGCCGGGGCCGATAACGGTGGCAGCGTGGTCCGTTACAACATCAGCCAGAACGACCACGCGATCGTCCGCGCGGTGATCGACGCGCCGTTCCTGTGCGCGTGGGAGAACGACATCAGCATCTACAACAACACGATCTACACGAAGGATCCGCGGGTCACTTCGCTGGTTGAGAACACCAACGACTCGATGATGCACCTGGCTAACAACATCCTCGTCGGCCCCGGCCCACAGGCGTTGATCTACGACAAGAACGGCACTTGGCAGAACAACCTCTACGACGACGTCGCTTGCGCCGCCCGACCAACCGACCCACATCCGATCATCGCCGATCCCAAACTGGTCGCACCCGGGACCGCCACCTCACTCGATCATGCAGATGGCTACCGACTGCGCCAGGGATCACCCGCGCTCGCCGCGGGCGTTCCGATCTCCGGCGACGGTGGCCGTGACTACTTCGGCAACCCGATCCCCGAGAACGCGCTCCCGAACATCGGTGCCTATCAAGGACCGGGGGTGGCCGCGCCGCCACCGCTGCTCGGTGTCGCACCCGTTGGGCTTGCACCGCTCTGCTGAGCTCGCCCGTGGGACAGCGCAGGTCCTCGAGCTGACTCGCGTTCAGGACGACGACCGGACGCCCGATGTGACAGCCGTCGGGCTCCGCAATCAGCGCATAGCCAAGTGACTTCAGGCCGCGCGCGGAATCGCCGTTTCGCGCCACCATCGGAGCGCTCTTGGCAGACCTCCTTTGGCCTCGACGCGCGCCTCCTGGCACCGCGCCCACGAGACCTGCAACGCGCGGAGGCTGTCGCACAAAGGGGTTCTGTCCGGCGCGTTTAATGGAATTCTGGGCATGGCTCAGAACTTCATCGGTTGTGATCGTGAGCAGGCGTTTTTGATGCCGCCGTCGTTGCGGGATTGGTTGCCGGTAGATCATCTGGCTTGGTTTGTGGTCGAGGCCGTCGAGCGGCTGGATCTGGAGGCGTTCTATGCGGCGTATCGGGCCGATGGGCATGGCCGCGCGGCGTATGAGCCGTCGATGATGGTGGGCTTGGTGTTGTACGCGTATGCGACGAACGAGCGGTCCTCGCGCGGGATCGAGCGTCACTGTCGTCAGGACATCGCGTATCGGGTGATCACCGGTAACCGGGTGCCCGATCACGCTACCGTCGCCAGATTCATCAGCCGTCACGAGCGGCTGCTGGGTGAGCTGTTCGCGTCGGTGTTGCGGCTGTGCGCGCGGGCGGGGCTGGTGAAGTCAGGGGTGGTGGCGATCGATGGGACGAAGGTGACGGCGAGCGCGTGCAGTGACTCCAACCTCGACTTTGATCGGATCGCACGGGAGATCATCGCGGAGGCGATCGCGACCGACGAGGCCGAGGACGTCGAGCACGGGGACGCGCGCGGTGACGAGCTCCCGCCTGAGCTTCAGACCGAGGCCGGCCGGCGTGAGTGGCTCGAGCGCGAGCTTGCACGTGAGCGGTCCGAGGCTGATCAGACGCCCGAGGAGCTGGCGGTCGACGACTTTGATGCCGAGCGGATCGGTCCCAAGGGGAGGCGGGCCTGGCTGCGGGAAGCGCACCGCCAGCTCGAGGCGCAGCGGTGGCTGACTGCCGCGCCGATCCCGCGCTCGCGCGCTGAGCGCCTGCGCCTCGCGGCCCGGTGGTTGGAGGAGGAGCTGGCTGCGGAATCGCGTGGCAACACGGCATATGAGGCGCTTCGCGAACAGCGACGACTTCACGACAAGCGACGCCTGGGAGGCCCGACGAAGCCCTACACACCGCCGGAGATCCCCCAGGGCGAGGTCAACGTGACGGACCCTGATTCGCGGCGGATGATGGGCAACCGCCGCTACATCCAGGGCTACAACGCGCAGGCGGTGGTCAATGAGCAGCAGATCGTGATCGCGGCCGAGGTCACCGGCGAAGCGGGCGACTTCTCGCACCTGCGGCCGATGGTCAGCGCGGCGCTGCGCGAGCTCGAGGACGCCTGCGTGACCGACAAGCCGGAGGTCGCGGTCGCGGATGCCGGCTACTGGAACGAGCAGCACATGGACGACGTGGTCGCCGAGCACGGGGTCCGGGTGTTGGTCCCGCCGGATGCCGCCAAGCGCGAGGGCGAGCGGCCCGGTTGGACCGGCGGGCACTACGCGTTCATGCGCCGTGTGCTCGCGACCGAGCTCGGCGACCAGCTGTACCGAAAACGCAAGGTGTCAATCGAGCCGGTGTTCGGTCACACGAAGCACAACCGCAAGTTCGACCGCTTTCTCCGACGAGGCAGGCGGTCGGTGCGGACCGAGTGGCGATTAACGATGATGAGCCACAACCTGACCAAGCTCCACCGCCACCAACTGGCCACCGCAGGGCCCTGACACAGCCCCCCGGCGGCCACACCGCCGACCTCGGAGCGGCCGTCACCAACGATGCACTCAGCAGCGCACCCCGACGCCCCGGCAGCAAGAACTTTGCGCGACAGCCACCGCGGTCAGCAGGGCGCGGTGTCGGCAAGGCCCGGCGCTTCTGCTCCGCTGGAGAGGAGCGACCATGACCACGCCAGATCGAACCACTCCGTTTCGATCATCGCGGCAGCCGGTTCACGGCGCGATCGCCTCGCTACTTAGCGAGCCCCGCCGCTGCCAGACCCTCGGCACGGTTGAAGTAGAACTCGATGCGGGCCACCTTGCCGTCGCGTACGGTCCATACCGGAGCGCCGAGGAAGTCGACGTCTGCACTAGAACCCTTCGGGCGTGCGTGATCGCGCGTGAGCACAACCACGCGGCCGTCGCCAGCGTCGATCACGTCCTCGACTCCGGCGTGGTAGCTGTCCCAGGGCTCCAGCCAGTCCAGCCATGCGGCCCGTAATCCGTCCACGCCGCGGTAAATGGAGCGCCCGATCTCCTCCCTAACGAACACGCACTCGAAATCCGGGGTGAGCAGATCGGCGGTTGCCTGGCGCCTGGCGGCGACGATCGCGTCGTCGCGCCACATGGGGATCAAGTCGCCCTGCTCGAAGGGGGCAAGGAGTCCTCGCACGAGCTCCACGTCCTGCTGAGCCATGTCGGGCGACCTTACCGGGCGGGTAGGCCACGTCGCTCCTGGCCAGCGAGAGCCGGAAGGATCGGTTAGACGGACTGCCGCTCTTCGATCATCCCATCACTCTGGACGGGACTGGTGTGGCTGCTGGTTTTGAGGTCCAAGGAAAGAAGAAAGAGGGAGGATTGTCGAAGAGGAAGGTGTGCTTCGAAAAATTAGCGGCTCCAAACTTTGTGGCGTCGGTGCAGGTGACCTTGAGGCTGAAACTACCCGCGGCCAACGGTGGCGCCCAGATACTGTTGAAGGAGAAACCCCCCGTCGGCCACCCTTGCATGTTGTAGTAGGTGTTGTCATCGAAGTCGAACTCGGAGACGGTCGGGACATTGAAGCCCGCGTATCCGGTGCCGGCGCTGGCGGAGTACTCGATCTTCCCCTCGTATCCGTCCGAGCCTCTGCCGAGCTTCCGACCCTGGTACACGTTCGGGCGATCAGCGGGACACGAGAAGCTCTTCACGACGAGGAAGTTGCCGGCGGGAATGCTCCAGTTGAACGAGAAGTCAACGCAGGACGAGGCATCGGGTCGGTAGTCGTGCGGGTCGCACTTGTAAGGAGAACCCTCCGTCCCCACTTGGGGCGCGGTGAACGGGCGGTCGTTGGCAACGGCCACCGGCCGCATCGCGATGACCGCGTCAGAGCTCGTCTTCCGCAGCACGGCTCTCAGGAAGAGCGGCCCTCGTGAGAGCGCGCGGCGGGCCGACGGGTTAAGCCGCAGCTTCAGGCCGGCCAAGGTGCCACGGGCGAGCCTGAACGAAATGCGAGCGACGGCGCGGGAACCGAGAGTTCGCGCCGTGCCACCGCGCGGGACGAGCGCGACGCTCCCCCGGCACACGCTGCGCGATTTGTCAGGACACGAAACGCTGACCACGGCCAGCTTGCCGTTGTTGGGCAGAGCCGCGCCGATACCACGAGAGAAGACGGCCTTCCCCGAGACGGCCGCCTCGCCGGCCGCACGCAGCTGCGGTTCGGCGCTCGCGGCAGTGATGCCGCCAGCCAAGCCGACCGCGCAGCCGGTCGCGACGCCCGTTACGACAGCCACCAGGTTACGCCTGGACACAACCTCTCCTCTCGTCGTTCCCCATGAGTCGGGAGCTTTTTCCGTGAAGGCGATCCGGGTGGACCACTAGACGGCAAATACTGTGTCCGCGGCACGGCGCCCAAACCCGGTCCGGAACGCGGAACCGCAAACGCTAACACTGAGCCGGACCCGAAGTTGCACCCCCGCGGCTTGGCTACGCTCCTATCAGCGCAGCGCTGCTCGCTGCTGGGTTCTCGACAGCAGCGCTTACGACCGGCGCAGCCAGACGATTGCAACGGGCTAAGAGGTTGTCTCAAAAAGGGGTCGAGTGCCGCGCGGCGAACTTTCGCGTGACGACATAACTCCGCTTGAGGAGGTGCCGGATGGCGGGATCGGTCTGGCGGGTGCGCGATGAGCTGTGGGATGTGTTCCACGAGTTGCTGCCCGAGCGTGAGCCCCAGAAGATCGGTCGGCCGCGCGTCGATGACCGCACCGCGTTCAATGCGGTCATGTACGTGTTGGTGACGCTTGGCGTTACCTGCCGAGGGAGCTAGGATGCTCGCCGGCGACCGCCCATCGGCGCCTGCAGGAATGGCAGCGTGAAGGGGTTTGGCAGCGGCTGCACCAGGAGCTGCTTCGACGGCTGAATGCCGCCGGCCGGATCGATTGGCAGCGCGGGGTGATCGACTCAAGCCACATTCGCGCCCTTTTGGGGGGCTCCTGACTGGGCCCTCGCCGGTTGACCGTGCCCGCACCGGCTCAAAACACGACCTCCTGGCCGACGCCAACGGCATTCCGCTTGCGATCTCGCTGACCGGCGGCAACCGCAACGACGTCACCCAGCTGCTGCAGCTGACCGACGGGATCCAGCCGGTCAAGGGCAAGCCAGGCAGGCCCCGCCAGCGACCCGACCGGCTGCTGGCCGACCGGGGCTACGACCATGACAAGTATCGCCGCCAGCTCTGGTCCCGCGGCGTCAAGCCCGTGATTGCCAGGAGAAAGACCGAGAACGGGTCGGGACTGGGGCGACAGCGGTGGGTGGTCGAGCGGACGTTCGCCTGGCTTCACAACTTCCGCCGGCTTCGCACACGCTACGAACGGGAGCCCGCCAACCACCAAGCGTTCCTGCATCTCGGCTGCGCGGTGATCTGCCAGCGGATGCTGGGCTGGGCGTGACCTCTCACCACCCCTCCTCCTCGTCGCTGCCGTCCTCCGAGCGGCGGCCGTACTGATCAGGGATCCAGCCCCAGCCCCAGATAGCGACCGGGCCGGGCGGGACGATCCCGTACTCCTCGAGCGGATCGGCCTTTGGCTCATAAACCAGGCAGCGGTGCTCCCAGTCATCGCCGAAGTCGAAGGTATAGGTGAACTCATCCCCGGGTTTGACCTCACGGGCGACCTTCAGCTTGGCGTGATCGAGCCACACCAGATCGGGCGCGTACTCGTCGTCGGGATAACCGATCTTGCGTCCGTCAGGCAGCTCGAACTCGTGCAGGTGCGAAAGATCCCACCGCGCGAACGCCGCATCGATCGCATCGGCTAACTGCTCAAACGTGTGCCCTGGCGCCACGATGAAAACGCGCCCCGGCGGCGGATCCAAGCGGTTTCCGCGACCGCCGACTAGGTCCACCTTGATCCTCAACCACGTCCGGGCCACTGGCCCGGCAGCCTACTCAGCCGCGAGACGAGTTCTGAGACAGCTTCTAAGCCGAAGACGGGTGGCGAGAGGTATGCAGGACTGAGACGCGCCGGTGAGTAACCGGGAGGAGTAATGCTGGCCGCTCGGGGTGGCCGCTGGCGTGAGCCCGGTGCCGCTCGAGAGAGGCCTGCAGATGACCTGTCCCGGCGAAGGAAGCCGATTGGCGATCAGCTTCGTCGTTGCTGTTTGGTCCTCTGCTAGCCGCGTGTTGTGTGCGGCCCACCGCCCTGGAACGTAGCCAGCGTGGTGAACGTCAGGATCCTTGGGGCTAGCAGCTTTGTGGGGTTTGCGCCTCGTTCGGTTCCGGGGACGATGTAGTCGCGCAGGGCCACCATGAACAGGCCCTTGAGGGCCTGGTGTCCCACCGCGCTGGTGTCGGTGCGTGCCGTCACCATCTGATCGGTCAGCCGAGTGCAGTCGTCCGGTCTGTCGCCCAGCAGGTCGTTGAGTGGTGCGCAGTTCCTGGCGTAGTAGTGCACGAAGAACTTGCCGGTGTCGTGGACTGTGGGGGCATAGCTGTCGGCGGAGCCCTTCAGGCCGGTGTCTAGGACGTTGGCAGGCGAGTCGAATATCGCGGCGTCGTTGATGGACAGACCAACGTAGGTGGCGTTACCGGTTTCGGTGGCAAGCGTGTCGATTACCGCGTAGACCTGGCCGGAATCGAGCGGGAGCGGCGTTCCCCAGTAGACGGCCGCGTCATTGTTATCGCCGTTGCAATTCATATTGATTGCGCGGCAGTAGGGACCGTGCCATCCAAGGTCGAACTCGGGGAGGACGTATGGTGTTGGTGGCGTGTGCGCGCAGTCCGTGCTGTGGAGGTGCGCGATGCTGGCGGTGCGCTCGCACACGGCCGTGACTAGGTTCTGCAGGTCCCCGGCCAGGTAGGCCTCGCTGTGGCCCGCGTGCGGTTCGTATTTCAGTGCTCCGTAACGTCGCGCAGGGCCTGCGGACGAGGGGGCTCGGACCCGCAGCACCGTCAGCGGCAGCTGAGTTCGCCATGCGCTGGCGGCGTCCGCGGAGACCGGGACGGCGTACCGGAGCGATGTCGTGAAGTCGATGGCGTTCTTGCGCATCCCGAGCGGGCCGATCGCACCGTGACTATCCCGGCTGGGGATCTGCTCGGTGAAGATGTAGCCGTCCGGCACCCCCCGGGCGTGCAAGGCGCGGCGGACGGCACGGTCCGTCGTGGCGCTGGGGGTGACGATGAAGTAGCGGTTCTTCCCGAACGGGTAGCCAGACTGGCGTTGCATGACCACGTTATTGAGGATGTCTCCCAGGGAGGAGAAGCTCCAGACCCGCCCAGACTTCGGGTGGCTGGGCGGCATCGTGCTGAACAAGTACTGCATGGGCAAGTTCCGCTCAGGGTTGTGCGCCCATTGCTGGTAGTCCTTGGACTTCCAGCGCCCGCGCTGGCTCCATTCGTAAGTCTGCAGCCCGATGTACCGTCCCGGCGGTGGCATCTGGCCGTAAATCACGATCGCCTCACGCGGATCCAGCCGGTAGGTCACGCTATACCCGCGTCGTAGCGGGCCAAACGCGGTCACCATTGACCGTTCGACATACTCATTGGGCCACGACTTCACGATGGCCGCCACGTACGGCGCTGCGGGATTCGCCCCGAAGCAGCTGTGCAGCGCCGCGTAGGTGTAGCCCTTGCAGATCGCTTCGGGATCCTTGGAGACCAGCATCGGGTAACCAGGGTTGACCTGAAACCCCCGATTCTTCAGATAACCCACCAGCGACTCGGTGAACCGACGACTGCCCGTCGCGCTCGTGTGGGCGACCGACTGGCGCTCACCGCTTCCCGCCGCCACGCTGCCCTGCCCAAGCAATGCCAATGCCAGGGCGCCCGCGACCAAAAGCGCGGCCGCTGCTGGCCCATACCTATAGAACGCTTGTCTCATTGCTATCACCCCACGGACCAAGCGCGCGCGAGAACGGCACGCGTCTCCTCTCAAACTCGGTTTCAAATCCTCACCGCGCCCGCGCCAGACGTCATCCGCCACACGCCGAAAGCGCCATCCGTACAAGCCCGCAGCGCATAGGAAGCGCAGCCGCTTGCGACACGCTCAGTTCGAGATCCACAGCCGCCGACTAACCCGGATCATTCGTTAACGGCCGCGCCCCGGCAGTTGCTGTGGCCTTGGCACCCACATAGAGTGTCGGACCATGAGCAGCCAGCCAAATATCTTGTTCTTTCATCCGGACAACCTCGGGTTCGGGGAGTTGAGTTGCTACAGCGGCGGTCCGTTTCGCGGGACGAGGACGGAGCGGATCGACGGTTTTGCTGAGGAGGGGTTTCGGCTGACCAACTACTGTCCGGAGTCGGAGTGCACCCCGACGCGCTCGGCGCTGATGACGGGACGCCATTCGGTTCGTTCGGGGACGCACACCGTGCCGCTCGGCGCGCCCGAGGGATGGGGGCTGGTGGCGTGGGAGCGGACGATTGGGGATCTGCTCTCAGACGCCGGCTACACGTGCGCGGTGTACGGCAAATGGCACGTAGGTGAGGGACCGGGACGGTGGCCGACCGACAAGGGATTCGCCGAGTGGTATGGGCCGCCGCGATCCTATGACGAGGCCCTGTGGCCGGCCGATCCGTTCTACGACCCCGAGCGCGACCCGGTCTCGCGGATGGTCGAGATCAAGCGCGGCGAGACCGACGTGACCAAGCTCGAGCAGATGACGCTGGAGGTGCGCCGAGACTGCGACGCGGAGTTCCTGCGGCGGGCCACGGCGTTCATCCGGGGCGCGGTCAGTGCGCAGACGCCGTTCTTCGTTTACTTCAACCACTCGATGATGCATCTGCCGGTGATCCCGCGCCGGGAGTTCCAGGGCAAGACCGGGAAGGGCGACTGGGCGGACAGCCTGCTGGAGCTCGACGCCGACTTCGGGGCGCTCCTCGATCTCCTGGACGAGCTCGACGTGGCCGGGAACACGATCGTGGTGTTCGCTGGGGACAACGGGCCCGAGGAGGTGCTGCTGTGGCGGGGCTCACCGGGATATTGGGAGGGCTCGTACTTCGCTGGCGGCGAGGGCAATCTGCGCACCCCGTGCATCATCCGGTGGCCGGGCCACGTTCCAGCCGGGAGGTCCAGCAACGAGATCATGCACGTGACGGACTGGTTCACGACGCTCTTGCGCGCCGCCGGGGTCAGCCCTCCGGGCGACCGCGTGATCGACGGGGTCGACCAGCTCGAGTGGCTCACCGGCACCGCGGACGGCTCGGCGCGTGAGGGCCTCATCTTCTGGATGGGACCTGAGATCTACGGCGCGAAATGGCACGACTTCAAGCTCGTGCTCGTGATGCAGAAGTACCTCACCGACCCAGCCCTGCGACTGGCCACGCCGCACCTCATCAACCTGATCACCGACCCCCAGGAACGCGAGCCGCTACCCCTTCCCTACATCCACACCTGGGTCGTCAGGCATTTCAACCGGATGATCGGCGAGTTCCAAGCGAGCGTCCAGCGCGAGCCACTCATACCGGCCGGCGCCCCGCTGGACCACATACCCACATCGCATACGCCCTAGCGCTATCGATGGGCTCCCCGCCGTGAAGCCGCCAAGTGCACGAGTCGCAGACTCCGCGGCTAAGAGGAGCAGCCAGAAAGGCCGGCCAGCCCGAAAGCAGGACTGGCCCTGTCACCCGCATGAAGCGCCCGTGTCACGAAACGCAGGCGTGTGGATCTGCTTCCCTGCGCGACCAACAGCCCTCCTCGTGGACATCCGCACGTTCACCGATACCGACATCGACGAAACCTGGACGATGTGGATCGAGCGAGGCGTTCTCAACGCACGCAAAGGCGCATCCCCGGATACCCAGCTTACGGTCTCGACCCGTCCGCGCTCCAGACCTATGGGGGGTCATGGACGAGTTCGACCAGAACTTCGAGACCATCGCGCCTTGAGCCTCGCCACCGCTTGCAGACCGCACGAGAGCTGGTTCGACAGAAGCTGCCGCCCGGGCGAGATCGAGCGGGCCTGAGCTAGTTCGCTGTGGGCCAGGCGATCGGACAGATCCTATCGTTCGGCGTCGGGGTGGCGCTGAGCCCGATCCCGGTCATTGGTGTGGTGTTGATGCTGGGGACGCCCAGGGCGCGGTCCAACGGCCCGGCGTTCATCGCCGGGTGGATAGTGGGCCTGGGCGTAGTCGGCACGATCGTTCTGTTGGTCTCGAGCGGCGCCGAGGCCAGTCAGAAGGGGAAGCCCGCGGACTGGGTCAGCGTGCTGGATCTGGTGCTGGCCGCGCTGCTGGTGTGGGTCGCGGTGAGGGAATGGCGCGGCCGGCCGCGCGGTACGGAGGAGCCGGCGTTGCCGAAGTGGATGCGAACGATCGACTCCTTCACGCCTGCCAGGGCGGGCGCGTTCGGGATTGCTTTGTCCGCGGTCAATCCGAAGAACCTGCTGCTCGCGATCAGCGCGGCGGCGGCGATTGCCAAGACGGGCACCTCCGCCGGTAAGCAGGCGGTGGCGCTGGCGATCTTCGTTGTGATCGGAACGCTGGGGGTGGGGACGCCGGTCGCGCTCTACTTCGCGCTCGGAGAGCGCTCGAAGCGCATCCTCGACGAGCTCAAGGCCTGGATGGGGCGGAACAACAACGCGATCATGGCCGTGCTCTGCCTCGTGATCGCGGCGAAGCTGGTCGGCGACGCCGTGAGCGGCCTCTCCGCTTGAGCGCGGGCATGGGCTGGCTGTTTCCCTCGCTCCGGGGCTACCGGCGAGATTGGCTGCGGGGGGACGTCCTCGCCGGCTTGACGGTATGGGCGGTCCTGGTGCCGGAGGCGCTGGCGTACGCGTCGATCGCCGGCGTATCCCCGGTCGTCGGCCTGTACGCGGCGCCCGCGGCCCTGATCCTCTACGCCGCTTTCGGCAGCTCCAGGCACCTGGTCGCCGGGCCGATGGCCGCGACGGCGGCGCTCTCGGCGGCGATCGTCGGGGAGTTCGCCGCCGGCGGAAGCGCGAGCTTCGTCGCGATGACGGCGGGGCTCGCGATCACGGTCGGCATCGCGGCCCTCGTCGCCGGCCTTTTGCGCCTCGGCTTCCTCGCCAGCTTCATCTCCGAGCCGGTGCTGAAGGGGTTCATCGTCGGGCTGGCGCTGACGATCATCGTCGGCCAGCTGCCGAAGCTGTTCGGGGTCAAGGGCGGCTCGGGAGACTTCTTCGAGAAGCTCTGGGATCTGATCGGGAACCTCGGCGGGACCAGTGGCCTGACCTTGCTGGTCGGCCTTGCGACCCTTGTCTTGGTGGTTTCCCTCAGGCGTGTCGCCCCGGTCGTTCCAGGCTCGCTGATCGCGGTGGCGCTCGGGATCGCCGCGGTCGCTCTCTTCAACCTGGACCATCATGGGGTGGCCATCGTCGGCCATGTCGAGAGCGGCCTGCCCTCGTTCGGCTTCCCCGATGTCTCATTCGGCGACCTCGGCGACCTCGCCGCCGGGAGCATCGGCGTGATGCTCGTCGGCTTCGCCGAAGGGCTCGGGGCTGCGAAGACCTACGCCGCCCGCGACCACTACGAGGTTGATGCGAACCGCGAGCTGGTCGGGCTCGGTGCCGCCAACCTCGGCGCCGGCCTCTCCAGCGGCATGATCGTCAACGGCAGCCTCTCGAAAACCGCGGTCAACGCGTCGGCCGGCGCACGCACCCAGCTCTCCGGGCTCTTCGTTGCCGCCCTGACCGTGGTCACACTCCTCTTCCTCACCGGCCTCTTCGAGAAGCTCCCCGAGGCAGTGCTCGCGGGGGTCGTAATCGCGGCGCTGATCGAGCTCATCGACATTCCCTCACTGGTCGCGCTGTATCGCGTCTACACAGGGAGGTTGGGCCAGGCCTACGGCGTCGCGGCGCGAGCTGATTTCATCGCCGCGCTCGCGGCGATGCTCGGGGTGATGGTCTTCGACACGTTGCCCGGCCTGTTCATCGGCATCGCCGTGTCGTTACTCCTGCTGCTTTACCGCTCGTCGCGCCCGCAGGTCAGCGAGCTCGGCCAGGTGCCCGGAGACGGCCAGTTCGCCGCGCTCGACAGACACCCCGAGAACCGCAGGATCCCGGGCGTGGTCGTGCTGCGCGTCGAGGCCGGCATCTACTTCGCCAACGCCGAGCGGATCCAGTCGGAGGTGCGCGCAGCCGCTGCCCGAGAAGGGACAAGAGCGGTGATCTTGGATGCCGAAACGGTCCCCTTCGTCGACGTCAGTGCAGTGCGCATGCTCGACGAGCTGGCCGAGGAGCTCGAGGCTCGCGACCTCAAACTCCTGCTCGCCCGCGACGTGGGCCAGGTGAGGGACGTCATGCGAGCGGCCGACGCCAGAAGCGAACTGACGCGCGTCTATCCGACCGTTCGCGCGGCAGTCGACGTGGCAAGACAACGGCCATGACTTGCGGCGACGCCTCGATCGTGCGGATCGTCGGCGCCGGGCGAGCGCTTTGCCGCGCTACCGATCGCCCGCACGCCGGACCTGCTTCCGCGTCGCGACGTGTCTCCCCGACCAGCGGTCGCCTGCCCCGCTTGGCGCGGAAACCGGACCTTCTCGATTCGACCCGTCCGGCGCGGCGGCCGCGGCTTCTACGAGACAGTGCTCCTCCTCGGTGACGCGGATCTCGATGCGGCGGGCTATCGCCGAGGCGGCCACGGCCACCGCGTACGGGTAGGTCGCGGACTGGCTCAGGCCGCGGTCACGATCCGCTCGCCTGGAGCGCAGTCGGCGACGACGTTCCCGGCGTCGTCGAACGCGACGAGGAGCAACCCGTCCCGTGCTTCCGCGCTCGCCGCTGCGAGACGCTCAAGGGCGTCGTGGGCCTCGTCCTCACGGTCGAAGGACGCGACGAGATTGCCAGCATCGAAGATCGAGTACGTCATCACCAACCATGGTATCGGCGCGAACACACGGCTACTTGCGCACCGGCGTGACGTCGACCACGCAGCCTGCAAGCTGATCCGGGATGCCCCAGACCGACCAATGGCCGCGGCTGCCAGTGTCAGCGAGGCAGAATCCACGACCGGGGAGCAACTCGACACGCGCAACGTGTGTGCCGACGCGATCTGGCCGGCGACGCGCAAGTCGGAGCAGGACCTCAGCGTCCTCGAACATCGACACCGCCATGTGCAGCACTGTTGCACGGAGGTCCGCAGGATGCGCCGGACGACCGGTTTCGTAGTTCGACCGCATGGCATCGACGAGCGCCGCGCCGCCCGCGTCGTGGCAACCACGAAAGACGGCCATCGGCCGCTCGAGCAACGAAACCGTGATCGGAAAGTCGAGAACTGGCATGAGTCGCAGCGGCGGGATTATCGCCTGCGGTCGGTCTCAGTCAGGCTGCCGCCGTGGCGATAGTCCGACCTCGCTCGAAGTCGGCGCGTGTCTGGGCTTTGATCGTGTCGAGCAGCTCGATCCGGAGGTGCCGGTCGCTTCGGTAGAGCCCGACCCGCTGGCCAGCTCGCTCGATACGGCGGCAGCCCTCCTCATCGCCGCAGATGTAGATCACCCCGCTCGTCCTTCGGGCGATGATCCAACCAAGGTGGAGCTTGAGGATCGCATCGAGCCGCGGCTTGGACTTCGTTGCGAGCTCGACTTCGACGGCGATCGCCTTACCGGACAGGACGACGACGAGATCGGGCCGGTGCCCGGAGCGCTTGAAGCTGTGGCGATCGAGCCAGTGGAGCTTTCCGGACCATTCCGGTGCGTCGAGGAGCTCCCGTGGCCCCAGGTACGTCCGGCCGCGAAGCGTCAACCAGGCGCCGGTCCAAGCGCAGCCGCCCTGATGGGCCCACCAGGTCGGTGCCGGCGTTGTTGCGGCGATCAGCGGCAGGCCGAGGACGAGGACGCCCTTGCGGGTCGCCAGGAACAGGGAGCCCTGCCCGCGGACCATCGGGCAGCGCTCGAGCCATCCTTCGCGTTCGAGACGTCGCGCGTGGTGCCGCGCGGCGACCTCGCTCCAGCCCATCGCGTACCGCCACGGATCAAGTGGCGACGGCCCGACCCTCGCGAGCCACTCCAGCCCTTTCATCGAGCCCGGTCCTGGCCTGAGCGTCCGACTCACCTACCGCCCCGCAGTCCCGTCGTCCTCCCTGTCGGCGACGCCGTCTTGATCGCCAGCCGACCGCTCTCCACGCTCCCCGGCACCCAGCCCACCATGCCTCTCCCCTGTCCCTCCGACCCCGATTGATCGCTCTCACCGCGCCTGCGATCGGCCCGCCTCTGCCCCCGACCAACACAAAGCAGCTGAATGCGCATGACTACCCGCACTCCTCCTCTCGTGCATACGTGGAGGGCGGGTAGTCATGCGCACCGAAGCGTCCGATCCTCAGCAAGCTCGGGGGCGGAGGCGGGCCGAGGTGCACACTTGCGATCAACAGTTCACGAAACACTTTGCTGTCCACCTGCGTCGCCATGCTCGCCGGCTTCCAGCGCCTCGATGATCTCCCGGAGCACCGACGCCAGCTCCCTGTACTCGTCGCACACAAGCGCTGCGTAGTTGCCCTCCATCGCGAGCGCAAGCCGGTCGACGGTGAGGTCGAACATGTCCCAAAGGCGCTCGGGGCCCGGGCGGTTCGCGTGCGGTCGAAGCTCGTTGGACAGGATCATGTCCTCGGTGTCCGGGACCGGCTTCCAGGTGAACCCCGGGATTGCTTGAGCCCGGCCGAGCGCGTCTCGCTGACGTTCCGCGGCCTCGGCGATCCTCCGCAACCGACCGATGAAACCGGGGTCCGGAGGAGCGTTCTCGCTCGCGTCGAGCGCGGCGTCCCAGATGCCGCCGGCGTCTTGCAGATCTTTGACAGCGGCGCTCATGACCTCGGGCGCCACGTTGGCCCTGGCCACTCCTAAGGCTGACCACGAGCGAACACGCACCGGGCGGCGCGGAGCGGCGGTCCTCGGGTAACCGGGGCTCGGGCTCTGCGTCGGCACGTTGTCGTAGCGGTGGCTGGAGGCCTCGAGCATCCGATTCAGCTCCGACCGCTGCACGAGCAGCTTGCGCTGGCCGGCGCGCTTTGCCTTGAGCTTCCCGCGCGACACCCACAGGCGAACGGTCGCCGGGTTCACGCGCAACTCCTTGGCGATCTCGGCGAGCGTCAGCCAGGGATCCTCGGCTGGGCCTGGCTCGTGGTCGGCCACGTGGTGTCCTTTCGACGTGCGATGATTAGTGTACAATAACGCGCTTGCGTTCATCTTAGATGGGATTGCGGCGCCCCGCAGTCACGATCCGGGAGAACTGTCGTGCCTCAGCCGTCGAGCAGGATCAGCCAGAGCGGGGATGTCGCCTTCTCGGCCCCGCGCATGAGCATCACCCGCGCCGACGTGATGACCGTGAACGATGTCGCGGAGCTGCTCGAGCTGCGCCCCTACACGGTCAAGGAGTACGCGCGTCGCGGCATCCTGCCCGGCCGCAAGCTAGGAAGGAATTGGCGCTTTCTCAGGCCTGAGCTCGAGGACACGATCAAGCGACTTCCTCACGCGCCGACTCGCTGACCGCGGGGCCGACGGCGAAGATCGTGTCCATGCGCTCGGCGAGCTCGTTGAGCGGCGGGGCGTGCAGGTAGCGCTCGGTGGTCGTGATCTTCGAGTGGCCGAGCAGCGTCTGAACCGTTGCCGGGTCCAATCCGCGGATCGCGAGCGTCGCGAACGTGTGGCGGAGGTGGTGAAACGGCAGCGGAGGTAGGCCGGCGGCGTCGCGTGCGGCGTTGTAGCGGCGGCGGAGAGCCGAGTCGTCGAGCGGATCGCCGGCCGGGCCGCAGAACACGAAGTCGTCAGCGCCCGTGAACCAGTCGCGACGACTCAATCGATCGAGCACGACGAACGCCTCACGCGCCAGCGGCACGGCTCGCCACCTGCCGGACTTGGTGCTGCTGTCGGACCCGGCCGACATGCCGGCGACGATCACGATCGTGCGGTCGGCGAAGCGAACATGGCGCCACCGCAGCGCGCGCAACTCTCCCTGGCGCAGGCCGGCGAACCCGGCGACCGTGTAGATCGCGGCGTCCTGATCGTTCGCGCGCTCCTGCTCGACGTCCTCCTCCTGGCCGGCCCACCGGCGTCCGCCGTTGACGTGGCGTCCCTCCCGCGCGGCTCGAGCGAGGGCCATCACCTGCTCGGCGGTGAAGGTGTCGGGCGGCTTGGAGTAGTCCTCGCGTCGCTTGTCGGCGCCGCGCACCGGATTGGCTGGCAGCGCGAAGCTGTCCGCGCGGGTGGCGTACTCGAACACGTTGGCGAGCGCCTGACGGTGTGAGTTGACGTTGCGTGCAGACAGGCCCTCGCGGTCCAGGCCGCGTAGGAACCGCTCGACGTCAGCCGTCGTGATCTCGGCGACACGGCGATCGCCGAACGCCTGCATGATCCGCGCCACCCGATGCCCGCCCATGTGGGGCCGCGGACCCGGCTGCGCGAGCATCGCGTCGTAGTTGCGCAGCGTCGCCGGCTTGAGGCGCTTGGTGTGCTCGGCCCACTCCCGCCACTCGACAACGGCGTCAGCGAAGGTCGCCTCCCGGTTGGGCTGCACGTCGACGAGCGCCCGCTCGGTCTCGTCGATCAGGGCGTCCATCGCCCGCTCCGCCGCGCGGCGATCCAGGTAGCCCTCCGGCGCTCGGCCGCGGCGCGGCCGCCAGCCGCCGGATCCGTCGGGCTGCACCCATGCGCGGCCGACCCGCCGGTAGTTCTGGCGGCCGGTCGAATCGCGCCACTTCGCGACCGCGTAGACGACCTCGGACGCGCCACCCTTGCCCTCCCTGAAGAGGATGGTCCCGGTTGGCTTCGGCCGGCTCACCACGCACAGTCTAAACCGGCGCTACCACGGCGCTACCAGCGGCGCTACCACTCAGGGCCGATTTCGACCCTCAAAATATCCCTTAGATATAGGCTTTCCCCTGATTTCATCGGATGCCAACAGCCGGACCAACAATTGCCATGCAGAAGGTCGAGGGTTCGAGCCCCTTCAGCCGCTTGACAGAAAGCCCCGGAAGTCCGGGGCTTTTTCTTTGGCCTGATGCGCTCATGATGTCACCGCGGCGATCCTTGTCACAGAACTTTGTCACGGGATTCGGGAGCGAGACGGCGCGGTGGTGCGGTATCCCCGGCCCGCGATTCTGCGCTTAGCAGGTGCGATCGCATGCGACGCCCGGATGACCGCGCCGAGATGAAACCAGGGCTCGGCTCGTGAGCGCCGCAGGAGGAGCGCTAGCGCTTGGCCGGTGTAGGGAAGGAGCCTCCTATGAAGCCCGACTGTCGGTTCACCTGAGCACCAGGGCAAGAAGCATGCCGAGGACAGTGCGCAGCACGAGGCCACCGCCCTGGGCCGAGGGCCTGGCTGCTCCCGCGTGACGCCAGCCGAGCAGCAGCCCCGGTGCCCCGCGCGAAGCCGGGACTTGACCTTCGACGCCGAGATGTGCGTGCGACGAGAAATGCAGGACATAGGTGTCTTCCGCTTGGCCCGGGGACCTCAGGAGGCCGTGCGACGCCGGACCAGCCGCGTAGAGTGGCGCGCGCGAGGCGCCACGGCGTAGGCTCTGCGCATGTCGCAGGTGGTTCATCGCCAGTGCACGCTATGCGAAGCACATTGCGGCATTGACGTGGAGGTCGACGGCGACCGCGTGCTGCGGATCACCGGCGACGCGGAGGACCCGATGTCGCGCGGCTACATCTGCCCGAAGGCGGCGGCGCTCGCGGACCTGTACGCGGATCCGGACCGACTCCGGCGGCCGGTGCGCCGGGTCGGCTCCGAGTGGGAGGAGATCGGCTGGGGGGAGGCGCTCGACCTGGCCGCGGACGGGCTGCGCGCGGTCCAGCGGCGCCACGGCAACGACGCGGTCGCCACCTACTTCGGCAACCCGAGCGCGCACACGATGGCGGTGCTGTCCGGGCTGCCGCTGCGCCACGTGCTCGACACGCGCAACCACTACTCGGCGACATCGGTCGACCAGCTGCCACAGCAGTTGACGTCGGCTGAGATGTTCGGGAACCTCGCGCTGTTCCCGATCCCCGACGTCGACCGCACCGACTACATGCTCGTGCTCGGCGCGAACCCGTCGGTGTCGAACGGCTCGCTGATGACGGCGCCCGGCGCGCGCCACCGGCTGCGCGCGATCGTCGCGCGCGGCGGCACCGTCGTGGTCGTGGACCCGCGACGCACCGAGACGGCGGCGCATGCCTCCGAGCATGTCGCGATCGCCCCTGGCGGCGATCCCTATCTGTTGCTCGGGATGCTGCATGTGCTGTTCGCGGAGGGCCGTACGCGGCTCGGCCACCTCGATGGCCACGTCGACGGGATCGCCACGATCCGGGCGCTCGCCGCGGACTGGCCGGCCGTGCGCGTCGCGCCGATCGCGGGCGTGGAGGAGGCGACGGTCGAGCGGCTGGCGCGCGAGTTCGCGGACGCCGAGCGGGCTGTCGCGTATGGGCGCGTCGGCGTGTGCCAGCAGCGGACCGGCTCGCTCACGCACTGGCTCATCAACGTGATCAACGCCGTCACGGGGAACCTCGACGTCCCCGGCGGCGCGATGTTCCCCAACCCGGCGTTCGATGTCGGCGCGGTGCTGAAGCGCGCCCGGCTGCTCGGCTTTGGCGACCACGGCCGCCACACGCAGCGGGTCAGCGGGCTGCCCGAGATGAACGGCGAGCTGCCGGTGGCCGGCCTGGCGGACGAGATCACGACGCCAGGCGAGGGCCAGGTCCGCGGCATGCTGATCTTCGCCGGCAACCCGGTGCTCTCGGCGCCGGGCGGCGCGCGCCTGGAGGAGGCGCTCGCGACGCTTGAGTGGTGTGTGGCCGTCGACATGTACGTCACCGAGACGACGCGCCACGCGACCGTGATCCTGCCGCCGGTCTCGACGCTCGAGCGCTCGGACATCGACGTCGTCATGCCGCTCGTCTCCGTGCGCAACCACATCCGCTACAGCCCGGCCGCGGTGCCGAAGTCGAAGGACGGGCGCGAGGACTGGCAGATCCTGACGGCGCTGACGAGCCGGCTCGGGCGCGGGGTCGGGCGCCGCGCCGAGGCGGCATTCGCGAGCCTCCCCTCGGCGTTCACGACACCCGAACGGATCATCGACCTCGGCATCGCGCTCGGGCCGCACGGCATCCTGCGGCGCGGCCCGCTCAAGGGCCTGACCGTCGCAAAGATAAAGCGCGCCAAGCACGGCATCGACCTGGGCCCGCTCGAGCCGAGACTGCCGGGCGCGCTCGACACGGCCGACAAGAGCGTGCGGCTCGCACCCCTGGTCCTCGCCGCGGAGGCGGCAAAGCTCGCCGAGCACGCACGCGAGCGCGAGGACGCGCTGTCCGACGGCTACGACCTGACGCTCATCGGCCGCCGCCAGCTGCGCAGCAACAACTCGTGGATGCACAACAGCGCGCGGTTGATGAAGGGCCCCGACCGCTGCACCGCGCTGCTGCATCCCGACGACGCGGGCGCGCGCGGGCTCGACGATGGCGACCAGGTGCGCGTGGTCTCGCGCGTCGGCGCGATCGAGCTGCCGCTCGAGGTCAGCAACGAGATCCGCCCCGGCGTCGTCTCGATCCCGCACGGCTTCGGGCACGGGCGCCCGGGCGTCGGGTGGCGACTCGCCGCGGAGAAGGCCGGCGCGAGCGTCAACGACATCACCGACCCTTCGGTCACCGACGCGATCAGCGGCAACGCCGCGTTCAACTCGGTGCCGGTCAGGATCGAGAAGGCCTGATAGTCAGCGCGGACCCCACGCGCTTCGCACACAGATGACGACGTACATGTCGCGCCCCGAGAGCAGGGCCGAGTCTCTGCGGCTGAGCCAGTCTCGCAAGTCGGCAGGAGCAAGAAAAGTGCCTGCAAATCGGCAGGTGTTCGGAAGCAGGAACGTGCGGGCCGAGGTTTGAGGTACCCGCCGTGATTCCGAATTCATTCTCGAAATGACGGTCTGCCGGCTCCCGCTGGGGCCGAATCTCGGGAATGCAGGAGAGCGTCCACTGGACTTGACTTCACCAGGCGAGCGTGCCGACCGGCCCTTTGAATGGCCCCACGAGGTCGCCGGTGATCCACCCGCCGTAGAAGTCGCTTTGCTGGGCCTGCACGCGCTCGTCATCTAGCCAGGCAGCGTCCACGCGTCCGGGGTAGAAGGCGACGTGATCACGCAGCGCCTCGTACCCCGATGAGGGGTCGGGATAGGTCCAGGCGACCACCTCGAAGCGGCGGCGGTCGACGACCGCGTCCAGGTATCGCGTTGCGCCCTTGAATTCGCACCAGGTCGAGTGGGCGTCGCTCTCGGCCAGTAGCTCTTCACGCACGTCGGTCAGCGGGATGTAGATGGTTGGTGGGTGGCTGGTCTCGAGCACGCGCAGGGCACGGGTGGAGTCGGCCAGCACCTCGCCGGCTAGCTCGATCCGGACGCGACGCTCGCAGGGCACGACGGCCGGCGGGCGGGGGTTCCCAGACTCGCTCCATCGTCAGTTCGGGCTGTCCAGGGTGTCGCTGGCTGCCAACGCCGCCGGCCGTTCGGGGGGGCGCTCGTCGGTGCGCGGCACGGAGTCGGCTTCGCCTCGCCGGTACCGCGTTTCCTCTTTTCGGGCGAGGGCGCTTGGCCACCAGACGCGAGGGCCGATGTCGAAAACGAGCGCGGGCACGAGCACCGAGCGCACGATGAAGGTGTCGAGCAGGACCCCGAAGGCGATCGTGAAGCCGAGCTCGGTCAGCGTCTTGAGCGGCAGCGTCGCGAGCATCGTGAACGTCCCGGCGAGCACGATTCCCGCCGAGGTGATCACGCCGCCGGTCACAGCCAGCCCGCGCAGCATCCCGTGCCGTGTGCCGTGCCGCTGGGCCTCCTCGCGGGCGCGCGCCATCAGGAAGATGTTGTAGTCGACCCCGAGCGCTACGAGGAAGATGAAGGCCAGCAGCGGCAGCGTCGACGGCTCACCCGGATAGCCGAAGAGGTGGTCGAATACCGCCGAGGAGGCGCCGAGCGCGGCGCCAAAGGACAGGATCACGGTCGCGATCAACAGCAGCGGCAGCGTGATCGCCCGCAGCAGCAGCGCGAGGATCACGAACACCAGCAGGAGCACGATCGGCACGATCAGCCGGTTGTCGTGCGCGGCCGCCGTGTCGAAGTCCTTCTGCTGCGCGGTCGGCCCGCCCACGAGCGCGCTTGGGCTGGCCGCGTGGGCCGCCGCACGAAGGCGCCGGACCAGGTTCTCTGCCTGGGTCGAGTACGGGTCGGCGGTGAGCGTGAGGGCAAAGCGCGCGCCCGGCCTGCCGAGCTCCGGTGGCCCCACCGCGGCCACGCCGGGCGCGGAGCGCAGTGCCCGCTGGACGCGAGGGACCGCGCGTATGTTGCGCACGACGACGTCGGTCGGCGCGTTGGCTCCCGCCGGGAACGCTTTGGCGATCAGTCGCTGACCATCGACGGACTGCACCCGGCCGCGAAAGTCCTGCGTGTTGGTTAGGCCGGTCGAGAAGCTCGTGAGGCCGATGCAGCCCAGCCCGAGCAGCAGCACGGTCGTAATCCACACTCGCCGCGGAGCGGCAGCCACCCGCTCGCCCACCCGCCGCCACGCACCATGCGTCTCGTCCGCGCCCTCTGAGCCGTAGCGCGGCACGAACGGCCAGAACGCACGCCGGCCGCCCACGACCAGCGCCGCCGGCAGCAGGGTCAGCATCGAGAGCATCGCGAGCGCGACCCCCATCGCCCCGATCGGCCCGAGGCCGCTGGTGCCGTTGACCTGCGCCAGCGACAGGCACAGCAGCGCCAGGACGACCGTCGACCCCGACGCGAACACCGCGGGTCCGGCGCGCCGCAGCGCTACGCGCATCGCGTCCACCGGGCGCGCGTGGCGGCGCAGCTCCTCGCGGTAGCGCGCGACCATCAGCAGCGCGTAATCGGTCCCCGCACCGAATACGAGTACCGGCAAGACGCCGGCGCTCTGGCCGTTGACGGTGACCCCCGCCTCGGCGATCGCCCAGCCGCAGAACCGCGAGACCGCTTCCGCCATCAGCACGCTGAAGAGCGGGATCACCCAGAAGATCGGTGATCGGTAGATCAGGACCAGCAGCACGAACACCAGCGCGCCGGTGGCCAGCAGCAGCGTCCCGTTGATCGAGGCGAACACGTTGACCGCGTCGCGCGAGAAACCCGCCGGACCCGTCACCTTGACCGTAAGCCCGCGCGCACGCAATGGCGCGATCCGCCTCTCCACCCCGCTCACGGACGATTTCAGGAGTGTTTTCCTTGCCACGCGGGTTGAGGTCGACGATCACGAGTGCTGTCGTGCGGTCCGGTGAAACGCGGACGAGCACCTGCCGGGAGCCCGTGACCGGGGGATGGGCGGCGAGCGAGGCACGCGTTCGCTCTATGGCGGCCAGGTCTCGCGGTCTCAGTCCGCCGTCGCGGCGCACGACGGTGATCGCGGCGAAGCGCTCTCCGGACGGAAAGCGCTTGGCCAGAGCCAGCTCGCGCACCGACTCCGAGGAACCCGGCAGAAACGAGGACTCCTCGTTCCGCTGCACCTCCTGGAAGCGCTGCGCGAACGAACCACCTAGCCCGCCGAGAATGACCCACACGACGATGATCCCGATGCGGGCCAGGCGCGAGCCGAAGAGACGTTCGAGGGCTCTCACGTGGGCGCGAGCTCGGGGTCTTCTGCGACGGCGCGCCGGAGCGCTTCGTCGAAGCTGATCGGCTCAACGTCGAACAGCGCCATCCCGGAGGGGTCGGTGACCACCGTCGGCACGGCGAGCCCCTCGATCAACGGTCTTGCCACCCCTGCGTCGACGGGTGTGACGAGCCCGATCCAGAGCGAGGAGAGCCACGGGGTGATCAGCGGCACCGGGATTCGCGGCCGGCGGCGTAGGCCGAGGACTTCGGCCATCCGGTCGAGCATCTCGCCGTAGGTGAGCACGTCGGGGCCGCCGATCTGAATCTCCCTCCCCGCCGATGCCTCTACCGTCAGCGCTTCGAGCAGATAGCTCAGGGTGTCATCGATCGCGATCGGCTGAGTCGCGTTCTTCAGCCACGCCGGAGCGATCATCGCCGGCAGCCGCTGCACGAGGTAACGCAGCGTGCGATAGGACTCGCTCTGCGACCCGACCACCATCCCGGCTCGGAAGTAGGTCAGCGGCGGGCCCTCCTCGCCGAGCGCCAGGGCGGTCTCGTGCCGGCTGCGCAGGTGCGCGGACTGCGGCCGGTCACCGAGGCCGCCGAGGTAGATGATCCGCTCGATCCCTTCCGCACGCGCCATTCGAGCGAACGCCGTGGCGGCGGCGCGCTCGCTGGCGGCGAAGTCCCTGGATCCGCCCCGACCCATCGAGTGGATCAGGTAATACGCCACGTCCATCCCGTGGCCTGCGCCGCGCAGCGTCTCCGGGCGCAACACGTCACCTTCGTGCAGATCGAAGGCCGCGCGCTCGAGCTCGCGGGCGGGGGCTCCGCCGCGGTCGCGCACCAGGCATCGCACCTCCCGCCCCGAGCTTGCCAGCCTGGCGGCAAGGCGACCTCCGATGAAACCCGTCGCGCCGGTGACGAGCACCCTTTCGGTCATGTCATGGTGCGGTGGGCGACCGTGTCGGCGCGAGCGAGGCCAGCCGCTCGGCCTTCTGCTCCTGGAAGCCGCCGACCTCGCTGGCAAGTACCCGGCCGGAGCGCTCGACGAGCAGCACCGCGATCGTGTCGGTGCCGGCAAGCCCGAGGTTGTCGACGACCTTCCGGACGTCTGTGTACACGGTGATCGTGCGGGAGCGGGCGGCGGCGTCCGGGATCCCGCGCGTCATGCCACCGTCGATGAACCACCGCGCCGGACCGTACACGGATGACAGCACCGGCAATTCGTACACGGCGACGTCGGAGCGCCGCTGCTCGAGCTCGATCAGCCATGGCAGCCATTGATCGACGACGCGCTGCTGTTCGCGGCGGAAGGCCACGACGAGGAAGTTGTGCTCCTTGCCGAGATCGCCGGGCAGCTCGTACTGCTTGCCGTCGAGAGCGCGACCGGATAGTGGACTCAGCGTCTGCGGCTGCCAGCGAGCGAGCGTTCGCCTGAGACCGGCAAGAGCGCGATCGCCGACACGGTTGAACGCGAGCGCCAGGAGCGGGTCGGCGATCCTCAGGAGGCCTTTCAGCGCGAGGTCGGCGTCGTAGGCGACGCGTGTGCCGGTGGCGGTCGACTCGAACGTGATCCTGTCGCGCGACACCACGGTGGCGTTCTCGCCGAGGAACGTAACCGCATACGGCGGGTCGTACTCGACGATCCGGTAGGTGAGCTCGTTGTTGCGGCCGAGGAACTCGGCGATCAGCCGGAACTCGGTCCCCTCACCCACCGCCTGACCGTTCACACGCTCCCCCTCGACCACGCCCGGATCCCATTCCTGGGTTGTCGAGAAATCGCTGAGGTAGGCAAATACGTCCTCGTGAGGTTGCCGGATCTCGATCGATGCTCGGTAGTGAGCCATCAGGATTCTCCTTCTGAAATTGGAGTCGATGCGGGCAGAGCGGATGCGTCGCGCCAACCGCTGAGCCGCATGCACTCGGCGAGAAGCCGCTCGCGTTCCTGCCGCGTCTCCCGTGTACATCGCAGCCGGTGCGTGGGACGCGGCCGGCGGTCGTGCCAGAACCGGCCGGAGCTGCGGCCCGGTTCAGCGGCTGCGCCGAGCCAGACGATCGTGTCGGCGCCCTGCGCGGGAGTCCTCAGCACCGGTCGTGTCACCTTGTAGAAGCGCGGCAGCGAGGATCGCACGCCGGGGGTATCTGCCCATCCGGGGTGCATCGAGTGGACCACGACCCCGGTGCCCGCCAACTGCTCTGCCCAGAGCTCGGTAAGGATCACCTCCGCGCGCTTGGTGCGCGCGTACACCTTCGGCCCGTCGAACTCCCCGTGCTCGCTCTGCAGGTCATCGACCCTGAGCTTCTGCGTGTACATGCCACCAGAGGACACGTTGATGACCCGCGCGGGGACGCTTTCCTCCAGCAGCGGGATCAGCATGTTCGTCAGCAGGAACGGGCCGACGACGTTGGTCGCGAGCGTGAGCTCGATCCCATCGGCCGAAACCTCGCGCGCTGCGGTCATCACCCCGGCGTTGTTGACTAGCACGTCCAGGCGCGAAGCCTGATCTCGAAAGCGCTCGGCGAACCGGCGAACCGACTCGAGCTCGCTGAGATCGCACACCCCCACGTGCACGTCGTCGTTGCCGGACCGCTCGACGATCCGCGCGCGCGCCCGCTCGCCGCGCTCAGAGCTGCGGACGACGATCCAGACCGTGGCGCCGAGGCGCGCAAAGCCCTCAGCGGCGGCCAGACCAACGCCCGAGCTCGCGCCCGTGACCAGCACCACCTTCCCCTGCATCAGTTGCAGCTCAGTCGCGCTCCAGCTCCGGCTGCGAATCCGGTAGCCGACGTTCGCGTACCCGGCGACCACGGTGCGGTCGAGGACGTCATCGAGCAGCGAGCTGATCATGCGCTGAGCCAGAGGTCGGGCTGCTGACCTATCCGCTGGGTGCGTGACGCGATCCGGGACCGGGGCTTGGTCAGCAGCAGCTGGACGTCGCAGATCCGCCGCTCCGCGAAGCCGGCTTCGCAGTAGGCAAGGTAGAGCGTCCACAGCCGGCGGAAGCGCTCGTCGTAGCCGCGCTTGGCTAGCTCGCCGGCGCGGGCCGTGAAGTCATGACGCCAGCGCCGGAGCGTCTCGACGTAGTGCGCCGTCAGGTCCTCGAGCCCCACCACCTGCATGTCGGTTCGCCGGGCCACGTTGCGGGCGATCACCTCGAGCGAGGGCAGGCATCCGCCCGGGAAGATGTGGGTGTTGATGAACGACTTCGATGCCTTCTCGACCTCGTAGGCGCGGTCGTCGATCGTGATCGCCTGCAGCAGCATCGCTCCGTCGGGAGCCAGCAGCTCCGAGCACTTGGCGAAGAACGTGCCGAAGTGCCGCCAGCCGACCGCCTCGATCATCTCGATCGATACGAGCTTGTCGTACCGGCCACGCAGCTCGCGGAAGTCCTCCATCAGCACCGTGACCCTGTCGCTCAGCCCCGCGCGGTGGACCTGCTCGACGACGTAATCGTGCTGCTCGCGCGAGATCGTGGTCGTGATCACCTGGCAGCCGCGGGTCGCGGCGGCATGAAGCGCGAACGCGCCCCAGCCCGTTCCGATCTCGAGCACGCGATCCCCCGGATCGAGGTCGAGCTGCTCGCAGACACGCTCGAGCTTCGCGACCTGCGCCTGTTCGAGCGTCATCCCTTCCCGCTCGAAGAGCGCGCACGAGTAGCTCATAGTCGGATCGAGCATTCGAGAGAACAGCTCGTTGCCGAGGTCGTAATGCGCGGCGATGTCGCGCCGGCGCCGGCGCTTGGTGCTGCGGCGCACGAGCGCTGCGGCGCGCTGCAGCGGCCACCGCAGCGGCGCGAGCCACGAGCGCAGCCGGTCGAGGCCGCTGGCGTTGCGGGCGGCGAGTCTGATCAAAGCGACCAAATCGGGCGAGTCCCAGAGGCCTTGGGCGAAGGCCTCGGCCATCCCGCGGCTGCCGCTCAGCAGCATCCGCCAGGTACGCGCAGAGGCGATCACGACAGTCGCAGTCGGTGAACCGGAGCCGAAGACGAGCCGCTCGTCGCGCTCCACGACGATCAATCTGCCAACCGTGATCCGCCGCAGCAGGATTGACACCATCCGGCGAGCGAGCGAGGTGCTCATGCCCGACCCGCCTGCGGATGGCGGTGGACCGGCACGCCCGCGAGCTTCAAGCCCAGCGCATGCGCATAGATCAGCGCGAGCACCCGCACCGTCGCGAGCGGGTAGCGCCCGGTGATCCCTGCGATCGACGCCCGGGTGAGCTCCCGGCGGCGCAGCGCCAGCGTCGCGTCGAACACGGTGACGCCGGCGCGGCTCGAGCTTATGTGGACCGACAGCGTCTGGGCGGGCATCGCCGCCCGAGCCTCGTAGCGATGATCCATGCCCATGAACGGCGAGACGTGGAGCGCCTTGCCGAATTCACCAACGAGCGCGGCAGAGTCACGCTGATCCCCCTCGACCACGTAGGCGTGCCGCTCCCCCCAGGGAGTATTCGTCACCTCCGCGACCAATGCCTGGACGCGCTCGCCGCCCGGCTCGAAGCAGTAGTAGAAGCTGACCGGGTTGAAGCAGTGCCCGAACGAGCGCAGCTGGGTCAGCACCCTGATCGGGCCCTCGGGACGCGCACCGGTCCGGTCCTCCACCAAGTCGCGCACAGCGCTGTGCAGCGGCACGGCGGGATCGCCGAGGTAGTCACGGCGACGGAAGCGCATCGGTCCGGGGCGGCGAGCGATGAGCCGGCCGTCAAGCAGCCCCGGGAGCTCGTCCAGGTCAAGATAGGGCAGCGCCAGCCGATGGCTGAACTCGCGCCGCGGGTCAAAGCGCCGGTGGCGAATCGTGCCCTCGTAGATACAGCTCGCGCTCACAGCCGCGCCCCGAAGCGCTCGCCGACGCGCTGGGCGCTGCGAACACCGTCCTCATGGAACCCCCACCCCCAGTATGCGCCGCAGAAGTGCGTCCGATTGCGTCCGTCGATCTCACCCACTCGTGCCTGCGCCTTGACCCCCGCGGCGGTGTACACCGGGTGCGCGTAGGGGATCGTGCGGATCACATGAGCGGGGTCGATCGCCTCGGTGCGGTTGAGCGTCACGCAGAACTCGCGCTCGGCGCGCAGCGACTGAAGCCGGTTCATGTGGTAGGTGACGGTGGTAGCGGACTTCGGCTCGGGGAGCAGGTGGTAGTTCCAACTCGCCCACGCGCGCCGACGCTGGGGCAGCATCCGCACGTCGGTGTGGAGCGCCGCCTCATTGGGCTGATACGGGATCGCGCCGAGGATCTCGTGCTCCCGAACACTGGCATCGCGCAGCAGCGTCAGCGCCTGGTCCGAATGGGTTGCCAAGACGACCTCGTCGAAGCGCTGTGGCTCGCCACCGCGCGGCTTGACCAACACGTGACCAGGGTGGCGCGTGACGGCATCGACCGGTGTGCGCAGCCGCAGCCGATCGGAGAACGGCCGGATCAGCGCCTCCACGTACCTGGCCGATCCCCCGCGGACCGTCCGCCAACGCGGCCGACCTCGGAGCGACAGCATCCCGTGATTGTCGAAGAACTCGACCAGGAAGCGTGCGGGAAAGCTCCACATCTGGCGCGGCGCGGCCGACCACACCGCCGATGCCTGAGGCACGATCAGCCGCTCGATGAAGGCCCGCGAGAAACGATGACGCTCCAGCCAGGCTCCAAGTGAGACGTCATCGCCACGATCGCCAAGCAGCTCCTGGCCGGCGCGGTTGAACCGAGCGAGGTCAGCGACCATGCGATGAAACCACGGCGTCACGAGATGCGCGCGGTTTGCGAACAGGCCATTCGGAGACGCACTGCTGTACTCGAAGGCTCCGCTGCCGTCGCTGACGCTGAAACTCATCGTCGATCGCTGCCAGCCAACACCCAATCGCTCGAGCAGCCGCTCGAAGCTCGGATAGTTGCGGTCATTGAAGACGATGAACCCGGTGTCGATCTGATGCGTCTCGTTCGGCGTGTCGACGCGGACCGTGTTCGTGTGCCCGCCCGCATAGCCGTTCGCCTCGAACACGGTGACGTCATGCGCGCGGTGCAGCAGATGCGCCACGACGAGCCCCGAGACCCCGGCACCAACCACAGCAACCCTCATCTCAGCGACCACCCTTCGTCATCGCGCCAGATCGGCTGGCTCTAGTGCCGAACAGTTGTTCATTCGAATAGGTCCTTTGTATAGAGACTGTCCAAGGACCGTACAGATTAGTTACGTATTTGTCAAGAGACTGTCCAGAGTATGTACAATCATCGCATGAGCACTCACGAACCCGATCGCGGCTCCGTGCGGATCGGGGAGCTGAGCCGCCGCGTCGGGGTGACGCCGGAGGTGCTCCGCGCGTGGGAGCGTCGCTACGGGATCCTGTCGCCCACCCGCACCGACGGCGGATTCCGCCTCTACGGCGAGGACGACGAGCGGCGGATCCGTCGCATGCTCCAGCACCTCGAGCAGGGCCTATCGGCAGCCGAGGCGGCTCGGCTCGTACGAGCCGAGCCGCCGGCGCGACCTCACCCCGACGCCGGAACAGATGACGGAAACGGGGGATCGACGGCAGCCGCCCTCGGCGAGCAGCTCCGGCGGGCGCTCGACGAATTCGACGACGTCGGCGCGCATGCCGTGCTCGACCGGCTGCTGGGTTCCTATCCGCTTGAGAGCGTCCTTCAAGACGCGGTCCTCCCCTACCTCCATGAGCTCGGCGAGCGCTGGGCGCAAGCTGAGGCATCGGTCGCACAAGAGCACTTCGCCAGCGCGCTGCTGCGCGGCCGTCTGCTCGCCCTAGCGCGCGACTGGGGGCGCGGTCGCGGTGCCCACGCACTGCTCGCCTGCGTTCCCGGAGATCAACACGATCTCGGGTTGATCTGCTTCGGACTCGCGCTCCGGGCTCACGGCTGGCGGATCACCTACCTCGGAGCCGATACTCCGCTAGGCACGGTGATAGAGACGGCGGATCTGCTGCAGCCTGCGCTCGTCGTCGTCTGCGCCGCGATTCCCGAGCTGGCTCAAAGCGCTCTCGGCGGCCTGCATGAGCTCGCCTGCGTCGCCCCCCTCGCGCTCGCCGGTCGTGGAACCGATGCCAGCATCGCCGAGACCGTCGGCGCTCGATGGCTCAACGAAGACCCCGTCACAGCCGCGGCGAGCACCGCTGCGCCCGGCGGCTGACGCGGATTGACCTGCCCTCGCGTTAAGCAGACGTGCGTTTCATCGCCTTGTCGCTACCGGGGCTCGCGATCGAGGATCATCGGGTTCAGATGCGCAAACTCATCGATCTCCGGCGCGGGGCAGATCGCTGGCCACGTCGTGCTCTACCCGCTGCTGCGAGGACGGGGCACGACGGAGGCCGAACGTTCGAGCCCGTTCAGCCGCTTCACAGAAAGCCCCGCAAATCGCGGGGTTTCTTGTGGAGGCCCAGACGGCATGAACGAGCAGCAGATCACCGTGGGGCGGGGCGTGAGCCGCTCAGGAGGACCGGCGGCTCGAGCTGCGCTCGAGCGGAAGTCCGGCTTCGACCCACGCGTACACGCCGCCCTCGACCGCGTGCGCGGTCAGTCCCGCCGAGCGAAGCACCCCCGTTGCCTCGGCCGCTCGAGCTCCGTGGCCGGAGAGGAGCACGACCGGCCGCTCTCGGTCGAGCGTTGACAGCTCGACCGGCAGCTCATCGAGTGGGATGAGGCGAGCACCGGGCACCCGCGGAAGCTCGCCCTCGTCGCGTCCGCGCACGTCGATCAACTGAACCCGTCCGCGCTCGGCGAGCGCCCAAGCCCTCCCGGGGGAGATGAGCGGCTCTCCCATTGTCGGCGCTCACGCCTCGGGAGCGCCGGCCAGCTCGCGCTCCTCGTCAGCCGTCTGCTGGGCGGATGCCGCGCGAGCCTCGCGGGTGAGCACCAGCAGCGGGCAGCGGGCAGCCTGCGCGAGCGCCAGCGAGGTGCTGCCGTGGATCACGCGGCCGATCGGCCCGTAGCCGCGGGACCCGACGACCAGCAGGTCGAGCGACGCGCTGTAGAGCGCCAGCTCCTCGACCGCTTGGCCGTAGGCGGCGTGGGGCTCGATGTCGCCGAGCTCCGTGATGCGCTGGCGTGCTTCCTCGACCAGCCCCTCGGGCACGTCGCCGACCGGGGCGGGTCCACCCATGAACGCGTAGGTCGGAATCGAAACCGCCTCGAACGCCGACAGCTTGGCCCCGAACTCGGCCGCGAGGCCCCTGGCAACCTCGACGGCATGCAGACTCTCGGGCGAGCCGTCGAAACCCACCCCGATCTCGCGCATCAGAGCCGGCTGGCTCGCGTACCCGGCGGGGGCGATCGCGATCGCGCACGGAGCGCCGTTGAGCGCCGAGCGCGTGTCGTTTCCGATCAGCACGCGCCCCAGGAGCCCGCGGCGCGAGGATCCGACGACCAAAAGGTCCGCTCCGGCAGCCTCGCAGAGCTCATGCAGGCCGCGTCCGGGGGAGGTAGATCCACTCCAGCGCAGGTCCGCGTCGACCTTGGCCTCCGAGCGCGCCCGCTCGAGCAGCTCGCGCGCGTCCTGCTCCTCGGCGGCAGAGTACGCCGCGTTCGCGCTCCGATACACGTACGCATCGCCGGGGTACACGTAGGCGACGGTCAGCCGGCCGTCACGAGCGAGCAGCACCTTGGCGAGCGCGATCGCGTCACGCCCGCCCTCCTCACCATCCACCCCGATGATCACGTTGTTGAACATCTGAGTTTCCTCCTAAAGAGTTGTCGCCCTCACCGTATGCCTGAGGCGGGGCGGCGCCATCGCGAAGGCATCCCATTCGGATTGCGGAGTTCTACGTACGCCCTGCGCGCCGCGGCGCAGGTTCAACCACGTTGCGCACTATTCGGGGGAGATCGGACCAACCGGCAGCCGGGTTGAGTGCCACCCCGGAAGTGTCACCGTGCCCCAGCGGATGACGCAAGGGTCGTTGCAGTTCCGCTCGAATCGGTTACGGCCACCGATATGCGCACCCGTTTCACGCGGTGGCGCTTGACCGACTTGGTGAGCCGCTTGCTGGCGCTGACCGCGCCATCGCCGATCGCGACGGCGACGGTCCCGGACGGGGTGCGGAGGACGCCGGGCACTCACCAAACTTCCCGGCGGTCGCGAAGGCGTCAGGCAAACACCGTCTCGAGCGGGACGCCGATGATCTGCAGTCGCCGCGTGAGGCCTCCGAGGGCGAAGCCGCGAAGCTCGTCCTCAGATACCCCGATTACCGACGCGGCGTCCTCGTCGCCTGGGATCTTCAGCGACTCGGCTACGTCAGGAAGCAGCTCCTTCAGCATCGCCCGGACGGTGTCGGCCTGCTCGGGGTGTTCGCGGACCGCCTCGCGGAGGAACCAGACGCCGTATCCGATGTGGCGGGTTTCGTCGTGGTGGATCTTGCTGTAGCCCCCGACGAAGCCGGGAAGCAGCTCGTGCCGGTTCAGGTAATCGGTGATGAACTTGAACGAGGTCAGCCCGAGCGTGCCCTCGAGCACCTGGTGGTAGAGCGTGATGAACCGGACCTTGGCGGTCAAATCCATCGGGTCTGACAGCAGCTGCTCGTGGGACTCGACCAGGGCAACGTCGAAGATCCGGCGGAACGCATCCGAGACCTGCTCGCGGGCGCGCCGGACGTGGTCGGCGATCTCGGCGGGCGACGCGATTACCTCGTCCTGGTAGCGCGCGTAGAACTGCATGTGCCGCGCCTCGTCGACCTGCTGGGTGGCCAGGAAGGTGACCTCCTCCTCGCTCGAGCCGGCGGCGACGAGCCCGCTGAATTTGGTCGTGATCCGCTCCTCGGCGACCATCAGCGACGCGAGCACGTAGTAAATGAGACCCCGCTGCTCGTCTCCGAGGCCCGGCCATTGCCGCCGATCCACGGTCAGGTCGACCGCGTACGGCGACCACTGAGTGTCCTCCCAGCGGCGGTACAGCGTCTCGGGGTCGTTGAGCTGAAGCTCGGCGGCCATCACCCGGGCGGCTTGCGGGCGCTGATGATCGCCGCGGCGGCGTGCTCGTGGACGCGGTGGGTTTCGCGGATCTCGACGTCCTCGAAGCGGGCCGCGGCGAGCGACTCGCGGAACTCCGTCTCGGTCAGCGCACCGGCAATGCAGCCGGTCCAGGCGGCCATGTCGGCCTTCGTGCGCTCGTCGATGTCGGGGTCGGCGATCACGTCTGAGACCGCGAACCGGCCACCCGGCCGCAGCACGCGCGCAGCCTCAGCGAACACCTTCGGCTTGTCGCCGGACAGGTTGATCACGCAGTTCGAGATCACCACGTCGACGCTCGCATCCGGCAGCGGCAGCTGCTCGAGGTAGCCCTTCACGAACTCGACGTTCGCAACCCCAGACTGACGCGCGTTGACGCGCGCGAGCTCGAGCATCTCGTCGGTCATGTCGAGACCGATCGCCTTCCCGGTCGAGCCGACCCGCCGCGCGCTGATCAGCACGTCCGCGCCTCCCCCGGAGCCGAGATCGAGCACCGTCTCACCTTCGTGCAGATCGGCGACCGCAGTCGGGACGCCACAGCCGAGCGAGGCGTCAACGGCGGCCGCGGTGCCCGAGTCGGTGGCCTCACCGTCGTACAACGATGACCCAGACACCTGGGAGCCATGCTCGTCAGTTACCTTCACAGTCGGTCCGCAGCCGCACCCCGAGCTCTCGCCGGCGGCAGCTTGCGCCGCAGCGGCATAGCGCGCGCGGACCGCCTCGCGCACCGCGCCAAGGGTGCTCAGCTCAGCCATGCGGACAGCTCCTCGAGTGCGTCGGGGATCACGTAGTAGTACGCCCACAGCCCCTCTCGCTCGGAGCCGACGATCCCTGCCTCGCGCAGGACCCCCAGGTGATGCGAGACCGTCGGCTGGGAGAGGTCGAACAACGGCACGAGCTCGCACACGCACACTTTCCCGGCGTGCTTGCGCAGCACGTCGACGAGCTGGAGGCGGACCGGGTCGCCCAGCGCCTTGGCGACTTCGGCCATGCGGACGGCCTGCGCACGCTCGACGTCGGGGTACACGACCGGCTCGCAGCACGGCTGGCCGGAGGCTCGCTTGGTCTTCGGAGTCAGTTCCAGATCGACCACTATCTATATACGTATACCGATTGAACTGATGTCTGTCAATCTTTAGACTTGCGCCGCTTCGCACCGCCGACACGAAGCCGACCCGCTTTGACACAGACGGCTGTCATCACCGACATTCACGGCAACCTCCCAGCGCTTCAGGCGAGCCTCGACGCAATCGACGCGCTCGGCATCGGCGAGATCTATTGCGGCGGGGATCTCGTCGGCTACGGACCGCACCCCGACCACGTCTGCGCGCTGATCCGGGAGCGCGCGATCCCGACGATCTATGGCAACTACGACCACGCGATCGCGCGCGATCGCGACGACTGCGGCTGCGCGCATGTCACCCGGCACGACCGCGAGCTCGGCCAGCAGTCCGTCGCTTGGACACTTGCTCACACCAGCCCGGACGCCAAGGAGTTCATGCGCGGCCTCCCGTTCGACCTGCACTTCGCGGTCGGCGATCAGCACATCCACCTCGTCCACGGCTCCCCCAGGAAGGTCAACGAGTACCTGTTCGAGGACAAACCGGCCCGGCTCTACGAGCGTCTCGCGGCCGCCGAGTCAGACCAGGTGCTCGTGTTCGGCCACACCCACAAACCGTGGATCAACAGCTTCGGCGACGTGCTGTTCGTCAATTGCGGGTCGATCGGCAAACCCAAGGACGGCGATCCACGCGCGGCATTCGCGATCCTCGAGGCGGACGAGGGCGGGCCCGTACGCGCTTCGATCCAGCGCGTGCCCTACGACGTGGACGCGGTCGCGCGCGAAGTCGTAGCTGCGGGGCTACCCGGCGAGTACGCCGAAAAGCTGGTGGCGGCCGCGTAGCGATGGCACGCCGGCCTCCGCTCCCCCGCCGCCTGTTCGCGGAGCTGCTCGGCTTGGCGTTCCTGGCCGCGGTCGTGGTCGGCTCGGGGATCGCCGCGCAACGGCTGTCGCCGGGCGACGTCGGGCTTCAGCTGTTCGAGAACGCGGCCGCCACAGCCACGGGCCTCTACGCGATCATCCTGATGTTCGGGCCCGTTTCCGGCGGGCACTTCAACCCGGTCGTGTCGTTCGTCGACGCACGCTTCGGGGGGATCAGCCGGCGCGACGCGCTCGCCTACCTCCCGGCCCAGGTCGCCGGGTGCACGCTCGGCGCAATCGTCGCCAACGTCATGTTCTCGCTCAGCGCCGTGAGCATCTCGAGCCACCATCGTGCGAGCCCCGCGCACTTCCTCTCCGAGATCATCGCCACGCTCGGGCTGCTGCTCGTGATCTTCGCGCTCGCGCGCAGCAGGCGCGCCGCGACGATCCCCGCCGCGGTCGGCGCGTACATCGGCGCCGCGTACTTCTTTACGAGCTCGGCCAGCTTTGCCAACCCGGCGATCACGATTGGCCGCATGTTCTCCAACACGTTCGCCGGGATCGCGCCGGCCTCCGTGCCCTCGTTCGTGCTTGCTCAGGTCCTGGGCGGCGCCGCAGCCGTGCTCGTGATCCACGCGCTGTACCCCGACATCACCCCCGAGGAAGCAGCCCAGGTAGCCGTGCCGCGCCCGGATCGGCGCGGCGCTACGGCGCCCTCGTGATCTCGATCTCGAGGTGGATACCCGGCGCCGGCGCTCGAGCGGATACGCGGCCCTCACGCGACCCGGCCTCCGGTCGACAGCTTCGGCACCGAGCGGGGCGTGAGCATGCGTGCGATCCGCTTCAGCGCCGCGATCCCGTACTGCGTCGAGAGCACGCTCTTGCGACCGACCGTCGAGAACTCGACGACCGCGATCTGCTTGGCGGGGAAGTCGGCGACGACGCCGGTGTAGCCGTCCATCTGTGGGGAGGCCACCACCCAGCCCCGGGTGACGACCACGCCCATCCCGTAGTACCTGTCCCGCGTCAACACGCCGAGGCCGACGTTCTCCCGACCCAGCTGGAGCTTGCGCGAGGCCCGCGAGAGCAGCGACCCGTTGCCCATCGCGGCCGCCCAGGTGCCCATGTCGGAAAGGTCGGTGGTCGTGGCTCCGTTGAGGGCAACCCACGACGGGGTCCAGAAGGTCGCGTCCTCGTAGGGCCCCCGCTCCCGGGTGTAGGAATGCATCACCGGCGGCGGGATGTACGCATCCGAGCGCATCGCGGTCTGGCGCATCCCGAGCGGGGCGAAGATCTCGCGCCGCAGCTCCGCGGCCAGCGGCCGCCGCGCGATCTTCTCGAGGATTGCCCCGAGCAGCAGGAAGTTCGTGTCCGAGAACGCCCAGCTCTTGCCCGGTGCGAACACCGGCGGAAGGCTGGTTCCGAGGCGGATCAGGGCGATCGTCGAGAAGTGCCGGAACGGGTTCGCCGCGAACGCCTTCTCGAACGGACTCGCGGTCACGTAGTCGGCGTAGCCCGAGGTGCTGGTGGCGAGCATGCGCAGCGTCACCTGGCGGGCGCGCGGTAGCCGGGGAAACCACTTCGACACCGGATCGCTCAGCTTCGCCGTTCGCCGCTCGACGTCCCGGAGCAGCAGCGTGGTGGTCATCGACTCGGTCACGTTGCCGATCCGGAAATGCATGGCCCGCGTCGCCGGCACGCCCTGGAGCGCGCTCCCCAGCGCGCCGGTCACGAGCGGCCGTCCCTTCACCCACACGCCGAACACCATCGAGTTGAGCCCGTTGCTCCTGAACAGCTCGCGCATCGACGCCGCGATCCTCGACGCCTGGCGATCGGGTCGCGCGGCGCCCGCTCTCGCCTCGGCCAGGGCGCTTGTCAGGGCCAGCGCGCCAACGGCCGCGACGACGCAGCCGGCGATCCGAATTCGCGACACCTCGCCACCCCCAGTTCCGTCGGTTGATAAGCCGGCCGGGTTCGACTCTAGCGTTCCCCACCACGCAAGTCCCGTGCCCGGGGGTCGTTAACTCGCAGATGGTGGAGCGGGGATCGAGGCCGGTGAGGGGCATGCTGCGGCGGGCCGGATTTGGCCTCGCCCTGGCCGGGATCGCCGGGCTCGCGGCCGGATCGCCGGCACCGGCCGCCGCTCGGGCCGAGGTCCCGATCCAGGCGCCGGCGATCGGCGTCGTGCCCTCGGCCGGGCTCCCGCCGCAGGTGCAGGTCGACAACTCCAACGCGAACCTGTCGGTCGCCTCGTACCGCCACCGCGTGTTCATCGTGTTCCGGACGGCCAAGTGGCAGATCGCCGACAACAACGCGCGGATGTACGTGGTCTCGAGCACCGACCAGGTGCATTGGCGCTACGAGGGGATGTTCACGTGGAACACCGACGTCCGCGAGCCGCGCCTGCTCGTCTACCACGACAAGCTGTTCCTGTACATGGCGCTGCTCGGCGCGGACCCGGCCGCGTTCCAGCCCGGCGGCACACTCGTGACGCGATGGCTGGGGCCGAACCGCTGGACCAGGCCGCGTCACATCCTCCAGGACGACTTCATCCCGTGGAACCTGGTCGTGCACGACGGCCGCGCCTACATGACCGGCTACACGGGCGGAGGAGGAACCTTCCAGCCCAACCCGCCGCCCAAGTACGTGTACTGGCTCACCTCGCGCGACGGACTCAACTGGCACGGCGTGAACCCCAAGCAGCCGATCGTCTACACCGGCCAGTGCGGCGAGACGAGCGTTGCGTTCCTGCCTGGTGGCGGGATCGTGACCGCCTGTCAGACCGAGGAGGTCGACAAGCTCGGCTGGGGCGCGAAGGTGTGCACGGCTCCCGCCGCCGCGACCTGGAAGTGGACCTGCCGCGGCGACACCCGGCGCCTCGATTCGCCGTTCGTGTTCATCGATCGCGGCCACACCTACGTGATCGCGCGTCGCCAGGTCGCGTTCAACGGCGAGTACGACTACCGGTACTTCAACTTCCCCGACACCGACGCTCAGTTCGCGATGTACGACGGCGAATACGCCGCCACGACCAAGCGGTGCGCGCTGTGGAGCATCGACCCGGCCACCCGGCGGTTCACGCCGGTCGTCGACGTCCCCGGAGTCGGCGACACCTGCTACCCGTCGGTGATCCCGCTCTCCCGCCACCGCTACCTGGTCTACAACTACACCTCGCCGCTGGACGGCAGCGACCCGCCGTGGGGCACCGCGCTGACCGTCGGCAAGACCCTCGTCTACCGCCAGACGCTGACGTTTCCGTGAGGCGAGGCCCCGGGTCGCTCGCGGCGGCGGAAGCGGCGGTCGGGCCCGACCGCCGCTTCCGCCCCACGGCCGAGGCCGACGCCGGCTACCGCAGCCGCACGCTCCTGATCAGCGCCTGGGCGAGGATCGCCTGGCCGGCGTAGCTCGGATGCACGCCACATGCGCCGGTGCTGAGCTGCGTGATCAGGCCCGCCTTGCACGTGTTGCCCTGCGCGCCGCCGGTGTTGGCCGCGAGCCTCATCAGGCCGAACCCGTCGGCGATCTGGACTTTGAACGGCCTCGCCGCCCCGTCCATTGCACTGTTGAGGCCCGCCGAGACCGAGGTCTCGAGCGGCACCGTGTAGTTCAGCGAGTAGTAGTTGACGATCGCGATCTGTCCCCGGTACCGGGCTCGGTTGCGGATCGTCGAGAGGATCACCCGGACGTTGGCGGCGACCTTCTTGAGCACCGCCTGCAGCTCTCCGGGACCGAGGCACCCGTCCTTCGTGGTCTCCTGGCATACGAACGCGTCGTTCGCACCGATCATCAGCGACACGAGCCTGACGCCGGGATGGCTCTTCAGGTACGACACGGCGTAGGCGAGCTGGGAGCCCGAGTAGGTGACGTGCAGCGGGTACAGCGTGCGGTATCCCGGGGGCTTGCCGAGCCTGTTCTCGCACCCGTTGCTGATCGCCTTCGGGTTGATCAGACTCGAGCTCGTCTCGCCCGGGCACGCGGCGTTCGCGACGTTCACCTGCAGCTGCGGGCCGAACTGTTCCGGATAGCCGAGGAAACTCGCGGCGTTGTGGTAGTTCGGCGCCGGCACCACGTTCGGCTCCTCGTACCCGAACGTAACCGAGTCCCCGAGCGCCAGGTAGCCCGACCCCGGGACCACCGGGGATCTCGGGGTGACCGGCGATCTCGGGGCGACGCGGAGCGCCGCGCCCGCGCTCGCCGGCAACACGAGCAGTGCCGCGACCCCCGCGGCGAGCATGCCGCTGAAACGACTCTTCATCGGATCCTCCTTGAGTTCTTCGACCGCCCACACGACCCCGTCGGCGATCGCACCGGGGCGATCCTACATTCACCCAGCTGTAACCGTGCGAGCTGACAGAAGTTGTGCTACCCGGCGACCCGCGCGCCGGCGAGCCCCGCGAGCCCCGCGACTCGTACCGCCCCCGGCCATCTCGCCGGCCACGGCCTGTATTCTGCGCACCGACGATCTCCTGGGGGTGGAGCTTGGGTCGCCAACCGTTGCGCGACGGGTCCAATCGAAGCCGAGCGCGGAGCGTGGTCAGCACCACCCTGGTGGTGGTCGCCTCGCTGCTGGCGCTCGTCGGCGGCGTGACCCTGTACCTGCGCGAGGAGGTGCTCGACTCCCACGCGTTCGCCGACCGCGCCGTCGAGGCCGCCCACCAGCCGACCGTCCAGCACGTGATCGCGCGCGAGATCACCGTGCAGCTGATCGAGCCCGGGTTCCCGGACCTCGTCGCCGGCAGGCCGATCATCAGCACAGCGGTGAGAACGGCGGTCGTCTCGAAGCCGTTCGGGCGCGTGATCCGGCTGGCGGCGCTCCACGGCCACCGGCTGGTGTTCCAGCGCAGCGGCGGGAACGCGGTATTCGACGTCGCCGACGCGGGCAAGGTGGTCGCCTCGGCGCTGCGCAACCTCTCCCCCAAGCTCGCTCGCGAGCTTCCGAAGGCCACCGAGGCGGTGCTGCTGACGATCCGAAGACGGAGCTTTGCCGCACGGACGCTCAGAATCGCCCAGCACGTGCGCCTGCTCGGGCTGCTGCTCCCGCCGATCGCGCTGGCGCTGTTCGCGATCGGGATCGCGATCGCACCCGACCGTCGACGGGGACTGACGCGCGCGGCGGTCGCGGTCGGAGTGACCGGTGTCGTGTTCGCGATCCTGTTCGCGCTGTTCAGGGACTACGTGGTGAACAACGCCCACGGCTTCAACGAGCTCAGCACCGCTGAGGCGCAGAGCTCGGTCGACGAGATCTGGGGGACGTTCCTCGACGACCTGACCACGTGGACGCTCGTGATCACCGTGATCGCGTGGGTCGTCGCGGCCGCGGCGTCGACAGTGCTGGCGCCGTACTCGCCGTCCCGCGGACTGAAGCGCATGTGGGCGGCACTGCCCCGCCCGGCCTCGTCCAATGGCCGGGCGATCGAGGGCGTCGCGGTGCTGGGGCTCGGGGTGTTCGTTGTCCTGAAGCCGACGCTCGCGCTGAGGATCGTCGCCGTGCTCGGCGGAGTAGCGCTCGTGTACGTCGGGCTCGGGCAGATACTCACGGCGACGGCTCCCGCCAAGCCCCGCGGCGTGCGCGGGATCGTGATCCGGCGCCGGCGGGCGCTGACGCTGACCGGGATCGCGGCGGCGGGACTGGTCGCGCTGGTGGCCGCGTTCGCCGTGATCGGCAGGGCGTCGAAGGTGCAGGCGCAGCCGCTCGGGACGTGCAACGGCTACGCCCCGCTGTGCAGCCGGCGGCTCGACGAGGTCGCCTTCGCGGGTACGCACAATGCGATGTCGGCCGCCGACACCCCGGGATGGCTGATCGCGAACCAGGACCGGAACGTGGCCAGGCAGCTGAACGACGGGATCAGGGCGTTCAAGATCTCGACGCACTACGGCGTCCAGACGCAGACGGGGCAGGTGTACACCGACATCGAGGCCGCACGCGACCGGCTCAACCGCGTCGCCGAGCAGCTCGACCACCCGGCTCGGATCGCGCTCCAGCGGTTCAGCCGCTCGCTGCACCGCGGCGGCGCCGGTGGCGGCCAGCGCTCTGTATGGCTGTGCCACTCGCTGTGCGAGCTCGGTGCGACCAACTTCGTCCGGTTCCTGTCGGTGATCCACAACTTCCTCGAGCTCAATCCCGGGAACGTGATCGTCCTGTTCGACGAGGACTACGTGCCGGAGGAGAGCATCCGGAGCGCGTTCAAGCAGGCCGGGCTATTCGATCGCCTGGCGGTCCTGCAGCGCGGCCAGCCACTGCCGACGCTCGGACAGCTGATCAGCTCCCGTCACAACATCGTCGTGTTCGCCCAGGAGCCCGTCAGCGGCCATTTCCCGTGGAACGCCCCCGGCTTCACGTGGCTCCAGGACACGCCGCTCAAGGCCCTCAAGCCGAGCGAGTTCACCTGCAAGCTGTACCGCGGCTACTCGACCAACCCGCTGCTGGTGATGAACGACTGGGCCGACATCTTCCCGCCGCGCCCCTCCCCCAACGTGCCGCTCGTCCAGAAGGACTTCATCATCAAACGAGCGCACGAGTGCGTCGACGAGCGGGGCAAGGTCCCCAACCTGATCATGACCGACTTCTACAACCGCGGGAACGTCGTCGGGGCGGTCAACGAGCTGAACGGGGTGGCCGGCGTAAAGCCGGCACCGATCACGCCCGTCGAGTTCGGCTGAGCCTCGCGCGCGACCCGCCGCCGGTGTACCTTCCACGCGGTGCCGACTCAGGAGCGCGTGGAGGTAATCGTGATCGGAGCCGGGCTCGCGGGCCTGGTGGCGACGCTCGAGCTGCTCGAGACCGGTCACAGGGTGCTGCTGCTCGATCGCTGCCACCCGCACGAGATCGGCGGGCTCGCGCGCGAGGCGTTCGGCGGCATGTTCATGGTCGACACCTCCGAGCAGCGGCGCTCGCGAATCAACGACAGCGTCGAGCTCGCGCTCGAGGACTGGCTGCGCGTGGCCCGCTTCGAGGACGGCGACGAATGGCCGCGGCGGTGGGCCGAGCAGTACGTCGCGCGCGCGCGTGACGAGGTCGGCGGCTGGCTGAAGGGTCACGGGGTCCGGTTCTTCCCGGTCGTCAACTGGGCGGAGCGCGGCGTGTACGGCGACGGCAACTCGGTCCCGCGCTTCCACCTCGCCTGGGGGTGCGGGCAGGCGCTGATCGACCAGGTCTGGGGCGCGATCCAGCAACACCCGGGGCGCGCCCGGCTCGAGGTCCGGTTCCGCACCCGCGTGACCGGGCTCGTCACCCAGAAGGGGGCCGTCGTCGGGTGCCGGTGCGTGCCCGAGGACGACGAACAGGCCGACGCGACGAGGGTCGGGGCAAAGCACGTGGTGGTCGCCGCCGGCGGGATCGGCGGCAACCTCGAGATCGTCCGCAAGGAGTGGCCCGAGGAGCTCGGCAAGCCCCCGAAGGAGATCCTGATGGGGTCGCACTACTACGCCGACGGTGCGATGCACAAGGAGGTCACCCGGATCGGCGGCAACGTCACGCACATCTCGCGGATGTGGAACTACGCCGACGCCGTCCGCCACCCGAAGCCGCGGCGCCCGCTGCACGGTCTCAAGCTGATCCCGCCGCGCTCCGGGCTGGTGCTCGATCCGACCGGCAAGCGCTACGGCCCGATCCCGCTGATGCCGACGTTCGACGCCTTCTACGCGCTCGAGCGGATGCTTGAGGACGAGCGCGCCTACTACTGGATGATCTGCAACTGGAGGATCGCGCGCCGCGAGCTCGATGTGTCGGGGTCCGAGCACAACCCGCTGATCCGCGAGAAGCGCACCGTCCGGTTCCTGCTGTCGGTGCTGCTCGGCAAGCCGGCGCTGGTCCGCTACTTCGTCGATCACTGCCCCGACTTCGTGACCGCCGACAACCTCCCCGAGCTGGCGCGGAAGATGGCGGCCGTCACGGGCGACGGCGCGCTCGACGCCGAACGGATGCAGTCCGACGTCGAGCACTACGACGCGACGATCGCGCGCGGCAAGCCGCTGTTCAACGACGACCAGCTGCGGCGGATCGAGTCCTACCGCAACTGGCGCGGGGACCGCCTGCGCACCTCCAAGTTCCAGCCGATCACCGACCCGAAGGCGGGTCCGCTGATCGCGATCCGGATGACGGTGATGTCGCGCAAGAGCCTCGGCGGGATCCAGACCGATCTGGAGTCGCGGGCGCTGAGACCCGACGGCGAGCCGATCCCGGGGCTGTATGCGGTGGGCGAGGCCGCCGGCTTCGGCGGCGGCGGAATGCACGGCAAGCGCTCGCTCGAGGGGACGTTCCTCGGCGGGTGCGTGTTCAGCGCGAGGATCGCCGCTCGCGCGATCGCGAACGAGCGTCACGCGCCGGCGCCCGCTGACGAGTCGCCGGCGGCGACGCCCGCCTGAGCCGCGCCACCGTCGCAGACCGTCTCCCGGTCGCCCAGCCAAACCTCAGTTGGCAAACGGTTAAAGGATCGTTGTGAGGGCCCGGCTTCTCGAAACTCGCGCCTACAGTCGGTGTTGAAGCCGCCGACTCGGTTTGGGTCGGATGCCTCGGGGATGGGGCGCTTCACAGGAGGCGAACGCAGGCGCTGCCGTAATCACCGGCGCGCGCCTGCAGGGAGTCAGAACTTGACCGAAACGATCATCACCCGAGAGCGGCGTTCGTCCGTGCCGTCTGCGGCCGGCGCCCGTCCCACACCCGCTCCGCCGCGAACCTTGCTCGACGTGTTCGCGGCCACGCTCGCGCGGTGCGCCGACCGGGTAGCGCTCGACGCGCCGGACGCACGGCTGACCTACCGCGAGCTCGATCGTCAAGCGGCCGCGCTGTCCGACCGCCTGCGTTCACTCGGGATCGGGGCGGGCGATCGGGTGGGGATCCGGGTGCCGAGCGGCACCGCGGAGCTCTACGTCGCGATCCTCGGCACGCTTCGCGCGGGCGCCGCATACGTTCCCGTCGACGCCGACGACCCCGCCGAGCGCGCGGAGATGATCTGGGATCGCGCCGGGGTGTCTGCGGTCCTGGCGCAGCAGCTCGAGCTCCGGCAGCGGCTTGCGCCCGGAGGATCACCGCGTGCCGTGACCGTTGACGACGATGCCTGGATCATCTTCACCTCCGGCTCGACGGGCGAGCCCAAGGGCGTCGCGGTCACGCACCGCTCGGCAGCCGCGTTCGTGGATGCGGAGACGGCGCTGTGGACGGTGGAGCCCGATAGCCGAGTGCTCGCCGGGCTCTCGGTTGCGTTTGACGCGAGCTGCGAGGAGATCTGGCTGGCATGGCGCAACGGCGCCGCGCTCGTCCCCGCCCCGCGCGACCGCATCCGCGCCGGGGCCGAGCTCGGACCGTGGATCGCCGAGCAGCGGATCACCGTGATCTCCACAGTGCCGACGCTCGCAGCCCTCTGGGCTCGGTCGGACATCGCGTCCGTCCGGCTCCTGATCCTCGGCGGCGAGGCGTGCCCGGAGCCGCTCGTGCGCCGGCTCGCCCCGGGACGAGCGCTGTGGAACACCTACGGGCCCACGGAAGCCACGGTCGTGAGCACCGCCACGCGGCTCCATCCCGGGAGCCCGGTGACGATCGGCTGGCCGCTGGGAGGCTGGCAGGTTGCCGTCGTCGATCAGCATCAAGAGCCGGTCGCGCTGGGCGAGGCCGGAGAGCTCGTGATCGCCGGAGTCGGGCTGGGCCGCTACCTGGATCCCGAACTCGACGCCACGCGCTTTGCGCCGGTGCCCGCGCTCGGCTGGGAGCGCGCCTACCGGACCGGGGACATCGTGCGCGAGACCGCCGACGGGATCGAGTTCATCGGCCGCCGGGACGACCAGGTCAAGATCGGTGGCCGCCGGATCGAGCTCGGCGAGGTCGAATCGCAGCTGGCCGCGCTGCCCGGGATCAGAGCAGCCGCCGTGGTGGTCCAGCGCACCGAGACCGGCAACCCGCTGCTGGTTGGCTACGTCGTCGGCGACACCGACGCGTCCGGGGCACGCGCGCTGCTCGCGCAGCGCCTGCCACAGGACTCACTGCCGGTGATCGTCCGGCTCGACGCGCTCCCGACAACGACCGCGGGGAAGCTCGATCGCCGGGCGCTCCCGTGGCCACCGCCGCAGCCCGAGCAACCCGAGCTGACCGGCGCGCTCGGCTGGCTCGCCGAGCGATGGCGCGAGCAGCTCGGGCCGCTCCCGATCGCCCCGGACAGCGACTTCTTCGCGCTCGGCGGAAGCTCGCTCGCGGCCGCCAAGCTGGCGAGCGTGTTGCGCCGCCGCTACCCGTCGATCGCTGTCGCGGACATCTACAACCACCGACGGCTCGAGGAGCTGGCGGCGCGGCTCGAGGCACTCGACGTCTCCACCACGACCACCGTCGGCCCACGCCCGGTGACCGGTCGCCGGCGCTGGAGCGCGGTCCAGCTCGCCGGCGTCGCGGTCCTGGTCGCCCTCTCGGCTCCGCAGTGGCTGCTGGCGATCCTGGCGATCAACCAGCTCGAGGGCCACATCGGCCCCGACGTCGGCTGGGCGTGGCTGATCGCCGGCTGGATCGTGTTCGGGAGCGCGGCCGGCAGGGCGACGATCGTTGTGATCGCCCGCCGGATCCTGATTCCACGCGTCAAGCCCGGGCGCTATCCGCGCCGCGGCTGGCTGATGTGCCGGCTGTGGTTCCTCGAGCGGCTCGGCGAGGCGTACCGTGCGGAGAGCCTCGCCGGTACCCCGTTCGCCGCGCGGTTCGCCCGCCTGTGCGGGCACCGGGTCGGCGCGGGCGCCCGGCTCGGCGCGCTCCCCCGCGTCACGAGCTCGGTGTCGATCGGCGACGGCGCGACGATCGAGGCCGACGTCGATCTGCACGGATGGTGGATCGAAGGCGACGAGCTCGTGCTCGGCGAGATCGAGATCGGACCCCGGGCCCGAGTCGGCTCGCGGGCGCTGCTTGCTCCGGGCGCCGAGATCGGCGCCGGTGCCGAGATCGAGCCGGGGACCGTCGTGAATGGGCCGGTGCCAGCAGGCGAGCGCTGGGCCGGCTCGCCGGGCAAGTGTGTCGGCGCCGCCGGCGAGAGCTGGCCGGCGGACCCGGCTCCGCGGCCGCACCGCCCGCGGTTCTGGCGCGCGATGTACGGAGTTGGACTCGGGGTCCAGGCGTTGCTGCCGCTCGCCGCGGGCGCGCCCGCACTGCTGTACCTGATGCTCACCGGGTCCGACCAGACCTATCGCCAGTTCGTCAGCCGGCTGCTGGTCGAGGCGCCGATCATCGCCGGAAGCTTCGTCGTCACCTACGCCGTGCTGGTGGCGCTGCTCGTGCGCGCGGTCGGGAAGCTCCAGCGTCCCGGGTATCACGCCGACGAGGGCATGGTCGGGTGGGCGCTGTGGTTCGGCGAGGCCCTGATGCTCGGCGCCCGCGGGGTGCTGTTCTCGCTGTACTCGAGCATCTTCACCCGCGCGTGGCTCCGGCTCGCCGGGATCCGCGTCGGGCGCGGCGCCGAGGTCTCAACGGTCGTAGGGGCCAACCGGCTGACCTCGTTCGGCGAGCGCAGCTTCACCGCGGACGACGTGGCGCTGATCTCCGCCCGCTCGCGGAACGGCTGGCTCCACGTAGCCCCGGTCGAAATCGGCGCCGGCACGTTCCTCGGCAACGGCGCAATCGTGGCGGGCGACAGCAAGCTCGGCGACCGGTGCCTGATCGGCGTGCTCACCACCGCGCCGAAGGTGACTCCCGACGGGACCTCTTGGCTCGGGGCGCCGGCGCTCGAGCTCCCCCGCGTAGCCGACGCTCCCCCGGCCTCCCGGACCACGGACCCGCCCGCGCACCTGATCGCCGCGCGAGCGGCGATGGACCTGACCCGGATCCTGCTGCCCGCCACGATCTCCGTGCTGCTGGCGGGCCTGATCTTCTGGACGCTGCACCTGATCGGTCAGTCCAGCGCCACGCTGCTGCCGATGGCGCTCGCGACGCCGGCAGTGCTGCTGGTCGCGGGCATCTGCGCGGTCGCGATCACCGTCGCCGCCAAATGGCTCGTGATGGGGCGCTACCGGCCCGGCAACCACCCGCTCTGGTCGCTGTTCGTGTGGCGCGACGAGATCATGAACTCGCTGCAGGACCAGCTCGCCGGCACGTGGCTGCTCGGCTTCGCGCTCGCCAGCCCGGTGATGCCGTGGTACCTGCGGGCTATGGGCAGCAAGGTCGGCCGCGAGGTGTGGTGCGACACGCTGACGATCACCGAGTTCGACATGGTCGAGCTCGGCGACGGGTGCGTCGTGAATCGCTTCGCGTGCGTCGAGACGCACCTGTTCCACGACCGGCTGATGCGGATCGGGCCGGCGAGGCTCAGAGCCGGCTCGACGCTCGGACCCGCGAGCTGTCTGCTGCCGGACACGGTGCTCGGGGCCGGCGCGAAGGTGGCCGGTCGGTCGGTGGTCCTGCGCGGCGAGGAGCTGCCGCCAGGGACGAGCTGGCACGGGGCGCCGGTCGTCGCGGTTTGACCGTCGGGTCGATTCGAGCGATCGAGGTCGCACCCGGTGCGCCCGTGGTGCGGTGGCTCGACGCAGGATCCGGCAGGCTCGACGAGCGGGCGCTGCGAGCGTGGGGACGCGAGCAGACCGCCGCCGCGCCGGGTCCCTACAGCTCGCGCGCGTACCGCCACCCGTACGCGCTGGTCGCGTGGCACGGCGCTCCGGTCGGGGTCGACATCGAGCGGGTCGAGCACTTCGACGATCGGTTCCTGGACTCGATCTGCACGCCGTCCGAGCGCGCGCTGGTCGGCCAGACCTCGTTCGATGACGCCGCCGTGGCATCGCTGTGGTGCAGCAAGGAGGCGCTCACGAAGGCACTCGGCGACGCGCTGCGATACGACCCGCGCCGGATCGGATCGCCCCTGTTCTGGCCCGGCGGGCGCTCGGGTCCGTGGCGCGCGCTGCCGCTGCCGGCCCCGACCGGCCACACTGCGTGGCTGTGCTGGTGCGCGCCGGAATGATCAGCCGTCGCTTCGCCGCTGTCTTCGCGGCGCTCGCCGCGCTGGCTGCGTGCGGCGGCAGCTCTGTGGCGCACGTCGCGGGACCCGCGCAGACGACCCCGCCCCCGAGGGCGCGGCTGACCGGCGGCCCGCCGAGTCACGTCGCCGTGATCGTGATGGAGAACGAGGAGTTCACCGACATCATCGGGTCACCCGACGCACCGTACATCAACTCGCTGGCCCGCACGTACGCGCTCGCGCGCTCGATGTATGCGATCTCCCACCCGTCGCTCCCCAACTACCTCGCGCTGACCGGCGGCTCCACGTTCGGGATCGCCAGCGACTGCACGGACTGCATCGTCCACGCGACCAGCATCGTCGACCAGCTCGAGCCCGCCGGGCTCAGCTGGAGGGGATACATGGAGGATCTCCCCCACCCCTGCTTCACCGGCACCGCCGCCGGCGACTACGCCAAGAAGCACGACCCGTTCGCGTACTACACGCGGATCGTCCGCAATCCCTCGCGCTGCGCGCGAATCGTCCCGCTCACGCAGCTCACCGCCGACGAGCGCACGAACCGGCTGCCCCGCTTCGTGTGGATCACCCCAAACCTGTGCCACGACATGCACGACTGCGACGTGCAGACCGGCGACCGGTTCCTGGCGCGGCTTGTCCCGCCGCTGCTGTCCGCGCTCGGGCCGCGAGGGCTCCTGTTCATCACCTGGGACGAGGGCAGCACCGACGACGGCTGCTGCCGGCTCGCGTTCGGCGGACACATCGTCACGATCGCCGCCGGAGGGCTCGCGCGGCGTCGGACCAGGCTTGGCTCGCCGGCCGACCACTACTCGCTGCTGCAGACGATCGAGGACCTGTTCGGGCTGCGGCGCCTGCGCGGCGCGGCGTGCGCGTGCACACCGTCGCTCGCGCCGCTGCTCGCAACCGGCGCGCACCGGTAACACCCGGGCTACGCTTCCGCGCCATGCTGAGGGTGGGACCGCGCAGCGCGATCATCGCCGTGGGGGCGGCGTTGCTGATCGCCGCGCCGACCGCGAGCGCCCAGTCGCCCGCTCCGTACGGGCAGAACGACGCCGGCGGGTTCCGGAACATCCTCCCGGCGGGCGAGCAGGGACTCGCGACGGTCGTCGGCCTGGCCGCGTTCGAGGCCCAGAAGACGGTGCCGCCGCACTTCAACGACCAGCTGCCGATGTACGAGAACCTCGTGTACGCGGCCCCGACGCTGACCGACTCGCAGGTCCCCGACTTCTACAAGGACGCGACATTCGGCGTGCCCGACAGCGACGTCGCGAGCGTCGAGCACCCCGAGCCGGGGCTGACGATCGTCCGCGACCAGTACGACGTCCCGCACATCTACGGAGACACTCGCGCCGAGGTGACGTTCGGGACCGGGTACGCCGCCGCCGAGGACCGCCTGTTCCTGATCGACGTGCTCCGCCACACCGCCGAGGCTCAGCTCGCGTCGTTCGTCGGCGGCTCGGCCTCGAACCGGGGGATGGACGAGACGCAGTGGGGAATCGCCCCGTACACCCAGGCCGACCTCCAGGAGCAGATCGACCTCGCGCCGAAGCTGTACGGCGCGCAGGGAACGCAGCTCGTCCAGGACGGCACGAACTTCGTCGACGGGATCAACGCGTACATCCAGAACGCCGAGAACCCGCTCAACACCGCGAGCATGATGCCGTCCGAATACGCCGCGCTCGGGACGCTCCCGCAGCCGTGGAAGCTAACCGACGTGATCGCCGAGGCGTCGCTGATCGGCGGTATCTTCGGGCTCGGCGGCGGCGGCCAGGTCGATTCCGCGATCACGCTGCAGAAGCTCGAGCAGCGGCTCGGGAAGCTCCGCGGCCGGCGCGCGTGGAGCGACTTCCGCGAGGTCGACGACCCGGAGTCGCCGAGCACGATCACGGGCAAGCGGTTCCCATATGAGCTCGGCAACGCGTTCTCGCCGAAGGGCCTCGCGCTCCCCGACCCCGGCTCTGTCACGTTCCCGCCGATCGGCTCACCGTCGGCGTCGAGCGCCGCCGCCGACCGAAGCTCCGCCACCGGCCCGCTCGCGAACATCGGCGCGAACCTCCGCGCCGCGATGCTGAATCCGACCCACGCCTCGAACTGGGAGCTGATCGCCGCGCGGCACTCCGCCAACGGCCACCCGCTCGCCGTGATGGGTCCGCAGGTCGGCTACTACATCCCCGAGATCCTGATGGAGGAGGACCTGCACGGTCCCGGGATCGACGCCCGCGGGGCGTCGTTCCCCGGCGTCAACCAGTACGTCGAGCTCGGGCACGGCCGCGACTACGCATGGAGCGCGACCACCTCCACGTCCGACAACGTCTCGACGTACGCCGAGGTGCTCTGCCAGGACGCCTACCACTACCTCTACAAGGGCCGGTGCCTGGCGATGGACAAGCTCGTCGACGTCGATTCCTGGCACCCGAACGTGCTCGACCAGACCCCGCCCGGCACCGAGACGCTGACCGCTTACCGGACCGTGCACGGGATCGTGTACGCGCGCGGCGCCGTGCGCGGCAAGCCCGTCGCGTTCGTCCACGCCCGCTCGACGTACTTCCACGAGGCCGACTCGGCGATCGGCTTCTCCGAGCTCAACGACCCCGGCTACGTCACCGGGCCGGCGGCCTTCCAGCAGGCGGCCTCGCACATCAACTTCCTGTTCAACTGGGGCTACGTCGACGCCAACCACACCTCGTACTACATGTCGGGGTGGATGCCGCAGTTCCCGAACGGAGTCTCGGCCGCGTTCCCGGTGCTCGGCACCGGCCAGTACGACTGGAAGGGCTACGACCCCGCGACCCACGACGCGACCTGGCTGCCGTTTGCCGCGCACCCCCACACCACCGACCAGGACTTCATGGTGTCCTGGAACAACAAGCAGGCGCCCGGGTGGTCGGCCGCCGACAACCAGTGGGGCTACGGCCCGGTGTATCGCAACCAGATGATCGCCGCGCGGATCGCCAAAGCGCTCTCAAACGGCCGCAAGATCCGCATCTCGCAGGTGGTCTCGGCGATGGACGTCCCGTCCACCGAGGACATCCGCGCGCTCGAGCTGCCGATCCTGTTCACGGCGCTCGGAAGGCCCGCCAACCCGAAGCTGCGCGCCGCGATCGCGACGCTCCGCCAGTGGTATGGGGCCGGTGGCTTCCGCAAGTCGGCCTCGCTGGCGACTGCCTCCCACGACCTGTACGCCCAGGCGATCGAGCTGATGGACGCGTGGTGGCCGAGGCTGCTGGAGAACGAATTTGAGCCGATGATCGGGTCCGGCGCGTTCGGCGCGATCCAGACGCTGCTGCCGCTCGGCGGCGAAGTCCCGGTGTCCGGCGACGGGTTCAACAACGGCTGGTGGGGCTACGTCTCGAAGGACTTGCGGCGCGTGTACTCGATCGGGCACGAGCGCGCCCCGTACAGCCAGGCGTACTGCGGCAACCTGCCGTCCCGCCGGTTCTCCGTGCGGGCGCTGCGCGCCCGCTGCACCGCCGCGCTGCGAGCGTCGCTGCTCGCGGCGACGAGCGTCACCCCGCAACAGCTGTACGGCGCGTTCGGCAGTTGCTCGAGCGACCCCGAGCCCGCGTGCGTCGATCAGAACACGTGGACCGACGCGTCGGCGATCTCTTTGCCGTCGTTCCCGTTCCAGAACCGCCCGACCTTCCAGCAGGTCGTGACCGTGACCCGCAAGCTGCCACGATAGGCGGCGATGAGGGTCTCTAGGCGCTCGCTCGCGCTCGCGGTGTGTGCCGCGTGGGCGCTGGCGGCAGGGTCGGCATCCGTCGCACAAGCGTCGCCGAAGCTCCCGCTCTCACAGGCCGGGCGGTGGATCACCGACGCGAGTGGGCGGGTGGTGATCGTCCACGGGACGAACATGGTGTACAAGCTGCCGCCCTACTACCCCGGCGCGGTCGGGTTCCGCTCAGACGACGCCGCGTTCCTGCAGCGGATCGGCTTCAACGCGGTCCGGGTCGGGGTGATCTGGAAGGCCGTCGAGCCCCGGCCCGGCGTGTTCGACGACGCATATCTGGGGCACATCGCGGCGACGGTGCGGACGCTGGCCCAACACGGGGTCCTGTCGCTGCTCGACTTCCACCAGGATCTGTTCAACGAGCGCTTCCAGGGCGAGGGCGCGCCCGATTGGGCCGTGCAGGACGGTGGGCTGCCCAACCCGAAGCTCGGGTTCCCGGGCAACTACCTGGGTAACCCGGCGCTCGAGCACGCGCTCGACCAGTTCTTCTCCAACGGCGCGGGCCCGGGCGGACGCGGCCTGCAGGATTGGTTTGCGAGCGCCTGGGCGCACGTGGCCGCGCGCTTCCGCGGCTCGAGCTCGGTGCTCGGCTACGAGCTGTTCAACGAGCCGTTCCCGGGCACAAACTGGGAGCCGTGCCTCAACCCGTCCGGCTGCCCGGCGTTCGACGCTGAGCTGACCTCCCTGTATCACCGCGTCGCTGCCGCGATCCGGACCGCCGACCGGCGGACGCTGATCTGGTACGAGCCGAACGTGATCTTCAACAACGGCGTCGCCACGCACGTCGGCGCGCTCGGAGATCCGCGCGCAGGATTCGCGTTTCACGACTACTGCCTGAGCGAGCCCCAGACGCACTCGCCGCAGGGCTGTGACACGTTCGACGACATGGTGTTCTCGAACGCGCTCGCCCACGTCGGCCAAACCCACGAGGCACTGATGATGACCGAGTACGGCTCGACCACCGACGTCGCGTACCTCGATGACATGGTCGCCCGCGCCGACCGGGACATGGTGCCGTGGCTGGAGTGGTCCTACTGCGGCTGCAGCGCGCCGACCGACACCGGCCAGCCCGGGATCGTGGTCGACCCGGCGAAGCCGCCGCGCGGCTCGAACCTGGTGATGCCGACGCTCCAGGCGCTCGTCGAGCCCTATCCCCAGCTGATCGCCGGAACGCCGAGCTCGTGGTCGTTCGACCGCAGCTCGCGGACGTTCAGCCTGCGTTTCTCGACCGCCCGCGCGTCGGGACGAGGCCGGTTCGCCGCCGGCTCGCTGACGGAGATCGCGATGCCCCGATTCGTATATGGGGGCCGCTACGCGGCCGTCGTCTCAGGCGGGGCAATAGCCTCCAGCCCGGGAGCCGCCGTGCTCGAGATCGCCGCCTGCCGCGGCGCCCGGACGATCGGCGTGAGGGTCATGCGATCCGGCCACAGCCGTGGCTCTTGCGCGCTTCGCCTCACGCCCAGCGCGTGGCGCGCAAGGTAGACGCCCAGCACAACCTCCACGGTCGTCCAGAGGAAGTACATCGGCGCGTCCGGAAGCTGGACAACGCCTCCGAACAGTAGCCCGGCGGTCACGCTGAACAGGAACGCGATCACCGGCGGGCGGTCCCGGAGCGCCTCCCACGCGGCGAGTGGGATCAATACGGCGCCGAGGTAGTACTCCAGCTGCGTGCTGTCGCATACGCACCGCAGCAATGCCAGCAGCACGAGCAGCGCAAGCGGGTCACAGACCGCGCCACGCCGGCGGGCGCGGACCCACCACGGGACGCCGACCGCGGCCACCCCGAGGATGGCGAGCGCGGAGGCCCCCGAGCGATGTAGCCCGAACGGCATCTCGCGCGCCGCTGACAGCTGGCCCCCCGGCAGGTGCATGGGCGATGAAACAGGCCACAGCAGGCTGAACTGGTTCACGAGCCTGGTCTCCGCGGCGTGCACCGCGCGCACGAACGCCGCGGGATCCGCGAGGATCGGCAGGGCGAACAGCACCAGTGCCACGGCTGCTGCGGTCAGGCCGACCTGGCGCCGCCTTCCCGGCATCGCGATCAGCACCGGGGGGACGGCAATCACAGCCCAGTCCTTGGTGCCAATCGCCAGGCCGAGCAGCACGGCCGCGAGCCGGGGCCGCCCCTGGGTCGCGGCAATCACCGCCCCGGTGCAGAGCACGCCCGAGAGGATGTCCTCAGGATGCCCGGCGCCGAGCGCGGCTTTGATCAGCGGGCTGGTGGCCACGATCAGGACCGCCAGCAGCCTCAGCAGTCGCGCCCGGAGCGACAGACCCGGAGTGGACACCAGCCAGCCGCCCAGCAGCGCGAGCGGCAGCACGCACGCGAGCGCTCCGAGCTGGTACGTCAATAGGTGGCCGCCCCCGAGCACCGGCGCCAGCGCCGCCGGCGGCAGGCGCAGGAGCAGCGAGGTCAGACCGATCATCGGCTGATGGCTCAGATAGCCGGCCACGCTTCCGTGCAGCAGCGCTTGGATCGCCGGGCCGGCGTTGTCCCCCGAGACGACGCCGCCGACCAGGTAATCGCCGGTGCCCTGGTTGGCGAATACCGCGTAGGCCAGCAGCGCGAACAACAGGCACATCGCGGTGACGCCGAACAGCACGCCGAGCTCCGACCGAGCACGCAGGGAAAGCCGCATACCGGGACTATCGGTCCCCAAGCGGCGCAGCTTGATCTGCGCCACGGCTCAGCTGCGCGTCTGGATCTCCTTCAGTACGGCGCCCAGGATCCCGTTGACGAACGCCGGCGCGTCGGCGCCGCAGAACTGCTTGGCGGTCTCGACCGCCTCGTCGATCGCCCCCTCCGGCGGGATCTCCTGCTCGCCGGGCACCTGATCGGGATGCAGCATCTCCGCCAGCCCGACGCGCAGGATCGAACGCTCGAGCGGAGCGATCCGGTCGAGCGTCCAGCCGCTCGAGTACGTGGAGATGAGCTCATCGAGCTCGGGCTGGCGGGCGCGGACGAGCTCCGCGAGCTCGCGGGTGAAGGCGTGCGTGTCCCGCGGAAGCACCTCCTCGATCGGGCGGCCGAGCAGGTCGCTCTGGTACAGGGCCCACACCGCGGCGCGCCGCTGGTCGCGTCTAAGCACGCGACACGTACTCGCCGGAGCGAGTGTCGACGCGGACCACGTCGCCCACGTCGATGAACAGCGGCACCTGAACCTTGGCGCCGGTCTCGAGCACCGCCGGCTTGGTGCCGCCGCCGGAGGCGGTGTCGCCGCGCAGCCCCGGCTCGGTCTCGGTCACCTTCAGATCGGTCGCGCTCGGAAGCTGCACGTCGGCCGGCTGGCCGTCGATGTACAGCAGCTCGACCTCAGAGGACTCCGTCAGCCAGCGCAGCGCATCCGCCAGCGTGCCCTCCGGGATCGTCAGCTGCTCGTAGGTCTCGGAGTCCATGAAGTGCGCGTCGGTCTCGTCCTTGTAGAGGTACTGCATCCGCCGGGTCTCGGTCCGGACCGGCCGGAACTTCTCGCCGGCGCGGAACGTGCGGTCGATCACGGCCCCGTCGCTGGCCCGGCGCAGCCTCGTGCGCACGAACGCGCCTCCCTTGCCGGGCTTGACGTGCTGGAACTCGAGGATCTTGTAGATCGTCCCGTCGACGTCGATGTGGGTGCCGTTGCGGAACTGGTTGGTGCTAATTGGCATATGGAGGTACGTTATGAGGCCCGTGGGACCTACTCGGATGGACGGCTACGTGAGGGTATCGCGGCGTATGGGACGCGGAGGCCCCGGCTACATCTCGCCCAATGTGCAGCGAGAGGCGATCCAGCGGTGGGCTGACTACCGCAACGTCGAGATCGTCGCGTGGCACGTCGACGAGGATGAGTCCGGGGGTACGCAGGCGCGACCGGGGCTACGTGCCGCGATGGCGCGTATCGAGGCTGGTGAGACGGACGGGCTGGCCTGCTGGCGGTTGAACCGCTTCGCACGGAACGTCGGCGCTGCGATCGCTGACGTGAAGCGCATCCACGCGGCCGGGGCTCATCTGGCCTGTGTCGAGGAGGACATCGATCCCACCGGCCCGTTCGGAGCGTTCATCCTCACGGTCCTGTTGGCGGTCGCGACCCTGGAACGCGACAATGCGGTGGCCGGGTTTGAGGAGGCGAAGCGTCGGGCTGTCGCTCGCGGGGCGTATGTCAGCCGGACTCCGTTCGGCTACGAGCGTAACTCGGACGGCACACTCGCGCCGCATCCTGAGAACGCCGCACACGTCAGGGAGGCGTTCCGGCTCGCCGCCGGGGACAGCATCCACACGGCGCTCGATTATCTGCGCCAGCATGTGCCCGAGCGCCGCTGGACGACTACGAAGGTGCGTAGGCTCCTGTCCGGTCGCTCCTACCTGGGCGAGACGCGCAATGGAGAGCTGGTCCAGGCGGACACGCATCAGCCCCTCGTGGCCAGCGCGATTTGGGCGGCCGCACAGACGACGCCAATCCGCCGGCAGCCGTCCGAGCGGTCACCGCTTTCAGGACTGATCCGATGTGCAACCTGCACGCAGCCGATGGTCGGGAGCCGCGGCGGCAAAGGGCAGCGCGTTTACCGATGCTCTGGCACCCAATCCAGCTACACCTTCAGGGGGCAGCGATGTCGGAAGGGCGCCGTCATCACCGCGAGCATCCTCGAGCGCTACCTCCACGACGAGACGAGCGCGCTGCTGGCTGGGCTCCAGGCCACGATCAGCGACCCGAAGGCTGACTCGCTCGTTTTGCTCGAGCGGGCGCTGGCGGACGCAGAGGCGGAGCTGGACGCGTTCGCTGCGGACACGACGCTGAGGCGAGCTCTCGGCGAGCGCTACCACCAGCACCTCGACAGCCGCGTCGAGGGAGTCCAAGAAGCACGCGCCGCCTACCGACATCGGGCCCGTGAAGCACAGACTGCGCTCACCCTCACAACCTCGGACATCGAGGCAGACCCCCAGCTGTTTCCGCTCGCGCTAAGCAGCCTGTTCGAATCGATCCTGGTCTCCCCAGGGCGCGGGCTCGACGTCGCCGAGCGCGTCCGGCTCGTTCCACTCGATCACGATCGCACGACCGGGGTACCGGACGCAAAGCGCGTCTAGCAGCGCTTCCTCAAGAGCCTTTCGCTGATCGTTGCTCAGCTTCGACGCGCGAGGCGGGATCACGTGCCGATCAGGCGAGCCATTGGCCGGTCTGACACGGCCAGCATCCGCCGATGCAAATCCGGCTCCGGCGTTGGCGGGCTTGAGCACACCACCACTATACTCTCACATACTAGATCTAGCGCTACTTCTATTATGCGCGCGGACGGACGACCTGCCGGCGCCGGCACCGGCGGCGAATGGGCTCATCGCGGAACTCCTCGAGTAGTTCGATTCGCAGTGTCTTGCGATGCCGCCCGGTATTGACGGTCAGCCCGCCTGGCGCTGCCGCCCGGGTGGTTGCTCGTCTGCCAGGGCGTCTGAGAGTTCGCTGGCGACCGACGCGAGGCGTTCGAACGCCTCGACGAGCTGCTTCATGCTGTCGCCCTCGAGCGCGAGACCCAGCTGCTTGACCGCGTTGTCGAACCGGCGCCAGGTCGCCGGCGGGCCGGGGCGGCCGCTGCCGGGCCGGACCTCGTCGGGAAAGGTCAGTTTGCTGGCGCCCGGCCGGGGCCTCCATTGCACGTTGGCCAGATGCGCCAGCATCAGCGCGCGGCTCTGCTCCTCGGCGGCCTCGGCCAGCGTCCGCAGGCGGGCGGGGTAGCTCGCAAGGCCGTCGAGCGCCGCCTTCCAACTGACGTCGGCCTCGCGCACCCGATCGACCGCCTGGCTAGGAGGGAGCAGCGCCCGGGTCCCTGGGGTCCCCCAAGGAGCGAGGCGCATCTTCGCCAAGTCGGTCATCGCCTCTTCAGGCTGCTCGCTCCAATCCTCTGGAACCGCGTCGACCGCGGCGACGGCGGCCTTGCCAGCCGCGCTCTTCGGATGCCCGAGGTTGGGATTGTCCGCGAGAAACCGCTCGAGATCCCCGCGGCGCACCATCCATCGGTGGCGGACCTTCTCGGCCGGTAGCCGCTTGTCATGGACCCAGACGCGAACCGTCGCAAGGCTCAAGCTCATACTGTCCGCGATTTGCTGAAGGCTCAGAAGCTGATCGTCAGACATATCCCGGGTTCATCCTCCACTGACTCGACCCCAATCGCCTCACCTCTGGCCCTAGCCAAGTCATTGCCCTCGACCCGATCTTGCCTGCCTGCCACCGATCTACCGCCACCACCCGCCGGTGAGCCCTGCCGTCCAGGGGCCGTCTCCCGCTCCGCGCCCGCCGCCCAACAAAACATGAACCCCCGAGACTGACTACCCGAACGAAACAACGTGGAGGGCGGGTAGTCAGTCTCGGGGGCAGCCCGAAAACCCTTTGACGGCGGGCGCGAGACCCCTCTCTGCTCAAGAACCGAACTCTGGAGAACGCTCTGGAGAACACTCCTGAGCACTTTACTAAATGTAGCGCCAGATCTGCGACTCCGTACAACGCCGCGGGGCGGAGCTTCTGCACCTGCACGCGCGGTGGCCGGCGGCCGGCAGGACCGGCGGCGTCGTCTACGTCTGCCAAACCACAACGGCCGCAAACGACTACAGAAACTGGCCGCCAACGCCGGCTTTCGCGCACCAAGCCCAGGCGGCCTACGCATCGAAGTGCTCGACCGCATCAAGATCCAAACGATCACCACCCACGCCTCCACACGGGAGGCCTTTCACGCGGGGAGGTATCGCCTGTCGAATGCGGCTGCGGGTACTGCCGGATCAGACCTATGCGCCGCAATCGCGACCCTCGCAGAATTCGGTGGCCGCATGAGGCCCGCGGCTCGCGCGTCCCGGTCCGCGCGGGCGACAGCCCGAGCCGGCTCGTGTGCGCGACCGCTAGACGCCGACGTTCGCGCCGACGGCCTGCTCGATCCGCTCGCCGAGCTCCTGGTCGACGTTCTTCCAGTACTCGTCGGAAACGCCGTCCGAAAGGTGGCCCGCGATATTCGAGATCAGGCGCTGCCGCGCGTGTCGTCGAGGTGAGGATCTGTCGCCTAAGCGCCGCGCGGAGTGGGAGGGCGTACGCCCCAGATCCGCCCCGAAATCTCGCGCCTAGCGCCAAGGTCGCGCCCGCCTGCTAGTGGCTAATCGAGCGCAGGACCTCCTTGCGGTTCACCCGTGTCCAACGGACCCGCGCCCAGCCCTGCTCTTTGCGCGCCGCGGGTTGCTCGTTCAGACGAGCGCTTCTTCTGGCTCTCGGGCGGAGTCGCGCACGCCGCGGTGAATTGGCCCCATCCAGCGCGAATCGCACGCTCCCCGACGGGGTAACCCGGAAGCCGTGGCGATCGCGGTGCTGGACATAGACGGAACGCTGGTGGACACCAACTATCAGCACGCGCTCGCGTGGTTCCGCGCGTTCCGCGCCCACGGGATCGTGCTCGAGCTCTGGCGGATCCACCGCCACATCGGGATGGGCGGCGACCAGCTGGTTGCCGCGATCACCGACGAGAGCACCGAGGACGAGCTTGGCGACCGGATCCGCGACGCCGAGAAGCGGCACTACCTCGAGTTGATCGAGGAGGTCGAGCCGATGCACGGCTCACGCGAGTTGATCGAGGACCTCAAGCGCCGAGGCCACAAGGTCGTGCTCGCGAGCTCGGCCAAGCAGGACGAGGTCGACCATTACCTCGACCAATTGGACGCCCGCGAGCTCGCGGATGCGTGGACGACATCCGCGGACGTCGAGGCGACCAAGCCACAGCCCGATCTGGTCCAGACCGCGCTCGAGCGAATCGGCGGCGAGCCGCAAGAAGCGGTGATGGTCGGCGACACGCCGTGGGACGTCGAGGCTGCGTCGCGCGCCGGGGTCGGGACGGTGGCGGTCCGAACGGGCGGCTTCGGTGCCGACGAGCTTCGCGAGGCCGGCGCGATCGCGATCTTCGAGTCGGTGCGGGAGCTGCGCGAACGGCTCGACGAGACACCGCTCGCGTAATACAGCGGCAAGACCGAGATGCCCCGGGGTGAGGGCGCTCAGGCGGCGGCCGCGATGCCTTGGACGCGCGGCAGGACCTCGTCGCGATAGGCCTCGAAGAACGCGTCCTGCTCGGGCCCGATCTGTTGGATGTAGAGCTCGTCGAAGCCCGCCCGGGCGTACGCCTCGACCATCTGGACGTGGCGGTCGACGTCGGGCCCGCACGGCATCTGCTCGGCGATCAGCTCCTCGGTCACGAGCTCGCTGGCCTGCTCGAAGTGCTCAGCCGTCGGCAGCACCTGCGCGAGCTCGCCGGGCAGGCCGTCGTTGCGCCACAGCCGATGAGCCGTCTTGATCGCCTCGCGCTCGTCATCGGCCCAGCAGACCTTGAGTCCGCCCTGGACCAGGGTTCCGTCGCGCGCGTGCTCTCGGAAATAGCGAACCGACTCCTCGTCGGGTCCGACCGTCACGTACCCGTCGCCGACGCGTGCCGCGAGCTCCAGCGACTTCTGACCGAAGCCCGAGACTAGGATCGGCGGCGGGCGCTCCGGAAGGTCGTAGACGCGCGCGTGCTCCACGCGGTAGTGGCGGCCGCGATGGCTCTGCACCCCGCCCCGCCAGAGCGTGCGAATCACCTCGATCGCCTCCTCCAGCATCTCGAGCCGCTCGTCGGCCTCGGGCCATCGGTCACCGAGGATGTGCTCGTTCAGCGCTTCGCCGCTACCGACGCCGAAGCGAAAGCGCCCGTCGAGCAGCAGCGCCGATGTGGCAGCCGCGTGCGCGATCACCGCGGGATGGATCCGGATCGTCGGGCACGTGACGGCGGTGGTTACGGTTACGCCCTCGGCGGCGCGAGCGATCGCGCCGATCGCCGACCACACGAACGGGCTGTGCCCCTGCTCCTCGCTCCACGGGTGGTAGTGGTCGGAGATCCACAGATGGTCAAACCCGGCCGCCTGCGCCTTCACGGCGTTGTCCACCAGCTCCGTGGGTCCCCACTCCTCGCTCGACAGGAAGTATCCGATTCTCATGTCGGTCGGACTGCCCCGGCCCGGGCGCTCGTAATCAGTGACTGGGGCCGAGGGGCGCTTCCGCTAGCGGCGAGCGCGGATGGCCGCTGCCGTCAGCGCGACCGCACCGGCCACCCCGGCGAGACCCGCGCCGGCCAGGGTGATCGCGCGATGCTTGGCGAGCTCGTACTGGGGGCTAGAGGAGTGGGCGATCGCGTCGAACGGCCCGTGCGCGCCGCGATCCTCGTCGACCGGCTCGAACAGGTTGTCGTGCCCGTGCGGTTCGAGGTCATGGTCCGTCATCTGCGAGCCGAACCCGGTCTTCGCCAGATAGCGGTCCAACAGCCATGGCGCCACCCGCTCGCCGAGGATGTTCATCACGGTCGGGATCCCGACGTAGATCTGACGCCGCCGGTGGTGAGCGGCGTGGTGGATCGCGTCGGCCGCCAGTTCGGGCTGGTAGATCGGCGGTACGGGCATCGTCTGCTTTGGCAGCTTCGTGCGGCCCCACGTGAACTGGGTCGTGTTGACGCCGGGGAGCTGGATCATCGAGAGTCGCACCCCCGATTTGTGGTGGAGCAACTCCGTGATGATGCTCTCGGTGAAGTTCTTGCACGCGGCCTTTGCGCCGCAGTACGGGGACTGGAGCGGGATCCCGCGGTATGACATCGCCGAGCACACCTGCACGATCACACCGCGGTCTCGGGGCACCATCCGCTGAAGCGCCGCCCGGGTCCCCCACACCAAGCCGAGATAGCTGACCTCGGTCGCGCGCTCGAATTCCTCGGGCTCGATGTCGAGAAACTCCGCGTAAACGGTGACCATCGCGTTGTTCACCCACACGTCGACCGGGCCTAGCGTGTCCTCGACTTGGGCGGCTGCGGCCTGCACCTGGTCGTGGCTCGCGACGTCGGTCGGGATCACGAGCGCGGTTCCGCCGGCCCGCTCGACCTCGTTCGCCGCGGCCTCGAGTCCCGCCCGTCCCCGTGCGAGGAGCGCCACGCGCGCACCCTCGGAGGCGAATCTGCGCGCGGCGGCACGCCCAATACCACCGGACGCGCCGGTGATCACCACGACTTCCCGTCGTGTATCCACGCTACTGCTGCCGGACCCGTGATACGGCGCGAGACACAGTCACCAGCGCCGCTGCGAGTGAGTTGAACCACATACGGGAAGGGCTCTACCCGGCCGCCACGCGGGTAATCGGCCCGATCGACCATGTCTGCCAGCGACTCATACCGACCGATTGCCGACTACGCCCTGATCGGCGACTGTCACGCGGCCGCGCTGGTCTCGCGGCGGGCCTCGATCGATTGGTGCTGCCTGCCGCGGTTCGACTCGGGCAGCGTGTTCGCGCGGCTGCTCGACTCACAGAGCGGAGGGCACTGCTCGATCGCTCCCGCCGGCCGCGCCCGCTGGGAGTCGCGGCACCGATATCTCGAAGACACGCTCGTGCTGGCGACGACGTTCGAAGGCACTGCGGGGGCGGCCAGGATCATCGACTGCTTCACGATCGGAGTCAGGGCGCGCGACGCCGACGAGCGGCGGCTGCTGCGCGTGATCGAGGGGGTGCGTGGATCGGTCGAGCTGGACGTGCGAATCGCCCCGCGGTTCGACTACGGCGAGGTCAAGCCGTGGATCCGGAGCCACGGCGACCGGCTCCACAGCGTGATCGGAGGAAACGACGGCCTGGTGGTCTGGTGCGAGGGCCAGCTCGAAGAGGACCCCGACCATGAGCTCACCGGCCGTGTGACGGTCGACGCCGGGGAGCGGATGCGCATGACGCTGACCTACCGGCCACCCCACCAGATCGACGCGGTGCCGCCGCGCGAGCCTGACCAGGACGCGATCGACCGGGCGCTCGATGACACGGTCCGGTGGTGGCGCAAGTGGGCGTCCGCGCTCAGCGTTGGCGGGCCCGACGCGACCGCCACGCGGCGCTCGGGACTGACGCTCAAGGCGCTCACCTACGAGCCGACCGGCGCGATCGTCGCGGCGCCGACGACCTCGCTGCCGGAAGCGCTCGGGGCTCCGCGCAACTGGGACTACCGGTTCTCCTGGGTCCGCGACTCGAGTTTCAGCTCGCGCGCATTCGCGGAACTCGGCAGCGAGGCGGAGGCCGACGCGTTCCGGGCTTTCATCGTGCGGTCGGCGGCGGGGCACGCGGGCGACATGCAGGTGTTCTACGGAGTGGGCGGCGAGCGCCGGCTGGACGGCCAGGAGCTCGACTCGCTCGAGGGATATCGCGGCTCGGCGCCGGTGCGGGTCGGCAACCAGGCGCGGGGTCAGCTCCAGCTCGACGCCTACGGCGAGATCGTGAACCTGATGTGGCGCTGGCACCGGCGCGGGCGCTCGCCGAGCGACGACGACTGGCGCTTTGTGACCTCGCTGATCGACCACGCGGCCGAGAAGTGCACCGAGCCCGACCGTGGGATTTGGGAATGGCCGGGGAAGCCCGAGCACTTCGTGCACTCCAAGGTGCTCTGCTGGGCCGCGCTCGACCGCGGAATCAGGCTCGCCGACGAATGCATGCGCCGGGCGCCGACGCGGCGGTGGGCGAAGGTGCGCGACGAGCTGCGCTCGACGATCGAGCGCCGCGGCTATGACCGCAAGCGCGGCGTGTTCGTCCAGGCGTACGGCCGCAAGAACCTCGACGCCGCCCTGCTGCTGCTCCCGACGGTGGAGTTCCTCGACTGGGACGACGAGCGGATGCTCCGGACGGTCTCCGCGATCCGTGAGGAGCTCGATGCCGGCGACGGCCTGCTGTACCGCTACCGTCGCGACGATGGCCTCGAGGGCCGGGAAGGGGCGTTTTTGTGCTGCTCGTACTGGCTCGTGGAATGCCTGGTGCGAACCGGCGATCTCGAAGGGGCGCGCGCCGTGTTCGACGCAGCGAGCGCCTGCGCCAATCACCTGGGCCTGATGTCCGAGGAGGTCGATCCGTCGACCGGCGAGCTGCTCGGCAACTTCCCGCAGGCGCTCACGCATCTGGCGCAGATCGACGCGGCGGTGGCGCTCGAGTCGGCCCGCAGCGACGTGTAGGAGCTCGGACCCGGCCGGTCGGTTATCGACGATCGGCCATCGGGTAGGGCTTCGTCAGCACCCTCACGCGTACCGCGTACCGCCAGCAGAAAGGAACGGCACAGGATGAGCCAGACAGTCGGCGACTACCTTCTTGAACGGCTCGCGACGTGGGGGGTTCGGCAGATCTACGGCTACCCCGGCGACGGCATCAACGGATTGATGGGGGCGTTCGGGCGCTCGAGCAACGGGCAGCGGCCCCGCTTCACCCAGGTTCGGCACGAGGAGATGGCCGCGTTCATGGCGTGCGCGCACGCCAAGTTCACGGGCGAGGTGGGCGTCTGCATGGCCACATCGGGGCCCGGCGCCGTACACCTGCTGAACGGCCTCTATGACGCCAAGCTCGATCACCAGCCGGTCGTCGCGATCGTCGGCCAGCAGGCGAGAGCCGGTCTCGGCGGCAACTTCCAGCAGGAGATCGACCTGCAGTCGCTGTTCAAGGACGTCGCGCACGAGTACGTCGAGGTGGCGATGGTGCCCGCGCAGATCCGGCATCTCGTCGACCGGGCGATCCGGATCGCGCTGGCCGAGCGGACCGTCACCGCGATCATCGTCCCCAACGACCTCCAGGACGCCGACGCGGTCCCCGAGCCCCCGAACAAGCACGGCACCGTCCATTCGGGGCCCGGGTTCGAGGCGCCGCGTGTGATCCCCAGCGACGAGGAGCTCGACCGCGCCGCCGAGGTTTTGAACGCCGGCGAGCGCGTCGCGATGCTGGTCGGACAGGGCGCGCTGCGCGCCTCGGCGGAGGTCGAGGCGGTCGCCGACGTGCTCGGCGCGGGGGTCGCGAAGGCGCTGCTCGGCAAGGCAGTGCTGCCCGACGACCTTCCGCACGTCACTGGCTCGATCGGGCTGCTCGGCACGAAGCCGAGTTGGACCTTGATGCAGAAGTGCGACACGCTGCTGATGGTCGGCTCGAGCTTCCCGTACTCGGAGTTCCTGCCAGAGGAGGGCCAGGCACGCGGGGTCCAGATCGATATCGACGGCAAGATGCTCGGGATCCGCTATCCGATGGAGGTTAACCTCGTCGGAGACAGCGCCGAGACGCTTCGGGCCCTGATGGGCCGGCTCGAGCGCAAGACGGATCGCGGGTGGCGCGAGAGGATGGAGAAGGAGACCGGCGAGTGGTGGGAGCTGATGGACGAACGGGCACAGCTCGAGGCCGATCCGATCAACCCCCAGCTTGTGTTCCACGAGCTCTCAAAGCGGCTCCCGGACGGCGCGATCGTGGCCTCGGATTCCGGATCGGCGGCGAACTGGTACGCCCGGGACATCCGGTTGCGCCGCGGAATGATGGCCTCGCTGTCCGGAACGCTCGCGACGATGGGCCCCGGGGTCCCGTACGCGATCGCGGCCAAGTTTGCCCACCCCTCGCGGCCGGTGTTCGCGCTCGTCGGTGACGGCGCGATGCAGATGAACGGCATCAACGAGCTGATCACGATCGCGAAGTACCGACACGAATGGCCCGACCAGCGCCTGATCGTGATGGTGCTCAACAACCGTGACCTCAACCAGGTCACCTGGGAGCAGCGGGCGATGGAGGGAGATCCGAAGTTCGAAGGCTCGCAGGACCTCCCCGATTTCCCGTACGCCCGCTACGCCGAGCTCGTCGGGCTCAAGGGCATCCGCGTCGACCGGCCCGAGGCGGTCGGCCCCGCCTGGGACGAGGCGCTCGCTTCGGACCGCCCGGTCGTCTACGAGGCCGTCACCGACCCGGAGGTCCCGCCGCTGCCGCCGCACATCACGCTCGAGCAGGCCAAGGCGCTCAGCTCGGCGCTGCTCGGAGGCGACCCCCACGCGCGGCGCATCATCAAGCAGTCGTTCAGGCAGAAGGTCGAGGAGTTCCTGCCGGGCCGATGACGATCGCGGCGCCCGGAGTAGAGGCTCCCGTCGAGCAGCTCGAGGTCGCGGCCTACACGGTCCCGACCGACGCGCCGGAGGCGGACGGGACGCTCTCGTGGGATTCGACGACGATCGTCGTCGTGCACGCGCACGCCGCCGGCGAGTGGGGCCTCGGCTACACCTACGCCGACGTTTCGACCGCCAAGCTGATCGAGTCGAAGCTGGCCGGAATCGTGGCGGGAGCCGACGCGTCCTCGCCGCAGTCAGCGTGGGCGACGATGGTTCGCGAGACGCGCAACCTGGGCCGTCCCGGTATCACCTCGATGGCGATCGCGGCCGTGGACGCGGCCCTCTGGGACCTCAAGGCGCGGCTGCTCGGGATCCCGCTCTGCGCGTTGCTCGGGATGACGCGCGACCATGTGCCGATCTACGGCTCCGGCGGCTTCACTGCCTACTCGCAGCGGCAGCTGCGAGACCAGCTCGCCGGCTGGGTCGAGCAGGGGATCCCTCGGGTCAAGATGAAGGTCGGCTCGGTCCCCGAGGACGATCCCGGGCGCATCCGCGCGGCGCGAGCGGCGATCGGCTCGGACCCCGAGCTGTTCGTGGACGCCAACGGCGCCTACTCCCGCAAGCAGGCGCTCTCGCTCGCCGAGCGCTTTCGGGGTGAGGCGGACGTCAGCTGGTTCGAGGAGCCGGTCTCCTCCGACGACCTCGAGGGCCTTCGTCTGCTGCGTGACCGTGCGCCCGGCGGGATGCCGATCGCCGCGGGGGAGTACGGCTACGAGCTGCCCTACTTCGAGGCGATGCTCGCGGCCGGCGCAGTCGACGTGCTGCAGGCGGACGTGACCCGCTGTGCCGGGATCACCGAGTTGCTGCGGGTGGACGCGCTGTGCCGTGCGCGCGGGGTGCCGCTGTCGCTGCACTGCGGACCATCGATCCATCTGCACCCCGGCACCGCGCTTTCCAGGCTGGTCCACCTCGAGTACTTCCACGACCACGTGCGGATCGAGCGGCTCCTGTTCGACGGGGTGGTCGCGCCGCGCAAGGGCGCGCTGTTCCCGGATCTCGACCGGCCCGGAATCGGGCTCGAGCTCAAGCGCGAGGACGCGGAGCGGTATGCGGCTTAGGCGCGCGACGAAGGCCGAGCGGCTTACCGCGTGGTGGTGGTCGAACGTCCGCTCCGGGCGGATGCAGCGAACGCTCGCCGCCGCGACCGCGTTCAGCGCGCTGCCGCTCGGGCTGGAGATCTACTTTGAGCACTTCCGGGGGTCGTTCGGCGACAAGTGGATGTGGACCCCGATCGTGCTCTCGCCGGCTCTGGCCGCAGCAGGGGTTGCCGGCGTGCAGTCCGAGCGCGCCGCGCGGACGTGGCTGCCGGCGCTCTCGGCGCTGTACTGCGCGGACGGTCTGATCGGAGTGATCACCCACGTTCGCGGCGTGGCACGCAAGCCCGGGGGGTTCCGCGAGCCGCTGTTCAACGTAGTGATGGGGCCGCCGTTGCTTGCCCCGGGCTCGCTCGCGCTCGTCGGCGGCATGGGCCTCGCCGCGGCCGCGTTCGGGCGCGAGCGGTGATGCCGAGCGCTCGCGACTTCCGGCGCGCCGAGCACCTGCCGAACCTCCGTCCCGGGAAGCAGCCCCCGTCCGCCGACGAGCTCCCGCGGCAGCGCCAGGGCGTGACCCCGCAGATGCACGGCCGATATCCCGAATACAACGTGCTCGACGAAGCCGAGCATTGGGACGAGGCGACGCGGCGGGTCGTGCTCGAGCGAGTCGACAACGTTCCCCCGATTCGATTCTTCACCCGTGTCGAGGCGATCACGCTCGGTGCGTTCTGCGACGCCGTGATGGCCCAGGACCGAGAGCCGAAGATCCCCGTGCTCGAGATGGTCGACGCGAAGCTGTTCGCCGGACAGCTCGACGGGTTTCGGTTCGCCGGCATGCCCGACGACCGCGAGACCTGGCGGCTGGCCGCGAGGGGCCTCGACGCCGCCGCTCGTCAGCACGGCTGCAGCGATTTCGCCGGCGCCTCGCAGGAGGCCAGGGAGCGGATCGTCGACGCGTTCCGCGACGGCAAGCTGCGCGGCGAGGTGTGGGACGAGCTCGATCCCAAGCGCGCATGGAGCGTGCTGATGCGCGCTGTGCTGAGCGCGTTCTATTCGCACCCGTGGGCCTGGAACGAGATTGGCTTCGGCGGACCGGCGTATCCACGCGGGTACGCCCGACTCGGCGCGGGCCAGCGCGAGAGTTGGGAGGGCGCCCCCGCGTTCGAGCGCGACCCGGGGAAGAACGCGGGGTGAGACCTCCCAGCCGCCACGGACTGCGAACGCTCGCTCGCGGCGCGCTGCGACCGCCCGAGAACGACTCCGCGTTCCTGCTGGACGTCCACCGCCGCGCCGTGCCGCAGGAGCGGATGGCTCGCTACGACGACGCGTACCCCGTCGACCTCGCGATCGTCGGCGCCGGTGCGGGGGGCGGGACACTCGCGCAACGGCTGGCGCGCCGCGGCTGGAAGCTGGTGGTGCTCGAGTCGGGACCGTTCTGGGATCCCGACGAGGACTGGGTCTCCGACGAGGCCGGCTCGCACCGGCTCTACTGGACCGACGAGCGGGTCACCGGGGGCCAGGATCCGGTGGAGCTTGGAAAGAACAACTCGGGCCACGGCGTCGGCGGCTCGATGGTGCATTACGCCGGGTACTGCCCGCGCTTTCACCCCTCAGATTTCGAGATCCGGAGCCGGGATGGCGTGGGCGAGGACTGGCCGATCTCCTACCGTGAGCTCAAGTCCCACTACGAGCGCCTCGAGCTCGAGCTCCCGGTGGCGGGCGATCACTGGCCGTGGGGCGACCCGCATCGCTATCCGCACACGGCGCATCCGATCGCGGGCGGTGCGGACATCGCCCGGGAGGGGGCCCGGCGGATCGGCATCGAGATGCGCGTCGGCCCGGTGGGCATCGCGAACGGCACCTTCGGTAACCGCCCGCACTGCATCTACCGCGGCTTCTGCCTTCAGGGGTGCAAGGTGGGCGCCAAGGCCTCCCCGCTGGTCACCCACATCCCCGACGCGATCGAGCACGGGGCGGAGATCCGGGCCGGGTGCATGGTCACCCGGGTCGAGGTCGACGATTCGAGCGGGCGGGTCACGGGGGTGCGCTACGTGCATGAAGGCGGCGAGCGGTTCCAGCGGGCCGACGCGGTCGCCGTCGCGGGGTACTCGATCGAGACCCCGCGGCTGCTCCTGAACTCGACCAGCCGTCGCTATCCGCACGGCTTGGCCAACTCGAACGACCAGATCGGCCGCTACGTGATGGTCCAGGGCGCGCCCCAGGTGGCGGGCCGCTTCCCCGACGAGCTGCGGATGTACAAGGCGCCGCCCCCGGAGATCTCCTCCGAGCAGTTCTACGAGACCGATCCCTCGCGAGGATTCGCGCGCGGCTTCTCGATTCAGACGGTGGGGCCGCTCCCGATCGAGTGGGCCCAGCACGTGATGGCCGATGGGCACTGGGGCCGGGCGCTGCGCGAGTACATGCGCGACTACAACCACTGGTACACGCTCGGGATCCTCTCCGAGCTGCTCCCGCTAGCCGAGAATCGCGTCACGCTGGACTCGGAGGTCAGCGATCGCAACGGCATGCCGGTCGCGCGGATGGACTACATCCAGTGCGAGAACGACCGCAAGAACATCGCCTACGCCCAAGCGGACCCTGCATGACATCTGGGAGGCCGCCGGGGCCCAAGACGTGCTGTCGATCGACCGCTACGCGCATCTGGTCGGCGGTTGCCGGATGGGAACCGACCCCGAGCGCAGCGTCGTCGACTCAGACCACCGCGCCTGGGGAATCCCGAACCTGTTCATCGCCGACGGCAGCGTGATGCCGACGCAGGGCTCCGCGAACCCGGCGCTCACAATCATGGCGCTCGCGTCGCGCCTGGCGGAGCGGCTCAGCGACGGCCGGCTCGACGCGCCTGGGGCCGAAGCGCGACGGTCTGCGGCGCGAGGTCGATCAACCCTTGGGGATCACGCTGATCGAGCCGCCCTTCTCGAGGATCGCCCACCGGATGTCCTCGAGCCATGAGATCTGCTGTCGCCGCGCTTCCTCTCCGAGATCGCCGCGAGTCAGGCGTTCACGGCGCAGGTTGCGTTCGATCACGCGCCCGTCCTGCACCAAGACGATCGGCTCGCCTTCGGTCACGACTCGGACCTTCCGCGAGCGAAACGAGACCCAGCCGACGGCGACCGACAGCAGCGTGACCGTGGAGATGACGATCAACGTGCCTGTGACCGACTCGTCACTCTGGGTGATCCCCTGCTGCACGAGATCGCCGAGCACGACGAGCAGGATCACGTCGAACGGTTCGAGCGAGCTGAGCTCGCGCCGCCCGGAGATGCGGGTGACCAGGAAGATGAAGGCAAAGATGACGGTTGCACGGATGACGAGGTCCATGGCTCAGGGGAAGATCGTCAGGGAGCGGTGTACGCGGGCGATCGGCTTGGAGCCGTCCTCGAGTTCGACGTCCTCCGTCCGCTTGCCCACGTTCGTCGGATTGACCTGGAAGTACAGCCACACGATCAGCGTGTGCCCCGCAGGGAGTCCGTTGTAAGAGAGGACGACGCTGCCGTTCTGGGTGCCCTCGTTGCTGGGGTTGGGCTCGAGCGAGTTCACGCTCATCGACTCCCACCAGCCACGAGAGAAGACGAGCTGCGGCATCGAGATGTCCTGATGCGCTGTCACCTGGACGCGCACCTGGAAGATCAGCCCGCTACGCAAGCGCGCCGGTGCAGTGACCACGAGATCCGCCGCAGACACGTGGGCCGAGCTGACCGTTGGGTGCTGCCCGAAGACGTTCAGTAGCGCGAGCACGGGCAGGACGGCGATCAGGGAGAGGAGCGCTCGCCGGTACCACACGGGCTGCGAGCGCCCGCGCAGGTCCCGATTGCGCTCGAGCGTCAGCCCATCCGGCCGGCGACCTGACATCGGTTGCCGTATTTCGCGAGTTGCGTCGGCGCTCCTGCACGACAGCCGAGGCAGGCAGCCTCGATGCGTGAGACGTGAGATCGGGTAGGAGGTCATTGAGATGACGATCTCGGCGGATGAATCGCTGTGGCTTGCGGGCCCTGACGCGCAAAAGTACCCAGCGCTGACGCGCGGGCTCGAGGTTGACGTCGCGGTGATCGGTGCAGGCATCACGGGGCTCACGACCGCGCTGATGCTGAAGCGCGATGGCGCGCGCGTCGCGGTGATCGAAGCGCGTCGAGTGGGGGCGGGCGTAACCGGTTGCACGACCGCCAAGGTCAGCGCGCTGCAACAGACGATCTACGACACGCTGCGGCGCTACCACGGCGAGGAGGCCACGGCCGTATATGCGGAGGCGAGTCTCGCCGGCGTCGAACAGATCGCACGGCTAACCGAGGAGGAGCGGATTGATTGCGACCTGGAGCGCAGGGCGGCGTTCACGTATGCCCCAGACGGCGATCAGCGGTCGACCGTCGAGGCCGAGCAAGCCGCCGCTCATGCCGCTGGGCTCGCGGTCGAGCTGGTCGACGATTCCGGCCTCCCGTTTCGTACCCACGGCGCCGTCCGGCTCGATGATCAGCTCCAGCTGCACCCGGTCCGATACGTCCAAGGACTCGCGCGGTCAGTCGACGGGGACGGCTCGGTCGTGCTCGAGGACACGCGAGCGCTCGGTGTCGAGTCCGGTGCGCCGTGCCGCGTCGAAACCACCCATGGGGCGATCACCGCTGGGCAGGTGGTCGATGCAGCCCACTACCCGCTACTCGACCGCGGGTTGTTCTTCGCCCGGCTCGAGCCGATCCGCTCCTATTGCATCGCTGCGCGGGTGCGCGGTCGGGTTCCCGATGGGATGTCGATCTCGGCTGGATCGTCGACGCGTTCGATTCGCTCCTACGGGGAGCTGCTGATCGTCGGCGGGGAGGGACACCCCGCCGGGGCGCACGACGCCTCGCCAGAGCGCTTCGAACGCCTCGAGCAGTTCGCCCGTGAGCACTGGGACGTAACGGACATCGCCCACCGCTGGTCAGCGCAAGATCCGGTCAGCTGGGATCACCTGCCGGTAATCGGGCAATACCACCCCCGCTCATCGCGGCTGTTCGTCGCCTCCGGCTTTCACAAGTGGGGGCTTACCAGCGGCACATTCGCCGCATCGATCATCAGCGATCTGATCGCAGGCCGTGAGAACCCCTGGGCAGCCAAATTCAACCCGGCTCGCATCGGGACCCGCGGACTGCCGAAGCTCGCGCGGCTGGGCGCCAAGTTCTCGTTCGACCTGATCGGCGACCGACTCCGGCCCGGAACGGCCGGCTCAACGTCCGAGACACGAGAGGGTGAGGGCGAGGTCGTGCGCGAAGGCATCCGGAAGACAGGCATCTACCGCGAGCCGGACGGCACCGTGCACGCCGTATCGCTGCGCTGCACACACCTCGGCTGCATCCTGCGCTTCAACTCCGCCGAGCGCAGCTGGGACTGCCCCTGCCACGGCTCACGCTTCGACGCCGTCGACGGACGCGTCCTCGAAGGCCCGGCTGTCCATCCCCTGACATCACTGAACAAGGAGACCACAGGATGAGTGACGAGCTCGCCACCTACCTCAATGACCATCTCGCCGGCGCGACCTTCGGCCGCGACCACGCCAGCCAGCTGGCCGACGACACCGCAGGCACACCGCTCGGCGACACGATGAGCTCGCTGGCCTCCGACATCGACGAGGACCGCGACGAGCTGATGGCCTTGATGGACCGTCTCGACATCGACCGCAGCACGCTCAAGCAGGCGACCACCTGGATCGCCGAGAAGCTCGGACGCCCGAAGTTCAGCGGCGTGACCTCCGGAGATGAAGAGCTCGGCCGGTTCCTCGCGCTCGAGGCGATGTCGCTCGGCGTCGAGGGCAAGCTCTGCCTGTGGGAAGCCCTCCTGAGCGTAGTCGACACTCACCCCGAGCTCGACGCGGACCAGCTCAGGCGCCTAGCCGACCGCGCCCGCTCCCAGCGCGAGACTCTCGAACGCGAGCGCGGAGCGATGGCCGCGCAGGCGCTCTCCCCAGACCGCGCAGCCGTGGCCGCGACAGGTCATGGCGCCGGCGGCTGAACGACGAGCGCGCCTCCCTCGAGACGCCGCCAAGCGTGGGGCCGACAAACGGGAGGGCATCAGAGATTCCGACGAGCTCGAACACGCGCTGCACGGCGGGAGTCCCGCGGAGAAGAGCGACTTCGTAGCGGACGTCGTCGGCGTATCAACGCCGAATTGCGCTCTTCGGTCCAACGGCTAGTTCGTATCCCTCTGCTCGATGAGGAGGCAGACCGGATGGAACAGCGGTGTTCCGGCAAAGCGAAGGAGGGGCGCGGCGGGACGCGTATCGTCGCTGCGTCCCGCCGCGCGATGGGGAGGGAGCGCCCCTAGCGGGGTCTGTCGTTGGTTCCGGTGGATTGCGCGAGCTGAGCCGGGTGAGCTTCCGTGGGGATGTACTCGCGCAGGCTCGCGAGCGCGCGACGGAGGATTCGGGAGACCTGCATCTGCGAGACGCCGATCCGTTTGGCGATCTCGCTCTGGGTGAGTTCGCCGTAGAAGCGCAGCTCTAGGACGTGCTGCTCACGTTCGGATAGCCGGCGTATGGCGGAGGTGATCGTGAGGCTCGCGTCGACCTGATCGAAGCGAGGGTCCTCCTCGCCGAGCGCATCGCCGAGCGATCGCAGCTCGCCGTCCAGCTCGTGGTGAGGCTGCTCGAGCGAGGCGGCGTGGTGAGCGGCCGCGGCCTCCAGCCCTTCGATCACCTGCTCGACGGTCACCTCCATGTATTGCGCGAGCTCGTCCGGGCTCGGTGATCGCCCGAGTCGAGGGCTGACCGCTTGCTCGGCCTGCTGCACCTTGAGTGCCAGCTCCTGTGCGCCGCGCGGGACGTGAGCGGACCAGCCGGTGTCGCGGAAGTAGCGTTTAAGCTCGCCCAGGATCGTCGGTACCGCAAATGAGGAGAACGCCCTTCCGCGGTCCGGGTCGAACCGGTCGAGCGCCTTCAGCAGTCCGAGGCTTGCGACCTGGAGCAGATCGTCGAACGGCTCCCCGGCCGCGCCGCGGTAGCGAGCGGCGAGCTTGCGCGCCAGCGGCAGATAGCGCGCGACGAGACGCTCGCGGGCACGTGGGTCCTGGTCGCGTCGCCAGGCTTCGAACAACTCGCGGGAACCACCGTCCCGCCCAATCGCAGCGGGACTCATGAGATCGTTCCTCCGAGTTCGCCGTCGGGCTCGGGCGCGGTCTGCGCGGTTGGGGCATCGGACCATTCGAAATAACCATCCATGCCCGCGAGCTGAAAAACGCGGTACACGGCGGGCGATCCGCTCAAGAGCACCAGTTGCCCATCGGCGGCCCGCAGCTGGCGGTCGGCTCGCAACAGCGCTTCCAGACCGGTGGAGTCGATGAACCCCAGTCCGGCTAGGTCGATGACCACTGACGCTCCGCTGCGCATGGCGCGATTCAGGTGCTCCTCCAGCAGCGGGACCGTGGCCAAATCCAAGTCGCCGCGCAAAACCAAGACGACGCCGAGCGGATGATCGACGCGACGCACCTCGAACGGTGTCGGCGTGGATTCGACGGGTGTCCCGGCCCGTCCCTCGAGATCCGGGCTCACCAGCCGGCGGTTCGCTGGGTCGGCAGTGTCGTTGCTAGGAACAGCGCGACTGAAGCACGCGTCGGGCGAGGCCATCCTGTTCACCTCCAGTCCGATAACGGGCAGACAGACTCGTCTATCTATAGTAGACGTACCGGTCTGTCAAGCATGCCCACGTGAGGGAGTTGCTAACAAACAAGGCAGCTGGCCGCTTGGCGTACAGATCGTTCTGTATATCGCAGGCCGACCGGTCTGTTAGGCGGTATCATCCAGCGCGTGGCAATCAGCCGGGAACCAGCCGCCAGACTGAGTGCGCGCGACCGGATCCTCGAGACGGCCTACGAGCTCTTCGCCCGCCACGGGATCCAGGCCGTCGGCGTTGACGAAATCATCCAACGCGCCGGCGTCGCCAAGGCCACCTTCTACAACCACTTCGCCTCCAAGAACGATCTCGTGCTCGAGTTCCTGAACCTGCGCGAGCAGCGATGGACGCTCGCCTGGATCGACGGCGAAGCCAGACGCCGTGCCGCGACTCCGGAGGAGCAGCTGCTGACGATCTTCGACCTGTTCGATGAATGGTTTCATCGCGAAGACTTCGAGGCCGACTCCTTCGTAAATGTGCTGCTCGAGCTGGGCGCCACCCACCCCGCCGGCAAGGCCAGCATTGAGCACATCCAGCACGTCCGCGCGATCATCACGAAACTCGCCGAGGAAGCCGGTCTGCGGGCCACCGAATCGTTCACCCGCTCCTGGCACATCCTGATGAAAGGATCGATCGTCTGCGCCGCTGCCGGCGACCCCGAGGCCGCCAAACGCGCCCAAGCGATGGCAAAGCTACTGATCGACCAACACCGCTAGACCTCCGGCAACGACGGACACGTCACACGATCCAGCGGATGGACCACGCGCGATCTCGACCAGTCCGGGCTGGGGCGGGGCGCAGCAGCCTTGACCGTCGCCGTTTCCGGCGGCCAGGCGAAGAGTTGTGCGGCGGCATCTCTGTGAACGACCCCGGGCGGGCCGCCGCGCGTCCTCGCGAACCCGCGAGGCGCGCTTGGCGGACTCCCTGCGTCTGAAAGGTTGCGTGCGATCCCGGTGGACGGGTAGGACCGGATCGGTCCCCGAACGCACAAAGGAGGAGCGATGACCCAGACGAAAGCCGACCGTTCGGCGGCGGCAAAGAAGGCAGCTGCGACACGACTGCGCAATCAGAAGAAGGCGCGGTCACAGAGTGCTGGCACGAAGGCGGCGGCAACCCGCCAGGGCAAGGCGGCCGGAGAGGCCGCCGGTCAGGCGCGGCGGGCCGCGGGTGGCGTGGTCAGCGCGACCAAGAAGGTCGCCGGCGCTGCCGGCGAGGCGGCCAAGCAAGCGGGGAAGTCGGCGGCGACCCGGTCACGCGGCTCAGGTAGCGCTGGCAAGAAGTAGCCCAGCCGGAGCCCGGCTTCGCGCGAGCGGCGGGTTGCATGCGGACTGTCCGGTCTCGTGAGGTCTTCGTTTGTGCGTTGCGTGTAGTGCAGAGGCCGCTGCTACAGGGGCGGCACGCCCGCGGTCCCGGTGTCCGCGCTGGTGTTGCATAGGAACGCGAGCAGGGTACGTCGCCTGGTGATGTCGGGAGAGCTTTTGCGGCTCCGTGTGCGCTGCGATGTTCACGCGCCCGTCGCCGTACGCGATGCTATGGGTCAGCTTCCCGGGATTGGCTGGATCTCCGGGGATGCGATTCTCGTGGCCAGCGAGCTGGTGAGCAACGCGGTGCTTCACTCCCAATGCACCCAAGCTGACTTCCTGATCGTTCGCGTCACGGCGAACGGCGCGCTTCGAATCGACGTGAAGGATCCCGGGCGCTCGGAGAGCGACGCCGGGGTCGCTGAACGACCGATGGAGCTGGGCGGCACGGGTCTGAAGATCGTGCAGGCACTAAGCAGCGCCTGGGGAACCGAGCGGGACTCGTGCGGCTATACCGTCTGGGCCGAACTCCCGCGACCGAGCTGACCCGCCTCAATCGATGGAGCATCCGGGGGCCTTGCCTGCTCAGATGCTCGAGCTTCACGACCTCCAGCACGCGCATCACCGGCGGCGGCGCCCGGCACAATCGCGAACTCCCGGCCGTCCCGCTCGCCCTCCGGAGCCGCGTCGAGCAGCGCGTGTAGGCCGCTGCCGGCGACGAATTGCAGTCGCGAGAGTCAAGGCGATTCGTGCCGAACACCGTGAACCGTCCCCGACGCCGGAACGGCTTGGGAAGCCGGATGGGACAACTGATCGTCCCGGCTGGACGATATGCTCAGTCGCCGCTTTCAGAACTGGTTGGTGCTGATCACGGCCGTTGAGGGTAGCGGTAGCATTTCCTCCAGCGCACACCGCCCGGGGGCCGCGGGACGGTGCCACACCACGGGGACTGATGCGGAGGTCGGGCGGATGACGAAGGCTTGGCGCAGCGCGGCGGTTGCGATCGACCCGGCCGCCAACGACAGAACGATCGCCGGCCGGGTGCCGCACGCGACGACCAGGGTGTTCGAGGGCGCCAGCCACGCGTTCCTGTTCCAGGACGCCGTCGGGGTTGGACGCACCGCCGACGCGTTTCTGAGCTAGCCGGCGACCCGCAGCTGCTTGGAGATCGAGGTGAGGATCTCGGCGCCGCCGCTACGGGCCACCACCAGATCCTCGATCCGCACGCCGAGCTCGCCCGGAAGGTACACGCCTGGCTCGACGGTCACGACGTTCCCGTCCTCGAGCGTCCCGTCGGAGCTCTGCGACAGCGACGGCGCCTCGTGGATCTCGAGCCCGACGCCGTGACCGAGGCCGTGGCCGAAGTGCTCCGCGTGTCCCGCCGCGGCGATCACGTCGCGGGCCGCCGTGTCGACCTGCTTGCACACCGCGCCCGCGTGCACGGCGGCGAGGCCTGTCTGCTGGGCGCGCAGCACCAGCCCGTAGACCTCGCGTGCACGTCCGCCAGGCTCGCCGGCGGCCACTGTTCGGGTGCAGTCGGAGCAGTAGCCGTCCAGCTCCGCGCCCCAATCGATCACCACCAGCTGGCCGCGGCCGATCTCCTCGTCACGGGGCTGAGCGTGCGGAAGTGCGCCGTGGGCGCCCGCGGCGACGATCGTCTCGAAGCTCGGCTTCCGGGCGCCGGCCCGGCGCATCTCGACCTCGAGCGCCAGCGCGACCTCGGACTCGGTCCTGCCGATCAGGCCGGCCCCGACCACCCGCTCGAAGGCCGCGTCGGCGAGCGTCGCGGCGGCTCGGATCGAGGCAACCTCCTCGGCGTCCTTGACCGCGCGCAGGCGCTCGGGTAGCCCGTCGAGCGCGACCAGCTCGACCCGCTCGGGAAGCTGCTCGCGAAGGCGGGACCAGTCGCTCATCGAGATGTGGCCGGCCTCGAAACCGAGCCGCGCCGGTCCGACGGGGAGCAGCGCCTCGATTGCCTTGACGAGGTCGCGTGGGGCCAGATGCCGCTCGAACGAGGGGTCGACCTCGTCGGCGGCCTGCTCGACGTATCGGAAATCGCTCGAGAACGCCCGCCGGTCCGGACCGACCACGACCAGGCCGTTGCTTCCCGTGAAGCCGGTCAGGTATCGGACGTTGACGATCGCGGTCACCAGCATCAGGTCGGCGCCCGCGCCGGGGAGCATTTCCGCCAGCTCCTGCGCGTGGTCGCTCACGCCGCCAGCTCCTCGCCCAGCAGCTCGAGCGCCTCGCGGTAGCCGAGCGGGCCCTTCCCGGAGACGGTCGCGATGCACAGGTCCCGGATCACCGACTGGCGGCGCCACTGCTCGCGGTGCTCGACGTCGGAGAGGTGGACCTCGATCGCGGGCAGCTTGGTGATCTCGAGCGCGTCGCGGATCGCGTAGGAGTAGTGGGTCCAGGCGCCGGGATTCAGGATCAGCCCGTCGGCCAGCCCCTCGAGCCGGTGCAGCCGCTCCACGAACTCCCCCTCGTGATTCGTCTGGAAGAAGCGCGGGTCGAGCCCGAGCTCCTGCGCCTCGGTCTTGATCCGCACCTCCAGCTCCTCGAGCGTCAGCGACCCGTACTGCTCGGGATCGCGGCGGCCGAGCTGGTCGAGGTTGACGCCGTGCATCACCTCGATCCGGTTGCCGACAGAGCTCACGCCGCGAGCTCCCGCACGGCCTCGATCAGCGCGCGCGACTCGACCGCGCAGCCGGGCCGCGGCGCGCCCGGTGCGTCGAGCAGCACGAACGGCACCGGCCGGTCGCCGAGCCGTTTCTTGTCGCGGGCGGTGGCCATCACCACGGCGTCGGGGTCGACCCCGTCGAGAGTCGCCGGAAGCCCCTGGCGCACGAGCAGCTCGAGCACCTCCTGACGGAGCTCGGGCTGCCCCGACAGGCGCAGCGCCGCCAGCAGCCCCAGTGCCACCGCCTCCCCGTGGCGGTACCGGGCGTAACCCGTGACCGCCTCGATCGCGTGCGCGACCGTATGTCCGAGGTTCAGCACCTGCCGCAGGCCGCCGTCGCGCTCGTCCCTGGCGACCACCGCGAGCTTCGTGCGAGCGCAGGCGACGATCACGTCCGGGTCGGTCGCCTCGCCGCCGCCGCGGATCCGCTGCCACAGCTCGCCGCCGGCGATCAGCGCGGTCTTCACGACCTCCGCGTAGCCGGCCGCCAGCTCCGCGGGCGCGAGCGTCGCCAGCGCCGCCGGATCGACTATCACCGCGACCGGTTGGTGGTAGGCGCCAACGTAGTTCTTGGCCTCCTCCAGGTCGACGGCCGTCTTGCCCCCATACGCCGAGTCGACCTGCGCCACGAGGCTGGTGGGCACCTGCACGTAGCGGACCCCCCGCTGGTAGGTCGCGGCGCAGAACCCGGCCAGGTCGCCGACCACCCCGCCCCCGAGCGCGACGACGACGTCCTCGCGGGTCATCCCCGCCCGCGCCAGCTCGGTCCACACGATCTCCGCGTGCGCGACGGTCTTCGACTGCTCGCCGGGCATGATCGCGACCCGGCCCGCGAGCGACGTGATCGCCTCGCCGTACAGCCGCCCGACCTGGCCGTCCGTCACCAGGAACTGCCGGCCGCCGACAGCCGGCGGCCAGAACCGGTGCTCGAGCAGGCCGGTAGCCACGTACACCGGGTAATCCCCCGAGGCGCTCGCCGCCCACAGCACCCGCGTGCCCGCCGGCAGCGCCTCGAGCGCCGCGAGCACCTCCGCCATCACCTTGGAGCGCTCCGACGGGACGACCACGTCGGCGAGCGCCGCGTACAGCGGCTGGCGCTCGACGTACAGGCGCTCGAAATCGGGGCGCGAGCGCGCGAGCGGACGGGCGGTCGCCTGCGCTCGCCGCCAGGCGGTCTCCGGGTCGACATCGAGCCAGATCACGAGCTGGTCCGAAAGCGCCTCGCGCACCGCCTTGCTGCCGATCGCGCCGCCGCCGAGCGACAGCACCCGCGCCCACGAGCCGTTCAGCAGCTCGAGCGTGACCTGCTCCTCGATCGCGCGGAACGCCGCCTCGCCGTCCTCGGCGAACATCCTGTCGATCGGCTTGCCGACCCGCCGCTCGATCACCGCGTCGACGTCGATCGCCTCGGTCCCGAGCGCGTCGGCCGCGCTCCGGGCAGCGGTGGTCTTCCCGGCCCCCATGAAGCCGATGCACACGATCGCGCGGCGGGCACCTGTCGTCATCGCGCCTAGGATTGCACGCGAGCGGGATGCGCCGGTCTCGCTAGGCCGCGCTCGGCACGACGGCGCGCCGCCGCATCCGGACCCCGAGCCGGGAAGTGAATCCGGGCGCGAACAGCGCCAGCGTCATCGCGACCAGGGCCGGAACCGTGAATACGGCGAACGCCAGCGCCTGCGCGTCCGGGGAGAAGCCGTGAGCGGGTAGCTCCTGGAGGGTCAGCCACGCCGCGAAGGTGGCGAGCAGGGCGAGCATCGGTGGACGGTCGCGCGCCTGCACCTCCCACGCCAGCAGCGCGATCAGGAACGGCAGCGCGTAGTACGAGATGTCCCATGGGTCCAGCGCGAAGCGCAGCAGCAGCACGAGCGCGAGCAGCAGCAGCGCGTCGTTCGGCGCAGCGGCACGGCCGCGGCGCAGCCACGCATACAGCAGCGCCACCGCCCACGCGATCCCGACGATCAGCGGGTGCGCGACCCCGCTGATCCAGCCCGGTGGGATCCGGTACCCCGGCCTGATGTGGCCGGCGATATCTCGCACCGGATGCGCGTGCGACCCGAGGAACCACCAAAGCTGCCACGGGTTGAAGATATGCCCCGTCGGCGTTTCCCCGCTGTGTACCAGCGATCCTCCTGATCCCGCGAGCGCGAACGGCGCGAGCAGCACGGCAGCGACCCCACCCGTCATCAGCAGCCCCTTCAGCCTCCCGCCGGGTAGCGCCAGCAGCACCGGTCCCGCCGCCACCAGGGCCCATTGCTTGTTCGCGATCGCGAGCCCAAGCAGGACCCCAGCCCACAGCGGGCGCCCACGCATCGCCACCAGCACCGCGGCCACACACAGGACCGCCCCGAGCAGTTCCTCCGGATGCCCGTACTCGAGCGCGCGCAGCGTCAGCGGGTTTGCCACGCACAGCGCCAGCGCGAGCGCCCGCGCCGCGGTCGAGCGACCGAGCGCCCGCATCCTCGCGACCAGCCACACACCGAGAATCGCGCTGGCAACCAGGCAGGGGGCCGCCGCGGCACGGAAAATCGAAAGCTCCCCCCCGCCCCACAGCTTCGGCACGACCATGAACGGGGCACGCATCAGCAGCGAGCCGCCGTATGCCGGGGCGAGCGTCAGGAAGCCCGAGATGTGTCCGGCGAGCAGCGCATCGATCGCCGGCCGCGCCTCGGAGTCGTAGTCGGTCCACTCCCAGCTGGTCAGTCCGAGCCACGCGACGAACGCGATCCCGAGTGCGGCGCCACAACACGCGACGGCGTTCTCGCGCATCCACGAGCGCATGCGGTTGTATCGGCCGGTACGGGCCGGCGCGTGAGCCCGCGGGTGCGCGTTAGACGCGGCCGGTGTTCGAGCTCCGCCGGTCGATCCGGTGCTCGTAGGCCTCGAGCGCGGCCCGTACGTCGTCGATGTGGTCGCCTCCGAACTTCTGCCGGTAGGCGTCGGCCAGCACGAGCGCGACCATCGCCTCGGCGACCACGCCGGCCGCGGGCACGGTCGACGAGTCGGTCCGCTCGCGCAGCGCCTCGGCGGGCTCGTGGGTGGCGATGTCAACCGACCGCAGCGGCTTGGTGAGCGTCGGCAGCGGCTTCATCCAGCCACGGACGACGAGCGGCTCGCCGGTCGTCATCCCGCCCTCGACCCCGCCGGCGCGGTTGGTCTCGCGGTAGTAGCCGCGCTGCTCGTCCCAGAAGATCTCGTCGTGCGCCTGCGATCCGGGGACGCCGGCGACCTCGAACCCGTCGCCGATCGCGACCCCCTTCAGCGCCTGAATCGACAGGATCGCCTGGGCGAGCCGCCCGTCCAGCCGCTCCTCCCACGAGACGTGCGACCCGAGCCCCGGCACGAGCCCGAACGCCCGCACCTCGAACACGCCGCCGAGCGACTCGTTGGCCTTGCGGAGCCGGTTGATCTCCTCGACCATCGCGGCGCTCGCGCCCGGGTCCAGGCACCGGACCGGCGACTCGTCGACGTCGGTGAAGTCCTCGGGGCGGAGATCGTTACGGAGTGGTGCACGCACGGACGTGATCTGGATCACGTGCGAGAACACCTGCACGCCGAGCGCCGCGAGGAACGTCTTGACGACCGCGCCGCCGGCCACCCGCGCGGCGGTCTCGCGGGCACTCGCCCTCTCGAGGATGTTCCGGACGTCGGTCAGCCCGTACTTCTGGGTGCCGACCAGGTCTGCGTGGCCGGGACGCGGCAGGTGCACCTCGGCGATCTCCGCGTCGACCGGCCACGGGTTCATGCGCTCCTCCCAGTTGGCGTAGTCGCGGTTGACGACCTGCAACGCGATCGGGCTGCCGAGCGTCCGTCCGTGCCGGACACCCCCGGTGACCTCCACCTGGTCGCGCTCGATCTTCATCCGCCCGCCCCGCCCGTGACCGAGCTGGCGGCGCGCCAGGTCACGGTTGAGCGTGTCGCGGTCGAGCTCGAGGCCCGCGGGCAGACCCGCGACGATGCAGGTCAGGCCTGGGCCGTGGGACTCCCCGGCTGTGGTCATGCGCAGCGCCATCGGCGCAGAAGGTTACGGGCGCGCGACGCTCAGTAGCTTCCGGCCACCGCGAAGCCCACGCGCTTGCCCGTGCTGCTGATCAGCGTCAGGCGGATCGTCAGCGTCAGGTGCTCGAGGCGGCTCAGCTTCGTCGCCATCGTGTGGGACAGGCGCAGGCGCAAGGACATTCGCCCGTCCTTGACGCCGGACACCGTGCCGCGCCCGACCACCACGGATGAGCCCCGCCCGGTCTTGATCTTCGCCCGCTTGGCCGCGGCGCGCGAGATCAGCACCGACGCGAACCCGTCGCCGGCGACGTTGGAGTTGAGGATCGCGCTGATGCCATGGCGGAGCACCTGCCCGAGGCTCTGGGGCAGCAGCGTCATACGGATCTGCGGCCGGAAAGACGGTGGAGCCGGAGGCGGCGCGGGTTGGCCGTCGGGCTCCAGCACCTGGAGCGTCTGACTGACGGAGCCGACGTTGTGGCCCAGGTCGATGACGTTCAGCGTGACGGTGTAGTTGCCGGCCTTCGAGAACGTGTGCACGACGCTCGCCCCGCTCGTGGTGGTGCCGTCGCCGAAGCTCCACACGTAGCCGGCGTTCGGGACCATCAGCGTCGCGACCGTCGACGACCCGTCGAGCTGCACCTCCTTGCCCTGGATGACCGACGTCGGCATCACGAAGGCCGGCGAGAACAGCACGTTCGGCGCGCACCCGAAGTACGTATTCGGTTCGCTCTCGAGCACACCGGCGTTGTTGAACTCGCGCTGCAGGACGTAGGACCCGCTGCCGACGGTCTCGGTGTCGTATCCGACGCCGAGCGGCTGGCACGCATACCCGTTGAAGCCGTTGTCGTTGATCTCGGCGCCGTTGAGCGCGTACCAGCCGTTCAGCCCGGGATTGACGATCGAGGCGATCTGCGCCTGGCTGAGCGGGTTCACGAGGCGCGTCCCGATGTTCTTGGAGAACCCGACCGGATCGTTCAGCGGGTCGGGGGGAGCAGGCATGCCCGGCTCATCGCACGCCGTCCCGGCGGTCCACGGCTGCACGACGTATGGGACCTCGGTGCCGCCGACGTTGACCTGCGAGTGATAGGAGCAGAGGAACAGCGGACGCGGCGGCGTCGGGCCGTCAGTGGTCGGGGGCGTCGTCAGCGTGAACGGCGTCCCGATCGCGATCGGGCCCGCCTGACGGGAGACGGTCGTGCCGCCGGCCGACGTGATGTACACGTAATACCCGGTCGCCCCGTTGGCGGCCGGCGGGGACGGGACCGTGATCGTCGCCGTCGGTGGCGGCGGTGTGTTGCTGCCCCCCGAGCCGCCGGAGCCCCCGGAGCCCCCGGAGCCCCCGGAGCCGCCGCTGCCGCCGCTCCCGCTCGAGGACGAGGGAGGCGCCACGATGATCGGCGCCGAGGCGCTGGGCGAAGATTCGCCACCGGGGGTCGCGTAGGTGATCTGGACTTGATACGTGCCGGGACCCACCGAGCCGCCGGTGGGGCTCGTCTTCGGGACGGGCACCGGAGGTGTGAGCGCGCCATTGGAGGAGCACAGCTTGCTGGTCGCGTCCAGGCAGGCTTCGACGTCCGGCGGCAGTAGCACCGTGACCAGCGGCGTGTAACCGGACTGGGTCCGGCTCAGCAACCCGTCCTGGGCGACCATCGCCGACACCTCGCCCTGGAGCTGGGCGTCGGTCAGGCAGACGGTATTGGTGCTCACGATGTTGAGTGCCACAAACGAACTTCCCGCCGACTGGCAACCGTTTGCCGGGTAGTCGTGTCCGGCTCCGGTGAGGCCGCCGAACTCGCAGGCCGAACCGCCGGTGCCCCCGTAGTCGATGCACCCGCCTCCGTATTTCGAGTTGTTGAGCGCGCGGCCGTTGGGGCCCGTGTATTGCGAGGTCACCGCGTAGGGCGAGGTGAGCGTGCCGCTCCCGTCGGCGACGTCGCGCAGGAACTGCTCGATATAGCCTCGGGTCGCCGCGAAGTACTTGCGCTGCGGGTCCCAGGTGAGGGCGAAGCTCTCGTTGCCTTGCATCACGTAGCCGCCGTGCGCGCAGATCCCCGTGGTGGGCATGCTCAGGTCGGATGTGAGCGCGGGATCGACGCAGGGCGCGCCCGCCCTGACGACGGGGATGCCGTTGTTGGCAAGCAGACTGCAGGTGCCGCCGTTCTGCAGCTCGGGGCAGTCGCCCGGCACGACCGCGACTCCGTAGGACCCGCTTTGGTTGGACGGATCGAACGGCACGCTGGTCTGCCCGAGCGCGTTCATGTTGACCACGATCGCCTGGGCGGCGCCGCTCAGCCCGAGCAGCGACCCGGCGAACACGGTCGTGATCAGCAGCAGGCGGCGCATCAGCTCACACCCACGATCAGACTGCGCAGGTCGAGCACCGCACCAACGCTCGGGTCGTACCTGAACAGCGACAGCGCGCTGAGCGGCGAACGGGACAGGATCGCGCGTCCGGCCGCCGACTCGGACCGGCGCGCCCGCTTGGCGGCACCGGCGTGCGAGTAGTTCTGCGCGACGATCCGGCTGATCGCGAACAGCGCCGCCTGCGACTGGCCGCTCGGCGTCTTGACGCCGACCGACTCCGTCTGGCCGGCGGCGAGCGACAGAATTTCGCAGTCGTCCGGACCCGGCGTGCAGAGCCCCGGGCCGCCGACCACGGTGCCCGGCTGGACGGCAAACAGCACCCGGTTTCCGCCCTTCAGCACCCCAAGCTCGACGAGCAGGGGCTGCCGCTGGCTGGGCAGGACGCTGAGCCGCTGCAGCGAGCCGATCGTGTTGATGCCGCCGGAGGCGTTCGTGATCGCGAGCTCGACGCTGTAGGACTCCGTGGAGCTGAGTCCCGCCGGCGCCGGCGTCGGCTTCTTGCTCGGTGTGATGCTCGGTGGCGTGGTGGGGGTCGAGGTCGCGGGCGTCGCCGTCGAGGGAGTCGAGGTCGTCGCGGACGACCCGTTCGACGAGCCGCTCGCGGCGTTGGCCGAAGAGGAAGTGGTGCTGGAGGTGCCGGTGGTCGCCGTCGAGGAACCGCCCGTCGACTGCTGGGCGAACGGATCGCGCCCGTGGCCGTGGAGCCGTGAGGCCGTCGAGCTCGACACGACATTCAGCGCGGGCACGCCGGTCGGCGGCGGCGTCGCCTGCGCCTGCCTGACGACCGGCTTCCTGCTCGCCGACTTCGACAGCGCGATCGGCACCGCGACGATCGCGACGAGCAGCACGAGCGCGAGCGGGAACAGCTTGTTGCCGCGCATGTCCGTGACGAGCTTGGAGGAGGAGGTCTTGAGAATGTCGGTGTCGAGCTTCATCGGACGGGAGTGGCGGCGACCGCGGGCGGCGGTGCGCTGCTCTGAGTCGGAGTGGATACGGTCTGGGTGCTGGAGCTGGCCGGGCCGTTCGGAGTCGCCCCGTTGACCAGGCCCTGGGAGGCGGGCAACAGGAACGTGGTCGCCGAGATCGTCGCGGTGATCCGGGGGAACCCGGATGAGGCGGGGCCGAGGCTGATCGCGTTGAGCGTCATCAGCCGCCCGCTCACGCCGAGGCCCCTGTTTCCGACCGTGACGAACCGCTGGAGCCTGCCCAGGAAGTCGGCCAGGTGGAAGAAGTTGCCCTCGAAGGTGAACGTGAACGGCTCGATCGGGAACCCGGCGGGGCCGATCGTCGCACCGGGCGGCAGCGCCGCCGCCGCCGCCTGGGACGCGGTCGAAGAGCTGGTCGTGCCCGAGCCACCCTGTCCGGCGTTGAACGTCAAGCTGTCGAAGGTCACGTGGGCCGCGCTCGCCGCCGCCTGGAGCTGATAGATCAGCGACGGGGTGTTGTCGTCGGTCGGCACCGCCTCGCCGAGCTTGACCAGGTCCGCGTAGCTGCCGACGAACGAGGCCCGTGCAAGCTGGCCGCTTGCCGTTTCGGTCCGCAGCACGGTCAGCTGGGCCTGATCTGCGGTGATCTGCTGTTGGAGCTTCGAGGCCTCCGACCGCTTCGGGCTGACCACCAGCAGCCACGGCACGACGAGCGCAACGACAAGCGCGGCCACCACCAGGATCGTGCGGTCCCGGGCGGTCACTTCGACCCTCCGGTCGACACGGGCTGAGACGAGCTGGGCGCGGTGGGCGTGGTGCTCGCCTGGGCGGCAGTCGAGTGTGCCAGCGCGGTCGGGGTGGCCGGGGCGGCGCTGCCGGCTGCGGACGCGCTCCCGAGCGCGCCGGGCAGCGGATTGAAGAACACGACCAGGTCGAAGCTTGGGCCGGTAGCCGGGCATCCGCCGGAGCTCTGCGTGCTGCTCGCGGCAGGCGTGCTCGGCGCGCCGGGGGCCGCGGTGGATGTTGCCCTGGTCGAGTCCTCGAGGGTGACGCGCTGGACGTCGTTGATCAACCGCAGCCGCGAGATCAGCCGGGCGACGTCGTCCTGCGTGGCGGTGCATCCCTTGATCTCGAACGCGGGCGCGCTGATCGCACCGCGGACCGATCCGGCCGACGCGGCCGACCCCGCGGTGCTGCCGCCGGGGCCGACGGTGGCGAGCAGCGACTGAATCGACGCGTTTGCCGGCATCACCTTCGAGAGATCGGACAGGGCGCCGTGCCAGTCGAAGCGGCTCGCCGCGATCGCCTTCACGGTCGCGGCGCGCTGATCGGCGAGCTTCTGGAACTGCGTGTAGGTGCTCAAACGGGTGATCGCCGCCTGCTGTGCGGTGAGCTGGGCCTGCAGCGACACCAGCTGCGCCTTGCGGTTGGAGATCGTGTTGCTGGTGAGCACGTACACGGTCACGTACGCGAGCAGAATCACCAGCACCGCGAGCACCGCGTGGATCGGCTGAAGGCGGCTGAGTGAAACCCCCCCGCCTCCGAGGCCGCGGCGGGTGTCCGCCGGAAGCAGGTTGACGGCCTTCATGCTGCAACCTCGTCGACCGTCAGCCCGGCGGCCACGGCGAACGTGGCGGCGTCCGCGCCCGCGAGCCCTCCAGGAGAAGCCTCGGCAACCCTTCCGACCATCAGCGGAAGACCGATCTGCTCGGCGAGCTGGTCGGAGAATCCGGCGATCGCGGCGGCGGGGCCGGTCAGCACAACGCGCTCGGTGGCACTCGAGCCTTCCTGCATCAGATGGAAATCGAGCGAGTTGCGGATCTCGGCGCCGATCTGGCGGACCCCGTCGGTGAGCACCGCGCGCGTCTCGAGCACGATCTCGAGGTCGCCCTCGATCTCGTCGACCGGCTCCTGCAGCCCGACGTGCCGCAGCCACTGGCGAGCGTGCTCCAGCGTCAGGCCGCGGCGCTCGGCCAGCCCGGTCGCGATCGACTCCGTGCCGTGAGCGATCGTGCGCGTGAACACACACGTCGCTCCGGTCGCGATCGCAAGATTGGTGATCCCGCCGACGTTCACGTAGCCGACCGTGTCGGTCGTCCCCGGTGTGTGCAGCGCTCGGATCATCGCGAACGCCGACAGATCAATGGCCTGGGGGCGGAGCCCCGCCTGCGTCGCGGCCTCCACGAGCCGGTCGATCATGTCGCGGCGCGCCGCTACCAGCACGACGCGGGTGCGCGGGCCGTCGGCTGTCTCCACCGTCCCGAGGATCTGATGCTCGAGCACCGCTTGATCGAGCGGCATCGGGATGTGGTCCTGGGCCTGGAATCTGACCGCCGAGGCGATCTCCTTCGCGTCGGTCAGCGGCGGGAGATCGATCGTCCGCATCACGATCCGCTGGTTGGCCACGCCGAGGCGCACGCGCTTGGCCAGCTTGTGTTCGTCGAACATCGCGCGCAGCGCCACGGCGAGCGTCTCGACGTCGACGACCTCGCCGTCGCGAACCACACCGGTCGCCAGCGGCGCGTACGCGGTGCGCGCGACCGCCACCTGCCCGCCGCTGCACTCCGCCGCCGCGACGTACCCGGGCTCGATGTCCACGCCTACGAGGTTCTTGACTGCCATGAGCTCAAGGGGTTCATCGGCGGTTCGGGCCGATGGGTTGAGGCGTCCAGATCCCGCTGGACGTCTCCCCGCGGAAGATGGACGAACGCTCGGGCACCACGCCGTTGCTCAGGCGACCGAGTGCAGGTACCAGTTGACGATCGGCGGACCGGCCAGCAGCGCGACAATCCCGCCGGCCGCCAGGAACGGCCCGAACGGCACCGCCGTCTTGCGCCCCTTCGCAACGCCGACCCTGGCCATGATCGCTCCGCCGACGATCGTCCCGGCGAGCACCGCCACCAGCAACGCGACCGCCACCGAGCGTCCCAGGTACAGGCCGAGCACCGCCGCCAGCTTGACGTCGCCCATCCCCATCCCGCGGGGGTAGAGCAGCGCGAACACAAGCAGGAAGCCGCCCGCGGCCGCGCCCGCGATCAGCTGCTCGGGGACCTTCGATGGGTTCAGCGCCAGACCGATCGCGATCGCGGCGAGCGCCGCAGGGACGATGATCTTGTTGGGGATCACCCGGTACTCGAGGTCGATCAGGGCGATCGGCACGAGGATCGCGACGAGCACGAGCCCGAGCACGATCTCGTACGCGGAGTGCTTGACGAGCACGACCGCGACCGCGAGCACCCCGGTCAGCAGCTCGACGATCGGATACCTCGCCGAAATTTGCTTGCCGCACGCGCGGCACCGCCCACGCAGCAGCAGCCAGCCGATCACCGGCAGGTTGTCGTATGGCTTGATCGGGACGCCGCAGCCCGGGCACCTCGAGCCGGGACTGACCAACGACTCGTGGCGGGGAAGCCGGTAGGCAACGACGTTCAGGAACGAGCCGACGATCAGCCCCCCGAGCGCTGCGAAAGCGACTGGCATGAGTTCAGTTATCGGCCGTTGCGACGCAATCGTGAGCGCGACCGCTTGTGGCGATCCGGCAGCACGGCAACGGGGCGGACCTCGCGGTCCGCCCCGTTGAAACTGCACGCGTTGATCGGGCGACTACCAGGTGCTGTTCACACAGCCACCGGCCGGAGCGCCCAGCCCCGACGCGGTACAGGTGTGGGTCACGTTGCCCTGGTTGTCACGGCTCACCGTGAAGGTGTTCCCGCTGACCGAGGTCGTGGTCACGGAGTAGCTGTCGTTCGTTGAGGTGACGGCGCTCAGCCACGCCCGCGGGCTCGAGACGCTCGAAGTGGTCGGGATCGTCGGCTCGATCGAGTTGATCGCGGTGGCGTCCATACCCGTGTATGAACCGCTGTGGTCGGTCGCGTACGTCTCGGCCGCGGTCTGCGAGGAGCGCACCAGCTCCTTCGCCGAGGCGTCCTTCGCCTTCGAGGTCTGATTCAAGAACGACGGAATTGCGATCGCGGCAAGGATGCCGATGATCAAGATCACGACGAGGAGCTCGATCAGCGTGAAGCCCTGTTCCTCCTCGGCGCGACGACGCAGCTTGGCAAGCATGGATCCTCCTGGGATCGGTGATTGGGTCTCGCCAGATCCCTTGGTCCCAGCCATCTCGACTCCGACGCTGCGAGCCTGGGTGGCAACCCGGCTTCCTCCGACTGGGAGGTCCGTGGCTTTGCGTCCCGCCCTCACGAGCGGTTTGCCTTTGGCACCTGACTCTGGCAAGAGCTATATCGGCCGCAACGCGCCCGGCTGAATAGCAAATTGCGCGAATTGGACATTTGTGCGATTCCGCGCGAGACGCGGTGGGACCCGTCGCCGGGCGGCAGAGCAACAAACGGGGCGGGCCGCAAGGCCCGCCCCGTTGAAACTGCGGTCGTGATTCAGGCGACTACCAGGTGCTGCTCACACAGCCGCCGGCCGCGGCGCCTGTACCCGACGCGGTACAGCTGTGGCTCACGTTCCCGCTGGCGTCGCGGGTGATCGTGTACGTGTTGCCGTTGACCGAGGTCGTGGTCACCGAGTAACCGCTACCACTACCGGTCACGGTGACGGCGCTCAGGAACGCGTTGTTGTTGCTGTTCGACAGCGGGATCGTCGGCTCAATCGAGTTGATGCCCGTCGCGTCCATACCCGTGTATGAACCGCTGTGGTCGGTCGCGTACGTCTCGGCCGCGGTCTGCGAGGAGCGCACCAGCTCCTTCGCCGAGGCGTCCTTCGCCTTCGAGGTCTGATTCAAGAACGACGGAATTGCGATCGCGGCAAGGATGCCGATGATCAAGATCACGACGAGGAGCTCGATCAGCGTGAAGCCCTGTTCCTCCTCGGCGCGACGACGCAGCTTGGCAAGCATGGATCCTCCTGGGATCGGTGATTGGGTCTCGCCAGATCCCTTGGTCCCAGCCATCTCGACTCCGACGCTGCGAGCCTGGGTGGCAACCCGGCTTCCTCCGACTGGGAGGTCCGTGGCTTTGCGTCCCGCCCTCACGAGCGGTTTGCCTTTGGCACCTGACTCTGGCAAGAGCTATATCGGCCGCAACGCGCCCGGCTGAATAGCAAATTGCGCGAATTGGACATTTGTGCGATTCCGCGCGAGACGCGGTGGGACCCGTCGCCGGGCGGCAGAGCAACAAACGGGGCGGGCCGCAAGGCCCGCCCCGTTGAAACTGCGGTCGTGATTCAGGCGACTACCAGGTGCTGCTCACACAGCCGCCGGCCGCGGCGCCTGTACCCGACGCGGTACAGCTGTGGCTCACGTTCCCGCTGGCGTCGCGGGTGATCGTGTACGTGTTGCCGTTGACCGAGGTCGTGGTCACCGAGTAACCGCTACCACTACCGGTCACGGTGACGGCGCTCAGGAACGCGTTGTTGTTGCTGTTCGACAGCGGGATCGTCGGCTCGATCGAGTTCATGCCCGTCGCGTCCATACCCGCGTATGAACCGCTGTGGTCGGTCGCGTACGTCTCGGCCGCGGTCTGCGAGGAGCGCGCCAGCTCCTTCGCCGAGGCGTCCTTCGCCTTCGAGGTCTGGTTCAGGAACGACGGAATTGCGATCGCGGCAAGGATGCCGATGATCAGAATCACGACGAGGAGCTCGATCAGCGTGAAGCCCTGTTCCTCCTCGGCGCGACGACGCAGCTTGGCAAGCATGGATCCTCCTGGGATCGGTGATTGGGTCTTGCCAGATCCCTTGGTCCCAGCCATCTCGACTCCGACGCTGCGAGCCTGGGTGGCAACCCGGCTTCCTCCGACTGGGAGGTCCGTGGCTTTGCGTCCCGCCCTCACGAGCGGTTTGCCTTTGGCACCTGACTCTGGCAGTAGCTATATCGGCCGCAGCGCGATTTGCTGAATAGCAAATTGCGCGGATTGGACGTTTTGGGCGATTACTTGCCTGAAGCGGCTGGACCTCTGTCGCCGTGTTCGGCTGGCGATTCCTGCGCATCGCGGCCCGCGACGAACCTACCGGCGCCCCCGCACCAGGGACACGTCACCTGATGGGGCTCGCCGCCGAGGTTCGAGATCAGCCGCCCGGTGCCCCGGCAGGGCGTGCACGTGGTGCGGTCCTCGGGCGGCCGTGCCGCGGGCGGAGTCATCGCCGCACCGCGATCAGCACGCCGTCGCCGACCGGCGTGACGGTCCCGGTCAGCTGGTCGCCCGTCAGCAACCGCTCGTTGAACGCCCGCGCTGTCGCGATCTGCTCGTCGGTCCAGTGGCCGTCGCTGCGCCCCTCGGCAACCGTCCCGGACATCAGCACGTTGTCGACGGCGAGCACTGCGCCCGGCCGCAGCAGCGGCAGCAGCGAGTCGAAGTAGTCGCCGTACTGGGCCTTGACCCCATCGATGAACGCCATGTCGAACGAGCCGTCGAGGTGCCCGAGGCCCTCACGGGCGTCCTGGAGCCGCAGGTCGGCGCGCGCGAGGACGCCGGCCCGCTCCAGGTAGGCGCGCGCGGCCTGGTGGCGGCGCTCATCGATCTCGAACGACACGATCTCGCCGTCGGCGGGGAGGGCGCGCGCCAGATAAAGCGTCGACACGCCGATCGCAGTCCCGACCTCGACGATCCGCCGCGCGCCGGCGGCACGGGCCAGCACGGCGAGCAGCGCGCCCGTTTCCGGCACGACGATCGGGATCCCCTCGCGTGCTGCCTGCGCCTCCAGCTCCGCGAGCAGGGGATCCGGCGATGTCCGCAGACTCGCCAGGTACCGGCTGACCGCCTCGGTCACGATCACCGCGGGGACGATAGCCCGCGTACGGCGATCGCGCCTACCTGATCTGGTTGTAGACGTCGAACAGCGGGAGGTACATCGAGATGACGATCACGCCGACGATCCCGCCGACGAAGATGATCATCGCGGGCTCGAGGATCGAGGTCAGCGCCTTGACCGCAGCTTCCACCTCGTCCTCGTAGAACTCGGCGATCTTGGAGAGCATCGCGTCGAGCGCGCCGGTCTCCTCCCCCACGCCGACCATGTGCGCGACCATCGGCGGGAACACCTTGGCCTTGCTCAGCGGCGCGGAGATCGTGCCCCCGGACTTGACCGACGTGATCACCTCATCCATCGCCTGCTCGAGCACGGCGTTGCCCGCGGTGGTACCGGTGATGTCGAGCGCCTGCAGGATCGGGACACCCGCCGCAGTCAGCGACGAAAGCGTTCGCGACCACCGCGCGATCGCAACCTTCTGCACGACGTTGCCGATCTTCATCGGGATCCGGAGCTTGAACGCATCCCATTGTGGGCGACCCCACTTCGAGCGCTTCCACCTCAGGAACGCGAACGCGAGCCCGCCGACCACGATGATCACGATGTACCACTGGTGACGGATCAGGCCCGAGAGGCCCACCATCACCTGGGTGAGCGCCGGCAGATGGCCGCCGAACTGCTTGAACACGCCCTGGAACACCGGAATCAGGAATGCCACCAGCGCGATCAGGACGATCAGCGCGAAGCTGATCACCAGCGTCGGGTAGATCGTCGCCGCGCGGATCTGGCGGCGCAGCGAGGCGTCCTTCTCGAGCTGATCGGCCGTGCGGCGCAGCGACGCGTCGAGCACGCCTCCCGCCTCGCCGGCTCGCACCATCGCCACGAACAGCGGGTTGAACACCTTCGGATGGCGCTCGAGCGCGTCCGAGAACAGCAGCCCCGCCTCCACGTCGCCTCGCACCGACGCGAGCGTGTCCTTCAAGAGCTTCGACTTGGTCTGGTTCTCGAGCACCTGCAGCGCGCGCAGGATCGCCATCCCGGATGTGATCATCGTCGACAGCTGGCGCGTCGCGACCGCAAGCTCGGTCGCCTTGACGCGCGCGAACAGCTCGATGTTCAGCTCTCGCGAGCGGTACTTGTTCGCGATGTCGATGACGATCAGCCCACGCTGCTTGAGCTGATCGGCGACGTCCTGCTTGGAGACCGCCTCGACCTCGCCCTTGGCCGGGATGCCCGCGAGGTCCATCGCCTTGAAATTGTAGGTGGGCATCGATCAGGCGGCCATCTGTCCCTGCGGCGGCGCGCCCAGCAGCCGGCGCAGTTCCTCGGCCGACTGCGCCCGGGCTTCGGCGATCTGACGCGTGACCTTTCCGGCCCGCACGAGGCTCGCCAGCGACGCGTCCATCGTCTGCATCCCGTACTGACCGCCGGTCTGGAGCACCGAGTAGATCTGGTGGCTCTTGGACTCGCGGATCAGGTTGCGGACGGCTGGGGTCGGAACCAGCACCTCCGCGGCCGCGCAGCGCCCGGCGCCGTCAGCGGTCGGCAGCAGGGTCTGGGTCATGATCCCCTGGAGCGCAACCGACAGCTGGGCGCGGATCTGGCCTTGCTGACTCGAGTCGAACACGTCGATGATCCGGTCGATCGTCTGTGGCGTGTCCTGGGTGTGCAGGGTGGCGAACACGAGGTGCCCGGTCTCCGCAGCGGTGATCGCGGTCGAGATCGTCTCGCGGTCGCGCATCTCCCCGACCAGAATCACGTCGGGATCCTGGCGCAGCGCCGCTTTGAGCGCGTCGGCGAACGTGGTCGCGTCTGATCCGAGCTCGCGCTGGTTGACGATGCACCTTTTGTGTTGATGCAGGAACTCGATCGGATCCTCGATCGTCATGATGTGCTCTTCGCGGGTCTGGTTGATCACGTCGACCAGCGACGCGAGCGTCGTCGACTTGCCCGACCCGGTCGGCCCGGTCACCAGCACCAGGCCCCGGGGCCTGTTCGCGAAGTCGGCGACCACGGGCGGAAGCCCGAGCGTCTCGAGCGGCACGACCTCGAACGGGATCAGGCGGAACGCGGCCCCGACCGCGGCCCGCTGGAAGTAGGCGTTGACGCGGAACCGGGCCTTGTTCGGGATCTGGTAGGCAAAGTCGAGCTGCCAATGGTTCTCGAACTTCTGCCGCTGGGAGTTGGACAGGATCGAGTACACGATCTCCCGGGTCTCGGTCGGCGTCAGCGTCGGGTAGCCGTCGAGCGGCGTCAGGCGGCCGCGTACGCGCACCATCGGCGGCGCACCTGCGGTGAGGTGGAGGTCCGAGGCGCGGCGATCCACGACCTCGAGCAGGACTCCGGCGAAGTCGAGCTCCATACGCTGGCGTATCGGCATCCGGACGCGATTCCCTTACGGGTTCCGGTCCGGCGTGGACCGCGTCAGGCGCTGCCGGTGACCCGCGCGACCTCGGCCATCGAGGTCAGGCCGGCCTTGATCTTCTCCAGGCCGTCGTCGCGCAGCCGGCGCATCCCCTCCTGGCTCGCGACTGCGGCGATCTGCTCGGCGGCGGCCCGCTGGAGCGTGAGCGTCCTGATCTCTTCGGACATCATCATCACCTCGTACAGCCCGGTCCGGCCGCGGTAGCCCATCCCGTTGCACCGGACGCAGCCGACGGCGTCGTACGCCTCGATGTCGTACTGCGCGCCGAATCCGTGGTCGCGCACGACCTCCGCCGGCACGATCGTGCGCCGCTTGCAGTGCTTGCACAGCGTCCGCGCGAGGCGCTGGGCGACGACCCCGTCGAGCGCCGAGGCGACCAGGAACGGCTCGATCCCCATCTCGATCAGGCGCGTGATCGCCGACGGGGCGTCGTTGGTGTGGAGCGTCGAGAGCACCATGTGCCCGGTTAGCGCCCCTTCCACCGCGATCTGGGCCGTCTCGCGGTCGCGGATCTCGCCGACCATCAACACGTCGGGGTCGGCTCGCATCATCGACCGGAGCCCGTTCGCGAACGTCAGCCCCGCCTTCGGGTTGATCTGGATCTGGGTGATCCCCTCGAGCTGGTACTCGACCGGGTCCTCGATCGTGATGATCCCCTTGTCGGGGCTGTTCAGCTCGGTGAGCGCGGCGTACAGCGTCGTCGACTTACCGGAGCCGGTCGGTCCGGTGACCAGGACCGCTCCGTGCGCGCGGCCGAACGCCCTGCGGAACCGCTCGAGTTCGAGCTCCTGAATCCCCAGCTTTCTGAGGTCGAGATCGATGTTGTCCTTGTCGAGGATCCGCAGCACGACCGACTCGCCGTGGACGCTCGGGAGCGTCACCACACGGACGTCGACGTGTCGGCCCTCGACCGTCAGCCCGACCCGGCCGTCTTGCGGGACGCGCCGCTCGGAGATGTCGAGGTCGCTCATGATCTTGATCCGGGAGACGACGCCCGGGACCATCCTTCTCGGCACCGACATCTCGTCCGTCAGCACGCCATCGACGCGCATCCGGACGCGCAGTGCGGCCATCGTGCGCCCGCTCGGGTCGGATTGCGGCTCGAAGTGGATGTCCGACGCGCCGCGCTCGGCCGCCTCGGCGATGATCGAGTGCACGAGCTTGATCACCGGGGCGTCGTCGGCCGACTCGCGGAGGTCGATGACCTCGAGCGTGCCGGCCTCCTCCTCCCCCTCCTCGACGGCCTCCTGGACGGCTTCCTCGAACCGGTTCATCCGCGAGATCAGGTTCGCGATGTCCTCTGCCGAGGCGACCGCCGCCTTGACCTCGAGGTGGGTCATCAGCGCGATGTCGTCGGCCGCCAGCACGTTCGCCGGGTCGGCCATCGCGAGCACCAGCGTGCGCTCGTCGGCGTACGCGACCGGGACCGCGTTGTAGCGCTTCGCCGCCGACGCCGTGAGCAGATTGACCGCCGCCTTGTCCACCTTGAAGACCCCGAGGTCGAGGTGGTCCAGCCCGTAGCGCTCGGCGATCGCGCGGGAGAGCTGTTGTTGCGTGATCGAGTGCTGGTCAAGCAGCACGCGCTCGGGGGGGGTGCCGGCGGCGCGGCCCTCGGCGATCGCCTGCTCGACTCGTTCGCGGTCGCAGTATCCGAGCTCGATCAGCACGTCGGTGAGGAATCGGCTCGAGCCGCCGCGTCGGGTGGGGGCCGTGACGCCGTCCCAATCCGCGGCGTGCTCGGCCGCCGCATCGGCGCCGGCCGGCGACCCGGCCGAGCCCTGACCGACCGGCTGCAGATGCGGGGGCCAGTCGCTCATCGGGCTGCGCTGCGCGCCGCGTCGCGCATCGCGTCGATCGGCGCCGGCCGTCCGGTGAAGCGCTCGAAGCTCAGCGCTCCCTGGCCGACGAGCAGATCGAGCCCATCGACGACCGGCACTCCCCGCGCTGCGGCGGCCTCAACCAGTGATGTGGCGACTTCCGAGTACACGAAGTCAGCGACGCATGCATACATCAAGATCTCATCGGCGTCGAACGGGAACTGCTTGAAGGCTGACGGATCGCGGTGCATCCCGACCGGTGTGCAGTTCACCAGCAGATCGGCGGGCGCCGCCGTCCCGACGGGCGCTCCGCCGAGCTCGCCGGTGAGCGCGCGGGCCGCTTCCGGGCGCCGGCTCCACACCCTGACCTCCTCGGCCCCTGCCGCCAGCAGCGCCCACAGCGCCGCCCGGGCGCTCCCGCCGGCGCCGAGCACCAGCGCGGTCCTGCCGGCGATCGGGAACGGGAGCGCGTCGATCAGCGCGGGCGCGTCCGTGTTGTCGGCCACGATCGCGCCGTCGTCCTCGAACGTCAGCGTGTTCGCGGCGCCGATCGCGCGGGCGGTCTCGGTCGACGCGTCGGCGAGCGCGAGCGCCGCCTGCTTGTGGGGGATCGTCACGTTGGCGCCGCGGAACCCGGCCGCGGGCAGCGCTCGGACGGTCTCGTCGAACAGCCCGGGGGGAACCGGCAGCAGCTGGTAGCGCCAGTGCTCCAGACCGGCCGCCGCGAGCGCCGCGTTCTGGATCTGTGGCGAGCGGCTGTGCGCCACCGGCCAGCCGAGCACGCCGAGGCGGGTGCGGTCGGCCACCGCGCTCAGCAGTTCACCGGCGAGCGCCCCCCGCGCTGCGCCCGCGCCGCCTGGTAGTGCGCCGAGTCCTGCAGGAACTTCGTGTAGCTGGACTCGAACACGCTCTCGCCGTTGCCGCACGGCTTGACGACGAAGTACAGGTAGTTGGTGCGCGCCGGGGCCGCCGCGGCCCGGATCGCGGCGATGCCCGGATTGCTGATCGGGGTCGGCGGAAGCCCTGTATTCAGCCGGGTGTTGTACGGCGACCGCGCCGACAGCTGGGCGGCGGTCAGCGGCGTCGTGTAGTCGTTGAACTCGTAGCGGGTCGTGGAGTCCATCCCGAGCGGGATGTGGTCGCGCAGGCGGTTGTAGATGACCGACGCGACCAGCGGGCGGTCGTGTGCCGTCGCCGCCTCCTTCTCGATGATCGAGGCGATGATCAACACGTCGTAGGGGGTCAGATGCTTGCTTTGGGCAAAGCCCATCCCGACCGTTGCGAACTGCTTCTTGAACGCGCTCAGCTGATCGGCCACCAGTGCCGACACGCTGACCGGGACCCGCAGCTGGTAGGTGTCGGGGAACATGAACCCCTCCAGCGTCGGGGTACTGCGTGGGGCGCCGTACCGCGCCGGGTTGAGCAGCGGCGAGTGGCGGGTCGCGGCCAGATAGCTCCCGTGCACTCGCTCCTGATGCAGTCGTGCGCTGACCTGAGCGCGCGTGCTGCCCGGAATGATCGTCACGCCGGTCGTCTTGACGGCCGGCGGCGGCGTCGTCAGCACTTTGAGCGCGGCGCCGTAGCTCATGTCCTGCCTGAGGTGGTAGGTGCCGGAGCGGAGCTTGCCCTTGTCGCCCGACAGCAACGCGCGGATCTCGAAGAAGAAGCTCGAGGAGATCACACCGTCGCGCTCGAGGATGTCGCCGACCTCGCTCGAGCTCGAGTGGGCGGGGATCGTGACCGTCACGCTGCCGTGACCTGAGCCGTGGAACGGCTGAAACAGCTCGACCAGGAACCAGATCAGAGCCACCCCGACCACCAGCGCGAGCACCACGAGGATCCTCGCTCGGCGCGAATGGGTGCGCCCGCGTCGCTCGCCGCCCGACGCGTCCGTGTGCGCGCGCGAGGCGTCCGTGCGCTCGCGCCAGCCGACGCGGCGAGTCCCGGACGCTAGCTCGTTCCCGTCGTCATGCGGCTCGTCCGACTCCTCGAACGATGGCGCCGGGGTCTCCTCCTCGAACGATGGCGCTGGGGTCTCCTCCTCGAACGATGGCGCCGGGGTCTCCTCCTCGAACGATGGCGCCGGGGTCTCCTCCTCGAACGATGGCGCTGGGGTTAAGCCATGGAGAACCGGATCGCCATCGTTCGGGGGCCCATCCACATCCCCGTGATGCCCGGCCTGCGCGGCCCGCCGGCGCTCGCGCTCGAGCCGCGCCGCCTCGCGTTCCTCGGCGGTGCGCTCGCCGTCAGCCACGTGCCAGCCAGCCTTCGAGCAGATGCGCCGCCGCCCGCGAGTCCTCGCTTGCCCGGCCCCCGGTCCGCTCGGCCTGCCGTGTCGTGAAACGCTCGTCGTAAAGCTCGACCGGGACCGTGAGCTCGCGCGCCAGGCGGTCGGCGAACGCCCGCGTTTCCTGGGTCTGGGCGGTATCGGCCGCGGACAGCGACACCGGCAGCCCGACCACCACCCGCTCCGCGCCGAGCTCCTTGACCAGCGTGCGCAGGCGCGCGAGCCCCCGCTTCGACCCCGGGTTGACGACGGGCTCGATCGGTGTCGCCAGCACGCCGGTCGGGTCGCTCACCGCGCAACCGCACCTAGCGCTGCCGTAGTCGAGCGCCAGCACCCGCATCAAGCTATCGAGAAAGGACCGACTCGATCTTCTCGCGGGCGACCCGCATCGCCTCGGGAAGCTTGTCGACATCGCGGCCGCCGGCCCGAGCCATCGTGTCCCGGCCACCTCCGCCGCCGCCGACGACCTTGGCGGCGGCGCTCACGATCTCATTGGCGTGCAGGCCCCGCTCGACGAGCGCCGGAGCGACGCTCACGACCAGGTCGACCCGGTCGCCGCCGGTCGCGCCGAGCACGATCGCGGCGTCCCCGAGCTTGCCCTTCAGCCGGTCGACGGTCGGCAGCAGCGCCTTGCCGTCGGCGCCGGGTACGTCACTGACGAGCACGCGCGCGCCGTCGACATCGACTGCCGCCGACGCCAGCCGGTCGATGTCGACCGCGGACCCGTCAGGAGCACCTGAGCCGCCTCGCTCGAGCTCCCGCACATGCGCGCGCAGTTGCGCGACCTGCTCGGGCACCTGCTCGGGCTGGACCCGGAGCTCGCGGGCAGCGAGCCCGAGCGCCAGGTCATGCCGGCGCACCAGCCCGACGGCCTCGGGACCTGTGAGCGCCTCGATTCGACGCACGTTCGCGGCACTCGAGGTCTCGCTGACGATCTTGCACAGGCCGATCTCGGCCGTGAAGCGGACGTGGGTGCCGCCGCACAGCTCGCGCGAGAACGAGCCGTCGCCGACCTCGACCATTCGCACCACGTCGCCGTACTTCTCTCCGAACAGCGCCATCGCTCCGAGCCGCCGCGCCTCTTCGATCGTCGTCGTCAGCGCGCGCACGGGCTGGTCCTCGAGCACCCACGCGTTGACCGTGTCCTCGACGTCGCGGAGCTCCTGATCGGAGAGCCCCTTGCCGTGGGTGAAGTCGAACCGGAGCTTGTCGGGGCCGACATAGGAGCCGGCCTGCCGGACGTGCGTGCCCAGCCGTCTGCGCAGCGCCGCGTGCAGCAGGTGGGTCGCGGTGTGATTGCACTCGGTCGCATGCCGGGCGATCCGATCGACGATCGCGCGGACCCGCTCGCCGGACTCGATCGTCCCGCGCTCGGGCACCAACGCGACGACCTGATCGTTGCCGAGCCGCAGCACGTCGTTGACGCGCGCTCGGCAGTCCCCGTCGACGCATTCGACGTAGCCCGAGTCGGCGACCTGCCCGCCGCCGGTCGGGTAGAACGGCGACTCGACGAGCTTTACGAGCACGCGTCCGCTCGCACGCTCGCGCTCAGAGTCCACCGCGCCGACCGACGTCTCGCTCTCGGTCGTCTGATAGCCGACGAAATCCGTCTCGAAGCCCGCCTGGCCCGACAGCGCGAGCGCGCGCTCGCGCAGCTCTTGGCCGGCGCGGCCGCGGCCCGCGGACTGCCGCGCACGCTGGCGCTGTTCGTTCATCAACGCCTCGAAGCCCTGCTCGTCGACGCCGAGCCCGTGCTCGGCGACGAGCTCGATCGTCATCTCGATCGGGAATCCGTACGTGTCGTGGAGCATGAACGCGTCCTGCGAGGCGACGCCCTCCGCGCCCGTGTCTTTCGCGCGCGCGATCAGCTCGTCGAGCAGCCTGCTGCCCTGCTCGAGCGTGCGCCCGAATCCCTCCTCTTCTGCATCGAGCCACTTATGGACGGTTTCCCTGTGTTCGTGCAGCTCGTCGTACTCGGCCCCCATCAGCTCGATCACGAGGTCGGCATAGCGCCCGAGGAACCCGCGCTCGAGGCCGAGCGACCTGCCCTGCTGGATCGCCCTGCGCATCAGCCGGCGCAGCACGTAGCCACGGTCCTCGTTGGACGGAACGACCCCGTCGGCGACCAGGAAGGTCATCGCGCGGCCGTGGTCGGCGAGGATCCTCAGCGACCGGTCGGTCTCGTACTGCTCGCCGTAGCCGCGGCCCGACAGCTGCTCGCCGAACTCGATCAGCGGCTTGAACTGGTCGGTGTCGAACACCGAGGGCACGTCCTGGAGGATCACCGCCAGCCGGTTGAGCCCCAGCCCGGTGTCGATGTTCTTGGCCGGGAGCGGCGTGAGCGTGTTAACGGGATTCTGGTCGTACTGCATGAACACGAGGTTCCAGTACTCGAGGAACCGCTCGTTCTCGCCACCGGGGAGATCGTCGGGCTTGCCGAACTCGAGCCCGCGATCGAGGTACAGCTCCGAGCACGGCCCGCAGGGGCCCGTCGGGCCCGCCTGCCAGAAGTTCTCAGAGCGCGGGCACTCGATGATCCGCTCGCGCGGGACGCCGATCTCGAGCCACGCCTCGACCGCCTCCTCGTCGGGACCCTGCCCGAGCTCGTCGTCGCCCGCAAACACCGTGATCCAGATGTCCTCGGGCTTGAAGCCGAACCCGTCGGTTGAGAGGTCCCACGCGAACCGCGCCGCCTCCCGCTTGAAGTAGTCGCCGAACGAGAAGTTCCCGAGCATCTCGAAGAACGTGAGGTGCCGCGCGGTGGTGCCGATGATCTCGATGTCGACGGTGCGGAACGTCTTCTGGCAGCTCGTCACCCGCGGATGCGGCGGCCGCTCGATGCCGAGGAAGTACGGCTTCAGCGGATGCATCCCGGCGACCGTGAACAGCGCCGAGGGGTCGAACTCGGCGGGGATCAGCGGCGCCGACGGAAGGCGCTTGTGGTCGCGTGCGACGAAGAACTCGAGATACGTGCGCCTGATCTCGTCGGAGGTCATCGGACATGAGTCTAGGCGCGCCCGGCATTCCTAACCGATCGCCGCAGCGGGGCCGATCCGATACGCAGCGAGCCTGGGAGGCCCGCGTCGAATGCCCGGAACCCACTCGCCAACACGACGCTCCGAATCTGGACGGCGGCTGGCGCTCGCAGTCGCGTGCCTGCTCGTCTCGCTGCTCGGTTGCGCAAGCGCGCGGGCCGCCGCCGTCGACCCGCTCGGCTTTCAGATTCAGGTTCCGCCGGGCGCGATCCAGGTCCACGAGAACGCGGGCAGCGCGGTGATCACCGTCACTCGCGACCCGATCGAGTCGGTGGTCGGTGCCCAGGTTCGCTATCAGGTCTCGGGGAACGGGTTCAACCCGGCGACAAACGCGCCGTTCGATTGCGGCGGCATCATCTGCACGGCGACCTCGGACGACTTCACGTGGGTGCAGAGCGCGAACCACGAGCTCGTTTTCCAGCCGGGCCAGACGAGCTCGAGCTTCTCGGTCCCGATCGCCGACCACGGTGTCGCCACTGCACCCAAGACATTCCTCGTGTCGCTGTACGGCGCCTCGCCGATCGGCCTCGGACGGGTGTCGAGCGCGCCCGTCACGATCCTCGAGGATGACCCTCCGCCCCCGGCGGAGCCCGGCAACCCACTGGGGCTGCCGGTAACCCCGACCGGCGGCAATCCGGTCGGCGGCGCGCAGCTGTTCGTCGATCCGCAGAGCGCGGCGGCGGACGCCGCCAAGCAGTTCCCGGAGCTGAATGTGATCGCCAGCAAGCCAGGAACGTCGCGGTTCGGGCCGTTCAGCTACAAGTCGCCGTATGTGGGCAACATTGCGATCGCGGTGTCGCGGTACCTAACCCGAGCCGCGGTCACCTCGCCGGGAGCGATCCCACTGCTCTCCACTTACGCACTGGTGCACGGCGCACGCGGGAACGGTGATACGCCGGCGCAGGTGGCCGCGTACCAGAGCTTCGTCAACGGCTTCGCACAGGGGGTCGGCTCCTACAAGGCTGTGTTGTTCCTCGAGATGGATGCGATCATCACGATGCCGGCCCTCAACAGCGTCGGCCAGCAGACCCGCGTCAACGAGCTGCGCTACGCGATCAACACGCTGACCGCCAACTGCCCGCACCTCGTCATCTATCTCGATGCGGGCGCCGCCGACGCGGTCCCGGCGAAGAAAGTGGCCGGGTACTTGAACGCGGTTGGGATCTCGAAGATCCAGGGGTTCTTTGTGAACTCGACCCACTACGACTGGACCTCGCACGAGATCCAGTTCGGAAGTCAGATCTCGTCGATGACCGGCGGCAAGCACTTCGTCGTCAACACCGGCGACAACGGCCGCGGGCCGCTGATCCCGCAGAACCGCGTCAAGGCCGGTAACGAGGTGCTCTGCAACCCGGTCGGCCGCGGCCTCGGGCCAAGCCCGACGACTCGCACGGGCTACTCGAAGGTCGACATGTTCGCGTGGACCACGAACCCCGGCGAGTCCGGCGGCCAGTGCAACGGGCCGGGCGAGTTGCCCGGCGGGCCTCAGACCGGCCAGTACTGGCCGGCGTACGCGCTGATGCTCGTCAGGAACGCGAACTTCGCGGTCGACAGCAACCACACGAAGCTCAAGTAGCGCTGGCGATCGTCCCGTAGCCGACGACCAGCTCGCCGTCCATCAGACACGCGAGCTGCCCGGGGGCGACGGCGTCCGCGGCCTCCTCGAGCTCGAGCTCGAGGCGCCGGTGGCGGCCGGCGCCGGCGCCGCCCACCACTCGCGCGCGCAGCGGCTTCGCGCGGTAGCGAAGCTTGACGCGATCGACCCTCGAGCCGTCGCGGCGGAGCGTGGCTGACCGGAGCGAGACCCGCGTCTCTGAAAGCTCGGCTCGCGTTCCGACGACCACGCGGTTGGCGAGCGCGTCCCTTTCTAGCACGTACAGCGGCTGCTCGCCCGAGACCCCGAGCCCGCGCCGCTGGCCTACCGTGAACAGATGCTGTCCGCGGTGGCGTCCCAGCACGTGGCCGGAGACGTCGACAAGATCTCCTGGCCGGGCGCCGACCCAGCCGTGGCGAGCCAAGAAGCGGGCACGGTCGGTCCCCGCCAGGAAGCAGAGATCCTGGGAGTCGACTTTGCTCGCGACCGGGAGCCCGGCCCCGGCGGCGAGCCGGCGCACCTCCGGCTTGCACAGCTCGCCGAGCGGAAACCGCATCCGCGCCAGCGACTCCGGCGCGAGCGCAGCGAGCATGTACGTCTGGTCCTTGGCGCGGTCGGTCGCCACACGCAGCACCGGGCCGCGCTCATGGTCGGACTCGGCGACGCGGGCGTAGTGACCGGTCGCGAGGGCGTCGCAGCCGAGCCGGTCGGCGAGCGCGAGCATCGCGTCCAGCCGCACGTGACCGTTGCATCCGACGCACGGGTTCGGCGTCTCCCCGGCCGCGTATCCGGCCACGAACGGCTCGACCACTCCGGCGCGGAACTCGTCGCGCAGATCGATCGTCAAGTGCGCGAGCCCCATCGAGTGCGCGAGCGCACGCGCCTGGGCGACGGCCGTAGCCGAGCAGCAGCTCCGCTCGCCGTCGTTCTCAGGGTCCGACCACAGCTCGAGCGTGACCGCGACGATCTCGCCCTCGCGGCTCGCCAGCATCGCCGCGACGGCGCTGTCGACGCCGCCACTGACCGCCACCAGCGTGCGCCCGGCCAGGGGACGCGCGAGCGCGGCGCGAGCGCGCGTGGCCATCCCGAGCGCGCGAGCCAGAGCGTCGGCGGCGAGCTCGGCGGCGTGGCGCTTGGCCGCGCTCAGCCCACCCAGTTCCGCAGAGATCCCCTCGGCGCCGATCGCGGCCACCTCGAGCACCCCGCGCCCGCGGGCGAGGGAGACCGCAGCGCTGCCGGCCGCGGTCGCGGCGCCGCAGCCACCGGCCTCGAAGCCCGCCTCGGTGACGCGGTCGCCGGCGACCGCGACCGAGATCCGGATCTCGTCGCAGCACGCGTAGCCCCCCGCGGTAGCGGCGAAGCCCTCGGGCGGGAGCCGCCCGCGACCCTGCGGGGAGGTCAGATGGTGCTCGAACGCGACCGTGTCCACGTCCGCGAGGATAGAAGCGGCGGGCGGCGCCGCCGCTTCGCCGCGCCGGCTACCGGCGGAGCGCGAGCGCGTCGTCGACGCGCGTGGAGATCTCGAACGGATCGGCGAAGCCGACGATCTCGTCGACCTGGCCGCCGGGAGCGACGAGCACCAGCGTCGGCGAGACGTTGACCGGCACGCGGTTGGTGATCGGCAGGTAGCTCTGCATCTCGTTGAGCGGGACCGCCGCCCTGAAGACCCTCCCGCCGTGGGTCGGAACGGTGCCGAGCTCCTGGCGCAGCGCGCGGTCGTCGGCGCCCGACGGGTTGTAGAACAGCAGCGCGAGCACCTTGCGCGTGGCGAGCGCCCGCTGGACGGCCGCGAACCGCCCGGCGGCCTGCGCGCCGCTCGCGTGGTGCTTGGTCGGGATCGACACGTGCTTCGACGTGACCGCTGTCGCGGATGCGGTGGTCGCGGGTGCCGCCGGGTCGTGCGTCGTGGGCGCCGGCTGCGCGGCGGTCGCCGTGGATGCGGCCGGGTCCGCGGCAGCCGCGCGTCCGGCGTCCGCGCTCCCCGTCTGGACGGCCTGATGTGCCGCGTTCACGGCGCTCTGGTACCGACCAAGGCCCTGCCCAGAGCTGGAGCCGCCGCCGCTGCCGCCGGGCTTGAGCGCCACGACCCACAGCACGAGCAGCAGCACCGTCGCGGCGAGCAGCGCGATCAATGGCCTGGATATATGCGGCATCACCGTCGTATCGGCACTGCCCCGGCCTTTGTTGAGGACCTGCGCCGCGGGGCAGACGCCCGGCTACAGCGTGCGCAGGCCCAGCTCGCGCAGCTGCGCCGGCTCGACCGGGGCGGGCGCTCCAGTCAGCGGGTCCACACCGCTGGCGGCCTTTGGGAACGCGATCACGTCGCGGATCGTGCTGCGTCCTCCGAGCGCGGCGACGATCCTGTCGATCCCCATCGCGATCCCGCCGTGCGGGGGCGCACCGTACTTGAGCGCCTCGAGCAGAAACCCGAACCGTGCCTGTGCCTCTTCGGAACCGATCCCCAGCAGCTCGAAGACTCGTTCCTGGACCTCGCGGCGGTGGATACGGATCGAACCCCCGCCGATCTCGGCGCCGTCGAGGACGAGGTCATAGGCGCGCGACCCGCAGCTCCCGGGGTCGTTCAGGTCGCCGGTCGGGGCGGTGAACGGATGGTGCGGCGAGTCCCAGCGCTGCTGCTCGGCGTCCCAGAAGAAGGCCGGGAACTCGACAACCCACAGGATGTCGTGGCGGGCGCGGTCGATCAGGTCAAAGCGCCGCGCGATCTCGAGCCGCAGCGCGCTCAGCGCCTGACCGGCGGTGGTCGTCTCGTCGGCGACGATCAGCAGCAGGTCACCGGGCTTCGCCTCGAGCCGCGCGTTGATCGCGGCGAGCTCGTCGGGAGCCAGGAACTTCGCGACAGGCGAGCGCCACGCCTCCTCGCTGTCCTGGACGAACGCCCACACCAGCCCCTTCGCGCCGTGCTGCTTGGCTAGCTCGGTGAGCGCGTCGAGCTCGGAGCGCGGCAGCTCGCGCGGGCCGGCGTTGATCCCACGCACCACGCCGCCCGAAGCGATCGCGCCCGCGAACACCTTGAAGTCGGTTCGCGACAGCGCCTCCCCCAGGTCGTGAAGCTCGAGGCCGAAGCGCGTGTCGGGACGGTCGGAGCCGTACCGGGAGACCGCCTCGGCGAACGTCATCCGTGGCCATGGCGGCGGCGCCACCTCGAACCCGGCGCGCTCGAACACGGCCCCCATCACGGCCTCCAGGCAGTCGATCACGTCGTCCTCCTCGACGAACGACATCTCGAGGTCGAGCTGGGTGAACTCCGGCTGGCGATCCGCGCGCGTGTCCTCGTCGCGGAAGCAGCGGGCGATCTGGTAGTAGCGCTCGAAGCCGCCGATCATCAACAGCTGCTTAAACAGCTGCGGTGACTGCGGGAGCGCGTAGAACGCGCCCGGCTGGATCCGCGCCGGGACGAGATAGTCGCGAGCGCCCTCGGGGGTCGAGCGGGTCAGGTCGGGCGTCTCGATCTCCAGGAAATCCCGGTCGTTGAGGATTTCCCGCATCGTCGTGATCGCACGGTGCCGGAGCGCGAGCGCCTCCTGCATCTCGGCCCGGCGGAGGTCGAGTGAGCGGTACCTGAGCCGCAGCGCCTCGTCGACCGCATCGCCGTCATCGAGCGGGAACGGGGGCGTCTCGGCGTCGGCGAGCAGCTCGAGGTCCGCGGCGCTCAGCTCCACCTCGCCGGTGGGGATGTTGGGGTTGACGTTCTCGGGAGCGCGGCGCGCGACCGTGCCGGCGACCGAGATCACGTCCTCGGACCGGAGCCGATGCGCCCGGCGGTGCGCCTCAGGGGCGGTGTCCGGATGGAACACGAGCTGCACGACTCCCGAGCGGTCTCGCAGGTCGATGAAGATCAGGCCCCCGTGGTCACGTCGACGGTGCACCCAGCCCGCCACGCGCGCCTGGGTTCCCGCGCGCTCGGCGGTCACGAGCCCGCACCAGGCGTCGCGATAGCGGTTCGGGCGCGGCGCGTGCTTCACGTCAGTCGGCTTCCCCTCAGGATCGTTGGAATCACGTCCCCGGGTGCGAGCTCGCGCTGCTCGCCGGAGTCCATTTCCTTGAGGCTGGTCGTCTCCTCGTCGCCGACGATCGCCACGTACCTCGCCCCGATCCGGTCGGCGTGGGCGAGCTGGCGTTTCAAAGCCCGGCCGCCGAGCTCGAGCTGCGCGGCCAGGCCAGCCCGGCGGGCGTCCCTAGCGAGCCGAAACGCCTCCCCCGCCCCATCTGGCTTGGCGATTGCGACGTACAGGTCGGTGATGCTCGGCGCGATCGGTAGCTCGCCGGCGGCCATCAGCATCCGCTCGACCCCGGCCGCCCAGCCGCACGCCGCCGTGGGTGGCCCGTCGAGCTGCTCGATCAGCCGGTCGTAGCGCCCGCCACCCGCAACCCCGGACTGGGCCCCGAGCGCGTCGCTCGAGAACTCGAACAGCGTGCGCGTGTAGTAGTCGAGGCCGCGGACCAGCGCCGGCTCGATCTCGTAGGAGATCCCCGCTCGGTCGAGCAGCCGCCGCACCTTCGCGAAGTGCTCGGCGTCCTCGCCGTCGAGCCGCTCGAGCAGGACAGGCGCCCCGCTCATCACCTCGCGCGTGCCGGGATCGATCGCGTCGAACGCGCGCAGGGGGTTCAGGTCGATCCGGCTCCTGACCTCGTCGGACAGCCGCTCCGAATGCGCGTGCAGGTAGCGCTGAAGCTCTTCGCGGTACTCCGCCCGGGTCTCGGGCTTGCCGAGGCTCGAGAGCTTCAGCTGCGCGCGCACGCCGACCGTCTCGAGCAGCTCGGCGAGCAGCACGATCAGCTCGGCGTCCGTCTCGGGCTGGGCCGAGCCGATCGCCTCGGCTCCGATCTGCCAGAACTCGCGATAGCGGCCCTTCTGGGGCGCCTCGGCCCGGAAGAAGCTCGACAGGTACCACAGCTTGATGGGCTGCGGCTGCTTGTGCATGCCGTGCTCTACGTACGCGCGACACACCGGCGCGGTCCCCTCGGGGCGTAGCGTCAGCGAGCGCCCCGCGCCGTCGGGGAACGTGTACATCTCCTTCTGGACGATGTCGGTCGCCTCCCCCACGCCGCGCGCGAACAGCTCCGTGGCTTCGAACGCCGGCGTCTCGATCCGTCCGTAGCCGGCCGCTCCGAGGATCCGCTCCGCATGCCCCTCGACGATCTCGCGCCGCGCAGCATCCTCCGGGAGCACGTCGAACGTGCCGCGCGGGGCCTGAATCTTCATCAGTTGGCTGCGAGCTCGCGCAGGAACGGGTTCGTGGCGCGCTCGCGGCCGAGCGTCGTGATCCCCATGTGCCCTGGATACACGGTCGTGTCCGGGCCGTGCGCCTCGAGCAGTGTCTCGATCGAGCTCAGCAGCGTCGGCCAGTCTCCGCCGGGGAGGTCGACGCGGCCCACCGAGCCCTCGAACAGGACGTCGCCGGAGAACAGCGCGTCCTCGTTCTTGACCGAGTAGGTGACGTGGCCGGGGCTGTGCCCCGGCGTGAAGATCACGTCGAACGTCATTCCCGCGAGCTCGAGCGCCTCGCCGCCCTTGACGGTGTGGTCGGCGTCGTAGCTCTCGAACGGCCCGAACCCCTCCCACGGCACGAAGTCCATGATGTTCGCGAGCACGCGCGTCTCGAGCTCGGGGCAGTACACCGGGGCACCGGTCGCGCGCGCCACCGGGGCGACCGCGCCGACGTGGTCGAAGTGGGTGTGGGTGATCAGCACCGCCTCGACGCGCTCGATGCCGAGCGCGTCGATCGCGCCGAGCAGTCGCTCGGGCTCATCACCCGGATCGACGATCACCGCGTTCGGCGCGCCCTGCCCGCGGACGATGAAGCTGTTCTCCTGCACCGGGCCGACCGTGAACATCCGCACGTCGAGCATCGGTGCTAGCGCCCGCCCTTCCCGGCGGCCGAGGCCTGGGCCTTCTTACGCATCCGCCGCCGATACAGGAACAGCTCCAGGTAGTACCCCGCGGGGATGTACACGATCAGCGCGACCGCGGTGAACGCGAGCGCAACCGGGATCTTGTTCTTGCCCTTCGCGGTCACGAGCAGGAACGCGAACACGAGCGCCGCCGCGAGCAGCGCGCGCAGCATCGATGACTTCCACGTCGGCGGCCTGTTCAGGCGGCGCTCGCGGGCGTCGACTCGGTTCTGGCGCTTGCGCTCGTCGGGAGTCGGCGGCCGGCCGGTGCGCCCGCGCGACTCGATCGTCCCGGCAGCGGTTCCCCGGTGCTTGGTGCGGCGCTTGCGCTTCGTCTGGGCCATCGTCGTTAGGAGCTTAGTGTGTTATCCCGACCCCTGGATGGCGTCCTCGATCGTCGCCCGACCGCGCAGCGGAACGTCGTCCGGGAACCCCGCGAGCGCCGCCTCCGGCGCGAGTCCGACGAGCTCGGCGTCGGCGATCTCGCCGCGCGCGGCGATCGCTTCGACAACCGCGCGGGGCGGCGTGGCACGGTGGTCCTCGATGTTCGTCGAGACCTGCGCGCGCCCGCGATCGGCGAGCCACACGCCGATCGCGCGCACCGACTCGAGCCCGCTCGGGCCGCCCTCCCGGATCGCCGCAGCGATCGCCTTGGCGTCGGCGAGCGACGCCGGCGGCGCCAGTTCGACGTTGAACGCGACCAGCGGCGGCCGCGCGCCGACCAGCACCGCTCCGGCCGTCGCATGCAGCCGCCGGGGGCCGAAGTCGGGCCGCAGCTCGCCGCCCTCGATTCGCGCCCGGAGCGCGTCGGGTCCGCCCGCCCGCAGTTCGGCGCGCGTGCGTCCGCCGGCGAGCTCGCCGTACAGGAGCACGGGGAGTCCGAGCTCGTGGCCGAGTAGGTCGCCCAGGACGAGCGCCTCGGCACACGCCGCACCGCGATCCACGTCGTCCAGGTACGCGATCGGGGCGATGTCGACTGCCCCGATCCGTGGGTGCTCGCCGCGGTGCTCGCCGATCTCGATGATCCGGACCGCCGCGGCCGCGCCGGCCAGCACCGCGGGCGCAAGCGAGCCCGGTCGGCCCGCGAGCGTGAACACGCTGCGGTGGTGGTCGGCGTCGGTGTGCACGTCGAGCAGGCGCGCGTCGAATGCGCGCGCCAGCTGGTCGATCAGCGCTCGGTCGCGCCCTTCCGAGACGTTCGGAATCGCAAGCAGCGTCGTCGTCGTCACTGCTCGCCGAGCACGTACCGTCCGGCGTCGAGCACGCGCCGCCCGTCGACGTCGAGCGTCGCGTCGAGCACGACCGCGTCGAGGTGGATCGGGACCGTCACCGTCCCGCCGATCCCCGCGCTGGCGCCGAACGCAACGTGCACGGTGCCGAGGATCTTCTCGTCCTCGAGCACGTGGCCGGTCAGCCGCGCGCGCTCGTTGGTACCGACGCCGAGCTCGGCGAGGTTGGTGCCCTTCTCGCCCTGCGCCTGGAGCAGCTCGAGGAAGCGAGCGCCCAGCCCCCCTTCGGCGCCGGCCAGGTGGCCGCCGGTGACGGTGAGCGTCGCGGGCTCGTCGCCGATCCCGACCGACGCGAGCGTCCCGGCGACGGCAATCCTGCCCTCGCCGCTCGCCGGGGCGATAAAGCCCTCGCCGCACGGGAGGTTTCCGAAAATGCCGGGCGCGGTCAGGATGCCGTCGTCGGATATGCCCGCGCGGCCGCTCAGGTCGAGGGTGAAGTCGGTGCCGCGCGGGCAGGTCACGTGCGCGCGGTCCGCGTTGGTCAGCAGCGCGGCCACATGCTGGGAGCGAGTGGCCATCTCGTCGAAGTCGCCGGCCATCATCCGCGCGAGCATGTCCTCGGTGACGCCCGGCATCGTCGCGCCGCGCGCCCCCGCCTCGTTCGCGCGCCGGCGCGCGACCGTGTGGCTGATCGAGCGCGTCGTTGGCGCGATGAACACGTCCGAGGCGGCCAGCGCCGCGGCGACCGTGGGCGGCGGCTCGGTCCCGTCGATCTCGCGCTCGTCCATGATCGCCAGCACCGCATCCGCCCCGGCCGTTCGCGCGGCGCCCCGGAGCGCCTCGCCGATCGTGCGCGTACCGGCGTCAGCGACGACCAAGACCTGCTCGCCCGGGTTGACGGCGAGGCAGCGCTCGACGACCGTGCTGACCGCGGGACCGAGATCGGGCATTGCCCGATCATATGCACGGCGTCGCCCTCGACGCCGTCGAGGGCGGGCGATATGCTCGGCCCCGTTCGCGTGGGGGCATCGGGGCGTAGCCAAGTCGAACGCCGAGGAGGGTGAGTGTGACTGGGGTGCTGTACCGGCTGGGGAAGCTGTGCGTTCGACACCGGTTTGTGGTGATCGCGGTCTGGCTCGTGGCTGTGATCGCGCTGGTCGGGGTCTCCCACTCGATGGCCAACCTCACCAATGACAGCTCGTCGCTCCCGGGCACGAACAGCCAGGCCGCGGTCTCGACGCTGCAGAAATCGTTCCCGGCGGCGGCCAACGGCACGAGCCCGATCATCTTCCATGCCCCGTCGGGCCAGCTGACCGACTCCAAGTACAGCCAGGCGATCAACGAGGGCGCCGCCGACGCCGCCAAGCAGCCGCACGTCTCGCAGGTCGTCAACCCGTTGACGCCGCAGGGTGCGAATGCGCTGAGCAAGGACAAATCCACCGGCTACATGACGATTGGGCTGTCGGTGAGCCCCGGCTCGCTGTCGACTTCCCAGGTCCAGGCGATCGTGGATGCCGCCACGAAGCCGGCGAAGGCGGCCGGCCTCCGGACGGCCACCGGCGGTCAGCTTGGAACCAAGCTGTCGGTGCCCGCGACCGAGTCGAGCGAGGTGATCGGCATCGTCGCGGCGATCGTGATCCTCGCGTTCACGCTCGGGACGCTCGTGGCGACCTTCCTGCCGATCGTCAACGCAATTCTCGGAGTGCTGTGCACGCTGGCGATCATCCGGATGCTCAGCAACGTGACCTCGGTGCCGTCGGTCGCGCCGACGCTCGCGACGATGATCGGGCTCGGTGTGGGAATCGACTACGGACTGTTCATCGTCACGCGGCACTTCCGCGGGATCAGCGACGGCCTGCCGGTCGACGAGTCTGTCGCCCGCTCCGTCGCGACATCGGGCGGGGCCGTGTTCTTCGCGGGGAGCACCGTCACGATTGCGTTGCTCTCACTGCTGGTGGCGAACATCCCGCAGGTCACGGCGATGGGAGAGATGGCCGCGATCTCGGTGGTGATCGCGGTGCTGGCCGCGTTGACGCTGCTGCCCGCCGTGCTCGGCGCGCTCGGGCCGCACGTCAACTCGCTCCGCGTCCGTCCCCCGTATTCCGAGGAGCGGTCGAGGACCGGCGTGTGGGCGAAGTGGGCCAACGAGATCGCCAAGCACCCGGCCTGGAGCGGGCTGGTGGCGCTGCTGATCCTGATCCCCCTGACGATCCCGCTGCTGTCGCTGAACCTCGGCCAGCAGGACAACGCGGCGATGTCGGAGTCCACGACGATCCGCCAGGCCTACAACCTGACCACGGAGTACTTCGGCGCCGGCACGAACGGACCGCTGCTGATCGCGGTGAAGCTCGGATCGCCCGCGCAACCGGCCAGCGGCACATCGTCGGGATCACAGTCGAAGTCGAGCAGCAGCTCCAGCTCCAGTTCGAGCGGCGACCCTCGCGCCACCGATCCGCGCCTGGTCACGCTCCAGAAGAACGTGTCCTCTACGTCCGGCGTCGTCGCCGTCAGCCCGATCCAGCTCGACCAGGCGGGAACGACCGCCTACTTCAGCGCCGTGCCCAAGGACCTGCCGTCGGCGAATCAGACCGCCGACCTCGTCAAGACCCTTCGCGCGAACGCGATCCCGAAGGCGGAGCAGGGCACGAACATGGTCGCCTACGTCGGCGGCACGACGGCGGGCTTCGTGGACCTCGCGGACGAGATCGCGCAGAAGCTCCCGCTACAGATCGCAGTCGTGATCGTGCTGAGTTTCCTGCTGCTCGTGCTGGCGTTCCGGACCCTGGTGGTTCCGGCGCAGGCGGCGGTGATGAACGTTCTCTCGATCGGCGCCTCCTACGGCGTGCTCACGGCGCTGTTCCAGTTCGGCTGGGGAAGCGGCGTGCTGGGGCTTCCCGGATCTGTCCCGATCGTCTCCTACGTGCCGCTGTTCATGTTCGCGATCCTGTTCGGGCTGTCGATGGACTACGAGGTGTTCCTCGTCACGCAGATCAAGGAGCACGTCGACAGCGGCCAGTCCAACAAGGAGTCCGTCGTCGGAGGACTCGTCACCAGCGCCCGGGTGATCACCGCGGCCGCGGCGATCATGGCGTTCGTGTTCGGAAGCTTCCTGATCAACGGCAACCCGATCGTCAAGCAGTTCGGGGTGGGATTGGCCGTGGCGGTGATCCTCGACGCCACGGTGGTGCGCTGCCTGCTCGTCCCGGCGCTGATGACAATGATCGGGGACTTCAACTGGTACATGCCGAGGTGGCTCGGACGGCTGGTCCCGAACGTCAACATCGAGGGCGCCGAGTACTTCGCGGAACGCGACCGACAGGCGGCCGCCGGGCCGAAGCTCGAGCCGGTCGGCTGAGCGTCGGCGGGCGCCCGTGCGCGCCCTGTTTGAGACAGGCGCTAAAGGATTTCCAGGAGCGGCCGATACTCCTCTGTGGGCAGAGTTTGCCGTGGGGTTGTTGCCGGTCTGGTGGCGATCGTGCTCTCGGCCTCGGCCGTGGCCGGAGCCAGCGCCGCGCCTCCCGGTCACTTCCGCGGGATCGTGACCGCCCACACTGCGGCTGGAAGCGCGCTGCGTGCCAGTCGAGCGGTCCCCCGTTCCGGAGTCAACAATCTGCTCTACAACGGCGGTCCGGTGATGCACTCCGACGCCAACTACGCGATCTACTGGGAGCCGAGCGGCTACTCGACTTCCTCAACCTACAAGAGCATCGTCAACGGCTATTTCTCGAATGTCGGGAGCGCCAGCGGCGCGACCACCAACGTCTACGCGTTGACCACCCAGTACTACGACGGGAGCGGCAACATCGCGTATTCGGCGAGCACCGGTCCGTCGATCGTCGATACCGACCCGTATCCGGCCTCCGGGTGCACGGCGTCCGTTCCCTGCCTGACCGACGCTCAGTTGCAGACCGAGCTGAGCCATGTGATCAGCACGCACGCCCTGCCCACCGGTCTCTCGACGCTCTACTTCATCTACACACCGGCTGGCGTAGCCACCTGCTTCAGCAGCGCCGGAACCGACTGCTCGTCTGGCGGGCCCCGCTTCGACTACTGCGCCTACCACAGCAACATCGGGAACGGCACGTCCGCCGTCCTGTACGCGGTGATGCCGTACGCGGGAGTGTCGGGATGTTCGAGTGGGGAATATCCCAACGGGGACGCAGGTGCCGACTCGGGACTCAACGTGACCAGTCACGAGAACATCGAGGCCATAACCGATCCGCTGGGCAGCGCCTGGTTCGACTCGAGCGGCAACGAAATCGGCGACAAGTGCGCCTGGACGTTTGGCAGCCAGCTGGGCGGCTCAGCAGGTTCGGAGTACAACCAGAGCATCGCCAGCGGGAGCTACTGGCTGCAGGAGGAGTGGAGCAACGCAACGTCGAGCTGCGTACAGCGGATGAGCGGCGGCGGGTCGTCGACCCCGGTCGCCTCGTTCACGTTCTCACCCAGCTCGCCCACGGCGGGGCAGTCGGTGAGCTTCAACGCGTCAGGATCGACGGACACGGGCGCCACGATCACCGGCTACGCGTGGACGTTTGGTGACGGAAGCACAGGATCGGGTGTGACCGCGTCACACCCGTACTCCGCGGCCGGGACCTACACGGTGCGGCTGACGGTGACCGACAGCCTCGGCCACAGCAGCAGCACGACCCACAGCGTGACAGTCGCCAGCGGGTCGTCGAACCCGGTGGCCTCGTTCACATTCTCACCCAGCTCGCCGACGGTGAAGCGGTCGGTGAGCTTCAACGCGTCGGGATCGACGGACACGGGCGCCACGATCACCGGCTACGCGTGGACGTTTGGTGACGGAAGCACAGGTTCAGGTCGGACCGTGAGCCATCTCTACTCCTCGGCCGGCACCTACTCGGTCACCCTGACGGTGACCGACAGGCTGGGGCATACCGCCAGCAAGACGCTGGCGATCACCGTTCGCCTCCACTGAGACCTGTCTCATCGGCCGCTCGACCGAGCTCGGCCTCGGGACGTGTACCCTGGCTAGCCTTCAACGACCCGCGCCGGAGTAGCTCAGTCGGTTAGAGCAGCGGAATCATAATCCGCGTGTCGGGGGTTCGAGTCCCTCCTCCGGCATCGCTGTGATGCCGCCGAATCGTGCGTGCCCGCAGGGGTTCGGCGTGATTACGCGTGGCACGGTCGGTGCCCTACGGACCTCAACAAACCGCAACGGTGCTGACATTCCTGTCCATATTCCTGTCCACATTTTTGGCTACAGGTCCCCGATCTCGCTCTCGAGATACGCCTCGAGCTTCTCGCGCTCGGTCGTGCCCCTCGGAACCGGAAGGTTCTTGATGTACCTGCCGGTCGTCGCGAGGTCGTCGTGGCCGAGATATTCCTGTATCTGCTTGAGGTTGTAACCGGCCGCCATCAGAAAGCTCGCGTACGTGTGGCGCGCTTCGTGCAGCGTGATCCGCTTGAGATTCGCCTCCCGCCAGGCCGCGTCTGCGCGAGCCTGCCACTTTCCAGCGGATACCGACCGGGTGACTATCGGCCCCGTCTGCGGCTGTCCCTGCCGCACCCATTCTTCACGGAGCAGCTTCTTCAACGGCCCCACCATTGGAATCCGGCGCCCCTCACCGGCCTCGGTCTTGGACCCCGCAACCATGATCTCGTCGGCCTCCCAGAAGACATGAGGCCACCGCGCCCTGCCGATCTCGCTCCGCCGCATGCCGGTGTAGAAGGCGAGTGCCCACCCGGCACGATCGCTTGCCTCCTGAGCACGGCACCCCTCGCGTGCCTTGTACAACTCGCGGCGACGAACCTTTCCGACCAGACTGTCGCTGACCCCGAAACGGCGTGCCAGCGCCACATTGCTCTCTGACGAGCGGCGTATCTCGAGGACCTGGTTCCAGGCCAGGGCGCTCGCGAACTCAACAGCCGGCACGGCGTCAACCAGCAATGCGGCCTCCTCCTTGGTTGCCACGCGCTGGCGCGGCTTACCGTCATTGGCTGGCATTGCAAGTTCCCGCGTCGGATCGGTCAGCACGAGCCGGAGGTTCGGCCGCCGCGCATATGCGTAGATATGCCTGATGACCGCGAGGTACGTCGAGACCCGCGAATGCGACTTGCCAGTGCGGACCAGTTCGTCTATCAGCGACTGCCAGTACGAGTCGTCCAGCGAAGCTATCGGTCGCCGACCGCATCGACTGATTAGGACAAGCGAGCGGCCCTCTTTGCGCTGCGCGGGCTTCTCCGGAGCGCCGAATAGAACCAATCGGTAGTCGGCGATCGTCGAAGCCGCCAGCTTTCTTGCCCGCCCGCGACGACGCGCGTACGTGCCCGCTTCTACAAGCGCCCACCACTCACGGGCGACCTCTCCGAACGTCGGACCTTCTCGCCGCACCGATCGGCCCGCCCTCGCGGCCTTCGACTCCTGCCCATCCCAGCTGATCGCGGAGGCCCGATCCTTGAACACCCGACTCCACCGGGATTGACCGTGGATCCACCGTCGCATTCGGTAGGACGGCTCACAACGGCAGCGCCGTCGACCGTCGTCGTACGCAGGGCAGCTCCTGCTGTGCCGGACATACAGGCCAGGGGTGCGCGTCTTCCGATATTCGTCTGCCATCGAACCTTTGGATTCACGCGGGGCGGTTGGAGACCAACTCTCGCTTGGCGATCATCGCGCCGATACCGGTCGTTCCCAAGTCGTCACCCGCGCACCGCATCACGGCAACCTAGCTGGCCTGGCAGGCGTGCTCATGCACCCACCGATCGAGCGATGCCGGTTCGATGAGCACGAGTTGCCCACACGGGACGACGCGGAGGAATGGCTGAACGTAGCGCTCAAAATGAGCGATGCTCATCCCGACGGAAGCTGCAGCTTCAGCGCGCGTCAGGAGCCGACGGGGCACAGCTTCGATCGGACGGTCGCGAGATCGCCTAGGCAAGACGCTTGCTCGTCCCGGTCATGGACCCACCATGTCGGGCGGCTCGGCTATGTTCGCACCGAGACCGTCTCGCTCGCGACGTTTGCGCACGTCGGCGAGGAAGACGACTGGCGCCTGCTTCCCTGCGGGGCTGTCTCCCGCGACCGCCATCCCGACCTGCATCCTAGCACTACTAGCGCTAACATGTGCACATGGTTGACGACGAGCTTCTAACCCTTCCCGAGATCGCGGACACGCTAGGGATGAATCCGTCGACGGTGAGGCTTTGGGTGCGTGAGGGACGCCTGCCAGCGGAAAAGATCGGCCGCAAATGGATGGTCCGTCGGGCGGACCTCAAGCAGATGCTCGCCGATCAGCCCGACGTCGGGCACCCGCGCGGCGCCGCGAGAGCAAGCACGACTTCGAGGGATTGGAGCGAGCAACCCGAGCAAGCGATGATGGATCTCGCGAGCTCCGCGCAGCTGCTTGGAGAACTCCGTTGAGCCGGGCGCTAGTCCCTCCACGCGTAGCGATCGACCAGATGCGCCACGCTGACGGCCGCTGGGCGGCTGTGCTGCGCGGACTCGACAGTTACCCGGATCGTCTGCGCACCCTCGCCGATGCCGCCGAGGAGGAGAGCCGGGCGCTGACGCTGGCGGATCTGGCCAACGTGAGGTGGAAGCCGCGCCCCGGCGCGAGCAAGCTCAGATTCCCTTACGAAGTACAGCCCGCCAGCGACCGCCCGGGCCCGCCCGCCATTTGGGCCAAGTTCGATCGCGCGGTCAAGCAGCTCGGCGCCGCGCTCGAGGGCGACAGCATCAAGCCGATTGCCGATGCCTTCGCACAGCTCTCGGCGCTCGCCGGCGAGCTCGCCGACTCCTTGGCAGACGAGCAGGTGCCTAGCGAGAGGCGGCGCCAGGCCGGCTGATGGACGTGTGTGGCCGTGAGGCGGAGAGCGACCAGGAATGTTGGGCCTCCGCTCATGGTGCTGATTTGCGCGGGTCTCATCGCGCAACGCTGAATCTGCGCATGCTGTGTTAGCGCAATCCTCGCCGCTATTGACTGACCAGCTCGACCAGTGGGGAGGTTCGAGCCAGGCGCGCGTCGGTGCTCAAGAGCGCGAGCGAGCCGAGCTCGCTGGCGAGCTCGATATAGAGCGCGTCGACCAGCCGCAGCTGGTCCCGGCGCTCCCACGCCCCGGCTACTAGTGGCGCGAGCGGGTGGCGGCGCACGGGCGCGATCGCGAGCTCGTTCAGCATCGCGGCCACCGTGTTGTTGGGAAGCTCGCCGGCGCGGTGAAGGCGCCCGAGCGCCGACAGCACTTCGGCGTCCAGGTGGGCAGGGGCATGGAGGATGCGGCCTCGCATGCGTTCGCGCACCCTGACGCCGATGTCGGTTCCGATGAGCGCCTCGACGAGCGCCGAGGCGTCCACTACGACGGCATCGGTAGCCGGTCTAGGAGCCGAGCTCGTCGCGGGCGTCATCGAGTGCCTCGATCACCCGGTCGTGCGCGATCGGAGCGCGCGGCAGGTGCTCGAGTCGGTGAAGCCACCGGTCGGTGTCTTTGAGCGCGAGTGCCTCCTCGAGCGCTTCTTGCGTGACGCCCGAGACGTTGAGGCCGGCCTCTCGCGCTCGCGCCGCGAGCTCGTCGGGCAAGTAAACGTTCACGCGTGCCATGCGCATATTATACACACACAAGATTCGGTCGCGGTCGCTGCGCGTGCGAGTGGGCCGCCGCCGGCGCCCACCCGATCGCGATCCGCCACGCCCATCCGCCGTCGGCCCACCACCGCTAGCCACCACAAGCCCATTAGCGAGCTCGCCCCCGGCCTCACAAGCCTCCCCCGAGCCACCTGCTCCTTCGACTGCCCCGCTCGGCCGTCGCAGAGCTCGCCTCGCTCACTCCACCGACGCCGTCTTGAACTGCATATTGCCGTTGACGTCGACTCTTTCTTTCCAGTCTGATCCTGAGTCGATTGCCTGCCGTTGGTCCGGTCGCTTGGCCATCGCTCCCCGTCCCGCGCCCGCCGCCCAGCAGAACACCAGCCCCCGAGACTGACTACCCGAACGTAACAACGTGGAGGGCGGGTAGTCAGTCTCGGGGACGCGGCGAAAACCCTTGTGCGGCGGGCGCGGGACGGGGTCTGGGTCAAGAACCGAACTCTGGAGAACGCTCTGTAGAACACTCCGGAGCACTTTACAAAATATAGCGCTAGATGCGCTAGGCATTTGCCTCGTCGCTCCGCGCATGGCCGTCCGTGGTCCATCTCCGCGCTTTCTGCTGGACGATCGGCGCAGTCGCGTTCGCGGCGGAGCGGCGCCCGAGCACTTGTGCGCTTGTTAGAGCTGCTGCTCGGGCGGCAGCTGCGCGGTGTCGAGCGTGGTGTTTGGCGGTTCAGGCGTCGTGAGGGCGTCCTTGAAGCCGCGCATTCCGCTGCCGATCCCGCGCCCGAGTTCGGGCAGTCGCTTGGCGCCGAACACAAGCAGGAGTACGACGAGTATGAGCAGTATGTGGATTGGGTTCTCAAGTCCGCTGAGCATGCGACGGTTGCCTTTCGTTGAGAAAACTGGGGCGGTCAGGCGTCGTAGTTGACGTTGACGGTCCGGGTGGTGGGGTGTGATTGGCAGGTGAGGACGTAGCCGGCGTCGAGGTCGGCTTGGCTAAGCGCGAAGTTGTGGTCCATGTCGACGGTGCCCTCGAGGAGCTTCGCTCGACAGGTGCCGCAGGCGCCGCCCATGCACGCGTACGGCGTGTCGGGGCAAGCGTGGAGCGCGGCTTCGAGGATCGAGTCGCCCGGCACGAGCTCGGTTGTCCGCTGACGGCCGGAGAGGGTGAAGCTGATCGTCGATGCGGGGTATTCCCGGTCGCCCTGCGCGCCGTCGGTGCCGTAGCCGAAGAACAGCTCGAGGTGGATGTGCTCGGGGTCGACGCCGTGTTCGGTCAGCGTCTCGCGGACGGTCGTGGTCAGCTCGATGGGGCCGCACAGGAACCACTCGCCCACCGCCTCGGGCGCCAGCTCGTCGTTCAGCCATAGCTGGAGCTTTTCGCGGTCGATGCGGCCGCACAGCTCGGGAGTGTGGAGCGGGTCGCGGGAGAGCACGTGGCGGATCTCGAGCCGGTCCGAATAGCGCGACTCGAGCGCGTCAAGCTCGGAGCGGAACATCGTCGAGTCCTTGGTGCGGTTGGCGTAGATCAGCGTGAACCGGCTCTCGGTCTCGATCTCCAAGGTGGTCTGCAGCATCGAGAGGATCGGGGTGATTCCGCTGCCGGCGACGATTGCGACGTAGTGCTTCTTGTTCAGGGGCTCGAGCGGGGTGCCGAACCGTCCGGTCGGGGTCATCACCTCTAGCACGTCGCCGGCCTTCAGCTGCTCGGAGACGAACGTCGAGAACGCGCCGCCGGGGAGGTGCTTCACCGCGATCCGCAGCATCGCCCGGGTCGCGGGCGCGCAGATCGAGTAGTTGCGCCTGACGCCTTCGCCGCCGAGGTCGGTCTTGACGGTCACGTGCTGACCGGGCTCGAACCGGAACTCGTCGCGCAGCCCTTCGGGGACCGCAAACGTGACCAGCGTCGAGTCGACGGTGAGCGGATCGACGGATGCCACCGGCAGCCGGTGAAACACCGCGTGGGGGGCGCTCGAGCCCGTCGGCATCCGCACCGGCAGCACCTTCAGCAGCTTGCGGTTCAGCTGCCTCCACTGGCGGAACTCCTCGGGATTCAGCGATTTCCCGAACGCGGTCGCGATCGCGGGGTCGCGTTCCAGGTAGGCCGCCTCGTTGCGCCGCCACGTCTTCAGGTACCGGTAGAACGGGATCGACGGGTGCAGGTGATGCACCAGGTGGTAGTTCTGAGAGAGCATCAGCGGCGTGAACAGCCACTCCAACCCGACGCGATTGCGGGTCGCGCGGTAGCGGTTCTGGGTCTGGGTGTCCTCCAGTCCGTGGTGGGGCAGCCAGTCAAACCACCACGCGAGCACGATCAGCGCGACCCGCTCCGGGATCAGGTACACGACCAGCAGCAGCCAGAAGCTGCCGGTGATCACCGTCGTCGCGACCACCGCGAGCGACACTGCCATCAGCGCCCCGGTTTCGGCCAGCTCGCGGCGGGGGCGTCGCTTGCGGTTTCGCAGGTAGAAAGCTAGGTAGGGCGCGTCCATCGCGGCGAACCGGACCGGTAGTTGCCACCAGCGGCCGTGGCTGGCGAAATGGTCAGGGTCGTGATCGTCGTCGTTGGTATGGCGGTGGTGCTCGATGTGGATGAACCCCCAGCCCGGGAACGAGATCAGCGGCGAGACGAACAGCATCGCCGCGCGGCCGAACACGCCGTTGACCCACCGCCTCGAGCTGATCGAGTAGTGCGCCGCGTCGTGCAGGACGGTGAACATCACGAAGATCGCCACCGCGTTCAACGCGATCGTCAACGCCCGTGGCGCGTGATGGCCGATCGCGGCCCAGCTCGAGACCGCGAACAGTATGAGCGCCGCGGTGAAAATGCCGACGATCGGCCACGAGAGACCGGGAACCGCCTCGCCGGGGTCAGGCAGGGCGTGGCGCGACGGTGGCGGGCGATCGATGCTCGTTGTCAGGTCGGGTACCGGTGCTCATCGGGAGTGTCGTGGAGAGGTGCGCTCGTGCTGGGCACGTGCGCTCCACCGTCGGCGATTGTGTTCCTGGTTGGTCCACGCTGGATGATTGGGCCGGGATCTGGCTATCGCTTACGCATCTCACGCGGGGATCGAGGACGGGTTGCCGCCGAGGGCGGCGACGACTTCGCGCGCCGCTCGCTCGCCCGCACGTACGCCCCCGTCCATCGCTCCCACGTTGATCGGGGCGGTCTCGGTACCGGCCCAATGGATCCGGCCGACGGGATCGGACAGCGCCGACGTGTACATCGTGAGCAGCCCAGGGGGTACGGGGGCCTTGCATCCGGCGATCCAGGGTTCCCGCATCCAGTCCTTCTCTAGGTATCGATCGGGTGTAGTGCCTGCTTGCCGAAGATCGTCGCGAACGCGTCGAGTACCGCGCTGCGCCTGGCCCCTAGATCGTTCAGCTGCCGTGGTGATCCACCGAACTCGAACTTCTGATTGGCGGTCCCGAAGAACGACAGGAGCACTCCCAGGCTGCCGTCCTGCGGCGAATTGTCGGAGGTGTACAACGCGGCCGGGAGATCGGTGATCGCCCCCCCGTTGAGTCCCTGGGCGCGCCAAAAGGGCTCCTTGTAGACCGCGAATGTCTTCCAGCCCCCGCCGATCGGCCATACCTTCTGCAACATGATGCGTTGGGTGGTCAGCGTCGGGGCGTAACGGACGCGGTTCGCGTCCTGCGGGGTCATCGCGACGATCACGCGTCGGGCGGCGAACTCCTGGGTGCCGCTGCGCACCACCGCGTGCTTCCCGCTGGTCTGGTCGATGTGGTCGACCGGTGCTTGGAGGATCACGCGCGATCCCAGCCGGCGGGCCATACGGAGCGAAATCTCCTGCGAGCCGCCGACGAAGCGCGAGTTCTGCGCGCCGCCCGAGGTACCGATCAGCCGGGCGATCCCGCCCCCCGAGTGGATCACGAACAGCGCGAACAAGAACGAGGTGGCGTGCGGATCCTGACCGTTGATGATCGAAAACACGAGCGTGTACAGCGATCTGGCCTCCGCGTTGCCCACGTTGGCATCCAGCCACTGACCAAACGTCATCGAGTCCCACTCCAATGCGTTCGGTGCCTGCCAGGGCGCGTCGAGCGGAACGGTGCTGGCCATCTGATCGAGCCGCGTCAGGTTCGAGACGACATCGGCCAGCGCCGCGGGACCCAGGGGCGGGAGCGTGCCGGTGTGGGGTTGACGGTTACCTCGGTAGACGTAGACCGACTCGCCCTTGACGTAGGTGTCGAACATCCCGATCTTGAGCTCGCGCGCGAGCGCCTGCACCCGATCCTGTCCGGGCCCGGTCCACTGGCCGCCCCCTTCGGTGATGTTCTTGCCCGGGAGCGGCAGGTTGACCGTGCGACCACCGACGCGGTCGTTCGCCTCGAGCACAAGCACTGACAGATTCGAGTGCCGGAGCAGTCGATAGGCGGCGGTCAGACCGGAGATACCACCACCAACCACGAGCACGTCAACCGTCGCACCGGACGGGCGCCGCCCGCGGCCCCGCGCCGGCGACGCGGCCGCCGCCCGCGACGCCAACGGTCCGAGGGCAACGCCGGCGGCCCCGGCGACCGCCGAGCCCAAGGCCTGACGGCGGGAGATCCTTCCGTTCGACGGCTGCCCGGGCGTCGTCCCCGGATCCGGCCTTTCCTCATGTACGTCTGTGCTCATCACATCACTCTCCTGTCGTTATCCGATCGCGAAATCTTCAGTGCACCGGGATTCCGAGTTGCTGCTGCCAGAAGCCGCACTGGTGGTCATTGACGAACGACCCGGACGGCCTGACGGCTCCGGGCTTCAGCTCCTGGATGAGCTTTGTCCCCGATGCGCCGCCACGGCCGGTGGGCTTGCCGAAACGCGGCCAGGACGGCAGGCCGGGAGCGTTCGGGTTGCCTGAGGCGATGAAGTGCGACCAGTAGCCCACCATCACGCTCGAGAGCTGCTGCTGGCTTGCGGTCAGCGGCGCGAGATTGTGAAACGGAAACAGGTAATCGACCTCAGAGGCGTGGAATGCGCCCTGGGGAATGCTGTTCGGAGCGGCGAAGAACGGCGGTGCGTGCTGGTCGTCGAACTCGTAGGCGTAGACCGGGACGCGAGTCGAGTACAGCAGGTCATCGGCGTGGGCCGGGCAGGAGTACAGCGAGTCGGTCTTCTCCGTGGCGTAGGCAAGATCCGGCGAGGGGTAGGCGGTTGCCGGATATTTGCCAAGGACCGCGCCGGCGCTGCCCGGATTCTCCTGCTGGATGCGCGTTGCGTAGGTGGCCGCAATCAGCGGACCGCCGCCGAGAAAGTTGACGTTGACGAATGTGCGAAAGCGATACTCGTCATGGGTGGTGCCGACCAGCACGGGAACGCGATTGATCCGGCCCTTCGCCCACGCTGCCGCCGGCGAGATCGGGAGTACGGCAGGGCCTGTGTTCGCGCCCCAGGTCGCGGCCAGCTCGCCCGAGATCAACTTCGAAGCCGGTAGCGCGCGTAGGCAGCTCAGCTGCGTCGCCGCATCGCTGCAGCCGACCGACGCGGCGAACGTCTGGCCAGCGGCCTCGCCCGCGCCCAGCGTCAAAATCGGCGACGTCGCATTACTCCCGGAGCCGCCCGCCGCGCAGGTGCCGCTCTCGAGGATCGCGCGCTCGAACAAGCCACGCGCAGCCGGGGACGCGATCAGGTCGCAGCCCGCCCAGGCGCCGGCCGACTGGCCCCCAACCGTCACCTGCTTGGGGTCGCCTCCGAACGCCGCGATGTTCGCCCGCACCCAGCGCAGTGCCGCCACCTGATCCATCAGCCCGTAGTCGCCCGAGGTGTGATCGGGGCTCTGCGCCGACAGGCCCGGAAGCGCGAGATAGCCGAGCGGGCCGAGGCGATAGTTCACCGTCACGACGACTACCCCGCCCTCGACGGTGAGCCGTGAGCCGTCGTAGTCGCTCCCGGCGCCGTAGACGTCGTTCCCACCGTGGAACCAGACGAACACCGGCCGCGCGCGGGTGGAGCGAGCGTGGGTCCAGACGTTCAGGTAGAGACAGTCCTCCGAGGTGCTGCCGGTGAGATTTGACGCGCCCGGGAGGATCGCCTTGCCGCCCGGGAGCACCGTCAGCGGCACCTGCGCACAGGGACTGCCAGGCCGGGTCGCGTCCCGTATCGCCTTCCAGTGCGCGGCAGGCGCGGGTGGACGCCAGCGCAGCGGTCCGACGGGCGGCGCCGCGTATGGGATGCCTTCAAAGACGCGGTACGCGCCGCGCACGAGCCCACGTACGGCCCCCGACCGAGAGTTGACAACGGCGCCCGTCGACTGGACATACGCGGATGCGGACGCCGGTATCGCGACGATCGCCACGATCAGGACCAGGCCCTGACCGATCAGCCTGTTTCGCACTGTTCTCATGCCCTCTCTCCTTGTTTGGCTGACCCGTGTCGCTATCGCCCGCTGCGGCACATTCCAGGCCCCGTCATTGCGTGACATCCGTGAAGGCGGGATCGCCCACGACCGCCAGATTCGCGCACGCCCCGCCACCTGCACATGGCGGACAGCGGCACAACTGAACGCGTCACTTGCCGTAATCCGGCAAACCGGCGACCATATGCCGATGTGGAGGACGCGCCTGGCCGAACTCCTGCTCGCCGATGCCGATGACCTCGCCGCGAGCATGATGGACGCCGTCGCGCAGCAAGTGGACGCGCCGCAGCTGTTCAACCGGCCTGAGCAGGTCCAACAGGTGGCGCGGGCGATGGCTGGGCTGATTCAGGCGCTCGCAGGGTGGATGGTCGACCCGCGGCCGGAGATGGCCGACGCAGAGCTCGCGTGGAGCCACGCGACCGGCGACCTCACCGGCCGCACCGGGGTGCCACTGCCCGACCTGTTGGCCGGGCACCGCATCGCGCTCGCACACCTACAGCAGCTGCTCGTCGCCCGCAGCGAGGACTGGGCAGACAGCGCGACGGAGACCGCCGAGGGGTTGGCCCTCATGTCCTCCTACTCTGAGGCGCTGATTCCCCATGTGACTAATGCCCACGCCGCCGGAGCCCGCCGCCGCGCTGAGACGCTCGAAGCGACGCGCCTGGCCGCCATCCACACCGTGCTCGCCGGCGGACCGTTCGACGAGCCGCGCCTCGGGATCCGCGCGGCGCGCTCGCACGTCGCGGTGGCGGCAAGCGGTCCCGGCACCGAGCGACTCGGAGTTATCCTGCGCGCGGCGAGCATCGGTACCGTGCTCGTCGCCGCCCCGGTTCCGCACACGAGCTGGGCATGGTGCGACGGCGACCGCCTGCAGCTCGAGGCCCTGAGCAGCCTCGGTGGATGGGTCGGCGTCGGCCAGTCGGCCATGGGGGTCCCCGGCTTCATCGCGAGCCACCAGCAGGCGCTGCTCGCCCTCGAGGTCGCATTGCGCGGGCCCGTTGGGAGGGTCCGATACCAGGACGTGGCCGTGGAGGCCCTCGTGTGGGGCGGCCCGACCGCCGCCGAGCAGCTCGTCGCGCATGCACTCGGGGAGCTAGCCGGGCCCGGCGGACGCACCGGCAGACTGCGTGAAACGGTCGGCGCCTGGCTTGAGAGCGGCTGCAGCGCCGCGGAAACGGCGCGACAGTTGCACCTGTCTGAGCGCACCGTCCGCTACCACCTCCAGCGCGCCGCCGATCTCCGTGGCCGTGCGCTTGACGAGAACCTCCCGGCGCTCGCCACAGCACTGCGCATCGCCGACCAGCTGCCCGGCAAGGACTGACGGCCATGCCGCGCGACAACTCGGCAGGCGCCCGGCCTGACCGCACCTCGAGTGTCGCTTATGCCGCCCCCGCGGCCCGTGGCGTCGGCCCGATCAATGCGCCGATGATCCACAGGAACGGGAAGAAGAAACCGATCCAGAACAGCCAGTAATGCCCTTTGCGGAACGTACTCATTCCGAAGTAGATCCAGCACGCTAGATACAGGACGCCCAGAATGATCCACAGAACCGTCATCGCTCCACTCTCGCTTTCAAATGAGTGCCGGGGCGGGAATTTGCTGGCAGCTGGCTAGCTGGGATGAAGGCTGGAAACGGCGTACCCCGGTGCCGGGAACCAGCCCGAGACTTCCGATGTCCCGACGCTAGGCGTCAGCCGAGAACCACGCTTCATCCGAATGGGGTGACGATTCAGCCTCTGCCGTTGGTGGGGCGGCCCGGACGTCCGCGCGTAGCGCTGCTCCCGCGACGGGCCGGTCGTGGGGGGTGAGCCGGTCAGTGACCGGCTAGGTGGATGATGCCGACGCTGTCCAGGCCGTCCAGCACTAGTTGGACGGCGAGCGCCGCGAGCAGAATGCCGAAGATCTTCTCGGTGACGAGCATGCGGCTTTCGTCCAGATGGTCGCTGGCCCGGTTCGCCACCCGGAACACGGCCACGTCTAACGCGAGCACGAGCGCGAGGACGCCGAGGACCATCGCAAAGACGGCGACTGAGCCAGCCTCGGCCGAGAGGGTGACGAGCGCAACGATCCCGGCGGGGTTCAAGAGGTACGGGACCGCGAGCGGGAACACCGCGATGCGCATCGGATCGCGTCCCTTGATGGCCTTGCTGTCGCCCGCGTCCGCGGTACCCAGGACCATCGTGATCGCGATGATGATCAGGATGATCCCCCCGGCGATCGATAGTGACCCGGTGGAGAAGTGAAGCAGCCTGGACAGGAACTCGCCGAGCCCGAGCAGGATCAGGGCGACCACGCCGGCGGTGGTCAGCATCTTGCGGACGATCCGGGCCTTGGTTGGCCCGTCGAGCGGTGCGGTGATCTCAACGAACGGCACCAGCGCGATCTTCGGACCGATCCCGATCAGCAACAGCAGGAAGGTGTCGATCACCAGGTAGATGTCGACTGACGTGTGCTTCATCGCGCTCGCGTGCGGGCCGTCACAGGATGGCTGCGGCCTTGGGGATTCGTCCCCGGTAGGGCTGGCACGGGAGCCCGCGTATGCCCAGCCCGGAGATCGCGAACACTCGCCCGCAGTCGGGCTGTTCGGCGAGGGCCGCGTCGTCGAGCCCCTCGCGGGCGGTGGTTATGAAGAGCGTCGCTCGCTCGTGCCCGCCGAACGCGCACGAGGTGGGTCGCTCGACCGGCAGCTGGACGCTGGCGAGGAGCGATCCGTCGGGCGCGTAGCGATTGACGGCAGCGCCACCCCACCACGCCACCCAGATCCCACCCTCCGCGTCGACGGTGAGCCCGTCGGGCACGACCCCGGGCTGGTCGCCGCGCACGAGCGTGCGTCGGTTGCTGACCGCGCCGGTGGCTCCATTGAAGCGGAACGTGTCGAGGCAGCCGGTGCCGCTGTCGTTCAGATACATCGTGCCGCCGTCGGGGCTCCAGCCGATCCCGTTGGCGATCGTGAGACCGGTGAGCACGGTGTTGCAGCTGCCGTCGAGCTCGAGGCGGTAGAGCGCGCCGGCGCCGGGCGACTCGTCGTAGGCCATCGTCCCGGCCCAGAACCGCCCCTGCGGGTCACACGCCCCATCGTTCATCCGCACGTCGCTACGGCCGCCCTCGGGCTGGGCCAGCTCGCGCAGCGAACCGTCCTCGTCGACGAACGTGAACCCAGGCCCGGCAGCCACCACATATCCGCCTTCCAGGGCGGGAGCGACCGCGCCGACGTGCCGGTCCAGGGAGATCGTGATCACGTGCTCGAGGCTGCCGTCAGCGGCGAGTGTGCCGCGGTGTATTTGTTTGGCGAGGATGTCGACCCACAGCAGCTCCTGGCGTTCCTCGTGCCAGCGCGGCCCCTCGCTGAGAAGCCCCGGCGTCGCCGACCACGCGACCGCCTCGGGAGTGCTCATGCCGTGAGATCGACGACGACTTTGATGTCCTGGGTCTGGCGATCCAGCGCCTCTCCCCAGCTGGCGAGCGGCACCCGCCGCGTGATCATGCTTTGCAGCCAGGCGGGGTCTGCAGATGCGAGCGCGTTGACGGCCTGCTCCCAGTGGCGCCGGCCGGCGTTCACGGTCCCGAACAGCACGAGGTTGCGCAGCACCGCGTTGCGGTTCATCGTCGTCGCGTCGACGTCGAAGTGCGGCTCGACGTTCATGATCCCGGTCAGGCAGATGATCCCGCCGCTGACCACCCTTTGGGCGGCCGAGCGTCCGACGTCGCCGAGACCGGTGCACTCGATGACGACGTCCACGTCGACGTCGATGTCGGCGGCGTCGCCGGCGTGGTAGCGCGCTCCGAGCGCCTCGACGAGGTCGCGTTTGGGACCCTCGGTCGCGAGGTCGACGACGTGCACCTCATAGCCGCGCTGCACCCCGAGGAGGCACGCCAGCAGCCCGATCGGGCCCGCGCCGGTGACCAGCGCCCGGCCCCGGACGAAGAACGCGCGCTCAGAGATGCGGTCGACCTGGTCCCACGCCTTCGCCAGCACCGACGTCGGCTCGAGCAGCACGCCGAGGTCGCCCAGGGCCGACGGGATCGCGAGCGCGAAGTCCGGCTCGACGCGCCACTGCTCGCTTCCGTATCCGTCACGCCGGACGATCCCGCGCTCGGCGAACCGGTTGTTGCGGCACATGTCCCACTCCCCGGCGGCGCACGCCGGGCACGGCACCGGATCCGGGCGGCGCACGATCCCGACCACCAGATCCCCGGCACTAAAGCCCGACCCTGGCGGCGCCTCGAGCACTTCGCCCAAGCCCTCGTGGCCGATGATCAGCTTGCTCTCCCCGGCCGGCGGCTCGCCATACGCACCCTCGGCGATCTCCCGGTCGGTGCCGCAAACGCCCATCAGGAGCCCGCGGACCAGCAGCGCGCCGTCCGCCTCGGCCGGCTCGGCGACTTCCTCGACGCCGACGCTCCCGCGCTGGCCTGGCACAGCCGTGATCGCCCGCATCGCGTCCACCCTCTCACGCCACGGGCGACGCTTCGTCACCCGAAACGGGGGACGCCGGCCCGCTCCACGGCCCGGAAGATCTGATCGTGACTTCGTCGGGCGCCTCGAGCTTCGATGTCGTGGTGATCGGCGCTGGACCCGCTGGCGTGGTCGCGGCGCTTCGCGCGGCACGGCTGGGAGCCCGGACCGCGCTGGTCACGCGCGACGAGCTTGGGGGGATGGCCGCCAACGACGGACCGGTCCCCGTTCGTACGCTGGCGCACGCCGCACGGCTGATGCGCGAGGCAAGGCAGCTCCCGCGTTACGGCATCACCTCCGGCGAGCCGGCGCTCGACTATTCCCGGTTGCTCGATCGCGTCCGCGAGGTCACCGGCGACGTGCGCGCGCACTCGCTGCTGCGCGAGGATCTCGAACAGGCCGGAGTCACGCTTTACGAGCACGCCGGCGCCGCACGGTTCACCGAACCGCACGTGATCGAGTCTGAGCACGCGCCGCCACTGCACGCCGCGAAGAGCATTATCTGCACCGGCGGCATGCCACGCCGGCTCGATCTTCCGGGCTTCGAGCTGGCGTGCACCCACAGCGACGCCTGGACCCTGTCCCCCGCCCCGCCGTCGATGGTGGTGATCGGCGCCGGGGCGACCGGGGTGCAGCTCGCCTCGATCTTCAACGCGTTCGGGTCACGGGTCACGCTGTTCGAAGCCGCCCCCCGGATCCTCATGACCGAGGACCAGGACGTCGCCGCCGCCGTCAGCGAAGCGCTAGCCACATCCGGGATCGAGGTGCTCGAGCACGCCGGAACGATCGACCGCCTCGAGCCCTCTCCAGCAGGGGTACGGCTGACCTACTCAAACGACGGCACCCAGCGTGGGATCGACGCAACGATCGCGGTCGTCGCGGCCGGCTGGATCGCCAATACCGCCGAGCTCAACCTCCCGGCCGCCGGCGTCCAGACCGACCGACGCGGTTACGTTCAGACCGACGCTCAGCTGCGCACCAGCGCTCCGCATATCTTCGCTGCGGGCGACGCCACCGGACACGTGATGGTCGTCCACGAAGCCGCCCGCGAGGCATACCTCGCCGCGACCAACGCCGTTCTCGGAGCCACGACGGCCCTACCGGCCGACGTCAGCCCGATCGGCAGCTTCACCGACCCCGAATACGCCTCCGTGGGACTCACCGAGACGACCGCCCGCGATAACCACGAGATCGTCGTGGCCACCCAGCGGCTCGACTCGCTGCCACGACCGATCATCGACGGACGCACCACCGGCTTTTGCAAACTGATCGCCGACCGCCAGCTCCACAGCATCCTCGGCTGCCACATCGTCGGCGAACGCGCCGTCGAACTCGCGCAGCTCGCGGCGATCGCGATCGCCGCCAAGATGACGGTCGACCAACTCGCGCTCGTACCCTTCTCATTCCCCACCTACGCCAACGCGCTCGGACGCGCAGCGATCAAAGCGGCCCGCGAACTCGACACCCACGGCGCCCCCGCCGAGGACCGCCTCGCTGACGTAGCCGAAGCCACCACACTCGCCACCTGAGCTCCCCGCGGCGGGAAGCCCCCGGCGCGAGCACCCCCGAGGTGCGTCCCGAGGCACCTGCTAGTCGCCTCTATGCGGGTACGCGTATGAGGCGACGCCTCGGGCCGGGGGCTACGCCGCATGGCGCGAGCAGACGACGTGGCAAACCTGTCCACATTCCTGTCCACCGCGCCCTTCTTCGGCACAAATCGCCCGTCTTCATGCGCGATAGTCGGTTCGGACACGCGGAATCATAATCCGCGTGTCGGGGGTTCGAGTCCCTCCTCCGGCATCACCGCAAACACGCGGATCCTCAGCAATGACGGGCGCTCTTGACTCTTCAGCGCCGACAACGCTGACCGCTATGAACCGCTACAAAACGCTCGCTGGCTGACAAAACTGTCCAACGAACTGTCCAACGAGAAGACCGGCCACCTGGACAGACGCGGACGTTGGTGGACGAGTAAGACGACCAGCTGCCGAAACGGCGGGAATGGAACCCGCGCTTTGTTCCCGCCGTGGCTAGCTCCGCGCCGACCAGGAGGCAGACCAGCGCCACCGCGTACGCGTAGTTCGGACCCGGAACCGCGACACCGGTCCCTCTCCGGGGGCGGCCGCTCGGGAGCCCGCGGTTCGCTTCAGTTGTGCCGAGTAATCGTCGAGCTCACCGCCCAGCCATCGCGGCCTGGGCTTCAGCAAGCTTCGCTCGCACCGTGTCTGCCCCTTCCTTGAAATCGAGCAAGGGGCGCACGTCCCACGTGACCAGCCCGAACAGCGGATACTCCGCCATCAGGTCAAGAACGTCGGCGTGCGAATCGGCGTTGGCGACGCTGAAGCCGCCGCCCTCGATGAACCCGAAGATGCAGTCAAACGTGCCGTCGTCGACCTTACCTTCGAGCCAGCCGAGCGCCGCGTCGAACTGCTCAGGCGTGGGCGGCATAGGACCTGGTGTGGCACTGACGAAGTACTTCACTTCGACCTCCTCTGGACTTGGCCGGGCTCAGCACACACTATGCGCCGATCGCGACCCGATCAAGCGAAGGAATGGTGAGCCAGTCGCACGCTCGAGGCGATCTCCATGCGAGGGAGCAGCCGGAACTGCGGCTCGCGCGTCAGTAGACAAACGCCCCAAGGGCAACAGCCATGTCCACCGAGCGGAGCGGGCCGAAGCGGAGCGTCCATCCGCCGTCGAGTTCCTGCCTGAAGTGGCGCGGGACCCCGCAGCGCTCCAGCTCTTCGTGGTGGTGGTCCGTGCGCTGGTAACCGGAGGCTCCTTGGAAGGTCGCGTCCAAGCCGTAGCGGCCGTCATCCATCGGCCAGATGGTCAGGCGATCGGGGACTGGCCCGGCTTTGATGGGTAGACGATCGGCGCCGTTCACATGGCTGTGATCGGCGGCAGCCCCACGAAACTTGAACTAACGGTGATCGGCGGCTTCGTAGCCTGCTCGGAGTCCGGGGGCGAGATGCTTGTGCTCGCCAGCAGCCGCATCAGGATCGCGCAACTCCCCTACCACGCGGAGGGCGAGCTACCCAGTCGAGCCCTTCGCCCTCTGCTCTTTTCGGACGAGGAGGCCCGCTGCTTGCCGCGTGGAGCCACCCGCGCCAACCTCGTGGTCGGCGGCAGGGCCCGATGTCTGTTTTCGTCTGTATAGGATCGTTCGCCGACCACGAGCCGGGAGGCCCTTCCAATTGATCGACACGATTCGCAAGGAGATTCAAGAACGCCTCGAGCAGTTGCTCGCTGAGGCCGAGAAGCTTCGCCGTGCACTCGCCGCGCTCGACCCCCGGGGCGGGTCGCCGCCGCCTTCGCCCACAGCGACTCCGCGGCCAGGCCCCACTCCCGGTCGACAGCCGCGCACACAGACTCGCCGAACAGGGCGCCGCACGGCGCCCGGAGCGACGAAGACCCGCGTGCTCGCCGCGCTCGCTGGCGGCAAAGCGATGACGGCCGGCGAGGTCGCGGCCGCCACCGGCCTCGCCCGCGGAACGGTCTCAACGACGCTGTCCAAGCTCGCCAAGAGCGGCGAGGTGGTCAAGGCCGAGCGCGGCTACCGCCGCCCCTCCTCTTAGCTCCGGTAGCTGGTCAGCGAAGCGCGAGCTCGGCGTGGACGAGCATCGACTCGTGGCGCTGTCCCTCAAGCGCCTCGGCGTAGAGCCACAGCGCGGCCTTTTGCTCCTCGTCGAGCGGCGCCGGCTCGATCACCAGCTCCTCGATCTCATCGAGGGAACACCCGCTCGCACCGCCCGGGCGATCTGCCGCTGAAGCCTTGAAACCATCGACCCTCCCGTCGGTGAACAGCCTGCGAGAACGCAACCTGGCCTGCGATCGTCGCCCCGCATTTCACCACTCGTCGCTCCGCACGTCCAGTACGCACCAAGACGTTTACGACCTGCAGACCGATGAGGGGAATAGAACCCGCGCTTTGTTCCCGCCGTGCCTTGGATCCGCGCTCGCGTGGAACAAGTTAGTCGTGACGCGCGGACGCAGCTCATCAGCCGAGGCCGGCCATCATCGTGTGAAGTCCACCGGGACCTACCATCGCGGAATCAGCCTCGCGAGTCAGATCCTTGCTCGACAGCTGCGTCTGCCCCGCGCGCAGACCCTCGATGTCGCGTGCGAGCGTGACCTGCGCGTGCAGATGGACGACGGAGCGGTGCTGCTGGCCGATCGCTGGTTCGCGCGCGCGATGTCTGACCGGGCGCAGCCCACGGTGCTGGTGCGCTCGCCCTACGGGCGCCGCCAGATCCTTGGTGTGCTGTTGGGGCGCCTCCTGGCCGAACGGGGGCTGCAGGTCGTGATTCAGAGCGTGCGCGGCACGTTCGGCTCGCAGGGCACGTTCAGTCCGTTCGACGAGCGCGCCGACGGCCTGGCCACGCTTCGCTGGATTCGGCGCCAGCCGTGGCATGCCGGCCGGATTGGGATGATCGGCCCGAGCTATCTGGGGCTCGTGCAGTGGGCGGTCGCCCCGGAGGCAGGCGACGATCTCGCCGCGCTGGCGATCCAGGCGAGCGCGTCGCAGTTTCACGGGCAGACCTATCCCGGCGGCAGCCTGTCGCTGGAGACGGTCGCTTCGTGGCTGGTGCTCGTCGCTGCGCAGGAGCGCCGGCTGGCGCCGCTGGCGATGGCACGCGGGCTCCGCCGACTGCCCGTGCTGCTGTCCGAGCTGTCGCTCACCGACCTCGACGAGCGGGCGACCGGGGCGGAGGTGGCCTGGTTTCGCGAAGGCCTGGCCAGCACCGAGCGTGAGGACGCCTACTGGGCCACGCGCGACTACGCAGCCGGCGTCGAGAAGGTCACCGCGCCCGTCCAGCTGATCGGCGGCTGGCAGGACATCTTCCTGCCGTGGCTGCTTGAGGACTTCCGCGCGCTGCAGGCCGCGCGACGCACCGTCCAGCTGATCATCGGTCCGTGGACGCACACCGCTCCCGGGCTGATGGCTGCCGGATTGCGCGACGGGCTCGGATGGCTCCGCGCCGGGCTGCTCGACGATCACCGCCTCGTGCGACCCGCCGCGGTCGTGGTGTTCGTGACCGGCGAGCGCACCGGCGGAGGCTGGCGCGAGCTCCCCAGCTGGCCTCCACCCGACACCGGGGAACGGCGGCTGTGGCTCGGCGAGGACGGCCGGCTGCACGCGCATGAGCCACGTACGAACTCGACGCCTGATCGCTACCGCTACGACCCCGCCGACCCCACCCCCTCGCTGGGCGGTCCGGTTCTCCTCGGGCGAGAGCCGGTCGTGGACAACCGACCGCTGGAAGCACGGCCGGACGTGCTGACCTACACAACCGAACCACTGGCCTCGACTCGGGAAGCGATCGGACCGGTCCGCGTCGAGCTGTGGGTGCGCGCGAGCTCGCCCCACTTCGACCTGTTTGCTCGCGTCTGCGACGTCGATTCCGCGGGGGCATCGTGGAACGTCTGCGACGCCTTGATCCGGATCGCCCCCGGGCGCTTCGAGCCCGACCCCGACGGCGCCCGGCGGGTAGCGTTCGACCTGTGGCCGACGGCCCACCGCTTCGCGACCGCGCACCGCATCCGCCTGCAGGTCTCTTCCGGCGCCCATCCCCGCTACGTACGCAACCCCGGCACCGGCCAGGAGCCCACCACCACCACCGCCACCGCGACCCCACCGGTAGACGTCGAGCTCCTCCACGATGCCGGACACCCCTCGGCGCTCATCCTGCCCACAGTTACCGCCAGCGAGTAACAGGCGGGCTCGCTCACGGGGCCTCAGCGACCAAGCGGTCGCTGCTGTACCTCCCGACTGTCTCGTCGAGGATTCGCTGCACCAACACGGCGCCGAAGTGATCGCTATCGAGACCGCTTGCGGCGATTCGCTCGTCGAGAACCACCGCAACGTCGGGAGTGCATGTCGGGTCGGTCGTAATGTGTCCCAGAGGCGTTAGTACGAGTTCGCGCGTGGATATGACCTCGCATACCTTGCCGAGGAGATACCGAGAGTGCGCGGATTTGTCCATGCTCGACCGAGCAAGGCATCAGCCCCCGCTCGTGGTGCGGCAAGACGGCGACGCCGCCTAACGACGAAGGCCACCTTGCGGTGGCCCTCGAGGTCTCGGTCGGCCGGTGTGTAGGCCCTCGCGGGCTCTGCGCCTTGTCGGCCACCACCCCCGCACGCTGTGACGAGTGCCACGGCGGCGATCATCGTCGACCTGCTCCAACCGCGGCCGGATAGCCGACGAACCAACGACCGGTGCATATCGACAAGACCATATCGACAAGACCTTTCGTCCCCACACGGACGAATCCTTCCCGTCAAATGCGTGGCGAGCCGACCCCGAGTCGCCGCTCTTTGCAGGCGTCCCGACCCATCCGGGCGACGTCACGACGCTGCTGCCATGGAACGAACTCGCACATGCCGCGAGGACGGCCGGACTCCTGATCGGCTGGATCGTTCGGCTACACCCGCCGGCCAGGACTCAAGCACCGGCTGTTGCTGCCGATCTTTGTCTTCCAACCTCAAGATCGTGATCGTGGCCCCCGGAGGGAGCGTCTGGTGGAAGCCGGTGGGGAACTGATTGGGAGTAAACCTAGATTGCGCGGGCGATTATGGCCGTTGAAACATGGCGAGGGCTGTCCGCGCGGGGGCTGTTGCGTTCCGGGGGGAAGGGTGGCCCCCGAGCCGGTGTCGCCGCTGTTGCGTGCGAGGTCTGAGGCAGGGTTTACGTTGATCGAGGTGCTTGTCACCGCGCTGTTGGTCGGCTTGATCGCTTCCGCAGTGGCGATTGGCCTGATCGCAGCGACGGTCGCCAGCAGCAATCAGCGCCATCGTGCCCAGGCGGGGCAGGTCGCTGAGCAGGACCAGCAGCGTTTGCGGGGGCTGTCTGCCGAGCAGCTCAACGGGCTCAATCAGAACCGGGTGGTCACGTTAGATGGGACGGCGTATCAGGTCAACTCGACGGCGACGTTCCTGAATAGTTCGGGGACCGGCAGTTGCGGGGCGCCGGGCGCGGGCGCGGCAGCATATTTCAGGGTTGTCTCGACGGTGAACTGGAATGCGAACCTGGTCCCGGGGACGGGCGCTAATCGGGAGCCTCCGGTCGTGGCGGAGAGCGTCATCACCCCGCCCGCCGGGGGGACCTTGCTGGCCCAGGTCGTGGATCAGACTGGCGCGGGCTTGCCGGGGGTATCGGTGGCGGCGAGCGGTCCGAGCTACGAGTCCGGGTCGACCGACTCGGGCGGGTGCACGGAGTTGGCCGGTCTGACGGCGGGCTCTTACACGGCGAGCTTCAGTGATCCGGGATACGTCGATCCGACGGGCAATCCGTCGCCAACTTCGGCCGCGACCGTGACAGCCACGGGCACCTCGAGACCGACATCCAATCCAGTCACGTTGGGGCTCGCTGGTTCGATCAATGCCAACTTCACCGCGGCCGGGGCTGCCGGCAATCTCTCTGGGCAGGTGGCGAACGCCATTGCGTGGTTTGGCAACGGCACCTCGAGCCGCATGTCCGGAGATAAGACCTCGCCGTCGGCGTGCGCGAGCCAGCCTGCTACCTGCACCGCGCCGGCGACGCTCATTCCGGCGGCTCCGAATCTCGTCACGCTGTTCCCGTTTGAATTCACCGGGCCCAGCTATAGCGGTAACTACCAGGTGTGGGCGGGTCCCTGTGAGCAGATGGAACCGCCCGCGACCGTCGATAAGTTCACGGTTGCACCGGGCTCCAGTCAAACGTTGTCGGTTCAGGAGCCAGCGCTTGAGATCGTCGGGGAGGTGATCGGGGCCCGCGTGGCACCTTCGAGCGTCAGCCTGAGCTTTCATAGCACGAGCGGGACGTCGTGCAATACGACCTGGTATCCGGCGATCGCGTCGGATGCGGCGATCGATGTGAACGGGGTGCTGGCGTCTGCTGGGCAGCCGTTCGCCACTACGGCAACGACCGGGTCGACCGCGAGCGCGTCTGGTTACACCGGGACCTACACGGTGTGTGTGTCCGCGCCGGTGGTCGGCACGACGCGCAGGGCGACGGTGGCCAACGTCACGAACAACAACTTCACGGTGCCAACCGTCGTGACGGCCAACGTCACGGGAAGCTCACCGCAGGGGTCATGTTGAGAGGAGCCATCTTTCAGTGGCGCCGGGTGGTGCAGAGCGAGCATGGCTTCTCGCTCCTCGAGCTGCTGGTCGTGCTCGTCCTGGGCATTGTGGTCATGATCGCGGTGTTCACGATCCTTGACGTCACGATGCATCAAGCGACGCGGACGTTTACCCGCGTCAACGCGACTCAGCGGGCCCGCACGAAGCTGGCCTCGATCGAGGGTGAGCTGCAGTCGGCGTGTCTCACCGGGGGGGTCACACCGATACAGGCCGGGAGCACATCGAGCAACTTGATCTTCCTGAGCGCCTACGGAAGCGCTGCGCAGCCCACTCCTGTCGAGCACCAGGTCACGTTCTCGCCCGCCGCCGGCACGCTCACGGACTCTCTGTACGCGGTGACCGGCGGTAGCGTGCCGGACTGGACCTTCTCCTCCACACCGTATGCGACGAACACGCTGCTCACCGCCGTGGCGCAGAGCGGCAGCACGCAAGTGTTCCAGTACTTCGCTTACCAGCAGGTGCCCAACGGCAGCGGCGGGGTCTACACCGACGGCGCGGGCAATCCCTACATGATGTTGCTCGACGGCAGTTCGTCGGTGCCGGGAACCAGCCCGCCGGTGATCCCGGCCGCGAACCCGCTGACCGCCTCCCCGCCGTCAGGGCTGTCGACCGCCGACGCGCAGTCCGCCGCGGAGGTGTCGATCACGTTGCGGGTTGGCGCAGAGGGCGGCTACTTGCAAGACCCCACCCTCGCCGACGGGGCGCTGACCGTCACCGACTCGATCGGGCTGCGCCTCACGCCCCCACCGAACAACGCCCGAACCGGCGCCACCTTCAACCCATGCGGTTGAACGCGACAGCACTCACTAGCCTCATCTCTCGGGCGCGCCGCCGGCTCGCGAGCGAAGCCGGTTTCAGCATTGCGCTCGCGCTGGGTGTGCTAGCCGTAACGATGCTGGTCACCGCCGCCATGTTTACGCTGATAGACGGCGAGTTTTGGCTCAACCAGCATACGCTTGACGCGCAGCGAGCTTATGACGCGGCCTCCGCGGGAGCGAACGCGTACCTGTACCAGCTGGACCAGAACCCCAACTACTGGACCACCTGCGCCAACGACGTTCAAGCCCGGACTGCTGTCCCGGGATCGACCACAGGTGAGCAGTACTCCTTCACATACCTACCAGCTAATGGCTACACGGCCTGCAACGCCAGCTCGATCACGGGCTCGATGGTTGACACCAGCACCGGATCGCTGCGCTTGGAGTTCACTGGGTATGCGGGCGGCCCGCCGGTATCACGGACGATCGTCGCGAGCTTCCGCAAGGCCAGCCCCCTGGACTTCCTCTGGTACACAGTCTACGAGGCCCTTGACAAGAGCATCTCCGGATACACCGACTGCGGCGTGTTCTTGCGCAACGGACGCGACCCCAACTGCAACATCAACTGGGTCTCAGGCGACGTCATCAACGGGCCTATGTACACCCAAGACCAGTACCTCATCTACGGGTCCAACACCCCCACCTTCGGGCGCAACGCCAACGACAAGATCGAAAGCGCCGCGCCCGGAACCAACCCATCCAACATTTGCGCCAACAACAACAGCGGCACCATCGTCGAGGACAACTGCGCAAACGCCGTCACGAAGGGTACGCCCGTCCCAAACGCTCCGACGATCTCACCGCCATCCAACAACACCCAACTGTACGCCGACGCAACCAGCTACGGCCGCACCTACACCGGCACGACGACAATCACCCTCAATGGCACGACAGCGACTATCGTGAACTGTCCGACCTCGTGCACCACCAGCACCGTGAACCTCACGCAGTCTCCGGTCATCTACGTCAACAACGGCACGAGCTGCACACCCTACGGGTACTCGCCATACACAGTCACCTACTCGACCAGCGGCTGCACCGGGGACGTTTACATCTCCGGCAACTACACGACACCCCTCACCGTTGGCGCGGCTAACAACATCATCATCACCGGCAACCTCACCACCAGCTCGAGCGGACCGAGCACCCTGACAGGCAACGCCGCCCTCGGCCTAATCGCGAACGCCTTCATCCGCGTCATGCACGGCGTCACCTACCCCGACGGCAGTTGCGACAACAACAGCACCAACGTCTCAAACCAGACCACCCCGAACCTCACGATCGACGCCGCGATGCTCGCGATCCAGCACTCTTTCATAGTCGACAACTTCAGCTGCGGCGCCTCTCTGGGCAACCTCACCGTCAACGGAGCGATCGCCCAGTACTTCCGCGGGGCGGTCGGCACCACCGGCGGCACCGGCTACCTAAAGAACTACACCTACGACGACCGGCTCAAAACGCTCTCCCCCCCATACCTGTTCGACATCTCCACGGCCGACTGGCAGCTCTCCCGCGAAACGCTCTGCACACCAAACGGCTCCAGCTCCACCACCTGCTGAGCGGGCTACCAGCATACCGGCGAGCGCAGAGAGCTGCGACGACGGATCCGGCTCTTACGACGAGAGCTGAAGCCAATCCTTCGCCGCTACGCCGGCAAGGCGCCGCGCTACAAGCGCACCCGCGGCTTGGCGCGCAACCTGCTGAAGGTCTGGCCGGCGCTGTGGACATTCGCCGACAGGCGCGGCGTTCAACCGACCAACAACCACGCCGAACGCGCGCTCCGCGGCGCGGTCATCTACCGCAAGCTCTCGCTCGGCAGCCAGTCCGAGACCGGCGAGCGACGGATCGAACGGCTGCTCTCAGCCTCAACTACCTGCCGCCTGCAACACCGCTCGCTGTTCGAATACCTCAGCGAGCTCCTCACCGCCCAAGCCCGCGGCGACCCCCTCCCCAGACTCGCCTGAGCCGACGGACTGAACGCTTACAAAAGCCAAAAAGCCCGGATTTGCAGGGAGGAAACTCAGGCCGTGAGCATCATAATCCGCGTGTCGGGGGTTCGAGTCCCTCCTCCGACACCTCCTCCGCATCACCTCCTCCGGCATCACCGCAAACACGCGGATCCTCAGCAATGACGGGCGCTCTTGACTCTTCAGCGCCGACAACGCTGACCGCTATGAACCGCTACAAAACGCTCGCTGGCTGACAAAACTGTCCAACGAACTGTCCAACGAGAAGACCGGCCACCTGGACAGACGCGGACGTTGGTGGACGAGTAAGACGACCAGCTGCCGAAACGGCGGGAATGGAACCCGCGCTTTGTTCCCGCCGTGGCTAGCTCCGCGCCGACCAGGAGGCAGACCAGCGCCACCGCGTACGCGTAGTTCGGACCCGGAACCGCGACACCGGTCCCTCTCCGGGGGCGGCCGCTCGGGAGCCCGCGGTTCGCTTCAGTTGTGCCGAGTAATCGTCGAGCTCACCGCCCAGCCATCGCGGCCTGGGCTTCAGCAAGCTTCGCTCGCACCGTGTCTGCCCCTTCCTTGAAATCGAGCAAGGGGCGCACGTCCCACGTGACCAGCCCGAACAGCGGATACTCCGCCATCAGGTCAAGAACGTCGGCGTGCGAATCGGCGTTGGCGACGCTGAAGCCGCCGCCCTCGATGAACCCGAAGATGCAGTCAAACGTGCCGTCGTCGACCTTACCTTCGAGCCAGCCGAGCGCCGCGTCGAACTGCTCAGGCGTGGGCGGCATAGGACCTGGTGTGGCACTGACGAAGTACTTCACTTCGACCTCCTCTGGACTTGGCCGGGCTCAGCACACACTATGCGCCGATCGCGACCCGATCAAGCGAAGGAATGGTGAGCCAGTCGCACGCTCGAGGCGATCTCCATGCGAGGGAGCAGCCGGAACTGCGGCTCGCGCGTCAGTAGACAAACGCCCCAAGGGCAACAGCCATGTCCACCGAGCGGAGCGGGCCGAAGCGGAGCGTCCATCCGCCGTCGAGTCGATCACCCGCGACGTGATCCTGCGCGCCGTCTTCGGAACGCACGCGGGCGCGCGCGAGGACGAGCTAAGCCGGCGCATCGACGACGTCCTCGTGCGCACCACCAGGACACGGACGCAGATCGCGGTGCTCCTCGCCGAAGCGGCCAGCGTGCCGCGCACCCCGTTTCACCGCGCGATTCGCCGGATGGACAACGTCCTTCGCGACGAGATCCGTGAGCGCCAGCGGGCATCGGACCTCGACGAGCGCGACGACATCCTCTCGATGCTCGTTCAGGCACGCGACGAGGACGGCGCCCCGCTCGACGAGGACGAACTGCGTGACCAACTTGTCACGCTCCTGCTCGCCGGGCATGAGACCACCGCGACGGCGCTCGCGTGGGCGTTCGACGCGCTGTTCCGCAACCCCGAGGTGCGCTCCAAGTTGAAGGCGTCACTGGCCGACGGTGACGACTACCTCGACGCGGCGGTCGAGGAGTCGCTTCGGATCCGCCCGACGGTGCACGACGTCGGCCGTCGCCTCGGCGAAGCGCTCGAGGCCAAGGACGGACGGACGATCGAGGCCGGGGCAGCCGTGTTCGCCTCGGTCCACCTGCTGCACCGCCGCGAGGACCTCTTCCCGGAGCCGCTGGCGTTCCGCCCCGAGCGCTTCCTGGGTGACGAGCGCCCGTCCACCTATGCCTGGATCCCGTTCGGCGGCGGCATGCGGCGCTGCCTCGGCGCCGCGTTCGCGCAGTTCGAGATGCGCCGCGTGCTGCGCACAATCATCTCGCACGCCGACCTACGCCCGGCGACCGGACGCGCGGAGCCGTTCGAGCGCCGTCCGGTCACGGTCGTGCCGCGAAACGGCACGCCGGCAATCCTGGTGGCGCGGCACTAGCGCTGGTGCGCCGGCCGCGCACCAGCTCGGCGACACGCATGGTCCGCCCACGGGATGGGGAAGGCTCCGCCACGCGCTCGTCAGCGCCAACGCGTCCGGCGGCCTATCGATGCAGCCGCTTGACCGGCGCATCAGCTACCGCTCGTGCCGCTCCAATGATGTGCTCGCGCACTGGGCCAAGCGGGGTCGGGGGCACGAGCGACCGACGAGCCGCTCGAGCCGTCGCCGCTGCAGCTCGAGCTCGACACGACGATTCGGGGTTGAGATCCCCAGAGTCGGCGCCGTCCCTACCACGCGCGAGCAGCGGTGCGACCGGTGGCGGTGCGGACTGCCGGGTCTCGCTCGAGGCGCGAGCGCGACGAGCGTCTGGACGCCAAGCTAGAGGGCTGCGAGTACCTCTCTGGCCGCGCGCTGAGGTCGTGCGCGCCGGGCCTGTGTCCGACACCGGCGCGCAAGGTGGTGGCTGCTCCCGCCACGGCCGCGCCGCCGATCAACCGCCGACGGGTGATCGAGCCATCCGTCATGACGACGAAGCTTCGCGCCACCGAAACACTGCCGTCAACTCGTGTTTCCTTGGCCTCTAGGGAAGCTGGCGTCCGAGCCAGTCTTCGTAGAACGCCTCGAGATCCGGCAGGAAGTCGTGGATCACGGGATAGCCGGGCGGCACGGCCTCGACCTCAAGGAGGGTGTGGCAGCCGGGGCAGAAGTACTCGCGCAGCGAGTTGTAGTCGGGGTGCCCGTGCATCTTCTCGGGGTAGATCTCCTGGAGCTGCGTGGGCGTCGAGCGGACGTTGATCAGCGCCTCGAGCTTCCAGTTCTCGCGGTAGTCGCAGAACTCGTGGCCGCAATCGCACTTCACCACGTAGCTACGGCCTCCCTTTGCCACGATGAACAGGTGCTCGCCGAACGGCAGCACGATCTGATCGTCCCAGGCAACCCGCTCCTGAAGCAGCGCCAGGTACTTGTCGAAGCGGTCGGCGTCCTTGTAGGAGGACTGGATCGCGCGGACCTGGCCGCGCGGAAGCCTCTCATCGACCAGGTCCCGCAGTGTCTGCGCGTCGAGCTTCACGACGCTGCCCCCTGCGCGAGCAACCGCTTGGAGAGCTCGACCTGTGGGGTAGGGACTGGGAAGTCGAAGTCCTCGGGCAGCTCCCAGAAATCGCGGAACTCACGGGCCCAGCGCTCAGACAGGCGCATCGACTCGGCGTACATCCGCTGCACCGGCTCGATCATGTCGTGGTCGAGCACGCGCTGGCGCTCCTGCGCCATCCACTCGCGCACGGGCACCGCACTGCGGCCGCGCTGCTCGCGGACCTGTGCGCGACGGGCGTCGGTGGCGTCCAGATCGCCGGCCACGACGCCGTAAATCGACTCCGCGAAGCGCTCGAGCAGAAAGCCGCCCTCGATGTCCTGGAGCACCGACTCGTACGGCCGCTCGAGTGGATCGCCTAGCCCGCCGCCGCCGCGGAACATGCACAGATAGAGGTCGCCGTGGCTCATCACCTCGGGCAGCGTGGTCGCCTCGATGTCGAAGTCGTGCCGGCCCTTGACGGCGCGCTCGAGCTCTGAGTCAGCTGGATCGGGCTCGCTCAGCGGGTAGGGCTCGCGCGCCTGCACCAGCTCGAGCAGGTTGCTCCCGCGCACGTTGTGGCGGTAGCCGGTCGCGGCCGGGTAGCCGCCCCACAACCCGGCCTGGATGAAGCAATAGCCGTTGCCGATGTTCTGCATCTCGTAGAAGGGCGTTTTCCACGCCAGCCGTAGGCACTCGTAGCCCGAGCCGCCGCGGTGGCGCCCCGGGCCGGCGGTGTTCGGTTTCACGCGTTGTGACAGGTAGAGGAAGGGCTCGATCATCTCCCACATCTCCATGTCGCCCATGTCACCCTCGGGGTTCCACATGGCCGCCGCGTAGTCGAGCCCGTCGAGTAGCATCTTGGCGCCGCCGCCCACACATGAGAGCCCGAAGTTGGTGGTGGCGGATTGCCGGCCGTACTGGTCGATCCCGCCGCCCTGGAAGGCGTTGGCCGTCAGCCCGTAGGGCGCGAGCACCTCCTCGACGAAGCCGCGCGCTTGGACCGCGCGGGAGAACGACTTCACGAAGCCCGTGAACGACGGGATCAGGAAGCTCCACGCGATCCCGGTCGAGCATTGCGGGTTGGAGTGGTTCGACCAGGTGCCCGGGGGGAAGTTGGAGCGCAGCCCGAAGTAGGCACCGTCGTTGACCTTGTCATTGCAGATCAACAGCTGGGTGAGTTGCACCCAGATCGCGCCCTGCATCGCGGACGGCGTGCAGTTCATCGAGTGATAGCCCCACGCCGACGCGCCCTCGTAGTCGAGCTCGAGCATCCCCTCGCGGGTGATGCGCAGCTCCAGTGGAGCGTGCATCAGCGTGTCGTGCCGGGCGTAGGAGGGCAGCTGCTCCTCCTTGGCGAACGGCACCTCGCTGAACGCGGGCGCCCGGTAGCGGCCCGGTACGGTCAGCTCCCGCAGTCGGCTCCGGAACGAGCGCCGCCCGTCCTCGATCACCTCGCGGATGAAGCGCTTGTAGGTGTCGATCCCCTCCTCGAGCACCACTCGCTCCACGGCCTCGCGGATCATGTGGCAGCCGGCCAGGCGGGTCTTCTCGTCGAGCGTCCAGTACATCGGCGTGCGGGTGCCCTTGAGCCCGGCGAGCACGTGGTCACGCCACAGCCGGTCGCCCGAGCCGATCTTTTTCGCGGGCAGGTCGATGCCGTCCTCGAAGCGGCTGATCGGGCCGACCGGGACCGAGCCGGGCGTCTTTGCGCCGATGTCGATCTCGTGCGTGACGCCGGCCGCCCAGCCGATCAGCTCGTCCTCCCAGAAGATCGGCACCATCGTCTGGACGTCCGCGTTATGGACATCCCCAATCGTCGCGTCGTTGTTGGTGAAGATGTCACCGGAGGCGATGCCGGGGTCGCCTTCGTAGCCCTGTCTGATCATGTACTTGATTGCGTCGGACATCGTGTGGACGTGGACGATGATCCCGGTGGACAGCGCGACCGAGTCGCCCTCCGGCGTGTAGAGCGCAAAGCAGAGCTCGCCGATCTCCTTGACGATCGGCGAGGCTGAGATATTGAGCGCGGTCTCGCGCGCTGTCACCAGACCGCCACGCAGGCGTGAGAAGAGCTTCTCGTAGCGGATCGGATCCGTCGCCTTCAGCTCCAGCTCCTCGATTCCCTGGTAGCGGCCGGTCTGCGCGAACAGGCGCTCGGACTGCTCGAGCATCTCGAGCGCCGTGCGGCCGTCCCAGCCGATGGCGCGCCCCTCACGCGGCTCGAGGTCACGGGAGCGATCGACGATCGTCATTGCGCGGTCCTTTCGGTTCGGGTCGTGACCGGGGCGGCCGGCTCGTCGGATTGGCTTCTCACGCGTTCTCCAGATGCCAGATGCGATGCTCATCCATGCGCGCGTTCCGTCCGGGTGGGATCGCGAACGTGTCCGCAGGCGACTCGACGATCGCTGGCCCGTCGACCACGTGTCCCGCCCTGACGTCGTCCTGCTCGTAGATCGGGGTGTCGACCCAGCGATCACGCCACCAGACGGGCCGATTGTCCTTGATCGTCGACGGTGAGCCCGGAGCTGTCAACGGCTCTGACGGAAGCGCCGGCTTTTCCACCGCGACCGCGCCGGTGACGATCACGTTCGTCAGCAGATAGCCCAGCTCCGGCGAGCGCGCGCTGCGTGCGTACAGCTTGCCGTACGCCTCCTCGAAGCTGGCGATCAGCTCATCGACCCGTGAGGCCTGGTGAAGCTCGTGATGTGGCGAGTAGATCTCGAGGTCGTTGAGCTGCCCCAGGTATTGCATCCGCGCGTAGTGCTTGAACTCGATCTGATCCTCGGCAATGCCCGACTTCGCGAACTCCGCCACCACGCGCTCGCGCAGCACCTGCCAGCCGCCGGTGACGTAGAGCCCGATGCCGGTCTTCTGCTCATCGTTAGCCGCCGGCTCGATCGGCAGGTCGACCGTGAGGTCGTAGCGATAGGCGTAATCGCCGCAAGCGCACCCGAACGCGGAGAACCCCGCGGCCCACGCGGGCACCAGCACCTGCCGGTAGGGCACCCCGGCGGTATAGCCAGCAACGTGCAGCGGCCCGCCGCCGCCGTAGCAGAGCAGCGTGTAGTCGACGGGCGAGTAGCCCTTGCCAAGCACCTGCGCGACCGCCTCATACTTGAGCGTCTCGTCGAACAGCTCAATCACGCCGGCCGCCGCCTGCTCCAGCCCAAGTGCAAGCGGCTTCGCGATCTGCTCCCCCACCGCCACGCGCGCTCGCTCAACATCGAGCCTGATCTCGCCGCCCAGGAAGTAGTCCGGGTTGATGCGCCCGAGCACCAGGTTGAGGTCGGTGATGGTGGGAGTCTCGAGGCCGCCCTCGGGCCAGCACATGCCGATCGCGGCACCCGCGGAATCTGGCCCAAGCTCGGGGCGCGAAGAGTTGGGCTCGATGCGAACGAACGAACCGGTGCCAGCACCAATCGAGTCCACCTGTACCAGCGGTAGGTTGAGGATGAAGCGCCCGATGTCAGGCGTTTGCCTGATTGCGAACTCACCATCGGTGATCAGTGCAATGTCGAAGCTCGTGCCGCCGATGTCCGTGCAGACGATGTTCTTACCGCCGAGGCCGTTCGACGCTTGCTCGGCGAGATAGCGCGCGCCGATGACTCCCCCGATCGGTCCCGAGATCAGCGTGCGAGCCAGCTCGCGGGCGTCGATCGAGATCGTGCCGCCGTGCGCAGCCATGATGCGGAGGTCGAACTTCGCCCCCGCCTCGCGGGTCGCGTCGCGCACGCGCTGGAGCTGCTGGCGCGACGGCTCGGCGGCGTATGCCTCGATCAGCGTCGAGTTGAGTCGCGGGAAGTCACGCCGCATCGGGTAGAGCTTGCTCGAGAGGAACACTGGTAGGTCGGGCGCGATCTCCTCGATGAGCTCGCGGACGCGGTCCTCGTGAGCGGAGTTGCGGTAGCTGTAGAGGAAGTTCACGACGATGCCCTCCACGTCCGCATCAACGAGCTCCTGCACGGCCTGCCGCGCCTCGTCCTCGTAGAGCGGAATCGCCGGCTCGCCGAACAGGTCGATCCGCTCGCGCACCCCCTTCACGAGCTCGCGTGGCACCAGCGGCTCGTTGTGGTGGTGCGTGGCCACGTGAAGGCGGTCCGAGTACGAATATCCAAGGTAGGTCTGGATACCGCGCTCGAGCCGGAGCGCATCCTCCATCCCGCCCGTGACGATCAAGCCGACCCGCCGCCCCGTGCGCTCGAGCAGCCGATTGAGCATCGCGGTGCCCGAGTAGATGCCGGACACGATCCGCGGCAGCACCTCCGCCTCCTCCATGCCCCAGTAGCCAAACGCGTCGCGCGCGGACGCCATGAAGCCGACCGCCTCATCCGCCGGTGTCGTCTGCGCCTTGCCGACGACAAATTCTCCGCTACGGTCGACGATGAACGTGTCGGTCATCGTGCCGCCAGCGTCGATCGCGAGTACCCGCGGATCCCTGCCGTTCGAAGCTGGCGTCGACGGCACGTTCGCATCCTAGCCCAGGCACGTTGCGTCATCGACACGTGTCTCGTAGTCGGTAAGACTGCACGACGCAGACCGCGACTCCGCCGGTTCCGCGGTAGAGACGTGTGACAACCCGAAGGACAGGAGAGATCGATGACCGAGATCACCGGAGGCGAGCTGTTCGCCCGCGGGCTGCAGGCGGAGGGCATCGAGTTCCTCTTCGGTCTCCCCTCCCCCGAGGTCGACCCGTTGCTCGTCGAGCTCGAGCCCCACGGCATCCGGCATGTGCCTGTGCGACACGAAGCGGCGGCCGTGCACATGGCCGAAGGGCTGTACAAGACGACCGGCGAGGTCGCCGCCGTCGTCGGCAACCCGGGTCCGGGCTCGGCGAACCTCCTCCCCGGGGTGATCACCGCGCTACATGAGGGCGTGCCGGTGCTCGTCATCACCTCACAGCACCGGTTGGGCATCGCTTACCCCTCGCCGCCCTCAACGTTCCAGGGCCAGGACCAGCTCGACGTGTTTCGCCCGGTGGTGAAGTGGGGCGGCCCGGTGTTCGAGTGGAGCCGTATCCCGGAGGTGCTGCGCCTGGCGTTCCGCGCGATGTGGAATGGGCGGCCAGGGCCGGTCCACGTCGAGCTGCCTGCCCCGATCCTGTACGCCGTCGGCGACGACGGCGCTGCAGCGGTTACCCCGCCGGCCAGCTACCGCGGCACGGGGCCCCAGGCGTCGGACGCACAGCTTGCGGAAGCGGCCGAGCTGCTGGCTTCCGCGGAGCGACCGGTCGTCATCTCGGGCACCGGCGTGGACCGTGCCGGCGCGAACGAAGCGCTGCTTGAGGTCGTCGAACTGCTCGGCTGCCCGGTCATGACGACGATGGCGGGCCGCGCGACCGTGCCGTCGGATCACCCGAATTACATCTCTGGGTTCGGAGCGGCCGGCGACCAGGTGCGCCGCGAGGCCGACGTCCTGCTCATCGCCGGCTCGCGCGTCGGGAACCTCGACGTGCCCTACGACAAGTACTGGGGGGACCCCGCGGGCCAACGCATGATCCAGATCGATGTCGACCCGCGACACCTCGGCGTCACCCGCCCGATCAGCCTGGGCATCATCGCCGACGCCCGGCAAGCAATGCAGGGGATCGCCACGCGGTTGCGCTCGATGAGCCTGCCCGCCCGCGACGGCGACGACCTCGCGCGCTATCGCGCGCTCGACGAACAGATTCGGGTTGCGCTGGCGACACCGATCCTCGAGTGGCAGGGTCCGGGACTCCACCCCGCACACGCGATCGGGACGATCGGCGCGGTCTTTGGACCCGAGGCCGTCTACACGGTCGACGGCGGCAACACCGCGCTCTGGGCGTACGCCCTCTTGCCCCCGACCCGTCCGCGCTCCTATCACTCGATCCTTGAGCTCGGAATGCTCGGCACTGGCATCCCGTCGGCCATCGGCGCCAAGCTCGGTGCGCCCGACCGCGAGGTCGTTTGCATCACCGGCGACGGCGCCGCCGGCTTCAACATCATGGAGATGCAATCGGCGGCCAGAGAGCAGCTCGCGATCACAACGATCGTCTTCGCCGAGGGCTCATGGACCATGGAACAACCCAACGAGCTCACCCTCTACGGCAAGACCTTCGGGACTGCGCAAGGCGAAATCCGCTGGGACCTCGTCGCCCAGGGCCTCGGGTGCCATAGCGAGTACGTCGAGCGAATCGAGGACCTCGAGGCGGCCCTGCAGCGCTGCCATCAGCACGACGGCCCCAGCCTCGTCTGCCTGCGCACCAACCCCGAAGCGAACCTCGCCGTCCCGGAGGCAATGATGGCCCGCTTCCTCGAGGTCTACTCAGGCCCAGGACCGACTGAGCAGCTGGGCTAGCACCAAGCCGGAGGGTCGTCGCGCGTGTGAGAGCAGCGCGACCGTACTCTTCCGAGGGAATGCGGCTCGAGAGCATCCAGATCGGGGACATCGTCGAGGTCGACCGCCTCGGCCGACGCTTCCACACGCTCGTCACCGGCAACGCGTCGGGCGGCCTATCGATCCAGCCGCTTGATCGGCGCATCAGCCACCGCTCGTGCCGCGCTCACGACGTGATTGCGCACTGGGCCAAGCGCGGCCGGCCGCGAGCGACCGACGAGCCGCTCGAGCCGTCGCCGCTTCAGCTCGAGCTCGACACGACGGTTCGCGGCTGAGCGGTCTGCACGGATTCACCGAACCGGCTCGACGCTCTCATACGGCAACGCCGTACCGCGTCTGTAGCGCTGCGGCGTGCTCTCGAAGCCACGCAGGCTGAGCCGACGACACCCACTTCTCCCAGAGCTGGCGCGTGTGCCGCGGCGCGTCGTGGTGCGTGGTCGAACTTGGGACTGGGGGCGAGCTGGGGGCTGTTTGGGGAGGAGGCGGTGGCCGTCGACTATCGCGGACAAGCCGTCGGGCTTCTACCTATTGGCTGCGAGAGTTAGCCCGGATTGCAAAGCGCCCGGCCCACGCCATCCTCGGTAGATGCTCGCGAGCTTGCCCGATGACCAACAGCCGCGCCGAAACGATCAGGCGCACCGTGTTGGGGTGCTGATCGCCGACCCCCACCCAGGCATCCGCAGCGCCATACGCAACGCGCTCAACGATGGCATCACGGTCAAAGTCGTGGGCGAGGCGCCGGACCTGCCGTCGACGATCAACGCAGTCTCCGCCAACCAGGTCGAGATCGTCCTAGCCGATTCCCAGCTCGCTGGACTCGGCAGCGAAGCTGCGCGCGCCGGACTCACGGAGCTCACGCGCCGAGCTCCCGTCATCGTGATGGGCATGAGCGACCCTCGCGCCTACACCCTTCCACTACAAGCCGCCGGCGCGGCCGGCTTCTGGCCCAAAGACGGCGACCTGGCACAACTCACCGGACTACTCAGCGCGGAGGCGCGCCGACACCCCCGCACCGCGACAGCCGACGCCATCAACCGCCCGCTCAAACCCGCCTGACAATCGGCCACAGAAGTCGAATTCCCGCCGTCATCACCTGGCCGTTCAGCGGGGCGCGCCGTCGGGCCGCTCGGCGAGTTCGACGATCAGGCGCCCTGCGGCAGCTCGATCTCGTTGCTCGAGCTCATGAATCGAACTCCAGCACCATATACGCGCTGGGACCGAGGATCTCACGCACGCCGTCAGGCGTTCCCCCGTCCGGCTCCCACCAGACGACGAATGGCTGACGGGGTCCCATGTCGAAGATCGCTATGACGGCGCCTCCACGCAGCGGGTCGGAGCTTCCGACCTCGGTGATGCAGTCCGTGCTTCCCCGCCGCGTCCACAACCTCAGGATCCTGCGGGCGTTAGGGCGACGGCCCATCTCGAGCTCGATCACGCCGCTCATGTCACGGTACGCGGCCTCGGCGGCGTGCGGATCGTTTGCGAACCCCGGGACGAAGAACGCGGTCACTAAAGCCCGCGGCTGCGGGCGTCCTCGGCGAGGGCCGAGCCCATTGCTCCAGGCTGGATCTGCGCCTGGAGTTCGGCGATCAGCTTGGCGTGTCGCGCCGATTCCCGGTACACGGAGTTCTGCAGCCCCTCGACCAGTTGCTCGAGGTGCGCGATTCGCGTTTCGAGCTCCTGTAGCCGATCATCCTTCGGTGCGACGGTCGACTGTCTGGCCGATGTGTCTGCGGCCGTGGCCAGGCGACGGACCTTGCGGATCCGTTCGATCAGTCCCTCACGCTCACGCATCGTCACCGTCTTCCGAACCCCGTTGGCGGGGCTGGCCTCGGCGGGTAGCGCCGGCATGCGACCGAGAAAAGCTCATGAACGCCCTCGACGCACCGTCGAGGGGAAACGTCGTCCCCGTCAGGCAAGCGCCGCTCGCAGTGGTGGATTGCATCCATATCCCTTCCTGGGCCGGCGCGGTCAGGCTGATCAGAGGGACGTTCGCTGCGTCGGCCGAGAAAAACCTCGTGGGTGGCTACTCCGCCCACATCTAACACGGTAGCACCCGCGGCATCCAGCGCATGCTCGCGCAGCCCGCTCTCGCGGTTCCTGTTGCCACTTGTCTACCGATTCAGCGGCACAGCGCGCGCCGAGCGGGTCGTTTCTAGCGAAAGTCGTCCTGGCGCCGTCTGCGAACCTGCTGTTGCTCGCGCGCGACCCGCACCTTGCGAGCCTCCTTGTGTGCTCGCTCGTTCCGCTGGGCTATCTCCTTCTTGAGTTCCTCGAACGCTGCGTCGGCCGTCGATCGTCCGGGGCCAGGTTCGTGAGTCTGCTTCGTCATTTGACACACTCCTCATCGCTCCCCACGGACACTGCGCCACAGGACGAATGCGGGAGCGAGACACCGAGCGGTGGAGACGACCTCTCCACTGTAGCGGTGCACGTGGCTTGGCCAGCGGATCCGGGGGCCGTCGCACGCCGATCCGGGGCGCCTGCGGGCGCGGCCTGCCGGGACCAGCGATCGGTCGCGCAACCTCGCCTGCTCGCCCTCATCCTCGTGTTCGGAGAGCCAGTCGGTTCAGGGGCACTCGGGATCACCGCCCGGCTCGTCGCGTTTGGCCTCGTGATCGCCGGGGCGGCCGCCATGCCAACCCCGACTCAAGCGATCGCTGGTCAGCGCGCTCGAGGGCTCGCAGCTGGTGCCCAGAGCTGAACTGCCGGTACGCCGCTGCGCCGACTACTCCTGGCCTGCGTCCGGGTCGAGGGCGCGAAGCATGAGCACATGGTCCGGGGTGACGCCGACGCTTTGCCCGGAGTCCGCGTCGGTCAGCCACGCGAACTCCATGATCGAACCGCGGGCCGCTGCCAGGATCGCGGCCTCGACATCTTGGGTACTCCCCTCGACCCGCAGGCGCTCACCGTTGGCGAGCGTGATCTCGGTGACCAACACCGTCACCCGCGCGCTGGACCACGGCCCAGCCTGGTTGTTGGTTGAGCGACGGGTCGGCCTCGCGCCCAGCCCCGAGGTACAGGATCATCTCGACGACGTCCAAGGTCGGTACTCGAACCTCCGCGACGCATAGCACACGCCTCTCGCCTCGTGACGCCCAATGCGTCGTCGGTGGTATTCGGGCTTGGGGTCAGAATCCCCCAGCCGCAGGGCCAGCTCACCAACCAATGTACTCGCATTCGGGCCGTTTGCGCGCAACGTCAAGAACCTCTGCTCGGAGTTCTCCGCGGGCATCGCGCGTGCTCTCGGCCGTGGGCCGCACCCGACTCGCCGACCATGCCGGCCTATAACGCGTGGCCGCTGACAGACGCCGGTTTGAGGATCGCGATCGCGTTCAGGACCACGAAAGCCTGCGACGCAGCGTCGGCCCGCTCTGCTCGTCCAGTCGCCCATCCGGGCTCTCGTGGATGAGAAGCGGCTCGCTTCCGCGCCTCCGCTTGACCAGCCACAGCCTGTACGGTCAGCAGGTGGAGCGGCAAGGTGGCCGCTGGGGAAGAGGCGTACGGGTACATCGGGGCCGTGTGGCCCAGCAAGCCGACCGGCGAGGGGCTCGAGTACAAGGAGATCTTCCGCTGCGTCTCGGGGGACCGCGATCACTTCGTCACGTACGCCAGCGACAACTGCGAGGGCACGAGGAAGGAGGTCTCGCTGGGCTGGCTCGCGCAGTCGCAGCCGCGGCTGGTCACTTACATCAATCGCGAGGGAGTCCACACCTACACCTCGCGGTCGGTCACGTCCGCGGCCGGGGTGCCCGCAGGGACAGTGGGCTTCCTGATGGCGCGCCCGGGGGCTGACCGCCTCGCCGTGTACTCGTGCGAGAAGACCTCGGGCAACAAGCCGTGGTTCCTGTCGACCAACCAGGGCTGCGGCGGACAGCGACTGATCGGGATAGAGGGTTGGGTGTGGTCGAGCCCCGGAAACAACCCGTCCCTGCCAAGGGCCGAGATGCGGGTCTGCGAGCGGACGCTCGCGAACGGAAAGGTCGACTACGCCGTCGAGCTCGCACCTGCAACATGCGGGCAGCGGCTCGGTTACATCGACCAAACGCAGCCCGGTTTCGACCAGTTCTACGACCCCAACGGCAACCGCCACTGGCAGTCAACCCGCGGGGTACCGGCCCAGTACCAGTTCTTGCGGAGGCTTGGCTACCTGTACCAGTCATCCGCTGACGGTCGCGTCGCGCTCTACTCCTGCTTGAACGGCGAGCAGCAGTTCGTCAGCCACGACCCCAGCTGCGACGGCAAGCGCGTGGAGGGAATCCTCGGCTGGGTTTACAAGGACAGAGGGGAGCACCGTCTGGAGCTGTTCGCGTGCTCCACGGGACGGGACCGGTTCGTGTGGACCAACTCCGGCTGCGACGGCAAGACCTTCGAGGAAGAGCTGGGCTGGGACTCGGACACACCACCGGCCTGAACGGGTCGCGGGCCGCTGGCGCTACGCGTCTGGCTGGTACCGAAGGCCGTCGAGCGCGATCCGCATCATCCGCTCGACCTGCGCGGGATCGCCGGACGGGATCTTGGCGATCCCCATCACCATCTGCATGACCTCGCCGAACTCGACGTCGGGTCGGACCTCCCCGGCCGCTTGGGCGCGCCGTAGCAGCGGCTCGCCGGTGTCGAACAGCGAGGCGCGGCAGACCTGAAACAGCTTGGCGTCCTTGTCCATGTAGTTGAGCAGCTCGTGGGCGAGTGCCCGCTTCGTGCCGAGGTAGGCGATGAAGCGCTCAAACCAGGTGTTGAGCGCCTCCCACGGGTCCGCGTCAGGGAGCCCATCGGCTGCACGGCACACCTCCTCGACCTCGTCGACGTACAGCGCCTCGAGCAGCGCCTGGCGGTTGGGAAAGTGCCGGTACAGCGTCCCGATCCCGACTCCTGCGCGGCGCGCGATCTCCTCCAGCGACGTCGCCTCGCCGCCCTCGGCGAACGCCTCGCGCGCCGCCGCGAGCACCTTCGCGTAGTTGCGCCGCGCATCCGCACGCTTCGGTCGCGCGATCAGCGTCTCTGGCGATCTCTCAACGGTGCTCATGTCGGCCTTGACAAACGGAGGGACCCTCCGTATAGTTCCGGAGGCTGCCTCCAGATATTTCGGAGGTGGCCTCCAGTTTATCACGCATTGACCGCTCGACACGTTGGGAAGCACATGAACCAAGCCTCCTCCCCCATCCCCGATCGCCGCCGCTGGGCGTCGCTGTTCGTCGTCTGCCTCGCGCAGCTGATGATCGTGCTCGACGTGACGATCGTGAACGTCGCACTCCCCGCGATCCAGCGCCAGCTGCACTTCAGCCAGGGAAACCTGACCTGGATCGTGAACGCGTTTCTGATCACGTTCGGCAGCCTGCTGCTGCTGGCGGGCCGGCTCGGCGACCTAGCCGGGCGAAAGCGCGTGTTCCTCGCCGGACTGACGATCTTCACGGCCGCGTCGTTGCTGTGCGGCGTCGCCCCGAGTCAGGCCGCGCTGATCGGCGCGCGCTTCCTCCAGGGCGTCGGCGCAGCCGCCCAGGCCTCCGTGATCCTCGCGATCATCATCACCGAGTTCCCCGAGGCCGCCGAGCGGGCGCGCGCGATGAGCGCGTACGTGTTCGTCTCGGTCGCCGGCGGCTCGCTCGGACTGCTCGCCGGCGGGCTGCTCACCGAGGCGCTCAGCTGGCACTGGGTGTTCTTCGTGAACCTCCCGATCGGCTTGGCCGCGTATGCGCTCGGCCGCAGACTGATCCCCGCGGACCGGGGGCTCGGCCTCGAGCACGGGGTCGACTGGTTCGGCTCGCTGCTCGTCACGGTCTCGCTGATGAGCGCGATCTACGCGATCGTCGAGGCGACCGCACACGGCTGGGTCTCGGCCCAGACGTTCGGGTTCGGGGCGCTCGCGGCAATCCTGATGGCGGTGTTCCTGGCGCTCGAGGCGCGGATCGAGAACCCGATCATGCCGCTGCGGATCCTCCGGCTCCGCGGGCTGGTGAACGCCAGCGTGGTCCGCGGCTTCCTCGTCACCGGCATGTACTCGACGTTCTTCCTGGGCACGCTGTACCTGGAGCACGTGCGCCACTACAGCGCGCTGCAGACCGGAGCCGCGTTCCTGCCCTGGACGCTGACCGTCGCGGCCCTCTCGCAGGGGATCACCGCGCGGCTAGTGACGCGCTTTGGGCCGATTCCGGTGCTGGCAGCCGGAATGGCCAGCGCCGCCGGCGGGCTGCTGCTGTTCGCGACGGTCGGGCCGCACACCGCGTTCTTCCCGACCGTGTTCTTCGCGTGCTTCACGATCGGGCTGGGCATCGGGATCGCGTTCATGCCACTGCTGACGATCGCGATGGCAGACGTCCCCGCCGCCGACGCCGGCCTCGGCTCCGGGGTCACCAATGTCTCGCAGCAGCTCAGCGGCGCGTTCGGGCTCGCAGTGTTGAGCACGCTCGCCGCCAACCACACGAAGGGGCTCCTGGCCGCCGGCCACGGGCTCACCGCGTCGTTGATCGGCGGCTATCACGTCGCGTTCATCGTCGGCGCGGGCGCGATCACAACCGGGATCGTGCTGGGGCTGGTGCTGCTGCGGCGACCGCGGCCACGTCTGGAGCTGGCGCTCGCCGAGCTTCCCGCCGGTGAGCAACCCACACTCCCGGCCCCGAGCCTCGAGCGGGAGGCGGCATGAGCCGCGTACAGCGAGTCGCCGACGCGGTGATCTCGGCCTACGTCCGCGAAATCTCGGAACCGAGCACGGCGCGCTCGGACTCGGTCAACGGCCGCTTGCCCCGCGTCGCCGGATCCCACGCGACCATCACCGTCTCTCCCGAGGCGGCGACCGTCCCGTCGGGCAGGCGCAGCTCGTGCTCGAGCCGGAAGCTCGACGTCCCGACGCGACCGACCCGGATCAGGACCTCCACCTGGCCGTGGTCCTTGCGGACCTCGGTGTGATAGTCGAGGTCGACGTGCGCGAGCACGTAGGCGCCATGCCCGCGGCCGTTCCCGGCGCGGCTCATCAGCTCCCAGATCACGGCGGCGCGCCCCTCTTCGAGCAGCTCGTGGTACACGGACTGGTTGAGGTGCCCGAGCATGTCCATGTCGCGCCACCGAAGCTGCACGGGGATCCGCTGCTCGAGGACTGAGCTCACGCGTGCAGGATACTTCCGGGCGTGGGCGCAGCCACCGAGACGACCGTCGATGCCGCCGGGCGCGAGGTCCGCGTCTCCAACCCGGACCGGGTGATCTTCCCGGCGACCGAGAGCTCTGAGCCGGTCACCAAGCTCGACATCGTCAACTACTACGTCTCGGTGGACGACGGGATCATGCGGGCACTGGCGCGCCGCCCGACCACGCTCGAGCGCTGGCCGAAGGGCGTGCATCCCGGGATCCGGATCTCGACCCGCGAGCGTGGTGGCGGCGACGCGTTCTTCCAGAAGCGGATTCCGCGCGGTGCGCCGGACTACGTCGAGACCGCCGAGATCCGGTTCCCGTCGGGCCGCACCGCCGACGAGATCTGCCCGACCGAGCTCGCGGTGGTCGCCTGGGCGGCCCAGATGGGAACGATCACCTTCCACCCGTGGCCGGTCCGAGCGGACGACGTCGAGGCTCCCGACGAGCTGCGGCTCGACCTCGACCCCCAGCCCGGCACCGACTTCGAGGATGCGGTGCGGGTCGCGGGCGAGGCGCGGGGGCTGCTCGAGGAGCTCGGCTACACGGGCTTCCCGAAGACCTCCGGCGGGCGTGGGGTCCACATCTACGTCCGGATCGAGCGGCGCTGGACGTTCACCGACGTCCGCCACGCCGCGATCGCGTTCGGGCGCGAGCTCGAACGTCGCCTCGACGGGCGGGTGACGACCAGGTGGTGGAAAGAGGAGCGCGGCGAGCGGATCTTCGTCGACTACAACCAGAACGCCCGCGACCGCACGATCGCGTCGGCCTACAGCATCCGGCCGAAGCCGGGCGCGCCCGTGTCCGCGCCGGTCACGTGGGACGAGCTTCCGCACGTCACACCCGAGGACTTCACGGTCGCCACGATGCCGGCCCGGTTCGCCGACGTGGGCGACCGCCACGCGGCGATCGACGACGTCGCGTACTCCCTGCAGCCGCTGCTCGACATGTACGAGCGCGACGAGTCCGAGGGCGAGGGCGACATGCCGTATCCGCCCGACTATCCGAAGATGCCCGGAGAGCCGAAGCGCGTGCAGCCCTCGCGGGACCGCGATCGCCCGCGCTGAGAACCCGTCAGGACTGCGGGAGCTTCACGGCGCCGCGCTTGGTGACGGGTGCCGACGGCGGCGGCACGACCGGCCCGATGCCGCCGTCGGGCGCCTCGTCGAGATCGACGACCACCGGCGCGTGGTCGCTCGGTCCCTTGCCCTTCCGCGCCTGGCGGTCGACCCACGCCGCCTTCACCCGCTCGGCCACCGGCCCGCTCGCGAGCACCAGGTCGATCCGCATCCCCAGGTCCTGGTGGAACATCCCCGCCCGGTAGTCCCAGTAGGTGAACACGCGCTCCCTGGGCCACCGCTCACGGACGACGTCGTGCAGGCCCAGTGCCTCGAGCGCGGCGAGCGCCTTGCGCTCCGGAGCGGTGACGTGGGTGTGGCCGGCGTACGCGGCGGGGTCGAACACGTCCTCGTCGGTCGGCGCGATGTTCATGTCCCCGCACACGATCGCGTTCGCCGGCCCCGCGGCAACCGCGCCGCGCAGCGAGTCGAGCCACGCGAGCTTGTACCGGTAGTGGTCGGAGTCCGGCACGCGACCGTTCGGGACGTATACCGACGTGACCCGGACGCCGCCGCATGTGGCCGCCAGCGCGCGCGCCTCCGGGTGCGGGAACCCAGGCGCTCCCGGTAGGCCCGCGACCACGTCCTCGAGTCCCGCGCGCGACAGGATCGCGACGCCGTTCCAGGTCGCCTCGCCGTGCGTCGCCGCCTCGTAGCCGCGATCCGAGAGCTCGTCGCCGAGCAACTCCGCGAACGCGTCGTCGGCGAGCTTGGTCTCCTGCAGGCACACGACGTCGGGACGGCGCTCGTCGAGCCACGGAAGCAGCCGCGGCAGCCGCTGTTTAAGCGAGTTGACGTTCCAGGTCGCGACCCGCACCGACGCTACGGTAGCGGCAGATGAACGTCTCGACCGCGATCGCGATCCCGCTCGCGGCGGGTTCTACGACGCTCGCCAACCTCGCGTATCTGCGCGAGCACGACGCCGCCGCGGCGCTCCCCGCGCTGTCGATGCGGCGCCCGTTGCACTCGCTGCATCTGCTGCTCACCAATCGCAGCTGGATGCTCGGGTTCACGATGGAGACCGGGGCGTTCGCGCTGTACGCGGTGGCGCTCGCGCTCGCCCCGCTGGCGCTCGTCCAGAGCATCGGCGCCGGCGGGATCGGGGTGCTCGCGTACGTCTCCGCTCGAGTCAGCGGCCGCCCGCTCGAGCGCCGCCGGCAGCTCGGCGTGTGGCTCTCGATCCTCGGGCTGGTGGCGCTCGGGGTGTCGCTGGCGAAGGAGAGCGGGGGCGGCGGCCACGGGTCGATCGGGCCGATCCTGGCGTGGCTCGGGGGGACGGCGGTGCTCGCGGTCGTGGCACTCGGAATCGGTAGCAGGACCGGTGCGCTCGGCGTGGCGCAGGGAATCGCGGGCGGCCTGCTGTTCTCGATCGGCGACATCTCGACCAAGCTCGTGACCCAGGGCGGCGCGCGGTTCGCGTTCGCGATCACGCTCGTGATCGGGTACACGCTCGGGACGTCGCTGCTCCAGCTCGGGTACCAGCGCAGCGGCGCGCTGACCGTCGCCGGTCTGGCGACCCTGTTCACGAATGCAATGCCGATCGCCGCCGGGACCGTCGTGCTCGGTGAGCCGATCCCGCCCGGCGTGTTCGGCGTGCTCCGGGTGCTCGCGTTCGCGGCGGTCACGGCGGGTGCGTTCCTGCTCGCGACCCCGGAGCGTGCCGCTCCGGCGGCGCAGCAGTCGCGCGAAGACCCCTTGCCCTCGACCACCTGACCCGCATAGGCTCGCGCACGCAGGGGCACCGGCGGCGCTCGCGGGGGCCTAAGCGGGACATCCAAACAAGGAGGTCAAGATTGGAGAGCTCAGACGCCGTGTCGCTGTCCGGGTATGCCGTTCAGGTCGAGATCCCGAGGCCCGACAAGACCAGCCGTCTGCTGCTGCTGGTCCGCTTCATCCTGATCATCCCCCAGCTGGTGTTCGGGTTGGCCGTGGTGATCGTCGCGGCGGTCCTCCTGGTGATCAACTACTTCGTGGTGCTGATCACCGGCCGGGCCGCGTTCATCGGATATCTGTCGGGTACGGTGCGCTACTCGACCCGGGTCGGTGTCGATCACCACGTTGATCGCGTTCTTCATCGTGCTGATCTTCGGCCGCTACCCGCCGGGGCTGTTCGGGCTCGCCGCGTCGTTGATGCGCTACCAGGCCCGCGTCAACGCGTACCTGTACCTGGTCGTCAGCGACTACCCACCGTTCTCGCTGAGCTGAGCAGTCGATGAGCGAGTCGAGCCTAGCGGCGGTCCTTGTCGAATACGGGAGGCCTCCCGAGTACACGTCGGCGGAGATCCCCGCGCAGCCCGGCGAGGGTCAGCTGCTGATCGACGTCGAGGCCGCGGGGCTGAACCCCGTCGACGTCGCGCTCGCCGAGCAGCGCTACGTGGTCCCCCCTCCCCCGGTCCCGTACGTGCCCGGAATCGAAGCGGTCGGGCGCGTCGTGGCGTCCGCGGCGGATGGGCTCATGGCCGGGGACCGCGTGTACAGCGGCGTGCCGGTCGTGCCGCACGGGACCTTCGCGGCCCGCACGCTCGCCTATGCCGCGGGGGCGATCCCGATCCCGGACGCCGCCGATCCCGGCGTCGCGTGCGCGCTCGGAATCGCGGGGGTGGCCGCGCACGGGTCGCTCGTCTACCGGGCCGCGCTGCAGCCGGGAGAGCACGTCGTGGTACTGGGCGCGACCGGCGTCGTCGGCGCGGTCGCCGTGCAGGCCGCGCGGCTGCTCGGCGCGGACACGATCGTCGCGGTCGGCCGGGACCCGGAACGCCTCGAGGCGACCCGCGAGCTGGGAGCGACCGCCACGGCTCGGATCGGCGAGGACGACCTCGAGGCGGTGATCCGCGAGGCGACCGGCGGCGGCGCCAACGTCGTCGTCGACATGCTGTGCGGACCGCCGGCCGAGGCGGCGCTTGCCGCGATGGCGATCGGGGGCAGGCTCGTCCAGCTCGGGCGCTCGGCCGCCGAGACGATGGAAGTCGCCTCGGCGACGGTGCGCGGCCGAACGCTCTCGATCATCGGTCACACGAACATGCTGATGCCGCCCGAGGAGCGTCGTTCGGCGTACGAATGGCTGCTGGAGCAGGCGATCGCCGGGGCGCTGCGCGTCGACGTCGAGACCGTGCCGCTCGCGGACGTGGCCGACGCGTGGACTCGTCAGAAGTCTTCGCCCGGCCACAAGCTCGTGCTCGCGCCCTGAGCGACGGCTAGCGCAGCACGCGAACCGCGGCCGGCGAGGGCGCCTGCGCGCAGGCCTGCGCGCCCCGTGCCGTCCGGTTGCTCGTACACGACGGCGATGTGCCCACGATGTGGCCGACGATCAGGACGGCGAGCACCACCGCCGCGAGCCAGATCACCACACAGAACAGGCGGTTGATCTCGCGCCAGTTGGCCAGCATCAGCGGACTCATCGCTGGCGTCGTTCTACCCGTTCCGGGGGCGCGCGACGCGCCCTCAGCGACGCTGTGCGAGGTGCTCGGAGCGAAGCCACGCGAGCGTCGCTTCGAGTCCGGCCTCGTAGCCGACGCGCGGCTCCCAGCCGAGCAGCTCCCGCGCCTTGCGGTTGCTGAAATCCTGATCGGTCCCGAGCACGTGGACTGCCTGGCGCGACAGCAGCGGCGGGGCGGTCAGCCGCGTCGTCCGGTGCAGCGCGCGGTAGCCATGCTCAAGCGCGAAGCCGATTCCGTTCGCGGCCCAATACGGGATGGTCAGCCGCGCCTCGCGACACCCAAGGCCGCGCGCAAGCCCGTCGGTGAACTGCTTCCAGGTGACCTGGACCCCGTCGCTGACGTTGAACGCCTGCCCGGGCGCGGCGTCGCTGCGCTGCGCGAGGAGCGCCGCGTCGACGACGTTGTCCACGTAGGCGAGCCCGGCGACCGCGCGACCGCGGTCGACCAGCAGCATGTTGCCCCGGCGGATCGCGTGCGCGATCTCGCCGACGACCTCGATCGAGCGAGGCCCGTAGACCGTCGACGGTCGCAACACGACCGTCTGCAGCTCGCCCGCGCGTCCGGCCCGCCGCACCTCCGCTTCGGCCCGGAGCTTGGTTTCGGCGTACCAGTTGCGAAACCGGGGCGCACTGTAGGTCTCCTCGACGGCCGCGGACCCCGGGTAGCCGTATACGTCGGTGGTGCTGAAGTGGATGAAGCGGTGCACGGATGCGTCGAGCGACGCGCGCAGCAGGTTGCGGGTGCCGGCAACGTTGATCCGCGCGATCTCCGAGCTGGTCGCCCAGTCGGACACCAGCGCGCCGCAGTGGAACACGTACCGGCAGCCGCGGGTCGCGCGCGTGAGCGACTCCTCGCTCTCCAGATCTCCGATCGCCAGCTCGACGCCGAGGCGCTCGAGCAGCGAGGTGTCGCTGCTCGCCCTGACGAGGCACCGCACCTCTCTCCCCTCCGCGACGAGGCGCTGCGCGAGGTGACCGCCGATGAATCCCGACCCGCCGGTCACCAGGCACACGTCGCCGCGAGACACCGCGGTGCGCTGGTGGCTCCGCCGCAGCGGCACCGGGGCCGCCTGGGGACCCGATACGTCGGAACCCCCGCGCTCGCTCGCTCGGCGGCGGAGCGTCGCGGTGGCGATGTCGCGGATGACGGCCCAGTTCTTGCCCGACCCGCGAGCACACTCGGCGAGCACCTGGTCGAGCGCCGTCAGGAAGCTGTCCGCCTCGGCGTCCGAGAGCGTCAGCGGCGGCAGCAACTTGATCACGTCGTTCTTTCCGGCGGCCATCGTGATCATGCCGTGGTCGCGGTGCAGCGGGATCACGACCAGCTGCGGGAACAGCCCCTCGCTCGCGAGGTGGATCAGACGCCAGTTGACCCGCGCCAGGCGCGAGCGCGGCGCGCCGAGCTCGATCCCGATCATCAGCCCCGCGCCGCGGACGTCCTTGATCAGCTCGTGGCGTGCCTGGAGCTCCACGAGACCGGCCCGCAGTCGCTCGCCGATCTGCGCCGCGTGCGCGACCAGGCCGTCGCGCTCGATCACCCGCAGCGTCGCGAGACCGGCGGCCATCGACAGGCGATTGCGACCGAACGTCGACTGGTGCACGTAGCAGCGCTCGAGTGTCCCGACCGCGCGCTGGTAGATCGCGCGGCGTGTGACCATCGCGGCAGCCGGCATGTAACCCCCGCTCAACGCCTTGCCGACGAGCACGAAATCCGGTTCGAGCGCCGAGTGCTCGAGTGCGAACCACGCTCCGCTGCGCCCGAGGCCGGTCTGGATCTCGTCGAGCACGAGCAGGGTGCCGTACCGGCGGCACAGCTCCTGCGCGGCCTCCAGGTAGCCGGGCGGCGGCGTCGTCACCATCCGGCCTTGGATCGGCTCGGCGATGAACGCCGCGACGTCGCCCGAGCGCAGCTCCGACTCGAGCGCCTCGAGGTCGCCGAACGGCACCCGCGCGCAACCGGGCAGCAGCGGACCGAAGCCCTCCTTGAAGAAGTCGTCGCCGACGAGCGACAGCGGCCCCAGCGTGACTCCGTGGAAGCTCGAGTCGCACGAGAGCAGCCGCGGCCGCCCCGTCGCCGCGCGCGCGAACTTCATCGCGGCATCCACGGCCTCCGCGCCGGCGTTCGCGAAGAACGCCGCGTCGAGTCCCGGCGGGAGCCGCTCGGAAAGCGCTTCGGCGAGCATCCCGGCGAGCACGGAGTAGTTGAGCTGAACGCCGTCCACGAGATCTCTGGCGAGGACTGCCTCGAGCACCTCGCGTACGCCCGCGTGGTTGTGCCCGAGGCTTGCAAACCCTTCGCCGGTGTGGAGGTCGAGGTACGCGCGGCCGTCAACGTCGTACAGATACGACCCCTGCGCGGAGCAGTAGCGCTTGTCGAATCCGAGAATTCGCAGCACGTCGACCAGCGACCGGTCGAGATGCCGAGCGGCGAGCGCCAGCGACTCGTCGGCGCGCGCGGTCGCGTCGGCGACGACGCCGAGCGAATCGAACGGTGCAGGCCGAGCCTCGACAGTCGCCACGAGCGGCGGCTGACAATACGCTAGCCGCCCCGGCTTAGCTGCACTTAATCCGAGTGGGCCTGCTGTCCGCGCGCGTAGGCGTCGAGGCGCTCGAGCTCGTCGGCGTAGATGCCGCGCATCACCCTGGGCGCGAACATCCGCTCGAAGAAGCCACCGATCCCGCCCGCGCCTTCCCAGGTCGTGGAGATGCGCACGCGAGAGCTGCTGCCCTCGGGCGTGACGGTCCACGTGGTTACGAGGCTCGAGCCGGCGTCGGTCTCGGTCATGACTCGACCGGGCTCGGGCTCGGCCACCTTCATCCGGTATTCGCGGGTGCGACCGCCCGCGGTGATCTTGAAGGTCGTGACCGTTCCGGCCCCGACGCCGCCCTCCTCCACCTCAAAATCGCTGAACGCGTCGGGTAGGAACCGGGGGTGGTGCTCGCGGTGATCAGCGATGTATCCGTATACCGCCTCGGCCGGGGCGCCGACCACTCGCTCCTCGGATACGTCGATGGGGGCCATCGGTTGGACCTTAAAGGAATCGCGCCCCGGAAACCGGCGTGCATATGGGCCGGAGAAGCGGGGCGCGATTAGGGAGGAGAGGGTGTGATCGAGATACTGCACGATCGCGCTTCATATGTCCAAGACTTGTATTCGTTGGCATCTATAAGCTGTCCTTATGGAACTTCGGCAGCTGTCCTACCTCGTCGCGCTGGCCGAAGAGCGGCACTTCACCCGCGCGGCCGCGCGCGAGCACGTCGCGCAGCCCGCCCTGTCCCAGCAGATCAAGCGGCTCGAGGGGGAGCTCGGACTGGCGCTCGTCGAGCGGAGCACCCGCCACGTCAGGTTCACCGACGCGGGCGAGCTGCTGGTCGCGCGGGCGAGGAGGATCCTCGCCGAGACCGACGCCGCGCGCGCGGAGCTCGAATCGCTTAAAGGCGTCGAGAGCGGACGCGTCACGGTTGGCACGATGCACACGATGGGGCCGATCGACGTCTCGCTGGTGCTCGCGATCTTCCACGGGCGCCACCCAGCGGTCGAGCTGACGGTGCGCGAGCAGTCGAGCGAGGAGCTCGCCGCGATGCTCCGCCACGACGAGCTCGACCTCGCGTTCCTGTCCGTGACCGAGCAGATCGAGAGCGAAGGCTTGGAGCTGCACCAGCTCGTCTCCGAGGAGCTCGTGGCGGTGCTTCCCACCGACCACCGCTACGCGGGCCGGCGGCGGCTCGCGATGGCGCAGCTCGGCGACGAGGAGTTCATCAGCTTCCGCGAGGGCGCCCGCCTCCGCGAGCTGCTCGAGTCGGCGGGACGGCACGCGGGGTTCGACCCGAAGATCAAGCTCGAGTCGAACGAGAGCGGCCGCATCCGCCGGCTGGTCGCACGCGGAATGGGAGTCGCGATCCTGCCTCGGTCCGACGCCACGGCACCGGGGGCGGACGTCGCAGTGGTCGCCCTCGCCGACCCGAAGCTGTCGCGCGACATCACACTCGCCTGGCGCCGGGATCGCCGCCAACCGCCGGCGGTGGCGGCGTTCCTCGAGCTCGCGCGGGAGACGTTCGGCGACGCGTGAGGTGCCACCGGCCGCGATGCCTCACGATCGGATCAGGCCGCGGACGATCAGGTGGACCCCCACGACGACGCACAATCCCGTGGCGAGCTTAGTTCCGTGCACGCCGAGGAAGTCCATCGCGCGCTTGACGAGCCGCTCGGTCCGTTCCGGAGCGACCATCAGTCCGACCCACGGGATCTCCGCGAGCGCGAACATGATCACGTTGAAGCCGAGGACCAGCAACAGGTCCCCGGCCGCCGAGTTGTGCCCGCCGGCGATGTCCTTGAGCGCCACCAGGTACACCGCGCCGGGCAGGTTCAAGAAGACCGACGCGATGACCACGATCGGGACGGAGCCCCGCCCGAGCAGTCGCTGCGTCCACGGATCGCGCTGCTCGGCCGGCTCAGTTCTCGCGCGCCGCGCGCGCGGGCGCTGCCATGCGTGGGTCGCGAGCGCGAGCGCCAGCAGCAGCGCGACGATCCCGACCCCCACATCCGTCCCCCAGCTCCAGCCCGAGCCTTGGTGCGAGACGGCGCCCGAACCGTGAAGCAGGAGCACGATCCCGACGCCACAGCCGATGCTCATTGTCATCCCGGCGAACAGGAACGCCGTCAGCAGCCGTGCGCGGCGCGGGCTGGCCAGCAGGATCGCGACCGCCGCGAGCAGCGCCGGATAGACCGCCGCATACAGGGCCAGGATGAAAATCTGCATGGAGCCTCCGGGCCGCTCAGCCGGCCTCGAGCATCAGCCTCCGAGCGGCGGGCGCTTGTCGGCCCAGGGCGCGGCTTGCTCGAGCTGCCCGGCGAGCGCGTACAAGGTGTCCTCGGCCCCGACCCGGCCGACCAGCTGGACGCTCAGCGGAAGCCCGTCCGCGCCGAACCCCGCCGGCAGGGTGATCGCCGGCTGACCCGTGATGTTGAGCGGAGGAGTCCATGGGGTAAAGCGGCCGGCGATGTTGAATGCCATGAGCCCGCCGCGGCCATAGCCTCCCTCCGCCTTGATCGCGGTGCTCGCGAGCCCCGGTGTCAGCAGCACGTCCACGTCGTCCCACAGGGCCAGGATCCGGGCCGTCGTCTTGACCCGGTTCTGGCGCAGCTTCCGGGCTCGGCGGTCTGACACCAACCGGCGCCCGACGGCGGCCAGCTGGCGCGTCGCCTTCTCGAGCCGCGAGCGATCTGGCACTTCGAGCGTGTCCTCGTAGATGCCGCGGAGCCACGTCTGGGTGAACTCGATCGCCACCATCCCCCACGCCGGATCGCGCTCGATGACTTCGTGGCCGAGCTCCCCGAGCAGCCGGGCCGTCCGCTCCCACGCCTCGCGCTGGTCACTTGAAAGCGGCGCGATCAGCCCCGGCGGGACCTTCTTCGAAACCGCGATCCGCAGCCGGCCCGGCGGCGTCGCCACCGCCTCGCGATAGCTCCTCGACGGCGGTGGCGCGCGGTCGGCGTCACCCTCTATCGCCCCCTGCATCACGTCCAGCAGCAGGGCGCTATCCCCCGCGGTACGAGCGATAGGCCCGTAGATGGTCATCCCCAGCCAGTGCTCAGGGGCGGGCTGCACCGACACCCTCCCGCGCGTGGGCTTCATCCCGACGAGCCCGCAACACGCGGCAGGTATGCGAATCGAACCGCCCCCGTCCGATCCCGTCGCACAAGGGACCATTCCGGCCGCGACCGCCGCCGCCGAACCGCCGGACGAGCCCCCCGGTGTTCGTTCGAGATTCCACGGGTTGCGGGTAACCCCGTTGGCGTCGCTGGCAGTCCAAGGAAAGATCGTCAGCTCCGGGACGTTGGTGATGCCGATCGGGATCGCGCCGGCAGCGCGCAGGCGCCGCACCACCTCGGCGTCGGCCGGCTGCGGCGGCCCGTACGTCCGCGAGCCCAGCGTCAGCAGCTGACCCGCCACCGGCATCTCGTCCTTGACCGCGATTGGCACACCGGCGAGCGGGCCGTCGATGGGAGCCGCCTCAGCCGCGGCCAGCGCCTCGTCCGGCATCGTCGCGCGGAACGCGTTCAGCTTCGGGTCCAGCGCGTCGATCCGGCGAAGGCACGCCTCCACGAGCTCGCGCGGATGCAGCTCGCCCGACCTGACCCGCTCCGCCAGCGCAGCCGGCCCGGCGAACACCAGATCTTCATCTGCGCTCGGCACCCGCGTACCATCGCATATAGATGACGGATCGAGTCCAAAGCATCGGCTCCAACGGTGCCGGAGCTGACCTGGACGCGGTCGAGACCAGCGAATGGCTCGAGGCGATCGACGCGGTCGTCGCCCACGACGGGCCGGCGCGAGCGCGCCAGATCCTGCAGCGCGTGGTCGAGCGGGCTCAGCACGCGGGCACCGGCCCGATCGCCTCGCTCAACACCCCGTACATCAACACGATCCCGCCCGATCGCGAGGCCCGGCTGCCCGGCGATCCCGCGCTCGAACGACGGCTGCGCTCGATCATCCGCTGGAACGCGATGGCGATGGTCGTGCGCGCGAACAAGGACTCCTCGGAGCTCGGCGGCCACATCGCCAGCTACCAGTCGGTCGCGACGCTCTACGAGGTCGGCTTCAATCACTTCTGGCGCGCCGCCGGTGCCGAATCCGCCGGGGACCTCGTGTATTTCCAGGGCCACTCCTCGCCCGGCAACTACGCGCGCGCGTACCTGGAGGGACGGCTGGCAGAGGCGCAGCTCGACGCCTTCCGCCAGGAGGTATCCAAGCCGGATGGCCTGAGCTCCTACCCCCACCCCTGGCTGATGCCAGAGTTTTGGCAGTTCCCGACGGTGTCGCTGGGGATCGGCGCGATCACCTCGATCTACCAGGCTCGCTTCATGAAGTACCTCGAGGCGCGCGGAATCGCACAGACCGCGGGACGCAAGGTGTGGGCGTTCATCGGCGACGGCGAGGTCGACGAGCCAGAGACGATGGGTTCGATCGGCCTGGCCGGCCGCGAGCATCTCGACAACCTGATCTGGGTGGTCAACGCCAACCTGCAGCGCCTCGACGGCCCCGTGCGCGGCAACGGCAAGATCATCCAGGAGCTCGAGTCGGATTTCCGGGGCGCGGGCTGGAACGTGATCAAGGTGATCTGGGGCTCGCGCTGGGATCCGCTGCTCGCGGCGGACACCGACGGCAGGCTCGTGCGGGTGATGGAGGAGTCCGTCGACGGCGAATACCAGACCTACAAGTCGCGCGACGGCGCCTACGTCCGGGATCACTTCTTCGGCAAGGACCCAGTGCTGCTGGAGCGCGTCGCGCACATGTCCGACGATGAGATCTGGCTGCTGAATCGCGGCGGCCTCGACCAGCAGAAGGTCTATGCCGCCTACCACGAGGCGGTCCGTCACACCGGTCAGCCGACCGTGATCCTCGCCAAGACGATCAAGGGCTATGGGATGGGGGCCTCCGGGGAGGGCCAGATGATCACCCACCAGGCCAAGAAGATGACCGAGGACGCGCTGCTCGCGTTTAGGGATCGCTTCGAGCTCCCGCTCACCGACGAGCAGGTTCGAGCCGCGGAGTACTACAAGCCGCCCGACGATTCGCGGGAAATGAAATACCTGCGCGAGTGCCGGGAGGCGCTCGGCGGCTCGCTGCCCGCGCGCCGGCGCCGCGCCGAACCGCTCCCGGTCCCCGAGCTCGAGCTGTTCAAGGGACAGCTCGAGGGGACCGGCGACAGGGAGATCTCGACGACGATGGCGTTCGTCCGTGTGCTCGCGGCGCTGCTGCGCGACAAGCAGATCGGGCGGCGGATCGTCCCGATCGTGCCCGACGAGTCACGCACGTTCGGCATGGAGGGCCTGTTCCGCCAGGTCGGGATCTACTCGCCTGTCGGCCAGCTGTACCAGCCGCAGGACTCCGAGCAGCTGATGTTCTACAAGGAGGACGCGCACGGCCAGATCCTCGAGGAGGGGATCACCGAGGCGGGCTCGATCTCGTCGTTCATCGCCGCCGGCACCTCCTACAGCACCCACGGTGAGCAGATGGTGCCGTTCTACATCTACTACTCGATGTTCGGCTACCAGCGCGTCGGCGATCTCGTCTGGGCGGCCGGCGACCAGCGCACCAGGGGTTTCATGCTTGGCGGAACCGCCGGGCGCACGACGCTGAACGGAGAGGGGCTGCAGCACGCCGATGGCCACAGCCACGTCCTGTTCTCGGTGGTGCCGAACGTCCGCGCCTACGACCCGGCGTTCGGCTACGAGGTCGCGGTGATCATCCAGGACGGCCTGCGCCGGATGGTCGGGGGCACCGCCGGCGAACCCGGTGGTCAGGAGGACGTGTTCTTCTACATCACGCTGATGAATGAGAACTACAGGCATCCGCCGATGCCGGACGGGGCCCGCGAGGGCATCCTCCGAGGCATGTACCTGCTCCACGAGGCCGCAGGCGATGGCCCTCGCGTCCAGCTGCTCGGGTCCGGAACGATGCTGCTCGAGGTGCTTGCCGCCGCTTCGCTGCTCGAGCAGGACTGGGGTGTGGCGGCCGACGTCTGGAGCGTCACCTCGTTCACGGAGCTCCGCAGGGACGGAATCGAGGTCGCGCGCTGGAACATGCTCCACCCAACCGAGCAGCCGCGTCGGGCCTACGTGAGGGAGCGCCTCGGCGAGCGAGACGGCCCGGTCGTTGCCTCGACGGATTACATCCGTGCGTTCGCCGACCAGATCCGCGGGTGGGTGCCGGGGCGGTATCGCGTGCTCGGCACTGACGGCTACGGGCGCAGCGACTACCGCCGCTGGCTGCGCCGGTTCTTCGAGGTCGATCGCCACTACGTCGTGATCGCCGCGCTGTCCGAGCTTGCTGAGGAGGGAGTCGTCGACCGCGCCCGCGTCAAGGAGGCGATCGATCGCTACGAGATCGATCCCGACGCGCCGATGCCGACGACCGTATGACCACCGTTGACGCGGTACCCGTCGAGGTCCCGGACATCGGCGACTTCGAGGACGTGCCGATCATCGAGATCCACGTCTCGCCGGGGGACTCGGTGGCGCTCGATGAGCCGCTGCTGACGCTCGAGTCCGACAAGGCGACGATGGACGTCCCGGCGCCGTTCGCCGGCAGGATCGGGGAGCTGCACGTCAAGGTCGGCGACACGGTCTCCCAGGGCACGCTGCTGCTCACGATCGAGCCGGCCGGTGGCGGCGGTCCGGACAACGAGATGACCCGACCGTCCAGGGCGGCGGCGATCGCCTCGGAGGGTGTTCCGAGCGAGGCCGCAGCGCCCGACGCGATCGCGACCGCGCTCGAGGCCGAGGGTCCGCTGCCACCGGACGGCCCCGCCCCGGCGCCGGCTCCGGCGGCCGACGGGCTCGCGCCGGTCTACGCGAGCCCCGCGGTTCGCCGGCGCGCGCGCGAGCTCGGGATCGACCTCCGCGGTGTCACCGGAAGCGGTCGCAAGGGCCGGATCACGCTCGAGGACCTCCACCCTGGCGCCGCTCTGAGCGTTGCTGAGCCTTCCGGCAGCGGGACTGCGCCGGCACCTGGACCGGGGATCGCGCCGTGGCCGTCGCTCGACTTCTCCAAGCAAGGGCCCGTCGAGCGCGTCCCGCGTTCCCGGATCCAGCGGATCTCGGCGCCCAACCTTGCGCGCAACTGGGCGCTGATCCCACACGTCACGCACAACGACGAGGCGGACATCACCGAGCTGGAGGCCTGGCGCGTCGAGTTGAATAAGGAGCACGCCGGGCCGGATGGCGCGGGCGCCGCCCGATCAGGCGAGGCCGGAAGCCGAGCGGGCGGCAAGCCCGCGGGCGTGAAGGTGACGATGGTCTCGTTCCTGGTCGTCGCCTCGGTCGCGGCGCTGAGGGAGTTCCCGGACTTCAACTCGTCGCTCGACGGCGACGACCTGATTCGCAAGCTCTACTACAACATCGGCTTTGCGGCCGACACACCCGGGGGCCTGGTCGTGCCGGTGATCAAGAACGCCGATGCGAAGGGCCTGCTCGAGGTCGCCCGCGAGCTCGCCGAGCTATCCGCCCGCGCGCGCGACGGCAAGCTGGGGCCGGCCGACATGAGCGGGAGCACGTTCACGATCTCGTCGCTGGGGGGAATCGGCGGGACCTCGTTCACCCCGATCGTCAACGCCCCCGAGGTTGCGATCCTCGGCGTGACCCGCGCCACCACCAAGCCCGTCTGGAACGGCGAGCAGTTCGTGCCGCGGCTGATGCTGCCGCTGTCGCTCTCGTACGACCACCGGGCGATCGACGGGGCGGCGGCGGCCCGCTTCGTCGCCTACCTGGCGCGCGTGCTCGGCGACCTGCGCAGGGCGCTGCTGTGAGCGCCGGTGCAGACGGCCGGATCGTCGAGGTTCCGGTCCCCGACATCGGCGACTTCACCGATGTCCCCGTGATCGAAATCCACGTCGCGGCGGGCAACGCTGTCGCCCTCGAGGACCCGCTCGTGACGCTCGAATCCGACAAGGCGACGATGGACGTCCCCGCGCCGGTCGCTGGAACGGTCGCCCAGCTGCGAGTCAAGATCGGCGACCGCGTGTCGGAGGGGAGCGTGCTGCTGACGCTGGCACCGGACGGCGACGCGGCGACGGACGGCGCGGGTGCCTCGGTGGCGGTCGCAGCCGAGCCTCCCCCGCCCCCGTCCGGCGAGAGCTACGACGCGCAGCTGGTCGTGATCGGGGCGGGGATCGGCGGCTACAGCGCCGCGTTCCGGGCCGCCGACCTCGGAGTCAAGACGGTGCTGGTCGAGCGCTACGAGCAGCTCGGCGGCGTGTGCCTGAACGTCGGCTGCATCCCCTCCAAGGCGCTCCTTCATGCGGCGCGCGTGATCGCCGAGGCCGAGGAGCTGAGCGTCCGTGGTGTGTCGTTCGGGCGGCCGAAGCTCGACGTCGACGCGCTGCGGGAGTGGAAGCAGTCGGTCGTCGACAAGCTGACCGGCGGGCTCGCCGCACTCGCCCGCCAGCGCAAGGTCGAGGTCGTGCGCGGCGTCGCGCGGCTGACCGGTCCGCACAGCGTCGAGCTGGGAGACCGGGCGATCGCGTTCGAGCACTGCGTGATCGCCGCCGGCTCGAGCGCCGCGTCGCTCCCGTTCCTTCCCGAGGATCCGCGGATCTTCGACTCGACCGGCGCGCTCGAGCTGCCGTCGGTGCCGAAGCGATTGCTCGTGATCGGTGGCGGGATCATCGGCCTCGAGCTCGCCACCGTGTACGCCGCGCTTGGGTCCAGAGTCACCGTGGTCGAGCTGCTCGAGCAGCTGATCCCGGGATGCGACCCGGACCTCGTCGCCCCGCTCCAGAAGCGAATCGACGACCGCTACGAGGCGATCCATGTCGGCACCGAGGTGGTGTCGGTAAAGGCTCTGAAGAGCGGCCTCAAGGTGGAGCTGTCGAGCGGCGACGCCGGGACCTACGACGGGATCCTGGTGGCGGTCGGTCGCAGGGCCAACGGCGACGCCGTGAACGCTGCCGCCGCCGGCGTCGGCGTCGATGCCGCCGGGTTCATCAGCGTCGACCGCGAGCTGCGCACCAACGTGCCATGGATCCACGCGATCGGCGACATCGCGGGCGAGCCGATGCTGGCGCACAAGGCGGCCCACGAGGGCCGCGCCGCCGCCGAGGTGATCGCGGGCCTCCCCGGCGCCGGCTTCGATGCCCGCGCGATCCCCTCGGTCGCATTCACGGATCCGGAGATCGCGTGGATGGGACTCACCGAGACGGTCGCTCGCGACCGCGGGATCCCGTACGAGAGGGGTGTCTTCCCGTGGTCGGCCTCGGGCCGCGCCCTCGGGCTCGCACGCGACGAGGGATTCACGAAGCTGCTGTTCGAGCCCGGTGGCGGGCACCTGCTCGGCGCCGGGATCGTCGGGGTGAACGCGGGCGACCTGATCGCGGAAGCGGTGCATGCGCTCGAGATGGGAGCCGACGCGGAGGACATCGGCCTGACGATCCACCCCCACCCCACGCTGTCGGAGACCGTCGGGTTCGCGGCCGAGGCGGCGGCCGGGACGATCACCGACCTGCTGCCCCGAGCAGTTCGATCAGCTCGCTGACCAGGCGCGTCCGGGGCGCCGGGCCAACGAGGTTGCTAGCGGCGGCGGCGGCGCCTGAGGATCACGAACCCAACGAGCGCCGCGACGGCGCCGGCGACGGCGAGCCGGCGGCCGCGCGCGCCGCTGGCATCCCCCGGGGCCGGGTGGCCCGGGGCGGGCATCGCGAACTCCTCGGCGGCGAGGACGTCGTGGGGCGCCTCGATCCCGCTCGGGTCGTCGGGGAGCACCACCGGGTCCTGCCGCAGCTCGGGGTCGCGCGCAGGCACGGCGAACGCCTCCGCCGCGAGCACGTCGTGGGCGGGCTCCTCGGCGGGTGTCTGGGGGGTCGCCACCGAAGGGATGATCCCAGATGTAAACGATCCGGGCCGGCTGGGACCCCGTGGGGTGGCGCCACGCCCAGGACCGCCCCGACCCTCCACGACCGTCGCGAGCGTGCGCTAATCTAAGTCGAGCAGACTCAGATCCTTTCCACTCCCTGCCCAAACCCTGATATCCTTGCTAACTGATAGTAAGCAGCTACTGAAAGCGAAGATTTGAGCATCATGTCCGATCGTTTACTGCTGGTTCCCCTTGACGACGCCGTCGTCTTCCCCGGCATGTCGCTCACCCTGGCCGTTGATGTCGGCGAGGAGGAGCGGGTGCTGCTCGTGCCACGGCACGGGCAGGAGTTCGCGAACGTCGGCACGGTCGCGGAGGTTGTCGACCGCGTCCGGCTCCCCGCGGGCGCGCGCGCCGTCGCCCTCCAGGGCCTTCATCGCGGCGTCGCAGGCGCCGCCCACACGCTGCCCGACGGCCGCCTGTTCGTAGAGGTCGAGGAGCATCCCGACCCCGAGAAGGGCCCGTTCGACGGCCGCACCCGTGAGCTCGAGCGCGAGTACCGCGCCGTGGTCGAGGAGATCCTCGAGCTGCGCGGCGACGACGGCCGCATCTCGGCGTTCGTACGCAGCATCACCGACCCGGGCTCGCTGGCCGACACCGCCGGCTATTCCCCGGACATCGGCTTCGAGCAGAAGGTCGAGCTGCTGCAGACGCTCGAGGTCGCCGACCGGCTCGAGCTGGCCCTCAAGCAGCAGCGCGAGCGGCTGGCGGAGCTCCAGGTCCGCAAGCGGATCCGCGAGGACGTCGAGTCCGGCGCCGAGGCGCAGCAGCGCGAGTACTTCCTGCGCAAGCAGATGGAGTCGATCCGCAAGGAGCTCGGCGAGGACGACGCGTCCGTTGTCGAGGAGTACCGGACCAAGATCGAAGCGGCCGGGATGCCCGAGCACGCGCGCGAGCAGGCCGAGAAGGAGCTCGGGCGGCTCGAGCGGATGGGCGAGCAGAGCGCCGAGTCGAGCGTGATCAGGACCTATCTCGACTGGCTGATCGCGGTGCCGTGGTCCAAGCTGTCCGAGGAGCGGCTCGACCCCGAGCACGCCAGAGAAGTTCTCGATACCGATCACGCAGGCCTGGACGACGTCAAGAAGCGGATCGTCGAGTACATCGCCGTCAAGAAGCTCCGCGAGGAGCGCGGGATCACCGAGGACAAGAAGTCGGGCGCGATCCTGACGCTGATCGGGCCCCCGGGCACCGGCAAGACGAGCATCGGCGAGTCGATCGCCCGCGCCACCGGACGTGAGTTCGTGCGGATGTCGCTGGGAGGCGTCCACGACGAGGCCGAGATCCGCGGCCACCGGCGTACCTACATCGGAGCCCTCCCCGGGCGGCTGGTCCGCGCGCTGCGCGACGCCGGCACGATGAACCCCGTGATCATGCTCGACGAGGTCGACAAGGTCGGCGCCGACTGGCGCGGCGACCCGAGCGCGGCCCTACTCGAGGTGCTCGACCCGGCCCAGAACCACAGCTTCCGCGATCACTACCTGGATCTCGAGCTCGACCTGAGCGGGGTGTTGTTCATCGCCACGGCGAACGTCGCGGACACGATCCCCGGTCCGCTGCTGGACCGGATGGAGGTGATCCGGTTCGACGGGTACACGACCTCGGAGAAGGTCGCGATCGCGCGCGGCTACCTGTGGCCGCGGCAGGTGGAGCGGAACGGGCTGCGGCCCGAGGAGGTCGAGATCTCCGATGAGCTCCTGACCACCGTGACCACCGAGTACACGCACGAGGCCGGCGTCCGCCAGCTCGAGCGCGACCTCGGAACACTGTTGCGCAAGACGGCCACGCGGATCGCCGCGGGCGAGGCGACTCCACCGGTTGCGGTCGACCTGGACCAGGTCCGTGACGCCCTCGGGCGCCAGCGGCACTTCCAGGAGTCGGCGATCCGCACCGCGGTGCCAGGAGTGGCCACCGGTCTGGCGGTCACCGGCGCCGGCGGCGACGTGCTGTTCGTCGAGGCCACCGCGATGAACGACAAGAGCGGCCTGACGCTCACCGGCCAGCTCGGCGACGTGATGAAGGAGTCCGCGCAGATCGCGCTCTCCTACGTCCGCGGGCATGCCGACGAGCTGGGGATCGACCCGCACGCGTTCGAGGAGCGCTCGTTCCACGTCCACGTGCCGGCGGGAGCGATCCCGAAGGACGGCCCGAGCGCCGGCGTGACGATGGTCACCGCACTGGCGTCGCTGCTGAGCGGCCGGCCCGTGAAGCACACCGTCGGGATGACCGGCGAGGTCACGCTCCAGGGACGGGTGCTGCCGATCGGCGGCGTCAAGCAGAAGGTGCTGGCGGCCCACGCGGCCGGGCTCACCGACGTAGTGCTTCCGGAGCGCAACCGCGGCGACCTCGACGACGTCCCGGAGGAGGTCCGAGAGGCGATGAAGTTCCACTTCGCGATGACGATCGACGAGGTGCTCGGCGTCGCGCTCGAGGCGCCCCCGGTCACCACGGCGGCGTAGCCGACGAAACCGCAAACGATGGCGATTTGGTTTGGCATAGCTAAACCAAATCGCCATCGTTCCTGCGCGCAATGGCTCGGGTAGGTTGTGTCCGTGACCGCGACCCGGGAGCACCAGATCCTCGACGAGGTCCCAAAGCAGCTGTTGATCGCCGGTGAATGGCGGGACGGGAGCAAGGGCTCACTCGTTGTCGAGGATCCCTCCACGGGCGAGTCGCTGGTCGAGGTCGCCGACGCCTCTGCGGACGACGCCAAGGCGGCGCTCGACGCGGCCGTCGACACGGCGGCGGCCTGGGCGCAGCATCCCCCCCGCGAACGCGGCGAGATCCTCCGGCGCGCGTTCGACGCGATCATCGCCCGCAAGGACGATCTCGCGCTGCTGATGACGCTCGAGATGGGCAAGCCGCTCAAGGAGTCGGCGGCCGAGATCGCTTACGGCGCAGAGTTCCTGCGGTGGTTCTCCGAGCAGGCGGTGCGGATCGACGGCCGCTATGCGGTCGCGCCGAACGGGCAGGGACGGCTGCTGACGATGAAGCAGCCGGTCGGGCCATGCCTGCTGATCACGCCCTGGAACTTCCCGCTTGCGATGGGGACGCGGAAGATCGGACCGGCGATTGCCGCCGGCTGCACGATGGTCGTCAAGCCCGCGCAGCAGACGCCGCTGTCGATGCTCGCGCTCGCGAAGATCCTCGAGGAGGCCGGGCTCCCCGCTGGGGTCCTGAACCTGATCACCGCGTCGAGCGCCGGTGAGACGACCGGCCCGCTGATCAGCGATCCGCGCCTGCGCAAGCTGTCGTTCACCGGCTCGACCGAGGTCGGCCGCAAGTTGATGGCTGCGGCCTCGGACAACCTGCTGCGGCTGTCGATGGAGCTCGGCGGCAACGCCCCGTTCATCGTGTTCGAGGACGCCGACATCGACGACGCCGTCGAGGGCGCGCTGATCGCGAAGATGCGCAACATCGGCGAGGCGTGCACCGCCGCCAACCGCTTCCACGTCGCCGACGCGGTCGCCGAGCAGTTCGCCCAGAAGCTGGCGGACAAGATGGGCTCGATGAAGGTCGGCCGCGGCACCGAGGAGGGGGTCGAGGTCGGGCCGCTGATCGACGAGACCCAGCGCGAGAAGGTCGCGGCGCTCGTCGACGACGCCGTCCAGAGGGGCGCCAAGGCGCTCGTCGGCGGCCACGCCCGCGACGGCGCCGGCTACTTCTACGACCCGACCGTGCTTGCCGACGTGCCGGCCGGCGCGGTGCTGCTGTCCGAGGAGATCTTCGGCCCGGTCGCGCCGGTCAAGGGGTTCGCCGACGAGGACGAGGCGATCGCGGCGGCGAACGACACCGAGTTCGGATTGGTCGCGTACGTGTACACGAGCGACCTCAAGCGGGCCCTGCGCGTCGTCGAGAAGCTCGAGACCGGGATGGTCGGGCTCAACCAGGGAATGGTTTCGAACCCGGCGGCCCCGTTCGGCGGCATCAAGCAGTCGGGGTTCGGCCGCGAGGGTGGCCCCGAGGGGATCGAGGAGTACCTCGAGACCAAGTACGTCGCCGTGAACCTGTAGCCGGGGCGCGGGGCCGGAGCCGGCACGCTCAGCCGAGCATCACGGTCGAGAACCGGCCGACGTGGAGCCGGATCGCGGCCGGCATCCCGAAGTCGCGCGCGATCTGCGCACCGGACCCGATCACGCTCGCCTCGATCCGGTGCCCGAGATGGTGAATCGAGGAGCCGCTGAGCACGATCGAGTTGTCGACCTCCGCGCCCTCGAGTCGCGCGCCGGAGCCAACCGAGGTGTAGGGCCCGATGAACGTGTCGATCAGCTCCGCCTCCCCGCCGATCACCGCCGGCCCCCGGACCGTCGTGCGCTCGAGGCGCGCGCTGGGATGGATCGCCACCCTCCCCTCGATCCGGACCGTCGGGAGCTCGAGCTCGACCGGGCTGTGCGGAAGCTCGTCGAGGATCATCGAGTTGGCCTCCAGCAGGTGATCGCAGTCGCCCGTGAAGCACCAGCAGCCGCTGACCGCCCGATCGACGACCTTGACTCCGGCCTCGGCGAGCGCGGCGACCGTTCCGCCGATCGTGTTGGTATCGGCGGTGAAGCCGCTCAGCTCGGCGAGCGCTCTGGGCGACAGCACCGCCGCGGGCGAGACGTTGTCGAGCCCGGCGAACTGGCTTCGGCGCGCGGCCGACCGCGCCCCGACGACCGTCGTCTCTGGGAACGAGTGCGAGGGCTCCGAGATCAGCAGCACATCTGGAGCGCTGCGCCGGTAATCGTCGAGCGCCTTGCCGAGGCCGGCGGTCACGAGCGCATCCCCGGAGTGCACGATCATCGGCCGCTCTCGGCCGAGCACCTCCCGGGCGGCGATGAGCGTATCGAGCGCGGTGTCGGAATCGCCCAGCTGGAGGTAGCGGAAGCGCGCGCTGAAGCGGTCGCCCTCGCCGATCTGCTCGGCGACGTCATCGACCGTGGCGTCGGAGACCGCGACCGCGATGTCCTGGATCCCACACGCCACGAGCGCATCGGCCGCGTAGCGGACCAGCGCCCGGTTCGCGAGCGGCATCGCGTAGCGCGACGCTCCGTGGAGGCGCCGGACGACGTCGTCCTCGTCCGACGACGACCCGGCGAGAATCAAGCCGCTCAGCTCCTCCATGGCCATTGAACGATGGACATGAGGCAACGCTTTCGTTGAAAGACAACGTCGGCCGGGTGAAATTCGTATGAGCCGACGCGCGCATCGCACGCCGAGGGCGGCTCAGCGTACGCTTCCAGCGCCGTTTCCCCGAACCAGGAGCCAGATGCGCAGACTCGAAACCCGCCTCGACGGACCGATGCTGATCGAGCCCCAGGTGTTCGGCGACGAGCGCGGCTTCTTCTGCGAGACGTATCGCCGCAGCGCGTTCGGCGAGCTCGGGATCGCCGAGGAGATGGTCCAGGACAACCACTCGCGCTCGCGGCGGGGAGTCGTCAGGGGGATGCACTTCCAGATCGGCAGCGGCGCCGCGAAGCTGGTCCGGTGCGCGACCGGCGCGATCCTCGACGTAGTCGTCGATATCCGCCGCGGATCGCCGACTTTCGGCGAGTGGGAGGCGTTCGAACTGAGCGCCGAGAACATGCGCATCGCCTACTGCCCGATCGGATTCGCGCACGGGTTCTGCACGCTCTCGGAACAGGCCGACGTGATCTACAAGCAGAGCGGCTACTACTCCACCGAGACCGAGCGCGGCATCAAGTACGACGATCCGGATCTCGCGATCGGGTGGCCGAGCGGCCTTGAGCTGATCCCTTCGATGCGCGACGCGAACGCGCCGCTGCTCCGCGACGTCGCCGCTGAGCTGCCGTTCACATATCAGCCGACGCCGGCCGCATAGCGGCTCGGCCCGGCGGCTGACCGCACAACGCGCGGAACGCGCTTGGCTGATAGGAATCCGGCTCTTGCCAGGCAGGGGTGCCGATCGGCTGCAAACGACTGCAGCCGGCCGGCGCCGGAACCGTCGCCTCGAACCGGGAGTAGAACTGATGCGAACCCATGCCCTCCTCGGGCTGTCAGCCCGTCGCTGGGTATGCGCCACGATCTGTGCGGTCGCCGCGGCCGCGGGAGCGACCCCGCCCTCTGCGCGGGCCGCTGTCAACCCGAACCCGCATGGAGTGATCACGGCGATCAACGGCGCCTCGGTGATGGGAGCACCCCAGTTGACCTGGGATCCGCAATTGGCCGCGATGCGCGAAGCGGGAGTTCTAGAGGTCAGGAGCGATGCGGTATGGGCCGAGATCCAGCCCGCGCCGCCGAAGCTGGGCGATCCCGGCTACGTATGGGCTCACTACGACGCCTGGGTGGCCGCGCTCGCCTCGCGCGGCCTGACCTGGGAGCCGATCCTCGACTACAACACCTCGTGGGCGTCTGCCGCCTTCGATCCGCAGGCGTTCGCGACCTTCGCCGCGGCGGTTGCCGCTCGCTATGGCGAGCACGGGACGTTCTGGGTGCAGCATCCGCTGCTCCCCTATCTGCCGGCACAGATCTTCGAGGTCTGGAACGAGGAGAACGACTCCACGCAGTACTACATGAGCCCGATCACCTACGGGCAGCTGTACCTGGCGGCTCGCAGCTCGATCAAGGCCGTCGATCCCACGGCCGGCGTCGACGTCGGTGGGCTGAGTGAGAGCGGGAGCCCGGGCGATACGCCTGACTTCGCCGCGGCGTACGTGGCGCTGATGCTGGCCTCCAACCCCACGCTGAAAACGGCGATCGACGGGATCGCCTTGCATCCGTACGCGCCCTCAGCGACCGACTCGGCGGCGTGGGTGGTGCATTTCCGGCACGCGCTGTCATCCCTGGGCGTGGGTCCCATACCGCTCGACCTGACGGAGTTCGGCTGGCTGTACTCCGCCGCCGACGAGGCTTGGCGCGCCACCGAGATGGACGACCTCGGCGACGTCGTGTCTCGTTCCAACTGCGGGATACGACTGGCCACCCCTTACGACTGGGTCAACCCGAGCAGTCCAGCGGCGGCCGACTACGGGCTCGTGGACGGAGCCACGATTAGCCCGACGCTCCGCCCGGCGGGTACGGCCTGGTTCGCCGGCTTCGCACTAGGGTCCTCGAAGCCAACGCTGTCGCTCTGCTGACGCCGTAGCCGGCGCGGCGGTCCCCCGTGCCGACGCGGATTGCGATCTCGGGGTCAGCCCTCTGACCTGAACCGGGAACCGGCTAACGCCCTCTACGACATTTGTCGACAACTGGAGTAGCAGGTCAGGTAGGGGCTGCCCGCGGGGTGGCAGAAACCAAGTGCCCGGGACGCTCAGTCGCCCCGGGCAGATCGGAGATGAACTCAATGGGGGACTTTGCACGTGGCGTGCTTGTGCGCACGAAACTTCTCGGCGCAGCCGTCGCCGTGATCCTGGCAGCGCTGTCTATGACCGCGGCGGGAGCCTCAGCCGCTCCGCAGGCCAACCGGTACGGCGTGATCTCGTCGATCAACGGGTTCTCGCTGTTTCATTCGCCCCAGTCGCAGTGGGGTCCGCAGCTGTCAGCGATGCAGGAGCAGGCCGTCCAGATGGTTCGCAGCGACGCTCCGTGGTCGAACATCGAGCCGCAGGCGCCGATCGCGGGCGTTCCCACGTGGAATTTCGCCGCGATCGATGCCTGGGTCACCTCACTCGCCCAGCATCATCTGACCTGGGAGCCGGTCCTCGACTACAACAACACGTGGGCTAACGCCGTCACCGACAGCGCCGATTTCGCCGTGTTTGCGGCGGCCGTGGCTGCCCGCTACGGCCCGGGAGGCACGTTCTGGTCCGCGAATCGAGCACTCCCCTACGAGCCGGTAGAGATCTTCGAGCTCTGGAACGAAGAGAACACCACGCAGTGGTACCTGAGCCCGCAGGACTACGGAGTGCTCTATCTGGCGGTGCACACGGCCGTTCACACGGTCGATCCTTCCGCCAGCCTGGATCTCGGCGGGCTGTCGGATTCCGGGGCCTACAGCCAGAGCAACGACGGGGCCTCGTGGTACCTCGTCGGCCTGTTCGGCGCCTTCCCCCAGTTGATCACGATGATCGACGGCTACGCGATCCATCCGTATGGCACGACCGCGACCGACTCGGCCGAGTGGGTGGTGGACTTTCGCCACACGCTGAGCCATTACGGGGTACCGAGTTCGGTTCCGATCGACGTCACCGAGTTCGGGTGGCCGTACAGCTCGTCGTCCGAGACGTGGCGCGTCCAGCAGACGAACGCATTGGGGGCGGCGTTCTCTCGCTCCAACTGCGGACTCCGCGAAGCGGCGCCGTACGACTGGATCAATCCCTCGAACGACGGCATGAACGACACCGACTTCGGGTTTGTTGATCCGAGCGCTTCAAATACGACGCTGCGACCGGCTGGGGCGGCCTGGTTCAGCGCATTCGCCAAGGGCGGCACTGAGGCGCCGTTCGTAATGTGCTGATCGCAGCTGACCGCTGGCTGATCGCGACGGCCTCGCCAGGTGGCGGGGCCGTCGTGATCAGGCGGCGCTACCGGCAATCGCGGCGGCCCGCCGCGGCCTCCGCCGGATGTATCCGATCGCCTCGGTCAGCAATGGACGCTCGAGCGCCCACGTCGCGAACACCGTAACCGCCACATACAGCGCGAGCACCGCGAGTGCTGCAGCGGCGCTCTGCTCTGGACCCCACAGCGCACGGAGAGCGAGCACCGGCACGACCGCAATTAGCGTGGGCGCAAACGCGCGGAGCAGCTGCGGCAGGATCCGCACGCCGTCGAAGAACCGCGCGATCACGATCCCTCGCATCACGAGGCCGACCGCCTCGGCGACCGCGAACGCGATCCCGAGCCCGACCAGTCCGTCGGCGCGCATCAGCGGGATCCCGGCCCCGAGCACCACCGCAGACGTCACGACCGTCTGAACCGCGAGCGGCCAGGTGATCCCTCGCGCCTTGATGAACGCGAACCAGTTGTAGCCGACGTGGTGCACGGCGGTGACGATGCCCATGATCTCGAGCAGCGGAATCGCGGAAAGCCACTTGGTGCCCAGCACGTAGTGCACGAGGTCGCTTGCGAACAGCGCGACGCCCACCCCGAACGGGACCGCCCAGATCAGCGACAGCCGATTCGATTTCACGAAGATCTCCGACAGCAGCGTGACCCGGTCCTTGACCGCGCACACCGCGGGGTAGATCGTGTTGGTCACGATCGTGTCCGCCTGATCGGTGAACTGGACGATGTTTCCGACCAGCGTGAACGCGCCGAGGCCCGCGAGGCCGAGCGCCCCCACTCCCGCCAGGTAGATCCCCTGGAACATCGCCAACACCGCCACGGCCGAGATCAGCAGCGGCGTGGAGAAGGCGATGTAGCTGCGCAGCGTGCCGGGCTCGTAGCGCAGCGCGAGCCGGTACGGAGACGCTCTCAGCGCGACGATCGCGTTGCTCCACGACCCGGCGAGCGCACCCGCGACGAAGCTCCAGTAGCCGGCTCCGAGCGCCGCGCACGCGACCGTCACGACGAACGCCACGATCGGCTCGACGGCGGACAGCATCCGCAGCCTGCGGTAGTCGAGCTGCCTGTAGAAGGTCGCGAGCGGAAACTGCAGCGCGGCCGAGGGCAGCATCAGCAGGAGCACGAGCGATGGCGCCAGCACCTCCGCCTTCCCGGATACGGCCGTGAACAGGAACGCGATCCCCGCCGCCACCGGGACCACCGCGCCCATGAAGATCAGCTCGATCGTGAAGGCGCGCTGGAACGCCTGCTCCTGGTTCTCATCGGACTGCTGCACGTACTTGTCGTTGGCGCCGAACTGCGTCTTGAACCCGAGCGCCGCCCACATCGTGAACCCGATCAGCCCCCACAGCCCGTAGTCGGAGGCGCTGATGAACAGGGCGACCACCAGACCGCGCAGCGCTGTGAGACCGATTACCCCGAGCTGGAATGCGGTCGTGATCAGCATCCCGTTCGCGACGTGTCGCCGCACGTTCGAGATGCCTCGCAGGGGCTCCGGGCGCGCGTCAGGGGCGAACGCGTCAGGGGCGGACGGTTCTACGGTGGGCGCCTCCGGCAGCATGCACTTAGATAACGCGTAGGGATGCCGGAACTGACGACCCCGCCGGAGCTTCTGTAACGTGGCCGCGCGGTCCGCCGTGCAGAACGTCCCATCGGTCAGCGTGATCATCCCCGCGCGGGATGCTGCGCCCACTCTGGGCCGCACGCTCGAGGCGCTCGCCGCGCAGGACCTGGCCGGCCCGTTCGAGGTGATCGTCGTCGACGATGGGTCGCGCGATCAGACCCCCGCGATCGCGAAGCGGTTCGCGCCGCTGGTGAGGCTGGTCCGCTCCGAACGCAGCGAGGGACCCGGAGCCGCCCGTAACCGGGGCGTCGCGGCCGCCAGCGCGCCGTTGCTGGCGTTCACCGACGCCGACTGCTTTCCGACCGCCGAGTGGCTGGCACGGGGCCTCGAGAGCCTCGCTCGCGCCGATCTCGTTCAGGGGCGGGTTGCGCCGGATCCCGATACGCCTCGGACCCCCTTCGATCGCACCCTGGAGATCGACCGGGACGGCGGCTTCTACCAGACCGCAAACCTATTCGTGAGCAGGGAAACATTCGAAGCGGCCGGCGGGTTCAGAGACTGGGCGCTCGAGCGGCCGGAGCGCAGGCGATGGTCACCCGACCGCCGGCGAAACCGCGCCTCCCGCACCCCGATCGGCGAGGACACGCTGTTTGCGTGGAGCGCCAGACGGCTCGGCGCTCGCAGCGCGTTCGCGCCCGACGCGCTCGTCCATCACGCCGTCGTCCCGGGGAACCTCGGCGACGCGCTCGCCGACCGATGGCACTGGACCCGCGACATGCCCGGCCTGGCCGGCCTGGTCCCCGAGCTGCGCGCGGCGACCTTCTACCACCGCTGGTTCTTCGCCCACTGGACCGCGCAGTTCGACGTGGCGGCGTTGGGGGTCGCAGCCTCGCTGCTGACGCGGCGAAAGCTTTGGCTGCTAATGACCGTTCCTTACCTGGAGCGTGTCTACGGAGAAGCAACGGCATATCGAGCCGGGACGCGGTCGCGGGCCGAGGCCTTGCGCCGCGCCGCCACGCATGCGTCCGGCGCACCGGTGCTCAGCGCCGCCACCTTGGCCGGGTTCATCGCCGGCAGTGTGGAGTGGCGGCGGTTGGTGCTCTAGGAGCGGACGATGACCTCGCTGGTGCGGTGGGTGCGCACGCGCCGGAGCCGCGGCTGGCCGGAAGCCGCGATCGTCTGGGCGCTGCCTGTGATCGTGCTGCTTGCCGTGTACGCCTCGCCCCCGCACCTGCTCTCGGCGCAGACCGCGCTGAGCGCTCTGGTGGCGCTCGGAATAGTGGTGCTGGCGGCGAAACGCCCGGGCCGCAGCATCCTGATCCTGATCGTCCTGTTCCCCTTTCAGACGTTCATCCTGTCGCTCCTCTACAAGGCCGGGCTGCCCGCGTCGCTCGCCTACCACCTGGGGTCCTGGAAGGAGCTCCTGGCGATCGGGGTCGTGATTGCCGGGGCCAAGAACCTGATCGCCACCGGCCGGCGGCTCGACATGCTCGACCAGCTCGCGCTGGCATTCGTCGCCCTGGTGGCCCTGTACGCGCTGCTCCAACCCGCGATCGTGCCGGGCGCCCCGTCCACGAGCAGCCTGCGGCTGCTCGGCTTCCGCGAGACTGCCGGCCTCGTGCTGGTCCTGTTCGGTGCGCGCCATGCACCACTGGGCGCCGGATTCGCCAGGCGGGCAGGAACCACGCTGATCGCGGTCGGGGCGATCGTGTCGGCGCTCGGGGTGTACGAGGCGCTCGATCCCTCCGGGTGGAACCAGTTCGTGATCAACACGATCCACTATCCGCAGTACGAGCTCGGGGTGCTTCACACCCGGCTGGCAAACCCCGCCAACATCACGATCTACGGCTCTGTCGGCGGCGGGAAGATCGTGCGGATCGGCTCGGTGTTCGTCGATGAGCTGATCCTCTCGTTCTGGCTGGTGCTGCCTTTTGCCGCCGCCTTCGAGCGCGTCGTCCGGCGGACCGCGACGCCCCCGGTGCTGGTGTCCGCGATCTTGATCGGAGCGGCGCTGCTGTTGACCCAGACCCGCAGCGCGATCCTCGCCGGGGTGATCGTCGCGTTCCTGGCGCTCCAGCCGGCCGCCGGACGGCCCAGGCACTGGCGGACCCAGGTGGCGCTCGTGCTGGCCGGGGTGGCGTTGCTCGCCGTTCCGCTTGCGTTCACGAGCCATCTCGCAAACCGGGTCGCGGCGACCAATTCGGCGGCCGACAACTCCTCGGCAGGCCACATCTCGGGGCTCTCAAACGGCTTGAGCACCGTCGCCTCCCACCCGCTCGGCCGGGGCCTGAGCACGGGCGCGGGCACCGGCCAGCGGTACCACGTCGCCAACACCACGATTCCGGAGAACCAATACCTGGAGATCGGCGATGAGGTGGGAGTCCTGCCGATGCTCGTGTTCATCGCCTTGACGGTCGTGGTGCTTGTCAGGCTGCGTCGCGCGGCGCGAGAGGATGACGACCCACTGACGACCGCTGCGTGGGCGGCCGGGGTCGGGCTTGCCGTCAGCGCGCTGTTCCTGCAGACGTGGGTCGACTTCGGGGTCGCCTGGACGTACTGGGGCATCGCCGGCGCGATGCTCGGACTGACCGAGCGCTCCGAAGCGGCGGTCGCGCAGCCGAAGCCGACCCCCGCGCGACGCATGCCGCTCGCGCCTGTGGCCGGTGGCTAGCCGGCGCGCTCGAGCGCTTTCCGGTAGGCGCCGAGCGTCGCGGCCGCGGTTCGCTCCCAGGTGAACTGTGCTGCCCGCCGGCGGCCGTCGTCGGCGATCCGCTCACACAGGCCGTCGTCCGTGGCGAGCGTCTCGATCGCCTGCGCCCAGTCCCGCTCGTCGTCGCCGGGGTACACGGCCACCTCTGACGCCAGCTCTCGGGTGGCCGAGATGTCGCTCGCGATCACCGGCAACCCGGCGGCGAGCGCCTCGAGCACGGGAAGCCCGAACCCTTCGCTGACGCTCGGGAAGCACAGCGTGGTCGCATGCCGGTAGAGCCACGAGAGCTCGCCGTCGCTCACCGCACCGAGCCGCGTCACCCGCCGTTCGAGGTCCAGTTCCGCGATCAACGCTCGCAACCGCTGTTCGTCGGCCGCCGGTGGCCCGACCATCACGAGTCGCGGGCCGTGCTCCAGCCGCGACAGCGCGCGCAGCAGCAGGTCGTATCGCTTGCGCGGCGAGGTCTCGCCGACGGTCAGCAGAAACCCGCCGTCGGACGGGGCTCCGGCCGGCGGTGTCGGATCGGGAAGCGCGGTCAGCCCGAGCGGCGCGACCACGATCCGGTCCTCCGGGATCCCGAGCCCCGCGAGGTCGTCGGCCGTCGTCGCCGACACGGTCACGATCGCCGCCGCCCGGTCGAGGGTTGCGAGCTGCTCGCGCTGCTGGTGGACGTGCCGGGCCGGATGGAGCTCCGGATACCGAAGCGCGGCGACGTCGTGGACGGTCACGACCAGCGGGACGCGCGTCGCCGGGGGCGGCGATCCGGTGGCGTGGACCACGTCCGCGCCACCGACCAGGCGCTCGGCGGTCGGCCACGGGACGACGCGCCACCAGGGCATCAGCAGGCGCGCTGGAACCGGCAGACGGCGAGTCCCCGGCGGCGGGGCGAACGCGCTTCGCCCGACCGCGAATCGCCGCAGCCCGACGCCCTGGGCCTCGAGGGCGGCCCCGAGCTGCATCACGTACCTCGCGATCCCGGTCCGTCCGGAGATCACCGGCGTGACGTCGAATGCGACCCGCGGCCGGGAGCCGGTGACCGTGGACATTTGCCCTACAGTAGCCGCGGATTCGCGCAGACGAGTGAGCTGAGCCGACCGAGACGACGAGCAGGAGGTGCTGCCGGGATGCGAGTCTGCCTGTTCGCCCACCGGGCGGCGGAGCCGCAGCCCACCGGCGTCGGGCGCTACCTCCGCGAGGTTGTGCACGCGCTCGCCGAGGTCGCTGGGGATGGCGACTCGCTCGTGCTCGCGTCGACCCGCGAGCCCCACCGTGCCGACTGGGTCCGGGGTGCAGTCGAGTCACGCGTGCTTCCGTGGCCACGGCGCGCCGTGCAAGGCGCATGGTTGCTGGGAGCGGGCCCGGTCATCGAACGAGGCGTCGGCCGCCTCGACGCCGTGCACCTGATGCAGCCGTTCCCGCCGATACGGGTTCGAGCCGCGGAGGTTGTGACCGTGCACGACGTGTTCCCGTTCGAGCACCCCGAGTGGTATCCACGCTCGGAGCCGTTGGTGTACCGCCGCTGCATGGCGCTCGTGCGGCGGCACGCGAGCCGGCTGATCGTGCCGTCCGAGTACGTGGCCGACCGCGTCGAGAGGGTGCTCGGCGTGGACGCCGAGCGAATCGAAGTGGTGCCGGAGGGGGTCAGCGGCACGTTCGCCGGCTCCGGCGAGCCCGACGCCCGCGAGGCCGTTTGCGCGCGACTCGGGGTTGCGCCCGGGCGGTTCGCCGTCTGCATCGGCGCGATCTCGGTTCGGAAGAACCAGCTGGCGCTCGTCCGCGCGGCACCGCAGCTCAAGGACGCGGGCCTGAAGATGGTGATCGTCGGCGGTGATGGACACGGCGCCGAGACCGTCGCCGCCGAGCTCGCGCGCAGCGGCCCGCAGAACGGCGTGGTCCGCGCCGGCTACCTTTCCGAGCCTGATATGGCGGCGCTGGTTCGGGCCGCCGCGGTGGTTGTGCATCCCGCGCTCGCCGAAGGGTTCGGCCTGGTGCCGCTCGAGGCGATGGCAGCCGGCATCCCCGTGATCGCAGCCCGCAGCGGCTCGATCCCCGAGGTCGTCGGCGACGCCGCCGTGCTGGTCGACGAGCCGCGGGATCCGGGCGCGTGGGCGACCGCGCTTGGCCGGCTGGCCGCCAGCCCGGAGGACCGCCGGCGCCTCGCCGCCTCGGGCAGGCAGCAGGCGGCGAAGTTCAGCTGGCAGCGATCCGCCCAGCGGATGTTCGAGATCTACCGTGAGGCAGCCGGTGCCGGCTGACGCGCTGGACAGCCGGCACGGCGATCGACCGCTGTCGGTGGTCGTCGTCAACGACTTCGCGACGGTCACGGGCGGCTCCGACCGGGTCGCGCTGACCGAGGCCACCGGCCTGGCTCGCCGAGGGCATCGCGTCACGCTGATCGCGGGCCACGGCGAGCCCGACACTGAGCTCCTGGACGCCGGGGTCGAGGTGCTGCGCACCGGGCAGCAGACCACGCTGTCGGATCCAAACCGGCTGCGGGCCGCGACACAGGGCGTCTGGAACCGCGCGGCGGCCGCGCTCGTGAACGATGCGCTCGCTCGGGCACAGCGCGGACGCACCGTCGTCCACCTGCACGGCTTCATCAAGGTCTTGTCGCCGAGCGTCGTCCGGGCCTCGGTCAGATCGGGGTTGCCGACGGTCGCGACCCTGCACGATTACTCGGTCGCGTGCCCGAACGGCGGTCTGTTCAACTATCAGACAAACGAGATCTGCGACCTGGAGCCGATGTCGGCGCGCTGCGTCGCGACCCACTGCGACGCGCGGGCGTACTCGCACAAGCTGTGGCGCGTGGGACGCCAGGCGGTTCAGCGCCGGGTCGGAGCGATGCCGCGGGGGGTCGGACAGCTGATCGCCCCATCGCGTGCGGCGGCCGAGATCGTCAAGCCGTTCCTGCCCCGCGGAGTTCCGGTGACGGTCCTCTCGAACCCCGTCTCCGTGGACCGGATCGCGCCCGCGGATCCCGCCGGCAACGAGCCATTCCTGATGCTCGGCCGGCTGCAGCACGACAAGGGGGGCGTGCTGCTGGCCGAGGCGGCTCGGATCGCCGGCGTGAGGGTCGTGTTCGTCGGACAGGGCGCCGACGCCGAGCCGATCCAGCGCGCCAACCCCGACGCCGAGTTGACCGGGTGGCTCCCCTCCGACCAGGTCCGCACGGCGGTCCGTGGCGCCCGCGCGGTCGTCAACGCGTCGATCATCCACGAGACCCAGGGGCTGACGCTGCTCGAAGCCGCCGCGGAGGGCATCCCCGCGGTCGTGTCGGATGCGAGCGTGGCCCGCGAGGAGGTTGAGAACCACGGGACCGGCCTGTGGTTCAGGGGCGGCGATGCCGACGACCTCGCCGAGAAGCTGACCGCGCTGCAAGCAGACGACGAGCTCGCCGCGCGCCTGGGCAGCGCGGCGTACGAGCGATTCTGGTCACGGCCGCCCACGATCTCAAACCACCTCGACCAGCTCGAGCGCATCTACCGGACGCAGTGTGGCGATGAGCGATAGCGGGCCGCGTATCTCGGTCGTCGTAGCGAGCTTCAACGGTGCCGAGCACATCACCGAGCAGCTGACCAGCATCGCCGACCAGATGCTCTCGCCGGTGGAGATCATCGTCAGCGACGACCGCTCCACCGATGAGACCGTCGAGCGCGTGCGCCGGTTTGCGGCCTCCTCACCGGTGCCGGTCGTGCTGATCGAGAACGAGCAGCAGCTCGGCTATCCGGAGAACTTCCTGCGCGCGGCGGTGCGCGCGCGCGGCGAGCTGATCGCGTTCTCCGACCAGGACGACGTGTGGCTCGCGGAGAAGCTGTCCCGCGGCGCGGCCGCGCTCGAGGACCCCTCGGTGATGTTGTGGGTCCACGAGGCGCGCGTCGTCGACGAAGCGCTTCGGCCGCTGCCGGACAGGCGCTTTCGCACCGGGCTCGCAAAGCGCGCCGAGCACGCCAATCCATTCCACCCGCTGCACGGGTCTCATTCGTTATTCCGCGCCTCGCTGCTGGACTACCTGCCTCCCGAGCACCGACCGGCGTCCGTGTACGGCGATCATCCCGCCGAGCACGACGAGTGGATCAAGTTCGCCGCTGTGGCGCTCGGTCGCGTCGCCTGGTGTCGCGATCCGCTAATGCTCTACCGCCGCCACCAGGGGGCGCTGACGACGAGCGCCCCCGTGTTGGCTCGGGGCCAGGTGCTCCGCGGGCTCGACGAGCAGCGCCACGTTTACGCGATTCGCGCCGCGGGGGAGCGCGCCGTGTATCTGCGGGCGCGGGCGGAGGTCCCCGAGTCCGCCGCCGTGCGCGAGCAGCTCCTGGACGCGGCCGACCGGTACGACCGCTACGCGCCCGCGCTCGTGCGCCGGCTCCGGACGAGACAGGCGGAGCGGCGTCTCGGTCGGGCGCGGTCCCTGGCCGGCGGAGCACTTCATGGCGACTACCGCCGATTCGGAGCCGGCGGGCTCGGTAGCTGGGCGTTCGCGCAGGACCTCTACTGGGCGATATCGGGGGCGGACGCGGCGGCGTGAGACCCGGCCAGCTCGGACACAGCCGCCACGAATCGTTCCCCGACCCGGTCCCAGCCGAAGCCACGCTCAACGTGCTGCCGTCCGGCGGCTCCCATTCCGCGCGATAGCTGGTCGGACCGCAGCGTCTTGACCACCGCGGCCGCAAACGCCTCGGGCAGATCGGCCACGAACGCCTGCCGGCCGTCGATGATCCCGAGGCCCTCGAGCCCGACGGTCGTCCCCACCACGGGCCTCGCCACCGCCATCGCGTCGAGCGCCTTCAGCCGGGTTCCGGCCCCGACTCGCACCGGCACGACGACGACCCGCGCCGCCTCGAAGTACGGGACCATCGACGGGACATCGGCGTGAACACTGACCCCGGGTAGCCGTTCGAGCTCGCGCACCGCGGCGGCCGGCGCCCGCCCGGCCAGCACGACCGTCGCGTCGGGCACCTCGGATGCGATCCGCGGCCAGATCTCCGTGCAGAACCAGACCGCTGCCTCGATGTTGGGCTGGTAGGAGAGCGTCGCGGGAAACAGCACGCGCGGCGCCGCCGGGATCGGCGTCGGACGCAGCTGGTCCAGATCGACGCCGTTGGGGATCACCCGGGTCGAGCCTCTCGCGCCGGGCGCGACCGCCGACAGCGCCTCCGCGTCTTCCTCAGAGCACACCACGCACCGGTCGTAGCGCAGGGCATCGCGCTCGAGCCGCTGGGCCTTGCGCAGCTCGCGGCGCCAGAACCAGCGCTGGTAGCGCTCCTCGGCGCGCTCGAGCTCCCGGCGAATCAGCTCTGAGTAGAGCGCGTGGAGAGTGACGATCCACGCCTCGGACCTCGGGCTGGGAAGCAGCGGCACGAGCGCCTCGTGTTCAACGCACACCACGGCGTGGCTACCGCGTCGCTCGAGGGTCGCGTCCGCCAGCGCGCGGCGCCGGGGGGATGACAGGTAGGCGTGCAGCGGGTACCGCGACCCAACGGTGATCGCGAGCCCGAGCGCCCGGCGCCCCACAGGATGATCTGTCCAGAGCCGCTCCCCTGCCTCCACCTCCGTGACGCTCGCCGCGGCCGCCCTGACCCGCTCGTCGCGCACCTCGCCGGACACCAGCAGGTCCACGGAGAATTCCGTGGCGAGCGCGTCGAGCAGGTACGCCTGGCGGATGCTGCCGCCGCCGCCGGTGTGGTCCGGAGCCTCCTCGGTCACCCATAGCACCCGTGGGCGGTCGGCGCGCTCGCCCATCACCAGCTCGCGGCCGCCCGCAGCCCGCGCCGCCAGCGCTCGATCGCGTGCTCGTACGAGGCGAGCGCCAGATCGGCGACCCGCTCGGGAGCGCTGATGCCGGCGATCCGTCTAGCCCCGGCCTCGCCCATCGATCTCGCGCGGTCGGCGTCGGAGAGGATCTCGATCAGTGCGCGTGACCACGCGGCGGTGTCCTCGGGCGGCGCGAGGCGGCCGGTGCCGCCGTCCTCCACCAGCTCCCTGAACGGCGGGATCGTCGACGCCACGACCGGTCGACCCGCCGAGGACGCCTCTGCGAGGACGTTGCCGAAGCTCTCCCACCTCGACGGAAACGCGCACACCGTGGCGCTGCCGAGCTGCTCGATCAGGGCGCTCCGGTCGAGGTGGCCGGTCAGCTCGACGGCATGCGCCACCCCGAGGCGCTCGGCCTCGCCCGTCAGCCAGCGCGTCGAGGGGAACAGTCCTGGCGCGACGCCATCTCGCCCGACGAACGTGAACCTGGCCTGCGGGAGACGGGCGAGCACCGCCGGCGCGGCGCGAAGCACCACCTCCGGCGCCTTGCGGGGCTCGAGCCGCCCCACGAACGTGACCCGTGGCATCTCCGGATCGGGCATCGGGATCAGCGGCAACTGCCGGACCGGATACGGGATCGCGTGCAACGCGCCGGGATCCAGTCGCATCCACCGGGCGACCTCGTCGAGGTTCGAGCGGGTGCTGACGACCACGTTCGCGCGCCGGGCGGAGCTCTCCTCGAGCCACATCGCGACCCGTCCGTCGGCGCCTCCCAGCTGCGCTCCCTGGCCCGAGTGAGGGAACACCTGGCGGGCTGTCGAGTGAAGCCGGACGACGAGTGGGAGCGTCCCGCGCAGCGCCAGCACGAGCCCCTCCGCCATCCACTCCGGGCACTCGACGACGTCCGGGTCGATCCCCAGACGCTCGACCAGGCGGGCGGCGTTGAGCGCCGGCCACGCGCGCCGCCAGACCTCGGGGGCGGGCCGGTGCGCGCCGCGGAGATGTGGGAGCGGCCGGCGATGAACGGTCACCCCGTCGAGCTCGCGAATGCTCTGCGCCTGGCCGTCGACGACCGACAGCACGTGCACGTCGACGCCCTTCGCGGCGAGCGCCTCTGAGAGCACGTCCACGTACGTGCCGATGCCACCCCAGCCGGTCTCCGGCGGGAACTCCTGGGAGACGAACAGGACCCTCATCGGGCGGCAGCCGTGGTCATGGCGCTCGTCGGCGCCGCGGCGCCGACGATCTCCTCGACGGTCCGAGCGGCGAACCCCGCCGCGGGGTAGGACGCGGCCGTCCGCCGCCCTCCCGCGCGGAGGCGGTCGCGCAGCTCCTCACGCTCGGCCAGGCTCTCGACGGCGGCCGCGAGCCCAGCGGGATCGTCGGCCTCGAACACGAGCGCGTTGGAGCCGTGCTCGAGGAACTCGGCGGTGCCGCCGCGGGCGGTGGACACAACGAGCCGGTCGAGGCCCATCGCCTCGAGCGGCACCAGCCCGAACGGCTCGTTCCAGCGCACCGGGAACACCACCACGTCCGCGCCGGCGTATGCCGAGATCACGCCGTCGTGGTCGGCGAAGCCCTCGAGCCGGAGGCGTCCGGCGACTCCCAGCCGCTCGGCCAGCGATCGCAGCTCGTCGAGGTACTGCTCGTCGCCGCTGCCCCACACGGCGAGCGTGGCCTCGCGGGGTAGATGCGCAAGCGCGGCGACGGCGGTATCGATCCCCTTCTGGCGGTCGATTCGCCCGACGTACACCATCCGCCACCGCCATCGCTGGGTTGGCAACGGCTGCAGAAAGCGTTCGTCGATCCCGGGGTGCACGACGGTCATCCGGGCGGCTCGCACGCCCGTTCCGCGGGCCCGCTCGAGCGTGTAACGCGAGTTGAACACCATCCTGCCAGCGTCGCCGATCTCCACGGAAGCCGGAATCCCGGACAGCCGCTCTGCGAGCCGCCCCGCGAGCGCGCGCCGGGGCGCGCTCCACATCCGGATCCACTGATCGCGCTCCCACCCGTAGATCAGCCAGTCGTCGTGCACGACGAGCACGGCGGGGATCCCCGCGCGCCTGACCCGTTCGATCAGCGACAGCGACATGCACCCCATCGACCACCAGGCGACCACATCCGGCCTGAATTCGTCGAGGTGACGATCGAGCTGCGCCGTGTTGTGCCGTTCGAGCGCCAGCCGCTCGAACGGACTGAGCCTCGGGAACTCGTAGCGCGCCGGGTCCCAGTACCAGCGCAACGTCCGGTGCACATCGCCGTCCTCTTCGTGGCGCGAGGGATCCTCGACGTGGTCGGTGGTCAGCACGCGAACGCGATGCCCGAGCTCCTCGGCGTGGTGCATCGCCTGCTGCCAGGCGAGCTCGTAGCCCCCGGCGTGCTGCGGCGGATACATGTTGCCCACGGCCAGAATCCGCACGGTCACCGTGCCAGAGTATGCAGCCGATGCGACTGTCGGTGATCATCCCCACGCACAACCGGCCGGCCACGCTGCGCGCGTGCCTCGCCACGCTCCAGCGGCAGGACGCGGACCCGGCGGCGCTCGAAGTCGTGGTCGTGGACGACGGCTCCGAACCGGAGATGGCTCCGCTGGTCGCCGAGGTCGCGGCGTCGGGTCCCGTCTCGATGCGCTGCGAGCGTCAGCCGACGAGCGGCCTGAACAGCGCTCGCAACCGCGGCGTGGGAGCGTCTTCCGGTGATGTGGTTGCGTTTCTCGACGACGACACGCTGGTCTCGCCCGGATGGGCCGGCGCGATGCTGGCGGCGTTCAGCGGCCATCCCTGCTCCGCGGTGGGCGGGAGAGTCGAGTTGAAGCTGGCCGGACCCGAGCCCGCGTGGATGCGCTCGCGCCGTAACTACCTGGCCGAGTACGACCTCGGCTCCGAGCCTGTCTGGCTCGATCGGGAGCCGGTCCCGGTGGGAGCCAACTGCGCGGTTCGCCGCAGCGAGTTCGAGCGAATCGGCGGGTTCCGCGCGGGACTCGACCGGATCGGCCGCTCCCTGGTCTCGAACGGGGACACCGAGTTCTTCCTGCGGCTGAAGCAGGACGGCGGCCGCCTGCGCTACGAACCCGGCGCGCACGTTCTCCACTGCGTCCCTGCCGACCGGTTGACGGTGCGCTACTTCGCGCGGCGCTACCAGGCCCAGGGGGTCAGCGACGAGCTGATGTTCGCCGACAGGGGCGTGCCGGTCAGCTGGCGGGGACGGCTCGGCCGCGCGCGGTACGCGGGCGCCGGCGCGATGTGGATGCTGGCCGACATCGTCCGGCGGCGGAGCCCCCTGGATGGGTGGTTCAACGTCCGATACTGGACGGGGCGCCTGGCCGCTTACGGCAGCGCTCCGCCGGGGGCATCCGCGCACGCGGTCGGGTCAGGTCCGCCGAGCGAGCGCGTCATCGACCAGCGCCCTCATCCGCGCGCGGAACCGCCGGCCGGAGAACCGCCGGGCGAGCCGGGCGAGGTTCCCGGGCGTGGTGTCGATCGCGTCGGCTCGGACGACCGCGGCTAGCAGCGCCTGCTCCGACAAACTGTCGAACAGCGCGCCGCTGACCCCGTCGACGACCGTTTCGAGCACGCCTCCGGACGCGAACGCGACCACCGGCTTGCCGGCTGCGTTGGCCTCGACCGGGACGATCCCGAAATCCTCGGTCGCGGCGACGCACAGCGCCCTGCAGCCCTCGAGCAGCTGCACGACCGCCTCGTCGTCCACCTGGCCGTGAAACTCGACCGTCGGGCCGGCGATCGCGCGCAGCCCGTCCATGCTCGGGCCCACTCCGACCACGTCGAGTCCGATTCCGGCCCGCGTGGCCGCCCGGACGATCAGATCGACGCGCTTGTACGGCAGCAGTCGCGAGATCACGAGCAACCGCTCGCCACGCTCTCGGGGCGTGAACCGCTCAACGTCGACCGGCGGGTACACGACCTCGGCATCGCGGCCGTAGACGTGCCGGATCCTGGCGCGGACCTGTTCGGCGTTTGCGATGTACAGGTCGGCCCTCCGCGCTGCGGCCTGGTCCCAGCGACGCAGCGGTCGCAGCAGCGGACCGAGGAGCGACTTGCCGAGCGAGTTGCCGAGATGCTCGCTCGAGCGATACAGCCAGCGTGCCGGGTTGTGGCAGTAGACGACGTGTAATGAGTCCGGTGCGGTGCGCACGCCGTGCGCCCAGCCGCTCGTCGAGCTGATCACGACCTGCTCGTCGAGCGCTCCATGGTCGCGGAATGCCCACGGATACAGCGGCGCAAGCGCACGAAAGCCCGTGTCGACCGGAATCCGATCGAGCCGGCTGACCCGCACGTCGTGCCCCGCGAACCCGGGAAACGTGGACTCGGGTCGGTACAGCGAGGTGTAGATCGGCGCTCCCGGCCAGGTCCTTGCCAGCTCGAGGGCCACGCGCTCGGCGCCGCCGCACTGGTTCAGGTAGTCGTGCACAATCGCGACCCCCTGCCCCGGCGTGCCCGCACGGCCCTCGCCGGGCGCCGGCTCGCGCTGCGGCCCCGGACGTAGGGCGATGGCCGAGGTGTCGGTCGCGGTGCTCATCGGTCTCACAACGCAACGCCGCTCCACTCACGTTTCTTGCGGCTGCGAGCGACCGGCGCTCAGGGTGTTGGATTGAAACCAGGGCGGAAGTTCTGCCCGGCTCGACCGTTTTGTGCGGTGAGGCGGGCATAGGGCCCCGCCGACTCCAACCAAGCTTCACACCAGCGACCAGAGAGACGCGGAGCCACGACATGGACAGGACGAGCGTGAACGGGCAGTACCTGACCTTGCGGGACTACCTTCGGGTCCTCGCGCGCTACCGGGTGGCAATTGTCGTTATCACGGTCCTCGGCGCGGTGGCGGGCTACCTCACCGCCAAGAGCCAGACGCCGACCTACAAGGCCTCCGCGACCGTCTCGGTCCAGGATCCGCAGCAGAACCTGTCGCTGGCCGGACTGACCCCCGCCCAGGGCCAGGCACCGTTTGACCTCGCGACGCAGAACCAGGAGACGCTGACCCGGCCGTCGGTGATGGTTGCGGTTCGGCGAGCGCTCCACACCAACCAGTCGGTCGGCGCGCTGTCGGGCGCGGTCGCCGGCCAGGTGACGCCCGGAGGGCTGCTGCAGATCACCGCGACGGGATCCGATCCCCGCTTCGCCGCACGGCTTGCCAATGCCACTGCGGCGGTCGTGGTCTCGCAGAACAACCAGTCCGCGCAGGCGCTGTACCGCAGCGATGCCAACTCGGTGGCCGGAGAGATCGCCCGCTACCACGCCGGACAGACCAACGTCGGGCTGCAAACGCTCGAGCAGCAGCAGGCGCGGCTCGCGACCCTCAGTCACGTCGCGCAGACATCTCAGCTCTCGGAGGCCGCCGCGCCGCCGGCGTCACCCTCGTCACCGAACACGGGGCGCAGCACCCTGATCGGGCTGGCGCTCGGGTTGCTGGTCGCGATCGCGGCGGCGTTCCTGCGTGACAGCCTCGACCGCCGCCTGCGTACCCCGCGCGAGGTCGATTCGTCGTTCAGGCTGCCCGTCCTGGGTCACGTCGGCAAGCAGACGATCGGCAGCGTCGCACGCGCCCGCAGCGGCTCGCGCAACGGCCAGGCGCTGGAGCTCGAGCGGTTCAGGATCCTGAGCCGCAACCTCGAGCTGCTCGACCACGATCATCCGCCGCGGTCGGTACTGGTGACGAGCACCGTCGCCGGGGAGGGCAAGACGACCGTTGCGAGCTCGCTGGCGATCGCGGTCGCGGCATCGGGCAAGCGCACGCTGCTGGTCGACTGCGATCTGCGCCGGCCCGCGCTCGCGAGCCGGCTCGGGCTCGAGCGGTCCCCCGGGATCAGCGAGTACCTGCTCGGGTCCGCGTCGCCCGAGGAGATCCTCAGGCGAGTGGACTTCGCGACCACACCGATCGCCAACGGCAACGGCGGCTCGAGCAACGGGCACGCTGCCGGCGGCGGCCACATGCTGGTCTGCATCCCGGCGGGCTCGGCGACGGCGCAGGCGGCGGAGCTGCTCGGGTCGCGCCGGTTCGAGGAGTTCCTCGAGCAGGTGTCGAGCACCTACGACGCGGTGGTGCTCGATTCTGCGCCGCTGCTGCCGGTCGCGGACACGCTGGACATCGTGCCCCATGTGGACGCGGTGCTCGTCTGCGCCAGGGAGTCGCGGACGACGCGCGCGCAGGCCGCCGCCGCCCGGGCAACGCTCGATCGCTTCCCCGATCGACCCGCTGGCGTGGTGATCACCGGTGTGCGTTCACGCGGCGCCGGCGACGAGCTGTACACGTACTCATACGCGGGCGCATGAGCGACCGCGCCACCGCGTCGAACCACGGACGGTTTTCGTACGAGACGCACCGGATAGCGGCGTAACGGCGGGTTCCGGGTGCTATAAGCATCGCCAGGGAGGTAGGCGATCGTGACGCGTTCGAGACAAGCAGGGATTGCTGCGCTGACTGTAGGTCTGCTGCTCGCTTTGCCGGGCGCGGCCGGCGCGTACACGACTGCCTCGGGTTACGCGGCGCAGGACTACGCGACCGGGTTCCCCGAGAGCTCGACCAACGACTGGGGTCCGATCGGGATCACCTTCGACCTCTCCGACAACATGTACGTCGCCGACAACGCCGACGGCAACATCTACAAGTTCCAGCCCGGAGGCGGTGTCGCCTCGTCCGATACGCAGCTCACCAGCTCGCCGATCCCAGGCGGGATCGAGGGCCTGGTGGCGAGCGCCGACGGCGAGCTGTACCTGGCCCGGTACAGCAGCGGTGACATCGTGCAGGTCGACCCCGGCACCGGCGACGTGCTGCGAACGGTCGCCAGTGTCCCGTGCGCGACGGGGCTCGCGATCGACCCGGTCAGCGGCGACCTGTTCGTGTCCGAGAACCAGTGCGGCTCGACGATCTTCCGGATCTCCGGATACCGGGACGGCACCGGGACCGTCAGCTCGTACGCCAGGGCCGGCGGCGTCGACGGGCTCGCGTTCGACCAGGACGGGACCCTGTACGCCGAGAGCGACGGGAACGTGCTGAAGATCGCCGGAACCTCGAGCCCGACGCCGGGGCTGGTCACGAGCGTGGCCCACGTGCCGGGCGCCGACGGGCTCGCGTTCGGCGCGCACTCCTCCGGACAGCTTCCCTATCTGGTCGCGAATCGCAACGACGGAATCGTCACCAAGGTCAACTTCTCGAGCGCGTTCCCGTCGCAGACGGACATCTTCAGCGGCGGCAGCCGCGGAGACTTCGTCGCCGTCGACTCGAACGGGTGCCTGTACATCACCCAGTCGAACAGCATCGTGCGGATCAGCAGTGCAAGCGACACCTGCGGGCTCGAGCCCTCGAACCCGGGTGCGGCGCCCCCGGCCCAGGTGGTCGTCACGCCCGTGGGCCACACGCGGCACACCGGACCCGCGTGCACCCGGATCAGATCGCTGCAGCTCCGCATCCATCAGCAGGGTCGTGTGCGGCTGCGCTCGGCGACGGTGTACGTGAACGGCAGGGCGGTCAAGCGGCTGAACGGCGCCAAGGTGACCGCACCGTTCGTGCTCACGCACCTCCCCTCCTCGTCGTTCACGGTCAAGGTCGTGGCCGTCACGACGACCGGCAAGCGACTCGTGACGAGCAGGTACTACGCGAACTGCGCCCGGCCCACGCCAGCGGGCTGCGGGAGCAAGCTCGTCGTCAACGTGCCGCAGCGCAAGGGTGACCCCGCGACGCTGGTCTATGCATATGTGAACGGCAAGCGCGTCAGCGTGGTGCACGGCAGGGCGATCACGCGTATCACGCTTACGAAGCTGCCGCGGGGCGCCTTCACGGTCGCGCTGATCACTCACTACGCGCGAGGCCGGCCGGCCACTACACGCAAGACGTACGCCGGCTGTTCGGGCCACTAGCGCCGTCGCAATAGACTCGCGCGGATGCGAGTGGCGGTGCCGCAGGGCGCGGCGGACCTGGTGCGGTATCCGATGCGCCGAGTCGAGCTGCGGGCACGGGTGATGAGGCCGTACCGGCGCCGCCGCTTCCATTCGTTCGGAGCGGGAGCGATCGTTCACCGCCCGGGCGGCGTGTTCGGAGCCCACCAGATCGCGATCGGGTCCGGGTCGCTGATCCTCGGCGGGTGTTATCTGTCGGTCGAGACCCGGGCGTGGAGCACCCCCGGACCCGCGCTCAGCATCGGCGCCCGCGTCGGGATCAGGCCGTACTGCATGATCAGCGCGTCGGAGTCGATCACGATCGAGGACGACGTGATCATCGGCGCGTTCAGCAGCCTGATCGACTCCGACCACACGTTTGCCGAGGGCCGGCCGAACGTGATGCACAACTCGGTTGCCACGGCCCCAATCCGGATCGGGCGAGGCACCTGGCTCGCCGAGCGGGTCGCAGTGCTGCGCGGGTCCTCGATCGGTCGGTGCTGCATCGTCGGGGCCAACAGCGTGGTCCGCGGAGAGCTCCCGGACTACGCGATCGCGGTGGGCGCACCGGCGCGCGTGGTCGGCGAGGTGACCGGAGTTGACGCGGACGATCCGCCGTTCTCGCAGCGGCTGTGGTGACCGTCGCGGCACGGCCCGCGATGGGATCGGCGCCGCCGATCTCGCGCACAGCTACTCTCCGCGCACGATGCCGAGCGAAATGCAGGGATTCTGGGACCAGCGGGCCGACGAGGACGCGTTCTTCTTCGTCGACAACCGGCTCGAGTACGGCAAGCCCGACCTGGAGAAGTTCTGGGCCGACGGCGTCGTCGACCTCGACAGGCTGCTCGACGTGGTCGGTGAGGAAATCGGCGCAAGCGACTCGGTGCTCGAGATCGGATGCGGCGTCGGGCGCCTGACGCGCGTACTGGCCGCCCGGGCCACATCGGTGCAGGCGCTCGACGTGTCCGAACGGATGCTCGAGCTCGCCATGGAGCACAATCCCCAGCTCGACAACGTCGAATGGATCCTCGGCGACGGCACCACACTCGCCCCGATCGAGTCGGGAAGCATCGACTCGTGCGTGTCCCACGTCGTCTTCCAGCACATCCCGGATCCTGCGATCACGCTCGGTTATATCGCCGAGATCGGCCGGGTGCTGCGGCCGGGCGGATGGGCCGCGTTCCAGATCTCCAACGACGCGCAGGTACATCGCCACCGACCGCTCGGAGCCCTGCTGAAGCTTCAGCTGCAGGCGCTCGCGGGGCGCGCTCCGCGCGGCCAGGAGGACCCGCATTGGCGCGGCTCGATGGTCGAGCTCGATGACCTGCGGGCGACGGCAGGCGATAGCTCGATGAGCGTCGAGCGCGTGGTGGGCGAGGGCACGCAGCTGTGTTGCGTGCTCACGCGCCGCGCCGCCTGAAAGCAACGCCGTGCGGCATGCGTTCCGTACCGGGGGGCAAACCGCCGCCCGAGCGAGATGACGCGAGCGCAAGCATGATCCGTTCCAGACGTCGCGCGGCCCCGCGCGAGACCGAAGCGCCCCCGGCGCCGGCCCCGGCGCAGCCGCCCGCGGGCGCGCGAAATCTGATCTTCGTCGTGTTGGACAGCCTTCGCTACGACTCGCTGGTCGACGCCGCCCCCGAGACGCTGCCGGCGCTTGGCAAGGTCGAGCGCCGCTGGAGCTACGCGAGTTGGACGGCCCCCTCCCACTACAACCTGCTGATGGGCCTGCTGCCGCACTCGAGCCCGCCCGAGGTGTACGCCTCGGAGTACTACAAGGAGGATTTCCGGCGCTACAGCGAGCGGCTCGGGATCCAGGGGATGGAGTTCTCGAGGGTGCTGCCCTCGATCTTCCTGCCGACCTACCTCAAGCACGGGCTGGGCTACCGGACGCACGCAATGGTCTCGATGCCGGTGCTCAACCCCCACACCGTGATCAACCGCGACTTCGACAGCTACGAGCTGATGCCGGCCCACAACGACATGGCGGCGATGCTCGACAAACTGAGCTTCAGCGACGACCGCCCGTCGTTCTACCTGTTGAACGTCGGCGAGACGCACTACCCATACGCGCTGCCCGGCGAGGATCCATCGCAGTGGCCGCGGATCTCGGGCGTGCACGGCGTGTTCAAGCGGCTCGACGACGAGCCCGGCGAAGACGCCGCACCGACCGAGCCGCGCGAGTTCTTCGACCAGGCGACGCTCGCCGAGCTGCGCGGCCGTCAGGTCAAGGCTGTCGAATATCTGGACGACGTGCTCGCGCGGATGTTCGACCGGCTCCCCTCCGATACCTGGGTGGTCGTCACCTCCGACCACGGCGAGCTGTTCGGCGAGGACCGCTACTTCGGCCACGGACCGGTCGCCCACGAGAAGGTGTTCGAGGTTCCGTTCGTCGAGGGCCTGGTGCCGTAGGGCGGATCGTGGCTGCTCAGCGTCCCAACATCGTGCTGCTGGTGCTCGACGCGCTGCGGGCCGACGCCGTCGAGCCGTTCGGGGCCCCACCGGGCTCGAGCCCGGCGCTGGCGGAGCTCGCCAGGCGCGGGACCGCCGTTGCCGGCGTGCGCTCCACCGCCAGCTGGACGCTTCCTTCGCACACGGCGATGTTCACCGGCGAGCTGGCACGCGGCATCGGCCTCGGCCAGGCTCCGGGCCAGAGCCCGCAGGGCGCCGCCCCGGTGGTGAGGGCGCAGTCGGATCGGCTGCTGGCGACGGTCCTCCGCAGGGCCGGCTACGAAACCCGTGGCGTCACGACCAACGTGTGGGCGGGCAAGGCATCCGGGTTCGACACCGGGTTCGACGAGTTCGTCGAGCTCGACACCTCTCGCCATGCGGCGCTCGGCGGTGGGATCCGCCGGCGCCTTCGCTGGGACCTGGAGGCGGCTCGCGCCCGGGGCGACGACGGCGCCGCCGAGGCGGAGCGATCGATCGCCCGGTGGGTCGCGGAGCTCGACGGCCGGCCGTTCTTCTGGTTCGCGAACCTCGTCGAGTGCCACTCCCCCTACCTCCCGCCCCGAGGCTTCGCGGGGGCGTCGCTGCTGACGCGCCTGCGGGCCGCCGACGAGGCATCCCGGTACCTGAACTTCGACTCGATCGTGCAGAGCTGGCTCGGCGTCACGAGCGTGCCGGAAGCCGCGTTCGCGCGCATGCGCCGGCTGTACGCCGCCTCGTTGCGGTACGTCGACGAGTGGGTGCGGCGGCTGCTCGCGTCGCTTGAGGACGTCGGGGTGCTCGAGGACACGCTCGTGATCGTGTGCTCGGATCACGGCGAGAACCTCGGCGAGGGCGGGCTGATGACCCACGGTCTGTCGCTCGACGAACGCCTGCTGCGGGTGCCGTTGATCGCCGCGGGCCCGGGCGCCGGCGCATTCCAGGGCACGGTCAGCCTCTCGGAGCTGCCGGCACGGATCGCCGCCGCGGTCAGCCTCGGCGACCACCCCTGGTCCGGTGGGCTCGCGACGGGACTGCCCGTGGCGCAGTGGGACCCGTTCGCGCTGAGCAAGGGCCGGATCGCCGAGCTGATCGAGCAGTGGCAGCTCGGCTCGGATGCAGTTCGTCGCCTTACGACGCCGCTCACCTGCGCGGTGTCGGGTCAGTTCAAGCTCGTGCGCGGCGCCGAGGAGTCCGACGAGTCGCTGTACGACCTGGCCGCCGACCCGCTCGAGCTCGCGCCGCTGCGCGAAGCGGGAGCGATGGCCGCTCGCGCCGGTGAGCAGCTCGCCTCGCTCCGCGCCGCGGTCAACCACCCCGCGGCCCAGGCGACCGCCGAGGTCGTCGCGGAGCCCGACGTGCTGCCCGCGGACGAGGCGGCCGACATCGAGCGGAAGATGCGGCTGCTGGGGTACCTTTGATCGCGCTCGGCTCGGCCGTCGAGGCGGCCGAGGGCGAGGCCCCGGCGACCTCCGCGCCGATCGCCGTCGCGGTCGTGTCGTGGAACACGCGCGAGCTGCTGGCTTGCTGTCTCGACTCCCTGCACGCGGACGCCCGGCGCGGGCTGGCGGAGGTGTGGGTCGTCGATAACGCCTCTACGGACGGCTCGGCGGAGCTCGTGCGCGAGCGCTTCCCTTGGGTGAAGCTGATCGCCTCAGCGGAGAACCTCGGCTTTGGAGCCGCGGTGAACCTCGTCGCCGCTCGGACGTCATCTCAGTGGCTGGCGCCTGCCAACGCGGACATCGAGCTGGAGCCGGGGTCGCTCGGGCGCCTGCTGGACGAGGGCGCACGCCACCCCGAAGCCGGCGCGATCGCACCGCGCCTGATCCTGACCGACGGCTCGACGCAGCACTCGGTGTATCCGTTCCCAACGCTCCCGTTCACGCTTGCGTACGTATCCGGCGTGCTCGCCGCAAGCCCCGCGCTGTCGCGCCGCTGGTGCCTCGGCTCGGGCTTCGACCCCTCGACTCGGCGCGAGGTCCCGTGGGCCGTCGGCGCGTTCCTGCTCGTGCGCCGGTCGGCCTGGGACGCGGCGGGCGGGTTCGACGAGTGGCAATGGATGTACGCCGAGGACCTCGACCTCGGGTGGCGGCTGCGGCGCGCGGGATGGACTGCGCGCTACGAGCCGGATGCGCGCATCGCCCACGCTGAGTCGGCGGCCACCGTGAAGGCATGGGGTGACGAGCGCCACGCCCGCTGGCACGCGAGCACCTATGCGTGGCTCGAACGCCGCCGGGGTGCCGCGTTCGCGCGTCTGATCGCGGCGGTCAACGTCGCCGGCTTCGCGTTCAGGGCCGCGCTGTACACGCCGGTCGCGGCGCTGGGGAGCCGCCGCGCACGGCGCGGACGGCGCGACTCGCTCAGCGCGGCCCGCGCGCACAAGGTCGGGCTGCGCGCCGCGTCCACCGAACGCCGCTAGCCGCTGTGTCCGAGCTGAGCATCGTGATACCCACGCTGGGGCGGTCGGAGTCGCTGACCGACGTGCTGACCGGACTCGCCGCGCAGCAGCCCGCGGTCACGGACGTCGAGGTGCTGGTCGCCGTCGACGCCGACGGCGAGGCGCCCGAGCTCCCGGACCAGGCGGGAGCGCTGCCCGTGCGGGTGCTGCGCGCCGGCTGCCCCGGTGCCTCGGGCGCCCGGAACGCCGGCTGGCGCGCCGCGAGCGCGCCACTGATCCTGTTTCTCGACGACGACATCGTGCCCGGCCGGCGGCTGCTCGCCGAGCATCTCGCGTGGCACCGGTCCCGTCCGGACGTCGAGGTGGGGGTGCTCGGCGACGTCCGCTGGGCGTCGTCGGTCAAGGTCACCCCGTTCATGCGGTGGCTCGAGATGGGGATCCAGTTCGACTACTTCAGGATCGAGGGCGTCGAGCTCGACTGGACGCGCTTCTACAGCTGCAACGCGTCGGTCAAGCGGGCGCTGCTCGAGCGCGTCGGTGGCTTCGACGAGCAGCGGTTCCCATATGGCTACGAGGATCTCGAGCTCGCCCGCAGGCTGTCCGAGCACGGCTTCCGGCTGCTGTACAACCGCGCCGCCGCGGCCGAGCACCTGAAGACCGAGACGCTCGACGGATGGCGGCGGAACCTCCGCCGGATCGCCGTCTCAGAGCGGCGCTTCACGACCCTCTACCCGGAGGAGCGCCCGTACTTCTACGAGCACTTCCGAAGCGCTGCAATCGCCCCCCGAGCGCAGGGCCGCTCCGCCCGGTTGGTCCGGGTCGTGCCGCCGCGCACGCCGGTGCTGGGGAGGGTGGTGTGGGACAGCTACGACATGCTGTGCCGCCAGCAGCTCGCCGACGAGTTCCTCGCCGAGTGGGAGGCGGCCGGATAACGCGCTCACCGGCGATCCTGCTCGTTCACCGCCGCTGAGGCGCTGCCGTCCGCGCTCGCGGCGGCGGCCCGCTCCCTGATCACCCTCGCCGGGACGCCGGCCGCGGTCGCGAAGTCCGGCACGTCCGAGGTGACCACGGAGTTGGCCCCCACGACGGCGTTACGGCCGATCGTCACCCCCTGCAGCACGACCACGTTCGCGCCGAGCCACGCGCCGTCGCAAATCCGCACCTTGCCCCCCCGCCCCATGCCCTGGTTACGGATCGGGCGATGCAACGCAGCGGTCTCGTGCTCGGCGTCGTAGATCTGGACGTTCCACGCCATCAGCACGCTGCGACCGATCTCGATGCCTTCGCTCCGAGCGAACAACGACGATCCCCCCGTGATCTCGCACTCGTCGCCGATTGTGATCTTCGCCCCGCCGAGCGCGCCGATCCGCGTGAGCTGTCCGATCAGGACCCGGTCGCCGATCGAGATCTGGGGCGCGCCGAACACCCAGCACGGCAGCACCATCAGCGAGTCCGGGCCGAACGCGCGAAATTCTCTGCGCACCCACTTCGTCCAGCCCTTGCTCGCCGCCCACCAGAGTACGTTCGAGCGTTGGACGCGATTCTCTGGCCATCGCCGGCGCAGGCGCTCGAGCATCATCGCGGGGTACGGCCGTTGAAGTCCGCCCGCCCGACCGCGCCGTGCAGCAGCTCGACGTATTGGGGGCGGAGCCGGTCCCAGCTGAAGGCGTCGTACACGTAGCGGTGGCGGGCCTGAGCCCCCGCCGGGTCATGCCAGCCGGCGTCCTCGCCGCTCGACAATAGTCCCGCGAGCGCCCCCGGCTCGTGCAGGTCGGCGAGCCGGCCGTGCTCGCCCATCGCATAGCGGGCGACGCTGTAGTCGTGCGCAAGGACCGGTAGTCCCCGGTCCATTGCCTCGACCAGTGCGCGGGGAAGGCCCTCGGCAAACGAAGCGAGCACGAACGCATCGGAGGCGCGCAGCAGCAGCTCGACCTCGGCGCGGGGAACGCTGCGGATGCTGTGCCCGTCGTCGCCGAGCAGGCTGCCCGCCAGCGAACGCAGACCCTCCGTCTCGGCCTCCGGCTGTCCGACCAGCAGCAGGTAGGGCCGCGGCTCGGGGAGGCGCGCCAGCTCCTCGATCACGTAGTCGAGCCGCTTGTGCCACCGGTTCAGCGCCGCCACGCTGATCACGATCGTGCGGTCGGCGGGCAGCCCGAGTCGTTCGCGCAGCTGCCGCCGCTCGGCTTCGGAGGGCAGCTCGAGCTCCGGAGCGAACTTGAACGCGACCGGCAGCAGCACGTGCTTGGCCGGGTCCGCGCCGCAGCCGAGCACGTACTCGAACGCGGGTGCGGTGTGCTGGTGAATGCGATCGAACGGCTCGAACCCCTCGGCCGCCATCGAGCCGTTGGACAGGACGAGCGCGTACTGCTGCCGGTTGACCGCTCTCAGCCGGTTGAGGCCGACACCCGTGTACCACTCGCTGAAGTAGACGACCTGTGGGCGGCGCCTGAGGATCTCCCTCTGCATGCTGAACGCGAACGCGAGCTGCTCGACCTTGATCGGTCCGTTCTGGCGCCCGCTGAACAGCCGCGCGAAGCGGCCGTCGCGGGTGATCGCGCGCACCGCTCGCTCGCGGTCGCGGTCAGGTCCGGTCGCCTTGACCAGCTCGAGCTCGAGCCGTGGCTCGTCGCGCAGCTCTTCGAAGCACTCGCGCGCGAACGACTCGAAGCCCCGGTGCGCGTGCTCGAGCCCCGAGCAAGCCAGCATTACTCGCACTGGTGGCGCATCTTGCACCGGCGGCAGGCTACCGTTCGCCGCCGCATGGAGAGTCAGCAGATCGTGATCATCGGCGCCGGGCCCTGCGGCCTGGCGTGCGCGCGCGAGCTCGACCGGCTCGGGTGGCGGGACTGGGTGATCGTCGAACGCGCAGGACACGCCGGCGGGCTCGCGTCGTCGGTGATCGACCCGGCCGGGTTCACCTGGGATCTCGGCGGGCACGTCGTGTTCAGCCACTTCAACGCGTTCGACGAGCTGCTCGATGAGGTGATGGGCGGGGAGATCCTCAGCCACGACCGTTCCTCGTACGTGCGGTTCGACGAGCGCTGGGTGCCGTATCCGTTCCAGAACAACCTCAGGCACCTCCCGGAGTCGCTGATCGCCGAGTGCCTCGACGGGCTCGCGGCGGTCCCGGGCGGCGACGCGACGATGGACTTCGGCGCGTGGATGCGCGCCACGTTCGGCGCCGGGATCACTCGCCTGTTCATGGAGCCCTACAACTTCAAGGTCTGGGCGACGCCGCCGGCCTGGATGGCCTCGCACTGGATCGCCGAGCGAGTCGCGGTCGTCGACTACGAGCGCGCGCTGCGGAGCGTCGAGAACGGGCAGGACGACGTCGCGTGGGGGCCCAACAACCAGTTCGTGTTTCCAGCCACCGGCGGGACCGGGGAGATCTACCGTCGCTTGGCGGCACGGTTCGAGAGCCAGATTCGCTACGACCAGGAGGTGGTCGAGGTGGACGCGACGCGGCGGACCGTTCGGCTCGCCTCCGGCGAGCAGCTGCGCTACGACGCGCTCGTCTCGACGATGCCGCTCGACCTGCTCGTGGCCTCGCTCGCCGACGCACCGGAGCCGGTCCGGGAGGCGGCGGCGAAGCTGCGGCACAACGGCGTGTGGATGGTCGGAGTCGGGTACGAGACGCCACTCGCCGACGACAAGTCGTGGATGTACTTCCCGCAGGACCACGCGCCGTTCTACCGGGCGACGAACTTCGCCAAGTATTCCTCCGCGAACGTGCCGGACGGCGACGTGGAGCGCTACTGCGCGTACATGACCGAGACCTCGTACTCGCCCGAGAAGCCCGAGCCGCGGGAGGACCTCGAGCAGCGCGTCGAGGCCGGCCTGCGCGCCAGCGGCGTGGTAGCGGGGCGTCCGCGGGTCGCCTCGATCCACGTCGAGGACATCCCGTACGCGTATCCGGTCCCGACGCTCGAGCGCGACGACGCGCTGGCGGTGATCCAGCCGTGGCTCGCGGGCCACGACGTGTTCTCCCGCGGCCGGTTCGGCTCGTGGCGCTACGAGATCGGCAACATGGACCACGCCGTAAAGATGGGGATCGACGCCGCCCGGATGCTTGTGCGACGGGACGACGAGGAGCTGTGGGCGGCGTAGCCGCCGCTCAGCGCGCCCGCAACGCCTCAGCCCAGATCGATCCCGCGACTCGAGCCCCGTAGCCGAGCCGAGCGAGACGCGCCATCCTGCGCCACTCGCGAGGGTCGTAGCTTTCCGGAGTCTGGCCGTCGCGGCGCAGCGCGCCGTCGCCGTACAGCGCCGGCCACGGATCGCGCCATGCCCGGTACCCGGCGCCGAGCCGGTAGTAGGCCTGGTTGACGGAGTAACCGTGGCGGAAGCAACGCTCGAGCAGCGGCCGGAGCCCCCGCTCCGCGTCGTGGTCGACGACCGCATCCGCGCAGTAGCCGAGCCCGTAGCCCGCGTCGCGCGCACGGAAGCAGAAATCGACGTCCTCGCCGATGTGGCGCCACGTGGCATCGAACCCTCCGGCCGCCTCGAACGCATCGGCGTGCACCAGCAGATTCGCAGTCGCGGCCCAGCCCTGGCGGACCCACGCCTCCTGACCAAACCGCCACATCGCCTCGTAGCGCTCGATCGCGTTGGGCCGCTCGCGCACACGCACGCGCACGTCGCCGGCGACTAGCGGCGCGGCCGACCGGCATCCGAGCAGCGCCTCGAGCCATCCGGGGTGCGCCACGCAATCGGCGTCGGTGAACGCGTACAGGCGAGAGGCCGCCGCGACGGCGCCGCGGTTGCGGGCCCGCGAGCGATTCGCGATCGGCTCGCCGACCACACGTGCTCCTGCGGCAGCCGCGACGTCGGCCGTCCGGTCCGAGGAATCGTTGTCGACCACGATCACCTCGAACCGCTCCCGCGCGAGCGTCTGTGCATCGAGGCTCTGCAACAGCGGCGGGATCGAAGCCTCGCCGTTGCGGACCGGGATGATCACGGATACGTCGGGGACGACCATCGCGGCGCAAACTACTCAACGGGCGGCAGATGCGGCGCCGAACCGGCGCCTAGAGAACGTTGACGCGACCGCCGCACGTGCGCTTTACGGTTCGCCCCCGCAGCGGCGGCGGGGCGGGGAACCGAGCCGAGAGCGCCCAGACGTCCAGCGGGTGCCCCTGAGGCAGCCAGCACGGAAGCCCCCAGGCGCGCTCCAGCTGATCCCAGCCCACGGCGACGGACCGCAGGCTGAAGATGTCGATCAGGCCCGTCGGCGGGGCTGTCCCGAAGCCGATCAGCGGGCTGCCGCCGAGCGCGCGACCGCGCGGCCCGGGCCCGCCGGTCGAGCAGGTCAGCCGCTCCGGCTTGGAGGCCGCCAGCTTGAGCGCGTAGAACCAGGTGCTTCCCGCCTTCCTGAGGCTGGCGCTGAGCCCGGTTCGGTCGACGAACCCGAAGTCGCCCGATCCCTGCAGGTTCAGCGGATTGACCCAGTCGTACGGTGCCAGCAGGCGGATCCCGCAGTCCGAGTGCGCCATGTACAGCCCGAACATGAGCATCTCCCAGGCACGCCACGTCTCTGAAGCCGCGCCGACGCCCGCCGGCCACCCGACCTCGGTGATGTCGATCGGCGCCGAACCCTCGCCGAGCGAGCCGAGCACCTGGCGGAAATGGATGATCCACTCGACCGAGTCCTGGGCGGTGGGCGCGTACGGATGCAGCCCGAAGCCGTCGATGTGGCCGCGCAGGGTGGGCTGCGCGGCGAGCATCCCCTGCACGAACTGTGCGGGGCTGTCCTGCTGCGGGTCGAAGCTCGCGCTCGGATCGGCGAGTCCCCCGACGATCACGCTCGCCGCCGGATCGACCGCCTTGACTGCGGCGTGCGCAGCCATGTACAGCCGCGCGTACTGCCCGGCGCTCGGTCCGGTCGACCAGTACGTGGCGGTGTTCTCCTCGTTCCAGACTTCGAAGATCCGGGCCGGGGAGTAGGGCAGCTCGGGGTGCTGCGCCCAGAAGCTTCCGTGCTCGCCGTAGCGCGCGGCGACCGCGGTTGCGTAGGCGGCGTACGCAGAGGAGTCAGCCGGTGGGCAGAAGCCGGCGCAGCGCTTCGCCCAGGCGACCGAGTAGTCGAGCAGTGGCTCCCAGGTGAGGTGGTGAGTAGCCAGTGCCGTCGCCCACGCGTCGGTCTGTGCGAACTGCCACGCGTGGCCGGCAGGACCCGGCGCCTGCGGCTCGACCAGAGCCCACGGGGCGTCGATCCGCACGACCCGGACACCGTTTGCCTGCATCGCGGCGAGCTGGCGGTCGAACTGCGGAAACGGCAATCGCGCGGCCCAGAACCCATTCATCGCGGAGGTCGCAAGCCCGCCGATCGCCCCGCGCGAACCGGGCGCCGGGCGGTGAACGCGCGCCGGATGGCGGTGCGTCCGCGCCTTCGCGCACGCGGCGATTGGGAGCGCCGCGCACACGAGCGCGGCCAGCAGCGCCAGCAGCGGCACAGCTCCCCGGCCTCGATCCCTGATCGGTTGCGTCGCCTTGATGCCCATCCCTGCCTTGGTTCGGCTCTGTGGAGTTAACCGAGTCCCGCCGGATTTCTTGCTGCCGGGTGTCACCACCCGCGGACTCGTACTTTTTTCGTCCTTTGTTCTGGAAGTGACCATGGACCCGCCTCGTTCTCTGTTCGGGATGGGAGCACGGGCGGGTAAGCGAATCGACAGCGCCGCGGAGCCGTCGCCCCGGGCCGCCCGGATCGCCGTGTGCGCGGCCGACGCGACCCTCCTCGCCCGGATCGAGGCGTCGCTCGAGCTCGCCGGGTACGAAGTCGCGTCTGCCTGCGAGACGGTCGACGAGCTGGTCGCCGGCACGCTCGAGTCCGGTGCCGAACTCGCGGTGCTGGCGCTTTCTTTCGAGCCGTTCGCGGGCTCGGACGACGTGCAGCCGATCCGCATCCAGCTCGGCCTGGTGCCGCTGGTGCTGGTCGCGGCCGGGTTCGTCGGTGCGGCCTGTCGCCGGCTGGTGCCCGCGGTGCTCGAGGGCGTGGTGCAGGCGGGAGCGACCGAGCACGCGCTGGTCCCGACGATCGACGCGGTGCTCGCCAAGCAGCTCTGCGTTCCCGCGTCGATGCGCGGGACGCTCGCCCACCCGGTGTTCAGCCATCGCGAGAAGCAGGTGCTGGAGCTGTTGCTCGCGGGACTGACGAACGCGGAGATCGCTTCACAGCTGTTCCTTTCCGAGAGCACCGTCAAGAGCCATCTCGCCTCGAGCTTTCGCAAGCTCGGGGTGTCCTCACGCGCGGAGGCCGCGCGATCCGTGCTCGCAGCCGACTCCGGACTCGAGCTGCGGGCGGTATCGCCGCCCGGGAGCGGTCCCGCGCTGATCAGGGGCTGACCGACTTGGTGCGCGAGCCGATCCTCCTCAGCTCCGCGGCGACGACCGCGCCGGCGCACCTCGAGGTCGGCTTCCATTCGCCGCCTTACCCTGCGGACGCGCACCTCTTCCCCGCGAAGGCCGGCACGCTGACGGTGGTTCCGGAGCCCGCGCCCGAGGAGCTACCCGCCGAGCCGGCGTCCGACCCGATCGCCGAGGTGGTCGTGGTCACCCGCAACTCGCGCGAGCAGCTCGAGCGCTCGCTTCCCGCAATCCGTGACGCGGCGGCGCTGATCGACGCGCCGCTGCTGTTCATCGATCTCGGCTCGACGGATGGCACCCAGCGGTACGCCGCAGGTCATGCGCCGGGCGGCCGCGCCGTATGGCTGACGGACACCGACCGGCCGGTGGATGCACTCGCCGTCGCGGCCGCGTGCTCGAGCGCCGAGGTGCTGGTCGTGATCGATCCGACACTCGAGCCGTCCTCGCCGGAGTCGCTTGCCGACCTCGTCGAGCACCTCCGCGACCACCCGTACGCGGGAATCGCAGCGCCGGCGCTGCGCAGTGCCGATGGCGAGCTGCTGCGTTCGACGCAGCCCGCACCGCTGGCCAGAGACCATTCGCGCGTCGAGTGGGTAATCGACGCCGCGTTCGCGATCCGTCGTACTGACCTCGATGACGTGACGCGTGCCGCCGGATGGCGCGACCGCTCGCTCGAAGAGCTGCGGCTGTGCCTCGAGATGCGCCGCCGCGGCGTGGAGGTCCATTACGTGCCCTCGATCGAGCTGATCGATGCCGGCGGGCGCGCCCGCGAGCGAGCAGACTCGCGCAGCAGCTTCGCGCCGCGGGCGCGGTGGCAGCTGCTGCTGAGGCACCCTCGCTTTGCGCTGCGGCTCGCGGGCCGCAACCGCGTCGCCAGAGCTTCGGCTCGCGTGCTGACCCGCGGTCTGGAGCTCGCGATCGCGATTCCGCTGCTGGCGATGCTCGCGCCGATCATGCTCGCGATCGCGATCGCGATCCGGATCGACTCGCGCGGCCCGTCGCTGTTCCGGCAGGTGCGACTCGGCCGCGGGGCGCGTCCGTTCCGGATGTACAAGTTCCGCACGATGCGTGCCGACGCAGATTCGACGCCCCACGCGCACTTCGTGCGCGACATGATCCTGCGCGGCGCCCGCAGTGACGCCAAGCACGACGGTCTCGGCGAGCCGAAGATCTTCAAGGTTCACCCCGATCCGCGCGTGACCCGCGTGGGGCGGTTCTTGAGGAGAACCAGCCTCGATGAGCTGCCGCAGCTCTTCAACGTGCTCCGGGGCGACATGACGCTGGTCGGGTTCAGGCCGCCGATCCCCTACGAGGTCGACAGCTATCCGGGCTGGTACCACCGGCGGTTCGACGGCAAGCCGGGAATCACGGGGCTGTGGCAGGTCAGCGGCCGCAACGAGCGAAGCTACGAGGAGATGGTCAGGCTCGACATCGAGTACCTCAACCGCCGGAGCTGGCTGTTCGACGCGAAGCTGCTCGTCCGCACGATCCGCGCGGTGCTGGGCGGCCGCGGCGCCTACTGACAACACATCGCCGGCGATCAGCCGGCGTCCAGGTCCGCGAGCGCGAATCCCGGCGCGGCGCCGAACTCCTTCGAGAGTCTGGCGCGGAAGGTCGAGTACCGCCTGAGCGCCTCGCTGCGCCGCCCGGCGACCAGCAGTACCCGGAGCAGCTCCCGCTGGATGTCGGAGTCGAACGGCTCGAATTCCGCCAGCCGGTCGAGCTGCTTGACCGCGGCGCCGTGGTCGCTGCGCTCGAGCGCGCTGTGCGCGAGCGCGCGCAGGCTGTCGGTCGCCATCGCGCGGAGGTGATCGCGCTCTGGCATCGCCCACTCCGCATACGGCTCGTCCTCGAGCAGATCGCCGCGGTATAGCGAAAGGGCCAATTCGAGCAACTCATCGGCCGCGGCCGCGTCGCCGCGATCGGCCGCCGCGAGCCCGTCGCGGACGGCGTCGGAGAACAGATCCGCGTCGATCCTCACGTGCCGTCGATTGATCGCGTACCCGCCGCGGACGGTGACCACGAACCGCGAGTCCGCCCGCGCCGGGCGCCCGGGTTCGAGCTTGTCTCGCAGCGCGTGGATGAAGTGGCGGACGCTCGACAGCGCCTGGCGTCCCGACGACGGCCACAGCGCCTCCGCGATCTCCTCGGCCTGGACGACCCGGTCGCGCTCGCAGATCAGGTACTTGAGAACATGCCCGGGACGCTGCGTCAGCCAGCTGCCTCCGAGCGGCCCCTCGCTGGAGTCGACCCGGATCCGGCCGAGCGCCTTGATCGTCAGCTCGGGGCCCTTGATCCAGTGCGGATCCGAGCGCCGCCGCCGGTCTCGCGCGTCGCCGGGGCGCAGATGCAGCAGCACTCCCGCCTCGAGGCCGAGCGGGATGACCGTCACCCAGAACGCGCTCGCGGCGCCGCCGTTCAGCGTGTCGATCCGGATCTCGGGCAGGTTCTCGCCGCTCTGCGCGGCGCGCTGCACCAGGCAGCCGTGGCTGCAGGGGCCGCCCGCCCGACGGCAGGCGAACACCTCGTGACACGCGGTCGGCGGCGCGATCCCCTCGCTGTGCCACCCCATCTCGATCGCCGCCGGGTTCGCGGTCAGCACGCTGCCCTGCTCGTCGACCACCACGAGCCCATACGGCAGGCGCTCGTAGATCGCGCCCGGAAGCGGGCCGTCGGCGGCGGGCTGTGGAGGGTGCGGCGGCTGGACTGGCTGCTCGGCGATCGCTGCACCTCCGTCCTTGGTCGAACGCAATCGGGTCTGCGGGACGGGGCGTTCGGACGTTTCGCGGGCGCTCAACATCGAAAACCGTGGAACTAATTCCCGTCTAACACGGATTCTAATCGACCAAAAATCGGCTCTTCATACCTTGCCCGAACTGCGACGCCCGGCGTGACACGAATCACACCGCCGTCGCCTTCTTGTCTCCCAAGCGGAGCCCGAGCCCGGAATGGCAACGGCCCGGGCGGGAGCTCAAACGGAGGGTCCCGCGGGGCCCACACACAGGACGAGGAGACACCACATGGCGCAGGGTTGCTTCACGAGCAAGCGGACGCTCGAGACAGAGACGCGGCCGGGCGAGATCGCGCAGGCGGTCGCTCGCGCGAAGCAGGGGGATCACGCAGCGATGCGCTTCCTGTACCTGCGCTATTCCGGCAACGTGTACGGATACGCGCGCTCGATCGTCCGTAACGATCACGACGCCGAGGACGTGGTGCAGCAGGTGTTCACACGCCTGATGACCGCGATCCAGTCCTACGAGCAGCGTTCCGTTCCGTTCTCGGCGTGGCTGCTGCGGATCACGCACAACATGGCGATCGATTACGTGCGCCGCCGGACGCCGTGCGTCGACGAGCCTGAGCGCCCGGTCGCCGAGGAGCGTCCGCAGTTCGAGCCCCATCACCTCCGCGGCGTGCTGCAGGACGCGCTCACCGAGCTTCCCGAGGTGCAGCGCGAGATCATCGTGCTCCGTCACCTGGGCGGCTACTCACCCGGTGAGATCGCCGACAAGCTCGGCCGCTCGGAGAACTCCGTGCACGGGCTCCATCACCGTGGACGGCGCACGCTGCAGCGGGCGCTCGCGCAGGCCGGCGCGACGCCGTGCACGCTGGCCGCCTAGGGGCGGACAGCGTGGCCGCCTAGCGGCGGACAGCGTGGCCGCCTAGCGGCGGACAGCGCAAGTTTTCCTGAACTGCGACGTTCTCTGTTGTAGACGGAGCGAGCGGTCCCACCGACCGCAAGGAGCTTGACTCACGTGGCGATATCAACGGTTCCAAGTACGGCTGTAGAAGCACCTGTGCTGGCCCCGGCGACGCTCGGGATCGTCGGCAACGAGATCGACCGGCGGAGGCTGAAGGCGCTCGTCGAGGCGGCCGCGTTCGAGGTCGGTTCGGCTGCGGGCGACGTCAACACGCTGCTCGACCGTGCCGGCGACTCGCTCGACCTGGTGATGTTCGCCGGAGGGCCGGAGTTGCTGGCGCGCGGCGGCCCGGTTGAGTTGTTCCGGAACCTCCGCCCCACCACCCCGATCGTGATCGTCTCGAGCGCCGGGACGGCCGTCGTGCGCAAGGCACTTCGCGCGGGGGTCGACGGGTTCGTACCCGAGACCGAGCTCGAGGGCGCGCTCAGAGGCACGGTCGCGGCCGTGCTCGCCGGCCAGATCTCGGTTCCGCAGTCGATCCGCATCCGGATCGCGTGGACGACGTTCTCGCTGCGCGAGAAACAGGTCCTGCAGCTCGTCGCGGCGGGCCTCACGAACGCCGAGATCGCCGACCGGCTGTTCCTCTCCGAGAGCACGGTCAAGAGCCATCTGTCGTCGAGCTTCCGCAAGCTCGGCGTGTGCTCGCGCGCCGAGGCCGCCGCAGCGGTACTCGATCCGGACAACGGGCTGGTGATCGGCCAGCCGATCGCGACGCCCGTCATGTCGCTCGAATCCGAGCTGCTGACCCTCTAGGCCGCCCTTGCCCCGCCCGGGCCGCGCCGTTCTTGCTTTGCCCGGAGCATCGCTCCCTGTACGCTGACTTGGGAGAAATGGCCTACGCCGAGGAGAGCACAGGGTCACGGCGCGTCGGGGTGGATGCGACCGTGCTGGCGGGGGAATGGCGTCGCCTGAGGCGCGCCGCCACCGCGGTTGCGCTGTTCACCAGCCCGCTGTTCTTCGTCGTCATGTACGACAAGCTCGGCTTGTCGGTCCCGGCGGCGATCGCCGCGACGATCGGGAGCGTGATCGCGTTCCGCGGCCTGGTCGACGTGCTCGCGCGGCGGATGCTGCCGTGGCCGAGCATGTACGGCGTCGACCGCGAGATCGCCGAGGAGGACGTCGTCGCCCGGCGGCGGACGTGGTTCTGGCGGCGGCTGTACCGCCTGGTGATCATCATCGTCGTATTGCTGGCGGTGATCGGCGGGATCATCGCGCTCATCCAGCACACGAGCTGGATCGACGGGGTCGGCCAGATCTTCCACGCGATCGGCTCGATCGGCGGCCTGATCCCGAACCTCGCGTTCAGCCTCGTCGTCCTGTTCTTCATCAACATGCTGATCCTGTTCGGGCCACTGCTGGCGGCCAACCTCCGTCAGGTCCGTGGCTACGAGCCCGGCGACGCGAGCTGGGGGGTCCAGATGGCCGATGTGCGCGGCCAGGCCGAGCCCAAGGAGGAGGTCGCCCGTGTGGTGCGGCTCTGGCAGTCGGGCGAGGAGTTCGAGAAGGCGGGCGGCAAGCGCGAGCGCGGGCTGCTGTTCTTGGGCGCGCCCGGCACCGGCAAGACGATGCTCGCCAAGGCGATCGCGACCAACTTCAACTGCCCGTTCGTGACGATCCCCGGCTCCGGGTTCGCGGCGACGTTCATCGGCATCGACGTGATCGTCGTGATGTTCCTGATCCGCAAGGCCAAGAAGCTGGCGCGCAAGTGGGGCGGCCAGTGCATCGTGTTCATCGACGAGATCGACGCGGTCGGGATGCGCCGCGCAAGCCTCGGCGCCGGCACCCCGGGCATGACCGGGATGACCCCCGGCGGCCTTAGCATCGGCAGCCAGAGCTTCGAGGACTACTGCTTCTTCGGGTCGTGGGGCTCGCTGACCCCGACCGGAGATCTGATCCTCGAGACGCGCGCGTGGCGCGAGCGCCTGTTCGCCGAGCGCGCCGAGGTTCGGGGCAGCGGCGTCCCGGCGCTGTTCGCGAAGCCCGCTCAGTGGATCCAGAACGTCATGTTCCCGGGGATGATGGGTGGGATGGGCGGCGGGCTGGCGCTCAACCAGCTGCTCGTGCAGATGGACGGGATCGGCGAGGCGCCGTTCATGCGCCAGCAGTTCACCAAGCGGATGAACACGCTGCTCGACGCGCTCTACTTCATCCCCCGCAAGGTCGGGAAGATGTCGCTGCGCCTGCCCCCGCCTCGTCCGACCAAGGAGCAGGTGTTCTTCATCGGCGCGACCAACGTCCCCATCGACCGGCTCGACCCGGCGCTGATCCGGCCGGGGCGGATGGGCCGGCACGTGTGGTTCCGCACCCCCACGCTCGAGGACCGCAAGGACATCTTCAACCTGTACCTGTCGAAGGTCGACCACGCGCCCGATCTCGACACCCACCGCCGCCGCGACGAGCTGGCGCGGATCACCAACGGCTACGCGCCCGCGATGATCGAGCAGGTCTGCTCGCTGGCGCTGACCTACTCGCACGCCGACGGCCGCCAGATCTTCGGCTGGTCGGACATCGTCGAGGCGATGACCACCGTCGAGGCCGGCACCGCCGTTGCGATCGACTACATCCCCGAGGAGACGCGCGCGGTCGCGATCCACGAGGCCGGCCATGCGGTCAACGGTCATCTGTACATGAAGGACGTGCTGTCGACGCGGCTGTCGATCCGCAAGCGCGGCGAGTCGCTCGGCCACCACCAGGCGATCGAGACTCAGGAGCGGTTCTCGTCGTGGCGCAGCGAGGAGTTCTCGAAGCTCGTCTGGACGCTCGGCGCGATGGCGGCCGAGCAGGTGTTCTACGGCGAGAACTCGACCGGCGTCGGCGGCGACGTGATGAGCGCGACCGCCCGCGCGGCGTGGATGGTCGGGATGTGCGCGATGGGGCCGAATCCGATCGACCTGAACGGACGGTTCGCGTCAGCCGACGACGAGGCCGAGGAGCGCGAGAAGCTGCTGCGCCGCTTCGAGGAGATCGGCGTGCAGATCATGAACCGTGCCGGCACGGGCGGCCCGTTCGACCAGAACCCGATCGCGGCGGTGCTCGGCGACCGCGACAAGCGCAAGGCGGCGAGCGCGCTGCTAGGGCAGGCATACCTGACCGCGTACGTGACGATCGCGGCCAACCGCGACAAGGTCGACAAGATCGCCGAGAAGCTGATCCAGCGCAAGGAGATGCACGGCGACGAGGTCGTGGAGCTGCTCGAGAGCGTCGGCCTCGTCCGCCCGCACGTCGACGTGCTCGACGACGCCACCTGGCCGACGGTATGACCACCACAGGCCACGAGCTCGTCGCGCCGCGCGACGCCGCCCGCGAGCGCGAGCGCGCCCAGGCTCCGCGCAGCGCGCAGTCGCATCGGTTCAGGTGGGCGGCGGCGGGGCTGTTCGCGGTCGCGGTCGCGGCGCTCGCGGCGGCGCTGATCCTGGTCGGGACCGGGCACCGAAACTCGAACAGCGGCGGCGACTGGTCCACGTTCAGCCCGCAGGACAGCGGGCTGGCGGGCGCGCAGGAGATCGCCGACTACGTTGCGCCCTACTACCGCGCCACCCCCTCCGACCAGCTCGCGGTCGTGACCGCCGTCAACCTCAACAACCCAAACAGCCCGCTCCAGGTGGCGATCCCGGCGTCGGGCAGCTCGGGCGGCCTGGTGCCGCTCTCCTCGAGCCGCACGGTCGTCTACAACATGTGCGGTACGGGCAGCACGAACTGCTCGATCGGTGTGGGGTCGCCGTCCGCGGCGCGATTGCTGCTGCTGCGCCGCGAGGCGCTCGAGCTGGCGCTGTACACGTTCAAGTACATGAGCAACGTCGACAGCGTGATCGCGATCCTGCCGCCTGGCCACACCGTCCAGGGGTGCACCGGGATCTGCCCGAAGCCGCAGACCACCACGACCACCAAGCCCCTCGACGTCGCACTCGCGTTCGACCGCTCGGAGCTTCAACCGTGGCTGAACCATCCGCTGCGCAGCACCCTGCCCGAGGCGCTGCCGCCGACCGTGTCCGAGATGCAGTCGGCGCCCGAGGCCGAGCTGATCAGCATCATCACCGCCCACGGCCTGTTCTCCGAGCGCACCGAACAGGGCCAGGACGGGAGCACCGTGATCGTGCTCAGCCCGCTGCCGCCGCAGTAGTCGGACAGCACCGAAGCCGATGCTGCGGCCGGCGAACACGACAGCCGTCGTGCGCGCCCGCGCGCACGACGCGTTCGCCCGCCCGGAGCGGGTGAACGCGACTTCAGTGGGGCGGCGGCGGGTGATTGTCGCGTTCGCCCGCGCCTCGCTCCGTGCCCTCGCCCCGCTCGAACCCCTCGCACCTCACCACCGGCAGCCTTGGGTAGCGCGGGAAGCGCTCCGGCTCAGCACGCGAGCGCTCGCACAGCGAGAACACCGAGCCCCGCGTGTTGCGAATCAGGTGCTGGTGCCGGCAGGAGTCGCACAGGCCCGCGTCGACCGGCGCGCCGCCCGCCGCCCGGGCACCACCGCCTCCTACTCCATCCACATTCCGCTCGCGACGCGCACCTGGACCAGCCGGGGCCCATCGTCCGCCGCGATCGCCTCGCGCAGGGCGTCGGTGAGCTCCTCACGCTCGCTCACGTCCCGCGCCGGCATCCCATACGCGCGGGCGACGGCGGCGGTGTCGAGCCCCGGTAGCTCCAACCCCGGTGCACCCGCGACCTGCTCGATCGCCGCGAACCACTTGAGGATCATGTATTCCTCGTTGCGGAGCACCAGGAACGTGACCGGGGCCTTGTACGTGACCGCCGTCCACAGCGCGGTGATCCCGTACTGCGCCGACCCCTCGCCGAGCACGCACACGACCGGCCGCGACCGCTGCGCGAGCTGCACGCCGACAGCGGCGGAGATCCCGAAGCCCAGCCCCCCGGACGCGCCGAAGTAGTAGCTCCCGGGCGTCGAGATCCGGAGACGGTTGCGCAGCGCGAGCGTGCTCGACGGGCTCTCGAGCACCGCGATCCCGTCCTCGGGCCACGCGTCCGCGAGCGCCGCCATCGCCTCCGAGCCACTGATCGGGTCGCTGTCCGGCGGGGCGCCGGGCGCCGGGCGCGGCTGCGGCGCGGAGCGCTCGCTCTCGCCGACCAGCTCGAGGAGCATCTGCAGCGCGATCGCGACGTCGCCGACGATCGCGTCGCCCATCGGCGCCCGCGCGGCCTCGCCCGGATCGCTCGTCAACGCGACCAGCGACGTGCCTTCGGGCAGCAGCGGACCCGGCAGGTACGGGTAGTAGGGAAACACCGAGGAGCCGACGACCAGCACCAGGTCGTGACCCTTGAGCGTCTCCGACAGGGCGGCGATCGCCGGCGGCAGGATCCCGATGAAGTTCGGGTGGCCCTCCGGGAACCCGAGCCGGTTGCCGCCCGTCGCGGGCGAAGCCCACACCGGCAGACGCTGCTTCTCGGCGAGCGCGACCGCCGCGTCCCAGCCGCCGCTCGCGTCGATGTCGGGGCCCGCGACCAGCGCGGGGGTGCGCGCGCTCTCGAGCAGCGAGGCGAGCTGCGCAAGCTCGGCCGGGTCCGGCGCGACGCGGCCGCTCACGACCCGGCGAACCGCCTGCGCGGAGCGATCGGCGTCGGCCTCCTCTCCCCAGTCGTCCATCGGGATCGACACGAACACCGGGCCGCGCGGCGGCATCGAAGCCAGGTGGATCGCGCGCGCGAGGGCGATCGGCACGTCCTGAGCGCGCGGCGGCTCGTGCGCCCACTTCACGTACGGCTGCGGCGCCTCGGTCGCATCCCTGTTGGTCAAATTCGCCTCGATCGTGATGTGCGGGCGGACCTGCTGACCGGCGGTGATCACGAGCGGCGACTTGTTCGCCTGGGCGTTGAAGATCCCGCCGACCGCGTTGCCGACGCCGGGGGCTGTGTGCAGGTTGACGTGCGTCGGCCGCCCGCTGGCCTGCGCGTAGCCGTCGGCCATCCCCACCACGGCCAGCTCCTGGAGTCCGAGCACGTACGTGAAGTCGGCCGGGAAATCCGCCAGCATCGGCAGCTCGGTCGAGCCCGGATTGCCGAACATCGTCGTCATCCCATGGGCACGGAACAGCTCGAACGTGGCCTCGCGGACTGTTGACATCGGGGCTCTCCTAGCGGGCGTGGGCGGGCGCACCTTGCGGCGGCGAGGACAAGCTAACCGGTGGCCGTCGCTCATGCCAGCGGCACTCCGGCTCGAGCTGAGCGGCCAGCGCGATCAGCCGGTCCTCCTCCCCGGTTCGCCCGAGCAGCTGCGCTCCGACCGGCAGGCCGGAGTCGGTCAGGCCCGCCGGCACGTTCACGCCGGGCCACCCGAGCGCGTTCCACGGCCACGTGTACGGGCACGCGCCGACGATCACCTGGTCGGTCTCCCAGTTCGACAGTCCGTCGATCGAGCCGGTCGGGAGCGGCGGCTGGGCGGTGGTGGGCGTCAGCACCACGTCGAAGCGCTTGAAGATCGCTCCGACCTGCGCGCGCATCGGCGCCTCGAGCGCGCGTCCGGCGCCGAGCAGCGGGCCGAGCAGCCGTCCGAGGCGGGCGTTGTGGCGGGTCCGCTCGTCGAGCTGGGAGTGGTCGGCGATCGTGTCGAGCCACGGCGTTATGCCCGCGATCGAGCGCGGCAGCACCCCGGCGCCGAGGATCCCGTAGGACGGATCGGCGAGCGCGACGTGATGCCCGAGCCGCTCGAGCGCCGCAGCCACGTGCTCGACCTGACGGCGGACCTGCGCATCCAGTCGGGTCGGCGCAATGCTGTAAGGGATCTTGAACGACAGCGCGATCCGCAGCGGGCGCCCGGGGTCGGCCCGCTCCGCGATTCGTGCGTAGGGCTCCGGCGGCGCCGGCGGGTGGTCGCGGTCCCCGGCGTGGTTGCCGGTCACGGCGTCGAGCAGCGCCGCCGCGTCGGCGACCGTACGCGCAAGCGGGCCGATGCAGGCCAGGCCGTTGAACGAGTCTCGGTACGGCCACGTCGAGACGCGGCCCCGCTGCGGCTTGATCCCGACCAGGTGCGACCAGGCGGCGGGGACGCGGATCGATCCCAGTCCGTCCGAGCCGAGTGCGGCGGGCACGATCCCCGCCGCGACGGCCGCCGCCGAGCCGCCCGAGGACCCGCCGGGCGTGTGGCTCAGGCTCCACGGGTTGCGGGTCACCCCGAACGCTGCGCCCTCGGTGATCGGCCACTGGCCCAGCTCCGGGGTGGTCGTCTTGCCCACGATCACCGCGCCCGCGGTCCTCAGCCGGCGCACGACCTCGCCGTCATCGCGCTTCGTCTCGAAGGCGCCGGCGCACCCGAACATCGTCGTCTCGCCGGCGAGGTCGGTGTCGTCCTTGATCGCGACCGGGACCCCGAGCAACGGCGCGCGATCGCACTCGGCGCGGCGCCGGTCGGCGCGGTCGGCCTCGGCGAGGGCCTTCTCGGGCCGCGTGCAGCGGAACGCGTTCAGCGAGTCCTGCGTCGCCTCGATGCCCTCGAGCGCGAGCTCGACGAGCTCGCGCGAGGACACCTCGCCGCGCCCCAGCAGCGCGGCCTGCCCGAGCAGTCCGGCGAACCGCAGCTCGCCGCTGCCTACGTCCTCGAGCCGGCTCACAGCTCGCCCAGCACCTCGCCGGCCGAGCGCTCGCCGGAGCGGACCGCGCCGTCCATGTAGCCGTTCCAGTAGTTGGATGTCTCGGTGCCCGCCCAATGGATTCGGCCGACCGGCTGGCGCAGCCACGGCCCGTACGCGAGCAGCGCGCCGGTCGCCGGGATCCCGACGGGACAGCCGCGCGTCCACTCCTCACCCGACCAGAACGTCTCGAAGAAGTTGGTCGCCTGGAGCGCCTGCGGGCCGAAGAACTTCGCGTACTGGTTGAGGACCGCGGACCTGCGCACCGCCGGGGACATCGCGCTGTAGGAGCGAGCGTTGTCGCCGCCGACGAACCCGAAGATGATCCCCGGGCTCCCGCCGGGCGGCGAGTCGTCGAACGTCGCGCTGACCGGCCCGCCGGTGTCGACCGCCTGGCCGGTGAGGCCGGCATCGCGCCAGAACGGGCGGCTGTAGACGGCCGCCACCTTTGAGAGGGTTCCCTGGCCGTAGCGCTGGGTGAGCTGGTCGCGCTGGAACGGGAGCAGCGGCTCGTAGTAGATCCTGCCGGCGAGCGCGGGCGGGACCGCCACGATCGCCCGCTCGGCCTTGACGGTCACCTTGTCCGAGTAGGCGGTGACGCCGCTCGACCCCTGCACGATCCGGCGCACCGGCGAGTCGAGGACGATGCGCGACCCCAGCTGCGCGGCGATCTTCAGCGCGATCGTCTGCGAGCCGCCGACGAACCGCGACTCCTGGGCACCGCCGCGGGTGTCGAAGTTGCGCTCGAACGTGCCGGGGTTCTGCTCGTTTCCGGACGAGGCGATGTAGAACAGCGTGAACAGCAGCGAGAGCTCGCGGGGTTCGGCGCCGAAGATCGGCCTCGTCGCGAGCGGCACGAGCGCCTGGAAGCTCGGGCTCGTGCTGTTCTCCTTGATCCACCGGTCGAGCGTGTAGGACTCCCAGTCCGCGGCGCTCGACGCCTGCCACGGCGCGTCGACCGGCACCGACGTCGACATCTGGTCGAGCCGCTCGACGACCTGGACGAGGTCGGCGATCGCGGTCGGGTCCGGCGGCGCCGTGCCCAGCGGGCCGGTGTCGCTGTAGGTCATCTTGGTCGACCCGTTGATGTACACGTTGTTGCCGTTGTCGTAGGTCTTGAAGGTCTGCACGCCGAGCGCGGTAGCGAGCGCCATCAGCCGGTCCTGGGTGGGCCCGACGAACGTGCCGCCGCGTTCGGAGATCAGGCCGCCGCCGAGCTCGTGGTTCCAGACCCGCCCCCCAACCCGGTCCCGCGCCTCGAGCACGATCACCGAGTGGCCGCCGGCCCGGATGTTGCGCGCCGCGGTCAGGCCCGCGAACCCGCCGCCCACGATCACCACGTCAGCGCTGCGCACGCTCCCCGCGGTCGGGCGCTTGGGCTTGGGCTTGGTCCGGCGCTTCGCCTCCGCGGCCGCGGGGACCGCGGCGGCGGCTCCCGTGACAAGCGTCCCGGCCACGAACCGGCGCCGGGTGATCGAGTCCCTGCTCACGAGCCAACCTCCTGGATGGTCGAAGTATGAGCGGCGAACCGGTCCGCCGCGTCCAGGTCGAAGTCGCCGTGGTCGGAGCCCAGCCCCTGGGCGACGAGCGCCGCGGCGGCGCAGCCGAGCACCGCCGCCTCGCGCCTGTCGCGCCCGAGCCCGAGGCCGCGCAGGAAGCCGGCCGAGAACGCGTCGCCGCACCCGGTGGTATCGACGACGTCAGTCTCGAATGCGCGCACGGCGTCGAAGCCGTCGCGGTCGGCGATCACGGCTCCCTCGGTGCCCCGGGTGGCAGCCACGCAGCCGATGCCGCGCTCCAGCAGCACCTCGCAGCCGCGCTCGAGCTCGCCGGCGCCGGTCAGCCCGAGCACCTGCTCCTCGTTGGGCAGCAGGTAGTCGAGGTGCTCGAGCGCAGGCCCGAGCCAGTCGACGATCGCGGCCGCCTGCTCGCCCGGCGCGAGGATGTCCGCCGACGTCACAGCGCCATGCTCCCGGGCGAACGACAGGATCCGAGCAGCCTCCTGTCCGCCCATGAACTCGGGGGCGCCGAGGTGCACGTAGGCGGCGGTCTCAATCGCCTCCCATGGCGCGTCCGCGGACGAGTACGTTGCGTTCGCGCCGACCACGTGGAACGCGGGTCGTGACCCGTCCGGACGGATCGGCAGCACGCTGGCTGAGGTCTGGACGCCTGGTCGCCGCACGAGCAGGGAAGTATCGACGCCGAACCGGGGCAGAAGCGCCAGTAGCACCTCGCCGAGCTCGTCCTCGCCGATCGCGCCGGCGCTCTTGACGGACGCACCGAGCTTCGCCAGCGTGATCGCGGTTCCGCCCGCCGGCCCCGCCGGCGTGATCCGGATCTCCTCCACGAGCTGCCCGCCCTGGCCGTCCGGAATCCGCTCCACCGGCCGGACCAGCACGTCCACGACGTGGACGCCGAGCGTGACGGTTTCCATCACGTCGCTCACCGCTCGCGCTGCCGGGTGGTGCCGTAGCCTCGGCTGACGGCTGCGTCGATCACCGCTCGGCTCTGCGCCGCATCGATCGTGCGGGGTCCGCCGATCGCCTTCGCGTGCCAGTAGACGCCGCACGCCCATTCGAGCAGCAGCGCGTTCTCGACCGCGGCGTCGAGGTCGTGTCCGTAGGCGATCGCGCCGTGGTTCGCCATCAGCGCCGCGGTCCGGTCGCGGAGCGCCTCGACCGTTGCCTCGGCGAGCTCGGGCGTGCCGAACGTCGCGTACGGCGCGACCCGGATCGCCCCTCCCAGCGTCAGCATCTGGTAGTGCACCACCGGCAGCTCGTCGATCGCGCAGGCCAGCGCGGTCGCCATCGGCGCGTGCATGTGCACGACGCCCCCGGCTTCGTAGCGCCGGTGGACGCCGAGGTGGAGCGCCAGCTCCGAGCTCGGCTGCAGGTCGCCGCCGGTCTGCTCCCCGTTGAGGTTCACGAGCGCGACCTGATCGGCGCTCAGGCGCTCGAGCACCGCTCCGGTTGGGGTGATCGCGACCACCTCGCCGGCGCGCGCGGACACGTTGCCGGCGGTCCCGATCACGAGCTTCTCCGCGGCCAGTCGCCGGGCGGCCGCCGCCACGGCCTCGCGGAGGCTCTCGGTTGCGTCCGCCATCGCCTCACACTAACATGAAACTGAACTCATTTTCACAGTGACGGTGTTCGATTTCGGTCCATATGTGACCAAAACCGACCACGCTGATCGTTGTTTCGACATGGCCCAAGACTCCACCCCCCCGCTCCGTCATCCCCCCGCCCAGGCGCGCAGCCGCGAGCGGCTGCGACTCGTGCTCGACGTGGCCGACGAGTTGCTCGCGCACGAGGGCGCGGACGCGTTCACGACCACCCGGATCGCCGACGCCGCTGGAATCCCGGTCGGGTCCGTGTACCGCTTCTTCGACGACAAGGAGGCGATCGTCGAGGCGCTCGCGGTCCGCTACTGGCGTGACTTCGACGACCTCGTGGCCGGCCTCGCCGAGGCCGACGAGCGCGACCCGCTCGCCGATCCGGCCGCGGCGGTCCTCGAGGCGCTCGCGGCCGGGTTCCGGTGCCGGCCCGGGTTCCTGGCGCTTTGGTACGGCGGGCTTCGCACCGAGCGCGTCCGCGACGCGACCCGCCACGCGCGGACTGCGATTGCGGATTCGATCAACCGCATCCTGGCGGTTCACTGGCCGGACGCGCCCGAGCACGCCCGCGCCGCCGCCGCGACGATGGTCGTGCTGGCCGGCGACGGGCTGCTCCGCGAGGCGTTCCGCCTCGACCGCGACGGCGATTCCCGCGTGCTCGGCGAAGCGAAGCTGATGCTCGACGCGTACCTCGAAGCACGCCTCTCCGACGCGACCGCATGAAGCTCCGCGCGGCTCTCGTCGCGGCCGTCGCGGCGCTCGTGTCGATCGCCCCCGCGGCCGCCGCCACCCGCTCGCGCGGCGACGTGCGCGTGCTCGCACTGATCCCGACGCCGGGCTACCCCGCGTTGCCGCACCTGGTGGGAAGCTCGATCTACGAGGGCACGTACGACAACCCCACCGGCTCGAGCCTCTCCTCGCGCGTATTCGAGTACACCGACGGCGGCGAGCTGCTCAACTCGTGGACGGTGGCCGGCCAGGACACCTCGCAGCCGCACGGCGTGCAGGTCGCAGCCAACGACGCGCGCGGGCGGCTGCTGCTGCTCGACAAGACAAGCGGCCGCATCATCCGGCTCGACCCCCGCACCGGCGCGCAGTCCCTGTACTCGCAGGTGCCCGACCTCCCGCTCTGCTCGAGCGCTTCCGCCGGTACCCCGTGCTCGCCCGCGGTGCTCGACCAGACGCCGATGCCCGACTACGCAGCCTGGGGTCCCGACGGCAGCCTGTACGTCACCGACTACCAGCAGGCGGTGATCTGGAGGATTCCTCCGGCCGGCGGTACGGCGCACGTCTGGCTCGCCGACAAGCGACTCGACGGCGGGCCGTTCGGGACTGCGTGCATCCTGCTGATGCCCGACCACCGTACGTTGCTGTTCGACCAGGCGTCGAACGGCGGCCTCGGCACGCCAAATCCGACGACCGGGAAGCTATACGAGGTGCCGATCGAGCCCAACGGCGCCCCCGGCCCGCTCAAGCAGCTCTGGGAGAGCGGCCCCGCCGACGCGCCCGACGGCTGCGCGCTGGCGCGCTCTGGTCACATCTATGTCGCGCTCGTCGGGGCGTCCAACCAGATCGTCGAGCTCGACTCGGCCGGGCACGAGCTGTACCGGTTCGGCCAGCAGTACATGGGCACCAACGACTCGAGCGTTCCGTTCGACTCACCGTCCGGGCTCGCCTACCTCGGGACCGACCTGATCGTCGCCAACCAGTCCTACGCGGCCGGCAACACGGCCAACCAGGCGCTGCTCGACGTCGAGACCGGCGAGCCGGGGATGGCGCTGTACGTGCCGCCGAACGCCGGACTCCATGCCGCCGCCCGGCACAAGCCGGGCCACCACCGGCACCGCAAGCCCAAGCGGCCGCGAAAGCATCACCCCGGCCGTTGACCGCGCCTGCGGCCGCGCATCGGAACTTCAGTCCGCGCCACCTGTTTTAACTCTCCGGCGCGAGGCGTTTGCTTCTCGCAATCAAACCAGGAGGGCATAGATGCGTAGGTTCGTAATTGGGGTGGTCGGCGCGGCGCTGGCGTTCGCGCCGGCGGGAGTAGCAACGGCCGCCGCGAGCGCAGCGACCGGGCACCACGGGGTCGCTCACCCCCACGCCGTGAACTGGCCCGTCGTCAGGCAAGGCGCGAAGGGCGAGACGGTGCGTACGATTCAGTACCTGCTGACGGCGCGTGGTTTCAACGAGCCGGCCGACGGTGTCTACGGCAAGGACACAACGGCGAGCGTGAAGCGCTTTCAGAAGGCAAACAAGCTGGCGGTGGACGGCAGCGTTGGCCCGCAGACCTGGACGAAGCTGGTCGTTTCGGTCAAGCGCGGCTCGAAGGGCAGCGCGGTCACGGCGCTGCAGCGCCAGCTGCGCTTCACGTTCGGCTACAAGTCAGTGGCCGTCGATGGAGTGTTCGGCGCCGCAACCCAAACAGCCGTGAAGAGCTTCCAGCGCAAGAAGGGGCTCGTGGCCGACGGGATCGTCGGAGCGGCCACCTGGAAGGCACTCGTCTCGTAGAGACATCGGCGGACGGCGCACTCGTGACTCGCGAGTGCGCCGCCGCCGCTGTAGGGTCGCTGCATGCCCGATCCCAATCACCGTTTCATTCTCAGCAGCCGCCCCGAAGGACGCATCACCTCGGAGACGTTCGAGCTCGTCGAGGAGCCCGTCCCCGACATCCAGGACGGCGAGGCGCTCGTACGCAACGAGTGGATCTCGCTGGATCCGACCAACCGCATGTGGATCTCGGACGTGCCGACGTACCTGCCGCCGGTCGCGATCGGCGAGGTGATGCGCGCCGTCGGGCTCGGCCGCGTCGCGGCCTCGAAGCACGATGCCTACCAGGAGGGCCAGCTCGTTCAGGGACTGGTCGGCTGGCAGGAGTGGACCGTCGCCTCCGACGCCGCGCCGCTGCTGCCGGTCACCGAGGTCGAGGGGGTCTCGCCGAGCGTCTACCTCGGCGCGCTCGGGATGACGGGGCTGACCGCCTGGGTCGGGCTCGAGGACATCGGCCGACCGCAGCCGGGCGAGACGCTGGTGGTGTCGGCCGCCGCCGGCGCGGTCGGCTCGGTGGCGGGCCAGATCGGGAAGATCAAGGGCGCCCGGGTGGTCGGGATCGCGGGTGGGCCCGAGAAGTGCGCGCTGCTGACCGAGCGGCTCGGATTCGATGCGGCGGTCGACTACCGGGCGCCCGACTGGCACGAGCAGCTCGTCGCCGCGACGCCGGATGGAATCGACGTCGACTTCGAGAACGTGGGCGGCGACATCATGGACGCCGTGTTCGCGCGGCTGAATCTGCGCGGCCGCGTCGCCTTGTGCGGGCTGATCTCCGGCTACAACGACGTGGAGCGGCCGCCCGGGCCCCGCAGCTTCTCGAACCTGCTCGTCCAGCGGATCAAGCTCGAGGGCTTCATCGTGCTCGACCATCTCGGCCGGATCGGCGAGGCGATCGGCGATCTGGCGCGCTGGATGCAGGAGGGAAAGCTACAGCCGCTCGAGACCGTCGTCGAAGGCTTCGACCAGCTCCCGACCGCGATCAACATGCTGTTCGACGGCGCCAACACCGGCAAGCTCGTCGTGCGCGTGGCATAGCTTCGCGCGCGGTCGAACTCGCCGTGCGGGTCAGCGCCGGGCGCGCCGGTGGCCCCGGCGGGAGGCTCGGTGCGTCGCGCGCGCGTGTCGCGCAGGGACCGCTTCCGGCCACACCCCGTTGTCGAGATGCAGCGCCCAGAACCCGCTCGCGGCGTCGGTGTACCAGACCTCGTGCCGCTGCGGGTCGAACGTCGGCTTCGACATCGCGGTGTCGCTGGCCTCGTCGCGGTTCACGTACGAGGCCTTCGGCGGCGACACGAAGTACGCGACCTCGCGCGGGTGGCGGGGATCCTGGATGTTGAAGATCCGCAGCCCCGAGTTGATGAACGAGCACGCAACGATCTCCGGGTTGACTTCCCGCGGGATCGCGCAGTAGTGGGCTGCGTAGCCGACCTGCGCGTTGTTGCCGCCGATCCCGCCCGGGTCTCCGTCGGCCTGCGTACGGTACGGCGGGTTGTTGACCTGCAGGCGCAGGTTCGAGACCACGCGCGGGTGCGCCTCGTCGGAGATGTCGATGATCCGCGCCGCGCCGACCGTATCGGCCGGAGTGACGGTGTCGAACCTGAATCCGAACTCGTCGAACTCGAGCAGGTAGCGCCGGCCGCCGATCACCATCGGTGCCGAGTTCTGCGGGATCGTCACGCGCTGCCAGGTCAGCCGGCTGACCTCGCGCACCGATGGATTCGCCCTGCGGGCCTGGATCTGGGAGACGTCGAGCGTGGTCAGGTCACCGTCGACCGAGTCGGCCGCGTAGAAGCGGTTTCCGTCGTCGCTGACGCTGCCGCCGTGGGAGAACTCGTTGCCCTCCCAGATCGTGTGCGGGTGCTTCGGGTCCGAGACGTCGACGGCGGCGATCCCCTGGCCCCCGCCGGTGACCCAGAAGGTCCGGCCGTCGGGAGAGAACGCGCTCTCGTGGCCGAACCGAGCGGCACGGTAGGTCGCGTCGAGCACCGGGTGGCGGCAGTCCTGGCTGACGTCGTAGATCGACATCAGCCCCGGGTAGCTGGCCGGGTTGCCAAGGTCGGCCGCCAGCAGTCCGCGCTTGGCGTTCAGGTACAGCGACTCGTGTGGCGAGAGCATCGGCAGCGTCGTCAGCTTGTCGGTCATCACCGGGCGCGACGAGCGCGTCATGTCGAGCACGTACACGCCGCTCGACGCCGGCCCGCTGAGGCTGAGGGCGTCCAGCGGATACAGCAGCGTCGAGTCGTAGAACGCGCACAGACGGCCGTGCTTGTCGGTGTAGTTCCACACCTTGTAGCCGCCGGGGCTCGCGTAGTGGCCGACGACGGACACGTTGCAGTTCCAGCCGTGAGCGGCCTGAGGCGACTGAATCGCCGACGCCGGGACCCGCCCCTGGATGCCCGCGAGCGGGTGCGAGCCGGGGCCGCAGTCGGCCTGGGGAGTCGCGTCATATGACGGCTCGGGGTTCTGCTGCTCGGCGGCCTGGGCGGGGGTCTGGTATCCGGGAACAACGCCGAGTGCGGTGTTCAGGTCGTTGAGCGGCAGCTTCGGCACGTCGCCGAACGCGCCCGTCGCGGCAAGTGCCAGCGCGCCGGCGCTCGCACCGAGCGCGACGGCCGAAAGCCCACGGCGAAGCCGGCGTCCCGTAATCACGCTCACTTAACGCCTCGCACCGCTCCGGCTTTCAGCTAGTGCGACCCCGACGTCACATGCGGGAAGTACCGCGTCAGCCCGCCCCAGCGGAACCCCGGCTGCACCTTGCAGGGGACGTTCCCGAACACGCCCAGCGATTGCGACTGGTTGCCGGTGTTCGTGCAGCTGGCGGCGAGCAGGCCACCCTTGTTGAGCATCGCCAGCTCGCCGGGTGAGAAGTACGCGTTCGAGCGGTTGGTCGGCTCGCGCACCGTCTGTCCGAAGATCGACTCGTTGCCGACCACCGCCAGCGAGCGCAGGTAGTTGGTGGTGCCGCCCGGCGCGTTCGACGGAGCGCGCGCCTCGAGGCTCGCAGCGAGGTTCGCCATCGCGGTCGTCAGCTCCGTCCTGTACAGCCCGATGAAGTTGATGATCGGGGAGACCTGCTGGACCGCGGGCTCGAGCGCGTCGAGCCCGGGACGGAAGGCCTTCTCGAACCGCTCGATCGCCGGCAGCGCCACGAGCGAGTCGCTGACGAGCCGTGGCCCGGCGCGCAGCAGCCGCAGCGCGGGACCCGAGAGGCTGATCAGGCCGCGCAGCGTCGGGGTCAGCAGCGGCGCCGCGGGAAGCAGCGCATCGAGCGACGGCTTCGCGATCGAGAGCGTCGACCGCGCGTGGTCGAGCGTGGTCCGGAGCTGGGTCTCGAACGCCGGCAGCGCGTTGACGGTCGCCGTCAGCGAGACGTTGCGCGCGGCCGTCGCCGACAGGACCTGGTCGCCGGCGGTGATCAGCGACTGCAGGTCCGCCGATCGCTGGCCGAGCGTCGTGAACACGGTCGCACCCGAGCGCAGCAGCTGATGAACGCTTCCCTGCTCGCCGTCGAGCACACCGACGATCGCGTCGAGGTCGGCGAGCGTCGGATCGAGGTTGCCGAACGCGCTGTTGACGTCCTCCCCACGCCCCGCGAGCGCGGTGGCGCTCCCCGACAGGAACTCCTGGAGGTCTCGCTGGGTTGGCTTGCCGAACGCTCCCAGCACCTTGTCGAGCTGCTGGGTCGGGGCGACCTGCGTCTGCGGGATCGTGTCGCCATCCGGCAGCTTCGGGCCGCTTCCGCTCCCAGCGGACAGCGCGACGTATGCCTCGCCGAGCAGCGTCTTCTGACGCAGGATCGCTCGTGTGTCCTTCGGAATCGGCGCGTACTGCTGGGAGATGTCGACCGTCACCAGCGAGTTCACCCCTCGGTTCGCGACGACGGTCACGCGCCCGACGTTGACGCCCGCGATCCGCACGTCGGCTCCAGGCACCAGCAAGCCCGTCTCGTTGAACATCACGTGGACGCGATAGCCCTGCGGCGCGAACGGGACCGTCCCCCCGAACTGCGTCCAGACGAAGATCATCAGCCCGATGCACGACAGTGTGAACCCGACCGCTGCCAGCACCGCTGCACGCTTTGGAGCCTGAGTGACCATCAGCTGCAGTTGAATTTCGTCCCGAGCACGGTCTCGAGAATCGGGCCGGAGGGCAGGTCCTTGAGCGACTGGCAGCTGGTCACGAACAGGCTGCGCCACACGGGACCGTTTGCATCGCTAGTCGAGATGAAGGAATCGGAATTGTGGGCGAACCACGCCAGCCAGTACAGGAACCCGGAATTCCCGTGTCCGGGGTTGTAGGCCAGCTCGTTGGTCGAGTAGGCGAGCACCTTGAACGAGTCGATCAGCTCCGGGATCTCCGGCTTGAGGTTGGCCGCCAGCGGAGGCAGCAGCCGCGCGACCGGAAGCGACGCCTTGACGAACGGCTGAATCTGGTGGAGCGGAAGCAGCGCGGCGCCCTGCAGCAGCGTGTTGGTGTTCGCAAGCGTCGACGGGAGCGTGCGGGCGGTGGGCTCGAGCGCGCGCGCGGCCGGACCGAGCGCGTTCGCGAACGGGACGACGTCGGCGAGCGTCGTGCGAGCGCTCTGGAGCGTGCCGGGCAGATGTGAGACGGACTGGCGCAGCGCGGCGTCCTGCGCCGCCATCGCCTTGATTGTCTGGTCGCCCGCCTGCACCACCGTGCGCAGCTGACCGTCCTTGGTGCTCGCAGCCTGGGTGAGCTCGCCGAGGTTGTGGACCAGCTGCGAGATCTGCCCCTGGCGCGCGACGAGCAGATCGCCCAGCTGCCGGAGCTCTGAGGAGGTAGGGCCGAGCGCCTGCAGCAGGTTGCGAATGTCCTGGCCCCTGCCGGCGGTCGCCTGCCCGACCGAGGTCAGCAGCCCCGCGAGCCACGTGCGCGTGTCGGTGTCGAGCGAGTCGAGCAGCTCGTCGGAGTCGATCGGCACCAGCGTGTCGCCGGCCGGAATCGTCGCCCCATCCGGCAGCGCCCCGGAGCCGGGCTGCCCGGGGACGATGTCTACCTGCATGTCCTTCAGCGGCGTGTTGGGGACCAGCGCGGCGTGCGCCCCGCGGTAAACCCTCGGGAGCTTCGACGGATCGATCGACATGTGCACGATCGCCTGGCCGTCGCGCAGCTCGGTGCCGGTGATCTGACCGACGCGCACACCGGCCACGTTGACCGGCTCGCCCAAACCCGAGACCACCGCGGTGGCGCTCGGGAACGCGGCGTTGAGCGAGTAGTAGCTCTGGAACGGGCTCGGCAGCCGCTGGTTGAGGAGGATGAAGAACCCGCACGCGCTACCGAGCACGACCAGCGTCATCAACGCGGCGAAGTGGCGCCCGTAGCGGCGGATCTGAACGCGGGCGCGGGTGCTCACGGCGCCCCTCCCCCGGCCGCGACAAAGTCCGGCGCCGCCGTCGTCGCGCCGAGGCTCGGAAGCGGCTGGGCCGTGCACCGCGCTTCGGGATGGAACTGTGAGGCCGTCAGCGTGCCGATCCACTTCGGCCGAGCTCCCTGTAGCTCGGTGCCGCCGGGCGGAACGGTGGCTACGAGCTGCTGGCCGCCGAACGTCCCGGACAGCGTGTCGGGGCCCGCCCCGGCCAGGAAGCGCGTGTACGGGCCGTTGGCGTCGAAGCTGGCGGTGGCGCCGGCGACGCCGCCGAGGAAGTGGTCGAAGTCCTGCCACACCGGGCGCCCGGTCGACAGCTTGCCGTCGGGGACGACCTGCTTGAGCACCGGCACGAGGTGGCTCTGCAGGCAGTCGGTGATCTGCTTTCCGATCGGGAACGCCCGCGCGAGCTGGGTCAGGATCGACGGGAGCTCCTGGAAGGTCGCGCGCAGCGAGGTGACGAGCGGGCCGCGTTGCGCCGGGCCGAGCGCCGCCGAGAGCTGCCCCGCCGTCGCCGTCACGTCGTCGATTAGCGGCGGGGCCGCTCGCAGCGACGGGTTGAGCGTCCTCGCGAGCGTCGCGACCGGCGGCAACGCAGCGTCGACGGCGGTCAGCGAGGCGGGCGCCGCGCGCAAGGTCTGGTCGAGTCCGGCGACGCTCTGCGCGAGCGATCCGTCCGAGGACGTCAGCGCCGCGGCGGTGGTGCCAAGGCTCCGGACCAGGTCGGCGAGCTGAGGCGAGCTCGCAGCGAGCGTCCCGGCGACCTGCGACGAGGAGCTCGTCAGGCGGCCGAGATCGCCCTGGCTGGTGCCGCGGAACGCCCGGGTGAGCACGGCCGTGTCGGCGAGCAGCGGCTGCAGCTGCACGGCGGTCGCCTTCAGCCCCGCGGCGCCGCTGTCGGCGACCGGCTGGCCGCCCAGCCCCATCGAGAGCTCGTTGATGGAGCCGGTGAAGCTCGAGCGCGTCGGCAGGGAAAACGTCGAGAGCAGTTGGAAGAACTGGACGGGGCTCGAGGTTCGGGCGAGCGGGATCGTGCCTCCGTCGGCGAGCTTCGGGGCGGCCGCCGTGCCCGGGTCGAGCTCGAGGTAGTAGCTCCCCTCGAGAAACAGCCGGTCGCGGATCCGGATCGTCGCGTCGCGGTGGATCGGGAGCGCGGAGGACTGGAGGGTCATCTCGATGTCGGAGTTGTCTCCGGCCGGCGTGACGGCGACCACCTGCCCGACGTCGATCCCTCCGATTCGGACCGGATCGCCGCCGCGGACGTTGACGCTGTTCGAGACCTGCGCGTTGAGCGTGAAGTGGTGGATGAACGGGACCTCGCGGTTGAACGCGTAGAACGTGATCGCCACCGTGGCGCCGATCACGAGCGTCGCGATCACCAGCGGGTGCAGGCGCCGCCGGCGGCGGCGGGTGCGAGATCCGGGGCGGGTACGAGTTCCTGTCGGGCTCGGGCTCATCGGTTGGGCACCAGTCCTGCCTGCGCACCGCGCTGGAGCACGCCCGGCGGCGGCGCGGTGTTGTCGACGACGGTCGAGGTCTTGGGCGGGTTCCCGATCAGCTGCTTGCCCGTGTACACCTCGTTGCCCGCCTGGCACTGGCTCGAGTTCTCGATCGGGTAGTAGTTGAGGTGCAGGTCGGGAGCGGGTGTGGCGGACTGCGTCGCCTCATTGGTGTCGAACAGCGGCATCGTGCGCAGCCACGGGGCGGTGCTGTCGCCCTCGCTCAGCCCCGCGGAGTAGTTGTGCAGCCACAGCCCCGCGACGTTGCAGGAGAACTGGGCCGGGGCGACCGCCCTCAGGATCGCCCCCAGCCCGTTCAGCCCCGAGGCGCCGAACGTGGCCAGGTCGTTTGACCCGAGCCCCTGGAACACCTTCTGCGAGTTCGGATCGTGGGCCAGCGCCTGGACGGCGCCGATCGCACCCTGCAGGTCGGACGCGAGCATCGGGACGCGGCGGAACACCGGGGCGGCGGCGTTGACGATCGCATCGAGCCGGTTCGCCGCCGTCGGCAGCAGCGCCGCCGAGGGGCGCAGTGCTCGCTCGAGCTGGGCGGCCTCGGCGAGCGCCGGCAGCGAGCCGTTCAGGTCGGTCGTAGCCGACCCTTCGGTTCCCGGCAGCTCGTCGATCGCCTGGCCGAGCGCCGAGTCCTGGAGCGCCTGGAACGTGGTCGCGCCGTCGGCCAGCAGCGCGTTGACGGTCGGCGCCACGGCGGCCAGCGCGGTCGTGGTGGCGGCGCCGCCGCTGATCAGCTCGGCGAGCCGGCTCGAGGGGTCGGCGAACACGCTGAGCAGCCGCTGAGCCGGCCCCAGCAGGCGGGCGAACGAGCCAGTGATGTCGTTCAGCGCGACCCCGCGCCCGGCGACCGCGTCGCCAAAGCCCGCGATCGATCCGCGGATCGCTCGCCGCGTGGCAGGCCCGAACACCCCGAGCGCGGTGTCGAGGTCGACGAACGGCAGCTCGTGGTTGAGGCTCGCGTTGGCGTTCAGCGTCAACGTGCCACCGTCCGGTACGCCCGCGGCCCGGCTCCGCCCCGGGAGCAGCTCCAGATACTTGCCGCCGAGCACCGACGACAGCCGGACCTCGTAATGGGTGTCGGGCGGCAGCGGCGCGAGGCTCTGCTGGATCGCGAGACCGAGCTGCGCGTACGGATGCGGCCACGTCCGCGACGGGGGCTCCGGCGTGATCGTCAGCACCTGCCCGACCCTCGCGCCCCCGACCCGGACATCCGCGTTCTTGCCCACCTCATCGGCGTTCGCGACCTGAACGTTGACGCGGTACGTCGCCACGAACGGGAGCCCGTTCTCGGCGATGTAGCTGAGGTACACCGCGATTCCGATCACGATGATGATCAGCGTCCCGACGATCATCGCGCTGCCGAGTGGGCTGGGTTGGCGGTTGCGTCTCATTTCAGCAGGAAGCTGCTCAGTGCCTGGAGCACGTTGGTGGGGAGGGGCGGCGCCGGCAGCCCAGGCAGCGGCCCGGTCGCGCCGGCGGCCGGCGGCTGGGACAGCGAGGACGGCGCGCCGGCGCCCGGAGCAGGCCGTGTCGCGGTCGGGCGCTGAGCGTGTGCCGAGGGAACGCCCCGCCCGCGTGGGCGCGCCGCGGATCGGGGCTGGTAGCCGGGCTGCTGGCCGTAGTGGGCGCCGCACCCGGCCACCGGCTTGGTCGCGTACTGGCCGCAGGCGCCGTTCTGGGGGGCGATCACGAATAGCGGCAGGATGTGCGAGGTCCCGTCGAACCGTGCCAGCGAGGTCGCGGTGTAGTAGATGACCGATAGGAACGACTCGGAGAACCCGTGCTGCTCGAGGTTCGAGAACAGGTTGGCCGCCAGCGCGGTGTTCGACTTCGAACGGCTTGAGTACGCGCTGATCGTGCGAAGCAGCGGGACCGACTGCCGGAGCGCCGGGATCGCGGTGCCGAGCGCGGTCGACAGCTTCGAGAGGGCGGGCTTGGCGACCGCTGCGAACGGGCCGAGGTCGCCGGCGACGCGGTCAAGCGAGGGGGCGCTGGCGGTCAGCTGCTGGAGCAGCGGGGTGCCCTGGGTCGCGATCGCATCGAGCTGCGCGAGCGACGGCCGAGTCGCGGCCAGCAGCGCCGGCAGCCGCGCGATCGATTGCCCCAGCGGGCTGCTGTGCGCCGCGGTCACGCTCGACGCGGCCGCCGCCCGGTCGAGGAACCGCTGCAGCTCTGCCTTGCCTGCCGCTCCCTGCGCCGCGATCCGGTTGCTCGAGTCGATCAGGGTCTGGAGCTGGGCGCCCTGCCGGGTGAGGATCGAGATCGCGTCGCGCGCCGCTCCCAGCGCCGGGTTGGCGCGCTCGAGGATCTGGTTGAGGTCCTCGCCCCGGCCGGCCGTCGCGATTCCGAGCTCGTCGAGGATCACCGCCATCCGCTGGCTGGTCGGAAGGTTGAAGGTGTTGAACAGATCGAGCAGGCTGACCGGCTCGGTCGTGCGCGTCACGGGCACGGTCGGCGGGTGGCCGTCGCTTGGCTCGAGCACCGGGCTGTTGGCGGTCCCGGGGTCGCACTCCAGGTAGTTCTCCGCGATCAGGCCCTCGGGCCTGATCGTGCACGTCGCGTCGGCATGGAACGGCATGAAGCGGCTGTCGACCGATGCCTCGATCCGCGCCTTGAACCCGGAGCTGAGCACGACCCCGTCGATCGAGCCGGCGCGGGCACCCGCGATCTTCACGAGCTGCCCGGAGACGAGTCCGCGGGCATCGTCGAAGATCACGTCGAAGCGCGCCGTCGACGTCGAGCCGCCCGACGAGCCGCTCGCGGCCGCGACCGCAACCACGATCGCTACGACCGCCACCAGCAGCGCCGCCAGCCGCTTCATCGCTGGTTATCTCCCTGCTTGCAGATCGTGCCCAGGCTCCGGAACGCGTCCGGGTTGTTCCACGGGTTGGAGCGATCCGGTGCCTGTGGGTTGCCGCCGCCCGGGCACGGCGCGAGCAGTCCGGTCCGCGCGCCGTTGAACGGGCCGAGGTTGTTGAGCTTGCTGCCGAGGATGTTCAGCAGCCCGGTGAGCGTTGAGCCTCCGCCCTGGACGGCGATCTCGCCGTGGAGGTAGTGGCCGTTGGCGTCGTACGAGCCGCCGGCCGCGCCGCCGACGCCGTTGAAGAACCCGGAAACGACGTCGGGCGTGTACGGGCGCAGGCCGGACAGGATCGGGTTCAGGAGCCTCAGGGAGCGGGTCAGCGACTGCACCGCCGGGGTCGCCTGGCGCTCGACCGCGGGGAACTCCTCGAGCGCGGCCTCGGCGCTCGGGACGAGCGCCTGAACGGCCGCCACCGTGGGGATCGCGTTCAAGGTTGCGGGCAGCATCGCCTGCAGCAGCCGCGCGAGCCGTCCCGCCACCGGCTGCAGATCTCTCGCCGCCGGGTCGAGCGCCGACAGCGTGGCGTCCACGTGCCCGAGCACGCGCGTTCCCTGAGTCAGCACCGCCGGCCCCCTGACGAGCGTGTCCGCGATCGCGGCTCGCTGGCCGGCGAGCTGGCGGAGCACCGCCGCCGTCGAGCTGACGGAGCCGCCGAGGTTCGTGTTCTGCGCTGCCAGCGCGTTTGCGACCTGGGCGCTGCTCGACACCAGGCGGCCGAGCGCTGCGTCCTGCGCGACCACTTCGTTGCCCAGCTGCGCCGACTGGCTGAACGCGGGGTTCAGGTAGGCGTTGGCGACGTTCAGCTGCGAGGCGGTGGGCGCCGCCATCAGGTACGCGCCGGACTTCAGGACCTGCTGCAGCGAAATCCGGACGCGCGGGGTCAGCGCGTCGAGCAGCGTGTCGAGGTCCACGATCCCTCGCGTCTGCGTGACCGGCAGCGTGCCGCCGCTCGGGATCTCCGCGCCGACGCCGGGGCTGAGCGCCACGAACCGGTTCGCGACCCCAGTGAGGCTCAGCTGTCCGATCGTCGCGATCGTTCCCTGGCGCAGCGGGGTCACGCCCGAGCTCGAGATGTCCAGCTCGACGTCGGCGAGGCCGTTGGTCGACAGGCGAATCGGCCCGACCGCGCCGACCTGGTGACCCCCGACCGTGACCAGGTCCCCGGGCACGAGCTGCCCCGCGTCGGTGAACTCGGCGTGGATCGCGTAGGACGAGCCGGTGCCGGCGATCACGAGTACAACCGCGGCGACCGCGATCCAGAGCGCTATGAAGGCGGTGATCCGGGGCACGGCCTATCCCCCGATCGGTGCCCTTGCGTTCCCGCCCCAGAACAGTTGCGTGCCGACCAGCCCGATCAGGTGGATGCCGAGGATGTTCACGAACATCGAACGGGCCGTCGCCCGCCCCACCCCCACCGGTCCGCCGGTCACGTGGTAGCCGTAGTAGATGCAGACGAGCACGATGAAGGTCGCCATCGCCATGCACTTGATGCCGCTGAACAGGAAGTCGCCCGGCGACTGGAACTGCCAGAACAGCTGCAGGTAGCCGCCCTTCGAGACCTGCCCCAGCTCGATCACGTCCGCCAGATAGGAGGCCACGAACCCGACCGCGACCGCGAGCATGTACAGGAACGGCAGCACCAGCCACGTGCCGAGCAGCCGCGTCGAGCCGAGATACAGGACCGAGTCGAGCCCCATCACGTCGAGTGCGTCGATCTCATCGGAGATCCGCATCGACCCGAGCTCGGCGACGAATCCGGTGCCGACCTTGGCGGCCATCATGTAGCCGAACGCGTACGGGATCACCTCGCGCAGGTCGCACAGCGCAGTGATCGCGCCGGTCGAGGACGGCGCGCCGACCGTTTTTGCGGCGTAGGCGCCCTCGATCCCGCACTGCAGGCCGAGGATGAACACCAGCCCGAGCACGATCACCGCGGAGCCTACGATCAGGATCCCGGCCTGGCGCAGCGTCTCGCCGATGAACTTGAAGACCTTCCCGTCGAGCACGTTTCCGGCGACCTTCAGGCAGAACCGCGACGCCTCGCCGAACGCGGCCAGCGCCGCGATCGGCCTGGCGAGTGCGGCGGTTGCCGACCCGGCGCGTCGCTGTCCACCGAGCGCGCTCATCGCGGCGTGTTGAGAGCCGGGTGCGTGGCGAGCAGCGTCTGCGTGAACGTGTAGTCGATCGCGCCGATCCCAATGAACGCGATCACCACCGCCTGATTGACGGCGCGCCCCACTCCCTCGGCGCCGCCGGACGCAGTCAGCCCCTTGTAGCAGCAGACGATCGCGATCATCGCGCCGAAGATCGTCGACTTGAGCAGCATCGCCTCGAACTCGGCGACGCTCGCCTGCGCGAAGAAGGTCGAGAAGAACGGTCCGATCTGAGCGTGGTTGGAGATCGTGACCAGCACCCCGCCGAGCGTCCCGAACAGCAGCGCGTAGATCGAGAACAGCGGCGTCAGCAGCATCAGCGACAAGAAGCGCGGGACGACGAGGCTCTTGACCGGGTCGACGCCGAGCACCTGGAGCGCGTCGAGCTCCTCGCGGATCTTGCGAGCCCCGAGGTCGGCGGTCATCGCGGTGCCCGCCACGCCGGCCATCACGATCGCGCACACGAGCGGCGCGAACTCCCGCATCACGATGATCACGAAGATCCCGCCGAGGCGGTCCATCGCGCCGAGCAGGTTGAGGAAGTTGCCGACCTCGATCCCCGCGGGCCCGTACGTGAAGGCCAGTGACGCGACGATCATCGGGAACCATCCAAGCCGCAGGGCGAACAGGAACTGGTCGACCAGTTCCGGTCCGTAGTCGTAGGGTGGCGTCAGCGCCGCGATCAGCGTGCGCCGCAGCAGCAGGCCCATCGCGCCGATCGTCTCCACGAAGCCGCGGAGGGACGCGTAGCCAAGGCTCAATAGATCCACTTCGTCAGCCGCTCCCTCCCGTCCGACGCCTCTCCTGACCCTGCGTGTGGAGCGCAAGGATCATAGGAGCCGAGTCGTGCCGGCTGCAACGTGGAACCGTCGCAGCTCAGGCGGCCGGCCAGGCGTGTCGCCGAGTTACGGCGTCCAGCGTGCGGCTCTGACGGTGCCGGCCTCGGTGCCCTCAGCCCAGACTGCGACGCCCGCGCCGCCGATCGACGTCGCCGCGGCGGCAGCGCGGTCCCCATCGGGACCCGAAAGTTTGAAGGGGCGGCTGAACGGTCCACCCGGACCGCGTGCAGCAGAGCCCCATACAAAGGCCTGGCCCTTCACGCCCGACGGTTGCTCGCTCCACGCCGCAATCAAGCCGCCTCCGGGTGCCACCGCGATCGCGCCGCGCTCGTAGACATGTGCGGCGGACGTGGTCTGCAGCGTCCGCGGGCTCCCGAACCGGCCGACGGCGTTGCTCGTCGCGACGCGCACATGGCTCGGGCTGGGAAAGCGCCCAGGCGGACCCGGTGGGTCGTCCATCCAGATCGCGCTTACGCGCCCGGACCCGTCGACCCCCACCCCACGCGAGCCGGAGGCGCTGCCGCCGAGGATCGCCGTGCGCCTGAACGGCGACAACCGCTGGCCGGCACCGAACCGGCTGGCCCAACTGGCCGACACCGCCCAGATCACCGATGAGATGCCCACGTCCTGCTCGTATACGACCGTCGCGCGCCCGCTCGGGGCGATCGCGACATCGACGAACGGGATCTGCGTGGTGCTTTGATGCTGCAGGCGCTGGGGCCGCTTCAGTGAGCCGCTGGCGCGCTCGCGCGCCGACCAGATCGCGGTCCCGGAGTTCGTGTTCTCGATCCATCCGTACAGGCGGTCACCGCGCGCGTCGACGGCGAGCGCGGGCTCATCCGGGACGGTCCCGGTCGCCACCGTCCGCGGCCGGCCGGCACGGCCGGCGGCGATGAGCACCCGCTGAACCTGCGTCCGCGTCACCCACACGACTACCGCCCGTCCCGTGCCATCGAACGCGACGTCCGGATATGCGGCGATTCCCTCGTTCCCCGAGAGCGTGTGGACGCGGCTGAAGCGGGCGCCGCGCATCGCGGTGGCGAGCACCACGCGCTGTGTGTGCGGCCCGGTTGCCTGCTGCCACACGACGGCCGCCTGCCCGGTTGGACTGACGGCGGCGCGTACCAAGGCCGGCCTGGCTCCGAAGTGTGAGAGCAGCGCGGGGCCGAGCGACTGGCGCGGACCCCATGTCCTGCCACCGTTTGTGCTCGTGCGGGCCACGACCCGCTCGCCGCGCGCGAGGAACAGATACCAGGCGGACACCACGACGCCGTGTCCGTTCGACGCGACGGTTGGGAAGTCGGCGCTCGTCACGGGGGCGCTCAGCGTGCTGGGTCGGCTCCACCTGGCAAGCGCGGTTCCTGGCAGTGCCAGCGCTGCCACGCCGGCTAGCACGAGTACGCCCGAGAGGATCCTTCTGGCCCCCATCTCGGCACACAGCGTATCCGGCGCCTGGCTCCGCCTGCAAACTATACTTTATGAAGCATGCAGATCTTCTGGCGGCTGCTTGGTTTCCTGCGCCCGTACCGGCGCCCGGTCGCCTGGGCGTTTGCGCTCGCGTTCGGGGCGATGGGCGCGACCGTGCTGATCCCGTTCCTGACCGGCCAGGCGATCAACTCGATCAGCTCGCATTCCAAGCACGATCTGGTCGTCTGGTCGCTGGCGATCGTGGTGGCCGGCATCGGACGGCTCGTGCTGAGCGTCCTGCGCAGGCTCGTCGCGGGCAACGTGTCGCTCGGGGTCGAAGTCGACCTTCGCAATGCGCTGTACGCCCATCTGCAGCGGCTCGAGCTGTCGTTCTTCGACCGCCAGCAGACCGGCCAGCTGATGTCGCGCGCGACCGTGGACCTTCAGGCGGTCCGGTTCTTCCTCGGTTACGGGCTGATCTTCATCGCCCAGTCGCTGCTGTCGATCCTGCTCGCCGCGATCGCGATGTTCATCATCCGCCCAGAGCTGGCCGCGCTGTCGCTCGCGCCGGTGCCGTTCGTGGTCCTGATCGCGTGGCGCTATGGGAAGTTCTCGCGCCCCGCTCTGCAGGAGGCGCAGCAGCGGATCGCGGAGCTGACCGCGGACACCGAGGAGAACATCTCGGGGGTCCGGGTCGTGAAGGCGTTCGCCCAGGAGGAGCGCCAGCTGGCTCGGTTCGGGCATTCGGTCACGCGCGTGTTCGACCAGCAGATCACCGCGACCAAGATTCAGGCCAAGTACACGCCGATGATCGGATTTCTCCCGAACCTCGGCCTCGCCGTGATCCTGCTCGTCGGCGGCCGCGAGGTGATCGCCGGGTCGCTGTCGATCGGGAACTTCACGGCCTTCTACGCGTATCTGCTGATGCTGATCTCCCCGATGCGGACGCTCGGATACATGCTCAGCGCGGCGCAGCGCGCGACCGCCTCCGGCGCGCGGATCTTCCAGGTGCTCGACCGCGCGCCGAAGATGACCGTGCCCGACGGGGCGCCGGCGCTGCCGCCGGGACGCGGCGAGGTCAGCTTCCGCGGGGTCGGGCTGACGTTCGAGGGCTCGCCTCAGCCCGCGCTGCACGACATCGACCTCGAGCTCGAGGCGGGCGCCACCGTCGCGCTGGTGGGCGCGATGGGCTCGGGCAAGACGGCGCTCGTGTCGCTGATCCCGAGGCTCTACGACGTCACCGAAGGCAGCGTCGAGATCGACGGCGCGGACGTGCGCGCGGTCGACCCGACGAGCCTCAGACAGCAGATCGCGGTCGTCACCGACGACCCGTTCCTGTTCTCGGCGAGCGTCCACGAGAACATCGCCTACGGCCGGCCGGACGCGACCCGCGAGCAGGTCGAGGAGGCGGCCCGCGCGGCGCAGGCCGACGGCTTCATCCGCGCGCTCCCGCACGGCTACGACACGTTGATCGGCGAGCGCGGCCTGACCCTGTCGGGCGGACAGCGCCAGCGCATCGCGATCGCGCGCGCGGTCGTCGCCGACCCGCGGATCCTGATCCTCGATGACGCGACCTCGTCGGTCGACGCGTCGACCGAGCAGGAGATCAAACTGGCGCTGCAGTCGGTGATGAGCGGGCGGACCACCCTGATCGTGGCCCACCGGCTGTCGACGATCGCGCTGGCCGACGAGATCGTGGTGCTCGAGGACGGCGAGGTTGCGGCGCGCGGCACCCACGACGAGCTGCTGGACACCTCCGACCTGTACCGCGAGATCGTCGAGAAGGGAATGCCCGACCAGGTGTTCCTGAACCGCAACCCGGTTGACGCCGGGCGCGAGCGGATTGCGAGCGGGCTATGAGCCGAATCGAGGATCTGAAGCGCCGGTTCCGGGCCACGTCGGGTCGCAGGCGCAAGCTCAGAGGCCTGGTCGAGCTGCTGTCGCCGTACCGGTGGCGCGTGCTCGCGATGCTTGCCTCGCTGGTGATCGCGACCGCCGCGGCGCTGGCTCCCGCGCCGCTCGCGAAGCTCGCGATCGACGACGGGATCCAGAAGCACGACGTCTCGACGCTCGACTGGGTCGTGGCCGCGTTCCTGGCCTCGGCAGTGCTGTACGCGATCGCTTCCGCCGCGCAGACGTACCTCGTCGGATGGGTCGGGCAGCGCGCGCTTCAGGACCTCAGGATCAAGCTCTTCTCGCACCTGCAGCAACTGTCGATCGGCTTTTACTCGCGCAACCGGGCGGGGGTGATCATCTCCCGTCTGACCAACGACGTCGAGGCGCTCGATCAGCTCGTCGAGGACGGGATGGCGACGCTGATCCAATCCGGCCTGACGCTCATCGGCGTCGTCGTGATCCTGTTCGTGATGTCTCCACACCTGGCGCTGCTGACGTTCCTGGCGTTCCCGATCCTCGCGATCGGCGGGATCGCATTCCGGATCGCGTCCGCCGACGCGTACCGGTTGACGCGCGAGAAGATCGCGACGATCACCGGCTACCTCCAGGAGACGCTGTCGGGGATCCGGGTGGTCCGTGCATTCGGACAGGAGCCGCGCCACATCAAGCGTTTCGGGGAGCTCAACGATGCGAACCGGCACGCGAACTGGACGACCGTGAAGCTGAACGCGGCGTATTTCCCCGGCGTCGAGTTCGTGTCCGCGCTGGTGACCGTCGAGATCCTGCTGATCGGCGGTTACGAGGCGATCAACGGTCAGATCTCGACCGGGGTCGTGTTCGCGTTCATCGCGGCGCTCAACAACTTCTTCGATCCGATCCAGCAGCTCTCGCAGCTTTACACGACGTATCAGTCGGGGATGGCCGCGCTCGACAAGATCTTCCTGCTGCTCGACGAGCAGCCCGACCTCGTTGATGCCCCGGACGCGACGGAGCTGGAGAAGATCCACGGCGAGGTGCGATTCGACGACGTGTCGTTCCGGTATGGCGCCGGGGACTACGCGCTGCGGGACATCGACCTGACGATCCCGCCCGGCCAGACCGTCGCGCTCGTCGGCGAGACCGGCGCCGGCAAGTCGACGTTCGCGAAGCTGGTCGCGCGCTTTTACGACCCGACCGACGGCCGCGTGCTGGTCGACGGCCACGACCTGCGGACCGTGTCCTCCCGCTCGCTGCGCTCGCAGATGGGAATCGTCCCCCAGGAGGGGTTTCTGTTCAGCGGTACGGTGCGCGAGAACATCGCATTCGGGAGGCCGGCGGCGACGGACGACGAGATCGCCGCGGCCGCTCGCGCGGTGGGAGCGGAAGCGTTCATCGAGAGCCTCGAGCACGGTTACGACACGCAGGTCGGCGAGCGCGGCGTGCAGTTGTCGGCCGGCCAGCGTCAGCTACTCGCGTTCGCGCGCGCACTGGTCGCCGACCCGCGGATCCTGGTGCTCGACGAGGCGACCTCGAACGTCGACGTGCACACCGAGGACCTGATCGAGCAGGGCCTGCGGAGGCTGCTGGCCGGGCGCACCGCGATCGTGATTGCCCACCGCCTCTCGACGATCCAGCGCGCGTCGCGAATCGTGGTTCTCGAGCACGGACAGATCGCTGAACAGGGCTCGCACGAGGAGCTGCTCGAGGCGCGCGGCCGGTACTGGCGGCTGTACCGCGACTGGGCCGAGCAGGCCTCGGCAGCGTGACCGCGCCGGCGGCCGTCTCCGGGCTGGCGATCACCCCGATCAAGGGAACGCGGCTGCACGAGGTCGACAGCGTGGAGCTCGGCGCGGGCGGCGTGCGCGAGGACCGTCGCTTCCTGCTGATCGACGACCGCGACCGGATGATCAACGGCAAGCACGTCGGCGAGCTGCAGGCGATCGTCGCCGATTATTGCGATCCGGACCGCCGCCTCCGGATCACGCTCCCGCGCGGCCCGCAGCTGGAGGACGTCGTCCGCCACGATCGCCCCGTCGTGGCTCAGTTCTATTCGGGGATCCTGCGCGGCCGGCTGGTCACCGGCCCGTGGTCGGATGCGATCAGCGAGTTCGTCGGCCAGCCGCTGCGGCTCGTCGAGGCCGAAGACGCCGGCGCGGTCGATCGAGGCGCGCTCGGCGCCGCATCGCTGATCTCCCGGGCGTCGCTGCGGCGGCTGGCCGACGCCGGCGGCTGCGACGGGGTCGACTCGCGGCGATTCAGGATGCTGGTCGAGGTCGACGGCGTCGACGCGCACGCGGAGGACGCCTGGGTCGGGCGCTCGGTGCGCGTTGGCGACGCGCTGGTCCGGTTCGAGGGCCATGTCGGCCGATGTCTGATCACCAGCCGCGACCCGGTCACCGGCACCGTCGACCTGCCGACGCTCGAGATCCTGCGCGAGTACCGCAACGACGTGCAGTCGACCGAGCCGCTGCCGTTCGGGATCTACGGGAGCGTGCTCGAGCCGGCGGTGATCCGGATCGGCGACCCGGTCGTGGTGGAGCGATAAGCTCGCCCGGATGGCGTCTGCCGAGCGGGTCCGTATCGAGGTCAGCGACCACGTCGCGACGGTCACGCTCGCGCGGCCGGACAAGCACAACGCGCTCGACCCGGCGATGTTCGAGGCGATCGTCGAAGCGGCCGAGCAGGTCCGCGCTGCGCAGGGCGTGCGGGCGGTAGTCCTGCACGGCGACGGCCCGAGCTTCTGCTCGGGGATCGACGTCACGAGCGCCTTCTCCACCGGCGACGGGCTGAACGGGGGGCTCGAGGATGTCCTGCTGAAGGTGCCGAATCGCTTCCAGCGCACCGCCTACGACTGGGTCACACTGCCCGTGCCGGTGATCGCCGCAGTCCACGGCAACTGCCTCGGCGGCGGTCTGCAGATCGCGCTGGGCGCTGACATCAGGATCGCGGCGCCGGACGCACGGCTTTCCGTGATGGAGGTCAAGTGGGGCCTGATCCCGGACATGTCGATCACGCGGACACTGCCGCGCCTCGTCGGGATCGACGTCGCCAAGGAGCTGACGTTCACGGGGCGGACATTCTCCGGGAAGGAAGCGCGCGAGCTCGGCGTCGTCACACGAGTGGCGGACGATCCGCTGGCGGCTGCGCATGAGCTGGCGGCGCAGATCGCCGCCCGCTCACCCGACGCCGTGCGAGGAGCCAAGCGCCTATTCAACGACTCCTGGAACCGCCCCGCGGACGAGACGCTCGCGCTCGAGGCCGCTATCCAGCTTCAGCTGATCGGCTCGCCCAACCAGCTCGCGGCGATCTCGGCCGGGATGACCAAGCAGCCGGCCGCGTTCGCCGACCCGGGCTGATCCCTACCGCAGAAGGGATGTCCCCCGACCGGCAGCTCGACCCCGAGGCGCTGGGCGATCACATCGATCGGCTCTACCGGGCGGCCCGAGGATTATGCGGCTCCCGCGAAGAGGCCGAGGATCTCGTGCAGGAGACGTTCGTGCGGGTCCTGCGAAAGCCGCGGATCCTTCGCTCCGACGATGACCTCGGCTACCTGTTGCGGGTGCTGCGCAACACGTTCATATCGATGCGCCGCTCGGCGGCGAGACGCCCGCAGGTGACGGCGCCTCCAGAGACGCTCGACCTGATCGAGGACCGCAGCTCGGCGCAGCCCGAGGCGCGGCTCGAGGCCGAGGCGGTGTACGCGGCGATCTCGGCACTGCCGGATGACTTCCGCGACGCGGTCGTCGCGATCGACCTGATCGGGCTCTCCTACCGTGAAGCGGCCCAGAGCCTCGGGGTTCGCGAGGCAACGATCACCACGCGTCTGCACCGAGGTCGCCAGCGGATCGCCCGGGCGCTGGCCGGCGACGAGTCACAGCAGATCGCTCAGGAGCGTGACTAGGCCGCGGCGCCGGTCGGGAGCTTCCACGCCGCGAGCCGCGACAGCTCCTGCGACGAGACGCCGACTCCCGACAGCACGCACGTATGCCCCGCGCGCCGCCAGGTGACGACCATGCGGTCGCCCGTCGTGAAGGTCTGTAGCCGGGTCCCGTTCAGCGAGCTCGTGCTGGCGTTCGGGAGCTTCAGGGCCGGCGCGTCGACGATCGTGTAGGCAATCCGCTGACCGTGCCGGGTGTAGTACACGGTGACGGCGGTCCGGCCGCCCAGCCTGTCGACGCGCTGGCCGGTCGCCCACCACCCGAACCGATACTCCCAGTTCGGGAAGTACACCTCCTGGACGTCGCGGTTCAACGCCCCGCCGGGGGCGGCGCCGCCCGGCTGAGGCGCCGCCATCGCCGAGCCGCGGAGCGCCAGCGACGCGGCTTGGCTGACCGATGGACCGCCCGGCGTGCCGGCCGGCAGCAGCAGCGCGAGCGCGAGCGCCGCGGCTGCGAGCGCGGCCACAGCGGCCGTCCCCCATGCGAGTCCGAGGCGCGGCATCGGCCGGCGCGAGCGCCGGCGGCGCTCCGCCTCGATCCGCGCGCGCACGCGTTCGGGCGCTCGCTCGGAGCGCACCGCGGCGAGCGCCGCGACGGCGCGGCGCTCGCGCTCGAAGCGCTCGCTCAGCTGGGCGGAGCTAGCGATCTGCTGCCGAACCGCCGCCTCACGCGCGGGGTCGAGCGTTCCGTCCGCCAGCGCGCACAGGTCCGCGAGGGCCTGAGCAGATGGTTCGTCGTTGCGGGCTGGGTCCTCCATGCTCCGATCACGAATTGTCGACCTTCTCGCCGCTGGGCGCGAGCACGTACCAGTCGGCGCCGAATGCGTGCGCGCCCTGACCGTAGGCGTCGCCGTCGTCCTTGTCCTTGATGAAGTAGTACAGCGGATGGCCCTTGTAGGTCACCTGCATGACGCCGCCCGCCCGCGGGGTCGTTCCGAGATCCGAGGAGGCGGCCGCACCGGACGCCTTCGGCGTGCCCTTGGCGACCACCGGCGGCCACGCCGCCGCGCACGCGCCGGCGCACGCGGGTGTCGACCCCTTGTCCGCGGCGAACATGTACACGGTCAGCTTCTTGGAGCCTGCCGCGATGATCGTGCCGAGCTTGCCCTGTCGCTTGGTCGTGACCTCGGTGCCCGCGCCCGCGGTCGCGCTTGCGGCGGTGCTCGAGGTGCCTCCGCTGGCCGGATAGCCCGACGATGAGCCGGCGGACGTGTTCGCCGGGGTCGCGGTGCCCGTGCTGGGCGCGCTCGCGGTCGGCGAGGTCGAGCTGCTGCTGCCGCACGCGGCGGTCAGCAGGCCGGCGATGATCACGATCGGAACTCCAGCGAATGCTCGACGCACAGATCCTCCAGGGTCGTTCGATTGCTCTGTGGTGATGGACGCCGGGCGGCCGGGTTTCTTCCCGTGCGCCGAGCTCGCGGCCGCCGGTGGCGGTCGCGATACGGTCCCGGGAACGACCTTTCGCTCCTCGGCGTCTTCAGGAGCGGCGGGAGCTACACCCAACGGTCGAAGGAGCATCTATGAACACGAAGCGTCACACCCTGATCCGGAGACTCGCACCCCTGGCGCTGGTCCTTGTCGCCATCGCGCTGGCGGCCTGCGGCTCCAATTCGTCGAGCTCGCCCACCACCACGCCTGCGGCTTCCGCGACGCAGACGACAACGACCTCGTCTGTGAGCGGCTCGTCGGGAGGCAGCTCGTCAGGCGCCACCAAGAACGGGATCCCCCAGGGCCCGAACGCCGGCGACGGCGATGCCGACAATCAGGGCGGCCCGAGCGATGGGGACGGCAACCTCTAGGCCGGCGGTCGTCCTCGCGGCGCTCGCGATCGGTTGCGCGGGGTGCGGCGGATCCGGAAGTAGCTCCTCCGGAGCGTCGACCCCCGCCCCGAAGACGCCCCGGGGCGGAGCGTTCGCCTGGCTGCGTCCGCAGCCGCCGCCGTCGAGCTGGCGCGTGGTTCGCACCACATCGGGCGCGGTGATGGCCTACCCGCCGAGCTGGCGGCGGATCAAGGGCGACCCGGGAACCGCAACCGCCGCGCTGCTGACCGCCGGAGGGAGTTATCTTGGCTACCTGAACGCGACGCCCCAGCAAGGCGAGGAGACCTTGGCTAACTGGCGGACCTTCCGGGTCGAGCACAATCATCAGGAGGGCGACCGCAGCGTTGCGCGGCTCGCGTACGCCGAGGGTCTGCCATTCCTGAACGGCCGCGGCAACTGCGTCAAGGACGCGTACGTCTCCGGTACGGGCGCGCACTACACCGAGATCGCTTGCCTGGTCGCGGGCGCAAAGGGCAACACGGTGATCGTCGGCGCCGGCCCGACCTCCGGATGGGCGCACGTCTCGGGCTCGATCGAACGCGCGATCTCGGGGTTCCGGACGTAGCCGTGGGGGGCGTTCGGAGGCGCGGCGCCGCGATTGCCGCGGCGATCTCGGTCGCTGCGCTTACCGCGGGCTCCGCCGAGGCGGCAATCGACGTCCAGATCGTCAACCAGACCGGACGCCCAGATCGCAGCGTCTACGTGATGCTGAGCGGCGGATCCAGCAGCGACGGCCGCCTTCGTGACAACACCCCGGTCAGGCTCAGCGACATCGGCGGGCGGCGCTTTCCGTTGACGACGATCTCCGCCGGCCGGATCTTCTTCTCGTTCGGCTCGTCCGTGAACAACGCCGAGCCGCCGGCTGCGCGAATCCGCTACGACAAGGTCGAGCTGACCTACCCGGGCGTCGCCAACCTCACCGCGGTCGACTTCTTCGCGATCCCGTTCCGGCTACAGACGCTGAACGCGCGCGGGCGTGTGCAGCGCACACTCGGCTACTCGGCGCCGACCAACACGATCGTCAAAGCACTGCTACGCATCCGGGGCGCGAGCCGCGCGCTGATCAAGACGGCGGGTGGCCAGTTCGCGCGCGTCCTCTCGCCTCAGCTCAGCCCGACCAGCTTCCCGAGCTTTCGGCCGTACGTCGACTCGCTCGCCGGCAGGCGAGTCGTCGTCCGGGGAGCGTTCTTCGGCACTCCGTTCCAGACCTTCACCTACGCCGGCACGTTTACGAGCAACGGCTCGATCACGCTCACCGGGACGATCGCCCCGAGCGGCGGTCGCCCGGCGCCCGGACAAGCGCTATCGGTCGCGGGACCCGCGCTCGCCCCCGCCGTGTACACCGTCGACGGCCCCTACGAGTGGGGCGGAGCCGTCCATCACGTGTCCGACAACGATGTTTACGCCGTTATCTACCGGGATCTGATCGCCGGGTTCGCGTGGGGCTACTGGGACGGCCGCTACGGCAACGACACGGACGACTGGACGGGCAAGCCACCGTTTGCCGCCGCCCGCCCCGGACCCGCGCGGTACGCGACCTACAACGAGTACGCAGCGGTGATCTACCGGTACTCGAACGCGTACGGGTTCTCGTTCTCGGACACCGGCCCGAAGCAGGTGCAGATCGCGCTCAGCGCGCCGACGCTTCGAATCACGATCCTGCCGGACCAGAGCTCTCGCCGCTGACGGTCCCACATCCAAGGGCGATTCGCGGACTGCGGATCCTGGACTCGAACCAGGACTAACGCATCCAGAGTGCGTCGTGCTGCCAATTACACCAATCCGCATCGACTTTGTGCCAAATCCGTAGGCGCAAAGATCGGCTGTGACGATAGCGCGCACGCTCGCCCGGCAGCCGGCGGTTCCGTCCGCCAGACATACGAACATCTGTTCGTATGTCTACGGTAGGGGATCAGGTGCTCGCGCTTCACGCAAAGGGCGTGAGGACCGTCGATATCGCCCATCGACTCGATGTCGCCCAGTCCACCGTGCATTACCACCTGCGGCGTCTCAAGGATCCCGCCGCAGGAGTGAAGCCGTATCGAAAGCTGGGTCGACGACCATCAGGGGCGATTCCCACGAGCGAGCTCGTCGCGCGTCTGCTTGCGCAGGGATTGAGCCGAGCCGAGGTCGCGCGCCGACTCTGCTTGGCCAAGTCCACGGTCTCCTATCACGCGCGCAGGCTTGGGGGCGAGATGGATAGTCGGTTTGCAAATCGCTTCGACTGGCCGATGATCCAGGCCTACTACGACGAAGGGCATAGTGTTCGCGAATGCGCTGAGGTCTTTGGCTTCAGCACTTGGGCCTGGCACGGCGCTGTGAAACGAGGCCGCGTCACCCCGCGACCGGCGTTTCGTCCGCTTGCCGAAGCCTTCGCCGCGAACACCCGCCGCAACCGCGGTCACCTCAAGACACGCCTCCTGCGTGCTGGGCTCAAAGAGGGCCGATGCGAACGATGCGGGATCTCGGACTGGTTCGATAGGCCTCTTTCGCTGGCGCTTCACCACATCAACGGAGATCGACTCGACAACCGGCTCGAGAACCTGGAACTGCTCTGTCCCAACTGCCATAGCCAGACCGACACGTACTCTGGCCGGAACGGCCAAAGGAGGCGCTAAATCCGAGGGGTCTGTCGCCCGCGGGCTACTACGTCTCGATGTTGCGCGGCCACTGGAACCGCTGCGGCATCTCCGGCTCGTAGTCGCCGATGAACGACGCGAGGCCGTTTCGAAGCTCGATCAGCGCCCGATTGCGGGGGTCGCGGGTGCCGCCTGGGAAATACAGCTCCGTGTCGGTGCCGCCGAGCGGGATGTACGGCTGATACGGCGTCGAGAACGCGAAGATGAAATAGAAGCCGAGCGCCTGGCTGATCGTGTCGGTGTTGGGTAGGTAGTCGAGCAGCGCCTTGGTTCCGATCCGCGCGCGCGGGCCCGGAATGTCGGAGCGCTGCAGGCAGTGCGGGAAGTTCGCGACGAACGTCAGCGCGGGGTTCGAGGTCGCGTTAAGGCGAGAAACGCCGTGGACCGTGATCCGGTACAGGAAGCTCGTCAGCACCCGCTGTAGCGCTGCGCGGCTCGTGACCCTTGGCGGTCCCCGAATGTTCCCGCCCGTGGTCGGGTTCGGGGAGCCCGCGGTAGCGATCCACGTCTGAAGCGTCCGGTCACCCGCGACCGCCGCGTCGGAGCCATACGTGGCTCGAACGAACGTGCCGATGTACGCCGACACGAGCTCCCACAGCGTCAGCAGCCGCCGGACGACTGGATACTGGTCCCAGGGGGCATCGATGCTGAAATCGCGCTGCCGGAGGCGGAGCCGGCTCAGCGTCGAGAGCGGGTCGTCGTCGAAGTAGGTCCGGCCGCGTGCGAACTGGTTGCAGAGCGCCAGGAACTGGTCGGCGCTCGACAGCGACGTGGGCGGCGCGATCGAGGGCCAGAGCCTCAGCAGCACGTCGTCGAACGGAATCAGGTACTTGGAGTGCGGCGCCATCAACCGGTAGATCGGATGGGTTGCGGGGACCGTGTTGAGCATCGTCATTTCCGTCGCAGCGGTCACGATGTGCCAGTGATAGACGTGGCCGAGCCAAATCCCGTACAGGGTCACCGACGCCTTGGCCGCCTGGAGCGCGTAGAGCCACGCGCTGTCGGTCGCCCCGGCTCGGCTGAACACGCGGCGCCCCCGCCCCTTGTATCCCGACACGACGATCGCGACCGGCGTGAGCGACTTGGTTCGAGGGTTGTGGGTCAGCAGCGTCACGGTCCCCGGGGTGAACCGCGCCACGCCGTCAACTGAGTGCGGCTGGAGCGTCTCGAACAGACTCAGGTCGATCAGGTACAGATTCCCGGCGGCCTCCGCGGCACGGACCTCGCGCGTCCACGCGGACCCGAACTTGCGGCGCAGGGCACGCGCGGCGCCGGCCGTGACCCGCCGGGGGAGGATCAGGTTGAAGCCGGTGCCATGCTGGGCGATCGTCGCCAGAACTGGCGCGTGGCCGCGTCGGCATCGGTCAGCGACGCCGACCACGCAGGCAGGTGCGGGAGTCCATCGCCGTAGACATTCGGGAACCTGGTCCACGAGATCGAGAACTGCTCCGGGCTATCGAGCCTCAGCGGCTTGGCGCCGTTTCCGTAGAGGAACGCGTACGCCGTCGCGGTGCGCCCGTTGATCCTCAGCTTCTGAACGAGCCCCTGCTTTGCCTGGATTTCCTGCTCTTGACGGACCTTCAGCTTGGCGAGCGTGTCGAGCACACCCGCTGGGTCGACCGGGACTGCTGGAAGGTGTGGATATTTCGATCGCAGCGGCTTCTGCGCGAGCTGTCCGGACGACCTAGAAGCGGGCTGCGCCGTCGGCAGCGCGGAGCCGTCGGAGCTGGGCGGTACCGGGGCCTTCGCGGCAGCGCCAGGCGGAATCAGCGCGGCGCCCGCACCCGCCAGACCCACCCCGATGAACCCCCGGCGCCCGATCCGGGCGCCTTCGTCACGCCCCGAATCGGGCGCGGAACGTTGCGGCATCGGCGCAATATATGTATATCCCGCCCGCCCGCCGGCTGGTGTCAGATCTCGCCGAGGTCCGCCGACGGGTCGCCGAGCAGCGCAGAGCGCTCCCCGAGCTCGGCGGCCGAGCCGATCAGCCGCCGCGCGTGCTCGAGGTCGTGGGAGCGCCCGACCGACAGCGCGCCGGCCACGCGTCCGGAGTCGAGGTACCAGACGCTGAACTCGCCTCCGTCGATCGAGCCCCGCACGACCTCGGTGTCCCACCGCGCGGCGGGGCCCACATATTCGAGCGACGCCCAGTCCGACAGGTCGGAGAAGAAGTACGGCACGACGTCGTGGGGGCGATCGCCTCCGAGCATGTTCAGGGCGACGGTCTTGCCCATGTTGAACGCGACGTCCCAGTGCTCGACCCGGAGCCGCCGGTGGTTCACGACGCTGTCGTACTCCGCGATGTCGCCGGCGACGAACACCCCCGGGACCTGTGTCTCGAGCCGCGAGTCGGCGAGCACGCCGCCGCCGTCTCCGATCGCCAGTCCCGCCGCGCGGGCGAGCATCACGTCTGGATTCACCCCCACGCCGACGATCGCCGCGTCGGCCTCGAGCTCGAGGCCGCCCTTCGTGATCACGCGTTCGACGCGGCCGTCACTGCCCTCGAACCGGTCGAGCTCGTCGCCGCCGTGCACGGTGATCCCGTGCTCCTCGAGCCGGCTCTGGAAGAACCGCCCGGCCTGTTCGCCGAACCCACGGCTGAGCGCCACCGGCTCGATCATCACGAGCGTGCACGAGCTCCCTAGCTCGGTCAGCGAGGCCGCGGCCTCGCACGCGATGTACGAGCCGCCGATCAGCACCACGCGCTTGCCGGCTGCGTCCTTGCGGATCGTGTCGCTGTTGCCGAGCGTGCGCAGATAGTGGATTCCGCCCAGCTCGCAGCCCGGCGCCTGTAGGCGGCGGACGTTTGCCCCGGTCGCGATCAGCGCCTTCTCGAAGGTGACGGAGTCGCCACTCGACAGCGCAGCCCGACGCGCATCGAGATCCAGCTTCATCACCGAAACCCGCGTCAGCGCCTCGACGTCCTGCTCGTGGTACCAGCCGGGCGGCCGGAACAGCACCTCCTCGCGCGACTCCTGACCCCGCAGGTACTCCTTCGTGCACGGCGGGCGGTTGTATGGGAGATCGGGCTCGCGTCCGACGAGCAGGATCGAGCCGTCAGCGCCCTCCTCGCGCAGCCAGCGGGCGCAGTTGGCGGACGCGAGACCGCCCCCGATCAGCAGATGCACGACGTGACGCTCAGCCATTGCAACCTCCCGTGCTGCGCGCGGCGGCGCCGGTCACCGGCGCGACTTGGACCGCGCGATCGTGTCCGGCGCGAACTGCGGAGTGATCTGCGATTCGAGTCCCGGGTCGAGGATCAGCATCACCTGGTCTCCCGCCTCGATCACGGAATCGGCCTTCGGGACGAAGCCGGTGCCGTCCCGCAGCACCGAGATGATCAGCGAGCCGTCGGGCAGCTGCACGTCCTGCACACGCGCGCCCGCGGCCTGGGACCCGGTGCCGACCTCGACCTCGATGATCTCGAGGTGCTCCTCCTCGAGCGCTAGCAACTGCACGAGCCCGTACTCGGGTACCTCGTGCTCGATCAGCCTCAGGATCAGGTCGGTCGCGGAGACCGCCGGCTGGATCCCGAGCAGCCTGAAGTGCTGGAGGTTGCGGGGGTTGTTGACGCGGGCGACGATCCGGTCGCAGCCGTACTTCTCCTTCGCGACCTGGCAGATCAGGATGTTGTCCTCGTCGTCGCCGGTGACCGCGATCACCAGGTCGGCGCGCTGAATGCCGGCTCGCTCGAGCACCCACAGCTCGGTCGCGTCGCCGTATTGGACGGCATGCTCGAGCTCCTCCTCGACGACCCGGTAGCGGCCATGGTCGGACTCGATCAGGGTCACCTCTTGGTCGCGGCCGATCAGCTCACGAGCGAGATTCCACCCCACCTTCCCGGCGCCGGCGATGATCGCGTACATCCGCTCAGCCCCCCGATCCGCCTGAGCCTGTCAGCACGATCTCCGTCGCGAGATCGATCGCGACCTGCGTCGGCGACACCGTGTGCAGGCCCTGCTCGCCATACCAGGACGCGCGCGCGGGGTCGGCCACTCGGACGACGATCCTGCCGACGCTGAAGCGCCGCTGCGCGATCTGCGCGATCACGAGGTTGGTGTTATCGCCGCTCGTGGCGGCGACGAACACGTCGGCGCGCTCGATCCCCGCCTCCATCAGCGCGTCGATCTCGAGCGCCGTGCCGACCGTGAACCGGCCACCGGCGTCCTCCCAGGTCGTCGTCTGGTCCTTGTCGAGCCGCTCGTGCGAGAGCGGATCGGAGTCGAGCACGGACACCTCGTGCCCAGCGTCGAGCGCCCGCTTGGCGACTGCCGAGCCGACCCGGCCGGATCCGACGATCAGGATGAACATGGGGGCTGGACTCTAGACGGCGACGATCGGCGGTGCCGCGTGTGGCGCGTGAACGCGGCCCCCTTGTCAGTACCCGGCGGCCGGGTTGTGGTGGAGCCGCCCGATGAACGGGCGGGCGATCACGACCGCGAGCGCGCGTCGCTGTGCCCCCTTCGAGGCGGGCCATCCGATCGTCACGGTGATCAGGCTCGAACCGTCGGTGGTCTCCAGGTAGTCGCTGTCCGGGAACCAGTCGGCGTCCAGCCCGAGGCCGGAGATCTGCTGCGGCGCGGTATACAGCCGCACGGTTGAGAACTGCTGGGTGGCCTCGACGGCCGTGCGCTCGAGCCTGAAGTACGGCTGCGGCCCGTTGTCGAGGTTCACCGTCACCTGAACGGGACGGGAGCCCGGACGGCGCACGGTGAGTACGCATTGCGGCATGTCGTTGCTGCCCGTCGACACCGCCTGCGAGACCGCCGACACCTGAACCCCCAGGTGCGCGGCCAGCACCGCGCGAGCGCTCTGGACGCACAGTGGTGGGCGCCGGTGGGCCTGCGCGCCGCACCCCGACAGCGCGCCGGCCACCACGATCAACATGACGGGGCGCCCGCGCACCCCTCGGACACTAGGCGATCAGGTGATCAGCGGGATGATCAGAATCGCGACGATGTTCGCGACCTTGATCATCGGGTTGATCGCGGGACCCGCGGTGTCCTTGTACGGGTCGCCGACGGTGTCGCCGGTCACGGCGGCAGCGTGAGCCTCTGAGCCCTTGCCGCCGAACGCGCCGTCCTCGATCAGTTTCTTGGCGTTGTCCCATGCGCCGCCGCCGTTGGTCATCGAGATCGCCATGAACAACCCGACGACGATCACGCCGATCAGCAGCCCGCCGAGCGCCTGGATGTCGATCAGCCCGATGATCAGCGGCACCAGGATCGGGATCAGCGCGGGCAGGATCATCTCCCGCTGCGCGGCGCGGGTCACGAGCGCCACGGCCGCGCCGTACTCCGGCTGCTCGGTGCCCTCCATGATCCCCGGCTTCTCGCGGAACTGCCGGCGGACCTCCTCGACAACGGCGCCGCCGGCGCGTCCGACGGCCTCCATCGCCAGCGAGGCGAACAGGTAGACCATCAGCCCACCGATCAACAACCCGATCAGTACGGGCGGGTCGCCGATCGAGAACGCGAAGACCTTGCCCTTGCCGGCAAGCTCGCGCTGGAACGCGTCGAATAGCACCAGCGCGGCGAGCGCGGCAGACCCGATCGCGTAGCCCTTCGTCACCGCCTTGGTGGTGTTGCCGACCGCGTCGAGCGGGTCGGTGACGTTGCGGACCTCCTCGGGCAGGTCCGCCATCTCCGCGATCCCGCCGGCGTTGTCGGTGATCGGCCCGAACGCGTCGAGCGCGACGATCAGCCCGGTGAGCGACAGCTGCGCCATCACCGCGACGCCGATCCCGTAGATCCCGTTCGAACCGCCGCCGGCGAGCTTCCACGCACCGAGGATCCCGAGCGCGATCACGATCGCCGGGGCAGCCGTCGACTGGAAGCCCGACGCGAGCCCCTGGATGATGTTCGTCGCGTGACCCGTCTGGGACGCGCGAGCGATGTTCTTGACCGGCGCGAACCGAGTCGAGGTGAAGTAGTCGGTGATCACGAACAGGCAGGCCGTGACCGCGATCCCGATCAGCGCGCACAGATAGAACTTCCACCAGTGCGGCGCTGCGGCGCCCGACTTGTAGACCAGGTTGTTCATCATCCAGTAGGTGATCGGGATGAACGCCAGCGCCGCGAGCGCGCCGGACGTGATCAGCCCCTGGTAGAGCGCCCGCTCGACGTTGCCCGCGCGCGAGCGGACCGCGAACGTGCCGATGATCGACGCGATGATCGAAACGGCGCCGAGCACCAGCGGATACAGCGCGACCGCTGATTCCTGGCGGAACAGCAGCACGCCGAGCAGCATCACCGCGACCGCTGTGACCGCGTAGGTCTCGAACAGGTCGGCGGCCATCCCCGCGCAGTCGCCGACGTTGTCGCCGACGTTGTCGGCGATCACGGCCGGGTTGCGCGGGTCGTCCTCGGGAATCCCCGCCTCGATCTTGCCGACCAGGTCCGCGCCGACGTCGGCGGCCTTGGTGAAGATCCCGCCGCCGAGGCGCGCGAACACTGAGATCAGCGACCCGCCGAACCCGAGCCCGATCAGCGCGTCGACCGCGCTCTTCGTGCTCTCGCCCGCGATCCAGGTCAGGATCCCGTAGTAGCCGGCGACGCCCAGCAGCGCGAGCCCGACGACCAGCAGACCGGTCACCGCGCCGCCGCGGAATGCCACCGCGAGCGCCCGGGATACGCCGGACCGGGCCGACTCGGCGACACGCGCGTTGGCGCGAACCGACACGTTCATGCCGATGTAGCCGGCTGCGGCCGACAAGATCCCGCCGATCGCGAACCCGATCGCGACACGAATGTTCTGGATCGGAATCAGGGCGATGAACAAGATCACCCCGACGACGCCGATCAGCGTGTACTGGCTGTTCAGATACGCGCGCGCGCCCTCCTGGACGGCCGCCGAGATCGAGCGCATCGTCTCGTTGCCGGGCGACAGCGCGAGCAGCGAGCGTGAGGTCACCACGCCGTAGACGATCGCGGCGCCGCTGCAAACGAGCGCGACGAGCACGCCATGGTTCGTCAGGAAGCTAGTCAAGAAGGTCCTCCGAGCTGAGCGCTAAGAAAATGAGAGGGGCGCGCGCGGCGCACCCAGAAAAGGGCAACCGGGCCGCCACCCGTACGGTTCGGGGCGGGGGCCCGGGATAAGAACGGGGCGAGTGTAGCGTGAGGTCCGGGTCTCAAGCGCCGTCGCGCGCGGCGTCGCCCGCCGCAGCTAGCGCCGCGTCACTGACCCGGAACCCAGAGGCGCCCGCTGCGCTGCGCGGGGCCGGGCTCGTCGGGTGAAGGCTGCTCGGCCTGGGGCGGCTCCACGGGCCGTTGGGGCGGCTGCTGCTCCGGTGGCGGGCCCTCAGACGGTCCCGGGGACTGCGGGTCGGCACCGGCTGCCGCCGCCGCTTCGGCGCCCCCGATCTTCACGAATGCGAACTGCAGCTGGGACAGCGCGTCCTTGATCTGCGCCGCCTGCTCGGGCATCGACTCCTCGAGCAGCGGCATCAACGTCCGGATCGCCTCGATCGCCATCCGGACCTGCTCGGGATCGCGCTCGTCCTCTGTGCCCGGCGCGAGCCCGGTGCGCCGCAGGCCGAGGTTCGCGAGCGTCACCACGTGCTCGAGCAGCACGTGCTCGACCTTGACCTGCTTGATCTGCGCCTCGTACTCGGCGCGCAGCTCCTCCTCGGTCGGCTGGCGACCGCCGCCGGGCCCGCCGCCGTATTCGCTGCCTGTGCTCATCGGCTCGTCTTCATCTGGGGCTCGAGAGCACCAGCATACGTGTCGCGCGTCTCCGCCACCGTGGCGGCGTACACGTCCCGCAGGCTGATGCCGGACTCGAACATCCGACGCTGACGCTGGGTCCCGTTGAGGGGCGGGAGCGCCACGTCGATCCCGAGCTCGGCGCGAGCCGGGGCGCACCACTCGAGCAGGCGATCAAGCGTCTCCGCGGCCGGATGGGTCCGGCCGCTGTCGAGATCGATCAGCTCGCCCTGCAGGCCGTAGCGGATCGCCCGCCATAGGTTCTCCTCGATCAGGCTCCGCGAGTGGTTCGCGACCCGCACTCCGGCGTCGATATCCCGAGCAGCCTGGGCGACGCAGGCCACGATCAGCGACGCGAGCGCTTCGGACTCCGCGGCCGTCCCCTGCGAGTCGCAGATCCGGACCTCGACGGTTCCGAACGACGGGTGGGGCCGGATCGACCACCACACCTGCGTGTACTCGACGATCGAATTCGTCCGGCGCAGGAAGTCCACGTATGACGAGAACGCGTCCCAGCTCCCGAACGCGTCCGGGATCCCGCAGCGGGGAAAGCTGCGGGTGAAGATCTGGCTGCGGGCGCTGTGCAGCCCCGAATCCTGTCCGTCCAGGAACGGCGAGTTGGACGAAACCGCCAGCAGCAGCGGCAGCTCCTGCCGCAGCCGGTCGCACACCTGCACCGCCCGGTCGGCGCCGCGGATCCCGACGTGGACGTGAAGCGAGAACGTGTTGTTGCGCCACGCGACGTACTTCAGCCCCTCGGCGACGCGCTGGTAGTGCTCGGTCTCGATGATCTGCTGGTCGCGGTAGTCGGACCACGGGTGGGTGCCGGTCGCGCCCAGCGCCAACCCCAGGTCGTCGGCCAGCGCGAATAGCCGCCGCCGCCGCTCCCGCTGCGCGGCGATCGCCGCCGCCAGATCGTCTCCGCGCCCCGACCGGATCTCGATCTCCGAGGCGATCAGCTCGCCGGCGATCGAGGCGGCGAGCATAGGGTCAGCGGCCGCCGCCGAGCGCATCTCCTCGAAGCGGCTGGTGAGGCCGAGGTCGCCGGGATCGAGCAGCGCGAACTCCTCCTCGAGCCCGACGGTGAAGTCGGTGGAGGCGTCGAATGCCGCGCGCGCGGTGTCGAAGTCGATAGCCATCCGTCAGCGAATCGAGCTGATCAGGTCAGATAGAAGTAGAGCGCGTAGAGGAGGTCGACCGCGGGGCTCGAGGTGTGGACCGTCACCTCCGGCGGGACCTGGAGGAGCGCGTCGGAGTAGTTGAAGATGATCTTCACGCCGGCGTCGGCGAGGTCGTCGGCCAGCTCCTGCGCGGCCGCCGACGGGACGGCGAGCACGGCGACGACGATGTCCTCGTCCTCGACCACCCGTCGCAGCTCGCTGTTGGGGCGGACGGTCAACGGCCCGATCTCGATGCCGACCTTGTCGTCGTCGACGTCGAACACCGCTACGACCCTGAATCCGTGGTCGGCGAAGATGTCCGAGGTCGCGATCGCGGTGCCGAGGTGGCCCGCCCCGAACAGCGCGATGTTGTGCTGTCCCGAGGTCCGCAGGATCTTGCGGATCTGCGAGACCAGCGAGTCGACGTTGTAGCCCACTCCGCGCTTGCCGAACTTGCCGAACCCCGACAGGTCGCGGCGGATCTGGGTCGAGTTGACGTGCGTGTAGTCGGCGAGCTCCTGGGAGGAGATCGTCTCCTTGCCCATCTTGTGCGCCTGGGTCAGCACCTGGAGGTAGCGCGACAGGCGCGCGGCGACGCCCAATGAGAGCTTCTCGCCAAGCTTGTCGACGCCCGTGTGATCGCCAGAGAGAGCCTGTTCGTGGCCCACGGTATCCGCGTAGCTCATCTCGATTGCACAATACCGAGCCGCTGTGCGAGCTCAGTCTCCTGTACGTGAAGCTCGAACGCCTCGACGCCGTCGATCTCGATCACCGGGATCCGCTCCAGGTAGCGGCGCAGCAACTCGTCGTCCGAGTCGATATCCCGCTCGTGCAGGACAAACGTCCCCGGATGCCGCGACCGGATGCGTTCCAGCGTCGCCAGCGCCTCGTCGCACAGGCAGCACCCCTCCCGTCCGTACAGGACCACCCGTCTCATCGCACCGCAGCCAGCGGCTGCTCGCCGGTCGCGTACACCTCGAGCCCCAGGTACTCGGGATACGGAAGCTCGGCCACGAACCTCGCGGCGCTGGCGATCATCGCCGCGTTGTCGGTGCACAGCTCGACGGGTGGGACGCTCAGCGCGACGTCGAGCTGCGACAGTCGCTCACGCAACGCGCCGTTGGCGGCGACGCCGCCTCCGATCGCGAACCGCTCGAGCCCCGTCCGCGCGAGGGCGCGCTCGACCCGCAGCGCCAGCGACTCCACGATCGCGCGCTGGTAGGAGGCGGCGAGGTCCGCGCGCCGCGCTTCGGCCTGCTCCTCGCCCAGCTCCCGCACCCGGTAGAGCAGCGCCGTCTTCAGCCCCGCGAACGAGAAGTCGAGTCCGGCCATCCTGCGGGCGGTCGGAAATGCGAACGCGTCGGCGTCGCCGTCCCGCGCCAGCCGCTCGACCGCGGGCCCGCCCGGATACGGGAGCCCGAGCAGGCGCGCGCCCTTGTCGAACGCCTCCCCGGCCGCGTCGTCCAGCGTCTGGCCGATCACCTCGAAGCCGGGGCCGCGGTCATTCACCCGAGCCAGCAGCGTGTGGCCGCCGCTCGCGATCAGGCTGAGAAACGGCGGCTCGAGCGGCTCGCCGGCCACCGCCCCAGGCGGACTCAGGAAGCTCGCGGCGACGTGTCCGTGTAGATGGTCGACGGCCGCCAGCGGAGTGCGGCCGGCGGCTGCCAGCGCCTTGGCCGTCGCGACGCCGACGAGCAGTGCCGCCACCAGCCCCGGGCCACAGGTCACGCCGATCAGCTCGATCTCCTCGAGCGAGGCGCCGGCACGCTCCAGCGCGTCATCGACGACAGCACCGATCAGCTCGAGGTGGTGACGCGAGGCGATCTCGGGGACGACTCCGCCGTAGCGCCGGTGGACCCCCTGGGAGGAGATCACGTTGGAGAGGATCCGGCCCTCGGCGGTGATCACCGCCGCGCACGTGTCGTCGCAGCTCGTCTCGAGACCGAGGATCATCCCGCGGCCGGCTGTGTCGAGCTGGCCTCCTCGTTGCGCCACATCACCAGCGCGTCCTCCCCTGTGTCGGCGTAGTAGCGCGGCCGGGTGCCCGCCGGGACGAACCCGAACCGCTCGTACAGTGCGATCGCGGCCGGGTTCGAGGGGCGCACCTCGAGCGTGTACGACTGGTCCGGCCCGGCGGCTTGCAGCAAGCTCCGCATCAGCGCGGACCCGATTCCGCGGCGCACCGATGCCGGATCGACGGCGATGTTCATCAGGTGCCAGACGTCCGCATACCGCGAGCACACCAGATATCCGGCCAGCGCCTCGTGCCCGCCGGCCGCGTCGACCGCCGCCAGGCACACGCTGGACGGCTTGGACAGCTCGAGGACGAACATCGCCAGCGACCACGGCGTCGGGAATGCGCGCCGCTCGATCGCGATCACCTGCGGTAGATCGGCATAACCCAGAGGGCGGATCGCTGCCTGCTGTGTGCTCATTGTGTGGCTCGGGGGGCTCGGCTTTCAGACGGACGGCTTCGCGTCCGGGGGCCGGAGGTAGTCGGGGACGATCCGGTCCGCCGATGTCGCCTTCAACCGTCGGGCGAGCCGGCAGTGGCCTACGGCCGTGACCCTGTGAAGCTCCGCGCCCCGATCCGGAATCGAAGCCCCTGAACGCTCTAGCTGAGCCCTGAATTCTACCGCCCCCTCCCCCACCGCCAGGACGCTCTGACCCACCGCTTGCAGCCGTTCCGCGAGCGCCTCGGGGGCAAACGCGCCGGCCTTCAGCACGGCGGCGCGTGGGTCCTCGACGGCGCCGGCCGGCCAGACGGCGGCGAACACCTCGCGGCGCCGAGCGTCGAGCACCGCCGCGATCGCGTCGCAGCGCTCGGCGGCCGGCGACTCGCCCGCGATGAGCGCGAGCGACTGCAGCGTCGAGACGCCGACAGCCGGAATCGCGAGCGCCTGCGCGAGCCCTCTCATCGTCGCGATCCCGATCCGCAGGCCCGTGAACGTGCCCGGACCGACGCCGACAGCGAGCAGCTCGATGTCGTCGAACCCGAGTCCCGCGCGCTTGAGCAGCGCGGCCGCAAGCGGCAGCAGCGTCGCGGCGTGCCTGGGGCGATGCCCCGCCGGCGGGTCGTCGCGCGCCTCGATCGGCCCGCCCTCGAGTCCGTCGAGGGCGACGGTCGTCGCGCTGGTCGCCGTGTCGAACGCGAGGACCCTCACCGCGACGCCTGTTCGGCGTCCGCCGAGCACTCGATCGTCACTTCGCGGCGGTCGCCACCCGCGTGCTCGATCCGCACGCGCGCCGCCACCCGGCCGAGCGACGCCAGCTCGCCCTCCCCGTGCGAAGGCCATTCGACGAACGTGATCGTGTCGGGCGCGAGGTAATCCGCGAGCAGCTCCGGGTCCTCGGCGCCGATGTCGGTGATCCGGTACAGGTCGAGGTGCGCGATCGGCACGGCTGCCGGGTAGCGCTGGCCGATCGTGAACGTGGGGCTGGTGACCGGAACCGTCGTCCCGAGGGCGCGCGCGGCCCCCCGGACGAACGTCGTCTTGCCAGCACCGAGCTCCCCTTCGACGAGCACGATATCGCCCGCGCGGAGGCCTCTTGCGACGCGTGCGCCGATCGCCTCGGTCTCGTCCGGACCGATCGTCTGATGGCTTGCGGGCATCGCCGCCGGCCACTGTATTCGGTACCGTCACGCCGACGATGACCGCCTCTGCGCGCAAGCAATCACGGGGTCCGCTGGCGGGCCTCAGGCGGCGCTACGAGCCCCAGCTGGAGACCTTGCGCAGGTCCGATACGGCCAAGGCCGCCGGGCTTGCCGGCGCGATGATCGCCAACAACGTACTCGCGCTCATCTCGACGGTCGTGTTCGCGCGACTGCTCACCGACTACGGCTCGCTGGCTGCGCTGATCAGCTACTTCCTGATCCTGTCGGTGGTCGGCCAGGCGCTTCAGGTGGCCACCGCGCGGGAGGGCGTACTCGGCAACCTCGGGGTGGGACCGGCGCTGCTCGCGACGCTCCGACGGTGGGCGAAGTCGATGCTCGTGCTCACGCTCGCGCTGACGGTGGTCTCGATCCTGCTGCGCCAGCCGATCGCCGACGCGGTCGGGGTGCACCACAACCAGTGGGCGGCGGCGATCGGGATTCCCGCCGGATGCCTGTGGCTCGGGCTCTCGATCCTGCGCGGCGCGCTCCAGGGAGTCGGCGACTACAAGGCGGTCGGCTTCAGCCTCGTCGGCGAGCAGGCGGTCCGGTTGGTCACCGGCGCGGCGCTCGCGGCGATCGGTCTGAGCGTGACGGGCGCGTACCTCGGCACGCCAATCTCGTTCCTCGCGGTCGGCGTGTACTGCACGGTCCAACTCCGTCGCTACTCAGCCGCTCACGCGCAGGCTCCCGTCCCGCACGCTGTCGCGGGCTCCGCCACTCCTGACCTGTGGACGCACGTCAAGAACGCCTGGGCGCCGATCGCGGGGCTGGTCGTGATCGCGGTGCTTCAGAACATCGACATCATCGCCGCCAAGCACAGGTTCCCGAGCCACACGGCGACCTCGTACGCGGCCGTCGCAGTCGCCGCAAAGGTGGTGATCTGGGTGGCGATCGGCGCCGGCTTCTATCTCGTGCCGGAGGTTTCCCGCAGGCACGCCGAGGGCCAGGACACGCGGCCCGTCCTGCTTCGGACGCTTGCGATCGTGTTGGTCGCCGCGGTCCCCTGCCTGCTGATCTTCGCGTTCGGAGCGCACCCGCTGATCACGGCCGTGTTCGGCGCGAAGAAGGCGACGGCCTACCGGTCGCTGCTGCCTCTAGGCGCCGCCTTCACGGTGCTGGCGTGCACGTACCTCGCGGTCCAGTACATGCTGGCGCTGAAGCGCACGTGGTTCCTGATCCCGCTCGGCGCGGTCGCGATCGCCGAGCCGGTGCTGCTGCTTCAGGCTTCAAAGAATCCGGCCGACTTCGCCGCGGTGGTGCTCGCGATCCAGGCGGTCGGCGCGCTTCTGGCGTTCGCGATGGCGCTCCGCCGCGACAACGCCCCCCCTAAGACGGCCCCCAGCCCCGAGCCGGCCTAGCGCCTGCATACGCCGGCCCCACCGGGATAGGGTCGCGGTAGCGAACCCACCACAGGAGGGGAGATGGCGGTCACCAAGATCATCGAGCTGGTCGGCAGCTCGCCGGACAGCTCCGACGACGCCGTGAAGGCCGCGCTCGCCGAGGCACAGGCATCGCTGCGCAACATCAAGGCCGTCGACGTGGTATCGACCGGCCTGCGCGGCGAGAACCTCGACGAGTGGCGTGCGCTGGTGCGGATCTCGTTCCTCGTCGAGCGCGTCAGCGAGTAACGGGCATCGGCGCCCGTCGCGCCCCGGGGGCGCCGAAGCCGCGGCGCTCCGGGTGGAGCTGTCGGCGCTAATCGACCGCCGCGAACAGGACCGTCGCGCCACCGGACGCGAAGTTCGGAATGTCCGCGACCGTCTCCTGTCCCTCCGCGGAGGACAGCGCCGCCTGGAGCGCCTCCTGGCTCTCGAACGACAGCTCGGCGACCCGGTAGTAGGGCGGGTCACCGCCGTCTGCCGCCCCGACGACCCGGCTCGCCTCGAACAGCTTCAGGCCCGGCAGCTTCTCGGCGAGCGGGACGTGGGTGCTCGTGTAGTGAGTCTCGAATGCGGACGGATCCGTCGGGTGCCCGTACAGGACGATGACCTTGACCACGATGACGCCTGCCTTTGGTCGAGTGACGCTGGACCCGCGGAACCCTAGTGGACCCGGGCCCTGTCTCACCCGCACCCGGCCAGCGTCACGTGCACAGGGCCATCGGAAGCGATCGACAGCTTGGCCGAGCAGCTCACTCCCGCCCGCGCGGGAGCGATCGTCACGGCGCCGATGTTGGTCGCCTCGATGATCAGCTGATCGGCCTTCGGCTCGGGCGGCGCCGCGCCCCAGCCGATCGTGCGCTCCTGGTAGGGAATCGGGCCGTGGGAGCCGCCGTACAGCACGTGATAGCCGACCTCGAGCGGCTCGACAGGGGGATCGCCGTGGCCGCTTGCCAGCGACCGGACGTCGAGCTTGCCCGCGCTCGCCGGATTGCGCAACGTGATCCCCGCCAGCCAGTAGGCGTGGTTGGCCGGCCCCAGCACCGCGTCATCGGTGCCCGGGTCGTAGTAGTAGGTGACGTGGGTCGGGTTGCGGTCGACCCTCGCGTCGCCGAGGAATGCCGCCGCGGGCGCGTACTCGTCGTTGTTTCCCTCGGTGATGTGCCCCGCCGGGGTGAACACCCAGTGGTCGTAGCGGATCCCGGCCTGATCTGCGTTCAGGAACGCCTCCTCGCTCATTTCCGGGCCGACCAGCTCGTCGTTCTGCCCGTACCAGGCCATCACCGGGATGTTGCGGAAGTTGGCGAACGAGCCGGAGGAACTTGGCGGCCCGACGATCGGGAACGCCCGGGCCCACAGGTCGGGCCACTCGCTGGCGAGCGAGTACGTGCCGCCGCCGCCCATCGAGTACCCCGTGACGTCGGTGATGGCGGGGTCGAGCCGGTAGTGGCGCGCGATGTCGTTCCACATGTCGAACACGTCCGCCTCGGCGTAGCTCTGATAAGACCCGTCGGGTCCTCGGCTCTCTGGTGAGGCGAAGATCGAGCCGCTGCCGCGGTCGGCCAGCTGCTCGGCTTCGTGGCTGCCCAGGAACTCGTTGTAGTTGGCCGACAGCCCGTGCATGCTGATCACCAGCCCGAAGCCGGCAGGTGGCACGGGCTTGGCGGGGACGTACAGCGCGTACGGCTGTAGCTGGCCCAGGAACCTACCGGTGCAGTTCGCGGTCCCGTTGGGGATACACGTCTTGTTGTAGTCGATGCCCTGCCCGATGTTGAAGTGGGTCGCGTAGATCCGGTCGATGTTGCCGGTGCTCGGCACCCCCGAGTTGTCGGTTGCGCGTCGCATGAGCTTCCCGAAGTCGACTTCGGCGTTGAACTGCGAGACGTCGCCGTTTGCAAGCGCGTCGGCCTGGTCGCGCTCGCGCCACCACGATCCGTCCTCCTTCACGAGCACCCCGCCCTCGGCGATCGTGTTTGCGATCCCCGGCGCATAGATGACCGGGACGCGCTCGTGGGTGCGGAAGGCGACGTTGAAGATCGCCTCGCCGTTCTCACTCGCGCCCCCGGGCTGCGTGGCGGTCGCGGCGGCGCCCGGCTTCAGGTACGCCCCGGCAACGGGGTCCCAGAGGCCGCTGCCCATCGACATCCGGACGACCGAGCGCCGTGGATTCCATATGGAGTGCGCCACCAGCACCTGGATCTGGCGGCGCCCGCGGTCGACTGAGACCGCCGGCGCCGGCTCGAGTCTGGCTCCCGTAGCGGCGTCAGTGAACACGCCGGTGCTCCCGTGCACGGTGAGGAAGTAGCGAGCGGGCGAGCTGACACCCGCACCTAACGGCCAGGGGCGCTCCTGCGACGAGTTGCCGATCGCCACCGTAAACGCGGCCACGGTCGGGTCGAGCATCGTGTTGAGCGTGACCCGAAACGCGGTCCGACGCCCGCAGCGGCTTGACCCGAAACTCGACCACGTCAGCCGCGTTGTTGCCGTACGCGGACGTGTTGGTCGGGTAGGTGAGCGTGCCCGTCTTCGGCGAGAACAGGTTCGCCACCCCGGTGAACGGGTCACCCGGATCGGGGATGCCCGCCCCGCCGTCGTCGTCGTAGAGGAAGTCCTGGTAGAGGAACTCACCGTCGCGGTACGCCTCAGCGCCCGACACGAGGATCGGTGGTGCCCTCCAGACTCCGGTGTTCTGCAGCTCGGGCGCCGACGCGGGCCCGGCATACAGGACCGCCGGGCCCGGCCTCGCGCCCGAGGAGACGATCGGCAGCGATGAGCCGCGCGCCGGCGCGGGCGCCGCCGTCACGGCACACACGAACGCGGTCAGCGCGCACAGGAATGCAGCGGTCGGGCAACGCAGCACGGGCGCCTCCTCTCACAGGCCTGGATAGGCCGAAGTTATACGCCACCTGCGTTGCCCACCGCGGCATTTCGACGCCAGGCTCCCGCTAGACCGCCACGCCGCTCGATCCCGCGGCAGTCGCCAGCTCGCGGTTCTCGGGCACGAACTTGCTCGCCACGAAGCTCGCGCCCTGCGGGTCGGCGATCACCGCCATCCGCACCCACGGAGCGTCGAACGGCCCGCTCAGCACCTGCCCGCCCAGCTCTACAGCCCGCGACGCGATCTCGTCCGCGTCGTCGACGGCGAACGTGACGCTCCAGTGCGCGGGCGCCTCCGGCTGATCGGCCGGAATCGGGTTCAGCGCCGCCACCACGTCCTCGAAGCCGGGGGGCGCACCCATCTCCGCCATTCCCTTGCGGAGTCCGGGATTGAGCTCCTCGAGGTGATCGCCGTAACCGGGCAGGCGCCAGAACCCGGCCCCTTCGGTCAGCTGCAGCTCCCACCCGAACACGGCACCGTAGAAGGCCGCGGCGGGCTCAGGGTCGCGGACGTTGAGGGTGTTGAAGTTGAGCGATCCGTGCTCGTTGACGATCCGGGCGCCCGGGTGGCGACCCGCCTGCCAGACGCAGAACACCGCACCCTCGGGGTCGGCGAGCACCGCCATCCGGCCGGCATCCGTCACGTCGAACGGGGGCGTGACCACCCGGCCGCCGGCGTCGATCGCCTTCGCGGCCGCATCGTCAGCGCTGTCGACCCGGATGTACGTGTTCCAGACCGCCGCCGGCGGGGCGCCCTCCGGCTGGCCTCCTACCGCTGCCACGTCGCCGCCGCGCAGGCGCCCGATCAGGTACCTGCCGTCCGAGCCGGGCGGCATCGCGTCCTCGAACTCCCAGCCGAACAGGCCGCCGTAGAACGCCGCCGCCGCGTCCACGTCGGGCTGGCTGGTGTCGATCCAGCACGGGACCCCGGGGATGTATCCGTCTCGCTCTGCCATCGCTGCTCCTTTCGACCGTTGATGTCGACGCGCACGCTACGGGGTATTTAGGTCAGGATCTGTCCTCAATTTTCGAAACAATTCGATTCCGATGAGCGAGACGACCTCGAGTCGGCTGCTGGCGCTGCTGTCGCTGCTCCAGGGACGGCGTGACTGGCCCGGGACCGAGCTCGCCGACCGGCTCGAGATATCCGGGCGCACCGTGCGCCGCGACGTCGAGCGGCTACGGCGGCTCGGCTATCCGGTCGAGTCGCTCACCGGCCCCGCCGGCGGCTACCGGCTGCGAGCTGGGAGCGCGATGCCGCCACTGCTGCTCGACGACGAGGAGGCGACCGCGATCGCGGTTGGACTCCGGACGGCGGCCGGCGCCTCGGTGGCGGGCATCGAGGAGGCCGCGGTCCGGGCGCTCGTCAAGCTCGAGCAGATCCTCCCGGCGCGCGTTCGCCGCCGGGTCACCGCGCTCGGCTCGGCGACGCAGACGCTGCCGGTGAGCGGCCCGACCGTCGATCCGGCGCATCTGACGGTGATCGCGGCCGCGTGCCGTGATCTGGAGTGCCTGCGGTTCGGATACACCCGCCGCGATGGGACCGAGAGCCGCCGGCAGGTCGAGCCCCATTCACTGGTGAACCGCGGGCGCCGGTGGTATCTGGTCGCCTGGGACCGGGGCCGTGAGGACTGGCGAACGTTCCGCCTCGACCGGCTCGAGCGACCGGTTTCGACCGGCGCGCGGTTTGCGCCCCGGTCGCTGCCGGCGAAGGATGCCGCCGCGTTTGTGGAGCAGAGCATCAGCGCGGCGCCGACCAGGTTCGAGGCGAGGGTCACGCTGCGGGCGCCTGCAGAGGAGATCTCGGGCCGGATGTCACCCCATGCCGGGACGCTCGAGCCGATCGACGCCGGCAGCTGCGAGTATCGGACCGGCGATGACAACCTGAGCTGGCTGGCGCTGCGGATCGCGATGCTGGGCGTCGAGTTCGAGGTCCACGAGCCCCCCGAGCTTGCCGAGCAGGTGCGGTTGCTGGGCGCGCGACTGGGACGGGCGGCCGGCAGCGATCAGAACAGCCCGAGCTGAGAGACCGGCGCGCGCTCCAGCGCCGGCAGCTCGGCGCCCGGCTCCTGCTCCTCGTCGTCGAGCTCGGGCAGCTCGTCGATCGGCTCGGGCTGCTCGGGAGCGCCGAGCGCGAGCAGCTCCGGAAGCCGCTCGAAGTCGGTCCGGAGCGTCGCGAGCATCGATGGCGTGTACAGCGCCGCGGCGGGGTGATACAGCGGATACAACCGCACCGCGCGCGGCCCGATCAGCCGGACCTCGTCCTGCCCATGGAGCCGCGAGATCCCCGTGGTGTCCGCGCGCAGCAGCTTCGTCGAGAAGTTGCCCAGCGTGCAGACGACGTTCGGCTCGATCAGCTCGACCGTCCGGAACAGGTAGTCCTGACACGCCTCGATCTCGTTCGGGTGCGGGTCGCGGTTGTCGGGCGGGCGGCAGCGCAGGACGTTCGCGATGAACACGTCGCCGCGCTCCATCCCTATTTCATTGAGCAGCTTGTCGAGCAGCTTGCCGGCCTGGCCGACGAACGGGAGCCCCTGCTTGTCCTCCTGCGCCCCGGGCGCCTCGCCGATGAACATCAGCCCGGCATCGGCGTTGCCTGACCCGAACACGACCTGCGTCCGGGTCTGGTGGAGGGGACAGCGCTCGCAGCTTCGGGCCTCCTCGTAGACGTCCCTCAACAGCTCGCGGCGCTCGGCTGCGGTGCGGTTCACGGAGTGACCCTCCTCACGCTTGGCGATGGTAACCCTGGCACTGGACGGGGTATCATCAAACACGAGGCCGTCACCGCGAGGGACGGACTTCGAGTCACCAAATTGGAACCTTTTCTGCCGACCGGTATCTCAGATGCGGGAACTGGAACGGGACACCTCCGAAGATCCCTCCTGCTGTAGCACCATCGCGGTGGTCGGGCGTGGTCGCCTCGGGACCGCGCTCGCGTCGGCGCTCACCGCAAACGGCTATCGGGTGCTCGGGCCCTTGGGGCGCGATGCGCTGGGGCGCGATGCGCTGGGGCGCGACGCCGACCTCGCCGCCGCCGAGGCGGTCCTGCTGTGCGTACCCGACGAGGAGATCGCGCCGGCGGCAGCCGGCGTTCCGGCGGGCCGGCTGGTGGGGCACTGCTCCGGCGCCACCGGGCTCGAGCCGCTGGCTCCGCACGAGGCGTTCTCGCTGCACCCCCTGATGACGGTGACCGCGGCCGGCGCCGCGTTCTCGGGCGCCGGCGCAGCCGTCGACGGGAGCACCCCGCGCGCGCTGCGCTTCGCGCGCGAGCTGGCCTGCGGCCTCGGCATGGAGCCGGTGCGGATCGCGCCCGAGGACCGCCCGCTCTACCACGCCGCCGCGTCGGTCGCCTCGAACTTTCTCATCACGCTCGAAGCAGCCGCCGAGCGGCTCGCGGCCGAGGTCGGGCTCGAGCGCCGGCTGCTCGTCCCGCTGGTGCGGGCGACCGTCGAGAACTGGGCCACGATGGGCGGCCGGCGAGCGCTCACCGGACCCGTCGCCCGCGGCGACGACGCGACCGTCACCCGTCAGCGCGACGCGCTCGAGCGTCGCGCGCCCGAGCTGCTCGAGCTGTTCGACGCGCTCGTCGCCGCCACGCAATCGATCGCGGCCGACAGCCAGCAGGTGGTGGCATGAGGGTCGTCCGCGGCATCGCCGAGCTTCGGGCGGCGCTTGCCGAGCACCGCCGCGCCGGGCGCGCGATCGGATTGGTTCCGACGATGGGCGCATTCCACGACGGGCATCTGTCGCTGATGCGGCGCGCCCGCGAGGAGTGCGACGTGGTCGTCGTCTCGCTGTTCGTCAACCCGACCCAGTTCAACGAGACGCAGGACCTCGAGTCCTACCCCCGCGATGAGGCGCGCGACGAGGCGCTGGCCGCTGCGGCCGGCGTCGACTTCCTGTTCGCGCCGACGGACGCCCAGGTGTATCCGCACGGCTTCTCGACCACCGTCTCCGTGGCGGGCGTCACGGAGGTGCTCGAAGGCGCCCACCGGGGCCGCGGCCATTTCGACGGGGTCACGACCGTGGTCACCAAGCTGCTCAACATGGTGATGCCCGAGGTCGCCTACTTCGGCCAGAAGGACGCACAGCAGGCGCTCGTGATCCGGCGCTTGGTCACGGACCTCGACATGCCGGTCAGGATCGAGCTCACGCCGACCGTGCGCGAGTCCGACGGACTTGCGATGTCGAGCCGCAACATCCACTTGTCACAGGCCGAGCGGGCCAGCGCCGGCTCGCTGCACCGCGCCCTGGAGGCGATCCGGGAGGCCGTCGCCGGCGGCGAGCAGGACGTCGCGATCGCCCGGGCGCGAGGTCTGGCGGAATTGACTGCATCGGGGATCGAGCCCGAGTACCTCGAGCTCGTCTCCAAGGACACGCTGGCTCCAGTCCAGCGGATCGAAGACGACGTGGTGGCGCTGATCGCCGCGCAGGTGGGCGCGACGCGCTTGATCGACAACGCAATCATCCAACCGCTCTCGACCGTGCCGGCTCGACCGGCCGCTACGGCGGGAAGCACTGAAAACGGGAGACGCTGAATGTTGAGGACGATGCTGAAGTCCAAGATCCACCGGGCGACGGTGACCGACTGCGACCTGCACTACGTCGGGTCGATCACGGTCGACCCGGACCTGCTCGAGGCTGCCGACATCCTCGAGTTCGAGCAGGTGTCGGTAGTCGATGTCGACAACGGCGCGCGGTTCGAGACCTACACGATCGCCGGAGAGCGCGGCTCTCGGGAGATCAAGGTGAACGGCGCCGCCGCCCGCCTCGTGCACCGAGGCGACACGATCATCGTGATCTCGTACGCGACCTACGACCGCGAGGACCTCGCCGAGTACGACCCGCGCGTGGTCCATGTCGATTCGCGCAACGAGATCCTCAACATCGATGCCGAGGTGGCGACCCTGCTTCAGGCGACGCCAACCGCGGCGTAGCGAGGTACGACGATGTCTGCAACCCCACACATTTCAGTTCCCCACAACCTGCAGGACCCCGTCCCGATGACGCTCCCCCGGCTGGCGGAGAAGAAGCGGCTCGGCGAGCCGATCGTGATGGTGACCGCCTACGACTATCCATCGGCGCAGGTCGCCCAGGAGGCGGGCGTCGATGTCGTGCTGGTCGGCGACTCCGGCGCGATGACCGTGCTCGGCTACCCCTCGACGGTGCCGGTCTCGACCGACGAGATGCTGATGCTCGCGTCGGCCGTGCGTCGCGGGCTCGCCACGCCGCTGCTGGTCGGCGACCTCCCGTTCGGGTCCTATGAGGCCTCCGATGAGCAGGCGGTCGCGACCGCGCAGCGATTCATCAAGGAGGCGGGCTGCGACGCCGTCAAGCTCGAGCGCGGCGGCACCAGCGCCGATCGGGCGCGCGCGATCGTCCAGGCGGGCATCCCGGTGATGGGTCACGTCGGCCTGACGCCGCAGACGGCGACCGCGCTCGGCGGCTACCGCGCCCAGGGCCGCACCTCCGAGCGTGCGCTCGACGTCGCACGCGACGCGCTGGCGCTCCAGGAGGCGGGTTGCTTCTCGCTGGTGTTCGAGGCGATCCCGGCGGCGGTCGCGGCGGACCTGCTGGAACAGATCGAGATTCCGGTGATCGGGATCGGCGCCGGCCCCGCCACCGACGGCCAGGTGCTCGTGTTCCACGACCTGCTCGGTATCTACGATGGCCACGCGCCGCGGTTCGCCAAGCGCTACGCCGAGGTCAAGGCCGAGATGGTCGCCGGGGTGGCCCACTACGCCGCCGAGGTTCGGGACGGCAGCTTCCCGGCACCCGAGCACACCTACTCGATCGACGACGAAGAGCTCGACCGCTTCCGCGCCGGCCTCGCCGCCGCGTAGCGGTCCCGAGTGGCGGCGGCGCTCCGGCTAGAGCGTCGCCGCCCGCTCGGTCCGTCCCCGGCCGAGCCGCTTGGCCTCATACAGCGCACGGTCCGCGGCCTCGAACAGCTCACCCGAGCGCTCCGGCCCGGCGCTCGTGGCGGCCGCGCCCGCCGATGAGGACAGCGTCGCACCGGGAATTTCGACGTCGGCGATCAGCGCTCGCGCGCGCTCGGCGATCTCATGAGCCTCGTCGAGATCGGCATCGGGAACCAGCATCGCGAACTCCTCCCCGCCCAGCCGGGCGACCGTGTCGTGGGCCCGGACCGCGGTGCGCAGCGCCTTCGCGACCGCCACCAGCACCCGGTCCCCGAACGGGTGCCCGAACGTGTCGTTGACCCCCTTGAAGTGGTCGATGTCGATCAGCACCAGCGCGACGGGGGTGTCCCGACGCGTGGCCCGGCTCAGCTCGGCACCATACGCGAGCTCGAACGCGCGCTTGTTGGCAAGCCCGGTGAGCGGATCCGTCGACGCCTCCCGCTCCAACTGCTCGACGAGCCGCGCGTTCGAGAGCGCGATCGCCGCGTGGCCCGCGTAGGTCTCGAGCGCCTGTACGTCCTGCGGAAGGAACACCCCCGCTCCCGGCGCGAGCGCCACCAGCACTCCGAGCATTCGGTCCCCGAACACCAGCGGCGCTGCGCACGCCGATCCGAGCGGATGCCCCTGGGCATCGGTCAGGCCGGCCAGCGGCTCGACTCGTCCGAGGTCGTCGATCTCGATCGACCCGCGGCTCAGCATCCGCTGGCTGTCCTGGCCCGCCCAGCTCTCCAGCCGGCGTAGCGACTCCGGCGAGATGCTGGTGTGGCGGTACGTGCGCATCCCGCCCAGGTCGGTGATCAGCAGGGCGAACTGCGCGCCCCCGATCGCGCTGCTCGCACTCGCGATGATCCGATCCAGTACCTCGCCGAGCCTCAGCGCCGACGACAGCGCCGCCAGCGAGCTGAGCTGGCCCTCGGCCGCCAAGCTCTGGTCGCGCACGACGTGCTCGAGCGCCGCGATCCTCCGTCGCATGAACACCGCCACCCTCGCTCCCGCCACACACGCCGCGCCAGCGCCGAGCGCCAGGCCCCCCGCGGCGAGCAGCGGGTTGACAAACGCGCCGACGGCGACCAGCACCGCGGCCGCGACTCCAGCGATCACGGTGGTCCGCTTGATCGACTCCATGCCCCCGACCCACTGGACGTCGAATGCGCAGTGGTCGTCGCCTCGGGCCCCGCACAGCGGGTGGGCGACGCGCGCCGGCGGCAGCCCGAATAGCTGCGGCACGGTGCGCAGCAACCCGATCGAGTAGTCGCAGTCGTAGTGGTGATAGCCGACGCCCGCCACGTCGTGGTAAGAGAGCTGGACATGCCCGGGTCCGCGCGAGGTCACCTCGAGCGTGTGGGCCCAGTTGAACTTGCTGTTCGCGCGGGCGACGTTGCGGTACACGAAGTCGGGGCTTCCGAGCGCGCGGAGCGCGTGCTTGAGCGTCAGCGCGACACTGAACTCGAGCGCCGACTCTCCGATTCGCTCGGCGATCCACCGGTCCCCCGTGACCTCCTCGGCGGCCTCCCAGAGCCGGATCTTCTCGTCGAACGAGAACCAGCTGTTCTCGTCACGCAGTTCCTGCTCCCGGGCGGAGAGCCCGGCCTTGGCGAGCACCTGATCGACCGCTTTGCGGCCCCCGCGGCGCTCGAGGTATGCCAGCGTCAGGCGGGTGGTGACGCCGCTGCCTGCGCGGTTGCGCCGCCACGCGGCGGTGAGCTCCTCGTGGTTTTGCGCCACCGGTGGAAGCTCCCCTGACATTTGTTCTTCATCGACCGATCCTGGTCATTCATTTAGATGACTGGCACCTTTTTTGTAGTCGATCGTCCGCAGCACCTTCGCGGGGGCTCCGGCCGCAATCGAGAACGCCGGCAGATCCGAGGTGACCACCGAGTTCGCGCCGATCACGCACCGCTCCCCGACCTCGACTCCGCTGGCGATCACAACGTTCGCCCCGCACCACACGTTGTCGCCGACGCGGGTCGGGCCCTTGGAGCTGAAACCCTGCCACGGAACCGGGCGCTCGCGGTCGTCGAAGCGATGGTTGCCGTCGCTCACGAAGCACCCGTTGGCGAACATGCAGTGGTCGCCGATCTCGACGAGCTCGACCGCGGCGACCATCACCCCGATGTTCAGGAACGTCCCCGAGCCGATCCGGATCCTTGCGGCTCCGGGCGCGGTGAGCCACACGTGCGGCTCGAGCAGCGCGTGCTCGCCGATCTCGAGCCGCCCGTCGCGGAACGCCTCGAGCACGTTCCCGTGGAGTGGCCATCGTGCGAACGCGCCGCGCCGCATCAGCTCGTAGTGGATCTGGGCACGATTCCAGGGCAATGAGTTGCGCTCGTACCAGCGCCACTTCTGCGCCCATTGCTTGAGCTGCCTGCGGGTCGCCGGGCCGCCGTCCACGGCAGAAAGATGTCAGCTAAGCGCGTCGTGGGTTCGGGCGGGTGCCGTACAGATGCTCGCGCACGGCCAGCTCGACGTCCTCATCGCCCGGCGGGAGCGGTGGCGTTCGCTGCAACCGGTCGTGCTCGTCGGCGCCGTTCGGCGCCGCGCTGAGCACCCGAGGCCCGGTCGGCCGCAGCCGTCCGAACGCGATCCCCCACGGAACCCAGATCTCGAACGCCATCCAGGTGGAACGCTAGCGACCACTTTGTCCTCGATGTGTAAAGAAATTGTTCTGCGCCTGACCGCCGTCACCGAGCTCAGGCGGCCGCCCGGGCGCGCGGCTTCTGCCGCGACCTGGGCCGCTCCGGCCGCGTGGCCGGCTCGACGAGCCGCGCGAGGAACTCGCCGGTGTACGAGCCCGGCGTCGCGGCCACATGCTCCGGGGTACCGGTCGCGATCAGCCCGCCACCCTCGTCGCCGCCCTCGGGACCGAGATCGATGAGCCGGTCCGCGACCTTGATCACGTCGAGGTTGTGCTCGATCACCACCACGGTGTTGCCGGTCTCGACGAGCCGATCGAGCACCTCGAGCAGCCGCTGGATGTCGGCGAAGTGCAGGCCTGTGGTCGGCTCGTCGAGGATGTACAGCGTCCTGCCGGTCGCGATCTTGGACAGCTCGGCGGCCAGCTTGACGCGCTGGGCCTCGCCGCCCGACAGCGTCGTCGCCGGCTGACCGAGGCGCATGTACCCAAGCCCGACGTCGTTGAGCGCCTCGACCCGGCGGCGGATCTTCGGAATGTGGGCGAAGAACTCGAGCGCCTCTTCGATCGGCATCTCGAGCACGTCGGCGATCGTCTTGCCCTTGAAGCGGACCTCGAGCGTCTCGCGGTTGTAGCGCTTGCCGTGGCACTGCTCGCACGGGACGTACACGTCCGGGAGGAAGTGCATCTCGATCTTGATCTGGCCATCGCCGCGGCACACCTCACAGCGCCCGCCCTTGACGTTGAACGAGAACCGGCCCGGCTTGTATCCCCGGGCGCGCGCCTCCTGGGTCTTCGAGAACAGCTCGCGGATCTGGTCGAACAACCCGATGTAGGTCGCCGGGTTCGAGCGGGGCGTGCGGCCGATCGGCGACTGGTCGACCGAGATCACCTTGTCGAGCTGCTCGAGCCCGGTGATTCGCATGTGCGCCCCGGGGCGCTGGCGGTGTCGGTGGAGCCGGTTGGCGACCGACTTGTAGAGCACGTCGTTCACGAGCGTCGACTTCCCCGAGCCTGACACCCCGGTCACGCAGCAGAACACTCCGAGCGGCACCTTCACGTCGATCGATCGGAGGTTGTGCTCGGAGGCGCCCTCGATCGTCACGTACCCCGACGGCCGGCGGCGCCGACGCGGCACCTCGATCACCCGCGTCCCGGCCAGGAACTGGCCGGTCAGCGACTCCGGAACCCGCGTGATCTCCTCGGCGGTGCCCTCGGCGACCACGTGCCCACCGTGCTCGCCGGCGCCTGGGCCCATGTCGACCAGGTGGTCGGCCGCTCGCATCGTGCCCTCGTCGTGCTCGACGACGAGCACCGTGTTGCCGAGGTCGCGCAGCCGTTCGAGCGTCCCGATCAGCTTCTCGTTGTCTCGCTGGTGCAGCCCGATCGACGGCTCGTCGAGGATGTACAGCACCCCGACCAGCGAGGAGCCGATCTGCGTCGCGAGGCGGATCCGCTGCGCCTCGCCGCCCGACAGCGTCGCCGAGGCCCGCTCCATCGACAGGTAACCGACGCCGACGTTGTCGAGGAACTGCAGCCGCTCCTCGATCTCCCTGAGCACCAGCCGAGCGATCCGGCGATCGTGCTCGGAGATCGAGTCGTCGAGCGCCCGGACCCACTCGAGCGCCCGCCGCGTCGATAAGCCCGTGAACTCGTGGATCGGCGTGTCCGCGACGAGCACCGCGCGCGATTCGGGCCGCAGCCGCGCGCCGTGGCACTCCGGACACGGGCGCAGCGTCATGTACTCCTCGATCTTCTCGCGCGAGATTTCCGATTCAGTCTCGCGGTACCTCCGCTCGAGGTTCGGGACGATCCCTTCGAACGTCGTCTTGTACGAGCGCCGCCGCCCGAACCGGTTGTGGTAGGAAACCTGGATCCGGTCGCCGTTGGTGCCGTACAGGAAGAACTCGTGCGAGGACGAGGGCAGGTCCTCCCAGGGTGTGTCGAGGTCGACCTCGTAGCGCTCGGCGATCGCCTGAATCAGCTGCTCGTAATAGTCGGACGCGCTCTGCGCCCACGGCGCGATCGCCCCCTCTCCGATCGACAGGCTGGGGTCGGGGACGACCAGCTCTGGGTCGATCTCCATCTGCGAACCGAGCCCGGTGCACCGCGGGCAGGCGCCGTGCGGGGAGTTGAAGCTGAAGATCCGCGGCTCGAGCTCGACCAGGCTCGGCCCGTGCACGGTGCACGCGAACTTCTCCGAGTAGGTCTGGATCTCGTCGCTGTCGACCAGCTCGACCTCGACCAGCCCGTCGGCCAGCGACACGGCCGTCTCGATCGAGTCGGCCAGCCGCTTGCGGAGTTCCTCCTTCATCACCAGCCGATCGACGATCACCGCGATGTCGTGCTTGTACTTCTTGTCGAGCACGATCTGCTCGTCGAGCCGGCGGAGCTCTCCGTCGACCTTCACGCGGCTGAAGCCCTCGGCCCGGAGCTCCTCGAGCTGCTTGCCGTACTCGCCCTTGCGGCCGCGCACGATCGGCGCGAGGACCATGAATCGGGTGCCCGCCGGCAGCTCCATCACCTGGTCGATGATCTGCTCGGCCGACTGTCCGCTGATCGGGCGGCCGCAGACGTGGCAATGGGGATGCCCGATCCGCGCCCACAGCAGCCGCAGGTAGTCGTAGATCTCGGTGACCGTGCCGACCGTCGACCGCGGGTTTCGCGAGGTCGTCTTCTGATCGATCGAGATCGCAGGCGACAGCCCCTCGATCGAGTCCACGTCGGGCTTGTCCATCTGCCCGAGGAACTGGCGCGCATAGGCCGACAGCGACTCGACGTACCGGCGCTGCCCCTCGGCGTAGATCGTGTCGAACGCCAGCGACGACTTCCCCGACCCGGACAGGCCGGTGATCACCGTCAACGACCCGCGCGGGATCGCGAGCGTCACGTCCTTGAGGTTGTGCTCCCGCGCGCCCGAGACGACCAGCTGATTCACATAACTCAGTCTAGACTGGCGAACAGACGTTCCCCCGGGACGCTATGCGCACCAGGGGAACAGGAACACGTCCTCCACCGAATCGTTGGCGTACGCGATCTGGTCGCGGTCGGTCGAGCTCGTGCAGGTGACGGTCAGCTCGAAGTGCCCGTCCTCGAACGCGACGGGAGAGTAGCCCTGCTCGTCGTCGAGCTCGGGCTCGTCGTCGTATTCCTCCTCTCGCCGCGTCGGCGGTGCGGACCCCAAGCCGAGCACCGGACGTCCGTCCGCCCGCCTTGACCCCGGAGACCTCACCCGGTAGGCATGCACATTGGGAAGAGGTGTTCTACAGAGGAGGTTTGCGGTGAGCGCACCACCGATCGACGAGGCCAAGCTCGAAGCGTTCATGGGCCGCATGGTCGGGCTCATGACCGGTAGCGCTGCCTGTCTCGGAATCTGGCTCGGCGACGAGCTGGGCCTGTACTCGGCGCTTGCGAGCGACGGCCCCCGGACCGCCGACGAGCTGGCCGGTCAGGCCGGAACCAATCCACGGCTCACCCGTGAGTGGCTGGACAGCCAGGTCGCCGCAGGGTTGATCGACTACGACGCCGACGGGGATCAGTACTCGATCAGCCCCGAGGCCGCGATGGCGCTGGCGGACGACGGCTCCCCGGTGTTCACCGCCCGGGCGATGAACGCGATCGGATCGATGTTCAAGGACATGGAGAAGCTGAAGAAGGCCTACATGGGGGACGGCGCGCTCGCGTGGGGCGATCACGACGCGTGCCTGTTCAAGGGCACTGAGTGGTTCTTCCGCACCGGCTACCGCACGTATCTGCCGGGCGCGTGGATCCCGGCGCTCGACGGCGTCCAGGAGAAGCTCGAGTCCGGCGCTCGCGTCGCGGACATCGGCTGCGGGCACGGGGCGTCGGTCGTCGTGATGGCCGAGGCCTACCCGAATTCGTCGTTTGCTGGGTTCGATTACCACGCGCCCTCAATCGAGACCGCCCGGGAGCGGGCGGCGGAGGCCGGGGTCGGAGAGCGGACGAGGTTCGACGTGGCCGCAGCGAAGGATTACCCCGGCACCTACGACCTGATCTGCTTCTTCGACTGCCTGCACGACATGGGCGATCCGGTCGGTGTGGCCGCCTATGCTCGGGAGCGGCTCGACCCGGACGGAACCGTGCTGCTGGTTGAGCCGTTCGCGCTCGATGGGCGAGCCACGAACCTCGAGGGCAACCCGATGGCGGCCCTGCTGTACACCGCGTCGAGTGTCGTCTGCACTCCGAACTCGCTCTCCCAAGAGGTCGGGCTCGGGCTGGGCGCCCAGGCGGGTGAGGCGCGGCTCCGCGCGGTGTTGGAGGAGGCCGGGTTCAGCCGCTTGCGCCGGGCGGCGGAGACGCCGATGAACCTGGTCTTGGAGGCGCGCCCGTAGCCCCCACGCCCCTACCCTTCGACTGACGCGTACACCTCGTCGAGCAGCCCCTCGCGATCCGCGAGGTCGAAGTTCTCCGCGAGGTACTTGTCGATGTCCTCACGGGAGTTGCCGTTCAGGGCCATGTTGAGCGCGATCAGCCTCGCGCCCTCCAGGTCGTCGACATCTCCGGCGGCGGTGGCCGCGGGCGCAGCGTCGTCCTCCGCCGCAAGCTCTGTGGGCTCGCCGGCGGCCGCCAGGCCCGGCTCCTGCTCCGCGGACACGTGCTCGTCGTCGACCTCGGGCTCGTCGTCGTATTCCTCCTCGACGACCACGGCGGCGACCACGAGCTCAGGCTCTTCCAGCTCCTCGGGCTCATCGCCGGGCGGCGCAATCTCGGTGTTCATCTCGTCCAGGTTGGCCTCGAGCAGGCGAAGGTCGGCGCCGAGGCGGTCGGCGCCGGTGCGCAGCGACGCCATCAGCGCGTTCGCCTCCTGCTCCATCGCGTCGATCCGCTCGACCATCGCCGCAGCCGACTGCGAAACCTTCGCCACGTGCTCGGCCGCCTCGCGAGCGGCCGCGTCCCGTGCCGACCTCATCTCCTTGCGGGCGTCGGCGAGGACCTTCTTGGCGTCGCGCTGAGCATCGGAGCGGATCTGCGCGGCGCTCGTCTCGGCCACCTCGACGATCGCCCGCACCTGCTCGCTGGCGGTGACGGCGAGCGACTCGGTGCTCCCCGGGGAGCCTTCGAGCTGCTCGAGCCGATCGGCGAGCCCGCTCAGATGCGCATCGACGGCCTCCGGGTCGTAGCCGCGGCGGCCGATGGGGAAGTCCTTCTTCTCGATGGTCTGTCGGTCCAGCGCCACGGCGGCTCACCTCCGGTTCGGGGGGATTCGCGCGCAGCGTACCTCAACAACGCCGGCTATCCGAGAGGCGCAGCCCTTCCTTCGGCGATCGCCTGGTCGAGCTCGCGCTTGAGGTCGCGGATCTCGTCGCGGAGCTTTGCCGCGTACTCGAACCGCAGCTCCTCGGCGGCCTGGAGCATCTCCTCCTCGAGCTCGACGATCGTCTTCTCGATCTCGGCGGGAGGCATCCCCTCGGCCGCCGCGGCCCGCCGGCGGCGGCGCGACCGCGGGACCTTCGACTCCGACATCAGGAACTCGGCGATGTCGGAGATCCCCTTGACGATCGTCTCGGGGGTGACGCCGTGGGCTTCGTTGTACTCGCGCTGGATCTCCCTGCGCCGGTCGGTCTCCTCGATCGCGGCGCGCATCGCGGCGGTCTCCTTGTCCGCGTACATCAGCACCTTGCCGCCGACGTTCCGCGCCGCGCGGCCGATCGTCTGGATCAGCGACGTCTCACCGCGCAGGAAACCCTCCTTGTCGGCGTCGAGGATCCCGACCAGCGACACCTCGGGGAGATCGAGCCCCTCGCGAAGCAGGTTCACGCCGACCAGCACGTCGAACTGGCCGAGCCGCAGCTCGCGGATGATCTGGATCCGCTCGAGCGTGTCGATCTCCGAGTGCAGGTACCGCACCTTGAACCCCATCTCGAGCAGGTAGTCGGTCAGATCCTCGGCCATCTTCTTGGTCAGCGTGGTGACCAGCGTGCGCTCGTCGCGATCGGCCCGCTCGCGGATCTCGTTCATCAGGTCGTCGATCTGGTTGCGAGTCTCGCGGACCTCGACCTCGGGATCGACGATCCCGGTGGGGCGGACGATCTGCTCGACGATCCGCTTGGACTGAGAGCGCTCGTACTCGCCGGGAGTGGCGCTCACGAACACCATCTGCGGGGTGATCGAGAGGAACTCCTGGAAGGTCTGCGGCCGGTTGTCGAGCGCGCTCGGCAGCCGGAAGCCGTAGTCGACGAGCGTCTGCTTGCGCGACCGGTCGCCCTCGTACATCCCCCCGATCTGGGGGACCGTCTGATGGGACTCGTCGATGAAGCAGATGAAGTCCTCGGGGAAATAGTCGAGCAGGCAGTAGGGACGGTCGCCGGGCCGGCGACCGTCGAGGATCCGCGAGTAGTTCTCGATCCCCGAGCAGAACCCGAGCTCGCGCAGCATCTCCATGTCGTACTGGGTGCGCTGCCGCAGGCGGTGGGACTCGAGCAGCTTCCCCTGCGCCTCGAGCTCGGCGCAGCGCTCGTTCAGCTCCCGGCCGATTTCGCTGACGGCGTCCTCGATCATCCCCTCGCGGACGTTGTAGTGCGACGCCGGCCAGATCCCGACGTGCTCGAGGTCGTCCTGGAGCACCTCACCGGTCAGCGGGTCGAACTCCTGGAGCAGCTCGACCTCGTCGCCGAACAGGACCACGCGGTAGGCCGTTTCGGCGTACGCGGGGAACACCTCGAGCGTCTCGCCGCGGACCCGGAACGTGCCGCGGGCGAGTGCGGTGTCGTTGCGGGTGTACTGGATCGAGACGAGCTTGCGAAGCAGCTTGTCGCGATCGACCATCTCCCCCTTCCGCAGCGTCTGCAGGTTCTCGTCGTACACCTCGGGCGAGCCGAGACCGTAGATGCAGGACACGCTCGCGACGATCAGCACGTCGCGGCGCGCGAACAGCGCCGCGGTCGCCGAGTGGCGGAGCCGGTCGATCTCCTGGTTGATCGCCGAGTCCTTCTCGATGTACAGGTCCTTGCTCGGGACGTACGCCTCGGGCTGGTAGTAGTCGTAGTAGGAGACGAAGTACTCGACCGCGTTGTTCGGGAAGTAGGTGCGAAACTCGTTGCACAGCTGCGCGGCGAGCGTCTTGTTGTGGGCGATCACGAGCGCCGGCTTCTGCACCGCCTCGACCACGCCCGCCATCGTCATCGTCTTGCCGGTCCCGGTCGCGCCGAGCAGCGTCATGGACCGCTCGCCCGAACCGACGCCGTCGGCCAGCGACTCGATCGCCGCGGGCTGATCGGCGGTCGGCGTGAAGGCGGCGTCGAGCTCGAACTTGGGCACGGTCCGAGCGTAGCGGGGCGTCCACGCGGATTTGAACGGCCGGCCGGCCGGTCAGCTACGCGCCGACCGCGAGCTGAGCCGCGCGACGCCGCGGAGCCGGCGCGGCCGGTCGGGTCGGGTCAGCTGTTTGGCGCGAGCCCGCAGCAGCTCGACGAGCGCGACCGTCGGGTGAAACGGGTCGGCGACCACCGACCCGTCGGCGAGCGACAGCGCCGCCCGCAACTCGTCCCAGACCTCCGCGAGCAACACCGGCGACGCCGGCGGCTCGGACGAATCGAGCGCCGCGAGCCGGGTGAGCGCTTGCGCGTCGTCTCCGAACGCGAACCGGAGTGTGACCTGCGACTCGTTACCCATCGCCGCGGCGGTAGGACCGGAGCCCGGCGGGCTCGGGCACCGAGCAGTGCGCGTCGGGGACCGGCTCACCCGCCCGCAACACGAGCGGCAGCTCCCCAGCCCACACCGGCAGCGCCAGGTCCGGGCGGCTGTCGACCGGCGGGCCGGTGCGCACCTTCGCCGACGCGTCGTGCAGCTCGAGCGCGATCACCTCGGTGACCTTCAGCTCGGCGGTGCTCGGTGGGCGGGCCTCCTCGCCGCGCCCCGGAACCACCTGCTCGACGAGCGCCGCGAGCGCCGCGAGCTTCTCGTCGCGGTCGGTGATCGCCCGCGCCTCCCCGTGCACCACCACCGAGCGGTAGTTGAGCGAGTGATGAAACGCCGACCGGGCCAGCACAAGGCCGTCGACGAGCGTCACCGTGAAGCAGAACCGGACGCCGTCGGCCAGCGTCCCCAGCAGCCGGCTCGCCGGCGCACCGTGGAGATACAGCGTGTCGCCGTCTCGCGCGTACAGCATCGGAATCACGTAGGGCCGCTCGTCCGCGACGAACCCGAGGTGCCCGACCAGTCCTTCGTCGAGGATCGCGTCGATCGTGTCGCGGTCGTATGCGGCGCGCTCGGGGTGGCGCCGGACCGTGGTCTGCGGCGGGGCCACGCTCACAGCGCTCCCAGCCGTGGCATACATTTGTTATAGTACAAAATCATGCTTGATCTAGCACAATACCAGATCGGCGGGCGGACGGCCCGCGAGATCGCTTCCAGCGTCGAAGCGTCGATCCGCGGGGGCCTGCTCGGGACCGGCGATCAGCTGCCGACGGTCCGCGCGCTCGCCGAGCGGCTCGGCACCTCCCCTGCGACCGTCAACTCCGGATACCGGATCCTCCGTGAGCGCGGGCTGGTGATCGCCGACGGGCGACGCGGCACCCGCGTCGCGGACCGTCCCCCGCTGCTCGCGCCCGAGCGCGCTCGGCAGGGGACCCTCGCCCCGAGCCCGCCGCCCGGAGTCCGGGACCTGACGATCGGACTTCCCGACCCCGAGCTGCTTCCCCCGGTCCGGCCGGCGCTCGAGCGGGTCGACCTCGAGGCGAAGCTGCGCGTCAGCCGGCTCGGGCACGCCGACCCGGAGCTGCTTGCGCTCGCCGCCGAGTGGTTCGGCCGCGACGGACTGCCCACCGACTGGATCACGGTCACCTCGGGGGCGTTCGACGCCGTCGAGCGGATCCTCCAGGCCCATCTGCGCCCCGGCGACCGCGTGCTAATCGACGACCCGGCGTACATCTCGCTGCGGGACATTCTCGGCGCGCTCGGCCTGGTGGGAGTGCCCGTCCCCGTCGACGAGCACGGGCTGCTGCCGGCCCCGTTCGAGACCGCGCTCGAGCAGGGAGTCGATGCGGTCGTGCTGGTCCCCCGCGCCCAGAACCCGCTCGGCGCCGCGATGGACGCCGACCGCGAGGCGGCGCTCCGGTCGCTGCTCGAGCAACGTCCCGACGTGCTGCTCGTCGAGGACGATCACGCCGGGCTCGTGTCCGGCGCGCCGTTCTCGACGCTCGTGACCCCCGCAGCCCGCCACTGGGCGGTGATCCGATCGACATCGAAGGTGCTGCATCCGGACCTGCGGCTGGCGCTGACGGCCGGCGACGAGACGACGATCGCCCGCGTCGAGGGCCGGCAGGCGCTCGGCCCCCGCTGGGTCAGCCACGTGCTCCAGGGGATCGTGTTCCAGCTGCTGGCCGCGCCGGACTTCGAGGCGACCTCCCGGCGCGCCGAGGACGTGTACCGGCTGCGCCGCGAGGGATTGGTCGCGGCGCTGGCGGACCGTGGCATTCCGGCGCACGGACGCTCGGGACTCAACGTCTGGGTTCCGGTCCGCGAGGAGGCGCGCGCGGTCGGGGCGCTGCTCGAGGCCGGCTACCTGGTGATGGCCGGCGAGCGGTTCCGGATCAACACGCCGCCCGGGATCCGGATCACGAGCTCGACGCTGACGGCCGGCGACGCCGATCGGATCGCGGACGTGCTCGCCGCCACCGAGCACGCCGGGCGCCCGCGCCGGCTCTACTGAGAGCCGTAGCCGAGCTGCGACGCGTACGTGCTTCGGTACTGCTGCTGCGCACTCATGACCTTCTCGACGTACGCACGCGTCTGCGGGAACGGGATCGCGGAGACCGTCAGCGCGGTGCCCTGGTCGTGGGCGGTCGCGAGCCAGCGATTGACGTTCGTCTCGCCGCCGTTGTACGCGGCCAGCGCGAGCATCTCCGAGCCGTGGTACTCGTCGAGCAGGTAGCGCAGGTAGTAACTGCCGTACGCGATGTTGACCTCGGGCGTCCCGAGGTCGGAGACGTGGAAGGTGGTCGCGCCGGAGCGGTGCGCGAGGAACACGGCGGTCTGCGGCAGGATCTGCATCAGCCCCTCCGCGCCGGCCGACGACGGGCGCGGGTCGAACTTCGTCTCGGCATAGATCACCGCCGCGATCAGCGCCGGGTCTAGGTGCTTCTCGGCGGCCTGCTGGCGAATCACGTCGGAGTAGGCGATCGGCAGCCCCCCGATGTCGATCACCGCCTTGCGGAACAGCGGCAGGGCGAGCACGATCACGACGGACAGCAGCCCGACGGTCGCGATCGTCGCGAACATCGCCCGGCGCCGGCGGCCCGCCGCTCTGCTCCGGGCCCTGGATTGACTGACTGTGACGGCGGGCGGAGTCATCTGTCAAGCATCTCAAGGATCGCCGACAGCTTCGCCTTCAAGTCGTCGACGCTGCCATCGTTAACCGCGACGTACGTCGCACGTTGCGCCTTTTCCTCCTGCGAGAGCTGGCGCGCACCGCGCGCGTCGAGCGCCTCGTGACCGCGCGCGCCGGCGCGCGCGGCGCGGACGTCCTCGTCGGCGATCACCGCGATCGTCGCGTCGAACGCGTCGCCCATCCCCGACTCGAACAGCAGCGGCACCTCGACGATCGCGGCTCGGGGCGGCGGGACCTCGCGCTCGAGCTGCTCGCGCCAGGCCACCATCCGCGCCCCGACGCGCGGCCACAGCAGCCCCTCGAGCCAGGCGCGGTCCTCGCCGGTCGCGAACGCGGCCTTCGCGATCGCCCCACGATCAACGACCCCTCCGGGGGCGACCGCGTCGCCGAATCGCGTGCGCACCGCGTCGACCACCTCCGCATCCTCGTACAGCCCGTGTACGACCGCGTCCGTCGACAGCGTCGCCGCTCCGAGCGCCTCGAGCGCCTCGAGCGCCGTCGACTTCCCGGCCCCGATCCCACCGGTGAGCCCCACGAACGGGACTCCTATGCCGACTCGCCCTCCACGTCGCCCTGAGGCTGTGCGGCCTGAGGCTCCTCAGCCGCCGGCTCCTCCGCCTGCGGCTCCTCCGCCTGCTGCGGCTCCTCGGCCTGCTGCTCCTCCTCAGCAGGAGCCTCCGGAGCGGGAGCGACCTCCATAGCCGGAGCGGCGGCCTCGGCCGCCGGCGGCTCGGCAACGTCGGCGGGCACCTCAGCGACTGAGGGCTCCGCCTCCGCATCGGCTCGCGCATCGACAGCATCCGCACCGTCCTCAACCTCGGTAGCGGCCGAGGCGGGGGCGGAATCCTCAGCCGCAAACACGTCTTCGGACAACCCAAGCTCAGGCACGTTGTCGAGGTCGCCCGCACCCTCGTCCGAGGCGGGCGGCTCGATCGGCCGCACGGGAAGCTCCTGCCCCTCGACCCGCTTGACCGACAGCGACAGCCTCCGCCGCTCGGAGTCGATCTCGAGGATCTTGACGCGCACCTGGTCGCCCGGCTGGATGATCTCGCGGGGGTTCTCGACGTGGTGCTGGGCGAGCTCGGAGATGTGGACGAGTCCCTCGACGCCGTCGAGGATCTCGACGAACGCCCCGAACGTGACCACCTTCGTGACGGTGCCTTCGAGCTCGTCGCCGATGTTGTAGGTGTCGACGACCCGCTGCCACGGGTCCTCCTGGGTCTGCTTGAGGCCCAGCGAGATGCGCTGGCGGTCGCGGTCGATGTCGAGCACCTTGACCGTGACCTTGTCGCCGATGTTGAGGATTTCACTCGGGTGATTAACGTGCGACCAGGAAAGCTCGGAGATGTGGATCAGCCCGTCGATCCCGTCGAGGTCGACGAACGCGCCGAAGTCGACGATGTTCGAGATCGTGCCCTCGACCACCTGGGCGGGCTGGAGCCGATCAAGGATCCGCTCGCGATCCTCCTTGCGCTGCTCCTCGAGCACCGCGCGGCGCGACAGCACGACGTTGTTGCGCGAGCGGTTGAGCTCGATCACCTTGCACTCGATCGCCTGGCCCATGTACTCGTCGAGGTTCGGGACGCGGCGGATGTCGACCAGCGACGCGGGCAGGAAGCCGCGCACGCCGAGGTCGATGATCAGGCCGCCCTTGACGACCTCGATCACGGTGCCGGTCACGGGCTCGCCCGACTCGGCGGCGGCCTCGATCCGGCGCCACGCACGCTCGAACCGGGCGCGCTTCTTCGAAAGGATCAGCCTGCCGTCCTGGTCCTCCTTGGTGAGGACCAGCGCGTCGACCTCCTCGCCGAGCGAGACCTCCTCGCCGGGGTCGACCGACTTGCGGATCGAGAGCTCGTTCGCGGGGATGACGCCCTCGGACTTGTAGCCGATGTCGACCAGCACCTCGTCGTTGTCGATCCGGACGACGTGACCGGTGACGACGTCCCCCTCCTGGAAGGGGTGGATCGTGGCGTCGTAGTTGGGGACGACCTTGCCGTCGACCTCGAGCAGCAGGCCGCCCGAGCCCTCGACGACCTTGGCGCCAGGCAGTTCGGTTTCGGGCATCAATGGAGTTGTAGTGGACATGTGACTCGCGAGGATAGCCGCCCTCGGGCTGATTGGCCCCTCCGTATCATCAATTCCCAACGTGCCCCGGAGAGCCACCAAGCGCGGCGCGGAGCGAACCGCACTCAGCCGCGACTGCGATGTGCTGATTTGCGGAGCTAGCTTCGCGGGTCTGGCGGTTGCGCGCGAGCTCGCGCGCAGCGGCGCCGATGTGCTCATCATCGACCGCTACGAGATCGGCGAGCGCCAGACGTCGGCGTGTGGGATCCCCACCGGCTGGCTGCGGGCGCTCGAGCTCGAGGAGTCGCTGCAGCAGACGTTCCCGGAGCTCGTGATTCATACGCCGCACGCGACCGTCCGCTACGACCTGCCGTGGACGTTCTCGACGTTCGACTACCGGACGCTGTGCGAGCTGCTGGCCGAGCAGGGCCGGCCGTTCGAGTTCGAGACGGCCAAGGTCGACGGTCGCACCGGGAGCACGGTGCACACCGATCGCGGCGACATCCGCAGCCCGCTGATCGTCGACGCGCTCGGGTGGCGCCGGGTGCTCGGCGCGGGCGCGAACATTCAGCCGCCGGACGCACTCCTTTCGCGTGGCCTCGAGGTGCACCCGTTCGGGACCGGCGAGCACCTCGAGGTGTGGATCGACCGCGCCTACGTGCCGGCCGGCTACGGGTGGAGCTTTCCCGCCGGCGACGAGATGCGGATCGGCGTCGGCTCGTTCGACCCCCGCTTCCACGTCCGCGAGCCGACCGAGCGGCTCGCGCATGACCTGGGCGCCGACCGGGTCCGCTACCAGGGCAACTGGATTCCGCACGCGCTGCGCGACGCGACCGAGGACGGTGTGTTGTTCGTCGGCGACTCGGCGGGCCACTGCCTGCCGCTGACCGCCGAGGGGATCCGGACCGCGTTGTACTTCGGCCTTGCCTGCGGGCGCGAGCTCGCCGGCGTGCTCGACGGCAGCCAGTCGCGCGAGCGCGCCCTGCAGCGCTACCACGCCTTCTCCGCGAGCCACGCCAGGCCGTTTCGCTGGATGCTGCGGATGCAGCGGCTGATCCCGAGGGTCGCCCCGCGCGTGCTAGCGACCTCGCTGCGCGCGATCGAGCGCAAGCGGTTCATCGACTGGGCGTTCGGCCACTACCTCCGGGTCGCCGACCCAGAGTTCGCGTCGGCGGCGGGGCGCCCGCGGCGGCCGACGGTCAGCGTCTCGGCGTCGTAGGTCCAGTTCTGCCAGTTGTCGGTCGCGCGGAGCACGACGCGGTCGCGGCCGGCGTGCTGGTAGCGGTGCGTGACCTTGGTGCCGTGGCCGCTCCGACCGTCGCCGAAGAACCACGTGTAGGAGACGATCGGACCGTGCGCGCCGCGGCCGCGCGCCGAGAACGTCAGCGACAGCGGCGACCCGGGCGGCGCCGATGAGGAGAACGCGATGCTCGCCGGCCTGGCCCGGGGCCGGCAGCCACCGTCGGCATTGCTCCACAGCTCCTGGAGGTAGTAGTGGCCTCCGTGGATCTTCTCGTTCCACGCCCGCGATCCGGAGCCCCCGATCGACGGGCCGAAGCTCGTGATGCACATGTCGGCGGCCTCGTTTCCGGAGGCGTCGATCCAGGCGTCGCCGGAGGGGTCGGTGACCATCTCCGCGTGCTCGTGGCTGAGCGTGGACAGCGTCGGGTCGGCGGTGCTGGCGTTGGGGCGGGGATTGTCGGACTCGCAGTGGCCCGCCACCGCGTTGTAGGGGATCACCGCGTACAGCACGCTGCCGTCCGAGGACTGCGAGTGGTAACCGCAGTAGCCGCCCGCCGCCCCACCCAGCGCGCAGCTCGTGGAGCTGGTGTCGGTGCAGCTGCCCAGGCCCTTGGGGGTGACCATGAAGTACACGTCGGTAGAGCCGGTCGGAAGGTGGTTCGCGTGGATCACGTGCTTGATCTCAGCCTGGAGCTGCCGGTCGTTCACGCACACCGTCCACCCGGGGCCCGTGATCAGCGGCTCGTCGCAGCCCCTGGGCGGAAGCCGGTCGGTGTCGACCGTCGCGCCGTCATAAGTGGATGTGTATGCGGCCGGGCCCTGAGAGTCGGCGTACTGGCCGGTGAGCCCGTACTCGTTGCCGGGGTTGTGGCTGTCGGCCGCGACCCGCTGCAGGAACTGCTCGATCAGGGCCTCGTAGCCGGGGTCGAACTTGAGCCCCGATCCGGACGGCTGCCAGAAGATCAGGTGCGTGCGGTTCGAGTGCAGCACCGGGCCGCCGCCGTACGGGAGGTTGGCGCGGTACGCGAGCGGGCGGGACACGGCGATGTGGGCGCTCGGGACGTCGGGGACCACTCCGGCGACCGGGTGCGCGCTCGCCGCCGGTGCGGACGCCAGCAGCGCGCCGAGCAGGGCCACCACCAGCAGCGCTCGCGTCATTTCGCCGCCAGCCAGTCCGGCCCGGCCCCGACATCGACCGCGAGCGGCGGGTCCATCTCGAACGCGGCGCCCATCTGCTCACGCGCGATCCGCGCCACGCGCTCGGCTTCCGGCTCGGGCCCCTCGAACAGCAGCTCGTCGTGGATCTGGAGGATCATCCGCGACCGGACACCGGCTTCCTTGAGCGCCTCGTCGCTGCGGACCATCGCCACCTTCATGATGTCGGCGGCGGTCCCCTGGATCACCATGTTGACCGCGAACCGCTCGCCCTGCCGGCGCATCTCCCAGCGCCTGGAGCGCAGCTCCGGGACCTGGCGCCGGCGCCCGAACAGGGTCGACACGTAGCCCTTCTCGGTCGCCTGCTCGATCGTCTGCTCGATCCACTGCGCCACCGCCGGAAACCCGGCCAGGTACCGCTGGATGAACTCGTCGGCCTCCTCCTGGGGGATGTCGAGCCGGTCGGCCATGCCCCAAGCCGAGAGTCCATAGACGATTCCGTAGTTGATCATCTTCGCCTTCGATCGCATCCCCGGATCGATCTTGTCCGGTGTCACCCCAAACACACGACAGGCCGTTGCGGTGTGCACATCCTCGCCTTTTCGGAAGATCTCCTTGAGCACATCTTCACCGGCAATGCGCGCCAGCAAGCGCAGCTCGACCTGCGAATAGTCCGCCGAGACGAGCAGATTGCCCGGTTCGGCTACGAAGCACGAGCGAATCTCCCGGCCCAGCTCGGTCCGGATCGGGATGTTCTGGAGGTTGGGGTTGTTCGATGACAGCCGCCCGGTGGTCGCAGCGGTCTGGTTGAACGTGGTGTGGATCCGGCCGTCGGCGGCGATCAGCGCCGGCAGCGCATCGAGATACGTCTTGGCGAGCTGGTTGAGCTCGCGCCACCGCTCGATCTTCGGGATCACCGGATGCTCGTCGCGGATCGCCTGCAGCACCCGCGCGTCGGTCGAGTAGCCCGTCTTCCCGCGCCGTTTGCGGGTCAGGCCGAGCCGTTCGAACAGCACCTCGCCCAGCTGCTGCGGCGAGGCGAGCGTGAACTCGACACCGCACATCTCGAAGATCTCGCGCTCGAGCGCGTCGGCTTCGGCCTTCACGCGGTTCGAGATTTCCCTGAGGCGCTCGGTGTCGAGCTTCAGCCCCGCCTTCTCCATGTCCCGGAGGACCCGCACCAGCGGCAGCTCGACGTCGTCCATCAGGCCGGTGAGGCCGCGGTCGGCGATCTGCTCGCGCTGCCAGTCGGTGAGCGCGCGGACCAGCACCGCGTCGGCGCCGGCCGGGTCCTCGATATCGGTTGCGAACCCGCGTTCCTCGGTCAGCTCCCGGAACGGATACGCCCGGCGGGCCGGCTCGAGCAGGTACGCGCCGATCTCGGTGTCGTGGGCCAGCTTCGCGGGCACCTCACCGAGCGACTTCGCGTCGTGGGCGGCCACCGGCCGCCCGCCGATCGCCGCGACCAGCTGCTCTGGGCGCTCGGCCTCGCCGACGATCACCTCGCGGCTGCCCGAGAGCACCCCGAACCGGTACGACCCGGCCGCGAACAGCTCCCCCTCCCCCGCCTCGGGCGCGCGCACCGCGAGCGCCACCTCGGTGCTGGGGAGCCGCTCGAGCTGCCCGATCGGCGCCTCCCTGACGGCGGCCGTGAGCTGGTGCTCGCCGGTCGGCGCGGGTGCAGCGGCGTCCGCCGACCCGAGCGCCTCCTCGAGGCGGCGGAGCGGCTCGCGCAGCTCGTACTCGCGGAACGTCTCGCGGAGCTTCGAGCGGTCAGGCTCGGTAGAGGTGTAGGTCGTGAGGTCGAGCTCGACCGGGATGTCGCGCTTGGCGGTCGCGAGCTGCTTGGAGATGCGGGCTGCGTCGGCATGCTCGATCAGGTTCTGCTTGCGCTTCGCGCCGCTGACCTCGTCGATGTTGCCGAGCACGCTCTCGAGCGAGCCGAATCGCTGCAGCAGCTCGGCCGCGGTCTTGTCGCCGATCCCGGGGACGCCGGGGATGTTGTCGCTGGTGTCGCCCTTCAGGCCGATGAAGTCGGGGACCAGCTCCGGCGGGATCCCGTAGCGGTCGATCACACCGTCGCGGTCGTACACGCGCGTATCGGTGATCCCCCGTGAGGTGGTCATGATCCGGACCGTGCCGTCGTCGACAAGCTGGTAGGCGTCGCGGTCTCCGGTCACCACCATCACCGGGATCGGCGGCTGCTCGTGGCGGGCGCGCTCGACGATCGACGCGATCACGTCGTCGGCCTCGAAGCCCTCGACCCGCAGGTTCTTGTAGCCGAACGCCTCGACCAGCGGCTCCAGCGCGGGCCACTGCTCCTTGAGCAGGTCCGGACGGCTGGTTCGCTGAGCCTTGTACTCGGCGTACAGCTGCTTGCGCCCGGTGTCGCCGGCGTCCCAGACCACGACCGTCGCCTTCGGCCCGTAGTCGGTGAGGATCTTCACGAGCATCGACGCGAACCCGAAGATCGCGTTCGTCGGCACCCCCGTGGAGGTCGCGATCGACTCGGGCAGCGCGAAGAACGCCCGGTAGGCGAGGCTGTTGCCATCGATCAGGAAGAGCTCGTCAGGCATCGTTGTGTCCTTTATATGGCAGGCTATCTCGCGTCATGCCGGGAACACCGAGCGCCCAATACAGCGTCACGCTCCGCGTCGAGATCGCCCACCAGCCTGGGATGCTCGGCCAGGTCGCGAGCGCGATCGGGTCCGCGGGGGGCACAATCGGCGCCGTCGACCTGGTGCAGGTCGAGAGCGACCACACGGTCCGCGACATCACCGTCGACACCGCCGACGCCTCCGAATGGCCGAAGCTCAGGGCGGCCGTCGACGCGCTCGACGGGGCGCGCGTCCTCGACGCGACCGACCGCACGCTGCAGATGCACGTCGGCGGCAAGATCGAGCTGCAGAACAAGAACCCGCTCAAGACCCGCGACGACCTGTCGATGGCCTACACCCCGGGCGTCGCGCGCGTGTGCGACGTGATCCGCGACGATCCCGACAAGGCGTTCCAGTACACGATCAAGCGGAACACCGTCGCCGTCGTCTCCGATGGAACGGCGGTTCTCGGGCTTGGCGACATTGGCCCGCGAGCGGCGATGCCCGTGATGGAGGGCAAGGCGATGCTGTTCAAGGAGTTCGCCGGAGTGGACGCGTTCCCGATCTGCCTCGACACGCGCGACCCGGACGAGATCGTCGCGTGCGTGCGGGCGATTGCCCCCGGGTTCGGAGGTGTGAACCTGGAGGACATCTCGTCGCCGCGCTGCTTCGAGATCGAGAACCGCCTCAAGGACGCGCTCGACATCCCGGTCTTCCACGACGACCAGCACGGCACGGCGGTGGTGGTCCTGGCAGCGCTGCTGAACGCGTTGCGGCTGACCGGGCGTTCGATCGCCGACCTGCGGATCGTGATCGTCGGGATGGGGGCCGCGGGCGTGGCGGTCGCGCAGATCCTGATGTCGGCCGGCGCGCGGTACATCATCGGGGTCGACTCGCGGGGGGCCCTCAGCACCGAGCGCGCCGACTACCTGGACGGCACGATGCACCCGGTCAAGCGCGCGCTGGCGGAGGCAACCAACCACGAGCGGGTTTCAGGCGCGCCCGCGGAGGTGCTGGATGGCGCCGACCTGTTCATCGGGCTGTCCGGCGCGCGGGTGATCGACGCGAGCGCGATCGCGCGGATGAATCCCGACCCGATCGTGTTCGCGATGGCCAACCCGACCCCCGAGGTCGCCCCCGAGGAGGCCGCGCCGTACGCGCGGATCATGGCCACGGGCCGCTCTGACTACCCGAACCAGATCAACAACGTGCTGTGCTTCCCCGGGGTGTTCCGAGGCGCGCTGGACGTCCGGGCGACCGCGATCACCGAGGAGATGAAGACCGCTGCGGCGGCAGCGATCGCGTCGATCGTGACCGACGACGAGCTTCGCGAGGACTACATCATCCCGTCGGTGTTCAACCGTGACGTCGCCCCCGCTGTGGCGGCGGCCGTCGCCGAGCAGGCGCGCGCCAGCGGCCTGGCCGAGGCGGGCGCCGAGCTCGGGTTCGCGCAGACCGAGGAATTCGGGGTTCTGGGGCGGCGGTAGGCACGCGGGGTTGGCGTCGGTCGGGGGCCGCGCGGCGGAGCCGCAACATCTTCGTTTCAAACAGCAGGCGGTGAGGGTGGTGTTGCGTCGCTGCGCGCTCTACCTGTCAGATGGCGCGGTTTGGACGACAGACCACTCCCCGGGACGCACCGCGTGTCGTCGCGACCGCGTCTAGCGCGGCAAACACGACACACCTCGTGGAGGTGCTGGGGGTTCGTCATCCAATCCGCGCGCACGGCACAAACGAAGAGCGCATCGCGACGATCGCGAACCACCAGCGCGGTCGGGCTGCACGCTGGCAGCTGCGCGCCGCAGGAATCAGCGACGACGCCGTCGACCGCCGCACTGCCAAGCGGTTCCTGATCCGCAAGCGCCGCGGCGTTTACGCGGTCGGACACGACGCCCCCGCGCCACTAGGCGCAGAGACCGAGGCGCTGCTCGCATGCGGGCCCCACGCGGTCCTCAGCCACCACACCGCGGCGCGGCTGCTGGGGCTGATCCCGGACACCGAGACGAGCATCCACGTGACGATCCGAGCGCGCCACGGCGCCCACCCCACCGCCGTTCATCTCCACCGCACCACCCGCCTCAACCGCTCCGAGGTCCGGATCGTCGACGGCCTGCCGGTCACCGCCCCGCTACGGACGCTGCTCGATCTCGCGGGAGCCGTCGAGCTTCGCGCGCTCGAGCGCGCCGTCGAGGAGGCGATCACGCAGAAGCTCACCTCTGAGCGCCAGCTCAGGCAGGCGCTCGCCAGGGTGAACGGCAGATGCGGCATCGCAAACCTGCGCGCGATCCTCGACCGGTACCGCGAGCCGGGCGTTACCCGCTCGGAGGCCGAGCGCCGCTTCCGAGCGCTGATCCGCGCCGCCCAGCTCCCCGAGCCGCTGACGAACGCCCGGATCCACGGATTCGAGGCGGACTTCTACTGGCCCGACGCGGGGCTCGTGGTCGAGGTCCAGAGCCACAGGTACCACTTGACAAAAGCCGCGCTCGAGCGCGATACACGGAAGGCCGCGATGTTCACCGCCGCCGGCCTGACTGTCTCCTACCTCACCTGGCTGCAGATGGAGCGCGAGCCGTACGCCGTGGTCGCGCGAATCGCGCAGGCCCTAGCCCGCGCGGGGCCGGCGCTTCGGTAGCCAGCCCTCGACCTTCCACTTCGAGCCGGGGCGGCTGGGTAGCAACAGCACGATCAGCAGCCCGACCGCGGACAGGATCAGCCCGAACGTGAGCCCGACGCGCTCGCCGTAGCCCTTGCGCTCCGACAGCCACGCCGCCGCGGCCGCCGACGCGAGCCAGATGAACAGCAGGTACAGCGCCTTCGCGCCGATGCTCGCCAGAACGATCATGTCCCCAGGTAAGCCCTCTGGACCTCGGGATCGTCGCGGAGTTGCGCGGAGTCGCCGCTCAGCACGACGCGGCCGGTCTCGAGCACGTAGCCGCGCGAGGAGACGTCGAGCGCGTAGTTGGCGTTCTGCTCCACGAGCAGGATCGCGACGCCGGACTTGTTGATCTCGGTGATCGTCTCGTAGATCCGTTGCACGAGGATCGGCGCAATCCCCATCGACGGCTCGTCGAGCATCAGCAGCTTCGGGCGGGCCATCAGCGCACGGCCGATCGCGAGCATCTGCTGCTCGCCCCCGGACATCGTCCCGGCCTTCTGCTTGGCGCGCTCCTGCAGGCGTGGGAACAACCCGAACACCCGCTCGAAGTCCTCGGCGGTCTGCTCGCGCTTGCGCATGTGCGCCCCGAGCTCGAGGTTCTCGCGCACCGTCATCCGCGGGAACACGTGGCGCCCCTCGGGCGAAAGCGCGATCCCGCGGCCGACGATGTCGTGCGCGGGGATCAACGTGATGTCCGTCCCGTCGAACACGACCTTGCCGCTGCTGGCCGGCGTCAGTCCCGAGATCGACCGCAGGGTCGTCGACTTGCCTGCGCCATTGGACCCGATCAGGGTCACGACCTCGCCCTCGCGGACCTCCAGCGAGACGCCCTTCAGCGCCTCAATCGCGCCGTAGTGGGCGTGGATGTCGGAGACCTCCAGCAGCAACGCGTCGCTCATTTCGGCGCCCCCAGGTAGGCCTCGATCACGCGCGGGTCCGCGCGCACCTCCTCGGGCGGCCCCTCGGCGATCTTGATCCCGTAGTCGAGCACCGTGACGCGCTCGGACACGCCCATCACGACCTTCATGTCGTGCTCGATCAGCAGGATCGTGAGGTTCAGCTCGTCGCGCATCCGCCGCATGAAGTTCGTCAGCGCTTCCGACTCCTGGGGGTTCATGCCGGCGGTCGGCTCGTCGAGCAGCAGCAGCACCGGGTCGCTCGCGAGCGCCCGCGCGATCTCGACGCGCCGCTGGTCGCCGTAGGAGAGCTGCACCGCAAGCTGGTCGAACCCCGAGTCTCGGAGCCCCACGTAGGCGAGCAGCTCGCGGGCGCGCTCGCGCACGTCGCGCTCCTCGCGGCGCACCCGGGGCGTCCGCAGCACCGAGCCGACGATCCCCGCCCGCATCCGTGAATGACGGCCGACGACGACGTTCTCGACCGCGGTCATCGCCCCGAACAGGCGGATGTTCTGGAAAGTGCGCGCGACCCCCAGCTTGGTGATCACATCCGGTCGCGCACGCGTGATGTTGCGATCGACCAGCGTGAGCCGGCCCGAGGTCGGCTTATAGAGCCCGGTCATCATGTTGAACAGCGTCGTCTTGCCGGCTCCGTTGGGGCCGATGATCGAGACGATCGAGCGCGCCGGCACGTCGAGCGACACGTCGTTGACGGCGACGAGGCCGCCGAACTCCTTGACCAGCCCCTGCACGCGCAGCACCGCGGCAGGCTCGGCCGGGCGCTCGGGCGCGGGTGCGGTGGCGCCGCTCGTCACGGCGCCTCTCCGGTGGTCTGGATCCCGCCGGTCGGCTCCCCGAGCTCAGAGTCGGTGGCGGCGATTTCAGCGGTCAGCTCGAGCCGGCGTCTTCGCTCGGGAATCAGGCCCTGCGGGCGCAGCACCATCACGAGCACCAGCAGGAAGCCGTAGATCCCGATCTCGATCGTGACCAGCTGGAAGTTCAGCCCCAGCTTGCTCGGCAGCGTGTTGAGCACGTCCGGGATCAGGTAGTAGTTGATGTAGCCGAGCAGCAGTCCGCCCGCGACCGCGCCCCAGATCGATCCGAGCCCGCCGATGATCACCATCGCGAGGATGAAGATCGAGAACCCGAACTGGAACTGGCCGGCGTTCACGGTCGTGAAGTAGGTGCCGAGGAACGCCCCCGACAGCCCGCCGAACGCGGCGCCCATCGCGTAGGCGGACAGCTTCGTGCGAACCGACGGGATCCCCATCGACACCGCCGCGACCTCGTCCTCGCGGAGCGCGATCCAGGCGCGGCCGAGCCGTGAGTCGCGGAGCCTCAGGTTGACGAACAGGACCACCAGCATGATCGCGAAGATCAGCCAGTACCAGGGTCTGAGGTTCAACAGGTTGAACTGCCCGATCACCGGGAAATAAGGCGAGTCGACGGCGCTGATCCCGAAGTTCCCCGCGGTCAGCGTCATCCCGCCGCCGAGGTGGACGTCGGTCCCGTTGACCGCGACCACCCCGATGATCTCCCCGAACGCGAGCGTCACGATCGCGATGTAGTCGCCCCGCAGGCGCAGCGTCGGGAGCCCGATCACGATCCCGGCCAGCGCGCAGATCGCCGCCGCCGCGATCAGGATCAGCAGGAAGTTGAGATGGATGCCGATCTCCTGGGCGGCGACGCCGTGCACCAGCACGTGCACCTTCGCCTTGAAGAAGAAGTCCGAGCCGAACCAGCCAAGCGTGTAGGCGCCGAGCGCGTAGAAGGCCACGTACCCGAGATCGAGCAGCCCGGCGAACCCGACGACCACGTTCAGCCCCAGCGACATCACCACGTAGGCGACCGCGATGATCGTCGCGTTCATGAACCCGCTGTCCTTGGCGAACGCGAACGGGAGCACGATCCCGATCACGATCAGCGCGAGCGCGAGCGCGCGCGGCCACCACGGCGGCAGCCGCCGGTCGACCGCCCCACGCCACTCGCGCAGCTGCTTGCGGAATTCGGTCCAGCCGGTTTCCGGGGCGCCGAGGCCGTTCCCCTGAGCGGGCTCGCTCATCCGGCCTCCCTGGTCTCCTCGCCGAGCAGGCCGCGCGGGCGCAGGACCATGATCAGGATCAGGTAGCCGAACACCACCGCCTCGGTCCATTCGCCACCCGCGAGACGGTTGTCGGAGAACGACTGGATCACGCCGATGATCAGCCCGCCGAGCACGGCGCCGCGGACGTTCCCGATCCCGCCCATCACCGCCGCCGTGAACGCGATCAGCCCCGCCTTGAACCCCTGGAAGTACCAGATGTTCGTCTGGTAGAGGGCGTACACGAGCCCCGCCGCCCCGGCCAGCATCCCGCCGAGCATGAATGTCAGCGAGATCGTCTGGTTGACGTTGATGCCCATCAGCCGAGCCGCCTCCGGATCCTGAGCGGTCGCGCGCATCGCGCGGCCCATCCGGGTGCTGTTGATGAACCAGCTGAGCCCGAACACGAGCGGGACCATCACCCCGATCGCGAGGATGTAGCCGCGCTGGATCGGCAGGGCCGAGATGTGGAACACGGTCTTGCCCTGGTTGATCAGGTCGGGCACGCTCTCCGGCGACCCGCCGCGCCACACCAGCCCGACGTTCTGGAGGATGAACGAGAACCCGACCGCGGTGATCAGCGGCGCGAGCTTCGGCGCGCCGCGCAGCGGCTTGTAGCCGACGCGCTCGATCAGCGTGTTGAGCGCCCCGCACACGATCATCGACACAACCAGCACCGCCAGCAGCCCGAAGATCAGCCCGACGGTGCCGGTCGAGGTGGTGAGCCCGAACGTCCCATACAACCCGACCGCCGTGAACGAGCCGATCATGAACACGTCGCCGTGGGCGAAGTTGATCAGCTCGATGATCCCGTACACGAGCGTGTAGCCGATCGCGATCAGCGCCCAGATCGAGCCGTTCGAGAGCCCCTGGACGAGGTTCAGGCCGATCCGGGTCAGGTCGTGGTTGATCACGGCGTGCCCGTTCACCACGGCGGCCTGATAGCCGGTCGTCAGGTCGTGGATCAGGTAGTAGACCGGCAGCGCGGCGAGCGCCGCGATCAGACCCCAACGTCCGAGGAACCTCTGCGCCCACGTGATCGGACGCATCGCCGGAGCCGGGATCCTTGGGGAGAGCGAGCCTGCTTCCACGTTGCGTGGGGAGTATCTACGAAAGCAGGAGGGGGGCGCGACTGCGCCCCCCTCCCATGAGCCTCTAGATGCGGCCGATCAGACCGTCTTGCTCGGGGTGATCGACTTGAGGAACACCGGCTCGCCGTTGGAGCCGACCTTGTACAGGCCGTACGCCTTCAACGTCGTGTCGCCGTTCTTGTCGAACCCGTAGGTGCCGAGCACCGAGTGCCGGGCAGTGGTCGCGAACAGCGCCTTCAGGACAGCGGACTTGCTGTTGCCCTGCGCGCCCAGTTTCGCGATCGTCTGGAGCCCGAGCTGCATGACCTCGTAGCCGTAGATCGCGTACGGGTCTGGGTTGGAGACCCCGTACTTGGCCTTGTAGGCCGCCAGGAAGGCCTTACCACCCGGGTAGGCGGACAGGTCCTGGGTGGCGACAGTGCACTGAGTCAGCGGATACAGCGACGCCGGAACGCCGCCCTTCGCCTGGCTCGTGAACGTGTCCGTGCAGACGCCGTCGCCGCCGAACACCTTGGCGGTCGGGATCGCCGCGTGGACGTCCTTGGCGATCTGCACCGCCCCGTTGGAGACGATCCCAGCGAAGAAGAAGCAATCCGCTCCCTGGGATTTCACCGTCGCCGCGTACGAGCGGAAGTTCGGCGCCGTCGGGTCGATCCCCGTGTTGCTGGTGATCGTGACGCCATAGAACCCCTTCTGGAGGCCGAGCAGCGTCGCCAGACCCTGGCCGTATGCCTCCTTGTCGTTCGCGACCGCGACCTTCGTGCAGCCCGCGTTCTTCATCGCGATCAGGTCCGCGGCGGCCTGGATCGAGTCGATCGGCACGATCCGCAGGTACGTGCGGCTCCCCGTCGGGTAGTACTTCTGCGGCTCACCCGGCGCGCTTCCCGGCAGGTTGGTGGTCAGGCCGACGTACGTGTTGGCCGGGCTCACCTGCGGGATTCCCGCCTGGTTGAGGATCGGGATCGAGACCTCGCTGCAGCCCGAGTTGAACTCGCCCATGTAGTAGACCGCCTTCGGGTCCGAGGCGACCTTACGTGCGTTGGCCGCGCACTGGCTCGGGTCCCACTTCCCGGCGGCGGCCGTCGAGTCGTCGAGCGATGTGTAGTTGATCTGCCATTGACCGGCCTTGCCGCCGGCCTGGTCGAGCGCCAGCTTCATGCCGTTGACCATCGGGGTGGTCTGGGCGGTCGACGCTCCCTGCAACGGCAGGCTCGAGTAGATGTCGATCGCGTTCGAGCCGCTGGCCCCGCTCGTACTGGTACCGCTCGTGCTCGAGCTGCTGCTGCTGCCACAGGCGGCAATCGCGATCGCCGCGCCGGCGATCAGACATCCGGTCACTGCCCTACGTGGGAACCTCATAGTCCTCCTTTGTCTCCTCCCGGAACTTGTGAACGGCCCGGGCTGGTGCGCAGCCTAATTCGACGCCCGGGCGAATCAACCCTTGCAAGCCCTCCTAACCGAACGTCAATCAGAGGCGCGCGGAACGGCGGCCGTTGGCGTCCGGCGGGTCAGCCGCCTTCGCGCACGAACGCGAGCTGCCCGTCGGCGATCCTCCAGATCCCGTACCGGCGCAGCGTGGTGTCTCCGTTCGCGTCGACCCCGTACCTGCCGATCACGCTGTGACGCCGGCGGGTCGCGAAGATCGCCTCGATCACCCTGGAGCGGACCGCCGTCTTGCGGCCGTGGTCGGTCGCGTCGCTGATCGCGGACAGCATCAGGCTCATCGTCTCGTAGCCGAAGATCGCGGCCGGCTCGGGCGGCCCGAACCGGCGTGCGTAGGCCGCCAGGAACGCCTGCCCGGAGGCGGGATACGCGCCCGCCCCGAGCGTCGGCGAAGTGACCAGCACGCGCGGGGCGACCTGGGCGGACACCCCGCCGGCCGCCGGATCGGCGTACTCGCTGTCGGCCAGCCCGCTCGAGGCGATGATCGCCGCGTGCGGCATCGCCTGCGCGATCTGGTCGGTGAGCTGGGCGGCGCTGCGCTCTGCGATCGCGCTCATCAGCACGCAGTCGGCGCCGGTTTGCGAGACGCTCAGCGCGAGCGGGGTGTATGTGGTCGCGAATGGCTGGAACGCCTGCACGCCGACGACGCGGAGCCCCGCCGACTGTGCGGTCAAAACGAAGCTGAGCGCCTCGTCCTCGCCGTCGACCTCACCGTCGTGGAGTACGAACATCCCGCGGCACCCGCGCGACTGCGCGAGCCGCACCTGGACAAGCGCCTGGGTTGCGTCGGTCGCGACCGGGCGCGCGAACGTCCGGATCCCGGACGGGTAGTACTTCTGCGGCTCCCCGGGTGACGCGCCCGGTCCCATCGACGTCAGTCCGACCGCGCTCGCGGCAGGCGAGATCTGAGCGATTCCCTGCCGGTTCAGGATCGGGATCGAGATCGCCGCGGCGCCGGAGTTGAAGTCGCCGATGTAGCCGATCGCGGTCGGGTCCTGGACCGCGATTCGCGCGTTCGCGGTGGTCTGGTTGGGGTCCCAGCTGCCGGTCTGGGGATTCGCGTCGTCGAGCACCCGCAGCACGATCCGGTACTTGCCGACCCGGCCGTGGGTCGCGTCGAGCGCCATCCGGGCTCCGTTCAGCGCCGCCTCCGAGCCGACGCTCGACGCCCCGCGGCTCGGGCCGCTGTAGTAGACGCTCAGGACGGTGCCGTGGATCCGGCCCGACGGCTCGCCGCTGCCGCATCCCGCCAGGCACGCGATCGCGCCGAGCAGGATCAGCGACCGGCTCCTGGTCACCCGGCCGGCGCCACCTTGAACGGGACCAGCTTCGACGCCTTCACCCGTTCAATCACGAACGCAGTCTGGCCGAGGCTCGTGTCGCCGCTCTGGTTGATCGAGTAGCTGCCGAGCGGCGAGGCAAGGTTGCTGATCGCCAGGAACCCCTTGGCCACCTTCGAGCGGTCGTTGGCCGAGGCACCCTGCGTCTGGATGACGTGGATCAGGGCGCTCATCGCCTCGTACCCGAGAATCGCCTCGGTGGACGGGGAGTGGCCGTACTGAGCCTTGAAGGTCGATACGAACGTCGGCGCGGAGGCGGCAAGCTGCTTGGGGAGCAGTCCCGGCACCGACACAGACAGGTTTCGCTGCGCCGCGGCCGACAGCCCGCCGGCGAATCCGTCGTCGGCGAGCGCCGAGGGGGCCAGCAGCTTGACCCTCGGGTTGGACGCGGCCGCCTGGTCGAACACGCCGGTGGCGCCGGCGATCGAGCTGCCCGCGTACACGACCGCGTCGGCGCCGGCTTGCGAGGAGGCGAGCGTGACCGAGGACGGGGCGTCGCCGCGGATCGCGGCGGCGAGCGTGCGGCCGTACGCGCTGCCGTCGCCGGTCACGTACACGCTCTTGGCCCCGAGCGACTGCACCTCGGCGATCAGCACCTTGGCCTCGACGAATGTCGTCGGCACCACCCGCGCGAACGTGCGCCCGTACGTCGACAGCGACTCGTAGTACTTCTGCGGCGCGTCCGACACCGCGGGCGTCTTCTGGGTGAGCTCGGCGGCGGTGTCGGTGGCGCTGACCTGAAGCAGGTCCTGGGCGTTGGTGATCCCGATCGAGTCGGCCGAGTCGCCGGGAAGGATCTCGCCCACGTACGCGATCGCGTGCCCGGTGTCGCCAATCGCCTGCCGGGCGTTGTCGGAGATCTTGTTGTGGCTCAGCACCACGAGGCCGAGCTGGTAGGCGGTCACCTGGCTCTTCAGCTGCTCGAACGCGAGCCGCTCGGCGTCGACCACATCCAGCGCCTGCTGATTGGACGCCAGCGACGCCGGAGCGCTGAGGTACACCGTCAGCGTCTTGCCGGTCAGCGCCGGCGCGCTCGAGCCGGCGGCGGTGCACCCGGTCACCCCGGCCGCGAGCACCGCGCACGCCGTTGCGAGGAGCGTGCGGCTACGCGACAGCAGGCGGCCGCCCACGACCGGCACCACCGCTCGGTCAGCCCCGCCGGCCTGGCAGGTAGGGCAGAAGGTTGCGGACCCCGATCGCGATCAGCACCATCACGATCCCGATCAGGATCGAATCGAAGCCACCGAACACGTCGGTCGCCCACAAGACGATCCAGATGCACAGCCCGGCGGTCGCGGTGAGGATCAGTCCCATGGGCGCGAGATGCTAGTGGTTCTCGGCCGACGCCGGGGTCGGCGCGCCCCCGCTCAGCGCGTCGGCGAACGCCTGCACCAGACGCCCGACCGCCGCGGCCGGATCGGGCTCCTCCCCCGCCGCCCGCACCAGCCGCGTTCCGACGATCACGCCCTCGGCGCCCGCCGCCGCGGCCGCCGCAGCTTGAGCCGGCTCGGCGATCCCGAAGCCGACCGCGACCGGCACCCGAGCGTGCTCCCGGGCCCGCGCCAGCACCGTGGCAAGCTCGCGATCGAGCGCCGACCGCTCGCCGGTCGTGCCGGTCACCGCGACGGTGTACAGGAAGCCCTGCGCGCTTCCCGCGATCCGCGCCATTCGCTGCTCCGGGGTGGTCGGGGCGACCAGCTGGACGAGCGCGAGCCCGCGCTGCTCGCAGGCATGCTGCAGCTCGGATGCCTCTTCGAGCGGCAGATCGGGGACGATCAGCCCGCTCGCCCCAGCGCCGACGAGCGCGTCTGCGAATCGCTCGACCCCGCGCACAAAGATCGGGTTCGCGTAGCACATCGCCACCACCGGGACGCGGGCGGCGACTGCGGCGCACACCTCGAGCACCGCCTCGAGCTTCGCCCCGCGGCGGAGCGCCGTCGTCGCAGCGGCGTGGATCACAGGTCCATCCGCGAGCGGGTCGGAGAACGGGATCCCGAGCTCGATGAGGTCGGCGCCCGCCTCCGCGTACGCGAGCCCGATCTGCAGCGAGGTGTCGAGGTCCGGGAAGCCGCCCATCATGTACGGCATCAGCGCCGCGCGGCGCCCCTCCGCAGCCGCCGACGCGAACGCCTCGGCAATCCGGTCGAGGCCGGTGGCGGCCGGCGCGCCCGGCACGCCGCTCACGACCCGGCCCCGCGGCCGAGCAGCGCAAGCGCTTCTTCGAGGTCCTTGTCACCCCGGCCGGACAGGCACACGAGGTCGAGCTCCGAAGGCTCCTCGCCGGCGAGCACCCAGGCGATTGCGTGGGCGCTCTCGAGCGCCGGGATGATTCCCTCGAGCTCGGCGAGCCGTGCGAACCCCTCCAGCGCCTGCGCGTCGGTGACGGCCACGTACCGGGCCCTCCCGCTGTCGCGCAGCCACGCATGCTCGGGGCCGCTGCCCGGGTAATCGAGGCCGGCCGAGATCGAGTGTGCCTCGAGGATCTGCCCGTCCTCGTCCTGCATCAGCGCCGAGTAGGCGCCGTGCAGGACGCCCGGGATGCCGGCCGCGGTCAGCGGCGCGCCGTGCCGGCCGGTCTCGATCCCCTCCCCCGCTGCCTCCACGCCGACCAGCTCGACCGCCTCGTCGTCCACGAACGGAGTGAACGTCCCGATCGCGTTCGAGCCCCCGCCGACGCACGCGATCACCCGCTGCGGCAGCCGCCCGGCCTGCGCGAGCACCTGCTCGCGGGCCTCGTCGCCGATCACGCGCTGCAGGTCGCGGACCAGCGCCGGGTACGGCGCCGGGCCCACGCACGAGCCGATGATGTAGTGGCTGCTCTCGACGTTCGTGACCCAGTCGCGGATCGCCGCCGAGACGGCCTCCTTGAGGGTTCGCGCGCCGGCGTCGACCGGCTCGACGCGCGCGCCGAGCAACCCCATCCGTTCGACGTTTGGCTTCTGGCGGCGCATGTCCTCGGTTCCCATGTAGACCACGCACTCCAGATCGAGCAGCGCGCACACGGTCGCGGCCGCGACTCCGTGCTGCCCCGCCCCGGTCTCGGCGATGATCCGGCGCTTGCCCATCCGCCGCGCGAGCAGGGCCTGCCCAAGCGCGTTGTTGACCTTGTGCGCGCCGGTGTGGTTGAGGTCCTCGCGCTTGAGGTACACCGGGTGTCCGGCGTGCTCGCTGAGGCGGGAGGCGAGGTACAGCGGCGACGGCCTCCCGACGTAGTCGTGCAACAGCCCGTCGAGCTCGGCGCGGAAACCCGCGTCCTGGCGGGCATCGGCCCACGCGGCCTCGAGCTCGGTCAGCGCGGGCATCAGCGTCTCCGGCACATACTGGCCGCCGTAGCGCCCGAAGCGGTGCTCGATCGCGGTCACGCGACCGGCGAGGGGGCGCTGGCTCTGACCGCCGCGGCGAACGCCTCCAGCTTGTCCGGGTCCTTGCGGGTCGGCGGGCCCCCGTCGGGCTCCACGCCGCTCGCGACGTCGACTGCAAACGGACGCACGGCCGCGATCGCGTCGGCGACGTTGTCTGGTGCCAGGCCACCGCTGAGGATCAGCGGGACCTCGCCGCGGTGCACGCGGGCGAGCTCCCAGGCGAACGTTTCGCCGGTCCCGCCCGGGACTCCCGCCCGGTGACTGTCGAGCAGGTGGTAGTCGGTGTGGAACGCCGACAGCGCCTGGATGTCGGCTCTGCTGCGCACGCGCGCCGCCTTGATCACCTTCGCGCCGGTCCGGCGCCGGATCTCGTCGCAGAACGCGGGGCCCTCGTCGCCGTGGAGCTGGACGATCGTGAGCGACGCAGCATCGGCGGTCGCCGCGATCTCGTCGAGCGTCGCGTTGAAGAACACGCCGGCGAGCTCAGCCCGCCGCTTCAGCGACTCGCCGATCTCGACCGCGGCCCCGGGCTCGCAGCGACGCGGCGAGCCCGGCCAGAAGATCAGCCCGACGGCCCAGGCGCCCGCCCGTACGGCGAGCTCGGCGTCGCCCAGCGAGGTGATCCCGCAGAACTTGATCTTCGGCGCGGCGCTCACACTCACATCGTAGGGGCGGTCAGCGCCCGGACCGCTCGCTCGACGTCGTCGGAGCGCATCAGCGCTTCGCCGATCAGTACCGCGTCGACGCCGGCCCGTTCGAGCTCGTCGAGCTCGGCCCGCGAGCTGAACCCGGACTCGGCGACGACGATCGCGCCCTCGGGAACGCCGCCGAGCAGCTCGAAGGTTCGGCGGGTGTCAACCGCGAGCGTCGTCAGATCGCGGTTGTTGATCCCGATCAGGCGGGCGCCCGCGTTCGCGGCGGCGTCGAGCTCGCGCTCGTCGTGGACCTCGACGAGCACCGCCAGCCCGAGCTCGGCCGCCAGGCCGTGCAGCCGGGCCAGCGCGCCCGCATCGAGCGCGGCCACGATCAGCAGGATCGCGTCGGCGCCGCCGGCCAGCGCCTCGTGCACCTGGTAGGCGTCGACGATGAAGTCCTTGCGCAGGATCGGGAGGCTCGACGCGGTCCGCGCCGCGCGCAGGTCGTCGAGCGATCCGCCGAAGCTCGGCCCCTCGGTGAGCACCGACAGCGCTGCCGCGCCGCCGCGCTCGTAGGCGCCGACCACCTCCTCGAGGACGAGATCGTCGCGGATCGTTCCGGCCGACGGGGAGCTGCGCTTGTGCTCGGCGATCAACGACATCCCCGGGCGCTCGAGCGACGCCGCGAACGCACGGCGCGGCTCGGGGGCGGGCAGCTCGACCACCCGGTCCAGCGGCACCTCCGCCCGGCGCCGATCGACGTCGGCGCGGGTTCGCTCGACGATCCGCTCGAGGTGGTTCACGCGAGCTCTCGCGTCCGCGCGACGAACCGTTCCAGCAGCTCGGTCGCGGCGCCATCATCGATCGCCTGCTCGGCCGCCCGCACGCCCTGCTGGAGCGAGGCGGCGCCGCCGCCCGCGTAGATCGCTGCGCCGGCGTTGAGCACCGCCAGGTCGCGGGCCGCACCGCGCTCGCCGCCGAAGATCCGGCGGGTGGTGTCGGCGTTCTCACCGGGGTCCCCCCCGGGCACCGCGTCCGCCGGCGCCCGCTCGAGCGCCACGTCCTCAGGCGCGATCGAGAACCGCCGCAGCTCGTCTTCGATCACCTCGACGACCTGGGTGGTTGATGAGATTGACAGCTCGTCGAGGCCGTCCTCGCTCGAGACGACCAGCGCGTGCCGGGTACCGAGCAGCGCCAGCGCACCGGCGATCGTCTCGATGTAGGCGGGGTCGGACACGCCGATCAGCTGCCGCGTCGCCCCGGCCGGGTTTGTCAGCGGCCCGAGGAAGTTGAAGATCGTGCGCACGGCGAGCTCGCGGCGGACCGGTATCACGTACCGGGTCGCCTGGTGGTGCGCGGGCGCGAACATGAACCCGAAGCCGACGTCCTCGATGCACGCGCCGACCGCCCGGGGCTCGAGATCGATCCGCGCTCCGAGCGCCTCCAGCACGTCGGCCGAACCCGACAGGCCGGTGGCCGAGCGGTTGCCGTGCTTGGCGACCACGCAGCCGGCGCCCGCGGCGATCAGCGCCGCGGTCGTCGAGACGTTGAACGTGCGGCGCCCGCCCCCGGTCCCGGCGGTGTCGAGCAGATCGTTGCGCGAGACCTCGACGCGCGCGGCGAACGAGCGCATCGCCTGCGCCAGCCCCGCCAGCTCCTCGACGGTCTCGCCCTTGGTCCGAAGCGCGATCAGGAACGCCGCGATCCGGATCTCCGATGCGCGCCCGTTCATGATCTCGGCCAGCACCCGCTCGGCCTCCGACCGGCTCAGGTCCTGACCGCTGGCGACCGCGTCGATCGCCTGCGGCAGCAGTTCGTCCATCATCGCGTGCGGTTCAGGAAGTTTGCGAGCAGCTCGCGGCCCTGCTCGGTGAGGATCGACTCCGGGTGAAACTGGACCCCCTCGGCCGGGAGCTCGCGATGGCGGACGGCCATCACCACGTCGCCCCCGTACGCGCTCCGCTCCAGGCACTCCGGGAGCGCGGGGTCGGCGACCAGCGAGTGGTAGCGCCCGACCTCCAGCGGCGAGCGCAGCCCAGCGAAGATCGTCCGTCCGTCGTGATCGATCACGGTCGTCTTGCCGTGCACCGGCTGGTGCTGGATCACGGCTCCGCCCCATGCCTGGACGAGCGACTGGTGACCCAGGCACACCCCGAGCGTCGGGACCTTCGCCTCGGGGAAGCGCCGTACGGCCTCGACCGAGATCCCGGCCTCGTCGGGCGTGCACGGCCCCGGGGACACAATCACCCGGTCGTAGCCGCGGATCAGCAGATCCTCGACGGCGGCGTGGTCGTTGCGCACCACCTCGACGTCCGCGTCCAGCTCGCCCAGGTACTGGACCAGGTTGTAGGTGAAGCTGTCGTAGTTGTCGATTACCAGCACGCGCAAGGGTGCAACGGTACTGTGGCCGAACGGCGGAGCGGTCTCCGTGCAAACAAGAGCGGAGCCGTGAGGCCGGGAGCGAAGCGGTCTCTTATGGCCAGTCCGGCTGGCGCGCGGCGAGCTCGATCGCCTCCAGCACTGCGCGCGATTTGGCGACCGACTCGCGGAACTCGTAGTCGGGCTTGGCGTCGGCGACCGTACCGCCTCCCGCCTGGACGTGCGCGACGCCGTCCTTGATCACGACCGTGCGGATGTGGATGCATGTGTCGAGGTCGCCGGTGTAGCTGACCCAGCCGATCGCGCCGCCGTACCCGCCCCGTTTCACAGGCTCGAGCTCGTCGATGATCTGCATCGCCCTGACCTTGGGAGCACCGGACAGCGTCCCGGCGGGCAGCACCGAGCGCAGCGCGTCGAGCGCGCCGACGCCGGGGCGGAGCGTCCCCGTGACGCTCGAGACGATGTGCATCACGTGGCTGTAGCTCTCGACCGCCATGAACTCCTCGACCTGTACCGAGCCGTACGCGCACACGCGGCCCAGATCGTTACGACCCAGGTCGACCAACATCACATGCTCGGCGCGCTCCTTCGGGTCGGCGAGCAGCTCCTCGGCCATCAGCCGGTCCTCCTCGGCCGTCGCCCCACGCGGGCGGGTGCCGGCGATCGGGCGGGTGGACACCTGGTCGCCGGTCACGGTGATCAGCGGCTCCGGGCTCGCGCCGGCAATCTCGAAGTCGCCGAAGTCGAGGAAGTACATGTACGGGCTCGGGTTCACGGCCCGCAGCCCCCGGTAAATCGAGAATCCCTCGACCGGCACCGGTGCCGACCACCGCTGCGACGGGACCACCTGGTAGGCGTCCCCGGCGTAGATGTACTCGATGATCCGTGCGACGTTCGCCTCGAACTGCTCGCGGGACATGTTCGACTCGAACGCCGGCACCACGCGGGCCTCGGCCGGGGGCGCCGGAACGGCCGGCATCGGGCCGGCGAGCCGGCGGCGGACCTCGGCGATCGTCTCGACCGCGCTCGCGTAGGAGGCTTCGAAGTCGCCGTCGGCGTGGACGTTCGCGAGCACCGTGATCGTGTGCTTGAGGTGGTCGAAGCACACCAGCGCGTCGGTCAGCATCAGCGCCAGGTCGGGGACGCCGACCGGGTCCGGGTTAGGCTCGCCGAGCGGCTCGACGGTGCGGACCAGGTCGTACGCGAAGCACCCGACCGCGCCGCCCGAGAACGGCGGCAGCCCCTCGATCGGCGCGGGCCGGAAGCGGGCGAGCTCGTCGGCCGCGAGGCGGTACGGATCGCCGGGATCGCCGAGCGACCACCGCAGCACCTTGTGCGGGCGAAAGCCGATGAACGAGTAGCGGCCGACCCGCCCCTGTTCCGCGGACTCGAGCAGGAACGAAGGTCCTTCGCCGCGCAGCTTCAGGAACGCCGACACCGGCGTCTGGACGTCGTCGATCAGCGTCTCGCGAATCGGGATCAGGTTGTGGTCCCGCGCGAGCTCGCGGACCTCCTCGAGCGAAGGAGTCGGTCCGGTAGCCGTGTCAGCGCTGGCGACGGCCATCGAGCACCCGCTCGGCGTCGGCGAGCGACAGACCCCGCCCGGTGAGCAGGACCGCAAGGTGGTAGATCACGTCGGCCGCCTCCTCGGCGACCCGCTCGTCCGATTCCTCGCGCGACGCGCGGGCGACCTCCTCGGCCTCCTCCTCGACCTTCGCGCGCGCCAGCTCGGGGTCGTCGAGCAGCCGCGCGGTGTAGGAGCCCTCGGGGCGGATCCGGGCCCGCTCTGACAGCGTCCGCTCCAGTGCCGGGAGCGACTCATACGGGGCTGCCGGGTCCAGTTCGCCGTGGTGGAAGCAGCTGCGCTCCCCGGTGTGGCAGGCGGGCCCGGCCGGCTCGACGAGCGCCAGCAGCGCGTCGCCGTCACAGTCGTAGCGGATCGACCTGACCGCCTGCGTGTTGCCCGAGGTCGCACCCTTGTGCCACAGCTCCTGGCGCGAGCGGCTGAAGAAATGCATCTCGCCGGTCTCGCGCGTGCGCCGCAGCGCCTCGTCATTCATGTACGCGAGCGTCAGCACCTCGCCGGTGCGCCAGTCCTGCACCACGCACGGGACCAGGCCACGGTTGTCGAATTGGACCTCGGAGTCCTCCACGGTCAGCCGATTCTAGGGCTGGCGCGGCTAGTCGATCGGGAGCGGCGCCGCCGCCGGCGGCGACCACCTCAACAGCAGCGTCTCCATCTGCTCGGCGGAGATCGGCTCCGAGAACAGGAAGCCCTGACCGTACTCGCAGCCGAGCCCGGCGATCCGGTCGCGCTGGTCGGGCCGCTCGATCCCTTCGGCGATCACGTCGATCCCGAGGCTGTCGGCGAGTGCGACGATCGCGCGCACGATCGCGTCGCTGCCGTCCTCCTCCCCCGAGGCGACGAAGCAGCGGTCGATCTTCAGCGCGTCGACGGGGAGCCGGTGGAGCGCCGCGAGCGACGAGTAACCGGTGCCGAAGTCGTCGAGATGCAGGCCCACGCCGCTCGCACACACCTCGGACACGATCCGCCTGATCCGCTCGGGCTCCTGCATCAGCGTCGTCTCGGTGATCTCGAGCCGCAGCGCCGTGGGCGGCAGCCCCGCATCGTCGATCGCCCGCCGGATCTCGCGGGGGAGATGAGGGTCGTCGAGCTGTCGTCCAGAAACGTTGACACTGAGCCGGACGTGCTCGGCGAGCAGCTCGGCTTGCCGCCAGGCGGCGAAGCGCTCCAGGCCCGCCCGCATCACATGCAGCCCGATCGCCCCGATCACCCCGGTCTCCTCCGCGAGCTGGATGAACTCGATCGGCGCGACCTCGGGCCAGCGGTCGGGCCATCGGGCGAGCGCCTCGAGCCCGTAGATCGCGCCCGACCCGATCTCGACGATCGGCTGGTAATGAACCTCGAGTAGCGCCTCCTCGACGGCCTGGCGCAGGTCGTTCTCGCGCGTGACCCGCTCGATCACCCGCTGGCGCATCGCCTCGGTGAAGACGGCGCAACGGCCCTGACCTCGTCGCTTTGCGTCGTACATCGCGATGTCGGCGTTGCGGAGCAGCTCCGCGGCGCTGATCCGCGGCGAGCTGAGCGACACGCCGATGCTCGCCGTCACGCGGATCTCGTGGCCGTCGACGCTGAACGGGCGGCCGAGCGCGCTCTGCGCCCGCTCCGCCACGACGGTCGCGTCGCGGTCCACCACGACGCCGTCGAGCAGGATCGTGAACTCGTCCCCCCCGATCCGCGCGACCGTGTCCCCCGGCCGCAGCACGTCCGCGATCCGCGCCGCGAGCTCGATCAGCAGCTGGTCGCCCGCGGCGTGGCTGAGCGTGTCGTTGACGAGCTTGAAACGGTCGACGTCGAGGAACAGGACGGCGCAGCCGATCGTCGGGTCGCGGTTCGAGCGCTGCACCACCTGATCGACGCGGTCCATGAACAGCGCCCGGTTCGGAAGCCCGGTGAGCGCGTCGTGAAGCGCGTCGTGCTGGAGCTGGAGCTCGGCGGCGCGCTGATCGGTGATGTCCGACACCGAGCCCGCCATCCGTGACGCGGAGCCACCGGGCCCGCGGATCGCGAGGCCGCGGCTCAGCACCCACCGCCACGTCCCGTCTTCGTGCCGCATCCGATGCTCGGACTGCAGGTGGGGCGTGTGGCCGGCGAGATGCGCTTCGATCGCCGCGCGCAGCCTCGGCAGGTCCTCGTCGTGGACCAGCTCGAACCACGACACCGGCGGACCCTCGCTGGCCTGCTCGCGATGGCCGAGGATCGCGTGCCAGCGCGGCGAGAAGTAGATCAGGTCGGCCTCGAGGTCCCAGTCCCAGATGCCGTCGTTGGCGGCTCGCATCGCCAGCGCGTAGCGCTCGCGACTCTGGTCGAGCTCGTCGAGCGCCCGCTGATGAGAGATCGCGTAGCGGATCGACCGCTCGAGCCCCGCCGCGTCGAGCGCCTGCTTGACCAGGTAGTCGGTCACCCCGAGCGCGGTGGCGGCCAGGTCGATCTCGTAGTCGCTCTGTCCGGTGAGCATGATCACCGGGGCATGCGGCTGGCTGGCGAAGCCGTCACTCAGCAGCTCGAGCCCGGTGCGGTCCCCCAGTCGGTAGTCGATCAAGTAGATGTCATGGCGCCGCTCGCGGATCAGGCCGAGCGCGTCGTCGTAGCTGAGGCACCAGTCCAGCACGAACTGCGCCCGCTCCTGCTGGGCGAGCATGTCTCGCGTTATGACGTAGTCGTCCTCGTCGTCCTCTACGAGCAGAACGGCGATCGGCTCAGGCCGGGCGGTCATCGTCTGTTCCCTGTGCCGCGGCGGCTAGGTCGTCTGGCTCGTCCCCGTCCGGGAGCTCGACGATCTCCAGCCAATAGCGGGTCCAGGTGCGCATCACTTCCACCAGTCCGGCGAACGTGACCGGCTTGGTGATGAACGAGTTGACCCCCAGGTCGTAGGTGCGCAACACGTCCTCCTCGTCCTTGGAGGTAGTCAGCACCACGATCGGGATTCGGCGCAACGACGCGTCCGCCTTGATCTCGGCGAGCGCCTCGCGGCCGTCCATCTTCGGCATGTTCAGGTCCAGCAGGATGATCCCGGGCCGCGGCGCGTCGGCCGACGAATCGGCGTACGTGCCCTCCCTGCGCAGGTAGTCGAGCAGCTCCTGCCCGTCGTATACGAACCGCATCTCGTTGGCGAGCCGGGCGTCCTGAAGGGCGTCGCGGGTGAGTTCGCAATCCTCCTCGTCGTCGTCGGCCATCAGGATCGTGACCGCCCGGCGGTCGTGCTCAGGCGGGTACATGCGTCTCCTCCCGGTCCGAGGAGGCGCCGTTGCTGCTCCTCCCGATCGACAACGACTCGGCCCGCGCATGCACGGGCAGCGTCACGATGAACGTCGCGCCGGCTCCCGGCTCGCTGTCGGCGACGATCGTCCCGCCATGGCGCTCGGCGATCTTGCGGCACAGCGCGAGCCCGATCCCGGTGCCCGGGTAACGGCTGCGCCCGTGCAACCGCTCGAACACCCGGAAGATCCGCCCGGCGTACTGCGGCTCGAACCCGATCCCGTTGTCACGAACGGTGATCTGGACGGAGTCCTCGGTCGAGGTTGCATCGACGTCGACCTCGGGGACGACGTCCTCACGCCGGAACTTGATCGCATTCGAGATCAGGTTCTGCATCAGCTGCCGCAGCTGCGGCTCGTCGCCGTCGATCGTCGGCAGCTCGCCGACGTGCACGACCGCCCCGGCCTGCTCGACCTCGAGCTCGAGGTCCTCGAGCACTCCGCGCACCACTCCCTGCATGTCGACGGGCGCGAACGCTCGCCCGTGGGTCGCGACTCGCGAGAACTTCAGCAGGTCCTCGATCAGCCGCTGCATCCGCTCGGCGGCGGCATTCGCGCGCTCGAGGTAGTCGCGGCCCTTGTCCGAGAGCCGCTCGGACTCGGACACGGTCAGCTGCTGGGTGAAGGTCCGCACCTTGCGGAGCGGCTCCTGGAGGTCGTGGGAGGCGATTGACGCGAACTGCTCGAGCTCGGCGTTCGACCGCCCGAGCTCGGCGGCGCGGCGCTCGAGCGTGGAGTTAGCCGTCTCGAGCTGGTTGTTGGCCACCTCGAGCTGGTCATTGCTGACCCGGATCCGGTCGGCGGAGCGCAGCGCTCTGCGCCCGAGGTCGAGCGCAAGAATCGCGACCAGCGCGAACCCTACGAAGATGATCCACGGGACCCACTTGCGCACCCCGGAGACGCTCGCGAACAGCGGGCCGTTCGGGGCGCTCAGCACGATCCGCTCGGTCGAGTTGCTGAGCGGCACCGTGTCGTAGTAGTGACCGTTGACGTCGCCCGATGGGCGCTTGAGCGCGGCCGCGGCGGTGCCGGTGAACGCGTAGCCGACCGGTCGGGCGGGATTCGTGGAGGCGAGCACCGTGTCGTTGCCGTCGATCAGGTAGTTGTGCGCCCCCTTCACGCCGGGGATCTTGTTCAGGTCGGCGGTGAGGAAGCCACCGAGCGCCTGCGGGCCGAACCCCGTCAGCAGGATCCGCGGGCCGTACCGCGTCGGGAAGATGACCGCGAAGTTGATCACTCCGGTCTTCCCGTACGGGAGCAGATTGCCCAGCCCATACGGGTGTCCGGTGCGGAGCAGCGTGAGCGCCTCCGAGTGGGGCAGGTCCGCGCGCGCCTGGGGGGTAAACCCGCGCGAGGCCGCGATCACGTGCTGGCCGGATCCGTCCAGCAGCGCGAGGTAGGTGTTCTGCCCGACCTGGTGGTTGAGCACCTGGTCCGGGACGGTCGCCGTCCCGTACAGCTTCGCGTCCTGCGGGACCTGCTCGGTGACCGTCTGGAACAGGCTGTCGACCAGGGCCCCGGCGAGCACTCCGCGCTCGTGCACCCGAGTCTTCACGTCCTGCTTGGACTTTGCCTGCGTGTTCGAGAGCTCGATCGCGAATACGGTCAGCAGCCCCAGCAAGATGACCGCAGCGAACACAGCAAGAATCGCATCCCGCCGCTTCACCGAATCCCTCCTTCCTTGGACGGTCTCTCAGTCCCAGTCCCGGTCGGGTTACAAACCAACAGAGACGTATCGGCAGAAGACCCACCGGATTTGAGTCAAGTCCTTTAGCGACTCGTCGCCCGGTGGCCGAATCTACTAATTGATGCCCAACCGGTCCAGCACCTGCTCGTCGGCCCTCCAGTGCCGACGCACTCGAACCCTCAGCGCCAAGTGTACCTGGCGGCCAAGCTGCCGCTCGATCGTTCGCCGTGCGGCGGTCCCGATCGATTTGATCATCCGTCCCTGAGCGCCGATCAGAATCCCCTTCTGGGACTCGGTCTCGACCAGCACCACCCCCTCGATCCTGATCAGGTCCGGCCGCGACGGATCGGCCGCGATCGACTCGATCTGCACCTCGACCGCGTGCGGCACCTCCTCGCGCGTGCGGGACAGGATCTGCTCGCGAACGAGCTCCGCCAGCCTGACCTGGTCGGTCTGGTCGGAGAGGGCATGCGGCTCGAAGTAGAACGGCCCGTCCGGAAGCAGCGAGACGAGTCTGTCCCGCAACAACGTCAGCCCCTCGCCGGTTCGCGCCGAGACCGGGATCACCTCGTCGCCGACCTCGAGCTCGGCCGCCGCCTGTAGCGCCGCCGCGGTCCGCGCGCGGTCGACGCGGTCGAGCTTGTTGACCGCGACCACGACCGGCACCGGTGCGGACCCGAGCAGCGCGGCGATGAAGCGGTCGCCGGGACCGATCCCCTCCTCGGCGTTGAGCACCAGCAGACAGCCGTCCGCGTCCTCGAGTTCGCGCTCGACCCGGTGCTGCATGCGCTCGGTCAGCGCGTCGCGCGGACGCTGAACGCCGGGCAGGTCGACGAGCACCAGCTGCCAGCCGTCGCCGGTCGCGATCCCGCGGATCGCGCGCCGGGTCGTCTGGGGCTTGTCCGAGACGATCGCGACCTTCGTGCCGACGAGCGCGTTCGCGAGCGTCGACTTGCCGACGTTCGGGCGTCCCGCCAGCGCGATGAACCCCGACCGGGTGCCGGCCGCCTGCGGGCCGGACGGCTCGCTCACCGCACCCACCGCATCAGCTCGGCCTGCAGGGCGAGCATCTCGCCCTCGTCGGTCTCGTGATCCATTCCGCTGAGGTGCAGCGCGCCGTGGAGGACCGCCTCGCGGACGTTGGCGGTGTGCTCGGGGCAGATCACGATGTCCCCGAGCTCGCGGGGCCCGGCGGCGGCCCCGTCCTCGTCGACTCCGAACGACAGCACGTCGGTGGGCTCGTCGCGCCGCCGGTACGCCCGGTTGAGCTCGCGGATCCGATCCTCGGACACGAATTCGACCGCGACGTGGCCTTCGTCGATCCCCGCCGAGGACAGCGCCAGCGCGCACAGCTCCTCGACCTCGGTTGCGCTAGGGCCGTCGGCGTCGCCCTCGGAGCCGCCGGGCGCGACGCCGTCGATCCCGATCACTTCGATCTCGAGCACGACGCGAAAGTCAGGCTCGCCTGCGCGGCCGCAGCTCGGGAGCCTGACGCTGGGAGTGCTCGGCGTATGCCTCGACGATCCGGCGTACGAGCTTGTGTCGCACGACGTCCTCCTCGCCGAACCGCACGAAGTCGATCCCCTCGACCTCCTTGAGGATGTCCGCGACCACCACCAGCCCCGAGTCGTGCTCGCGTGGGAGATCGATCTGCGTGACGTCGCCCGTGACGACCATCTTCGAGTTGAACCCGAGCCGGGTCAGGAACATCTTCATCTGCTCGGGGCTCGTGTTCTGAGCCTCGTCGAGGATGATGAAGCTGTCGTTCAGCGAACGTCCGCGCATGAACGCCAGCGGCGCGACCTCGATCACGCCGCGTTCGAGGTGCTGGCTGACGCGATCGGGCTCGAGCATGTCGTGCAGTGCGTCGAACAGCGGCCGCAGATACGGGTCGACCTTCGCCATCAGGTCGCCGGGGAGGAACCCGAGGCGCTCGCCGGCCTCGACGGCGGGACGGGTGAGGATGATCCGGTTGACCTCGCGGCGGCTGAGCGCCGCGGCCGCCAGCGCGACCGCCAGGAACGTCTTGCCGGTGCCGGCCGGGCCGACCCCGAACGTGATCGTGTTACCGCGGATCGAGTCGACGTAGCGCTTCTGATTGACGGTCTTCGGCGAGACCTTGGTCGCGCGGTGGCGCCACACCACGTCCTCGAGGATCTGCGCGGGCGATTCGTGCGCGTCGAGCGCCCGGGTGACGGCCTCGATCGTGCCGGGCGCGATCTCGTGGCCCTGCTCGATCAGCTCCGAGAGCTCGCGAACGACGGCTTCGGCCGTCTCGACCGCGTCGTCGTCACCATCCAGCGTCAGCACGTTGCCGCGCAGGAACACGTCGGCGTCAAGGTGCGCCTCGAGCGCCCGCAGAACCGCGTCCCCGCTGCCCGCGAGCTCGCTCGCCACCGCGTTGTCGAGCTCCAGCTGCTTGCGCACTAGCGGGTCACTCGTCCCGTCAGCCCCCCAGTGCCTCCCGGACCCGCGCGGACACGCGTTTGCCATCCGCGCGGCCACCGGCACGCGCCATCACGACCTTCATCACCTGGCCCATGTCCTTTGCCTCACTGGCGCCGGTCTCCTCGATCGCGGCCGCGATCAGGCCGTCCAGCTCGGCGTCGCCGAGCTCGGCCGGGAGATAGCCGGCGATCAGCTCGGCCTCTGACTGCTCCTTATCGGCGAGCTCCGCACGGCCCGCGTCGCGGAACTGCTCGGCCGCCTCGAGGCGGCGCTTGCGCTCGCGCCGCAGGACCGCCAGCTCGTCATCCGAGCCGTCCTTGGCAGCCTTCTGCAGCTCCGACAGGACCGTCCGCAGCGCCGTTGCGCGGTCGCGCTCGGCGGACTTCACGGCGGTGCTGATATCTGCGCGAACCTGCTCGGTGACGGTCACACCGTTGAGGATAGTGACGCGGTCCCCGGAACCCGGCAGCTGATCCCATCTGCGCGGAGCTCCTCGCACTCCACGTCGACGAGCGCACCGCGACTTCCCGCTCCGGCCGGCAGGTAGCAGCGGGTGTAGTCGGCGGTATATCCCGAGCTTCGGTCGTCGGCGAGCTTGTCGATCAGCACCCGCTCGCGTCGGCCGAGCTTGGCCACGCGGTGATGGCGTGAGCGGACCTCGGAGCGGCCGCGCACGACCTGCGAGCGTCGTTTCTTCTCCTCCGCCGGGACGGTGTCACCGATCCGCTCGGCGGCGGTCCCGGGCCGAGCCGAGTAGGGGAACGTGTGCACGCGGGTGATGCCGGCCGCGTCGATCGCGTCAAGCGTCGCCTGCAGCGCGCGCTCGTCCTCGGTCGGGAACCCGACGATCACGTCGGTCGTGATGTTGACGTGCGGCACCGCGGCGCGGAGCGCGGACACGTGCGCGAGGTACTCGTCGCTCGTGTAGTGGCGGCCCATGTCGCGCAGCACCCGGTCGTCGCCCGACTGCATCGGGATGTGCAGATGCGGGCACACCTTCTGCGCGCCGGCCAGCGCCTCGAGCAGCGAGTTCTTGACGTGGATCACCTCGACGCTCGAGAGCCTGACCCGCTCGACGCCGGGGACGCTCGCGACCTCCTGCATCAGCTGCCCGAGCTCGAGCCCCCGCTCGGGGTCGAGGTAATCGCCGACGCTGATCCCGGTCATCACCATCTCGGGCTGTCCCTGCTCGACGCGCCGGCGCACCTCGTGAAGCACCGCGCTCGCGGGCCGCGAGCGCGCGGGCCCGCGGACGGTCGGGATGATGCAGTAGGCGCAGTGGCAGTCGCAGCCGTCCTGGACCTTGACGAAGCCGCGCGTCCGCGTGGCGCGCTCGGCTCGGGGCTCGCGGGCCAGCACGTCGTGGTCGAGGTCGGCGCACGCTCCGACGTCCGCGGCGATCGCGGCGGCAACGTCCTCGGCCGGCCCCTGCACCGCGCGCACGCGCGCGTCGATGTCGGCGAACTGGCGCGCGTCGAGGTTCGCCGCGCACCCCGACACGTACACGGCGCCGGCGTCCTTCAGCGATCGCCGCACCGAGTGGCGCGACTTCCCCTCGGCCTCGCGGGTGATGCAGCAGGTGTTGACGACGTGGATGTCCGCATCGGCATCGGGCGCCTCGGCATGCCCCGCCTCGAGCAGCGCCCGGCGGGCGAGCATCGCGTCGGCTTGGGAGACCTTGCAGCCGAGGAACTTGACCGCGAAGGTGGTCACCGGGGGGCAGGTTAGTGCCCCCCGGCTTCCCCCCTCAGTTGTTTGGTGCGCCGACCGCGGTTCCGCCCGTCTGCACCGCGTACCCGGTCGAGGTTCCCGCCCCGCCCAGGCTCGGGCTGTCCTGCGAGAACGCGATGTGCGCCCAGCCCGACGCGTCGGTGTCGACCCCGAAGTCGTCGAACAGCTGGCGACCGGAGCTGCAGCTCGCGCCACTCTCGCAGACCGAGCCCGAGTGGACCGCCATCAGCTGCTGCGGCGTGCCCCAGCTCCCGCCGGCGTTCTGCGCGAAGTACACCGACCAGGTCTGGTTGGTTGAGCCGGCCTGGATGTGCCGGCGAGCCCGGGATCTACCCGTTTCGAGAGAATTGCAAAACGAGCGCGAGCCATCCGCCGCTGACGCGTCGCGCGGACTCGGCCAGCCCGTGCTCGGCAAACGCCGCGGCGACCGTGTCCCCCTCGGGTTCGAGCAGCCCGCTCGCGATCACGCGCGGGGGCAGCCGGTCGGCCCGCGCGGCCCAATCGAGCAGCAGCGGTGCCAGCAGGTTGGCGGCGACGGTGCCAGCCGGCGGCAACTGCTCGGAGCGCAAGTCGAACCGGCGGACCTCGAGCTCGACGCCATTGCGCGCCGCGTTCTCCTGCGTCGCCTCGACCGCGGCACGGTCGATGTCGAGTCCCAGCACCGGCTCGAAGCCGAGCCGGCCCGCCGCTATTGCGAGCACCCCCGATCCGCAGCCGAGGTCGACGAACGCCCCCTCGCGGCTTGCCGGGGGCAGCTCGAGCAGCAGCTCGAGGCATAGCCGGGTGGTCGCGTGCGCGCCGGTGCCGAACGCCTGACCGGGATCGATCACGAGGTCGAGCTCCGTGTCGCCGGACGGCTCCCACGGCGGGCGCACCGTCAGCCGGTCGCCGAGCACCAGCGGCCGGTGGAACTGGCGCCACCGCTGGTCCCAGTCCTCGGCGACGGGCTCGGTCGAGACCTCGACGAGCGCGCCGCCGGCCGCCGCCTTCAAATCGGGAAGCTCCGGCAGCTCGCCAGGCGCGCCGTACACCGCGTACTCGATCGTCCCGTCGCCGGTGTTGACCTCCTCGACCCCGCCCGGGGCGAGTTCGAGCAGCTCCGCCAGCACGAGCTCCGCCTGCTCGGAGTCGACCCGGACCGCGAGACGCAGCAGGGCCAGCGAACTACCCGCCGAACGCCCGCTTGAGCTTCGCGAACACGCCTTCGTCGGAGCGCAGGTTGTGCTCGCCGAGCGAGTCCGCGAGCCGCTCGTAGAGCTCGCGCTGATCGTGATCGAGGTGCCGCGGCACGACGACGTTGACGACCACCCGGAGGTTGCCCTTGCGGTGCCCGCGCAGGGCCGGCATTCCGGCACCGCGAACGGTAAGCGCGTCATGCGGCTGGGTGCCCGCCGGAATCTCGACGTCGACGCTGCCGTCGACGGTCGGGACCTCGACGGTCGTCCCAAGCGCCGCCAGCGGGGCGGCTACGTCGACCGCGGTCACCAGGTCGTCGCCGTCCCGGACGAAGCGGGAGTCCTCGCGCACCCGCACGACCACGTACAGGTCGCCGGACGGCCCGCCTCGCTCGCCGGCGTGCCCGCGGCCGGCCACTCGGATCCGCTGGCCATCGGCGATTCCCGCCGGCACATCGACCGACACCCTGGCGCGCTCGACGTTCCGCCCGCGTCCGCCGCAGGCCTTGCACGGCGACTTCGGCACTCGGCCCTCGCCGTCGCACGCGTCGCATACCGCGCCGCGCACCATCTGGCCGAACGGCGTCCGCGACACCACTCGCAGCTGACCGGCGCCGCCGCACCGCTCGCACGTCTCGATCGGCGTTCCGGGCTCGGCGCCGTTGCCGCGGCAGGTCTCGCACAGCGCGACCGCGTCGTAGGAGAGCTCGACACTGGTGCCATGGGCCGCATCCGCGAGCTCGATCTCGACCGCCTGCGCGATGTCCCCTCCGTGGATCGGCCCGCCGGCGCTGGCGCCGCCGCCGAAGATGTCGCCGAACGCACCGGTCCCGCCGAAGAACGCCTCGAAGATGTCCGCGACCGAGCCGAACCCCTCAAAGTTCGGCGCGTAGCCGCCGCTCCGCAAGCCCTCGTGCCCGTACCGGTCATACGTCGCGCGCCGCTCGGGGTCGGACAGCACCTCGTACGCCTCGGCCGCCTCCTTGAACTTGTCCTCGGCCGCCGGGTCGTGCCGGTTGACGTCGGGGTGCAGCTCGCGCGCGAGCCTGCGAAACGCCTTCTTGATCGTCGCGTCGTCCGCGCCGCGGTCGACGCCGAGGACCTCGTAGTAGTCGCGCGTCGCGCTCATCGCTCGTCGTAGACCTCCGCGACGAAGCTCGACAGCTGCGCGGCGGCGTCGCGCACCGAGCTGATCGCGCGGCCGTAGTCCATCCGCAGCGGGCCGATCACCGACACCGCGCCGAGCCGCCGCTGTGGCAGCCCGTAACCGGCGGCCACCAGCGCGACGGACCGCAGCGCGGGCGCGTCGTTCTCGGTGCCGATCCGGACCATCACGTCGCGCTCGTGGAGCGCGGCGCGCAGCACCCCGAGCAGCGCCACGCGCCGTTCGAGCATGTCCATCAGCGAGTTGAGCTCCGAGACGTCACCGAACCTGCCGTCGCGCAGCAGCCGCGACGCGCCCTCCATGAACAGCGCCTCCTGCGAGACCTCCTCGAGGTCGGTGAACACGGGCGCCAACGCGTCGAGGAACGCCGACTCGGCGCTCGACAGCGACGGATCGTGGAGCCGCTGGTGGAGCATCCGCGCCCCTAGCCCCAGCCCGACGAGCCGCTCGTTGGCGTAGCTCGCCGCCCAATCCGCAAGGCCCGGGTCGACCGGCTGGCGGAACGTGAACAGCTTCTTCGTGACTCCGCCGGTGGACGTGATCACGACGACCATCACCACCTGCGGCTGCAGCCGGAGCACCTCGATGTGCCGGATCGTCGAGGTCTCGATCGGCGGCGCGGTGACGATCGCGAGCAGGTTCGTGACCTGCGAGAGCGTCTCGGTGGTGAGGCGCATCGCCTCGTCGACCTCGCGCCTGACCAGCGAAAGCGACAGCCGCGGCGGGCTCTCGGGCGCTCCGGTCGCGAGCAGCCGATCGACGAAGTACCTGTAGCCGGCCTCGGTGGGAACCCGCCCGGCCGAGGTGTGGGGGTGCGCCAGCAGGCCGATCTCCTCGAGGCTCGCGAGCTCGGTGCGGATCGTGGACGGTCCCCACTCGACCTCTTCGGAGAGCAGCTTCGAGCCTACGGGCACGCCTGCCGCGAGGTACTCCTCGACGACTTTGCGCAGCACGAGCTCCTGCCGGACCGTCAACACGATTCTGATTCTAGGAGCGCCGGGAGCCGCTGCCGGCAACGCGGCGTCGACGGGACCCTCGGCGCCGGCGATAAAGTACGTACGTGTCTTCCTACGCCAAGGGGCTGGCCTGGCGGGGCGAGCCGCTCCCCCGCGGCCGGCACAAGCTCGACCCCGAGGAGGTGCGCGACTCCCAACGCCGCCGGATCTCGCGCGCGATGCTCGAGGTCGTCGCCGAGCACGGGTACGAGGCCACGACCGTGACGATGGTGGTTGCCGCCGCCCGGGTCTCGCGGAACGCGTTCTACGCGTTCTTCGCCGATAAGTCCGACTGCTTCCTGACGGTCAGCGCCGAGCTCAACGACGAGTTGCTCGCGGCCGTCCTGGCGGCCGCCGGGGACGGCAACTGGGTGCGCGCCGTACGGCGCGGGACGGGCGTGTATCTGGACTGGTGGCAGTGCCACGCGGCGTTTGCGCGCGCGTACTTCAACGGCTACGCCGAGCTCGGCGCCCGCGCCGTCGCGCAGCGCCAGGCCGCCTACGAGCCGTTCGTCGCGATGTTCGCCGAGCTCGGCCGCCTCGCGCGCGCGCAGCAGCCCGAGTTGCTGCCGCTCGACGAGATCGTTCCGCGGGTGCTCGTGTTCTCGATCACCGAGCTGGTCGCCGACGAGGTCCGCGCGGGTCGCGCCGAGCGGCTGACCGAGCTCGAGCCGAAGCTCGCGTCGCTGATCGTGCGCCTGCTCGCCGACGACGCGACGGCGCGGGCCGTTACGCGCGCCTGATCCGCACCGGCGACGCGAGCGGGGTGACCAGCAGGCGACGGAGGCTCACGGAAGGCCGGTCGGCGTCGTGCTCGCGAATCGGAGCGTCCCGGCGAGGCCCGTGGTCGGAATGTTCTCGTTGGAATCGGGCGGACCGAGCTGCTCGGCGATGCCGGCCCAGAACGACTCCCCGGCGGCGTCGTACGAGCCCCCGATGAAGTCCGCGCGGGGGGCGTCGGACAGGGCGTAGTCGTGGAAGATCGGCGTGCCGGGATCGTTCAGCGCGGCGGAGTAGAACAGCGGCTGCGAATCGAGCGCGTCGGCCGTCTGGGTGATGTAGGCGGTCAGCATCTGGGCGCTCGCGTCGGAGCTCCCGTAGTACGTGATCGCGAGCTGCCCGGCGGAGCCGGCCGACAGCGACGGCATCGAGACGGTCTTGAGGCCTGGGGCGGCGACCATCGCCGGCCGGCTCCACGTCGCTCCGCGGTCGCGCGACACGATCAGGTAGATCAGCCCGCCCTGTTGCCAAAGCCCGTACAGGTTGTCCGCGCGGTCCACGGCCAGTTGCAGCAGCGGGCCGCTGTCGACCGAGCCGGTCGGCGCGCCCGGGACGGGGACCCATGAGTAGGTCGAGCCCTCGTCACGGCTGATCACAAGGTAGTCCCCCTCCTGGCAGGTGACCGGCTGGTACATGGTCCCGTCCGAGCCGACCACCGGGGGGTCGAAGTTGAGCGGCGGGCAGATGTCGGGCGGGTTGCTGGCCGACGGCGACGCGTAGCCGGCGATCGCGAACGTCCGGCCGCCGTCGAGCGATCGGTAGCACAGACGCCCCGGGCCGCTGACCTCGAGCGGGCTGTTCGCGCACAGGTAGACGACGTCCGGGTAGCCGCTCGGCTGTGGCGCGCCGCTCGAGGCTGGGCGCGGAGGCCCGACGCCGAGCTTCTCCCAGTCGCCGGTCGGTGCAGTGGAGTAGTCGGCGGTCGTCCACGAGCGGCCGCCGTCGCCTGAGCCGTAGACCTGGAACCCCTCCGCCGCCGCCGCGTAGAAGCCGGCGCCCTGGGGCAACGGGTTCACCTGCGGGAGCGTGGTCTCGTCGCGGACCGGACCCGTGGCGTGCGCCCAGAACACACGGCCTGTTCGCCAGTCGGAGATCAGGTCCGGATCGACGGTGTTCCAGAACCCGGTCGGCTGCTCGACCTTCGGGGTCGTCAGCGTCCAGCTGGCGCCGTCGTCGGTGGAGCGGGCCATCGAGTTCTCGGTCTGGGCGGGCGAGAACAGCAGCGTCCCGCCACGGGCGATCGCGAGCGATGTCTCGGAGGTCGCGTAGCCGGTTTTCGAGGTGCACGCGACGGGGAGCGTCGCACCCGCGGGCAGCTGCACCGGCGTCCCGCCCGCCCGGTGGGCGACGACCGGCAGGCTCTCCTCGCAACCCGGCAGGGTGCGGGCGGAGCTGGCCGACGCCGCGACCGCGCACAGCAAACCCACGGCGATCACAGTCAGGAGGCGTCTCATGGCAGCGGCGTCTGTACGAGCGGGTCCCCCGCGTTTGCATACGCGGCGCTGTCGCCCGCCTGGAGCGCCGCCGCGGGCAGCTTGTCGAACCGCTGGATGAGGTCCGCGAGCCATCTCAGCTCTGTGGCGAACCAGTTGGTGTCGAGCTTGTCGAGGTGGTCGTTGGGGTCCAAGTCGACGAGGTAGTTCGGCCCGGCGATGTACGAGATCGTGGGAACGCCGGCCCGGTGGAACGGGCCCCCCACGGCGACCATGTAGTCGCCGATCGGTCGCAGTGCCGAGGTCCGGTAGAACCCGTTCGCGCGCATCGACTCGACCAGCGGCGCCGCGATGCCGGTCTGCGAGTGCCACGCCGCGCCGATCTCCAGCTTCCCGGTCGGGTGGTAGCCGCGCGCGTCGTCGAGCCACTCGGTGGCGCCGAAGTGCTCGACGGTCACCGAGGCGGCGGCCCGCTTGATCAGATCCGGGTGGTTGTCGACAAAGCCCTGTGCCTGGGGCAGCCCGGGGCCGAAGTGCCCGGTGAACGCGCTGAACACCAGCGTGCGCTTGCGCGCCGCGGGGCCGAGCGCCTGGAAATACCGGGCCATCGCGGTGAGCGCGATCCCGCCGTTCTCCTCGAACGCGTTCTGCCCGTCGGTGTGGCTGTTGACGATCACGACCTCGTCCGTCGAGCCGTCGCCGGGCATGATTCCCACCAGGCTGTCGCTCGGGGTGTTGGGCGCGACCTCGGCGGTCAGCGTCAGGTTCACGCGCGGAGTGCCCTCGGCCGCCGCGCGCAGACGCGTTCCCGTGTCCCGGTCCACGTACACCGCCGGGATCGAGAAGATCGGCTGGGCGTAGGGCGTGTACTGGCCGCCGGCGTTCTGCGCCGACGCGTCAAGTACGAACACCGCGCCGACCGGGCCGGCCTGCTCGATGACCTCGAGCACGTATTGGATGAACGCGCCGACGATCCAGATCCGCTTGTAGTCGTTGGCGACGTCGGTCACCGCCGTGACCTCGCTCGGCTCCGAGGTGTAGGTGACGAACGGCGTGAAGTCGCCGGCCGACAGCGGCGGCACCGGGGCCTCCACCAGCACGATCTTCCCGCTCACCCCGCCGGGCACGGCGGCGAGCTGAGCCTCCAGATCGGCGGCCAGCTCCTCGCGCCAGCGGTTGAGTGCCCAGCTGTTCGTATACAGGTCGAGGGGGTTGCCCGAGATCGACGGCAGCGGCACCGGACCCACGTACACGATCGGGGCGGTGACACCGGCGGGCGAGGTCGGGGCCGTGTACGGGAAGTAGCTCGAGATCGGGACCGGCCCGGCGCCCGGTCCGTCGAGGACGTTCAGCGACCAGGACTCAGCGAGCCACCGCGTGAACCTGAAATGGTCGCGTGACACGGTCACGCCGGCCGCGGTCCAATCCTGCTCGAGCCGGTCGATCCACGCGTTGTGAGCGGGGGAGCCGGTCAGCCGCGGGCCCAGTGAGACCATCTCCCGGACCTGGTGGAGGATCTGCTTGGACGTGGGCAGCAGCGAGGGCTCGGCGCTCGAGCCCAGCGACAGGCCGCCGACCGCGCGGGCGGCCGCGGGCAGACCGGTCAGCGTGAGTGCGCCGGCGCCCGCGCCGCGAACGAACGACCTGCGCGTGATCACGTGACCGCCCAGTCGGCCGGTCCGTCGGCACGCGTCGGCAGCGTGAACTGGACGAGCCCGTCGACGACCGTCGAGGGGACGCGCCGGCCGTCGGCCCACGCGACGGCGTCTGCCGCGGTGACGCCGGGCGGCGGCGCGACGGCGAGCGTGACCGCTCCGCCGCTCGTGCGGAAGTAGCCGCGGATCGTCCCGGGCTGCTGCGCGACCCCGACCTCCGGCAGGCGGACGTCGAACGTGCCCATCGGCAGGCGCGGCACGATCCGGTAGCCCGCCGAGGTCGCGTCGAGGCCGGCCAGCTTCACCAGGTCGAACAGGCTGTAGGCAGGCTGGTGCATCACCTGGGTGTCGTAACCGGGGAGCGCGCCCTCGCCGGTCGCGAGCCCGATCCCGCAGCCCGAGGCGGGCGACTGGTAGTAGGCGGCGCACTCGTCGTCGACCGAGATCACCCCGTCCCAGTGGTCTGGGAACGCGTTCGCGTGCCCGGTCAGCGTGTTGCGGGTGAACTCGTCCCACGCGTCGGCGGCGGCGTTCGGCACGACGCCGTCGAGCTCACCGAGCGCCCACGTCCACCAGCCGTCGACCGCGTACCACGCGCCGCCGGGCCATTCGGTGCTGCCGTTGATCGGCGGCTCGGTCTGCTCGGTCGCGCCCGGGTCGGAGGAGCCCGGCGCGAGCGCGGCGCCGATCTTCGACGGGCCGCCGGGGGCGCCGGTCCCGACCAGGTAGCGCCGGTAGTTCGAGACCACCTGCGCCGCCTGGGTCGTGGTCGCCGCGCCCGCCAGCAGCGCCCATGGCTGCGGCTCGGAGAACATCGACCCGGCCCCGAACTGGCGCGCGCCGGAGTACCCGCGCGCGAACCAGCCGCCGGGCACGTACTGCCCCTTGACGGTCGCGAGGTCGCGCGCCCCGGCCGCCCGCAGCTGCGCGGCGAACGCCGAATCGCCGACCCGGTCGGCTACCAAGGCGAGCCGCGGGTAGATGTAGGCAGCCTGGGCGGTCACCAGATTGGACTCGGTCATCTGGTTGAACTCGGTCGAGAAGTCGCTCCAGTCGCCGGTCGCGCCGGTCAGATACTCGTCGTGCGGACCGGTCCGGATCACGTCCTCCTGGTGGTGGAAGGCGAGCTTCAGGTGGTCCCACAGCGTGCCGCTGCCGACGCCTTCGTAGTAGGGGACCTGGGTGTTCAGGAATCCGAAGTCACGGGTCGAGAGCACGTATTCGGCCGTGCTCCACAGCAGCCACTGGTCGAGGTCGTCGGAGGTCCCGAGGTCGTAGCGCCGGCACCCGGAGATCAGCGCGTACGGGACCGCGCCGGTCGCGACGGGCTGCTCGTGGGCCGAATACTCGATCACCTGGCGCGCCAGCCACGGGTCTGACCAGATCATCGGCAGCATGTGCTGAAGCGGGTCGCGGAACGCCCCCTGGAAGCCGAAGAAGTACTGGTAGTAGCCGCCTTGGGAGAGGATGTGATAGCCGCACATCTCGTCGTAGGTGGCGTCCGAGCGGACGGTGTACGCGTCCCACTGGAGCTCGCGGGAAAGCCAGGTGTAGGTCGGGCCGAGATCAACCTGAGGCAGCCACCGGGCCCACTCGCGCTCGCTCGTCTTGAGCGGCTGCGGGGCCGCGCGGTAGCGGTTCAGGAGCCCCGCGACCTTGTTCGGATGGGCGTATCCGTACGCGTACCGGAGCGTCACGCTCTGGCCGGGCGCCAGCTCAAACGGGCTCTGGAAGGCGAACATCGCGTTGCCCTCGGCGCCGCCCGGGTTGGGCGGCGCGATCGAGTCGGTCAGTTTCCCGGCCGCGACCGCCGCCGGCACGGCGCGGGTGCCAGATCCGAAGAACTTGCTCGTGTCGGTGTCATACGCGCTGACCGGCGCGTTCACCGCGCTCGCGAAGATCGTCAGCGGCTCGGTGTCGACGTCGTCGGGGAGCTGGGCGACCGACAGCGTCTTCGACGACGGGTCCCAGGCCGGCGACTGATATCCGCGCGGGATCTGCTTGATCGCCTGGACCTCCGGGTTGACATCCCAGTACTCGAAGTAGGACCCCGACAGCATCCGTGAGCCCGTGTTGGTGATCGTGACGTCGTGCAGCAGCAGCGAGTCGTCGCCGAACGGCGCGTACACCGTGTCGTGTTCGGAGAGACCGGGCACGGTTGTGCGCTTCGCGTAGTAGCCGACGCCGAAGCTGCGGTCGGTGGCGGCGCCGGCGGGGCGGTCGTCGTACAGCGTCGAGGCCACCTTGCCGCCCGCGTTGATGTACCCGAACCCGCCTGCGTAGTGCTGATGGGAGGCGTCGTAGTAGTTCATCCACTGCCACAGCCGGTCCTGGCTCCACAGCTGCACGTAGCCGTGGTTGAACGCGTCGGCGACGAGGTGGTCGTTGCCGACCTGGCTCCAGGCGTCGACCGAGCCGCTCAGCTCCGGCTGCTTGGCGATCGGGTTCGTGAGTTCGTCGATCGTGTAGTCGTAGGCGGGCAGGCCGAACCGATCGACGCCCCATTGCCCGAACTCGCCGCCGCCCGTGGTGCTGTCGATGCCGGCAGGGGCGGTGTCGGCCGACAGCGGCGGCGGGGAGCTGACCGCACCCGCGGGCGCAGCGGCTGCGAGCATGACTGCAAGCCCGACGAGCGCGGACAGCCCGACCCTCCTCCCGTTCCCTCGCACAGGAAAAAAGTACAGCCGCGTCCTCAAACCGACAAGGACGAAATTCGGGTCCCCAGCACGAACTTTGGTGACTCACTTCAGCATGCTGAAGCTACGCGCCAAAGTTCGCGGCCGCACCGGCCGCGGGGCGCTACGCGGGCGCTGGTCGGGCGCTACGCGGGCGCTAGTCGGCGACTCGCGGGCGCTGGTCGGGCGCCTCGCGGGCGCTAGTCGGCGACCAGCTCGGCGACGCCGTTGCGGATGATGCGGTTGCCCGACTGCTCCGCTTCGGCCTCCACGATCGCGACGCCGCCGGAGACTTCCTTGACCGCGCCGGAGACGACGATCTCCTCGCCGAGCTGGCCCATGCCCCGGAACTGGACCGACAGCCGCTTGAGCTGCTCCGGTCCCCCGGCCGCGTCGGTGATCGCGCGCGCGACCTGAGCCATCGTCCACAGGCCGTGGAGGATCCGCCCGGGGAGCCCGACCTGGTTCGCGAACGCCTCGTCGATGTGGATCGGGTTGAAGTCGCCCGACGCGCCCGCGTAGCGAACCGTCACGAACGGGTCCGGCGTGACCTTCAGCTCGATCTGGTCACCCTGGTTCACGCTCCACCCCTCACGATCTGCGTCCAGGTGCCGGTGCACACGGTCTCGCCGCGCTGGTTCTCCGACACCGACTCGAACACGTAGAAGGCCATCCCGCCGCGGTCGGCGATGTCCTTGACGCTCGCGGTGGTGGTGATCTCGTCGCCGGCGACGATGACCGGGCCCCACACGAACTCCTGCCCGGCGTGGACCATCATCGCGAAGTTGATTCCCACCTCCGGGTCGAAGATCCCCGGGCCCACGGCCCGCGCGGCGTACACGACCGCGAACATCGGCGGCGCCACCACGTCGGCGTACCCGGCGGACCGGGCGGCGTCGAGGTCGAAGTGCAGCGGATTCGTCTCCCCGACCGCGGACGCGTACTCGCGGATCTTCTCGCGTCCCACCGCGTAGGTGACGGGGTCGTACGTCTTGCCGATCGCCTCTGTCTTGACCGCCATCAGGGGCGGCAGTCTAAACGGCTGGCGAACAACCCATCCGGCGGGCGGTCCGCGCGGATAGGATCTGCCGTGGGTGTGATTGAGGTGAGCACGGTCGAGCCCGTCAGCGAGTTTGTCGACAACGCCGAGGCGATCGAGGCGTGGGACGGACCGCTTTTCGATCGGTTCGTCAAGTACCGCGAGATCGTCGTGGCGGGTCTGCGCAACCACGGCGATGAGGCGCTTCGGCTGCACCCGCCTAGCCCGGGTGAGCGCGTACTCGACATCGGCTGCGGCTTCGGTGACACGACCCAGCAGTTGGCCGAGCTCGTCGGACCCGATGGCTTCGCGGTCGGTGTCGACGCCGCCCCGCGGTTCGTCGAAGCCGCACGCCAGGAGGCGGCCGAGGCGGGGGTTGAGAATCTCGGCTTCGAGGTCGCCGACGTCGAGCTGACGGAGTTTCCGGATCGCTACGAGATGGCCTTCTCGCGCTTCGGGACGATGTTCTTCGCCAACCCGGTCGTTGCGCTTCGGAACGTGCGCAAGGCGCTGGTGCCCGGCGGCCGGCTCGTGATGGTGGTGTGGCGTGTCAAGGTCGAGAACGACTGGCTGTACCGAGCCCAGACGATCACCGAGCGCTTCGTCACGAAGCCCGAGCAGTACGCCGAGCCGACCTGCGGCCCTGGTCCGTTCTCGATGGCCAATGCCGACACGACCAGCGGAATCCTGCTGTCAGCCGGCTTCACCGACGTCACGCTCCGGCGTCTCGACCTCCCGATCAACGTTGGAACGGATGTCGATCAGGCGATCGACCTCGCGATGGCGCTCGGCCCCGCGGGCGAGATCCTCCGACTCGCGGGCGACAGTGCTGCGCACCTGCACGAGCCGATCCGCGAGGCGCTGCGCGAAGGGCTCGCCGATTGGATGACGCCGGACGGGCTGATCGCCCCCGCCTCGACCTGGATCGTGTCCGCGTCGGTGCCGACGTGACGGCCTGACGCTAGATGATCACCTGAACGATCCCGCCGTCGGCCGACCACGCGGCGCCGGCCACGTACGACGCGGCCTCCGAGCACAGGAACGCGATCACCGACGCGATCTCCTGCTCGCTCCCGAGCCGGCCGATCGGGACGCCGCTCGCGGTCGCCTCGAGCGCCTGCTCGCGGCTGATGCCCTGGGCTTCGGCGATCTGGTCGGCGAGGCCGCCCGGCGCCAGCCACAGGTCGGACGCGATCGGACCGGGCGCGATCGCATTGACGAGCACCCCCTGCGGGGCGTACAGATCGGCGAACGACCGCGATAGCGACAGCTCCGCCGCCTTCGTCACCGAGTACGGCATGTTCCGCTTGCCCGGGCGCTTCCCGGAGGACGAGGACACGTTCACGATCCTGCCCCACCGGTTCTGCGCCATCGCCGGGGCGGCCGCGCGCATCAGCCGCATCGGCACCATCACGTTGAGCTCCCACTGCTGCTGCCAGTCGGCGTCGGTCAGCTCCTCGAGCGAGCGGACCGAGCTGGTGCCGGCGTTGTTGACGAGCGCGTCGATTCGCCCGAAGCGCTCGAGGCACTCGAGCACCACGCGCGCGCCGGCGTCGCGGTCGAGCAGATCGAGTACGAGCGTCTCCGGCCGCCCGCCGGCGTCGCCGACCGCCTTCGCGACCTCGGCCAGCGACTCGGCACTGCGTCCGAGCAGCAGCACCGACGCGCCCTCCCCCGCGAGCGTGATCGCGGCCGCCCTCCCGATCCCCCGTGAGGCACCGGTGACGATGCAGGCGCGGGCGTTGAGGCCGAGCTCCACGGGCCGGGATTGTCACACGGCGGCGCAAACCGAGGCCCCCGCGCCGTTACGCTTGGCCCGGGCCGCGCTTGCGGGACCGAGAACGAGGGGAGCCGAGATGATCGTGGTGGTTGGGCGCGTGCGGACCGACCCCGAGCGGCGCGAGGACCTGATCCGGGTCAGCCAGGCCGTCGCGGAAGCATCGCGGATCGAGCCCGGGTGCATCAGCTATCGCGTCTACGAAGACATCGAAGTCCCGAACGAGTTCGTGTTCGTCGAGGAGTGGGAGGACGACGCAGCGCTGCAGCGGCACTTCGCGACTGCGCACATCGCCGAGTTCATGCGGGCGATCCCGGACGCGGTCGTCGCGCCCCCAGATGTCAAGTTCCACACGATCGCGAGCTCGATGGACCTAGCGGACGTGAGCACTTAGCGCGCGATCTCGCCTACGAGACACTCTCTGGGATCGGCGCGGTCGCCGGAAAGCCGCGGCGGGAGTACTCGTCGTAGTGCTCGCGCCAGCCGCCGTTGATCCGCTCGAGCGTCTGCTTGTCGGCTCCATCCAGCGCCGCCTCGAGCCGCGCGAGGCACACGCTCCACCCTGCCCCGTCCCGCGCGGCCTTCGCCTCGGCTTCGAGCAGCACGGTCAGCCGCAAGTCGGTCTCGCCGTCGCCCGCGGGCTCGAGCTCGAACCGCAGGTGATCCTCTCCCCAGTAGAAGGCGAGCACTCGCGGCTCCTCGACGTCGGTGACGCGACCCTGCATATCGGGCACGTCCGGATGATCGAGGAAGCTGAACGAGAGCGCCTCCCCCGGTCGGAGCTCGCCGTCAACCGTCGAGGGGAACCATCGCGACAGCTCCCGCTTGTCGGTGATCGCCGTCCAGACCGCACCGATCGGATGCGCGATGCGGCGCTCCAACCGCAGCTCGGGCCGTCCGTCGATCGATTCATAGCTGGTCTCCATCTCAGTCCTCCACGGTTCGCTTGTCGTCCAAATGGCGCTCGAGCGCATCGAGGCGCTCGGACCAGAAGCTCCGGTAGGGGGCAAGCCAGTGATCGAGCTCGCGCAGCGGCTCGCCGTTGAGTTGGTAGACGCGGCGTTGCGCGTCGGCTCGGGCACTCACCAATCCCGCCTCGCGCAAGACCCGCAGGTGCTTGGAGGTCCCGGGCTGGCTGAGGCCGAGATGCTCGACCAGCTCGCCGACCGGGCGCGGACGCTCTCGTAGCAACTCGAGCATCGCCCGGCGATGCGGATCGGAGAGCGCTGCCCAGGTTGCCGTCGCCATGGGTCTTATATTGCCAAATAGTTATATGTCTGCCAAGGCATGCGTCAGCGACGCGAGCCCGGCCTCGATCTCGGGCACCGACCGCGAGGCGTAGCCGAACACGACGCCGGGGTCGTCGTCGCTGCCGCCGTGGGACGAGAGCCCTTCGAGCGCGACGCCACCACCCGCTGCTGCGCGCAGCACCGCGTGCTCGTCCGTTCCCGCCGGCAACAGCACGAGCACGTACAGGCCGGCCGCGATCCCGAACGCACGCGCGCCCGGAAGCCGGCGCGCGAGCTGGTCGACCACGGCGCTGCGGCGCTCGCGATACCGCAGCCGCATTCGCCGAAGGTGCCGGTCGAGCTCTCCCCGCGCGAGGAAGTCCGCCAGCGCCAGCTGCTCGAGCGCTCCGGGCGCCGCCCCCGCCAGGCCCTGCTCATAGGTGAGCGCGCCGCTCAGCCACGAGGGCGACAGCATCCACCCGATCTTGACCCCGGGAGCCAGCCGCTTGCTGAGCGAGCCGAGCTGCAGCACGCGCTCGGGGGCAAGCCCCTGCAGCGCGCCGACCGGCACGCGGTCGTAGCGAAGCTCGGAGTCGTAGTCGTCCTCGACGATCAGCGCGTCCTCGTCCTCGGCCCACTCGAGCAGCACCGTGCGGCGCTCCGACGACATCACCGCGCCGGTCGGGAATTGGTGCGCGGGGGTGACGACCACCGCCTCGCAGCCCGACGCGGCGAGCTCGTCGACCACGATGCCGTGCTCGTCGACTCCGATCCCGACCGGCTCGAGCCCCGCGCCTTCGGCCACCGCCCGATGCCGGTTCCACCCGGGCCGCTCGACCGCGATCCGCTCGACTCCCCGCTCGTGCAGAACCCTGCAGAGCTGCATGAACCCCTGCGTTGCCCCCGCGCACACGATCGTGTGCTCCGGCTCCGGAGCGGCGCCTCTGGTCCTGCCGAGGTACCCCATCAACTCGTTGCGCAACGCCGTCGCCCCCCGCGGGTCCCCCTCGTCGAACGCCGCGAACGGGGCCTCCCGCAGGGCGACGCGCAGCGACCGCCCCCACTGTTCGCGAGGAAACGCCGCGAGGTCGGGGAGTCCCGGGTCGAACCGGTGGCGGCACGCCGGCTCCAGCGAGCTCGCCGGCACGGGCGGGCGCTCGATGCTCGGCATCGCGGCGACGCGGGTCGGCGCGCCCCGGCTCGAGACGAGGTAGCCCTCCGCGATCAGCTGTGAGTACGCCTCGAGCACGACGCCCCGGGAGATCCCGAGCGACTGAGCGAGCGCCCTCGAGGACGGCAGCTTCGCGCTCGGCGGCAGGCGGCCGGCGCGGACGTACTCGCGCAGCGCGGTCTCGAGCTGTTCGTGGAGGGGGCGGCCCGAGCTGCGCTCGAGGCCGAGCGGCAGCTCCGGCCCGAAGCGATCATGCACCGTAACTGGCTCTGTCTGGTTGCCCACAACTGGACCTTAACACCGAGCCAGTTTGCCCATAGTCTGCCGCCATGGACACGATCACTGTTGTTGGCGGCGGGCTCGCGGGGCTGACCGCCGCGATCTCCTGCGCCGAGCAGGGCGCCCAGGTCTTGCTCGTCGAGGCGCACGAGCAACTCGGGGGCCGGGCACGCAGTACGGACGGCCCGTACAAGGCCAACCTCGGGCCGCATGCGGTGCTCGCCTCGAGTCCGTTCTGGAGATGGCTTGGCGAACGCGACCTGATTCCGCCCTACGCCCGTCCCCGCCTGTCCGGCGTGCGCTTCCGCTGGGAGGACGAAATTCGCCGCGTCCCGGCGGTCGGTGCGGCCGTCGCGGCGCTGCGGCTGCGCGGGCGCACGGCACCGGTGGATCTCGACTTCAGGACCTGGGCGTCCGACCAGGTCGGTGAGCAGGCCGCCGAGGTCCTGTCCCGGAGCACCGGCATCCTCACCTACTACCACGACCCGGGCGCTCTGTCGGCGGCCTTCCTGTGGGAGCCGCTCGTTCGCGGGTTGCTGTCGGCGCCGCCGACGGCCAGGTACCCGATCGGCGGCTGGAGCGCGATCGTCGAGCTGATGCAGGCCCGGGCCGAGCGGCTCGGCGTCGAGATCGTATGCGGCCGCCGCGCCGAGACGCTTCCCGATCCGCCGGTGATCGTCGCCACCGAGCTCGCGGACGCCCGACTGCTGCTCCGGGACGACAGCCTTGAGTGGCTCAGCGGCCACGCCGTGTGCCTGGACCTTGCGGTTCGGCACCGTCGCGGTGATCCGTTCGTCGTCGTCGACCTCCAGGAGTGCGGCTGGATCGAGCGCTACACGGCAGCCGACGAGACGCTCGCGCCGCCGGGCGAGGAGCTGATCCAGGCGCAGATGCCGATCCGGCCGGGCGAGCCCGTCGAGTCGGCGGCGCGGCGGCTCGAAGCATTGCTCGACGCCTCGTACAGCGGCTGGCGCGAGCGCGAGACGTGGCGGCGCCGCCAGGTGATGGACGGCCGCACCGCCGCGCTCGACCCGCCCGGGACGACATGGCGCGACCGGCCGGCCGTGCAGCGCTCGGAGGGCGTGTACCTCGCGGGCGACATGGTCGCCGCACCGGGATGCCTGTCCGAGATCGCGTGGGCGAGCGCGATCGACGCGTCGTGCCTGGCCGTCTCGGTTGCCGGTACCGGCGCGGGTCGGGAGGTGGCGGGATGAGGTCTGCGGCGCGCATCGCGCTCGCGCTCGTCGCGGCCGCGCAGGCCGAGATCGGCGTCTGGGGCCTGACCGCACCGCGCTCCTTCTACACCACCTTCCCCGGCTTCGGCCACCACTGGGTGGCCCCGCTCGGGGTCTACAACGAGCACCTGCTGCGCGACTACGCCGCCGCCGAGCTCGGCTTCGCGGTGCTGCTCGCGTGCGCCGCGATCTGGTTCGAGCGGCGGCTCGTGCTGGTCGCCGGGGCGGCGTTCCTCGCGGCCACGCTCCCCCACTTCATCTACCACCTCACAACCACCGACCACCTGTCGGCCACCGACAACACGATCAGCCTCGGCTCCTTTCTGCTCGAGCTGATCGTCGTCTGCCTGGCGATGGTGGCCGTCACCAAGCAACCCGAAAGGAGGCTCGATGTCGCGACTCAAGCCGGCTGAGCTCCACGGTCCCGATCTGATCCGCCGCTACTCGTACCGGACTGCCAGACGCACGTACGGCCGGGAGCTCGAGCCGATGCAGATCCTCGCCCACCACCGCCCGCTGCTGCTCGGCGTCGGCGTCGCGTCGCTGGCGCTGGAGCGTCATTCGAAGTCGGTCGACGAGCGCCTCAAGCAGCTGGCGATGCTCCGCACCTCGCAGCTGGTCGGATGCGAGTGGTGCCTTGATTTCGGCTCCTACCTGGCGCAGCAGTCCGGGCTCTCCGACGAGCAGCTGCGCGAAATGCTCGTGTGGCGCGAGTCCGACCTGTTCGAGCCCCTCGAGCGGCTCGTGCTCGAGTACGCGGAGGGCATGACCCGTACTCCCGTGGATGTCTCCGACGAGCTGTTCGAGCGCCTACGCGGGCACTTCGACGAGCGCCAGCTCGTCGAGCTGACGATGGCGATCGCGCTCGAGAACCTGTACTCGCGGTCGAACTGGGCGCTCGGCATCGAGGGCCAGGGCTTCACCGAGGGCATGTACTGCGTGGCGCCCGACCGGAACGAGTCGCTTGGCGCCGAGGTGGGCGCGCGGTAACCTCCGCGCATGGTTAGGCGGGCCACGCTACGAGCCTCGGACAACGATCGCGAGCAGGTTGCCGATCGCCTCCGTCATGCCGCCGCCGAGGGCCGCCTGCTGACCGAGGAGCTCGAGGACCGACTCGGGGCGGCGTTCTCCGCGCGCACCTACGGCGAGCTCGACCACGTCGTCTCAGACCTCCCCGCGCCCCGCGACGAGCGGCACAAGACTCCCCTCTGGGTCAAGGCGACCCTCGCGATCGCGATTCTCGTCGCGATGCTCGCCGTGCTCGCCGTCGTCGCGCTGGTCCTGATCGGACTCGCGGGTGCCTGGCTGCTGTGGGTGTTCTTCGCGTGGATGTGTTTAGGCAGAGGGAGGCGGCGCCGACCCGTGGGCCACTCGCGCCGCCAAATCCACCCTCTCGCGTACGGAAACCCACGCACCCGTGGCCCACGGGGCGGCGCCGCCTCCCTCTAACAGCCCTAAGAGTCCCCCAGCTCGAGCACCGCCAGGAACGCCTCCTGCGGCACCTCGATCCGCCCCACCTGCTTCATCCGCTGCTTCCCCTTCCTCTGCTGCTCGAGCAGCTTGCGCTTGCGGGTGATGTCGCCTCCGTAGCACTTGGCGGTCACGTCCTTGCGGTAAGCCTTGATCGTCTCGCGCGCGACGATCCGTGAGCCGATCGCGGCCTGAATCGGGACGTCGTACTGCTGCCGCGGGATCTTCTCGCGCAGCTTCTCGGCCAGCGATCGCCCGGCTTCGTAGGCCTTGCTGCGGTGCACGAGCATCGACAGCGCGTCGACCGGCTCGGAGGCGAGCAGGATGTCGAGCTTGACGAGGTCGGATTCGCGGAGCCCGATCAGCTCGTAGTCGAGCGACGCGTAGCCGCGCGTGCGCGACTTCAGCTGGTCGAAGAAGTCGAGCACGATCTCCGCCAGCGGCAGGTCGTAGCTCAGCTGGACTCGCTCGCTCGACAGGTAGTGCATCCCGGAGTGATCGCCGCGCCGTTCCTGGCAGAGCTCCATGATCGCGCCGACGAACTCCTTCGGGGTGAGGATCGAGGCGCGGATGTACGGCTCGCGCACCTCGGAAACGACGGTCGGCTCAGGCATGTCGTTCGGGCTGTGGACGGGGACGACGGTCCCGTCGGTGAGCGTCACCTCGTACTCGACGCTCGGCATCGTCTGCAGCAGCTCGAGGTCGTACTCGCGCTCCAGCCGCTCGCGGACGATGTCCATGTGCAGCAGTCCCAGGAACCCGCACCGGAACCCGAATCCGAGCGCGTCGCTGGTCTCGGGCTCCCAGCTCAACGCGGCGTCGTTGAGCGACAGCTTCTCGAGCGCGTCGCGCATGTCCGGATAGTCGTCGGAGTCGATCGGGAACATCCCGCAGAACACCATCGGCTTGACCTCGCGGTAGCCGGGGAGCGCGTGGGCCGCCGGGTCGCGCTTGCTCGTCAGCGTGTCGCCGACGCGCAGCCTGGTGACGTCCTTGATCCCAGTGATCAGGTAGCCGACCTCGCCGGCGTGCAGGGCCTCGGCCGGCGTCATCGCGGGCGTGAAGAACCCGATGTCGTCGATCTCTGCCTCGGTGCCGGTCTGCATCGCGAAGATCGCGTCGCGCTTGGTGAATGTCCCGTCGACGACGCGGATGTAGGCGATCACGCCACGGTACTGGTCGAACTCCGAGTCGAAGATCAGCGCCCGCGGCGAGCCCTCGGGGGCTCCTGCCGGGGGCGGGACCCTCGCGACCAGCTCGTCGAGCACGTCGATCACCCCCTCCCCCGTCTTGGCGCTGATCCGCCTGACGGCATCGGCGGGCTCGCCGAGCAGCTCCGCGACCTCCTCGGCGACGCGTTCGGGCTCGGCGCCGGGGAGGTCCACCTTGTTCAGGCACGGGATCAGCTCGAGTCCCGCGTCGATCGCGAGGTAAGTGTTCGCGACGGTCTGCGCCTCGACGCCCTGGGAAGCGTCGACGACCAGCAGCGCGCCCTCGCACGCGGCCAGCGAGCGAGACACCTCGTAGGTGAAGTCGACGTGCCCGGGGGTGTCGATCAGGTGCAGCTGGTAGGTCTGCCCGTCGCGCTGGGACTCATAGAACACACGGACCGCCTGGGCCTTGATCGTGATCCCGCGCTCGCGCTCGAGCTCCATCGAGTCGAGCACCTGCGCGCGCATCGAGCGGGGGTCGACGGTGTGCGTCAGCTCCAGGATCCGGTCGGCGAGCGTCGACTTGCCGTGGTCGATGTGGGCGATGATCGAGAAGTTGCGGATGTGAGCCTGGTCCGCCATGTCCCTGAGGTTATTCGGGGCGAACGCGGGCGCGGTCGCGAGCTAGCCGGCCCGGCGCTCGCGCTGGCGGCGCTGCGCGAGCTCGCGCAGCGCGGTGTTGCCCGCGATCCCCATCGTCAGCAGCCCGCCGAAGATCGCGACCGCGTCGATCGACTTGCGCCCCTGCTTGTCCCAGTAGTCGTCCTGGAGGTCGAGCCACAGCGCGAACTCGTCGAGCGTCAGCGCCGACGCGACGCCGTACGCCGCGGCGCTGACCCTCGAGCCCCAGCGGCCGCCGGAGTCGGGTCCGATCCCGATCCGGTAGGTCCACACGTAGCCGATCCCGAGCAGCCCGAGGATCCCGAACGTCGAGTGGTGGATGTGCCGGCCGCCCTCGCTGATGTTGTGGAACGGCCCGACCCCGGCGCGGATCGAGTGCGTGATCGCGCGCGCGGTCGCGAACGCGACCGTGAAGCCGGCCGCGCTGAGGAACGCGCGCTCGCGGCGGCAATCGGAGAAGTGGCGCGCGTAGAAGCTCATCTCCCGGTCCTCTACGCCCGCTTCAGCCGCTGCATGATCAGCGATTGGATCTGCCGGGCCTCCGGGATCCGCATCCACAGCACGATCTTGCCGTACAGGGCGCACGCCGCCGCGCACGCCAGCCCGACCGCGAAGATCTGCGCGACCACCGAGCGTCCCAGCAGCTGGTCCAGTACGACCCAGATCCCACGAGCGAGCGCCGCCATCACGATCGTCGCGACCACGATCCGGGTGGTGATCATCAGCGTCTGCCCTCCCTCGAGCCGGCCGTTCAAGCCGGTCCGGAGCCGGTGCATCTGCAGCCCCGTCATCACGATGTTGGCAGCTGCGGTTCCGATCACCAGGCCCGCGATCCCGAGCGGCTTGTACAGAGCGAGGCTGACGATCACGTCGACGATCATGTTCATCGCCGCCAGCTTGGTCGGGATCCACGGGCGCTGCACCGCGAAGAAGGTCCGCGTCAGCAGCAGGTTGACGCCAGCGAACGGCAGCGAGAACGAGAACCAGAACAGCGCGGTCGCGGTCAGGTGCGTCGACAGCGGGCCGAAGCTCCCGTGCTGGTAGAGCAGCCGCGTGATCGGCGTCGCGAGCACCGCCAGCAGCGCCGCCGACGGGATCAGCAGCAGGTTGATCTGCCGGGTTCCGTTGCCGACCGCCCGGCGGATCCCGCCCACCTCGCGCCGGGACGCGAGCCGGCTCAGCGTCGGGAACAGGACCGTTGCCACCGCGACGCTGAAGATCCCCTGGGGAAGCATGTAGATCCGGAACGCGTTGTTGATCGCGGCCGGGGCGTGGCTCGAGACGAGCGACCCGAATCCGGCGTTGATGAAGATGTCGAGGTTGACGATCCCGATGCTGATCGTCACCGGCAGGAACAGCAGCAGCACCTGCCGGACCCGTGGATCGCGCCAGTCCAGCGTGAACGAGAACTTGAACTCGACCGTGCGCAGCGCAAATCCGACCATCAGCATCTGCACGAGCGTCGCGATCAGCCACGCGATCGCGTATGCGTAGATCTGATTCTGGCCGTGGAACTGCGAGTGCAGCACGACCAGCAGGACCAGGATCACGACGTTCCAGACCGCCGGCGCGAGCGCCGGGATCGTGAACTGGTCGTATGCCTGGAGGATCCCTACGAACAGCCCGGTCAGGCTGAGCAGCAGCACCACCGGGAACAGGACCTGGGACAGGCCGGCAGTGAGGTCCGCCGGGATGTGCGCGCCGGTGAAAAGTGGGACCACGAAGTCGGCGACGGCCATCCACAGCAGCGTCAGCGACCCGAGCGCGAGCAGGATGATCCAGAACAGCGTCGCGGCGACGCGGAACGCCTCGCGCTTGCGGCCCTGCTGGAGCAGATCGGTGAACACCGGCACGAACGCCGCCGACAGCGCCGCCTGCGAGAACAGGTTGCTGAACAGATTCGGGACCTGCGCGGCGAGCGTGAACGCAGAGGCCGCGGCGGAGGTCGCGAAGAACGCCGCCTGGGCGATCTCGCGCCCCAGCCCGGCGACCCTCGAAAGGGCCGTCGCGAACGCGAAAATCGCCGTGTTGACGGCGAGCCGGCGGCGCGGCGGTTCGGGCGGCGGGACCGGGGATGTTTCCGGCTCGAGCGTCTCGGTGTCCACTAAGAACCGGCTATAGTACGGACGCGCCGCGGCGGATCGGTCGCGGCTTTTTCCTGTCATGGCGAACATCCCCTCGCAGCAGAAGCGGATCAAGCGTTCCGAGCGCGAACGGCTCGAGAACCGTCGCTACACGACCAAAATCAAGACGTACTTCCGGCGGCTCGAGCGGGCCGTCTCCGTCGCCGATGACGGCCAGGCGGACACCGAGCACCGGGAACTGGTCAGCACGATCGACAAGGCTGTCAAGCGGGGCGCGATCCACCGGAACACCGGCGCTCGCAAGAAGTCCCGCGCCGCGCGCGTCCGCCGCGGCGCCGCCGCCTGAAACGGCGCACCCACCGCCGCCTCGCCACGTTTACACGCGCGCGCAGGGGGTAACAAGGCCCCCGATGGCAGCGACCAGCGAGCGCGCGACGGTCGCGCCCAGCCGGATCTCCTTCGAGCTCGAGCGCTTTGAGCGCGTTGACGAGCGACTGGAGCTGCGCGGCAGGTGGTACGGGGTACGCGGCATGCGGTTCGTGCGCCCGACGCTGACGCTCGTGTATGACGACGGCTCGACTTCGCGCGCGCTCGCCGACCTCGAACACAAGCCGTGGGCGCCGTTCGACGGCGAGTTGTGGGAGGCCGCATTTCCGTGTCCGGCTGACGTCGGAGCGCTCGACGCCGAGCTGGCGGTCGCTCCCGGAATCGCGATCCCGCTGCCGGCCCCCGGCGACGAGCTGCCCGACGCGGACCCGATCGCGGCGCTGCCCCCGGCGGCGGCCGAGCCGCGGCAGAACCGCGCCTCGGGGCCGGCGCGGCGCAAGCGCGCGGCCGTCGCCGACGAGCTGGCGGTGCTGCGCGAGGAGACCCACCGGCTGCGCCAGGAGCCGATCCGGTTGCGCGCCGAGCTCGACCGCTCCGAGCAGCTCCGCAAAGGCGTCGAGGAGCAACTCGAGCGCCTCAAGCTCGACGCCGACGGCGCCGTCGCCCGCCGGGACGCGGCGGTCGACCGGTTCGAGGACGCGAACTCCGAACGCGACGAGGCGATCCGGACCCGCGACGAGGCCGTGCGGGCCCAGAACGAAGCGGCTCAGGCGCACAGCAAGGCGATCCGCGAGCGCGACGCGGCCGCCGGCGAGCGCGACGCGGCCGCCGGCGAGCGTGACAAGGCCGCCGCCGAACGGGACGCCGCGGTCGCTGAGCGAAAGCGGCTGAAGGCCGAGCGCGACCGGCTGCGGCGCGAGCTCGAGAGGGGTTCCTCGGAGCCCCACCGGCTCGGCCTCCCGCGAACAAGGTCGCTGATCGCCGGGCGGGCGGCTTCACCGGTGCGTCCCGCGGCGCTCAGCCCGTTCTTCTCCGAGGATCAGGACCAGCTGATCAAGCGCGTGGTGGCGATCGCCCTGCTGGCCGTCGCCGGGCTGGTGCTGCTGATCGTCCTGGGCGTGCTCTAGACGAGCCGGGGTCAGGCGGCGCGCTCGCCGATCCGCTCGATCGCGGTCAGCGCCGCGGTGTCCTCCCCGGCGATCCCCGACGCCCCGCCTCGCGACGCGAGCTCGAGGTCGGCGATCTGCTCGATCGCACCGCGCAACCGCGCGGCGCCGACGCGCTGGGCGTCGGCGATCAGCCGATCCGCCGCTCGGGAAGGCATCCGCAGGCGCCGCTTCACCTGCGCGGCCGACTCGCCAGCCTCGAGTGCCTGCGCGGCGTCGTACGCCGTGCGCAGCCGCTGCGCCATCCAGTAGATCAGCCCCGGCAGGCGCTCGCCCTGGGCCCGCAACGCGAGGTAGGTGCGGATCGCCGGCGCCGCCTCGCCGCTCACGATCGCGTCGGCCAGCGACCACGCTCGTCGCTCCGCGGAGGGCGCCGTCAGCTCCTCGATCTCGTCCAGCTCGACGCGGCCGCTGGGCGCCGCGCCGAGCGCCAGCTTCTCGAGCTCCCGCAGTAGCCGCTGCTGGCGCTCGCCGACGTGCCTGACCAGCGCTCGCGCGGCGTCGGGCTCGATCTGCAGCCCGAGCTCGCGCCCTCGCGCGACCACCCACTTGGGGAGCTCCCACGGCTTCACGCTGTCCTCACTGCTCACGTCTCCGCCCGCCTTGCGCACCGCGTCATGAAGCCGTGCCGGGGCCTTCGTGCGCCCCTCCTCGCGCGCGAAGAACGCGACCGTCGTGTCGGGCGGGGTCGCCTCGAGCGCCTTCTCGAGCGGGTCGAGGGCCTTGTCCTTCCAGCGCTCGACTCCGTCGACGATGATGAACCGGCGCCCGATCGCGAACGTCATCGTGTTGAGGCTGATCGCGACCGCGTCGGGGGTCGACTGCTCGCCCTCGAGCAGCTCGACGCCCTGCGTCCCGCTCTCGGACTCGGCGAGCGCACGCAACCGGGCGCGGCGCTCGGCGATCCGGCCGTGGTCGTCGCCGTGGATCAGGTACGCGGGCTTGAAGGTCGGCACCCGGACGAGTCTAGGTCGCAAGCTCGACGGCTTCATCGGCGGACCCGACCGCCCGGACTCCCTCGATCTCCCAGGTGCCGACGCCGATCACCGGGACGCCGGCCCTGAGCGCGAGCGCGATCTCCGACAGCGTGCCGTAGGCGCCGCCGACCGCGATCACGGCGTCGGCGGCGCGGACGACGAGCCCGTTGCGGAGCTCGCCGAGACCGGTCGGGAGCGCAACCGTGACCCAGTCGTTCGCCTCCTCGCGGTCGGGGCCGGGCAGGATCCCCACTGCAGTCCCTCCGCTTTCGGCAGCCCCGCGGGAGGCCGCCGCCATCACACCGCCGCGGCCGCCGGTGACAACGATTGCCCCGCGGCGAGCGAGACCCGCGCCGACCGCACGGGCGACCTCGGCCTCCTCGTCGGTCGCCTCGCTCGCCCCGACTACGGCGACGTACCGCGTCACTGGACGACGACGTTGACCAGCTTGTCGGGGACGACGATCACCTTCGCGATCTGGTGGCCGTCCACGTGCGCGCGGACGCCGCCCGCATCGAGGCACAGCTGCTCGAGCTGCTCGCGGGGAGCCCCCGTCGGCGCGGTCACTCGGTCGCGCACCTTGCCGTTGACCTGGCAGACGAGCTCGAAGGTGTCCGCCAGCAGCATCTCCGGGTCGGCGTCGGGCCACGGCTCCTCCCACACCCGGCGCCCCGTCAGCAGCTCGTAGACCTCGGCGGCGACGTGCGGGGCGAACGGGAAGATCAGCGACGCTGCGGTCGCCGTCCCGAACCGCCGCGCAGCGGCGTCGGCGTCCGCGTGGCGGTACAGCTCGTTGACGAGCTCCATGACCGCGGCGATCGCGGTGTTGAACCCGAACGTTCCGGCCATGTCCCGGGTGACCTTGTCGATCGCCCAGCTGGCCTTGCGGACGAGGGTTTCGTCAGCCCCCTTTGGGTCCGGCGGCGGTTCGGCGCCCAGCTCGCTGCCGCCGGCTTCGGCCAGCTCGTCACCTAGGCGCCACAGCCTCGAAAGGAACCGGAAGGCGCCCTCGATGCCGGTGTCCGCCCAGGCGGCGTCCTGCTCGGCCGGGCCCATGAACAGGACGTACGTGCGGGCGGCGTCGGCGCCGAACCGCTCCACGATCTCGCTCGGGGCGACGACGTTGCCCTTCGAGCTCGACATCTTGTTGCCGTCCGGGCCGAGGATCATTCCCTGCGTGAACAGCGCGTGGAACGGCTCCTGGAAGCCGAGCAGCTCCATGTCGTGGAGCGCCTTTACGAAGAACCGCGAGTACATCAGGTGCAGGATCGCGTGCTCGACGCCGCCGATGTACTGGTCGACGGGCATCCACATGTCGACCACGCGCCGGTCCCACGCGCGCTCGTCGTTGAGCGCGTCGCAGTAGCGCAGGAAGTACCAGCTCGAGTCGACGAACGTGTCCATCGTGTCGGTCTCACGGCGCGCCTTGCCGTCGCAGCTCGGGCACTTCGTGTTGACCCAGCCCTCGGCGGTCGCCAGCGGCGACATTCCCTTCGGCTGGTAGTCGCGGATGTCCGGCAGCTCGACGGGCAGATCGTCCTCGGGCACCGGCACCATCCCGCACCGCTCGCAGTAGATGATCGGGATCGGGCAGCCCCAGTAGCGCTGACGCGAGATCAGCCAGTCGCGGAGCTTGTAGCTGACCGACGGGTTGCCGCTCCCCTCGCGATCCAGCCAGGCGACGATCGCGTCGCGGCCCTGCTGGGCGTTCATGCCGGTGAACTGGCCGGAGTTGATCAGGACTTCGTTCTCGGAATGGGCGGCGAAAGCCTGGCCCTCGGGAGCCTGCTCGCCGTCCGCGGGGGCGACCACGTGGCGGATCGGCAGTCCGAACGCACGCGCGAAGTCGTAGTCGCGCTGATCGTGTGCGGGCACCGCCATGATCGCGCCGGTCCCGTACTCCATCAGCACGTAGTCCGCGACGAACATCGGGATCTGCTCGCCGCTGACCGGGTTGGTGACGCTCCTGCCAAGCGGCACCCCGGTCTTCGGCTTGTCGGCGTCGCCCCGGGCCTCGTAGGACTCGGTCAGCGAGCGGTTCACGTACTGGCGGACCTGGTCCTGGTACTCGGTCCCCTGCGCGAGCTTGAACACGTCGGGGTGCTCGGGGGCCATCACGAAGAACGTCGCGCCGAACAGCGTGTCGGGACGCGTGGTGAACACCGGGTAGTCGATTCCGAGCTCCTCGCTCCGGAACACGACCTCTGCGCCGTCGCTGCGGCCGATCCAGTTGCGCTGCATCGTCTTGACGTGCAGCGGCCAGTCGATCCCCTCGAGGCCGTCGAGCAGCCGGTCCGCGTAATCGGTGATCCGGAAGAACCACTGCTCGAGCTGGCGCACCTCGACCTCGTGCCCGCAGCGCTCGCAGCACCCGTCGATCACCTGCTCGTTGGCGAGCACCGTCTGGTCGTGTGGGCACCATTTGACCGCCGCCTCCTTGCGGTACGCGAGCCCCCGCTCGAACAGCTTCAGGAAGATCCACTGCGTCCAGCGGTAATAGGCCGGCTCCGCGGTCGACAGCTCGCGGCTCCAGTCGATCGAGATCCCCCAGCGGTGAAACCAGTGCCGGTAGGACGCGATCGACTTGTTGGTCGCCTCGCGCGGGTGGATGCCGGTCTTGATCGCGTTGTTCTCGGCCGGCAGCCCGAACGCGTCGTAGCCCATCGGGTGCAGGACGCGCCTACCGATCCTCCGGTGGAAGTGCGCGATCGCGTCGCCCAGCGCGTAGTTCTTGAGGTGGCCGATGTGGGGCTCGCCGCTCGGGTACGGGAGCATCTCGAGCACGTAGGACTTGTCGCGCTCGTCGGGCTCGTTCGACACCTCCCACGTGCCCTCGCGCTCCCACAGCTGCTGCCACTTGGGCTCGATCTGCTTCGGTTCGTAGCGGCGGTCTGCCATCGGCGTAGGAGGTTACTTGCGGCCGTGGTGCCCGAGGCCCGCGGTCGAACCCGCTGCGACGGCCCCGGGCGCCGCCGGGCGCGGTCTACCATTGTTTTCGTGCCCAAAGCCACAAAGTCGACGCCGAACGGCTCCTCGACCGCCGCCGACCGCAGGCTGAAGGCGGCCGAGCGCAAGGCCGCGAAGCTCGTCGAGGACGCCCGCCGCGAGGCGGACGAACAGCGTGCGGCCGCCCGGGCCGAGGCCGCCAGGGTCAGTTCAGAGGCGGAGGAGCGCTCGCGCGGAATGCTCCTCGACGCGCGGGCCACCGCCGAGGGCGTCCGCGCCGAGGGCATGGAGCTTGTCTCCAACCTCCGCGAGATGAGCGACTCGCTGCGCGCCAACGCCGAACGGCTGCTCGCCGACATCCAGCGCATCCACTCGCGGATGCTGAGCGACCTGGAGAAGGTCGATCCGGGGGCGGCCGATCAGGCGCCCGGCGACGAGCTCGACGTGCCGGACTTCATCGCGCGGCGCTAGGCCGGCGGGGCTCCCTTCAACCCTGGTCGATTTTCGGCCGCCGCGACCCTGCGGCCGGTAACCTTTGGTCCCTCGCCAGGGAGTCAGCCACACATGTTTCGCAACCCCCTCATCGATGCAATCGTCGTGCTCTTCGCGGTCCTGCTGATCTTCGGGCCCAAGCGCCTGCCGATGCTCGGGCGCGGGATCGGTCACGGAATGCGCGAGTTCAAGGACGGGATCACCGGCAAGTCGAGCTTCTCCGAAGAAGCAGAAGAGCAACCTGCGCTGGTCGAGACCGCCGCGACTCCGGTCGTGACCGCCTCGGCCGGTGAGCCGACCGACGCACCGCGCTCGTAGACGCGGCCGCGACTGGGCACCGCGTACCCCGGGAGCTCAGACCTTGCAGTAGAGGTCGGGGGCGCCGTTGCCGCCGGGCGCGCTCGTCGGCGGAGCCTGCCCGGTCGCAGCCCGGTAGGCCCGGACCGGGTCGGCTGCGCAGCCTGGGCGGGACGCGATCTGAGCGAGGACGTCCTCGACCTGCGCGCGCGAGGGCCCGGCCAGGTCCCCAAGCGGCACCTTCACCGGGCGGCCGTTGATCAGAGTCGTGATGGAGTCGTCGGGCGCGCCTCCGGCCGGGGGGAGCGCCGGCACAGCGGGTATCGGTAGCGCGTCTCCCTGCCCCGGTGGGACGACCTCGAAGTTGGTCATCATCCCGTGGTCTTCGTGGTTGAGCATGTGGCAGTGGATCATGTAGGGCCCGAGGAAGTCCGGGTACTGGCCGCCGATGGGGCGGTGCTGATCGGGATGGGAGTGCTGATGATCACCGGCGAGTTCACCCAGCTCAATATCACCATCAGCCACTGGCTGCAGAGCCTGCACCTGCCAAACCTGAACTCGGATACGTAGCTGGGTTCGGGGACTGGGCCGGGCATGCCACCGCCGTGGCGTCCGAGGGCGATCCGTCCGAGGCTTATGCGAACATATGTTCGCGTGGACGATCCACATGTCAAAGGAGCCGTGGCCGAGCAGGCGATTGTGCTGGCGGCGACGAAGCTCAACGTCCTGGTGCTCACACCAACGACCGAAGGTCGTCGATACGACCTTGCGCTCGACATCGGCAAACGCCTTTGGCGCGTACAGTGCAAGTGGGGCCAGGTCACTGGCGACGGAAGCGTGATCGCCGTGAACATTCGCGGGTCCTACTTCTCGCCCAATGGCTACGTGCAGAGCACCTACTCCGAGGACGAAATCGACCTCCTCGGCGTCTACTGCGGCGACCTCGACCGCTGCTTCTTACTTCCCAGCTCGCTCATTGCCGGATTGGGACACCTCCACCTCCGACTCAGGCCCACTCGAAATGGGCAGGTGGCATGTATTACCCTTGCGGACGACTTCGACTTCGACGGGGCTATAGCTCAGCTGGGAGAGCGCGTGACTGGCAGTCACGAGGTCGCGGGTTCGAGCCCCGCTAGCTCCACTCCCCACTCCTCCGAGGACCCGCTCGTCCTCGGTTCGAACCCGTTCCGGGATCGTTTCGGCTATTGGATGGAACGGGTCGCGGCGGGCGAGCACGTCCTCGTGACCCACCGCGGCAAGCCCCGCATCCGCCTCAGCCCTGCGACCGCTCCCCGGCCGGCGTGACCGGCAACCCCTCCCCCAGCCACGCCTGAAACCCGCCGACCATGTCGGTGGCGTCGACGCCGAGCCGGCGTAGCGTCGCCGCCGCCAGGCTCGACTGATACCCCTCGTTGCAGGTCACGATCACCTGCCGGTCCGACTCGGCCACGTCCGGATCGCCGGCCTCACTACTCGGGTCAACCCGCCACTCGAGGACGTTGCGCGCGATCACGTGCGCGCCCGGAATCTCTCCGTCACGTGATCGCTGCTCGATTGGCCGGATGTCGACGATGATCGCGCCCCGCTCCTGTGCGGCCCTTGCCTGCTCCGGCGTCACACGCTGCAGCTCGGCCCGCGCCTCCTCCAGCAGCTCGTCGACGTTCACGATCGGCCAGCGTCGGCCGCCGCACACTCGGCGCACAGCCCAGAGATGATCAGCTCCGCACCCTGCGGCTGGAAACCCGCGTCGGCAGCGGCACGAATCAACGCCGCGGCGCTGATCTTGCCATCGACGTCCTGGACGCGGCCGCAGCGCCTGCACACCGCGTGCTGGTGGGGGTCGAGGCGGGCGTCGTAGAGCGCGGCGGCGCCGGCGTCGATCCGGCGTGCCAGCCCCAGCTGGACGAACAGGTCGAGCGTCGCGTAGACGGTCGGCGTGGCCATTCCCGGAAGCTCGCCCTCGACGGAGCGGTGGATTTCCTCGGCCGTGGCGTGCCGGCCGCGTCGGCGCAGCTCGCGCAGGATCACGAGTCGCTGAGGAGTCACGCGCTGGCCGCGCGCGTGCAGGATCTCGATCAGATCGCGCTGGTCTTCGCGGTCGGCGTCATTCGTCTGGGGTCTATCTGCAAGAGCCATCGGCAGCTCCATTAGGGCAGCCTAATTGAAGTCAGTTGTTATAGTAACACAGGTGACCGAAATGATTGCGAGGCTCCGCGGAATGGACGAGCGGGTGCTCGTCCTTCAGTACATCCAGCCCGGGCTCGTCGGCTTGATCGACGGCACCCTGTCGACGCTCGCGCCGATCTTCGCCGCCGCGCTCCTGTCGGGATCGCATGCCGCGCTGTTCGTCGGCCTCGCGACCGCCGTGGGCGCCGGGATCAGCATGGGCTTCTCGGAGGCGCTCTCGGACACCGGGCGCGAGACGGGCCGTGGCTCAGCGGTTGTCCGCGGCGCCGTCACGGGCGTGATGACCACCCTCGGCGGCGTGTTCCACTCGCTCCCGTTCGTGATCCACCAGGTCCACACCGCGCTGATCGTGGCCGGGGTGGTCGTCGCAATTGAGCTGGTCGCGATCTCGTTGATCCGCAAGCGGTTCCTGAACGTGCCGCTGCGCCTCAGCCTGCTCCAGGTCGCGCTCGGCGGGGTCCTGATCGTCGCTGCCGGGGTGCTGCTCGGAAGCGCCTAGCGGCCGCCGCCCAGCTCCTACCGCGCCTTTAACCTTCGCCCGAGCCCTGCTTCGCGGCCTCGAGCGCCGCGGGCGGGTCAAGCGCCCCGTCGCCGCGCGTCAGCTCCAGCGCCCGGTCCGCGAGATCTGCAGCCTCCGCCCCGCCCACCTCCGGGTCCTGAAGCGCGAGCGACAGCAGCACCTGACGCACCAGCTCGGCGTTCTGGAGGTCGGGCGGCGGGCCGGCCGGAGGAAGCGCCCGCACGCCGACCAACAGCTTCGCGGCGCTGGTGCCGCCCAGCATCCCCGCGTGCTTCTCGGGAATCGTCACGACCACTCCGCCGGTGGCGGGGTTGACGACGCTGATCCGGCTGCGAAGCCCTCGCCGCTCCGGAGCGAGCCGGTACCCGGTTAGCCGCAAATACGCGAGCTGGGCCGCCAGCTGCGTGAACGCCGCCGCCTCGGCCTCATCCTTGAGCCGATGATGGTGCAGCGAGATCTGCGTTCCCAGCTCGGGAACCGACGGGTCCGGGTCGGGTACGACCAGCAGGAAGACCTGCGACCCGAGCCGTCCGGCGCCGACGCCGGCCAGGTCCGCGAGCAGCTGATAGCCACCCAGCCCGAGCGAGCCGACGATCCCCGAGGGAAGCGGATGCTGCGCGATGTATCCGGTGGGGTAAGCACCCCCCGAGCTGCGATCTGGAAGCGCCGACATCGTCGCTCAGTTCTTGAGCAGGCCGCCGATTACGCCGCCGATCAGATCGCCTCCGGAACGCTGCGAGTCGCCACCGGAGCCCTCCTGGACCTGCGGGTGGTAGTACGCGCTCTGCAAGCCGACGCGACCGGGGCCGCTGAAGCGGTTGAACACGAGGTTGCCGCCGCCGCTCAGCAGCCCGGTCTTGAACCCGTAGACCTCCTGCGTCATCGACACCGAGTGATCGCGGTACACCCAGCCACCCGGCTCGATGTCGATCGTCTCGCCGGCCTCGAGCACCTTCTCGAACACGTTGCCGTAGCCGTGGACCCAGACCACGCCCTCTCGGTCCCCGGCCGTGAAGTGGTCGACCCAGAAGCCGCCCCCGTACATCATGTTCGCGAATCCCTTGATCCGCGCGTAGTCGTACTCGACGCCGCCGGTCGCCGCGAGGAATTGATGCTCGCGCACCATGATCCCCTGGCCGGCTGGCAGGTGAAGAGCCGCGATGTGGCCCGGCGCGTCACGGCTGAACGCGAGCTCGCCGGCCGACTGGACCTCCAGCATCAGCAGCGGCATCCCGCCGAACACCCGCCGCTTCAGCCCCTTCTTGAGCGGATGGAGCCCGATCTGGAGCGTGGGGTACTTCCACAGCAGCACGTGATGCTCGAAGTACACGGTGACGTCGCCGTCGAGCTTCATGTGGAGCGCCGGAACGAGCTCTCCCTCCAGGCGGTACGTGAGACCGGGAGCGGAGCCCTCGGGAATCTGGGTGGGAAGGATCTGCGGTGCTGTCGGCATGGTCGCTCCTCGTCTGGGGCTGTGCGGGGCCTGGCGTTGACGGACAGCAGTGCGCGCCTTGGCGCCCCAAGTCGTGCAGACCGTAGCGTCTAACGCCGCGGGGTTCCAGTCATCCGCCCGCCCCGGCCCTCGGGGAGCCGATCGTGCTCAGCCGGAGCCGGCGGCGACCGCCGTGCGCGACGCCGGGGCCTCGCCCCACAGCTGCTCTAGCCGGTAGTACTCCCGGACCTCGGGGGTGAACACGTGGACCACCACGTCGAGGTAGTCGAGCAGGATCCAGCGTGCCTCGGGGAGGCCCTCGACCCGCCGCGGCAGCATCCCGTGCTCGGACTTCATCCCCTGGTAGACGGCGTCGTGGATAGCCTTCGTCTGGCGATCCGTACGCCCGGTGCAGATCACGAAGTAGTCGGTGTAGTCGAGTATCCGGCGCAGGTCGAGCTGCACGACGTCGAGTGCCTTCCGATCCGAGGCGTAATGGGCGATCGCGGCGGCGATCTCCTCCGGCGTCATTGCTTGAGCAGTGTGGTCGGGCGTCATTCCTGAGTGCTACCCCCTGTACAGGCCGTGCTGGTCGATGTAGTCGCGGACGGCGTCCGGCACCAGATAGCGCGTCGATTCGCCGGTTCGAGCTCGGTCGCGGAGCATCGTCGATGAGATCCCGATCTCCGGCATCTCGAAGAAGCGTCCGCGTTCACCGCCGGGGATGCTGCGGAGCGATGCGGCGACGGCCTGGTGCGCCGTTCCGGGCCGCTCCGCCACCGCGACCGTGGCGAGCGACAGCACACGTTCGGGCTCGTGCCATTCCGGCAGCCCCGCGGCGATGTCGCCGCCGAGGATCAGGAAGAGCTCGTTGTCGGAATCCCGAGAGTTCAGTTCCTCAAGCGTATCGACCGTGTACGACGGCCCCTCGCGGCGGATCTCGAGGTCCGAGACCTCGAACCGCCGCTCGTCACCGAGAATCGCCAGCCGGCACATCTCGAAGCGGTGCATCGCCCCCGGCTCGTCGTCGACTGCCTTGTGTGGAGGTATCCGTGCGGGGACGAGCATCACTCGCGCGAGGCTGAGCTGAATGTACGCCTCCTGGGCGCACACCAAGTGACCAAGATGTGGCGGATTGAAGGTCCCGCCGAGAATCCCGATGCGCACGGCGTCAGCGATCGGGCCGGCTCACCGCCGGATCTCGCCGTCCCCCTCGACCAGGTACTTGAACGTGCACAGCTCGCGCAGGCCGATCGGCCCCCGGGCATGCAGCTTCTGCGTCGAGTTGCCGATCTCGGCGCCCATCCCGAACTCGCCCCCGTCGGTGAAGCGCGTCGAGGCGTTCACGTACACGCAGGCCGCGTCGACCCCGAGCTGGAAGGCCCGGGCCGCCTCGGTGTCGCGCGTCACGATCGCCTCGGAGTGGCCGCTGCCATGCGCGTTGATGTGCGCGATCGCGTCGGCAGCGGAATCGACGATCCCGACCGCGAGCTCGAGAGCCAGGTACTCGGTGTCCCAGTCCGCGTCATCCGCAGCATCGATTGGGATTCCGCCGGCGGCCGCCCGAGCGCGCTCGTCGCCGTGCAGCGTCACTCCGGCCTCGCTGAGCTCACCCAGCAGTCCGGGTAGGAAGGCGTCAGCGATCTCGGCGTGGACGAGCACCGTCTCGACCGCATTGCAGACCCCGGGTCGCTGGAGCTTCCCGTTCAGCACGATCGCCTGGGCATCATCGAGGTCGGCCGTCGCGTCGACGTACACGTGGCAGTTGCCCGACGCGGCGTAGATGACCGGAACCGTCGCCACCCCCTTGAGCGCCCGCTTCAGGCCCTCGCCGCCGCGTGGGATGATCAGGTCGACCGTGTCCGTCTGGGTCGCGAGCTCGGCGATGTCCTCGCGGCCGCCAGCCACGTACGAGATCGCGTCGCCGGGAACGCCCGCCCCCGAAGCGGCGGCGGCGGCGATTCGGGCCAGCGCCTCGTTCGAGCGCGCCGCGGCAGATGACCCGCGCAGCACGATCGAGTTGCCCGACTTCAAGCACAGCGCACCGGCGTCGATCGTGACGTTTGGGCGCGCCTCATACACGACCGCGACAACACCGAGCGGTACCCGGACCTTGCGCAGGTCGAGCCCGTTCGCGAGCCGCCGACCGTCGATCACCTCTCCGACGGGATCCGGGAGCGACGCGATCTTGCGCACCCCGGAAATCATCGACGCCACCCGCGCCTGATCCAGCCGTAGGCGGTCGAGCAGGGCCGGCGCGTAGTCGGCGTCGCGAGCCGCCTCGAGGTCGCGGGCGTTCGCCTCGAGCACCTCGTCGGTGCGGTCCTCGAGCGCCGACGCGATCGCTTCGAGCGCCTCGTCCCTGACCGCCGAGGGGAGCACCGCGAGCACCCGCGACGCGCGCTTCGCGGCGGCGCAAATCTGCTCGACGGATGTGGCGGTGGTGGCGATCGCTAAAGCTTAGGGGAGCGATGCTGGGCCGCTAGTCGAGCACGAAGTAGTCGCGGTGGATCGCCTCCTCGGTCGCCCGCGGAAGCAGCTCCCGGACCGAGGCCGACTTGAGCCCGCGAACCTGGCGCAGCTCGTCGGCCGAGTAGTTGCTGATCCCCTTGCCCACCGAGCGGCCGTCGTGCGCGATCTCGACCGCGTCACCGGCGTCGAAATCGCCGGCCACGTCCACGATCCCGACCGGCAGCAGGCTGGTGCCGAGCTCCCGCAGCGCCCGCGCGGCGCCGGCGTCGACCAGCACCCTTCCTCGCGCCGGCTTGGCGTACTTGAGCCACAGCTTGAAGCTCGAGTAGCGACCCTCGCGCGCCTCGAAGCGCGTCCCGACCGCGTCGCCCGCGACCGCCCCCAGCACCGTGCCCGGGACCAGGCCGCTGGTGATCACGGCGGGGATCCCGGCGGCGGTCGCCATCTCGGCGGCGACCACCTTCGAGCGCATCCCGCCCGATCCGAGCGGCGAGGTGGCATGCCCGATGTCCAGCCCCTCGAGCACCTCGAAATCGGTCACCTCGGGCACCAGCGTCGCGGTCGCGTCGTGGCGCGGGTCGGCGGTGAACACGCCGCCGGCGTCGGTCAGCAGCACCAGCAGCTCGGCGCCGAGCAGGATCGCGACCTGGGCCGCGAGGAAGTCGTTGTTGCCGAACGAGATCTCGTCGGTGGTCGTGGTGTCGTTCTCGTTGATGACCGGGACCACTCGCCAGTCGAGCAGCTTGCGCAGGGTCTGGCGCGCGTTCACGTAATGGCTGCGGGCGCTCATGTCGAAGAACGTCAGCAGCACCTGGGCGCTCGGCAGGCCACGTTCGCGAAGCAGCTCGTCGTAGACCTGATAGAGCTTCCCCTGACCGACGGCGCTGGCCGCCTGCAGCTCGTCGATCGCGCGCGGGCGCAGCGGCGTCCCCCGCTCCCCCATCCCCCTCGCGATCGCGCCGCTGGTGACGATCACGGGCTCGCGACCGACGCGATGCAGCTCCTCGAGCTGATCGCAAATGCTCCCGAGCACGTCGAGTCGCGGCTCGCCGCGTTCGTTGACGACGATGCTCGACCCGAGCTTGATTACCAGCGATCCCATCGCCGCAAGAGGTTAGGGCGCTCGCACCCCCGGGGAGCGCGCGGCGTCAGACCTGCGAGCTGCCTACCCCAGACCGCTGCTCGGTGGCTTGCCGCGCCCGCACCAGGGGTTGTTTGGCACGCCGGCGCACGGGTTGGGCATCGACGGCAGGTTCCTCGGCAGCGGGTGCATGACCACGCGCGTGCGGCGCGGATAGTGGTCGCCGGGCTGGCAGCCGAACGGGGGAAGGCTGATCTGCGTGTCGCAGAGCGCCTCGTTGAGGAACGGGAGGTTGAGGTTCGGTGCCACCGGCTCGGTCGTGCAGATCGGATATTGCTGCTCGAGCGCTGCCGACTCGGCGTTGAGATGGCCCGAGCTATCCGTATTGCCACGGAAGCAGCTGCTCGGGTGCCTCTCGAGGCTCTGGTGCTCGAACGCACCGTTGGTCGGGTTCCCGTAGCCGCCGTTGGCGGTGAAGGAGTTGTTGAGCACGGCGTCACCCCAGTCGTCGAACAGGCAGCTTCCCTTGCCGAGGAGCGGTGAGTTAAGCGTGCCGCCGGTGCACGGCTTGTGACTGTCCGGGTACGGCGCGATGATCAGGCCCCAGGCTTTGTTGCGCACGAAGCGGTTGTGCATGATCGTGTCGTTGCGCCCCCCGGCGTCCGCGAGCCCGGTTCCCACGGGTCCCGCTGCGGCCGAGCCCGCCGACGGAATGTTCGGGTTGTTGTTGTCGTGCACGTAGTTGTGCACGAACACCCAGCACGAGTGCGTATGCGTGATTGGGCTGATCCCGTTGTGCGGGCATGCGCCGTTCTGTGGCGACGGGCTGTCGCCGTTCTGGCTGTTGGTGTTGAAGCCCTCCTCGTTGCGATCCCACTCGGAGTTCTTGACGACCAGGGTTCCGCCCGAATTCGAGCCGGAGTAACCGAGCGCGTTGAACTCCGACCACGCGTGATCGATTGTCTGGTTGCACTGCTGCTGGCAGGCGCCGATGTAGAACCCCGAGTCGTTGAAGTTGCTGGTGTACGCGTGGTCCCAGGTGCCTCCGTTCCAGTTGCTCGAGAAGATCCCGTAGGCGGCTGCGGTCTTCTCTGAACGGAAGAACGTGCTCGTGGCGGTCAGGTAGGAGCCCCGGAAGCCCCAGCCGCCGATCTTTCCGGTTCCGTCACCGCCGTTCCACCAGATCTCGTTGCCGGCGGTTCCGGTGCCGCTCAGGAAGTTGCACGCGGTGAGGTTCTGGACCCACACGTTGTCCGCCTTCCAGACCAAGATGCCGTTCAGCCCAAGGCGTCCTCCCCGCGGGCCGCGCGGCCCGAAGTTCTGGTCTGACTTTCGACGGCTGCAGCGTGGCGATCCGGCCTTGGTACCGTCGAGGACCACCGAGTCACGGTTCATACCGCGAATGCGGAGATTGGGTGTGGCGACCAGGATCGCTGCGGGCTCCTTCCTGCGGCGAGCTGGGTGCGAGCTCGAGACCGTCTTGTAGTCACCCGGACCGATCAGGATCCAGTCGCCAGGTCGGGCGGCGTTGACCGCGGCCTGGATCGAGCTGTACTGGCCCGCGATGCCGTGGTAGGCCCCGACCAGCAGAACCCGGGCGCTGGCGGTCGCAGCTGACGCAAACGTGCCGATGGCGACGGCGATTACGGCAAGACCGCGCATGTTCTCTCTCCTTTGTGCGCCTCCCGTAAGGGGAGGTTACCGCCCGCCGATCGAGGGCGCTAGGCCCTGCCTAATGGCCGCGCCGGCCCGGGCACCACGGGTTGCGCGGAACGCCCGAGCACGGGTTCGCCATCGGCGGCAACTTGCTGGCCGGCGGCAACGGGTGCATCTCGACCTGCGTAAGCCGCGGATAACTGTCGGTCGGCAGGCACGGCGCCTTTCCCGCGAGCGGCAGGTATATGTTGGAGTCGCACGCGACCTCTTCGGTGAACTGTACGGATTGGGGGTTGGTGTCGCTGGGGGGCACGGTTTGCCCGTTGCAGGTTGGGTACATCTGCTCGGCGTTCGACGGGGCCGTCGTAAGCGTCCCACCCGTGTCGGTGTTGCCCGCGAAACAGTTGGTCGGCCCGGGCTCGGTATTCGTCAGGGCGATGTCGCCGTTGGTCGGATTCTTGAACCCGCCGTTGTTCGTATAGGTGTTGTTGAGAATCGCGTCGCCCCACGGGTCGTACACGCACGCCGGCTGGCCGCCGGGCCCGCTGGTCCCGCCGGTGCACGGCGGGCCGCTGTCGGGGAACGGGACGATGATCGTCCCCCACGCGCCGTTGTTGGCGAACAGGTTGTTGACCACCGTGTCGTTGCGAGCACCCGAAAGCGAGATTCCTGTGCCGACCGGGCCTCCACCTGCCAGCCCCGCACTCGGCACGTTCGGGTTGTTGTTGTCATGGACGAAGTTGTCCATGAACACCCAGCACGAGTGGGTGTGCGTGATCGGGCTCGTGCCACCGCTGGGGCACGCGCCGTCCTGCGGCGGCGGGTTGTCCCCGTTCTGGCTGTTGGTGTCGAACCCGTCCTCGTTGTTGTCGAACTGAGAGTTGCGCACGACCAGCTGACCGCCCGAGTTCGACCCCGAGTACCCGAGCGCGCTGTACTCGGCCCACGCGCCGATCACGGTCTGGTCGCAGACCTGCTGGCAGGCGCCGATGTAGTAGCCCGAGTCGTTGAAGTTGCTCGCGTAGGAATTGCGCCAGGTGCCGCCGCTCCAGTTGCTGGAGAAGATCCCGTACTGGGCGGCGCTGGTCTCGTCCTGGTAGTAGGTGCTCGTGGCGTTGAGGTAGGAGCCGAGATAGCCCCGGCCGCCGATCTGCGCGCTGCCGTCGCCCCCGTTCCACCAGAACTCGTTGCCCGCCGCGCCGGCGCCGCCGAGGAAGTTGCAGGCGGTCATGTTCTGGACCCACACGTCGTTGGCCTTCCAGACCATCACGCCGTTGGCGCCGAGCGGTCCGTGGGGGCTCGACGGGCCGAGATTCTGGTCGGCTTGGGCGCGGCTGCACGCCGGCCCGGACTTGGTGCCGTCGACGATCACGGTGTTGCGGTTCATCCCGCGGAGGCGCAGATGCGCCTTCGTGATCAGCACGCCCGCCTGATGATCGGAGACGCCCTTCGGAGCGCTGAACGACCTGGTCTTGTAGTCACCGGGGCCAACCAGCACCCAGTCGCCCGGCTTCGCCGCGTTGACGGCGGCCTGGATCGTGCGGTAGCCGCCGCGGATCCCGTGGTAGGTCCCGACCCGCAACACCCGAGCTCCCGCCCCCGGAGCAGATGCCAGCAACCCGGCGACGACCAGTGAACAAACTGTGACACGCCGCATTGAGCGCGGATTTAGACAAGATCGCATCGAAGGGCTCCTCTCCCGAATGCCTCCCATGCATCATCGAGACAGACACGACGGGATCGAGTTAGTTGCGCTACTCGGGGTCGAGCTCGAACGCGACACCAGCGATTTCGACATCGTCACCGGGCTCGAACCCCTGCTGCTCGAGCGCGCCGATCACACCGATCCCGCGCAGCCGCCGCTCAAGATACGCGAGCGCGTCCTCGTTGTCGAGGTCGTACCGCGCGACCAGCCGCTCGATCCCCGTCCCGGTGACCCGGAAGCTCCGCTCGCCGACCCGCTCGACCCGCCATTCGCGATCGGCGGCCGGACGGTAGACGCGGTGCTCGGCGAGCTCGCCGGGGCCGGGCGCGGCGCCCGGACCGCCGGCGTCGTCGGCGTCGCTCGCGTGCACGGCCGGAACGCGCCGCACCAGCCGGCGCCGAAGCTCGTCCAGCCCTGCGCCCGTCACCGACGAGGTCACGACCACCGGGACGTCTGGACCGAGCCGCCGGCTCCAGTTCCGGCGCGCCTGCTCGCGTGTCTGCTCGTCGACGAGGTCGGCCTTCGACAGCGCGAGCACGCGCGGCAGCGACGCCAGGCGGGGGTCGTACTGCTCGAGCTCGCGCTCGACGAGCGCGTGGTTTGCCACCGGGTCCGATCCGTCCAGGGGAGCGAGCTCGAGCACGTGCACGAGCAGTCGCGTCCGTTCGACGTGGGCGAGAAACTCGTGCCCGAGGCCGGCGCCGCCGGCGGCGCCCTCGATCAGCCCCGGGATATCGGCGATCACCAGCTGGCGATCGTCCGCGTCGAGCGTGCCGAGCACCGGCTCGAGCGTCGTGAACGGATAGTCGGCCACTTTCGGGTGCGCCCTCGTCAGCCGCGCGAGCAGCGAGGACTTGCCGGCGTTGGGGAGGCCGACGAGACCGACGTCGGCGAGCAGCTTGAGCTGCAGGGTCACCCACGCCTGCTCGCCCCCGACGCCGCGCTCGGCGAACCGCGGCGTCTGATGCGTGGGCCCGGCGAACCGCTTGTTCCCCCTGCCACCCGCACCGCCGCGCGTAAGGACCGCGGTCTGACCGGGGCTGACGAGGTCGTGGCGCGTCCCGGATTGCTCGACGATCGCCTCGGTCCCGGGCGGCACCAGCAGCTCGAGCGTCTCGCCGTCCTTGCCGTGGCGGAGCGCCCCCTGGCCGTGGCCGCCACGCTGCGCCTTGAAGTGCGACCGGCGCCGGAACGACTCCAGGTCTCGCAGCGACGCGTCGCAGACGAGCACGACATCCCCTCCGCGACCGCCGTCCCCGCCGTCCGGCCCGCCCTTGGGGACGTGCGCCTCGCGACGGAAGCTCAGGCAACCGTCGCCACCGGCACCGGCCTCGACATGAATACGCGCACGATCCTGCATTGCGAAGATGCTGCCATGGCCTCCCGGGAGCGACGCTGAGCGACCCCGTCTTCCTGATCACCGGCGCATCGAGCGGGATCGGCGCGGCAACCGCGCGCCACGCCGCGGACGCCGGGTACCGGGTGGTGCTGGCGGCCCGCTCGACCGGTCGCCTGGCCGAGCTGGCCGACGAGCTCGGCGGTCCCGAGCGCGCGCTCGCGATGCGATGCGACGTGACCGAGTGGGATCAGCAGAAGGCGGTCGTCGACGCGGCGATCGCCGGGTTCGGGCGGCTGGATGTCGCATTCGCGAACGCCGGATTCGGCGCAACCCGGGGGTTCCTCAACGAGTCGCCCGAGCAGTGGCGCTCGATGGTGCTCACCAACGTCTACGGCGCGGCGCTGACGATCCGGGCGACGCTCCCGGCGCTGACCGACGCGCGCGGCCACCTGTTGCTGACCGGGTCGGTGGCGGGGCGGCGAGCGCTGCCGGGTTCGCTCTACTCGGCGACCAAATGGGCCGTCACGGCGATGGGCGAGGCGGCGCGCCAGGAGCTGGACGGCACCGGCGTGCGAGTCACCTTGCTCGCGCCCGGCCAGGTCGACACGCCGTTCTTCGACCGGCGCCCGACGAATGCCCTGACGGCCGACGACGTGGCGCGCGCGGTCATGTACGCGGTGTCGCAGCCGCCCCACGTCGACGTCAACGAGATCCTCATCAGGCCCACGGCGCAGTCGGGGTAGGCACCATCCCTGTCCTCGAGCGGCAGGGTTGCGCGAAGTCCTGTCTCGAAACGAGACTTCACGATTACCACCCTGCTACGAGGAGGTGCATGATGAGCACAGGATCGGTAACCGCGGCCCCGCGGGGTCTGTTCTCGGACTTCAAGAAGTTCCTGCTGCGCGGCAACGTCGTCGATCTCGCAGTCGCGGTCGTGATCGGAACGGCGTTCGTTGCGCTTGTGAAGGCACTCGTCAGCGACCTGCTCACGCCGATCATCGCGCTCATCTTCGGGAAGCCCAGCTTCGGCGCCTTGTCATTCACGATCAACAACAGCCACTTTCAGTACGGCGACTTCATCAACAGCCTGATTGCGTTCGTGACAATCGCCGCGGCGGTGTTCTTCCTGGTGGTGGCGCCGGTCAACGCGCTGCTCGCGCGACGCGCGAAGGAGGACCCGGACGAGAAGGAGTGCCCGGAGTGCACGAGCGCGATCCCCGTCAAGGCGCGCCGCTGCCCGATGTGCACCGCCCGGCTGGATGCGCAGGATGCGCACCCGGCCTGAGCCGCGCGCGGTCGAGCCGGCCTGAGCGCTAGGAGTCCGAGCCCTCGGCCGGGACGACCGAGATCACCCGACCGGCGCGCCCGCTCTTGAACTCGACCGTGCCGGCCGACCGGGCGTAGATCGTGTCGTCCTTGCCGATACCCACCCCGTCCCCGGGCTTGAATCGGGTGCCGCGCTGCCGGACGATGATCTCGCCGCCGGTCACGGTCTGACCGGCGAACAGCTTCACGCCGAGGCGCTTGGAGTGGGAGTCGCGGCCGTTGCGAGACGAGCCGAGGCCCTTCTTATGCGCCATTGTCGTCCTCCGTCTTGGTCGTACGAGGCTTGCGCGCCGGTGCCTTGGGCTTCGCCTCCGGCTTCGCGGCGTCCGGCTTCGCGCGCTCCGCCTTCGCGGCCACGGGCTTCGCGGCCTCCGCCTTCGCGGCCCCGGGCTTCGCGGCCTCCGGCTTCGCGGCCCCGGTCTTGCCCGCCGGCTTCGCGGCCTCCGGCTTCGCGGCGTCCGGCTTCGCGCGCTCCGCCTTCGCCGCCGCAGGCTTCGCGGCCGCGGGCGTCGCGGCCACCGGCTTAGGCTCCGCCTTCTCGGCCGCTGGCTTCGCGGCGCTGCGGCGCGCCGCGAGCTTCACCGAGGTCACCTCGAGGCGGGTGAGCTCCTGCCGATGCCCGGTGCGACGCTTGTAACCACGCTTGGGCTTGAACTTGACGATCCGGAGCTTCGGGCCGCGCTCATGGCCGACGACCCGTGCCTCGACCTTGACCTTGGCCAGATCGTCGCCGTCGACCACGTTCGAGCCGTCGACGTACAGCAGCGGCTCGAGGCCGACCTTCGCGCCGCCGTCCGCGGTCAGCCGCTCGACGAGCAGGGACTGGCCCTCCTCGACTCGATACTGCTTACCACCGGTCTTGACGATCGCGTACATGGCTAGTCGGATGAAGATGTGGCGTTGGCCGATTCGGCCTTGGCACCGGAACGGCGCCGTCCGCCTCTGCGGCCACGGCGCCGAGGCTTCGATTGTAGGCCATCACCGTCGCTCTTCTCGTCGCTGGGAGGCTCGTTGCCGTCGGGTGCGTTCGAGTCCTTGGCGCCCGACCCGGAGTCCTTGGTGCCCGACCCGGAGTCCTTGGTGCCCGACCCGGAGTCCTTGGCGCCCGACCCGGAGCCCTTGGCGCCCGACCCGGAGTCCTTCCGGCCGGAACCGGACGCCTTCGGGCGCGAACCCCGCGAGCGAGACCTGCCCGAGCGCGAACCGGTGCTGGCTGCCGCGGACGCCTCGTCACCGGTCGGACCCGGCTTGGCGTCCAGCAGCGAGGCGGTCGCGGCGGTGCGACCCGCGTCGTCGATTCGCACCACGTGCTTCTCGCCCACGTACGGCCCGCCGCCGGTGATCGAGATCATGTAGCCGTCGACCTTGGCGACCGCGTCCCCGGGGCTGTACATGTGCGGCTCCACGATCTGCACGTGGACCTCCTCGCCGACGCGGAACGGCACCGCCCGCTCGAGCACCTCCTCACGGGTGCCCTCGAGGACGACCGCGATGTGGTCGAGCGGCAGCCCCTCGGAGCCCTCGAACACGAACACCTTGCCGGTCTCATGCTCGATCGCGTGCAGCGCGCGGGCGTCTTCGCGGGTGAACTCGGAGCTGACCCTCGGGTTCATCTGGATCAGCAGCGCCTCCGCTTTCGTGGCGAGCGCGAGCTCGCGCATCCGGCGCTCGAACTCGATCGCGAGCGTCTCCTCGGATTTGATCACGCCCTCGCCGTCGCATGTCGGGCACGGCCGGGTCATGATCTCGCGCACACCGTCGGTGACGTTCTGGCGGGTCATCTCGACCAGTCCCAGCGGCGAGATCTCGACGACGAACGTCTTCGTGCGGTCCTCGTCGAGCGCCGCGCGCAGCGCCTTCAGCACCGCGTCCCGGTTCCGGGCGCGGGCCATGTCGATGAAGTCGATCACGATGATCCCGCCGATGTCCCGCAGGCGCAGCTGGCGGACCACCTCCGCGGCCGCCTCGAGGTTCGTCTTGGTGATCGTGTCCTCGAGTCGGGCGCTCTTCCCGCGGCCCACGAACGAGCCGGTGTTGACGTCGATCACGGTCAGCGCCTCGGCGTAGTCGATCACCAGGTAGCCGCCGCTCGGCAGGTCGATCCGGCGTGACAGCGTCGAGGACAGGACCTCGTCGATCCCGAATGCCTCGAACAGCGGCTCGTCCTCCTCCCACAGCTCGACCCGGTCGACCAGGTCGGGCGCGGTCCGGGAGAAGAACGACACGAGTCGGTGATGCTGCTTCTCGTCATCGACGACCGCGCGCTCGAAGTCCGCGGAGAACACGTCGCGCACCACGCGCACCGACAGGTCAGCCTCCTGGAACACGAGCGCCGGCGCGGGCGTGTCCTCGACCCGCTTGTGCAGCACCTCGTTGAGCTTGAACAGATACACAAGCTCGCGCTCCAGATCGGCCCGCTTGGCCCCCTGCGCAGACGTGCGAATGATCGCGCCACCGCCCTTCAGGTCGAGCTTCGCGGCCTCCTTTCGAAGCCGGTCGCGTTCCTTGTCGTCCAGCCGCCGCGACACGCCCACCCCCTCGCCGTACGGCGCGTACACCATGTAGCGCCCGGCGATCGTCAGCTCCATCGAAAGGCGCGCGCCCTTCGTCTTCAGCGGGTCCTTGACGACCTGGACGACGATCTCCTGACCGGGCTTCAAGAGGTCGCTGATCTCGCGCCCCTTGCCGCCGCCGGCGCCTCGGCCCCGCCGCGGTGTCTCGACGCCCGGGAGCACGATCTCGTCGACGTGCAGGAACCCGTTCTTCTCCAGTCCGATGTCGACGAATGCGGCCTCGAGGCCCGACAGCACGTTGTCGACGCGGCCCTTGTAGATGTTTCCGACAATCGAGCGAGCACCACGGCGCTCGAGGTACAGCTCGGCTACGTGGTAGCCGGGATCCGGCGTCCGGGGCTTACGACGCCGCCGTCCACGTCCGCCGGACCCGGAGGCCGAGGCGGCGGGCTTGCGAGCGGCGACGGTTCCCGACGCCTCCAGCAGCGCGACCCGGGTCTCCCCACGGTCGACGCTGACCAGCACTTGCTTCTTCAATTTTCATTCAGTCCTTTTTAAGTTGTGGTGCGTCCCAGCCGGGGCGCAAAACTTTGAAGTTGTGCCGGGCCGCGAGCGCGACCCGGTTTTCGCCCGGGGCCGGCGCGCTAGGAGACCAGCGCGCGACTCTTCCCCGCGGCGGACAGCCGAGCCTGAATATGGATCGACTGCAGAAGCCCAATCGCGATGAACGTCACCAGCACCGATGAGCCCCCATAGCTCATCAGCGGTAACGGCACGCCGGTGATCGGCATGATCCCGATCGTCATGCCGACGTTCACGAACACCTGGAACATCAGCATCGCCAGAATGCCGCCGGCGATCAGCGTGCCGTAGAGGTTTTTGGCCGTCATCAAGATACGTAACGTTCGCCAGATCAGCAGCGCGTACAGCGATAGCACGAGCGCCGCGCCGACGAATCCATACGTCTCGCCGACAACCGCGAACACGAAGTCTGTCTGGTTCTCCGGTAGGAAGTGTAGGTTGGTCTGGGACGCATTCTTGACGCCGCGGCCGGTTTTCTCCCCCGAGCCGATCGCGATCAGCGACTCATGGATGTTGTAGGTCTGGTTCTGGGGGTCGCTGGAGGGGTTGAGGAACCCGGTCAGGCGCTGCACCTGATACGGCTTCAGCACGTGCACTCCAAGCGCCGGCGCACCGGCCAGCACGATCGCGATCGACGCGGCGAACATCGCCACGATCGCAACGAGTTGCTTCCACGAGGTTCCGGAGACGAACAGCATCGTGAACCCGATCGCCACGTACACGAGACCGGTACCGAGGTCCGGCTGCGGGATCACGATCAGCGCCGGGATCAGCGCCAGCAGCATGATCCGCGCGGTCGTACGGCGCTCGTGTAGCCGGCGGGCCCGGTCGACCGCGAACGCGGCGAGCGACACGACCAGCAGGATCTTCCCGAACTCCGACGCCTGGAACTGCAGGAACGGCAGCGGGATCCAGCGGTGCGAGCCGCGAATCGCGGGCGTGCCGAACACGACCACGTTCAGGGCGATCATCAGCCCGTACAGGAACAGCTTGTACTCGCGCAGCCGCGAGTAGTCGATCCGCGTCAGCAGCGCCGCCAGCAGCAGCCCGATCGCGGCGTAGATCGCCTGGCGCTCGACGTAGTAGAGCGGGTGCCCGGGGACAGCGTTGCGGGTCGCGCCCTTGAGCGTGATCAGCGAGCACGCGACCAGTCCGAGCGCGGCGAGCAGCAGCAGCGGGTCGAACGTGAACACGGTGCGGGGGCGCGCCTCGGCCGGCGCCTCGGCGGTCCGGATCGGGGTGACGGCGGGAACGGTGCTCATAGCGTCTTCGAGGACCCCACCTGGAACGGTCCGCGGTTGCCGTAGAACCACTGCGAGAGGAGCTGGCGCGCAACTGGCGCGGCGGCGGCCGCGCCGAAGCCCCCCTGCTCGACCCAAACGACCACCTCGATCGGCCTGCTGGTCGCCGTCGAGGGCACGAAGCACACGTACCAGGAGTAGTCCTGCTGACCGTTGTATTGAGCGGTTCCGGTCTTGCCGTACACCTGCTGGGGGAAGTTGCCCATCACGTCGTCGGAGGTGCCGCCCGGGCTCTGCGCGGCCTCGTGCAGTCCCTGACGGATCGTGTCGAGGTAGATCGGGTTGATGTTCAGGTGCCGGGACGGGGGCGGATCGATCCGCTGCAGAATCGTTCCGTCGGGCTCCTGGACATCGAGTCCGAGGTGCGGGCGCACGACCGTCCCGCCGTTCGCGATCGCGGAGTAGGCGGTCGCAAGCTGCAGCGGCGTCACCTGCACGTCACCCTGGCCCACCGCGAGGTTGACGTTGTCGCCGATCGACCATGGCCGGTTGGTGCCGTCCGCGATTCCGCACCCGCCGGGCGCGTGCTTGGGCTTGCCCTTGAACGGCCCGGTGGCGGTGTCGCACTCCGCCTCGAGACTGTTGACGCGGTTGCGCCAGCTCGGGGTCGGGAGGTTCCCGGCGACCTCGCCGCCGAGGTCGATCCCGGTCGGGCGGCCGATCCCGAACGCCCGCGCCCACTGCTGTAGCGCCCCGCCGTTCGGATGGGCGGTCGGGTCGGCGTTGGTGAGCGCACCGAGGTTGTAGAAGAACACGTCGTCGGACACACGAATCGCTTCCGTCAGGTCGAGCACCCCGTTGGCCGCGCCGCCGGCGTTGCGGCGGCACTGCCCATCGAGGCAGAACTGGCCGGTGTCGTCGTAGGTGTCGCTGACGTTCCAGGCGCCGCTCTCGAGGGCCGCCGTCGCCGTGATCGGCTTGAACGTCGACCCGGTCGGGCCGACGCTCTGGATCGCGCGATCGATCAGCGGGTAGCCGCTCGAGGGGTTGTTGAGCTGCGCGTACTGGGCGTTGGTGAGCGGCTTGGTGAAGATGTTCGGGTCGAACGACGGATTCGAGCCCATCGCGTAGAGCTCTCCGGTGTCCGGGTCCATCGCCACGAACGCCCCGCCGTTCGATGGCGGATTGGAGCTGATCGCCTCGGCGAGGGCGGTTTCACCGGCCTTCTGGAGCCCGACGTCGAGCGACAGCTTGAGGTTGTGTCCCGCGACGGGCTGGTTCTCCCCCAGAGAGCCCGTGAACCGGCCGAGCGCGTCGACCTGGACCTTGTCGGACCCGTCCCGGCCCTGCAGGTAGTGGTTGTAGTACCACTCGAGCCCCGACTGGCCGACGATCGAGGTCTGGGGCAGGCCCCGGAACCGCCGCTGCTTGAGCTCGGTCTGGGTGACCGGTCCGATCGTCCCGAACAGCTGCGCGGCGACGTCCTGAAGCGGGTAGGTCCGCAGCCACACGGGCTGGACTTCGACGCCCGGGAACCTGCTCTGCCGCTCCTCGAGGTAGTAGAGGATGTCGTTCGAGACGTCCTTCTTGATCGTCACGCTCGCGTACGGGACCTGCGCGTACTCCTGCGCGACCGCGCAGCCGATCGGCGACAGGCGCAAGACCCCGTTCCCCGGCACCGGGCACTTCTGGCGCGCGGTCGAGATCCCGAGCACCGCGGCCAGCCGGCCGTACAGCCGGGCGTCCTTCACCGGCGTGTGTCCTAGGTTGGTCGAGGTCAGCGGCACCGGGAGGTCGGGCGGCGAGATCTGAACCGCGATCGCGCGCTTCGAGTTGACCAGGATGCTGCCGTTGCGATCGAGGATCTCGCCCCGCGCGGCGGGTACGTCGATCTCGCGGACCCGGTTGACGCTCGCCTGGGCGAGGTACTTGTCGCCCGACAGCACCTGCAGGAACCAGAGCCGGAAGAAGATGATCGCGAACATCGCGAGCGCGAAGCTGCCGAGGATCGCGACGCGCAGCGCCAGCTGCGGCGTCAACGGTGGGCGCCTGGAGTCCGGGGCCTGGATCATCGCGTCTGGCCGAGCCGCTGGGAGGGGCGCTGCAGCGGGCTGAGCCCGCCGGTGGTGTACGCCCGGCGGCGGCGGCGGCGAAGCTCCTGCGGAAGCGCTGGGCCGATCACCCGGCGCACGGCGGCGTAAACGGGCAGCGCGATCAGCGCGTTCACCAGCACGGTGATGAAGATCTGCTGGAGCAGCAGCCAGCTGACCGGCGTGTCGACACCGAGCAGGAACTGGATGATCGCCATGCCGAGGCCCGCGAACGCGGTCGCGGCCGCCCCCATCGCCATCGGCAAGAGCCCGTGCGACGGATCGCGCAGCTCGCGCAGCCGGCCGCACCAGAAGCCGATCACGATGTACAGCAGCGAGGTCACCCCGAGCGTCTGGACGAGCACCATGTCGACAAGCAGTCCGGTGCAGAAGCCCATGATCGCCCCGGGGACCGAGCCCGCGAGCAGCCCCACCGACATCACCACCAGCACGGTCAGATCGGCGCTGACGCCGAAGATCGTGATCTGCGAGACGGCAGCCTCCTGGATCACGACCGTAACCACCGCGAGCAGTCCGAGCCTGATCGGGAGCCGCAGCGTCCCCTTCATCCGTTGCTGCCCCCCGAGCCGGCCGGCAACTGGACTCGCTCGCCGCTGCCGTGCGGTGTGGTAAGCACCTGCACGATCGTGAAATGGCGCAGGTCGGCGTCAGGCGTGACCGGCACCTCGCCGTTGTTCGCGAGGCTGTTGCCGACGCTCGCGACCGTTCCGATCGGGATTCCCGGCGGGTACAGGTCCTGAAGCGGGCCGGATTTGAACCCGACCGTGACCACCTGCTGCCCGGTCTGGACCGGCGCGCTGGTCGGCAGGTACTGGAGTTGGAGCTGGTTCGGATTACCGACCGCGGGCACGAGCACCCCGCTGTCACCGTTCGTGTCCTGGACCTGCGCGGCGACCGCCATCGTGTGGTCGGTGATCAAGGTCACGAACGACACGGTCGGGTCGACGGTCGTGATCTGGCCCACGAGCGCCCCGTCGGCGGTCACCGGATCGCCGCGGTGGATCCCGTCGTCCGAGCCCTTGTCGATCTCGACGGTCGCGTACCACAGGGTCGGGTCGCGCGAGATCACGTTGGAGGCGACCGGTTTGTACGCGCTCAGCCCCGCGTTGTCGAGCCCGACCTGGTGGCGAAGCTGCGAGTTCTGGCTCGCCGCGTACTGGGCCTGGGCGAGCTGCGCCTGGAGCTTGTGGACCTCCTGGCGCAGCCCCTTGACCTCGGACTTGGCCTTGAACGTGTCCGAGAAGAAGCTCGCGACGTCGCGGAACGGCGAGAGCACCTTGCTGGCGCCCTCCTGGACCGGCGAGAAGACCTCCACGATCCCGCGTTGCAGCGTGTGCAACGGACTCGAGGGCGATTCGCCGAAGTAGGCCGTCAGCAGGATCAGAGAGACGACGACAAGCGCCGCTACGACGGCGCGCCGTCGCCTGACTTGCTTTGAGTGCACGGGTTCCGCGTCTCCAAGTTGTTAATGCTCGAGAGCAACCGGCACCGGCCCTCGAAAGCTAGTACCGGTGGCGGCGGTTGCGTGAATTCTTGCTCGAACGGTGGATCGCCTCGAACTCTTCCAACGACCTCCCCGAGCCGACCGCCACGCAAGTGAGCGGCGACTCGGCCAGGTGCGCGGGCATCTGCGTCTCGTGACGCAGGCGCTCCTCGAGCCCCTGTAACAGCGAACCGCCTCCGGCGAGCATGATGCCACGATCCATGATGTCGGACGCAAGCTCGGGCGGAGTGCGGTCGAGCGTCTCCTTGACCGCGTCGATGATCTGGGTGACGGGCTCCTCGAGCGCCCCCCGGATCTCCTCGCTGGTCAGCACCACGGTCTTGGGCAGCCCCGAGACCATGTCGCGGCCCCGGATCTCGGCCTGGACCTCCTCGCCGGTGGGGAACGCCGAGCCGATCTCGAGCTTTACCTCCTCGGCCGTCTGCTGGCCGATCAGCAGCTTGTACTCGCGCTTGACGTAGTTCATGATCGCCTCGTCGAGCTCGTCTCCGCCGACCCGGATCGACTGTGAGACGACAATCCCGCCGAGCGAGATCACGGCGACCTCGCTGGTGCCGCCGCCGATGTCGACGACCATCGACCCGGTCGGCTCGCCGACCGGCAGGCCGGCGCCGATCGCCGCGGCCATCGGCTCCTCGATCAGGTAGGCCTGGCGCGCTCCAGCCGACAGGCACGCCTCTTCGACGGCGCGCTTCTCGACTCCGGTCACGCCGCTCGGCACGCACACCACCACCCGCGGATGCGCCCAGCGGTTCTGGTGGACCTTCTGGATGAAGTGCCGCAGCATCTCCTCGGTGACCTCGAAGTCCGCGATCACCCCGTCCTTCAGCGGGCGGATCGCCTGAATCGTCCCCGGGGTCCGGCCCAGCATCCGCTTCGCCTCGATCCCGACCGCGTGCACCTCGCCCGAACGCGAGTCGACCGCCACGACGCTCGGCTCGGACAGCACGATCCCGCGGCCGCGCACGTACACCAGCGTGTTGGCGGTCCCGAGGTCGACGGCCATATCGCGGCCGCCGAAGCCTGTCAGGTAGCTGAAGAAGCCCATTTACTGAAGAGAAGCAGGATCTGTGGGTAGCAGTCAGCGACGGACGCTGCCGCGAGTCCGGTCAAAGACACGTCTCAGTGCGAGCGCCGTCCGCGGGCGCAGTGTAGCCGAACACCCACCGACCCGAGGTCTCGCGCACGCGCGCGAGGGCGTGGAAATCGCTGGAAAACGCCGGGTCGACGCTCAACGAGCAGAGGCCCGACCGCTCGGCGAGGAGCGATCGGGCCTCAGGTCAAACGGCGCCGTTAACAGCCCGGCTCTAGAGCTCGACTGTCGGGTATCGAGTGACCAGCATGAACCCGTACGCCGAGGCCCGCAGCGAGATCCGCACACCGCCCCTAAGCATGTTGAACAGACCCTCGGGGTATTTCCCCGTGAACAGGATGCAGAGCTGGATGAAGCCCGGCACGATCGGCGGCAGGACGATCAACACCGCTCCTATGAACATCAGCACGGCACCGACGAGCGACGCCGGAATCGCAAGGATCGAGGTGAGCAGCGGGATGCCGCGCCATCGCGACACATGCTCGGGGTACTCGATCGACACGCGCATCGGGTGATCGTCCTCGGCAAACGAGAATGGGGGGGTACTTGTCGCTGAGGAGGAAGATCCACGCGTAGACGCGCGCTGAGAACCTCAGATAGCCCACTTGGTAGTTGAAGATGCCACGCGGGATCCTGCCCGTGAACAGAACCGCGAACCAGGAGACGATCCAAAGCACGAGCGCCACGATCCCGAGGGCCAACTCCACGATGTACAGCGGGATCAGCATCACGAGCCAGACGAGGCCGAGGATCAGCGCCTCGGGCGACCGGATCAGCGCGCGCAGCTTGTCGTACTCGGGCTGACGCTCGATGTCGATCTGCACCGGATACGGCGCGACCGGCGACGCCTCAGCCGCAGGATTGTCTGTTGCCATGAACCACAATCCTTTCTTCTGGTTCCTCAGGATGCCGTCTTCCGAGGCCCCAGGTTGACGGCTGATTCCCCGTTTCGCCCCAGGGATACCCCCGTGACTTTGGGAGCGGCGCCAGCCTACATTCGCTCGGGATCCCGGGTCAACCGGCGCCGCCGAGCACCCACGGGGCGAGCTCGAGGAGCGCCGTCACCGGGAGCCCGACCACGTTCAGATAGTCCCCCTCGATCGCCGCCACGAGCGCCGCGCCGCGTCGCTGGATCGCGTACCCGCCCGCTCTCCCTCGCCACTCGTCGGCGCCCATGTACCAGTCGATCAGCGGCTCGTCCAGCGCGCGAAACCGCACCGCGGTCGTCGCCAGCGCCCGCCGAACCGAGCCGTCCTCGACCAGGCAGATCCCGCTCATCACCAGGTGGCGCTTCCCGGACAGCGCCCGCAGCGTCCACCGCGCCGCGTCCTCGGTGGCCGGCTTGCCGTACACGGAGCCTTCCAGCCACACAACCGTGTCGACCCCGAGCACCACTGCGCCGGGGGCCCGGCCGGCTACCTGCTCGGCCTTCCGCGACGCGTTCTCCGCCGCAAGCTGCTCCGGAGGGCCCTGCTCGAGCTCCTCGACATCCGGTTCGATCACCTCGAAGCGCACGCCGAGCTGCTCGAGGATCGCGCGCCGCTGCAGCGAGCGCGACGCGAGCACGAGCCGCCGGTCGGGGCCGGGTGTCGAGGGGTCAGCCGAGCTCAGGGAAGAACAGCCCCACTTCGCGGCTCGCCGAGTCCGCCGAGTCCGAGCCGTGCACCATGTTCTGGCCAACCTCGATCGCGAAGTCGCCGCGGATCGACCCGGGCGCGGCCTCGACCGGGTTCGTCGCTCCGATCACCTGGCGCGCGGCTTGCACCGCGCTCTCGCCCTCGAGCACCATCGCGACCAGCGGGCCGGAGGTGATGAAGTCGACCAGCTCGCCGTAGAACGGCTTCCCCTCGTGCTCGGCGTAGTGGCGTTCGGCCAGCTCGTGCTCCATCGTCAGCAGCCGCAGTGCGACCAGCTGCAGGCCCTTGCGCTCGAAGCGGGCGATGATCTCGCCGGTCAGCGAGCGTGTGAAGGCATCGGGCTTGACGAGGATGAGCGTTCGCTCCATGTGCAGCGGTCCTTTCGGGAGGGTCTAGGAGGAGGGTCTGCCGCGCTCGGCGGGCGCGACCGGGCTCTCGGCGAGCCCGGCGACGGGCCGTTCGCTGGCGCCCGAGGCCGGGCGCTCAGAGCTTGTCTCGCGCCGGCGGCGCGTGCGCCGCTGCGGCGGCGGCGGCGCCCCCACCTCGGCCTCGCAAAACGGGCAGATCTTCCAGTTCGGATCCAGCGGCTTGCTGCACACCGGGCACGGGTCCTTCAGCTTGCGCATGCAGTTGGGACAGCGCAGGAAGTCCTTCTCGACCTCGAAGTCGCAGTGCGGGCAGAGGTGGTAACCGAGCTCCGCGAGCCTCGCCTCGGCCGCCTGGATCTCGAGCTCGCGCTCGCGCACGTCGTCGAGGTACTCGGGCGGCCTTACGATCATGTACACGAGCGTGCCGACGAACGGGAACAGCGACGCGGCGGTCGCGCATCCGATCAGCATCGGATCGGAGATCCGGCGCCGAGCGTCCGCGTACGTCCAGTAGACGAGCGCCAGCCACACCACAACCAGGAACAGGATCAGCAGGTCGATCGCGAGATTGACGCCGCTGTTGCTGATGCCGAAGACGGCCTGCGCGAGCATGACGGGGCGAGTTTAGTGGGGTCAGGTGTCAGTGCGTGCGGGTCGGCACGTGTCCGTCTTTGTTCGGCGTCGCCGTGCGCGCACCTGCGTTCACAGGAAAACGCGGCCGAATAGGTACCCGATCCCAAAGAACACGAGGATCACAACCGCCACGATCAGCGCGACGAGGCCGATCATCGTGAGGAAGCTCGGCTGCTCGTCCTGGTCGTTCACAGCACCGAGGCGCGGCTCGCTCCCGCCGGGCGCAGGAGGTCCGCGATCAGGTAGATCGATCCCGTCGCGAGCGCGACTCCATCCGGTCCGTGCCGCTCGACCGCGAGCTCCCGCGCGCGCTCGAGCGCGGCTGCCGGCTCCGCGACGACCTGGCCGTCGGGACCGCCGAGCTGGCTCGCGAGCGACCGGAGCGTCGGGGGCGGAAGAGCCCGCGGGTTTTGAGTCTTGGTCAGCACGAGCGCCTCGCACAGCGGGAGCAGCGCCGCGAGCATACCCGCCGCGTCCTTGTCGTCGAGGATCGACACAGCGGCCACGAGCCCGCGCCGACCGCGCGCGTCGAGGATCTCGCGCAGCGAGAAGGCGAGCGCGCGCATCCCGTCCGGGTTGTGGGCCCCGTCGAGGAGCGTCAGCGGGCGGTCGCCGAGCACCTGGAGCCGGCCGGGGACGCGGACCTCGGCGGCGGCGCGCCGCACCGCCTCCGGATCGAGCTCTACCAGATATGCCTCCGCGGCCTTCAGCGCAACCGAGAAGTTGACGCGCTGGAACGCTCCGAGCGCACCGACCTCGACGCCGGGATCGGACTCGGCACGAACGATCCGCACACCCCTCGCGGCCGCAACCGACTCGGCCACGGCGGCCGCGTCCGGGTGCAGCCCGGGGCCGAGCACGAGCGTCCCGCCCTCCTGGACGACCGCGAGCTTCTCGGCCGCGATGTCGGTGATCGTCGGCCCGAGCCAGCGAGTGTGCTCGAGCCCGACGCTGGTGAGCACCTGGACCTTCGACGGGATCACGTTGGTCGCGTCGTACCGGCCTCCGAGGCCTGCCTCGATCACCCCCACCTCGACCCGCTGCCGCGCGAGCTCGGCGTACGCGGCCGCGCTCAGGAGCTCGAACTGGGTCACGCGCTCGCCGTCGCCGAGCGAGCGGTCGACGAGCTCGGCCGCGTGCGCGGCGCGCTGGATCGCGGCCGCAAATTCGGTCTCCGCAAGGTCACGGTCCTGGACCCGAATCCGCTCCCCGAACGAGACGAGGTGCGGGGAGAGGAACGCGCCTGCACGGACTCCGTGCAGGCGCAGAATCTCCGCAATCATGCGTGTCGTCGAGGACTTGCCGTTCGTCCCCACCACGTGGATCGAGTCGAAGCGGCGCTCGGGATGCTCGAGCGCGGTCATCAGCCGCAGCATCCGGTCGAGCCCGAACCGCATCCCGAACAGCTCCCGGGCGAGGATGTACTGCTCGGCCTGCTCGCGGTTCACAGCGCCTCCAGCTCGGCCCGCAGCTGCTTTAGCTCGGAGCGCGCCTTGGCGACAACTTCGCGCGGAGCCTTCTGGACGAATCCCTCGTTGGCCAGCTTGCGCTCGAGCTGCTCGATCTCCGCCTCCAGCTTCGCGCGCCGCGCGGCGCGCTTGCGCTCGGCGGCGCCGGTATCGACCTCGTCGCTGGCGAGGATCTCGACGACGCCGCCCGGGACGGGCACGCTCGCGACCGGGTCTCCCCCGTCCATTGAGAACGACAGCCGCGCGAGCCGCGCGAGGTGCTCCCCGGTCTCCTCGTAGCCGCTGGCGTCGAGCCGTGCTGGGACGACGGCCCCGGCCCGCACCTCGGAGAAGTCACGCCACGCGCGCAGCGCCTGGACCGCCTCGATCACGCGGCTGACGGCGCTCTCGGCGCGCTGGTCGACCGGCGCGGGCTCGAGCCGCACGCCGCCGGCGAGCAGACCGTCCGCCCCTGGCAGGTACCCGTAGATCTCCTCGGTGACGAACGGGATGATTGGGTGCGCAAGCGCGAGCGTCGAGGCCAGCAGGTGCAGAAGCGTCGCGGCGACCTCGGGCTCGCCGGCGCGGAGCCTCGGCTTGACCAGCTCGAGATACCAGTCGCACAGCTCGCCGTACACGAAGTCGTACAGCGCGAGCGCGGCGTGCGCGAAGTCGTAGCGCTCGATTCGCCCGGCGACGTGCTCGCGGGCACGCTGCAGCCGCGACAGGATCCAGCGGTCCTCGACCGCGGCCGGTCGAACCGCCGCGCGCGCGTCGGGCCCGACTCCGAGCAGGATCAGCCGGGCGGCGTTCCAGAGCTTGTTGGTGAGCTGCAGCCCCTGGGCCAGCTTGTCCTCGGAGAACTTCACGTCCTGGCCCGAGGACATTGCCAGCAGCCCCCAGCGGACGGCGTCCGCTCCGTATGCCGGGAACTCGCCGCCTTCGGCGAACACGGGCGGCCTCGGCCCGCCGTTGATCAGGTCCATCGGGTCGATTCCCGTGCCGAGCGACTTCGACATCCGCCGCCCGTCCGGCGCCTGGATGATCGAGTGCACGTACACGTCCGAGAACGGGATCTGCTCGGTGAACTCGAGCCCCATCATGATCATCCGCGCGACCCACAGGAAGATGATGTCGCGGCCGGTCACCAGGTCATCGGTCGGATAGAACGACCGAAGCTGCGGGTTTGCGTCGGGCCAGCCGAGCGTCGCGAACGGCCACAGCGCGCTCGAGAACCACGTGTCGAGCACGTCGGGGTCGCGCTCCCAGCCCTCGCCCTCCGGCGCCGAGGTACCCGCGTACACCTCCTCGCCGCGGTACCAGACGGGAATCTGGTGACCCCACCACAGCTGCCTCGAGATCACCCACGGGCGGATGTTCTCCATCCAGCTCATGTACACGCGGGTGTAGTTGTCGGGGTGAAACCGGATCCGCTCGGCGCGAACCGCCTCGATCGCCGGCTTCGCCAGCTCGTCCATCGCCATGAACCACTGCAGCGAGATCAGCGGCTCGATCCGCTCGCCCGAGCGCTGCGAGTGGGGCACGGTGTGGAGGTACGGCTCGGTCTTCGAGATCAGCCCGTTGCCGTCCAGCTCCTCGACCACCGCGCGCTGCGCTTCCTCGACCGTCATCCCGCGGAAGCGCTCCGGCGCGGCGTTTGTGATCCGCCCGTCCTCGCCGATCACCGAGATCTGCTCGAGTCCGTGCCGGCCGCCGATTTCGAAGTCGTTGGGGTCGTGGCCCGGGGTGATCTTGAGCGCCCCGGTCCCGAACTCGGGCTTCACGTACTCGTCGGCGATGATCGGCAGCTCGCGCCCGACGAGCGGCAGGATCGCGGTCTGACCGACCAGATCGCGATAGCGCTCGTCGCCCGGGTTGACCGCCACCGCGGTGTCGGCGAGCATCGTCTCCGGCCGGACCGTCGCGACCGTGACCGACCCGTCCCCCGACGCGAGCGGGTAATCGATGTAGTAAAGGGTGTCCTCGACTCCCTCGCGATCCTCGACCTCGAGGTCCGAGATCGCCGAGCGACTGCCCGGGTCCCAGTTGACGAGGTAGCGGTCACGGTAGATGTAGCCCTTGCGGTACAGCGCCACGAACACATCGAGCACCGCCCGCGCGTAGCTCTCGTCGAGCGTGAAACGCTCCTCGTCGTAATCGCACGACGCGCCGAGCCGCTTGAGCTGCTCGATGATCGAGCCGCCGTACTGCTCGCGCCACTCCCAGACCCGTTCCACGAACCGCTCGCGGCCGACCTGTTCCCGGCTCGTCCCGTCCGCGAGGAGCGCACGCTCGACCTGGGTCTGGGTGGCGATCCCGGCGTGGTCGGTGCCGAGGATCCACTTCGTCCGCCGCCCCGACATCCGGTGGTGGCGAACGAGCACGTCCTGGACGGAGTTGTTGAGCGCGTGGCCCATGTGCAGCACGCCGGTCACGTTCGGCGGCGGAATCGCGATCGAGTAGTTCTCCTCCGGCGTGCCCTCCGCCTCCGGATGGAAGAGCCCCGACTCGAGCCACCGCCGGACGATCCGCGGCTCAACCTCGGCGGGGTCGTAGCGGGTCTTGGCTTCGAGGTCGGACATCGGACCGATCAGTCTAAGAAGATCGGGCCGTATATCGCAAATGCTATATTGGTCCAGTAATGACTTTCCTGAGATAAGAACCGGCCGACCATGCCATCTACACCCGGCAACCTGGTCCGCGATGCCCGCCGCCGCGCCGGACTGACTCAGCAGGCGCTCGCAAGCCGGCTCGGCACCTCGCAGTCGGCGATCGCACGCCTCGAGCACGACGCGTCGAGCCCCCGGGTGGACACGCTGCAGCGAGCACTTTCGGCGTGCGGCGAGGAACTGACGCTCGCGTCGCGACCGCGGCGGTCGAGCATCGACGAGACGTTGGTCGCGGGCATGCTGCGGATGCCGCCCGGCGAGCGGATCAAGAGCTTGGAGCGCAGCTACGCGGACGTGCGCGAGCTCGCGCTCGCCGGTGCACGGAGCCGTGGCGAGCTGGCCTGAGTTCCGGCCCACGGCGCTGCTTCGGCGGCTGGCCGCACACGGCGTCGACTTCGTGGTGGTCGGGGGGATCGCGATGGTCGGGCACGGGTCGGCCCGGAACACCCGTGACCTCGACATCTGTTACGCCACCGACCCGGCCAACCTCGAGGCGCTTGGCGCCACGCTCGTCGAGCTTGCGGCGCGGCTGCGAGGAGTCGCCGACGACGTCCCGTTCGCGCCCGATGCACGGACGCTTCGCAGAACCTCGATGCTGACGCTCGACACCTCCGACGGATGGATCGACCTGCTGGTGAGCCCCCCTGGAGCTCCTTCTTACAAAGAGCTCCGCGCGCGCGCGGACCGAGTCACGCTCGACGGCGTGGCGGTGCTGATCGCGTCGCTCGACGATCTCGAGGCGATGAAGCGCGCCGCCGACCGGCCCGTCGACCGGATCGATCTCGAGGAGATCGAGGTGATCCGGCGGTTGCGAGCACGGCGCCGATAGCCGGCCGGGGTACCGTTCTCCCCGTGTCCACTCCGGCCGTCGCCCGCCCCAGGGGCCGCCCACCCGCGGCCACCAGGGACGAGTTCCTCGACGCCACCGCACGGCGGTTCCTCGCCGGCCGGCGGATCGACGTGCAGGCGATCTGCTCCGAGCTGGGGCTGTCGCGCGCGACCGTGCACCGATGGTGCGGGTCCCGCGACGAGGTGATCGGCGAGGTGATGGTCCGGCTCGTCACGCCCCTGTTCCGCGCGATTGCCGGCGAGGGTCGGGGTCGGGGAGGCGGACGGCTCGTCGATGTGTTCGAGCGCCAGCTGCGCGCGCTCGCCGGCGACCGGGCGTTCCGGACCTTCCTCGAGAACGAGCGCGAGACGGCGCAGCGCGTGCTGACCGCGTCCGACGGCGTCGTCGAGCCACGCGTCGTCGAGCTGATCCGGGAGAGCATCGAGGCGGAGGTCGCGCGAGGCTACGAGCCGCCCGCCGATCCCGGCGTGCTCGCGTACGCGATCGTCCGGATGGGCGAGTCGTTCCTGTACGCCGACGCCTCAAGCGGCTTTCGCGGTGACTTCGATCGCCTCCGCGACGTTTACGCGGCGCTGCTCGGCGTCACCCGAGGGTAGCGCGTCGGCCGCCCTGGAGCGCTAGGCCGCGAGCGCAGCGCGCAGCGCGTCGATGTCCGTTGCCCCGAACACGACGCGGTTCCTGGTGGCGACGTACACGAGGTCGAGGTTCACGCCCGCGCGCGCGATTTCTCGGGTCAGGTCCGCGAGCACCCCGGTGCGGTCCTCCACGTCCACCACCACGACCTCGCGCTCGCGCGTTACGCCGATGTGCGAGATCGCCAGCAGGTGCCTGGCGGCCTCGGCGTGCGGGACGAGGATGTGGAGCTCCGCGCGCCGGCCGTTGCCGAGGCAGGTGGCGGCCGCGATGTTCACCCCGGCGTCGCTGATCGCGGCGGCCACCTCAGCCAGCGCGCCAGGCGTGTTGTCGAGCTCGATCGTCAGGTCGTAGGCCATACGCGCCGAGGCGAGCCTATAGCTTCGCCTCCCGCGCACGTAAGGGACTAGACCTAAGCCGCTTCTTCTTCGGGCGCCGCCTGCGTGACGAGCGTCGGCGGGACGTCCTTCTCGATCGTCTCGCGGGTCACGACGCACTTGCGTACGTCACGGCGGGACGGAAGCTCGAACTGGACCTCGAGCAGCACCTCTTCGATGATCGAGCGCAGGCCGCGGGCGCCGGTCTCGCGCTCGAGAGCCTTGTCTGCAACCGACGAAAGCGCGTCGTCCGCGAACACCAATTCGATCCCGTCGAACTGGAAGAAGCGCTGGAACTGCTTGACAAGCGCGTTGCGCGGCTCGGTCAGGATCTGCATCAGCTCATCGCGCGACAGCTGGTGAATCGCAGACATCACCGGGAGGCGTCCGATGAACTCGGGAATCAGCCCGTACTGGATCAGGTCCTCGGGCAGGCAGTGCTCGAACAGCTCGCCGAGGTCGCGCTGGTCCTTGGACTTGATCGATGCACCGAACCCGATCCCCTGGTGGCCGATCCGCCGCTCGATCACCTTGTCGAGATTCGCGAACGCGCCGCCGCAGATGAACAGCACGTTGGTCGTGTCGATCGACAGGAACTCCTGGTGGGGGTGCTTGCGGCCGCCCTGCGGCGGGACCGACGCGGTGGTCCCCTCGAGGATCTTGAGCAGCGCCTGCTGGACGCCCTCGCCCGACACGTCGCGGGTGATCGACGGGTTGTCGGCCTTGCGCGCGATCTTGTCGACCTCGTCGATGTAGATGATCCCGGTCTCGGCCTTCTTGACGTCGTAGTCGGCCGCCTGGATCAGCTTCAGGAGGATGTTCTCGACGTCTTCGCCGACGTAGCCGGCCTCGGTGAGCGCGGTCGCGTCGGCGATCGCGAATGGCACGTTGAGGATCTTCGCGAGCGTCTGCGCGAGCAGCGTCTTACCGCACCCGGTCGGCCCGAGCAGCAGGATGTTCGACTTCTGCAACTCGATGTCGTTCTCATCGGACTGCATCATCTGCACGCGCTTGTAGTGGTTGTAGACCGCCACCGACAGCGTGCGCTTGGCCTGCTCCTGACCGACGACGTACTCGTTCAGGACGTCATAGATCTCGCGCGGCTTCGGCAGGTTCTCGATGTCGAAGCTCGGCGGGGCGGTGAGCTCCTCGTCGATGATCTCGTTACAGAGATCGATGCACTCATCGCAGATGTAGACACCGGGGCCCGCGATCAGCTTCTTGACCTGCCGTTGGCTCTTGCCGCAGAAGCTGCAGAGCAGCTGTTCGTTGGAGTCGGTTGGACGGGCCATGTTCCTCTCTCCAGGAGTCGCCTCCGGCGGCTCGCGGCACTAAGGGTAGTGGCTCAGTGCTGCGAGATCACCCGGTCGATGATTCCGTAGTCCTTCGCCTCTTCGGCGCTCATGAAGTAGTCGCGCTCGGTGTCCTGGCGGACCTTGTCGATGTCCTTACCGGTGTGCTTGGCGATGATCTCGTCGAGCCGCCGGCGCACATCGATGATCTCCTTGGCGTGGATCTCGATGTCGGTGGCCTGTCCCTGGAACGCCGACGAGACCTGGTGGATCAGGATCTTGGCGTTGGGAAGCGCCATCCGCTTGCCCTGCGCGCCGCCGGCCAGCAACAGCGCGCCCATCGACATCGCGATCCCGACGCAGATCGTCTGCACGTCGGGCTTGATGAACTGCATCGTGTCGTACACCGCCAGGCCGGCGTACACGGAGCCGCCCGGCGAGTTGATGTACACGGAGATGTCCTTGTCCGGGTCCTCGGACTCCAGGTGCAGGAGCTGCGCGACGATCAGGTTCGCGATCTGGTCGTCGATCGGGGTCCCGAGGAAGATAATCCGCTCGTTGAGCAGACGGCTGTAGATGTCGAACGCTCGCTCCCCGCGGGATGTCTGCTCGACGACCATCGGTACGAGTGGGCTCATCGTCCTCGCTTCTTTCGCTTCCTCGGGCGGATTCCTGCCGAATGTAGCAACGCGCTCCGGGCCGCCCGCAACGCTCAGCTCCCGGGCGTCCAGAGCTGGCCGGCCCCCTGGCCCTCGCCCTTCTCCTTGCCCGGCTGCCAGAGCTTCTCGCGGGCCTTCGCCTGCTCGACCGGGATCGGTTTGGCCTCCTCGACCAGCAGCTCGAGCGCCTGGCGGGATGCAACATCCTGGCGCAGCCGCTCGAGGCGATCGTCGGCACGAAGCCGCTCGAACAGCTCGTCGACCGAGCTGCCGGTTCGCTCCGCGCTCGGCTCGAGCGCCTCGCGCACGTCGTCGTCGCTCGGCTCGATCCCGGCTGCCTCGACGACCGCCGCGAGCACCGCCTCGCGCTTGAGCGCCTGCGCGGCCTCGGGCTCGGCGTCGTGCGCGAGCGACTCCTCATCCTTGCCGGCGATCTGCAGGTAGGCCTCCTTCGAGATCCCCTGGCGCGCGAGCGCCGACAGCGTGTCGTCGATCAGCTCGTGTGCGCGCGCGTGGACGAGCTTCTCCGGAACGTCGACCTGCGCCTCCTCGACCGTAGCGTCGAGCACGGCCTGTTCGAATTCTCTCTCGACCGAACGCTGGTCGGCCTCGCGGAGCCGTCCCGCCACGTCCTCGCGCAGCTCGGCGAGCGTGTCGAAGCCGCCCGACTCGGCGGCGAACTCGTCGTCGAGCTCCGGCAGCCGCTTCGACTTCACCTCGCTTATCTTGACCTCGAACTGCGCGGTCCGGCCGGCCAGCTGCTCGGCTTGGTAGTCGTCGGGGAACGTGACCTCGACGGCGCGCTCCTCGCCCGCGGAAGCCCCCGTCAGCTGCTCCTCGAATCCGGGGATCAGCCTCCCCGATCCCAGCTGGATGAGCTGGTCCCGCCCGGCGCCGCCGTCGAACGGCTCGCCGCCGATCGAGCCGACGTAGTCGATCACCACGAAGTCGTCCTCGGCCGCCGGCCGCTCGACCGTTTCGAGCGTCGCGAACTGGTCGCGGAGGCGCTCGAGCTCCTCGTCGATCCGGGACTCCTCGACCTGCGGCTCGCGGCGGCCGACCTCGAGGCCCTTGTAGCGGCCGAGCTTCGCGACCGGGCGCACGCCGATCTCGATCGAGAACGACAGCGGCTCGCCCTCGGCGGGCAGCTGCGAAACGTCGAGCTCGGGCTGGCCGACCGGGGCGATTCCCGCCTCCTCGATCGCGTCGCTGTACCAGCTGGCAAGCTCGTTGCGCAGCGCCTCGTCGAGCACCGCCTCGCGCCCGAGCCTGCGGATCACGATCGGCGGCGGGACCTTGCCCTTGCGGAAGCCCGGCACGCGCATCTGCCGCCCGAGCCGCCGCGCCGCCTCAGTGACGCTGCGCTCGACTTCCTCGGCGGGGACCTCGGCCTGCAGCCGGACACGCGACTCGGGGAGCTCCGTGACGCTGGTCTTGACGCTCGACATCGGCGGCAGACGATAGCTTGGCCCGGGTGCTCTCAGCCCTTTCAGGACGGCTGCTCACCGGCCCGCTCGCGTTCGCGGTGGCCGGATTCTTGGATATCGCCGCGTACGCGCTGGGGTCGCTCCGCGCCCGCGGCCGGGCGATCGGGCGAGCGGCGCACGATCAGGGCGGTGCGTCTAGCATCCCGCCGCGATGAGCCGTTGGCGAAGGGTCCTCGCCGCGGCGGGTGCCGCGTTCGCGGTCTTCGTAATCCCGTCCGCGCACGCACTCGCATCGACTACCCAGCAGTCGATGCTGCTCGACGACGATCAGCTGATCTACGTCTCGACCAAACACATGGAGCAGACGCTCCAGACGCTGCATTCGCTAGGCGTGGACACCATCAAGGTGTCGGTCGTGTGGCAGCTGATCGCCCCGAACGCCAACTCGACCACCCGCCCGAGCTTCGACGCGACCAACCCGGCCGCGTACCCGCCCGGAGCATGGACCCGCTGGGACGCGCTCGTCGAGACGGCCCACCGGCTCGGGATGAACGTCTACTTCCTCGTGATCGGGCCGGCGCCGCTATGGGCGGTCCCCGCAAGGGCCCCCCACGACCAGGGACCGAACCTCAGCTGGATGCCCTACCCGAGCGACTACCGCAATTTCGTCGAGGCGGTCGGGCGCCGCTACAGCGGTGCGTACGTCGACCCGCCCGTGTCGACGCCTTCCACCACGCTGCCCGGTCTCCCCGGAGTCTCGGTTCCCGGGACGACCGTCCCGAGTGCCAACCTCGGCGCGGCCAGCGCCAGCACCCCGGCGACCCCGATCCCGCGCGTCAACACCTGGGGGGTCTGGAACGAGCCCAACGAGCGCTCGTGGCTCACCCCGTGGTTCAGGCCGTCCGGCCGCAAGCGGATCCTGATCCAGCCGCAGGAGTACCGGGCGCTCGTCGACGCGGCCTGGGCGGGGCTCGAAGCGAGCTCGCACGGCACCGACACGATCATGGTCGGAGAGACGGCCAACCGGGGGATCATGTCGCCGGTGCCGTTCATGCGTGCGCTGTACTGCGTGGGCTCGAACCTGCTCCCGCTCAGCGGGACTGCGGCCGCCAACGACGGCTGCCCCACGCCCGGGCCGAGCTCCGGCTTCGTCTCGCAGCACCCCGGGCTGTTCAACAGCGGCTACGCACACCACCCGTACGGGTTTGAGGCCCCCCCGAACCGACCCGATCCAGAGGCCGGCTACGTGACGCTCTACAACATCCCCTCGTTCGAGCGGACGCTGAGCCGGATCTTCAGCTCCTATGGCCAGCACCCGAGCGGGGGCGTCCCGCTGTACCTGACCGAGTGGGGCTTCAAGACCAACCCTCCCAACCCGTACGTGCAGACCACCCCCGCCCAGCAGGCCGCGTGGATCAACGAGGGCGAGTACATGACCTGGAGCGAGCCGTACGTCCACGCGCTGACCCAGTTCCTGCTCGTCGACAGCGGCCCGAAGCCGGGTGCCAAGAAGGGCACAGCTCTGTACTGGAGCACCTTCCAGACCGGGCTCGAATACGCCAACGGCAAGAAGAAGCCCTCGTTCCAATCGTTCATGGTCCCGATCTGGCTGCCCGTCCAGCGCCACGGCTCGCGGGTCACGGTCTGGGGACAGCTGCGCCCCGCGGCGCACAGCGCGACCCAGTACGGCGTGATCGAGTTCCAGGCCAAGGGTTCCTCGGCGTGGAAGGAGATCACCGAGGTCCAGACCGACAGCCCCGAGGGCTTCATCTACAACCACGTGTCGATTCCCTCGGCGGGCAACGTGCGGCTCGGCTGGCTCGATCCCGACGGGTCGGTCTACTTCAGCCGGGTCGTCCCGGTCAGCTGACCAGCTCTCGCAGCCCGCGGAGCGCGACCGGCAGCGTCGTGGTGTCGTAGCTCCGTGACGCGCGGACGTCTGCGAGCGTGGCGAGCCACCGCTCGATGTCCGCGTCGTTCCGGCTCCACCTACCCGGTCCGACTCGCCGCTCGAGCGTCTCGCTCCAAGCGGCGGATGAGCGCCGCCGAACCAATACCCTTGGCGCATGAGGGAAGGCGCCCCCGGCGCACCCGTGGCACCACGGGGCGCTGTTGACAGTCTCCATGCGCCCGCCGACGCGATCCCGCGTCGCGACGCCGGCGTGCTCACGCTCGGTGATTGCTGGCGGTCGTTCATCCGCAGGCGAACGCCACCGATCCTCGCCGCCGCGATCGTCGCGGCGGTGGCGCTGCGCGTCGCGCTCGGCGACTGGGGCTGGCGCGACGCCGCCGTCGCGATCGCGGTGATCGCGGGCACCCCGCTCGCCGAGTGGGCAATCCACGTGTACCTGCTGCACGCCAAGCCGATCCGCGTCGGCCGCTACCGCTACGACCTGCTCGCGGCCCGCGAGCACCGCGCCCACCACATGGCGCCGGCCGAGCTCGACGGGGTGCTGATCCCGACCTACGCGGTGCTGATCTTCATCCCGCTGATCGCACTCACGGTGTGGGCGCTTTCGTTCCCGGTTCACCTGCTGCTCGGCGGCGACCGTCTCGCCCACGCGGCGACCGGGCTGCTGGTCAGCGCCGCGATCCTCGGTGCCTATGAGTGGTGCCACTTCCTGATCCACACGCCGTACCGCCCCCACGGCCGCTACTACCGCACGATCTGGCGCGGCCACCGGCTCCACCATTACAAGAACGAGCACTATTGGTTCGGCGTCACCTCGACGGTCGGCGACCACATCCTCAAGACCGCGCCCGACCAGTCCACGATCCCGAAGTCCAGCACCGCGCGGACGCTCGGGATGGACGTCTCCTGACGGTCAGGCCGAGACCACGACCCCGCCGACGATCGCGCTGACGACCGCGGCGATCTCCGGCCGGAGCCCGCTGACGTCGCGGCCCTGCTGGGCGGCAATCACCATCAGCTCCCGTACCCCGCCGACGATCATGATCGCGGCGTCCGTGCTCAGCGGCCCCGCCGGCAGGGCAGGCTGTTCGCGCCGTCCCTGCTCGACCAGCTCGACCAGTTGGTCGGCGAAGCGCTCGATCACCGCCAGCTGGTGTGCCGCACCGCGGTCGCCAAGCGCGGGCACCTCGCGGACGAACGCGCGATACAGCTCCGGATTGGCCGCGACCGTGTCGAGATACGTGCCCAGCGCCTGATCGACCTGGACCGCCAGCTCGGCGCTCGGGTCGACGGCATCCGCGATCGCGGCGATCACGCCTTTGTTGGTCACGTCGAACAGCGCCAGGAAGCAGGCGGCCCGGTCCTCGAAGTGCTCATAGAAGGTGCGGCGCGAGGTCCGCGCGATCCGCACCACGTCGGCGACCGTCGTGTCCGCGTAACCCCGCTCCCTGACCGACGCCGCCATTGCGGCGATCAGCCGCTCCCGGTGCTCAGTCGTCACGCTTGGATGCGACGATCACGCGGCCGCCTCGGCCCGGGATCATCGTCACGTTGCGCTGTCGGCCCGGCTCGGGGTCGGGTTCGTCGGCCACCAGGTCGGTGCGGCGCGCGATCGCCTCGAGCACTACCTGCTGCTCGGCCATCGCCAGCGACGCCCCGAGGCACCGGCGGATCCCACCACCGAACGGGATCCACGTGTACGTCCCCGGCTTCTCCTTCAGGAACCGTTCCGGCCTGAACACAAACGGGTCGGGATACAGGTCCTCGCGATGCTGCAGCCCGACGATGCTCATCGCGACCGGGCTCCCGGACGGCACCACGTAGCGCCCGAGCCGCCACGGGCGCTGCACGAGCCGCACGATCATCGGGATCACCGGACGCACGCGCATCCCCTCGTAGATCGTCGCCTCGACGTACGCGTCGGCACGCTCGCGCGAACCGGAGCGCACGGCGGCTCGCAGCCGCTCATACGCATCCGGGAACCGGACCAGCCGCTCGAAGGTCCATGCCAGCGAGTTGGCCGTGGTCTCGTGACCCGCGAGCACGAGCGTCGTCAGCTCGTCGCGAAGCTCGGCATCGCTCATCGGCTTGCCCTCGTCGTCGCGGGCGGCGAGCAGCATCGAGAGCACGTCGCGCGCCTCGGCGTCCCCGCCCGCCGCGCGGCGCCGCCGGATCACCTCGTAGAGCAGCTTGTCGCTGCGATTCAGCACCACGCGCAGCAGCCCCCGTGGCTCAGGACGGCCCATGTTCTGGAGCTCGACGAGCGTCCAGATCGGCCGCGTCGACATCCGCAGGAACCGGCGGAGCGTCTCGCGCAGCTCGTGCTCGAGCGAGCCGGGAGCAGGCGACGGGTCGATCCCGAACACCCCGGCCATGATCACGTCGAGCGTCACCGCCTGCATCCGCGGCGCGAGCGCCAGCGGCTCACCGACCGGCCAGCTGTCGATCTCCTTGCGGGCGACCTCGGCGATCATCGCCACGTACCGCTGCACGGCCTCGCCGTGGAATGGCGGCAGCAGCAGCTTGCGCTCGCGCATGTGCCGCGGCCCGATCAGCGTCAGCACCGAATTCGGGCCGAGGATCGGACGCAGCGGGCTCTCGCCGGTGGCGGAGGGGGCGTCGTCGGGCTTGGCCGTGAACAGCGACTTGACATGGTCGGGATGGCACGTGACCACGAACGCGTCGGCGCGAGTCGGTAGGCGCATCTGCCACACGTCGCCGAACCGGCGCTGGTTAGCCAAATTGAAGCCGAGCGGCCGCATTCCGAACCCGGCGCCCTGCAGCAACCGCGGCAGCCGGATCGCGGGCGGCATCGCGATCGGCGTGGCGTCGTCGACCGGTCCGGCGGGCGAGGGCTGCAGCTCGGGCCGGGTCCGGTTCCCCGCCGCCGCAGTCGCGGCACGGCTGTTTGCTTCGACCACCGCAGACACTGGTACGTCAGTGTACCAGAACCGGGCCCAAGCCGAGGCGCGGGTCCGGGCCGGCGCCGGGTCCGTCATCCGGTCGTCGCCTGTCGCGGACGCGATGACACACCCAGCCCCAAATCCGTGGGTGCGTCATGTCTTCCGCGGCGGCGCCCATCCGCCCCCGGGCGGCCATGCGCGGGGGTCCGGGCAGGAACTAAAGGCCGCTCCCGCCCGCTGCCGATACGCTCGCGAGGGGCACTTGCTCGTGCGCAGACTCGGTATCAACTCCAAGCTCGCCGGCGGCTGCACTGCGGCCGTCGCGGTGCTCGCGCCGCCGGCGCTCGCGGTCACGACCGCCAACAGCGGCGTGGTCGCGTCCTCGGCCGGCACGCGGGTGATCGCACACGGCTCGGTCACCGGCAAGGTGAGCACGCTGAACGGCTGGTCGTTCGGCGTGCAGACCGCCGGACGGCGGATCGGCGTCGTCAACGCGCTGATCGCCACCGCGAACCGGATCCAGAACCAGGACACCCCGTACGTGTACGGCGGCGGGCACGCGTCGGCGGGGACCGCGAGCATCGGCATCCCGGGGCCCGGCTACGACGGCAAGCGGACCGGTTTTGACTGCTCGGGCGCGGTCGGCGCGGTGCTGGTGGGCGGCGGGCTCTGGCCGGCGGGCAGCGGCGTTCCGCGCGATGACGGAATCGTCTCCCAGCTCCGAAGCGAGCGCCTGATCGCTCCGGGCGTCGGCACAGGCGCAGTCGAGGTGACGCTCTGGGACCACCCGACGGTCCACATCTTCATGAACATCGACGGTCGCTTCTTCGGAACCTCCGACGGCTCGGGCGGCGGTGACCCGAACGGAGGAGCGGGCTGGCTGTACGACGGCGCGCCCGACACCTACAACAGCGCATTCAAGCCCTACCACCTGCTTGCCTCAGTGTTGAAGGGCAGCACCGGCTCGGGCCAGAACTTCGGTTTCGAGGTCCGATCGCAGCGCGTGTCCGGAAGCCTCGTGACCGGCGAGAGGGTGACGGTCAAATACAAGGAGCTCGCCTCCGGGACGATGATCGCGACCGCGATCTCCTTCCCCGGCTCGACCACCGCGAAGGGCACGGTGCAGGCGATCGGCGACGGTTCGCTGACGATCCAGACGACGAGCGGCGGCACCCTGGACCTGTCGGCCCGCGGCTCCTCGCAGCTGCTCGATGGACTCGTGACCGGTGACACCGTCCGGGTCGGGTACTCGAAGGTCCGTTCCACGCTGATCCTCCACACGCTCACCGTCACGGCGACCGCCGCCCCGACCGGCGGCACGACCGGCCCGACCGGCCCGACCGGCCCGACCGGACCGACCGGACCCTACGGCTCGAGCGGCGGCGGTGCCCCCGGCCCCGGGAGCTAGCCGGGAACCACCAGCACGGGACAGGGCGCGATGTGCAGCAGCCGCTGCGTGACGCTCCCCAGCAGAAGGCCGGCGATCGCGGTGTGGCCGCGGGTCCCGGCCACGATCAGATCGGCGTTCTCCTCCTGGGCGACCCTGGCGAGCGTGTGGGCGGCCCCCGTGGCACCACCCTGCACGACCTTGACCTGAGCGTCGACGCCCTGCTTGGCGAGCTCCTCGACCTGGCCCTTGATCTTGACCAACCGCTCGTCGTCGTCCGGCAGCTCTGCAGGCGCGCCCCGGCCGCCCGGGCCCGCCAGGTACTCGACGCTGTGCACGGCCAACACCTGGCCGCCGTTCTCCGAAGCCAGCGAGCGAGCCAGCTCGAGCGCGCGGTCGGCATGCTCCGATCCGTCCGTCGCCCAGATGATCTTCTTGAACATTGCCGTTTCTCCCCGGTCGGAGGGCAGCCCAATGCCGCCAGATCTATAGGTACGGCGACGATACCTATACGGGAGACCCGCTTGCAAGGGGCGCGGCTACGGTCAGGCGGCCGGGGGATCTACTGGCTCGGCGAAACTCCTGACGCGCTCGCCGGCCGGATCGAACAGCGGCTCCGGCACCACCGTCCCTCCGACGCTGGTGCCGAAGATGTCGATCCGCACCTCGGCACCCTCGTCCACGCCGGTGGGGAGGTACGCGTAAGCGATCGAGCGCTCGACCGTGTAGCCGAACCCGCCGCTCGTCACCCGGCCGCGCACGGCCCCGTCGATGCTCACCGGCTCGTTTCCGAGCGCGACCGAGCGTGGGTCGTCGAGCACGATGCAGCGCAGACGGTGCCGGGGCTCGCGGTCCGCGAGCGCGTCGGAGCCGAGGAAGCTCTTGCCGGCGCGCACGCAGAACCCGAGCCCAGCCTCGTGGGGGGTCTCGTCCGGCGTTATGTCGGCGGCCCACACGCGGTAGCCCTTCTCGAGCCGCAGCGAGTCGATCGCCCGGTAGCCGGCGGCCACCATCCCGTGCGGGCTGCCCGCCTCCCACAGCGTCTGCCACAGCCCCGCGCCGTAGTCGGTCGGGCAGTACAGCTCCCAGCCCGCCTCCCCCACGAACGTGACGCGGAGCGCCCGCACGGGGACATCGCCGACCGAGATCTCGCGCATCGACATGTACGGGAAGTCGAGCGGATCGGGCGTCAGCGGCGCCAGGATCGCCCGCGCCAGGGGTCCCCACAACGCGAAGCACGACCAGCGCGAGGTCACGTCGCTCAGCGCTACCGAGCCGTCGCCCCGGAGGTGCGACCGGATCCAGCTCGCGTCGTGGTTCCCGAACGCCGTGCCGGTCACGATCTGGAACAGGTCCTCGCCCACGCGCGTGACGGTGAAGTCGCACTCGATCCCGCCGCGTCGGTTGAGCATCTGCGTATACGTGATCTTCCCCACTTCCCGCGCGACGCGGTTGTCGCACAGCCGCTCCAGCGCATCGGCCGCCCCCGGCCCCGACAGCTCGAGCTTCGCGAACGACGATTCGTCGAACAGCCCCGCGGCTTGACGCGTGCCGCGGTGCTCGGCGCCGATTGCGGGTGACCAGTGGCGTCCCCCCCAGCCACGTGGTCGCAACGACTCGTCGCCGCTTGCGGCGTTCGTCTCGTACCAGTTGACCCGCTCCCAGCCCCCCTTCTCGCCAAACGCGGCGCCGTGCCCGATGTGCCACCCGTACGCGCTCGAGGTCCGCAGCGGCCGGCCGGCCCGTCGCTCGTGTCCGGGATAGCGGATGTCGTAATAGGTCTCGTAGACCTCCTTGGCGCGCGCCAGCGTGTACCGAGGGGAGCGGTAGTGCTCGCCGAACCGGCGGATGTCCATCTCCCAGACGTCGAGCCCGGGCTCGCCGTCGACGATCCACCGGGCCATGATCCGCCCGATCCCGCCGGCGCCCGCGAGTCCGTGCGCGCAGAAGCCGGCGGCGAGATACAGCCCGCGGACCTCGGTCTCGCCGAGGCAGAACTCGTTGTCGGGGGTGAAGGCCTCGGGGCCGTTGATCAGGCGCGTGACGCGCACCTCCTCCATGTCTGGAAGCCGGCGCCGCGAGTTGCGGGCGATCTCCTCGAACCGCGGCCAGTCCTCTTCGAGTAGCCGTCCGTTGAAGTCCGCCGGGATCCGGTCGAGCTGGTGGCGATCGAGCGACCACGGCGCGCTGTGGCGCTCGTAGCCGCCCATCACGAGGCCTCCCCCCTCCTCGCGGAAGTAGACGAGCAGATCCGGATCGCGCAGCGTCGGCAGGTGCTCGCCCGGCACGCGCTCCCGGAACGGCTGCGTGACCAGGTACTCATGCGCGAACGGGACCACCGGTACGCGCACGCCCGCCATCCGCCCGAGCTCGGCGGCGAACATCCCACCCGCGTTCACGACCACCTCGGCTTCGATGTCCCCCCATTCCGTCCGCACGCCGCGGACACGGCCGCGGTCGACGTCGATCCCGGTGACGCGGGTGTGCGTGAACACCCGGCAGCCACCCTCCCGCGCGGCGCCGGTCAGCGCGTAGGTGAGCATCGACGGGTCCAGATACCCGTCGCTCGGCAGGTACGACGCGCACCGCACGCCGTCGGTCACCATCAACGGGAACAGCTCCTGGGCCTCGGCCGCCGACAGCAGCTCGAGGGGCAGTCCGAACGTCTTCGCCCAGGCGATCTGCCGCAGCACCTCCTGCTCGCGCTCCGCGGTGCACGCGAGGCGGATCCCGCCGCACTCGACCCAGCCGCAGTCGAGCGTCCGGTACAGCGCGACCGAGTCCATCATCAGCCGGGTCAGCGACACGCTGCCGCGCAGCTGTCCGACGAGCCCGGCCGAGTGGAACGTCGACCCGCTCGTCAGCTCGTTGCGGTCGAGCAGGACCACGTCGCGCTCGCCGAGCTGCGCGAGGTGGTACGCGATCGACGCGCCCCCCACGCCCCCACCGACGATCACGACCCGCGCGCGGCTGGGCAGCTCACGCGGACGCGGCATCCAACCACCCCTCGAAACCGGTCGACGACGCCTCGCGCTCGAGCCGTTCGAAATGGCGCCTCGCGTACGCCTCGAAGTCGAACTCCAGCGCGGAGACGACCGCCTGGATCACGCCCCAGGCGGCCTCGCGCGCGTCGGACATGATTCGCATCAGGCGCAGCGCCGCCCTGCGCCCGTCGGACGGCTGCTCTCCGAAATACGCGCTCAGCAGCCGTACCTCGTGATCATCGTCGAGCTCGCAGTTGACCGCGAAGTTGCCGAGATCGAACAGCCGGTGGCCCATCCCAGCGTATTCCCAGTCGACCAGCAGCACTGGCGTGTCGGCAGTCCCCAGAAGCACGTTCGCCGCCAGCAGGTCGTTGTGGCACGGCACCGAATCGGCCAGCGGCAGCGCCTCGCCGATCCTGAGCGCGAGCCGCTTCGCCTCGCCGTACTCCGCCGGCAGGCTGCCGCCGTGCCCGTGCACGACCTCCGCATAGCGGTCGAGCAGCTCGGGCACCCAGAAGCGCACCGGCAGTGACGGGCCGGAGTCGTGAAAGGTGCGCAGTGCAGCCGCCACGAGCTCCGGCGCGCGACGTAGCTGCTCGGCGTCCGCCGCCTCCCCCGGCGCGTATTCGGTGACCAGGCACTCGTCGTCGCCGTACAGCACCGCGGGCGCGAGGCCGAGCTCGGCGGCCGCAGCGTTGGCGGTCCGCTCGGCCTCGCGGCTGATCCCGAGCAGGTCCGTGTCCTTGCCAGGCAGTCGCACCACGCAGTCGACCCCACCCAGCGCGACACGGTAGTTGCGGTTGGTAATCCCGCCGCCGAGCGGTGTCGGTCCTTCCTTGATCGGACCGAGGCGCTGCTCGAGCCGCCCCAGGACGCCCCTCAGCTCGGTCATCGTCGGAAACCTAGCGCGTAAGGCCTGGTTCCTATACCTTCAGCGTTCGTGACGGCAACGGACGCCAACCCGCGGCCCGCGATCACGCTCGAGGAGCTGGAGGGTCAGGTCGAGCAGGGGACGATCGACACCGTCCTGCTCGCGATCACCGACATGCAGGGCCGGCTCCAGGGCAAGCGTCTGACCGCACGTCACTTCCTCGACGAGGTCCGCCACCACGGCGCCGAGGGCTGCAACTACCTGCTCGCCGTGGACGTCGAGATGACCCCTGTCGACGGGTACGAGATGTCCTCGTGGGCGCAGGGCTACGGCGACTTCGCGATGCGACCGGACCTCGACACGCTGCGGCTCGTGCCCTGGCAGGATGCGACCGCGCTTTGCCTCGCCGACCTCGAGTGGGGGGACGGCTCCGACGTGCTGGCCTCGCCCCGCCAGGTGCTCCGTGCCCAGGTCGCGCGGCTCGCCGAGCGCGGCTGGAGCGCCAACGCCAGCACCGAGCTCGAGTTCCTGGTGTTCCGCGATGCCTACGAGCAGGCCTGGCGCAAGGGCTACCGTGACCTGGAGCCGGCCAACCTCTACAACATCGATTACTCGCTGCTCGGCACGGCTCGTGTCGAGACGCTGATCCGCCGGATCCGCAACGCGATGACCGGCGCCGGAATGTCGGTCGAGAACTCAAAGGGCGAGTGCAACCTCGGGCAACACGAGATCAACTTCCGCTACGCGGACGCGCTCCGCACCGCCGACGATCACTCGATCTACAAGAACGGCGCCAAGGAGATCGCGGCCCAGGAGGGGATGTCGATCAGCTTCATGGCGAAGTTCAATAAGCGCGAGGGGAGCTCGTGTCACATCCACTTCTCGCTCTCCGACCGGTCCGGCCCGCTGTTCGAGCGGGAGCGGGGCGTGTTCGATTCGTTCCTCGCCGGCCAGCTCGCGTGCCACCGCGAGCTCACGCTGATGTTCGCCCCGAACGTCAACTCCTACAAGCGCTACGCGGTTGGCTCGTTTGCGCCGACCGCGATCGCGTGGGCGCCCGACAACCGCACCTGCTCGCTGCGCGTCGTCGGCGCCGGCCCCGCGTTGCGATTCGAGAACCGCGCCGGGGGCTCGGACCTCAACCCGTATCTCGCCCTCAGCGCGATCATCGCCGCCGGGCTGCACGGGGTCGAGCGGGGCCTCGAGCTCGAAGCGCCGTATGCAGGCAACGCCTACCTCGCCGCCGACAAGCCCCGCCTCCCCTCGACGCTCCGCGAGGCCCGCGACCTGTTCGCCTCGAGCGAGGTTGCCCGCGCCGCGTTCGGCGACCAGATGGTCGACCACTACGCGCACGCGGCCGACGTCGAGCTCGAGGCGTTCGAGTCCGCGGTGACCGACTGGGAGCGGTTCCGCGGCTTCGAGCGGCTGTGAGGAGATGAGCGTCGCGCCGCTGGACTCGGTCTCCTCGCTGGAGACCGTATTCGCGCCCGTCGGCTCGCAGACGGCGTTCGAGGAGACGGTCGAGCGACTCGCGACCGCGATCAAGCTCGGCCTGCTCCCGCCCGGCACGCGGCTCCCGGCCGAGCGCGAGCTGTGCGCGAAGCTCGGGATCGCTCGGTCGACGCTCAGGCAGGCGCTGGTGGCGCTCGGGCAGAGCGGGCACCTGCGCGCGGTCCGCGGCCGCGGCGGCGGCACGTTCGTCGCCGATCCCCAGCCGCCGGCCGAGCCTCCCTCGCCCGATCTCCTCGCCGCGTGGAGGGACGTGTGCGACGAGCGGATCGCCGTCGAGGTCGGCGTCGCGGTGCTCGCAACGGAGCGTGCCGACCGGGACGCCCTCGACGCCCTCGACGAGCTCGTGATCGCGCTCGACGGGCTGCTCGAGGACTTCGCCGCCTACCGGCAGGCCGACATCCGCCTGCACGTCCGCCTCGCCGAGGCGACCGGCAGCCCTCGGCTGGTGACCGCGATGACCGAGACCCAGGGCGCGATGACGGGGCTGATCTCGTTGATCCCCCACCCCCCCGAGGTGCTCGATTCGTCCAACGCCCAGCACCGACGCCTCGTCAGGGCGATCCGCCGCGGCGACGAGTCGGCGGCCGCGCGCGCGATGATCGAGCACCTGCGCGCGACCGAGCAGGTGCTCGCCGGGCTGCTGCCCTTGACTTCCGTCGGGCCGCGGGCGTAGGGTCCCCCGCTAAGGAAGGATCACCAGACCTTTACGAGGAGGGGCCGGATGGCGACCAGTACCGAAGCGCTGTCGTCGGACGAGCAGAAGCTCGCCGAACTCGGGTACAAGCAGGAGCTGAACCGGGGCTGGAGCCGATTCGCGAACTTCGCGATCTCGTTCTCGATCATCTCCGTGCTCGCCGGGTGCTTCACGACGTACGGGCAGGCGCTCAACAACGGCGGACCGATCGCGATCTCGATCGCGTGGCCGCTGATCAGCGCGCTGATCCTGACGGTCGCGTTCGGGATGTCCGAGCTTGCATCCGCGTTCCCGACCGCGGGCGGGATCTACTACTGGGCCTCCAAGCTGGGCGGCGCCGGCTGGGGATGGTTCACCGGCTGGTTCAACCTGATCGGCCTGGTCGCCGTCGTGGCGTCGGTCGACTACGTCTGCGCGGCGTTCCTCACGAACCTGCTCGGCCTCTACAACGCCCACATCGTCTTCAACTTCGGTAAGGCGGCGGCCGCCACCAACGTCCACTACACGGCGCACGTGATCTTCGCGATGTTCGTGCTGATCCTGATCCTCCACGGCGCGATCAATGCGTTCCGCAGCCATCTCGTGTCGCTGTTCAACGGGATCTCCGTCTGGTGGCACGTGATCGGGGTGGCGGTGATCGTCGTGATCCTCGCGGTAGGGCCCGCCCACCACGCGAGCATCGGCTACGTGTTCGGGCACACGATCAACAACTCCGGCTTCAAGGGCGGATCCACGACCGTCCCGTTCTTCTGGCTGTACGTGCTTCCGCTCGGGTTCCTGCTGACGATGTACACGATCACCGGGTACGACGCCTCCGCCCACGTCTCCGAGGAGACCCACGGCGCCGCTGAGTCGGCACCGAAAGGGATCTGGCGCTCGGTGTTCTACTCCGCGGTGATCGGCTGGATCGTGCTGCTCGCGATCACGTTCGCGATCCAGAAGTCGAAGGAGTCGACGATCCTCTCGTCCGCGTACCCGTCGATCGCGATCTTCACGACCGCGCTCAGCTCCGCTGCCGCCAAGGCCGTGCTGCTCATCTCCGTCGTCGGGCAGCTGTTCTGCGGGATGGCGTGCGTCACGAGCGCGTCGCGGATGACGTTCGCGTTCTCGCGCGACGGCGCGGTTCCGGGTCACTCGCTGTGGCGGCGGCTCGGCAAGAACCGAACCCCCACCTGGGCGGTCCTGTTCGTATGCGTGTTCGCCCTGCTCGTCACGATCCCCGCGTACTTCCCGAACTCGAAGGGCACCCCGGTCGCGTTCCTCGCGGTCACGTCGATCTCGGTGATCGGGCTGTACATCGCGTACACGATCCCGGTGTTCCTGCGCTGGCGGAAGGGAGCCGACTTCAAGCCCGGCCCGTGGACGCTCGGCCGCAAGTACAGGTGGAACAACCTGATCGCGACGATCTGGGTCGCGATCTGTGTTGTCATCTTCTGCCTGCCGTTCACGCCGGCCGCCGTGCCGTGGAACAAGGGGTTCAGCTGGTCGTCGGTGAACTACGCGCCGATCGTGACGATTGCCGTGATGGTGGCGGTCACGGTCTGGTACCTGGTCTCGGCGCGCAGAACGTTCAAGGGACCGATCCGTACGATCGACATACCGGAAGTCGAGCCGGTCGTCGCCCAAACCGCGACCACGCGGCAGCCGATGGGTGGCTAGCAAGCTGGCCGACACCCTCTCGGTCGTCGAGCCCGCCACCGAGGCGGTGCTCACAGAGGTGCAGCGCGCGGGCGTTGACGAGGTCGACGCGGCGGTCGCCCGCGCGCGAGAGGCGTTCCCCGCGTGGCGGGCGATGGCACCGGCCGTGCGCGCGGCACGCGTGCACGCGCTGGCCGATGCGCTCGCTTCTCACCGTGACTACCTCGCCGAAGTCGAGGCGCGCAACGCCGGCAAGCCGATCGCCGACGCCCGCGGGGAGATGGACATGGTCGTCGACACCTTCCGTTACTACGCCGGTGCTCCGGAGCGGCTGCTCGGCGACACGATCCCGGTCGCCGGCGGCCAGGCGTTCACGGTCCGGGAGCCGCTCGGGGTCGTCGGGCTGATCGTGCCGTGGAACTTCCCGCTGGTGATCGCCGCGTGGAAGCTCGGGCCCGCGCTCGCCGCGGGGAACACGGTGGTGCTCAAACCGGCCGAGCTGACGCCGCTGACCGCGCTGCGCTTCGAAAAGATCGCGCAGGCCGCCGGGATCCCCGAGGGGGTGGTTAACGTGGTCGTCGGGCCCGGCAGCGTCGTCGGCGCGCGGCTCGTCGAGCATCCCGACGTCGCGAAGATCGCGTTCACCGGCTCGACCGATGTCGGCAGGTCGATTGCGGCCGGGGCGGCGCACACGATCAAGCGGGTGACGCTCGAGCTCGGCGGCAAATCCCCGAACGTCGTGTTCGCCGACGCCGACCTTGGGGCCGCGGCCGCGGCCGCGCCAAGCGCCGTGTTCGGGAACGCCGGCCAGGACTGCTGCGCCCGGTCGCGGATCCTCGTCGAGCGCTCGGCGCTCGACGAGTTCATGGACCACCTCGAGCGCGCCGTGAGCTCGATCCGGGTCGGCGATCCGCTCGACGAGCGGACGCAGATGGGCCCGTTGATTTCGGCGGCGCAGCGCGAGACGGTCGCCTCGTTCGTCGACGGCGAAGCGCCAGTCGCGATCCGCGGGAGCGCGCCCGACGGGCCCGGCTACTGGTTCCCGCCGACCGTGCTATGTCCGGTCGATCCGGCCGCGCGAGTGGCTCGCGAGGAGGTGTTCGGACCGGTCGCGGCCGTGATCCCGTTCGACGGCGAGGACGAGGCGATCCGACTCGCCAACGACACGATCTACGGGCTCTCGGGATCGATCTGGACTCGCGACGGCGCCCGAGCACTCCGGGTCGCCCGCGCGATCGACGTAGGCGTCCTGTCGATCAACTCCAACACCTCGGTGCGCGTCGCGACGCCGTTCGGCGGGTTCAAGCAGTCAGGCTACGGACGCGAGCTCGGCCCGCACGCGCTCGACGCATACACCGAGGTGAAAACGATCTACTACGCAACCGACGGATGAGCGGGCGACTCGAGGACAAGGTGTGCGTGATCACCGGCGCAGCCGGCGGGATCGGGACGGCCAGCGCCGAGCTGTTCGCGCGCGAGGGCGCGCGAGTCGTCGGCGTCGATCTGCGCGGGCACTCCGTCGGCGCGCTGTCGCTGCAGGCCGACCTGACCGACGAGGCGGCGGTCGAGTCTGTCTACGCGCGCGTGCGCGAGGAGCTCGGCCGCATCGACGTGCTGTTCAACAACGCCGGCATCTCCCCCACCGACGACGCCTCCGTGCTCGACAGCTCGCTGGAGGCGTGGGAGCGCGTGCAGGCCGCGAACCTGCGCAGCGTCTTCCTGTGCTGCAAGCACGGCATCCCACACCTGCTCGACGGCGGCGGGGGGTCGGTGATCAACACTGCGTCGTTCGTCGCCGTGCTTGGGTCCGCGACTTCGCAGATCTCGTACACCGCCTCCAAAGGCGGCGTGCTAGCCCTATCCCGTGAGCTCGGGGTCGAGTTCGCGCGCCGCGGGGTTCGGGTCAACGCGCTGTGCCCGGGGCCGGTCGACACGCCGCTGCTGCGCGAGCTGTACGCCAAGGACGCCGAGCAGGCCGCGCGCCGGCTCGTGCACGTTCCGATGGGTCGCTTCGCGCGCGCCGAGGAGATCGCGAACGCCGCGCTGTTCCTCGCCGGCGACGAGTCGAGCTACGTGAACGCGACCGCGTTCCTGGTCGACGGCGGGATCACGGGCGCGTACACGACGCCGCTGTAGAGGCGGTCCACCTTGAAGTCAGGCGCAGGGCTGGCAAAGTTTCGCCATGGCGCTCGACACCGGTTGGCAGACGCTGTTCGATGAGGCGTTCAAGCGCTCGCGGAATCCGATGGTGCTGCTCGACGACCGCCGCTGCCACGTCGACGTCAACGGCGCCTACCTGCAACTGCTCGGATATCCGCTGGGCAGCCTGATCGGCCGGCCCGTATACGAGCTCGTGATCGGGGGGCCGCTGGTGACCCCGCGCGAGTGGCGCGCGCTGCTCGGGCAGAGCCAGTTCACTGCCGTAGCCCACCTCCGCCGAAACGACGGAGGACAGGTGACCGTCGAGGCGGCGGGGCACCCAGCGACCGTCAACGGAAAGACGCTGGTCTTGTTCGTCGTGATCGCGAGCAGCCGCCGCGGCAGGCGACCGAGCGCCTCTACCTCGGCCGTCGCCTCGGTCCAGAAGCTCACCCACCGCGAGCTCGACGTCGTGCGGCTGATCGCGCTGGGCGCGACCGGGCCCGAGATCGCCGAGGAGCTCCACATCGCGCATAACACGGTCCGTACGCATACGCGGAACGCGATGACCAAGACAGGCGCGCGTTCGCGCGCGCATCTGGTCGCGATCGCGCTGGCACGGATTCTTTACCGGACCGAACGAGCCCCCGAGGCCGCACGAACGGAGCCCGGCCGGGCCTCGTGACTGAGCCGGACCAGGCTCACACTCCGAGGATCCTCGCCTTCTGCTGCGCGAACTCCTCGTCGGTCAGGACCCCGGACTCGTGCAGCCGGCCGAGCTCGGCGAGCCGCTCGGTGTCCTCCTGCGTGATCCCGCTGGATGCGGGCGCAGCCGGTGGCACCGTCGCCGCCTGCTGTCCAGGCGCGTCCTGTTGGCCTTGGGCGTAGGCCTCCTGCTGCTGCTCCTCCTGCGACCGCGCCCGGTGCTTGCCCATTGCGTATGCGCCGCCGCCGATCGCGGCCGCCCGCAGCAACGGGCGGCGTCTCATGAATGGCATCGCGACCTCCTACTGCTCGTCGGGGAGCGGCAGCCCGAGCGCCAGCATGATCTCCGGCCCGGCGGCGATCACGCGTGGCCCGCCCACCTGCGGGGCGACCGCGAACAGCACGCCGAGGATGTCCTCCGGGGTGACCCCCGCCTCGAGCGCGTTGCCGACCTGCCACACGTACGACGCCGGCGGCGCATCCATCGCGATCAGCGCGGCGATCTTCACGAGCGCGAAGCTCCGGTCGTCGAGACCGCTGCCCTCGCGATTCAGCTCGCGGAGGCCCATCACCGTCTCCATCACCTCGCTGTCGCCGGTCGCGATCCCGGACAGCGTCTGATGCGTATCAGCTCCGACCACACCCATCGGTTCTCCTTTCGTCTAGACCTGTGACCGACGCTGCTGCCGGCTCCGGTTGGCCGGCAGCAGCAATCCAAGCCGGCTTCCTCAGGAGGCCGGCGCGGCGTCCGGCGTCAGTGCTTCCTGCAGCTTCTTGGTGTCCTCCTCGGACAGCGAGGTCTTGATCACGGTGCCTCCGTACTGCTCGAGCGCCGCGACCGCCTTGTCCGGCGTCGCCTGCTCGATCACCATGAACAGCGCCGAGGTTCCCGGCTTTACGTAATCGCGGACCTGCTCCTGGAACGCCTTGTCGATGCCCTTCTCGCCCAGGTGGCCGAACAGCGCTCCGAACCCGGCCCCGAGGGCCAGCCCTGCAAACGGGACGAAGAACAGCAACCCGAACAACAGGCCCCAGAAGCTTCCCCAGATCGCGCCGCCCCCAGCGGACGCGCCGCCGTGGGTCGTGTGGACGTGGTACTTGCCGTCAAGGTCGCGCGAGATCGCCGCGACCTGATCGGCCTGGATCACGAGCTCGGCCTCGAGTTGCTGAACCGTCTTCCTAGCCTGCTCGGCCGTTCCCTGGTCGGGATAGCCGATCGCAACCAGTGTTGCCATCGTGGTCTTCTCCTTTCGACGTGTCGTCGAGATCAAGCTTGGGAGACGGACGCGGCCCGCTCATCATCCGAATGGGGTGAGCGGAGCGCCCGCTCCTGGCGCCGGCGCTCCCGGCGCACGATTGCAGGCGACAGGGTCGGCGATTCGACCACGACCGTGCGCGCGACAAGGTCGTGAAAGGCGCGCCGGCGACCGTCGAACAGGATCAGCAGCTCGCCCGCGAACAGCGGGATCGTTCCGATCACCAGCGCGACCGCCCTCAGCGCCGCGCGCCGCGGCTTGACCCGCCCGCCGTCGGCAGCGACGACCCGGATTCGCATCACCCGGTCGCCGGGGGTCTCGCCCGTCTGCGAGGACCAGAACCCCACGAAGTAGCCGATCGACCAAAGCGCGTAGATGACCGCGCCGATCGTGACCAGCACCGGTTTGAGGTCGCCGGCGACGTGGAACAGCGACAGGATCAGCGCCGCGCCCAGCGACACGAGCAGCGCGACGAGGTTGATCAGGGCCGCGTCGAATACGAACGCGAGCACGCGCGTGGCGAGACCGATGTAGTGGCGCTCGCCGGTCATTCCGGACCTACACCCGGCTCGGGTTCAGGGCCGCTGCGGGTGCCGGCGCGCGCGCGGCGGCCGGGCACGACGCGATCGACCGCCCGCTCGAGCCAGTCGTCGGCGCGGCGAGTGCGCGCGCGCAGCTCGTCGGCGATCACGTCGGCGAACCCGAGGCTCTGCTGCGTGATCGCCGCGGTCACCGCCGGGCTGTCGGCGATCTCGTCGACGAGGTGCCACAGGCCGGGGCTGGCGAGCAGGCGGTCGACGAAGTGGTCGAACAGCCCGCTGTCGAACAGGTCGTCGATCAGCTGGCGCGCACCCGCGCTCTCGAGCCCCCGTCGCAGCGACTCCTGGATCCGCTCGCTCTCCAGCGCGGCGCTGATCAGCCGCTCGAGCTCCGGATAGGCGGCCTCCGTCAACGGCCGCAGCGTTGCCGCCGCGGCACGCCCTCCGATCCCTCCGAGCGGCTGAAAGCCCCGTGAACGTTCGCGGTCGGCCATCGAGTACCGCTCAGATCCTCGCATCCGGCCCGGCGGCTTCTGTCATCCGATTTGGGGGATGCCCACCGGCGTGGGGTCGCGGACGATTTCTCGTTGGCGTGACCGACGAACAGCCACAGACCGACGAACAGCCACCCGCCGAGGAACAGCCGGCGGCCGAGGACTCCGGCACGGCGGTGTCGACCGCTGCCGCCGACACCGGCGACGGCCGCCCCGCGCCGATCACCCGCGGGCGCCGGTGGCTCGTCAACGGCGTGATCGTGCTGGCGACCGTGCTGTCGCTGTTCGCGATGCTGTCGGTGTTCGCGAATCGTCTGCTGTTCAACCCGGACAATTGGGCGAATACGAGCACCCAGCTGCTCCAGAACCCCGACATTCGCAGCGCGACCTCGAACTACCTCGTCGATCAGCTGTACGCGAACGTCAACGTCGCGGGCCTGCTCCAGACGGCGCTACCGCCACGTCTGAAGCCGCTCGCAGGACCGGCCGCAGGCGCGCTACAGAGCGGCGCCGTGAAGGCTGTGGACGCGGCGCTTCAGCGCCCGAGGGTCCAGTCGCTGTGGACCGCGGCCAATCGCCGCGCCGACCAGCTGCTGGTCACGATCGTCGATGGAGGCAAGGGACCCGTCGCGGTCAACAACGGGGTAGTGACACTCGACCTCCACCAGATCCTGACCACGGCGGCCGCGCGGCTCGGCCTGCCGGCCAGCGTCACGGCGAAGATACCGGCCGGCGCCGGCAACCTGACGCTGTTCAAGTCCAACAAGCTCAGCCTGATCGAGGACCTCGGGAACGCGATCCGCCACCTGGCGCTGCTGTTCTCAATCCTCGTGCCGCTGCTGTGGGCGCTGGCGATCGGGCTGGCGCGCGGTCGCCGGCGCCGGACGCTGATGTCGGTCGGCTTCTCGATGGCGATCGCCGGATTGCTGGGGGTGGCGGGCCGCCACGTCCTGCAGACGGCGGTCGTCAACACGATCGTCCACAACGACGCGCAGCGGCCCGCCGCCAGAGCCACGATCGCGATCGGCACTCAGATCCTCGCCGAGATCGCGATCGCGTTCATCCTCGTCGGGATCGTCGTGATCGCAGCGGCATGGTTCGCCGGACCGGCTCGCCCGGCCGTCGCTGGCCGCCGAGCGATGGCTCCATTCCTCCGTGAGCGTCCGGGCTGGGCCTTCGCAATCGTCCTCTCGGTGATGGTGCTGCTGTTCATCTGGCAGCCGATCCACGCGCTGGGCACGCCCGTCGGCATCGTGGTATTCCTGTGCCTGGCGTTGCTCGGGACCGAGGTCCTGCGCCGCCAGACCGCGATCGAGTTTCCGGATGCCAAGCCCGGAGACGCGAGTGCGGCAATCCGCGCCCGTGTGGACGCGTCCCGGGACCGACGGCACCCCGAGCGCGCTTCCGCGGCCTCGACAGCGTCGCTCCCGGATCAGCTCGAGCACCTCGAGACGCTTCGCGACCGCGGCGCGATCACGGCCACGGAGTACAACGAGGCGAAGGCGCAGCTGCTAAAGGTGTAGCCCGGATGCCGAGCGACCCCGAACAGGTGCTTCGCCGGCTCGCCTCCGGAGACGAGGGCTTCCTCACCTCGGTGATGGCGCCGACGCCAGAGTTCGGCCTTCCGGACCCTGCCGCCGGCGAGCCGCTCGACCGGCGGACGCGGACGCTCGTCCGCCTCGCGGCGCTGCTCGCGCTCGGCGCTCCCACGACGTCGGTCCGGTGGGCGGCGGAGGCCGCGTCGACGAACGGGGCCGACGACGAGGCGATCGCCGCCGTGCTGCTCGCCTCGGCACGCGCCGCCGGAAGCGCTCAGGTCGTAGAGAGCGCGCCGCGGCTGGCGCTGGCGCTTGGGTTGGATGTGGAGCTCGACGGCTGGGACGGATCCTGAGCCGGCGCTACTGCCCGAGCAGGCCCGCCTCGAGCGCGCGCGCGACCGCTTCGGAGCGGGACGCGGCACCGAGCTTCCGGTAGACGGCGTGGGCCTGGGTCTTGACCGTGTTCGCCGACACGCCGAGCTGCTCGGCGATCTCCCGGAACGAGCGGTGACTGGGCAGGAAGCGGAGGATCCTCAGCTCGGCGATCGTCAGCGACGAGGGGCCGGACAGGCTCGATTCCGCGAGCGTGTCCATGTACGCCCACGCCTCGTCGAACCACCGCGAGAAGATCACGGCGCCAGGGGTCTTTCGCGCGAGCCGCGAGGCCTCTGCCAGCAGCGTCCGCGCACCGACGACATCCGCTAGCCACAGCGACGCGTACGCGAGCAGGATCCGCGCCTCGGCGCCGTACCAGGGGATGTAGTCGCCGAGCACCGTCAGCAGCTCCGCCCCGCGGCGCAGATCGTGCTTGGCCTCGTCGACCCGGCCCTGGTGGGCGCGAACCGCGGCCGTCGCCGCGAACACGAGCGCCGAGATCGGGTATCCGGACAGGTCCGCTTCGCGCAGGATCGCGCCGGCACGGTCGGCGAGCTCCGACGCCCGCTCCCAGTCCTGTTCCTCGATCGCGAGCATGATGTCGACCGCCACGCACAGCGACGCGACGCTCGGCGCGGTCGCGGCACTCAGGTCGGCTCCCTGTTCGAGCATCTCCCTGCTGGCAGCGCGCTCGCCGACCAGGTGCTCCGCGACGCCCCGCAGCAGACACACGACCGGGCGCCACGCACTGTCGGCGCGCTCGCGGCGGTACGCGCGGATCGCGAGCCTGCGTAGCTCCGTCGCCCCGCCGCGAGCGACAAGCGCCTCGATGATCTCCAGCCCGGTCCGGATCGACGACGCGCGCCGCGCGTTCGGCGTGCGCTCCAGACTGCTACCGACGGCGACCGCCCAATGTTGGGCCTGCTCGACCTTCCCGCTTGCGAGCGACGCGTGCGCCGCGCACAGGGCGAGCGGCGGGTATGCGGCGATCCGATCGTGACTGAAGGAGGCCAGCCACTCCTCGACGATCTGCATGCGGCCGGTCCCGACGTAGGTCAGCAGGTTGGCCCACAGGAGATCTCCGGTCCGCCTCGCGTCGCGAGCTGCGACCGCGTGCTCGATCGCGCGGTCGGTTTCCCCGCGGCGCGCGTACCACGCGCTCGCCCGAAGCTGCAGCTTCGGCTCCAGCTCCGGCTCGGCGCGCCGGAGCTCGGCCCGCAGCGCGTCCGCGAACAGCCGCTGCCAGCGGTACCGGTCGTGGGCGCGATCGAGCGGCACCAGCAGCTGGCTCTGCTCCTGGAGGCGCTCCAGCGTGAGCGCCGAGCCCCGCTCGCCGAGGACGTCGTCGCACACCGGCCCGGACAGCTCGTCGAGCACCGCCGTGTGTCTCAGGAATCGCTCCAGCTCCGGCGGCACCGACGACAGCACCTCGTCGCGCAGGAACTCGTGCAGCAGGTGATCGGCGCCGCCGAACCGCTCGGCCGCGCCCGGGTCCGACTCCCCCTTGATCGAGAGCGCCGCCAGGTACAGCGCCGCCGGCCAGCCCTCGGTAGTGCCGACCAGCTCCGCCACAGCGTCGGGCTCCAGCGCGACGCCCGCCCTGCGGAGCAGGATCGCCGCCTCGGCGGGGGTCATCGCCAGATCGGCCATCCGCAGCTCGACGAGCCGGCGGTGCGCGCGCAAGCGCCCGATCGGCACCGCGGGCTCCGTGCGCGACGCGAGCGCCAGCATCGACCCGTCGGGCAGCTCCTCGAGCGCGGCTCGCAGCAGCGAGGGTGCGAGCCGGTCCGCGTCGTCGATCACGAGCACGAACCGGCGATGCCGGGCCCGGATCTGCTCGAACGCCTCGGCGACGGCCGGCGGCGTCGGCGCAGCCCGCGGATCGCCGAGCCGTAGCCATGCGAACGGTCGGGGATCGCGCTCGGCCCACTCGTAGAGCAACGTCGACTTCCCGTATCCGGGCGGCGCGACGATCACCGCAAGGAGCGCGTCGAGGGCGCCGATCAGGCAGTCGACCAGCCGCTCGCGCCGCACCAGCTCGCGTCCGAGCGGCGGGGCGGATCCGAGCGTCAGCGGAGCCGGCACGGGCTGGCTCGCTCGTGGTCGGCGCGGGGGCCGTGCGGGGGCGTTGGTAGAGGGCATGGGCGGAAGCGACCGACTCGCTACGTCGAGGTGACAGTTCTCTCGCACCCGGCCGCGCCGAGCAACCAGGCCCGCCCCCCGGTGCGCCGGGAGGCCCGCACCACCGCCCGCGGGCAGTGGCCGTCCGTGCCGCAGCTCGGTATCACCCGGTTCGGAGGATGTTTACGGCCTCGTACGGCCTAGGTTGGCGGCGTGGATGAGATGGAGCGGCTGCTTCGGCGTCTGGCTGTCAATGACGAACGGTCGGTGGAGATGGTGCTCGCGTCGGGGCCGCATGCCGACCCGGACGCCCCGCTGGTGCCGAAGGTCGACGTGCTCGTCCGCCTCGGCGCGCTGCTCGCTCTGGGTGCCGCCACCACCTCCCTGCGGACGGCGGTCGACTGCGCCAAGCAGGCCGGAGCCACCGACGCCGAGATCGTCGGCGTGCTGATCGCGGTGGCGCCCGCCGTCGGCCTCGCGAGGGTGGTCTCGACGGCGCCGCGACTCGCGACCGCTATCGGTTACCGACTGGAGGAGGACGAATGAGCTCGACAAGGATCCACGTTACGGACGAGACGGCCGCCGAGCCTCCCTGGGCGTGGTGGGTGGTGCTGCTGGTTGGCGTTCTGAGCGTGGTTGCCGGGATCATCCTCGTGTTCAAGCCGAGCCACAGCCTCACGACGTTGGCGGTGATCTTCGGGATCTTCCTGCTGATCGATGGGATCGGCGAGCTGATCGCTTCGTTCGGGCGGATGACCGAGAATCGGGCGCTGGCGGCGATCATCGGGGTGCTGGGGATCGTGTTCGGGATCCTGCTGATCCGCCACCCGTCGGGCGCCGTGACGGCGATCGGGCTGCTGATCGGGATCTGGATGGTCGCGGCCGGAATCGTCCGCCTGGTCCGCTCGCTGCTAATCGGCACGCGCCCGGTGCTGGGCGTCGTCGTGGCGCTGCTCGAGGTGATCGTCGGGATCGTGATCGTCTCAGACCCTCACATCGGCTACGCGACGCTCGCGGTGCTGATCGGGATCTGGCTGATCATCAGCGGGATCGGGACGATCGGTCTCGGGATCCTGATCCACAACGCGGCCGAATCCGCGTAGCCCGATTCGGATGATGTGTGCGCGCGCGGGCGCGCGTAGCGTGCGGCCGGCCAGCCACAGAAAGGGGTCGCCCCATGTCTCCCGCAACGCATCAGACGACGAAGCTCGGCAGGGGCAAGCACCACTCACCCGACGACGGGGCGTGCGTGATGGAGCTGGCGTCGATGCTGGCCGGCGAGGATTTCAGCGATCACCCGATCTCGGTGTGCCCGGTGATCGGCTCGCTGCTGCGCGCACATAACGACTCGATCGACGACGAGCGCCGCCAAGACCTGTACGCGTACGCCGCGAAAGTCGTGGGAAGCCGCTCCTCGGGCGCCGTGCAGGAAGCGCGCGCCGCGCGGTTGATCGAGTGGAGCCGGGACGTACGGAAGCGGCAGGCCACGCAATCGCGCCTCCCGTTGGGGCTGCGAGGGCTTGGCAGGCTCGTGAAGATCATGTTCGTCGAGACGCACGCGCACGCCTTCTACCGGCTGACCGAGCACAGCGACGAAACGCACGCCGAGGTGCTCGCGCTCACCGACGAGCTGCTGGCGATCAGCCCGGCGCGAGCTCGGGAGTGGGCAGATCTCGACGCGCTCGACGCCAGCGACGCAGTCCAGGTGTCCACCCGGCGGTGAGATCGGCGATCGCCGCGCCGAGCAGCGCCCCAGCGAGCACGTCGCTCGGGTAGTGCACGCCGGTGTGGATGCGCGAGTAGCCGACCGCCGCGGCGAGCACGTCGAGCGGCAGCGCCGCCAGCGGCATCACGCGGCCGACCCCGGACGCGAATGCGACCGCGGCAGCCGTGTGCCCCGAGGGGAACGAGTGCGAAGCGGGCATCCGCACCCGCCGCTCCGGCGGAACCTCGGCGGCGACCGGATCCGGGCGGGCGCGGCGGCCGACCAGCTTGACGACGAGGTTCGCCGTCGCCGAGGTGGCGCCCAGCGCGAGCAGCCCGGACGCTGCCGCCCGCCGACCCCGCCGCCCGCCGGCGACCGCGAGGATCGCACTCGCGCCGAGCGATAGGCGCGAGTAGTTGGCGGCCTCCGAGAGCCGCCGCATCGCGCCGTCGAGGCGCGGCGTCGGGGTCGCGGCAACCGCCTCGTACACGGCGTGGTCGAGGCGCTCGAGCTCGGAGAGCACCGAATCGCTACGCGGGGCGTCCACGGCCTCGGGGTCGGCTGAGGTTGCTGACGAGCACCGCGACGACCGTCACCAGATAGATCTGCCCGAACAACGCCTCAGTCACCGATAGCGTGTGGCCGAAGTTGCTGACCGTCGTCAGGTCTCCGTAGCCGACCGTCGTCAGCGTGGTGAAGCTGTAGTACAGACAGCTCGACACGGTCGCCTCGGTGGTCTGCGCGAACACGTGGTCTCCGAGCCGCGAGATCGTGCCGTACGTGAACGCGAAGAACATCCCGAGCAGGATGTACAGGCACAGCACGCCGAACACGGCCTCGACGGTCACCCGCTGGCGGGTGCGCAGGGTGCGGACGACGCCGACGACGATCGCGGGCGGCGCGAGCAGGATCAACAGCAGGTTGGCGATCCGCGACGGTGCGCCGGCGACCTCCCCGGTGAGCGAATCGATGATGCTGAAGATCATCACCACGACCGCGACCGCCACCACCCCACGCATCACCGAGCGTTTCGCGCCGGCCGCCCGGAACGACAGCACCAGCGTGATCGCCAGCAGCACCGTGATCACGATCTGCTCCCAGCGCCCGGGCTGCGCGATCCCCTGGAACAGGAACGACAGCAGGATCGCGCCCAGCAGCTCGCCGTAGCGCTCGCGACCCTCGGTCGAGTGTTGTGACGAGTCTTCTGCGGGGGTGTCGACAGCCATGCTCGCTACCCGCTGGATCCAAGCCGGCGGTCCGCATCATTTCGCTGGCTGGCGGACGGCTCCTGCGCGCGTGTGGAAGCTCAGACGGGTACGGAGGTCGCCCGGCTCGGTGGCTTGGGGCTGAACGGGATCAGCTCGTCGTCGCCGTGGCCCGCCCGGCCACAGGTCGATTCGGGCACCTCGTGCCAGGCTCCGGGCAACTCGCCCATCGGCTCGGAGACGATCAGGCGCGCGTCGTCGGACGCCTTCTGGATCCGTTCCCGGTCCGGATACAGCTGCTTCAGCGCGCGCGCGTCGCGAGAGAAGAACAGCGACCTCGATTTCCCCTCGCTCGAATAGCGGAACGCCCACAGGTGCTCGCCGTCGGTGGTCGCGACCGTCCCCTGGAACGGGTACTTGACGCCGTGGCGCGCCGCCACCTCCTCGACCATCCCGATCGCGCGCGCCACTCCGTCGACGGGGTCGTCCTCGAGGCCGAACGTGAGCGCGAGGTGAAACAGCACCTCGGTGTCGGCCTGCCCCTTGATCTGGGGATACAGCGACTCGTCCACGGCGAGCACGAGGTCGCGCCGCATGCCCTCGAACCCGTCGATGAATCCGTTGTGCATGAACAGCCACCGTCCGTGGCGGAACGGGTGACAGTTCGTCTGCTGCACGGCGGAACCGATCGCGGCCCGGATGTGCGCAAAGAACAGATGCGAATGGACGTGGCCGGCGAGCTCGCGGAGGTTCTCGTCGTTCCAGGCGGGCTCGATGCTGCGGAACACGCCCGGCGTCGGCTCGGCGTCATACCAGCCGATCCCGAACCCGTCGCCGTTCGTCGTCTCGGCGCCGAGCCGCGAGTGCAGGCTCTGGTCGATCAGCGAGTGCGACGGCTTGTACAACACCTCCTCGATCAGCACGGGGGAGCCGGTGTATGCGAGCCAGCGGCACATCTCACACAACGGTGCAGGCGAGACGCGCGGCGGTCATCACCCGATCGGGGTGAGCACGGCAAGCGCGCCGGCCGAGAAGATCGTCGCTGAAAGGAGCGACATGACCTCAAAGACCGACTTCACCGAACAGGAGTGGGACGCGGTGCTCGAAGGACCTCCGAGCGCCGGGATGATCATCGTGACCGCCTCGCACGGTGGCACCTTCAGGGAAACGATCGCGATCGGCAAGGCGTACGCCGAGGCGCGCAAGCAACACGGCGCCAGCGAGCTGCTGGACGCGATCGTGACCGCCAAGCCCGAGGTCGACCACACCCGCTACAAGTCCGTCGAGGAGCTAACGGAGCACGGCCTGCAGCACATCCGCGACGCGGTCGAGGTGCTCGAGCGCAAGGCGACCCCCGACGAGCTCGAGGACTACCGGCGGTTCGTGGTCGCGCTCGCCGAGAAGGTCGCGAACGCCCACCGCGAGGACGGGATGGCCGTTAGCGGGCCCGAGCAGGCGGCGCTCGAGCAGATCTCGGCGGCGCTCGGGGGCGCGGGCGGATCGGGCGGGGTCAGCTGATCAGCTGGAGCACTCCCTTGATCACCAGCAGCGCGCCGATCACGGCAAGCAAGCGGACCGCGAACCGGCGCCAGTTCCGCCCGATCCACGCCTTCGCCCGCGCGATCGCGTTGGGCGTCCAATCCGGGGCGATTGCGAAGCACAACAGCGGCACCTCGAGCAGTGCGAGCATGATCAAGTTGAACAGGACGATCGTCGCGACCGTGCCGGCCTTCGAGTAATGCAGGCCACTGATCTTCGTCAGCCCGGCGATGTACGACGCGCCCGGCAGCGTCAGCAGCGCGCCGACGACGAACGTGACCCGTGCGGAGCCCTTGCCGAGCGCGCGCTGCCATCGCGGCGGGCCCTTGTCCGGCTTCTCGGCCTTGCGGACGCGACGGCGCTCGGTGACGCGCTCATCGCGGCCGGTCCCGAGCACCACCGCCAGGAGCAGGAACAGCACCCCGAGCGCTGTCGTGGCTCCCGGCCCCAGCGTGTGCTTGGTGGTGCCGACGACGCTCGAGCTCTTCAGCTCGTAGACGATCAGGATCCCGAGCGTGATGCTCGTCATCAGCGCGCCGGCGAGGTAGCCGAGCATCAGCCGCACCGGATTGGGCAGCAGCATCATCACCGTCGAGGCCGCCACGAGCGTCGGGTTGAGCGCCGCCGTCAGCGCGAAGACGAGTACGTGGCCCACGGTCGGCGGTAATCATGAGCGATACGGCGGCGTCCGGATTGGCTTCCACAGCGGCGGCCGCTCGCGGCGGGGCCGCCGGCCGGGCCCGGCCTCGCGCTGTTCACGCTGGCGGCGGGGGACCAGTTCCTGACGACGCTGACCTCAACGAAGCGCTCGAGAAGGCCGGCGTATCCGAGGACCAGGCGAAGGCGATCACCGACGAGAATGCGAAGGCCCGCATCAACGGCTTGCGATCGACGCTGTCGGTGCTGGCCTGATCGCGCTGATCGTCGCCCTGTTCACGCTCCGGATCCCGACGCGTCAGCCGGTGTCCGAGCCCGGGACCTGAACGCCTCCACCGCGGCCTCGAGCGTCGGGAAGAAGTGCTCGGGATCGAGCGGCCCGATCAGCTCATAGCGCTCGAGCTTCGCGCGAACCGGGTCCTTGAGCTCGGCGAACACCAGCGACACCCCGGCGCCATTGAGCTCCTCGTCGAGGTCGGCGAGCATGTCGGCGGCCGTCGTGTCGACGTCCGTGATCGGCTCGGCGGCCATGACGATCCAGCGCGGGCGCGGGTCGGCGCCCGCCAAGCGCCGGATCTGATCGCGGAACGTGCGCGCGTTGGCGAACAGCAGCGGCGCGTCGAAACGGAAGATCACCAGGCCGGGAAGCTGCTCGGCGTCCGGGTGCTGCACGCGGTCGTGGTATCCGGGCATTCCGGGGACCATGCCGAGCGTGGCCTGATACGGCCACCACGCGCGCCTGAACACGTTCAGGATCGAAAGCGCGACCGCGACCGCGATCCCCTCGAGCACCCCCAGCAACGCGACTCCGAGGAACGCCGTGATCGACAGCAGGAACTCGACCCGCCGCTGGCGCCACAGCCGCACCACGCCCGGGACGTCGGCGAGCGACAGCGATGCGGCGATCACGACGGCGGCGAGCGTCGGGTTGGGCAGGCTCCGCAGCAGTCCCGGGACGAGCACGAGCATCAGCACGATTAGCGCCGCGCCGACGATCCCGGTCAGCTGGGTCTTTGCGCCGGCCTGCTCGGCGACGGCGGTGCGCGAGCCGCTAGTGCTGACCGGGAACCCCTGGAAGAAGCCCGCGGCCACGTTCGCGGCGCCGATCCCGATCATCTCCTGGTCGCCGTCGATCTCCTGTCCGGTGCGTGCCGCGAACGACGAGGCCGTCGAGATTGTGTCGGTCAGCGCAACGAGCGCGATCCCGATGCCGCCCGCAAACAGCAGCCCGAGGTCGGACACCGGGTGCGGGAAGGTCAGCGGCGGGAAGCCCTTCGGCAGCGTGCCGACCAGCGATACGCCGTGCTGCCCCAGATCGAACGCGGAGGAGGCGGCGATCGCGGCGACGACGGCCACCAGCACGCCCGGGATCCGCGGCAGCCATCGCCCGAGCACGAGGATCAGCGCGAGGCTGAAGAGCCCGATCGCGACGGCGGCGCCGACCGCCTCGCCCGACGACAGGCCGTCGACGAACTTGCGCGCCTCGTCGATCAGGTTGTCGCCTGACACCGAGAAACCGAACAGCTTCGGCAGCTGACCGATCAGGATCGTGATCGCCAGCCCGTTCATGTATCCGATCTGCGTCGGCTTCGACAGCAGGTCTGCGACAAACCCGAGCTTTGCGATCCCCGCGAAGATCATGATCGCGCCCACGATCAGCGCCAGCATCGACGCGAGCGCGATCGCGCGCGCGGGGTCGCCGCCGGAGCCGAGGATCGGCAGGATCGTCGCGGCGATCATCGGCCCGAGCGAGGAGTCCGGGCCGAGCACCAGCACGCGCGAGGGCCCGAACACCGCGTAGCCGGCCAGGCACAGGATCGTCGTGTACAGGCCGGTGATCGCGGGCAGACCTGCGAGCTCGGCGTAGGCCATTCCCTGCGGTACAAGCAGCGTCGCGAGCACGAGCCCTGCGATCAGGTCGCTGCGCAGCCACGACCGGCGATACGTCGTCAAGACTCGCGCGCCGGGGAGCCACCGCGTGCTGGTCACTGAGGCTCAGCGGGATCAGGGGGCCGCGCTCGCAGCACCCTGGCGCCGCGCGATCAGCTTGCCGAGCTCCCACAGGCCGAACAGCAACACGGCCGACGCGAGCGCGAGCAACGTCTGCCCGTGCCGGAGTGGGACCGTGCCGAGCAGGCGGTTGAACAGGTCCATCTGCGTGATCGCGATCGCGAGCGCGAGCTCGATCAGCGCGGTCCGGTTCATCCGCGCGTTGTCGAACGTTTCGCGGGCGATGATCGAGCGGGTGACGCCGCGGCTCTCGAACGCGGCGACGATCAGCATCAGCGCGAACGCCGTCAGGCCGATCGAGGAGCCCACCGCGGTGCTGTGGTAGTGCTGCTTGCCGAAGTAGATCAGCGCGTCCATCACGATCGCCATGTACAGGCCCACGAGGCCGGCCGTCAGCTGCACGCTCCGGTTGACGATCGACTCCGTGCTTGGACGGGGGCGGCGGCGCATCAGGTCCGTGGTCGCCTGGTCCAGCCCGAGGCTGATCCCGAACGGAGCGCTGACGGCGAAGTGGATGTACAGGACCTGCGCCGGCGAGAACGGCTCGCCGGCCGCGATGTTGAGCAGCGTGGCCCCCAGGAACGTGAGCACGAACGCGACCAGCGAGATCATCACGAAGCGGACGTACTTGCTGAGGTTGTCGTAGAGCTTGCGACCCTCGCCGACGGCGCGCACGATCGTCGCGAAGTTGTCGTCGGTGAGGATCATCCGGCCTGCGTTCTTGGCGACCTCGGTGCCCGAGCCCATCGCAACGCCGATGTGCGCGGCCTTGATCGACGGCGCGTCGTTCACGCCATCGCCCGTCATCGCCACGACCTCCCCCTTCTTCTTCAGGGTGTCGACGAGCAGCACCTTGTGCTCCGGGGCGACGCGGCCGACGACGCCGATCTGGTCGATCCGCTCGAGGCGCTCCGACTCGTCGAGTGCGGCGAACTCCGAGCCGAGGATCGCCTCGCCGTCGATCCCGAGCTGGGTGGCGATCGCCTGACCGGTGATCACGTCGTCGCCCGTGACCATCCGCACGCGGATGTGCGCCCCGTGAGCGTCGTGCACCGATTGCCTCGACTCGGCGCGCGGAGGATCGATCATGCCAACGAGGCTCGTCATCTCGAGCCCGTCGACGTAGCTCAGCAGGTCGCCTGCGGCGTCGAACGATCCCGGATCGAGATCCCTGAAGCCGCCCGCCATCACGCGCAGCCCGTCCTCCTCCATCCGCCGGACGTTGGCCTCAGAGCGGGTGCGGAGGTCCTCGTCCCAGAGGACGCTTTCACCCCCGGACAGCGCGCTCCCTGCGTGGCTCATGACCGCCGGCGCCGCGCCCTTCACCCAGCAGCGCACGACGTCCTTCCCCGACGCGTCCGACGCCCTCGTGAACGCGGCCATCAGCTTGTAGGTGGGATCGAACGGCAGCGTGGCGAGGCGCGGGTAGCGTTCCCTGGTGGTGTCGGCGTCGAGACCCGCCTTGTGCGCGAGCACCAGCAGCGCGCCCTCAGTCGGGTCGCCGACCAGTTTCCCCTTGACGAGCTTCGCGTCGCTTGCGACGACGTACGGCAGGATCGCGTCCTCGATCGTGTCCGTCGAACCCGCAGCGTGCTGCACCGAGCCCTCGAGCTCATAGCCCGACCCGGAGATCGTGTAGCGGTCGGTCGGGTCGACCACCTCGACCGCCGTCATCTGATTCATCGTCAGCGTCCCGGTCTTGTCCGAGTTGATCGCCGAGGTCGATCCGAGCGTCTCCACCGAGGAGAGGTCCTTCAGCACCGCGCCATGCTTGGCGAGGTCCCCCGCCCCGAGCGACATGACCACCTGCAGGACCGTCGGCATCGCTTCCGGGATCGCCGCGATCGCAAGCGCTACGGCGCTGGCGAACACGACGTCCGCGGACTGGCCTCGCTGCGCCCCCAGCACGAACATGATCACCATCGTCAACCCGGCGGCTCCGGCGATCCACAGCGTGAGCGTGTTCAGCTGCTTGGTCAGCGGCGTCTGCTCGCGCGCAGTGCTCGCCAGCATCCCGGCGATCTTGCCGACCTGGGTGTCCGCGCCGGTGGCGGTCACGATCATCACGGCGCTTCCGTGCGTGACCGGGGTGTGCATGAACGCCATGTCCGTTTGATCACCCGGGTTGAGACCATCGCCCTCCGGCACGTCGACCCCTTTTGACGCGGGGACGCTCTCGCCCGTCAGCGCCGACTCGTCGATCTGCAACGCGCTCGCCTCGATGATGCGTCCATCGGCCGGCACGTCGTCCCCGGCGGCCAGCAGCACCACGTCCCCGACGACGACCTGCTCGGCGTCGACCTGGGCCTCGGACCCGTCGCGACGCACCCGAGCGGTGGCCTTCACCATCGCCTGGAGCGCGTTCATCGCGCTCTCCGCCTTGCCCTCCTGGCGCAGTCCCACCACCGCGTTGACCACCGTGATCGCGATCAGCAGCACACCCGTGCTCCATTGCTTGATCGCCAGCGAGACGATCGCGGCCGCCACCAGGATCATCTGCATGTAGCTCCGGTACTGGGCGAGGAACCGTTTCCACCCGGGAGTTGACTCCTCGGCCGGCAGGGTGTTGGGACCGTGCCGCTCGAGCAGCTCGGCGGCCCGCTGACTCGAGAGCCCGGCCGCCGGGTCGACCGCGATCCGCTTGACCACGTCCTGGGCGGAGAGCCCGTACCAGCTATCCGTGCCGGCGGGCTGCTGAACGGCGGTGGTGGCGGTCGTGTCCGTCATCGGAGCGTCGGCTAGGGTGCTCCACCCTCCCCGCGGGCCTGCTCGAACGGGTCCGGCGCGGCGCCCTTCGGTGCCTGCGCCTTGAGCGCCTCCCTGACCTCGCGCAGCGCCTCGCGCTGCCGCTTGCCGACGGTCGGGAACCGCGGATCCAGCTCGAACAGCGTCTTCGCCAGCACCGCCGCCGCGCTCATCCGGCCGAACCATTTGCGGTCAGCCGGGATCACGTACCACGGCGCCCACTCCGTGCTCGTGTGCGAGAGCATCTCCGAGAAAGCCTGCTGATAACGCTCCCAGTGCTCGCGCTCAGCGACGTCGGCTTGTGAGAACTTCCAGTTGTGGTCGGGAAGGTCGAGCCGCCGTAGGAACCGGGTGCGCTGCTCCTCCTTGGACAAATTAAGGAACAGCTTCACGATCCGGAACCCGTTCTCGGACAGGTAGCGCTCCCAGTCGTTGATCTCGCGGTACCGGCGCCTCCAGATGTCACGCTTCTTCGCCTGCGACGGAAGCCGTTCGCGGTCGAGGTACTCGGGATGCACCCGGACCACCAGCACCTCCTCGTAGTGCGACCGGTTGAAGATCCCGATCTCACCCCGGCGCGGCAGCCGCTGTGCGTAGCGCCACAGGTAGTCGTGGTCGTGCTCCTCGGCCGACGGGACCTTGAAGCTGTGTACGCGGACGCCCTGCGGGTTGACGCCGCTCATCACATGGCGGATCGTCCCGTCTTTGCCCGCCGCGTCCAGCGCCTGCAGGATCACCAGCACCCCCCACGTGTCCTGGGCGGCCAGCCGTGCCTGATACTCGGCAAGCATCTGGACACCGAGGTCCAGCAGCTCGACCCCATCCTTCTTTTTCTGCTTGACACCGGCCTTGAAGGCCGGATCGAAGTCCTTGGAGAGGACCACCTTCGAGCCGGGCTCGACCTGGAGCTGCATCACGAAGTCGGCCACACGTTGGCGCTGCTTCTGGGTTAGGCGCCGGCGCCTAGTCGCCACTTCTGCCTCCGAACGTTTGCTGGTGCCTCCACGATGCCCGAGCCTCGCTCAGATTCATCATCCGGTTCAGGTGAAGGCTCCAGAGCGAGTGGGAGACGGTGTGCATCATCCCTTCCGGATGAGGAAAACAGCGGTGGTTCGTCGAATCTTCTTCTCGTGAGAGCAAGTTATGTCCCGCCTCGATGTGGGACCACCGCTACTGGAAGGAGAATGGACCGTGGATAACGTGAGGGGCCTGGGTAGGGCCATCTTTGCGGCCGTGCTGCTGCTGATCGGCGGGGTGCTGAACATCATCTACGGCATCGCCGCGATCTCGAACTCGCACTTCTTCGCGGCAAACCAGCACTATGTGTTCGGCAGCTTGAAGACGTGGGGCTGGGTGACACTGATCCTCGGGGTGATCGAGCTGCTGGCGTCCGCGTCCCTGTTCGGCGGGGGCGGCTTCGGTCGCTGGTTTGGGATCTTCGCTGGAGCGCTCGTTGCGATCGAGTCGCTGCTCCAGCTCCCTTCGTACCCGTTCCTGGGGATCGCGATCTTCGCGCTCAGCATCTACATCATCCACGGGCTCATCATCTATGGGGAGCCGATTGACCGGGTCAACGCACCCCCCGCGTAGGGGACTCGGCGTCGAAAGCCGGAGCCGGGCCCGGTCGTGCGACCGGGCCCGATCCCGGTAGGGTCGGCGGCGATGAGCGAGATCGGCGACAGCCGCTTCCACCGCGGACAGCCGGTCTGGGTGATGGAGCCTGACGGCTCCCAGCGACCGGCCGAGTACGTCGGCGAGGGCGAGACCGCCGCGTGGTTCGGCGGCCCGCCGGTCGTGATCGTCGTTTATGCCGACACGCGCGAGGGCGCTCAGGTCGAGGTCGACCGCGTGATCGCCCGCGACTGAGCCGTTCACCCCGGCTCGGGAGCGTCGCCGCCCGTGAGCGCGAACCGCGCGAGCGTCTCCAGGGTCTCGAGCGGCGAGTCCGGCACCAGCGCCGACGGCGACGCCCCCGGGTGAGCGGGCGCGATCCGCACCCGCAGTGCGGCGGGCCGCGTGCGGAAGTGAAGCGGCGGAGCGAGCACGGCCGCCTCGCCGTCGATCCCAGCGGCGACGGGCTCTTCGGAGTCGATCCTGAACCTGCGGTCGGTCCACTGCTGTAGCCCGAAGTGGACGGATGACGTCCCGTCCCCCCCGGCGGTGGTAGGTGCCATCACCGCGATCCCGAGCCGCGCGCGGTCGAGCCGCGGACGCGTCCCTGACGCGACCGCGCGACCGAGCCGATACGGGTTGTTGGAAACGAGGATCGCGACCCCGGATTCGCGGCCTGCGGGACCCGTCCATCCGAGCTTCGCCGGCCGCGCGTCGGGTCCGAGGACGTCGGGGACGGTCGCCAGCAGCGTGCTCAGCTTCGCATCCCGGTAGCCCTGCTGCTGGACCGCCTCGGCATACAGCCCCAGCGAGACGTTGTTGACGAATACCTGGCCGTTGACCTCGGCCAGGTCGACGCGCCGCTCGCCCCCGTCGACGAACGCGTCGAGCGCCCCGACGACATCGTCGCGGTCGACTCCCAGGTCGAGCGCGAAATGGTTGCGAGTGCCGGCGGGGATGCACGCGAACGGAAGGTCGAGCTCGGCGGCGATGCTCGCGACGATCGCCTGCGTTCCGTCGCCGCCGGCCGCCGCGAGCCCGTCGGCGCCGCGCTGGACGGCGCCCCGTACCAGTTCCTCGAGGTCGTCACCCGGCTGCAGCTCGATCGGCTCGATCCCCCTGCTGCGCGCCTCGTCGGCGAGGTGGAAGCGCTCGGCTTTGCCGCCGCCCGACTTCGGGTTGTAGAACAGCGCCGGGTGAGCGGGCGGATCCACGGACGCGAGATGAACGTGCACCGTGAACGCGCGCCGTGCCGCCGCGAGCGCAGCCACGCCAACCACGACCACCAGCAGGTTGCCAACCACCTTGCCCTCAACCACCACCAGCACGACCGCCCCCGCGAGGAACAGCGCCGCGACCGCGGTTCCGGCGCGCCGCGCGATACCCCGCCGCTGCACTGCGTACCAGGCGACGATCATCGCGACCACCAGGCACGCGAGCACCGTCAGGCCGTTGGGGAACGCCGCGATCGCCACCGCGACCGCGAGCGCGACCGTCGCGATCGCGAGCAGCAGCGCGCTGAGCGCCCAGAGCCTCCGTGAGCCCAGCTCAGACCCCCGTCTGCGCGACGATCCTGCCCGACTTGACCGCCTCGACCAGCAGCTTGTAGTCGCTCTCGTTCTGGTCGGCGTACGCGCGCGAGAACCCCAGGATCGCGCGGTCGAAGCTGTCCGCCTTCCCGAGGTAGGTGGCGATCGCGATCCGGTCGCCGCTGCGGGCGTGGGCGCGCGCGAGCGTCCAGCCGCACAGCTTGCCGTAGATGCCCATCCCCGCCGGGGGCAGTTGATCGATCTCGACCGAGCCCTTCCAGTCCTTGAGCTGGCGCGCGTAGAAGTCCCTCGGCTGCCCGTCGAGTGGCGACTCGACGTGCAGCCACCCGAGCATGATGTCGCTCGAGGCCTGCATCAGCCGCTGCCCGGTGACGACCCGCTGGCCGTGGTTCTCGAACTCGCTCGGACCGAGCGCCTGCTCCAACACCGACGCGTCCGCCTCCTTCAGCTGCAGGAACAGCGGATCGTCGCCATCGCGGCCGAAGAACAGCGCGATCCACGCGCGCGTGCCGACGCTCCCGACGCCGACCACCTTGCGCGCGAAGTCCGCCATCTGGAACTCCTCGACCAGCACGCGGCGGTCGTACTCGAGCGACTCGCGGTACACCCGCACCAGCTCACGCAGGTCGTTGAGGAGCGCCTCGCGATCCAGTCCGGCCTGCTCTGCGAACACGTCGATCGGCACGATCAGCGGCGATTGGTCGACGATCCGCGGCTCCCCGTCGACGACGTGCGTCAGCTTCGAGAACGCGGACATACTGTCGCGGGTGTGGGCCTTCTCGAGCGCCTTCTGCGTCCGCTTGACCTGGCGCGGCTGGAGGTCGGCCGCGCGCTCGCGGAGCAGCTGCTCGATCTCGAGCCCGCTGTACCAGACCGCGAGGTTTCTCATCGTTGCGAACTCGCGCATCGCGAGGCGGTACTGGCCAACCGTGTCGAGCACGATCTGGTCCTGGTCGGTGACGGAGTAGCCGTTGTCGCGCGCCGCGATCAGCATGCTCGCGGCGAGCCGCTTGACGTCCCACTCCCAGGGGCCTGGAAGCGTCTCGTCGAAGTCGTTGATGTCGAATATCAGCCGCCGCTCGGCGGAGGCGAACACCCCGAAGTTCGAAAGGTGCGCGTCGCCGCAGGACTGCACCGTGAGGCCCGAGCGCGGCGTCGCCGCGAGGTCGTGGGCCATGATCATCGCCGCGCCTCGGTAGAACGTGAACGGCGAGACGAGCATCCGCCCGTAGCGGATCGGAACCAGCTCGGGCACGCGCGCGGCAGCCTGACGCTCGAGCAGCGCGACCGGGTCGGCACGGTCCGACGCGGGCTCGAAGGCGGCGTGGCTCGAGCGTGGGACCTCGGTTCGGGCAGCCTTGCCTCGTGCCTCGCGTTCGGCGACCGTCAGGTGCGGAATCTCCGCGCCCTTCCTCCTGGGGGCCACGCTCACCATCGCGTGACGATGCTCGCGCATGAAGGTGCGGACACATCACCCGATGCGGGTGAGGCGGTCCGGCGCTGCTCGGCCCGGCAACGGCCCGGCGAGCGGACGGGATCGCCGGCCATGTGCTGAGCTTCAGCGGATGCCCGCCGACGAAATAGCATCTGGCGCCGGCCGAGGCGCTGTTCCTCGAGCGGTGTCCGGAGGCGAACAGATGACCGCGGACAAGACTCCCGCGCCGATCACGGCCGGCGACTTCGCGGCGCGAATGGCGCGCGCGGCGGAGCAGGCCCGCAGCGTCGGGCTGGCCGGCGTGCTGGTGGCGCCGGGCGCAGATCTCGTCTACTTCACCGGCTACGCGCCGGTCGCGATCAGCGAGCGGATCACGATGCTGGTGCTCTCCGGCGCGCGCCGGCCCGCGATGATCGTGCCGATCCTCGAGCGCCCGGACGCCGAGCGGGCTCCCGGCGCAGCGGCGGTCGAGCTGAGCGACTGGACCGACGGCGACGATCCGTACGCGGCCGCCGCCACGCTGCTCGAGGCGGGCGGTCGGTACGCGATCTCCGACTCGGCGTGGGCGATGCACGTGCTCGGTCTTCAAGCGGCGCTGCCGGACTCGAGCTACGTGTCGATGACCGCGTCGCTTCCGATGCTGAGGGCGATCAAGGATGCAGGCGAGGTCGAGCGGATGGCAGCCGCCGGCGCCGCGGCGGATCGCAGCTTCGAGGACATCTGCCGGGGTCGCTTCGAGGGGCGCCGGGAGCGCGAGATCGGTGGCGAGCTCGCGCGCCTGCTCCGCGAGCACGGGCACTCGCGGGTGGAGTTCACGCTGGTCGGGTCGGGCCCGAACGGGGCGAATCCCCATCACGAGCTCTCCGAACGCATGATCCGGTCCGGCGACATGGTGGTGCTCGACTTCGGCGGCCTCAAGGACGGCTACACATCCGACACCACGCGGACCGTGCACGTCGGGGAGCCCACCGACGAGGAGCGCGAGGTCTACGAAGTTGTCCGCGGCGCCCAGCAGGCCGCCTTCGAGGCGGTCCGCCCCGGGGTCCCGTGCGAGGAGGTCGACCGTGCTGCACGGCGGGTGATCGCGGATGCCGGCTACGGCGAGTACTTCATCCACCGCACCGGCCACGGGATCGGGCTCACGGTGCACGAGCCTCCGTACATGGTGGACGGCGAGAATCGGCCGATGCAGGTCGGGATGTGCTTCTCGATCGAGCCCGGCATCTACCTTCCGGGCCGCTTCGGCGTCCGGATCGAAGACATCGTCACCGTCACCGCAGACGGCGGCCGGCGCCTGAACAACACCAGCCGCGAGCTGCGGATCGTCGCCTAGAGCTCCGTTCGCTCGCCGGGGGCGAGCACCCGCACTTCGATACCCGGAGCGCAGCGGCTGACCAGGCGCGCGAACTCGGTGGCGGGAGCCGCTGGATCCGACAGGCGGCCGCCGAGCCAGCGCGGCGCGAGCGTCCCCCAGTGGATCGGGATCGCGAGCCGCGGGGCGATCAGCTCCGCCGCCCGGGCGGCGCGCTCCGGGTCGAGGTGTCCCGGGCCAAGCCGGCGGCCCCAACCCCAGACCGGTAACAGCGCGACGTCGACCGCGCCCCGCAGCTCCCGCATCCCGTCGAATAGATCGGTGTCGCCCGCGAAGTACACCGAGCGCGAGCCATCGATCAGATACCCGACTGGATCGGCGGCCGCGCCCAGCGGCCGCCGCCGCCGGTCGTGGACAGCGGTGACGGCTTGCACACGAACGCCGCCGAGCTCGAGCGCGGCGCCGGAACGGAGCCCGCGCACGTCCGCGATCCGGCGGCGAGACAGCCACTCCACCGCCTCGTCCGGGGCGACGACGGGAGCCGCCAACTCGCGCAGCGACGGCAGGTCGGCGTGGTCGGCGTGCAGATGTGAGAGCAGCACGCCGTCGAGGCGGGGTGGTGCGGCGACGCCCTCGGCCGGCGCGATCCGGGCCAGCGGCCCGATCCGGTCGCGGAGGACCGGATCGGTGATCAGGATGGTGCCGTCGAGCTCGATCAGGACAGTGGCGTGACCGAGCCACGTGATGGCGGTTCGATCGCCGGCGGCCACGACGTTGATCCGAGCGGATCGAGCCCTACGCGCATCGCCCGATCGGGATGACGACGGGCGCGAGCCGGGCGGATTAGTTGTGCGCCATGGACGCAGCCGACCCGGTCCGGTACGGCGAGCGGGTCGGCTGGGCGCCCGCGCGTCCGCGCTACCGGCCGCTGCATCTGGTGCTGTTCTGGCTGATCGCCGCGGCATCGGTGCTGATCGCCGGAGCGATCGTCCCGGGCGTCACGGTCCACACGTTCGGCGAGGCGCTCGTGGCAGCAATCCTGATCGCCGCACTCAACGCGTTGCTTCCACCGATCGTCGCCGCCCTGCGCCTGCCGTTCACGCTGGCGCTCGGCTTCCTGCTGGTGCTGGTGCTCGACGCGCTGATCCTGCTGCTGGCGTCGAGCATCGACGCGTCCGCGATCCACGTCGACTCGTTCGGGTCGGCGCTGCTGGCAGCGCTCGTGATCTCGGCGTCGATCGTCGTGCTCGAGGTGGTGCTCGGCGCCAACGACGACGACACCTACACGCTGCGGGTGATCACCCGGATCGCGCGGCGCCAGGGAGGCGCCGAGCGCACCGACGTACCCGGGCTGCTGTTCCTCGAGATCGACGGGCTCGCGCTGCCGGTGCTGCAGCGGGCGATGCGGGGCGGCAGCGCCCCCGTGCTGGCACGCTGGGTCGAGGACGGCACCCACCGCCTCGCCGAGTGGGAGACCGACCTGAGCTCCCAGACCGGGGCCAGCCAGACGGGGATCCTGCTCGGGTCCAACGAGGACGTCCCGGCCTTCCGGTGGGTCGAGAAGGAGACCGGCCGGCTGCTCACCTGTTCCTCACCGGCCGACTGCGCAGTCATCGAGCAGCGCCTCGCGACCGGCCGCGGATTGCTCGTCGGCGGCGGCGCCAGCCGAGGGAACCTGTTCTCGGGCGAGGCCGACGAGGTGATCCTGACCGCGAGCAGGCTGAGCGCCGAGCAGCGGGCGAATCCGGGCTACCGCGCGTTCCTCGCCAACGGCTTCAACGTCACTCGGCTGCTCGTGCTGTTCACCTGGGAGGTGGTCCTCGAGTGGCTCGCGGCGATTCGGCAGCGCCGCCGCGACGTGCGACCCCGGGGTGACCGCGGCGGCCGGTATCCGCTGCTGCGCGCGGCTCTGTGCGTCGGGGTTCGCGACCTGATCGTGTTCGGGGTGCTCACCGACATGATGCGCGGACGGCCTGCCGTGTACGCGACGTTCTCCAGCTACGACGAGGTCGCCCACCATTCCGGGCTCGAGCGAGCGGACACGCTCGAGGCGCTCCGCAAGCTCGATCAGCAGCTCGGGCGGATCGAGCGTGCGCGGCGCTACGCGCCGCGTCCATACAAGCTGATCGTGCTCTCCGACCACGGGCAGACGCAAGGCGCGACCTTCAAGCAGCGCAACGGCTATGGCCTTCACGAGCTGGTGCAGCGGTCGCTGGAGCGCGGCGCGGTGACCCCGGTCCAGGGCGGCGAGGAGAACGACGCGGCGGTCGGGCACGCAGTCGCGGAGGCGACCGGGCAGGCGACGCGCCCGTCCGCCGGCCGGCTCGGCGACCAGGAGGTGGTCGTGCTGGCGTCGGGCAACCTCGGCCTGATCTACCTGATGGAGGAGCCGCGGCGGCTGTCGCTCGAGGAGATCGACGAGCGGCACCCTCGCGTGCTTCCGGCGCTGCGCAATCACCCCCATCTCGGCTTCGTACTCGTCCACTCGAACGAGCGCGGCCCGACCGTGCTGGGCGCCGACGGCATTCGTTACCTCGCCGACGACCGCGTCGAGGGCAGCGATCCACTGCGGCGTTTCTCCCCCCATGCCGCCGACCATCTGCGTCGCGCGGACAGCTTCGCGCACGCCGCCGACATCGTCGTCAACAGCTTCTACGACGAGCACCTCGAGCAGGGTTGCGCGTTCGAAGAGCTGATCTCGTTCCACGGCGGTCTGGGCGGACCGCAGACGCGGCCGTTCATCCTGCATCCGGTCGAGTTGCCGATGCCGGCTCGCCGGATCGTGGGCGCAGCCGGCGTCCACGAGGTGCTGTCGGGCTGGCGCCGGGCGCTCCAGGGAGAGTCCCTACGTGCACCCCGGGCGGCGTCAGCCGAGCGGCAGCCGCCATCGCATCCTGATGCCGAGGCCCGGCTGTAAGCCTCCTCGACGGGCGTTAAGCCGGTCACGTGGTGCCGGCCTTCCGGCGGTGGGCAGGCGTGCCCCCTTGCCGCGGCGCGACGGAGCGCGTCTACCTAGCGAACAGGAGGCCGAGTCCGACCATCACACCATTCGCGCTGACATTCGCCGAAGGCAGCCTGATCTTCCTCGGGGTCGTGCTGGTGACGATCGTGATCCTCGCGCTGGGCCTGTACTCGCGCCGAGGGAGCGGGATCAACCAGCATCCGTACGGCGACATCGATCATGACTCCGGCCCCGAGACCCCGTCCGCGTTCACCGACCTGAGCGAGGACGTGCGCGACTGGGGCCGTGGCACGGCCGGCCACCACGGCCAAGCGCGGCGGCGCCCGTCCGACTAGCCCCGGCCCGCCCCCGCGGCCGCTATGCCCTATGCCACGGCGGTGCCGAGCGTGATCGGGATCGCCGCGATGATGATCGCGATCCCGACCCCAAGCGACAGCGCCGCCACGTTCTTGATCAGCTCGGAGACGCCCTCGAGCGTCTGTGCCGTGTCGTAGACGAGCGTACGAGCCCCGACGGCCGCCAGCACGGTGGCGACGCACGCCGACCCGAATGAGATCCACGCCCACACGTCGTCGCCGGTGACGTTGAACACGATCATCGTCCCGAGCCCGGCGAACGTCACCAGCACCAGCAGTCCGAGCGACGGCAGCATCGTCCCGCCGACCGGCAGCACCAGCAGCAACACGACAATCCAGGTGACGAGCGCCAGCCACTCCATGTCGTGCAGCCTACGTAGCGGCGCGCACTCGCACAAGGGCACGGGGAGTCCCGCTGGACGCGACGGGCACTGATCGTCGCGCCACCAGGCTGAGCGACACGCCTCGTCGGGGTGTGATCGCGGTCGTCAGAGACTGGTGATCGGGGCGATGTGCACCCAGTTGGTGAAGAAGTGGAAGAACACGATCGAGACCGCGTACAGACACACGAGCAGCGCGACCCCGCGCCAGCGCACCGCCTTTTCGGCTCCGGGGGACGGGGAGAGCCACCACCCCACCGCCCTGCTCGCGAGTGGAATCAACGGCCACGTGAGCACGCCGACGCTGATCACGTTGGCGATGAAGGTGGCGGGGGCGACGTTCATCCAGGCCAGGATCGGGTTCAGGAGCGTGATCTCGAGGATCACGACCGGGAACAGGCAGAGCAGCACGATCGCCGCCTGCTTCCAGCTCGGCGGTGGCTTGTTGTCGGCGCCGAACTTGAACCAGCCCTCGAATGAGGTCCGCACCCGTCGCTCGTCGGAGCGGTCGATGATCTCGTCGGCTTCGCGCAGGAGCTTCGCGCGCTCGTCGGACTGAAGCCAGCCATCGAGGTGCCCGGCCGAATCGAACCGCAGGAGGGTCACCCACTCCTGCTGGAACGTCCCCGTCGGGGGTTGCACCTCGCAGCCGAGGAAGCCGGGAAACTTGGACTGACGCTCCTTCACGCGGGCGTGCCAGCGCTCGAACTGCTGCTCCTGCCCTGGCATCACCTGGGTCATGATCATCGCGGTCACCGGCCCTTCGGTGCCCCTCTCCTCGGCCTCGTGGCCGACGAACACGTTGACAGCGTCCGCGCCGTCGAGCGCGGCCGTGATCTGGGCGAGCATCTCGGCACGCTCGGGCGACTCGAGCCACGCCTTCAGCTGCTCCGGCCGCTCGAAGCGCTGGATGATCACCCAGTCGAGCTGATCGGGCGGGCGGGGTGGGAGCACCTCCCGCGAGACGAATCCGTCAAAGCGGGACACCACCTCGTTCATCCGCGATTGCCAGGCCTCGAACTCCCCGTCGTGGCCCTCGCGGACGCGCGTGTTCGTGACGACCGTCGCCGTCTGCTTGTCGGTCGGCGGGGCGCTCATCAGAACTTGTCGGCGGCGAGCGCCGGCACGCCAGCGTGCGCGAGCGAGAAGCGGTTGTGCGCCTCGACGACGGGGGCCATGTCGACGGTTGTAACGGCGCCGCTCTCGACGACGAGGCGCCCCGCGATCACCGTGTAGTGAGCCTTCTGCGGAGCGCAGAAGACGACGGCCGCCACCGGATCGCTGAGCCCACCCGCGTAGTCGACTGTGTTGAGGTCCAGGCTGAAGAAGTCGGCGCACTTGCCGGGCGCAAGCTGCCCGATGTCGTCGCGGCCGAGCACCTTCGCCCCGCCCCTCGTCGCCAGCTCGAGCGCCTGCCGCGCGGTCATCCACTCCTCGGCGCGAAGCGGATCCGACGTCGACAGCACCGTCTGCGGCCCCTCCGGTGGAAGCAGCCCGATCCGGAGCCGAGCCAGGAGCATCGCCTGGCGGACCTCGAGCAGCATGTTCGAGGCGTCGTTGGATGCCGACCCGTCGACGCCGATCCCGACCTTGACGCCTGCGTCCATGTACTTCTTGACTGGAGCGATTCCAGAGGCGAGACGCATGTTCGAGCAAGGGCAGTGCGCCGCGCCCGAGCCGGTCTGCGCGAATCGGCGGATCTCGTCGTCGTTGACGTGGATCGCATGGGCGAACCAGACGTCGTCGCCGAGCCAGTCGAGCGTCTCCATCCATGCGACTGGTCGGAGGCGGTGCGTCTCGAGCGTGTAGCGCTCTTCGTCGAACGTCTCGCAAAGGTGGGTGTGGAGCTTGACGCCGTATTCGCGTGCCAGCTTGGCCGACTCTCGCATCAGGTCTCCGGATACCGAGAACGGCGAGCACGGCGCGAGCACCAGCTGCGTCATCGACCCGACCGAGTAGTCGTGGTAGCGCTCGATCACGCGCACGGAGTCCTCGAGGATCTCGCCCTCGTCCTCGGTGCAGCTGTCCGGCGGCAGCCCGCCCTTCGATTCGCCGAGCGACATCGACCCGCGGGACACGTGGAAGCGAACCCCGATCTCCTTGGCCGCGGCGATCTGATCGTCGACGCGGCAGCCGTTCTGGAACACGTAGGCATGATCGAACACGGTCGTGCACCCCGAGGCGGCAAGCTCGGCGAGGCCGACCAGGGTGCTGAGCCGCGACGCCTCGGGCGTGCGCTGGGCCCAGATCTCGTAGTGCGCCCTGAGCCACGGGAACAGGTTGATGTTCTGCGCCTGCGGGAGGTTGCGCGTCAGTGTCTGGTCGAGGTGGTGGTGCGTGTTCACCATCCCGGGAAGCACGATCTGGCCAGAGAGATCGAGCACCTCGTCCGCGTCGTCGGGCAGATCATCGGTGGCGCCCACCTGCTCGATCAGACCGTCGCGGGCGAACAGGGAGCCGCCGGGAATCTCCCGTCGCTCCTCGTCCATCGTCACGAGCATCTCAGCGTTGCGCGCCAGGAGCGTCGACATGTCTGCCCTCCGTCTCGTCAGGTTGTTGCCCCTCACCGGCCGTCACCGCCGGGTCGCGGCAAAACGTACGCCCCCGCACGCGCTCGCGCAACTGCCTCCGGCGAAATAGAGGTGCGGAGGGTGACTTCAAGATCGGTTTCAACGAGGCCGCGATCGGTCTTCCCCTGCTGGAGCGCGCCCCGCGCTACCCGACAACCGTCTCGCTCTTGTGCCACACGAACTCCCTGTTCGCCAAACCAACCACCACGCCTGAGAGTGCCGGAGCCCGATCTGTAGAAGAATGGGGGCAGCCGGCTGAAGGGAAACGGTATCTGCTGGTGCTAGGCCACGAGCGCTTATGAGCCCACGCCAAACGGCACCCAAGCCGACCCGTCAGGCACCCTATCCACGTAGGCGTCGCCGAGTGGGAAGCGCGGCAGGTAGCTGAGCTCTGCCCGCCACTCAAACGCCTGTCCGGGCCGCAATAGCGTTTGCATCGCGACATCCAGCAACTCGTTGTGGTGCACGACTCTCGCGCGCACCGGATAGCGCGGCTCGCCGTGCGGACGGCTGACGTGGACCCTGCCATCGGGTGTGAGCTGGATCTCGTAGCGCTGCTGATCGCCCGTCCCAACGGCGCCGCCGGGCGGTCGGCGCCGGATCTCCAGAGCGAAGGTGCTGCCTAGACGTACGTGTCCGTCGAGGCGATAGGACACACACACGACGCCGTCATCGCCGCGCCGTACGACTACCGTGACGAGATCGGCGCTAGGCATCGATGCTGCCCGCGGTCGCCCGCTTAGCGTGACCACCTTCACATCGCCGCGCGGGTCGCGCCGCTGAATGGCCGCGGAGCCTGGCGGGCACTGCAACGACAGTGTGGCCCCGGCCGACGTCGCCGGTCCTGTTGCAGACATCGCTCCCCTGCCGCCACAACCCGCAAGCGCGGACAAGCACGCGGTCGCACCGATGATCGCACGGACAGACCGGCGGGCGAGGAGCGTTCTCACTCTCGAAGCGTAGATCGCTCCCGATCGCTGCGAGCAGACGTCGTGCGGAGCGCGAACCCAAGATCGGCGATCCACCTCAGTACTAATCCCGGTGCCGCTCGGCGGTGTTTCGCTGATGAGCGAGGCGGGACCCGGGCTTGAGACTGCACGCCTGGAATCGATCGATAGCGACGAAAGGGGCATCGATGCGACGAGTCGTACCCACAGCGCTCGTGCTGCTTGCGCTGCTTGCGGTTCTCCCGGTGGGCACCTCGGCGCACGCCGTCGTCCCGGACCCAGTCGCAACAACGGCCGTCACCAAGTGCAGGGCGCAGGTACCGCTGATCTGGCTGCGCATGGACCGCGCGAGCTGTGCGGAGGGCAAACGGATCACCCTGGCGTATCGTCGCCACGTCCAGGCCACACACGGACACACCGGCGTACAGCGCATCTCCGGTTGGCGGTGCTCAGGAAGCTTTGTCGGGTTCGACGAGGTGCTGCTCAACTGCAGCAAGGCGATCCCGCACAACCGCGCGAAGCGCACGATCCGCGCGCTGTTCTACTGGGACTGACCATGCATTACGTATACGCTCGTGAGGAGGTTGGTATGGCGTTTGGTCGGGCATTGCTCGCTACATCGGCGGTGGTCGGGCTGGCTGCCGCTCCTGCCCTCGCGGTCGCCGGGCCGACGATCAAGGTCAGCCCCGGGTCGGTTCGAGCCGGTGAGGTGGTTCGTGTGTATGGCGGTGTGCCGGGGTGTGCGATTGGTGATGACGTCACGCTGATCTCGCGGGCGTTTTCGCCCGCGCACGAGTTCGCCGGCGTCCCGGCCATTTACGCTCGAGTCGGCACAGATGGCAGCTACTCCGTGCGCACGCGGATACCGGCAGCCCGCCAACCTGGCAGGTATCAGGTCACCGGTCGGTGCGGCGGCGGGAACCTAGGCGCCAGCGCGTCGCTTCAGGTGCTGAGGGCAGCGGCATTGCCCTGTCAGGTTCCCGAAACCAATCGGCATCACATCTTTAACGTCAAGCTCGACCGAGACCGCGATCTCGAGCGCATCGACGTCTTCAACTTCGATGCCGCTCCGACGCCCGTGACTGGGTTCATGGTGTGCGACCGACGGGGCGGCAGGCTGGTTCGTGACCAGCTGAAGTACGTGTTCACCAGTCCCGGGTCGCGGCTGAGCGGCCTGCGTGAGGCGTGGGTAGGCGATCTGAATCGCGATGGGCGCTTCGAGATCGCGATCCGTGACTTCATTACCCCATCGGCCGGCGAGCAATTGACGATCATGCGCCAGATCGCCCGTTATGCGCGAAGGTTCGCTCATCTTCAGACGATCGCCGGCGACCGCGTCGCCCTGCACCCTTCTCCGCGCGGGCGAGCGACCATCAGCGTGTTCCTGAAGGCCACTCACACCAGGGACGGCCATGAGCACACCGAGCGCTGGACATGGTCCCCCCGGCGCGACCTGTGGGTATGCAGCTTGCAATGCGGTTTCCGATAGGGATGCGCGACAGGGCACCGATCGCTGCTGCGAAAGCCACGGGGTCAGGTTCGCGGCGGCCGCGGCGGCGTCCGACCTCCCCCGGGCGCGCTGACGGCCAGCGGGAATTGCGGTTCTCTGCGGGTGAACTTCAAGCCCGAAGGAAGCGGCGGAGCATTGAACATCAGGGCGACCAACATCGCACCATCTGCCAGTCGACGCGGTAACTGTTGTCGCCGCGACGGCAGGTGATGGTGGCGCGGTGGGGGCTGGGGCCCGATCCTCCGATGAAACCGCGGTATATCCAGATGCTTCGCGAGAGGTGAGCGATGGGACTCGAACCCACGACCGCCTGGACCACAACCAGGAGCTCTACCAGCTGAGCTACGCCCACCGCGGACGCCTGAATCTAGCAGCGCGATCGAGGCCCGGCCAGTGATCCGGGCCCAGCGCGAGCGCTAGCAGCGCGCCCCCGGCCCGCGCGTGCTGGACTGTTTGCACACGCCGTCGACCGGCAACAACGAACGTGGAAGGAGCGATGGCGAAAACCCGCGGAACAACGGCCTTGAGACGCGCGCGAACCGCACCGAGACGATTGGCAACGGCGGCGCTGCTTGCACCGGCGTTGCTGCTCGCTTCGGCCTTGACGGCAAACGCCGCCAGCGCCTCCCCGTTCGATCCCTCCGGAGTGCTGAGGCTCGTCAAGCCGCCGCACGCCCGGCTGAACACGAGCCAGAGCAGCAACTGGTTCGGCTACAACGCGGGTGCGCTCGAGCGCGGCGGGCTGTTCAGTTCGGTTGCCTCCGATTGGACGGTTCCCAGGGCGTCGGCGCACATGGCCAACCAGGCCGAGAACTCGGCGACCTGGATCGGGATCGGCGGTGGTTGTGTGGACGCCGGCTGTACGACGCAGGACGAGACCCTGATTCAAACCGGCACCGAGCAGGATGTGGACGGCTCCGGTCACCCCAGCTATTCCGCGTGGTGGGAGCTGGTCCCCGCCCCGGCGGTCACGATCAGCAACATGAACGTCTCGGCGGGCGATCAGATCCACGCTTCGCTGTCCTCCTCGGCGCCGGGAATCTGGTCGATCGCGCTTCAGGACGTGACCCGGCACGAGAGCTTCTCGACGACCGTCCCCTACTCGTCGACGGAGTCGAGCGCCGAGTGGATCGAGGAGACGCCGCTGACGATCGGCTCCGGCGGCGCCGGCGAGGCGTCGCTGCCGAACCTGTCAAGCACCGTGTTCGACCACGCGACCGTCAACGGCGCCCCCGCGCACCTGACGACCGGTGAGCAGATCCAGCTGATCGACTCCACGGGCAAGGTGATCGGCGCGCCGTCGGCCCCGGATCCCGAGGCCGACGGATTCGCGGCGTGCGCGTGGACGGCCGGATGCACTTTCTCATCGCCGACTTCAGGCTCCGCCCCCACGCGCACGCGCCCCACGAGTTCGCACCGGCGGCACCGGAGCAAGAAGCACAAGCGGCACCACAAGCCGGCGCACCGGCACCGGCATACCCGCTAGCCGCGCCGCTTGGAGGCCGGGCGGCACTTGCCGTGCCGCCTGGCGGCGCGCAGACGCCGGCATCGCGTGCCGGCGCGACGCGGCCTGTGTCCGTGCCCCGTGGCCGGCACGTGGGCAGTGCGTCTCGGGCTCGCGGCCGGCAGCACCCGCGTGTCGACCAGCGCCGGATTCGTCGTGCACAGCAGCGCCTCGGGCGCCGGCACCTCGGCGGCCTGAAGCGCCGCGGTGAATGCATCGGTATCGGCGCTCGGCGCCGCGTTCGGCGGTGAGATCCCGAACCAGTCCTGCGGATTGGACGGGTTGTGCTCGGGAGTCGTCCATGCGTACAGCATCACGCCGGCGATCCCGCAGTCGGAGTGGGCGAGCGTCGAGATCGTCGTCGAGATATAGGCTGGCCGCTCGGCTGCTGCCGCGACGTCACGGCCGCCTGAGCCGTGGGTCGTCCAGCCGACCTCCGTTATGAAGAGCGGTACCGCGCCGAGCCCGTCGGCATCCATCGCCAGCCGCGCGCTGCGGACGCCGGCGAACACCTTGTCGGGCGTCGGTGCGTAGGGATGGATCGCGACCCCGTCGATCTGGCCTTGCAGCCCGGGGTCGGCGGCGAGCATGCCCGACAGGAACCACGCCGGCCGGGTCAGGCCCCCGACGATCACGGTTGCCCCACTCTGCTTGGACCGGATCGCCGCGCGAGCGGCGCCGTACAGGTTCGCGTACGCCCCCGGGTTCGGGGACGGCGACCAGAACACCGCGTTGTCGGGCTCGTTCCAGATCTCGTAGGTCAGGACCGGCAGCTGGTGGAGGCGCGGGTTCTCGAGCCAGAAGTTCCCTCCCGGGCCGTACCGCGCCGCGACCGCAGACGCATACGCGGCGAAGTCACTGACCGACGCCGGCGGCGAGTGGATCCGGCCGGCGACGGCGCGACCCCACGGCGTCGAGTAGTCGATGATCGGAAGCCATCGCAGCCCGTGGGCATCGAGCGAGCTGACGATCTGATCGTTGAGCGTCCAGTTGAAGCGGTGGAGGATCCCGATCGGGGGCTGAGGCTCGGCGTCCTCCCATAGCGCGTCGCTGCGAACGACGGTCGCGCCGGTATTCGCGAGCGCGGCAAGCTGGGCGTCGATCTGCGCGTGGCTGTACCTGCCGGCGTTGAACACCACGCCGGTGTTGACCCCGAACTCCTCGGTGGGATCGAGGGCCGCGGCCGGAGCCGCAGTCCGCGCGCGCGCGTCCCCGGGCGCCACACCAAACCGCAGCACCGGCAGCAGCGCGGCAAGGACGAAGGCCGCCACGATCAGATGGCGCCATCCCCGATTCGTCTGGCTGTGGTCCCGGTGGCTCAACGTCGCGTGTGCCTCTGGCGCGTTCGGAACTGAACGTCCGACGGGCCCAGGACTGTCAGCGGACCCGAGTGGGATCGGCCATATCTCGTCCTTCGGTCTGAGCGGACCCTCATAATCGGCGTGTGCGAAAGCTCCTCGGGGCGTCTGGAATCCTGTTCGCGCTCGCCGCGTGCGGCAGCAGCTCGTCGTCGTCCTCCTCGTCGTCGGCGTGGAAGGACCTGTCGAGCGTGCATGTGACCGTCGCGCAGCCGGGTCTCCCGCCGCCGTACGGGCTCCCGAAGACGACCGCGTTCACCACGCCGGCCCAGGTCGCGCGTGTGACGGCGCTGCTCAACGCCAACAAGATCGAGAAGGCGGCCGCGACCGTCCCCAGCTCCGGTTGCGCGGGCGGCTACAAGATCGCGCTCGTGATCGTCCCGCGGGGAGCGGCTCCGCTGTCACTGAATGCCTACCGGTGCGCCAACACCACCAGCGGGGACGTCAGCGGGGATCTGGTCGGATTTCTGAAGGCGATCGGAGTGTCGGTGTAGCTGCCCGGGTCGGGCGCGGCCTGGGCTCCCGTCGCAGCGAGCGCATCAGCGAAGCGACCGCAATCCCGCCGGCGATCGCCTGCAGCCCGAGCGAGATCAACCGGTAGAGCACGACGGCGGCGGCTCCGGCGGCGAGGTCGACGCCCGACGCGGTCAGCACCCCGAGCATGATCGGCTCCGTGCCACCCACGCCGCCGGGCAGCGGCAGCGCGTTGCCGAGCTGACCGAGCATGTATGCGAGCACCAGTGCGCCAATCGGGGCGGTCCCGTGGACCGCGTGGAACGACAGGATCAGCACGCCGCAGTCGCCCACCCAGTACGCCGTCGCCCCCAGCCACAGGAGCGGCTGCCGCAGCCGGCCCGGCAGCTCTCGCATCCCGCTGGGCACCGCCTGGATCGCCTGCCAGCCGATCCGGCGCCAACGGACCGCGGGCACGTGAGGGTGCGCACGCGCGAACACAGACGCCCCCACCACGAGCGCGACGGCGGCGGCGACGACCGCCAGCGGCGCGAGCGCGACCGCGACCGGGGCGTGGCCCGGGCCGGTCCCGGCCAGCACCATCACGCCGAGCACCAACGCGGCCCCGATGTACGGGAGGTTGAAGACGACCGCGTGGATCACGCTGCGCGTCATCACCACGGCGAACGGCATCCCGCCTCGCATCAGCGCCCAGATCCGCAACGCCGGCCCGCCGGCACCGGTCGGCACGACGACGAACGCCCCGAGCTCGCCGATGCCGATCTGCGCGGCCCGCCCGTACGTGAGCGTGTACGCGCCGTACGAGAACACGGCGTGGAACATCAGCGCGTACGCGGTCAGCGCGATCAGCTCCGAGCCGACCGCCGCCGCGACCCACCCGGGCGCGGCGTCCTCGAGCCGGTGACCCGACCCGGGCACCAGGCCGGCGATCGCGACCACGACCGCAGCCAGCAGCGCAGCGAGCAGCGCGACGTGGAGCAGCACCGACCGGCCGCGGACGCGCTGGGGAGCTGCGAGCGCCATCCCCGGATGGTGACAAGCCTCACTACCCGGGAGGTAATCGACAAGCGGCCGCCGCGAGCCGATCCTGCACGCATCAACCACCACAGGAGGATCCGATGGCAGACCTGACGCAGGTAGTGGAGCGGTACCTGGCGGCGTTCAACGAGACCGACGGTTCGCGCCGGCGCGAGCTGCTCGCGGCGCTCTACACGAGCGACAGCACCTACACCGACCCGCACGTCGAGCTGCGCGGCCCCGAGCAGATCGACGGGTTCATCGACCAGACCCAGGGGCGGTTCCCGGGCTTCACGTTCAGGCTCGGCGGCCCGGTCGACGCGCACCACAACCAGGCTCGGTTCCAGTGGCACGCGGGCCCAGAGGGCACACCGGATCAGTTCGTCGGCTTCGATGTGATCGTCACCGACGGCCTCCAGATCCGGAACGTGTACGGGTTCATGGACGCCGCGCCGGCGGCCTGAGGCGTCCCGTGCGGCGCGCCCGTCCCGGCTCGGCGCCGGGTGCGGGCGCGCCGCGGCCGTCAGTCGTCGCCCGGCGGCGCGGCGGCGCCTTCCGCGGCCGGCTCGGGTGGACGGTGGCGCTCGGAGATCTCGTGGATGTAGGCGGTCACGGCGGCGTCGGCGGTGAGCCGCGAGTTGCGGTCGCTGCGGGGGCTCGGCGGGCTGTTGGTCATGCTCGTGCTCCTCGGAAGTACGATGGCTGTCGTACTTTACCAGATGTTCGACAACCTTCGAACTTCTAGCCCCCGGCGAGCTTCTGCAGCTCCTCGAACGCCTCTGCGTCGAGCAGCTCGCTGCACGCGTGGTCGCACGCCCGGCAGGTCTTGGCGCACACGGCGCAGTGGCGGTGATGCGCCTCGTGCCGCGCGCACTCCTCGGCGCAGTTCGTGCACGTCTTGATGCACACCTGCAGCAGGCGGTGGACCACGAAGTGGTCGGCGTGCGCTGGTCGCGACAGCACCCGCGCGACGAGCCCGGACACGTCCGCGGACTCCGTGCACAGCGCCGCGCAGCGGCCGAGCTCGGCGTGATCGGGCTCCGCGAGGTCGGCGTCGGCGCACGTCGTGCATGCCTGCACGCAGCGCAGACACGCGTCGATCGCGTCGGCCGCCTGCTCGGCGCCGAGCGGGACTCCGGCGGGACTGTTCTCGAGCGTCTCTCTGGTCGTCGTCATGCGCTCACCTCGTGCGGCTATCTGTATCACCCTAGTCGCCCCGACCGGAGATCGCTCAGCGCGGCCGCAGCAGTCGCCGGGCGCCGGCCACCCGCTCGCCGAGCCTGCGGCTCGTCTCGGCCGCCGCCTCGCTGCCCATCGACCACAGCTCGTCGGCGACGCTGCCGACGAACGGCTCCCCGGTCCTCACCCGGCGCACCCCGTCCGTCGGCGGAAGCAGGTCGACGAGCAGCGTCGACCAGCCGAACCGCCGCGCCGCCAGCCCCTCGCCGTTCAGCGGGTTGTAGTACTCGCGGAACCCGTGGCGCTCGACCAGCTCGACGCACGAGGTCACGATCCGATCGGCGTCGGCCTCGTAGCCGAGCCGGCGCAGCGACGGGAGCAGCAGCCACACGGTGTTGATCCACGACGGGCCGCGCCAGCATCGGAACAGGTGCCAGCCGGCCTGGAAGCTCGGCTCCTCCATCGACACCGACGGGATCCCGTACGGCGCGGCATAGCGCCGCGGGTCGAGGAGGTGCTCCTCGACCAGGCGCCGGGCGACCTGCTCGGGCAGCGATGGGAGCGCCAGCGGCGCGAGCGACGACCACGTGGAGACCGCGAGCGGCGTGTGGTCGCGCCCGGCGAGATCCCAGAACAGGCCCCGTCGCTCGTCCCAGCAGTGCTCGAGCAGCGCCTGCTCGGTCCGCTCGGCGCGGAGCGCGTACTGGTCGTCGCCTGTCAGCCGTGCAAGCGCACCCAGCGACAGCGCGTAGAAGACGTTCACCAGCACGTCCTCGACGTGCTCGTCGTAGCGGGCGATGATCGCCCGCGAGTCGTAGCGCAGCCGCCGCGAGCGCTCGACGAGCCAGATGTACCCCGGCAGGTAGTGACTCATCCACCCGAACACCGGGTCGTACTTCGGCGAGTCGTCGAGCCCCGACTCGTCGGGATGGATGATCGAGATCAGCCCGTCGCCATCGGGGTCACGGTGACGCTCGAGCCAGTCGTAGTGCAGCCGCAGCGCGTCGAGCGACTCGGTCGCGAACCCGGGGTCGTCGGGGGAGCTGCCCGCGACCAGCTCCCATGCGAGCGCCAGCAGCGGCGTCTGGATGTGCGCCGTGGCGCGGTTGCCGCGCACCGAGTGGGTGGCATAGAACGGCGCCCGTCGCCAGCCGGCGCTGTCGTGCCAGAAGGTCGTGTGCGGGATGAAGCCGTCGAGCCGGCCGGCGCGCACCAGCGTCCGCAGCTCCTCACGGGCGCGCTCGGGGCGGAAGTGGCGCCACGCGATCGCGTGAAAGCACGAGTCCCAGTACCACTGGTGCCGGTACCTTGGCGGCGCCGGGCACGTGAACCCGTAGCTCGTCCCGTCGGGGAGGCTCCCGTGCCGCCAGTTGCCGGCGAGCACGCGCAGCGCCTCCGCGCGCAGCCGCCTCACCCGGTCCGGCTCGACCGGTCCGGTCACCCGCACAGACGCCGGTAGCTCTGCAGCTCCGCGTCGAACACCCGCTCCCAGCGCATCGACTCGCCGAGCTCGGCTGCCGCGGCAGGATCGACGCTGGTCACGAGCGCTCGGTCGAGCGCGCGCGCGAGGTCGTAGGGGTCCTTCGGCGTGAACGTGTGGACCAGCGGTCCGGCGACAGTCGCCGCCGGCGTGCAGTCGCACGCGACCACGCGCGCACCGCTCGCCGCCGCCTCGAGCACCGCGAGGCCGAACGTCTCGTGGGGTCCGGGCGCGACCACGCACGCGGCCTCGCGATACACGCGCGCCAGCGCCCGGCGATCGGCGACGAACGGAGTGAACTCGACCAGCTCGCCGATCCCGAGCCGCCAGGCGCGGTTCTCGACGGCGCCGCGCGCGGGGCCGTCGCCGACGATTCTCAGGCGCCGGCGCCCGCCGCCGATCACGATCGCCTCCAGCACGTCGGAGATCCGCTTCTCGAGCGACACCCGGCCGACGAACAGCAGATGGTCGCCCCGCACGGCCGGACCGGGCCGGAATGCCGGGTGCAGTCCGAAGCGAAGCTCGATCGCCGCCGAGCGTCCCGAGTCCGGCTTCGGGTCGACGGTCGACATCACGGCGTCGACATGCTCGTACGCATGCTGGTAGATCCTCCGCAGCGTGGGCAGATAGATCGCGTCGGGCCCGGGAATCCCCGCGGCATGCAGCGCCGGCGAGGCGTGGTGGACCGCGACCACCGCCGCGCCGAGCCGGTGCGCCTCGCGGGTCACGCTCAGCGGGCGCCAGAACGGGTCGTGTAGGACGACCACGTCGGGCCGGATCAGCCTCAACGTCTCTCTCAGCGCGCGGCTCCCGAGCGGCACCCGGTAGCCGTTCGACGCCGCCATCTGCAGCGAGCGGAGCTCGTGGCGGCCGCCCTCGTGCCTGCGCCGCTTCCCCGGCACGACGAGGTGGTGCTCGAACGCGCCGCTGGCGGCCGCGAACCGCGCCTTCTCGTTCAGGTACGTTCGGATCCCGCCGCTGCGCTCCGCGTAGAAGAGTGCGACGTCGCAGACGACAATGCGGCCGCCGGCGACCCCTCGCGCAGCGACCATGCGGTTCACGGCCTGCATTGTCGGCGTGGCCGCGCCGAATCCGTGTTACCGGGGCGTGAAGCAGCACCGTGCCTCTAGCGTGTGCCCCGCGATGATCGCGATCGACGAGACCGGGCACGGCGATCCGATCGTGCTGCTGCACGGGGTCGGCGCGAGCCGGGTGGTGTGGAGCCATGTGACTCCTCTGCTGGCCGCCGACCGCCTGGTGCTCGCTCCCGATCTGCCCGGCTTTGGGCAATCCGATCCGGCGGGCCCGGGCTTCGACCTCGAGCGCGCGGCGCTAGCGCTCGCAGAGCCGCTCGCGCAGCGGACGGGGCGTCCGTTCGACCTGGTCGGAAACTCGCTCGGCGGCGCTGTCGCGCTCGAGCTGGCGGTGAGCAGGCCGGAGCTGGTGCGCCGCCTGGTCCTGTCCGCTCCCGCCGGGTTCTCCCCCACCAGTTGGCCGCTCGTGCTGGTGGCCGGGAAGCTGCTGGGCCCGATCACAACGCTGCGGCGGACATTCGGCGCGCCGCTCGCCGCAAGCCCGATCGCCCGCCGCGCGCTGCTGTACGGAGCGATCGCGCAGCCGCAAGACCTTTCCACGCGCGATGCCCGGATGATGCTCGAGGCGTCGCGCGGTTCGTCGCGAATCGGCGCGGCGGTGACAGCGGTCCTGGAAGCCGACCTGCGCCCCGAGCTCGAGCGGCTCGAGCCCCCGCTCGGGCTGATCTGGGGCACGCGCGACCGGGTGGTGCCGATCTCGGCGCTCGAACGGATCCGAGCCATCCGCCCGGACGCAGTCGTCGAGACGATCGACGACGCCGCTCACGTCCCCCAGGTCGAGCACCCCGAGGAGTACGTGTCGACGCTCGACCGGGTGCTCGAGCGCCTGAGCTAGGAACACCCGTTGTTCACACCGGCTCCTCCGCTCGTCCGTACTCTTATTTGCAGGGAAATTGAGCCAGACGCCCGATCTCATCCGAGGGCCTGGTTCCGTCCGCCTGCCGGACGGGCGCTCGATCACTTTCTTGAGCGCCGGCCCCGAGCGCGGCTTCCCGGTCGTGTACTGCCACGGCGCGATCGGTTCGCCGCGGTGGCGCACGCCCGGGCTCGAGGCGTCGCTCGAGGAGCTTTCGGTTCGGTACCTGGTCGTCAACCGCCCCGGCTTCGGCGGGTCTGATCCCCATCCCGGCCGCACCGTCGCCGGCTTCGCTGGCGACCTCGGCCAGGTGATGACGGCGCTCGGATACCACCGCTTCTCGGTGGTCGGCGTGTCGGCCGGCGCTCCGTACGCGCTCGCGTGCGGCGCGGCGTTGCCAGCCCGGGTCGTCGCGCTGGCGGCGGTCAGCCCGCTCGTGCCGGCGACCGGAGCCGGCTCGAGGTCGGGGGTTCGCTACCGCGCCCCGCTCGCGGCGTTCAGGTCGCCGCACGTCGGACCGGCGCTCGCCGGCACGTGCCTGCGCGTCCTGCGGCTCAGACGCCACACGGCTCCCGAAGCGATGATCGCCGACTACCTCGTGTGCCGGGGCGATTGGGGGTTCGATCCCGCCGAGCTGTCGGTGCCGGTGATGCTCTGGCACGGCCGGGGAGATCCACTCGTCCCCCTCTCGCACGCGTCCGCGCTGGCCGCCGCGATCCCGTCCTGCGCGGCGGTCGTCGATGCCGACGGCGGCCACTTCTTCTACAGCCGCCGGTTCGCAGAAATCGTCGGCGAGCTGCTGCCGCGGGCGCCGACCGCCGCGCAGGCCGGACCGGTCGCGCTCCCGCGAGCCGCGTAGCCCCGGTTCGAGGGTCTCTCCCCCTTACTCCTCAAGTTGGATGAATTAACTCGCAATTTGGGAAGTCGGAGGTAGGGTTCCGCGCGGTGACCGGTGGACAGCGCCTACGTGATCAGGTAGCCGGACTCCCCAAATCGCGAGCCGCGATCGATTACGGGGAGCGCCGGCATGCCGGCCAGCGCCGGAGCTTCGACGGCGCGCCCTTCATCGAGCATCCGCTCGAGGTCGGGCTCCTGCTCGGCGACGCGGGCGCGCCCGATCACGTGATCGCTGCAGGGATCCTGCACGACACAGTCGAGAAGGGCGGAGCCGACGCAGCGGAGCTGCGCAGACGGTTCGGGTCCCGGGTCTCTGAGCTCGTGCTCGCGGTGACCGAGGACGACGGCATCTCCCCGTACACGCAGCGCAAGGCGGCGCTACGGCGTCAGGTCGCCGACGCCGGCCCCGACGCGCTGCTGATCTTCGCCGCCGACAAGCTCTCGAAGGTCCGCGAGCTGCGGCGCGCGCTCGCGCGCGCGCGACGCGCGGGCCGGCCGCCGGAGCGCTCGCTGCTGCGGGCGCGCCGGGTGGCGCACTACCGCCGCTCGCTGGGGATGCTCGAGGAGCGGCTAGGCGCTTCGGCGCTCGTCGATCAGCTTGGCGTCGAGCTCCGCCGGCTCGATACGGCGATCGCCACCGTCACGGCCCGCGCGGTCGTCGCCTGAGGCCGACAGCCGCCGCCGCAGCCGATCGAGGTCGGCGGGCTCGAAGCCGTTTGCGCGCAGCCACGCATCGGTGCCGCCGAACCGCTCGTCGACGATCTCGAAGAAGCGCTCCATCGTGCCCGCCGCGGGCGCGTGCCGGTGCGGGTCGTGCCCCTCGAGCTCGGCTCGATACGTGGGCGAGCTCAGCAGGCGAGCCATGATCGCCTCGATCCGGTCGCGACTCGCCATGTAGTCGGCGACGATCTCGGCCCGCGGGATCGCGGCGGCGTCGAGCGCGAGCGCGACGACCACGCCGGTGCGGTCCTTCCCGGCGGCGCAGTGCACGAGCACCGAACCGTCGGCACGGGCGATCGCGCGGAGCGAGCCAACAATCGAGTCAGGACGACGGCGCAGATAGCTCACGTAGGCGCGCAGCACCGGTGGCTCGTCCGCCAGCATGTCGTCGTGGGCGTGCTGCCAGGGCCTGACCGTCTCGATGTCGAAATCGGTGTTCCCGCCGGAGTCGGGATACAGCGAGCGGTGCTCGATCCGGATCCCGGGCTCCGCGCTCAGCGGACCCGGGCCCTCGAGCGCGACCTCGACATCGGTGCGCAGGTCGAGCACCGTTTCGAGCCCCAGCTCGTCGACCAGCACGCGCACGTCGCGGCGGCTCAGCGACTGCAGGTTGTCCGCTCTGAACAGCACACCTGGCGCGACCACGCGGGCGTTCGCGACGCCGTCGAGCGGGATCCAGCGGGGTGTCCGGCCTACGGTGCTGACCCGCGGATCGTCGCAGCTTCGCCGCCGCGGCACGCGAACGGCGTGTTACCGGGGTCCGCCGGGCGGCACCACCCGCTCGACGCGGTCCCCGTGCCCGACCAGGACCTCGGCGACCATCGACCCGGGGAACAGCCCGTGCTCGACAACACCGGTCGCCGCCGACAGCTCCGCGGCCAGCCGCTCGGGGTCCTCAAATTCCTTGAAGAAGTCGGCGATCAGCCCGCCATCCGGGCTCGGCGGCACATCCCGCAGCCGCGCGTGCTCGAGACGCGACAGGGTTCCGGCCAGTCCGAAGCGGGCGAGCTCGAGCGGGATCGGCGGCCGCAGCCGATCGACGATCTTGTTCGCGGACACGATCACGACGAAGCGGTCAGCCGCGGCCGCAACGGCCTTCTCACGCGTATGCGCGCCTCCTCCGCCCTTCACGACCCACCCGGACGGAGCGACCTGGTCGGCTCCGTCGATCGCGATGTCCAGACGCGCGAACGCATCCGTCCCCTCGAAGCCGACCACCTCGAGCCCGAGTCGCTCCGCGTCGCGGGCGGTGGCCGGGGATGTGGCCACGCAGCGGATGTCGAGCTTGCGTGCGGCCAATGGCTCGAGCAGATATTCGACCGTCGAGCCCGAGCCGAGACCGACCTTCATGCCGCTCTCGACGAGCTCGGCGGCGGCCTCCGCCGCCACCCGCTTCTCCAGCTCGACGTCCTCCCCGTGGCTCGGCGCCGGTGCGTGCATTGGCTTCATATACCACGACGCGAGGACGAGGGCCGGCGCGTGCCGGCCCTCGTCGCCGATCGCGCCGGGCTCAGTAGCCGGTGGGGGGCTGACCGGCCGGAGGCTGGTTGCCGGCGCCGCCCGGGGGCGGCATCCCCGGACCGCCGTGGCCACCGGGGCCGCCGGGGCACTGCACGGCGTTGAACGAGGAGTCGAGGTGCACCTCGACCTTGGTGCCGTCCGTCTTCGTGACAGTGACTTCGAAGCCGTTGCCGGAGAAGTCGGTCGTGACCGCGCCGGCGGTGCCGCCGCCGACGCTCTTGATCGCGGCGGCCTGTGCCTTGGCAGCGGCGTCGCCGGTGACGGGCTTCTCGGCATCCTCGTGCGCGGCGGTCCCGGGGGCCGGGAAGTTGGCCGGCGGCCGTCCCGCGTGCGGCCTCGAAGTCGTGCTGGTCGTCGAGGGTGTCGTGCTCGTCGTTGAGGAGGTAGCGGCGCCGGCGATCGCCGAGCCGCCGAGCGCAAGCGCGGCCACCGCGGCGAGCCCGGCCAGCAGCTTGGTGATGGTGCGGAACATCGTCTCGTCCTTTCAATCGTCCGGGTTCGCCCGGGTTCACCGAGGACGGTGCACCGGCGGTATAAGAACGGTCTCGAAAGGCCCTAAGAGCTTGTCTCGAGTTCGCGGGCGACGGCCTCGGTGTCGGCGCCCAGGTCCGGCGCCGCCGCGAGCGTTTCTTCGGGCACGCGCGACGCCCGCGCGAGCGACACGAACGGCATCCGGGCCGCCCAGGCGGGGCGTTCGGAGGCGCGTCCGACGAGCCCGCGTTCGACGAGCCGCGCGTCGCTCCACGCCTCCTCGATGTCGCGCACGTGCTCGCAGATCGCGCCGTGCGCCGAGATCCGCGCCACCCAGGCCGATGCCGGCTCCGAAGCGATTGCGTCCGCGAGCCAGGCGCGGATCAGCTCGCGGTTGGTGAGCCGCGCCGAGTTGTCGAGCGAGCGCGGATCATCCAGCCACTCGGGACGGCCGAGCGCCTCGCACAGCGCCCGCCAATGGCGTTCGGTCACGCACACGATCTGGACCTCCGCGCCGTCGCGCGCGGTGAACACCCCCGACGGAACCACGAGCGGGCTCTCTGACCCGAGCCGACGCGGGGTGAAGTGGCCGCCGGCGGCCATCAGGCCGCTGGTGCTCGTCAGCGTCGCCGCGGCATCGGCCATCGCGCAGTCGAGGAACGCGCCTTCGGCGCCCATTCTTGTTCTCCACACGGCGACCAGCACCGACTGGGCCGCGTACATGCCGGTCATGAAGTCGACGAGCGGGACAGGAATCCGAGCCGGCGCCCCGCCCATCTCGCCGGTGATCGAGATCATCCCCATCGCCGCCTGGAGGCTCGGGTCGATCGCCCGCCCCGGTGAGCCGGCGCCCCAGCCGGTGATCGCGCACCACACCAGTTGCGGATTGGCGTCCTTGGCCTGCTCGTACGTGACGCCGAGCAGTGCTCGTGCGTCGCCGAGGTTCTCGACCACCACGTCCGCGCGCCTGATCAGCTTCACGGCCAGCTCGCAGCCGGCCGGGGTCGCGAGGTCGGCGACGACACCGCGCTTCCCCCGGTTCAGGACGCGGAACTGCGCGCCCTCTCCGTCATCGAGGTACGGCGGGAAGCTGCGCAGCGGATCCCCGGCGCGCGGTTCGACCTTGATCACCTCCGCCCCCAGGTCGAGCAGCGTCAGCCCGCAGAACGGCGCGGCGATCAGCTGCGAGAACTCGACGACGCGGAGTCCCTCGAGTATCGGGCCGGTGGCGGCGGCATCTGCCATCGGCAGAGCCTATGCCCGGCGAAGCGCACGCAGCGAGAGCGGAACGAAGATCGCGAGCAGCACGAGCAGCCACGCGAGCGTCTCGAGCGCCGGGGCCAGCGCACTGCCGTGCCCGATCATCAGCGCACGGGATGCGTTCACGACGAGCGTCACCGGGTTGACGTCCGCGAACGTGCGCACCACGGCGGGCATCCCCGCCGTGGGGACGAATGCCGAGGAGGCGAACACCAGCGGAAATACCCAGATGAAGCCGATCGACTGTGCGGTCTCGGGGTTACGGACCGACAGCCCGACGAACGCGCTGATCCACGAGAACACGTACGCGAACGCGAGCACGAGCACGAACGCAAGCGCGATCTCGTACACCGGTTCGGAGGGCCGAAACCCAACCGCGAACCCGAGGGCGAGCATCAGGACCAGCGTGAACGCGTTGGTGGTCAGGTCGGCTGCGGTGCGCCCGATCAGCACCGCCGAGCGCGCGATCGGCAGCGACCGGAAGCGATCCACGACCCCGGCGGCGATGTCCTCGGTGAGGCCCAGCCCGGTCGTCAGCGACCCGAAGATCGCGGTCATCACGATGATCCCCGGCATCAGGTAGTCGACGTAGCTCACGCGACCCGTGTTGATCGCGCTCCCGAACACGTACCGGAACAGCAGCACGAAGATCACCGGCTGCACGAACAGGTAGACGACGTACATCGGCCGGCGCAGAATCTTGCGGAGCTGCCTCCGCGCCATCACGCGGCTGTCGGCAAGCGCCTCGCGAGGCGTCACGCGAGTGTGGCCCCCGATGCCGGCTGTGGTGGTGGTCACGCCGCCTCCGCTTCGCGTCGCGCGGCCGCCGGGTGCTCGTCGGCCGGGCGTCCGGTCAGAGTCATGAACACGTCGTCGAGGCTGGGTTGCTCGAGCTCGATCGACGCGATCGCCACCGCGCGGGCGTCAAGTCGCCGCAGCGCTTCGGCCGACACCGCCGGGTCCGCCACCGCGAGGCGGATCTCGCCGTCGGCCGTGTTCACCCGCGGCGGTTCGGCGCTGAGTGAGCCCAGCATCTCCGCGGCCCCTGACGCAGCGGCGGGATCGGCGATCCGGATGCTGAGCACGCTGCCTCCGATCAGCGCCTTGAGCTCCGCGGCGGTTCCCTCGGCGGCGATCCGGCCATGATCGACGACCGCGATCCGCTGCGCGAGGCGGTCGGCCTCCTCGAGGTACTGCGTGGTCAGCAGCACCGCGGTGCCCTCCTGGCGCAGCTCGTCGACGACCTTCCACAGCTCCTGCCGCGAGCGTGGGTCGAGCCCGGTGGTCGGCTCGTCGAGCAGCACGACCGGCGGGCGGGCGATCAGGCCCGCGGCCAAGTCGAGCCGGCGGCGCATCCCGCCCGAGTACGTCGCGGCGCGACGGTCGGCGGCGTCAGTCAGCCCGAATCGGTCGAGCACCTCGTCGGCTCGCCGTCGCGCCTCGGCGACGGGGAGCCGCGACAGGCGGCCGATCATCTCGACGTTCTCGCGCCCGGTGAGCTCGCCGTCGACGGCCGCGAACTGCCCCGCGAGGCCGATCCGCCGGCGAACGGCCAGCGACTCTCGAGCGACGTCGCGGCCGAGCACCGCGACGCGGCCGGCGTCGGCGTCCAGCAGGGTCGCCACGATCCGCACCAGCGTCGTCTTGCCGGCTCCGTTTGGCCCGAGTAGGCCGAACACCGTCCCGGCTTCGACGCGCAGGTCGAGACCGTCGAGCGCCAGCACGTCGCCGAACGATTTCCGCAGGCCATCGACCTCGATCGCCGCCGGTGCGACGGCGCCGGTCACGAGCTCCCCCCGAGTCTCCGTCGTTTGTACTCCTGCCATTCGTCGAGCAGCGCCGGCATCCGGCTCTGGTACCAGGCGTACAGCGCGTCCATCTCCTCGAGCCGCGCGCGCCGCGCGGGCGGCTCGCCGGCCAGCGCCTCGAGCCCCTGGGCGACCAGCGCCCGCGCCGCCTCGGTGCCGGGATCGCGTAACTGTTCGTCCCAGGCCCCCGGTCGCAGCCGGAAGCGATCCGCGCGCTCACCGCGGATGTGCACGCGCTCGACGAACCTGAACCGCACCAGCGTGTTGGTCGCACCGCTGATCGAGCCCTTACTCGCCTCGAGCGCCTCGGCGAGCTGCGCGGCGGTCTGCTCCGGCGGGTCGCACACCAGCAGCCACGCGAACACCCGCCCCGTCATCCGGGAAAGCCCGTACGAGCCGGCGACCCAGTCGCCGGTCGCGTCGATGAAGTTCCACAGCTTTTCGTTCACAGAGTTCAGATATTACTGAACTCTCAGGACCCCGTATGGCGGTCGGCGATTGGCTCTGCGCTTCGCCTACGGAGCGACCAGCTCGTCGAGCACGTCCGCGAGGCCGGAGAGGTCCGGCAGCTCGCGGGTCGGGGCGGGCTCGTGCCGCTCGCCGAGCCGGTTGATCCACACCGACGGGATCCCCATCTGCATCGCGGGGACGATGTCGTGGAAATGGCTCTGCGCGACGTGGACGTGGTGCGTCCGGTCGGCGCCCGTGGTCTCGTAGAACGCCCGCCAGTGCGCATGGCCGGGCTTGTAGGAGCCGAGCTCCGAGGCCACGATCGCACCTTCGAACGGCACGCCGATCGCGCGCATCGACGCCTCGATCAGCTCGCGGTCGCTGTTCGACAGCACGAACAGCTTCCATCCCCGGCGGCGCGCCTCGTCCAGGGAGCCGCGAACGTCGCCGAACACGGGCCAATCAGGAAGCGACTCCGCCAGCGCGTCGCGCTCGCCGTCGGGAAGCTCGGCACCCGAGTCCGAGGCCAGCTCGGCGAGCACGGAGGCCATCACCGCGCGGTAGCTGATCCCCGGCTGCTCGGCCTGCACGCGCGGCTCGATCGCGTGGTACTCGGCCAGCATCCCGTCCGCCGCCTCACCCCCGAACAGCCGCGCGAGCTGCCCGCGAATCCCGGCGTTCCAGTCGACCAGCGTGCCGTAGCAGTCGAATGTCGCCCACCGCTCCTCGCCCACCCTGTGAGGATATGCGCGGCCGGCGGCTCAGCGCCGCGGGAGCAGCTGGTAGACCGTCGCGTAGCCGATCAGGAACACGGCCTTGCCGTCGGTGATCACGGGGCTGAACTCGCCATCGGGGAACGAGAACACCTGACGGCCGGTGTTCGCGTCGAGCCCGTTGGTCGTGTTCGAGCCGAGGCTCGAGTAGTAGACGACGTGGTCGAGCACGGTCGCCGAGCCGTCGATCCGCCCGCCGGCGCCGTGGCTCCAGCGCAGCCCTCCGCTGTTCGCGTCGTATGCGTAGAAGGTTCCGTCGTAGGACCCGACGTACACGGTCGGTCCGATGCCGGGCACGTCGGCCACCGCCGGCGAGGCATACACGTACGCGCCGGTCGACGCACTCCACGCCTGCGCCCCGGAGCTCGCCCAGAACGCGAGCACCGCACCGCTGGTGCTGCCGATGTACACGCGCCCGAATGCGACCGCCGGGGTCGAGTAGATGTTGTCGCCGCCGGACGCCGACCAGATCCCCTGTCCGCTGCGGGCGTCGACCGCGTGGACCTCTCCGCCGTAGTCGCCGAAGTAGATCGTGTTGTGGGCGAACGCGACCCCGCCCTTGACCGAGCCGGCGGCCCCGAAGGTCCAGTTGAGGTGGCCGTCGTAGGTCCGGAACGAGTACACGGTGCCGCCCTGGTCGCCGAGGAACACGCTCAGGCCGTGGACCAGTGGCGAGGACTCGCTGCCCGGCGGGAGCGCGTGCGACCACGCGACCTTCCCGGCCTTCATCGACACCGCGACGACCGCGCCGTTGCCCGGCACGGTCGCCCCCGGGCTCCTCGACAGCAGCACGAAGAACACGAGCTTGTGACGGATGTCGAGCGCCGGCGAAGCGGCGGCGAGCGTCCCCACCCGTCGCTTCCAGAGCACGCGGCCGTTCGTGGTGCTGACCGCCATGGCCCAGCCGTTGGCGTCCTCGAAGTACAGCGTGTTGTCGTAGATCACGGGCGGAAACTCGAGCAGCGCGCCATCGAAGAACCTCCAGCCGACACGAAATGGCGGCTTCAGCCCGCGCGTGCTCGGGAACGAGCGGGTGCGGGTGAGGTTGTAGCCGTACAACGGCCACGGCTCGTCGCGCGGAGCCGGGCGCGGCTTCGGCCGAGGCCGCGGGGGCGGCGGCGCTGGATGGGTTGTCGCCGGCACCACCGCATCGCTGTGGTGAGGCGTCGATGATGAGCTCAGCACGAGGACCAACACCGCGACCCCGATCGCAAGCAGCCCCGCCACGGCGACGAGTCCCCGGCGCCAACCGGGTCTCGGCATGGCGGCGCATGGTAGCCACGCCGCCGCTCAGGCGCCGGCGGCCCTGACGACCGCGAGTCCGAGCGCCGACACCAGGCAGGACCCTAAGCGCCATTGGCGAACGATGCTGGTGGCCTAGCGGTGCGGAGGCCGCTGCAATCGCGCTTTTCGCTGCCAGGAGGGACCACAATGCCTGAAGAGTCCGCCGTCGACCGTCGGCTTCACCCCGTGATCGCCCAGCTCGCGCGCTTCTGGTGGCTCGAGCTGCTGCTCGGCGCGTTCTGGGTCGTGATCGCGCTCGTGATCTTGAAGTTCAACCACGCCTCGGTCACCACCGTCGGCGTGCTGATCGGGATCATGTTCCTGATCTTCGCGGTCGAGGAGCTGGTGTTGTTCGCGGTCTCCGAGGGCCCCGTCAGATGGCTGTGGGCGTTCTTCGCGGTGCTGCTCGGAGCCGGCGGGATCGTGTCGCTGCTGCACCCCCGCAACACGTTCGCGGGATTCGCCGACATCCTCGGCTTCGTGTTCCTGGTGATCGGGGTGATCTGGCTCGTGCAGGCATTCGCCGAGCGCGCGGTCAACCAGCTGTGGTGGCTCGGGCTGATCGCCGGGATCGCGATGGTGATCCTCGCGTTCTGGGTCGAGGGCGAGTTCTTCCTGACGAAGGCTTACACGCTGCTCGTGTTCGCCGGGATCTGGGCGCTGATGAAGGGCATCACGGACATCGTCCGCGCCTTCCAGTTCCGGGCGCTCGCCACGGCCTAGCGCCCCACGTCGCGGTGGCCTCGGCCGAGCACAGCGGATCGCCGGAGCAAGGCCTCGAGCCCGCCGAGGCCCGGCGGGTGTGGCGCGCGCTGCTCGCCCTGGAAAGCCCTGGCACGCTCGACTTCGACGACCCGGCGCTCGAGTGGCGGCGGCTGTTCTCCGAAATTCTCGGGACGTTCCTGCTGGTGCTCGCGGGAGCGGGAGCGGTCGTGGTCAACGCAACCTCCGGGGGCGTGACCCGCGCCGCCGCGGTGACGGTGCCGGGCCTGACCGTGATGGCCGTGATCCTGTTCATGGGCGGCGTGTCAGGAGCGCATCTGAATCCCGTCGTGTCGATCGCGTTCGCGCTGCGCCGCGATTTCCCGTGGCGGCGCTGCGTCGGATACGTCGTCGCGCAGCTCGCGGGGGCGACGCTCGCGTGCGCGTTCCTGCTCGCGGTGCTGGGCGACAAGGGCAGGCTCGGCGCGACCCCTGCCGGGGGCGGGGATCCACGACTGGCAGGCGATGCTGATCGAGCTGGTGCTGACCGCCGGGCTCGTCAGCACGATCCTCGGCACCGCGTCGACCGCGCAGAACGTCGGGGCGCTCTCGGCGCTCGCGGTCGGCGGCTACATCGCGCTGGCGGGCCTTTGGGCGAGCCCGATCAGCGGCGCCTCGATGAACCCCGCGCGGTCGTTCGGCCCGGACGTCATCCGCGGAGACTTCACCAGCTATTGGGTGTACGTGGCGGGCCCGGCGCTCGGGGCGCTGATCGCGGTCGCGATCGCGTACGTGCTGCGCGGACCGGGCGGCGACCCGGGCGGCCAGCGCGGCGGCGCGGGGACGCTCGGCCTGCACATGCCGCACCGGCGCCGACCGTAGCGCGGCCCGGCGGCCGCGAGGCATGCGGCTATCCTCGCGTCGGTGAGCGTGGTCATGTACGTGAAGCCGGGCTGTCCGTACTGCCAGTCCGCACGCGAGCACCTCGCCGACGAGGGCGAGACCGTCGAGGAGCGCGACGCGACCACGAGCGCGGCGTGGAAATCCGAGCTGATGGATTACACGAACGGCCGTGGGATCGTGCCGACGATCATCTGGGACGACGGCCGGCGACAGGTCGGCTTCCCGCCCGGCCGCGGCTGAGCGGTGCACTAGCGGGCGGTCGCCCGCTGCGCCCTGGCGTTAGGCTTGCAGGCCGATGCTGTCCGATCGATTTCGCGCCGCCGTCGAAGCCGGGAACGTGCACGAAGCCGAGTCACTTTTCAGCGAAGACGCGGTGTTTCGTAGTCCCGTTCTGTTCAAGCCCTATGCCGGCCGCGACCAGGTCGTGAAGGTGCTGGAGGCGGCTGAGCGCGTGCTCGGTGTCGCTGGCGAATTCCGCTACGTCCACCAGCTCGAGGATCTGGATGACCGTGTCGCGATGCTCGAGTTTGCGACCGTCGTCGACGGCCGGGAGGTCGAGGGAATCGACAAGCTGACCTTCAACGAAGCCGGGCTGATCACCGAGCTCAAGGTCCTGATTCGCCCCGCGTCGGCGCTCCAGCTGGTCGGCGCGAAGATGGCCGAGGAGTTCCCGAGAGTCGGGCTCGGGCTTCCGGCCTGAGCGCCCGCGCCCGCCCCGCGGGCCCCCGGCGCTAGCGGCCGGCGCCCTTCATGAACGCGACCACCTGGTCGAGGATCTTCGGCTGGTCGCGGACGGCGAGGTGCCCGGCGCCGACCACGTCGAGGGTCGTCAGGCCTCCGCCGCGCTGCACGTACCCGAGCACGAGCTTGGTCTTGCCCTCCACCCACTGGCGCCGCGGTGCGGAGCGGAACCTGGCTGCCCCGCGCCAGCGCATCAGTGAGATCCAGTTGCGCGTCCCGATCAGGTTGGTGTCCTTGGCGTCGTTGAGCCCGGTGATCACCATCACCGGCACCCCGCGGTTGAGCAGCTCCGCGACGACGCTGCGGTAGGAGTCCATGCCGCCGCGCTCGTACGCCTTGCCGATCGCGTCGGAGAACAGCGAGAACTTGCCGGTCGGCTGCGCGTGCAGGGCCCTGCGGACATCGGCCCTGTTGACGTAGTGCAGCAGCGGCCCGTAGTCGATGTCGCCGGTCTGCCCGATGTTGGCGAGATACCGCCCGCTCATGTCGGCGATCTTGCTCTGAATCGAGTAGCACGTGTTGGTCGCCTCCGGCGACGACGGCGGCCCACCGCGCATCAGCCTGCGGCAGCGCGCCAGCACCCGGTCGAGCGTCGCCTTCTGGCGGGCGTCGATCAACCCGTGCGCGTACGCGTACTGCGCGGTCGTCGAGACCTGCACCAGCGGGTCGACGAACCCCGCGGCGATGATCACCCCGCCCAGCCTGATGTGCGTCGAGCGCTGCTTCTGGCCGTCGAGGATTCGTTGCGCGAGCAGCGGCATGTAGGTGCCGCCGAGCGACTCGCCGGTCAAGAACAGCGGACTCTGCTGCAGACCGCGCCGCGCGACCACGTGCACGAGCGCGTTGTACAGCTCGTCGATCCCCTGGCGCATGCTGTGCGCGTACTGCCCGTGGAACGGGAACGACAGGCCGACCCCGAGCGGGTGGTCGAAGAACAGGTAGTTGGCCGCCTTCGTCCACGAATTGGGGTTCGGGACCAGCCGGCCCGAGGCCCCGACGTCGTAGGGGCCGTTCTCGGTCAGCGGCCCGTAGAAGCTGCTGACTCCCGGCCCGCCGTTGCTCCACACGATCGTCGGCTGGCTTGCGTAGCGCGCGGAGCGTCCGAACATCCAGTAGAAGAGGCCGGCCCGATCCGTGCACAGCAGGTCGGCGCACGGCGTCGGACTCGCCGACGCGTAGCCCGCGAACTGATTCGACACCGGCCCGACGGTCGGTAGCGCCAGCACCCGATCGGCGTCATCGGAGCCGCCTCCCGAGGCGATCGGCACAACCACCAGCGCCACGAGCACGACGGCCAGCGCGACGCTCGACCGCTTGCGCATCGACCCGTAACGCCCAGAGGGACTGTCCTCGCTCACGACCCATCGCCCCCAAGATTCGAACAGCGCCGCGCACCCTACGCGACCCGTCCTCCGCGGTCAAGAGAGCGGCGGCCGAGCGTCGGATCCGTCGCCGGCGACCGGCTTCTGGAGAGCGATGTCCGGTAGCCCGGCTACGGCTGCGCGGGCGCCGGCGCAAGCCCGTCCAGCACCAGGGTGAGCGCGCGACTGGCGGCCGCCGCGCGCGCAGCGGGACTGTCGGCCCTGTCGACGGCGCCCTTGACCATCGAGACGGTCAGAAACACGTCGTCGATCGTCACGTCGCGCCGCAGCGCGCCGGCAGCCTTGGCGGCCCGCAGCGGTTCCTGCATCAGCTCCGCCAGGCGGCGCCGGCGGCGGTCCAGCTCGGACCCGAGGCACGCGTCCTCGCGGGCCAGATCTCCGAGCGCGTGAAACCGGGCCATCGTTTCGACGATGTTGCGGATCAGCACGAAGAACGCGTCGGGGTCGCCCGCGTGTTCCCTCGCGAGGCGCTCGGTCTGCTCCATGTGCTCGACGATCAGCGCGGCGGCCAGGTTTCGCCGATCCGGGAAGTTTCGATACAGGGTCGCCTGCCCCACGCCCGCCCGGCGCGCGATCTCGTACATCGGCACGTCCGATGACTCGGCCAGCAGCTCGCGCGCGGCGGCCAGGATCGCCTCGCGATTGCGTTGTGCGTCCTTTCGAAGCGGGGTTTCGCTGGTGGTGGTCACGCGCTCGAGTCTAGAAGTGGGTCCGGGTGTCCGCAACAGGTAAGTGGACATGCCTCTCCGATTATTGTATAACTAAATGGTGATGATTGTCCGGATCGATTGAGCGATGTCAGCCCTGTCATCAACCCCTTCACCGCTCGCCAGCCGCGCACCCGCGGCCGCCGCGAGCGACCCGCCCGGCCACCGGCGCCGGCGGCCCCCGCCGATCGGCAGGCGACTGGCCACGATCGGCCTGCTCGTCGCGCTCTCGATCGCGCTGCTCGCTGCCGTGCCCGGTCTGCGCGGCGTGCTCAACGAGATCCGCGAGATCGGTTTCGGCTGGGTCGCGCTCGCAGTTGCCCTCGAGCTCGGTTCGGCGCTCAGCTTCGTGGTGCTGTTCAGGCTGTTCTTCGACCGACTTCCCGCCCGGGATGCGCGCGCGCTGGCGTGGACCACCCAGGGCTCCGGTGCGCTGCTGCCCGGCGGCGGCGCCGGCGGACTGGCGGTCGGCGGGCTGCTCGCCCGCCTCGCGGGGTTGCCCGTTCGCTGGATCGCGCGCCGGTCGGCCGGCGTGTTCTTCGTCGGCGGCGCGGTCTCGGGCGCGGCGCTGGTGGGCGCCGGCGTGGCGCTGATCGCGGGGGCTCCGGGACCGAGCGACGTCGCGCGGGTGGTGCTTCCGACGGTCGTGGCCGCGGCCGGGATGCTGCTGATCGGGCTGCTGCCGATCGCGGTCCGCGCGCGGCGGGTGCCGCGCTGGCTCGGCGCGGTGGCCACCGGCGTGCGCGAGGCCGAGGACACGATCTTCACCCTGCGTCCCAACTGGAGGCTGATCGGGAGCCTCGGCTACCTCGGCTTCGACATCGCGGTTCTGTACGTGCTGCTGCGCGCACTTGGGCCGGCGCCCAGCGTGGCGGTCGTGGTGCTGGCCTACTCGATCGGCTACCTCGCCAGCGCGCTTCCGGTTCCCGGTGGGATCGGGGTCCTCGACGCCGGCCTGACCGGAGCGCTGGTGCTGTACGGCGTCTCGCCGGTCCGCGCGGCCGCGGCGGTGATCGTCTACCACGCGATCGCCTTCTGGGTCCCGGGGCTCGGCGGACTGGCGGCCTACCTGCGCCTGCGGCCCCGCCTGCTGCGAGCGGGCGAGGGCGAGAGACCCGAACCCGAGACATCCATCCGGACACCGATCCCGGCCTCGAAGGAGGCACGACATGAACGCCCTTGCCCTGACTCTCAAGCCAATCGACCGCGGCTGGGCCGTGGCGCTCAGCGACGGGCGCGAGCTCGTCCGCTTCAGCGGGCTCGGCGCTAAGCGCAGAGCGCTCCGGTACCTGGCTCGTTTCGACCCGCGAGACGCGTCGCTGGGCGTCGGCGAGACCGCTCCGCGACCGATCCGACACTGACCGGCGCTCGCTCGCCGAATATGCTCGATCAGACACAGCATCGTCAACGACGACCAGCGCCCGGTGCAGTCGGTCGCGTGCACGCCACACGTACAGGACGTGTCCTACCACGACGGTTACGTCCATCTGACCTGCGTCGTCTCGTCCACCGACCGATCCTCGTACACCACCGACGCGACGATCGAGGCTCGCGCCTTTCGGGTGGCGGGGTACAACTTCGAGTTCGACGAGCCGGGCCCGCTCGACATCACCACCGCCCCGCTTCCCCAGCCGACGGTTAAGGCGAGCGCGACGGGCTCGGGGTCGCTGTTCTACGCGAGCAACCTGCAGCAGGTCGTCGATGTGCTGAAGTCGCGATTCTCGGGCAACCAGCTGATCCTGTCGATGGCGCTCTACCCGGGCGAGCTCGAAGCCGTGATCGGCGCCGACGGCGAGGCGCGGCTGGTGACCGCCCACCCGTCCGGGGCGCTGACCATCGGCCCGCCGACGCGATTCGAAGGCGTGCGCAGCGGGATCGAGATCTCGCAGCTGAACGCGCGAGTTCCGGAGCGGCTCGCGGCGGCGATCGCCGCGCACGGGGGTGTGCCGACGGGCGAGATCGCCCGCTTTGTGCTGGGGACCGCCGGCGGCGACGCGATCTGGAAGGTCTACCGGGCGAGCGGCAGCGTGCGCTTTCAGGCGCACATCATGGGCGACGCGCTCAAGCGGATCTCCGGCGGGCGGACCACACGGCTCAACAGCTAGAGCGGTACCAGCCGCGTCGCGGTCGCCTTCCAGGCCGCGGTCACCTCGCGGCCGACGCTCAGATCGAGGTCGCCGAGCGCATTTCCTGTCACCTCGGCGACGAGCGGCTGCCCGGCCGCCAGCCCGAGCCGCACCCGATTGCCGACGGTCGTGACCGAGGTGATCCGCGCGGTCACGTGGTTCTGAGCGGATTCGTCGGCTGCGGAGGACGAGCGGGTGATCGTGATCTCCCATGGATACACGCTGAGCGCGACGCGGCCGCTGCCGGGGTCGGTGCTCGAGGCGACGCCGCCGCCGTCGAGGTCAACCACCGTGAGCCCGCCGTCCGTCGCACGGGCGGTTCCGGTTAGCACCACCGCGCCCGTGAAGTCGGCGACGAATGCGCTCGCCGGCGCGGCCGCGAGCTCGGTGGCCGTGCCGCGCTGGACGATCGTGCCCTGGTCGATCACGCAGATCTCGTCCGCGAGCAGCGACGCCTCGCCGAACTCGTGCGTGACCAGTACCACCGGGACCTCGAGCGACCGCAGCGTCGAGGTGAGCTGGCGGGCGGCGCTCGCCCGGGTGCGGGCGTCGAGCGCGGACAGCGGCTCGTCGAGCAGCAGCGCGTTCGGGCGGGGCGCGAGCGCTCGCGCGAGCGCGACCCGCTGGCGCTCGCCGCCGGACAGCGTTCCCGGCCGTGCGTCGGCTCGGTCGGAGAGGCCGAAGCTGTCGAGCAGCGCGAGCGCGGTCTGCTTCCTCGTGCTCGACGGCGTCGACCGCAGCCCGTACGCGACGTTGCGCCACGCGCTCAGGTGGGGAAACAGGGCGTAGTCCTGGAACACGTACCCGCACCGGCGGCGCTCGGGCGGCCACCAGACTCCGGTCGCGGCGTCTGCCCAGACCTGCTCGCCATTGACGATCCGCCCCCAGTCGGGCCGGACCGTCCCGGCGATCACCCGTAGGGTCGTGCTCTTGCCGGCGCCCGACGGCCCTGCGAGCGCTACGCAGCGCCCCGGCGGGACATCGAAGCCGATCTCGAGCTCGATCGTCCCGACCCCGTGACGAAGCTCAACGCGTAGCACCGCCGAGGGGCGCCTGCCCGGGGATCAGCTTGACCGCCAGCAGCAGCCCGCCGGACACCGCGACGAGGATCGCCGAGAGCGCCAGCGCCGCCGGGAAGTCGGTCGCGAACTGGTCGTAGATCGCCAACGGCACGGTCTGGGTGATACCGCGAAACGACCCGGCGAACATCAGCGTCGCCCCGAACTCGCCGAGCGCCCTGCCCCACGCAAGCGCGAGCCCGGCCAGCAGTCCGGGCATCGCGACCGGGATCGCGACCCGCGCGAAGCTCGCCGCCTCGCTCGATCCGAGCGTCCGCGAGGCCTCGATCAGCGAGCGATCGACGGCCTCGAACGCGGACTGCGCCTGGCGCAGGTAGAAGGGCGCCGAGACGAAGATCAGCGCGACGACCACCCCGGCCGTCTCCAGCACCAGCTGGATGTGGAGATCGCTGAGGAGGCCGCCGAGGATCCCGTCGGGCCCGAGCGAGGCGAGCAGCGCGATGCCCGCCACCGCCGGTGGCAACACGAGCGGCAGCTCGACGAGCGTGATCACGACCGACCGGCCCCGGAACGAGCGGGTCGCGAGCAGGTACGCCGCCGGAGTACCGACGACCACGATCACCCCCACCGCGATCGAGGTCGTCTCGATGCTCAGCCGGAGCGCGTCGGTCGCAGTGGGGTCGCCGAGACTGGAGATCAGCTGCCCGGGCGCGGTGTGGGTGAAGATCGCCACGACCGGCAGCACCAGGAACGCCAGCGTGACGGTGAGCGCCGCCCCCAGCAGCGCCGGGAACCACGCTTGCCGGCTCACTTCGCCGGCGGCGGCAGGAAGCCCGCCTTGATCAGCTGCGCCTGGCCCGCCCCGCTGATCAGCCCGGCGATGAACTGCTGGGCCTGCGCCGGGTGGGGGCTGCCCTTGACGACCGCCACGCCGTACGCGACGACCGGCTGCAGCGACGCCGGCAGGGCGATCGCGCTGAGCGCGCCGTTCGTGGCCTTGACGTCGGTGACGTACGTAAAGCCGGCGTCGACCGCCCCCTCCGTGAGCTTGCCGACGATCCCGCTCACGTCCGGCTCCTCGGAGCGGACGTTCGCGAGGATCTTCGCGCTCGCCGCCGGGCCCGCCTTGGCCAGCACCTTGCGCGTGTACGTGCCGATTGGGACCGTCGCCGAACCGATCGCGATCGTCACCCCCGGCTTCTCGAGGTCGCTCAGGCTGTTGATCTTCGAGTTGGCGGGCACCGCGATCACGAGCCTGTTCGCGGCGAACGTCACCGGCTTGCCGACGAGGCCCTTGGCGTACAGCATGTCCGGGAGCTTCGTGTTCGCCGACGCGAACACGTCCGGCTTGATCCCCTGCTCGATCTGAGCCGCGAGCACGTCCGAGCCCGCGAACGAGTAGCGCACGCTCGCCTCCGGGAACTGCTGCGCGTAGGCGGTGAGCGCCGCCTTCAGAGACGCGGCGGCGGAGACGGTCAAGTTCGGCTTCGAACTGCTCGAGCCTGCGGTACTCGGAGTGTTGCTGGTGCTGCTCGAGCCGCACCCGGCGAGCGCGATCGCGACAGCGCCAACCGCCGCCGTCATCCGCCGTCGTCTCATCAGTCCTCCCTTTCGATCATCACGGATGTCGCCTTCACCGTCGCGGTCGCCCGGACCCCTTCGACCAGCCCGAGCTCCTCCACCGAGTCGCGAGTCACGGCGGCCGTCACCAGGAACGGACCCGCCTCGATCTCGACCAGCGCCATCACCCCATCGACCTCGACCGAGCGCACGATCCCGGGGAGTCGGTTACGCGCCGATAGTGGTGCCCCGGTCCCATGCCGCACCTGCCGACTGCTTAAGCGGCGAATCTCATCGACCGGCACCATCCGGCGGTTGCGGGCATCGCGCTGGGTACGCAGCTTCCCCGCCCGATCCCAACGGCGCAGGGTGTCCTGGCTCACTCCGATCGCCTTTGCGGCCTCGCCGAGAGTCAGGCGCTCGTTCATTGCTGCCATAGCATCGCATATGTAGCTTGCGAAGGACAGCGGGAGATTCGCCGGCCGGTGCCGCGTGGCTAAGAACGTAATTCGGCTCGTGTTGGTCCGGCCAGGCATCCGTGGTAAGCCGCAGTTTCAGTCCGTCGTCGAGGAGCAATCTCAGGCGGGACTCCGCGGACTGCCTAATTGAGAACGCCACTCACGGTGTTTCGGTTTCGCGATGGGCAGCTCGTACGCGCTTCGAGCTTCATTCGCCGCCGGGAGGCACTGGAATCGGTGGGATTAGCGCCGTAGCAGCGCGGTGATATCGCGCCGCCGCCCTCCACACCCGCCTCCCCACTACTGAGCCATCCCGAGCGCCGTCGCGTTAGCCGTATCGAGGGATGGGCAGCTCGGCCGCGCTAAACCAGTATTGCTTCCACGTGTTCATCACCTCGATCAGGCCGTTGAACGTGACCGGTTTGGTGATGTAGGAGCTGGCGCCCAGGTCGTGCGTACGCAACACATCCTCCTCATCGGATGATGTCGTCAGCACGACGACGGGAATGTGCCGCAGCGACTCGTCGGACTTGATTTCGGCTAGCGCCTCGCGGCCGTCTTTCGTGGGCATGTTCAGATCGAGCAGGATGATCCCGGGCGGCGGCGCCTCGCTAGGCGCGGTCGCGTAGCGCCCTTGGTGTCGCAGGTAGTCGATCAGCTGTTGGCCGTCGAACACGAACCTCATGTGCTCGGCCAGTTGCGGCTCCCCGAGCGCGTCGCGGATCAGCTCGCAGTCGTCCTCATCGTCATCGGCCACCAGAATCGTGAGCGGGTGGCCTGGCTCGTGGGCTGACATCGTCACCCGGCTGCTCCATCGAGCTCGACGCCACGGGAGGCGTGGGTCAGCAGCGAGGCGATCACCCGACGCTGACGCTCGGTCAGCGACCCGATCACCTTCTGCTCATGCACGGAAGCTCGGGCAAGGAACGCCCGGCAGCGGGCATCACCCCACCCGCGCTGACTGGCCAGCAACTGGGCAAGCGGCATGGTGGCCGTCCCGTACGGACAGGTCAGAATGACCTCCGCGGCCCCGAGCTGGCCATCAGCGATCCGCGCTTTGAGCTCAGCGCGAGCGCGCCTTACTCGGTTCGCCAACTCAAGCGCCCGACTCGACTGCTCGATCGCAGCCCCATCTCTCACATGTCTCATCACAAACTCCCGGTCGGCAGCTGGGCTCCGGTCAGCTGCCAGGACCTCCCGACCCCCACCAACTGCATGCGCCCTCGGAGAGTCCGAGTAAACCAGCGCCCTCCAGCTTCGGACCGCGCCAGCGACCATGAAGGTTCCTAACCAACCGCAGATCACGTAGCTATTACCTATGCGGGTAGCTCGACCCAGATCCATCCTCAAGTGGATGGACAGCTATCGGTTCGCGGAGTGCGTGCAGTGCGGCGATCGCATCGGCGTCTACGAGCCGATCGTGGTCATCGAGTTGACCGGCGTGCGAACTACTTCGATCGCTCGCGAGCCTAAGCTGCATCAGAGCGCTCTGCCTATGTTTCATGCGGCATGCGCCGCTGCGGTTGAAGCGCGCGGGGAGCTTGCCGCCTGAGGGATACCGGTAGCCGATTAACCTGGCTCGGTCCAGCAGTCTCTGGCAGCAGGACCACGACGCAGAACGGAGGGGCGCCGGGCCGATATCGGGGCCACGATCATGGGCCGCAACATGTTCGGGCCAGTTCGGGGTCCATGGCCGGATCAGTCGTGGCGAGGCTGGTGGGGCGAGGATCCGCCCTACCACCATCCCGTATTTGTGCTCACGCATCACCCCCGCGAGCCAGTCGAGATGGCGGGCGGAACCACCTTCTGCTTCGTCAGCGACGGAATCGACTCTGCCTTCGCGCAGGCGAAGGCCGCGGCGCGGGGACACGACATCTGGCTGGCCGGCGGCGCGTCGGTGGTCAACCAGTACCTGGCCGCGCGGCTGGTGGACGAGATCGACGTCTCGATCGCGCCGTTGATTCTCGGTGCGTTCGCCAAGCCGCGCGTTCTCCGCGCAGCGCTGCGCGGTGGCGGCGTCAGCCGATTGTCGTTCCAGACGTCTGCTTCGTGAACTCGATCTCGGAGTTGCCGCTCGACGGAACGGAGGCGAATGCGATCAGCGCGTTCCCAGAGGCGTCGTGGGCGATCGACATGAAGTCGCCCAGCTCGCGGTCGGCGCTGCAGCCGGTGCCCTGCGTGCAGATGGCGCCCGACTTGATGTTGCTCGCGGCCGTCTCCGGCGCCGTGAACACGCGCCGGTAAGCATCGTGCGGCTACGCGCGACGGCCCGCCGCATGGCCCAGACCCGCTCTGTCAGGTCGTGGTCGGGCCGTTCGGGCCGGCGCCGGAGCTACTCGGGGGCGCCACGACGTCGATCGAAGCTGAGCCGGAGGCGCCGGTGGCGAGATCCGTGACGGTGACGTTGTAGGCGCCCACCGGGGCGTTTCCGGCCGCATTCGAGAACGAGTACTGGGCCGCCCCGGAAATGTCGGCGGTGACCGAGTAGTGCTCGACGACGCCATCGGGCCGGTTGACGGTGATCTGAAGGGACGCGTAGGGCGCGAAGCCGGCGGCGCTGAGGGTGACCGTGTCGCCCTGGACCACCGGGTTGGGGCTCAGAGAGACGGACGGGTTTTCGGCGAAGTGCGTTTGCGCTTGGGTGTTTGAGCCCGAGCCCCCGGTCGATGTCTGCTGCGAAGGCGTCGACGGCGTGTTCGGCGTCGGGCTCGGGGTGGTCGTCGGGCCGGTGTTGACGGCCGGGCTGTCTTGGCCATCGATCCCCGGAGTGCGGCTGAACAGCGTGCCCGTGTTTGGGTCGTACAGCGTGTACGTGTTGATCGGCCGCGGCGACGGCTCGATGATCGTGATGTTGATCGTGGTGAAGCTGGCCCACAGCGAGCCGGTGTACACGGGCCTGGCGAGCAGCTCCGGCGGCGTCAGCGGGTTGCCGCAGTAGCACTTCACGACGGGCTCGCCGTATCGGTTGAGAAACACCGCCGTCCCAGCCTGGAGCACGGACTGGATCGGGTCCGCTACCCCGTTGACATAGCCGTGGTTCGTTACTCGGGTGTCGGTGCGCAGCAGCACCGGCGTGAGCGCTGATACGTACCCGCGAATCTGGGCGGTCGAGATCCCAAGCGTTGACGCCCACGCCTTGGCTTTGGCGGGATTCTGCTGAAGGAAGGTGATGAGCTTCTGGGCGTCGCAGCTCTTGTAGTTGCGGGTTCCACCGTAGAGCCCGGGCAGCGATGCGACATACCGGACCGGACCACCGCTGGTGCTAGCCGCGCCGGCCGGAGGCTTCACCCCGCTCTTGTCCGTCCCCACGCTGGAGGTGAACGGGTTAGCTCCGGCGGTCGAGATCGGCGAGGCGACGACCTCGCTCGCTCCCTTTACTCCCGCGACCGTCTTCGAGCTGTTCGAGCCGCCGCAGGCTGCCAGCGCGAACGCCGCGAGCACGGCGGTCACGATGCTCCTCGGCGCCGAGTCAGCTCCGCTGCGCCAACCGCGAGCGGCGCCGCGAACCGGCGCCGTGCGCCTCGGGTAACCCGGGTGCGGCCGGCATTCGGGGAGTTTCTGCAGACGTCGCCGGGTCATCTCGGCAGCACCACCAACGGCAGCCGCAAAGAACACCAGCCAGCGATCCCAGTCGCCGCTTCGGCTGAGCTCGAGCAGGCCATCCTGGTACTCGGCCCTGCAGCCGTCGAGCCACGGCGAGATCGCCAAGATCGGGTGGCGCAGAACCCTGCGCCGCACGAGCGCGAGCACGATCGCGAGCCTGCCCACACGGCCGTTCCCGTCTGAGTAAGGGTGAAGGGTTTCGAACTGATAGTGGGCAAGGCCCGCCTGGATGATCGGCGACAGGTGTGCGTCCGTCTGGTTCAGCCAGCCGATCCAATCCTCGAGCCCACGAGCGATCCGTCCGGGCGGGGCCGGCACGAATCGCGAGCGCTCGATCGGACCGGCATCGGCACCGAGGAATACGGCGCCTCGGCGCAACCACCCCGCATCTCCCGAGTCGCCGCGCCTACCTTGGACGACCGCTGCTTGTAATCCGTGGACGAGCCCGGCGGTCAACGGCTTGCCGCTTGCCCAGTCGAGCGCCGGCACCAGCGACGCGCCATCCTCGAAGAGCGGAGCAGCAGCGGCATCGCGTGCGGTCGCTCCGCGGCCGAGCTTGCGCGCAGTCTTGTCAAGGCGGGCGAGCTTCTCGCCGGCGATCCCGAGCGCTGTCCGCGTGGCGTCGGCGAGCACTACCGTGGCCGGCAACGGGTCCGGAACGTAGGCGACGTAGCGGTACGGGCTACCGGTCCGCCAGTCGGTCCCGGAGATCGGTACCAGCTGCCCAATCGGCGATGCCCTCATAGCGCCGATGTCCACATGGGAATGCTAATCGCTGCACGCGCTGCTCACAGAGTCTTGGCGCGACCTCTGCTCCGCTTGCGCGGCGTAGCTGGGAGCTAATCGATTATCGGAGCTGCCGCTGCCTCCTCCACGCCAAGGGCGGCCATCTGCTCGCACGCGCGCGCGACTTTCTCGTGGTGGACATCGGAGGCCAGCCGGGAGACCACCGCTTCGTAGTCCCCGGCGCTCAGGCGCGCGAGGTTCGAAACCACCCGCCGCCGGACAAGGGCTCGATACACGCCGCGACCGTATCTGGCCGACCCTAATCCCGCGTCGCTCCGGCGACGAGCACCTTGCCCGAACCGGCGAGAGGCCCCTCCGTGCGAAAAGGTGTCCAGACGAGGGCTTAGCTAACCGACCAGCAGGGCGAACCCGTGGTCCCACGACCCGCGGAGGCCACCGATCTTGACCCACGCGATGCAGATCGCCTCGAGCTCCCGCGAGCCTTCGATCCCGCCGATGTCGACCACATCGGACCACCCGAAGTCGGCGAGCGCGTCACCGACGGTGCGCTTGGCGTCCTCGTCGTCTCCAGCGATCAGCATCGTCGCCTGACCCTCGCTGAAGCAGGGATCCACGAAATACGGGCTACCGATCGTGTTGAACGCTTTGACCACGCTGGCGTCGGGCAGGGCACGCTGGACGCGCTCGCCGAGCGAGTCCTCGCCCGTGATCGAGAGGCTGGGCGGGAAGCCCCCAGAGAAATCGAGCGGGTTCATGGCATCGATCACGACCTTGCCGCTGAAGCTCTCGGGGCCGGCGTCAGCGATCGCCTCCTCCGCCGCGCTCCCCAGCACCGCCAGCACGAGCAACTCGCCGTGCGCAGCGGCCTCGGCGAACGTGCCGGCTTTGATGCCGGCGCCATCGCCGGATAGCCATTCGCGCAGCTCGGGCTTGCCCGGATCACGAGATCCGATCATCACATCGTGGCCGCGACTGGAGAACCCGGCTGCCAGGCGCCGCCCGACCTCGCCACTGCCCAGCACGCCCACACGGCTCTGCGCTAGTCGGCCGTCCGCCATGTCAGCTCCTCTCGCGTCGAGTGCGCTGCAATCTACTCGCCCCTCCTTCACTCGGCGACGAGCATTGAACTGGTCTAGCTCCCCCGGCGCGACTCGAGGGCGCGTCTGGAATTAGGATCCGCTGTCATGGCCGGGGGAAGAGACCTCGATTTCAGCTATTCGCTGACCGACCGCGTGATCCGCCTCGCATTGGGGGAGCTCGCAGACTTCAGTGGAGCCAAGTACGACGGCGACTTCTCGTTGACGCTCGAGCAGGCTCAGCGACGCAAGCACGAGTACGTGGCCGAGCAGATCGCGATCAAGCCGGGACGGCGGGTTCTTGACCTGGGATGTGGCTGGGGAGGGCTGCTCGACTACATCCGGCTTATCGGCGCGACCGGCCTAGGCGTGACCTTGTCCTCGGCCCAGGTGACCGCCTGCCGCCGCCACGGCCTCGATGTCCACTTCGCTGACGCGCGCGAAGTGACCCGCGAGCGCTTCGGCCCGTTCGACGCGGCCGCGAGCCTCGGGGCGTTCGAACACTTCTGTTCCCCCGACGATTACCGCGAGGGCCGTCAGGAGGAGGTCTACCGCCGCTTTTTCACAGCGGTCGCGGACGTCCTGCCCACCAAGGGCCGGTTCTACCTGCAGACGATGGTGTTCGGGCGGAACATGATCGACGTTGACGAAGTCGACCGGAATGCGCCGCGCGAGTCCGACGCGTGGTACCTGGCGATGATGCAGGCCGCCTTCCCGGGCTCGTTCCTCCCGTTCGGGAAGGAGCAGGTCATCCGCTGTGCCGAACCAAGCTTCCGGCTCGTCTCCGCCGAGAGCGGGCGGCTGGACTACATCGAGACGATCCGCCAGTGGGACATGCGGACCGAGTCGCGGAACCCCAGGATGCTCTTGACGAAGCTCCGACTCGTTCCGCGCTGGCTGACCGACCCCAACTTCCGGTTCGCCTTCACTTCGGGTGTCAGCTCGAACAGTGCCTGCTTTGAGCGGGAGCTGATGGACCACTACCGGCTCGTGCTCGAGAAGGTGTGAGGGGTCGGACCGACCGCGAGAGCCGGCGGCCGGATCTCGCCGTCAACGCGCGCAGCTCGTGCGAGCGGCCGAGCCAGAGCAACTCGGGACGCCACGAGGCGGCAGGGGGACAAGCGACCGCGGGACGCCGGCCCCCGAACACTCGAGAGTGGGCGACGGATAACTCCGCGCACTACCCCGGGCTTTTGTCTGCTGTTGCGACCCGTGTGGGCGAGTGAGTCACCCTCGAGTAGGTATCGCCGAAGTTGTCCTGCAGCACCTCAGCCGCGGTCTTGACCGTTACGACACGTAGCTGCCGCGTCAGGTGCACGACGTGGTAACTCCATCCGGCTGGCAGCGTCAAACGCGAGCCGAGCCCCGCCAGCTGACCGACATTGAGCGTCGAGTCGATCTGCTCGCTCCAGGACTGCATCACCCACCTCGAGCCGTCGCTGCCGTGCAACTCGTAGACGGTCTGTCCCGCGTTGTAGATAAACGTTGTTGCCCGGTCTACCCGATGGATCGTGTACGGCGCGGTGCTGAGGTTGGTCGCCGACAGGACCGCCTCCTCGGTCATCTGCAGGCCGCCCAGATCCTTTACGAGCGGCCTACCCTGCTGATACTTCTCGATCGTGTTCATCGCCCAGAACCGGGGTCCGTTCCGCAGCGCGACCAGCGCACTGTTGGCCTTAGCGACGGCGGTCGTGTCGATCGCGTTCCACGCCGCGTTAGGGCATTTGTTGAGGCCGTAGGTGTTGTAGACGTCAGCGGTAATCACGTGGCCGTGCTTATGCACAAGCACCAGTTCGCAGTAGCGCCGGCCGAACACGTGAGTCGCGACCTCGAGCGTGGTCTTTCCTGATCCGGCCCGCGCGAGGGCCGCCGCCCCGCTAATCGCGACCGCCGACACGATCAACGCGGCCGCACAGAGCGCACGCATCGCTGCTTCGCCCCTCAACCCCTCGATCATCACGCGACCACTAGACCACGATATTTACAATGTGTCAACTCGTCGGAGCCCTTCGCTCACGGACGGCTGCTTCCACGCTCGGCATGCGTGGAGCGGGCGATCGCCTTGCTGACGACGCGGTCGGCCGCCGGACCGCAGCTGTTCTGGCGTTGGCGGGACAAGACTGCCACGTTCATGAGGGCTGGCCTGCGGCGCCAGGCGCCGACCATCAAGGAGTGGTTCGCGACCCTACGCGGCCGGCCCGTTGCGGGTGGGCGCCGCGGGTCTGGTCTGCACTCTCGGCTCGTCCAACCTCGGGCCCGCGACCGGCGAGCTCGGCGACGGTTCGGAAGAACTTCGGTGCGCCGGTGGCGACGATCACACGCGCGGTGAGCCGCGGGGCGAGCTCTTGGATCGCCAGCAGCGGTCGCATCGGCCAGCCGGTTATGAGCATCTCCGGCCGGTCGTGGCTGATCGCTTGCAGGACCGCGTTTGCGACCCGGTCGGGGTCGACCGCGCGCAGCGCGACTGGGGCATTGATCCCGAACTCGCGCTGGATGTCGGCATACATCCCGTCGTTGGCGATGAACCCCGGGCAGATCACGCTCGCGCTCACGGGGGTGTCCTCGAGCTCGGCGCGGAGCGACCGTGCGCAGCCGAGGAGTCCGGCTTTGGTGGTGGCGTAGGGGACGTTGAACGCGTTACCGCCGCGGCCTGCGAGCGAGGAGATCATTACGACGTGGCCGCGGCGCCGGGCGAGCATGCCCGGCAGTGCGTGCCGGGCGAGCAGCATCGGAGCGAGCAGGTTGACCTCGGCGACCTCGAGTACCTCCGCGTCGGTGAACGCCGTGTACGCGCCCGGCGGCTCGAGCCCGGCGTTAGTGATCAGCAGGTCGAGCGGCCCGACGATCGCCTCCGCGCGCTCCACAAGCCCCGCAGTCTGCTCGCGGTCGGAGAGGTCGGCGATCACCGGCTCGGCGACCGCGCCGTCGCGGCGAAGCTCGCGGCACAGCCGCTCGAGCGGGTCGATCCGGCGGCCCGAGGCGGCAATCCGGACCCCTCGCGCCGCGAGCGCACGCGCGAGATGCCGTCCGAGCCCGCCGGACGCACCGGTCAGTAGCGCATTCGCTCCGTGAAGATCGTCCACATCTCGACGCTACGTGGACGCAGCGTCGCGCGCGACCGCAGCCGCCGCTGATCCGAATCGGTAGTTCGCGGTGGCGAGTGTGTGGCGTTACACGCTGGCGTCGGCACGACCGTCCGCCATAGCCTCGCTGCATGCAGCAGACCGAGGAACGGCTCAGTTCGTTGGACTCCACGTTCCTCGAGCTTGAGCAGCACGAGGACGGCGCGACGATGCACATCGGCGGCGCGCTGATCTTCGAGCCGTTGCCGGAGACCGGTGGCCCGCCGTCGCTCGACGGGCTGCTGGCGCTGCTCGACGAGCGCCTCGGCCACCTCCCTCGCTTCCACATGCGGCTCTCGGAGGAGCGCGTGCACGGCCTCCAGCGGCCGGCGTGGGTTGCCGACCCGGCATTCGACCTGAGCGCTCACGTTCGCCAAGCCGCGCTCCCGGCTCCGGGCGGCGACGAGGAGGTCGACGACTGGCTGGGTGACTTCTGGTCGCACCGCCTGGACCGCTCGCGGCCGCTGTGGGAGATGACGCTCGTCGACGGGCTGCGGGACGGGCAGTGGATGCTTGCGACCAAGACCCACCACGCGATGATCGACGGCGTCGGCTCGGTCGACATCGGCCACATCCTGCTCGACGCCGAGCCGAACTCGGTCCCGCGCGAAGCTCCCGAAGATGCGGGTTCGGACCGCACGGAGGACCCCCACTCACGCCTGCTGGGCTGGATGCCGTCGGCGCTGTCGGCCGCTCACGACGTCTTCGACGAGACGGTTCGCACGGCGCGGCACCCGCGCCGGCTTCTGAAGGCCGGGCAGGCCACGGCCGCTATGGGCGAGGTGCTCTGGAAAGACGAGGTGCTGGGCGCTCGGCGATCGAGCATGAACGTCCCGATCGGCTCAACCAGGCGGTTCGTGTCGGTGCCCTTCGACCTGTCCGAGGTCAAGCAAGTCAAAGAGCGTCTCGGCGGCACGGTCAACGACGTCGTGCTCGCGACCTGCGCCGGAGCGCTACGGACGTTGCTCAAGCGCCGCGGCGAGCCGCTCGCCCCGCCGCTGCGGGCAATGGTGCCCGTCAACCTGCGCGGCGAGGACCACGAGAGCCTTGGCAACCAGGTCAGCTCACTCTTCGTCGAGCTGCCGATCGGCGAGGCCGATCGCCGTCGCCGCTACCAGGCGACCCGCGCCGCCGCGGGCGAGCTCAAGTCCGGAAGCGCGGCGCTCGGAGCCTCGACGATCATCAGCGTCAGTGGCGTCCTGCCGCCCGTGGTCCATGGCGTGATCGCCGAGACGCTGTACTCGACGAGGCTCTGCAACCTCACAATTACGAACGTCCCAGGGCCTCAGTTCCAGCTGTACGCGCTCGGCTCGCGGCTGCGCAGGATCGTGCCGCTGGTACCTCTGTTTAAGGACCACGCGATCGGAATCGCGATCATCTCCTACGACGGCGAGCTCGTGTTCGGCGTCAACCTCGACCGTGCCTCCAACCCCGACGTCGACTCGCTCGAGCGCGGCCTGCGGGACGAGTTCGACGCGCTGCTGTCGCTAGCCCGCGCCTGACCGGCCGGTTTCGCCTCTCAGGCTCCCGCCGTCACCCCCGGCCGAGGGCCGCACAAGAGCTCGAGCGCCGGCCGTAACTGATCGGACGATGCTTCCGCTACCGCAACCGCGCAGTTCTCACGACCGCAAAGGCCGCGATCTGGACGTCGCCTAAGCGGTCGAAGCTGAGTTGCGCTCTTGGGCGACGAGCAGGTCCGTCGCAACGCGCAGGTCGAGACCCGCATTCGTGCTTGCACCGGCATGGGAGGCGGGTACGGCTTCGTGACCGCGTGTGTCCGGGAGCGGTCGAATGACGAGGGTCCTGGTATTGAGGTTTCAAGCCCACAGGCCCCACCGACGGCTAACGCGCGACGAGCACGGGCGCGTGTTGCGACGATCGATCGCGGCTTCGTGTCGCGACAGGGCGGTAGAGGCCGCAACCTCGACACCCGCCCACGCCCGCGTCACGACGTGATCCGCGACGCGTCATGGCTACGGGCGCCGGCGATCATGCGATGCCTGTGATCGCGGGGGCTCGTTCGACGGTTGCGCCGCGAGCGGCCGCCGGGCGCCGCCGGGAGGAGCTCGGCAGCATCCGGTAGGTGAACGCGAACACGATCGGCGCAGTCAGCACGGTCAGCAGCGCGATCATCCAGGGACTTCGGGCGTCGGTGCCCGACCCGATCACGTGGACCAGCGCAAGCAGGTACACGACGATCGTGAAACGGTGCATGAACCGCCAGGTCTTGACGCCGATTCTCTTGCGCGCGTAGAAGCTGAGCCCGAGGATCGCCGCCAGCCAGCCCGCGATGATTCCGACGCCGGTGAACAGCGGGCGGTAGGAGAGCGCGAATGGGAGCGTGATCCCGGCTAGGCCAGGACGGAGATAGGAGTCGAACAGCAGCAGTCCGCCATGAGCCATGATCAGGCCTAGCGTCACCAGCGTGGCCGACTCGTGAAAGTGCTTGAGCTTTGCCGGCAGCCCGGCGCGGTGCGCGAGTCGGCCTGACATCGCCAGGCCGACCGCGACCGAGACGCCGAGCAGCAGCATCGCGACGATTCCGAACGCACGGCTTGCGAACCAGAACACCTGATGGGTGGGGTCGACCATGGGGTGCTCAGGAGGTCCGGGTGCTTACGGGAATCGGGGTAGCGGCTTGAGTGCCAGTTGACGCGGCGCCAGGGGACGCGCTCGCGGAGACCACCTGCGTGGCCCCGGACGCGGTCGTTACCACGCGGGTCGTGCCGGTGGTGGAGTGCGGCGCGCTGATCGCGCTTACGGGCGTAGCTCGCTTGTTGACGGCGGTGATGTAGAACATCGAGAACGGAAGCCAGGCGGCGACGACTGCCGCGATCCCGAGGCTCAGCACGGTGCGGTACAGCGATGGCCGCCGGTGGCCTGTCCTTGCGACGGGCGTCGATCGGGTTTGGGGATTGGATGCGGGTTGCTCAGTCATGGTTTGTCTGATCGGTCGTCTGCAGCGGGACCGCATGTGGCGCCGAGATTGCGGCCGACGGCGCTTTGCTCGTGGCCGCCACGACGGGCGTTCCCGCGTGTGTCAGCGCTCCGGCTACGGACATCGCGCCGAGAAGCAGCATGGTCGTCAAGGCGGCGATCGTGATCCGGGTTTTGTCAGTCATCTCTGCTCTGTCTGTCGTCTGTGATGGAGGCTTGTCAGTCATCTCTGATTGAGGCCCTGGGAGGGCTCGGTCTTGAGACCGGGCGCCCTCGGCGTCGTCAGCCGTCGCGCTCCTTGTTGTCGTGGACGGCTCGCGTGGACGGCACTCGGACTATGTGTCGTAGCCCGGCAACGTGCCGCCAGCGGTCGATGATTGCGATGGTTCGTGTTCTCACCGCTTCTCCTTCGAGTTCGTGCGCTCGAATGTGGGTGCGGGTGGATTGACGCTCACCATCGTGAGGGGACCCGTCAAGAGCACGGTAAGGACCGGTTCAGAAGGCACTTACCGTCCGATCCGCCCTGCGGCGCATAAGGTGCGGCTTGAAACGCGCATCCTGGTCGTCGAGGACGAGCAGACATCGGCGAGCTTCATCGAGCAGGGCCTGCGGGCCGAAAGCACGCCGTCACCGTCTCCCACGACGGTGAGCGCGGCGAGGCCGCCGCGTTGACCGGCGACTGCGCGCTCGCGCTGCTCGACCTGCTCTGCCCGGCAAGACCGGGCTCGACATGCTTGGAGCGATCCGCGCGGATGCCGGAACCGGCCAGTGATCGTGCTGACCGGGCGCGCAGCCGTCGAGCAGAGAGGGTCTCGACCGAGGCGCTTAGCTAGGCCGGGTTTCCTGGGTTGATCGAGCGTTGCGGGCGTTTCTTGTGCGTCGTCCGCGTGTTTGCGGCGCGTGCTGAGTAAGCGGCTTCTGACGCGTGTCTTACCAGTGGCTCACCGCTGCGTCGGATGCTTTGGCCATGAGCCTTTCGACGTCCAATGGCCGGCGCCGGGCCGGAGTCGTGATCGCCGGCGGCGGTCTCGCTGCCCAACGCGCGAGCGAAACGTTGCGCCGCAACGGCTACGACGGAGCGGTCCGCGTGATCGCACGGGAGCCCCATGCACCTTACGACCGTCCACCATTGTCCAAGGAGTTTCTCGCCGGCGAGGTGGACGAGCGGGCGCTCGAGTTCCGGCCGCAGCCGTGGTATGCCGAGCATGACGTACAGCTGCTGCTCGGCGAGCGCGCAACCGGACTCGACGCCCCGCGGCGCGAGATCCAGTTGGCGAGCGGACGCAGGGTCCCGTTCGAGCAGCTGCTGATCGCCACGGGCAGCGCGCCACGTCGCCTGCCGGGCACCGAGCGCTACGAAAACGTATATGAACTGCGCACGCGCGACGACGCCCGCGCACTGCGCGAGGCGCTCTCCACGAGACCAAGGTTGATCGTGATCGGAGCCGGCTTCATCGGTCAAGAGGTCGCGGCAACGGCAAAGCGGCTCGGCGCGACCGTGACGATCATCGAGGCGGCGGCGACCCCCCTGGAGGCGATCCTCGGACCACAGCTCGGTGAGTGGTTCGTTGACTTTCACCGCCGGGAGGGGATCAAGCTCGTGCTCTCCGCGCGGATCGCACGCTTCCACGGCGCTCGGGCCGTGCACACCGTCGAGCTCGAGCACGGGCGCCGGATCGAATGCGACCTGCTCGTCGTCGGGATCGGAACCGAACCGACGACCTCCTGGCTGCGCGACAGCGAGCTCGATCAAGGGGGCGTCCGCGTCGACGCCGCCGGACGCACAGCTATTCCCAGCATCTTCGCGGCGGGCGATGCCAGCGCCCACTTCGAACCTCGCCGCAACGCCTATGTCCGCACCGAGCACTGGGAGGCAGCAGCCCGCCAAGGCGCCAGCGCGGCACGGGCGATGCTCGGCCTGCAGAAGCCCGCTGCCGCTCCACCCAGCTTCTGGAGCGACCAGCACGGTGTGCGGATCCAGTTCGTTGGCGACACCTACGGCGCCGATCGGCTCGAGATCGACGGGCAGCCCGCTGCCAGAGACTTCACCGCACTCTTCACCCACAACGATCGGCCCGTTGCGGCGCTGCTCGTCGGACGCCCGCGCGCGCTCCCAGAGCTTCGCCAACGGATTCACGACGCGGCCAGGACCAACAACCACGAGAGGAACGCAGCATGACATTGATTCCCCACATCGACGAGCTCGCGTGCGCCGCCCACGGCGACTGCGCGCTCGCAGCACCCGAAGTCTTCGCGATCGAAGACATCGCAGTCGTCACCGGCAAAGGCAGCGACGGGTCAATCCTCAAAGCCGCCCAGGCATGCCCAGCCGGAGCGATCATCGTCACCGACGAGCAGACAGGCGACCAGATCTACCCGTGATCTGATGGCTGGTGAGCTCGACTACACGTTCCCCGCGATGGGCAGCGACGTCCGCCTGCTCATCGGCCGTCCGCTTCACCCGGGCGCGCCGCCACCCGCGCAAGCGGCCGATCGTGAGCGCGAGTTCGTGCTCGCGTTCGCTCACCGGCTGTCCCGGTTTTCGCCCGAGAGCGAGCTCTCCGCGCTCAACCGAGATCCTCGCTCCCGGGTCGCCGCTTCTGCTCTGCTCCGAGCAGCGGTGAGCGCTGGCGTGTGGGCGGCGAACCGAAGCGGCGGGCTGGTTGACCCGACACTCGTGCGAGCGCTCGAGCGTAGCGGCTACTCCAGCTCACTGGACGGTGCGATCCCGGCCCCGCTAAAGGAGGCACTGGCCCACGCGCCGACGCGCCGTGCCGCCCGACCGCATCCGCAGGCTCTGTGGCGAGCGATCGCGGTCGATGAGGAGGCGGGCGTGATCGTCCGTCCGCCCGGCCTGATGATCGACACGGGAGGGACCGGCAAGGGCCTTTGCGCGGACGCCGTGGCGCACCGCCTCGGGCTGTACACGCGGTTCGTCATCGACTGCGGCGGGGACATCGCGGTAGGAGGAGTCGGGGCGCAGCTCGAGCCGTACGAGATCGCTGTCGAGCACCCGATCAGCGGTGAATCGATCGGCGTGGTGCGCCTCACGAAGGGGGGTGTGGCTACCTCCGGCTTGAACGTCCGCATCTGGCGAAACCGCGATGAAGGCTTCGGCCACCATCTGCTGGATCCGAGCACCGGCGGTCCGGCATGGACCGGGCTGGTCGGCGCCACTGCGATCGGCGACAGCGCGCTCGAGGCAGAGACCCTCTCAAAGATGGCGCTGCTGCTCGGACCCAAGCATGCTCGTCAGGTGCTCGCCGAGCACGGCGGCGTGATCATCCACGACGACGGCGACGTCGAGGCGATCGGCCCGATCGATGGACGCATTGACGGCAAGCGGGTGCCCCGGATGGTCGCGTGAACACAGGAGCAGCCAGCGAGCGACGCAAGGGGAAGACGATCATCCGCATTCGTCCATAAGGACTCGGTGACGGCACCGGCCCCCGTTTACGACGTAACGGGGGCCTCGTCGTCTGCTTGGCGAGGGCCCGGGAGACGCTGGAATCCCGTGTACGCAGCATCTAGACGCTGCTCCTGAGCGAGAAGTTCGGGTCAAGCCTTGCGGGCCGTCACCGCCGTCCCGTAGGCGCAGATCTCCGTCCAAGTCGAGCCCAGCTCCGACGTGTCGAAGCGGAACGCGATTACCGCATTCGCGCCCTTCGCCTCGGCCTCCTCGATCAGCCTCTGGGTCGCATGCTCGCGGCCCTCCGCGAGCATCTTGGTCATGCCCTTGAGCTCGCCACCGACGAGCGACTTCAACGACGCGCCGACCTGAGAGCCGACGTTGCGCGAGCGGACCGTCAACCCGAACACCTCGCCCAGGACCTCCTCGATCACGTAGCCAGGCAGGTCGTTCATCGTCGAGATGATCATCGGTAGACCCTATAACCCTTCGCGCGGGATTCGCGTCACGGGCCCCGGCGGGCAAGCTCCATCGGGCTTACGCGGCTGCTCTTCGACGGGAAGCCGGAGGTCTGCAGCCGTCGACCCGTTTTGGACCGCTGCGTCTGCGGCCCGGCAGTTCTAGGCTCTTCGCCGGCACGATTCAACGTGGTCGCAGGAGGAGAACGTCGGTGGAGGGCAAGATCGGGCTGGAGGAACATTTCGTCACGGTGGCGTTGGAGGACTGCATCACGGGTGTCGGCTGGGACCCGAAGGAGTGGCGGGGGGTCCTGGATCGGCTGGAGGACTTCGATGAGCCCTTGCGCAGATGGATGAGCTCGGGATCGAGGTGATGGTGTTGTCCCTTGGGTCGGATGGTGCACAGGGCATTCCCGACTCGTCGAAGGCGTCGTTGATCGCACGCAGAGCAAACGACGCTCTGGCGGAGATCGTCGCGCGGCACCCGAAGCGGTTCGCCGGCTTCGCGGCGGTTGCGATGCAAGATCCTCAGGGAGCCGCCGATGAGGCGGAGCGCGGCGTGCGCGAGCTCGGGTTCCGAGGCGTGCTGGTCAACGGTTACAGCGACATGCCCGACGGCAGCGGCGCCTACTATGACGGGCCCGAGTACATCCCGTTCTGGGAGCGTTTCGCTGAGCTCGAGGTCCCGTTCTACCTGCACCCGCGCAACCCACTCGCGGCCAATGCCGGTATCTACAGCGGGCGCGAGGAGCTGCTCGGGCCGAGCTGGGCATTCGCCGTGGAGACCGGCACCCATGCACTCCGCTTGATCACCAGCGGGCTGTTTGACCGTCTGCCCGACTTGCAGATCATCTTGGGGCACCTCGGCGAGCAGCTGCCGTTCGCGATGGCCCGGTTGGAGCAGCGAATCTCCCACAACCCCAAGGTGGAGCTGAAGCGTTCCCCGCGCCGCGTATTCCGCGAGAACTTCCACATAACCACCAGCGGCAACTACCACAAGCCGTCCCTGCTCGGGGCCATGCTCGAGCTCGGCGCCGATCGGGTGATGTTCTCAACCGACTACCCATTCGAGCGGATGCGCGACGCCGCCGAATGGTTCGACGCACTGGCAATCAGCGAGGCCGACCGGCTGAAGATCGGGCGAACCGATGCTGAGACCCTCCTCCGCCTGGGCGGTCAGAGCGGAACCACGGGACGCACCGGACGTCCACTCCCATAGATTCTGATTCGCCCGATAGAGAGCTGGTACCAGGAGCGCCCGGCGCGGTCGCCGGCGGCTCCCGCTTTCATCACAGGACGCGTAATGCGCATCGATGGCGCGCGTCTTGCTTCGCGCGGATCTCAGGACCGCCGCTGTCACGCGTGAGCAGCACTGCGGTTGGATGTCAAGCGTGAAGCGGAAGGTCGTGCCGACCGGCGGCTTGGCGCGGGCGTAGTGCCTGCTGTTGGCCTGTCGCGCAACTCCTGATTGCAACCATTGAGTCCTAGCGGAAGCGCGGTTGCTGTGCATTTTCTGCGAGGGCTCGCGCCTCCGGCGAAACCTGATGGCCGGTTCGGGGTTAGCTGGAGTAGTTCTTGGGCGCATCGATGCGCGGGCGACGGAGTTGCCTGGCCGGGGGTGCGCCGGACCACCACGCGACAAGGAGGAAGGAAGTGGGGCGACTATCCCAATCTCCAAGGGTTCTGTTGATCGCGACCGGCATCGCCACGGCGATCATTGCCGGCGGTGCGACCGCTGCATTAGCGGGCGGGAGCACGATCAAGGCCGAGGCTGCCACCGCCGGTGATGCGGTCACATGTAGGCAAGCGGCGCTGCGCAACTTGCAGCCCCAAGAGCGGACGACCTTCACGTGTCATGTCCCAAGCGCGCTGGTGGGACGCCCGCTCGAGGTGTTCGCCAACCTCGGCGTATTCAACGGTGGCTCTGGAGGGAATTACGCGCGGACAAGCTGCACGCTGAGTGACGGGAGGCAGCTGAACAGCGGAGCTGATGACAGCCTGGGCGCCGGCGGGATCACGCTGCAGCTCGCGCTTGAGTCGAGTGCAGCATCGTTCGATCTCACCTGCTTGACCCAGAGTGGAACCGGAGCCCAGCTGACCGGCGCGCACCTGACCGGGATCGCCGTCGGCTCGTTGACCACCGAAACGCTGTAGTCGCAATCGCAACTCGGCCGGAGAGCTGAGAGGCCTACTTTCGCCCTCGAGGAGGTCCGGACCGGTGCGCGATTCTGGCTGTCACCGTCGTGAGCGATCGGAGCGGGAGAGGCTGGAGCTGGCGGGTTTGTCGGAGCAGGATCGAGACCCTACGAGTCCGCCGGGGAGCGTCCCGGAGGGACGAGTGCCCGCTGGGAAATTGGCGGCTCTTGCCGATTGCTTCCTTTACGGCGGTCGTCCGTCGGAGCGGCAACCGCGTAGAGCTGCGTCAGCAGGCGGCGTAGCTGGCCGAACTTCCGGGGTCCCAGTTGCTGTTCCCAGTCCTCTTCGACCTCTTGGACGATTTCGCGGATTGCGCTGCCCGCGAGGTGTCCCTTGGGGGTGAGGCGGATGCGCTTGGAGCGTTGGTCGTTGCTGTCGGTTTCGCGGGTCAGGTACCCGAGCTGCTCGAGTTGCCCGAGGAGGTAGTTGAGCGCCTGTTTGGTCATGCGCGTGTGGATTGCGAGCTGCAGGGGGCGCTGGTTCTCGGGGCCGGGGTACTGGAACACATCCAGGTGGGCCGCGACGAGGTCGGTGAAGCCGCGCTCGTGCAGGCCGGCCAGCATCCGGTCGCGCACTGTCTCGAACGGGACTCGTAAGAGTGCGCCGATCAGCGGTAGCGGCGGAGCAGGCTCAACGTTCGCTTGAGTAAAGCCACTTGACAAACTCATCCGCGCCAGTATACACTGGTCAAGCCGCTTTACTCAATGGGACCCCGCCCCGGAAGGAGCCACCATGTACAAGACCACGGGCAACGACACGATCACGGTGGGTGCGCTCGGCGTGCGCTTCCTGGTTGACGCCGCGGACTCGAACGGGAGCGCGTCGCTGTTCGAGTGCTACGTCCCAGCCGACTCGCGGATGCCGGTGCCCCACAGCCACGACGGCTTCGAGGAAACGATCTACGGGCTCGAAGGCACCACGACCTGGACGATCGACAGCGAGACGGTCGATGTCGGGCCCGGTGACGCGGTGTGCGTGCGGCGGGGGCAGATCCACGGGTTTCAGAACCGCGGCGACGTCGACGCGACGTTCCTGGCGATCGCAACCCCGGCCGTTTTCGGGCCGGCCTATTTCCGCGAGATCGCCGAGGTCCTCGCCGCCAGCGTCGGCGGCCCCCCGAACCTCGCCGCGATCGGTGAGGTAATGCACCGCCACGGCCTCACCCCCGCCCCACCCAGCGCCACCTGAGCGCCGCGCCCGGGGCCCCAACAGAACCAGCCAGCAGAGCCTCGCACCCGGCAGGATTCGAACCTGCGGCCGTCGGATTAGAAGTTACGCAAATGCAGGGCATTTAGGCTTAGCTACGGTGGATCCGGTTCGCTGAGGTGCGCGCTGAGTTCGCCTAAGAAATGCGGAGGTCGGGACCAAAACGGGTACCAACTTCCACGCACGACTCGCTTCTGGCTCTCCTATGTCAAGTGAAGTGCGGTAGTTGCAGTTCTTCGAGCGAGCGATTCTTCTCTACGGGTGGGGGCCGGTTCGGTGGTGTAGAGCAGTCGCCGGATGTGTCGGGCGAGGTGGGAAGACCTATCGGCACCGTGGGCACTACCGCTTGGCCTGCGAAGGCGACGGTCTCGCCGCAAGCTTGATCCTCAGCCTTCGCGGCCCCACTGCAGCCCGACGTCTGTTGCAGTCCCGCGAATCAGCGCTGGGGTCACGGCCCGATACAGGGTGGCGGTGAGCTGCGAGTAGGGCAGTGCGTCGAGTTCGGGAGTCCAGGTGAGGTAGGCAAAGAACTGCCAGGACCAGAATGCGGACACGTACGCAGCGCCGGCGTTGGCCGCCCATCTAGCGGTAACCGCGAGGAACCGTTCGTCGAGCGGCTGCCAGAAGGAGAACATGTCGCGCCTGAAGACCTGGAGCGATGCGCTCACCCCGCCTTCGACGCCTGGCCTTGCGCTCTTGTACAGCCATACCTCGTCTATGACGAGCGCTAGATGCGCCTTGCGGGCGATCGAAGCGATCGAGACCGCATTGGTGGCTTCGAATGGGCCGACGGGGTAGATGTGAGTATCGAGGTAGTCGATCGGCTGCTTGGCGATCCTCTGGGCGAAGCTGATCGGCAGCCAGGTGCCCGCCCCTGCACCGATCTTGGTGTGGCGGTGCGAGCCGATCCGGGCGAGCATCTCGCGCACAGCCCGGGCAGCTCCACTGGGTGTGTCGAGCTGGTGGATGCCGGTGAGCTGGGCCTCGGTGTCTGGCTCCGCCATCAGCGTCAGATAGTCGGGTCGGACACGCTCCAGCACGATCCGAGCCTGTGCGGCCGTGTCGGAGATGAAGCGCTGGTAGGACTCGTGCAGCGGCCTGGTGCAGCGCGCGTACGGGGTGCTGCAGAACAGGAAGCCCAGCTCGACGGATACCGCCATCCCGCGAGCGCGGATATGTCGGGCGACGGTGGCGTAGAAGTCCCTGTACCGACGAGCGTCGCGGGAGAACCAGGACAGCAGCATCGGAACCTTGATCGCGAGCGTAACCCCGCGGACCCCGAGCTTATGCAGGCGATCCAGTGAGATGTCCACTGCTCGGATGGTCGTCGGCTTCAGCAACGCCGTCAGCCCGTTCCCGTTCGCGGCGAGTAGCTCGGCGCCGGCGACCGGCCGTCGCCGGCTGCCGCCCAGCCTTGGCATCGCGGCCAACCCCCGCTGGTAAGCACCGATCTCGGCGCTCACCTCGTCGTACAGGGCACGGTACGGAGCTGGCACCGGCGCATGCGTAGCGCGCTGGCCGCTGGCCGACGATCGCGATGCGCCGCTCGCGCCACCACACGTCGCAGCCACACCCAGCACGCACGCCACGACCGCGGACGCCACCCACCCCTTCCGGTGCGCGTCACGTTCCATGTCGGCCAAGATTAGTCCCGATCCCGCCCGCAGGCTCGAGCGACCCGACGCCTCTATGAAGGAGTCGAGTTGGCCTAAGTTGCGCAGCCAGCCCTCGCAGGCGTGTCGGGTGGTCTTTGACCACCGCGAGGCCACGTGGCTCACCAGATCGCGCCACGTGCTCGTGCGCTCGGCCACGCATTGCGCGGTGCTCCCCAGCTCGGCTGGCGCAAGCCGACGATCATCGTAGTCAGACCGCTCGCTACGACCTCGACCTACACCACGCCGCGACGGTTTACGCCCGACGTGAAGATGGCGGACCCCTCACGGTTGAGGCGTGGATCCGCCGCCTGCCCGTCGAGCAGTCGTTCAAGAAGGACATCGTGTATCCGTGGACCACGGGAGATCGACGGTCAGGCGCTGTCCCCGGTAGTCGATTACGTGCGAATCGCAGTGACCGCCGATCTTCGATCTCGCCTCGAATAGGTCCACGTCGAAAGCCCCGGCAAGGAAGTAGGCCGCAGCCACGCCACCCGCACCCGCGCCAACGATGGCCACGCGGTGTCGATCCGATGCCGGCCCGTCGTATCCGGTGCGGCCGGCCCCCGAAGCAGCCGCTGCGGCGGCCTCGCGACCCACCAGCACCGAACCGGCGCCGACCGTCGCCAGGGCGATGGCGCCCCTGACGACATCGCCCGCAAGCACCAGATCTCGCGCTGAGTTGGCGACGACGGAGTCGCCGGCGGACGAGCGCTCGGTCGCCATAGGAGCCGTCCGCTCAGGGACCACGCAGATCGTGAAAGCGGTCGCCAGCAAGATGCATGGTTTCCGCGCCGACCGGCGTTCGGTGCGATGGCGCTAAGGACGTGTGGCAACACGAAGCAGGTCCCGGACACCGCCGTGTCGCTGTCGCAAGTAGTGCTCGTAGCGTGGCGCTACCTGCAGGTGCGTATTCCTCCGCACGGTCCTCGGTGGCATTACCGATGTGCGGCCGCGGCGGCGGTGAGACGCTCGTGGGCGCGGTGTTGTCGCTGACTGGTTTCAGCCGGTAGGCGACGCTCGAGGTTGTATGGGTTGCGGCCCTTCTCACAGGAGGAAGTGACGGATGCTCTTCTACGATCAGGTCAACGCCACCATTCCCGAAGACATCGAGCACAAGACCGCCTACATCATCGGGGGTGGGATAGCGGGTTTGGCCGCGGCGGCGTTTCTGGCGAGCGATGCGCACATGCCGGCGGGCAACATCACGGTCTATGAGGATCTGGCGGTTGCGGGCGGAGCTATGGACGGTGCCGGCGGTCCATCGACAGGCTACGTGTGCCGCGGCGAGCGGGAGCTCGAGGCTCATATGGAGTGCCTGTGGTACCTGTACAGCAAGGTGCCGTCGCTGAAGCGGCCCGCGCGGACCGTCTTAGACGAGACGCGAGAGTTCAACTGTCGCGAGCCGATCTCGTCACATTGGCGGCTGATCGAGAAGCGGGGGCACAAGGTCGACTACGAGCAGCTTTGGCTTTCGAGGGAAGCGGCAGCGGAGCTTCTGCGCCTGCTCGTCACGCCCGAAGTGGAGCTGCAGGACAAGTCCATCCGTGACTGGTTCTCGCCGAGCTTCTTCGAGTCCAACTTCTGGCCGATGTTCTCCAGGTTCCTCTCGTTCGATGACTACCACAGCGTCACGGAGATGCGACGCTACGCGCTCAGGTTCATGCACCTAACCGGTGTGATGCCGCGCCTCGAAGGCATTCTGCACACCGAGTACAACGAGTTCGACTCCCTCATCCGCCCTCTGGTTGCCTGGCTGGAAGGGCTCGGGGTACGTTTTGCGCTGGGAACTCGGGTTGTTGACCTGGCGGTCGAGTCGCAGGGCGGCAGAACCACCGTCACCGGCTTGACCATCGAGTCGGCGGAGGAGCGCTCGGAGGTGGCCCTCGGGGCCGATGATCTGGTGTTCTTGACTAACGGGTCACTGACCCAGAACTCCACCTACGGCGATAACGAGAATGCCCTGGCGTGGAACCTCGGCCGCCACGACCGCGGCCTGTTCACCCTATGGGAGAAGCTGGCCGCGCTCGATCCGAAGTTCGGGCATCCAGAGAAGTTCATCAGCTGGCCTGAGAAAACCCGATGGACATCATTTTTCGTCACGCTGGTCGACTACCCGGACTTTGTTGACCACATCGAGAAGGCCAGCGGCGACAGGCGAGGCAACGGCGGTGCCGTCACGGTGAAGGATTCCAGCTGGGATTTGGGGTTCCTCATCCACTCCAAGCCGTTCTTCCCCAACCAGCCTGAGAACGTCGACGTCTTCTGGGCATACGGTCTACGAGGTAACAACGTCGGGGACTACGTCAAGAAGCCCATGGTGGAGTGCACGGGAAACGAGATCCTGACCGAGTTCCTCCACCACCTCGGGCTGGAGGACATTGCCGAGGAGTTCCTCGCCCATGCCAGAGTGTCACTGGCGGGCATGCCGTACATCACGAGCCAGTTCATGCCGCGGGCCATCGGCGACCGTCCCAGAGTCATCCCGGACGGTTGTGTCAACCTGGGTTTCCTCGGACAGTTCGTGGAGGTAGACGATGACTGCGTCTTCACGGTGGAGACGTCGGTGCGTACCGCCATGGAAGCCGTCTATGGGCTACTGCAACTCGACAAGCCCGTCATTCCGGTCTCGCCTACGAGGTTCGACATACGCCACATCGCTGGCCTGTTCAGATCCAACCTGGAGGTGGAGGGCGTCCACCCGAAGGACCTGCTGAATCCGCTCCACCTGAAGGACCTGCTTAAGCTGCTCCTGCCGGCAGTCGTCCACCCCCGCGAGACGGTCGGGCTCGTTAACCGCATCCCAAAGCCGACGGACATTCGTCCCGGGACCTGACCATCACTGCTAGCGACACCCAAGTCGCTGGCCAAGGCCGCGAAGCTCTCCTGTGGAACCCAGCACGGCCCCAAGGGCCCGGTGGCGGCGAACATCAGGCAATCTAGCTCGCGGATCCGACCGCTCATATACCTGCACCAGACGCCATACCCGCGCCGAGCGGGCCGCCGGCGGGTGGGGTCGAGATACTCACCGAGCAACGAACGGAAGTCTTTGGCTGCGGCGCGCCAAGGATTCTAACGGCGCCGTCCACCTCGCCTATCAGCCCGCCAAATAGCGGTAGCGACGCCCCCGTCCCGATCGAGAAGCGCCACGAGAACGCCCAGCGCCCTCGTGGCGCCCTCGAGTCCAGGTCCAGCCGCACACCGCCGAGATCAGAATCGCTTGGCTATATCCCCGCCCCGGCTCCATCGCAGCTCAGCGAAAGTAACCCCCGACGAGCAGACAAGGTCTCTGCCCGTGCCGGGCCGGCGCCTCCGTTCGTCGCCACGAGCGCGCCCCGCGGGATCGCGGCTGCCGTCGACGATGCGGAGCGCCCTCGTGTCCGCCGGCTCGGCGGAATTGCGGTCGGTCACGTTCCCCCGGGCCGTGATCCCGGCGACCCGGTTCAAGAGAATCCATGGGTCGTCCGCCAGTCCGCGCCCCTCGCCCCACGGGGTTTCCCGGCTATTCCTCAGTGGGCAGCACGGATGTTCGTGGCACAGCCCGGGCGTAAGTTCGCAACAAACCCACTAGAAACCCAGGAGGCCACGCCATGGGCGCAAAGACCGATCAGGCCGTCGGCCGCGCGAAGCAGGCCGTCGGCGCCGTAACCGGCGATGAGGAGACCAAGCGCGAAGGGCAGCGCCAAGAGGACAAGGGCAAGCTCAAGGGCAAGCTCGACTCAACCTTCGACAAGGCGCAGCATGCGCTCGAGGACTTGAAGCACAAGGTCGACAGGAGCTGAACGACCGTGCATGCTCGCGGGGATCACGCTGTCGGCCCTGTGACGGGCCGACAGCAGCGGTCCCTCGCGCGGCCTGGCGCTGGGCGTACCGCGGTCCCGCAGTCCGCGACCACCCCATGGGCCCATCGGACCAGGTCGCTCAGTTAGAGCAGCTCAGAATCGTGGCTGCGGAAGATCTCGGCGTAGTCGTCGGCTCCGGGGGCGTGAAGCGCCTGGATTAGCGCAGCGATCTTCGGCGTCATCACGAGGAGGTAGCGAGCGGGCTCACCGCGCCTGGCGTTCCCATATGCGTGCGGAGTTCCCTTCGAAGCCATGACTGCGCTGTGAGCACCGGCTTCCCGTATCTCGTCGTCAATGCGGAACCGAAGCATCCCCTCGAGGACGTACCAGGCCTCATCGTCAGCATGGTGGACGTGCAGCGGTGCGATCCACTCGTACTCGGACTCGCCGGAATCGGTCCACTCAACGATCACGAAATCGCTCTCGGGCCCACCGAGTTGCCGCCCTGCGAACGAAGTGAGGAAATCTTCGTCTGAGGTCACTCAGCGAGCCTAGCCCAGCCGGAGACCTTCAACGGACTGATCTCCCGTCACACCCCCAAGTCGCCACAGCGGGTCGCGTCGCCCTCGCTCGGTCGCCAACTCGATCGTGCGATTCGGAGCGCCACGGGGATGAATGGGGTCGCCCGGGCGCTGGTAGCCAGACGATCGCAAGTCGATCAAGGCAGCACTCTGCTGTTTCCGGGACGCGCCGTAACAACTACTGAGGTGTGGCGCGACTTTTTCAGGATGGCGGGTGCAGATCGGCGGGCTACGGTGGCCCCGTGCGATGTTGCGGGCTAGCCACGTGAGTAGCTCAGCGATTGGTTGATCCATGACACGAAGCTTCTACAGGTATTTGGTGATGACGGTGGCAGCCTTCGTTGTGGGTGGATTAGCATCGGCATTGCTTGTGCAGGGTGGCGTTGCGGCGTCGAGCAAGCGGCGTGGGGCCAGTGCCAGGGCCAACGTGGCCGCGCCTCGCAGCTTCACCAAGGGGCTGGTGGCTGACTTGAGGAAGCGCGGGTTTGAGGTCAATCCGGGGTACCCGATCCTCTATGCGACGGACGCCTGCCCGAAGTACACCTACCCAGCGCTGCACGACTGCTTCGGCAACAACCCGGCGTCCCCGTACGTGATTCCGGTCGTGAAGGCATGGCCGAACGAGTATCTCGGGCCGACACCGGCAAACGTGTTCGGCAAGGTGCGGCCCGGCTACACGCCGTTGCCCCGTATGGACCCGCGGGACGCGATCGTGATTTACGGGACGATGCCGCCTCCCGGGAAGTACATGAGCGTGCAGACATGGGTGTGGAGCCAGCCCGGTCACTGGATGACCAAGGACTACAAGAAGGTGGCGAGCACCCCCAATCGGCCTATCCCGATGCAGTACTTGTTCACCACGATCCCGCCCAATCGTCCCAACGCCAACCGGGTCTTCAGCTTCTCGACGCTGGGTGACGTCGTGAACAACGTGGTCATGCAGCGCCAGTCGGGGTACTCGTTTGGAAAGAAGCGGTACCTCATCCTCACTGCGAGCGCGACCACTGACCACGCCGTACGCCACGCTCTGCAGGCCCGGGGGGTTCCCGGACGCGACATCTTCACCACGCAGATTCCGAGCAGGGATAAATACGGTCCGATCGGACCGCTGGGGATGGGCAAGAACTCCCTCGACTTCAACACCTTCTTCCGGTACGCGATCCCCGACAACCCGACGGCCGCAAAAAAATGGTGGGCCAACCCCCCGCTGACGGTGCTGCGAGTGCGTGCCCCGTCCTCCCTGGGCCCGGTGCGACGCTACGGACTGCTCACTTATGGGAAACGCACGGCGCACAGCGAGGCCTACCTGGCACATGACCTGCAGAACCTGGAAGACGCGGTATGCAACCGCGCTAGCAGCACCGCGCACCTTCAGAGCACCAACTGCACCCACCCGCTGCGCATGGTAGAGACAGTAGATGAGCTCGGGTGGAGCGGGCCGTACTGCCGCAGCATCAAGATGTTCTGCGGCGACCAGCAGGAGGCGGCCTGGTTCATCGTAAAGCCACTTCCGCTCGATTCCGGCCGGGTCTACGCGGTGCTCGACACCCTCGCCACCGAAACCCATAACGCGACCTACGTCGGGCTGGGCGTCAACGACGCCTCAACATACCTTTCCCCCGCGGGCGTCCTGGACACCACCCTGAAAGGCTCCGCCGACGGCTACGCGAACACCGTGAAGAACACCGGCAAGTTCTTCGTCCACTACTTCACCCGTGACTGCAACAGCCTCGGGAAACTGCTGGACAGGTCGCAGGACTGCACCCCGATCACCGATCAGATGGTGCCGCCGAAGAAGGACACCAGCGCGCAGGGACACCCCGCCCTAAAGGGTATGTTCATTCCCGCACTGCGTGACTACATCGAACCAGGAACCACGCTCGGGGCAAAGACCTCCAAGCTGCTAACACCAAGGATCCTCGCCTTCACCCAGCCATAGCCGATCCAACGGTAACGCACACTGACCCGGGCTGTCGCTCTGGGCTAGTCGCGATCGTCGGTCTGAGCCGCGCCCGGACGCCTCCTTTCGTCCTGGCTGAGCAAGCGGGCGCTTGCGCTCCGGCCACGCGGGCGACCGTTAACGGCGCGATCGCTCTCCCACGGTTGCCATCGCCGACGCGACGAGAGCAGGGACAGCGCGACCTGCTGTCCACGCATTCCCAGACTGTCGGCGCCGGCGGCAGGAGATCACAGGTCGTACGAAATTCCAGCGAGTCCACGCGCAGCCAAAAGCGTCTTGAGCGACGCCAGGGTCTTGCTGCGGGGGGCCAAGGACTCGCCTACCTTCATGGCGGAGTAGATCGCTGACTCCTGTGAGTCAAAACCGGTGGTGAACTGGCCGCTGAAGTACAAGCCGTGACGTCCTTGCAGCGGACGCAACGCTCGGGCGGCCTGGAGCGTCGACCGGCTGATGTGTGGGTGCTTGAACCGCCGTTCCAGCAGGATGTGCTTGGGGTCGGCGCGTCGGCGCTGGGCCCACGACTTGAACACGTCGATCGTCCTGCCCGACGGCAGTTTGTGGTGTAGGGCGCCATACCAGACGCTGCCTTCGCATTGGCGACCGTCGACTCCGGCGTTGTAGACGGCCCAGTTGCTGCGATCACGTTGGACGTATGCCGGGTCGGTGTGGATCAGGATGCGCGAGTCAAAGTATTCGTACAGGTTCAGTACTGCCGTGAGGTGCGCGAATGCGGGCGGCGTTCGCAGCAGCTGGCGTCCAGCGAGCGGCGGCGCGTTCAACACGACGAAGCGGTACGGCCCGTGGTGGCCAGCCGGCGTCTCCAAGAACCAGCCGGAGCCCCTACGCGTTAGGGCGTGCGCGGGCGTGCTGAGGTGCACCCGCACCGTTGGGCTGCGGTCCAGCAGGCGCTGCAGGTTGCCCTGCAGGCCGATCGTCGAGTTGTATGTGGTCGCGCCCTCAGCAATGTTGGCCGGAAACTCCAACGCGAACGTCTGCAGGATCGACCGCGCCGAGGCCCGCAATGCATCGGCCCGCGAACACCCGATCAACCCCGTGGTCCACGGATACACGATGTCCTTCTTGAACGACTGCTCGACGGGCAGGCGGCGGATCCACGCCTCAACCGTGGTCTCCCACGGCATATCTGACAGAACCGCCTGCCGCGCGAGCTGCGCGTACCTGACGAAATCGACCGCGCGACGAGGCGTTGAGAACGGGTGCGACGATGAAAAGGTCGGCGGGCCGCCCGGCGTCGGGAAGATGCACAGGCTGGCGGGTGCGACCAGCGTGTCGTCGGTGTCGGGGTGGGCCGGATCGTAGAGCCCTAGCTGCTCCAGCAGAGTGACGTAAATGGGGTGCGTGGCGGGATGAAAGAACTGGGCACCGAGATCAACAGTCAGGCGCTGTCCCCGGTAGTCGATTACGTGCGAATCGCAGTGACCGCCGATCTTCGATCTCGCCTCGAATAGGTCCACGTCGAAAGCCCCGGCAAGGAAGTAGGCCGCAGCCACGCCACCCGCACCCGCGCCAACGATGGCCATGCGGTGTCGATCCGATGCCGGCCCGTCGTATCCGGTGCGGCCGGCCCCCGAAGCAGCCGCTGCGGCGGCCTCGCGACCCACCAGCACCGAACCGGCGCCGACCGTCGCCAGGGCGATGGCGCCCCTGACGACATCACGGCGAGTCATTGACCCGCGAAAGCTCGAACGTTCGCTCACGGCCCGGCACCGTGTGTACCACGCACACTGTTGCTGTTCTCACTCGCACGCGCCAGCGTCCGTGATCCCCCGCCTCCGAGCCGCCTGACGTCCGGACGATCTCTTTGACGGCGCGCTTGGTGTCAAGGGTGCTGTGGTGCGCGGGTCTGCTCCCTTCGGTTGTCAGGGGTGCTGAGTTCTCTTTCGGCGCTTGGCTGCGCAGATGATCGGTTTCAGCTGTCCCGGCTTCTCATGTCGCTTTTGGGCCGTCAGCCGGCCAGGTCGTCGGGGAGCTTGCCGGGGCAGATCTCGGTCGGGATTGGTGCGTGGCGCTTGAACGGTTGTTGGAGGGACAGGACGTGCCAGCTGGCGATCAGCACCTTGCGCGCGATCGCGGATTTGGCGGGGTTGGCCTTGCCGTAGCGGCGTCGGGTCTCGGGGTAGAGCCGGTGCCAGGGGTTGGTCGGCCGCCAGGCGTGTTGCGCGGCCCCGATCGCTGCCCAGCGCAGGATGGGGGATCCTGCTTTGGAGATCCGGCCGGTCCACGAGCTCTGTCCCGATTGTTTGATCGTGGGTGCCAGGCCGGCGTAGCCGATCAGCTTGCGCGCGCTGGGAAACCGAGAGATCTCGCCGATCTCCGCGGCGACCGTGAGCGCGAGCAGCTCGCCGATCCCGGGGATCGTCGCGAGCAGCTGAACCCTCGGATCGGCGCGGGCAATTGGACAGAGCTCGGTCTCGATCGCGGCGAGCTGCCGCTCGAGATCTTCGACGACGCCGAGCAGCACACTCAACGACTGGATCCACACCGCCGGCACCCCGTGCTCTGAGAGTCGCTCGAGCGACCCGGATTGCCCGCATCCCGTACTGATACGTGGAGACCAGCGTCCCTTCCGTCGTGGCGAACGGGACGTAGTACGACCCGCTGGCGTAGCCGCCGTTGACGCGAATCGGGCCCGCGACGCCGAGCATTGGGCGGGCGTCCATCATCGAGGCACCACTGCTGGGCGAAACGTCAACACCCACGACCTCGACACCTTCCCTCACCCGGGCCAATCCGTCATCCGAAGGCCGCCGTCGCCGAGCGTGGGCCGCTGGGGGTTTACCGCAGCACGCCTGCGGCGGCTGGCGGATGGCACACGGGGGGTCTTCGATCAGCCTGAGCAAAGCCCTAAACGAAGGTTGGCGCCGTGCCCTTGACCGCTGTTCGGTCCGGGCTAGACCTCGAGAGCCTGGAGTTCACGCTCGAGTCCATCACAGAGTTCGCCCAGCGCGAGCTGCCCGACAAGCTGCTGATCGAGCTCGACGAGCGGGACGAATCGCCCGAGTCGCTGGTGCGCCGCATGTGCAGCGACGAGCTCGGGGTGCAGTTGGTGTTCATCGCCGAGGAGCACGGCGGGATGGGCGGCTCGGCGACCGACGTGTACCGCGTGTGCGAACGCGTCGCTGAGATCGACCTTGGCATCGCCACCTCGGTGCTGGCCACCTCGCTGGGCTCAGACCCGATCAGGGTCGGCGGCACCCCGGAGCAGCAGGCGCTGTGGCTCGGCCGGATCGCCACCGACGGGATCCTGATGGCGTACGGAGCGACCGAGCCGGAGGCCGGCTCGGATCTCGGGGCCCTGAAGACGAAGGCTACGCCGGTGCTCGATAACGGGGACCTGATCGCGTACCTGGTGAGCGGCGCCAAGCAGTGGATCTCCAACGGCGGCGTCGCCGACGCGATCGCCGTACTGGCGCTTGCCCCGGGCGGCCCGACGTGGTTCGTGATCGACGGCGACGCTCCCGGGCTCACCCGCGGCGATCCCGAGGACAAGCACGGCATCCGCTTGAGCAACACGGCCGCGCTGTTCCTCGAGGACGTGCGCATCCCGATCGAGCGTGTCGTCGGCGGCGTCGAGGGCCTCGGGCTCAGCCAGGCGCAGGAGGTGTTCGGCTACACACGGCTGATGGTCGCGGCGTTCGGGCTCGGCGCGGGCTGGGCGGCCCTTGATCGAGCGATCCCGTATTCGCGCGAGCGGATCCAGGCCGGCGGTCCACTGTCCGAGAAGCAGGGCTACACGCACAAGCTGATCGTGCCCCATGCGGTCCGTCTGGAGGCCGGACGCGCTGCGATCGAAGAGACCGCCGCGCGGATCGACGCCGGCGAGGGCGCGCTGAGCACCGAGGGCGCGATCGCCAAGTACCTCGCGACGGAGGCCGGCAACGCCGCGGCAGACGCCGCGATCCAGGCGCTTGGGGGCTACGGATTCACGCACGAGTACATGGTCGAGAAGATCAGGCGCGACGTCCGGATCACCACGATCTACGAGGGCACCTCCGAGATCATGGAGATGACGGTCGCGCGCGCACGCTGGCAGCAACATCTCAAGACTCACGGTGACTATTACCACGCAGCGGCGAGCGAGCTCGAGGACCTCCATATCCGGCACTCGGATATCGGCGCGGACGTGGTCGCGCTCGCGCATCACGCGCTCGCGGAGCTGTTCGAGGCCTCTCGCCTGGCGCGACTGACGCGCCACCAGCACGTGCTGCTCCGACTGGGTCAGCTCGCATCGCTCGTCGAGGGCGCCGGGGCGCTTGCCCGCCGGGCCGCATCCGCGGCCGACGGCAAGCTGCCGGAGAAGGCTTCACGTCGCTTCGGGGCTGAAGCGCTCGCGGCGATCAATCGTGTCAACGCCCGAGACGTTGCGTTGACGGTGGGGACCGATGCTGTCCGTTGGGTGGCCGGCGCCGGAGACGGGGACGGGGTCGCAGAGCTCGTCTCGCGGCTGCGGCTGGACGAGATCCATGCCGCGCAGGCCGGCCTCCTCGCGGACCTCGATTTCGTGGCCGACGCGGTCTACGGCCGGGCCCAGGTCCTCCCGTGAGCTACGACATCGATCAGGCGGCGGCGATCGTCGGGGTCGGAGCGATCCTGCCCGACGCGCCCGACGCGGCCACGTTCTGGCACAACGTTCGCGACAGCCGCTACTCCATCACGGAGGTCGATCCGGCGCGCTGGGATCCGGCGCTCTACTACGACCAGGATCCGCGAGCGCCTGAGAAGACGTACTCCAAGATCGGAGGCTGGGTGCGTGACTGGGACTGGAATCCGCTGGGCTGGAAGCTCCCGATCCCGCCAAAGGTGGGAGATGCGATGGACGACTCCCACAAGTGGGCGGTCGCGTGCACGCGGATGGCGCTGACGGACGCCGGGTGGCCCGATCGCCCGCTCGATCTCGACCGCACCGCGGTGATCCTCGGCAACGCGCTCTCCGGCGAGAAGCACTACCTGACCGCGCTGCGGATCACCTTCCCGGAGATCGCCCGTGAGCTTGGGCACGCGGAGGGGTTCGCGGCGCTGCCCGACGAGATGCGCGCGACGATCGAGCGCGAGCTGCGGGCCAACATGGACGCCTGGCTGCCAAGCGTGACCGAGGACACGATGCCCGGCGAGCTCGGAAACTGCATCGCCGGGCGGGTCGCGAACCTGTTCAACTTCCACGGCCCCAACTTCACCACCGATGCCGCCTGCGCATCGGCTCTGGCGGCGATGGACGCAACCGTTGACGGCCTGCTCGCGCACCAGTTCGACGTCGCGATCACCGGCGGGGTCGACCGCAACATGGGCGCCCAAATGTTCGTCAAGTTCTGCGCGATCGGCGCTCTGTCGCCCAGCGGCACGTGCCCGTACGCGGACGGCGCCGATGGATTCGTGATGGGCGAGGGCGCCGCGCTGTTCGTCGTCAAGCGGCTCGCCGACGCCGTCCGTGACGGCGACCGGATCTACGCGGTCGTCCGCGGCGTGGGCAGTGCGAGCGACGGTAAGGGCAAGGGCATCACCGCCCCCAACCCCATCGGCCAGCGCATGGCAGTCGAGCGGGCATGGCGAGCCGCCGGCCTCTCGCCCGCCGAGTGCACGCTGATGGAGGGCCACGGCACCTCCACACGAGTTGGCGACGTCGTCGAGGTCACCAGCCTGATGGAGGCCTTCGCGGGCACGGCGCTGCGACCCGGCTCGATCGCGCTCGGCTCGGTCAAGTCGAACATCGGGCACCTCAAGGCGGCCGCGGGAGCGGCGGGCATGCTCAAGGCCACGCTCGCGCTGCACGACAAAGTGCTGCCGCCGAGCATCAACTTCGAGCGGCCCAACCCCAATCTGGACTGGGCCACCTCTCCGTTTGCCGTCAACACCGAGCTGCGCGACTGGGAGGTCACCGACGGCCACGCCCGGGTCGCGGGCGTGAGCGCGTTCGGTTTCGGTGGCACCAACTTCCACATCGTCCTGGAGGAGCACATGCCCGACCGCCCGACAACCAACGGCCATCGCTCCAGCGTCGCGGTCGCCGCCGAGCTGCCGTCGGTCAGGAGCGCAGCCAAGCCACCCCTGCGCGGGGCACTGGTGCTCGGCGCCGACACGGAAGAGGACCTCGCCAATGAGCTGCGGACGGCGCTCGCGGAGGCGCGTCTGGGGCGGCACCTGGATCCGCTGCCCCCGGACACCGCGACGCTGCGCGCCGCCGAGCGCATCGCGATCGATTACGCCGACGGACCAGACCTCGTGGGCAAGGCGGAGACGGCACTGCGTGTGATGCAGTCACGCAACCCGGCCGCGTGGCCGGCGCTGCGCGCCCGCGGCATCCACCGAGGCACCGGACCGCCCGGAAAGGTCGCATTCCTCTACACCGGACAGGGCTCGCAGTACGCGAACATGCTCGCCGGCCTGCGGCGCCGCGAAGCCGTGGTCGCAGAGCTGTTCGATCAGGCCGACGAGATCATGCTTGGGCTGCTGGAGGGGCGTCGGCTGTCGGATATCGCCTTCGCAGACCCGGCCGATCCCGATGCGATGGCGCGGGCAGAGGCGGAGCTGCGCCGTACCGAGATCCAGCAGCCGGCCGTGATCACCGTTGACATCGCGCTCACACGGCTGCTCGGCGAGTACGGGATCAGGCCAGATCTGGTCATGGGTCACTCGCTTGGGGAATACGGAGCGCTGGTCGCAGCGGGAGCCTTGTCGTTCGAGGACGCGCTCGAGGCTGTGAGCGCTCGCGGGCAGGAGATGGCGAGCCTTCAGGTGGAAGACCCCGGGGCGATGGCCGCGGTCATGGCTCCGATCGCTGAGGTGCAGGAGATCGTCGAGGCGATCGACGGCTACGTCGTGCTCGCGAATGTCAATTCGACCCACCAGGTCGTGCTCGGCGGTGCCACTGAAGCGGTCAAGCGGACGGTCGCAGCGCTTCAGGAACGCGGCCACACCGCGATTCCGCTGCCGGTGAGCCACGCGTTCCACACCGAGATCGTGGCGCCTGCGAGCGTTCCGCTGCGCGCCATGCTCAAGCGCCTCGGTCTGCGAGCGCCGCAGCTGCCTGTCGTCGCGAACGTCGACGGCGAGCTCTACCCGACGGACGAGGACCTCGAGGAGAAGATGCTCGATCTTCTTGCTCGCCAGGTTGCCTCTCCCGTCCAGTTCATGAAGGGACTGCGGACGCTCTACGACGAGGGAGCCCGGATCTTTGTGGAAGTCGGGCCGAAGCATGCGCTGCAGGGCTTCGCCTCCGACGTGCTCGGTGACGACGCGATCGTGAGCCTCGCCACCAACCACCCCAAGCAAGGCGATGTCGCCACGTTCAACAGCGCGCTCTGCGGCCTCTGGGCCGCGGGGCTTGGAGCCGGCCGGGATGCCCAGCCGCGCGAGACTGCACAGCTGCAGGCGGGGGCCACCGCCCAACCTCGGCCTCTGCCGCCCGCAGGTCCTAAGGCCGAGACGGCGCCGGCGAGGGCGGACGACCGGTTGGAGCGGCTGTTCGCCGAGTTCCTGGAGCGCGGCCGCGATCTGATGGCGCGGGGTGAAAAGGACGGCGTCCAGTCGCGAGAGCCGGTTGTGATCACCGGCGCGGCGCTCGGCCTCCCAGGTGCCGGTCACCTGTTTGACGACGCCAACGTGGCGCGGTTGCTGAACGGCGAGCAGGGAATCGACGTGATTTCCGGCCGCCTGCGCCGGGAGATCCTCGACAAGCACATCACCCGCCTGGTCAAGGGCGAGGACGGTGGCGCGACGTTCGAGACGATCGACCGGCTCGAGGCGGTGATCAAGCTCGCCGCACGGGCGGGGGCATTCGACCTGACAGACGAGTTCGGCGTCGACGCCGACCGCGTCGCCGCGCTCGGGCGCGACACGCAACTGGCGATCGCCGCCGGCATCGACGCGCTGCGCGACGCGGGCATCCCACTCGTGCTCCGCTACAAGACCACGACCACGGGCACCCAGCTTCCGGACCGCTGGTCGCTGCCCGACGAACTGCGGGACGACACCGGGGTGATCTACGCCTCCGCGTTCCCGGGGATCGAGGAGATGGCAGACGAGGCGGAGCGCTACACCACCGACCGCATGCGCCGCGAGCGCCTGGCCGCGCTCGAATCACTGCGCGCAAGGATGCTCGACCACGACGGCACGGACCGGGTGGTGCTCGCCGAGGTGGAGCGCCGCATGCACGACGTCCAGCACCAGCTCGAACAAGAGCCGTACGTGTTCGACCGGCGATTTCTGTTCCGCGTCCTTTCGATGGGCCACTCCCAGCTCGCCGAGCTGATCGGTGCACGTGGGCCGAACACCCAGGTCAACTCCGCCTGCGCCAGCACCACCCAGGCCGTCGCGCTGGCCGAAGACTGGATCCGCGCAGGTCGCTGCCGACGGGTAGTGATCGTAGCTGCGGACGACGCCACCTCGGACACGATGATGGGGTGGATCGGCGCGGGCTTTCTGGCGACCGGCGCCGCCGCGACCGACGAGGTCGTGGAAGAGGCGGCGCTGCCGTTTGACCGCCGCCGACACGGAATGATCATCGGCATGGGCGCCGCCGGCTTGGTGGTGGAGAGCGCCACCGCCGCGCGGGAGCGCGGGCTTACGCCGATCTGCGAGGTTCTGGGCTCGGTCACCGCCAACTCCGCATTCCACGGGACCAGGCTCGACGTCGACCACATCGGCGACGTGATGGAGCAGCTCGTTTGTCAGGCCGAGCGGCGCGGGGTGAGCCGCAAGGAGATCGCGGGGGAGACGATGTTCGTCTCGCACGAGACATACACGCCCGCTCGCGGCGGCAGCGCCGGGGCCGAGATCCATGCGTTGCGCCAGGTCTTCGGGGAATCGGCGGACCGCATCGTGATCGCCAATGTGAAGGGGTTCACCGGCCACCCGATGGGCGTTGGCTTGGAGGACGTGCTGGCGGTCAAGGGACTCGAGACGGGCGTCGTCCCCCCGGTGCCGAACTTCCATGAGGTCGACCCGGAGCTGGGCAACCTGTTCCTCAGCCAAGGTGGGGCATATCCGATTCGTTACGCGCTGCGGCTCGCCGCCGGCTTCGGGTCGCAGATCTCGATGCTCCTGCTGCGCTGGACGCCCGTCGCCGACGGGCGTAGGCGGGGCGCGGACGAGCTCGGCTACGCCTACCGGATCGCCGATCGCGCTGTCTGGACCGGTTGGCTGCAACGCGTCAGCGGCGACATGGAACCAAACCTCGAGGTCGTGCAGCACCGGTTACGGGTCGTCGATCAGGGGCCAAGCGTGGTGCCGGCGCCGGTCGCGTCTGCCGAGCCCGTGCCGGTCACGGTGACCGAGCCTGTGCCGGCGCCCGTCGCCGAGCCTGTGCGGGCGCCCGTCGCCGAGCCTGTGCCGGCGCCGATCGCCGAGCCCGCGCCGGCCACTGCCGCGACCAGCGAGGTGGAGCAGCGGGTGCTTGCGCTGGTGGCGGAGGAGACGGGTTATCCGGAGGATCTACTCGATATGGATCTCGATCTCGAGGCTGACCTCGGGATCGACACGGTCAAGCAGGCCGAGGTGTTCGCCGCGTTGCGTGAGGCATATGGGATCGAGCGCGACGACTCGTTGAAGCTCCGCGACTATCCGACGCTCAACCACGTCGTCGGGTTCATCCGGGAAAGGTCCGGGCAGCCGCAAGAAGCGCAAGCCGAGCCGGTGGCTGCGGCGCCGGTCGCCGTCGCCGAGCCTGCGTCGGACATTGCCGCGACCAGCGAGGTGGAGCAGCGGGTGCTTGCGCTGGTGGCGGAGGAGACGGGTTATCCGGAGGATCTACTCGATATGGATCTCGATCTCGAGGCTGACCTCGGGATCGACACGGTCAAGCAGGCGGAGGTGTTCGCGACGATCCGGGAGGAGTATGGGATCGAGCGCGACGACTCGCTGAAGCTCCGCGACTACCCGACGCTCAACCACGTCGTCGGGTTCATCCGCGAACGCTCGGGACCCTCATCCGAGGAGCCGGCGGCCCTCGCTTCCGCGGCTGAGCCGGCCGCGGGTGAGGTTGAGCAGCGCGTGTTGGCGGTCGTGGCGGAGCAGACCGGCTATCCGGAGGACCTGCTGGACATGGACCTCGATCTGGAGGCCGACTTGGGGATCGATACGGTCAAGCAGGCGGAGGTGTTCGCGGCGCTGCGCGAGGCGTATGGGATCGACCGCGACGATTCGCTGAAGCTGCGCGATTATCCGACGCTCAACCACGTCGTCGGGTTCATCCGCGAACGCTCGGGACCCTCATCCGAGGAGCCGGCGGCGGCTGAGGAGCGGGCGGCCGCGGCCGAGCCTGCCGCACGATCTCCGCAAGCGCCCGAGGCGGCCGACGACGCGCGATTCCCGCGGCGAGTGCCGGTGCCGGTGCTGCGCCCGCCGCTCGAGTACTGCGCAGCGACCGGCGTGATCCTCGGCGAAGGCAGCCGTGTGGTGGTGATGCCCGACGCCGGCGGCGTCGGTGGCGCACTCGCCGCGCGCCTTGAGGAGCTGGGCGCCGAGGTGTTGACGATCGATGGCGCACCCGACACCGACAAGCTGGAAGAACAAATCGCGCAGTGGTCTGCCGCCGGCCCGGTTGGAGGCGTCTACTGGCTGCCGGCGCTCGATGACGAGGGGCCGCTGCCCGGCCTCGACGCCGGCGCCCGCAAGCGGGCGCTGCACGTCCGCGTCAAGCTGCTCGCCGCGACGATGCGTGCGCTCTTCGACGAGCACGTGTTCCTCGTGACCGCGACGCGCCTCGGCGGGCGTCACGGATACGACGCCGACGGGGCCACGACCGTCCTGGGCGGCGCGGTCACCGGCTTCACCAAGGCGCTATCGCAGGAGCGGCCCGACGCGCTCGTCAAGGCGGTCGACTTCGGCTCCGGTGGCGATGCCTCGACAGTTGCGCAAGCGCTGCTCGAAGAGACGATGTGCGATCCCGGCGCCGTCGAAGTCGGCTACGCCGACGAGCTGCGGTGGTCGGTGGGTCTGATCGAGCAGCCGGCCGTCCACGATCCCGGGCACGAGCCGAGCGCCGACACAGTGTTCATGGTTACCGGCGCCGCCGGCAGCATCGTCCAGACGATCATCGCCGACCTCGCGCCGGCCTCGCGTGGCACCTTTCACCTGCTCGACCTCATCGCCGCTCCGGACCCTGAGGATCCTGCTCTGGAGAAGTTCACGAGCGACCGCGAGGGGTTGCAGCGCGAGCTCGCCGACCGCATCCGCGAGCGCGGCGAGCGGCCCACGCCGAAGCTGATCGAGCGGGAGCTGGCGCGAATCGAGCGAGTCCGCGCGGCGCTTGACTCGATCGCCTCGATCGAGCGTACAGGCGGTAAGGCCCACTGGCACCAGGTCGACCTGACCGACTCACAGCAGGTGTCCGCTGCCGTCAAGGCGGCGTTGGCGACGAGCGGTCGGATCGACGCGGTGCTGCACTGTGCCGGACTCGACATCAGCCACGCGCTGGTGGACAAGCCTCAGGCCGAGTATGACCTCGTGTTCGACGTGAAGGCCCACGGCTGGCTGAACCTGCTCGCCGCCCTCGAGGACGCGGGAGTAGAGGCCCCGGGCTCGGCGATCGTCTTCAGCTCGATCGCCGGGCGCTTCGGAAACCGAGGCCAAACCGACTACTCGGCGGCCAACGACCTGCTCTGCAAGAGCATCTCGAACCTGCGCCGAAGCGCTCGCACGCGCGGCACCGCGATCGACTGGACTGCCTGGGCCGATGTCGGCATGGCGAGCCGGGGCTCGATCCCGAAGGTGATGGAGGCCGCGGGCGTCGAGATGCTGCCACCTGTGGTTGGCGCCCCCGTGGTCCGTCGTGAGCTGACGGCGGCTGGGCCCGGCGGCGAAGTTCTGATCGCGGGCTCGGTGGGCCTGCTGACACGCGAGCGCCATCAGGCTGGCGGCCTCGACGTCGAGCGCGCGACAGCTGCGCTGGCAGCAGGCGGCGGCCCGATGACGGGGCGGATCACCGGCTTCAGCGCCACGGGTGAGATGACCATGGTGACCGAGCTGGACCCGGCTCGTCAGGCCTTCCTGAACGACCATCGAATCGACGGCACCCCAGTGCTCCCCGGGGTGATGGGGATCGAGGGCTTCGCCGAGAGCGCGAGCGCGCTCGCGCCTGGCTTCAAGGTCGTCGAGCTCGAGGACGTCGAGCTGCTGGCCCCGTTCAAGTTCTACCGCGACGAGCCACGCACGGTGATCCTGCATGCGCTACTGCGCGACGGCGGCGACGGCACCCTCCTGGCCGACTGCGAGTTGATCGGTCGCCGTGCGTTGCACGGCCAGGGCGAGCAAGAAACGCGCCATTTCACGGGGCGCGCACGTTTGGCTCGAAAGGCGCCCGTCGCACCGAAGGCATCGGTGTCCCCCGAAGACGCGGACACAGCCCAGCAGGGCGTCGGAAGCGAGCAGGTCTATGGCGTGTACTTCCACGGTCCCGCCTTCCAGGTGCTCGACCGAGCCTGGCGTGACGACGGTCATGTCGTCGGCAGGCTGGCGAGCGAGCTGCCCCCCGACCACGAGCCGGCCAGCCAACCGACCCAGTTCGTCCCCCGGCTGATCGAGCTTTGCTTCCAGACCGCGGGTCTCTGGGAGCTGGGCACGGCCAGCCGGATGGCACTGCCGACGCACATCGATCGCGTCGTCCGGTACGCGGCCGGCAAGAAGCCCGGACGGCTGTGGGCGGTCGTGAGTCGGCGCGATGGCGGGGTCGACGCCGAGGTCATCGACGAGGCCGGGCGCGTGCGCGTGCGGCTCGAGGGCTACCGAACGAGTGAGCTGCCCGGCGAGCTCGAGGCGGCAGCGCTCGCTCCAATTCGCAGCGCAATGGACACGGACTGAGGTCCGGACTTGCAACGCGCGTTCTCACGCCTGGCGATCGTTAATCGCGGCGAACCCGCGATGCGCCTGATCCACGCGGTCCAAGAGCTCAACTACCAGCGAGCGGACGCGATCAGGGTGATCGCGCTGTTCACCGAGAGCGAGCGGGACGCGATGTTCGTTCGCCACGCCGATGAGGCGGTGTGCCTTGGCCCGAGCCTGGTCGACGATGGCCACGGGGGACGCCGCAGCGGCTACCTCGATCACAGCGCGGTCGAGCGCGCCCTGAAGACCGCCAGGGCAGAGGCGGCGTGGGTCGGGTGGGGATTCGTCGCCGAACAGCCTGAGTTCGCGGAGCTGTGCGAGCGGCTCGGGGTCGTGTTCGTCGGTCCCGACGCGGCGGTCATGCGCATGCTTGGCGACAAGATCGCCGCCAAGCGGCTGGCCGAGGGGGAGGGCGTACCCGTCGCCCCGTGGAGCGGCGGTCCTGTCGCGAGTGCCGAAGAGGCAGTGGGGCACGCCGAGCGGATCGGTTTCCCGCTGATGATCAAGGCCGCGGCCGGCGGCGGCGGACGCGGGATCCGGCGCGTCGATCAGCTCGACGCGCTCCCCGGTGCGTTCGCCAGCGCGCGCGCCGAGGCGCTGCAGGCGTTCGGCGACGGCACGCTGCTGATGGAAAAGATGATCACCACCGCACGTCACATCGAAGTGCAGATCATCGCCGACGGCCACGGGACCGCCTGGCCGGTGGGAGTGCGCGACTGCTCCTACCAGCGTCGCAATCAGAAGGTGATCGAGGAGTCAGCCAGCCCGGCTCTGACTGCGGAGCAGGAGCGTGAACTGATGGACGCCGCGCAGCGGCTCGCGCTGCGCGCCGGCTACCGAAACGCGGGCACGATCGAGTTCCTGTACGAGCCCGGAGAGCGACGGTTCTCGTTCATGGAGGTCAACACCCGCCTGCAGGTCGAGCACCCCGTGACCGAGGCAGTCACCGGCCTCGACCTCGTCAAGCTCCAGCTTCACGTAGCTGCGGGCGGCCGCCTCGAGGGTGAGCCGCCCGCGAGTGTGGGCCACGCGATCGAGGCTCGGCTCAACGCGGAGGATCCCGCGCTCGCCTTCGCGCCCGCTCCCGGTCGCCTGGACCTCTTGCGCCTACCGACTGGGCCGGGTGTTCGCGTCGACACAGGCGTCGCCGAGGGCGACCTGATCCCCGCGGAGTTCGACTCGATGATCGGCAAGTTGATCGCGTGGGGCCGCGACCGGGACGAGGCGCTCGCCCGGCTACGCCGAGCAGTTGCGGACACGGTCGTGGTCGTGGACGGTGGAACGACCAATCAGGGTTTCCTGCTCGAGCTGCTCGACCGTCCAGAGGTCCGCACCGGCGACGTCGACACCACCTGGCTGGACCGGCTCTACCTGAGCGGCGAGGCGGTACCCGTGCGCCACGGGGACATCGCGCTGCTGCAGGCGGCGATCGAGCTTGCAGACCAAGATACCGCCGCCGACCGGGGCCGCTTCTACGCCCTGGCGCGCCGGGGACGCCCTCAGGCGAGCACCGACCTCCATCGCAGCTACGAGGTGCGTCACCGGGGACAGTCCTACCGATTCACGGTGGCCCAAATCGGACCTGACCAGTACACGGTCACAGCCGACGGGCAGCCGTTGGAGCTCAGCACTCACCGGCTCGGGGCACACGAGCGACGGCTCTTGTTGGGTGGGCGGGCCCATCACACCTTCACCTCAAAGCAGGGAGAGGACCTGCTCGTAGAGGTGGACGGCGTGCCGCACCGGATCTCCCGTGGAGATGCGGGCACGGTCCGGAGCCTCTCGCCGGCAGTCGTCGTCTCGATCCCGGTCGCAGCCGGCGACATCGTCGAAGCGGAGGACGTGGTGGTTGTAGTCGAGGCGATGAAGATGGAGTCATCGCTGATCGCGCCATTTCGCGGCCGAGTCAAGGAGGTGCTAGTCGGCGAGAACGTGCATGTCACAGCACGCGAGCCGCTCGTCGTACTTGAAGCGATGGATCAGGAGACGCCGAGGACGGCCGCCGGGGAGCGCCTGTCGTTCGCGAGGCACGACGATCAGGCGGTCGCGACAGAACCCAACCGCGACAACCTGCGGCGGATGCAGTGGCTCATCCTCGGCTACGACGTCGATCCCAGCGAGGTGGAGCGCGTGATCGCTGAGCTGCCCAGCCAAGGCCCCGACGTGGACGGGTACGACTCCTCGCTGCTTGCCGGCGAGCACCGTCTGCTTGGGATGTTCGCGGACCTGTGCGCCGTCTCCCGTTCTCGCCGCTACGAAGAGGAAGGCGAGTCAAAGTTGCTGCAGAGCCCGCAAGAGCACTTCCGCGCCTGGCTGCGCTCACTGGACGCCGAGGCCGAGGGGCTTCCCCCGCAGTTCGTTACGCGGCTGCGGAGCGCGCTTGCGCACTACGGGATTGAGAGCCTGGAGCGAACGCCCGCGCTCGAGGAAGCCGGCCACCGCCTGTTCCTGGCCCGGCAGCGAGCCGATACCGCACGTGCCCTGATCCTCGCGATCCTCGATCGGCGGCTCGAGGAATCTGACCAGCTCGTCGGACGGCTCGCGGCCGGGGCGGGTGAGGGCGACGCGTTTCGCGAGGTGCTCGACCGGCTGATGGTGGCGCTCGAGGGGCGCGACCGGGTCGTCGCGGACCTTGCCCGCGAGGTCCGCTTCCGGTACTTCGACGAACCAATCGTCGCTACGTCCAGGGAGCAGGTGTACGCCGAGATGGTCGGGCACATCGACGCGCTGACCCGCGATCCCGAGAGGCCCGACCGGGATGAGCTGATGCGGAGGATCGTGGACTGTCCCTGGCCACTGGCGACGCTGCTCACCACCGCCATGAGGGGCGCGCCGGCTGCGTCTCGACGAGTCCTGGTCGAGGCGATGACACGCCGCTACTACCGCGTGTGCTCGCTCGACGCGTTCGAGCCGGCGGAGTTGGACGGGCACGCCTTCGTGCTCGGGCGCTACCACTTCGGGGATCAACACCGGCACCACGCCGCGGCCTATATCGGGCTCGAGGACGTGGCGAGCGCTGCCAGCGCATTTGCCCGCCACGCGGCGAGCTTGCCCGACGGGGCGCTCGCGGTCCTCGACCTCTACGCGGAGGACTCCGCGCCGTCCCACGCAGAGCTCGCGGAACGGCTGCGTAACGCGCTCAGTGGGATCCAGATACCCCCGGCGCTGCACCGGATCGTCGTCGCGGTCGCCGAGCCGCGCCGGGGCCGAGGGATGTCGGCGATCGACCTGTTCACCTTCCGCCCGGGTCCCGACGGCTTGGTCGAAGATGTCGTGGTCCGAGGGCTGCACCCGATGATGGGGCACCGGCTGGCGCTCTGGCGCCTTTCGGCATTCGATCTCGAGCGGCTGCCTTCGGCGGAGGACATCTACCTGTTTCGCGGATTCGCACACACCAATCCCAATGACGAGCGCCTGTTCGCGCTTGCCGAGGTCCGTGACCTCACGCCCGTGCACGACGAGGACGGCCGCGTGGCCGCGCTGCCCGAGCTCGAGCAGATGCTCGTCCAGGTGCTCGAGGCGATGCGAGGCTTCCAAGCCCGCCGTGCGCTGAATCGTCGCCTTGTGTGGAACCGGGCGCTGCTTCACGTATGGCCGGTGATGGAGCCGGACCCGGAGGAGATCCGCATGCTGGTGGCGCGCCTGGCACCGTTGACTGTAGGCCTCGGGCTGGAAATGGTGCTCATCCAAGGTCGCCTACGCGAACCCGACGGCGAGGTGCGCAATCGGCTCCTGCGGTTCTTCACCCCGACCGGACACGACGTCGCAGTCGAGATCGACGACCCCCCGACACGGCCGCTGCAGCCGCTCGACGAGGGAACTCAGCGGTTGATCTCGGCGCGTCGGCGCGGCACGCTGCACCCGGCCGAGGTGGTCCGGCTACTTGCCCCCGTGCTGACAGGCGCGGGGCAGCCGGCGGGAATATTCGTCGAGCACGAGCTGAGCGAAGACGGGCGGCTCGTGGAGGTGGAGCGTCCACCCGCCACGAACCCCACCGGCATCGTCGTCGGGACGATCCGCAACTTCACCGAGCGCTACCCCGAGGGCATGCTGCGGGTGATCCTGCTGGGCGATCCGACGCGCGCGCTCGGATCGCTTGCCGAGCCCGAGTGCCGGCGGATCATCGCGGCGATCGAGCTCGCGGAGCATCTCGGCGTTCCGGTGGAGTGGTTCGCGCTCTCCGCGGGAGCGAAGATCGCGATGGACAGCGGCACGGAGGCGATGGACTGGATCGCGGCGGTGTTGCGGCGGATCGTCCTGTTCACCCAGTCCGGAGGCGAGCTGAACGTCGTCGTCGCCGGCATCAACGTCGGCGCCCAGCCGTACTGGAATGCCGAGGCGACGATGCTGATGCACACGCGTGGCGCGCTGATCATGACGCCCGACAGTGCCATGGTGCTTACCGGCAAGCAGGCGATCGACTACTCGGGCGGCGTCTCCGCCGAGGACAACTTCGGAATCGGCGGATACGAGCGGATCATGGGGCCCAACGGCGAGGCGCAGTATTGGGCTCCGGACCTGGCCGGTGCCTGTCGCGTCCTGCTCGAGTACTACGAGCACACCTACGTCGCCTCCGGCGAGCGCTTCCCGCGCCGGGCGATTACCGCCGATCTGGCTGAGCGCGATGTCGGCGAAGCCGAACACGTCGCTCCCGGTTCGAATCTCCTGCGAGTCGCGGACGTCTTCTCCGATTCGAGCAACCCGGGGCGCAAGCAGCCGTTCGACATCCGCTCGGTGATGCGTGCGGTGATCGACCGCGACCACCCGCCGCTGGAGCGCTGGGGTGCAATGCGCGATGCGGAGAACGCCCTTGTGTGGGACGCACACCTCGGCGGCTGGCCGATCTCGCTGATCGGGATCGAATCCCGGCCGCTGCCCAGGCGCGGCTCGATCCCGGCCGATGGACCTGAGCAGTGGACCAGTGGCACGCTCTTCCCCCGCTCGTCGAAGAAGATCGCGCGGGCGATCAACGCGGCGGCCGGCCGCAGGCCGGTCGTGGTGCTGGCCAACCTCGCGGGCTTCGACGCCTCGCCCGAGTCGATGCGCGAGTGGCAGCTGGAGTTCGGCGCCGAGATCGGACGAGCGGTCGTCAATTTTCGCGGACCAATCGTCTTCTGCGTCGTTTCGCGCTATCACGGCGGAGCGTTCGTCGTGTTCTCACAGAGGCTGAATCCCGACCTCGAGGCGGTGGCGCTCGAGGGCTCAGTCGCCTCCGTGATCGGGGGAGCCCCCGCGGCCGCAGTCGTGTTCGCCCGCGACGTCGAGCGGGCTGCCCGCGGCGACGAGCGGGTCGCGGCGCTCGACCGGCGGATCTCGACCGCGGAGGGCGCCGAGCGCCAGCGGCTGCGCGCCGAGCGCGCGAAGCTGTGGAGCGAGGTGCTCGCCCAGAAGCGAGGCGAGTTCGCCGAGCGGTTCGATCAAGTCCACAGCGTCGAGCGCGCCGTTCGCGTCGGGTCGGTGAGCAGGATCATTACGCCGGACTCGATGCGCGGCTTCTTGATCGAGGCCGTCGAGAGGGGCATCGACAGGATGATCGACGGCGTGACTACGGCCACGGTGAGTGACGGCGATGGACGCGTCGGGCTGGTTCAGCCAACTGCATGCTGACGTTCCCTCCCGGGACGAGTGGCTCGGCGATCACGAGCGCCGCGTGCTGGCCGGGTTGCGCATGCGCCGTCGCCGCGCCGCCTGGCGCCTCGGGCGCTGGACTGCCAAGGCTGCGCTTGGCGCGTGGCTCGGCGTAGCGCCTTCACGCCTGGAGGTCCTGGCGGCGCCCGACGGCGCTCCCCAGGCGTGGCTGGACGGCGTGCGCGCCCCGGTGTCTGTCTCGCTCAGCCACCGCGGAGGCCGGGCGCTGGCGGTCGTCACTGACGCGCCCCGGGTCGCCGGGTGCGACGTCGAGCTGGTCGAGCCGCGCAGTGGTGCATTCGTCCGCGAATGGCTCGCGCCATCCGAGCAGCGGCTGGTTGCCTCCTGCAGCGAGGCGCAGCGAGAGCTGGTTGCGAACCTGATCTGGACTGCCAAAGAGGCGGCCTCAAAGGTGCGGCGCGAAGGGCTGCGGCTCGATCTCCGCGATGCCGTCGTGACCCTCGCCGACCCCTGCGCGACGTCTGCGCTGTGGCACCCCCTCCGGGTTCAATGGGGGGACGGCCAGAGCACGACGAGCGGATGGTGGCGCGCCGAGAACGGCTGGGTGATGGCGATCGCGGGCGAGCCGCCGCCAGGCGTCCCCCTTGCGCTGCGAGTTGGTCAACGAGGGTGAGGATCATGGATCGCAAAGATGGATACGCGGCGAACGACTTCCTGCTCGTCTATGACGGTTTTGATCCGGGCGAGGAGGGGCTCCGGGAGGCACTGACGTCGATGGGCAACGGCTACTTCTGTATTCGCGGCGCCGCGGAGTGGGAGGACGCCAGTGAAGTGCATTACCACGGCACTTACGCGCACGGCGTTTATGACCGCGAGACGACAATCCTGGGCGGCCATCCGGTTCCAAACGAGGACCTGGTCAACTTGCCCAATTGCTCCCCGCTGCAGCTCCGCATCGAGGGCGAGGATCAACTCCGGCTCGCCAATGTGGAGCTGTTGGCCTACCGGCACGCATACGACGTCCGTCACGCGCTCTTGACCCGCGAGCTGCGCTTTCGGGATCGAGCCGGACGCGAGACAAGCCTGAGGAGCCGGCGGTTCGTCAGCATGGGCAGGATGCACCTATCGTCGGTCGCCTGGGAGCTGGTGGCCGAGAACTGGTCCGGGCGAGTCGAGGTGATCTCGGCGATCGACGGGCGGGTCGTCAACCGCGGCGTGGCCCGCTACCAGCAGCTCGAGGGCCGTCACCTCGACCCCCAGGGCCCTCGCATCTACGCCCCAGACGTGATCGCGCTCAAAGCACGCACGCGAGAGTCGAGGATCGAGGTCGCCGCAGCCGCGCGAACGCGCGTCTACCGCGGCGAGGAGACGCTCGAGGCGAATCGGACAACCCACCAGATGGAGGACTACATCCACCAGATCCTGGCGTTCGACCTGCAGCGGGGCGCGCCGATCCGGGTCGAAAAGATGGTCGCGTTGTACACCTCGCGCGATCGTGCGATCAACGAGCCGCTGGCCAATGCTGGCAAGAGCGCGAATCGCTACCCGGCCTTCGCTGAGGCGCTCGAGGACCACGTGCACGCGTGGGAGGAGCTATGGGAGGTGTGCGACGTCCGAATGCCCCGAGAGCCCCGGGCGCAGCTCCTAATTCGCCTGAACATCTCACATCTGCTGCAGACGTGCTCGCGCCTCACCTCCCACCACGACGCCGGCGTGCCCGCCCGAGGCCTCAACGGCGAGGCGTATCGCGGGCACGTGTTCTGGGACGAGCTCTTCATCTACCCCTTCCTGAACTACCGGCTGCCCGAGATCACCCGGGGGCTGCTGATGTACCGCTACCGGCGCATCGGGGAGGCCCGAGCGGCCGCCAAGGCGGCAGGCTTTCGAGGAGCGATGTATCCGTGGCAGAGCGGCAGCGATGGCGATGAGCAGACGCAGGCCGTCCACCTCAACCCGCTGTCGGGGAAATGGGAGCCGGACCTCAGCCACAACCAGCGCCACGTCAGCGCGGCGATCTTCTACAACGTCTGGCACTACTACCAGATCACCCATGACCTCGACTTCCTGCGCGACCACGGTGCGGAGATGATGCTCGAGATCGCGCGCTTCTGGTCCTCGATTGCACACTTCAACGCCGACCGCGACCGCTGGGAGATCCATGGCGTGATGGGCCCCGACGAGTTCCACGAGAAGTACCCGGGCGCGACCGACGGCGGGCTGCGCAACAACGCGTACACCAACGTGATGGTGGCCTGGATCTGCGAGATCGCGCATAGCGTCCTCGAGCTCCTGCCCGCAAGCCGCCGCGACGTGCTGCGCGCACGGATGCGCCTGAGGGACGACGAGATCCACAGGTGGCGGGAGATGAGCCGCAAGATGTTCGTCCCCTTCCACGCCGACGGCATCATCAGCCAGTTCGAGGGCTACGAGGACCTGCGGGAGCTCGACTGGGACGGCTACCGCTCAAGGCACAGCAACGTCCAGCGCCTCGACCGGATCCTGCGGGCTGAGGGCGACGATCCCGACCGCTACAAGCTGGCCAAGCAAGCGGACACCGTGATGCTGTTCTTCCTGTTCTCCCAGGACGAGCTGCGCGGGCTGTTCGCGAGGCTTGGCTATGACTACACGGACGACACGGCCCGCAGGACGATCGACTACTACGACCGGCGCACCTCGCACGGGTCAACGCTGAGTTTCGTCACGCATGCTGCGGTCCTGGCCAGGATCGACCCGGAGAGCTCGTGGCAGCGATTCCTCGCCGCTGCCGAGAGCGACATCAAGGACATCCAAGGCGGCACCACCAGGGAGGGCATCCACCTGGGGGTGATGGCCGGCACCCTGGACCTTGTCCAGCGGGCCTACCTCGGGACCCAGATCCGCGACGACGTCGTCTATTTCAACCCGACGCTCGCCGATCGACTGGACGGGCTGTCGCTGCCGATGCAGGTGCGCCACACGCCGATCAACGTCTCATTGCGCGGATCCGAGCTGACAGTTGCCGTCCTCGCCGACGGCTACAGCGGGCCGATCAGGGTCGGCGTCGGCGACGTCGTCCGCGAGCTGCGCGGCGGCGAGAGCACCACATTCACGATCGGCGGCCCGGCCGCGTCGTTAGCCGCCCGGTCAGCCGAGGTTCGTGAGGACCCGGCGAAGCGTGGCGGCGAACGCGTCCGGACTGCCCTGCTCGTGGAACCCGCCGTGGTGGCTGGGGAAGATCACCGCCTCGGTCCCAAGTCGTTCCGCCACGGCCAGCGCGCCGCGGTAGGGGAACGTTCCCTCTGACTCGGCGCCGACCGCGACGACGATCCGCGTGGAGGCCGCGCGCAAGGAGTCGAAGTCGGGCTCGTAGCTGGTGACGGCGACCATGTGCGGGCCCAGCAGCGGGTGATCGCGGCTGCCGTCGTCCTCGGTCGGGAGACCGAAGTCGGCCGGATTGGGAGCGTGGCCCGGGAAGTCGGCCGGAGTCGGTCCCTTAAGGCTCGTGAAGGCGAGGAACTTCGCCATCGCGGGTCCGAGACCATCGCGTAGATAGGTCGCGTGGATGTCCTGGGTCACCGCCAACACCTCTTCCCGATCTGGGAGCACCGTCGCGAGGGGCGGTTCGTGGGCGACGAGCGTACGGACCGCTTCCGGATGCCGGGTCACAAGCGCGAGCCCGTTCACGGCTCCCCCGCTGCTGGCAAAGATGTCCACTGGCCCGGCGTCGTGCTCGCAGATCAGCCGGTACAGATCCTCAGCGTGCTCATCGGGCGTCGCCCCGGTCACGCCGTCGGCCCGCGGGCTGCGCCCGACCCCTCGCGGGTCGTAGGTCACGACCGTGCGCTCCGGGAAGTGGCCGGCCAACGGCGCGAACCCGCTCGCATCCATGGGAGATCCGATCATCAGCAGCACTGGCTCGGCGCGCTCGGGCTCCGCGCCCCGGACCTCGTAAGTGAGTGTGGCGCCAGTCAAGTCCAGGGTTTGGGTCTTCGGCTCGGTCATCGCTGTCCCCTTCTCGATCTCTAGTGATACAGACCCCAGAAAGCGCCAAGAATCATCGGTCGGCCTCGGCGGGGCGACCCACGCAGGCAGGCACCTGTGCTCAATTGCTGAGCAGCACTGAGCCGACCGCTGGAGCGGAAAGTCGCCGAAGCGCAAGCGCGTTAGCAGCTATGGACTGCCGCGAAAGTGACGCGGCGTGAGACGGTGGGCAGCGCTCGTCTTCTTACTTGGATCCCAGGAGGTAGCTGATGTCGGCGGGGTGGTCGAGGGTCGGCAGCAGCCAGCCAGCGGGCCGTGAGCATGGGTCGGTCAGATCTGCTTCTGCCGTGAGGCAAGCGACTCAGCGGCCGACGCGGTAGCGAACGTGCGTAGCAAGCGGGGACTGGATCACCTCGACCGGCTGTAGGCCGGGGTCTTGCACTCCGTCGAACAGGCGCTCGCCGGCGCCGAGCAGAACGGGAGCGAGGTCGAGCATAAGCTCGTCGATCACGCCCGCCGCGAACGCTTGGCGGACCGTGGACGCGCCGCCCGCGACGTCGACGCCAAGGTCGCCGGCCACCGCTCTCGCGCGCTCAAAGGCGGCGTCGAAACCTTCAGTGACGAAGTGGAACGTAGTCCCGCCCTCCATCTCGATCGGGTCGTGCGGATAGTGGGTGAGGACGAACACCGGAGCGTGGTACGGCGGCTCATCGCCCCACCACCCGCGCCACTCCTCATCCCACGGGCCACGAATCGGGCCGAACATGTTGCGGCCCATTACATACGCGCCGCGAGGCCTCATGAGCTGGTCGCGCGCGCGAGCGTCAGCTTCATGGATGGGTTCGTCCAGGTGCCAGTGGTGAAGCTCGAGGCCGCCGACCCCCAGCGGGTTCTCGCGGCTCTGATCGGGGCCGGCGACGAAGCCGTCGAGCGAGATGGACATGTGGCATGTGGTTGGTGTCATGTGAACCAAGACCACCGAATCGACGAGAAGTCATCGGTGGGGGACGCCCTTGCGAAAGCTAGCGGTTGCCCGAGTCCACGGCCGACCTGTTGGTGGCCACGCCGCGCGAGGCTGCCTACTCACACATGCCGACCCGACCTGCTCCAGGAGTGAGCCACCGGGCGACGGCTTAAGGGGCTAACACACCGGTTTTCGGGTATAGGATGTGCGCCGCCTTAGGCCTCGCATCCGGTTGGGGTGCGTCTGGCCGGGCCGAAGCGCTTGCCACGCAGGGTGGCGAGTGCCCAGATCCAGGTGTTCGTCCATAAGGGAGACCCATGCTGACTGACGGACGGAAGTCCATCCGTGCCCTGGCAGTACTTGGTGCGCTGCTCGCGCTCGGCATCCTGCCGAACGCTGCCGGCGCTCGCGGTGTTGCACCAGGCCACATCCGAGGGATCGTGACCGCCAACACACCCGCGGGGCGGGCGCTGGCGTACGAGCTCGCGCATCGAGCCGGCCAGGCAACTAGCTCGAACAACCTTGTCTACAACGGCGGGCCAGTGATGCACTCGGACGCCAACTACGCCATCTACTGGGAGCCGAGCGGCTTCAGCACGACGTCGACGTTCAAGAACATCGTCAACGGTTACTTCACGAACGTGGCGGCGGCCAGCGGCGCGACCAACGACAACTACTCGGTCGCCACCCAGTACTACGACACGACCGGCAACATCGCCTACAGCGCGACCTCGGGCGGCTCGATCCTCGACACCGATTCCTACCCGACACTCGGCTGTGCCGGGACGGCCAGCGTCGGAGGACCGTGCATCAACGACGCGCAGCTCCAGGCCGAGGTCGCCAAGGTCGTCGCTGCCCACCACTTGCCGACGGGCCTCGGGACCGAGTACTTCGTGTACTTCCCGCCCAACGTGACGACCTGCGCGGACATCGCCACCGTCGGGGGCTCGGGGGTTCCGAGTTACGAGTGCTCGGGCACGGTCTACTGTGCGTACCACAGCTCGTTCGGCTCCGGCGCCTCTACGATCCTGTACGCGAACATGCCCTACGACGGCGTGTCGGGATGCGAGAGCGGCGAGTCGCCCAACGGCGACGTAGGCGGCGATTCGGAGCTCAATGTCACGAGCCACGAGAACATCGAGACGATCACGGATCCGCTAGGTACCGCTTGGTTCGACGCGAGCGGCAATGAGATCGGGGACAAGTGCAACTTCACGTTCGGGTCTCCGCTCGGCGGCGCCGCAGGGGCCGAGTACAACGAGCAGATCAGCACGGGGAACCACTACCTCCAGGAGGAGTGGAGCAACGCCGTAGCCGGCTGCGTCCAGCGGCCGTAGCCACACCCTTCGTGACTGGCGCCGGCGGAGCCGACTGACTCCGCCGGCGCCGTCGCGCGCTCGGAAGACGGGAGAGAGACCGCACTAGCACTGGCCACGTCGCCCCATGACCGGTGTAGGGGTATTGCGGCCGCGCTGAACTGCGGCCACGCCTCGCGCCCCGCCTTCGTCGTCGGACGGGCATCTTGGTGCCGCCGCCATCAGTCGCGCTTCACCGCGGATAGCAAGACAGCCGAGCCACCAGCGAGGGCGCCCTAGCGACGCCCCCGGCAGGATTCGAACCTGCGACCGTCGGATTAGAAGTCCGATGCTCTGTCCACTGAGCTACGGGGGCTCGCTGGGGAGGGTAGTGCTAGGGGTGGCGGCTGGCCGACCGTCACGAGAATCGCTTTCCACGAGCACCGGACGCTCCGGCGGTTGATCGGGTTGTGCGCCGGGCGTTGAGGGCGTGGCAGTTGCGCGATGATTGTGCGATCGCGGACGACGTTGGCCAGCACTCGTACGAGGTCCCGCGGATACCCGCATCGGTGGGGGCCTTGATCTTCGACGCAGCGGGACGACTGCTGGTGCTGAAGCCCAACTACAAGAAGGGATGGACGATCCCGGGCGGGCAGATGGACGCAACCGGAGAGTCGCCGTGGGAGGCATGCGTGCGTGAGACGCTGGAGGAGTGCGGCCTCGAGCCGGCGAGCGGTCGGCTGGTCTGCGTCGACTTCCGTCGCCCGAAACCGAACCGGCCCGGAGGGATGCGGTTCCTGTTCGACTGCGGCGCGATGGCCGACCGACAGCTCAGCGCCATCCGTCTGGGGGCCGACGAGATCGACGACTACCGCCTCGCGGAGCTGGACAAGGCGCTGACGCTCCTCAGCGGACCCATCCGGCGCCGCGTGGCGGCCGGGGTCCGCGCGAAGCGGTGCGTGTACCTCGAGGACGGCCACCGGGTCGCGGCTGTCACGGGGTAGGCGCGAGGCCCAGCCGGGGTTTGGCTCCGCCGCGGGACGAGTTTCGAACGCAGGAGCCCTAGTCGGGGCGCCCGGATTTGAACCGGGGGTCTCCACGTCCCAAACGTGGCGCGATAACCAGGCTTCGCTACGCCCCGAAGTGCCCCGCTGAGTCTAGAGACCAGTCCTCGCGAATACGATCGATCCAAGCTTGGAGCCTGGCCCGCAACGAAGTGTCGCTGATCCTCGCGGTCAGGACGCCGTGCTTGGAGCGCCACGTTCTGTACTTCAGTTGACTGCTGCTGGATTTGCGCTGGAGGGCGATCTTGGACCCGTCGATTTCGAGCACGTCGCCCCAAAATGCGCAGATCTCGTCAAGATTCTGATCCGCGTGATACTGGACCGAATACGTGGGAGATCGGGTGGCGAGCAGGCGCATCCAACTGACCGCCAGCGCGATCACGCGCTCGTCTGAATTTGCAACGGAGACGCGGTTTCGGTCGCGCTTGTATCCCTCCGCGATGTACAGCGCGACGAAATCCCGCTGCCATAGATACGCCGCGTACGCCATCTGGATCGAACACATGTTCGCACTCGCGCGGGACGGAACGGGGCGTTCATCGGATGCCAGACTCACCCCATCGATCCCCCCAAACGCAACCCGAAGCTCGGCTACGCGCTCGCGGCCACCGCGGCGACGCTGTGGGCGCTGAATGGGTCGCTCGCACGCTTCCTGCTCGACGACCACATGCCGGCGGCGCGGCTCGCCGAGCTCAGGTCGGTGTGCACGTTCGCGGCGCTGGCGGCGGCTGTCGCGATCGCGGCCCCGGCCCTGTTCAGGATCCGCCGGCAGGATCTGCGCCTGTTCACGATCTTCGGGATCGTCGGACTCGCGGGCGTCAACGCGTTCTACTTCGCCGCGATCGCGCGGCTCGACATCGGGGTGGCGCTCACGATCCAGTACCTCGGGCCGCTGCTGCTGCTCCTGTATCTGAAGGTCATTCACCGCCGGAAGCTGCCGAGGGCGCTGTGGGGCGCCGCGTCGCTTGCGGCGGTCGGCTGCTTCTTCGTCGTCGGGGCGTACAACCCGAGCAGCCTCGACGCGGTCGGCGTCGCCGCCGCGTTCGCCGCCGCGATCACGTTCGCCGTCTACCTGTTCAGCAGTGAGCAGGCCGGTCAGCGCTATCCGGCGGCGACGACACTCGTGTGGGGCTTCGGGCTCTCGAGCCTGTTCTGGCTGATCACCCAGCCGATCTGGACGTTCCCGCTGCACGCGCTGAGCAGCGGGCGCAACGCGGCGTTTGCGGCGTACGTGGTGATCGGGGGAACGCTGATCCCGTTCGCGTGCATGATCACCGCCGTCCGGCACCTGCCCGCCGCGCGCGCGGCGGTGATCGCGACGCTCGAGCCGGTGCTGGGCGCGGTGCTCGCGTGGGCGATCCACGGACAGGCGCTGTCGCCGGTCCAGATCGCCGGCGGCCTGGTCGTCGTCGGCGCGATCATCTGGGTCCAGACGCAGCGGCCGCAGCTCGAGGCCGAGCTGGCACCGGCGTACCGCGCCCGGCCGCGGCGCGCCGAGAGCACGACCGCGCCCGGCCGTCCCGTCGAGTAGCCTCCGCCGCCGCCCATGGCCCAGATCGAGCCGCTCCGCGCCCTTCACTACAACCTCGAGAAGACCGGCGGCCTGCAGAACGTCGTCGCACCTCCGTACGACGTGATCGACCAGACCCAGCGCGCGGAGCTGGAGGCCCGCTCCCCGTTCAACGTCGTCCGCATCGACCTCCCGCAGGGTCAGGATCCGTACGAGCACGCTGCCGACACGCTGAGCGCGTGGCGCCGGGAACAGGCGGTCGTCCGCGACGAGCAGCCCGCGCTGTGGGTGCTCGAACAGGACTACACCGGACCCGACGGCCAGGCCCGCACGCGACGCGGCTTCCTCGCGCGCGTGCGTGTAGAGGATTACGGCCCTGGTCGGATCCGACCGCACGAGCGCACCCACCCGGGCCCGAAGGAGGACCGCCTGCGGCTCACCCGATCCACCGAGGCCAACCTCTCCCCGATCTTCTCGCTGTTCAACGACCCCGGCAACATAGCTTGGCGAGCGCTCGAGCCGGCGACCTCGACCGCCCCGTGGGGCGAGGCCACCGATGAGGACGGGACCGTCAACCGCCTATGGCGCGTCACCGACCCGGCCGCGATCGAGAGCGTCCGGCGGGCCCTCAGCGACGCCGAGCTGCTGATCGCCGACGGCCATCACCGCTATGAGACCGCGCGAACGTACGCGGACGAGGTCGGCGGCGACGGCGGGCACCGCTACGTGCTGATGGACCTCGTCGCGCTCCAGGACCCGGGGCTCACCGTGTTCCCCACACATCGCCTCGTCAAGGGCCTGACGCCGGCGCAGCAGGAAGCGCTCGCGACCGCGATCCGCGAGAACTTCGAGCTCGAGGAGCTGGCGGACGCCGAGCAGCTCGCGCACCTGCAACCCGAGCCCGGCAAGGTCCGGATCGGCTACATCGATTCCAACTACAAGCGGCCGCTCCTGCTCACGCTAGCCAACAAGGAGCTCGTCGACGACGCGCTCGCGGACCACGCCGCGCCCTACCGGCGGCTCGACACCGCGGTCGTCGAGGCGCTGCTCCTGAAGGGCGCGCTGGGGATGACAGACGAGGACATCGACCACCTGAACGGACTCGGCTACGCGCGCGACGGCGACCAGGCGCTCGAGTCGATCGTCAGCGGCGAGTACGACGCGGCGTTCATGCTTCCGCCGATCCCCGTCGAGCAGATTCAGGAGGTCGCCGCGGCCGGCGAGAGCATGCCCCCGAAGTCGACGTACTTCTTCCCTAAGGTCCCCACCGGGCTGGTGTTCAATCTGCTGAGCGACTAGGAGAAGCGGCCGATGGACGAACCCGTCAAGGCCACCGCGCGCCGCCACGGGCCCGGCACCTTCACGCATCGCGTCACGACCCGCGCGCATGGCGTCACGGTGGACGAGCCGCGGGAGGATGGCGGCGATGACCGAGGCCCGACTCCACAGGAGCTGCTCGCCGCGAGCCTCGCGTCGTGCACCGCGATCACGATCGAGATGTACGCCGAGCGCAAGGGCTGGGAGCTCGGGTGCGTCGAGGTCGAGGTCGAGTACACGCCCGCCGGGCGCGGCGAACCCACGAACTTCGAGCTGCTCCTGCGGCTATCGGACGGCCTGACCGCGGAGCAGGTGAACCGGCTTCGGGTGATCGCGGCGAAGTGCCCCGTCCATCGCACGCTCGATGGGGACGTCACGTTCGAGGAGCGCGTCGAGCTGGTGGCGCCGGCGAGCGGCTAGCGCGGCTCAGTCGACGATCTGGACACCGGCGGCCCGGAGCTCGTCGAGCGCCCTCTCGCCGTCGCCCGGCCTCGCGTCGATCGCGCGGGTCGCGTCCAGGTGCAGGACGACGTCGAAGCCGGCGCGCCGCGCGTCGAGCGCCGTTTCCAGCACGCAGTAGTCGAGCGCCAGCCCGGCGACGTGCACGGTGTCCACGCCCTGGTCGCGGAGCAGCCGCTCGAGCTCGGTGTGCTCGAACCCCGAGTAGCCCTCGTGGTCGGGCTCTCGGCCGGCGTCGACGACCGCATCGATTTCGCTCGTGTGCAGTCGTGGGTGCAGCTCGGCGCCGCCGGTCCCCTGAACGCAGTGCGCGGGCCAGGGGCCCCCGTACTCCCTGAACGAGTTGTGGTTCGAGGGGTGCCAGTCGCGCGTCGCGACGACGAACGGGTACTCCGCCGCCAGCCGATTGATGGGGCTGACGACGGCGTCGCCGTCCGGTACGGGTAAGGCGCCGCCGGCGCAGAAGTCGTTCTGGACATCAACGACGATCAGGCCGTCCATCCGCCGCAAATATAGTCACGCGATGGCGCTCGACACCGCGGCGGTGTCCAGAGAGCTGGCACGCGTGCTGCTGAGGCCCGAGGCGGCGATGGGGCTCGACGCGCTCGGCGGCACCGACGCCGCGGTGCTCGTGCCGCTGTTCATCGACGACGGCGAGCTCCACGCCGTGCTGACGAAGCGCCGCGAGGATCTCCGGCGCCACGCGGGCGAGATCTCGTTTCCCGGTGGCCGCCAGGACGACACGGATGCCGATCTCGTCCACACCGCGCTGCGCGAGGCCGACGAGGAGATCGGGCTACCGACCGACGCGGTCGAACTCGTCGGCGCGCTGCAACCGACGCCGACGATCGCGACGGGATACGCGGTGTACCCGTTCGTGGGCCTGATCGAGCCGCGCCGGGAGTGGACGCTGAGCGCGCGCGAGGTCGCGCAGGTACTCGAGCTGCCGCTCAAGGCGGTCAAGGACGGCTACCGGCGCCAGCGGCTGATCCGGCGGGGCCTGCCGATCCGCACCGACACCTACGTGGTCGGCGATCACCTGATCTGGGGAGCGACCGCGAGGATCCTGTCGGACCTGTTCGACAGGATCGGCCCATTGCTCGACGGCTAGCGTCGCTACAGCAGCCGGTGGATGGCCTCGAGTGCAGCCGTAAGCCAGCCGTCGAAGTCGCCTGGGTCGGCCTCGATCAGCTCGACCCCGGCCAGGGAGCGGGCTCCGTATCGCGCAACGCGCTCGGCACCCGCCTCCAGAACCGCCGGGGCGACCGTCCCCCCCGCCTCGTATACGACGCCGCGCGCGGTCGTGTCGACCGTCTTCGAGAGCAGCATCTCGAGCCTCGAGCCGTGTAGCGCGGCGAGCTGTTCCTCCGAGCCGGTCGCCGACCCGAGCAGGATGCAGACGACGGTCACGTGGTCGAGCGCCTCGACGAGCGTCGCGACGACGTCCGGATCACCGACGACCGCCTCTGCACCGGCCGCCTCGATCGACTCGACCCGCGAAACATCCCGGGTCGTCCCGCGTACCGCGTGTCCGTCGGCGGCCAGCGCGCTCGCGAGCGCGCGCCCGCGGCAGCCACAGCCAATGATCAAGCACCGCGCCATCGTGCCGCCCGCGCGTCAGGCGCCGGCCGGTGGCCCGCCGCCGAACTCCTCGCGGACCTCGTCCCGCGTTCGCTCGGGGAGCCCCCGGGCGCGGCGGCGAGCGTTGGTCGCCTCGAGCAACTGATCGAGCTCGCGATCTGCGAGGTACGCGTCGCGGCGGCGCTGCTGTTCCTGCATGTCCCGGGCGATCCGCAGCTCCATGTCGGCGACTGTCACCTCGGCCTCACCGCGTGCGCGCCGGCGCGCGTTGTGCGCAGCCATCATCTGCTCGAGGTCCTCGGCCTCGAGCGACTCGCGCGTCTCCGAGATCTCGCGCGCCGAGCGCAGTCCGACCTGCTCCATCCCGGAGCCCGGATAGAACCTGCCGAGCAGATACACCGCCAGGATCACGGCGCCGATGCCGCTCAGGATCACGACCGCAAACGGGTCCACGCACCCGGAAGTCTAACCTCGCCGATCGGCTGCGACGCTCCGTGTCAGCCCGCAACTTCATGCCCGTAGCGGGTGTTCAAGGACACGTCCAAGCCCATTCGCCCGGCAGGGCCGGCGCGCGCGGTGGAGGGACCTACCTAGCGGGAAGGAGGGCCCAATGAGGCCTCGATTAGCGGTGCTCGCCGCTGCCCTGGCGGCGTGCTCGCTGCTGACCGTGCCGAACCTGGTCAGCGCAGCACCCAGGCACAACCACCACCTGACGATCTCCTCGACGCCGAACCCGATCAACTCCGGTGACGGAGTGCTCGTGTACGGCCAGCTGAGGGGTACGGACATCCCCGGGCAGACGATCACGCTGTACCAGCGCGTGATCGGATCCGGCGGTGGCTACACGGCGGCCGGAAGCACGACCACCAACTCGTTCGGGTTCTACGAGTTCACCGAGCCGGCAGGCGCGGTGCTCAGCAACACGGACTGGTTCGTGCGAGGGCCTGACGCGTCCCACAGCCGCACCGTCCACGAGCGGGTGGCGGCGCTGGTCAGCTTGAACGCGAGCACGACCTCGACCGATACGGCGCATCCGATCACCTTCACCGAGACGGTTACGCCGAATCACGCGGGCGGACGCGTGTTCCTGCAGGAGCAAAGGGGTTCGAGCGACGACTGGCAGACGCTCAAGAAAGGCCGCCTGGATGGGAACTCGAGCTACTCGATCGCGTACCGGTGGCGGCGCCAGGGTGAGCGGGACGTCCGTGTCGTGTTCCGGAGCGACGTCCGCAACCTGGCGGGCGCGTCGGATCCGGTGACGGTCGACGTCCAGCAGGCGCAGGTTCCGGGGTCCACGAGCAACTCCTCGTCGCCGCTGACCGACGCCGGGAGCTCGGTGACGATCTACGGAGTGCTGGACCAGCCCGGCACGAGCTCCCCGGAGCCGAACACGGTCGTTCAGCTGTGGGGCCGGACCGCACACCAGCGCCACTTCGTGGTGCTCGCGGACGGCATGACCGGGGCGAACGGGAGCTACTCGTTCGGCCAGCCGGCGTTGTCGACCAACACCGTCTACTTCGTCGCGACGATGCGCCTCGGCCGGCATGAGCCGCGGCGCACCGCGCTGCTCTACCAGGGCGTCCGCGACGTGCTGACGATCCAGTCGAGCACCTCCAGCGCGGCGACCGGGCAGGTGGTGCGGTTCACCGGCACGGTGATGCCCGACAAGGCGGGTCACTCGATCTACCTGCAGGAGCTCGGCAAGGACGGCGACTGGCACACGGTCGAGGCCGGCACCGTGCGGCACGACTCGACGTACGCGTTCGGGTGGGTGCTCGGTTCGCCCGGAACGCATGTGTTCCGGGCTCGGATCACGAGCGACGGCGCAAACGTCGGCTCGCATTCTGCGCCGGTGACGATCACCGCGACGGCGCCTCCGGCGTCGTCGCTGCCGCCGGGCTCCTAGGCCTGCGGGAGGAGGGACCGGGCCGCTCGCCCAAGGGCGGCCCGGTCAACCTCCGGCACGGCCCACAGCCGCCACGATCCGGGCACGCCGCGGAGCTCCTGCTCGCCGCGATCCTCGAACTCGATTCCGGAGCCGACCACGAGGTCCTTGACCGTGTTCGAGACCAGCAGCTCGCCCGGCTCGGCCGCCCCGATGATCCGCGCAGCGATGTGGACGGCGATACCGCCCACGTCGTTGCCGATCAGCTCGATCTCCCCAGTGTGAAGGCTGGCCCGCACCTCGAGGTCGAACTCCCTCAGCGCCAGCTCGCGCATCGCGTGCGCGCAGCTGATCGCCCGAGCCGGTCCGTCGAACGTCGCGAGCACCCCGTCGCCGAGGTGCTTCACGGCGCGCCCCCGGAACTCGCGCAGCTGCGCGTCGACCGCACGGCCGAACGCCTCGAGCAGCTCCCGCCAGCGGCGGTCACCGAGCTCGGCCGCGCGCCGGGTCGAATCGACGATGTCGCCGAACATCACGGTCGCGAGCACCCGCTCCGGATCCGCGACACGGCGCGCGCCGGTCAGGAACTCCTCGATCGCATCGGCCAGCTCGTCCTGTCCGGGGCCGAACGGAAGTGAGTGCTCTCCCGGCAGCTCGAGCAGCCGCGCGTCGGGGATGTGCTCGGTGAAGTACCGGGAGTGACGGATGTCGATGTTGCGGTCGCCGGTCCGATGGATCACCAGCGTCGGCGCCTGGATCGAGGGCAGCACCGGCCGGACGTCGATCTCGTTCTGCATCCGATAGCAGGCCATGGCGGTGGCGGGGCTGGCCGCGAGCCGCTCGAGCCGGCCCGCCCATTCGCGCAGCCGGTCGTAGGGGTCATACGCCAGCGTCAGCACCATGTCGCCGTTTCCCCAGTTCGCTCCGACGGCGTCGGCCAGCGCTTCGCGCTCCTCCCGGGTCAGCGGCCACTCATAACCGGGCGCGGCGCTCAGGCGCGCCATCCCCTCGTAGAGCACAAGCGCCCGTGTGCGCTCGGGATGGGTCGCCGCGAACAGCGACGCCATCGAGCACGCCTCGAGCATCGCCAGCACGGCGGCCTGCTCGGAGCCGACCGCGTCCATCACGGCGACCACGTCGTCCATCTGCTCCTCGAGCGTCGGCGCTCCAAGCACCGGATCCGACAGCCCCGCCCCCCGGCGGTCGAACGTGATCACCCGCGCGAACGAGCCCAGACGCTCGAACATCTTGGCCGCGTTCGGCTCCTCCCACACGAACTCGCTCTCCCAGATCCAGGTCGGGACCCACAGCAGGTCGATCGGCCCGTCGCCGTACTCCCAGTAGGCGATGTGGAGCTCACCGCTGCGCGCGTATCTGATCGGAGGGGCCATCGAGCGCCAGCGTACTGCCCTGCGGTAGCGTGCCGGAGCCATGGACTTCTCTCTTACTGACGAGCAGCGCCTGGTCCGCGAGACCGCGCGCGACTTCACCGACAACGAGATCGTCGAGCGCGCGCGCGAGAACGATCGAAACGAGCACTTCGACCTCGAGCTCGTGCAGAAGATCGCCGACCAGGGCTACCTCGGCGCGATCGTCCCCCGCGAGTATGGCGGCGCCGGGCTCGATTTCCTCACCTACGGGCTGATCGTCGAGCAGGTCGGCCGCGGCGACTCGGCGATGCGGACGGTCGTCTCGGTCCAGACCTCGCTGGTCTGCTCGGGGATCCTGAAATGGGGCACCGAGGAGCAGAAGCAGCACTACCTCCCGAAGCTCTGCTCGGGGGAATGGTTGGGCTGCTTCGCGTTGACCGAGCCCGACACCGGCTCCGACGCGGCCAATCAGAAGACGCGCGCGAAGAAGACGGACAACGGCTGGGTGATCAACGGCTCGAAGATGTTCATCTCGATGGCCAACCACGCGAAGGTGGCGCTGGTGTTCGCGCAAACCGACCCCGACAAGGGCCATCGCGGCGTCGCCTGCTTCCTCGTCGACACCGACCAGCCCGGCTTCAAGCCGCAGGTGATCCACCACAAGCTCGGATTGCGCGGCTCGGACACGGCGGAGATCGCGCTCGACGACGTGGAGGCGACCGACGACCAGCTGCTCGGCAACGTCGGCGACGGGTTCAAGGTCGCGATGAGCAACCTCGACTCCGGGCGCTACAGCGTCGCGGCAGGCTGCGTGGGGATCTGCCAGGGATGCCTCGACGCGTCGGTCAAGTACGCCAAGGAGCGCCAGCAGTTCGGGCGGCCGATCGCGAGCTTCCAGCTCGTCCAGGAGATGCTCACCGACATCGCGGTCAAGACCGACGCGGCCCGGATGCTGGTGTGGCGGGCCGGCTACCTCAAGGACCAGGGCAAGCCCAACACGACCGAGACCTCGATCGCGAAGCTGTACGCGACGGAGTCGGCGATCGAGTGCGCGAACACGGCGATCCAGGTACATGGCGGCTCGGGCTATGTCGACGACTACCCGGTCGAGCGCTACCTGCGCGACGTCCGGGTCACCACCCTGTACGAGGGCACCTCGCAGATCCAGAAGCTGATCATCGGACGGTCGCTGACCGGGATCAACGCACTGGTCCCGAGCTAGCCGGTGGCCGCCCAACGTCCCGACACGATCGGCGTCGCCGGCGCCGGCACGATGGGCGCCGGAATCGCGCAGCTGGCGTGCCTGGCCGGCGCCCGGACGCTGCTGCACGACCCGATTCCCGAGGCGCTCGAGCGGGGGCTGGCGCAGATTCGCAAGCATCTCGAGCGCGGCGCGGAGCGAGGACGGTGGAGCAGCGAGGACGCCGCCGCGGCGGCCGCGAGGCTCGAGGGCGCGCCCGCGCTGGCGGAGCTCGCGCCGTGCGAGCTCGTGATCGAGGCGGCCCCCGAACGGCTCGAGCTCAAACACGATCTGTTCGCGGCGCTCTCGAACGAGGTCGTGTCCGAGACGTGCGTGCTCGCAACGAACACCTCATCGCTGCTCGTGACCGCAGTTGCAAGCGCCGCGAAGGGCCCGGAGCGGGTGGTCGGGATGCACTTCTTCAACCCCGCGCCGCTGATGCGCCTGCTCGAGGTGGTGGCCGGCGAGGAGTCCGCTGAGGACGCGCTCGAGGTGGCGCGGGCGACCGGAGCGGCGATGGGCAAGGTCGTGATCGACGCCGCGGACGGCCCGGGGTTCCTCGTCAACCGCTGCAACCGCCCGTTCGGGCTCGAAGGCCAGCGGGTGCTGCAGGAGCGGGTCGCGACGATCGAGCAGATCGACCGGATCTGCCGGATCGAGGGCGGCTTCCGGATGGGACCGTTCGAGCTCTCGGACCTGGTCGGCGTCGACGTCGGCCTCGACGTCTCGAAGTCGTTCTATGAGCAGAGCTTCGGCGAGCCTCGCTGGCGCCCCGCGCAGCTCCCTGTCAAGCTCGTCGCGGCTGGGCGGACCGGCCGCAAGGGCGGGCGCGGGTACTACGACTACTCGGCAGGGACGGACGCCTATCGCGAGCCCGACCCCGATCCGCTGCCGGTCGGCGGCGGCCAGGGCAATGTCGTGATCGCCGGCTCCACCCCACTCGCGTTCGAGCTGCGCGAGGCGGCCGCGGCAGCCGGCTGGGACGTGCTCGACCCCGAGGAGGCGGGCGACCGCGAGCCGCCCGAGCTGATCCTCGACCTGCTCGGCGGCGAGGAGCCGGACGTCCCGCTCGAGGGCGGGCCCCAGGCGATCTGCTGCACGGCCGGCTCGCTGACGACGCTCGACCCGGGCGGCGGGGCGGTCGGCTTCCACGCGCTCCCGCCACTCGCCGAGGCGAAGCTCGTGGAGCTGACCAGGGGCCCGGACAGCACCGGCGTTGCCGCCGAGGCCACCGAACGGTTCTTCGGCACGCTTGGCAAGCACGTCGTGTGGGTGAACGACGCCCCCGGCCTGGTGCTCGGGCGGATGGTCTGCCAGGTGATCAACGAGTGCGCGTTCGCGCTCGGCGAGGGCGTCGGGTCGGCCGAGGACATCGACGCGGGGATGGTCCACGGGCTCAACTACCCGCGCGGCCCGCTCGGCTGGGCGGACCAGATCGGGCTCGACCACGTGCTGGCCGTGCTCGACGGGTTGTACGACGAGCGGCGCGAGGAGCGCTACCGCACCGCCCCGGTGCTCAGCCGCCTCGCGTTCGCGGGGCGACTCGGGCGCCAGACGGGCGAGGGCTTCTTCCGGTATGACTGAGGCATGAGAGCAGTCACCTTTCAGTCGCCCGGCGAGGTGCGCGTCGAAGAGCGTCCCGACCCCGAGTTGCAGGACTCGACCGACGCGATCGTGCGGATCGAGGCCAGCGGCGTGTGCGGCTCGGACCTCCACATCTACCACGGGCGCGTCAAGATCGAGCCCGGCTTCACGCTCGGCCACGAGTTCGTCGGCACCGTGCTCGCGACCGGCGACGGGGTGACCCGCGTCGCGGCCGGGGACCGGGTGCTCGGCTGCTTCCACACCGCCTGCGGGACGTGCTTCGAGTGCATGCGCGGCAACTACCACGAGTGCGACCGCAAGCGGACCTTTGGCCACGGCGCGAACATGGGCGCTCTGCAGGGCACGCAGGCCGAGCAGGCGCTGGTCCCCGACGCGAACATGACGCTGCGCAAGGTCCCCGACTCGGTCGCCGACGACATCGCGCTGTTCGCCGGCGACGTGATGGGGACCGGGTACCACTCGATTTCCGAAGGCGACGTCGAACCGGGCGACAGCGTCGCGGTGATGGGGCTCGGCCCGGTCGGGCTGTGCGCGGTGCAGGCGGCAGTCGCCGCCGGCGCCGGTCCGGTGCTCGCGATCGACACCGTCGAGGACCGCCTCGCGATCGCCAGGCAGTTCGGCGCGGTTCCGGTGCACCTGACCGCGGAGAACCCGCGCGACGTCGCGAAGACGCTGACCGGCGGCCGCGGCGTCGCGGTCGCCGTCGACGCCGTCGGCCATCCGGACGCGCTCGAGCTCGCGATCCGCCTCGCCCGCCCGACCGCGACCGTCGTCGCGATCGGCGTGTACGCCGAGCGCGCCGAGGTCCACATGGGGCTCGTGTGGATCAAGGGCCTGACGCTCAAGGCCGGGCCGGCGAACGTGATCGGCCACGTGGACCGGGTGCTGGCGATGCTCGAGAACGGGACGCTCGACCCGACGCCGCTCGTCACCCACCACATGCCTCTCGACGACGCCGCCGAGGCGTACCGGATCTACGATCGCCGAGAGGCGCTCAAGATCGTGCTCAAGCCGTAATCGACTGGAGGTTCCCGATGTCCGTGACCACCCTCCCCGAGCAGCTCTCCGAGTCATCGCGGGAATTCGCATCGCGCCGGCACCTGCTGCTGATCGACGGCGAGCGCGTTCCGGCCGCCGACGGGCGGATCTTCCAGACGCTCGATCCCGCTACCGCCAAGCCGATCGCCGACGTTGCACACGCGGGCGCCGAAGACGTCGACCACGCGGTCGCGGCGGCGCGCAAGGCACTCGAAGAGGGACCGTGGCCGAAGGCGCCGGCGGCCCAGCGCGCCCGGCTGATGAACAAGCTCGCCGACCTGATCGAGGCGAGCGCCGACGAGCTCGCGGAGCTCGAGGCGCTCGACAACGGCAAGCCCGTCAAGCTCGCGCGGATCGTCGACGTCAACCAGACGATCGCGTGGCTGCGGCACTTCGCCGGCTGGGCGGAGCGGATCCGCGGCGACGTGATCCCGGTGCGCAACCCCGGCATGCACTGTTACACGCGGAAGGAGCCCGTCGGTGTGTGCGGGCAGATCATCCCCTGGAACTTCCCGATGCTGATGGCCGCCTGGAAGCTGTCTCCGGCGCTGGCGGCGGGCTGCACGGTGGTCCTGAAGCCCGCCGAGCAGACGCCGCTGACGGCGCTCCGGATCGGCGAGCTGGCGCTCGAAGCGGGGATTCCCGCGGGCGTGATCAACGTCCTGACCGGCGAGGGCGACACGGGCGCCGCGATCGTCGACCACCCGGGGATCGACAAGATCGCGTTCACCGGGTCGACCGAGGTCGGAAGAGAAATCGGCGCCAAGGCGGGGCGCGCGCTGAAGCGGTTGACGCTCGAGCTGGGCGGGAAGTCGCCCAACATCATCCTCCCCGACGCCGACCTCCCGGCCGCGATCGCGGGGTCGTTCATGGGCATCTACTTCAACACCGGCCAGGCCTGCAACGCCGGCAGCCGGCTGTTCGTCCACAAGGATCAGTTCGACCAGGTGGTCGGCGCGCTGGCCGAGCAGGCGCGCAAGGCGAAGGTCGGCCCCGGGCTCGACCCGCAGACGATGTTCGGGCCGGTCGTGTCGGCCGAGCAGCACGAGCGCGTCCGCTCCTACATCGAGTCCGGGCGAGAGCAGGGCGCCGAGCTGCTGGCTGGCGGCAACGGCGGCGACGAGCCGGGCTATTTCATCGAGCCGACCCTGTTCACGGCGACCAGCGACGACCTCGAGATCGCGCGCGAGGAGATCTTCGGACCGGTGCTGGTGGCGCTTCCGTACGAGTCGCTCGAGGAGGTCGCGGCTCGGGCGAACGACACCGCCTACGGGCTCGCGGCCGGCGTCTGGACCAGCTCACTGTCGAGCGCCCACCAGCTCGCCGCGATGCTGAAGGCCGGCTCGGTGTACATCAACTGCTGGGGCGAGGCCGACCCCGGAGCGCCCTTCGGCGGCTACAAGGCATCGGGGCTCGGCCGCGAGCACGGCCACGAGGGTCTCGACGCGTACCTCGAGACCAAGACGGTCTGGACCAAGCTCGGCTGAGCCGGACACCGGCGCTCAAGCCGGTGCGCACCCCGACCGACAATCTCGGTGAGGGGACCGCACCGATCCAGGGGGCGCTTTGTCCAGGTTCGCGCACAGCACCGCTCTGACCGCCGTCGGCATCGCCGCGGTGCTCGTGCTCGCGCTCGCGCCGAGCGCCGGGGGTACCGTCCACCGCAAGCGCCACCGCCATCATCGGGTGCAGCTCGCGGCGCCGAAGCCGCCGGCCCGCTGCGCGGGGACCGATGCGACGGCAGGCTCCGCGTCGCTGCAGACGCTCCGCGCGGCGGTCCTGTGCCTGGTCAACCACCAGCGGACCAGCCGTGGCCTGCCGCCGCTGGCCGCGTCGGCCCAGCTGAACAGCTCGGCGCAGTCGTGGACGAACACGATGGTGCGGACCGGCCAGTTCACGCACGGCCCGGGCGATGCGTTCGCGCGCCGGATCAGCGCGGCCGGCTACGTGTGGCAGACGGCCGGCGAGAACATCGCCGCCGGCTTTCAGACCCCGAGCGACGTGGTCGCCGGATGGATGGCCAGCAGCGACCACTGCCACAACATCCTCAACCCAGCGTTCCGCAACGTCGGGACCGGCGCGAGGGCCGCATCGGTCGGCCGGTACGGCGGCGGCACGTGGACGCAGGACTTCGGGCTGCGGCTGGGCGCGCTGGCGCCCTCCCACAATCAGGGCCCGATGAACGGCTGTCCGTATTGAGGGCCTAGGAGGCCGAGGCCGCGATGTCGCTCTGCTCGCGGTCAAGCGGGAAAGGGCTGTCGCGCAGGAACCATTCGGCGTCGAGCGCGGCCTGGCAACCGCTCCCGGCCGCGGTGATCGCCTGCCGGTAGGTGTGGTCGACCAGATCGCCGGCCGCAAACACGCCCGGGATGTTGGTAAGCGTGGACTTGCCCTGGGTGATGACGTAGCCGGCCGGGTCTGTGTCGACCTGGTCTTCGACGAGCTGCGACTGCGGCTCGTGCCCGACCGCGATGAACGCGCCGGTGATCTCGACGTCGCGGGCGCTCGAGTCCTCCGTATTGCGCAGCCGCGCGGTGCTCAGCGAGCCCTGGTCGCCCGGCAGGAACTCCTCGACCACGTAGGGCGTCACCCACTCGATGTTGTCGATCGCGCGGGCCCGCTCGAGCATGATCTTCGAGGCCCGGAACTCGTCGCGGCGATGGACGATCGCAACCTTCTCGGCGAACTTGCTGAGGAACATCGCCTCCTCCATCGCGGAGTCGCCGCCGCCGACGATCAGCGTCGGCGCGCCCTTGAAGAACGCCGCGTCGCACGTAGCGCAGTAGCTGACACCGCGCCCCGCCAGCTCGGCCTCGCCGGGAACGTCGAGCTTGCGGTGCTGGGCGCCCATCGCCAGGATCACGGCCCTCGCGACGTGGACGTCGCCGCCGATGTGGACCTTGTGGAGCCCGCCGTCGCGCGACAGCTCGATCGTGGTCGCGTCGTCGGTCTCGAGCCGGGCGCCGAACCGCTCCGCCTGGTCGCGGAACTTCTGCATCAGCGGCGGGCCCATGATCCCGTCGGGAAACCCGGGGTAGTTCTCGACGTCGGTGGTCTGCTGGAGCAGCCCCCCCCACGCGAACCCTTCGATCACCAGCGGCTCGAGGTTCGCGCGGGCGGTGTACAGCGCGGCCGTGTAGCCGGCCGGACCGCTCCCGACGATGATCACGTTCTCGATTCGCTGATCAGTCACTTCATTAAGTGTAGCTAGGGGCCTCGGACGTGCGGCCTGGCGGCGCGTCGGACGCCCGCCAGCGCTGCACCGTCTTCCGCAATTGCAGATACGCCACCGCGCCGGGCAGCGTCGGCAGCCAGAACGCGAACGCACGGTACGCGAGCACCGACACTACAGCCAACTCGACGTTGACCCCGAAGACCGTGAATGCACCGATCATGCCGCCGTCGACGCCGCCGATCCCGCCCGGCAGCGGCAGCGTGTTCCCGAGCATCCCGATGAAGTAGCACATCACGATCACGGCCTGCGGGGGCGGCTTGCCGAACGCGTGAAAGCACGCCCACAGCACGGCGATGTCGAACCCCCACCAGCCGATCGCGCCGAGCAGGGCCGGGTCCTTCGTGCGCACCAGCCGGATCGCGGTCCGGATCCCGACCGCGGCCGTCGCGGGCAGCGCCGCCAGCCGCTGCATCAGCCGCCCGAACCTGTGCTCAGGGGTCGTCCACCGCTCAACGAGTCGCTCCAGATCGCCGGGAATCAGTGCCATCGCCAGGAACGCGACGATCACGACGGCGCCGAAGATCGCGGGGATCACGGTCGCCGCAAACGGCGCCGGGCCCTCGAAGATCCCGAGGTACAGCCCCAGCCCGTCGATCACGAACGTCGCCATGTACACGGCGTACAACAGCACCAGGAACGCGACCATCCGAGCCGCCACCTCCCGTGGCCTCATCCCCGACCGACGGAGCGCCCACGCCGTGAGTGCGATCCCGCCGGCGCCGCCGGCCGCGAACAGCCGCGTTGCGGCGAGGCCCGCCATCGTGATCTGGTAGCTCTCGCGCCAGCCGATCCTCGACTTGCCGCGCACGAACACCGCCCGGAACAGGGCGATGTAGCACAGGAACGAGAGGCATTCGAGGAGCGCCGCGAGCACCAGCCACCAGACGTCGCCCTGCTGCAGACGGGCCCAGGTCTCCTTCAGGCCGAGGATCTTCGGCAGCACGAAGTACAGGAACGCGAGGCTCGAGAGCACGAACAGGACGAACGCGAGCAGCCGCCCCCGCGTGAACCGCACCCGCGGCATCTCCTGGCCGCCGGTGTCATCCGGCGACGGTGGCTCTGGCCGCTCCGAGCGAGCAGCGACGTGGACCGGTGCCTCCTCCTCGATGGCGCGGTCCTCGGGCAACGGCGTCCTAGCCCTTCTCCCCCAGCGCCCGCCAGCCATCGAGCAGCCGACCGAAGCGCCGGGCGAGCGGCGCCGCCCCCGGGGCTGCGCCCCTGATGCTCTCGGTCAACGCGGTACCGGCGAGGAGATCCACGAGGTAGTGCTCACCGAGATACACGAGCGCGACCCCGAGCGTCACCGCGTAACTCCATCCGAGCGCCCCGGCTACGGGGTCGACTTCGGACAGCAGGTGCGCTCCCATCAGCGACGTTGCGAAGTGAAGCGAGGGCATCGCAGCAACTGGATTACCTCCAAGTACATCGTAAAGGGGCTGCCAGAGGTCTCCCCAGAATTGCTCGCCGTACTCGATCATCATCCGCCGCACCTTCACGGTGTCGGCGCCCTCGGGGCCCGGGTCGGCGACCCCGAGGCGGCCGTGCGCGGCCGCGTACCACGGCGGCGCGGTCGGAATCGCCCAGTAGAACACGGCGCCGACGTCGAACACGGCGTACATCCGCGCGGCGGCGGCCGCGAACCGATCGGGTCGCCGGATCAGCACGTACGCGACGCTCACGTGCGGGAAGAAGAACCACAGCCAGTGGCACCACACGAGCACCCGCTCGAAGCGGTTGACGGTCCCGGGGGCCGAGAACGCCCGCTGCAGCCGCAGGGTCGGCGCCACCCCGAGCCCGAGCGCGCGGTCGGCGCCCACCGGGTAGTCGATCCGCGTGCGTTCCTCGAGCCGCCCGGGGTCGTCGTGCGGCATCTCGTAGGCGGCGATGTACGCCCACATGTTGAGCAGGCACACCGCCACGTCGCGCGCCTTCGTGCGGCGCGTGGCGACGCACAGCGCGGCCGGGGCCGTGAACCCGGCGCCCAGCACCACCGGCGAGGGAAGCTTCAGCTGCTTGCGGAGAGCCGGGGCAGCGACCCCCGCGACGACGAGGGCCCATGCGGTCGCTCGAATGCCCCTCGACGCGCGCAAGCAGGCGAGTATAAGAGCGAGGGCACGGCCCGAGCGGCCAGATCGCCACCAGGCCGAGATCGCCCGCAGAGCAATACAATGCCCCGCCTTGCGACGGCCTCGCGTAACCATGCTTGCGGCGACCGCGCTTGCGGTGGCGGGCTTGCTGGTCCTCCCCGGGACCGCGCTGGCGGGGTTCATCACCCCCAAGACCGGCGGCTCGCCGAACGCCGATCAGATCTCCTCGCTCTACAAGATCGTCCTCTACATCGCGGCGGTCGTGTTCGTGATCGTCGAGGGCGCGCTCGTCTACTCGGTCTACAAGTTCCGCGCCAAGAAGAACCGGGTGGCCGCCCAGATCCACGGCAACACCCGGCTCGAGATCGGCTGGACGGTCGCGGCCGCGCTGGTCCTGGTGGTGCTGACGGTGGTCACATTCGTCAAGCTGCCGGCGATCATTAACCCGCCCAACTCCTCCGCCACGGCGGTCCTTTCGGCGTCCGTGACCGAGCCCAGCCCGCCGAACGGCAGGAAGCTGACGATCTGCGTCCAGGGCCGCCAGTACATCTGGCGATACACGTATGGGAACCAGTGCCTGCAGAACGCGTTTGCCGCGAAGCTTCCCTACAGCTACCAGGAGATGTTCGTCCCCGCCGGCGTCACCGTGGTGCTCGCGATCCAGTCGACCGACGTGATCCACTCCTGGTGGGTGCCGTCGCTGGGCGGCAAGGTCGACGCGGTGCCTGGGTATACGACCTACACGTGGTTCAAGACCCCGAAGCCGAACGTCCTCTACCACGGCCAGTGCGCCCAGCTGTGCGGGCGCCAGCACGCGTTCATGACGGCGTTCGTCAAGACGCTGACGCCGGATCAGTATCAAGCGAAGATGCAGCAGCTGCGGGCTGAGATCCAGGCCGCCAACGCACAGGTCACCCAGCTGCGCGCGTACCTTCTTGCCACCGGAAACCTCGGGTAGCCATGTCTGCAATCACAGAACCAACCGAACGCCCCAAGACCGTCACCCAGGCGCTGCGGGCGGTCCCGCAGGTGATCGCCCACAAGGTCGACAAGCCCCGGACCAGCAAGCGCTGGATCGACTGGGTGACCACCACCGACCACAAGAAGATCGGGATCATGTACCTGGTCGCGACCTTCGTGTTCTTCATGCTTGGTGGGGTCGAGGCGCTGCTGATGCGGCTCCAGCTCGCGCAGCCGGGCAACACGCTGCTGTCGGGCGAGCGCTACAACGAGCTGCTCACGCTGCACGGCACCACGATGATCTTCCTGTTCGTGGTCCCGGTGATGGCCGGGTTCGGCAACTACTTCGTGCCGCTGATGATCGGCGCCCGCGACATGGCGTTCCCGCGGCTGAACGCGCTCTCGTTCTGGCTGCTGCTGACGGGCGGGATCGTCTTCTACTGCACGCTGTTCTTCAACCCGCCCGAGGCCGGCTGGTGGAGCTACCCGCCGCTGTCGAGCATCCAGTTCTCCCCGAGCGGCGGCCAGGATGCGTGGATCTTCCTGATCCACCTGACCGGCATCTCGTCGCTGCTGGGCGCGATCAACTTCTACGCGACGATCGTCAACATGCGCGCCCCAGGGATGAGCTGGGGCCGAATCCCCCTGTTCATATGGGGGATCCTCGTGTACGCGATCCTGCTGATCATCGCGCTGCCGGTGGTCGCGGCGGCGGTCACGATGCTGCTGACCGACCGCCACTTCGGGACCCATTGGTTCGACCCGACCGCGCACGGATCGCCGGTGCTGTGGCAGCACCTGTTCTGGTTCTTCGGGCACCCCGAGGTCTACATCATGATCTTGCCCGGGTTCGGGATCGTGTCCGAGGTGATCCCGGTGTTCAGCCGCAAGCCGGTGTTCGGCTACAAGGCAATCGCCGCCTCGACGGCTGTGATCGCGTTCCTTGCGACGCTCGTGTGGGCGCACCACATGTTCGCCTCGCCGGTGCCGATCGTCGTGCTCGGGTTCTTCATGCTGAGCTCATTCCTGATCGGGGTCCCCACCGGGGTCAAGATCTTCAACTGGATCGCGACGTTGTGGCGGGGCTCGATCGTGACGACCACGTCGCTGTACTTCGCCGTCGGGTTCATCGCGATCTTCATCCTCGGCGGGATCACCGGGATCTTCCTGGCCGTGTTCCCGGTCGACTGGCAGCTCAACGACACCTACTTCGTGGTCGCCCACTTCCACTACGTGCTGATGGGCGGCGCGGTGTTCTCGATCTTCGCCGGGATCTACTACTGGTTCCCGAAGATGACCGGGCGGATGCTGAACGAGCGGCTCGGGAAATGGTCGTTCTGGGTGATGTTCATCGGCTTCAACATGACGTTCTTCGTCCAGCATGCCCTCGGCCTGTCCGGGATGCCGCGCCGGATCTACACCTACCAGCCCGGGCTCGGCTGGGATACGTACAACTTGATCTCGACGATCGGTTCGTTCATCCTTGCCACCGGCATCCTGATGACAGTCGTCAACATCGCGATCAACTACAAGCGAGGGCGCTTGGCGGGGCCGGATCCATGGAAGGGCAACACGCTCGAGTGGTTCGTTCCCTCGCCTCCGCCGGTCAACAACTTCGACGTCATCCCCCGCGTCCGCAGCGTCGAGCCGATGCGTGACATCCGCCGCCAGATCGAGCGCGAGACGGGCGTCACCCAGAAGATCGGCGGCAGCGAGCAGTTCGCGAAGGCAGGGTCTTGAGCACGATCACCGGCAGCGCCCTGACCGTCCCCGCCCGGGGACGGCAGCTGGTCGCCGACTACGTCGAGCTGACCAAGCCGAAGGTCCAGACGCTGCTGCTGTTCACGACCGTGATGACGATGGAGATCGCCGGCAGCCCGTCGGTCTCGAAGATCGGCTTGACGTGTCTCGGCGGCTATCTGTCGGCCGGTGGCGCCGGCGCCGTCAACCACTACTACGACCGCGACATCGACGCGAAGATGCAGCGCACCGCGTCGCGCCCGATCCCCGCCGGACGGGTCTCGCCGCGGGCCGCGCTGATCTACGGAATCACGCTCTCGACGCTGTCGTTCCTGTTGCTGTGGACATGCGTGAACCTGCTGTCGGCGTCGCTCGCGCTGGCCGGGTTCCTCGGCTACGTCGGCGTGTACACGGTGTGGCTCAAGCGCCGCACGCCCCAGAACATCGTGATCGGCGGAGCCGCCGGCGCGATCCCGCCGCTGGTCGGCTGGGCGGCGGTGCGCGGATCGCTGTCGTGGACGGCGGTGTACCTGTTCGCAATCGTCTTCTACTGGACGCCGCCGCACTTCTGGGCGCTGAGCCTGCTGATGAAGGACGAGTACGCGAAGGTGTCGGTGCCGATGATGCCGGTCGTCCGCGGCGAGCGCGAGACCCGCCGCCAGATCCTCCTGTACACGCTGCTGCTGTACGCGATCTCGCAGCTGCCGTTCTGCGCCGGGGCGTTCGGGGGCGTGTACCTGGCCGCCTCGATGGTGCTCGGACTGCTGTTCATCGGCGGCGCGGTGTGGCTGTATCGCAGCGCCTCGCGGCGCGTCGCGCTCCGCCTTTACCTGTTCTCGCTCGCCTACCTCGCGCTGCTGTTCGGCGCGATGGTGCTCGACATAAAGCTGTAGATTCCGGCGCCGCCTTCACGACATGGATCGCAAGCTCGCCCGCAAGAACATCCGCTCCGGTCTGATCGCCGGCGCCGCGTGCCTGATCATGTTCGGCGTGACGTTCCTGGCCGCCGCGATCTACGTGCATCCGTGAGCCAGATGACTCGCGCGGCCGGCTATCAGGCGAGCCAGCTGGATGACTCGGGCGCTGCCCCTCCAGGCGAGACCGGAGGCCGAGCGGGCAGCAAGCCCGAGGGCGAGCGCCGGGCATGAGCGCGAGCAGTCCCACCGACTACTCGTCCGAGCCGGCGCCGCCGGCGGGCGAGGAGATCCACCTCCCCGGCCCGACGATCCTGCCGCTCGTCACCGCGATCGCGATCACGCTGATCGTGATCGGGACCACGATCTGGTGGGTCTATTCCGCCGTCGGCGGGGTGATCTTCGTGATCGTCGTGGTCCGCTGGATCCGTGACGTCCGCCGCGACGTCGCCGAGCTACCCGAAGAGCACCACTAGAGCGCCGGCTCGCACCCCGTGGCGCCGGATCGCTCCGCCGGAGGCTCGGCGAGCGCCGCGAGCGCCGCGGACACGTTGCGGACGTCGTCGAGCAGCCGCTCGCGCTCGCGCTCGGCGGCGTGATGCTCGGCCTGGAGCTCGCGCAGCCGCGCTTCGCCCTCCGAGGTGAGCAGCGTCGCCTTCGCCCTCGCGTCGGCTACACAGCGCTCCGCCTCCGCACGCGCGCTGCGAAGGATCTCGTCCCGCTGCTCGTTGGCTGCGATCAGCACCGCTGAGGTCTGCTCGCCGACCCGCTTGATCTCGATCGACACCTCGTCGCGAGACACGCTGCTCGCGCGCAGCTCCACCAGCTCGCTGTCGATCTGGGCCAGCTCCTGCTCGAGCTCCGCGACGTGCTCGTCGACGGCTGCGCAGTGATAGCCGCTGCGAGCGATCGGGAAGCGAGGCAGCACGTCCTCGTGCTGCTCGGGCCACGGCCCGGCCTCGAAGCCGACCGTCGCCTGGCCGTCGTCGAGCTCCTCCGCATACGCCGGGACTCCCCTGAAGTAGTTGGTCAAGCGCTGCCCGACGGAGCCGAGCCGCCCCCCCGGCGAGCGCTCGGCGGAGCGCTCCTGAACCGTCAGCGACCGATCGTTCTGCCACGCCATGTCCGGCTCCCTTCTACACGCTTGGAGACGCGGACCTGTTCGAGGACCGGGAGCCGATCCCTGTGTGGCGCAAGATCGCGCCCAGCCGAGGCGCTCGGTCCGCCCCGGGCGAGCGGAGCGTCTACGCGGTCGCGGCGGGGACCTCGCTGGTGGCCCCGTCGGCGGTCCAACAGCGGACGATGTCACGCATCGAGAGCATCCCCACCAGCTCGCGGCCCTCGACCACGACCAGGTGGCGGAACCCTCCGCGCACCATCGCCACCGCCGCCTGCTCGAGCGACCAGTCCGGAGACGCGAACGTGAGCTCGGAGGTGAGGTGCTCGGAGACACGCTCCTGGTCGGGCTCCTCGCCGGCGGCGACCGACCGCAGGATGTCCCGCTCGGTGATCACGCCGGGCCCGGGGGCGTCCGGATCGACCACCACGGCCGCTCCCACTCGGCGCTCCGCCATCAGCGCCGCGGCCTCCCTGAGGCTGTGGCCCGGGCCGACGGTGAGGACTACGTCTGACATGCCGTCTTTCACTTGCATGACTCTCCCCGGGGGTTCGCTTGCGCCAATTGCCGCAATCATAGTGGTGGCCGTCCGCCGCGGTTCGCGGCGAGGCGAGCGTCGCCTCGACCGCCGCGCCATTCGTCGCACAGAACCCATACCATGCCGCCTCTGGTGAACCTGAGAGGGCTTCGAGGGATAGGCGAAGTTGCGTAACCGGCCGGTGCTGCAGGTCGTCGTCGCCGTGGTGATCGGCAGCGCGATCCTGATCCCCTTGGCGTTGATCGTGCCGTGGTTCCCGACCAAGGCCTCGGCGCAGGCAGGTCGCACCCACACGCTCTACGACGTGCTGCTGATCGCCTCGGTGCCGATCTTCGTGCTCGTCCTGGCGGTCGTGCTGACCTCGGTCCGCAAGTTCCGGATGCGACCGGGCGAGGAGCGCAAGGACGGCCCCCCGATCCACGGCAACACGCGGCTCGAGGTCGTGTGGACAGCCCTCCCCGCGCTGCTGATCATCGGGCTGGTCACCTACGCGTACACGGTTCTGCGGGCGAACGAGGCCAACAAGCCCGGGGCGCTGATCGTGAACGTGACCGAGCGGCAGTTCGCGTTCGAGTTCTCCTACCCTCAGTCGGGCAACAAAGTCTCCCCGGTGCTGTACCTCCCGAAGGGCCGCCCGGTCGTGTTCAAGCTCACCTCGCTCGACGTCGTTCACAGCTTCTTCGTCCCGGAGTTCTCCGAGAAGCTCGATGCCGTTCCGGGGATCACGACCACCCTGCGCGTGACCCCCACTCGGCTGGGCAACTACCCCGCCGAGTGCACCGAGCTGTGCGGGGCCGGCCACTCGCTGATGCGGGCCGACGTGTACGTCGTGCAGCCGGCCACGTTCGCCCACTGGCTGGCGGCGCTTCCGGCCAACACGGCGCCCCCGGTCGGGGCCCCACCGCCCAAGGCCACGCTGCCCGGGATCCCCGGCGGCGCGGGCACCGCCGCCGGCTCGTCGAGCAGCCCCAGCTCCAGCGCGAGCAGCGCGAGCACCACCCCGAGCGCCTCCAGCGGCAGCTCGGCGTCGAGCGCGGCAACCGCCGGCAAGGCCGTGTTCACGGGCGCGTCCGGGTGCAGCGGCTGCCACACGCTGGCCGCCGCCGGGGCGACCGGGACCGTGGGTCCCGACCTCGATGTCAGGCTTCGGACCGACTGCGCGACCCCGGCGTCCAAGAAGATCCGGGGCGCGACACTTACCCAGTGCATCCACACCGCGATCGTGAATCCCTACGCCTACATCCCGACCGGGTTCACCAAGGGGATCATGCCGCCGACGTTCGGAAAGTCGCTGACGCCGGCGCAGATCCAGTCGCTCGTCACGTACCTCGCGAGCGTGGCAAAGTGATGGCCGTGGGCCGGGTGCGAGTGATCGAGTCCGAGGAGGTGAGTTGCTGATGGCAACTGCGGTTTCGGAGCCGATCGCGGCCAGAACCCGTACGCGCGTGCCGCTCCCGCCCAAGCTGCGGGCGCCGGGCTGGTACCGCGCCGCGATGTTCGAGGTGTTCGGACTCGGCTTCGCGTTCGGCATCACCGCGCTGGTGCGCTGGCTCCAGCACATCCATCCGGTCGTCTCGGGGAGCGCCGTCACGACGGTCGCGCTGATCGTCGTGCCGCTGTTCTTCATCGTCGGAATCGGGGTGTGCGACTACTGGGCGTACTGGGCGATCGGGCGCGCGACCCGGCCCGAGGACCATTCCTCCCACGGCGCGCACACGTGGCGCGACTACTTCCGCGTCAACACCGACCACAAGGTGATCGGCATCCAGTACACGGTCACCTCGTTCTTCTTCCTGTTCATCGGCGGCCTGCTGGCGATGCTGATCCGCGTCCAGCTCGCCAAGCCTGGGATGCAGTTCCTGACCCCGGAGCAGTACAACGGCGTGTTCTCGGTCCACGCGACGCTGCTGATCTTCCTGTTCGTGATCCCGGTGTTCGCGGGCCTCGCGAACTTCGTCCTGCCGCTGATGATCGGCGCGCCGGATATGGCGTTCCCCCGCCTGAACGCCCTCTCCTACTGGCTGCTGCCGATGGGCGGCGTGCTGATGCTGATGAGCTTCCTGGCGCCGGGTGGCTCGTTCGCGTCGGGCTGGACGGCCTACGCGCCGCTCTCGACGACGATGCCGCTCGGGCAGATGTTCTTCTCGATCGGGGTGCAGTTCGCGGGCTTCTCGTCGATCTTCACGGCGCTCAACTTCCTGGTCACGATCATCACCATGCGTGCGCCCGGAATGAGCTTCTTCCGGATGCCGCTGCTCGTGTGGGCGAACTTCTCGACCTCGCTGCTGGTCGTGATCGCGACGCCGTTCATCGCCTCCTCGCAGTTCTTCCTGCTGTTCGACCGCGCGCTCGGATTCCACTTCTTCGACGCGTTCGTGGGCGCGGGCAAGAACGGCAACGTGCTGATGTACCAGCACATCTTCTGGTTCTACTCCCACCCGGCGGTCTACATCATGATGCTGCCCGGGTTCGGGATCATCTCCGAGATCCTCGCGACGAAGTCGCGAAAACCGATCTTCGGCTACCGAATGATGGCGTTCTCGCTGATCGCGATCGTGGTGCTCGGGTTCACGGTCTGGGCCCACCACATGTTCGTGTCCGGGATGCAGCCGTGGATCCGGATCCCAATGATGATCACCACCGCGATCATCGCGATCCCGACCGGGATCAAGATCTTCTCGTGGCTCGCCACCCTGTGGCGCGGGGTCCTGCACCTCGACACGCCAATGCTGTTCGCGCTCGGCTTCCTGACGATGTTCACGCTCGGCGGAATCAGCGGCGTGATGCTGGCGATGATCCCGTTCGACATCCACGTCAGCCAGACCTACTTCATCGTCGCCCACATCCACTACGTGCTGTTCGGCGGCTCCCTGTTCACGATCTTCGCGGGCGTCTACTACTGGTTCCCGAAGATGACCGGGCGGATGTACGACGAGCGGCTCGGCAAGCTGCACTTCTGGGCGACGTTCATCTTCTTCAACCTGACCTTCGGCCCGATGCACCTGCTCGGGCTCCAGGGGATGCCGCGGCGGGTCGCCGAGTACGCGGCGAAGTTCGCGGCCTGGAACCTGTTCATCTCGTTCAGCGCCTTCATCCTCGGGCTGAGCACGCTGATCTTCCTCTACAACATGGTCTCGAGCTGGAGAGGCGGCCCACGCGCGGCCGCCAACCCGTGGCGAGCGCTGACGCTCGAGTGGCAGGTCTCCTCCCCGCCACCGATCTTCAACTTCGAGTCGGTGCCGACGGTCGTCGGCGGACCGTACGAATACGGCGTCCCCGGCGCTGTGCACGGGATCTTCAAGCCCGTCGACTCGCCGCCGGTCACGGCCGGATCGTTCTCGGGGCCACCCAGTCAGGAGCGCCACGAGTGAGGACCGAGGGCGGCCGCCGATGAAGACGATCCTGGTAGTCGCCAACGAGACGCTCGGTGGGCGCGAGCTGGTCGAGGCTGTGCAGAACCGCGCGTCGGAAGGCGACGTGCGGTTCGTCCTGTGCGTGCCGCAGAACCGGCCCCGCGCCGGGCTCGTGATCTACGCGGACTCGGTCCACGACGCCGCGCAGGCGCGCGTCGACCTGGCGCTCGAGTTCCTCCGCTCGGAGGGGGTTCAGGCGGTCGGCGAGGTCGGCGACCCGGATCCGTACAGCGCGACGATCGACGCAGTCCACGAGTATCGCCCCGACGAGATCCTGATCTCCACCTATCCCGAGACGCGCTCGGGGTGGCTGCGCCACGACCTGATCGAGCGGGTCCGCGCCGCGACCGGTCTACCGGTCCAGCACATCGTCAACGACCTCGACGCCGAGGGGATCCCGTTCCACGTCACGCTCGCAGTCGCCAACCGGACCGCGTCCGGGGACGAACTGCTCGAGGCCCTGAAAGCGAAGGCGGCTGCCGAGCGCGATCCGCGCGAGCACCTGTTCATCGTCGTGATCCCGCAGGAGGGCGGCCACGGCCACGCGGCGCGACGCGCGCGCACACGCCTGAAGCTGGTACTCGGACGGCTGCACGCCGCCGAGCTGAACGCGGCGGGGATGATCGGTGATCCCGACCCGTTCACGGCGATCACCAACGCGCTGCAGTACTTCCGCGTCGACGACATCGTGGTCTCCACCTTCGAGGACACCAAGTCCGGCTGGATGCGCACCGACCTGATCGAGCGCGTCCGGAAGGCGACGGGCAAGCCGGTCGAGCACGTGGTCCACCGCGAAGCGGCCAAGGCAGCGAGTTAGTCAGAGCACATGGAAGCCGCCTCGATCGCTCACGAGCAGCACGGTCCGCCGCCCGCGCACCGGTCCTCGCGCGTCCCCGCGCCGACGCTCGGGATGCTGCTTTTCATCATCTCCGAGGTGATGATCTTCGGAGCGTTCTTCACGGCCTACTTCTTCATCCGGGTCGTGACGCACGACCCGTGGCCGGCCCACGGAACGAAGCTCCCGGAGGCGGTCGCCGGCGTCAACACGGCGATCCTGCTGTCCTCGTCGCTGACAATCCACTGGGCGCTGCACTCGATCAGGAAGGGCAATCGGTTCGGCCTGAAGGCAGGAATGGTGGCCACCTTCCTGCTCGGCCTGACGTTCCTGACGATTCAGATCAACGAGTACATCCACATCGGCTTCGCGCCGCAGGACTCGGCTCAGGGCACGATCTTCTACTCGCTGACCGGCCTGCACGGAGCCCACGTGTTCATCGGACTGTGCGCGCTCGCGATCGTCTCGATCCGCTCGTTCCGCGGCCACTACTCCCCCGAGCACCACGAGGGCATGGAGGTGCCGGGGATCTACTGGCACTTCGTGGACATCATGTGGGTGATCGTCTACACGGCGGTCTACGTCCTCTAGGGCCCGCCGGGCGCCGGAGCCGGACACGACCTTCGACCCACTTCGCAGCGAGCAGGACGCGTTTCGCGTGCTGGTGTGGGTGGTCGTGGTGGTCGCCGCGATCGTCGCGGTGGTGCTGATCGTGCGCGCCGTCTCGTAGCGCGCTGTCCTGGCGCCGCTCGATCTGGACGCCGACGGCGCCCGGGCACCGCCGGAGCGCCGCTCGTGAGGCCGGTGCTACTTCGTGACGCTCGAGAGGAAGGTGACCAGCGCCTTGATCTGGCTGGGGCTGAGCGTCTGCGAGAAGGTGTTCGGCATCACGCCCGCCGAGTAGCCGGACGGCAGGTACGCGTACGGCTTCGTGATCGCGGTCTCGATGCACTGCTCGAGCGTCGTGCCGCGGACCTTCTTGGACTCGGCGATCGCGCAGTCGCTCTTCAGCCGCTGGTCGAGGTTCGGGCCGGCTGTGCCGCTGGAGCCCGCCGCCGCCAGCGTGTGGCAAGAGCCGCACCCGCCGACGCCGGTGAACACGGCCTTGCCGGCCGCCGGAGTGTTCGGGACGACCGCCTGGACCGCGGTCGCCAGCGCACCGGTGTCCTGGCCGGGCTTGGCGGCCACCTGGGCGACGTACGCGGCCACGTCCTCAGCCTGCTGACCCTTGAACAGCATCGCCGGCATCACCGCACCGCTGTCGGGGTTGGCGTTCGGATACTGGATCCAGTAGCTCACCAGCCCCTGGATCGAGGTGGTCTTGATGCCGTCCGCGCGGTCGCGCCGGAACGCGTCGTCGAGGTTCGGCCCGACGCTCCCGGTCGTGTTCGCGTGCGCGAGCGTGTGGCATGACCCGCACTTCGAGACGAACATCACCTTGCCCTGGACGACGTTGGCCGTCGGGTGCTTGACGGCGCATCCTCCAACGGCCAGGAGCACCAGCGCCGCGGGCACCAGCGCAAGGCTTCGGCGGGCTTTCAGCGTCATCGAACGCGGCACTCTATCCGAGCGCGAGGCGCCGGTGCCCTGCCGCGGGAACGTCCGGGGCGCTGGTAGCATCGGGGCGGATGAGGACGCGCCAGAGGTACCGCATGCGGACTCCGTCCACGGGTCGGGAGATCGTCGTCGAGGCGGAGCCCGACCGGATCTACTACGACCGGGACACCGGCGAGCCGCTCGAGGTCGTGGCACTGCTGCTGCCGCTCGCCCCGACCTCCTCGGAGCTTCCGTGGGCGGTCCAGAACCTGCGCTTCTGCAACTGGTGCGACCAGTTGTCGCAGAGGGACTTGAACGACTGCCCGCACTGCGGCAGGCGGATGGAACCGCTGGAGCGCTGAGGCTCCAGGCGTGATCTGGCAACGCAATCGCCTGCCTCGGCTGCCTGCGCTCGCAGCCGCGGTCGTGGTCGCCGCGGCGCTGGCGGGCTGCGGCGCCGGGGGGTCGACCTCCGCCAACACCTCCGGGTCGCCGCCGTTCACGGTTCCGACCGGGACCGCCGCGAGCGCGCAGTTACCGCCCGCCACGACGTCCACCACGAGCACCGCCACGACGTCCACCGACACGACCGCCTCGCCGTCATCGAGCAATTCGAGCTCGTCGAGCTCCTCTGGCGGCTCGGCGGGTTCCTCGGGCGGCGGGAGCTCCGGCCAGGCCGCCCCGACGGGCGGCGCGGCCGCGGGTGGCGGCGGTACGGCCGGCGGAGGCGGCGGTTCCTCGGGGTCGAACTCGAGCTCGGGCGGCGCCGGGCTCAGCCAGTCCTTCTGCCAGCAGAATCCGGGCGCCTGCTAGCTACTGGACCGGCGCCGTGCCGTTCGGGTAGGTGACCTCGGTGGCCGTGTACTCGACCCGCGTACCCGGATAGTCGCACCCGTAGGTCGCGGTGCTGTTCGGAGTCACCTGCGCCTGGCTCGAGGACGGCGGGTTGTTGCAGTTCGCACTCCGGCTCTGGCGGTAGGCGAACTTCTTGGGCGGCTGGTCGATCGTCAGCACCGGCGCCCACGTCGGCGTGCTCAGCCCGACCACGTCGCCCGGCTTGACCTCGATCGTCGTGTCGAGCGGCAGCTGGACGACCGACCCCAGATACGGGATCACGTGGAAGAAGTTACTCGTCCCGACGACCTGCCAGCGGAAGCTCCGGTGCTTGCCGACCGGCCGCAGCACGGTGACCGCCACCTGCGCGGTTCCGCCGTAGGTCTGATCGAGGAAGTGGATGTAGGTCTTCTGCGTCGACCTGCTGTTCGAGAGCTTCGAGAGGCCGACCGTGAAGGCGACGATCTTGCCGGCCTTCGTGACCTTGGTCGGGTACGCGAGGCCGTCGCGCAGGGTCTCGATCGCCGTGACGCGCGTGAGCACGATCGTGCACTGCGCCGAGGACACGTTCGGCGGGCATACCGGCGCCACCAGCGGCGACTTGGTCACGCCCAGCTCGATCGTCGCGGCCGCGGCGGTCGCGGGCACCAAGGCGCCGACCGCAATCGGCAACGCAGCTAGCTTCCAGGGGTTTCGTCTCATGCGAACCATTCAACACAACTCCCCGGCGGCAGTTGCGGGGCGCCGCCGCCCCGATCGCAGTTGTAGAGAGCCTTACAGCTTGGTTACGTTGATGGCCTTGGGGCCCTTGGGGCCCTCTTCTGCCTCGTAGGAGACCTTCGTCCCCTCGGCCAGCGACCGGTAGCCATCACCGGCGATCCCGGTGAAATGGACGAACAGGTCACGCGCTCCGTCGTCAGGCGTGATGAACCCGAAGCCCTTGTCGTCGCTGAACCACTTGACGGTGCCAGTTGCCATGAACTTCCCCTTCTACTACTGCTTTCGGCGCTCCGGATCGCTCCGGGACCCCAACTAACGCGGGAACCGTAGCAGGGTCGCGATTAGCGAAGTTGGTCGGCTACAGCTGCGATTTGGCCCATGTCGCCGGGCGCTGGAGTCCACGGAAGCTGCAGCGGATCGCCGTCGTAGCGGGGGATGACGTGGACGTGGAAGTGGTAGACGGTCTGCCACGCTCGCGCCCCACACGAGTTGAGCAGATTGACCCCGTCCGCATCGAGCCGGTCGTTGGCTCTGCGAGCCGCCCGCTGTGCGGCCACCGCTACAGCCTCGAGATCCTCGCGACCGACCTCGAGCAGATCACGGGCGTGCCGTCGCGGCACCGTCAGCATGTGCCCGCGAGTCGCCGGGTTGATGTCCATGAACGTCACCGTCAGCTCGTCCTCGTCGACGAAATTCGCGGGCAGCTCCCCCGCGATGATCTTGCAGAAGATGCAGTCCGGGTCGCGGTCGCTCACGGGCGGGACCCTATCGAGCCGTCCCGGAGCAGGTCTCGCGCAAGCTCGATCGCGTCCTCATGGGTTGCGATCTCCCCCGCGAAGCTCGCTTCCTCCAGCTCCGCCAGGATCCGGCCGAGCTCCGGTCCCGGCCGTACTCCCAGCTCCCGAGCGACCTCGTCGCCGCGGACCGGGGAGCGCGGCGGATCGGCGACCCACTGCAGCGCCTCGCCGAGCATCTGCCCGGCGAGCTCCAAATGCCTGGCGATCGCCTGCTCGGAGCGATCGCCCTGGGTCGCGAGGCGATCGGCGACGCTCAGCACGGTGACGTCGACCGGAACCGGCTCGCTGCGTCGCAGGTACCGGTAGATCGCCCGCCGCGAGAGCGGCTGCTCGTGGACGAGGAATCCGAGATCCAGGTGGTGGCGCGCGAGCGCCGCGACGTACTCGACGAGCCGCTCGCTGGCCCGCAGGCGCCTGAGTACGCGTCTGGCGGTCTCCTCGCCCGCGGCATCGTGCCCGAAGAACGTGACGTGGCCGTCCGCGGTCACGCCGCGCGTCTGTGGCTTGGCGATGTCATGCAGCAGCGCGCCGAAGCGGAGCGCCTGCCAGCGGGTCAGCTCGTTCGCGAGCGGCTCGCGCATGTACGCGTCGACCGCGGCGGCATGCGGGCCGAGCACCGCGGCCGGATCGCGCTCGAGCTCCACTGCCGCCGACAGCACCGCAAGCGTGTGCTCGTACACGTCCAGGTGGTGGAAGCGGTTCTGCTCGATCCCGCGCAGCTCGAGCAGCTCCGGGAGCACCGCCTCGGCGATCCCGAGCTCGCCGATCAGCTCGATCCCGGTGACCGCCCGGTCGGACGCGATCACTCTCCGGAGCTCGGCGAACGTCCGCTCGGGGGCCACCTCCCCCAGCCCGGAGGCGCTGCGCGCGGCCGCGGCGCGGGTGGCCGGCTCGATACCGAACCCGAGCTCGGAGGACAGCCGCGCCAACCTCAGAGTGCGCAGCGGATCCCGGGCGAACGCGTCGGCCGAGACGACCCGCAGCGTCCGCTCGTGCAGATCGGCCACCCCGCCGAACGGGTCGATCGGCGACCCGCCTCCGACCGGCTCGGCGATCGCGTTGATCGTCAGGTCGCGCTTCCCGAGATCCTCCTCGATCGAGTGGCCACCGAGCGGCAGCAGGTCGAGCTGCCAGCTCCGGTCACGCGCGACGACCCTCCACACTCCGAACTGCTCGGAAAGCTCGAACGCATGGCCGCCGGCCCGCCGCGCGAGCCTCCTGGCCGCCGGCGCCGGGTCGCCCTCGAGCGCGACGTCGTAGTCGGTGGTCGGGCGTCCCAGCAGCCGATCGCGCACCGCCCCGCCGACCACCCAGGCCGGCAGATCCAGCTCCGCGAGCACCTCGAGCGGGTTCGTCAATCGGGCCCCCAGCCGCGGTGTGACCCGCGCGTCACCCGGCTCGAGAGCCCGCACAGGATCTCGTAGTTGATCGTGCCGATCCGCCTTGCCAGGTCCTCGGCGGTCTGGCGCTCGTCGCCGTCGGTGCCGATGATCGTCGCCTGCTCGCCGACCCTGACGACCGCGTCGGGGCCGAGGTCCACGGTGATGTTGTCCATGCTCACCGTGCCGACGAGCGGGTAGCGTCGCCCGCTGATCAGCACGTCGCAGTTGTTGCTGAGCGCGCGGCGGATTCCGTCGCCGTATCCGATCGGCAGCGTCGCGATCTGCGTGTCGCGTTCGGCTACGAACCGCCGGCCGTAGCCGGCGCTGTCCCCGATCCGCGCCGGCTTCACCGCCGCGACGTACGAGACGAGCCGGAGCGCAGCTTCGAGCCCCCAGTCATCGGGGTCGCGGTTCATCGGATCGCAGCCGTAGATCGCGATCCCGCAGCGGACCATGTCGTAGTGGCTGGCCGGCGCGGTCAGCGTCGCGGCGCTGTTGGCGGCATGCACGATCAGCCCCGGCCGGCGCGCGCGCAGCCGCTCGACGAACGGCTCGAAGCGCTCGAGCTGCACGGCGACGAACTCGGGATCCTCGTCGGCGGTCGCGAAGTGCGTCATCGCGCCCGCGAGCTCGAGCGCGGGCATGCTCTCGATCAACTCCGCGACCCCGAGCGCCGCGTCCAGATCGCGCGTGCCGAGGCGCCCCATGCCGGTATCGAGCTTGACGTGGACGCGCGTCGGCCGGTCGCCGAGCAGCCTCACGAACTCCTCGCTCCAGGCGACCACCTCGGCGCAATCGGGAAGCCGCGCCAGCTCCTCGGCGCTGACCGCGCCCATCACCAGGATCGGCACCTCCAGCGCGGCGAGCGACAGCGCCTCGCTCGCGGCAGCGACGGCCAGCCACGTGGCGCCGCCCCGCAGCGCCGCCTGCGCGGCGAACAGTGAGACATGCCCGTAGCCGTTCGCCTTGACGACCGCACACATCCGGGTCCCCGGCGACAGCTCCCCGCACAGCCGCGACACGTTGCGCTCGATCGCGTCGAGGTCGATCCACGCGTGCGCTCGGAAGGCCACTACCGCAGTGCCGCGGTGAGCGCCTGCGGCAGCGCCTCGATCACATCGCCGGCGATCACGCCCTCGGTCCCGATCGTGCGCGCGGCGAGCCGGCCCGCGGTGGCGTGCACGAGCACCGCCGCGCACGCGGCCTCGAACGGGTCCATGTGCTTCGCCAGATAGGCGCCAATGACCCCTGACAGCACGTCGCCGGTGCCCGCCGTCGCGAGCGCCGGCGCGCCTCCTCGGCTGACGCCGACGCGGCCGTCGGGGTCGGCGACAAGCGTGTCGTCGCCCTTCAGCACGACGATCGCCCCGGCCCGCGCCGCCGCCGTCCGCACGCTGTCGAGGCGGCGGGCGTCGATCGCCTCGCTGTCCGACTCGAGCAGCCGCGCGAGCTCTCCCGCGTGCGGGGTGATCACCGTCGGGGCGGCGCGCGAGGCGAGCGCCTGCAGGTGGCCGGCGTGCGCGTTGAGGCCGTCGGCGTCGAGCAGCAGCGCGGTGCTCGTGTCGCGCGCGAGCGCTCGCGCCAGCTCGAACGCTCCGGGGCGGCGACCGAGTCCCGGTCCGAGCACCAGCGCTCCGGCGCGGTCGGCCCGCTTGATCACCGCTCCGGCGCCGCCCGGCTCGAGCGACCCGTCGCTGTCGGGCAGCGGCACGGTCATCACCTCGAGCAGGCGCGACTCGAAGATCACATTCAGCGAGCCGGGCACGAACGCCGTCACATACCCGGCTCCGGCGCGCATCGCGGCCTCGGAGGCCATGCAGGGCGCCCCCGTCAGGCCGATCGAGCCGCCGCACACGATCACGCTTCCGGCGGCGAACTTCGTCGACTCCCTGCCCCGCCTCGGGATCGCCTCGGTGACCCGCTGCGCGATCAGCCCGAGCTGCGGGTCGGCGGGCCCGCCCGCCGGGATCCCGATGTCGACCACCTCGACCTCGCCGGTGTGCGCCTTGCCGGGCGCGATCCAGAGCCCGGGCTTGGGCGCGTGGAAGGTGACGGTCGCGTCCGCGCGGACCGCCGCGCCGTGGACCTCGCCCGTCGAGGCGTCGACCCCGCTCGGAACGTCGCACGCGACGACCGCGGCCGCCTCGGCCACGGCGGCGCGGTTGATCGCCTCGATCGCGCCGGCTGCCGGGTCACGCGGCTCGCCCGCGAAGCCCGTCCCCAGGATCGCGTCGACGATCGCGGCGGCTCCTGCCAGCGCGGCGGCCTGGAAGGGCTCCGGCGGCGCGCCCTCGAGCCGCTCGTAGTTGGTCCTCGCATCGCCCCGCAGCTCGTCGGGTGAACCCAGCAGCAGCACGCGAGCTTCGCGTCCGAGCCGGCGCAGCAGCCGCGCGCACACGAATCCGTCGCCGCCGTTATTGCCCTTCCCGCACACGACCACGATCGAGCCGGTCGGCGTCACCCGCTGCACGACCTCGGCGAGCCCGGCGCCCGCGCGCTCCATCAGCTCCACACCCGGGATTCCGAGCTCGCCGATCGCCCACTCGTCGAGCGCGCGCTGCTGCCCGGCGTCGTACAGCGGATCGAGCCAGTCCGGAATCGCCATCGGGCGCAGCGTACTGGTCGGCCCCGCGCGTTCGGGTAGGCTGGCAAGCCGTGGGCGCGGCCGAGAACAGGCAGTCGATGGAGGGCGTATTCGCAGAGCTCGCGAACGGCAACGGGCAGCCGTTCATGGACCTGCTCGGCGAGGACATCCGCTGGACAGTCACCGGATCGGGCCCGTGGTCACGAACCTACGAGGGCAAGCAGGCGGTCGTCGATGAGCTGATGCGGCCGCTGTTCTCGCAGTTCGCCGAGACGTATCGCAACACCGCGAGCCGCATCATCGCCGACGGCGAACATGTGGTCGTCGAGTGCCAGGGCAGCGTGACGACCAAGTCGGGCAAGCCGTACAACCAACGCTACTGCTACGTATGCCGGATGTCGGACAACAAAATCAGAGAGCTGACGGAGTACCTCGACACCGAGCTCGTCAGCTCGGTGCTCGAGACTCCTGCGCCGCGCGGGTGATCGCCACGGCGGCCGCCTCGCGGCGGCTGTGGGTCAGCGACACGCTCACCAGCACTCCGAGCGCCGATGCGCGCGCCGCCACGGCGCCGTCGAGGCGCACCCGCGGCGCTCCATCCCCGGCTAGCACCTCGACGTCGCGGAACCTCCACGCTTCCATCCCGAGCGCCTTGGCGACCGCCTCCTTGGCGCAGAAGCGTGCAGCCAGGTGCTGACCCGGCCGAGCCTTCGAGGAGGCATAGGCCCGCTCGGCGTCGGTGAACAACCGCTCGGCAAGCCGCGGGCGGCGCTCGAGCGCCCGCTCCAGGCGCTCGATCTCCAGCAGGTCGATTCCGACGCCCGGGGCAGCGGCGGCGTCGGTCACTCGACGGTCACCGTCTTGGCGAGGTTGCGCGGCTGGTCGACGTTCAGCTCGCGCTCGCGCGCGATGTAATAGGCGAGCAGCTGCAGCGGGATCACCGCCAGCAGCGGCGCCAGCAGCCAGTGCGTCTGCGGCACCCGGATCACGTCGTCGGCGTGCGTCGCGATCGTGTCGTTGCCCTCGCTGGCGACCGCGATCACACAGGCGCCGCGCGCCTTGACCTCCTGGATGTTCGAAATCACCTTCTCAAGCACCGGGGAGTCGGTCGCAACCGCGACCACCGGGGTCGAGGCATCGAGCAACGCGATCGGGCCGTGCTTCATCTCCCCCGCGGCGTACGCGTCTGTGGCGATGTACGAGATCTCCTTGAGCTTCAGCGCGCCCTCCTGCGCCGCCGGTACGCCCGCGTGCCGGCCGATGTACAGGAAGAACTCGCTGTCGCGGTACTTGTGGGCGATCCGCTGCACTCCGCCCAGATCGCGCTCGAACAGCTCGGCGATCCGGTGCGGGAGGCGCTTGAGCTCCGAGATCGCCGCCTTCAGCTCCGGCTGCTCCAGGGTCCCGCGCAGCTCCACCAGCCGCAGCGCGAGCAGGTACAGCGCGGTCACCTGGGTGGTGAAGGTCTTCGTCGCCGCGACGCCGATCTCGAGGCCGGCGCGCGTGTACAGGACCCCGTCGGCCTCGCGGGTGATCTGGGAGCCCATGATGTTGGTCAGCGCCAGGACCGCCGCGCCGCGCTGACGCGCCGTTCGCATCGCCGCCAGCGTGTCGGCGGTCTCCCCGGACTGCGAGATCCCGATCACCAGGTCACCGGGGCCGACGATCGGATTGCGGTAGCGGTACTCGGAGGCGATCTCGACCTCGACCGGCACGCGCGACCACTCCTCGATCGCATACCGGCCGATCAGCCCGGCGTGGAACGAGGTGCCGCACGCGACGATCACGATCCGCCTGGCGGTCCTCAGCAGCTCGTCGTCGATCGCCCCGAGGTCGCCGAGGTCGATGCCGATCCCGCGCGCCGCGCGCTCGCCGATCGTCTCGGCAACCGCGTCGGCCTGCTCGTGGATCTCCTTGAGCATGAACGTCTCGAACCCCTGCTTCTCGGCCGTCTCGCCATCCCAGTCGATCTCCACGACCTCGCGCTCGAGCTGCTCGCCGGCGGTGCTCACGAACTCGACCCCATGCTCGCGCAGCACCACGAACTCGTCGTCGTTGATGTACTGGACGCGACGCGTGTCGCGCAGGAACGCCGGAATCGCCGACGCCAGGAACTGCTCGCCGTCGCCGCGGCCGACGATCAGCGGGCACTCCTTGCGCGCGCCCACCAGCAGCCCGGGCTCGTCCGCACTCATCGCCACGAACGCGTAGTGCCCGCGCAGCTCCTGGTAGGCGCTGCGAACGGCCTCGAGCAGGCCGCCCTGGTTGTGCTTGGCGATCAGGTGCGCGATCACCTCGGCGTCGGTCTCGGAGGTGAAGTCGGCACCTTCCTCGAGCAGCTGATACTTCAGGGCGACGTAGTTCTCGACGATCCCGTTGACGACCACGTGGACCCGGTCGGTGGTGTCGAAATGGGGATGCGCGTTCTCCTCGGTGACCCGTCCGTGGGTTGCCCAGCGCGTGTGGCCGATGCCCATGCCCGGTCGGTGGCCGTTGGCCGACGGCGCCACCGATCCGTTCCGGCCGATCGCCTCGCGCAGCTTCTCGAGGTTCCCGACCGCCCGCACCGCCTCGATCCGGTCCCCGGACAGCACCGAGATGCCGGCGCTGTCGTAGCCGCGGTACTCGAGCTTCTCGAGCCCCGCGAGCAGCAGTGGCTGAACGTCACGATTGCCGACGTAGCCGACGATTCCGCACATCCGCCTTGCTCTCTCCAGCGTCGCTTAACAGGTCGAGCCGCAACGGCGGCCCGCGTTCCCCGCTCGAATCCGCCGGAGAACGAAATCCAGATGTTAGAGCGCTTTGCGATCGAGGTCGGGCGCGCGGTTATGCTGACCCCGCACGGACAACGATCCGAGGGGGACAGATGAGTAACGCGCCTTCGCCCAAGCCCCGCGACGAGCCCGAGGAGCGGCTGCACGCCGAGCACCCCGACGAGTGGCTTCGCCGGCGCGAGTTTCTGGACCGAACCGCGCGCACGATCGGCGTGAGCGCCGGCGTGGCGGCCGCGTTTGGCCCCGGTGCGCTCGTGGCGGAGGCGGCCCGGCTACAGGCACGCGCGGCCGCCCTCCCGCGGCCCCGCAATCTGCCGGTCGACACGTTCGTGATCTTGATGATGGAGAACCGGTCGTTCGACCACTACCTGGGCTGGCTGCCACGCGCCGACGGTCGCCAGGCGGGCCTCAGCTACGTCGACGCGACGGGGGTGCGGCGCTCGACGCACCCGCTGGCGCCGGACTTCCAGGGTTGTGGGCACCCGATCCCGGGGCATCTCTGGCCCGAGGGCCGCGTCCAGTTCGCCAACGGGCGCTGCGACGGCTTCCTCGCGCCGGGCAGCGGCAACGACATCTACGCGATCGGCTACTACCGCGAGCGCGACCTGCCGTTCACCCCCAGCCTCGCCCGCGAGTTCACGACCTGCGACCGGTGGTTCCCATCGCTGCTGGCGTCGACCAACCCGAACCGCTCATACGCCCACGCGGCACAGAGCTACGGCCAGAAGTACATCATCGCGATGCCCGGCGACGGGAAGCCGCAGTTCCCGACGCCGCCGGGATTCCCGCCCAGCACGACGATCGAGGCGGCGCTCGCGCGCCGCGGGCTACGGGGCACGACCTTCTACTCGGACGACAACTACGGATCGCTGTGGGGGCCGGTCGGGGTCACACGCAGCGCACCGATCTCCGACTTCTTCTACCGCTGCGGCGCCGGCAAGCTCCCGCAGCTGTCGTTCGTCGACCCGCGCCTGAACTCGTTCGCAGAGGCAACCGGAACCTCCACCGACGACCACACCTACGGGGACATCCGCACGGCCGAGGCATTCATCAGCGAGGTCGTGCACGCGTTCATCGCCTCGCCACACTGGCGGCGCGGCGTACTGCTGGTGACGTTCGACGAGTGGGGCGGGTTCTTCGACCACGTGCGGCCGCCCAGCGTCCCCGACGACCGCCAGAGCCGCAACCTCGAAAACGACTTCGGCCAGACGGGATTCAGGGTCCCGGCATGGCTGATCTCCCCGTACGCCCGCCGCGGCCGGGTCGTGCACACGCAATTCACGCAGGAGTCGTTCCTCAAGCTTGTCGAGTACCGCTACGGGCTGCGGCCGCTGACGCGCCGCGACGCCCAGGCCAACAACGCCGGGCTCGCGCTCGACTTCCGCCAGCGCCCGCGCAGACCGCCGAGCCTGCCGACCCCACCCAGCCGGATCTCGCAGCAGTGCCCGCCTTCAAGCGTTCCGACCGGTCCGACTGCGTGAGACGAAAGCTCCGGTGACGATGGCTGAGCGGGACACAGCTGAGCTCCAGGGCGATCCAGGCGACGTCAACTTCTTCGAGCTGATGGACCGCCATGTGCCGCGGGCGTTCCTGCGGGTGATGCGTCACCTGCCGAGCGAACCGCGCTGCCGGCTGTGTAACGCCCCGTACGGCGGAATCGGCGGGCGGATCATGCGCCGCGTCGGCTTCGGCCCGTCGCGGAAGAACCCCTCGATCTGCAATACGTGTTTCGAGAAGGCGCCGATGGGCGGCGTCGAGATGGAGATCGGGGTGCTGTTCGCCGACGTGCGCGGCTTCACCTCGCTCGCGGAGACGATGGCTCCTCCCGAGGTCGCCCAGCTCCTGAACCGGTTCTACGCCTCGGCCACGTCGGTCCTGAGCCGCTCGGCGGTGATCGACAAGCTGGTCGGCGACGAGGTCATGGCGCTCTACATCCCGCAGCTCATCGGCAAGCACTGGGAGGACGAGCTGGTGCGGGACGCTCGCGAGCTGCTCGTGGCGCTCGGATTCGGGACCGCCGGCGAGCCGTGGCTGCCGGTCGGGATCGGACTCGACGTCGGGCGCGCGTTCGTCGGCAACGTCGGATCCGGCGAGGTGAAGGACTTCACGGCGATCGGCGACGTGGTCAATACGGCGTCCCGGCTCCAGGGCTCGGCGGCGGCCGGGCAGATCGTGCTGTCCGAGCGTCTGTTTGGACGGCTGTCGGACCGTGACAGCGCAACCGCCGCCAACACGATCGAGTTGAAGGGCAAGCAGGAAGCCGAAGCTGTGCGGGTGCTCGAGGTCGCCTGACCTCCGGCCCAGGTCACCCCGTCGCGGCAGTCAGCTCTCGATCCGTGGCGGCGCTGACCCGCCGCTCCAGCACCACGCGGCATCCACGCGCGGGGGCGATCGTGATGTTCCTCGGCTTCGGCCGCTCGGGCGCCGGGTCCGCGGCGCGCAGCTCGGCTCGCTCGAGGATCGTCCGGATCACCACGCGCATCTCGAACTGCGCGAACGAAGCCCCGATGCACCGGCGCACGCCCCCGCCGAACGGGATCCAGGTGTAGCCATCGGCGGGCCGCCCGAGGAACCGCTCCGGCCGGAACTCCGCCGGCTCCGGGTACAGGTCCGCACGATAGTGGATCGCTGCGATGCTGGAGAACACGAGCGCCCCGGCGGGAACCCGGTAGCCGCCGAGCTCGATCTCGCGCGTCACTCGGCGGGCGGTGTCGAGCAGCACCGGCCGGATTCTGAGTGTTTCCTTGATGGTCGCGTCGAGGTACTCGTCGCCGTCGCCAAGCGAGCGCTCGAGGCGCTCGAGCACGTGCGGGTTGCGCAGTAGCCGCTCGAACGCCCACGCGAGCCCGGTCGCAGTCGTCTCGTGGCCGGCGCCGAGCACGGTCACGAGCTCGTCGCGCAGCTCCCGGTCCGTCATCGGCTTCCCGTCCTCGTCGGTCGCCTGAAGCAGCAGCGACAGGACGTCGTCGCGCTCCTCGAGGTCGGGCTCCAGGCGGCGCCGGGCGATCTCGTCGTAAAGAAACTCGTCGAGCGCGGCGTGGGCGCGCTTGAACCGCGGCCACGGGCTGAGCCGCCCGAGGTCGCGGCGCATGAACGGGAACAGCGTGATCGCATGCGCCCGGCGCGCGAACTCGTCGATCAGCGCCTGGGCACGCTCGAACCGGGCCCGATCCCGGACGCCGAACACCGCGCGCAGGATCACCTCCAGCGTGATCCGTTGGGTGCGTGAGCGCAGCGAGAACGGCTTGCCGATCGGCCATGCGTCGATGTCGCGGTCGGTGACCTGCCGGATCGTGTCGCCCCAGCGTCGCATGCTCTCGCCATGAAACGGCGGTAGCAACAGCTTGCGCTGTCGCATGTGCGGGCGCTCGTCGAGCGTCAGCACCGAGTTCGGGCCGACGACCGGGCCGATCACACCGTCGGCCGCCTCGCCGGCGTGGAAGACCGCCGGATCGCCGCTGAACACCTGCTTGGCGAGCTCCGGATCGCTGAGGTAGATCACCCGCCCGAAGCCGGGGAAGCTCGTCTTCGCGATCGGACCGTACCGGCGCGTGAATCGGCGCGCGTCCGCGAGCGGATCGAACATGTAGCGCACCGCGCCGAGCGGCGAAAACCTAGGACCTGGTGGCAGCTCCCGCGCGGCCATGACGGGAAACTACCAAGCGCCGCGCGCGGGGCTCAGCCGGCCAGCGCCTCCTCGACGGCGTGGGTGAGCCGAGCGCAGACGGCCTCCGTCTCATCCTCGCTCGGCGCCTCGACCATCACGCGGATCAGCGGCTCGGTACCGGAGGCACGCACGAGCACCCTGCCCCGCCCCTCGAGCGCCTCTTCCTCGCGCTCGATCGCGCCCTGAACCTCGTCGCTCTGCATCGCGCTCGACAGAGCCTCGCGATCCTCGGCACGCACGTTCACGAGTTGCTGCGGGAGCTTCTGCATCGCGTCGCGCGCGTCCAGGCCCACGCCGCGGAGCGCCTCGAGCACGAGCAGCGCGCTCGCGATCCCATCGCCCGACGGTCCGAACCCGAGATCGATGATGTGCCCCGACTGCTCGCCGCCGAGCGCCCAGCCACGCCTCCGCAGCTCGTCGAGCACGTAGCGGTCCCCCACCGAGGTCGCCGCCACCTCGATCCCGTGCTCCGCCATCGCGGTGTGGAAGCCGTAGTTGGTCATCACTGTGACGGCGACACCGTTGCCCGGAAGCCGCCCGCTGTCGCGGAGGTGGATCGCCGCCAGCGCGATCAGCTCGTCGCCGTCGACGACCGTCCCGTTCCGGTCGATTGCGAGCACGCGATCGCCGTCGCCGTCGAACGCGAAGCCGACGTCGTGGTCGCCCTTCGCCATCCGCTCGGCCAGCCCCTCGATATGGGTCGAGCCGCAATCGCGGTTGATGTTCCGCCCGTCGGGCTGGTCGGCGATCACTTCAACGTTCGCGCCGAGGCGGCGGAAAATCTCTGGACCCGCTGTAAATGTCGCGCCGTTGGCGCAGTCCAGCAGCACCGACGTGCCGCCCAGGTCGAGCCCGGCGAACCGCACGTGGAGCTCGCGGAGGTAATCCTCCAGCGCGCCATGGAAGCGGCGCACGCGCCCGATGCTCAGCGGCGCCGGCGGCGGCTGGTCGAGCCGCGCCTCGATCTCGTGCTCGGCGTCATCGTGAAGCTTGAAGCCGTCGGCGGCGAACAGCTTGATGCCGTTGTCCTCGTAGGGGTTGTGTGAGGCGGAGATCACCGCCGCCAGATCGAGCCCATGGCGGCGCAGCAGCAGCGGCGCCGCCGGCGTCGGGAGCACCCCGCCCAGCAGCGCGTCCCCCCCGCCCGCGGTGATCCCGGCGGCGATCGCCGACTCGAGCATCTCCCCGGACTCGCGGGTGTCGCGGACGATCAGTACCTGCGGGCGCTCGGCCTCGATCGGCTGCACCGCCGCCCGCGCCAGTTTCAGCGCCAGCTCGGCGGTGAGAAAGTGGCCGGCGCGGCCACGGACTCCATCCGTGCCGAAGAGCTCTCGGGCCATCCGAGCGCGAGCGGGCGCGTCAGCGCTTCGAGAACTGCGGCCGCTTGCGGGCCTTCTTCAGTCCGGCCTTCTTGCGCTCCTTGACGCGCGGATCGCGCGTCAGGAAGCCGCGCCGCTTGAGCTCCGAGCGGAGATTCGGGTCGGCAACGATCAGCGCTCGGGAGATCCCGTGCCGAAGCGCGCCCGCCTGCGAGGCGACGCCACCGCCGTGCATCCGAGCGACCACGTCCATCCGAGCCTCGTAGCCGACCGTCTCCAGCGGCTGCCGGATCATCCGCTGCAGCGTGTCGCGGGGGAAGAACGCCTCAAGTTCCTTGCCGTTGATCGTGTACGTGCCCTTGCCGGGCCGCAGGATCACCCGCGCGACCGCCGTCTTGCGCTTGCCGGTGGCCGTGTACCGAGCACCCGCGGCGAGGTCGATCGCGGCGTCCGCGATCGGAAGCGACGCCTCGGCCTCGGCCTCGGCGCGCAGGCGCTCGGCCTGCGCTTCGGCTTCGGCCTCGGCGGCGGCCTGCGCCTCGGCGTCGAGGTAACGCTCTTCCTCGGCGACGAACACGGGCTCGAGATCCGCTCCGGGAATCTCCGGCTTCTCCCTCGGGGTCGGCTCGTACTCCTCTTCCTCCCGCTCGGCGGCGGGGGGTTGGTCGCCGGTGCCTGCCGCTGCCGAGGCCGCGACTGCGGGTTGAGTCTCCTCGGCAGGCTGGGCATCGGCGGCGCGAGCGGCCTCGTCAGCGGCAGCCACCGGCTCCTCCTCGGCGGCCGGCGCCGGCGCCGGCTCCCCGGCCTCGGGCTCAGCGGCGACAGGCTCCTGCGCGGCAGCAGGCTCCTCGGCCGCAGCAGGCTCCTCGGCCGCAGCAGGCTCCTCGGCCGCAGCAGGCTCCTCGGCCGCAGCAGGCTCCTCGGCCGCAGCAGGCTCCTCAGCCGCAGCAGGCTCCTCAGCGGCAGCAGGCTCCTCAGCGGCACGCTCCTCCGCCACGGGCTGCTCGGGTGCTGCCTCCTCGGCAGGCGAGTCCGAGCCCACGTCTGGCGACGAGGCGGGTCGCGTGTCGGCAGCTTCGGTTTCGGCCTGGTCGTCGGCGCGCCCCGCCGCGTCGTCAGGCGTGGGCGTATCGGGCTTGTCTGTACTCACGTACGAATCTCCATCGGTTGCGGCTGCTGTGCGGCGTGGGGATGGTCCGGGCCGGCGTAGACCTTCAGCTTCGTCAGCTGCTTGCGCGCGAGCCGGTTGCGGGGCAGCATTCCCTTGACGGCGAGGCGGATGACCTCCTCCGGCCGGCGCTCGAGCATGTCGTTGAGGCTGCGCGACTTGAGCCCGCCCGGGTACCCGGAGTGCCGGTAGTAGCGCTTGTCCTCGCGCTTGTTGCCGGTCACCGAGATCTTCTCGGCGTTGACCACGACGACGAAGTCGCCGGTGTCGACGTGCGGCGTGTAGGTGGGCTTGCGCTTGCCTCGCAGCACATCGGCGATCTGCGTCGCGAGCCGGCCGAGCGTCTGCCCGGTGGCGTCGACGATCAGCCAGTCTCGCTGGCGGTCGGCGGGGGTGGCGACGTACGTCTTCATGGCATGAAAAGGGCGCGCTTGCGCGCGGCCCCGGGCAATGATAGGCGAACTCGCCGCGTTCCTGGCACGACAACGGCGTAGGCTGGTCCGATGTGGCTTCCTGTCCCGGTCCGCCGGCTCGGCTACCGGCTTGCCTACGCCGGCTTGCGCGTCTACTGGTACGTCATGCGGCCCGAGGTCAGCGGCGTCAAGTGCGTGCTCACACGGGGTCCAGAGGTGCTGCTCGTCCGCCACACCTACGGCCAGCGCGGCTGGGATCTCCCGGGCGGAACGGTCAGGCGCGGCGAGGCTCCGGCGACCACGGCCAGGCGCGAGATGCACGAGGAGCTGGGGGTCTCGATCGACGACTGGCGTCCGATGGGCATGATCTCGCTGAGCTTCGATCACCGCCGCGACAGGCTGCACTGCTTCCAGGCGGAGCTGCCGGCGACGGAGATCGAGATCGACCGTGGCGAGCTGTCCGACGCCGAATGGTTCTCCCGCAACCGGCTGCCGGGCAACCTCGGAAAGTACGCCGGAGAGGTCCTGGCCCTGGTCCCGGAACCCGGAAGCTGACTCGTCACTCCCACTCGATCGTGCCGGGCGGCTTGCTCGTGATGTCGAGCACCACCCGCCCGACCGGGCGGATCTCGTTGATCATCCGCGACGCAATCTGCTCGAGCAGGTCGTAGGGGAGCCGCGCCCAATCGGCGGTCATCGCGTCGTCGCTGGTAACGGCGCGGATCACGATCACGTTTCCATACGTCCGCGCGTCACCCTGAACTCCGACCGTGCGGATGTCGGGCAGCACGCAGAACGACTGCCACAGCTCGCGGTACAGCCCGGCCTTGCGGATCTCGTCCTGGAGGATCGCGTCGGCCTCGCGCAGCGTCTCGAGCCGCTCGCGCGTCGCCTCGCCGCCGACGATCCGGATCGCGAGGCCAGGGCCGGGGAACGGCTGGCGCCAAACGAGCTTCTCGGGGAGTCCCAGCTCCGCGCCGACGGCGCGCACCTCGTCCTTGAACAGCGTCCGCAGCGGCTCGACGAGGTCGAACTCGAGGTCGTCGGGCAGTCCGCCGACGTTGTGGTGGGACTTGATCGTCGCCGCGCCGGTCCCGCCGCCCGACTCGATCACGTCCGAGTACAGCGTCCCCTGGACGAGGAAGCCGACGTCGTCGAGCTTCGCCGCCTGCTCCTCGAACACGCGGATGAACTCCGCGCCGATCAGCTTGCGCTTCTGCTCGGGGTCGGTCACGCCCCTCAGTCGCCCGAGGAACCGCTCCTCGGCGTCGACGGCCACGAGCGGGACCTTGAAGTGGTCGCGGAACGCCGCGATCACCTGCGCGCCCTCGTTCTTGCGCATCAGCCCGTGGTCGACGAACACACAGGTGAGGCGGTCGCCGATCGCGCGGTGCACGAGCAGCGCTGCGACGCTCGAGTCGACGCCGCCCGACAGCCCGCAGATCGCCCGGCCGTCGCCGACCTGGGCGCGGATCCGCTCGATCTGCTCCTCGATCACGGACGCCGGGCTCCATGTCCGCTCGCATCCGCATACGTCCTCGAGGAAGTTCGTCAGCACCTGCTGGCCGTACGGGGTGTGGACGACCTCGGGGTGGAACTGGATTCCGTACAAGCCTCGCTCGACCGACTCGAACGCCGCCACCGGCGATGCAGTCGACGCGGCCAGCGCGTCGAACCCCGGCGGCGCCTCGAACACCGTGTCGCGGTGAGACATCCAGCACGTCTGCTCCGACGGCGTGCCGGCCAGCAGCCGGCCCTGTTCGCTCACGGTCAGCCGGGAGCGCCCGAACTCGCCGACCTCGGCCCCTTCGACGCGCCCGGAGAGCTCGCGCGCGAGCAGCTGCATGCCGTAGCAGATGCCCAGCACCGGCACGTCCAGCTCGAGCAGCTCGCGCCGCAGCGGCGGCGCGTCGGGCGCGTACACCGACGCGGGGCCTCCCGACAGGATCACGCCGCGCGGCCGGCGCCGGCGCACCTCGTCGAGGTCCACGTCATGCGGCAGCAGCTCCGAGAACACCCCGCATTCGCGGACCCGCCGGGCGATCAGCTGCGAGTACTGACCGCCGAAGTCAAGGACCAGCACCTCTTCGGTTGCGGCCGCCGGACCGGCCGGCGTATCGGCCTCCGCGACCTCCGCCGGGGCGGGTGCCCTAGTCGAGGGCACCGACCGTCGCCGCGTTGCCGCGAGCCCCCATCCCGACGCCCTGGTCGCGCTGCAGCTGCTTGCCCTCGGTCTGCAGGGCTGGGGCGATCGCCAGCTCGGCTCGGTTGAACTCAGCGATGTCCTGATAGCCGCAGGTCGCCATCGACGTGCGCAGCGCGCCCATCAGGTTGAAGGTCCCGTCGTTCTCGCGCGCCGGGCCCGTGATGATCTCCTCGAGCGTTCCGTTCTGAGAGGTCACCACGCGGGTGCCGCGGGGGAGCGTCGGATGGAAGGTCGCCATCCCCCAGTTGTAGCCACGCCCCGGCGCCTCGTAGGCGCGGGCCAGGGCCGATCCGAGCATCGCCGCGTCGGCGCCGCACGCGATCGCCTTGGCGACGTCGCCGCCGTTGCGCATCCCGCCGTCGGCGATCACCTTCACGTACTCGCCGGTCTCGAGCATGTGCTGCGAGCGCGCCGCCGCGACATCCGCGATCGCCGTCGCCTGCGGCACCCCGATCCCGAGCACCCCGCGGGTCGTGCAGATCGCCCCGGGACCGACGCCCACGAGCACCCCGGCAGCGCCGGTCCGCATCAGGTGAAGTCCCGTGTGGTACGAGGCACAGCCGCCGACCACCACGGGTGTCGGCGCCAGCTCGCGGATGAACTCCTTGAGGTTCAGCGGCGGGCGGGTCTCGTCGCGCGAGACATGCTCGGCGGAGACCACCGTGCCCTGGATCACGAGGATGTCGAGGCCGGCGTCGAGCGCCACCTCGTAGTACTTGCGGACCTTCTGCGGCGTCAGCGACGCCGCCGCGACTACGCCGTGCTCCTTGATCTCCCCGATCCGCCGGGCGATCAGCTCGGGCTTGACCGGCTCGCGGTAGATGTCCTGCAGCTCGCGAGTCGCGATGTCGCCGGAGAACGTCGCGATCCGCTCGAGCTGCGCGTCGGCGTCCTCGTAGCGGCAGAAGATCCCCTCGAGGTTCAGCACCGCGAGACCGCCGAGCTTGCCGATCGTCCCGGCCGTGTCGGGCGAGACGACCCCGTCGAGCGCGGCCGCCAGCAGCGGGAGCTCGAACCGGTACGGGCCAAGCGTCCACGAGATGTCGACGTCGTCGGGGTCCCTGGTCCTCCGCGACGGAACGATCGCGATCTCGTCGAACCCGTACGCCCTCCGTGCCTTCTTGCCGCGACCGATCTCTACTTCCATTTTCTCATCGTAGCGAGGGAGTTGGACGAGTCAGGAGGCACGTTCCCGGATTTTGCAAAGTCCCTGCTCAGCGGATCTCGGCCCCCAGCTCGAGCCGCTCGGCGCCGACCTCGTTGAGCAGCCGGTCCACCTTCTGCGGGTCGATCACCCCGGCGCCGAAGTGCTGGATCGACTCGGCTCCGCACGCGACCCCGTAGCGCAGGCACTCGACCGGCGGGCGCCCCCCGTAGCGGGCGGCGACGTAGCCGGCCAGGAACGCGTCGCCCGAGCCGATCCGCGAGCGCGCCTCCTGCTCCTCCACCGACACCCGGAACAGCGCCGGCCCGTCGTCGAGCACGTGGGCATAGCAGCCGTCGGCGACCGTCATGATCGCCTCGCGCGCGCCAAGCCGGGTCATCTCGATCACGGCCTGCGCGCGATCCTCGACGTCGTTGAACTCCTGGCCGACGAGCTCCTCGGCCTCGAGCTCGTTGGGCGACACGAGGTCGGGATCTGCCCTGATCCCGAAACGCAGCGGCTCGCCCTCGGTGTCGAGCACGGTCGTCACCCCGAGCTTCTTGACCCCCCGGATCAGCGTCGCGTAGAGGTCGGGGTCGACGCCACGCGGCAGGCTCCCCGCAAACACGCACATGCTGGCGCCCTTGGCGAGATAGAGCAGCTTCTCGCGGAAAAGCTCGAGCTCCTGGGGCGAGACGGCCGGCCCCCGCTCGTTGATCTCGGTCTGCAACGCGGTCGTCGGGTCCAGCACCGCCGTGTTGGTCCGCGATTCCTCGCGAATCCGCACGAACGAATTGAGGATCGCCTCACCGTTGAGCGCCTCGACGATCCGTGTCCCGGTCGCGCCGCCCGCGAGGCCGGTCGCGATCACCGGCTGCCCGAGGCGCTTGATCGCGCGCGCGACGTTGACGCCCTTGCCGCCCGGCATCGTCACCTGGTCGACGGTCCGGTGCCGGCGCCCAGGGGTGAAGTTCGGCACCTCGAGAGTCTTGTCGAGAGCCGGGTTGAGCGTGACTGTGATGATCATTCTTGGCGCTGCCCCGCCACCCGTCTCGCAGTGAGCCGCTCGCGCCGGATCCTGACGACGGCCACACCGAGAAGCAGGACAAGCACGACAAGCGTAAACGGTCCGAGGATCGTGGTGGGCGACAGGCTCGAGGCCGGGGCGGGCACGGCCCTGGCGAGCCGCAGCGGGATGCTCGCGACCGGGACGCCGCCCTCGAGAACGACCACGCTTCCGGCCACCGCGCCCTTGCGCAGCGGGCCGGTCAGCTCGCGCGGCGCGCGCACGACGGTCGTCACGGAGGCCCCGTTCGGCACCGCACGGGTGAACGAGCCGGAGGCGATCAGCGTGGCGCGGAGTCCGTCGCGGCCGTGCACCGCCAGGCGCGTCACGAGCTGCCCGGCGTGGATCGGAGACGCGAGCCTGAAGTTGGCGAAGCCCCACTTCAGGAGCTCCAGCGTGTCGGACTCGCGCGCGGACTCGCTCGGGGCGCCGAGCACCGCGCTGACCAGCGTCATGCCGTCGCGCTGACCCGACCCGACCAGCACGTACCCGGCGTCCAGCGTATGGCCCGTCTTGACACCTTTGACCCACGAAACGTGGCCGACCAGCGTGTTGAGGTTCGTGACGACGCGCGTGGCGTCGCCGATCCGGATCTTGGCGCTCGGCATCGCCACCACCTCGCGCAGGAACGGTTCGGCGCGCAGCGCGTACCTCGCCAGCGCCACCAGATCGTCGGCGGTCGAGTAGTTCCCGGCGGCGTCGAGCCCGACGGGCGTTGAGTAGTGGGTGTGCGCGAGGCCGAGGCGGGCGGCCTCGGCATTCATCATCGTGACGAATCTGGCGGTCGAGTGCCCGCCGACGTTGTAGGCGAGATCGTGGGCCGCGTCGTCGGCGCTCGGCAGCATCATCGCCTTGATCAGGTCCCCGACCGTCATCCGCTGACCGGTCTGCAGCCCGATCTGCGAATCCACCGCCTGGAGCTCGTACGGGGGCGCCGCGAACACCTGACCGAGCCGCGCATGCCGGAGCGCGATCAGCGCGGTCATGATCTTGGTCGTTGAGGCGATCGCCAGCCGCCGGCCCGCGCTCAGCCCGTACAGCTTCTGCCCGGTTTCGGCCTCGATCAGCGCCGCCGACTTGACCGCCAGCCGCGGCGGGCTCGAGGCCAGCGCCGGCGTGGGCATCGCCAGCCCGAACGCCGGCGCCAGGATGGCGACAGACCCGAGCGTGGCGGCCGACGCGAGTGTGGCGGCCGACGCGAGCGTGGCGGCCGACGCGAGCGTGGCGGCCGACTCCAGTCTGGCCGCCGACGCGCGGATCCTGGCGGTGCGGATGCCGAGCGCCCCCCGCAGCCGCTGGGCGCGGCTCACTGACGCAGCCTCAGACGCTGGCCCGTCTGCAGTGCCGCCGGGTTGACTCCCTGGTTGAGCGACTCGAGTGTGTTGACCGAGACCCCGGTCTTGACCGAGATGGTGGAGAAGCTGTCGCCGGCCTTCACGGTGTAGAAGCTCGCGGCCTTCACGGCGCGGCGGTGCACCAGCCCGCTGAGGTCCCCGGCGCGCGGGTGGTGGGCAGGATGCTTGCTCCCGAGCTCCCCTTGGACGATCAGGATGCTGGCTGCGATCACGATCAGAATCGCTATCGGCGCCAAATAGCGGCCGCTGTTCCTAGCCACCATCGGAGCGCGATGATACCGGCGCTACCACCGCAAATCGGGCTTTTGCAAGCGGTTTTTCGGCGTCACGCCGTGGCGCGGCACACCATCGTCCAGGCCCGCTCCCTTAGCGCCGCGGCCTCACGCGCGGCCGCGGCCGCCGGGTCCCCGCCGTGGGTTTGGTGGGCGTAGACGATCGACCGCGACGACGACACCAGCCCGCCGGCGGGCCCAGCTGCGAACGCCGCCGCGAGGTCCTGGACCGAGCCGCCCTGCGCCCCTATCCCGGGGAGCAGGAAGCTCGCGCGCGGCATCAGCTCCCGCAGCGCCTCGAGCCGCGCGGGAGCGGTTGCGCCGACGACCGCGCCGACGTCGGCGAGGCCCGCCTGGCCGACCGCTTCGGCTCCGAGCTCGGCGACGATCATCGCCAGTCGCTCGCTGACGTGGCGGCCGTCGGCGAGCTCCAGCTCCTGGACGTCGCGCGCGCCGGGGTTCGAGGTCCTGACCAGCACGAACAGCCCGCTTCCGCGGGCTCGCGCAGCCTCCACGAACGGCTTCAGCGAGTCGACGCCGAGCAGCGGGTTGACGGTCATCGCGTCGGCCCCGAGTCCCCCGACCTGGCCGAACGGGGTCGCGGTCTCCCCGAAGAACGCCTGCGCGTAGGCGGCAGCGCTGACGTCGATGTCGCCTCGCTTGGCGTCCGCGATCACGAGCAAGCCGCGCTCCCGCGCGTACGCCGCCACGCGGTACAGCGCTTCCCAGCCGGGCCCGCCCAGCCGCTCGAAGCACGCGACCTGCAGCTTCACGCCGACACACTGCTCGCCGACAGCGTCAATCACGAGCACGCAGTGCGCGGCGACCGCCCCGGCGGCGCGGGCCGCCGGCTCACCATCGCCCGCGGCCCCGCTCCGCCCCGCGGCGGACGCGCGGCCGACCTCAGCGGCAAGCTCGACCGCGCGGGGCCACAGCCGCGCGGGATCCGGATCGAGACCCAGGATCAGTTGGGACTCGCGCGCGGCGACCTGTTGTGAGAGGCGGTCGCCGAAAAGCAGCGCTACTTGACCGCCTTCTTGAGCGCGGCGCCCGCCGTGAACTTCGGCACACGCGAGGCCGCGATGTGGATCCGCTCACCCGTCGCGGGGTTGCGACCCTCGCGCGCGCTGCGGTGGGACACGCTGAACTTCCCGAAACCCGAGAAGGCCACCTCGCTGCCGCGAGTGAGCGCACCTTCGATCGTCTCGAGGAACGCGTCGACCGCCGCCGCCGCGTCCTTTTTGCTCAAGTCGGCGCGGTCCGCGACCTGGTCCACGAACTCGTTCTTCGTCACTTGCTCCCTCCTCAGTGGGTGGTAGGAATTCTCGACGCTAACACGGGCTCCGGACGATCCCGGTGCCCCTCCGTCCCAGCGCGGGCCCATTCTCTCCGCTACAAGGCAGCCATAGAGCTCCGATTTCTCACTGTTTTTCGCATTTTGCGGATTTCCTGCCCATGATCCAGCACGTAACGCGGGAGATAGCGCCCGGTGAACTCGATGAATCTGTGTCGTTCTACGCACTGCTCGGCTTCGAAGCCGTCCCCGTGCCGCCTGGGATCTCGGGGCGGGCGGTGTGGCTCGAGCGCGCCGGAACCCAGGTCCACCTGATGTTCGTGGACGAGCGGGCCGTCGCCGAACGGCGGTCGTCGGGCCACGTCGGGATCGTCGTTGCGGATTACGCGGGCACGCTCGAGCGCCTTGCAGCGGCCGGGCATTCGGTGCAGGCGCGCCGCCAGCACTGGGGGTCGCCGCGGTCCTATGTCCACGATCCGGCGGGATACCTGATCGAGCTGATCGCATCAGCGCCGCCCCGGCGGCGAGAATAGGCCCGTGGACCTGGCTCGCATTCCCTGGCTCGCGACCGTGGTGGTTCTGCTGGTCGCGGTGCTCGTGCTGGCCCTTCAGGGCTATTTCGGCTACGCCGGAGTGACGCTCGCGGTAGCCGTCTGCGCCGCCGTCAACCTGTTCTGACGCGCTACGCGTTCCGGGCGTCGGCCCCGGTCCCGCCGAACGCCTCGTCCGCGGGCCCGCCCGGCGCCTCGTCCGCGGGCCCGCCCGGCGCCTCGTCCGCGGGCCCGCCCGGCGCCTCGTCCGCGGGCCCGCCGAGCGCCTGACCGGGCCGCACCCGGTCTTCGGGCTCGAGGTGGATCAGCACGTCGGTGCGCTCCAGCCGGGCGGCGATCCATCCCTGGAGCTCGTGCGCGGTGCGATGCGCGTCCTCGAGCGAGGTGCCCCGCCGGAACTGGACGTGCAGGTCGACGTACCGGCGCGACCCCGCGCGCCGGGTCCTCAGCTCGTGGTAGCCGACCACCCCGCGCCCCGCGAACTCCTCGATCGTCCGCCTGATCTCATTCACCTCTTTGGCAGGCAGCGCCTCGTCAACCAGCACCCTGGTCGAGCGCAGCAGCAGCCGCACCCCGGTGGTCACGATCGACGCCGCCACGATCAGCGCCACCACCGGGTCGAGCCACTGCGCGCCGGTCACTTCGACCAGCACCAGCGCGACCAGCACACCCGTGGAGGTGAGCGCGTCGGTGCGCAGGTGCGCCGCGTCGCCCTCGAGCGCGGCCGAGTCGGTGGCGCGCGCAGTGCGCGCGATCACCGTCGAGACAACCAGGTTGACTGCGATCGAGACCGCCACGACCACGATCCCGAGCCCGACCATCTGCAGTTGGCCGCCGCGGATCAGCCGGCGGATCGCCTCGAACACGATCACCGCCGAGCCGACCAGGATCAGGATCCCCTCGATCGCGGCCGACAGATTCTCGAGCTTCTCGTGGCCGTAGCGGTGGCTCTCGTCGGCCGGCTCCCCCGCCTTGCGGACCGACAGGAACGCGACCACCGACGCGACCAGGTCGATGCTCGAGTGGATCGCCTCGGTGAGGATCGCAACCGAGCCGGTGACGGTCCCGGCGATCACCTTCAGCAGGATCAGCGCCGAGTTCGAGACGACCGACAGGGCCGCCGCGCGGGGCTTTACATCCGCGCCGTGGTCGCTCAGTCCCGAAGCCACGCGAGCAGCTCCCGCACCGCCCGGCCACGGTGGCTGATCGAGTCCTTCTCGGACTCGTCGAGCTCGGCCATCGTCCGGCCGTCGCCGAAGTCGTCGGGGACGAACGCCGGGTCGTACCCGAACCCGCCGGCGCCCCGGGCCCGCTCGGCAAGGCGCCCGGTGCAGGCGCCGAAGAAGATCCGCTCCTCGCCGCCGGCCGGATCGACGTATGCGAGCGCGCACACGTAGCGAACCGCGTCTCCCGGCGGGACCTCGTGCAGCAGTTTGTCGAGGTTCTGCTCGTCGCTGGCGCCCTCGCCCGCGTACCGAGCCGAGCGCACGCCGGGCCCACCATTCAGCGCCGCCGCCTCGATCCCGGAGTCGTCTGCGATCGCCGGCCTGCCGGTCGCCCGCGCGACCGCCCTGGCCTTCGACAACGCGTTGTCGGCGAACGTCTCACCGTCCTCGGGAGGGAGCGTGGCCGACTCCGGGAGCGGCTCCACCGAGATCCCGGCGGGCTCCAGCAACCGCCCGACCTCTCTCAGCTTGTGCGGATTGCGGGTCCCGAGAACCAGCGACGAGACGTCGGCGGGACTCATCGGGCGGCGGACGCGACCGCCTGTTCCTGGAGCACGCGGAGCTCGTCGATCCCGCCGGCCGCGAGCACGAGCAGCTCGTCGAGATGCGCTCGGGACAGCGGGGTGCGCTCCGCGGTCGCCTGAACCTCCACCAGTCCGCCCTCGCCTGTCATCACCACGTTGGCGTCCACCTCGGCGGTCGAGTCCTCGGAGTAGTCGAGGTCCAGCAGCGGCACCCCGTCGACGATTCCGCATGAAACCGCCGCGACCGTCTCGATCAGCGGCGAGCGCTGGAGCTTGCCCTCGGCAACGAGCCGGTCGCACGCGAGCCGCAGCGCCACCATTCCGCCGGTGATCGCCGCGCACCTGGTCCCGCCGTCGGCCTGAAGCACGTCGCAGTCGACGTAGATCGCGCGCTCCCCGAGCGCCTCGAAGTCCACCGCCACCCGCAGCGAGCGTCCGATCAGCCGCTGGATCTCGACGGTGCGTCCGTCGGGCCTGCCTCGGCTGACGTCACGCTGTTTGCGCTCGCCGGTCGACGCGGGCAGCATCCCGTACTCGGCCGTGACCCACCCGCGGCCCGAGCCCGCCAGCCAGCGGGGCACGCCCTCTTGGGCCGAGGCGGTGCAGATCACGCGCGTCTCGCCGACCGAGATCAGCGCCGAGCCGGTCGCGGTGCGCACGAAACCCGGCTCGATCACGGTCGGACGGAGCTGGTCGGGCGCCCGGTCATAGCTGCGCGTGGGATCGCTCATACGGCGACCTTGTCCGTCAGGTCCACGTGGACCACCTCCCCAAGAGGCATCTGTAGGAAACGCGTGCCGAGCGCCTTGAACGACTCAACGTCGGCCGTGCACTGGAAGCGATACGCGCCCTCTCCGGGCTGCGGGTTGAGCAGCCCGCGCGAGGCCAGCGCCCGCTCGGCCCCGCGCGCGACGCCCGTGCCGGAGCTGACCAGCGCCACCCCGCGTCCGAGGATCCGCTGGAGCAGCGGCGCCACCAGCGGGTAGTGCGTGCAGCCGAGGATCACCGTGTCCACATCGGCATCGCGCAGCGGCGCGCAGTAGGACCGCACCATGTCCACGATGTCGTCGTCGAAGGGCGACCCGTTCTGGATGATCGGCGCGAGGTCGGGACACGCGACGCTCTCGAGGTGCACATGCGGATCGGCGGCCGCGACCGCCCGCTCGTAGGAGCCGCTTGCGACCGTCGCGGGCGTCGCCAGCAGCCCGATGCGCCCGGTGTGGCTGCCGGCCACCGCAAGCTGCGTCGCGGGCGCCACCACACCGATCACGTCGACGTCGCGGCCGGCCTCACGGAGCTGCGCCTCGAGCGGCCCGATCGCAACCGAGCTGGCCGCGTTGCAGGCCACCACGAGCAGCTTTGCGCCTCCGTCCAGGAGCCGTCCGGCGATCTCGATCGAGAACGCGATCAGCTCGTCGGGGCTGCGCTCACCGTACGGAAACCGCGCCGTGTCGCCCAGGTAGAGGTAGTCCTCCGTCGGCAGCGACACCAACAGCTCGTGGAGCACGGTGAGGCCGCCGACGCCGGAGTCGAACACCGCGACGGGGTCCTGGGGGCGCGGGACCATGCGGTGATGGTGCCAAACGGCCCGCCCGGCACGAACTTTGGCGATCCGGTTCTGCATAGCTGAACCAATTCGCCATCGTTCGGCCGCAGGCCCGCCATCGTTCGGCCGCAGGCCCGCCATCGTTCGGCCGCAGGCCCGCCATCGTTCGGCCGCAGGCCCGCCATCGTTCGGCCGCAGGCCCCGCGGGATACGCTCGGCGCCCGCGTGCGCGCGCTGATCGTCACCAACATGTACCCGTCGCCGGCCCACCCCGCGCTGGGCAGCTTCGTCCGTGACCAGGTCGAGGCGCTGCAGCGGATCCCGGACCTCGACATTGAGCTGTTCGCGTTTGACCCGGGCGGCGCCGCCGCGTACGTCGACGCGGCCCGCGAGCTGCGCCGGCGCAAGCTCCGCTACGAGATCGTCCACGCACACTTCGGCCTGTCGGCGTGGCCCGCGCTCGCGGCACGCGGGCAGGCCCACGCGGTGACCCTCCACGGCACCGACCTTGCCCACCCTCGCAGCCGCAAGCTCACCCTCGCCGCGCTGCCGCTGATCGACCTCGTGGCGGCCGTCTCCGAGCCGCTGCTGGCCACGCTCCCGGCCTGGGCCGGCCGCCGCCGCACCGCGGTGCTCCCCGCGGGGGTCGACATCCAGCGCTTCGCGCCGATCGAGCGCGGCGAGGCGCGGCGCCGCCTCGGCCTCGACCCCGACCGCCCCTACCTCCTGTTCCCCGCCGACCCCGCCCGCCCCGAGAAGCGCTTCGATCGCGCCCGGGCCGTGGCCGGAGACACGCAGCTGCTGGCACTCAAGAATGTAGACCCGACTGAAGTGGCATTGTGGGTCAACGCCGCCAACGCGGTGCTCGTCAGCTCCGAGCGCGAGGGCTTCGGGCTCGCGGTGCTCGAGGCGCTCGCGTGCGACGTGCCGGTGCTCGCGACCGACGTCGGGATCGCGCCGGAGGCGCTCGCCGGGATCACGGGCGCGTACTGCGGGCCGTTCGACACCGAGCGGTGGAAGGCAGCGCTGGCGCCGCACCTGGCCACGGCGAACCCGCGCGTCGCGGGCCGCGCCCGCGCCGAGCGCTACTCGACCGATGCAATGGCGGCGCGGGTCGTGGACGCCTGGCGCGCACTGCTGGGCTAATGCCCGCGGCAGGCGCCCGTACGATGCCCTCCATGAACGGGGCCCCAGACGTGGACCAGTCCCCGGGGCTGCTGGCACGAAGCCGGGTCCGGCGGCGGGCCCGATATCTGCGCCGCCTGCGCGAGCTTCAGCTCCGCGACATCGGCGGGTTCGTCGTCGAGCTGCACCGCTTCGGCCGCGAGCGCCCCGACCTGGTCAAGGCCAAGGTCGAGGCCGCCGCCGAGACCGACCGCGAGCTGCGGGCGCTCGAGCACGCGCTGGACGACAGCGGCGGCGCGGCGATGGAGCTGCGCGAACCCGGCATCGGCGGCGCCTGCACGGGCTGCGGGACCGTCTACGGCAGCGGCGACAGGTACTGCTCGTGGTGCGGCCGGACGCTGTGACCGCGCCGGAACCCGAACCCCGAGCCGCGCCGGAACCCGAACCCCGAGCCGCGCCGGAACCCGAGCCCCGAGCCGCGCCGGAACCCGAGCCGGGGACCCGCTCCCATGGCTCGCGCGTGCGCTGCGCCGCCTGCGGCGCGCCGCTCGAGGCCGACCAGGAGTGGTGCGTCGAGTGCGGCGCCGCCCGGACGGTCCTGCATCGACCACCCGACTGGCGCGCGCCGGCCGCGGTCGTTGCGGTCGTGGTCGGCGTGGTTGTGATCGCGGCGCTGATCGCGCTCGTCAGCTTGTCGATCCAGGCCGGTCGCTAGCGCGTGGCGAGGCTCGGCCACCACCGCGACAGCCGCGCGCGGGCGTCCTCGACGAGCGGTCCTGCGGCCTCGGGCGCCGGCTCGCCGTCCGGCTCGACGAGCGCCTCCATCGTCGCGGCCACCGAGCGGCCGAGCGCTCCGAGCGCGTAGCCGCCTTCGAGCACGCAGCCGACCGGCGCCTCGAGCTCGTCCGCGGCCCGGCGGAGCGAGTGGGTCATCGCCGCGAACCCCTCGTCGGTGACCATGCAGTCGGCGAGCGGATCGTCGCGGTGTGCGTCGAAGCCGGCGGAGATCAGCAACAGCTGCGGGCGGTACTCGCGCGCCAGCGGCACAACCACGCCGTCGATCAGCGAGCGGTAATCGACGTCGCCGGTGCCCGGTGGGACGGGCAGGTTGACGGTGAACCCCTCCCCGTCTCCCTCGCCGGCGTCGGACGCCGCGCCGGAGCCGGGGTACAGCGGGAACTGGTGAATCGACACGAACAGCACCTCGCGGGCGGCGTGGAAGATGTCGTTCGTGCCGTTGCCGTGATGGACGTCCCAGTCGACGATCAGCACCCGGTCCAAGCCCAGGTTGTCGAGCGCGAACTGCGCCGCGACCGCGACGTTGTTGAACAGGCAGAACCCCATCGCGCGGTCACGAATCGCGTGATGGCCCGGCGGCCGGTGGACGCTGAACGCGCGCTCGGCCTCGCCGCCGAGCAGCATCTCGACCATCCGCACCGCGCCTCCGGCGGCGTGCAGCGCGGCATCGAACGACCCCGCGCTCGCGACCGTGTCCATGTCGATCGCGCCCCCGCCGCGGGCCGACAGCGCCTCGATCGAGTCGACGTACGACGCCGCGTGCACGGCCGTAAGCACCTCCCGCGAGACCGCCGGGGACCTGACACGCTCGCACCCGAGCCACCCGCGCCGATCGAGCTCGTGCTGGATCGCTCCGATCCGCGCCGCCTGCTCGGGGTGGCTGCCGGTGTCGTGCTCCAGCGAGCTCGGGTGCTCGAGGAACACGCTCGCCATCGTGGGTACCGTACCGACATTGGAGTCGCTCGAAGCCCAGGTTGCCGTCGTCGGAGCCGGCGCCGCCGGGCTCTACACGGCGTTGTGCGCCGCCCGTCAGGGCGCGAGCGTGACGCTGGTCTCCGCGACCGCGCTCGCGGAGTCCTCGACGTACTGGGCACAGGGCGGACTGGCCGCTGCGTTGGCCCCGGGTGACAGCCCTGGGCTGCATCTAGAAGACACGATCGTCGCCGGCCGCGGCGCCGTTCGCGAGTCGGCGGCGCGGGTGCTGTGCGAGGAGGCGCCGGCCGCGGTCGCCGACCTCCAGGGGCTTGGGGTGGTGTTCGACGCCGACCGTCACGGCCGGCTCGCGCTCGGGCTCGAGGGTGGCCACTCGGTCAGGCGGATCGTGCACGCGGGCGGCGCCGCGACCGGGCAGCGGCTGATCCGGCAGCTCAGCGCGCTGGTCGCCGAGCATCCGCGGGTCGACGTGCTCGAGGGGCGTCGCGCGAGCGCGCTGCTGGTCGAGGACGAGCGATGCCGCGGCGTGCTGCTCGACGACGGCCAGGCGCTCGCGAGCGGTGCGACCGTACTCGCGACGGGGGGCGCAGCGGCGCTCTGGTCGCGGACCACGAATCCGCCCGGAGCGGTGGGCGGCGGGCTGCTGCTGGCGGTTGTGGCGGGCGCCGCGCTGGCCGACCTCGAGCTCGTCCAGTTTCACCCGACCGCGGTCGCGACTGAGGACGGAGCGAACGGGTTCCTCGTCACCGAAGCCATCCGGGGCGAAGGGGCGCGGCTGCTGGACGCGACCGGCGAGCGGTTCGTAGACGAGCTCGCGCCGCGCGACGAGGTCGCGCGCGCCGTCGCGCGGCGGATGGCGCTGACCGGGGCACGCTCTGTCGGGCTCGACATGCGCGACGTCGATCCGGCGCTGTTCCCGAACGTCGTCGAGGCGCTGCGCCGCGCCGGGATCGATCCCGAGCGGGAGCTCGTGCCGGTCGCGCCAGCGGCGCACTACATGATGGGCGGGATCGTCACCGACCTCGACGGGCGCGCGACGCTGGCCGGCCTGTACGCGGTCGGGGAGTGCTCGTGCACCGGTTTGCACGGCGCGAACCGCCTTGCCTCCAATTCATTGACCGAGTGCTTCGTGTTCGGCTCGCGCGCGGCGCGCGCGGCCCTGCGGGAGCCGGCGCCGAGCGGGGACGCACCGGCCGGCACCTCGGCCAACGCGGCGGGTCCCCCCGGCCCCTCGGCGCAAAGCCGCGAGGCGCTCTGGCGGCTCGCGGGCCTCGAGCGCGACGGCGACGGGCTGCGCGAGCTCGCGTCCGACCCCCATCCGCTCGTGCGGCTGATCGCGCGCTCCGCGCTCGCCCGCACCGAGAGCCGCGGCGCGCATCAGCGGCGCGACTTCCCGGCCGTCGATCCCGAACTTGACGGCCGCCACGTGACGACGCGAGGCGCCGAGCCGCGGCTCGACCGGTGGTCGTAAGACACGCGGCCCCCTCCCCACACCGCGGAACCGACATCAACTTTTCTGCCCGTTTACCACCAAGTTTTCGCTTAACGCGCCGTTAACTGTGAACGCCTCGTGCGCTTCACAAGGCAGAGAGAGAATCGCCGCGTTAATGGAATTCGCCCTGGCAGGGGCGCGAAAGGAGTCGTGAGGATGTACAGGTTCAGTCGAGCGATCTATCGCGAGCTGGCCGATGAGGTCATCGAGGATCCTCATACGGTCGGCGCGCACGCGAATCACGAGCGCGTGCTCCGCGCGTGCGAAGCCGCGGTCGAGCGACTTGCTACCGATCGCCGGTATTTCGCCCGCCCGTCGCGGACGCTGTTCAACGACATTCGGGCGTACTTCCCGATGAGCGCGCAGCTGCGCGTGCTGGGCGTCGTCGAGCGCTACATGGCGCTCGCCGACGAGTTCCTGCGCCGCTTGCCGGCCAACGGCTTCGACGCATACGGGAACCCGCTGCAGTGCCGCGCGAGCACTCGCAAGGGGACGCCGTGTCAGCGGATGCCGCTGCCGCACAACGGCTACTGCCCCTCGCACCAGCACCTCGCGGAGACCGAGGACATCGAAGTCGGAGTCCTCGCCGCCGCGTAGGTAGTTGAGTGGGCCCGCCTTCGCGGGCCCCGTGTGTTGCGGGCCCCGAGGCCGGCGGGGCCCGTTGTTCGCAGCTATAACCCCCCGATGCTCTTGGGCGTCGATGTCGGCGGCACCTTCACCGATGCGGTGCTCGCGCTCGACGGCAGGCTCGTCACCGCCAAGGTGCCGACCACCCCGCATGACCAATCCGAGGGGGTGATAGCCGCGATCGAGGCGGCACTCGAGCGCGCCTCGAGGACCGCCGCGGAGATCGAGAAGTTCTCGCACGGGATGACGGTCGCCACCAACGCGCTGCTCGAGGGGCGCACCGCGCGCACGGCGTTGATCGCGACCGAGGGTTTCACCGACGTGATCGAGCTCGGTCGCCAGAATCGCCCTGAGCTCTACCGGCTGTGCGCTGCGAGGCCCGCGCCGCTGGTCCCGGGCGAGCTCCGGTTCGGCGCTCACGAGCGGATGACCCCTGACGGCCCGCTCGAACCTCTCGGCCGCGACGAGGCCCGCCGGCTGGCCGACCAGGTACACGAGGCCGCGGTCGAGTCGGTCGCCGTCGTGCTCCTGCACGCCTATGCGCATCCCGAGCACGAGCTGGAGATCGGGCGCGCGCTCCAAGCGGCGGCTCCAGAACTCCACGTCTCGCTCTCGCACGACGTCGTCGGCACGTTCCGCGAGTACGAGCGCGCCGCGACCACCGAGCTCGACGCGGGCCTGTCGCCGCTGCTTGCCGGGTACCTGAACCGGCTGCGCGAGCGTATGCGCGAGCTCGGCGCACCCGAGCCGTCGATCATGCAGTCGAACGGCGGCCTGATCGATCTCGAGGCGGCCGCGCGCCACGCCGCCTGGACGGTGCTGTCCGGCCCCGCCGGCGGGGCCGCCGGGGCGGCGTTCGTTGCACGCGCGGCCGGCGAGCCCCGCGCGCTGTGCTTCGACATGGGCGGGACCTCGTGCGACGTGTGCGTGGTCGACGACGGCGCAGTGCGCGAGCACAGCGCCGTCGAGATCGCCGGCAGGCCGGTCGCGCTGCCGATGCTCGCCGTGCACACGGTCGGCGCCGGCGGCGGCTCGATCGCGTGGCAAGACCCCGGCGGCGCGCTTCGCGTCGGGCCGCGCTCGGCCGGGGCCGACCCGGGCCCCGCGTGCTACGGGCGTGGCGGCATCGAGCCGACTGTCACCGACGCGAACCTGCTGCTCGGGTACCTCGGCTCGGGCGCGCCGCTGGCGGGCGGCGTCGAGCTCGACGCGGCCGCCGCCGAGGCCGCGATCGGGGCGCTCGCCGAGCGGCTCGGGCTCGAGCCGGTCGCCTGTGCGGAGGGCATCGTCCGAGTCGCGAATGCCGAGATGGTCCGGGCATTGCGGGTCGTGACCGTGGAGCGCGGGATCGACCCCCGCAACTACGCGCTGCTCGCATTCGGCGGCGCCGGGCCCCTGCACGCGGCGCAGATCGCCGACGAGCTCGGGATCGACACGATCCTCTGCCCGCGCGCCTCGGGGGTGCTGGCGGCGCTTGGCCTGGTCGTCTCGCCGCGCCGCCGCGACGCCCAGCGAACCGTGCTTCTCAGCGGCGAGGCGCTGACCGCCGAGGCGATCGCCGCGGCGGTCGCGGAGCTCGGCGCGCACGCGAGGGGAGCGCTCGGGGAGCAGCCGGATGACTCACGCGCTGCCCCCTCGGGCGAGGCCGGATGCCGAGCGGGCAGCAAGCGCGAGGCCGAGCTGCGCGCGACCTACGAGCTTCGCTATCGGGGCCAATCGTTCGAGCTCCCGGTCGCGGGCCGAACCGACCCGGCCCCGGCCGAGCTGCGCAGCTCGTTCGAGGCCGCACACCGGGACCGCTTTGGCTACAGCGACCCCGAGCAGACGCTCGAGCTGGTGACGATCCGGGTGACCGCGACCGACTCGCAAGCCGACGTCGCGCTTCACGCCGAGCCGGTGCCCGAGCCGCGGCGCAGCCGCCGCACGGCGCCCCGCTTCGAGCTCGAGGTCGTGCACGGGCCGCCGGCGTCGGGTACGGCGATCGAAGGCCCCGCAGTCGTCGAGCTGCCGGAGTCGACGGTGCTCGTTGCGCCGGGGTGGCGCGCAGAGACCGACGACGCGGGCACGATCCGGATGCGGCGCCGATGATCGACCCGGTCGAGCTGCAGGTGCTGACGGGCGCGCTCCGCGCGGTCTGCGAGGAGATGGGGGCGGTCCTGATCCGCTCCGCTCACTCGGCCAACATCAAGGAGCGCCGCGATGCGTCGACCGCGCTGTTCGACCCGAGCGGCCGGATGGTGATGCAGGCCGAGCACATCCCGGTCCACCTCGGCGCGATGCCGGCCGCGGTCGCGGCCGTGCTCGGCGCCGAGCACGCGCCCGGGCGGTGCTGGATCCTCAACGATCCCTACCGCGGCGGGACCCACCTGCCCGACATCACCGTGATCGAGCCCGTGTTCGCCGGGGGCACCGCCGGCGAAGCCGGTGGTCAGCTGCTCGCGTTCGCGGCCAACCGCGCCCACCACGCCGACGTCGGCGGCCCGACCCCCGGATCGATGCCGGCCGACAGCCGCACGCTCGCCGACGAGGGTGTCGTGATCGAGCCGCGCGTGCTCGACGAGGCGGCGATCGCCGAGCTCGTCTCGCAGATGCGCCAGCCCGAACAGCGCCGCGCGGACCTGCGGGCGCAGCTCGCCGCGACCCGCGTCGGCGTCCGCCGGCTGCTCGAGCTGCACGACCGCGTCGGCGGCGACGCGCTCCGCGAGGCGTTTGCGGCGGTGCTCGACTACGCCGAGCGTCGGACGCGCGCTTGCATCGCGGCGCTCCCGGACGGCGTGTGCCGCGCGCGAGACGTGCTGGAGGCGATCGAGGGCGACCTCGAGATCGTGCTCGAGGCGCGCGTGCAGGGCGACCGCCTGACGCTCGACTTCACCGGCAGCGCGCCCCAGCACGACGGCAACCTCAACTGCCCGCTGGCGGTCACGAGATCGGCGTGCTACTTCGCCGTCAGGGTCCTCACCGACCCCGACATCCCGCCGAGCAGCGGGGCCTACCGGCCGGTGGAGGTGATCGCGCCGGAGGGCTCGCTGCTCAACGCCCGCGCCCCGGCAGCGGTCGTCGGCGGCAACGTCGAGACCTCTTCGCGCGTCGCGGACGTGGTGCTCGCGGCGTTCGGGTGTGCGCTCGGACAGGGAACGATGAACAACCTCTCGATCGGGAGCGAGGAGGTCGTCTACTACGAGACGATCGGCGGTGGCCAGGGGGCCTGCCACGACGCCAACGGCCCGAGCGGAGTGCACGTCGCGATGAGCAACACGCTCAACACGCCGGTCGAGGCGCTCGAGCTCGAGTTCCCGCTGCGGATGATCGAGTACTCGCTGCGCCGCGGCTCGGGTGGCCAGGGGCGGTTCGCCGGCGGCGACGGGGTGGCGCGCGAGCTCGAGGCGCTGACCCCGCTCCGCTACTCACTGATCACCGAGCGCCGCCGCCACGCGCCGCCTGGCGCCGCCGGGGGCGAGCCGGGCGCCCCGGGGCGCAACCTGCTCGACGGCGAGCTGCTGCCGCCGAAGGCGATCGGCAGACTCGAGCCCGGCCAGCGGCTGCGGATCGAGACGCCGGGCGGCGGCGGGTATGGTGAGGCGTCGTGACGCGAGTGGCGTTTCTCGGCCTCGGGATCATGGGTTCCCGGATGGCGGCCAACGTGGCCCGCGCGGGGTTCGAGCTGACGGTCTGGAACCGCACCGCGTCGCGCGCCGAGCGGTTCTGCGCCGAGCACGACGGGGTCGCGTGTGCGTCGGACCCGGGCGAGGCCGCGGCCGGCGCCGAGCTCGTGATCACGATGGTCGTTGACGGCCCGCAGGTCGAGCAAGTGCTGCTCGGCGAGCACGGCGCGGCGACGCGCGCTGCCGACGGCACCCTGTTCGTCGACTGCTCGACGATCGGCGCGGCCGACGCGGAGGCGATCGGGTCGCGCCTGCGCGAGCAGGGCCTCCATTTCGTCGACGCGCCCGTGACCGGCTCCTCGCCGCGCGCCGAGGACGCCGCGCTGACGATCATGGCGGGCGGAACCGACCAGGACTTCGAGCGCGCGCGCCCGGCGCTCGAGGCGATGGGCAAGCTGATCGTCCACGCCGGTCCGCTCGGGCACGGGCAGATCGTGAAGGTGATCAACAACGCGGTCGCGGCGACCAACGCGGCGGTCGTCGGCGAGGCGCTGCTGGTCGCCACGCGAGCGGGCGTCGACCTCGACGCGCTCACGGCGGTGATGGGCGCCGGCTCGGGCGGCTCGGCGATGCTCGATCTGAAGGCCGGCCCGATGCGCGAGCACGACTACTCGACGCTGTTCAAGCTCGAGCACATGCTGAAGGACGTCCGCCTGTGCCTCGAGCAGGGGCAGGCGGCGGGCGCGCCGTTCCAGTTCGCGGCGCTGACGCGAGAGATCCTCACCGCGGCGATGGGGCGGGGGCTCGGCGACGCCGACTTCGCGGCGCTGATCGAGGTGCTCGAGGCCGCGGCGAACCAGCGCCTCTAGCAACCGCTGCCCCGGTGGCGAAGACTCGCCCTTTCTGGCTGGCCAGCCAAACCCGAGAATCCCTCTATTTGCAGCAACATTTGGGGTTTATCGAAAAAATACGTAGAATCGAACGTCCCCGTGCCGCCGTCGCGCCAAGGCTGTGCCCCACACGACTGACCAGCGCCGAGGTGCACGCGCGGGACTTGAGTCCGTAAACGCCGTCCAAGAAACTGATCTATGCCGATTGCCTTTAAAGAATGGGCTGTGACCGTACGGGCGCTCGCCGAGGGCGAGCAGCTCCTGACCCTCCGCAAGGGGGGGATTCGCGAGCCCGAGAAGCACTTCAAGCTCGACCACGAGCGCTTCTTCCTGTATCCGACCTTCGACCACCAGCACCCGGATCTCGTGCGCCAGTCGCACCGGCCGGAGCTGATGCGGGCGCTCGAGGAGGGCGTCTGGGCGGACGATGAGCCCGCCCCCGATGCACTGTTCCGCGGTGTCGAGGTCAACCAGCCCGACCGGGTGCGGATCCGCGCCTGGGCCGAGGTTGCCGCCCACTACACGATCACCGACCGGCGCGCCGTCGACGCCCTGTCGCCGTTCTACGTGTGGACCACGGACTACGCCGAGAAGCGGCTGGCCTGGAAGCGTCGCCACCCGCTCCACGTGATCCTGCTCCGCACCTACCGCATTCCCCGCCCCGTCACGGTGAAGGTCCGTGACGAGTACGGCGGCTGTCGCTCGTGGCTCGAGCTGACACGCGAGCTCCCATTCGAGGGGACGCCGGTCCTGTCCGACGAGGAGTTCGAGCGGGCTTCCGAGGAGATCGCGTCGATCGCCTCGGATCGCCAGCCGGTGATGGTCTGACCTGGGTCGAGTCCGCGTCGCCCTCGTTCAGGGCGCGCCACGACTCGGCCCACAGCGACGAGGCCGCGCGCGTGCTCCATTCGCTGGAGCTCGCGCGCCGGGACCTCGCCCAGTTCTTCCCGATCGATGCCGCCGGCCTGACCGTCGTGCTGCACTCGACCACGTGGTCGCTGTCGATGGCGCGGCCGCTGCTGCCGCTCGCCTGGTTCGCCACCGCACCGGCGTCGCGCCGGTACCTGGCGGGCTGGGCGGGCGGGGACGAGCTGCATCTGCTGTCGCCGAGCGCGCTAGACGCGCGGGCCTCGAACGTCTCGGGCTCCAAGCAGATGCTCGAGCTGACGCCCGTCGCGCTGTACGCGCGCCGCGTGATCGTCGAGAGCAACGACGATCTACCGCGCCGGCTGGGACCGCGGCGGGTGCGGGCCGAGCTGCACTGGGCATGGCTGCTGGAGGGCTCCGCGCGCTGGTTCGCGGGGCAGACCGGGCACGCGCGGCCCGCGATCGCCCGCCGGCTGCGGGAGGGACCTACGCCGACCTTCCCGCCGGGGATCCGCGACGCGCTGCTGCTCGGCGGTACCGTGATCGACCTGCTGGCCCGCGAGCAGGGCGAGGACGCGGCCGCGCGACTGGCGTGCCGATTACACCCCGGGGGCGCCCGTCCGGCGCTCACCAAGGCGTTCGGGGAACGCTCGTTTCAACACACCGAGGGGGCGTGGCGCTCGCACCTGGCGAGGATGGCGAGCACCGGCTGACCGCCGGGTCAGTGCAGCAGCGAGCTGACGCCCCAGATCACGAGGGCGCCGATCGCGAGCGCGGCCAGCAGGCCGGCGAGCAGGCGCAGCGGGGCGACCGTCGGGGTGCGCTGTGGCTGGGAATCGAGCAGTTCGGCCTCGAGCAGCACCTCGCGCGCGGTCGTGACTCCCGACTCGGGCACGAGCACGTCGCGCGGGCCCGCCGCCAGGAAGTCCGGCACGTCGAAGCCCGCGCTGCGCCTCAGCACGCTGGGGACTCCCTCCTCGAGCAGCAGCGCCTGGATGAACTCGCCTTCGGCCTGGTTGTGGGCGCCGGCGACGCGGACCAGCGCACCCTCCGAGAGCTGGGGCTTGATCTTCCGGGCCACGCGGTGGCGCTCGGAGACCGGTTCGGCTTCGGCCGACTCGGGATCGTGCGTGAGCGGCAGGCCGCAGCTCGGGCAGAAGCGCTCGGTGGCTGGATGGGACGTGCCGCAGGCGACGCACACGAGCGGCTCGTCGCCCATCAGTCCACGACGAGCTCAGCCTCGGTCACGCTGGCGCCGTCGATCCGCCAGGTCCGCACCTCCGGCTGTTCGGCCGCGAGCCCGACGATCACCCAAAGCACCCCGGGCCACCCCGCCGCGAAGCTGATGTCGGTCTGCGACGGCGCCGGAGCGGTGCGCGTGTGGGAGTGGTAGATCGCACCCAGCTCGAGTCCGGCGTCCTCGATGTCGTTGTGGTAGCCGATCTGCTCGACGCCATCGATCTCGAACCGCAGCGGGCTCGCGGCGGCGTTGGACGCCCGGTACAGCTTCACGGCGTCGCCGTTGCGGGAGGCAAGCAGGCCGACGCACTCGTTCGGAGCCTCCGCTCGCGCATGCTCGATCATCTGCTCGTAGAGCTCGCGCGGAATCCTCATCCCGATTCGAGCCTACCAGCAGCGCCCGCGGCCCTGACCGGGGTCAGGCGGTCGAGCCGCCGACGAACGGGTACGGGACCGTGATCAGCACGTCACCGTGGTGGCGCACCGAGCTCAACAGCGTCCAGTGCTGGGCTTCACAGCCCATGATCGCGCAGCTGGTGCGCAGCAGCTGGGCGTCGGTGAGCTTGCCGATTGCCTCGAAATAGGCCCCCTCGGCGACCGACTCGACGTTGACGAGCAGCTTCAAGCATGCCTTCTGGTCGCGCAGGTCGGTGAGGCTCGTGTCCATGTGGTGGCTCGCGAACCCACGCTGTGCGGAGACCAGGTCGCTGGGCGGCTGCGGCGGCTCGCCGCCGAGCGCCGTCAGCGCCCGCTCCAGGGTCGCGACATGGACCAGCTCCTGGCCGAGGATCTGGCGCACCAGCCGTGCGACGCCCGGCTCGAGCTTCCCGGACGCGAGCGTGTGGCGGTAGGCGACGACCACGAGCTGCTCGATTCCCAGCGTCCGCGCGAGGATCCGGACATCGCCGTCGGGCGCAGTGCCCTGCGCGAACGCCACATCCGGAAGCGACAGGGCCGCACCGGCCGCCGCCGCGGCCACGGCGCCGCCGACCAGCTCCCGCCTCGTGCTCGTCCGCCTCATCGAGGTCTTATCCCCGGCCGGTCGCGAACGGCGAAGGGATCGGCGCCTGCCCCTGCTGCTGGCGGAGCACCGCGAGGTGCTGGGCGTCATTGGCCATGATCGCCGCCGCGGTCGCGCGCAGCTTCCCCTTCGTGAGCGCCGGGATCAGCTGGATGTACGCCTGCAGCTGCTCGGCCTCGAGCCGGTGCAGAAGCGCGATGATGTCGGGCTCCCGGGACCGGCCGAGGTCGTAGTTCGGCGCCGGGTCGACGGGTTTGCCGCCCGCCTGCTTGATCAGCCCCGCGAGCGTGCTCGCGTGGGTCACCTCTTGCCCGAGGAACTGCTTTGCGGACTTGTGCTCCGGGTGGGGCAGGAACGGGATCCCGGCCGTGTACGCCGCGACCGCGTAGTACTCGAGCGCCAGCAGCTGGTTGAGCACGCCGACGTCCGCGGGCACCACCTTGGCACCCTTCTTGACGCGCGAGCGCAGCGAACGCGTACCGCATCCTGCGACCACCAGCGCCCCGCCTGCGGCGCCCGCGCCGGCGATCAGCTCCCTGCGCGACCGGGCGCCCGAACCGGGCTCACCGGTCACCACCAGACGGTGGAGTCCAGGTTCTCGATCTCCTCGACCGGACGCGTATAGATGCCCGACGAGAGGTACCTCCAGCCGTCGTCGGCTACGAGGAATACCACGTTGCCCTCATCCAGTTCTCCCGCGATCCGGGCCGCGACGCGCGCGATCGCTCCCGACGACACGCCGCAGAACAGCCCCTCCTCGTCGAGCAGCTTGCGCGTGAACACGATCGCGTCGGTGTTGGTGACGAAGATCTTGCGGTCCAGCAGGGACAGGTCGATGATCGGCGGGATGAAGCCCTCGTCGAGCGAGCGGAGCCCCTGCACGGGCTCACCCTGCATCGGCTCGGCGGCGACGATCTTGACCTGATCGCCGAGCTCCTCCTTGAGCCGGCGTCCATTGCCCATCAGCGTGCCGCCCGTGCCGAGTCCCGCCACGAACGCGGCGACTTCGTCGAGCTCTTCGAGGATCTCGAGCGCCGTGCCGTTGTAGTGGGCCATCGGGTTGGCCTGATTGCCGTACTGGTAGGGCATGTAGTACGAGGCGTCGCGCTCGGCCATCTCGAGCGCCAGCTCGACCGCGCCGTTGGAGCCCTTGGCGCCGTCCGAGTAGACGATCTCGGCACCGTACATCTGCAGCAGCTGGGTCCGCTCGGGAGTCACGTTGCCGGGCATCACGACCTTCAGCGGGTAGCCCTTGCGGCTGCAGATCATTGCCAGCGAGATCCCGGTGTTGCCAGAGGTCGGCTCGAGGATCGTCTGCCCCGGGCGGATCAGCCCCTTCTCCTCGGCGTCCTCGATCATCGCCCGCGCGACACGGTCCTTGACCGAGCCGGTCGGATTGCGCGACTCGAGCTTCGCCCAGATCCGCACGTCGGGCTTCGGGCTCAGCCGCTTGAGCTCGATCAGCGGCGTGTGACCGATCGCCTGGACGATGTCGCCATATCGCCCGCCGCAGGGCTTATTCTCGAGGCGCTGCGCCATGCTTCACGAAGTGTAGCTATGTGCCAGGGGGTGGCCGCGGCCATGCGTGGGTACATGGCCGCGGCCCCTGGCGGGGGCACCGCCGGTCAGTAGCAGTACGGCGGGTAACAGGTGGTGGTGGTCGTGCCCGTCGTCGTGGTGCCTGTGGTCGTGGTCGTCGTGCCCGTCGTCGTGGTCCCACGCTTGCTCGCCGGGCCCTCCGATTCGACGTGCCAGGTTCCGCCGAACCCCTTCACGCCTTCGCCGGTCGCCGCGTCACGGTGCCGGTCGGCCGCGTAGGTGTACAGCGGGTGGCCGGACAGGGTCAGCTGGATGAAACCGTCGTGGCGCCAGGTCCCGAGCTTGCCCGCGATTCCGAGCTGCTTGGACAGGCCGCGAACGCTGCGCACCTTGACGGGCGGCCAGAACGAGAAGCAGCCGTTCGAGGAGGTGCACTTGGGGTGCGACTTCGTGTCCCCGGTCAGCCAGTACACGGCGAACCCGCGTGCGTTGACCGCGATCGGCTCGCTGACCGTCGAACCGGACTGGTTGGTGACCTTGGCGTTCCTGGCCAGCTCGAGCGTGAAGCTCTTGGCCCCTGCGATACCGGTGGCGAGCGCTACGGCAAAGCCGGCCACAGCGGCCAGCGGCAGGATCATGTGTCGGCGCATCGGCTCCCTTTCGTTCGAGATCGACGGCCTGTATGACGCCGGGCCGCGCGCGACCCTTCCCGTTCCGGGTCCGGGAGGAACTACCGCTAGACCGCGCCGCCCGCCATCGCGGGCAGGATCACCAGCGTGTCTGACTCCCCGACCGCGGTGTCGAGCCCCTCGAGCACCCGCACGTCCTCATCGTTGAGGTACACGTTGACGTACCGGTTGAGCTCGCCGTCGGACGAGAACAGCTGCGACTGGGTGTCCGGGTGCTGGTCGGCGACCGACCGCAGCACGGCGCCGACCGACTGTCCGTCGGCCGTCAGCTCCTTCTCGCCGCCGACCGCGGGGCGCAGCACGGGTGGGATGCGAACTACCGCCATGGCGGGCAGAACCCTAGTGCGCGCCCGCGCAGAATGCCTCGTAGTCGGGGAACACGCCGAGCTCCTCGTCGGCGATCTCGTCGGGTTCCCGCGAGCAGATCGGGCAGTCCGGGTCGCGCCTGACCTTCACCTCGGTGAACGACGCGGCGAGCGCGTCGTACATCATCAGCCGGCCGACCAGCGGGTCGCCCTCGCCGAGGATCAGCTTCACGACCTCGGTTGCCTGCAGCAACCCCATCGTCCCCGGAAGCACCCCGAGCACCCCGTTGGCGCCGCACGACGGAGCCAGCTCGGCGGGCGGCGGGACCGGGAACAGGCACCGGTAGCACGGGCCGTCGTAGGGCTTGAACACCGAGAGCTGCCCCTCGAACCCGAGGATCGCCGCGGACACGACCGGGATCCCGAGCCGCACCGTCGCGTCGTTGAGCAGGTAGCGGGTCGGGAAGTTGTCGAGACCGTCGACCACGACGTCGTAGCCCGGCAGGACCTCCATGATGTTCTCGGGCCCGAGCCGGAGGTTGTACTTCTCGACCTTCACATCGGGATTCAGCGCCGTGATCGTCTGCTCGGCGGAGTCGACCTTCGGCACCCCGATCCGCTCGCTGGAGTGGATCACCTGGCGCTGAAGGTTCGACACGTCGACCTCGTCGTTGTCGACGATCCCCAGCGTGCCGACGCCGGCCGCCGCGAGGTACAGCGCGGCCGGCGAGCCGAGGCCGCCCGCGCCGAGCAGCAGCACCTTGGCGTCCAGAAGCTTCTGCTGACCCTCGGCGCCGACCTCGGGCAGCAGCAGATGTCGCGAATAGCGCTCGCGCTGCTCGGCGGTCAAGGTCCGTGGCTGCTCGACCTCGTAGCCGCGGTCCTTCCAAAGCGTGAACCCGCCGGTCATCGACTCGACGTGCTCGTAGCCGAGATCCTCGACCATCGTGCGGGTAGCCCACGCCGAGCGGTTCCCGGACGCGCAGTACAGAATCACGTGCTGCGAGCGGTCCGGAATCGCCCCCTCGATCCTCGACTCGAGATAGCTCCTGGGAACGTGCTTGGCGCCGGGGATGTGACCGGCCGCCCACTCCTCGGGCTCGCGGACGTCCACGACGACGGCGCCGTTCGAAAGCTGCTCCCGCACGGCGGTGGGGTCGACCTCTTCGATCTGGCTCTTGATCTGGCGAAGGACCTCGGCTCCGGAGGGGCTCATCCGCAAAAACTCCTAAAGGCGGTAGGGATTCAATACTTCAGCGAGTATAGCCCCGTTCCACCGGCTTTACGAACGACTGCGGGGCGCTCCTCCAGTCACGGAGCGCCCCGCCAATTCAGACCCAATCGTTCGTCGTCGCACCCGCCCCGTAAGTATCCGATGAAACTCTCGCGGAGAAGCGTGCAGGAGAACTATCGACTATCGCGCCCCGCGCCGATATCGGGCCTAGACCCCATATCTGAAAATCCCCCTGCTCCCGAAAGAACGTCCGTATGAGATCGCGCTCGCTGCTCACCCAGGTCCTCACGATCAACGTGCTGTTGATCGTCGGGACGGGGCTGCTCGCGACGATCGCCGTGAACGCGAACGCCGCAAACCTCGTAAAGGGCCGCGAGCTGGTCGTGCTCGGTCTGGCGCTGGCGGCGACGCTGCTCGGCAACTGGCTGTTGCTGAGGCGCCGCTTCAAGCCGCTCGACGAGCTGATCCGCACCATGGAGGAGGTCGACCTGGCGCATCCCCGAGCGTCGCAGCCCGGTGCCCAGCACGCCGACAACGCCGAGGTGCTCCGGCTCCAGACCGCATTCGACCGGATGATCGCTCGGCTCGAGACCCAGCGGCGCGAGGCCGGCCGAGCCGCGGTCCAGGCGCAGGAACGCGAGCGCCGGCGGATCGCCCAGGATCTCCATGACGAGGTCAACCAGGCCTTGACGGCCGTGTCGCTGCGACTGCAGGCGTCGATCGAGCGCGCGCCCCCGGACCTCCGTCGCGAGCTGATCGAGACCAAGCGCCTGGCGAGCCAGGCGATGGGCGAGCTGCTCGCGCTGGCCCGGCAGCTGCGCCCGGCCGTGCTCGACGATCACGGCCTCGTGCCGGCGCTTCAGAGCCAGGTCCGCGACTTTGGCGAGCAGACCGGGATCGACTCGTCATTCCAGACTCGCGGGCCGATGCCGCACCTGAGCCCCGAGCAGCAGCTCGTTATCTACCGTGTCACCCAAGAGGGTCTCTCGAACGTCGCCCAGCACGCGGAGGCCGGCAAAGTCGAAGTCGAGCTGTCGTTCATCGGGCGCACGGTGCTTCGGATCAGCGACAACGGACACGGGTTCGTGCCGGCCGACGGCGCCAAGCGCAACGGCACCGGGCTGGGCCTGTCGGGGATGCGCGAGCGGGCGCTGCTGATCGGCGGGCGGCTGACGCTGTCGTCCGGCGAGGACCAGGGCACTCGCGTGGAGCTGACGATCGGGTGACGGGGCGGCGCTGATGCGGATCCTGGTAGCCGACGACCACGGCATCGTCCGCGCAGGAATCCGGCTGCTGCTCGAGCGCCAGCCCGATCTGGAGGTCGTGGCGGAGGCGGCGGACGGCGTCGAGGCCGTCGAGCAGACGCTGGCCGCCAACCCGGACCTGTGCATCCTCGACGTGGGGATGCCGAAGATGACGGGGCTGCAGGCCGCGCGCGAGATCCTCGCGCACCGGCCCGACACGACCGTGCTGATGCTCTCGATGCACGACGACGAGCGCTACCTCTTCGAGGCGCTCAAGGCCGGAGCGTCCGGATACGTGCTCAAGCGCGAGGCCGACCAGGACCTGGTCGGAGCAGTTCGGGCGATCGACCGTGGCGACGCGTTCCTCACCAACGCCGCAGAGCGCTCGCTGATCCGAGGCTGGATGGAGGACGGCTCGAAGGGCCCCGAGATCCCGCTCACCCCGCGCGAGCAGGAGGTCCTGAAGCTGATCGCGGAGGCCCACACCAACGCACAGATCGCGCAGATCCTGCACCTCGCCGAGAAGACCGTCGAGTCGCACCGGGCCAACCTGCTGCGCAAGCTCGGGATGCGCGACCGCGTCGAGCTGGTCCGCTACGCGATCAAGCGGGGGCTGGTCGAGCCCTGAGCACGGGACCCCGCAGGGCCTGAGCACGGGACCCCGCGAGCCCTGAGCGCGGGACCCGTCGAGCCCTCAGCGCGGGACCCCGGGGCGGCGGGTTCTTACCATGGTCCCCGTGCGCGCCCCAGTCGACCACATTGCGGCCCCGCCCTTCCCACGCGGCGCCCGCTGGATCAACACCGCGGCGCTGCGGATGGACCGCCAGCTCGGCCGGCCGGTGCTGATCGAGTTCTGGGACTTCTGCCGCCCGAACTCGATTCGCACGCTGCCATACATGAAGGCGTGGCACGAGCGTTACTCGGACCGTGGCCTGCGAGTGATCGGCGCGCACGCGGCGGGCTTCGAGCCCTCGCGGGACCCCGACGCCGTGGCCGCCGCGGTCGAGCGCCTCGAGCTGCGCTACCCGGTGGTGATCGACACCGAGCTCGAGATCTGGGAGGACTACGGGAACCTCGGCTGGCCTGCTCGGTACCTGTTCAACGATCAGGGGATGCTGTTCGAGCAGCACTACGGCGAGGGCGGGTACGCCGAGACCGAGCAGGCGATCCAGGAGCTGCTCGGGCTCGAGGAACCGCTGCTCGAGCCGCTCCGCCCCGAGGACGAGCCGGGCGCGCTGATCGAGGCGCAGAGCGAGGACGTCGCGGGGGAGTACTCGGGCGCCTACCGCGCCGGCGCGGTGTGGGCGGTGCTCGACGGCGAGGGCGCCGTCGAGATCAACGGCTCACGGCTCGAGGTCGACCACCCGGGTTGCTACCAGCTCGTCTCGCACCCGCGGAGCTCCGCCGGAGAGCTCGCGCTGCGAGTCGGCCCCGGCGTTCGCTGCCACGCGGTGTGCTTCACGCCGGGTCGAGCAGATTGACCAGCTCCGGCGCCCCCGCGTCCGGCACCCGTACGGCGAACCCGGGGCGGTAGGGACTGGTCCACCGCTCGTCGCCTACGAACGCCGACTCGTACACCCAGCTGCCGGTGTTCAGCATCGACGCTCCGGTCGAGGTCAGCCACTCGCCGCGATCGTCGGTGGGGAGCGGCCCGGCGCGGTGGGTGTGGCCCGACAGCACGTAGCGGGCCCCGACGCCGAGGTCGCTCAGCACCCGCTCGAACGCGCACAGCCCCGCCCGGCGTAGCTCCGGCCCGGACACATCCGGGCGCAGCGGCCCGAGCCCGGCCCGGTTGAGCGCGAACACGACCGTCGCGAAACCCGCCCCGGTCGCCCGTGCGCGGACCCCTGCGCGGCCGGCGCTTGCCAGGTTGCGCCACGCGCGGAGCTGGAGCGCCCCTCCGCCCCCGGCGCCCCGCCCGCCCTGCTCCGCGAGCGCGTCGATCAGCGCATACATCGGCTCCAGCGTGGCCTCGTAGTCTTCGGCGCGTACCGGCCGGCCGTCGCGATCGCCGATCACGCGGCCCATCACGCCGGACCCGAGCCGCTCGAGGATCGGCACCGTCGTGTTGCGGTCGCCGTAGTGACCGTGCATCGCGTACACGTCGTCGCGAAGCCACACGCCCGGGTAGGCGACCCGCATGCGGGCGGGCTCGAGCCAGCTCGCAATCCGCGCGAGCGGCTCGCCCTCGCGCCAGTCGACGATGGCCTCGAGGCCGAGCTCGGGCGGCACACCGTCCGAGGACCGGCGGGTCAGCCACGGCCGTAGCAGCCGGTGGTCGTGGTTGCCTGGCACGATCACAACCTCGGCGGCGGCCGGCAGCGCCGCGCCGACGGCCTCGAGCACCGGCTGGGCGGTGGCGAACGCGTACCTGAGCGGACCGTGGCGCAGCTCGATCGCATCGCCAAGCAGCACCAGCCGGTCGCAGCAGGCGGCAGCCGCGATCAGCGCATCGCGCGGCTCATCGCGGCGCAGCACATCCGGCTCGTGCCGGGCGCCGAGATGCAGGTCTGAGACGACCAGCGTGTGCAGGGCGCGCGATCCGTTCTACGCCGACGCACTCGATCCGGCCATCCGGGCTCGCTGCCCGGCCTCGCGGATCGCCTTCGGGAGCATGAACCGCACGTCCTCCCGTACCACCTCGAGCTCGTCGACCTCCGCGGTTCCGCGGGCGCGAAAGAACTCGACCAGCTGCTGAACCAGTGCCTCGGGGGCGCTCGCGCCCGACGTGATCCCGACGATCCGCTTGCCCTCCAGCCACTCGTCCTGGACCTGTCGTTCGTTGTCGATCAGATACGAGTCGGCGCCGTGCTCCCGCGCGACCTCGACCAGGCGGTTCGAGTTCGACGAGTTGCGGGACCCGATCACCAGCACCAGGTCGCACTCCCTGGCGAGCTGCTTGACCGCGGCCTGCCGGTTCGTGGTCGCGTAGCAGATGTCGTCGGTGCGCGGACCGACGATCGCGGGAAACCGCTCCCGCAGCCGGTTGATGATCGACGTCGTCTCGTCGACCGACAGCGTCGTCTGCGAGATGTACGCGACCTTCTCGGGGTCCTCGAGCTCGAGCTCGTCGACGTCCTCCTCGCTCTGGACCAGCACGATTCGGTCCGGGGCCTCCCCCATCGTTCCCTCGACCTCCTCGTGCCCCTCGTGCCCGATCAGCACGATCGTGTACCCCTGCGCGGCGAACTTCTTGGCCTCGACGTGCACCTTCGTGACCAGCGGGCAGGTGGCGTCGATCGTCCGCAGGGAGCGCTCGCGAGCGCCCTCGTGCACGGCGGGCGCGACCCCGTGCGCCGAAAACACGACGGTCGAGCCCTCGGGGACCTCCTGCTCGGAGTCGACGAAGACCGCTCCGCGCTCGCGCAGCTCCTCGACGACGTGCTTGTTGTGGACGATCTCCTTGCGCACGTACACGGGTGCGCCGTACACCTCGAGCGCCCGCTCGACCGTCTGCACGGCACGGTCGACGCCCGCGCAGTATCCGCGCGGCGCCGCCAGCAGCAATTTGTCCGGGCAGCTCGCCATCGGAGCCCAAGTGTAGGCCCCGTCCCACGCCACGGCCGCATGCCGCTGAGATCCGCACCGGCGGCTGACCGGGCGTCCGCCGATGGTCCCTTTCGGCGGTGGGTGATTATGCGTAGTCTTGCGCCTGTGCCGCAGCAGCATCTCGACCGCCTGAGCTCGATCGACGCGTCGTTCCTCGCGCAGGAGGGACCGACGTCGCACATGCACATCGGCGGGGTGCTGATCTTCGAAGGGCCGCCGCCGGCATTCGAGGATTTCCTCGATCACGTCCGCGGGCGTCTGCACCTCGTCCCCCGCTACCGCCAGAAGCTGGCCACGCCGCCGATGGAGACCGGGCGGCCGCTGTGGGTCGACGACCCGACCTTCAACCTCGAGTACCACATCCGCAACACCGCGCTCCCGGCGCCCGGCTCCGAGGAGCAGCTGCTGAGGCTGGCCGCGCGGATCGCCTCCCAGCAGCTCGATCGCTCGAAGCCGCTGTGGGAGATGTGGCTGGTCGAGGGGCTCGAGGGCGAACGCTTCGGGCTGATCTCGAAGACGCACCACTCGCTCGTCGACGGGGTGTCCGGGGTCGACCTGGCGACCGTCCTGTTCGACCTCGAGGAGGCGCCGGCTGCGCCGCCGTCGGACCTCGAGATGTGGCACCCGGCCCCCGAGCCGTCGGCCGCGGACATGGTGCTAGCCGGGGTTCGTGGGATGGTGAACACCTCCGCCGGGCTCGCCTCGCGGGCGCTGTCGGCCACCACCCAGCCGGCCCGCTCGCTCGGGCGCGCGCGAGACGCGATGGAGGGGCTCGGCGAGATCGTATGGGCAGGTCTGAACCCCGCGCCCGAGACGCCGCTGAACGTCGAGATCGGTCCGCACCGCCGCTACGCGGTGGTCCGCCAGCAGCTGGCGGACTACAAGCAGGTCAAGGATGCGCTCGGCGGGACCGTCAACGACGTGGTGCTGACGGTCGTGTCCGGGGCGGTCGCCGATTGGCTGCACAGCCGCGGAGTCCGCACCGAGGGACTCGAGCTGCGAGCGCTCGTCCCGGTCTCGGTCCGGGCCAAGGACGATCGCGGGACGCTCGGCAACAAGCTGACCGTGATGCGCGGGCCGCTGCCCGTCTACATCAGGGATCCGCTCGCGCGGCTGCGGTTCGTGAAGAGCGCGATGGACGGCCTCAAGGAGTCAAAGCAGGCGGTCGGGGCCGCGACGCTCGCGGCGGTCAACAACCTGGCGCCGCCGACCGTGCTGGCGCAGGCCTCGCGGCTCAACTTCTCGACCCGCCTGTTCAACCTGATCGTGACCAACATCCCGGGTCCGCAGGTGCCGCTGTACGTGCTCGGGCGCCGGCTCATCGATCTGTTCCCGGTCGCGTTCCTTCCCAAGGGCCACGCGCTCGCGATCGCGATCATGTCCTACGACGGACGGATCGAGTACGGGCTGCTCGGCGACTACGACGCGCTCCCGGACATCGACGTGCTGGCCGAGGGCATCGACGACACGCTCGCCGAGCTACTCGAGGTCGCGAGCGGCAAGCGCTCGGGCTCGGCCAACGGCAGCAAGGCGCGATCCGGCTCGGACCCGTCGCACGCCAACGGGGGACCGGTCGCGATCCTGCCGTCGGCGGGCGCGCGGCGCAAGCGCGGCCCGGCGTCCGACATGCGCGCCAAGCGCTCCCGGCGCCCCGGTACGCCGCGCAAGCGTCCCGAGTCCTGACCGCGTCCACCCGACAGAGAGCGAGCCGATGGCAGACGACCTGATCCAGCCCGACGAGATCGCCTACCGGCTCGATCTCACAGCCGCCCAGCTGAAGATCGTCCACACCGCGCTGAAGTCGCTATACGACGATCTCGGCCACGAGGAGACCGACGTCCAGCAGGTGGTCGGATCCGTGCTCGACAAGCTCCCCGGCGAGCACGAGATCCGCGCGATCGACCTCGATCACGAGCTTCGCGGGCGCGGGCCGGCCTGAGGCTTCAGAACCCGAGCGCGAACTTCGCGTCTTCGCTCATCCGCTCCGGCGTCCAGGGCGGCGAGAACGTCATCGTCGGCTGTACCTCGACGACCCCGTCCAGCTCGGACACGAACTCCTCGATCTGCTCGGAGACCTGCGGTCCGATCGGGCACCCGGGGCTCGTCAGCGTGTAGGTGACGCGCACCGTCCCGTCGTCGACCTCGACGTCATAGATCAGCCCGAGCTCGACGAAATCGAGTCCCAGCTCGGGATCGATCACGTCCCGGAGCGCGTCGGTGACCTCATCTACGGTGGCCATCCTCCAAGTGTAGGAGAGAAGGCTGATCGAGCTTGCGGGCGGCCCCCCAACTCCGATACGTTGTCCCAATCGTCCACTTCGATGAAAGCTCTTCGGTTCTCCGCTGCCGTGGCGACGAGGACCGGGCAACCCAGGGGTCTCGTCGAAGGGCGTTCACGCGGGCGATCCGGGCGAAGCGCGACGTCGATGTCGACCTCAGCGCGCTCGTGTTCGCCGACCCCTCGCTGATGCTCGATCTCGCTGCACTGGCACGACGGCTGCGTAGCCACGACCGCCGCCTGCGCCTGCGCGGCGCCCAGCCGCAGATCCGGAAGCTGATCGAGCTCGTCGGGCTGCACCGGCTTCCCGGCGTGAGCCTGGACCCCGGCTGGCCGGCCCTCGCCTAGCCGCGCCCGGCTCGGATCCGCGTCGCGCTCCCAGCTTGGTGGCTGCGTGTCAGTAGCCTTGCATCGATGGTTCTGCTCTTGCTGTTCTGCTGGGCGGCCGCGGAGGTGCTCGTGGCGATCGCCGTCGCTGACGCGATCGGGGTGCTCCCGATGCTGCTGTTGCTGCTCGCCGGCTGGCCGGTCGGACTGTGGGCGCTCCGCTCGCAGGGCCGGATCGCGTGGCGGCGGCTGAACGAGGCGATCGCCGCGCGACGCCCGCCCGCCCGCGAGGTGCTGAACGGCGCGCTGGTCCTGTTTGGCGGACTGATGATGATGGTGCCCGGGTTCATCAGCGACGCGGTCGGGCTGTTCCTGCTGCTGCCGCCGACGCGCGCGCTCGCTCGCGCGCTGGTCGTCCGGAACCTCCAGAGCCGGGTGGTGGTTCGCGCGGCGCGCTTCGGCGGCCGCTACGCGTACGACGTCGACTCCACCGCGAGCGATATCGACCAGCCCCAGCTGCACTCGTGACGCCGCTTCGCTGGCTTGCGTTCGGCGATCTCGACTCCGCCGTCTGGGGCTTTGCCTGGGCGCCCCTCGAAGGCGCCGGCGGGCACGCGGTGCTCGGCGCCGGAGACGGCGTCCGTGTCGTCCCCGCGGGGCTCGAGGCAACCACCCCGGCCGGCTGGCAGCTGCGCGGCGACGGGCTCGAGCTGTCGGCCGTGCCCGCCGCCGAGCTCGACGGTGCGAGCGGGCTGCTCGGCGGCCCGGTACGCGTGCAGGGGCAGGTGAACCTCGAGGGCAAGCCGCGGCCGGTCGCCTCCCGTGGGTGGTCGGCCACCGTCGATGTGCCGGCGGCCGGCCAGCTCGATTCGCTGCGGCTGCTCGCGGCGTGGTTCGGCGACGACGACGGGCTCGCGCTGCTGTCAGTCCGGCCCCGCAAGTCGCGCGGGCAGGAGAGCGACGAGGTGACAACGACGCTGCTCGAGGCGGGAGCCGCCCGGGACGTGATCGATCCGCGCCTGTCCACGACGTACGACGGTCACGGAGCTCCCACCAGGGCCGGAGTCGAGCTGTGGGTGAGCGAGCCGAGCGCGGATCCCGAAGCGGCCTCCGAGCGCCCGCACCGGCTGGCCGGCGAGGCGGTGCAGCGGCCGGCCGTGTTCACCGACCAGGGGCTCGAGCTGCGGGCACAGCAGTTCCGCTGGCACGCCACGGGCCGCGATGGCGCCGGGGTGTATCTGCTCGGCAGTCCGCGATGACCGGCGTCGAGGCGATCGTCAGCGACTTCGGTGGGGTGCTCACCTCGTCCTTGCTCGACTCGTTCGCGGCGTTCCAGGACTCGTCCGGGATCTCGCTGGAGCAGCTCGGGATGGCGATGGCGGCGATCTCCGCGCGGGATGGAGCCAACCCGCTGTTCGAGCTCGAGACCGGCCGGATGTCCGAAGCACGGTTCCTGCAGACGCTGAGCGACCAGCTTTCGAGCCAGCTCGGGCACGAGGTCGAGCTGCACGGGTTCGGCGAGCGCTACTTCGACAACCTGCATCCCAACGAGCGGATGATCGAGTACATGCGGGACCTGCGCGGGCGCGGTTTCCGGATGGCGATCTGCACCAACAACGTCCGCGAGTGGGAGCGGCTGTGGCGGGCGAAGCTCCCCGTCGACGAGATCTTCGATGTCGTCGTCGACTCCGCGTTCGTCGGCGCCCGCAAGCCCGAGCCGCGGATCTACGAGATCACGCTCGAGCGCCTCGGCGTCGCGGCGCCGGCGGCGGTGCTGCTCGACGACATCGAGGTCAACTGCACGGCGGCGCGGGAGCTGGGCCTCCAGGCTGTGTGGTTCCAGTCGACCGACCAGGCGATCGCCGACACCGAAGCGGTGCTCGGGTCGTAGGCCTCGCCGCGGGCCCCGGCGGGGCCATTGTGGGCGATTTCGCTCATATAGGCATAGAAATCGCCCAAGATGCAATTGTTACAAGCCCCGATGGTGGGCCAGCGTGTGCGCTGGCCGTCAGTTGTCGACGCCCAGCCGGTCCCAGCAGTACAGCTCGAGGCACTCGCACGCGAGCTCCGCGCAGCGCTCCTCCGACAGCCACGGCAGCACGGTGTCGAGCGCTTCATCCTCGCCGACTCCCTGCTCGAAGGCCTCCTCACCGCGGAAGCTCGCGGCGATCTTGAGCGCCTCGCGACGGTTCTCGCCGAGCGACGGAAACACGTTGACCAGGAACTCCTTGTTGGGAACCGGGTGGCCGACCTCCAGCGATGCGTGCCAGGCGGCCAGCAGCGACAGGTCGTGCTCGTCCAGGTCGGCGACCGCCTTCGCGTAATGGGATTCGAGCTCCGGCTCGGGGATCTCATCCACCCACGCCTTCACGACTTCGCTGAGGATCTGGCGACGCGCCTCGCGGCCAACTGAATCGGCGATCACCCTGATGGCATTCTGCGGCTCGATGAAGCAGAGTGGCATCGCGCTTCTCCGCTCGGGGACAGGACGAGCCGAAAGGTAGGCGCCGCCCCGGACGTAACCGCTCGCCGCCGCGCCGTCCGGAGCCGCCGCCTAGCCCGGCGGCCGCGACGCCTAGCCCGGCGGCCGCGACGCCGGGCCCGGCGCCGGATGGACGGGCAGCAACAGCGGTGCCCTCGGCTGCTGCCCGAAGTTGAAGTCCGAGGTCAGGTCGCCGAGCAGCGGGTCCGTTTCGCGCACGTCGGGGCGCGGATCGGGCCGCCCGTCGGTCTTGGGATCGAGCCGCGCGCCGCCCAGGAAGTCGTCCTCGATGAACTTGTTGTAGAGGTCGTGGCTGAGGATCTGGTGGTCGATGAATCCGTGCCGGGCGTACGGGCTGATCACGATTCCCGGCACCCGCAGGCCGAGCCCGTTCTGGTCCACGACGGGCGGAGTCACGTGGTCGTAGAACCCGCCCCAGTCATCCCACGACAGGAAGATCGCGGTGCTGCTCCAGTCGGGGCTGCGCATGATCGCGTTGATCAGGCCGGTCACATACGTCTGGCCGGCGCTGACGAGCGCCGGCGGATGCTCGGAGGTGTTGCCGTTCGGCTCGACCCACGAGACCGCCGGGAGCCGCCCGGCCGCCGCGGCGCTGAAGAACCCGGTCAGCGACTGGATGTTGCCGATCTGCCTGTCCACGGCGACGTCGGTGAACGACGGCAGCGGATTCCAGATGCCCGGCGTCTGCGGGCCCTGCTGGACCGGCGCGCACGTCTCGGCCTGGTCGTTCTCGCAGTCCGGCTCGGTGCCGTTGAACACGTAGTAGCCCCAGCTCACCCCGGCCCGGTGGAGCAGGTAGGTCATGTCCGTCCACGCGTAGTGCAGCTGGCCGTCGTTCGGGCCGCTGAAGCCGCCGTCGGGATTGGGGTTCTCGATCGCGCCCCGGCACGAGGGCGGGAACAGCGGCTGGGTGCAGAACGCGGACCATTCCGAGACCTTGTAGAGCGACTCGGGCAGGCTCCACGAGGCGACCGACTCGAACATGTGGTCCTGGAGCACGAAGTTCCTCGCGTACTTCCAGTAGTTCGGGATCTCGCGCGGGTCGTGGTAGCCCATCACGTCCACGCACTTGCCCTGCGGTACGGCATGCGCCTGGGTCTGCTGGCACGGGCTGCAGGTCGGGTCGTCGGTGCTGCAGCCGGCGCCCTGCTCGGCCTCCGACACGAACCCGTCCATGTGGCCCCCGTCGATGTCGGCCGCCGCGGCCGGGGCGCCGTGTGGCCCCCCGTAGTTCTCGTCGGCGGCGTCGTGGAACGGCGCCACGCAGCTGCCGCTCATCGGGTCCGGGACGCACACGCCCGCCGGGATCCCGTCGGCCCCGGGATAGGTGCCGAAATAGCTGTCGAATGACCGGTTCTCCTGCATGATGATCACGACGTGCTTGATCTTGTGGATGCCGGCCACGTCGATCGTCACCCCCGGCGAGTAGGACTGCGCGTTACGAGGATCGGCGGGCAGCACCGCGCGCAGCTGCGCCTGCCCCCTCGTGAACCGGTAGGCGAGCGAGAAGTTCGAGCTCCGGTTGACGCGCGCTGTCGCGATCAGGCTCCAGGCACCTGCGGCGTTCAGCTGCTGGAGCTGCACCGAATCGCCTGCGTGCCAGGGCGTCACGTGACCGCGGAACCGGACCGGGTCTCCGGGCGCCGCGGCGGTCGTCGAGCTCGCCAGCGTCACCAGCGCCTTGACCCGCTGCGTGGCGATCGGGCTGCTCACCCCGTGGGTCGCGGCGTACCACTCGACGTTCGTTTTGAGGTCGGACCCGGTCACCGCCACCGCGTAGTGACCGCCGGCATCGGCGGACGTCTCGTAAGCGGCCTGAAAGCTGCTGTCGCGCGGGCGCTTGCGCCACAGCGTGACCGGCGCCCCCGCTCTTGCGGAACCGAGCACCTGGCCGGACACCAGGACCGGCTGGCCGGCCCGGGACGGGTTCGGCGTCGACGCGATCGTCAGCGACGTGACCGGGGGCGGCTTCGGCGGGCGCTTGGATCCGCCCGGGGCGCGGCTTGCGCCGGCAGGCCCGCCCGCAGCTACGCCGGCGAGCGCAGCGACGAGTACGACGGTTGAGATCGGCAGGACGTGAAAGCGGCGCAAGGAAGCTCCCGCCGTCAGCGGGCCGTAGGGTCTACAGGAACTCGAAAACCCGCGAGCGGAGGTTAAGTTGCGGTGCCGGCCGCCCTACGCCCCCAGCGCCGCGTGCACGGTCTCTTGCAGTGCCGCGTCGGGCTCTGCTCCAGGGCCCAGCCCCGCCGCCGCCCGCTCGCCGCGTTCCCAGTTGTAGAGGCCGAGGTCGAGCGCCTCGAGCGCGATCCCACATCCATCGGCAAGCTGCGCTGCGCGCCGCTCGAGCAGGATCGGATCGCCGATTCCCAATGCCCGCTTCGCGGCCACGGTCACATCGTCGTTGCCCCCCAGCCCGAGTGTCCCGGCGCGCAGCTCGTACGGCCCGAGCCGGCCGAGGCTGACGAGCAACTCGTAGCGCGCGTCGCGCTGAAAGCCCGGCAACGCGAGGCGTTCCAGCACCCGTGCGAAGCGACGCTCGGCGGTCCACTCCGGCTCGCCGGCGAACGCCGCCGCCTGGCTTCCGGAGCGCGCCGCCCACGCGCGATACGCCTCGACGGTGCGCTCTGGCCGGGCGGGGTCGAGCGCGGTTCGCGGGCCGGTATCGACACCTGACAGGTGCGGCGGCTCGCCCGATGCCCAGGTCGTCCGCGCCGCGCTGATCGCCGCAAACGGGTCGTCGGCATCGAGCGGCGAGAGGTACGCGATCAGGAACGCCAGCCAGGTGCGCTCCTCGAGGTCCCCGGCGGGGTTCGCGACCTCCGCGTACAGCCCGGGAGGATTGGACCCGAGTTGCCGCACCCGCGTGGCGGCGAACGCGAGCTCGTCGGCCAGCCGAGCCGCCTCCTGACTGGACTTCAGCCCTGGGACCAGGGGTGACTGATAGCCGTCGTCGACGGCGGTTCGCAGCCGGCGAACGGTGACGCCCGGGGCGCCGGCGCGGGTCGCGCGGCTCCGGGGGGCGCTCGGCGGTCGCGGCTGGGTGGTGCGCGGCGCGCCCGAGGACACCAGCGGGCGCGCCTCGACCGCCTGCTCGCGGGAGCAGATCGTGCAATTCTGGACCAGCCGGTTGTGTCGGCAGAACTGAGGCATCGGTCGAAGTCTGCCCGACCTGCGCCCGAGACTAAGCGCTCGCGCCCGCGCGGCGCTCCCGGTACGCCCGCGCCTTGGCGCGGTTCCCACACACCGCCATGTTGCACCACGCCCCGGAGCGGTTCTTGGTGTGGTCGAAGAACGCCCATTCGCACGTGTGCAGCCTGCATGCCTTGAGCCGCCTCCACGTGTCGGGCCGCGCGACCGCGCCGTGGACGATCGCGAGCAGTCGCCCGATCGCACCGTCGGCGTCGCCCGCCGCCGGCTCGAGCAGCGCCTCGCCGTCCGCGCCGAAGCGGACCCGAAGGCGGGCCCTCCTCGCCTGATCGTCGAGCACACGCCAGGCGTCCGCCGGCTCGGTGGTCAGTTCGCCATGCGACAGCAGGATCGCCCGCAGCGCCTCGCGAACCGCGACCGCACGGCGTAGGTCCGCGGCCGTCGGGCGCAACCCGCCCGAGGCGAGGCCGTGGCCGGACAGCCACTCGCCGAGCGCCGCCGGCGTCGAAAACGCGTCCGTCCCCGCCTCGACGTCGCGCGTGTTCACGTACTCCCTGACGAGCTCCAGCTCGCCCGGCGCATGCTGCCGCTTGCTCATCACCATCAATCGTACTTGACCGGTTGTCTAACCAGCTATAATGCTTAGGAAGTTATTCGGAAGCTCTGCGAACGGGAAGGAGCGCAAGTGCTCTCAGGAAGGATGAATCTGATCGCCGCACGCGAGCGCCAAGTCGATTTGCGCCGGGCGGCCAAGCGTGGCCTGCACGAGGATCCGGGGGAGACGCCCGTGACCCGCGTCACGCTCCGCTACTCCTCAGCGGCCGATCGGGATGGGCTGCGCCGGCTCGCGCAGCTCGACTCCGCTCCGCCGCCGGCGGGCGTCACGCTGGTCGCCGAGGTCGACGGGCGGCTGCGCGCCGCCCTGCCGCTGGACGGCACCAACGCGATCGCCGACCCGTTTCACCGCGGTCTCGACCTCGTCGAGCTGCTCCGCGTTCGCGCCGCGCAGCTCGCCGACGGTTAGGCTGCCTGGATCGCGACGGTCGCCTACACCGCGGGGCTTCACGAGCTCGGGGACGGCCTGTTTGCCTACCTCCAGCCCGACGGAGGTTGGGGCTGGAGCAACGCAGGGCTGATCGCCGGCGGCGGCACGTCGTTGCTGGTCGACACGCTGTTCGACCTCCCGCTCACGCGCGCGATGCTCGACGCGATGCGTCCGGTCACCGAGACGCGGCCGATCGACGCCGCCGTCAACACCCACGGGAACGGCGATCACTGCTTCGGCAACGGCGCGCTGCCCGCGAACACCGCGATCTACGCCACCGCCCGGGCCGTGGCGGACATGCGCGACGAACCACCGGCGCTGCTGCAGACGGTGCTCGAGACCGATCTCGGGCCGGAGCTCAACGAGTTCGCCGCCCGAGTCTTCGGTCCGTTCCAGTTCGAGGGTCTCGAGGCGCGCCTGCCCTCGGGCACCTTCGAAGGGCGCCTCGAGCTGGACGTCGGCGGGCGGACGCTCGAGGTGATCGAGGTCGGACCGGCGCACACCGGCGGCGATGCGATCGTCCACGTGCCCGACGCGGCGACGGTCTTCACCGGCGACATCCTGTTCTCGGGCGGCACGCCGATCGTGTGGGCCGGCCCCGTCAGCAACTGGATCGAGGCGTGCGAGGAGATCGGCCGGCTCGGGGCGGCGACCCTGGTTCCTGGCCACGGCCCGGTCACCGACGGGACCGGGCTGCTCGCGATCAAGGGGTACCTCGAATACGTGCGCGACCAGGCGCGCCAGATGTTCGACGCGGGGCTCGACCCGCTCACCGCGGCGGACGAGATCGACCTCCAGCCGTTCGCGGGCTGGACCGCCCCGGAGCGGATCGTCCAGAACGTCGCCGAGCTCTACCGCGAGTTCGATCCGACCCGACCCGTCGCCCCCGCGCTCGAGATCTTCCACGGCATGGCCCGCTGGGCGAAGCGACACTAGGCCGCGCCGGGAGGCGCCGCCGCCTCGCGCGCCCGGAGGGGGCGTTAAAGAGTCCCGGGGGCCCAGATCCATCTGGGCCCCCGGGGAGTCAGGGAAGTGGGGGCGCAGTTCCCTGACCGACAGGGGCGAGTTTCCCCGTCCCAAGCACTTCTAAACCTGAATCTCCCCCGCCCGTGCCCCAGGCGTAGGATCTACCAAGTCTCGGAGAGCTTAATCCCCCGAAATGACGGCGACCAAACCGCCATTCGGTGGGGGAACTCCACTTAACAGAGTAGCGCAGCGAAACCGGCCCCCCGAGCGGCGGCGGCGCTCAGCGCCCGCCCGCGCCGCGAGAGTTGGGCTCAGCGCCCGCGGGCGCCGGGCCCGGTGAAGAACTCCTCGCCCGGCCGGACCGTCCCCGCGGCCTCCGCCTCGTGACGGAGCGTCCGGTCGGCCTCGCCGCTCCAGGCGCCGAGCGCGAGCATCTCGCGGTCGGCGTCCATCGGGCTGCCGCCGAGGTCCTTGTTGACGATCCGGGCGCACTTCCGGCCCTCGGCGATCGCGGTCACGATCAGCGACTGCCCGATCCGCGCGTCACCGCACGCGTAGACGGTCTTGACCGACGTGCGGTAGGTCTGCTGGGTGCGGATGTTGCCGCGGCGGTCGAGCTCCAGCCCCAGCTGCTCGACCAGCCCCTCGTGCTCGGGGTGCTGGAATCCGATCGCGATCAGCGCGAGGTCCGCCTCGAGCACGAACTCGCTGCCCGGCACCGGGGTCAGGTCGCGCGACGAGGTGCCCGTCACCTGGCGGGCGTAGACGTGGCTGAGCCACCCGTCCTTGCCGCCGAACCCCGTGACCTCGGTGCCCCACTTGCGGGTGCCGCCCTCGTCGAGCGCGTAGGTCGTGGTGGTGCGCTTGGGCGGCAGCGGCCACGGGTGCCGCGGGTCGCGGCCGTCCTGCGGCAGCTCCGTGTACACGTCGAGCATGATCACGCTCCGCGCGCCCTCGCGGTGGGAGTTGGAGATGCAGTCCATGCCGGTGTCGCCGCCGCCGACGACGATCACCTTCTTGTCCTTGGCGGTGAGCTCTTTGCCCGGCTCGACCGGCCTGAACGGCCGGCCCTCCTGCTGCGCGACCCACCGGTTGCGCTGGTACAGGTAATCCATCGCGTAGTGGATCCCCTTCAGCTCGCGGCCGGGTGCGTCAAGGTCGCGCGACACCCGGGAGCCGATCGTCACCACCACCGCGTCGTGCTTGCCGGCGAGCTCGCGCGCGTCGATGTCGCGTCCGACATCGGTGTTGTAGATGAACTCGATCCCCTCCTGCTCGAGGATCGCCACGCGGCGGTCGATGATTCGCTTCTCGAGCTTCGCGTCGGGAACCCCGAACCGCATCAGCCCGCCGGGACCCTCGTCCCGCTCGTAGAGGGTGACCGCGTGGCCGCTCTTGTTGAGCTCGGCCGCCGTGGCCAGCCCGGCGGGCCCCGAGCCGATCACCGCCACCGTCTTGCCCGTACGCCGATCCGGAGGCTCGGGAACCACCCATCCCTCTTCGAAGGCGCGCTCGGCGATCGCCATCTCGATCTGCTCGATCGTGACCGGGTCGTCATTGATCGCCAGCACGCAGGCCGACTCACACGGCGCCGGGCAGATCCGGCCGGTGAACTCGGGGAAGTTGTTGGTCATGTGGAGCTGCTCGGACGCTTCGCGCCACTTGTCGCGATATACGAGGTCGTTCCACTCCGGGATCAGGTTCCCGAGCGGGCACCCCTCGTGGCAGAAAGGGATCCCGCAGTCCATGCATCGCGCGCCCTGACGCTGCAGCTCCTCGGCCGGCTGGAGCTCGAAGTACTGCTTGTAGTCGCCCACGCGGCGCAGCGGGTCGCGCTTGTCGAAGCCGACCCGATGGATCTTCAGGAATGCGCCTAGCTCTCCCATCTACGCCTCGACCGCCTCCGCCGCCTGTGCCTGCGCTGCGGCCTGCTCCTCGAGCGCGCGCCGGTAGTCGCGCGGCATCACCTTCACGAACCGCTCGCGTGCGCCGCGCTCCCACGAGGCGAGCACGTTGCGCCCGACCAGCGACCCGGTCCGCGCGACGTGCTCTGCGATCAGCGCCTTGATCTCCTCCTCGTCGGCCTCGGCGAGCTCCTCGAGGTCGACGAGCTCCGTGTTGCAGCGGTCGGCGAAGCGACGGTCCTTGTCGTACACGTACGCGACACCGCCGCTCATCCCGGCGGCGAAGTTGCGCCCGGTGCGCCCGAGCACGACCACCCGACCGCCGGTCATGTACTCGCAGCCGTGGTCGCCGACGCCCTCTACGACCGCGTTCGCGCCGGAGTTGCGGACCGCGAACCGCTCGCCCGCCAGCCCGCGGAAGAACGCGCGGCCGGCGGTCGCGCCGTACAGCACGGTGTTGCCGACGATCATGTTCTCCTCCGCCAGGAACCGAGCCTTTTCCGGCGGCCGGACCGAGACGATCCCGCCCGATAGCCCCTTGCCGGCGTAGTCGTTGGTCTCCCCGCGCAGCGACAGCGTCACGCCGGGGGCCAGCCACGCGGCAAAGCTCTGCCCCGCGGACCCCGACAGGGCGATCTCGATCGTTCCCTCGCGCAGGCCCTTGGCGCCGCGGCGCCGGGCGATCTCGCCGGACAGGATTCCACCGACCGTGCGATTGACGTTGCGCACCGGGATCGGGCCGAGCTTGACCTGCTCCCCGTCCTCGATCGCGGGCGCGCACCGCCTGACGAGCTCCCAGTCGAGCGCGTCGTCGAGCACGGGCACCTGCGCCCGCGTCCGGGAGCGCGGCGTGCCCGGCGGCAGCTCGGGCATCTCGAGCACCATCGACAGATCGACGTGCTTGGCCTTCCAGTGCTCGACCGCCTCCTCCATCCCCAGCAGCTCGGTCCGCCCGACCAGGTCCTCCATCCGCGTGATCCCGAGCGAGGCCATGATCTCCCGGACCTCCTCGGCGACCAGCATCAGGTAGTTGACGACCTGCTCCGGGGTGCCGCGGAACCGCCTGCGCAGCTCCGGGTCCTGGGTGGCGATCCCGACCGGGCACGTGTTCAGGTGGCAGACGCGCATCATGATGCAGCCCATCGCGATCAGCGGCGCCGTCGAGAACCCGAACTCGTCGGCACCGAGCAGCGCACCGACGACCACGTCCCGGCCGGTGCGCATCCCGCCGTCCACTTCGACGGTGATCCTCGAGCGCAGGTCGTTGAGCAGCAGCGTCTGCTGGGTCTCGGCGAGCCCGATCTCCCACGGCACGCCGGCGCCCTGCACCGACGACTGCGGTGAGGCTCCGGTGCCTCCGTCGTGGCCGGCGATCGTGACATGGTCGGAGTTGGCCTTCGCGACGCCGGCGGCCACCGTCCCGACCCCGACCTCGGATACGAGCTTGACCGACACCGATGCCGACGGGTTCGAGCAGCGCAGGTCGTAAATCAGCTGCTTGAGGTCCTCGATCGAGTAGATGTCGTGGTGCGGTGGGGGCGAGATCAGCCCGACGCCTCGGGTCGAGTTGCGGATCTTCGCGATGTAGGCGTCGACCTTGTGGCCCGGAAGCTGGCCGCCCTCTCCTGGCTTGGCGCCCTGCGCCATCTTGATCTGCAGCTGATCGGCGTTCACCAGGTACTGGATCGTCACCCCGAAGCGCCCGGAAGCGACCTGCTTGATCGCGGAGCGGCGCAGATCGCCGTTCTCGTCGCGCACGTACCGCGACGGGTCCTCGCCGCCCTCGCCGGTGTTCGAGCGGGCACCCATCCTGTTCATCGCGATCGCGAGCGTCTCGTGCGCCTCGCGGCCGAGCGCGCCGAGGGACATTGCGCCCGTCGTGAACCGTTTTACGATCTCCACGGCCGGCTCGACGTCGTCCAGCGGCACGGGGTCACCCGCGGGCTTGAACTGCATCAAGCCGCGCAGCAGCCCCTTGCGCACGGATCCGTCGTTGACCATCCGCGCGTATTCGCGGTAGGTCTCGCGCGGCCCCGGCGCGGGAGCGCCTCCGTCGAGGCTCGGCACAGGCTCCTGGGCACGCACCGAGTGCTGGAGCTTGGCGACCGTGTCCGGATTCCACACGTGCAGCTCACCGTCACGGCGCCACTGGAGCACGCCGCCGACCGGCAGCAGCTCGCGGTCGGTCCGGGGATAGGCGCGGAAGTGACGCTCCATCGCCTCGGTCGAGAGCTGCTCGGCCCCGATCCCGCCGATCCGCGACGCGGTCCCGGTGAAGCACGTCGCGACGACCTCGTGGTCGAGCCCGACGGCCTCGAAGATCTGCGCGCCGCAGTAGGACTGGATCGTCGAGATCCCCATCTTGGAGATCGTCTTCATCAGGCCCTTGCCGATCGCCTTGACGATGTTCGACTCGGCCTCGTCGCGCGTCAGCTCGACCGGCAACAGCGAGCGGTCGGCCAGCTCGTCGAGCGACTCGAACATCACGTACGGGTTGATCGCGGCCGCGCCGTAGCCGATCAAGGTCGCCATGTGGTGGATGTCACGCGGCTCGCCCGACTCGATCACGAGCCCGGTCCGCAGCCGCGTGCCGCGGCGGACGAGATGGTGGTGGACCGCGGCGACCGCCAGCAGCGACGGCATCGCGACGCGCTCGGGGCCGAGGTTACGATCCGACAGGATCAGGATGTTGGCGCCGTTGTCGACGTAGTCGCCGGCCTCCGCGCAAAGATCGTGAAGACGCGCTTCCATCCCGTCAGGTCCGTGCTCGATCGGCCACGTGATGTCGAGCGTCGCCGCGTCGAACACCTCGTGCGAGACCTGGCGGAGCTTCTCGAGCTCGTGGTTGCGGAGGATCGGCTGGTTCATGACGAGCTGGTGCGCCTGCTCCGGGACCTCGGAGAGCAGGTTGACCTCGGCGCCGACGCCGGCCTGGAGGCTCATCACGACGTTCTCGCGGATCGGGTCGATCGGCGGGTTGGTGACCTGCGCGAACAGCTGCTTGAAGTACGAGAACAGCGGCGGCTGGCGATCGGACATCACGGCCAGCGCGGCGTCGGCGCCCATGCTCGCGACCGGCTCCTCGCCCTTCGCGGCCATCGGGGCGATGATCAGCCGCAGGTCCTCCTGCGAGTAGCCGAACGCGAGCTGCTTGGAGCGCAGCGGCTCGACCCGGGGCGAGCGCGGCCCGCGCTCGGGGAGATCGTCGATGTGGACGACCGAGCGCTCGTACCACTCGGCGTACGGCTTGCGCCGCGCGATCTTCCGCTTGATCTCGTCGTCCTCGACGATCCTGCCTTCCTCGAGGTCGACGAGGAACAACTTGCCGGGCGCGAGCCGGCCCTTGCGCTGGATGTGCTCGGGGGCGACGGTCATCACTCCGGCCTCGGAGGCCAGCACGACGTATCCCTCGGTGTCCTGGACCCAGCGGCCCGGCCGCAGGCCATTTCGGTCGAGCACGGCGCCGGCGACGCGCCCGTCGGTGAACACCACCGCCGCAGGGCCGTCCCACGGCTCCATCAGGCAGGAGTGGAAGTCGTAGAAGCCCTTGACGTCGGGGTCGAGCTCCTTCCGAGTCCGGTACGCCTCGGGAACCATCATCATCACCGCGTGCGGGATCGACCGCCCGCCGAGCACCAACAGCTCGAGCACGTTGTCGAAGATCGCCGAGTCCGAGCCCCCCTCGCGGACGACCGGCACGATCTTCTCGAGGTCCTCACCGAACAGCTCCGAGGCGAGCTGCGACTCACGCGCCCGCATCCAGTTGATGTTTCCGCGCAGCGTGTTGACCTCGCCGTTGTGGGCGATCATCCGGTACGGGTGCGCGAGCTCCCAGCTCGGGAACGTATTGGTCGAGAACCGCGAGTGGACCAGCGCGAGCCGCGACGCGACCCGGGGATCGCGGAGGTCGGTGAAGTACCGCGGCAGCTGCGGCGCGGTCAGCATCCCCTTATAGACGATCGTCCGGCTCGAGAAGCTCGGCAGCGCCAGGTCGCGCCCGGCGGCGCGCTCGATCAGCCGCCGGATCACGTACAGCTTGCGCTCGAACGCATCCCGGTCCTGGATCTCGTCGGAGGCCTCGATCAGCACCTGGCGGATCACCGGCGCCGACATCCGCGCGGTCTCGCCGACGTGCTGGTCGTCGACCGGCACATCGCGCCACCAGATCGCCCGCTGGCCCTCGGCGGCGATCGTGTCTTCGATCAGCTGCTCGAGCACCAGCCGCCGCTCCGCGTCGTTCGGGAGGTAGCAGACGCCGACGCCGTACCGGCCAGACGGCGGCAGCTCGACACCCGCGACCGCGCCGCGGAAGAACGCATCGGGGATCTGGAGCAGGATCCCGGCGCCGTCTCCGGTGTTCGGGTCCGCGCCCTCGGCGCCGCGGTGCTCGAGGTTCTCGAGCGCGTCGAGCGCCTTCTCGACCACCGCGTGGCTCGCCTCTCCCCACAGCTTGGCGACCAGCGCGATGCCGCACGCGTCGTGCTCGTTTGCGGGGTCGTAGAGGCCGTGGGCCCCTGGAGGAGCTGTTTGCTGGTGCATTTAGAAGGTCCCGGAAGCTAGGACTGAGGCGCGGCGGCGGGAGGCGAAGATTATCAATGGGTTAGGCAGGGGCAGCCGCCGCCGGGCTCCGGGAACGCAGGGGGCTCTGGGACGAGGCCGTCGCTCAGGACTTCGCGACCGGGGCCCGGCGGCGGCTGCCCCCGCCATCCTTGCCAGCCTTCGCGCGCGCCGGCTTCTTGGTAGCGGGCTTGCTCGCGGGCTTCTTCTTCTCTTCGCCGCCGACGGCCGCAAGGCTTGCTTCCAGGGCGGCCATCAGGTCTGGGGCGGCGGCGGGTTCTTCGGCCTGCGGCTGGACGGCGATCTCCTCCCCGGCAGCCTTGCGCTCGATCAGATCGAGTACCCGCTCGCGGTACTCGTCCTTGAACTTCGCGGGGTCGAAGCTGTCGGACAGCGACGCGATCAGCTGCTCGGCCATCTTCAGCTCACGGTCGCTCGGCTCGGCATCCTCGACCGACTCGAGCTCGTCGAGTCGCTCCGGGGAGAGCACCTCGTCGCCCCACAGCATCGTCGTCAGCGTCAGCACGTCGCCGTTCGGTCGCAGGGCGGCGAGCTGCTGCTTCGTGCGGAGCACGACCTTCCCGATCCCGACCTTGCCCTCCTCGCGCATCGCGTCGAGCAGCAGCCGGTACGCCTTCGCCCCGCCGGCCGTGGGGGCGAGGTAGTAGGAGTGGTCGTAGTAGATCGGGTCGATCTCGTCGAGGTTCACGAACTCCTCGATGTCGATCGTCTTCGTCGCCTTCGGGTCGAGCGCGTCGAGCTCGTCCGGATCGATCGTCACGTACCGGTCCGGGGTGATCTCGTACCCCTTGACGATCTCCTCGTACGGGACCTCCTGATCGGTCGAGGGGTCGACGCGCTTCTGCCTGATGCGCACTCCGGTCTTGCTCGACAGCTGATGGAACCGCACCGTCTTCGGCGACGTCGCCGAGTAGAGCTTTACGGGCACGTTGACCAGCCCGAAGCTGATCGCACCCGACCAGATTGCGCGAGCCATACCACCCTGTATACCCCACGAACCCCGGCCGGCAAAGGGATGAGCGGAGTCTTGCCGCCGGTCGCTCTCACAAAACCTGTAGCCGTCACGATTTATCGGTGTGAACCTTCCACCCTTCCAAGCGCTGCTCGACTCGCACGGGGTCGACGTGCACCGGTTCCTCGTCGCGCTGGTGGGACGGACCGACGCCGACGACTGCTACCAGGAGACCTGGCTGGCGGCGCTCCGCGGCTACCCGCGGCTCCGCGACGACTCGAACCTCCGCGGATGGGTCCTGACGATCGCCCACCGCAAGGCGCTCGACCACGTCCGCGCGCGCCGGCGTGAGGCGGTCCCGGTCGAGCACGTGCCGGAACGCGCCGCGCCGGCCGACGAGCTCCGCGACGACACTTTGTGGGCGAAGGTCCGCGGGCTGCCGCCGAAGCAGCGGACCGCGCTCGCGCTGCGCTACGTGGCCGACGCCCCGTACGCACAGATCTCGGCGGTGATGGACACGACTGAGGAGGCCGCGCGCCGCAACGTGCACGAGGGCCTCAAGCGACTGCGACTGGAGTACACGTAGAGATGACCCCGCTCCCCAAGCCGACTGCCTCCCCGCTCCCCGACATCACCGCCGCGGCGGCCACCGCCGGACTGCTCGACGTCGCCTACGCGACCTATGACTCGCCGGTCGGCAGACTGCTGCTGGCGGCGACCCCGAACGGCCTCGTGCGGCTCGCATACCTCGACGGCGGCGAGCAGGAGGACGCGGTGCTCGAGCAGCTCGCCCGCAAGGTCTCCCCGCGGGTGCTCGCCGCGCCCCGCAGGCTCGACGAGCCGCGCCGCGAGCTCGAGCAGTACTTCGACTCCTCCCGCGACGAGTTCGAGGTTCCGATCGACTGGCAGCTAACGCGCGGCTTCGGGCGGCGCGTGCTCGAGGCCACCGTGCGGATCCCGTTCGGCTCGGTCTCGACCTACAAGCAGGTCGCGACCGAGGCGGGAAGCCCGCGCGGCTCGCGCGCCGCCGGCAACGCGCTCGGCGCCAACCCGCTGCCGATCGTCGTGCCGTGCCACCGCGTGCTGCACTCGACCGGCGGCCTGGGCGGATACACGGGCGGGCTCGATCGCAAGCGGCTGCTGCTCGGGATCGAGAGCGGGCAGCTGCGGCTCTGAGCCACCCGGACCTCCCGGTCACCTGGAGGCGCGATACCCGCGGATGTGTGATGTTTCGCACAGCGCGGCGCGCGAGAATCTGCGCATGTACGGTCGACGACCGAGGCGAGGAGGCAGGATGAGCAGGGTTGACCGCAGCGCTCTACCGCCGGGGCCGCGGCTGCCCGCGGCGCTCCAGCTGCTCGCGACCTGGAAGCGACCCGCCGCGTCGCTCGAGCGGCTGCGCCAGCGCTACGGCAAGCGGATCACCGTACAGCTGCCGTTCCAGCCTCCGTTCGTGATCCTGTCCGACCCAGACGAGATCCGCGAGCTGTTCATGGCCTCGCCCGAGTCGATCCATCCCGGTGAGGGGGCCCGCGTGCTCGAGCCCACCGTAGGGAGCAACTCCGTGATCCTGCTCGACGAGGCGGCGCACATGGAGCAGCGCAAGCTGCTGCTGCCGGCATTCCACGGCGAACGGATGCAGCGGCTGACGGGGTTGATGACCGAGCTGGCCGATCGCGAGGTGGCGTCCTGGCCACGCGATCAGCCGATCAAGCTTCATCCCCGGCTCCAGCGGCTGACGCTCGAGATCATCCTCCGAGCGGTTTTCGGGCTCGAGCAGGGAGAGCGGCTCGAGCAGCTGCGCGAAGTGCTTGCCGGGATCCTGGCGTTCGCGGAGAGCCCGCTGTCGGTCGTGCCGCCGCTGACCCGCCGGCTTGGATGGCTCCTCCCGTCCGCGCGGCGGTTCGCCGACGCCGGCCAGCGGGCAGACCGTCTGATCTTCGAGCTCGTCGAGGAGCGTCGGGTGACCGCCGCCGAGAACGGGCAAGGCGACGACGTGCTCGCGATGCTCCTCGCGGCGCGCCGCGAGGACGGTTCCCCGATGTCCGACCGGGAGATCCGCGACGAGCTGATGACCGCGCTGCTCGCGGGCCACGAGACCACGGCCTCGCAGCTAGCGTGGGGGTTCGAGCAGCTCGCTCGCGAGCCCCGCGTGACGGCGCGTCTGACGCAGGAGCTCGACGCCGGCGAGGGCAACGAGTACCTGATCGCGACGATCCACGAGATCATGCGGCTCCGCCCGGTGCTTCCAAACGCGGAGCCGCGACTGACGAAGCAGCCGGTCGAGATCGGCGGAGTCCGCTACCCGGCGGGCGTCGCGTTGCTGGCGTGCGCCTTCCTCGTACACCGCGACCCAGAGATCTACCCCGACCCGCACGCGTTTCGCCCGGAGCGATTCGTCGGCACGCAGCCCGGAACGTACACGTGGATCCCGTTCGGCGGTGGCCGGCGGCGGTGCCTGGGCGCGAGCTTCGCGATCCAGGAGATGAAGGTCGTGATCCGCTCGCTGCTCGGCGGGTGCGAGCTGTCGCCCGCGGGTGATCGCCCGGAGCAGACGGGGCGGCGGAGCATCACCTTCAGCCCGTCCGGCGGCGCCGCCGTGGTGCTCCGCGACCGGGCGCGCATCGAGGCTGCGCCGGAGCTTTTAGCAGTCTGAACCACCCGGCGAGGGGGTACTGTCCGGGCGTGGACCTGCTCGCCCCGGTGCGCAGCTTCGATCGCTACCAGCAGTCGCACAGGTGGCTGGCGATCCCGATGGCGGTCGTCAAGAAGTTCGGCGACGACGGGGCCGGCAGCCTCGCGGCGCTCGTCGCCTACTACGGCTTCTTCTCGCTGTTCCCGCTGCTGCTGGTGATGACGACGATCCTCGGCTTCGTGCTCCACGGCAATCCGGGCGCGCAGCACGACGTCGAGAAGTCCGTGCTCGCGCAGTTCCCGGTGATCGGCGACCAGATCAAGGTGCACTCGCTGACGGGCAGCGTGTCGGCGCTGGTGATCGGGCTGATCTTCTCGCTGCTCGGCGGGCTCGGAGTCACGAGCGCCGCGCAGAACGCATTCGACCAGGTGTGGGCGGTACCCCGTAAGCATCGCGCGAACTTCCTCACCGCGCGGCTCCGGGGTCTGGCGCTGATCATGGCGCTCGGGATCCTGTTCGTGATCTCCACCGTCATCACCGGCCTCACCTCCGGGATCCACGGGCCGGCCGGCAAGATCGCCGCGATCGTGATCGGGCTGCTCGTCAACACGCTGCTGTTCACGGCCGCGTTCCGGTTCCTTACATCGGCGTCGGTCCCGACCCGCCGGCTATGGATCGGCGTCGTGGTCGCTGCCTGCTGCTGGTCGGTGCTGCAGATCTTCGGGGGCATCTACATCAACCACGTGGTGCGCCACGCGAGTCCGGTCGGCGAGCAGTTCGCGCTCGTGCTCGGGCTGCTGGTATGGCTGCACCTCGGTGCTCAGGTGACGCTCTACGCGGCCGAGATCAACGTCGTCGTCGGGCGCAAGCTGTACCCGCGCAACCTGATCGGCCCCCCCGAGGCGCCCGCCGACGAGCGGACGCTGACGGCGCTCGCCAAGGTCGAGGAGCGCAGCGACTCCGAGCAGGTCGACGTCAGCTTCGACCATACGGACGGGCCGGTCCCGGAGTCCCAGCCGCCCGCCCGCACCAGCGGCTAGAACAGCGTGTCGGGTGCCTCGCGCCGCGTCATCCCGAGCGGCCACGAGCACAGCCCGCCCTCGGCCGGGCATCCCTGGCAGATCTCGCGGCGAGGGGTCTCGGTGACGGGGAACTCCTCGCCGAGCACACCCTCGGCCCGCGCCGCCAGCTCTCGTTCGAGCTCGGCGACGTCGTCGCGCCCGTAGGTCGCGGCGACCGGTCGGTCGGGGACCTCGAGGAACACGTGCGCGACCTCGACCCGCGCCGCTCCCGAGCGAAGCGCCGCGAGTGCGTAGATCAGCCGCTGGGCGCGGTACTCGCGCTCGACCATGGCGGCCGGATCGCCGCCGTCGAGCCGGTCGGTCTTGTAGTCGACCACGAGCTCCTGCTCGCGCCTGCGGCCCGCTCGGCCTCCGGCCTCGCCGGAACGGGCCGCGCGCGAGTCATCCGGCTGCTCGGCGGCGATCACGTCCAGGGCGCCGGTGATCAGCGTCTCGCCGAGCGCGAACGCGAACTGCTGCTCGCGCCGCACGCCGGTCGCGCGGCCGAGCCGCCGGCACAGCTCGGTCGACCCGAACCGTTCGACCAGCGCCGCGATCTCGGTCGCCTCGCGGTTGGTCGGGGGCCGAGCCGCGGCCGCCGCGATCGCCTCGGCCGACGGCCGCAGCGGCCGCTTGAAGTCGAGCCGCTCGAGCAGCGCATGAACGGCGCTGCCCCGCTCGGCCGGACTCAGCGAGCCGCTCCTGCCCCGACCGGGGCCAGCGACCGGCGGCCCCGGGACCCCGAGCACCCGCTCGACGTAGAACCGGTACCCGCAGCGCCGATAGGTCGCCAAGGACGTGTAGCTCAGCGCCCGCACGACCGGACGTTGATGACTCGCTCCGACCTGGAGGCGCAACACCTCATCGACGCCGGCCGGCCGCGACCGCCCGGGCTCCGCGCGCGGCACCGGGCGCTCGGATTCCTCGGTGACGAACGCGAACCTCACGCCGTCCACGACCCCCTCGCCTTCCTCGACCCGCGAGCGGATCTCGGGGACGACGGCCGGCGCGAGCCATCCGATCGGCGCGCCGGACCCGTTCGCCCACGATTCGCTCTCGAGCTTCGCCGCCCCGCTCAGGATCAGGCGCTCCCGCGCCCGCGTCGCGGCGACGTAGAACAGCCGCCGCTCCTCGGCCGCGGCCGCCTGCTTCTGCGCGTCCCCGATCTCGTCGTGCGCGCGGGTCGGCCACGCCCGGTCGCTCCCGGGTCGCGACAGCCGCAGCCCGAGCCGGCCGTCGCGCCCGATGCGGATCAGCGGAGGAAACGACCACGGACCGCGACCCAGGTCGGCCACGCACACGATCTCGAACTCGAGCCCCTTGGCGCGGTGGATCGTCATGATTCGCACCGCGTCGAGCGCCTCGCTCTCGACCGGGGCGTCGCTGTCGTGCGGATCGCCGCCGCGCTCGCCCGCTCGCGTCCCGACCAGCTCGAGGAAGCCGCGCAGGTCCGGCCCGTGGGCGGCCTCGTGCTCGCGCCCCAGCCGCATCAGCTTGCGGGCGTTCGCGAGCCGGCGCTCGCCGCCCGGCATCGCGAGCACCGCCAGGTCATAGCCGGTGTGCTCGAGCACCCGCTCGATCATCGCCTCGACCCCGATCCGCGCCATCCGCGCACGCTCGGCGCGCAACCACGCGGCGAACGCGGCGAGCCGCTTCAGGTCCTCCCCAGGCACCGCGTCGAGTAGATCGTCCTGCTCGTCCAGCACCCACCACACGTTCCGGCCGCTCGCACGCGACGCCGCCCCGAGCATCACCAGCGCGTCGACGGACGCACCGACCAGCGGCGAGCAGAGCACGCTGTACAGCGCCACCTCGTCGCGCGGGTTCGCGAGTACCCGCAGGTAGGACACGAGGTCGACCACCTGCGGATGCGACCAGTAGCCCCTGCCTCCGATCACGTACGTCGGGACCCCGTGCTCCTCGAGCGCGCGCTCGTAGGTACGCATGTCGGTGGTCGCCCGCAGCAGCACCGTCACATCGCCCGCCGCGGCGCCGTCGTCGATCAGCTCCGCGATCCGCCGCGCGAGCGCGCGCGCCTCCGCGACCCGCCACGGCGCCGCCGGACCATCGGATGACCACGCCGCCCCCTTGTCGGCGATCAGCAGCTCGACTCGGGGCTCACCGAGATCCTGCTCCTCCCGTCCGGCGAGGAGCGGCTCGGCGTGTCGCGCTGCCGGCTCGCCGAACGCCCGGTTGATCAGGCCGAGGATCTCCGGCCGCGAGCGGAAGTTCGTGCGCAGCGTCGCCCGCGTGCCTGCTGCCGCGGCCTGCTCGCCGCGCCGGTCGAACAGCTCCACGTCGGCGTGACGGAACGCGTAGATCGACTGCCGCGCGTCCCCGACGCAGAACAGGTTGTCCCGCGAGACCGCCTCGATCAGCTCGAGCTGGACCTCGTTCGTGTCCTGTAGCTCGTCGACCATCACCCGCTCGAACCGGGTGCGGAACCGGTCGCGCAGCTCGGTGTCCTCGCGGAGCAGATCGCGGGAGCACAGCTCGAGATCCTCGAAGTCGAGCGCCGAGGCCCGGCGCTTGAGCTCCCCGTAGCGCGCGTCGAACGCGGCAAGCAGCGCGTCGAGCAGGTTGCGGGCACGGGTGGCCCAGCGTCCTTCGCAGATCCGTATGTACCGCTCGACGGCCTCCCGATAGGCGGAGCACACCGGCGTGCTCAGGGCCGCGCCGTTCCCGGACGGCAGCCGCAGCTCGGCGGCGTCTCCGGGCCACGGATCGGCCACGGCACCGAGCACGCGGCAGCGCTCGAGCCTCGCGAGCGCCTGCACGACCTTGGCGGCAGGGTCCGCAATCGCGCCGACCTCGGAGGCCGCGGCGGCCGCCGCGGCCTCGAGGTCGCGGCGTGCTGCGTCCAGGTCGCCCTCGTCGCCGCCGGCCGGCGGAAGCACCGGGTGCGTCTGGCCGCGTGACCGGAGCTCGCCATGGATTCCCTCGATCGCGCCGCGGAGCGCCTCGACGCCGTAGGCCGCGATCAGCTCGACCCCGCCCGGAGCGTCCTCGGCGAGCGCCTGGAGCGCGCCGTCGAACGCCTCGTCGGCGAATCGCCGCGCCTCGAGCTCGTCGAGCACCCTGAACGCGGGATCGATCCCCGCGGCGAGCGCGTTCGCGCGCAACAGCCGCGCGCAGAATCCATGGATCGTCGAGATGAACGCGCCCTCGGTGGCGCGGGCCTGATCGAGCGCGCCCAGCTCTCGCAGACGCTCGCGAATCCGTTCGCGCATCTCGGCGGCGGCCTTTTCGGTGAACGTGATCGTCAGGATCGCCGCCACGTCGAGCCCGTCGTCGAGCACCGAGCGCACGAACCGCTCGACGAGCACCGACGTCTTGCCACTGCCGGCGCCGGCGTCGAGGAACAGTCCGCCGCCGCGGCGCTCGATCGCCTCGCGCTGCTCGGAGGTGAATGCGCGCGCTTCGAGCGACATCGTCACGTCGACCGGCAGATGCCCGGGTACAAGCATCCGTTGCGCGAGCAGGTGTCCGGACACGCCGTCAGCTCTCCGGACCGCAGGCGCGCCGCCAGCTCGATCGCGCGCCGCTTGGCGTCCTCGAGCTCGGTCGCCAGACCCGCCGCGTCGCGCGCGTCGGTGCCGACCAGCCCGGCGCCGGCCGGGGCGTCGTCCCGGAACACGCCGCGCGCGCGCAGATCGCGTCCGGTGAGCGGCTGGTAGAGGCCCGCCACCGGCTCGAGGCCCAGCAGGTCGCGGGCCGCGAGCATGTACAGCGCGACCTGCAGCGCACCGTCGCCGCTCCACCGGTCGCCCGCCCACTCGGGGCGGTTGCTGCCGCTCTTGTAGTCGCGGACGACCGCGCGCGGGCCGTCCGTCTCCACGTCGATCCGGTCGATCACGCCACGCACCGCGACCCGCTCGTGGCCCTCACCGAGCTCGAGCGGGGCCAGCGAGTCCCCGCGCTCGTCGGCGAACCCGAACCGGCGCTCGAGATGACGGGGGACCCAGTCGCCCCCGCCCGCCGCCTCGTGCACGAGGTACCGGCGCAGGTCCGCCGCGATCGCCGCGCCGGCGGCCTCCCGCAGCCGCTCGGGCCGGCCCGCCGCGACGGCCGCGGGCAGCTCCGCGGTCAGCTCGTCGAGGATCGCGAGCGCGCGCGGCAGCGACTCGGGCGTGACCGCCGTGCCGAGCCGCGCGAGCAGCCGCTCGAGCACCTCGTGGATGTAGCTGCCGCGGGCGAGCGGATCGGCCTCGGGCTCGAGCTCGTCCGGCCGCAGCTCGCTCTCGACCAGCCACTTGAAAGCGCACGCGGAGTACGACTCGAGGCCCCCAGCGGACACGAGCTGGGTGTGGCGGACCAGCTCGAGCGCGGCCTTCCCGAGCCGCGGCGCCGCAGGCGCGGGCGCCGCTCCGGCTCCCGCCGCGCCGAGCGCGGCCGCCCGCGAGCGCGCGCGCTCCCGGTCGGTCGGCGCCTCGTCGGGCGCCCAGACCAGATCCGAGAGCAGCCGGCGGCGGCGCCGGCCCCCCCACTCCTCGTCCAGGACGTCCGCGACGTCGGCGATGAACGGCGATGCCAGCTCCAGGCTGCCCTCCTCGTCCGCGCTCCGATAGCTCAAGAAGACCCGCTCGGTCGCGCGCGAGACGCTCGCGTAGAACAGGTAGCGCTCGCGGTCCAGCGCGTCCTCGACGATCGGCATCACCAGCCCGCTGCAGGCCGCGAGCTCGCGCTTGCGCTCGTCGGGGAGGAACGGGTCGGGAGCCGGGATGCGCGGGAATTCCCCTTCTTGCAGGCCGCACACGAACACCGCCCTGAAGCGTCGTGCGCGGATCGCGAGCGGCTCCGCGAGGATCACCGCATCGCGGCCGCCGAGCGCCGACGCGTCGACCTCGATCTCCTCGAGCAGCTCGATCAGCTCGCTGCCGGACAGCTGCTCGGAGACGTCTGAGAGCTCCCCGAGCGCCCGCGCGATCGCGGTCAGCGCGTGCGCGTCGAGCGCCTCGTCCGGGTCCAGCACGGCCGCGGCGCCGCGGTGCGGCCGCGACAGCAGCCGGCGGGCATGACGGAGCAGCTCGGCGGGCGGATCGCCGGCGGCCCGGAGCGCATCGATCTCGCGCAGCTCGAAGTCGAACCGCTCGAGCGCCTGGGAGGCGGTCCGAAGGCGGCCGCGGATCACCTCCGCCTCGAGCGCGTCGGCCTTCTCGGGACGCGCCAGCACCCCCGGCGTGCGGAGGTAGTCGAGCACGTCCTGCGCAGTCGCTTCGTCCGCCGCGAGCAGCGACAACCGGGCGAGCGCGAGCAGCCCCCGCCCGAGCGCGGTGTGTCCGAGCGGGATTCGGCGCTCGAAGCTCGCCGCGATTCCGTAGCGCCCGAGCACGTGCGCGACGAGCGGGGCGGTCGCGGCCAGCGAGCGGTAGACGACCGCGATCTCGTCGGCGGCCACGCCCTCCCGCAGCAGCATCACGATTTCCGAGGCGACTAACTCCACCTCGGCGCGCGCCCCGGCCGACTCGAGCAGCCGGACCGCGCGGCCGGGGTCGATCCTGTCCGGCGGCGCCGGTTCGAACAGCCCTCGCTCGAGGTGATGCAGCGCAGCCCGCGACCCCGGCTCGTAGTACTCGTCGACGGCCTGGAGCTCGGTCACCCGATCGGCGAGCGGGCGCAGGTCCTCGACCAGCCCGGCGCGGGCGCGCACGGCGGCCTTGCCGGCCTCGTAGGTGAGCGACACCGTGACCTCGGCGCCGGTGACCCGCGCCAGGGTCTCCACGGCGTCGCGCTCGAGCGCGGTCAGATCGTCGAATCCGTAGAAGAACACGGGCGTGCCCCCCCATGTCGTGGGCGCGGCCCGGAGCGCGTCGAGCGCTCGCCACAGAAACAGCTCGGGATCGACGCGGCCGACCCGGTCGAGCTCGTCCGCGTAGGCGAGGTACAGCGAGCCGATGTCGCGCGCCAGCTCGGAGCGGCGCGGATCCTCCTCCCCCCACCGGCGCATCGCCTGCGCGAACCGCCTCGGGTCGACGAGCGCGCGCTCGAGCTCGGCGACCAGCTCGCCGACCGCGGCCGGGAACCCGCCGGTCGCGGCCGCCTCGGTCAGCACCCCCAGCCTCGCGGCGCCGACCGCGCGCTCGAGCGCGCGGTCGCGCTGGATCCTCGTCAGCCTTCGCTCGAAGTAGCCGACGCGCCGCGCGATCTCATCGGCGAGCCCCGCGAACGTCAGCACCGAGGCCAGCACGCACCCGTGCTCGGCGAGCTCGCGCGAGTAGTGCCGGGCGTCAGCGGAGGTCGGGACGATCAGCAGCGCGCCGCGGCGCGCCGCCGCGGCGTACGCGCCCAGCACCTCGCCCGCCTTCGCGGAGTTCGCGGGACCGAGGACCAGCGTCAAGGGCACCGACCGAGTGTGGCGCTCCGGGATGACGGAGCGGGCCGGTGCCCCTGGCGCGTGCCACGGCCAGGACTGGGCTGGGGCTACTTCAGCGACATAACGTGGCGGCAGCCGTGTGTCCGCGCGTAGTGCGCGGCGCGCGGCCTCACGAACGCGGTGTTCTTACTTCCGCGTCCGCAGTTCACGTATGCCTGGTCGCCGCCGGCCCAGATCCGATTCTTATGCGGACCGCCGTAGATGTGGTCGGTGCCAAGTCCCGAATCGATCCGAGCGCCGGCCTGACCGCCGTAGATGGTGTCGTTGCCATTGCCGGCGGTGATCCAATCCCGCCCGCGGCGACCATTGATGTAGTCGTTGCCGCGGCCCACGGCAATGCGGTTGAAGCCGCCGCTGGCCCACACGCGATCGTTGCCGTTGCCGTCGTAGAGCACCTGGTTGCCGCCGCGGCCATCGATGCAGTCGTTGCCACCCAGGCCGGCCACTCGCTCGCGGGCGCCGAGGGCCAAGATGCGGTCTGAGCGCAACGTGCCGTACACCCGGCCGCCTCGCTTGGTGGCAATCAAGGCATACCTGGGGCCGCTCCCATACAGGCACGAGCTGTGGTGATGCTTGCGCGCCACCCCCACCGGCACCACGGTACCGCCGCTTGGGCCGCTGAACGGCGGGCTGACGATGATGATGCTCGTGCTGCCGCCACCACCGCTCGTGGTGTAGATCACACACTCCTGGGCGGGGACATCCAGTGTCGAGCCGGGCGGGCAGATCTCCAGAACCGGGGGAGCCTGCGACGACGTTCCGGCGCAGATGTCGCCTACCGCTTTGGTAACCACGGCCTCGCCGGCGACGATCTCCGTTCCGTTGGCCAGGTGGACGTCCAGCACACGCTCGGTGAGCGAGTCGGCGGTCTGGATCCTCTCGTTGACGGCGATGAACGCGCCGCCGCCGAGCGGGATAGTCGTCGGTGATCCCGGAGCCGGAAGCTGATCGGGGTGCCCGTTGACGTAGACGATATTGAGGGTTGACTGGCCCGTGGCCACCGGCTGATTGTTCTGGCACACGTACTGTGCATTGGCCTGTACCGGGCCGCCGATCGTGATCGTCCCAGCGGAGGTGGGGATGTCCACGGCCCGGATTGCGGCCACCGCCGCGGCACCGGGCGCCGTGGCACCTCCCACCGAGCCAGTCGAATAGGTAAACGCACCGGCTGGAGTCGAACTGACCAACGGCTGGCCGGTCGCGGGCACCGAGACGTTGCTAACGCCGGCGCTGTCGGATCGGCATGGATACTTCGAGGCATTGGCCACCACCGGCTCCAGCGCCAAGCCGCCTAGCTCGACTCTGGCAACACTCGCCCGGCAGCCGAACGGCGCCGCCGTCTGAGCAGCGGCGGGCCCAGCCGCCAGTCCGGTCAGCAGCATCGTGCCGACGACAACAAGAATGGGTCGCTTATCGCGGCTCATTTCGCGAACCTCCCGTCTTGAGACTGCGAACGACCAGCCCCCAAGCCCCTGGATCAGGACCCCCCGCGGTCCGAGCGTCCAGTCTTTCAGGCCTTGTGGCGTTATGTCAATAGGTCCCGGCGCGCACCGGGCGTAAGGGCCAGGCTGCGGACAGGACCAGCGCCAGGGGCACCGGCCGAGTGTGGGGCTCCGGCGTGCGGGCGGCGCGACGGCAGCGGGGCCGTGACGGCAGCGGGGCGGCCCGTGACGGCAGCGGGTCGCGGCGGAGGGGGCCGCAGCGGAGGGGGCCCGTCCCTAGCGCGACAACCGACGACGATCGGCACGCGAGTGTCGTTCTAAGGCCGCCTCCGCGACCCAGGACGACAATCGCACCGCCGGCGCGAACGATTGACGTGTCAGGGCGCGAGCGCCGCGAGCGCGGTCAACGCGACAATCGTCGCCGATCGCCGCGCCAGTGTCGTGTTTGCCCGCTCCGAGCGGGCAAACACGACAACCGCTCACCCCCGGGCGGTCGATTGTCGCGTTCGCCGGACGCGCCTACGCGCCCGCCGACGCGCCTACGGGTTCGGTGCGCGCCCGTCGAACCGCTCGAGGCCATCCTCCGGCAGCTCGTCCCAGGATGCCTTCGAGTCGACGAAGTGGTGGTACTGCGGCTTGATCCCGGGGTCGTCGTCGAGCGTCCCGAGGCGGATCGACACCTGCGACCCCTCGGGCCACATGCCGCCGAACACGCTCGAGCCGCACACCCGGCAGAACGCCTTCACCATCCCGCCGTCGGGGCGGTAGACCTCGATCAGGTGCTCGCCGGCGAGCAGCCGGAACCCCTCGCGCCGCACCCGGCCCTGCGCCGACGCCGCCGCGCCCGAGTGCTTGCGGCAGCGCGAGCAGTGGCAGTAGTTCGCGCGAAGGAACGGTGCCGTCACCTCGTAGCGGATCCCGCCACACAGGCACGAGCCGCGAACGGGGTGCTCCGGCGAGGGCACGCCGGCTACGCGGCCGCGGCCGGCTCGGTGCTCTCGGCCGGCTCCTCCTGCTCGGGCGGCTTCGCGCCCTCCTTGGCCCACGGCTCGTCGAACTCGACGCGCCACTTGCCGTCCTCGGCCTGATGGAGCGCCAGCCGTGCCCGGAAGCTCCGCCCCGAGCGGCCCTTGAACCCGGATACCGCCTTCTCCGTGCGACCGGTCCTGATCAGCTCCTTGGCGACCGACACCGGCAGCGACTTGCCGGCCTTCGACTTCCAGATCACGAACCCGCAGCCCGGGTCGTCGCGCGACCAGCACGAGTAGCCCTTGCGGTTCTCGACGATCTCGCGACCGCACACCGGGCACGGGCCGAGCTTCGCGCGCTCGATCCGCACGCCCTTCAACTTCGAGTCGAGCTCGCCGACGGTGCTCTCGGTGAACTTGACGATGTCGCCCATGAACGCCTCGCGCGAGTCGGTGCCCGTCTCGATCTTCGCGAGCCGCGCCTCCCACTCGCCGGTCAGGCTCGGCGAGGTCAGGGCGTGCTGGCCGAGCAGCCGGATCACGTTCATCCCCTTCTCGGTGACGACCAGCGCCCGCGCATCACGCTCCATGTAGCCGACCTGGATCAGGCGCTCGATGATCGCCGCGCGCGTCGCCGGCGTCCCGATCCCCGAGTCCTTCATCGCCTCCCGCAGCTCCTCGTCGTCGACGAGCTTGCCGGCGGTCTCCATCACTGTCACCAGCGAGCCGTCGGTGTAGCGGCGCGGCGGCTTGGTCTCCTTCGCCTCCGAGCCGACCTCCTCGACCCCGGAGCGCTCCCCCTGCTCGAGCTTCGGCAGCTGCTGCTCGCGCCCCTCGTCGTCCTCGGCGCGGTCGGATTCGGCCCCGCCCTCCCGCTCCTCCCGCTCTCCGTACACCCCGCGCCAGCCGGGGACGAGGATCCGCTTGCCGCGGGTCCGGAACACGTGACCACCGTCTTCGGCGGCGGCGCCCCCGCCCACGGTCGTCTCGACGCGCGTGTTCTCGATCACCGCGTCCGGGTGGAACACCGCCAGGAACCGGCGCACGACGAGGTCATAGACCTTCTTGTCGTCGTCGGACATCTTGTCGACCGGGTGGCGCTCGGCGCGGGTGGGGATGATCGCGTGGTGGTCGGTGACCTTCGAGTCGTCGACCACCCGCGCAAGCGGCAGCACGTCGAGCCCGAGCACGTACTGCGAGCCCTGCCGGTACTCGCTGCGCTCACCGACCAGCCGCGCGATCGGCTTGATTTCGTTGATCATGTCGCTCGGCAGGTAGCGCGAGTTGGTGCGGGGATAGGTCAGCGCCGTGTGCTCCTCGTAGAGCCGCTGGGCGGCCGCGAGCGTCCGGCGCAGCGTGAACCCGAACCGCGAGCTGGCGTCGCGCTGCAGCGAGGTCAGGTCGTAGAGGAACGGCGGCCGCTCCTTGCGCTCGGACTTGTCGAGCTTGGTGATCACGCCCGCGCCCGCCTCGCGCACGGCGGCGACGACCGCCGCGGCCTCCTCGGCCGTCTTGATTCGGGGGTTCGCACCCGCGTGGTAGCGGCCCTCGTAGTTGCGGCCCGCCGGCTCCGCGACCGGGTCGAAGGCGGCGTCGACGACCCAGTAGGGCTCGGGGACGAAGTCGCGGATCTCCTGCTCGCGCCTGGCGAGGATCGCGAGCGTCGGCGTCTGCACACGCCCCAGCGACACCGCGCCGTCGAACGCCGAGCGCAGGCGGATCGTCGCCGCCCGGGTGGCGTTCATCCCGACGATCCAGTCCGCCTCCGAGCGCGACCGCGCCGCCGCCTCGAGCGTCGCGAGCTCGGCCCCGTCGCGCAGGCGCTGGAACGCCTCCTTGATCGCGGTCTGCGTCATCGAGTTCAACCACAGGCGCTGGACGGGCTTCTTCGACCCTGCTTTCTCGTACAGGTAGGCGAAGATCAGCTCGCCCTCGCGCCCCGCGTCGCACGCGTTGACGACCAAGTCGACGTCGTCGCGGCCGAGCAGCCGCTTGATCACGTTCATCTGCTTCTTGGAGCGCTCGTCGCGGACCACCAGCTTGAACCGCGGCGGGACGATCGGGAGATCGGCCATCCGCCACTTCTTGAACTTGTCGTCGTACTCGTCGGGCTCGGCCAGCTGCACCAGGTGCCCGACCGCCCAGGTGACGACGTGGTCGGGGCCTTCGAGGAGCCCTTCGGACTTGGCGAATGCGCCGGGGAGCACGCGGGCGAGGTCCCGGCCCACCGAAGGCTTCTCCGCGATCACGAGTGTCTTGGCCATGAGTGCCGGGGAGGGTAGCGCTCCGGTCAAGCGCCTCTGAGCGCGCGCTCAGCCGGTCCGGGCCAGCTCCACGCGCCGCGCCAGCGACGCCAGCCCGAGCGCCGCGGCGGTCTCGGCGGCCTCCTCGAGCAGTCCCCGCGCTCGTGATCCGCGCCCGAGCGATAGCGCGTAGTCGAGGCGGGTGTGGGCGAGCCACAACGGCGCGTTCAACCTCTCGTTCGCCTCCAGCGCACGCTCCAAATGCCCGCGAGCCGCGGCCTCGTCGCCGAGTGTCAGCGCGAGCCGCCCGAGGAACCTCGCCGCCGAGCCCAGGCACAGCGCCGCGAGCCCGATCACCACGTTCAGGTCCGCGAACGGCAACAGCAGCTCGTACAGGATCGCCGCCGAGGACTCGTCGCCGACCCCGGTCGAGATGTCGCTGAGCAGCGTGATCGTGGTCATCCAGTCGCCGTCCTCGGGGATGTCCTCGAAGCCGTTCGCAGACAGCAGGGCGAGCTGCTCAGCGGCCTGCTCCCGGGCACCGCTCTCAAGCAGCACGATCGCCAGCGCGGCCCGCCACGCGGGGCGGTCGGGACTGCTCTCGACCTGGTGTCGGACCGCCTGCTCGAGCTCTCCGACACGGCCCTGCTCGCGGCGAATCGCCACCAGCTGCACCGCGTGGTACTGCGCAGCGGTGATCGCCTCGCCCGGTCCGCCGGCGGCCAGCGCCTCGGCGGCGAGCTCGTCGGCTTCGCCGAGCCGCCCGTCGAGCAGCGCGCACATCGCCCGCCACACGAGCGCGTGCCAGACGTAGAGCGGCTGGCGGAGCTCGTCCGCGCCGGCGCTGAACGCCGCAATCTGCGCGTCCACGGCATCGCGTGCGCCGTGCTCGAGCAGGTCCACGACCAGCCACGCATGGGCCTGAAGCTGAAGCTCGAGATCCCCGACGCGCTGGGCCACCGTCAGCATCTCCGTGGACGTCGCGAGCCGCTCGGCAAGATGCGGGGCATCCCACAGCGCCCGTCGGCGCGCCGCCAGGGCGTGCACGATCGCCTCGGGGTCTTCGAGCTCGGTCGCGAGGCGCATCGCCTCCTCGCTCAGCTCCCCGATCTGGTCGCGCTCCGGCGAGAAGTAGAGCGCGCCGCACAGGCGGCCGAGCAGCTTCACCCGATCGGCGCTCGGCTGTCGGCCGGTGCGCGCCAGCGCTCGCTTCAGCAGCTCGATCACCTCGACGCTCACCACTCCGGGCTCCTGCACATACCGCCGCGAGGCTCCGATCGCGGCGCGAGCCAGGCCCGCATCGTCGCCGAGCCGATCCGCCAGCTCGCTCGCCTCGCGGAACGCCCTCCACGCCAGCGGGCGCTCCCCGGCTCTCACCCACGACTCGCCGAGCAGCAACGCCAGCTCGCACCGCTGGCGCTCGTCCTCGGAGGCGAACCGGGACGCGACCTCGAGGGCGCGCGCGTAGTGCTCGGCCTCCTCCTCGTGGGCGAGCAGCCGCCCGGCCTGCTCCGCGGCCGCGTGCGCGTACGCGATCGCCTTGCCCGGGTCCTCGCGGCCCGCCGCCCGAGTGAAGTGGTGCGAGAGCACCCCCGGCGACGGCTCGCCGGCGGCCTCGAGCGCCTCGCCGACGCGGCGGTGGGTCCGGGCCCGGCGAGCGGAAGACATGCCCTCGTAGAGCGCCTCGCGGATCAGCGTGTGCGAGAAGCTGTACCGGCCGGGGTCGGACCCCGACTCGAGCAGCAATCCAGCAGCGAGCGCCTCCTCTAGCGCGCGCAGGAAGTCCTCCTCGTCCATCGCCAGCAGTTCCTCGAGCAGCCCGGTGTCGAAGTCGCGACCGACCACCGACGCAACCCGCAGGCACTCGATCGTCCTCGAGTCCAGGCGCCCGGTGCGCCTGGCGATCACCTGCTTGACGCCCTCCGGGAGCCCGACTCGCTGCAGCTCGGTGGCGCCGGCGGCTCCGGCTCGAACCCCGACCTCGGCCAGGTTGCGGACGATCTCCTCGATGAAGAGCGGGTTGCCCTCGGTCTCGTCGTGGAGCGCCCGCGCGAACACCTGCGAGGGCGCCTCGCCGGTCCGTGCCCGCACGAGCTCGGCGGTCTCGCGCTGACTCAGGCCGCTCACGTCGATCTGCGTCAGGAGGCCCTCGCGATTGAGGTCCGCCAGGGCGTCTGTCAGCACTCGGCCGGTCAGCTCGCTCTGGTGCGCGACGAGGATCAGCAGGTGCGCGGGCTCGGGTGAGCGCGCGAGGTGACGGAGCAGCAGCAGCGTGGGCCGATCGGCCCATTGCAGGTCGTCGAGCACCAGCAGGATCGGCGCCCGAGAGGAGACCGCCTCGAACAGCCCGACGACTGCCTCGAACAGCCGGTAGCGCTCGAAATCGCCCCCGCCCGCCTCCCCGACCGGGGTCGGGAGCTCGCCGAGCCGGCGCCCCAGCTCGGGCATGAGCCGCGCGAGCTCGGGACCCCAGTCGCGCACGGTTCTGCGCAGCTCGTCGCGCGGCGCGCCGGCGATGTAGTGGCGCAGCGCTTCGAGGAACGGCTGGTAGGGCACAAGCGCCTCTTCGGGTGCGCGTCCGGCGAGCACCACCCCGCCCTCTGAGTGGGCCCGCTCGGCCAGCTCCACGGCGAGGCTGGTCTTGCCGATCCCGGGCTCGCCGGCCAGCACCACGATGCGTCCCGCTTCGCGGCGCCACGCCGCGCGCGCCGGTCCACAGCCGCGACAGCTCCGCGAGCTCGCGGCGGCGTCCGATCAGCGGCCCGCCCGCGCGGATCCGCAGCTGTGCGGGCAGCTCGAGCGGCGGCTCCTCGGCATCCACGGCCCCGGCGCCGCGAGCCGCGCGCCCGGCGGGACGGCGCAGCAGCCGCTCGTGGGCCTCGATCGCTTCGGGCGAAGGGGCGGTGCCGAGCTCGTCGCGCAGCAGCGTCCGCAGGCGCTCGAACACCCGCACGCCCTCGGCGACGTTGCCGCCCGCGGCGAGCGCCTCCATCAACAGCACGTACCCGGACTCGCGGTACGGCTCGGCCTCGATCAGCGCCCTCGCCGCGCGTTCGACCGATGCCAGCTGCGAGCCACCGAGCCGCAGCCCCGCGCGACCGATCACCTCGAGCGCCTGCAGCCGCGTGTCGTCGAGCTCGCGGCGCGGAGGCTCGAGCCAGCGGGCGTGCGCGCCCGGCAGCAGCCCTCGGCTGGAGATGTTGAGCGGCACCTGGGCGAGCGCCCACGCGGCGCGGGGGTCGCCACGCTCGAGCGCCTGCCCGGCGCGCCCGAGCTCGGCGCCCGCGGCTTCGAGGTCCACCCACACCGGCTCGGGCAGGTTCAGGATCAGCTGTTCGCGGCCGGCCAGCGCGGACCCGCCCAGCCCCGAGCGCAACCGCGACAGCAGCGTGCGAAGCGCCCCGTCCTGCGATGCCGGTGTGTGCTCGGTCCACAGCGCCCCGATCAGCTCCTCGCGGCCGACGTGGCGAGCGCGGTTCAGGAGCAGGTACGCGAGCAGCAGGCGTACCTGCCTGCCGCGGAGCCGGTCGGCCCGCTCGACGCCGTCGATTTCGACGGACAATCGCCCGCACAATTGAACGCGAGTGCTCTGACCACCGCCGGCAGACACGGCAACGTCTTGGAAACGTATCGCCAACGGCGATTGCGGATCTTGCCCGGCGTGGATCGGGCGATTACAGACAGCCTCGGCGGGGCGCATGAGGTGACGCCGGAGCCGCGCGGCCGCACAGCGGTCATCGAGGAGAGCCGCCTGGTCGCCCACTGCGAGTGCGGGGCGCAGCTCGCAGGGGCGTCTGAGCAGGAGCTCTTCGAGGCGGTCCAGCAGCACCTCGCTCACCACCATCCTCAGCTCCTCGGGGCGCTGGAGCCGGATGTGGTGTTTCAAATGGCCGAGGCTGTCGGGGGCGCAGACACGCCTACGGGCGCCCGGGGGCAAAGCACCTGAAGGCGGGCGGTGCGCAGACCACCGCCCGCCTATGGTGCAACTTCGAGCGCTCGCCGGTCGTGATCGCGGCGTCTCAGCTCGCGCACTGACCGGTGCCAACAAACCGATGACGCGAGGCCGCGATTCCGAGCTGCTTGCGGACGACCTGGTTCGGCACCGCCAGCCCGTCGCCCCCGGCCGACGTCGTGCCGCCGCTGATCGAGGCGAACACCGTCCCGACCACCTGTCCGGCCGAGTCGATCAGCGGGCCGCCCGAGTTACCCGGGCGGACGAGCCCACGCAGCGACTCGATGCTGCGCAGCACCGGGCCGTTGCCGTAGGCGTCCTGGGTGTTCACGTCCTGCGTGGACCCGATCCGCCCCGCGATCGCGGTGAACGGCCCGTTCAGCGGATACCCGAGGATCGCGGCCGACTGGCCCGCCCTCGGGTCCGGCGCCAGCGACAGCGGCCGGCGGCCCAGCCCCGGGACGTCCAGCACGGCGACGTCGTCGTGCGGGTCGAAGTCGATCACATGTGCCGGCAGGCCCGGCGGGTTCCCGCCGGCCTCGACAGTCGTGTCGGCCTCGCCGGCGACGACGTGCGCGTTGGTCACGACCAGATCGCCGCCGGCCGCCCAGCCACTTCCCTCGATCCCGTTTCCGCACGCGGTTCCCAGCACCCGCACGACGCTCCCGAACGCGGTGTGCACTCCCGCGGCACCGAGGATCCCGGTCGTCGGCGGCGGCACGTCCGGCGCGGGCGCGCTGATCGCCGGCAGCGGGTCGATCCGGGCGAGCGCGTTGAGAATCGGCCCCGACGGCGGGAGCAGCTGGTTGAGCTCCTTGAGGATCACCGACTGCTGAAGGTCGCGGCGCAGCGACGCCGATCCGGTCGCCTGGAGCACCAGCGCCCCGGCGATCCACGCGATCCCGAGGCCGACGCACGCGGTCACCACCGCGCCGAGCACCCCGTCGAGCTGACGCAGGCCGGGGAGACGCAGCACCGAGCGTGCCCGTACGCCGAGCCCTTCGAGGCCCGCCGCGAGCAGCGCCCCGATCAGCAGTGCGCCGATCAGCGCGAACAGCGGCGCATACGGCGAGTGGGCCCCGCCGCTCAGCACCAGCGGTCCGAGCCGCGCGCCGAGAACCGCCCCGACCCCGAATCCCACCAGCGACAGCGCGCCGACGAGGAACCCCTGCGCGTAGCCGAACACGGCCAGCAGCGCGCAGAACGCGAGGATCAGCCAGTCGAGTCCTGTCATCCGAAGCAGCTTACGTGGGGCTCCCGAACGCCCGGCCTACCGTCTACCGTTATGCGCTGGAGGTAGCACCGCAGTGGCAACAGCTCTCAAGGAGGGGGTAGTTCCGCGTCGGCGACGCAGCTCTCGGCGGCGCCGGCTGCTGACGCACGCGCTGCCGGTGGTGCTGCTCGCGGCGGCGGCGTTCGGGATCGGGGTGTATGTAGCCGGCGGTCCGGGCCGCGCGCAGCGGGCGCTCGTCAGCGAATACGTCCACGCCTGGGCCCGCGGCGACTTCCCACGCATGTACTCGCTGCTCGACCGCGCCTCGAAGCAACGGATCAGCGAGGCGCAGTTCGTCGCACAATTTCAGAACGCCGCTCACACCGCGACGCTCTCGTCGGTGGTGCCGCTGCACGTCGGCGGCAACAACAACGGCGTGATCGGGGTGGCGATGCGGGCGCACACCGGCATCTTCGGGACGCTTCGGCAGCTGCTGCTGGTCCCGCTCGACACGAGCGGCTCGAGCCCCACGGTCCGGTTCGCCGGGACGCTGCTGTTCCCGGGGCTGCGGCCCGGCGAGCAGCTCAGCCGCCAGGTGCGGCTCCCGCCCCGCGCTTCGGTGCTGGCGCGCGACGGGACGCCGCTTGCGCAGGGTCCCGACCGCAGCTCGCCGATCCCGGACGTGGCCTCGCAGATCGCCGGGTCGCTCGGGCCGATCCCGGCCGCGCTGGCGCCCACGTTCGCCGCGGACGGGTACCCGCCCGACGCGAAGGTCGGCCAGGACGGCCTCGAGCGGATCTTCGAACGTCAGCTGGCCGGCACCCCGGGCGGCACGTTGCTGGCCGGATCCCGAGTGCTGGCGCACAGCACACCTAAGCCCGGGCGCACGGTCACGACCACGATCAGCCCGCCGATCGAACGGGCGGCGGTCGCCGCGATGGGCGGGAACTACGCGGGGATCGCCGCGATGCAGCCGGCCACCGGACAGGTCCTGGCGCTCGCGGGCGTCGCGTTCTCGGCGCTCCAGCCGCCCGGCTCGACGATGAAGATGATCACCGCCACCGGCGCGCTCGAGGCGGGGATCGTGAAGATCGGCACGGTGTTCCCGATCGAGACCTCGGCGACGATCAGCGGCTTCGACCTCCAGAACGCCAACGGCGAGGCGTGCGGCGGGACGTTCCTGAACGCGTTCGCGGTCTCGTGCAACTCGGTGTTCGCGCCGCTCGGGGCGAAGCTCGGCGGCAAGCGGCTCGTGAACATCGCCGAGCGGTTCGGCTTCAACCAGCAGCCCTCGATCCCGGGGGCGGCCGAGCCGACGATCCCGTCCGCGGCCAGCATCGGCGACGACCTCGCGGTCGGCTCCTCGGCGATCGGGCAGGGGGCCGTCCAGGCCAGCGCGCTCGAGATGATGGACGTCGGCGCGACGATCGCTAACGGCGGCCGGCGGCCGCTCCCGACGCTGCAGATGGGGCAACCGCCGAGGTTCGTCCACGTCACCAGCCAGCAGGTCGCCGGCGAGGTGCAGCGGATGATGGTCGCGGTCGTGCAGTTCGGGACCGGTACAGCCGCCGCAATCCCCGGCGTGACGGTCGCCGGCAAGACCGGGACCGCGGAGCTCACCGACACCGCAGCTCCCGGACAGAGCAGCGCCGCGAACACGGACGCCTGGTTCGTCGGCTACGCCCCGGTTGGCGCGCCGAAGATCGTGGTCGGCGCGCTGTTCCCGAACCAGGGCGCCGGCGGCCAGACCGCCGCCCCCGCCGCGCGTCAGGTGATCGAGGCAGGCCTGGCCGGACACTGAGCGCCGGCGGGCTCCATCGTGGACGATTCCTTTCGCCAAACGAAAGAAATCGCCCGCATTGACAGCCGCTACGGCCCTCTGAACACCGCCCCGACGACGTCGGGCGCCAGCGTCCCCTGCGTCCATGCAGCGATCGCGCTATGCGACGTTCCGGCGGCGAGCGCGAGATCGGAGGCGTAGCTGGTGGACGACACGGTCCGCGGCGACCCCAACCCGCGGGCGCCTGGACGCCGCTCGGCAGCCAGCACGTGACCCGAGGAGATCCAGCCGACGAGCGCGTCGCCGCTGCCCGCGACGCTCGCCGCCGGCGACTGGCCCGGATCGATCGCGCCGAGCGCCTGGGCCGCCCCGAACCACCCCCCGGCCGGGCGCACCGCGGCGCGGACCGTGCACGAACCCGAGGCCCGGCACGACCTCCACGCAAGCACCTGGTCGCCGCGCGCGTCGCCGGCGAGCGCCAGGCCCGAACCGGTCCCCCCGGCGGCCGTGAACACGCGGCGCCGCCCCCCGTTAAGGTCGGCGACGACCGTCTGGGTGCGGTAGGTGCCGCTGCTGTCGAACCAGCTCTCGATCCACGCGGCCGTCACCCCGTTCGCGGCCGGAGCCAGCCCCACCTCGTCGACCGCGTGCCCGGCGGCGAGCGTGAACGCCGCACGGGAGTGCGCCGGCGCCGCGCGCTCGGACCCGGTCGCCACGTACACCGCGCCCGGCGCGATCTCGCCCTGCTGGCCCTTCGTCTCCGTCCACGCGACGGCGGTGTCACCGCTCGCGTCGGCGGTCGAGGCCATCGTCCACGGCATCGCGTTGGCGGCGGTCAGCCGGTGCGTCGGTCCGAACCCGCCCCCGGGGCTCGACTGCGCGGCCCAGACCCCGTGGTCGGTCGCGACCGCCGCCAGCAGTCGCCCGGACGGGAGCGGAGTGAGGCTCCCGACTGTCGCGCCCGCGAGCTCGCCGACCACCGTCGCGGCTCTCCCGAACTGCCCGCTGGGGAGCAGCGAGCGCACCTGCACGGTGCTGCAGCAGTTGCTCCCGGACTCACTCGTGCCGGTCAGCAGGCGCAGCCCGCTGCGGTCGTAGGCGAGGTCGAGCACGAGCTGCGCCCCGGGCACCGCGAACGGCGGGCTGATGCCGCCCCCGGACGCGCGGATCGCGACGACCGGGTGGGCGCCGGCGGGGCTGTCCTCTTCCTGGGTGCTGAACGCGACGGCGGCATCGCCGCGCGCCGACATCGACGCGGACACCGGGGCGAGGTCGGTGGTGTAGGACTGGGTCAGCCGGAACGGCTTGCCCCATCCGGCGCTGGCCGCAGCGGGGGTCGCGAGCGCCGTCAGGAGCGCGGCGCCCGACAGCGCCGTGGCCGCCCTGCGCAGCACCCTGGCGCTACAGATCGAGCGAGATCGTCGACCAGATCCTGTGCTCCGGGCCGCCGCGGATCTCAAGTATCAACGGGCGGTTGCCGTAGACCGAGTCGTTGAGCTTGAACAGCAGCAGTCCACCTTGGGTGGGGCCGAAGCTCGCCTGGGTGTTAGGTCCGGGCTCGATCGCGCCGGGCTTGAGAATCTGAGGCGTCCAGGCGTATCCGTTCACCGAGGAGTTGATCGGAAGCGGGTAGTAGTGGTTTCCCTCGGTGTCGACGATGTCGAAGGTGTTGGCCGTCGCCGCTGACTTCTTGGTCTGGTTCTTGGCCCACATGAACACGCCGTACCAGAGCTGATTCGGAGCCAGCGACACGTAAGAGCGGGATAGACCCTTGATGTACTGCGAGTCCTCCGTCGCGTACGGGTTGAGCGCCCGCGAGATCTGCATCTGGTAGGTGATCGGGCCCGCGGTGACGTACACGCCGTCGTTCTCCTCCGTCGGCGGGTGGTTGCTCTTGCCGCACGCCGCGAGCCCCAGCGCCAGCGCGGCGACGCTCACGAGCGTCGAAACGCGCCCGACGGATGCGACGGAACCAGCTCTCACGGCGCGGGAGTCTAGTCCGTGAAGTTGCTCACCGAGCCGCGACCGACGGACGGCGTCCGCGATTGCGGCCCTCCTCGAGGATCGTCCGCAGCCGCCGCAGTGCCTTCGCCGACTGGCGACGGATCCAGACCCGGCCGCCGAGCGCCTCCATCAGCCGGTCGGACAGCAGCGCGGGCTCGGTCTCGAGCGTGAACTCGACGCGCGTCGTCCCGCCGGCTCCCGGCGAGAGCGTGTAGGTCCCGAGCGTCCTGACGCGGTTGAACTTGCCGGTCCGGCCCTTCTCGACGATTCGGTACGGCGGCGTCACCTCGGCGAGCGTCACGTCCGCCCACGAGAACCTGCTGAGCGGTGCCCTGACCCTGAACCGGGCCCCCGCTCCGACGCCGTACGGGTCCTCGCGCAGCAGCCGCCATTCGACCAGATAGTGGTCCGAGAACTCCGCGTGGTTGGCGATGTCCGCGAGGTATTCGAACACCTCCTCGCGGGGCTTGGAGATCGTCGTCGAGACGGTGAACGGATCCACGCGGCGGATTATGCCGCGCGCTGATCGATGATCCTGATCGTGTGCCCGAACGCGGGACCGTGCACGAGCTCGATCGCGACGTGCGGGCCGAGCTCGCCCGTGCGGCACAGCTCGCAGACGACCTCCCCGCGCCCGTACCGATACACGTGCTCGCCGATCAACGGGGTGCGGTCGCAGCGCGCGCAGCGCTGGCGATCGGCGGCCCGCTCGTTGATCCCTTCACGCAGCAGCGCGAGCTCGAGGTCCTGCATCTCGCGGTCGATGTAGTCGCCAGTGCTGATCGGAATGCCCTCCGTTGCGCTCACCGGGTTTACGAGTTCGCCGAACCGGTGAGTCTTCCTTCCGCGCCGCCGCGAGCCACCGGAAAACGGTCATTTCGCCGAATAGATTGCGCGCCCCGAATCGTTATGGCGATCTTTATGAACGATTACGAAAAGATTTTTTCGGCGGTTGACGCCCGGGATATCATTCTGTCGGCGGGTCGGACGTGGCAGCCGATCTGCAAGCCCCTAGCGCGTTGAACGAAAGAGTGCCCCTATGAAAGCTTGGACGTCGGGCAATGTTGCTGGGACCGGAACCTTCCGCTGTACGGATTGCGATTACCCGGTGTCGTTGGACGCCGTCGACGAACTGCCGACGTGCCCCAACTGCGGCGGGACGGAGTTCGTCCGGGCATCCTTGTTCACCACCGCCCAGACCAGCGTGGTGGCCGACTTCGCGCCCGAGACGGACGATCAAGCCTGGCTCGACGAGGTCCGCGAGACGCTCACCGACCCGGGTCAGTACCTCGCCTATCGGACCGATGACTCGGACGTCGTCGTGTATTCCCTCCAGCGCGAATGGACGCGGATCGGACGCAGCCTCGCCGCGGACATCCGCTTCGACGACCCGACGGTCTCCCGCCGGCACGCGCTGATCGTCCGTCAGCCGGACGGGCTCCGAGTGCTCGACGACCGCAGCCTCAACGGCGTGTTCGTCAACGGCGAGCGGGTCGAGTGGAGCACCCTCGCCGACGGCGACGAGGTCGTGATCGGGCGGCACCGTCTGCACTTCGTCGACCTGCCGCCAGTCTCGGGCGTGCGTTACCGCGACGCCGCCGAGACCGAAACGGTCTGAGCAACACGACGGCAACCGATTTCGACGGCCCGGCCGTGCGGCCTCGCCTATAGTCGCGCGCATGGCGGCCACGATCGCGGTCCTCTCCCAGAAGGGCGGTACCGGCAAGACGACGACGGTGCGGACGCTCACGGACGTGTTCCGGCGAATCGAGCTGCGAGTGCTGGCGGTCGACCTCGACCCGCAGGGGAATCTCTCGGACTACCTCGACGTCGACCCGGACGTGTCACCCACGATCGGCGACGTGCTCGCGGACCGAGCCGTCCCCGCCGACGCGGTCCACGACGGGATCATCCCGGCGAACCTGGGGCTCGCCGAGGCGGAGCTGATCCTCGGCGGCAGGATGGGCCGGGAGCTCGCGCTCAAGAAGGCGCTCCGCCAGCTGCACGGCGACTACGACCTGATCCTGATCGACTGCCCGCCGTCGCTCGGGCTGCTGACCGTCAACGCGCTCGTCGCCTCGCGCTACGCGCTGCTCTCCGCCGAGGCCCAGTACTTCGCGATGCAGGGCGTCGAGCAGGCCCTCGAGGTGATCGAGCTGGCCCGCGACAACCTCAACCCCGAGCTCGAGTGGCTGGGGATCATTCTCAACATCGCCGACATGCGCACCCGGCACTCGCGTGAGGCATTCGCGTCGCTGCGCGAGCACTTTGGCGACAGGCTGATCGACACCACGATCCGCGCGTCGATCGCGTACGCCGAGTCCGCCGAGCGTGCCCAGTCGATCCTCGACTTCCGGCCCGACCTCGCGGTCGACTATCTCCGCGTGGCCGACGAGCTGCTGGGGCGCCTCGGGCTCGAGCCGCCGCGCCGCCGGCTGGCGACGCTGGCCGGGAGCTTCGCCCCGGCCAGCGCCTAGCGCCAGGTTCGGCTAGAGGCCGCGGACGTCGGCGCCCTGCGACTCGAACGGCGCGCGCAGCACCCGCGCCCACTCCCCCGCCTCGCGCCGGAGCGCGTCCATCACCGCGCCTGTCTGCTCGTAATGGCACCACACGAGCACGCTCGGGCCGGCGCCCGAGATCGTCGCGCCGAGCGCGCCCAGCGCCGGTGCGCGCTCGAGCAGCTCGAGCGAACGGGGGTACAGGTGCGCGCGATGCGGCTGGTGCAGCCGGTCGCGGAGCCCGTCTGCGATCAGCTCCCAGTTCGCGCCTGCCAGGCCGAGGATCAGCGTCGCCGCCTCGGCCACGTTGAACACCGCGTCAGCCATCGGGATCGTCGCCGGTAGCGCCGCACGCGCGGCCTCGGTGGCGACCGGCTCGGATGGGACCACGACGATCGCCTCGAGCCCCAGCGGCGGCTCGAACCGGTGCACGCGTGTCCCCTGGCAGACGACGAACCCGCCCTCGAGCGCCGCGGCGACGTTGTCGGGATGGCCTTCAAGCTCAGAAGCCAGCGCCAGCACGTCGGCGTCGAGCTCGAACAGGTGATCGGCCGCCAGCAGCCCCGCGACGATCGCGGCGGCGCTCGAGCCCAGCCCACCCTGTAGCGGGATCTCTGATGCGATCCGGAACTCGAACGCGTCCGCCGGATGCAGGCGCTCGAACCCCCGGACGACGAGGTTGCTCCGATCGCGCGGAACGTCGAGCTCGGTCACGACGGCGAAGCTGCCGGTCTCCTGGACCTCGACCTCGAGATGCAGCGCGATCGCCGCCGCGAGCACGTCGAAGCCCGGACCGAGGTTCGCGGAGGACGCCGGAACCCGGACCAGCCGCCGGCGCTTCAACGTCATGCGAGCACCGCCTGCTCGATCGCCGCCAGGTCGGGGTCGCAGGCGACGACCTGCGAGGCCTGCTCGAGCGCCGTCTGCGGGTCCTTGAGTCCGTGGCCGGTGAGCACGCAAACGACCCGCGAGGCCCCGCCGGCCCCGTGCGCGAGCAGGCCGGCGACGCTGGCCGCCGACGCCGGCTCGCAGAAGATCCCCTCCCCGGCGGCGAGGAACCGGTATGCCTCGAGGATCTGCGCGTCGGAAACCGCCCGGACGGCTCCACCGGAGGACGTGGTCGCGTCCATCGCCTGCTCCCACCTCGCCGGGTTGCCGATTCGGATCGCGCTCGCGATCGTCTCGGGGTGCTCGACCGGAGCCCCGCGCACGAGCGGCGCCGCTCCCTCGGCCTGGAAGCCGTACATCCGCGGTCGCGGCCCAGCCTCCTTGAACCCGCGCCAGTACGCGGTGATGTTGCCGGCGTTTCCGACCGGGATGCAGAGCGCATCGAGCTCGCCCTCGAGCGCCTCGGCGATCTCGAACGCGGCCGTCTTCTGGCCCTCGATCCGGAACTCGTTGACCGAGTTGACCAGCGACACGGGGTGGCGGCTGGCGAGCTCCCGGACCAGCTCGAGCGCCCGGTCGAAGTTCCCGCGCAGCGCGATCACGCGCGCGCCGTGAACGAGCGCCTGGGCGAGCTTCCCGGTCGCGATCCTGCCCTCCGGGACGATCACCGCGCACCGGAGTCCGCCGCGCGCCGCATACGCGGCCGCCGAAGCGGCCGTGTTGCCGGTCGACGCGCAGATGATCGCGCGCGAGCCCTCCCTGACCGCGGCGGACACCGCGCAGGTCATGCCGCGGTCTTTGAACGAGCCGGTCGGGTTCGCGCCCTCGAGCTTCAGCCACACATCCGCTCCGACCCGCTCGGAAAGACGCGGGGCGCGCACGAGCGGAGTCGACCCCTCCTCGAGCGACACGACCGGATCGCCGGGATCGAACGGCAGCCGCTCCCGATAGCGGTCGATGACGCCAGGCACGCGCGGAGCATGTCAGACTCCCGGACGCGGAAATGTCCAGGCGCCGAGCCCAAGACGACGGGTACTTTCCACGCGGGCGCTCGATGCTGCGCCGCGTCCACGAGGAGCACCTGGTCGGGCTCATGTACGGCCAGCGCGCCCTCTGCATCGGCGCGCTCGCGCCGCTCAATTACGTCGGTACCAGCGAGCACTCGTACGCGAAGCTCACCCCGTTCCGGCGTCTCGCCCACACCGGCAAGGCGTTCGAGCTGATCTTCTTCGGGACCAAGGCGGAGGCCGACCGGGTCCTCGGGTACGTCGATCGCCTCCACGAACGGGTCAAGGGCGAGCTGCCAGAGGACGCCGGCCCGTTCGCCGCGGGCACGCCGTACTCGGCCTTCGACCCGGAGCTGATGCTGTGGACGGTCGCCGTGATGGCCGACTCGGCGCAGTGCTTCTACGAGCTCCTGATCCGCGAGCTGAGCGAGCGCGAGCGCGACGAGTTGTGGCAGGACTATCTCCGGTTCGCGGCGCTGTTCGGGATGCCGCTCGACGGGGCACCGGCGAACTGGTCCGAGTTCCGTGCCTACTACCGCGACCGGCTCGCGAGCGACGAGATGTACCTCACCGACGAGGCGCGCTATGTCGGCTACGCGACCGCGTTCGAGATCCCGATGCCGGCGATCCAGCAGCCCGGCAAGCGCGTCCACGACCTGCTGATGCTGGGCAGCCTCCCCCGCCGGGTGCGGGAGCTGTACGGGCTTGGCTGGGACCGCCGCCGCCAACTCGCGTTCGATTCCGCGGTCTGCGCGGTCCGGACCGCACGCCGGCTGACCCCGAGTCCGCTCGCCCGCGGGCGGAACACGCGCTCGTTCGACGGCGTCGCGCGGACCGAGCGCCGCCGGATCGAGCAGGGCAAGCCGACGCCGCAGATCCGAGACGGCGGAACGCCGGCTGCGGTCGCAGCCCCGCAGGTCCGCGAGCCTGCCTGACGCCGACGGTTCGAGCCGTCGACGTGATCCACTCGATCGCTACGGCTCGAGCACGACCTTGCCGAGCGCGCCGCGCTCGTCGATCAGCTTCAGCGCGTCGCCGGCCTGCTCGAACGGGAATCGCGCGCCGACGACCGGGCGGAGGACCCCCTCCGCGATCAGCTTGTCGAGCTCGGCGCCGATTTCGCGGCTGACCTCCGGCTTGCTCATCACGTATGCGCCCCACCCGGCGCCGATCACCTCGGTGTTGCCGAGCAGCAGCCGGTTGACCTTGACCTCCGGGATCGAGCCTCCCGTGAATCCGACCACGACGACTCGCCCCTCCTCGCGCAGCGAGCGGATGCTGTCGGTAAAGCGGTCTCCCCCGACCGGGTCGAGCACGAGGTCGACCCCGCCGCCGGAAAGCTCCTTGACCTCGTCCTTCCATGGCCCGTCGGAGCGCACGACCTCGTCGGCGCCCGCGTCGCGCGCGACCCGCGCCTTCTCGTCGCTGGAGACGACCGCGATCGTGCGCGCGCCGAGCCCCTTCGCGACCTGCAGCGAGGCGGTCCCGACGCCGCCGGCGGCGCCGTGCACCAGCACCGTCTCCCCCGCCATGAGCCGGCCCCGCAGCTTCAGCGAGAAGTACGCCGTGTGGTAGTTGAGCACCAGCGCCGCCCCCTGCGCGAAGTCGAGCTCGTCGGGGAGCTTGAAGGTCATGTGCTCGGGCGCCACGACGACCTCCGCGAACCCTCCGAGCATGCAGAACGCCGCCACCCGGTCGCCGGCGGCGACCGCCGCGCCGTCAGGTGCGGTGCGAACGATCCCGCCGACCTCGCTGCCGGGCACAAACGGAAGCTCCGGCTTGAACTGGTACAGGCCGCGGGTCTGGAGCACCTCTGGGAACGACACCCCGGCGGCCTTCACGTCGACTATCACGCCGCTGCCCGGGGTCAGCATGTGGGTCGGCTCGGGCTCGGGCACGTCGACCACACGCAGCGCGTGCTCGGGCCCGGTCAGCTCGGCGATCTGGATGGCGCGCATCGGCGGGCATCCTACTTTTTTCGCGACTTCCCGCGGCGGCGAAGCTCGTCGCGCGCCGGTTTCTCTAGCTGAACTCCTCCTCGAGCACCCGGATCGCTCGCGGGGGCGCGCGCACGATGTCAAGCCGCTCGATCTCCGTGACCGCTGCCTCGAATCGCGACTCGGGCACTGGATGCAGCACCATCACAAGCCGGGCCTGCTCGCCGAGCCCCTTCTGAACGACCGACTTGACCGACACGCCCTCGGCGGCCAGCACCTGCGCGACCTGCGCCAGCACTCCCGGCTCGTCCGCGACCTCGAGGTGCAGGTAGAAGGACGAAACCACGTCCTCGACGATCTCGAGGTCCTGGCTGGTCGGTGGGGTCGAGGCAGGCGGGATCATCGCGCTGATCACGTCGCCGAGCACCGCGCTGGCGGTCTGCGGCCCGCCGGCGCCGGGCCCCGACATCGTGATCTCGGTGATCGCGTCTGACTCGACCGTGACCGCGTTGAACGGTCCGGAGACGCTCGCCAGCGGATGCCCCGGGTACAGGAAGATCGGGTGCACGCGGACCGATATGCCCGCTCCGATCCGCTCGGCGGTGCCGATCAGCTTCAGCTCGAGGTTCAGCTCCCGCGCGTATTCGAGGTCGTCCGGCGTGACGTGCTCGATCCCCTCGTAGCGCACCTGGTCGAGGTGCACCGGCGTGTCGAACGCGAGCCGAGCGAGGATCGCCATCTTCGCGGCGGCGTCGCGGCCGTCGACGTCCTCCGAGGGATCGGCCTCGGCATAGCCGAGCCGCTGCGCCTCGGCGAGCGCCTGCTCGAACGTCTCCCCAGTCCTTGCCATCTCCGTGAGGATGAAGTTGGTGGTGCCGTTGACAATCCCGTGCACCCGGTCGATGCGAGCCCCCGCGAGCGACTCCTGGAGCACCCGGATCACCGGCACCACGCCCGCCACCGCGCCTTCGAAGCGCAGCTGGACGCCCTCCGTGCGCGCCGCGTCCCACAGCTCCTCACCGTGCTGGGAGAGCAGCTGCTTGTTGGCCGTGACGACATGGCGGCCGGCCCGGATCGCCCGCAGCACCCAGTCCCGTGCCGGGTCGATGCCGCCGATCAGCTCGACGATCAGATCCGAGCCCTCGAGCAGCTCCTCGAACGATCCGCGGCGGCGGGTGACGATCCCCGACAGTACGGGACGCAGACCGGTGATCAGCTCGATCCGGCCGGCCTGGGCCGGAAGCAGCTCCGCGAACGCCGCGCCGACGGTGCCGTGGCCGAGCAGTCCGACGCGGAAGCTGCGGTCAGTCGACGTCACGGGCCGCCAGGTCGTCATAGGTCTCGCGCCGCACCACTTCCCGCGCTTCCCCGTTCTGGCAGAAGATCACCGGCGGCCGCGGCACGCTGTTGTAGTTGTTGGCGAGCGCGTACCCGTACGCGCCGGTGCCCGGAGTAGCGATCACGTCCCCGCGGGCAGGGTCGGGCAGCAGCACGTCGCGCACGATCACGTCTCCCGATTCGCAGTGCTTGCCGACGAGGTGGCAGCGCTCGTTCCCGGCCGCCAGCGGACGGTCGGCGATCACCGCCTCGTAGATCGCGCCGTACAGCATCGGGCGGAGGTTGTCGGACATCCCTCCGTCGACGGCCACCCACGTCGAGACGTTCCGCTTGACCGTCTCGACGGTGTACAGGGTCACCGTGGAGTTCGCGACCAGCGCGCGCCCCGGCTCGAGCAGCAGCCGCTTGTCGGGCCCCAGCCATTCGTGCGCCGCGTCGACGATCGCGGTCACGTACTCGTCGACGGACGGAGGATGCTGCGCGGCCGTGTACGCGACGCCGAGGCCGCCGCCGAGGTTGTAGACCGGGAATTCCCCAAGCTCCGAGATCGTGCGGACCGCGGCACGGAACGGCTCCAGGTCGAACAGCTGCGAGCCGATGTGGCAGTGCAGCCCGACCAGCTTCAGCGAGCGGGAGCCCGACAGCCGCTCGATCGCATCGCTCGCCTCGTGCATCGAGAAGCCGAACTTCGAGTCGGCCTGGCCGGTAGAGATCGCGTGATGGGTGTCGCCGGTGACGCCGGGGGTGACCCGGATCAGCACCTCCTGAACGGCCGCTCGCTCGTCCGCGAGCGACTCGAGCCGCTCGAGATCGTCGAACGAGTCGAGCACCACGTGGCCGACGCCCGCCTCGAGCGCCTCGCGCAGCTCCCGCTCGGACTTGGCGTTCCCGTGCAGGTAGATCCGCGCCGGGTCGAACCCGCCTCTGAGCGCGAGCGCGAGCTCGCCGCCCGAAGCGACGTCGCACGCGAGGCCCTCCTCGGCGAGCGCGCGATACAGGGCGGTGCACGGGAACGCCTTCGAGCCGAACAGGACGTCGAAGTCGCGGTGGCGAGCGGACATCGCGTCCATGAACGCGCGCGCGCGCGACCGCAGGTCGTGCTCGGCAACCACATACGCCGGCGACCCGAACCGCTCGACGAGCTCGACCGCGTCACACCCGCCGAGCTCGAGCCGGCCGCGCTCGCTCACGCGCGTGTCGAGCGGGAACACCTGCAGCAGCTCGGATGCCGTCGGCGTCATGACGGCGCGATCATGCCAGCTGAACCCCGCTGCTGGCGCGCGAGTGCTGGCATGATCGACGCGTGGCCCGCGGTCTGCGAACCGTCACCCCGGTACTCCCGAGCGAGATCGACTCACACCTGGGGCTCGCCTACTCGCTGTGGCTGCCCGACGGCCCGCGGCCGCCGCTCGGCGGGATCGTGGTCCTGCACGGGGCGGGCTCGTGCAAGGAGAACCACCACGACTTCGCGCGGGCTGCGCGAGCCGCCGGGTTTGCCTGCCTCGTGTTCGATCACCGCGGACACGGCGCCAGCTCGGGAGCGATGGATGCCGGCGCGGTCGGAGACGTCGCCGCGATGGCCGGCGTCCTCCGCGAGCGGCTCGGCGACCCCGAGGCACGCGTCGCGTTGCGAGGGTCGAGCATGGGCGGGTATCTCGCAATCCTCGCCGCGCCCGCCGCCGATGCCCGAGCCGTGATCGCGATCTGCCCGGCCAGCGGTGAGGCTCTGCGGCGCGGGCTCGTGTCCGGAGCGTTCGGGTTCGAGGCGGACGTACCCGCGCTGGTGGAGATGCTCGAGCGCCACGACCTGCACGCAGCCGTCGAGTCGCTGACCGTGCCGGTCCTGATGTTGCACGCCGAGGGTGACGAGCAGGTTCCGGTGGAGCACTCGCGCGAGCTCGCAACCCGCTTCAGCGCGCGCGGCAGCCGGCTGATCACCGTCCCCGGCAGACACCATCGGTCCGTCCAACACGACCCCGAGCTGCGCGCGATCAGCCTCCGGTGGCTGTCGCAGCTGGTCCAGCGACCTGCTGCGGAGCGCTAGTGGCCGCCGCTGAGCGAGCTGACCGCGCCGGCGGCGGTGCCAGACGCGGACGTGATCGTGTTCTGGGCGGTGGACCCGGCGTTGCTGACGGCGCTCGCCGCCCCGGGGCTGGCGCCCGACAGGCCTGACGCGACCGATTTCGCGACGCCGCCCGCGGTCGAGCCGACGCTCTGGCCGGTATTGGATACGACCTGGGCGACGGTTCCGCCCGTCTGCGTGACGACCGGGGGCGGCTGCACACCGGGGATGGACGGTAGGGGCGTGGGCGTGCCTCCGGCGCTGCCCTGCCCAGTCGCGGGCGTCGATCCATTCGAATTCGCGCCACCGCCGCCTGGGCCGCTCGGCGAGGAGCTCACCCCGCCGGCGCTACCGGCCGCGCGGATTCCGCCACCCGGAGCGGTCCGCCCGGTCCCCGCGGCGACGCCGGCGGGGCCCGTGCGCGCGGCCGCGGCGATCAGCAGCCGCTGTGTCGGCGACGGGGTGGCGAGGCTCGCACGCGAGACTGACACCGCGACCGGAGCCGGCTGGCTACCGACCTGGGGCCATCCGCGGAACGCGACGATCGCGCTCGCAAGCAAGAACATCGCCGCGGCGCCGGCAAGCAACGACCCGGATGTCCCGAATCCGGCCAGGTATGCACGCGAGGCACGCACCTTTAGTACGTATCGGCTGTCCGCCGGCAAACCTTTACCCTGTCTGATCGTTGGTCGGCCCTCGAGCCGTGGGCCAGCTCTGGGCGGGGCGATTCCAGGCTCTTCGGAAGCCCTTAAATTTTTCCGCCTAACATAGAAGCACGATGGCGAGGCCCACCTCTTCGTTCGGTCGTGACACGGGACTCCAGGCCCGGATGCTGCTGACGATGTTTCTGCTGGGCCTCGTGTACGCCGTCCTGATCGGCGTCCTGATCGCCGCCGGCGCGGGCGCGATCACCGTCGCGCTGATTGCGGCGCTTCTGTTCGGGGTTCAGCTGTTCACCTCCGACAAAATCGCGCTGTTCTCGATGGGCGCCCGCGAGGTGTCCCCGCAGCAGGCACCCGAGCTCCACGCGATCATCGAACGACTCTGCGTGCAGGCCAACCTGCCCAAGCCGCGGGTCGCGATCGCGGAGACCGCGATGCCGAACGCATTCGCGGTCGGGCGCTCGCCGAAGAGCGCAACCGTCTGCTGCACCACCGGGATCCTGAGCCTGCTCAGCCCCGGTGAGCTCGAGGCGGTGCTCGGTCACGAGCTCACCCACGTTCAAAACCGCGACGTCGTGGTGATGACGGTCGCGAGCTTCTTCGCCTCGATCGCGGCGTTCATCACCCAGATGGGGTTCTGGTTCGGCGGCGCATTCAACAACCGCGACCAGAACAGCGGCCTGGCGTTCATCGTCGTGATCCTCGTCTCGGCGGCCGTGTACGTGATCTCGTGGCTGCTGCTGCAGGCGCTGTCTCGCTACCGCGAGTTCGCCGCCGACCGCGGCTCGGCGATCCTGACCGGGCGCCCGAGCGCGCTGATCTCGGCGCTGCTCAAGATCAGCGGCAGCATGGAGCACGTCCCCAAGCAGGACCTGCGCGCCGCCTCCTCCGAGCTGGCCGCGTTCTACATCTTCCCGCCGAAGACGAAGGACAGCCTCGCGAGCCTGTTCTCGACCCACCCGCCGCTCGAGAAGCGGATCGCGGCGCTGCAGCGGCTCGAGGCGCAGCTCCAGGGCACCGCGTAAGACCAGGTCGCGGCCTCCGCGCCGTACGATCCGCATATGGGCTTCCTGGACGCACTGCTCGGCCGGCGCAAGCTCGACATGCCGGCCCCCGATCGGCTGTTCGCGATCAGCACGGCGTACGTGAAGTTCGAGACCGAGTTGGGCACCACCACTCGGGGAACCGCCGCGATCGTCTTCCAGCCGCTGGCGACCGCCGACTTCGACTCGATCGTCTCCGAGATGGAGGAGGTCGTGCGGGCCACGTCGGCCGACAGCGGCACGACCGTCGAGACATCCGACGACAGCTACGGGTTTCGCTGGCTGGTGCTGCGCGGACGCGACTTCGACGACCTCGTCGTGGGCGTCAACGCAGTCAGCAGCGCGCTCGAGGCGGGGGGCTACGGCGACCGGGTGCTGTGCGCCGTGTTTTCGTTCGAGGACAAGAGCGGGCGCCCCAGCTACTGGATCTACAACTACAAGCGCGGGTACTTCTATCCGTTCGTGCCGGCGGTCGGAGCGTCGGGCGAGAGCGGCGAGAGCGGCGAGAGCGCCGGGCGGGACACCGAGCGCGAGCTGGTGGCGAAGGCGCAGGTCGGCTCAGAGTTGCCCGTCGAGCCCGAGCTCGAGCGCTGGTTCCCGCTGTGGGGGATCCCGATCTGATGGACCAGCACGACGTCAGCGACGGCGGCGCCACAGTTCGGAGCGAGGCCTTCCGTGACGCGCAGCTTCCCCGTGTCAGGGCATACGTCGCCGTCGTGTGCGCGCCGGAGCGCTCCGAAGACGCCGAGTCGGCTGTGCTGGTCGACTTCCTCGCGCGCGCCGGCGGCGAGCCGGCGCCTGCGGAGCTGCTCGAGCGGGAGCTTCTCCGAGCAACCCGTTCCGGGGCTGCTGGGCGGTTCAACGTGCTGGTTCCGGCTGGCCGCCAGGAGCTTCACCTGACCGCCGAGTGCCGGGCGATGCCCGAGCTGCTGGCTCTGCATGCCAACGGCGAGCGGCCCGAGGACGAGTCGCTGATCGCCAGGCACCTCGCCGGCTGCCCAGTCTGCGCGCACACGCTCGACCGGATGCGGGAGGCCGAGCGGGCATTTGCGCGCGGAGCCGGAGAGCTCCCGGAGCTCGAGATCGAAGAGACGAGCGTCGAGACGCGCAATGTGGTCGCGGCGCCGCCGCCAGGGGCCGTATCTAACCCTATACCTGAGCCTAAGACTAGCCTCGTTCCGACACAGCATGTCGAGTCGCCCATCGCTCCGGGCGCTCCGGCCGCCCCGCCCGCCCCGGCCGAGCCGCACCGCGCTCCGACCGGCGCTCCCGCCGCCCATCGGCGCCGCAGCGGTGGCCTCGTCGGCGCGATCCGGAAACTCGCCCGCCCCACCGCCCCGTAGTTCCGGAAAACCCCTTCCGAGACGCCGTTTTCGGCGTTATCCTCGCGGTGTGGCCGGATCACGGAATGGCTTCGGGCTGCATCTAGCCGGGTTCGTCTCCAGAGGGGTCCATTGGCGAACGGGTCACTCGGACGCGCTCGGGGGTAATCCTCAGGACGTGACGGATTCGACCGCCGACCCTGACGGCCTCGCCGAACACCACGAAGGCGTCGAGTACGACCCACCGACCGAGGTCGCGGCGGGCGAGCTCGAGCAATCGGAAGCCCCGTCGCCGCAATACGAGCCGCCGCAACCCCCGCCGGCGACCTCGTTTGCCGCGGCCACCTCGGTCGCCGCCAGGGAGAGCGCCGTCGACGCCTACTGTCGCGAGCTCTGCGGAGCAGACGCCGCGCGGGTCGCGACTGAAGAGGTGATCGCCTCGCCGCGGCTATCCGCAGCGTTTACCGCAGTGGACGAGGACGAGCTGTTCCGGATCACTCGCTCGACCGCCTCCGGATTCGCGCCGCTGCCGATCGATTCCGGACTTCCGTCGAGGCCGATCGAGGGACCGTGCGCGTTCACGATTCCCCGCCTGGCGAGGCGTGCGAGCGGCGAACTCGACCGCTACTCACAAGCCGCGATCAAGCAGCACCTAGCCGACTGCGTCGTCTGCAGGGCGGCCGAGGCCCGCTTCGAGCGCGCCGAGCGCGCGTTCGCCGCGGTGCTCGGAATCGCCGAGTCCGCAATCGAGGCACCGGCGACCGAGACCGAGGCCGAGGCCGAGACGGAGATCGCCCTGCTGGCACCAGTCGAGGCACTCGACGACGAGCAGCCGGAGCCGGTCGAGGACGAGCAGCCCGATCTCCCGGTACCGATCGATGCCGACGAGCCGGACCGGGCGACGCGCGGGCTCGTCGTGCTGCCGGCGGCCCCGGCGACCATCGAAGCGGTGGCCAGCTCGCCGCCGGTCATCTCGGCGCCGAGCCGGCGGCCCGCCTCGGGCATCACGGTGCTGGTCGCGACGCTCTTGATCGGCGCGATCTTGGTGGCGATCATCGCGCTGCTGTGGTCGGGCGGGTCGGGCAGCCCGGATCCGCGCTCGCTGCCGCCGGCATCCGCGTCGCCCGGGGCCGCGGTGCTCGGAACTGCCGCGCGCCGGACCTCGCCGGCTCAGGTCAAGGCAGCTGCGCACCGCACCGCCAACGGCCACGCAGCAACTCATCGCGCCGTCGCCGCGGCGTCCCAGGGCTCGACGGCGACCACCGCCTCGAGCTCCGCCCCCCAGATCGCTTCAGTCTCGACCCAGACCGCCTCCGTGTCGGCCCAGACCGCGTCGAGCTCAGCGTCGGCCGGCGCGTCCACCGGTGGGCGGCCTCAGCAGGACGGCTCGAGTGGCGGCCCGGTCGCCACCCAGGCAGGCGGTGGCACCCTGCCGGCGGCCAAGGCGCCCACCAAGACGATCGGCTCGATGTTCCATTAGGGCGCGCGCCGGACGACGGCGCACGCCCACCGGCATCCGGACTCCCGCTACCCCGGGATCAGCCCCTCGCCTGAGAACTCGGCCCTGGCCTCCGCGAGCGACGTGTCGGCAGGCGGGAGGATCACGTCCGACGGCTCGAGCCGGTCTTCCTCCAGCGCACGGCCGTTGTCGCGCACGAACTCCACCAGGCGCTGGAAGCTCTCCTGGAACCGCTGTTCGTCGTTGTCGTCGGACGCCGCCACGGCCTGGTTGTCGAGCTGGTTGAGGGTGTCGACGTCGTCGTCGTCGAGCTCGTACTGGCCCTCGGTCGCAATCCGGACGATCACGACGCCTGCCCTTCGGCGGGTCCGGGCCGCTCGCTCGTCTGCGTGGCTCCACCGGCGGGCTGGCCCGAGTCGGCCGAGCTCCCCGCCCCGAGCTCGCCCGCGGGACCCGATCCAGTGCCGAGCTCGGCCTTCATCTTCTCGAGCTCCGCATCGACCTCGGTCGAGCTCGACAGCTGCTTGAGCTGCCGGTCGATGTCGTCCTCGCCCGGGCCCAGCGCAGTGAGATCCTCGAACGTCCCAGCCGCCTCGAGCTCCTGAACCGCGCTCGCCCGCGCCTTCATGTTCTCGGTCTTGTCGAGCGCGCGCTGCATCGCCAGGCCGACGTCGGCCATCTCCTCGCCGACCCCGGTCGCCGCCTCGGAGATCTTCACCTGCGCCTCCGCCGCGGAGTACTGCGCCTTGATGACCTCCTTCTTGGAGCGGAACTGCTCGATCTTGGTTCGCAGCTTCTGCTCGGACTCGGTCATCTGCTGCTGCTGCTGCTCGAGCTCGGTCAGCTGCGAGTCGAGCGACTGCAGCTCGGTCTGGGCGACGTTCTTGCGCTCGAGCGCGGTCCGGGCCAGCTCCTCGTTGCCGGCCGACAGCGCCTGGCGGGCCTGGGTGTCGAGCTTCACGACCTGCTGCTTGAGCTTCTCCTCCTGCAGCTGCAGCCGCTTCTTCGAGGTGACGACGTCAGCGATGCCCTTCTTGACGTTCTGAAGCAGCTCGATCTGCTTCTGGTAGCTGTACTCGAGCGTCTCCGATGGGTCCTCGGCACGGTCGAGCAGCTTCGAAATCTTGGCTTTGATGATTGTGGTCGCGCGCCCGGACATCCCCGGCATCGCATCCTCCTTGGCGGTATTTGACGAGCAGTGTCAAGCGTACCGAGGCGCGCACGGCTGGATGGGACGGGCGCCGCTCGGGCCGCGACCAGATTCCGGAGCTACGCCCTACAGCCCGGAGGGATGGCGGCGGTCGAACCCATCCCAGTTCGTCACGTCGGGGCGCCAGCGGGGTCCCGAGCCCGGCGCCGGGTTCGGGTCCTGGTAGGCGGAGGTGTCGAGCCGGATCCCCGCGATCTCGATGAACGCGTGCCCCTGGTTGGTGTAGATCGTCACCCAGTGCCCGACACCGCCCTTGCCCCAGCTCATCATCTCGCCTGAGTCCATCGACTGGTTGATCAACCCGGCGGCGTGGAGCACAAACGAGACAGTCCCCGAGCAGTCGTAGCACGAGTCGTTCCAGCGCCCGTGACCGCCCGCGTAGCAGTACGACTTGTGGCGGATCGCGTCACCGGCCCAGATCATCTTCTGAACCGCGGCCGGTGCGTACGACGGGGCATACGCCACCCCGCGGATGATCTTCCCGGTGTAGCCCTGGACGACGGGATGGCTGGCGGTGCTGCGTGGCCCCGGACCCGGCGCGACGCCCGCGCCGCCTGAGGTCGCCGAGGCGCTGGGGCTGCCGGAGCCGCTCCCACCGCTCGCGGCGAGCGCGGTCGAAGCGCCCGACAGCGCCACAAGCAGGATGATTGGGGCTATCAGGTGTCGTACCCGCACGGTCTCTCTCGTCGGCCTGCGGGGTTAGCTGTCGGGCTGGCGCTGAAAGAGCCTGCGCCTCCCGTGGATTCACCACGGGACTCGCCCCGGGAACTTGGTTCCCCCGCTCCGCGGATTTGGAGGCCCGCGGATTAGGCGTCGCGGCAATATACAAAGAAACGAACTCGGAGACTCCGTTCGACCACCCGCCGCCCGGTCCTCCAGGAGCACGCGCGCGACCAGGCGACCTTCGCCCTCGACGGCGCTCGCCTTGTAACGTCAGCGCCGGGCAATGAGACACATCAAGCTGCTCTGGCTGGTGGGCGCGGCGACTGCCGTGGTGTCGGGCTGTGGCGGCTCGACGCAGCTCATCACCGTACCCGCGCGAGGCATTCCGGCCTCGACTCCGAAGGCCGCTCAGAAGATCGGGTTCCCGGCCGTCGCGACCAAGAACACCACCCGCGTAGCCGGTGGCGATCCGACCGTGGATGCGGCCGCCGTGGCGCTCGCGGTGTACCCGTCGAGCGGACCGGGCACGCATCCTCAGGTCGTGACGATCGCGCCGACTGACAACTGGCAGGCCGCGATCGCCTCCGCGGTGCTGATGGCCCCGCCGGTCAAGGCGCCGATCCTGCTGTCCGGATCGTCGTCGCTGCCGACCGCGACCGCGGACGCGCTCGACGAGCTGGCGCCCACCGGGTCGGGCTCGGTGGGCGGCGCGCAGGTGATCCGGGTCGGCGACGTACCCAAGCCATCCGGCCTGCGCTCGGAGGCGATCTCGGGCGGCGATCCGTACTCGCTGGCCGCCGCGATCGATCGCTTCGCAAGCGCCGCCGCCGGCAAGACCAGCTCCGACGTCGTGGTGGCGTCCGCCGACGAGCCCGCCTACGCGATGCCCGCCGCGGGCTGGGCGGCCGAGAGCGGCGACCCGATCCTGTTCGTCAACAGCTCGGGCGTGCCGGCGCCGACCCAGAGCGCGCTGCTCGCCCACCAGCACCCCCACATCTACGTTCTGGGGCCCGCGAGCGTGATCCCCGACAGCGTCCTGAAGTCGCTACGCAAGTACGGCGACGTGAAGCGCGTCGGCGCCGAGGACCCGGCCGCCAACTCGGTCGCGTTCGCGAGCTACCGGGATCCACCGTGCAAGTTCGGCCAGCCGTGCGCGCACGTGCCGGGCAGCTTCGGGTGGGCGCTGCGGAGCCCTGGCCACGGGTATCTGCTCGTCAACGCCAACCGCCCGCTCGACGCGGCCGCCTCCGCCCCGCTGTCGGCGAGCGGTCAGTTCGGGCCGCAGCTGCTCGTCAACTCCGCCGACTCGATGCCCAAGCCGGTGCTGGACTACTTCCTCAATTACGCCACCCCGGGCTTCACGCAGGAAGGACCGACCGCCGCGGTCTACAACCATGGCTGGGTGATCGGGGACCCGAGCACAATCTCGATCGGGGTGCAGGCCGAGATGGATAACCTGCTCGAGGCGGTGCCCCAGAAATGAGTCAGGCCGAGCACCCAGACCGGGTCCGCGACGGACGCCGCGTCACCGTCGATGACGTACGCCAGTTGATGGGCGCCTCGACCCCGCACTTCGCGCTCCAGCTGCGCGAGCGGATCCGCGCGCTGATTCGCGGCCTCCCGCCGGAGGACCCGGCGCGGATCGAGGGCGAGCGCGAGATCGCGAGGCTCGACCGGCTCGCGTTCGATGGCGAGATACGCGGCCACCCACCCGAACCCGGCCTGGATCCCCTCCCGAGCCTGGACCCGAACTTCTGATGGGCACCGAGCGCTCGGTCGCGGTCATCGGGCTCGGACGCGTGGGGCTGCCACTGGCGCTCTGCTTCGCCGACCGCGGGCTGCGTGTGCTCGGGATCGACCACAACGAGGCGATCCTCGAGTCGATCAGGGCCGGGACGATGCCATTCGCGGAGGCGGGCACCCAGGAGCTGCTCGACCGCGTCGCAGATACCGGCAGGCTCCAGCTCGGCGCGCGCGCCGCGGACGCGGCCGCGGCCGACGACATCGTGATTACGATCGGGACCCCGTCGTTCTCGCACCTCGAGAGCGACCTGCGCGGGATTCGAGCCGTCGTTGACGACCTTCTGCCGCACCTCCGCCCGGGCCACGGGCTGATCCTCCGCTCGACGATCGCGCCCGGAACGACCCAGTTCGTCGCCGGCTACCTCGAGAAGCAGCGCGGGCTGCGGGTCGGCGACGAGGTGTACGTCGCCCATGCCCCGGAGCGGATCGCGGCCGGCCGGTTCCTCGAGGAGATCTCGACGCTCCCGTGCGTCATCGGCGGCGTCGGCGAAGCTTCGACCGAGCACGCCGCGGCCACGTTCGCGATCCTCGGCGCGCCGATCGTCAAGACCTCGCCGGTCCAAGCGGAGCTGGCGAAGATCTGGACCAACATCCTGCGCTACACAACGTTCGCGCTGCCGAACCTGCTGATGATGGACTGCGAGCGCTACGGAGCGAACGTGTTCGAGGTGATCGACCTGATCAACCACGATTACCCGCGCGGCGGGATCGCGATGCCGGGGCTGACGGCGGGAGCATGCCTGCGCAAGGACTTCGTGTTCTCCGAGGAGCGCTCGAACGCCCCCGGGATGCTGCTCGCCGTCTCGCGCGTCAACGAGGCGGTGCCGCTGTTCCTGGTCGAGGGGATCAAGCGCCGCGTCTCAGAGCTGTCGGAGCGCAAGGTTGCGGTACTGGGGCTGACCTTCAAGCGCGACACCGACGACGAACGCGACTCGCTGTCCCCGAAGCTAATCCGGCTGCTCGAGCGAGAGTTGGCCGACGTCGCCGTTTGCGATCCGCACGCGGCCACGCCGACGATGCCGCTCGCGGAGGCCGTTCACGGAGCCGACGTGGTGATCGTCGCCACCAATCACTCCGAGTTCGAGGGCGCCGACGCACTCCGCACGATCCTCGCGGCGGCCTCGCCGGACTGCCTGCTGGTCGACCCGTGGAACGCGCTTGGAACCGCCCAGGTGTTCGCGTACGCGGCCGAGTCGGCAGCGATGCTGGGGACCGCCGCCACCGCGTGAGCCGGGTGCTGGTCACCGGCGGCGCTGGGGCGATCGGCGCGGCCGTCGTCAAGCGGCTGCTCGGCGACCCCCAATGGGAGGTGCGCGTCTCCGACCAGCGTCAGGCCCCCGACTGGATGCGCGAGGCGGCCGAGATCCACACCGCCGACCTGCGCTCTGCCGAGCACGCACGGGCGGCGATCGCTGGGTGCTCGCACGTGATCCACCTCGCGGCGATCGTCGGCGGCATCGCGAACTTCCACCAGCTGCCGTTCACGCTCACCGAGGTCAACAACGCGCTCACCGGCGCGGTCGTCCGCGCCGCGATCGAGGAGGAGGTGCAGCGCACGGTGTACGTGTCGTCCTCGATGGTGTTCGAGCGGGCCACCGAGTTCCCCACCCCCGAGGAGCACCTGCTCGACTGCCCGGCGCCGCATTCGGCGTACGGGTTCTCGAAGCTTGCCGGCGAGGTCTACGCCCGAGCGGCGCACGATCAGCACGGCCTGCGATTCACGATCTGCAGGCCGTTCAACGCGTACGGGCCGGGCGAGCTGCCCGATCCGGGCGAGCCGGGGATCGCGCACGCGGTTCCCGATCTGATCTTCAAGGCGCTCGCCCGCCAGCGGCCGCTGCAGATCTTCGGGTCCGGCGAGCAGACGCGCACGCTTACGCACGTGGACGACATCGCCGACGGGATCGTCACCGCGATGGCGTCGCCGTCCGGCGAGAACGAGGACTTCAACATCTCCGCCTCGCGGGAGCTGACCGTTGCGGAGATCGCGTCCTTGATCTGGGAGGCGTGTGGAAACGACCTGGGCGAGCTCGAGTTCGAGCACCTGCCGAGCTTCAAGGTCGACGTTCAGCGACGCTGGCCGTCGGTCGAGAAGGCTCGCCGTGTACTCGGCTGGGAGGCGGGGACGAGGCTCGAGGATGGGATCGCGCAGACGGTGCGATGGCTGCGCGACCAGCCGGCTGCTCAGCCGACTGCCACGCTGCAGCCCCGCAGCTGAAGCTCGGCGAACAGCTCGTCGGGATCGATGCAGCGCTCCGGCGGATGGGCGCCGACTGCGGTCAGCGATCCGCGTGCGAGCAGCCTGACCGCCGCGGCCGCGGGCGCCGCCGTCGACACGACCGACCCGCCGAGGCCGAAATGGGGATCGCTCACCGCCCGGGCCCTGACCGTCTCCCCATCCGCGCCTGTCACCGTGACGAGATGGACCGAGACCGTGTGTGCGGTCGGCGACGCCGCCTCGCGGGCCGCTGCCGCGACCTCCTCGGCCGTCGCTCCGACGAGCGCCCGCAGCCGCGCCAGTAGCGGAGCGGCCAGCGACAGCCGGAAGCTCGCACCCTGGCACCCGAAGCTGCCGGGGAACGTCGCGAGCTCGGAGTGCAGGGTGTAGACCGTCGCGGCGGTCCCGATCGGAGGCCCGAACTCGACTTCTCCGCCGTCGCTCAGCGGCGGGATCCGTTCGACCTCCGAGTCGCGGATCACGACCGGCTGCATGGTCAGCTCGTCGAGCAGCGTCTGGAGCGCGTACGGGGGCCGAAGCCGGTCGTCGTCGATCGGGCCGAAGTCGCGACCTGCGGCCGCCACCTCGATCGTGCGCGGCGGACCGTCCAGCTCGCGGACCGCGCGCGCCGCCATCAGGTTGGTCTTGCCGGGGCTCGATCCGATCCCGAGCACGGCGAGCAGCCCGGCCTGTTCGAAGCGGCCGGACAGCTCAAGCTGGCGCTGGGTGATCCAGTAAAGGCCGCCCAGGTCCAGGTAGTTGCACCCCGCACGCAGGGAGGCCTCCATCGCCGGGAGGTTGATTCGGTAGGACGCCGCGTTGACGAGCACGTCGACGTGCTCGAGCGCCGTGGCCAACGCGTCGACGTCCGTAGCGTCGACCGCGCGAGCCGTCGCCCTCCGGGCGCCGGTTGACGCCGCGATCGCGGCGGCCCGCTGCGGGTCGAGGTCAAGCAGCGTCAGCTCGGCGACCTCCGCCGACTCCGCCAGGTCGCGGACGATCGCCGGCGCGATCGTCCCCGCCGCCCCGAGCACGGCGACGTGCAGCTGGCGTGTGAAGTTGCGGTCCACCCGCCGTTTACCGTAGCGTTCGGGCGGCGGGAGCTTGCGTCCAGAGGCCGAGGAGGAGGGGTTCGGATGGAGAGCGCAGCAGTCACTGCCCCGCGGGAGCCCGTCGACGATCAGTCGCTGCCCGGCCACAAGGGCCTCAAACGCGACGCACTCGGGTACATCTCGAACCTGGTGATCGCGGTCGCGTCGACGGCGCCCGCGTACAGCCTCGCGGCGACGCTCGGCTTCATCGTCGCCGTCACGGGCGTCGGAACCCACGCCCCGGCGGTCATGATCGTGTCGTTCATCCCGATCCTGTTCGTCTCGGTCGGCTACCGCTACTTCAACTTCGCCGACCCCGACGCCGGCACCTCGTTCGCGTGGGTGTCGCGCGCGTGGGGGCCGCAGCTCGGGTGGATCAACGGCTGGGCGATCTTCCTCGCGGACATCATCGTGATGGCGTCGCTGGCGGCGATCGCGAGCAACTACACGTACCTGCTCTTCAGCTGGCACTGGGCTGCCCATTCCAACGTCATGCTGATCGTCGGCGCCATGATCTGGATCGCGCTCATGACGTGGATCTGCTATCGCGGAATCGAGCTGTCGGCCCGCGTGCAGACCTTCCTGCTCGGCTTCGAGCTGGCCACGCTGACGCTGTTCGTAGTCGTGACGCTGATCAAGGTGTACGCGAACAACCCCGCCCACTCGATCCATGTCTCGGCGTCGTGGTTCAACCCGTTCGACATGGGCTGGAGCGCGCTGATTGATGCCGTCCTACTGGGCATCTTCATCTATTGGGGCTGGGACTCGGGCGTCGCCGTGAACGAAGAGTCGCGCGACTCGCGCCGCGGCCCCGGCAAGGCGGCGATCGTCTCGACCGTGATCCTGCTGCTGATCTACGTCCTCACCACGGTCGCAGCCCAGGCGTACCACGGGACGGCGTTCCTGTCCAACAACTCCAGCGATGTCCTGAACTCGCTGGCCACGAACGTGTTCGGGTCGCCGTTGAACAAGCTGGTGATCATCGCCGTCCTCACCTCCGCCTCGGCGTCGACCCAGACCACGATCCTGCCGACCGCACGCACGACGCTGTCGATGGCGAAGTGGAAGGCGATCCCCTCCGCGTTCGGCCGCATCCACCCGCGGTTCCTGACGCCGTCGTTCTCCACCCTGCTGATGGGCGGCCTGTCGATCGTGTGGACGATCGCGCTGCTCGCGTTCAACCCGAGCCAGAACGTGCTCGGAGACACGATCTCCGCGCTCGGGTTCGCCGTCTGCTTCTACTACGGCTGCACGGGCCTCGCGTGCGCGTTCTACTTCCGCAAGCACCTGTTCGACAGCTTGAAGACGTTCCTGTTCGCCGGCCTGATCCCGTTCGTGGGCGGGCTGATGCTGATCGGAATCGGCGTCAAGGCGTACAGCTACTACTCGAAGGCCGGGAACAACTACTCCAAGGCGCTGCTTGGTATCCAGACCCCGATCCTCGTCGGGATCGGTGGTCTGATCCTCGGTGTCGTGCTGATGTTCGCCTCGTGGCCGTTCTACGCCGACTTCTTCCACCGCCGCTGGGGCGAGACCGCCGATCCGGAGCTGCTGGCCCCGGACGTCGACGCTGAGATTGCACGAGAGCACTACCCGTCTGGATAGCCTGGAGGGGTGAGCGTCTCACCCGATCCGAGCGGCGCCGAAGCGATACCTGACTGCGACCTGCCCGGTCCGTATCCGGTCGGCTCCTACGCGGAGCAGCTGAAGCGCCGCCTCCAGGAGTTCGCGCGCGTCCAGCTCGTCGGCGAGATGTGGGGGTTCCGGGCCGCGCGAGCACGGGTCTACTTCGAGCTCCGCGACTCCCGCGGCGCGCTGCCGTGCTCGATGTGGCGCAACGAGTTCGACGCGCTCGGGGTGACGCTCGCGGACGGGCTTCGCGTCGTCGTCGGTGGAGGCTGCGACTACTACCCGGGCAGCTCCACATCCTCCCCGTCGTTCAGTTTCGCGGTCTCCGAGCTCCGGGTCGCCGGTGAGGGTGACCTGCTCGTGCAGCTCGAGCGGCTACGCCGCAAGCTCGACGCCGACGGCCTGTTCGAGCTCCAGAAGCGGCTGTCACGCCCGCTCCTGCCACGGACGATCGGGGTCGTCACGGGCGAGCAGGGCAAAGCCCGCCACGACGTGCTCGCCGGGCTGGAGCGGCGGGGCTGGGCGGGGCGCCTGGTGTGGGCGTTCGCGCCCGTCCAGGATCGCCACGCCTCGCCCCGGATCGCGGCCGCGCTGCGCGAGCTCGCGGCGACGCCGGAGGTCGAGGTGGTGATCGTCGCGCGCGGTGGCGGCTCGCTGGCGGACCTGTTCGCGTTCTGCGACGAGGCGCTGTGCCGCACGGTCGCGCTGTTGCGCGTGCCCGTGATCTCGTCCGTCGGACACCACACCGATCGGACCCTGATCGACGACGTGGCGGCCGTGTCGTGCTCGACCCCGACCCACGCCGCTGAGACCGCCGTCGGGATCGACTGCCGCACTGCGCGCACCGAGCTGACCTCGCTCGCACGCCGGCTGCACGGCCACGGCCGGCGCGCGATCGTCGCGCGCGCGACGACGCTCGCGCACCTGTCGCGCTCGCCGAGCCAGCACGTCGCGCGCCACCGGCGTCACCTTCACCAGCTGCTTCGCGAGCTGCGCGCGAGCGCCAACCGGGCGGGCGAAGAAAGACGGTCGCTGGCCTCGACGCACCTGCTCGTGCTCGGCCGAATCGCTGCTCGCTCTGCCGGTCCCGAGCACGCTCGGCGGCGGGGCGAGCTCGAGCGGCTTTCGCTCGCGCTTGCGGCTCACGACCCGGACCGCACGCTCGCGCGCGGCTATGCGCTCGTCGAGGACGAGTCCGGCGACCCGGTGACCTCCGCCGCCGCCGCCCGCGAGCAACGAGCAATCGGGGTGCGCTTCCACGACGGCCGCGTCAGGGCACGGGTCGGAGAATGACCGACGAGCGAAGCTACGAGACGGCGCTCACCCGGATCGAGGAGATCATCCGCCGGCTCGACTCTGGCGATGCCGGGCTGCGAGAGACGCTCGACCTGGTCAAGGAGGGGCGGGATCTCGTCGAGTACTGCGCCGCCGAGCTCGACGCCGTCTCGAGCGGGCTCGAGGAGCTTCGCCTCGAGGAGCTGGTCGCCCGGCTCCAGAGCGCGGGGGCGCAGGCCGGTTGAGCACCTTCGACCTGCTCGCCGGGCTCCCGCTCGACGTCGATCGGTACAGCCTCGAGGGCCTTTGCCTTCAGGTCTCGAGCGGCTTCGAACGGCTCACGACCGTCGTGCATCTGCACGGCGGGGGGCTCGAGGGCGTCGGCGAGGACGTCGTCTACGACGCCGTCGACCAGACGGCGCTGCAAGAGGCAGGCGCCGTCCATGAGCTCGGCGGCAGGTACACGCTCGACGAGTTCTGCGCGCTGATCGACTCGCTCGACCTGTTCCCGGTGCCCCCGGAGCGCGACGTCTCGCGGCTGTACCGCAGGTGGACGTTCCACAGCGCGGCACTCGACCTGGCGCTGCGGCAGGCGGGCAAGCCGCTGCACGAGGTGCTCGGGCGCGAGCCGAGCCCGCTGACGTTCGTCGTGTCGCTGCGGCTCGGCGACCCGGCGACGATCGGGCCGATCGAGCGCCGGCTCGATCGATACCCGACGCTCCGCTTCAAGCTCGACGCGACCAGCAACTGGACGCCGGAGCTGTTCGATGCGCTCGTGCAGACCGGCGCGGTCGACTCGATCGACTTCAAGGCGCTGTACCGCGGCACGATCGTCGATCAGCCGCCGGACCCGGTGCTGTACCAGCGCGTCGTCGACGCGTTCCCCGACGCTTGGCTCGAGGACCCGGACGTCGTCACGCCGGAGACCGCCGCCGTGTTGGCCGGCGAGCACGACCGGATCACCTGGGACGCGCCGATCCACTCGATCGACGACATCGAGGCGCTGCCGTTCCCGCCCCGGATGGTGAACCTGAAGCCGTCGCGGATCGGCGGGCTGAAGCGGCTCTGCGACGCCTATGACTACTGCGCTGAGCGCGGGATCGGAGCATACGGCGGCGGCCAGTTCGAGCTCGGGCCCGGGCGCGGCCAGGCGCAGTACCTCGCCTCGGTGTTCCACCCCGACACGCCGAATGACCTCGCGCCGTCGGGGTACAACGTCGATGACCCGCCCGCCGGCCTACCGTCAAGCCCGCTGCCCGCGGCGCCGGACGTGGCCGGGTTCCGGTGGCTGACTTCCGAGAATGGATCCGATGACCACGAGTGAGCGACTGACGACCGAGCAGCAGGGCTGAGACAATCGGGCAGCAGTGCTGCTCGAGGCCGACGCAAACCTGGACGAGATCCGCTGCTCACCGCGCGACGGAGGCGTAGTCGAGCTGATCGCGCGCCGGCCTGCCGAGGGCCGGCGCGAGGTGCTCGACAGCGCGCGCGTCGATCCGAGCGTGGGCCTCGCCGGGGACAGCTGGCTCGCCAGGCTACAAGCGGCCGGCAAGCCCGTCGACCCCGATACTCAGCTGACGCTGATGAACGCCCGAGCGGCCGCGCTGTTCGCCGGCGAGCGCGAACGCTGGGCGCTGGCGGGCGACCAGCTGTACGTCGACCTCGACCTGGGCCACGCCAACCTGCCGCCGGGCACCCGCCTGGCGGTGGGCGACGCCGTGATCGAGGTGACGGCCGTTCCACACACCGGCTGCGGCAAGTTCCTGCGCCGGTTCGGACTGGATGCGCAGAAGCTCGTCAACTCGAAGGTGGGCCGCGAGCTCAACCTGCGCGGGATCAACGCACGCGTGATCGCACCCGGAACGATCCGGGTCGGCGATCGGCTCGTGAAGCTTTGAGTCCTAGCTCGGCTGCGGAACGATCCGGATATAGGGCTTCGGCGACTCCCACTCGCCGAAGATCTCCTTCGCCTGCTCGTCGGACACCGAGCCGGCGATGATCACGTCGTCGCCCGGGTTCCACTGCGCGGGCGTCGACACCTTGTGGTTGGCGGTGAGCTGCAGCGAGTCGATCACCCGCAGCACCTCGTCGAAGTTCCGCCCGGTCGTCATCGGGTACACGAGGATCAGCTTGATCTTCTTGTCGGGCCCGATCACGAACACGTTGCGGACGGTCTGGTTGTCCGCGGGCGTGCGCGACTTGGCATCGCCCGAGGTACCGGCCGGCAGCATCCCGTAAAGCGTCGCGACGTTGAAGTCGTCGTCGCCGATGATCGGATAGTTGGGCGCGGTGCCCTGGGTCTCCTCGATGTCCTTCGCCCAGCCCTCGTGATCGCCGGTCGAGTCGACCGAGATGCCGATGATCTTGACGCCGCGGCGGTCGAACTCGGGCTTGATCCTGGCCATGTAGCCGAGCTCGGTCGTGCAGACCGGGGTGAAGTCCTTCGGGTGCGAGAACAGCACCCCCCACGAATCGCCGAGCCAGTCGTGGAAGCTGATCGGGCCTTCGGTGCTGTTCGCCTCGAAGTCGGGGGCCGTATCGCCAATCGTCAGAGCCATCGTTCACATCCTCTCTGCATCGGGTCCGCTATAGGTAAGAATAGCTACCCGGAATAGGGGAATTCTGTCGGCCGCGGCTCAGACCCGCTGGATCAGCGTCGCCGTCCCGAGCCCGCCGCCGCAGCACATCGTCACGAACCCGACCTCCTTGTCGGAGCGCTCGAGCTCGTGCAGGAGCGTCGTGATCAGCCGGGCTCCGGTCGATCCCAGCGGGTGGCCGAGCGCCATCGCGCCGCCGTTGACGTTGACCCGGTCCATGTCGGGCTTGTGGACGTTGCGCCACGCCGCGACGACCGGCGCGAACGCCTCGTTGATCTCGATCAGGTCGATGTCGTCGATCGTCATCGAGTTGCGCTCGAGCGTCTTCGCGGTGGCCGGAATCGGGCCCTCGAGCATCTTCACGGGGTCGCAGCCGACCGTGATCTGGTCGACGATCTTGGCCCGCGGCGTCAGCCCGAGCTCACTGGCCTTGTCGCGCGTCATCAGCAGCACGGCGGCCGCGCCGTCGGAGATCTGCGACGAGTTGCCGGCGGTGATCACGCCGTCCTCCTTGAACACCGTCTTCAGCTGGCTGAGCGCCTCGAGGCTCGTGTCCGGTCGGATCCCCTGGTCGGTGACGTACGTGTCGCCGTTGACCCGCATCGGGATCGTCTCGCGCTCGAAGCGTCCCTCCTCGGTCGCGCGATGGGCGAGCTGGTGCGAGCGGAGCGCGAGCTCGTCGAGATCGTGCCTGGGGATCTCGTACTCCTCGGCGATCATCTCGGCGCCGAGCCCCTGGCCCTGCACGTTGTGGTGGGCCAGCAGCTCCGGCGTGAACGCGTACCCGAACTCCTCCTGGGTCTTCATCGTCGCCGCGAACGGCAGCTTGCCCATGTGCTCGACACCGCCGCCGATCACGACGTCGTGGACGCCGGAGGCGATCTGCGAGGCGGCGAGGTTGACCGCCTGCTGCGCGGAGCCGCACTGCAGATCGATCGTCGTCGCCGAAGTCTCGATCGGGAAGCCCTGCTGCAGCCACGCGTTGCGGCCGACGTGCAGCCCCTGCGGGCCGAACTGCGCCACGCAACCGGCGATCACGTTCTCAACCTGCTCGGCCTCGATCCCGGAGCGCTCGACGACTGCCCGGTAGGCGGCCCCCAGCAGCTCGTTCGGGTGCGTGTCCTTGTAGTAGCCCTTCTCCGGGTGTCCCCGGCCAATCGGGGTGCGGGCGGCCTCGACGATCACTACCTCACGGCCTTCAAACGGCATCTAGCGGCTCCTTGTCTCCTCGAAGGTCGAACCGCCGGTCCGGCGGTCGGAGGTCCCGGCCGCCGAAGGGGCGGCGCCGGTAATCAAATCCACGTACTACTGTACCCCGGCGACCGGGACCGGACGGCCCTCGCGACCGCGGATCAGCTTCCGCGTGCGGGTGCCGACGGCCCGCGCCCGCATCTCGATACAGGAGGAGCTTGAACGTGGAGGAACGACTCGGAATCGCAGGCTCAGGCGCGATCGCCTGCGGCCTCGCCGCCACCGCCGCCAGGAACGGCCAAGTGCTGCTCTGGGCTCGGTCTTCCGAGTCCGCCAAGCGCGCGCACGCGACGATCTCGCGCAACTGCACGAAGCTCCTCGGCGGCGAGGTCGACCCCGACCGCGTCACGATCGTCACCGACCTGGCCGGGCTCGACTCGGCCACCTTCCTGGTCGAAGCCGTCGTCGAGCACCATGGGATGAAGTCGGAGATCCTCGCCGAGCTCGGCGAGCTCTCCAAGCACGCGGAGCCGAACGCGATCCTTGCGACCACCACCTCGTCGCTGTCGATCTCCGAGCTCGCGACGGCCAGCGGGCACCCGGAGCGGTTCGTCGGCTTTCACCCCTTCAACCCCGTTCCGCGGATGAAGCTGGTCGAGCTCGCGTTTCCGCCCGCGGCCGACGAGGACACCCGGTCCCGCGCCCGGGCGCTCGCCGAGGCGATCGGCAAGACCCCGGTGCAGGTGCCCGACTCGCCCGGGTTCGTCGTCAACCGGCTGCTGTTCCCGTACCTGTTCAGCGCCGTCGAGCTGATGCAGGAGAGCGGGATGCCCGCCGAGGACGTCGACCGGTGCATGTCGCTGGGCGCCGGGATGCCGATGGGCCCGCTGGCGCTGCTCGACTACGTCGGCCTCGACGTTTCGCAGGCGATCGGCGAGTCGATCGGCGCGGATGTCCCCGAGCAACTGATCGCGCTCGCCGAGGAGGGAGCGCTCGGCCGCAAGACCGGCCGGGGCTTCTATTCATACGACTGACGGCGCGCGCAGCGCAGCCTCACAAACCTCCGAGGAACTATTTAGCGCCCGTTGAGGGTCAGCGCCGAGTATTCCTCTCGCGACGTACCTCATAGCAGCACCTCCTCCCCAGAAGCACCGGGCCGGCCCGCCTCGAGCGGGCCGGCTCTTTTTGTTGCGCGCGAATCCACTCGCGCAACCTCGCATCATTCGTTACGATCCGTCGCAACAGGCAACGCCGGGGACCGCCGCGCGCCGGTGCCGATAATCCGGCCGCTGGCGTGGACCCTCCCGGTGGTTGAGAGGAGAGATGGAGCCGGCCCTTTGTGGGCCGGCTTCGCCCCCACCGACTGAGGCGCGCTGCCGGCGGCCTACTCGCGGCCCTCGTGGGCCGGCTCGGGGCGGCGGTGCCGCCCCCGCTCGCGGATCCTGACCGCCTCGATCCGGTTCTGGCGGACCGACTCGACCCGGATCGAGTAGCCGTTGGCGGTGATCGTGTCGCCGCGCTTCGGCAGCCGGCCGAGCGCCGCGAACACGAACCCGCCGACCGAGTTGTACGCGTCGGTGTCAACGGGGAGCTCGAGGCCGTAGTCCGGCAGATCGGAGACCGCGACGTGGCCCCGGACGAACCAGTCGCCGTTGGCGAGCCTCCGCACGGCGCCGCCCGCCGGATCGGTCTCGTCGGCTATCTCTCCTACCACCTCCTCGATGATGTCCTCGATCGTCACGATCCCGGCGGTCCGACCGTACTCGTCGATCACGATCGCGAGCTCGGTCCGCTCCCGCTGGAGGTCGGCGAGCAGGTCGTCGAGCGGCTTGGTCTCGGGGACGATCGGCGCCGCGCGAACCAGGCCCTCGAAGTGGGCCTCCATGCCCTTGGACATCATCAGCTTGACCAGCTGGTTGACGTGCACGATCCCCTTCACACGGTCCTGGTTTTGGTCCTCGGTCACGACCAGTCGCGAGTGCCCGGTCGACACGCAGCGGCGCAGCGCGACCTCGACCGTCTCGGACAGATCGACGGTGACCACCGCTGGAATCGGTGTCATCACGTTGCGAGCCTCCTGCTCGTGCAGGTGGAAGACGCCGGTCAGCATGCTCGCCTCGCCGACGTCGATCTGTCCGCCCGTCTGGGATTGGGCGATTAGCCGCTTGAGCTCCTCCGGCGTCCCGCCTGCGTCCGTGGCGTTCGGATCCGTGCCCAGCATCCGCAGGATCGACTTCGACGCTCCGTTCAGCAGCAGGATGAACGGGTGGAACAGGACCCGGAAGAAGCGCAGCGGACGCGCGATCCGCCGCGCCAGCCCTTCGGCGTGCTGGATCGTGTAGAGCTTCGGGACGATTTCGCCGATCACGCTCTGCGAGGTGGTGATCAGCAGGTAGGAGATCACCACTGAGATCGCGATCGCGGCCGCGTCATGGGCGGCGCCGCCGAACAGCTTCTCGAACGCGTGCGCGATCGCGGGTACACCCAGCGCCCCGATCGCGATCGAGGCGATCGTGATCCCGACCTGGCACGCCGAGATGTAGTCGCCGATCTGGTCGAGCTCCTCGAGCGCCAAACGCGCCCCGCGGAGGCCCTCGTCCGCCATTGTCTCCAGTCGCGCGCGGCTCGATCGCACCAGTGCGTACTCGGCGATCACGAAGAACGCGTTCACCAGCACCAGCAGGCCGGCGAGGACTATGTACAGGCCAATCACGGCCGCGGCGCGCTCGAGCCCGCTCTGGCGCCGCCGCTACTTCGGGGTGGATCGTCGTTCATTCAGCGACGCGCGGAACGCTAGCACCAGCCGGGGATCGCAATTCAATAATTGAGTTCGTCGATCGTGCCGGCCATCTCGAAGTCGGCGTCGGTGAGTCCGCCGGCCGAATGGTTGGTGAGGCTGAGCCGTACCCTGTTCCACCCGTGGACGAGGATGTCGGGATGATGATTGGCCTGCTCGGCGACCTCCGCGACCCGGTTGACGAACGCCATCGCGGCCGCGAAGTCCTCGAACTTGAGCTCGCGCACGATCTCGTCTCCCTCCCGCTGCCACTCGCTGCCCTCTAGCCTCGAAGCGATGTCGTCATCGCGCAGAAGATCTGGCATATCGTCCCCCTCGGAAATGTTCGGAGTGGTTCAGTCTCTAGCTTCCCGCCTGGCGTGCGGACCCAAACCCGGCCGATGCGGATCGTAAGCCTCGTACCTTCCGCGACGGAGATGCTGTTCGCGCTGGGCCTCGCTGAACAGGTTGTGGGCGTCACGCACGAATGTGATTTTCCACCGGCGGTCGCCGAGCTGCCGAAGGTCACGCGCGACGTGCTGCCGTCGGGGTTGAGCACCGCGCAGATCGACGCGGCGGTCAAGGAGCGCACGCTCGCAGGACAGTCGATCTACGAGCTCGACGTCGAGCGGCTTCGCGAGCTCGAGCCCGACCTGATCGTCACCCAGGCGCTATGCACGGTGTGCGCGGTCTCCTTCGACGACGTGCGCACGATCGCCCAGGAGCTCGAGTCGCGCCCGCGCGTGGTCTCGCTCGACCCGCGCACCGTCGGAGAGGTGCTCGGCGACGCCCGGACGCTCGCCCAGGCCACCGATGCCAAGGACGCGGCGGTCGAGCTCGTCAACGACGCGTCGGCTCGGATCGACCGCGTCCGGCTCGCCGTCCGCGGCGCCCGGAGGCGGCCGCGGGTCGTGGCGCTCGAGTGGCTCGATCCGCCGTTCGTCGCCGGGCACTGGACTCCCCAGCTGATCAAGTACGCGGGCGGCGAGGACGCGCTCGGATTCGCGGGCGAGCACTCGGAGCAGCGCAGCTGGGAGGAGGTAGCGGCCGTTCAGCCTGACATCGTGATCGTGATGCCGTGCGGCTTCGGCGCCGAGCTCGCGTATCGCGAGGCGGAGATGCATCGCGACCAGCTCGCGAGGCTTGGCGCCGGCGAGGTCGTGGCGGTCGACGCGGCGTCGTACTTCTCGAGGCCCGGCCCGCGGATCGTCGACGGCCTCGAGCTGCTGGCCCACATCCTGCACCCGGAGCTGGTCCCCGAGGCGCCGGGACGGGCGCTGACCGTCGACGTCTAGGTTTGAGCCCCGGTCCCGCGACCGTCCTGCTGCTCCACTCGTCGAGCGGCCGCTATGGCGCCGATCGCCAGCTCGAGCTGATCGCCTCGCGCCTCGATCCGGAACGCTACCGGCCGCTGGTGGTACTGCCATCGAACGGGCCGCTCGCCGACGACCTCCGCCAGGCGGGCGTCGAGGTGCGGGTGCACGCGCTGAGCGTGCTCAGGCGCGAGCACGCGACTGTGCGCGGGATCGCGTCGGTCGCCGCCGCGCTCGCTCGTGATGCGGCGGTGCTCGGCACGCTCGTGCGCCGCCGTCACGTAGCGCTCGTCCATTCGAACACCTCCGTGGTGCTGGGCGGCGCGGCCGCCGCCGCGCTCGGCCGGGTCCCCCACGTCTGGCACGTGCGCGAGATCTATTCGAGGTTCGGGCGGCTGTGGCCGCGCTACCGATCGCTGCTGACGACCGCCGCCGCGCTGCCGTGCGTCTCGGAGGCGACCGCCGCTCAGTTCCGCGGGGCCGGCCGCGTTCAGGTGGTCCACGATGGACTGGCGCTGGAGCTCGACCGGCCGCCGCGCGAGACCGCCAGGCGCGCACTCGGGCTCGACCTCGCCGAGCCGGCGATCGCGGTGCTCGGCAGGATCTCCGACTGGAAGGGCCAGGACGTGCTGGTTCGCGCGCTCGCCGAGCCGGCGCTCAGCGATCGTCGTGCGGTGGGGCTGATCGCGGGCGAGGCGTGGCCCGGGGCCGAGTCGCGAACCGAGCGCGTGCTCGAGCTTGCCCGCCGCCTCGGCGTCGAGCGCCGGGTCAGGTTGCTCGGCTTCCGCGACGACGTCGAGACGGTGCTCGGCGCCGCGGACCTTGTCGCGGTCCCCTCTACCGAGCCCGATCCGCTCCCCGGCGCGGCGATCGAGGCCGCCGCCGCCGGGTGCGCCGTGATCGCCAGCGCCCACGGCGGCCTTCCGGAGATCATCCGCGACGGCGTCACGGGTCGCCTCGTCCCGCCCGGCGATCCAGCCGCACTGGCCGAGACCGCCGCGGAGCTGATGGACCGTCCCGAGGAGCGCGAGCGACTTGGAGCCGCGGCCCGCGAGGACGTGCGCAACCGGTTCTCGGCTGCGCGCCTGCTCGACGATCTCCAGCGGCTCTACGACTCGGTGCGCGCGGCGTCGTAGAGCCGCACCGGCGGCGCTACAGCGTGAGTCCGTGCGGCGTCAGGCCGTGGCTGCCCGCGACGGCGATCGCGCCGATCACGCTGACGATTCCGACCGCCGCGATCCCAGCCAGCGCGAGCCCGGGCATCCGCCGGCGCTCGGTCCACTGAACGATCATCTCGCCGCAGATCAGCCCCGCGACGAGTCCCCCGAGGTGGCCGCCGACCGAGATCCCGGAGGCCGTGAACGAGAACAGCAGGTTGAACACGAGCACAAATCCGAGGCCGCTCTGCCAGATCGGGATTCCGCGGTGGTAGGCGACGATGATCAGCGCCCCGAAGATGCCGAAGATCGCGCCGGATGCGCCGACCGTCTGTACACCGGGCTGAAACAGGAGCGCCCCGAACGAGCCGGCCAGCAGCGACGCGAAGTACACGGCCGCGAAGTTGACATGCCCGATCGCCGGTTCGAGCACCATCCCCACGAAGTACAGCGACACCATGTTGACGAGGATGTGGAGGAACCCGTCGTGGAGGAACCCGCCGGTGACGAGTCGCCAGTACTCGTGTTGGATGTGGATCGAGGGTCCGAACAGCACGCCGTTTGTCCAGATCGTCCCCCCACCCCCAGAGCTGAGCGTCGCGCCGCCGGCCAACTCCACCAGGAACGCGACCACGTTGATCGCGATCAATGCCTGCGTCACGACAGGCCTTCCACCCCCGATCGACCGCGCCGTCCTCACCTTGGTGCGCTCACGCGAGCACTCCGGGCACCGCATCCCAACCGAAGTCGGGGTCATGCAGTCGGGGCAGATCGGCCGGCCGCAGGAGGAACACGACACCCCCGTCTCGCGCGACGGGTGGCGGTAGCAGACGGCCATGGTGGGTGACGCTAGCAGCGGCGTCGGCGCGGCCCGCCGACGCTGATCAGCGCTTCGGCGAGAGGCGCCGCGCCTCGTCCGCAGCGTCTCGCAGCGTCCGTGCGGCGAGCTCGAACGGGTTGCGCGACTGCTGGCGCCGGGAGCGATGCCGCGAACGCACCCGCAGCGCGACGAGCGCGGTCCCTGCGCTCACGCCGACCACCGCAGCGGCGGCCGGACGGATCCAGTTGCGCGGGTCACGCATCGCGGACAGCTCCCACGCCTCGAGCTCTTCCTGGGCGGCCGCGGTCAAGCTGACGAGTGTGATCTCGAGCCGCTCGACCAGGTCAGCCGGCGGGTCGACCGGCTGCAGCGCCTGGCGCAGGAGCGATTCGAACTCGGCGGCGCTGGCGTTCATCGCGCTCCAGCCTTGCCGGTGTCCTCGGCGACGATCCCCTCGAGCTGCCGGATCGCGCGGTGCAGCAGCACCTTCGTCGCGCCGTCTGAGCGTCCGAGTGCCCGCGCGATCTCGCGGTTGTCCATGCCGAGCGCGAAGCGCATGATCAGAGCCTCGCGCCGGTCGTCGGGAAGCTTCTGCACGCCCTCCAGGATCGCCCTGAGCTCCTCGCGACCTTCGACGATCGATTCGGTTGTGTGCGGAGCCGACACCATTCCCGCGTCCTCGATCGCCGACTCCGGCCGGCGCGAGCGGTCGCGGTAGAAGTTGGCCGCGAGGTTGTGGGCGATGCGAATGAGCCACGGGCGCAGCGGCCGGCCGTTGGACTCGCGCAACGCGCGCTCGAAGTGCCGGTACGCCTGCAGAAAGGTCTGCTCGGTGAGGTCCTCGGCATCGTGGTGGTTGCCGACCCGGTAGTAGCTGTACGAGTAGACGTCGCGCAGGTGCGTGCGGTACAGCTCCGAGAACCGCGCGTCGAGCTCCGCCTTGTCCCTGGGTAGTGGCTCGAGCACAACATGGAGCGTAGCCGCGGTCAGGCCGCGCGGACAGTCGTCTTCTTCCGAAGCCAGGCCGGATCCGTGACGGTTGCCGTCCACCGCTCGGGCTCGATCTTGCCCTCGACCAGCGCGGCGAGGCTGGTCAGCGCCGGCGCATCGACATTGGCGTCGCGGGCGACGTTGGCCAGCAGCGGCACCGAGTCGACCGCCTCCGCCGTCTGTCCGAGCGCATCGACGATCTCGGGCCCCGGCACGCCCTGCGCGAGCAGCTCCCCGGCCCGGCGGTTGCGCGAGCCGGCGGCGCCGACGGTCGCGACCAGGTCCCCCACCCCGGCCAGGCCCGCGAACGTCTCCGGCCGGCCTCCGTGTAGGCGCGCAAGCGCGTCGACCTCGGCGAACACCTTGCCCGCGGCCGCGCCCGCGATGTTCGGTCCAGCGACGGATGCCGCGGCGGCAGCGAGCGCGGCGGCGTTCTTCGCGCAGCCGGCCAGCTCGACGCCCGTCACGTCAACGGTGACCGACACGTCGAGGCCGGCGCTGCGCATCACATCTTTCAGCTGCCGCGCGAACCCACGGTCGTGCGCGGCCAGCACGACCGACGCGCCATTCTCGAGCACCTCGGCAGCGTGCGCGGGGCCTCCGAGTACCGCCGCCGCACGGGCGCCGCATCGCTCAGCCGCAAACGCCGACGGGATCGTGCCCAACGGCGGCACCAACCCCTTCGAAAGCATCAGCACCCCGGCGCGGCGGGGGATCCACTCGCCGTGCGCCGCCATCACGCTGGGCAGCGAGCGCGCCGGCACCGCGAGACAGATCAGATCGTGGTGCCCGAGCTGCAGCTCGGCGGCGCGGAGCGCCCTGACCGAGTCCGGCAGCTCGACGTCCGGTAGGTAGCGCTGGTTGCGCCGGGTGCCCCGGAGCTCGTCGGCCTGCTCCTGGGTGCGACAGCCGAGATCGACCTCGACGCCGGCGCGCGCGAGCGTGACCGCGAGGCTGGTTCCCCACGAGCCCGCCCCGATGATCGCCGCACGGCGGATCGGAGCGAGCCCGCCAAGCCACTCCCACTGGAGCATCACGCACGGCCAGATCCGGTCGGTGACCGCTCCGGCGAGCTGCGGCGAGGCGTGCTCGACGCAGGGGAAGCGCAGCGCACGCCCGGCGCGGATCCGCACCTTGCGCGGGAGGATCCTCCATCCTCTGCGGACGTCCTCGGTGCCGATCACGGCCACCGGGACGACCGGCGCACCTGACTCCAGCGCCAGCCGGCCGACTCCGCGCTTGGGCTTGCCGAGCGAGCCCGGCCGCGTCCGGGTCCCCTCCGGGAAGATCAGCACGATATCCCCGCGCGCGAGGATCGCCTTGGCGGTGTCGATCGAGTCCTCGTCGCCCATCCCGCGCTTGACCGGAAACGCGCCCAACGCGTTCAGCACCCACGCCATCCACCGCTTCTCGAACAGCTCCTCCTTGGCGACGTAGTACATCGGCCGCCGCGCCATCGTCCCGATCACGAACGGATCGAGGAAGCTCCGGTGGTTGGCGGCGACGATCACCGGCCCTTCCTGCGGGATGTGCTCTCGGCCGATCCGCGCCAGCCGGAAGTACAGATGGAAGAACGGCTGGAACAGCGCCCGGACGATCAGGTAGACGACGAAGTTGACTCCGCGCTCTCGCGCGTGGCGGTGCAGAGCTTTGTGATCCATCGCACTTTGCCCTACCCACGCCAGGCACTGCCGTTACAGTTGCGACTCATGGCTTCCGGCGTGTATCGAACCCGGACACTCAGAGGCGCCGTCGCCGGCGCGATCGCGTCCGCGGCCTGGGCGCTCGAGCAGCCGCTCGACAAAGCCCTATTCGAGAACGACTACGACGACATCGAAGTGCTCGGCCGGGCGGTCGTCGCGAGCGACAGCTGGTACCCCGCCGGGCTGGCGTGGCACCTCGTGAACGGCGCCGTGTTCGGCGCGATCTATGCGAACATCGCGCCGGTGATCCCGCTGCCGCCCGCCGTCCGCGGGCCGCTCGTGGCGCTGACGGAGAACTTCACGACCTGGCCGCTTGCGTCGTTGTCAGACCGCCTCCACCCGAGGCGCAAGAAGCTCCCGAGGCTGGCGGGGAATCGCAAGGCGCTCGCGCAGGCGTCGGTCCGCCACCTGCTGTTCGGCCTCGTCCTCGGCGAGCTCGAGCGACGGCTGAACGCGGTTCCCGAACCCACTCCGCCACTGGCCGATGCCACCTTCTCGAGCAACGGCCACGGTTCACTCGAGCACGCGTTCACGGCCGAGTCGGGCGAGTAGGCGCGGGCGTCCGGCCCGCCCCCGGCCCGCCCGGAAGAGGCGGCCCGCCTCCGTGCGACACTGCTCCACGCGTGCCCACCTAGCTCAACTGGCAGAGCACTTGATTTGTAATCAAGCGGTTGGGGGTTCGAGTCCCCCGGTGGGCTCTTGTTCTTCTCCAGCTCGTATCGTCAGCGCGGCGACGGACGCGGCTTAGAGGTCGGCCTTTTCTACCAGGCGATTCACCGTATCTGCCGCGTTACCGTTGATTACGCCGGTCGTCGCGTGATCCACGATCCACGCGCTGGTCGCGGCGGGCGTACTCGTATGACCTGAGAGATACAGCGCCGCAATGCCGGCCACCACCGGCGAGGCCATCGAGGTACCGCTGATCGTGTTGGTCGCCGTCGGGCTCCCGATCCAATCGCTGGGGACTGCGACCCCGGGTGCGTAGGCGTCGACGCATGGGCCGTGATTCGAGAACGTCGCTTTGCGGTCTTCGGAGTCGCTCGCGGCGACCGTGAACGCTGCCGGCGCACTCGCCGGAGAAAAGTTACAAGCACTCTGGTTGCTGTTACCGGCTGCGACGCTTGCGAACACGCCGGAGTCAACCATTTCATTCACGGCCTGATTCAGCGCCTCAGTCTTACCTCCGCCAAGCGACATGTTCGCCACGGACTTGTCGGCAACATGATGCGCCGTGACCCAATTCACAGCCGCGATTATTCCCGCCATGGTTCCCGAGCCGGCGCAATTGAGAGCCTTAACCCCGACAAGCTTCGCGAGCTTGGCGACTCCGTACTTGGTCCCGCCGACGGTCCCCGCGACGTGCGTGCCGTGCCCGTTGCAGTCGCGATTGTCTGCGTCGACCGTGTTAGCGCCGAAGGAAGCCCGGGAGCCGAAATCAGAGTTGGCCGTATATATCCCGGTATCGATTACGTACACGGTGACACCGGCACCGTCCGACGAATAGTCGTAGGTGCCATTGAGGGGCAGGGAGGGCTGGTCGATGCGATCAAGATCCCACGGAGCGGCGGTCTGCGTCGCCGTCTCGGTGACGCGTTCATCCTGGTCCACATACTCCACCTGCGGGGAATGCCTGAGCTCGAAAAGCTGCACGCTGGTCAGATCCGCCGCAAACCCCTTCAGGTCCGCGTCGTACTCGAACAGCGGCTTTGCCTTCACCGAGGAGGCAACGCGCGCATCCTCTGCTTTCGCGTCCTTTTCGGATCGCTCGGTCGGCTTGCTCGGCAAAGCACCCTTGAGGACCACGATGTACTGACCCGCGATGCCGCCGGTCCGCGCCATGTCAACAGGCGCGGCCTCATCGCGCGAGGAAGCCTGCGCGGCCGCAGTGACGGTGAGGATGACCAACGCCGTCGCCGCCGCGACAGCACTGCGACGCCAACGCGCACTGCCGGCGGTGCCCCCGATCCATTCAAGCATCAGACCCTCCTTGACCAACTCCTCACCGGGTCACCTCAGCGCCGGGTCCCGGTAGGAGAGCTGCCCACGAGCGCCGACTTCGCCGGTGTGATTGACCAGGTACGCGCAGAGGACGTGGAGCTCGCCCGTGTCGCCGGCGTAGACCGTCTCCTTGTGCTCGAACGAGACGAGGCCGGCCGAGTGCTGGGGGGCGATGTCGTTCCATCCCCATTCCTGCGCCAGCCTGGGCCTGTCCGCGAACGTGGCCGCGCAAGTCGCCCTCCCGCGCTCCCAGTAAGCACGCAGGTTCGGGAACTGCGCCGTCGTCGCACCGCTGAAGATGATCGTCCGCCTGGTGGAGGTCCGGGGCGCCGCGATGTGGACGTACGGGTTCTCGTTCGCGAGCGACGCGGCGGCGGCGATCGCGAAAACCGCCAATGTCAACACGAGTGCTGCCGTGAACCGGCGAAAAGCTTTGCCCCTCATTTGACGACCCCGTTTCATTCGAAGATGCTGGCCGCCCTGCCCCGGCCCCCTCACGACGACCTACACCCAACGCTCGACGGTACTAGTGGTCGATCTGATCGACGATCGACGTCCCCCTAGCTGGCTCGCATCCAGCCCGGAGGCCCCTTGTCGACCGCGGGTCAAGAATAGCAGCGCGTTGACCCACAGTCGAGTCCAGTTCGAGCAGCGCTCGTCGTGAGGGCGCAACTGTACGGTTGCACTTGAGCTCTGAGCTGGCCAAGCGTTCTCGAACCTCCGCGAAGTCGTGCGAACGCGAGCATGAGCGCGCCACGCCGCGGCTCGGATCATCGAGCGAAAGCTCGAGGACTACGACTATTGGCGCGTGCGCTCACGACATGAGCGGCATATCGCCTCGCTGGCCGCGATGGCCTCCATCGGAGAGGCGATCAGCGACCTCGTATCGACCCAGCGAATCGACCAATGGCAAGAACTGGTCGACCCCCTCAGCGAGTTCGTGTCCCGAGGACTAGCAGCTGTAGACCAGGAATGAGCTTGAATCGCCGGGCGTCTCACGCGCGGCCGGTCTTCTCGGCTCGTATCTCCCCTCGCCGACTGACTTAGTCCGCGAGTTCCGGTTCTGGCGACTTGCGAGACCGAGGCCGTAGGCCATGCGGGACCTGCCTTCATGTTGGCGCGTGTACACAACGCGGCGCCGCTCTCGTCACCGACTTTGTCCGAAAGCAGCCGCCAGCCTGCGTCGATCCTGGCCATCGACTCGTACAGATCCACGAGCAGATTGTCGGACACCGGTTCTCGAGCATTCACGGACACCACTTGTCCGACCTGTACCCGACGGCTGCCATGCCTTCCTCCGTCTCGTCGCGCGCTGCGCGCTACTGCTTGGCCGGCTCTTCGGGTTCGGTGAACAGAGCACCCTGGGCGGCGCCGGAGCCGCCTAACCCGCCGCCGGCCCCCCGGAGCACGAACGCAATGACGACCGCTAGTGCGCCACCAACAATCGGGCCGGCGACGTAGACCCAGTAGTCGGTGAACTTCCCTCCGACGAGATCCGGGCCGAACGTTCGCGCCGGGTTCATCGACGCTCCCGAGATCGGGCTCCCCCACAACCCCGCCAGGGCGATGTACGCGCCCACCCCCAACGCGGCGATGATCCCGATGTTCTGCGCGCCCGAAGCCGTCCCAAGGATCACGCTCACCAGCCCAAGAGTCAGTAGCAGCTCCATCCAGAACCCCGTGCCCGCGCTGTACCCGGACGCGACGTAGTTCGAACCGTGAACGGCCGAGACATTGATCAGCGCGTGCAGGACCAGCGCAGCCAGCGTCGCGCCGATCAGCTGGACAGCGATGTAGCCGGGCACCCGCCGCCACGGAAAGTCCCGGCGCAGCGCGAATGCGATGCTGACCGCGGGGTTCAGGTGAGCGCCCGAGACCTTCCCCATGAACATGATGACTGCCATCACCAGCATCCCGGGCGCGACCACCGCCGCGGTGCGACTGATCGTGTTCGGAAACGCGGCCCCCATCATCCCCCCGCCGGCGGCAACCAGCACCAGAAAGAACGTCCCCAACAGCTCCGAGAAGAGCCTGCGCCACTCCTGACTCGGATTCTGGAAGTCCGCAATCGGTTGAATCACGTTCTGTTGCAGCTCCGCGGAGATCCACCCCGTGACGCCAGCATCTCCAGGGGCCATCTGGTCTGGCACAAATCCGCCCTCCAACTCGACGATCCCGCGGTGCTCAGGTTGATCTCGCGCCTCGGCCGAGCGGCCTGATCACCACCCCAACATGTCGAGAAGCAAAACGCATCCCCAACGACGAGCCATCATCCAGATCGGGTGAGCAAGTCACCGACCCGCCAGACAGGAACGCCACGCGCGAGTCTCGAGAACCGATCAGGCCGACCGTCTTTGCGGCGCGCGATACGACCCGTCGTAGCCCGACCGAACCGTCGATTCCCACGCGCGCGGGGGCAGGGGACTCGTGGCTCGCTCACTCCGCTCAGCCGTGCGAGGGGGGCCTGACGGGCTACGTCCCGGAGGTCGCGGACAGGCGATCGTCGCGAAGGGCCGAATCTGCAGGTGCTCACGAGCCCGGACACCGCCGCGCTGCCGACTACTCGCGGGCGATCATCGCGGCGGCCTCACGCTCAAGGTCGACGTACGGATCGCCGCTGACGTCGACGGCGGCGACGTGGATCGTGCCGCCGGTGAAGGGCCAGGGACGCTCGCCCGGGTAGTCGGAGGCGATCGTGTGCAGGCTGCGCCCGACGGTCAGCCCAGACCCAGTCAGCCCGAACGTCGCGGGCTGGGTCTTGATCTGCCCCTCGCCGACCTTGTTCTCGCCGTGGTAGAGCGACAGGGTGCCGGTGCAGGGCATACCGTCGCCCTCTTTCACGAACGCGGCCGAGACGATCACGTTCTCGCCGACCGGCAGGTCCTCGCTCGCCACGATCTTCTGCTCGAGCATGCCGACGAAGTTGTAGACGTAGTGCAGCCGGTTGTCCTTCACGTAGAGCGTGTGGCCTCCGAACCGCGAGCCATGCGCGAACAGCACGCCGCCCGCGCCAGCGGACGGTATGTTCAGCCACATCCCGATGATGTAGTCGCGATTGCGGACGTTGACCGCCAGTGCCTCCGGGACCTCCGCGACGCCGGGGAAGTAGCGATAGCGATTGCGCGGGCTGGTGACCTGTGGCCGGGGGGTGGTGATGATCTCGACCGGCGAGCGGTCATCGAGCGGGAACGCTCCGTTTCGGCCGGCCTCGGAGAACCACAGGTTGATCATCTCGCGCAGCTTGTCCGGATGTTCGCCGGCGAGGTCGTGCAGCTCCGAGCGGTCGGTCTCGACGTGGTAGAGCTCCCACGTGTCGTCGTTGAAGTCGCTCCAGCCGGCGACCGTCGGGTGCGTGCTGACGGCCTTCCACCCGTCGTGCCAGATCGCCCGCGAGCCGAGCATCGAATAGAACTGCGTCGGGCGAGCCGTGGGGATCGTCGCCTGATCGAAGCTGTAGCGCATGCTGATCCCGTCGAACCTGCTCTGCACGTGCCCCTTGATCGTGGCGGGCGCCTCGACGCCGAGGCAGTCGAGGATCGTCGGCACGATGTCGATCGCGTGGTGGTACTGGTGGCGGATCTCGCCCCGAGCCTTGATCCCCTTTGGCCAAGAGATCATGCACGGGTCGCAGCTGCCGCCGTTGAACTCATAGCGCTTCCACATCTTGAACGGCGTGTTGAACGCCATCGCCCAGCCGTTTGGATAGTGGTTGTAGGTCTTCGGGCTCCCCAGCTCGTCGATCATCGCGAGGTTCGTCTCGATGTCGTCGGGAATCTGGTTCATGAACTTGTTCTCGTTCAGCGACCCGTTCGGACCGCCCTCGCCGCTGGCGCCGTTGTCGGAGACCAAGACGATGATCGTGTTCTCGAGCTGCTCGGTGTCCTCAAGGTACGCGAGCAGCCGACCGATCTGATCATCGGCGTGCGCGAGGAACCCGGCGTACACCTCGGCCATCCGGCAGAACAGCCGACGCTCGTCATCGGACAGTGACGCCCACGGCCGCGTGAAGTCGAGCTGCGGGAACGGCTGCCCTTTCGGACCCTTGCGGTCCTGCGGAGTCCCGATCGGGTTGACCGGCGGGAGTTCCGTGTTGTCGGGAACGATGCCGAGCTTCTTCTGGCGCTCGAGCGTCTGCTCGCGCATCACCTCGTAGCCCATGTCGAACCGGCCCTTGTACTTCTCGATCCATTCCCTGGGGACATGGTGCGGCGCGTGGCACGCCCCAGGCGTGTAGTAAAGGTAGAACGGCTTCTCCGGCGCGACCGCCTTGGCGTCCTGTATGAACTCGAGCGCCTTGTCGGTCAGGTCCACCGTCAGGTGGTAGCCGTCCTCCGGCTGCTTGGGTTGGTCAACCGGGTGGTTGTCATAGACCAGGTCCGGATGCCACTGATTGGTCTCGGCGCCAAGAAAGCCGTAGAAACGCTCGAACCCGCGCCCGGTCGGCCAGTTGCGCCGCGTCGCGGCCAGGTGCATCTCATCGGTCGGGCACAGATGCCACTTGCCAGTCATGTACGTGTTCCACCCCAGCTCGCCGAGGATCTCCGGCAGCATCCCGTTCTCCGGCGGGATCGTGCCGCTCGCGTTCGGGAACCCGATCGCCGCCTCGGTGATGCACGCCATGCTGTTGCGCGTGTGGTTACGGCCGGTCAGCAGGCACGAGCGCGTCGGCGAGCACAGCGCCGTCGTATGCCATTGCGTGTAACGCACCCCGCTCGCCGCGATCCGGTCGATGTTCGGTGTCTCGACCGGCCCGCCGTAGCAGCCGATCGCCGAAAAACCGACGTCATCGAGCACGACGTAGACCACGCTCGGCGCCCCCTCCGGCGCCTTCGGAGGCTCAAACGGCGCCCAATCAGGAACCGAATCACGGATATCGACGTTGATCACGCCCTTGAACGGGATCGCCATGCTCTGCTCCTCAGCCGTTAGTTCACGCGCGCCAGAAACGCCCTTCAACGCTCGTCGGGCTCGCCCCGCCCTGCATCACCCGTTGCGGGTGATCCTCGGCCGGCCTTAGCCGCCCGCGCTTGATCTCAATGAGGTTGATCCGGAACCCAAGCCAACGCTCAAGGCGGCATATCCGGCTTGGGGGGACCGACGTGAAGTTCTCACGCTCCCGCTCCCGCTTTCGCGACGCGACAAGCACCGTCACGTCTGCGATGGTCGCCCTGCTTCGCGCGCGGGAAGCGCGTCAAACGGGGGCCGGGAGAACTTGGTACCGAATTTGGTCCCGAACTGCCCAATTCTGAGGTCATCCCAGCGAACTCAGAACGCCGTAGAACGAGGCAATAGCCCTGGTAATGGTAATGGGCGATTTGTAATCAAGCGGTTGGGGGTTCGAGTCCCCCGGTGGGCTTGTTGGTCTTTAGCCGAACGTGAAGCAGTACGCCTCGGCGCCGGGCGCGCCGAAGCTGATCTCGAATGTGCGGTCGGCGGTCTCGCGCGGGTCGCGCACCAGCTGATATAGCCGCTGCTCGGTCAGAGCGCCGCGGCCCTGTTCGTCGACGTCGAACCCGTGAGCGTCTCCGGGAGGTTCTTTGTCGAGGACCACTCGGAACGGCACCGATGAACCTTTCGTGGGCGGGCTCATAACGAGGTTGACATCGCGCGCACGGAAGCGGAACGCGAGACTCCCCCCCGCACCGTTCACCACGCTCGCCCGCCGCTCCACGGCCCAGTCGCCGATCAGTGTCCACTCGTTGAGCTCTAGGCCGTCGGCTGGGACGTCTCGTACAAAGCCGCTGGCTTGCTCGGAGCCGAGATACGTCTCTGGGCTGCCCAGGTTCGCCCAATCGGCCTGCACCTCGAACCCCTCGAGCTCGGGAGAAACGAGGTCCTCGGGGACGTCCTTACCTCCGGCGTCGCGCAACAGGTCCTGAATGACCTGTTCGCACTCTTCGTATGCGTCCTCGCCGTAGTGGTGGTAGCGGATCTGCCCTTCGGCATCCGCGAGGTATACGGCCGGCCAGAAGCGATTGCTGAATGCTTGCCACACGTCGTAGTCGGGGTCGAGCGCAACGGGGTACCTCACGTTCATGTCGGCGATCGCCCAGCGAACGTTCTCGGCGTCACGCTCGAACGGGAACTCCGGGGTGTGGACGCCGACGAGCACCAATCCTCGGTCCTCGTACTTCTCGGCCCACGCGCGGACGTAGCCGAGCGTGCGCAGCCAGTTGATGCAGGTGTATGTCCAGAAGTCGACGAGCACGACCTTGCCGCGCAGCTCGTCTGGCGTGAGCGGCGGCGAGTTGAGCCAACCGCTTGCGCCTTCGAAGCCGGGGAGTCGGCCCTCAGAGGGACGAGCAGCGGCATCGCCGCCGCTCCGTGTGCTGAAGATGTTCATCGCCCTGACCTGGACGCCGGCCGGCGCGCGGCGACGATTGCGGTTTCAACCCCTGTGACGCTCGTGATCACTGACGTCTCGCTGGTCGCAGTCATGGTCCTCCTCCGTTGGTGACACGCGAAGCCTGCTGCCGCCGCGTCTACTTCGCGCCCGTAGACACCCTGGTCCACCCACCGGTGTGCCCTCACGCGGTGCTCACACCTGCTACCTGGACGCGGCGAGCGTGCAGCGAGCTGAACCGTTTCAGCGCCGCGGTGGGTCTAACCGTGCGATGACCGATAGACAGGAAGGACTGTTGATGAACCTCGCAACCAGTGAGAAGTCGAGCACGGGCGCACCGACGCCCCGGTCCGACGGGGACGGTTTGGAGCGCGCGACCTTCGCCGCCGGGTGTTTTTGGGGAGTGGAGGCGTCGTTCCGCGAGATCGAGGGTGTCGTGAAGACGAGCGTCGGCTACACCGGTGGACGAGCCGAAGCCCCGAGCTACGAGCAGGTCTGCTCAGGTGCCACCGGCCACGCCGAGTCGGTTGACGTGTGGTTTGACCCAACCGTTGTCTCCTACGACGAACTGCTGAATGCGTTCTGGTCGATGCACGACCCGACGACGCCGGATCGCCAGGGCTGGGACTTCGGCACCCAGTACCGGTCGGCGATCCTCTTTCACGACCCGAAGCAGGAGCGACTCGCGATCGCCTCACGCGATCGGCACCAGGAGACGCTCCGCCGGCCGATCGTGACCGAGATCGTCCCGGCCGCGACGTTCTATGACGCCGAGGACTACCACCAGCGCTACTTCGAGAAGCACGGCGGCGCGGTCTGCGCCACCACGCTCCGGTAGCCCGCGGCCGCTACCCCTCCTCGAGCCCAAGGTATGGCTCGAGGAGGGCGCGCAGCTGCATCCGGCCGCGGTGAAGGCGGCTCTTGAACGCCGCCTGCCCGACGCCGGCGATCTCGGCTGCGTCCTGAGTGGATAGCCCCTCCAGGTCGCGCAACACGACGGCCGCGCGCAGGTCCGCCGGCAGCTTGTCGAGCGCCAGCTCCACGATCCGCTCGAACTCGCGGTCGAGCGTCTGCGCCTCGGGACCGAGGGCGGGGGACTCCGCAACTGAAGCGATCGCGTCATCGCCCTCCGGACCCTCTTCGGCGCGCCTGGGTCCTCGGCGTGCGAGGCGCCGCTGCGCTTCGTTGAAGGCGATCCGGTAGAGCCAGGTCGAGAGCCGTGCGCGCTCCTCGAACTGCGGCAGCCCGCGCCAGGCGCGCACGAACACCTCCTGTGCGACCTCGTCGGCCTCGCCCGCGTCGAGACCGAACCGCCGGAGCGCGCCGTAGACCGGCGCCGCGTGCATCTCAACCAGCTCCGCGAACGCGTCCTGATCGCCCGCACGGGCACTCCGAATCAGGTCTCGTTCGGAGCCTGGGCTCACGCCGCGGTTATATCGTCTGGCCGGCGGGCGCCAGGCGAGCTGGCCACCCGCCGGACAGGCGGAGCGCTACCGCTCGTCGAGCTCGAGCGAGCAGGAGTTGATGCAGTAGCGCTCGCCGGTCTCACCGGGTCCATCGGGAAAGACGTGACCGAGGTGACCGCTGCACGCGGCGCAGTTGACCTCGATGCGGTGCATGCCGTAGCTGTAGTCGTCGAGCAGCTCGACGTTGGCTCGGTCGGCCGGCTCGGTGAAGCTCGGCCAGCCCGTGCCCGATTCGAACTTCGTATCGGAGGAGAACAGCTCGGCGCCGCATCCGGCACAGCGATAGGTGCCGCTGCGCTCCTCGTGGACGTACCGTCCGGTGAACGGGCGGTCGGTCCCCTTGTGACGCAGGACCTCGTACTGCTCGGGGGAGAGCATCTCACGCCACTCGCCGTCGGTCTTGACGACCCTGGGACGATCGGTCTGGCTCTGGGTATCGATTCGGTTGGTCATGTCTGTTAGACCCGCGGAACCCGGCTCACGGTTCATGAGCCCCCAGGCTCCTGAATCCGTAGCTGCACGGACGCGGCAATTCGGCGCTCGTCTCCGCCGCTAGGCGTCGCCAGCCCGCCCAGCGCGCTGAGCATCTTCCGCAGACCCGTGAGCAACCGGCGGCACTCCTCGCACTCACCCACATGGCGCTCCATGCGCCGCCGCTTCCCGGAGCTCAGCTCGTCGTCCAGGTAGTCGGACATGTGCGGCGGAGCCCAGCGATGGTCCAACCGGAAGCGCGCTCGATGAACCGGATTGCTCATGGATGCATTAGACCCGTGGGAACGCCGAGAAGGTTCGCACGGCGACCAGACCAGGGACCTGACCCCGGGGTCCGACGGGCGAGCGTGCCACGGGAGAGCAATCGTGTCCTGCAGCTCGACACCGACCAAGGAGCGGCACCATGGCGACGTCTACTGCGGACCAGGGCTCTACCGGCGCTGGCGACTTTCGCGATCTGACCGCGGTTCGGCCGGGAGCGGTGGCCGGCGACCGTGCCCGGGCGGTGTTCGGCCAGGTGATGGGCTTGGCCGCGGTGACAGTCGGCTTTGCCGCGCTTGGGGCCTACCTCGGGCGCAACCTCTCCGGCGGCACCGGGATCCTGTTGTTCATCGTCGGCTTCGCCTGCATCTTCGGGCTCCAGTTCGCCACGGCTCGAGGGCACGAGCAGCTTGCGGTTCCGATCCGAGGCCCAGGCCACGCTTCCCGTCGCTCGATTTGGGGTCAGGACCCTATCCAGAACGATCCGCAGAGCGCCGATTTACGAGATGAACGCTCATGGACGATCGTCGCGACAGCAAGCTGCACGAGCTACACAAGCGCATCGCGAACAACGAGTACGTCGTTGATGCCCGCGTAGTCGCCGATGCCATCGTCCGCCGCCGGTGGAGCGTGGTCGTACCGTCACGGGCGGCGCCGGTGTCCTCGATCGCATCACCGGAGCGGACCCCCGCCGGGGTGCACGTCGCGCGCGCTGGGGCAGGCACCGAGACGCAGGTTCTGGCCGCGTAGCAATCCGACCGCGCGCTGCGCGCACGTTCGCGCCAAGAGGGCCCACCACGGTCAAGTGAGTCCAACGCGAGACGCTCGAGGACGCGCCGTCGACCAAGCGCACTATCCGGTACGAGCGCCTTCGTCGTCGCGCCAGCGGCCACCCGGCGAGTCGGCGAGTGGGTAGTGGTCGAGTCCGCGGACGGTGAAGTAGCGTCTGAAGAGCGTCATCACCGCCGGGACGAGGACGAGACACGCCGCCGAGTCGAACCCGGGCGCAGCGAGTCCCCGACCTCATTCGGCGGGGGTGCATCAAGTCAGTAAGCGATCATGCGGGACGACCCTCACTGCAGATGACAAGCGCATCGGGCGCCCCACCCCCTGACACCCCACGCGCGACGGTCGCCGTCGTCCGCCATGGCGCTGGCCCCGAGGTGTTGCTCGTGCACGGCGGCGCAAGCCGTGCGGGATGCTCGGAGGGCCGTTGGGACGAGCGCACAGGCAACCCGGAACATCCGTTGCCATCGCGACAGCCGGCGCAGTCTCGTCGTAGTCTCGCGGCTGGTTGGAATCCGGGCCGTCAGGGCGTCGCGGCGGTCTCAGTGGCGCGGTCGGCCTCGGCTTCGTCTGTAGCTTTCGGAAGTCCTGCGCGAGTGAGCACGAGGAGCGGACAACGTGCCGAGCGCGCGACACGGTGCGAGGTGCTTCCGTGCATGGCCGATCCGCCCGTACCCGCGCGATCCGACGATCAGCACGTCGACTGAGGCGCCAAAGAGCGCGAGCTCCTCGGCCGCCTCGCGGTACGCTGCGTGTGGTTCGACGTCGCCGAGGGCGGCGATCCGATTGCGAGCCTCCTCGACGAGCGGGGCGATCGCCTCGGCGGCCCCGCGGCCGTCAAGCGGCAGGCAGACCGCCTCGAAGGCCGAGACCTTCGGCCGAGCTCGGCTGCGAGCTCTCTAGCGAGCGCGAGCGCGTGCTCGCTCTCGCGCGAGCCGTCGTATCCGACGCCGATCTCGTGCAGCACGGAGGGACGCTCGGCGTATCCGGCAGGCACGACCGCCACCGCGCAGGGCGCGCCGTTGAGGGCAGCGCGCGTGTCGCCTCCGATCAGCACACGTCCGATCAGGCTCCGACGGGTCGACCCCACGACTAGCAGGTCGGCGCCGTGGCGTTCAGCGAGCTCGTGCAGGCCACGCCCAACCGACGACGATCCCGTCGACAAGAGCGCGGCTTCGATCCAGGCCTTCGCACGTGCGGGTATTGAGCAATACGCGTGAGCGTGCTTGCTCGACGGCTTCATGCGCGGGGCTCGATCCGGGCACCATCCTGTGGTCGCCGGGGTACACATAGCCAAGCGCGAGCTTGCCGTCCTTGGCGACTAGGTTCGTCGCAAGCGCGATCGCGTCGCGGCCACCAGGGCCTTCATCGACACCGACAAGAACGTTGGGGAACATCTCATCTTCTCCTTTGGCGAACTGGTGACCGTATGGCCGGGGCCGCACCCGCTGCATCCGCGCTAGGTAGCAGTTCGTTCGTGGCGTACTACGGAACCTCCAGCCGGCCGGCCGTACACACTCACTGCCGCGTCTCCCGGGCGAGGAGCTCAAGAACCGACCGCCTCACCTATGAAGGAGCCGTGACGCCGTCACGGAGGGGACGGACGCTCACGTGCGCCGCGAGCCGGTCTATCTCCTGTTGGGTGCCGGTCCCCAGGCCGCGCCGGGTTGTGTTCAGTGCGCCCGCGGCCGCGCCGAGGCGCAGCGACTCGAACATGCTCATGCCGCGCGCGAGACCGACGCCAGTGGCAGCGAACATCGAGTCGCCGGTCCCGCGCTCGTCGAATGGTTCGAACACCGGACCTGCGAGCTCGAGCTCCGCGGACTCTCCCTCGGCGGAGATCAAGATCGCGGGCGAGGCCGCGCGTGATACGAGCACGTGGCTGGCGCCGGCGGCGTGCAGCGGCGCGCACCGTGGAGCAGGTCAGGTAGCGCGTCGCTTGCGGCGTAGCCGTCTCGGACGAGCTCCTCGTGGCTGAGCTTGAGCAAGTCGATGCCGCCCTTGAGCGCCGCGCGTAGCGGCGCCCCGGTGAGATCGGCGATCGCGAGCTTGCCGTTGGCGCGCAGATCGGCAGCCAGCCGGCGGTAGGAGTCGGCCTCGATGACGTCCTCGGGCTCGCTGCCAGTGATGAGCACGACGTCGGCGTCCAGTCCGGCGCCGAGCGCGATCCCGTGTAGCTCGACTACGGATTCTGCGCGGAGGGGCGCGGTCTAATGAAGTACGTCCCGCCGTTCGAGCAGCAGCGCACCGGCGACTACGAGCAGCGCCCCGACGCCCGCGAGACCGATGAATGACACAGGCTCGATTCCGTCGCGCATCGGCGCGCCGTAGTAGCGGAAGGCCGAGATCCAGCGGATCGGCTCAAGCCCATGTGCGAGGCGCCCGGCGAGGTCGATCGCGTACATCGCCACCAGCGTGCCGAGCACGATGCCGTTGACCCTCCGGGAGCTGTGAAACGCCCCGCAGGCCAGCGCCGACACTCCGCCGAAGAACAGCGCCAGCGGCCACACTCCCACCACCCCCGCCGCCACCAACCCAAGCGAGATGTGGGTGCCGGCGATGCGACCGGCGAGGAACGTCAGCACGCCGGTCAGAGCCAGGATCGCCGCCGAGATCACCGCGGCGACGAGGTAGGAGCCCGTGAGCAGCACCGTGCGGGAGATCGGGAGCGCGAGGATCGTGTCGAGATGGCCGCGTTGTTCGGCGCCGACGATCGCGCCGGCGACGGCGCGGATCGCGAAGAAGCCGATCGCAAGGGGCACGATCAGGCTGAACATCTCTGCGTGGAGATAGCCCTCGACGGTGCTCATTGCCTGCACCCCGAACGCCTCCTTGAGACCCGCCGGATAGTTCTTGGCGATCTTCTCGATCGAGCCCTGGATCGAGGGATAGATCGCGGCCATGAACGCGCCATAGACGCCGAGCGACAGGCCCCAGGTCAGGACGGCGCGCCGGCGATCGCGCAGACCGCGGCGAACGACGGCGCGGAGGCTCGCGGGCCGGTCGGGCGCCAACCGCTTCCCTGGCGCAGCGAGCTCGGATCGGGGTGCGGCGGCGACGCTCATGGTGCGCCCTCCCGTCCGTAGAACGTGAGGAAGATTTCTTCGAGGGTCGGCTCGGTTAGCTCCATGTCGAGCACGGTGTGGCGAGCCGCTGCCTTAACGACCGGGTCCAAGGCGCCCGAGGCCTTGAACGAGATGTGGGGACCGTCAGCGTCAAATTCGCTGACGCCGGGGATGCGCGCGAACTCACCGCCGTCGACCGGTGAGTCGAACTCGATCGAGACGTGATGGTAGGCGCGGCCGCGCAAGTCCGCGACCTTCTCAACGGCGGCCAGGCGTCCCTCGCGGATGATCGCGACGCGGTCGCAAACGCGCTCGACTTCGTCGAGGTCGTGGGAGGAGAGGAAGACGGTGCCTCCCTGCTCTCGGTATTCGCCGATGACGGCGAGGAACTCCTCCTGCATCAAGGGGTCAAGGCCGCTGGTCGGCTCATCGAGCATCAGCAGCTCGGGGTCGTGGAACAGTGCCTGGATCAGGCCGATCTTCTGACGGTTCCCTCTGGATAGCTGGCCGATCCGTCGGTCGAGATCGGCCTCGAACCGCTGAGTCAGCAGAGAGCCGGATCCGCGGCCGTGAATCCCGCGGGCGTCTGCGCAGAACTCGAGGAACTCTCGGCCCGTAAGCGACGGGTCGCAGGTGAAGTCGCCGGGCAAGTTGCCGAGCCTCGCCCGGATCTCACGACTGGCCCGATGGCTGTCGAGGCCGAAGAGCAGCGCGCTGCCGGCGGTGGGATGAAGCAGGTCGAGCAGTGTCCGGATCGTGGTCGTCTTGCCCGCACCGTTCGGCCCGAGGAAGCCGTACACCTCGCCGCGATCGACGGAGATCGAGACATCCTCGATGCCACGGACGCTCCCGTATCGCTTGGCCAGACGTTCGGTCTCGATCACCGCTGCCATCGCAACCATCGTCCCACCAGGCGGATGCACCGCATACCGTGCTTTCCCGCACCCGCGAGAGGCAACTCCGAAACGTTCTCAGACGGCTGATCGCGCTGTTGAGAACGTCAGGTTTGCGGCGCAGAGTGCCAACAGCTCCTGCCCCGGTGCGCTACCCGGCGACGATCGTCGCGATCGGTAGTTCGCGGCAGGGGGTTCAGGGGCAAGTTCGGATGCGCTCGTGACCTCCGAGAGTGAGGCTGCGTGCAGGACGGCGCGGCAGACACCCGGTTCGAGCCTGGAACAAAGTGAGTCTTGATGCAAGCGACGCTTTCACCGTCCGTAGGCCCCTATCCAGTCCGCCTCGAGGGTCATCTCCAGCATCCCTCGCGATGGTTGTGGCTGGTCAAGTGGCTGCTCGTCATCCCGCATTACCTCGTCTTGGCATTTCTGTGGCTGGGATTCCTCGTCAGCTCGGTAATGGCTTTGGTGGCCGTGCTGTTCACCGCTCGCTACCCGAGGTCCCTGTTTGACTTCAACGTCGGCGTGTTGCGCTGGTCCTGGCGCGTGGGGTTCTACGCGTTCGGCGCGAACGGGACAGACCGATACCCGCCGTTCACGCTGGCGGATGTGTCCGATTACCCAGCGCGCTTGGAGATCGACTATCCCGAGCATCAGCGCCGAGGGTTTCCGTTGATCGGCTGGTGGCTGGCCGGGATCCCGCAGTACCTGATCGCCAGCGTGTTCATCGGTGGCGGCGGGGCGGCCGGCTGGACCGCCACGGATCACTCGTGGGGCGGAGTGACCTGGATGGGCCTAATCGGGCTGCTCGTGTTCGTCGCTGTCATCGTGCTGCTGTTCCGCGGCGAGTACCCCCGCTCGATCTTCGACTTCGTCCTCGGCCTGAACCGCTGGGTGCTACGCGTCGTTGCCTACGCGGCGGTGATGACGCCCGAATATCCGCCGTTTCGAGTAGACGCAGGCGAGGAGGATCCCGCAGGCATGCTGACGGTGGCCACCGCGCGCTCGGGAGCTCCTGGAACGGCTGAGGCGGCCGAATCCGCCGAGCGCAGTCCCATCCGCTGGGGCCCGGGCCGCGTCGCAGCCCTGGTGCTGGCCGGCATCGCCAGCCTCGTGGCGATCGCGGCGATCGCAGCTGGCGCGACCGGGATCGCGCTTGACCAAAGCCAGCGCGATTCCAGCGGCTATCTGATGACCTCGGTGACGCCGTACTCGACCGGCACGTACGCGCTCGTGTCCGCCAACTATCGCGGCGGTACGGCCAACGACTGGTTCGTCACCCGTGACCTGCTCGGCACCGTGCGAGTGCGCGTAAACAGCCAACGGCCGGTGTTCCTCGGGATTGCGCCCGAGAGCGCCGTCAACTCATATCTGGCGAACGTCGCGCGCGCGCAGGGCGGCGCGTTCAGCTCGCCCAGCGCAGACTTCCGCGTCTCTCCAGGCAGCGCACCGAGCGCGCCCCCCGCCGCGCAACGCTTCTGGGGCGCGAGCACAACCGGTGCCGGAGAGCGGACGCTGAGCTGGACGCCGCAGAACGGCAACTGGCGAATCGTGCTGATGAACGCCGACGGCTCGCCCGGGGTCCGCGCCGATGTGAGCATCGGAGCGCGTTTCCCGCATCTGCTGACGATCGGGATCGCCGCGCTCGGCGGCGGGATCATGCTGCTGTTGCTAAGCGGCGGAGCTGTCTATTTCGCGGTTCGACGTCGGCCGTGATGAAGATCGCCTTCCTCAGTGATCTGGCGCCGTCGGGGCGGATCGGCTCACGTGTAGCACCGTGAGCATCCGGTCAACCTCGGCAGTCCGGAGCGCCGGAGCAGAGGTAGAGCGCTCAGCGACGAAACCGCTCGGACCTAATGCCGCGGCGGCGGGCCTCACCGAGGCCGAGGCCGCGCGGCGCTTGGCTGAGACGGGGGCGCCGCGGAGCGCGGGCACGAGCCGGTCCTACGCCAGCATCGTCCGCGCAAATGTCCTGACCGTGTTCAACCTGATCCTCGCCGGCTTCGGGGTAATCACGCTGATCTTCGGCGACGCGCGCGATGCCCTATTTCTCGGGATCATCGTCGTCAACTCGGGGATCGGCATCACGCAAGAGGTTCGGGCGAAGCGGGCGCTTGACCGGCTCTCGCTGCTGGTCGCCCCGACCGCACGTGTGCGGCGCGACGGCGGCGTCCGAGCGCTCCCGGTTCAGGAGGTGGTGGTCGACGACGTCTTGATGCTCGAGCCCGGCGATCAGCTGATAGCCGACGGAACGCTGCTGTCGGCGATTGATCTTCGTCTGGACCAGGCGATCCTGACGGGCGAGTCGGAGCCCGTCAGTCACAGCTCGGGCGAGGCGGTACTGTCCGGCGCGTTCGTGGTCGAGGGGACGGGCGTATACCGCGTGAGCGCCGTCGGCGAGCACAGCTTTGCGGCGCGCGTCACGGGGCAGGCGCGCTCGTTCCGGCATCCGCGCTCGCCGCTGGAGCGTGCGATCAACCGGCTGCTGTACGCGTTGGTGGGGCTCGTGGTAGGCCTCGGCGCGATCCTCGGCTACTCGCTCTATCACCGCCACGTGGCAGTTCACACGGCCGTCGCCACATCCTCTGCAGGAGTCGTGACCCTGATACCCGAGGGGTTGATGGTCCTCGTCAGCCTCACCTATGCGGTTGCCGCGGTGCGAATGTCGCGTCGCGGGGTGCTGGCGCAACAGCTGAACGCGATCGAGTCGCTGGCGTCGGTGAACACGATCTGCGTCGACAAGACCGGGACCCTGACCGAGGCGACGCTACGCGTTGTCGAGGTGGTGCCGTCGGCCGACGTCAGCGAGGAGGCCGTGACCGGAGCGCTCGGGACACTTGCCGCCAGCGCCTCCGCGCAGAACATCACGCTGCAGGCGATCGCCGCTGCATACCCAGCTGAGGCGCAGCCGAGGCTGGCCGAGGTGCCGTTTTCTAGCCGCCGCCGCTGGAGCGCCGTCCAGGTCACGGGCGGGACCTTCTATCTCGGCGCGCCCGGGCGCCTGCCGGTTGGAGAACTCGCGCTCATCGCCCACCGGCGCCAAGGCGAGGGCCGGCGAGTTCTCGCCGTCGCCCATGATCCGGCTTCGCTTCCGACGAACCCGGGCGAGCTTCCGCCCGACAGGCTGCGGCCACTCGGCCTGGTCGTGCTCGCCGAACAGCTGCGTCCGAACATCAACGATACGATCGCGTTCCTGCGCGGGCAGGACGTCGAGATCAAGGTGCTATCCGGGGATGCACCGGAGACGGTGGCTGCGATCGCGCGCGACGTGGGGATTCCCGTCGCGGGCGTACATGATGGCGCGTCGATCCCCGACGATCCAGACGCGCGGCGGCGATTCGCACTCGACGCGACGGTCGTCGGGCGAATCTCGCCCGAAGGTAAGCAGGCGATCGTGCAAGCATTGAGGGACGAGGGCAGGTACGTCGCGATGGTCGGCGACGGCGTCAACGACGTCCCGGCGCTGAAGAGCTCGAGGCTGGCGATCGCACAGGGCACCGGGACCCAGATGGCGCGCAGCGTCTCCGATCTAGTGCTGCTCACAGGCGACTTCGCCAGCGTGCCGCTGCTGGTGGCCGAAGGCCGGCGAGCGCTGCGAAACCTGCAGCGCGTGACCAAGCTCTACGTCACCAAATCAGCCTTCGCGGCGTTCCTGATCCTGACGATCGGCACCAGCTCGGACGCCTACCCCCTCCTGCCTCGCCATCTCTCGCTCGCCGCGACGCTGACGATCGGGATCCCGACCTTCTTCCTCGCGCTCGCACCCAGCAGCGGACCCTGGCGGTCCGAGCACTTCGTGCGCGGGGTCGCGAGGTTCGCCGTACCCGCAGGAGTAGTCATCGGTACCGGGCTCGTCGCCGGCTATCTGTTCGCGCTCCACGATCTCGATCTCTCGGTCGCCGACGCGCGCACCGTCGCGCTCACCATCCTCGTCGCCAACGGGCTGTATCTGGTAATGGCACTCGAGGCCGGAGGCTCCCTGCGCCGCTCGGCGCTCGTCGCCGCGATGTGCGCCGTCATGGGAGGCCTGTACATCGCCACGCTCCTGATCCCGGCGACGAGGAGCTTCTTCGAGCTGACGCCCCCCGACGCGGGCATGATCCTGACTGCGCTAATCGCCAGCGGCCTATCGATCGCAGCGCTAGACCTGTGCGGCTTCTCCCTGCGAACCGCCGCTCATCCACGGCCCTAAGGACGGGCAAAAAACCGGGCAGCGCGGCAAGACTCGCCGGCAAATGGCCGTGACCAGCCGTGACGCCGGGCGCGTCGCGTGTTCCACACATTTCCGGGCCTATTGGGCGGAACGCTACGGATATCGGCTCAGCGGTTGGCTGCGAGGCTGGCTGCATGAACGGCGTTCATGTGCCCGCCATTCCCGGTGCGCGCAAGCTTCCCAAGGAACGCCATCGTCCGCACGGCCACAAGCTCGCCTGGCTGCTTGAGCATCGCGCCCAGATCCTCGCGTCGATCGCCGTCAGCGCGATCGCGGTGGGAGGCCTGTTGCACCTGCTCGGCGCAGGGCACGCGGGCCAGGCGGTGTGGGGCGCGGCCGTTGCGCTGCTGGCAGCCGAGCTCACCTTCGAGGTCGGCCGGACGATCGTCGTCGAGCGCAGCCTCGGGGTGGACACGATCGCGCTGGTGGCGATGGTCGGATCGCTCGCGCTGGGCCAGGAGCTCGCCGGTGCGGTGATCGGCTTGATGTGGACGGGTGGTGCTGCGCTCGAGGCGGTCGCGTCTCGGCGCGCGCGCCGCGAGTTAACCGCGCTGGTCCAGCGCGCACCGAAGGTCGCACAGCTGCGGGTCGACGACGAGCTCCGAGAGGTGCCAGTCGAGCAGGTCCAGACCGGCGATGTCGTGCTGGTTCGTACTGGCGAAGTGGTGCCGGTCGACGGCACCGTCCTCAGCCCGGAGGCTGTCGTCGACACCAGCACCCTCACCGGCGAGCCGCTCCCGGAGACGATCAAGCGCGGGATGCCGGTGCTGAGCGGCACGGCCAACGCCGGCGCGCCAGTCGACGTTCGCGCCGACCATCCCGCGAGCGACAGCGCGTACACAGCGCCGGTGCGGCTGGTCGAGCAGGCCCAGACGCAGCGCGCTCCCCTGGTGCGGATGGCCGACCGCTACGCGGGCTTCTTCCTGCCCGCGACGCTCCTTGTGGCGGGCCTGGCATGGGCGCTGAGCGGCGACCCGACCAGAGCGCTGGCGGTCGTGGTGGTGGCAACACTGTGCCCGCTGATCCTCGCCGCGCCGATCGCGCTCGTCTCAGGCCTCTCGCGAGCCGCCCACGCGGGCGTGATCGTCAAGGGTGCCGGCGCGGTCGAAACGCTCGGCGAGGCGCGAACGGTCCTGTTCGACAAGACCGGAACGCTGACGGTCGGCACCCCCGAGGTTCGCGAGATCCTGAAGCGCGGAGACTGGGAGACCGGCGGGCTGCTGCGCTTCGCGGCATCGGTCGACCGGCTCTCGCCACACGTGCTCGGCGAAGCGCTGGTGACCGCAGCCAAAGAGGCGGGTCTCAAGCTGACGATGCCGGCCGGTACCGCGAGGAGCCCGGCCAGGGAATCGAAGGCTCGCTCGAAGGACACCGCGTGTCGGTCGGAAGCCGCGCCTTCATGCGCGCGATCGGCGTGCCGCAAGAGGAGACCGCGTCAACAGCGTTGACGACCGACCAGGGGCTCCGGCGAGACCCACGTCCTCGTCGCGATCGACGGCCACCTCGCAGGCGTGATCGTGATGGCCGACGACCTGCGCCCGGACGCCGAGCAGATCGTCGAACGGCTGCGGACGGAGGGCATACGGCACGCCGCGATGATTCCGGCGACCGTCGATCGGTCGCCGAGCGCATCGGACGCGAGCTCGGCGTCGACCGCGTCTACGCCGAGCAGTCCCCCGAGGACAAGCTGGAAGTCGTCCGTAGCGTCCGCGCCGACCCAGCGCTGCGTCCTGTGATCATGGTCGGTGACGGCGTCAACGACGCTCCCGCGCTCGCGATTGCAGACCTGGGCATCGCGATGGGAGCGGCCGGCGCCACAGTCTCCTCGGAGACCGCCGACGCGGTGATCACCGTCGACCGGGTCGACCGCGTCGCCGACGCGCTGCACATGGGCCGACGCGCGCTCTTCATCGCCCGCCAGAGCGTCCTCGCCGGCATGGGCCTCAGCCTCGCGGCGATGGCCGTCGCGGCCGCTGGATACCTGCCGCCAGTCGCCGGCGCGCTGTTCCAAGAGGTCATCGACCTGGCCGTGATCCTCAACGCGCTGGGAGCGCTTCGAGGTTGAACAGCGCCAACGGATCAGGTACGCGAGCGGTGGTGAAGCGTCAGTAGTCCCCCGCCGCACGCATCGGGGGGAGGTCCCGATGCGTCCCTGCAGGTGAGGGCCGACGATTGACCCATGAACCTATTGGTGACGGCTGCCAGTCAGCGTGGGGAGCGGGATCACCTCCAGTGATCGCTACGGTGGCGCAGACGGGTTTCAGCGGCTATGTGATCTTGTATGTGGCTGTGGCCGCTTCGTGGATCGGTATCCCGATCGTCGGCGCGGGGGTGCTCGCGGCCGCGGGAGTTCTTGCCAGTGAGGGTGAGATGAATATTTGGATCGTGATCGCCGTCGCAACGCTTGCGGCGTGGACTGGGGGATATGTCGGCTACCTGCTCGGGCTGCGCGCGGGCGGCGCAGTGGCGGAGCGGGACGGACGTTGGCAGCGCCAGCGTCGCCGCGGGATGGCCGCCGGGGAGCGGATCTATCGCCGGTGGGGGCGGCTGGCGGTGTTCGTAACGCCGACCTGGGTCTCGGGGGCGATGCGGATGCCGCGCAACACCTTTCTGGTGTGGAACGCGCTTGCGGCGATCGCCTCGACGTGTATCGCTGCGCTCGGCGCGTACGGCATCGGCGCGGCGATACTCGGCCAGCTGGAGGCGAAGCGTGGCGCGATCGCGCTCGCCGTGGCCGCACTCACCCTCGTTGGGCTCGCCATCGTCGTGCACCACCGACGAAACGCAACCTAGGTTCGGCGCCGTAGCGCAGCGCGTGGAAGGGTCCCAGACGGACATCCCAGGCCTCGAACAAGTTGGTTAGCTAATAGGGAGGCGCCGACGCCGGGAAGCCGCACGTCGCTGAGAGACCCCGGGGCTGACGCCGATCAGGTCACCGACATCTACCTGCCTCGGTGGTTCGCCCATCACCTGCCTGCTATCCACGTTGCCCGCTCATCGTCCTCGCCGCCTCCCTGCATGCGCGGAATGTCCGTAGACAGCCGACCACGTGAGCATCGGGCTCACCTGGCCTCACCCCCACGCGAGCCGATCAGCGCGCACTCGGGATTGCGCGACGGGCTCGCCCGAAAGTCTCGGCTAGTTGGCCGGCTTGCTCCTCGGCGCACAGGGCGCAGGCCCCGCACCGCAAAGCTTCCGAATGCCCGGAATCTGCCTGGCCAAGCCGATAAGCGCGCTCGCGACGATTATCCCGCCGGGGATCCAGTCACCTTCGGCAAGCACGATGACGCCAAAGACCAGGGCGGCCACAAGGGCCACAGCGAGCAACGCCGTTCGGCGCACTTGACGATTGAAATCTTCCTTATCGGTCATGGTCCCTCCTAGTTTGAACCGGCCCGACGCTTCCAGCTCCGCAAAAGGGTGCAACTAGCAAGCGCTCGCGGGCACCGCCGTGCACGAGGTGCATCAGACGAGCTCCTTCTCGCGTCCGCCGATCAACGCGTCCCGGAGCTCCTCGTACTCCTCGGTTGAGATCTCACCCCGCGCAAGCCGGCGCTGCAGGATGTCCAGCGGCCGTTCTGACTCGGCCGCTTGCCCGCGAACCGATCCGCCACCGCGCACGAGCGCGACGATGCCCCAGATCACGAGGCCCCAGAACGCGACCATCCCAATCGACATCAACAACCACCATCCCCAACCGAAGCTGTGCATATAGAACATGCCCCGACGGTAGGCCGCTGCCCGGGACAAATCGTCCGTGACAACGCGCGTTTGCAACCGTAGGAAGCCGCGATCGGGACCGACCAGCGCGACCGGCAGCGTGAGTGCGGGCCGGCTCGCCATCGTTGGTCCACCGGCATCGCGAAGCAGCGTCGGATCAGAGCCGGAGGAACTCGCGACGGTTAGCTCCTGAGAGCGGCCGCGACCTCGGCAGTGCCCTCTTGGGTCTCATCGTCCTCCGTGGGCTGAGCGCCGCGCGGGAGCACCAGCAGTGGGCAGCGCGTGCCTCGCGCTAGCCGTCGTGAGGTGCTTCCGTGGACCAGCCGTCCCAGCGGGCCGTAACCGCGCGAGCCGACGATCAACAGATCGACCGAGGCGTTGTACACCGTCAACTCCTGCGCGGGCTCCCCGTAGGCCGCGTGCGGCTCGACGCCGCCAAGGGCCGCAATCCTGTCGCGGGCCTCATCCACGAACTTGTCGATCGTGTCGCTGAGTGGCAGTGGCCCGGGACCGAACATCGGCATCGGTAGCGACACCGCCTCAAATGCGGACAGCTCTGCGCCCGACTCGGCCGCCAGCTCTCGTGCGACCGTGAGCGCGTGCTCGCTCTCAGGCGACCCGTTGTACGCCACCCCGATCTGTCGCATCACGGTGGGCCCGCGAGCGAACCCTAGTGGGGCTATTGCGACAGCGCACGGAGCAGCGTCGAGCGATGCAAGCGTGTCATCACCAAGCACAACTCGCCCCAGCAACCCCTCACGCGAGGATCCCACCACCAGCACGCCAGCGTCGCGTAATTCGCACAGCTCGTGGAGACCGCTGGCCACGGACGACGAGCCGCGCCATGTGAAACGCGCTCGGACGCCGGTTTCCTGCCGAGCCCTTTCAAGCAGCGCCGCAGCGTGGTCCGATTTCGCGGCCTCAGATCGATAAGCGTTCAGATCCTCGGGGGAAATGTGCGCCAGCGTGAGTTCTCCGTCGCGCGCACACAGCCTCTCGGCGAGCTTGATCGGGCGAGCTTGATCGCGTCGCGGCCGCCCTGATCCTCGTCGACACCAACGACTATCTGGTTGAACATCAGCGCCTCCTTGGCCACATGTCCGAGCCCACCGTATGCCGAGAGCTCATCCCCGCCATCGGGGCTAGACCCGCCGCCGGCTTCGGATTACTACGGCAGGCAGCTCGAGGCTCGCTGAGTGTGACGTCAGGACGGTGAACAGCTATCGCCACGGGGCCGAACGTTGCGCGGGTCGCCAGATCGAGAACTTCGAGTGCCGAACGCAACGCCTGTCCCCGCCGCTAACCGTCGACGAGCCAACGACCTCGTTCATAGGTGAAGTCGAGCAGCGCCCCGTCGAGGAACTCCACACTCGCCCGCGAGCCGTGGAGGGTCACCCGGGCCACCGGTATGTCGCTCGTCGTGAGCGGAGGGCCACTCACCTGCTGTGGGACAACCCCCGCAAGCGAGCGATCGGGAAGACCCAGCGGACCCACCAAGTGGTAGTAGCTACTGGTCATTTGATCGCGGACCGCGAACCAGTCCTTTGCATTCACACTCCGGATCAGCTGCGTCGCGGCAGCGCGCACGCCAGCCTTCGACTTGCCGCTAGTGCTGGTGGCGCCATCGCAACCCACCACAGCGAACGCCGTAGCCACGACCGCAACTACAAGTCTCATGCGCGTCATTGCCACCGGATCATCCGGTTCGTGTCAGTCTCCCGCCTCCGTTGAACGGGGCAGCTCGACGCGGCCAACTACCCAGCGGCCTCTGCCCACGGAGGGCGCAGGGTTGCGCCGCGAAGCCATCGCGACGACCCCGGTGCTACTCAGCTGCAGCAGCGCCATCGAGATTGCTCCAGTTCGGTCCTGCCCACACAGTTCCTAGGACGCTCCCATCACGTAGGGACGCGAGTTTGGCGAAGCGATTCGGGCAACGAATCGGCGCAGCGACGCTAGCCGGCGACCGCATGGGCGACCGTCGGCTAGAACGTCGGACTTGTCATGTGGCGACTGGCCGCCCCGGAGGGGCGTGGGCATGGCGCACGGTGGCGATTGCCCACATGACCACCATGTCGGCCACCAGAAGTGAGAGTGGCACCAGCGAGCCGGTGATGATCGCCAGCACGCCGAGCACGAGCGCCGCGCCACCCAGCAGGCTGTAGAGCGTGGAGGTGACTCGTCGGGCGCCGGCGGCGCAGGCTCCGACTCCGAGGGCCATGATCACTGCGGCCGCCCACCGATGGCTATCGCCGATCAGCGGGACGTTCCAGGCCTCGTGGGTCGCCAGGAAGGCAAGCACGGCTAGCCCGACAAGGCTGGTCGCCACTGCGTCTCTGCGCGTGAGCGTCATGTTGTGCCTCCTTTCCTTGGTTTGAGCCTCCCAGCGGTGCGCGTGTGTTGCATCCGCCGCCACATGCAGCCATGTTGCGGTCAAGTGCGGATGGCCGACGCTTGCGGTGGTGCCAGGGTCAAGCCGTGCGACCAACTCGGCTCACGTTCCTCTTGAGCGCTGCGGTTGCCCTGTACTGGTGGCGCGTTCGGGGGCGGATCCTGACATGGGGTGCCACCGAGGAGGAGGTGCGGTCGAGCCTGCCCGGAGATCAGCTGCTCGAGGACGCCGACGGCGTCGCCACGCGGGCGATCGAGATCCAGGCTCCCGCCTCTGCGGTGTGGCCGTGGCTGGTGCAGATGGGCCCGTCGCCGCGCGGCGGCGCGTATACGTACGACTGGATCGAGAACCTGCTCGGACTGAACATGCACAGCGCGGATCGCTTGCTGCCCGAGTTCCAGCACCCACAGGTCGGGGACACCCTCGGTTACGGCACCAATCGGATGCGGGTCGAGCTCGTCGATCCTGAGCGCGCGCTTGCCTGGCGAAGCGAGGACGGCAATTGGGTCTGGAGCTTCGTTCTGCGCGAGGAGGATGGCGGCAGCCGGCTCATCAGCCGAAACCGCTTCCACCTACCCACGCTCGTGGCACGTACCGGGATGCTTCTGATGGAACCGGCGTCGCTGGTCATGGAGCGCAAGATGCTGCTCGGGATCAAGGATCGAGCGGAACGACTCGCCGCCGGCGGGGTTGATCATCCACACGCCGACCGGCGGCCAGAACCCGCACTGACATAGCGCCAGCCGGCTCTCGCGCCAACCGGGAGGCGGGATCTAGGAGCCGTGGATGCGCTGACGCTGACCGTACCGCCGTGCCTGTGCGCAGACAGGCGGAGGCGCTGGAAACCGCAGGACAAGCGCTCGAGGAGACCGCCGGGCTAATGAAGACCCAGGCTGAGCTATTCGACCGGACGATCGGCGTGCTGCGCGAACCGGCCGAGCTCGCAAAGCAAGCGGCGGGGCTGGACCGGCGGGTACGCAAGGGCGGTCGCCAAACCCGTCGCGGCCGCTCGACCTAGCCCGAACGGCCGACGGCGTACCGAACGCCGGCCTTCCGCTTCGGTCCAGCGGCGGCGAGCAGACTGCCGCTCGTAAGCCCGTTGCGGCAGTCTCGCAGGAACGCCGCGGCGCCTGTCGCTCAGGCGGCGTGCGTGGTTTCCCGCGCAACCGTGAGGTGTTCTCCTGATGACATGCCCGGCGGCGATTTGGACGATTGGGAGGGACCACTTCTGCAAAGGGGTAAGTCATGGCTGTAGAGCCCTCATCTGTGGATCCGGCCGCGCCGCCGCGCGACGCACCACCGCCTTCCTGGCTTCACGCCAGAGCGTTGTGGGCGGGCCTTTCCATCATCACCATGTGGCTCGCGGTGCTGTTCGTGGGCGTTTTCGGAGGAGACTTCGTCAGCAGCACCAGCGCGACCGAGTTGACCAAGATTCCAGTAGTTGTCTTCCTGCTGCCGTTCGTGTTGCCCGCCACGATCGTCGTCGGCCGCCGAGGATTCATGAGCGCCCCCGATGGGCGGCGCGGTGCGCCCGAAGAGGCCCCACGGGCGCGTGAGGAGCCCACGACGGAGCCGTCAGCATTGCGGGCAAAGCCCGCCTGATATCTCCTCCTCGCGCCGGTTCGCTTCCGAACAATGCAACTGCTTGGCTGCCGCTCCGAAAAGTGTCAGCGCGCCCTTGGGACGTGGCGAATAGATATTCCGGCTATTGGTTTTCGATCAAGGCACCACTCTGCTCGGCTGCAGGGACGCTCGCTCGTCGTCCCGACGCGGTAGTAGTCATCAAGCGCCAGAAGCTGCCGCGAATCCGCTTCTTCAGCGTCAAGTGTCCCCACATGGCTCTCCATCAATCGGGTAGGTTCGCGCCGGAAGACTCGGGACGACGACAACATGATCGACAACGCGACGACGGTTCGCACTGCGGATAGGCGAACGCTGGCCTATTCGGAGACCGGCGACCCTAACGGCGCGCCGTTGTTCTACTTCCATGGCATCCCGGGATCGCGATCGGACTTTGACCATCCGCTCGGCCAGGAGGCGCTCGCGGGCTCGGGCGTGCGACTGATCGGACTCGATAGGCCCGGGTTCGGCGCTTCGGACTTCCAGCCGGGTCGACGCTACGACGACTGGCCCGCCGACGTTGCGACACTCGCGGACGAGCTCGGGATCGGCCGGTTCGGCGTCCTGGGCTACTCGACCGGCGGGCCGTACGTCGTCGCGTGTGCCCGGGCGTTCGCAGACCGGCTCACGTTCGCCGGGATCGTCAGCGGCGTCGGCCCGGCCGAGACCCCGCGCTTTCGCCATCGGATGGCCAAGACGGATGCCATCATGACCTGGCTGGCCCGGGTCGCACCGCCGCTGGCGCGCCTTGCGATCAAGCAGGCGACCAGGACAGCCGAGCGGTCGCCCGAGAAGTTCTCGCGCCTGTATGGCAAGGACCTGTCGGCGCCGGATCTGGAGGTTCACCGCGATCCGGCGTTTCGCCAGGCTGTCCGCGAGATCTTCCTGGAGTCCACCCGTCACGGTCCGGCTGGCGTCGTCCACGAGTACAAACTCTGGGGAACGCGCTGGGGATTTCGCTTCGAAGAGGTCGAGTTCCCCATCCAGCTTTCGCACGGCGAAGCGGACCCGATCGCCCCGCTGCACCACGCCGAGTACGTCGCTGGACGCCTGGCGAACGCCAAGCTGACCGTCCTGCCCGGTGTCGGCGTTCTGCACACGCCGGCTCGCTGGCACAACTTCTTCACGACGGCCTCGGCCGCGCACACGACGGCACCGGGCTCCAATCCGGACGCTCGCTGATCTCCCATCGCGGCCGCGAGCGACAGTCCCCTGGCGCGGCCTCTTTGCAGCCTCACGGCTAGCAATCGCGTCCAAGCAGAAGTCAACGTCAACATCGAGCTGGCTCCCGAGTTTGAGGAGCGGGAGCACTCCGATCCGCGAATGGCGAAGAGTGCTGGTTCGGGCTACTTCCGACACTCTCGAACGCCCGGACGGGAGTGCCGGCCGCCATACGACGGCCGGCATCACCTTCCCGTGTCAGGCCGCCAGCGCGGCCTCCCGCTCTCACGGCTCCCAGACCACGTCCTGAGCCGAGAACCAGTCAGGGACCCTCCTGCGGCGCTCGCGCTCGGCGAGCCTGCGCTCGTAGAGCTGCTGGGCGAGCGTGTGCCCCTCGTAGGCCGGCTGGCCCGTGATCACCTGCGCCATCTCGGCGAGCTCGAGCGGCACGTTGGCCGGGTCGAACTCGATCCCGCGCTCGTAGCAGAGCGCGTGCATGTCTCGCACCGACATCGGTCGCATGCGTTAACCTCCTGAGTGAGTGAGAGGCCGCCCAAGCGATTGGGCGGCTTCTTGTTTTTTGGGCTCGCGTCGGGATGACCGAGCCGCCTTCTCCTGCGATGCGCCTACGCGCTTGCGAGCTGGTGGCGCCGAGCGGGTCCGCGCCCCCTCCCGCTCGTTCGCCGGCCGTTCCGTCCCGGCAGCTCGTCGATCCAACGGACCTCGGCGGCGGCGTCTTCGAGCCGTTGCCGTCGACGGCCGCCGCTCCGGGTTGCACCGCCTCGCTCCCCGGGCTTGAGCATCAGCGCCGCGACATCCGCGTACCGAAATCCGGCCAGCCGCGCATAGCACGCCGCGGCTTCCCTGAGCCGCGCCGTGTCGTAGACCGACGCCGCCCGCCGGGCCTCCCGTAGCGTCTGCGCCGCGGCGTCACGAAGCACCGCTCGCCAGCCGCCCCGCTCGCCGTATCGCATGGTCCAGGCCGCGCGGCCGAGCGCGTTCTCGCTCCGGCCGAGCTCCCGGTGGAGGTGAAGCGCCTCCCGCCAGCAGCCGCCGGCATCCTTCCCTTCACTGGCCTTGGCCAGCCCCTTCAGCTCCTGCGTGAACGACATGCGTCCCATGTGGTGACGCCTCCTTCGCTGTCCCCCTGAGAACAGAAAGCGGCCCTCACCCCGGGGGACGCCAGAGGGAAAGGACCGCGCTGAGCTGCTCGGGGCAGCTCGGATGGCGAAGCCGGGAGTCGAACCCGGCACTCGCATGCCCGCGACTAAGGCCGCGGGAGAGTCAGTTGGCTATGAGCCAGTCGCGGGGCGTACGCGGTACAACCCGCACGAGTTGATATGGCACGGATCGAAGGCGAAATCATCATTCACCGGCCGGTCGAGGAGGTGTTCGACTTCGTCGCCGATGAGCGCAACGAGCCCCGTTACAACCCACACATGCTCTCTGTCGAGCTGACCTCGGCCGGGCCGATCGGTCTGGGTAGCCGGTTTCGCGCCGAACTCAAGACAGGCCGGCGGACGATGCAGATGACGATCGAATTCACCGGGTTTGACCGGCCACGGCGGCTGGCGTCATCCACTCACTCGTCGATGATGGACACCGTCGGCGCGCTCACCTTCGACCTCACGGCTAAGGGCACGCGAATGCGATGGTCGTGGGACGTGCACCCGCGCGGTGCGCTCAGACTCATGCCCGTGATTGTCCGGCTGGTCGGCCGTCGCCAGGAACGGCATATCTGGGGAAACCTCAAGCGTCTCCTGGAGTCGGACCTTCCCCGCACATGACCGCGCCACTAGAAGAACCGCCGCGCGTGAAGGTGAGCGACTGGTACCACATCTCAGGGCCGCTACCGCTGTACGTCCACAAAGACGACCCACGCCTCGCCGGCTGGCGACAGCAAGTCACGGACACCTTCTCGCGCGTCGCTGCCGACATCGTCTGGCGAGCACACGTGGCCAAGCGCACCGGCAACGACCGCCCAGAGCGACCAGCGATTCACCGATAAACGCGCACGACGAGGAGGTGGGATCAGTCTCAGATGGCACGTGGGACCGCAGTTCGTAACCGTTCAGAGTCCGTAACCGTCGGCACCCCCGCGGCCCCGTAGAGGTGGTCCGGCAGCAGGTTCGGGGGCTGCGGCGCAACAGCGGCTGGAGCTGGTCCTGGATGGTCCGGCGCGCTGGGAACCTCGATTGGCACGAGGCCAGCACCCCCGCCGAGGCGATCCGCCGGGCGATCCTGCTGCCGGCGCGAAAGCCGCCAGGGTGGCTGCGCGAGGCCGCCGCGACCGCCGAGGCACAGCTGCTCGCCGACGGTCGTCCCGACGACGAGCCGCCGAGCGACAGCGTCACGCCGGACTAGCCAGCTTCCGCTCACCCCGCGTCCCGACAGTGGATATGTTGTCTGGCCCCGACACGACAGGGAGGCATTCACATGGCCGTAGGGATCCGCATCAAGTTCGCCGGGCTTGACCAGGGACAGTTCGACGAGGTCAACAAGCACGTGGACCCGGATTCAAATCCGCCCGAGGGACTTCTGTTTCATGCCTCGGGTCCGGTCGACGACGGATGGGGCATCATCGATTTCTGGGAGTCGCGCGCGGCATTCGACGCGTTCCTCGAGGCTCGCATCCAGCCAGCCGTCGAAGCGGCCGGCGTCCAACTCCAGGCGCCCCCGGACATCAAGGAGTTCCCCGTCCACGAGCACTTCCCGCGCTAGGGCTGCCAGAGACGCGCTTCTTGGAGCGACGGGCGGCGCCCGCCTCTGCCCGTGCCCGATCTCCGCGAGCGCTGGCGCACCGGCTTCATCGAGGCCACCGCCTACGACTGGGCGGTCGAGCACGAGCGCGCAGCCGGGCTGCTGGGGCGGCTGGTGTGGGGCACGGACACCTCGGCCTTCTACCGCGAGATCGCCATGCTCTCGGAGTTGCCGGCGGGCACCCGGGTGCTCGACATCCCCTGCGGTGGTGGCGTGGCGTTCCGCGGTCTGCGCCCCGAGCGAGAGCTCCGCTACGTCGCGGCCGACCTCTCGCCGGTGATGCTCCGGCGCGCCCGCGCCGAGGCTGACCGTCGTGGCATTCACTGGATCGAGTTCGCCGAGGCGGACGTCGAGGCGCTGCCGTTCGAGGACCGAGCTTTGACCTGGTCGTGACCTACACGGGCCTTCACTGCTTCCCGGACCCGCCCGCGGCGATCGCCTCGATGGCGCGCGTGCTGCGGCCGGGCGGCGAGCTGCACGGCACGTCGGTGATCAAGCGGACCGGGCTGCGCCAGGACGCGTTCGTGCGTCTCATGCAGCTCGGCGGGGTGTTCGGTCCCGGTCAGACCCTCGCCGAGCTCGAGACCTCCCTCGCCAACGCCGGGCTGGTGAAGGTCACCGCGTCTCGGATCGGAGCGCTGGCCTACTTCTCGGCTCGCAGACGCGGTGGGGGCAGAGGCGCTAACACACAGCTCGCAGCACACAACACCATGAGGGGAGCACGCAATGGCGGACGCGACGTGTAAGCGCATCGACGAGATGGAAGGCACCTTCCGCGGCTCGATGCGAAAGGTCCGCGCCGAACTTGGACTGACCAGCTTCGGCGTGCAGACGATCGATCTCCCGCCCGATTCCACTCGCCATCCGTGGCACGACCACGCGGACGACGGTCAGGAAGAGATGTACATCGCGCTCGAGGGCAGCGGCGTGCTCGAGCTCGAGTCCGGCGAGCGCTTCCCGCTCGAGCGCGACTGCGCGATCCGCGTCGGGCCGGCCGAACGTCGCCGTGTGCTCGCCGGGCCCGATGGGCTCCGCATGCTGGTCGTCGGAGGCATCCCCGGCCGACCGTACGAGCCCTGGCACCGGACCGTCCTCGGGGCGCCTGACCCCATGGCAGAATGACTTGGGGGCACCCTTCCCCCGCGAAGCGCATCGGGCCTGCGCAGCCTCTGGCCAGCGCCACTACATCGCGGAACGGGACGCTCGCCTACTTCTCCGCACACCGGACGGGCTGATTACGGATCGGGACGCGGCGTAACGTGTGACGGGTGATCGTGCGGCGCTCAATCGCGCTCGTGATCGCCGGCGCCGCGGCGCTTGCGTGCTCACCGGCGGCAATCGCTTCGCTGCCCCGGGCGCACGTTCAGGTGAGCCCGGCGCGCGGCTGGCCCGGTACAACCTTCGTGCTGTCGTTCGTGGCCCCCTCGGCGACGGGCACGACCGGCTCGACGCGTGTGCGCGACGTGCTGAGCGCCTCAAATCGCGGAGGCTCGTCGAGCTGCCCGGGCTCGGTCAACGCCTCGATACCCGACCACCGAAAGGGACGGCATCTGCACGTACCCCTCAACCCTCACAGGCTCGGCGGCCGACAAGCTGCTGGCCGTCGAAGACGAACCTCATCGCGTTGGCCAGAGACGAGTCCTCGACCGCGTCGCGTACCAGCTCGCAGTCTTCCTCGTCGTCGTCGGCCATAAGGATCGTGACCGGCACGTATGAGAGCTCATCGCGAGCCATGCTGCGTCTCGGTGCGGCTGCCCGCAGTCGTGGTTGACGGGCACGCGGACCGGCCGGAACCCGCGCCGGCGCTCGGGGGGCTCAGCAACGAGGCGGCCACCCTGCGCTGGCGCTCGGTCAGCGACCCGATCGCCTTGTGGTCAGGCAGCGATAGCTGCGCGAGGAACGCGCGGCAGCGCGTGTTGCCCCAACCGCGCTGGCTCCTGAGCAGCTGGCCGATCGGCATTCCGGCGGCCTCGGCCGGGCACCCCCGGATCACGTCGGCCGCCGCGAGGCGCCCGTCGGCGACCCGCGCTTTGAGCTCAGAACGTGCGCGTCGTACCCGATTTGCGACTCGCAGCGCCTGAACCGGTTGCGAGCTCGGGTCTGGCTTTGCGTTCATCTCAGTCCCTCTCCCTGGGTTCTTCTACGGGCTGCGGCGCTCCGCCGGTATGACGGCCTCGGAGCCCTGACTACCCAACCGTGTCCCCAGTCGCTGCAAGGACCTCGAACCTTAGCGTCTTATAAGAAGCAGGATCAGGCGCTCCGGTCCGCATCGGCCGTCGGCGGGCGAGCGGGTTCAAGTTGGCGTGGGCTGGGCGCCTCGGCGGTTTGCGGGGGCGATTGGGCAACCGGGCTGGGCGTGTGCGCCTGCGCGTTGGGCACGGATGCAAGGTGTTTGTCGATGTATGCGGTCGCCTGCTCGGTGTCGACTCCGAGCGCGTAGGCGAGCTCGGACGTCAGCAGCCGTCGTACGTGCTCGTGGAGCTCGTCTTCTCTGGCGGATCGCTTGATCTCGGCGGTCCCGGAGGCGAGGTCGCGGACGATTGCGGCGAGCTCAAGTACGTCGGCGCGCTTGAGCCTTTCTCGGTAGTGGCGCTCCCTCGTGGCCCAGTTCCCGGAGACGGCTCGTGCCGGGCTCGTTAGCACGGTAGGGATCCGGTCGAGCTGCTCGGGACCTGCGACCGTGCGAAGCCCGACTGCCGCTGCCGACTCGCACGGGATCATGACCTTGAGCGCGCAGTCGGCGAGCTCGATCTCCAGGTAGCTGCGCTCGCGACCGGCGAGTCGCCGCCGGCGGCGGCTGAGGACACGGCCTGCGCCGTGGTACGGATGGACGACCACGTCGCCCGCTTCAAATTGCGGTGCGTTGCGGCCGGGCCCGGGCGGCGGCGCGGGGAGGTCCATGATGCTCCTGAATCTTCGCTCCTCATAAGTCTCGATATCAAGTGTGGTCGGAGTGTCAGAGCGACCGTCTACGCTTGTCGGGTCGTGGCCTCACGCCGGCCCCCAACCGTGACCCGCTCGACCCTGGACCAGGGCAGCGCCACGCATGTGCGCTCGGACCCGGTCTATGTGCGGAAGGCGGAGCTGTTCCGCGTGCTCGGGCATCCGGTGCGGATCCGGATTCTCGAACTGTTACTCGACGGCGAGCGCACCGTCGGGGATCTGCAGGCGGCGCTGAGCCTTGACTCGAGCGGCACCTCCCAGCACCTCGGCGCGCTGCGCCAGCAAGGCGTACTCGAGAGTCGACGGGCCGGCACCAGCGTCTACTACCGCATCCGCGATCCGCGGGTGACGCAACTGCTGGCGGTCGCCAAGCAGATCCTCACTTCGGCGCTGTCGGACACCAACACGCTGCTGTCCGATCTAGCCGGCGAGTCTCCGGCCCGCGCCCGCCCACGCGGGCGGCGGGCGCGTGCTGACGCCTGAGAAGGCCGGGGCTGAGCGCCGCGAACTCCCGAGCACGGGGCTGGTTGTCTCAGCCCGATGCTTCGCGACGTTGCTCGCGGGTCCGCTCGAAGGGCCCACCGCAGCGGTCGTGCAGCGCGATCCTTCCCGGCGCCTCGAGCTGCTCGCTGAGCGTCAGCACCGAGCCCGAGTATTCGGTTCCGTCGGGCAGGATTACGCACGCGTGCTCGTAGACACCAATCATGTCCTCGCAGTAGGCGCACTGCCGAGGCCGATCCATCGCGGAGACTATGCGCCGCGCGCCAGCCGCGGCCAACGCCGGAAACTACGCGCCCTGCTCGGTAGTTTCCCGTGAAGTCTTACTCGCTTATGACCTCGTAAGATTTCAGAAGAGTCGCTACGTCGAGAGCGAGGAGGGAGCATGCCGCAGTCCGAAAGCGCCGTGTCCGGGGAGTCCCTAACTTCGCACGCCGGTCTGCTGGCCTGGGTTGAGCGAGTAGCGGCACTTACCCGGCCCGAGGAGATCCACTGGTGCGACGGGTCCGCGGAGGAGTACGACCAGCTCGCCCAGACGCTCGTCGACGCGGGGACGTTCCAGCGGCTGTCCGACGCCAAGCGACCGAATTCGTACCTGGCGCTCTCGGACCCCGAGGACGTCGCGCGGGTCGAGGACCAAACGTTCATCTGCTCAAAGAAAGAACAGGACGCCGGTCCCACCAACAACTGGCGGGAGCCGGTCGAGATGCGCACCGCGCTGGTGGAGCTGTTCGACGGGTCGATGCTCGGCCGCACGATGTACGTGGTGCCGTTCTCGATGGGCCCGCTCGGCTCTGCGATCTCCTACACCGGGGTGCAGCTGACCGATTCGCCATACGTCGCGGCCTCGATGCGGATCATGACCCGGATGGGGCAGGCAGCGCTCGATGTTCTCGGGGAGGACGGGGAGTTCGTGCCGTGTCTGCACTCGGTCGGCTACCCGCTGTTGCACGGCCGCAACGATGTGCCCTGGCCGTGCGATCCGGATAGCCGCTGGATCGTGCATTTCCCGGAGACGCGCGAGATCTGGTCCTACGGATCGGGCTATGGCGGCAACGCGCTGCTGGGCAAGAAGTGCTTCGCGCTGCGGATCGCATCGGTGATGGCCCGCGACGAGGGATGGCTCGCGGAGCACATGCTGATCCTGAAGCTGACCTCGCCCGAGGGTGAGGTCAAGTACCTCACGGCCGCGTTCCCCAGCGCCTGCGGCAAGACCAACCTCGCGATGCTGATCCCGAGCCTCCCGGACTGGAAGGTCGAGACGATCGGCGACGACATCGCCTGGATGAAGTTCGGCGCCGACGGCCGGCTGTACGCGGTCAACCCGGAAGCCGGGTTCTTCGGCGTCGCTCCCGGGACCGGCGACGCCACCAACCCGAACGCGATCGAGACGATTTCGCGTAACTCGATCTTCACCAACTGCTCGCTGACCGACGACGGCGACGTGTGGTGGGAGGGCCTGACGCCGGAGCCGCCCGCTCACACGATCGATTGGCGCGGCAACGACTGGACGCCCGAGTCAGAGACTCCGGCCGCCCATCCGAACGCCCGCTTCACCACGCCGGCGTCACAGTGCGCATCGATCGCCCCTGAGTGGGAGGACCCCAAGGGCGTGCCGATCGACGCGATCCTGTTCGGCGGGCGCCGCTCTAGCGTCGTGCCGCTTGTGCTCGAGGCTCGGGACTGGGTCCACGGAGTGTTCCTCGGCTCGACGATGTCTTCCGAGACGACGGCGGCAGCCGCCGGGAAGGTCGGGCGGCTGCGCTGGGACCCAATGGCAATGCTCCCGTTCTGCGGCTACCACATGGCCGATTACTTCCGGCACTGGCTCGAGGTCGGCAAGCGCGATGGCGCGAAGCTGCCCCGGATCTTCCACGTGAACTGGTTCCGCAAGGGCGAGCACGGAAGCTTCCTGTGGCCCGGATACGGAGAGAATTCCCGGGTACTGGCGTGGATCTTCCGCCGCTGCGAGGGAAGCGCGGTTGCGGTCAAGACCCCGATCGGACTGCTCCCGCCGGTCGGCGACGGCGGGATCGACACCAGCGGCCTCGACGTCACCGACGAGACGATGTCCGAGCTGCTCGAGGTCGATCTCGCCGGCTGGAAGCAGCAACTGCCGCAGATGCATGAGCACTACGCCGAGTTCGGCGAAAAGCTGCCCGCCGAACTGCACGCACTCCTCGACCGCCTCGAGCGGCGCCTACACGAGGCGTGAATCCAGACCCCAGCCTCCAACAAAGACCAGGCTGCCACCGTAATCAAGTCCTTGCCCCGATGATCCGCTCGATCGTCACCCTCCCAGCCGACGCCGACGAGAACTTCGAGGTCTACGTCAACGGCGTCCGGCAGCAGCCCGACATCGACTACGTGCTCGAGGGCCGCGAACTCATCTTCGACCGCCTACTACGCAAAGACGACATCTCGCGCTGGCGCTGGCTACTAGGTGCCTGGGGCGTCGGCACCTACCGACAAGACGACACCGTCGACATCCGCTACGAGGCCGACAGCGAGATCCGACTCAAACACGCCATGCCGGTCACGCTCACCGACGAACCGGACGACGAACGCTGACACACGGCTACGGCGAACGGGACACAAGCCAAAGCGGCCGGCACCCGGCTGGCGATGGTCTCAGACATCCACAGCGACCTCACCGCGCTCGACGCGAGTGGAAGCAGGGGCTGACGCTGCCGAGAAGACGCCTGCTGGCGATCGAAGCGGCAACGTTGGTCAGCTTCTCAGCACAGCGAGCAAGGTGGATTGATCGACACCGTCGATCTCGATGACTTTGTCGCGCGAGCGGTGGCCACGAAGTATCGTGATCGCCGACTTGGGGACGCCAAACCGCTTGGCCACCAAGCGACGCAGCGACTCGTTCGCCCGTCCCTCGAGCGCCGGCGCGGTTACGCGGATGACGAGCACACCATCCCGCATCGCGACGACCTCATCGGCGCGCGCGGAAGCGTGAACGCGGAGCCGAACCCTAGTGCTGGCCATACGGCCATTATCGAGCCGCTGCAGCGCTCGTCTTGGTCGATGAACAGATCTGCGTTGGTCTACGACGGCGCGCTCGCCCAATCGTGCCGCTCGCTCGGAGTGCAGCAGCCTGGTCCCGGGTCCCGGCATGACCAGCGCGAACGACGAGCTGAAACCGCTTTAGCTCTCCGGCAGCCCTCAAGCTGCTCTGCACGGAGACCTCCTAAGCGCTCTAAGCCATCACAAGCGCGCCGCGCATCCAGCGCCGCAGGCTTGCCAAAGGCTCACGACCCCTTCTTTTCCGCGTCTCCCTCCAGTGTGCTCCCGAAACCGAGCAGACTCGGCAGCCATCCCGTCGCGCCCTGACCAGCCTGTCGGTCCGCGAGCTGGCGCTGCAGCTCGGGCATGCTGGAGGCAGATGGTCGGGCCCTGAGCCAGCGCTGCAGGGTTTGGTGAAAGCGTTCGGTCTTGCCCTGTGTCGACTATGCTCCTCCGCGCCATGAGGAAGGGGGTCAGGAGGCATTTGGTTGCGAGGCTGCCGTCACCGGCGATGGTCGTGGCGATCATCGCCCTAGTCATAGTGCTCGGCGGCACTGGGTACGCCGCGAGCCAGGTGGTCAACGACAATCGGCAGGACAGCGCGTTGTTCCACAGACTGGCGCGTTACGCACGGGTCGCGTTCGCGGCCCGGGCGCGCAACGCAACCACGGCGAAGACCGCTGCATCGCCCGGAACGCTGGCAAGCGACAAGACCGAGGCTGGAGTCTGGGGAGTCGATGGCTTTGCAGGAGGGGCCGGGCGACTCGTGGGCGCGAGCGCCGAGTCGTTCGCGTTTCCGCTCGCCTCCGCACCCAAGGCGAACTACGTCAAGTCGCCACCGACAGCCGCCTGCCCGGGAAGCGCCGCGAGGCCTTCGGCCAGGCCGGGGAATCTCTGCGTGTATCTCACCGGGAGCAAGCGCGTCGGCACCGTCACCATCTATCGCGAGACCGATACGGCGGAGGGCGCCTCGCGGATCGGGTTTAACGTGGTCCTGACATCGGGCGGTAGGGGGTCGGTCTACGCCTTCGGAAGCTGGGCCGTAAGAGCTCGATGACCGCGCGCATAGCCCACTAGGGCTGTTCTCGAAAATCCCCTCCGGGACCCTTGTACGCAAGCTGAGAGCAAGCTTTGATCACCAAGCGGGCGTCGTAAGCCGCCAGGCATACCGGGCCTCAGCGGCCCGCACTTCGCGACTGCTTTTGGCGCGGAAGAGATCGCCGACCGCGCGATCCCCATCGCGACGCCACTGTGGTGAAGACCGTCGGCGCCCGACGGGCGCGTCCCGCGAGGGATCGTCCACGCCGGACCCGCTTTGATGGGCGGTCTCAGTCCACCGCCGCACCACCCGAGAGAGTCAGCGATTCGCTGACCAACGATGGAGGTGCGGAGATGCCGAGGGGTCACTACCTGACCGAGACCGTGAAGGACGCGATCTGGGAGGTGCGAGCCGAGGGGTTGAGCGAGGCCGAGGTCGGTCGCCGGCTCGGACTGCCGAAGCGGACGGTGAGCAAGTACCTAGAGAGGATGGGAGGGATCCGGCCGAGGGCCCGGCGTCGGCCTGAGCGTTGCCTGGCCCTCGCCGAGCGTGAGGAGATCTCGCGCGGGATAGCCCGGGGAGAGTCGGCCCGCGATATCGGTCGCAACCTCGGCCGCTCCCACACCACGATCTCCCGCGAGATCAACCGTTGCGGCGGCCGTCGACGCTACCGCGCCCACGCGGCCGAGTGGGCGGCCTGGCGTCGGGCGCGACGCTCGCGGCCGACGAAGCTCGAGCTCTGTCCCGAGTTGCGCGAGCTCGTCATCGAGCGGCTCGGGCAGGACCACTCCCCACAGCAGATCTCGGGCTGGCTGCGACTCTCATTCCCCGACAATGACGAGATGCAGGTCTCGCACGAGACGATCTACCGCGCGCTGTACGTCCAGGCGCGCGGGTCGCTTCGGCGCGAGCTCACCCGGCATCTCAGAACCCGGCGTCAGAAGCGCTTCGCGCGGGCACACTCGGGCCATGGCCAGGGCCCCGGCCGGATCGCCGGGATGGTGATGATCTCCGAGCGCCCGCCGGAGGTCTCTGACCGGGCCGTCCCCGGGCACTGGGAGGGTGACCTGCTGATGGGAACCCGCGACTCAGCGATCGCGACCTTGGTCGAGCGCCAGACCCGCTACTGCCAGCTCGTCGCCCTGCCCGAGGGAACCAACGCCGAGCCGGTCTGCGAGGCGCTCAAGGCGAGCGTCACGACGCTGCCCGCCCAGCTTCGCCAGTCGCTGACCTGGGACCAGGGCAAGGAGATGGCAGACCACCGGCGGTTCAGCGTCGAGACCGGCGTCGAGGTCTACTTCTGCGATCCCCGAAGCCCCTGGCAGCGAGGTTCGAACGAGAACACGAACGGCCTCCTTCGCCAGTACTTCCCGAAGGGCAAGAGCCTCGCCGCGGTGACCCAGGCAGACCTCGACGAGGTCGCCCGCAAGCTCAACGACCGGCCCCGCCAAACGCTCGGCTTCCGGACCCCCGCCGAGAAACTCACCGAGCTGATCGACGGGCTCGAGACGGGCGCCTCCGGGCGCTGACTTCGCTCCGGCCTACGGCCTTCGCTCGACAGCGCCCGGGGTGGGATGAAACGATGCGCAACGTCAGGGGTGGTGCACCGACCGGTTGAGGCCAAGTGTCAGGTCGAGCCTCTCTCCGTGGGACGGTCGGGACCTGCATTCGCCCAGCGGTGGTACCTCGGCTCAGTCCGCGATTGTGCGGATCTCTTCTGGTTCCTACGCGAGCAGCAGTCGTCGCACGTTGGCTTTCGAGATCGCGCGACAGCGGCAGCGTCGATCACCCTCATGCCCGCGTCATGCCGGCCAGTGCCATGTGTTCGGGAATGGGGGTGACTTCTGCAGTGATCTTTGCGATGTGCTGGGATCACCTGCAGGAGAATGCCGCCTCTTCGGCCACTTGCGCACCAGCTTAGATAACGGTGAACCTGGCTACGGCGGCGGCGTGTCTCGACTGGCCGAAGCTGTCAACTGCTCGAACGAAAGCTTCATACGCCCCCGGGCGCAGTCGCAGCGGCAACTTGAGCGACCATCGGTTGGTGCCGGCCGCGAACATGAACGAGGTTGGCTGACTGCACACCCGAAGCGCGGTGAAGCGCCCAGCGGCGTTCAGCTGGCTGCAGCGGTGGGCGTTGCGCCGCACGACGGCCAACTCGACAAACGCGACGCCGTTCGCGCCTGACGCGTTGCCGTGGAGCTCGATCCGGCTCTTGTGAGAGTAGGTCGCTTGGACGCCATTGAAACGTGCGTGGGGTGGTGATGTTGCGGTGCTTGGCGGCGGGGCGGGCTGTCGGTTGGGTGTCGGCAGCGGCCTGATCGGTGCCTGTGACTGGATCTTCAGTCCGACGATCGGAATCCCGTCGCTCCACGTGCCGATGTAGCGATTCTGTGGCGTGTTACCAAGCGCGTATCGGCAGTCCGTGCCGTAGAGGGCGCACGCACGCAGCGCGTCAAAGCTCCTCCAGCAGAACCCCCAGTCGAACGCATCGACTGGGAATTGACCGATACGGGTTGTCGGTTCGGGCGCGCCCGGTCCGGCGCAGACCCCATGGATGGCTGACAGCGGGGGCAGGCCGTGCGAGTCATCGCTCGTCAGGACGATGCTCTTATTCGCGACCGGGATCTGAGCGATCTTTGGGAACACAGAATTGCAACTTGCGTTGGCCAGAGACTGCCCGGCGGCGTTGGTCATGCTGATGACGCCGTCCGCTCCGGCGTGACAAATGAACTTGGTCGTCGACGGGATCCCACCCAGCGAGAGATAGACCGCCGGCTCAGTGTTCCCGGTCAGCCCTCCGTCATGCGGGTCGTCTAGGAAGATCGCTCGCGGCTTCGGAAGGTGAAGCGCCTTCCAACGGCTGGTCATGTCCGCGGTGATGATCCCCCCGAAGGAGAACCCGAAGTAGCTGGTCTGATCGAGCAGGGGCTGCACTCCGTCGCGGTGGGCGTGCAGGTAGGCGATGGCATCATGAATGGCTATTACAGCCGAGGTGATGCACGGCTCGATGTTGTACGGGCCAGGACACGGGGTGGCAATGCCGGTCTGCCAGCGCGGATAAATCACCACGTTGCCCTTCAGCGCGGTGTGACGGGCCAGCGCGCCGTTGCCGCTATATCCAGCGAACTCGTAATAGCCGTGCATGACGATGACCAATGGCGCGGAGGGCGGGGTGGGGCGAGTTGGCTCGAGGATTTCCCACGCGTCGTAGCCGCGGCCGCCCGTGACCGCGCGAACACCCCGGAACGCGGTCTGGCTGCCTCCCGGCCCTTTCACCGGCTGGCGCGGCTGGGATGGGGCGGCGGCCGCCTGAGCGCTCATGCTCAACGCCACGGCAACGGCGACGATTAGCGCCGATCCCACACGTCTGATGCGAGAGGGCCAGTGATCGCGGGCCGACTTTGGGACCGTGTATTCCATGCTGTTTCCCGCTCAGGCGCGAACTGTATGGTCAGAGTTGGGCGCCGCTCTAGTTGGGCGCAACCCTGGGCGGCGGAGTGACGTCGCAGGTCGGTGACCCGTGAGCTCGCTCTCTGCGCTCCTGGATGTAGGCGCCGGCGATCTGCGCTCGGGGAACGCGATCGAGTCCGCGGACAACATCCCCAAGCGCGAGAACCTCCGCCCGCATGCGGTTGAAGTCGACTGCCTGCTCACCGAATGAGGGTGCCCACAACGACCAAGGTCCAGCGATCGTCGAGATCGTCGGAATGAGCTGGGAGTTGAAGTTTGTGCCGATCCCTCCCTGGGAGCAGTATTGGGGGACGCGATCAACGACCGGAGCCTCGACACCTTTGAGCACGGAAACATTGTGGAGCTTGTGTCGCTTGACCGCCGCAACCGAAGCGTTGACCAAGACTGGGCTCTCCTGCGGCGCCGACCAGGCGGTCAGTTCGGGCTTGCCCGTGAAATGAAGCCGGTTCGATGGCCCGCTCGGGAGGATCTCCCGGGTGCCCATGTGCTCCATCGAGACGACGAACGCGACGGTGCCCTTGTGGTACTCCTCGTTCAGCTGCGCCGCCAATCGATAGGTACCGTCGTAGCGGTATCCGAGGTGGGAGCTCGTGAGTGCGAACTCGATATCGCGATGGCGCTGCGATCGTGGCACGCGAGCGAGGTAGCGGGCGAGTGCGATCACGCCCGCTGACCCGTTCTCCTGCACCCAATTGAGGCCGTCGGTGTGGCTGTTGAGGATGATCCGCTCGCGCGTCTTCCCTGGCAGCGTCGCGAGCAAATTCCGCGTCCGTACCCGGTCCCACTTGGCCCGCACAACGACGTTGGCCGCCGCGCCAGCGGCGGCGAGCTGCTTGAGCCTTGACGCGTGGTCGCTTCCGACGAAGACGGCGGGCACGCGATACCTGGTGCCCGCGTGGGGATCCCAGTAGCCCTCGAGCTGATCGGTCGGCGCGTCCCACAAGAACACGACCCCCGCCGCCTGCGCAACGCCGGCGTCGAAGAGTGGCGTGCTCAGATCCCGCGCATACGGACGATCGTAGTTGCCCGTCGTCGGCGACCCCGGCGACCGGTAGTAGGCAATCAAGCCCAGCTCTGCATAGGCAACCGGAGCGGGCGCCACGTCGATCAGAACGATCTTTCCGTTGGCGGTGCCGGGGGTGATCGCCTGACCTGGCGCGACGTACACCAATTGGCCACGATGACCAGTCGTCGAAGTCGGAAGGCTGAATGGCACCGCACCGATCACCGGCACCGTCTCCACGGCGCCCGCACGATCGACCCGCAGGCCCCCGGAACGCACCAGATCCCGACCCGGTCTGCCGCCAGGCGCGTGTACGAGTGGCTGCCAGCGGTCGAGCGTGTAGTAATCCGAACGGATCCTCAGACCGGGAATCGCCCGCAGCTGCCTCTCCAGGAACGCGATTGCGTGGTTGTGAGCGGTGCTGCCCGGAGAGCGCAGCCCGAAGCTCACCAGCTTCGCGACGAGATTTCGCAGCTCAGCAGCGCTGGCAAACGTGGCTGCATCGATCGTCGCCGAACCGAGTCGCGCAGCCGACGCCACGCCCGAGTCGCCAGCTTGAGCCAGCCATGGCTCCACGAGCGACCCTGTGACTGCCGCCGACGCCGCGCCCAGAACCGATGTGCGAAGAAACGACCGGCGCGACAGGACGCTCTCCGAATTTCGGTGCTCAGTCTGCACTTCGCCCTCCTCTTCTCTCACGCTGATTCGGCTAATGATCGAGCGTTTTGGCACTTGAATCAAGGCGCTTGACGCCGCGACCCGGCTGATGAACCTTTCCAAAGACACCCCCGAGGGACAGATAGCGCGCGCCGAAATCGCCCGACAGCAAATGCCGCGACGGTCACGGCATTTCTGCTCGGTTTGTGTGAGCGGCAGTCGACGGCGAACCAGCTCTCGGAGCAGGCGACATTGGCGCCGTCCCAATCGCGGTCGTCACGGGCGTCTCTAGCACCCGGGACGACACCCGGAAGCGCCGATCGGCCGATCCATCGCTGCTCGACGGCGTGGCGATGCGGGAGCCCCGGTGACCGGCCGCTCCCGCGGAAACCTTCTTTGCTCCGACGAGCATCTCGTCGCCGCCGGTGGCGGCGTCGCTCCACGCGGATACGAGAAGCTCGCGGCCGAAACCGGGGCCGGCTACGACGTCGAGCAGCCGATCGCCAGGCGCATAAAGCGCGGGCCCGGACGGGCTCGTGACGGTAAAGCGGGCGTCGTCCACTCAGTCTGTCCGGCATCTGCCTGCTGGCGGCCCCTAACCGCGGACGCCTCCTGAACGTTGCGGCCGGTTGAGCTGCCCCGAGCACTCGTATGGCTTCGTCGACTAGTCCCGGTTCGGCGAGCCTGTGACCTTCGAGTTGTCGGGCGGCCAGGTCTCGACGTCCCAGTGCTGCTCGACCTGGGGCTTTGAGAAGAACGCCAGCACGCACAGGTTCTCCGAGCCAGTGTTGCGCAGGTCGTGCGACGTGCCCTCGGTCAAGACGAACACGTCGCCCTCCTTGATCGGCTGCGCGCCATCGTCAGTCAGCAGGTCGCCGCTGCCCGAGAGGATGTACTGGGTCTCCTCGGCGGTGTCGACGTGCTTGCCGAGGCGATCGCCCGGGGGGATCGCGAAGTAGATCGTGCACGACTGCTCGGCCTTGCTTCCTCCGTAGGAAAAGTAGCCGCCGATCCATGCCGCGTCGTGGGTCGCCCCCGACTTCAGCGATACCGTCTGCAGGTCCTTGACGCTCTCTGGCTCAACGGCCATCAGCCCCTCCTATCTCGTTTGCCTCACCCGCCACGAACAAGATAGGGGACCGACTACGGCGCACGAGCCGCGACTGCCCGATGAACGCGACGATCTGCGACGAAGCGGAAGACCCGGTCGAAGGCAAGGCCGCAATCCGCTTACGGCTGCACCGGTCGCGCGATCCCTTTGCTCCCGCGCCTCTCGGCGCGGCGCGACCACAACGGCGACGCCTCGATCGTTCTGACCGCCGCGTGGCGTTGACTGAACCGACGCCGATCGGCGAGGCCGGCGGTATCGGCGTGTTCGGGCTTCGGAGGATGCATCATTTGCGTTGTATGCGGGAGCGGTTTGAGCCTTAGGTCGCTCGTAGCCACAGGAGCCGTCGCCCTGTTGTGTGTCGGTTGCGGCCAGCGGACCAGCACTCACAACGCGGGGCCGTGGGTCCTCAGCTACGTCGTGCATGCCCATCCGCAGGCGGTCGAGCCGGTCGCCGGCTCAGCGGCTCCGGTTTCGGACAACGCCGGTCCCGCCGAGGTCAGCGTCGGATCGAGCGGGGGCTCCGGCGGGCTCGCGAAGCCGCTGTCCGACGCCCAGATTCGCAAGGAGCTGGCCGCCAACCACATCTCCGCGGCGGCAGGTCGCGCGACGCTCACCCCGAACGGCCTGGCGATTGCTCCGCTCGATGCTCCGCCGGAGATCCAGGCGATGATCGAAGCCGGCAATACGATCGCGCACCTGCCCTACCGCTTCGGCGGCGGCCACGGCACATTCCAGGACACCGCGTACGACTGCTCGGGCTCGCTCAGCTACGTGTTCGCCGCCGCCGGGATCCTCTCAACGACGGTCGTCTCGGGCCAGTTGATGAGCATGGGCGACCCCGGCCCCGGCAAGTGGGTCACGATCTACGCGAACCAGGGACACACGTTCGCGATCATCGCGGGACTTCGCTTTGACACAGTCGCGCTCGCGCAGTACGGCTCACGCTGGTCGAACACCCCGCCCGTCGAGAACCTGTCGAGCTTCGCCGTCCGGCATCCATCCGGACTTTGAAGACCGTGTGCATGCACCCGGTCCTCGGCCGGTGCCCGCACCGGCCGGCTACTGGACAGTGATGGTGTGGGTGATGAGGGTGGCGTCGCCGGCGAACGCCAGCCCGGACATTGTGTTGGTCGGCCGCGGCCTGTAGGTGCGGCCCGCGATGCGAGGAAGCCCGTATGAGATGTCGTGCACGGACAGTCGGATTGGTGAGCCGGTGGGGACGGTGAGCGTCAGCGGGATGCCCTTGTGGCGGTAGTGCCCAGTAGCTGAATTTGAGTTCCGCGCGGCGGTCGGATGCTTTCAGCGCGACGGGCTGACCGTCGATCGAAGCGGCGGTAATCGGCCCGGTGCTGACAGTGGCCTCGATCGCGGGCCCGTGTCGGCGCGAGGCCAGTCGGATCCGGACGACGCTCTTGCCGCCAGTCGCACCAGGTCTCCGTAGTCATCCGAAGCCGCCATTCCGCGGCTCCCGGATGTTCCCGGCCAAGGCAAGCCAGACCCTTAAGTTCGGAAAGGAGGAGTCATGGCAACTCGGACGATGAAGCGTCCTATTCAGCGGCCCGCCGACCCGGACATGCTTCTCCCGGGCCGGTACCTCAGCGTGACCAGCTTCAAGCGGGACGGCACCGGCATCGCGACGCCCCTGTGGGCCGTGTCCGATGGCGAGCGGCTGTTCGCATTCACCGACCTGAACTCGGCGAAGGTCAAGCGCATCCGCCGCAACCCGCATGTCGATGTCGCGTCGTGCTGGGTGAACGGGAAGCTGCGCCGCGAGCCGGTCTCGGCGCACGCGGAGGTGATGACCGATGCCTCAGATTTGGAGCGGGTGCGGGAGCTTCTGTTGGCGCGCTACAAGATCTCGTATCGCGTCGTGATGCTGTTTTACCGGCTCGGACGCCTTACGCGCGGCAAGCAGAGCGTTGCCGACGGCGCCGCGCTGGCGATCGCGCTCGACTAGCCGAGAGGGGAAAGCGGACGTCCGCTGTCGCGAACAACCAAACTGAAGAGCGGAGCGTGCATGTCGCTGGCCTGCGCCCAACGCCCGGCCAGTTCTTGCGGGAGCTCCGCGACGTCGCGGTTGCGATCCCGCTGTTCGCCACCTCGCCGCTGATGAGGCATTGGCATCGCCGCTGGGGCGCGACGGACGCGGAGGTCGCTGCGGTGATGCCCGGCGATGAGCTCGTGCCCGGCGCTCACGTGTTTTGCACGCGCGGTATCACCATCGACGCGCCGGCCGAAGCGGTCTGGCCGTGGCTGGTGCAGGTCGGGTTCGGCAAGGCCGGGTTCTACTCCAACGACCTGCTGGACAACGTCGCCCACCCGAGTGCCAACGGCATTCTCGAGGAGTTTCAGGAGCCGAAGGTGGGTGACTGGGTGCCGATGTTCAGCAAGGTAAACGAAACCACGGCCTTCAGGATCGCCGCGATCAATCGGACTCAGGAGCTTGTCTGGGTCAAGCCAGACAGCACCTGGGCGTGGACGCTGACTGGCCTCGGCGGGCGTACCCGGCTGGTGACGAGGTTGCGGATCCGCTACCGCTGGCACCGTCCCGCTGACACTTTGCTGTCGCTCGTGCTCTTCGAGTTCGGCGACTTCCCGATGATGCGCAAGATGCTGCAGACCCTGAAGCGGCGCGCTGAGGCGGGGGCGCGCGTGACGGGCTCCGGCGTGACATGAACCGACCGGCGCCGATCCGACTGGTCTTGACAGGTGTGGGCCTTTGCGTCCTCGCGGCTGCGACGAATCGCTATCGGCGCGGCCTGCAGCGGGACCGCGAGCGGCTGTACACGTTCGAGCCCTCGACCTTGGACACGCCGTTCGGCCGGGTCGAGTACGCGCAGGCAGGCGAGGGGCCGCCGGTGCTCGTTGTGCACGGCGTGTTCGGTGGCTATGACTTCGGTGTCGGGTCCAATCGTGTGAACGTCCCGTCCGGCTATCGGATCATTTCGCCGTCGCGGTTCGGATACCTCGGCTCGCCGATTTCCCGGCCGATCCTTCACCCGCGGCGCAGGCTGACGCGTTCGCGGCGCTGCTAGATCGTCTTTGCATCGAGGTCCTGCCGGTCGTGGCGTTCTCAGCCGGGAGCAGCTCGGCCGTGCAGCTAGCGCTTCGACACCCGATCGGGTATGGCGGCTGGTATTGATCTCGCCGACTCGCACCGACTCGATCGTCGCGTCAGGGACCGGGGTGGTAGAACGGTGCAGTGATCGTGGCAGGGCGACGAATGCGGTGGTGGCTGGGCGTGCTGGCGGCGCTGACGGTGGGTGGTGCGTGGGGGAGCGCCGCGGCGGCAAGCGGCTCGCCGCCGCCGCCCGACAGGGACCCTTTCTACGCGGCCCCGGCCTCGCTTGGTTCCTACGCGACCGGAGCGGTCGTCCGCTGGCGGGTCGTCGATGTCTCGATCGGCTCGGTGCCGATGTCGGCGCTCGGCGCCACCGCCTACCAGCTCCTGTACCGGACCGACGACCCGCTCGGGCGGCCCATGGCGAACGTCACGACGGTGATCGTGCCGTCGGGCGCCAGGCCCGGCGGTGGTCGCGCGTTGGTCTCGCTTCAAGACGCTGAGGACAGCCTGGCCACGAACTGCGCGCCCTCGTACCAGCTGCGAGTCGGGGAGCGCGATAACAGCGATCTTGCCGCCGAGATGCCCGCCGCAGCGCCGTCTCAGCTCAGCGCCGGGCGGGTACTCGTCGTCCCCGACGTGTACGGGCCGCGGTCGGAGTTCCTCGTCACCCCTATGGAGGCGCACGCGACGCTGGACTCGATCCGCGCCGCGGAGTCGTTTCCGCCGGCGCAGCTCAACGGTTCGCTCACCCCGGTCGCGCTCGTCGGCTATTCGGGCGGTGGTCATGAGACGATGGCAGCCGCCGAGCTGCAGCCCACGTACGCGCCAGAGCTCAACGTCGTCGGTGTCGCTGCCGGCGGGACGCCGGCTGGGGACCGCGAGACGTTCGACTACCTCGACGGGCGGACCGGATCCGGCGTCGAGATGGGCGCGATGATCGCCCTCCAGCGCGCCCACCCCTCGGTCCGGTGGTCGGGGCTGCTGAACGCGTACGGGCGCCGGGTCGCCGCCCGCGAGGCGAGCGGTCCCGGTTGCGTCACCCCGGTCGTGTCCGGCACCGATCGCGCCAGCCAGTGGACCACCGTCCCGGACCCGCTCAGCGTCCGCCGGATCGCTGCCGCGGTCGCCGCCAACGCGCTCGGCCAGCACGCCCCGACGGCGCCGGCCTTCCTGTACGTCTCCCAGCATGACGAGCTGATCTCGCTCAACGACTCGGACAAGCTTGCCGTCCGCTGGTGCAGCGACGGCGCTCACCTCGACTACTTCCGCGACCCGACGGACTACGTAGGCCCGCTCGGCGACCACCTCGAGGCCGCGCTCGCGGGCTTCATCCCACGTGCGCTGGCGTACCTCAACGACCGCTTCGCCGGCCGAAGCTCGCCGAGCACCTGCTCATCCCAGCCGCCGGCGGCCGCGCAACGGCCGTGTCCGGCATCGCGCGTAGTGACGCTGAGGCTGCGGTTCCCAGCCGGCCTGCACGTCCAGCGGATCCGCGTCACGGTCAACGGCCGCCGCGCGCGGTTCACGAGGCGAGGCCGGCGAGCAGTGCAAGTGAGCGTTCCCGCCAGCACCTCCGGCCGCCTCCGCATCATCGTGCGGGTGATCGGACATCGGCACGGGCGCCACCGCGAGATCGACTTCCGCGAGGACCTCGCCGCCTGCACCTAGTCTGCCGGCTCCGCATCAGACGATCGGGTCCACGTAGCAATCCTGTGGGCGCCAAATACAAGGGCGGCGCCGAACTAGTCGCCGCTCAATGCGGCGCCGGCGAATCCGACCACCACAAGGCCGAGGACAAACAGGACCGCTGCGAAGACCTCGGGCCAGCGACGCTCGCTGATTTCGCGAGCGCGGATCAACCGTTCGTCCGCCCGTTCGCCCGCGAGCAGGAGCATGATGAGGACGGTAACCAGCGGGAGGACGAAGCAGAGGTTGTACACCGCGAGCAGAGACAGCTGTGCAGGCGCGTCATCGGCGGCACCCAGAATCGCGGTAATTGCTGCGAAGTAGGGAAACGCGGTCGGCAACTCGACAGCGATGATCGTCGCCCCGAGCCGGATGCTCGACTTGCGGTGCGGGTTTGGCCGTGGCAGCTTCTTTTCCGCGAGTCGATGCCGCTGGTGCCAAATGACCGTTCCAGCCAGCAGCAAGGCCAAACCGGCCGCGAGCTCGAGCGCGTCGCGCGTCGTGTGAGAGACCTTGTTGACGAGCGAGAGCAGCAGGTGCCCAGGTCCGAGCAGGAGGATCGCGCCGCCGGCGAAGTGCATGACGAACACCGCAAGGGTGAACTCAAGGACTGCGATACGCGCACGTTCTCCGGATGCCAGGAAGAGCGCGGGGCCGATCGTCGAGGGATTCAGCGAATCCCCCAAGGCGACGGTCACGACGAGGGCCAGGATCTTCAGCATGGCCCGAGCCGGCCCCGAGCAGCCTCCGCGCCGTGCCGGGCCGAAGCGCCGGCCGAGCCGGCTGCGGTCAGCACCCTCAGGGCGCAGGCCGCGACGATCAGCAGCCGCTGGGTTACCACCGGTTCTAGCCTACGTCCGCCGGACGTCTTCACGGTTCCGGGGCGCAACCCGGGGGCAATAGCCGGTGGCGCCCAACAGGAGTGAAGTACTCCCCGCGGCCGCACGATCGCTCTCAGTCCATCGGCGGCGGGGGCAGCGTGAGTGCAACGGCGACGATCGGATAGCCGGATCGGGCCGGCGAGCCAGCAGTTTCCGATCGGCGCCGCCGGTCTCGGAGATTGGCGAGGTGGGGGCTGTTGGCCGCTGGCTGCGCGGCTCGCGGTATCGCATCACCGCCGGATATTCCATCTCTCAGGGCCCTCATCGCGCGCCAGCAGGCGGGGTACGATGCGCACATGTTCGGTCACAACTGGGAACCGGCAACGGCAAAGATAGTCGCCAAGAAATTCAAGGAGGGAGGGGAAAGATCGGGGGTCTACGAGTACGTCGCCGACGTCTCACCCGCGACGGGTGCATCATTTCGAGCGCGGCTGAAGCAGCCGCCATTGATGTCTCACGTTGTCCGGCTCGCAGAGGGCGACGTCGTGAAGGTGCTTGCTGACGTCAAACGCCAAGACGCAAAGTTCGATAAGTCTGACCCGAAGGTAAGCGGAAGGGGCAAACAGAGCGATAAGGATGCATTCGACGCGGCCTTGAAACAGCCGCCGCTCTCGCCTCCCCCGAAAGACCCCTGATCGCTCGACCTCCTTGAGTTGGCGCGCGCTCTTGCCGAAGCGCGATGACCGCTTCGTCGGGCGGAAGCCTCGTCGTGTCCGGCGGGAACAGTGGTCTGTCGACGGAGAGAGCGGCCGGACGAAGCTCAGCGGAGCGCGGCGGCACGCGAGCGCGTTAGCGCCGCCGCCGGCGCGCCACGCGCCCGGACCGGATACTCCCGCCGCAGTCGCACGGCAGGCCGTCAGCGGACCCGATTTGGGAGATCCGGCTCAGCGCGCGGCTGGGCCCTGCTTTCGCGGCGCGACGTGCATGTTGATCGTTCTGCTCGTTGCGCTGGCCGCGTGAGTTCGCGACGCTCTCGCAGTTCGTCCCATTGGACGGTGTGGACGCGAGTCGCCGCGGCGAGCAGTGCGTAGTTTCTCCACGCTGCCGGTCGGGCTTTAGGCGGATGTGGACGGTGGCGCCGGAGGCTAGTTTGGCTGAGGTGAGGGTGGTCAGGACAGACCGCGGATCACTAATACGTAGGTAGGGCTGCTCTTGGGGGCGGCCGGACTCAATGGCCGGGGCGCGAATCGCTACTGCGCAGATTGGAGACAATTCGATGGGGGACCTTGTACATCGCGTGCCTGGATGCGCGAAATTTCTGGCTGCAGTGGTTGCGATCTTGGCGACGCTGTGCATGACGGAGGCCGCAGCCTCGGCCGCTCCGCGGGCCAACAAGTACGGCGTGATCTCGTCCATCAACGGGTTCTCGCTTTTCCGCTCGCCGCAGTCGCAATGGGGTCCGCAGCTAGCGGCTATGCAGCAGCAAGGCGTCCAGATGGTCCGAGGCGACGCCCCGTGGGCGAACATCGAGCCACAGGCGCCGACCGCGAATGGGCCCACGTGGCAGTGGGCCACAATGGACACGTGGGTGACCGCGCTCGCGCAGAATCACCTGACCTGGGAGCCGATCCTCGACTACAACAACTCATGGGCCAATGCGGTGACCGACAACACCGATTTCGCCACGTACGCGCAGGCGGTAGCCGCCCGCTACGGGCGGGGGGGCACCTTCTGGTCACAGCGTCCGTGGCTCCCCTACTTGCCGGCCCAGATCTTCGAACTGTGGAACGAAGAGAACACCTTGCAGTGGTACGTCAGTCCGCAGAACTACGGACCGCTCTACCTCGCTGTGCACACCGCGATTCACGCCATCGACCGCTCCGCCAGTGTGGATCTCGGCGGACTGTCGGATTCCGGGACGTACAGCCAAGCCAATGACGGCGCGTCGTGGTATCTCGTCTCCCTGTTCGGCTACTACCCCGAGCTGACAAGCGTCATCGACGGCTACGCCATCCATCCGTACGGCACGACCGCCACTGACTCGGCAGAGTGGGTCGTGGACTTCCGCCACACGCTCAGCCATTACGGCGTATCGAGCTCGGTTCCGGTCGACGTCAATGAGTTCGGGTGGCCGTACAGCGCGTTGTTCGAGTCCTGGCGCGTACAGCAAACGAACGCATTGGGGGCGGCGTTTTCCCGGTCCAACTGCGGAATCCGCGAAGCGGCGCCGTACGACTGGATCAATCCTTCGAACGACGGCATGAACGACACCGACTTCGGGTTCATTGATCCGAGCGCTTCAAATACGACGCTGAGACCGGCTGGGGCAGCCTGGTTCAGCGCATTCGCGAAGGGCAGCACTGAGTCGACGTTCGCGATGTGCTGAACCAGTAGGTCACAAGACGCATGCCTGCCGAGGGGCCCGCGATCTCGCGGGGCCCCTCGTCGTCCTGCCAACTCGAGATTGCTGAGCCCGGGTCTGCTTTCCTGCATGATCATCGGTCGGCCAAGGCATTGGGACTGAGCTGCGGATACTTGCGGTGGCGAGCTCACCCGGCTGTGTTCGCCTCGCGTGGATTGTCAGTCGTGTAGGTAGTTCTCCGAGGGTGCGAGCGGGGCCCTTCGGATGTATTCGATGGTCGATGTGGCGAAGCTCTCGCCGTGGCTGTATCGCAGGGAGTCGATCGCCCCCGCCGCGAGTTTTCGGGTGGAGGCTCTGTGCTCGAGTGCCGGGATCTTCACAAGCGTTTTGGTGATCTCGAGGCGGTGCGCGGTGTCAGCTTCCGGATCGCGCCGGGCGAGACCTACGGGCTGCTCGGTCCCAATGGCGCCGGCAAGACGACCACGATCTCGATGGCCTGCGGGTTGTTGGATGCCGACGCGGGTGAGGTGCTGCTTGGCGGCTACCCGTTGACCACTCACAGCGTGGCCGAGAAGGCGGTGATCGGCTACGTCCCGCAGGAGCTGGCGATCTATCCGGACCTGAGCGCGCGGGAGAACCTGCGTTTCTTTGGTCGCCTTTACGGGCTTCCGTCGGAGACCGCGGAGGACCGCGTCTACGAGGTGCTCAAGGTGATCGGGCTGACCGACCGCGCCGACGAGCAGACCAAGAACTACTCCGGGGGGATGCAGCGGCGGCTGAACATCGGGATCGGACTCCTGCACCGTCCAAAGTTGCTGATCTTGGATGAGCCGACGGTCGGCGTCGATCCACAGAGCCGGAACGCAATCCTCGAGAGCGTCGAGCGCCTGTCAGCCGAAGGAATGGCGGTGCTGTACACGACCCACTACATGGAGGAGGCCGAGCGGCTCTGCGACCGGATCGGCATTGTCGATCTCGGGGAGCTGAAGGCGGAGGGAACCCGCGAGCAGCTCGTTTCCCTCGTAGGCGAGCACGACCGCGTCGCGCTGGAGGGCGCCGGCAATCTGGAGGACGCCGCCGACGCCTGTCGGGCGCTCGCGCCGGTGCAGGCCGCGAGCATCCAGGACGGCGCGATCCAGCTGATCGTCGATCACGCCCGAAGCTTGCTTCCCGAACTGCTCTCCACAGCGGCCAGCGCCGGCATGGCCGTCAATTCCGTCGACGTGCACGAGCCCGACCTCGAGGCCGTGTTCCTGCATCTCACCGGCAAGGCGCTTCGGGATTGAGCAATGCGTGCGGCGCTGGTGATCGCCCGCAAGGACCTGCGCCAGCGGGTGCGGGACCGCTCCGCGCTCGTGATCGCAATCGTGGTGCCGCTGGTGCTCGCGTCGATCTTCGGGCTGATCTTCCACAACGCGATCACGGGCCGGGTGACGTTTACGTTCGGGCTCGTCGATCTCGACCACGGCCCGGCGGCGCAGGCGTTCATGACCGATGCGCTCGCGCCGCTGCAGCGCGCAGGCATCGTCAAGCTGCGCCGCGAGCCGTCCCTCGCCGCGGGTCAGAGCGCGGCCAACAAGGATCAGGTCAACGCGACCCTGGTGCTGCCGGCCGGGTTCTCCGCCGCGATCGAACGCGGGCAGCCGGCCAGCATGCATGTCGTCGGTAGCGTCGACGCGCCGATCGGAACGCAGGTCGCTCAGTCGATCGCGCAGTCATATGCCGCTCGGATCGACACGATCCGGATCGCAGCCGCCGCCGCCCGGCCGAGGCCGATCAACGCCGTGCAGGCCGCCTCGTTCGCTCCGATCGTGGTCGCAAATGTCTCGACCAAGAACCGCCAGCTCGGCTCCGGGACGTTCTACGGGGCGGGGATGGCCGTCTTCTTCTTGTTCTTCACGGTCCAGTTCGGGATCTCGACACTGTTCGACGAGCGCCGCGACGGAACGCTCCAGCGGATGCTCGCGGCACCGATCCGTCGCGGCTCGATCCTCGGCGGGAAGCTGATCACGAGTCTGGTGCTCGGGGTCGTCAGCATGGCCGTCCTCGCGGTCGCGACCCGCTTCTTGATCTCCGCCCACTGGGGCAATCCGCTCGGAGTCGCGATCTTGATCGTCGCGGGCGTGCTCGCCGCGACCGCCGTGATGACGCTCGTCGCGACGTTCGCGCACACCACCGAGCAGGCGCAGTCATGGCAGGCGATGGTCGCGCTCGTGTTCGGGATGCTCGGCGGAACCTTCTTCCCGGTCGCGCAGGCAGGCGGACTGCTCGCCGCGCTGAGCCTCGCCACGCCCCAGGCGTGGTTCCTGCGCGGGCTCGAGAACCTGACGGGCGGCGCCGGAGCCGGCGCGGCGCTGGGGCCGGTCGCCGCGATGCTCGCGTTCGCGGCCGTCACCGGCTCGCTCGCGCTGATGCGGATCCGGAGGCTGATCACAGCATGAAGTCGCTCGCGATTGCAGCGACCGAGTTGCGCCGGCTGCTTCGCTGGCGGGCGAACATATTCTTCCTGTTCGTCTTCCCGATGCTGATCATCCTGCTGCTGGGCGCAGCGTTCGGGGCCAATAAGGCTCGGATCGGGATCTTCGTTCAGGATCGCGGGCAGCTTGCGCGGCAACTGGAGGCGACGCTGCGCGTCCGCCCGGCGACCACCGTGATCACGTATGTGACCCGGGCAAAGCTTCAGGATGCCGTCGCGCACGGCGATGTCGACGCCGGGTTGATCATCCCCGCTAACTACGATCGCGGCCTGCAGGCCGGGGGAACCGTCACGCTCGGCTACCTCGGCCGTCCGAACTCCGGTGCCCAGGACCTGCAGGGGACGATTCAGTCCGTTGCAGCCGCTCAAGGCCGCGCGATCGCCGCCGCCCAGTTCCTCCAGCGCCAAACCGGAGCGACCTACGTGTCCTCGCTCGCGCGCACGCAGGCCGCCGCCGCCGCGGTGCCGCCGGTGCGAGTTCGCCTCACATCCCCCGACGGCGGCGCGTACGCGTCCACGGTCGGGCGATTTCAGCAGGGCGCGAGCACGATGCTGCTGTTGTTCATCTTCCTCAACTCCCTCAGCGGCGCGTCCTGGCTGATCGAGACCCGGAAGCTCGGGATCGCCCGCCGCATCCTGTCGACGCCGACGTCGGTCCGCACGCTGCTGGCGGGACAGCTGCTCGGGCGCTTTGCGGTCGCAATCGTGCAGGCGCTGATCATCGTGCTGGGATCGCTGCTGTTCTTCGGCGTCAGCTGGGGGAACCCGCTCGGCACCGCCGCGGTGATCTTTGCGTTCTCGCTCGTCGGCACCGGCGTCGCAGTGCTGCTCGGCAGCCTGTTCCCCAGCGAAGACCGGGTCAGGCCCACAGCGTTGCTGCTCGGGCTCGGGCTCGCGGCGCTCGGTGGCTGCATGGCGCCGCTGGAGATCTTCCCGAGCACGGCCCGCACGATCGCCCACGTGACACCGCACGCGTGGGCCAACGACGCCTTTTCGAAGCTGCTCAAGCACGGCGGCGATCTGGTCACGGTGCTGCCTCAGATCGCGGTGCTGCTCGGATTCGCCGCCCTGGTGATCAGCGCCGCGGTGTGGCTGCTGCGGCGCGCGGTGACCGCGTGAGCTCCCCAACGGCGAATTGGGCAGATAGCGACCTGGCTCTTTCTTAAGGCCCGGAGTCGTGCGCATGAGTCATCGGTCGGCTCGAATCTGGACTCGCTCACCCACTTCGTCGGTGGGGATGATGGTCTGGACCAGGCCGGTGACTACGTCGTAGACGTGTCCGGAGACGGCCACGCGAGGGGAGATCGCGGGTGCGGAGCGGAGGCGTTCGACGTCGCGGGTGACGGTCGCCGCGGGGTCGACGATCGCGAGCTGACGCAGGGTTGCTTCGTCGGCGCCGATCCGCTCGGCATACCTCCCACGGAACGTATCGTCGGCGAGCGCCCCGGCTCCGCACTGCGTGTGGTGGATCACTGCGACCTCGAACAGTGGCCCGTCGGGCGTGATGCTTTCAGCGATTTGGCCGATGAAGGCGACATCGTTGATCACCGCCGGGGTGACCCGCCCGCCGACGTTGCGAACGACGATCGCGTCGCTGAGGTCGAGGCCAAGGAAATGCGCGGGGTCGACGCGCGGGTCGAGACACGTGATCACGAACAGGCGCATGTTGGGGAAGACGACGGCGCCGTGATGACCGCCGGCGGCCGCGAAGGCGCGGTTGCGCTCGAGCGCGGCTTCGGTGTTTCCGGCGGCCGCGAGTCGCGTGAGTTGCTGGTTGCTCATGGTGTGCTTTCTCCTTGTGGTTTGGGTGGGTTCAGCTGCGCGCGGCCGCTGTGGCGGGCGAGCCGAGTGCTCGCACATCGGGGGTGGATCCGCTGCTGACGGTTGGGTGGGCGGGCAGAAGCGCCAGAGCCATCACCGTTCCTGCGGCCGCGATACCTGCGGCGAGGTAGTTCGCCACGTGGAATCCGCCGAAGAACGCGGTGCTGGCAGCGTGGTGAATCGCCGATGCGATCGCCGGATGGCCGGCGTGGACAAGCTTGCCTGCGACGGTGAGCGCGGCACCGAGGGACGTGTGCGCGGTCCGCGCGACCGTCGCGGGTACTCCGGATCCGAGCTCGGTTGTGAGCCGGCTGGCGTACAGCGAGGCGTAGACGCTGCCGATCACCGCGACGCCGAGCGTGCCGCCGAGCAGGCGCGTGGCGTCGTTGACCGCCGATCCGACCCCGGCCTTGGCCTTCGGCACGACGCCCATGATCGCCTCAGTCGCGGGCGCGCTCGTGAGGCCCATGCCGGTTCCCAGCACGACCATCTGGGCGGCGATCGTCCCGTAGCTGGTGCTGACGGTCGTGGTTGTGACCCAGAGGTAGAACGCGGCCATTGAGAACAGCCCGGAGGCGACGATCAGCTTCGTTCCGACGCGTACGGCGAGCTTGGTGCCGAGGATCGAGGAGATCGCAACGAACGAGGCGACCGGAAGCAGCCGCACGCCGGTTGACAACGGACCGTAGCCCTTCAGGAACTGGAAGTACTGGGTGACCAGGAAGATGAACCCGGACAGGGCGAAGAACGAGATCGCGACCGAGGCGCTCGCGGCAGTGAACCGCGGGTTTGCGAACAGCCTGAGGTCGATCATCGGCTCCGCTGTGCGCCGCTCCCAGGCAACGAACGCCGATGCGAGCGCTGCGGTCAGCGCGAAGCTGCCGAGCGTCCGCGTGCTTCCCCAGCCGTGGTTCGGGGCCTCGATGATCGTGTAGACGAGCAGCGCGATTGTCGCCGTCGACAGGGCGAACCCGGGGCGGTCGGTGCGCGGCGCGCGCGGGTCCCGCGAGCTCGGGACATAGCGGGCGACCAGCACGCCGCCGAGGGCGGCGATCGGCGCCATCGCGAAGAAGATGCTGCGCCAGTCGGACAGCTGGAGCAGCCAGCCGCCGACGATCGGCCCGAGCGCGATCGCCGCGCCGGTGATCGCCCCCCACAAGCCGATCGCGAGCGCCCGCTCGCGCCGCTCGGCGAACACGTTCGTCATCAGCGAAAGGGTCGAGGGGAACACCATCGCCGCACCGACGCCCATCACCGCGCGCGCTGCGATCAGCGCGCCGGCGCTATTCGTCAACCCGCCGGCCAGGCTCGCGAGCCCGAAGACCGACAGGCCGGCGAGCAGCATCCCCTTGCGCCCGAACCGGTCAGACAGGCTGCCCATCGCCAGCACCGATCCGGCGAACAGCAGATTGAACGCGTCCACGACCCACTGCAACTGCGAGTTGGACGCATGCAACTCGCGAACGAGCGTCGGCAGCGCGACATTGACGATCGTCGTGTCGAGATTGATCACGAACGCCGCCAACAGCAGCGAGCTAAGGATCAGTGGCTTGTTCTTCATGGCTCCTCCTGGGAAGCGTCGTGGGCGGAAGACATAGTTCTAAAGCATTTAGACAAGAAAATCAAGTTATTAGTTGGGTTTCTCTTCTATCTGCTAGAGTAAGTCCGCGATGAGGTCCTACGACGAGTACTGCGCGATCGCAAAATCGCTAGACCTGGTCGGCGACCGCTGGACGCTGTTGATCGTCCGCGAGCTCGCACTCCGCGGGGCATCCCGGTACACCGACCTGCGCAACGGGCTGCCCGGGATCGCCAGCAACCTGCTCGCCGAGCGCCTACGCGAACTCGAGCACGCAGGCGTGATCGCGCGCGAGGACGCGCCACCGCCCGTCGCCACGGCCCTCTTCCGCCTCACCGCTCGCGGCGAGCAGCTCCGACCGGTGCTCGACGAGCTGTTCCGGTGGGGACTTCCGCTGATGAGCGAGCAGAAGCCCGAGGATGCCGTGCGCAGCCACTGGCTCGCGGGGGCGCTCGAGGCGATGCTCACCGACCGCCGCCCGGACGCGCCCCCCGTGACCGTCGAGCTTCACACCGGCGATCACCCGATCGTGATCGAAACTCGAGACGGCGCGATCCACACCCGGCTCGGATCGGCCGATAGCCCCGACGCGACGCTCACCGGACCCCCCACACCGATCATGGGGCTCCTACTCGGACGCCTCCAACCCGCCGACGCGAAAGCGAACGGCATCGACTACCAAGGCGACCCGAGCGTCCTCGAACGGCTCGGCGCACCAGCGGTCCCCGACGCCCCACCGAACTAAGTCAAGCGAGCACCGTAAAGCGCCGGACCGGGCTGCGAGCTGTGTACGAGGCCCCGACTCTGGTCGCGGCCGAGCCGCCGAACGGGCAGACCCCCAACGATCCGTCCTGGAGGAGCGGTCGTTGGGGGTCATGCCTGAGTGTTGTCTGTCTTGTCGCTGTTGATGAATCAGCTGGCGGGGGCGAGGACGGGTTGACCATCTCTGGTTGTGATCTTCGTGGCCGCGCCTGAGAGCTCGTTGCGGCGGACGAGCGCGAAGATCGCCGGGACGGCGAGCAGGCCGATCGCTCCGAGCACCCAGAGCGCGTGCTGGAATCCACCGGTCAGCGCCGCTGGGGCGGCGTGACCGGCGTGCAGCAGCGCCTGGGTGTGGCTGGCGGCGATGCTCGAGGCGATCGCAATCCCGATCGCGCCGCCCAGCTGCTGGCTGGTGCTCAGAAGCCCGGACGCGAGTCCGGCACGGCGCTCCTCGACGCCCGCCAAGCCTGCGATCGAGATTGGAATGAACGCGAACGCGGTGCCTGCGCCGGCGATCATGAACGGGGCGAGCAGGTTGCCGATGAAGTGGCCGTGGACGGGCGCTTGGGTGGCCCAGAGCACGCCCGTGGCGATCAGGGTCATCCCGACCGCCATCACCAGCTTGGCGCCGATGCGGGTGACCAGTAGCTGGGAGAGGCCGGCGAGCGCGACCGATGTCAGTGAGGCCGCCAGCCACGCGAGCCCGGTCTGGAGTGCGCTGTAGTGCAGCACCTGCTGCATGTACAGAGTGCCGACGAAGATGAACGCGTAGAAGCTGCCGCCGAGCAGCAGCCCCGCCGTGTTCGCTCCGGCGAGCGTACGCAGCCGGAAGATCTGAAGCGGCAGGATCGGCTCCTTCGCCCGGCTCTCGATCACCACGAACGCGGTGAGCAGCGCCGCGGCTGCCGCCAGCACCACGATCGTGCGCGTGCCGCCCCAGCCGTACTGTGGCGCCTGCGAGATCGCGTCGACGAGCAGCACCAGCCCGCCTGTGCCGGTGAGCGCGCCGAGTGCATCAAACCGCCGGCGCGTGGTGGCAAGCCGGCTCTCGGGCACGGTCCGCGGCGCCAGGAGCAACGCCCCCGTGCCGACCGGGACGTTCAGGTAGAAGATGTACTGCCAGCCTGCGTAGCGGGTTAGCAGCCCGCCGGTGATCATCCCGACGGTCGCGCCACTGGCGGCGATCGCGCCCCAGATCCCGAGCGCCTTGTTGCGCTCGGCGCCCTCGGCGAACATGTTCATCACGATCGACAGGGCGGCAGGCAGCATGATGGCGGCGCCGACTCCTTGCAGCGCCCGGGCTCCGATCAGGAACCCAGCGCCCGTCGCCAGCCCGCAGGCCAGCGACGCGGCGGAGAACAAGCCGAGCCCGACCATCAGCACGCGGCGGCGGCCGAGCAGATCTGCCGCGCGACCACCCAAGAGCAGAAACCCGCCGAACGTCAGCGCGTAGGCGGTTGCGACCCATTGCAGACTCGTCTCTGAGAAATGCAGGTCGCGGCCGATAGTCGGCAGCGACACGTTGACGATCGTCAGGTCGACGATCGTCATGAAGTACGCCACCGCCAACAGCGCGAACGCGTGCCAGCGATTGACATGTGTTGATGCGGAAGTCATGTTGGCTCCTTTCTCGTTTGAACATTGAGATACGAGAGGGCGCCGAAATCCATCGCTCGTGTGTTCCGTTTCACAGCCGGCTCCGCTTGCCGCGCCGACACGAGCGGTCCAAGGCGCACACGTTGACCGCCTCGATCCTGCCTTTTGGGCTGGTTTGACCGCTTGGGGATGCCTACTCAGGCTGGCGGCTCATGCCCGCGGTGGAAGTCCGAACCACTTGACCATCGACGGATCGCGGAAGTGGGTGATCTCGTCGATCAAGTCTTGCCTGAGGGTCAGAACGGTCACCCCGTGGGGGGCGTAAACCCCTGAGGGGTTGCGCTCGTATGCGCCGACCGCCAGCTGGCCGTTGGCGGAGGTGGCCAGCATCCGCCAGCTCCGTGTGCCATCGAACACGAACCGCCGCAGCACGAGCTCGATCGCGTCGCGCCCGCGATACCAGCTGGGAATCGGCGGCATCGCTAGCGTCGCGGATTCGGTGAGCATCCCGACGATCGTGTCCACGTCGCCGCGGCCCCAGGCTTCGACATATCGTCCAACGATCCCTCGTAGCTGCTCGTCGCTCAGCGAGCCGAGCGTCGCCTGCTGAGTGCGGTCCGGCCGTCGCAAATCGAGCGTCGCGTGCGCGCGCTGCAAAGCGCTGTACACCGATGCGGGCGTCGCGTCGAGCGTCTCGGCGACTTCCGCGCCTGAGAATCCGAGAACGTCGCGGAGGATCAGCACCGCCCGCTGACGTGCGGATAGATGCTGCAGCGCGGCGATGAACGCGAGCTCGATACTCTCTCGCTGCTCGTAGCGGGCCTCCGGTCCGGCGAGAGCGTCGTCGATACCGAGTTGCGCATCGGGATATGGCTCGAGCCAGGCGGATTCGAGCAACGGCTCGCCCAGCGGCCCGTGCGGATCGCCAGGGGCGGCATAGTCAATCGGCAGTACCCGCGTGGGCCTGCGCTCGATCGCTCGCAGGCAAACGTTCGTGGCAATCTTGTAAAGCCAGCTGCGCAGCGAGCTCCGCGCTTGAAACGACGACAGATTCCGCCAGGCGCGCAACAGCGTCTCCTGCACCGCGTCCTCGGCATCGTGGATGGAGCCGAGCATCCGGTAGCAGTGGGCGTTCAGCGGCCGCCGGTGCGGCTCGACCAGCTCGGCGAATGCTCGCTCGTCCCCAGCGACCGCCGCCTCGATCAGCCGGGGCTCAGTCATCCGATTCGTCCGACAACGTCTTCTTCGGCTGCCAGAGCGCAATCTCTCCGCCCGCGCTCGTGGCAAGCACGCTGCGCCACCCTGCGGGCCCCTCGCGCGGCTCGAGCAGGACCGCCGCTCCGAGCGCCCGCCCGCGCCTAGTCGCCGACTCGATCTCCTGAACCTCCACATACGGAAGCCACACCGGCCGACGCGAACCGCACTCCACAATTCCGCCATCAAGCGGCCCGCCGAGCGCAAGCCCGTGGTAGGTGCCCCACCGACTGTCGAGCCGCTCCGTCCGCCAGCCGAGCAGCTGGCGGTAGAACGCGCTGGCGCCGGACAGATCGCGGGTATGCAGCTCGAGGTGCACAAGCCCGCCCCGTCCATGATCGCGTCCGTCGTTCATTTGCCTTCTACTACGTACAGATACACACAGGCGCCTAAATCCAACGGTCGACCGGCCGTTTCTTGGTTAGACGTCTCGGGCGGACTCATAGATTGACCTAGGCCAGACCGTCGCCGACAGTCCGGGTGTTGAGGAGGCGCATCGGTTTCTCGTCGCTGATTTCGACTAAAGAGGCGCTCGCCGTCCCCGAGCACGACCGGTTGCCCGAGCTCGCCGAGGAGGTCAAGGCGCTGTTGAGCGATTCGCCTCTGGAATGCCAGTCATATTCCGCTCACCGTGCGGGCGTGCTCGTCACGGCGCGGGCATCGCGGCGGCCCAGCAGTCCTGTGTGTTGTGGCAGTTCTCGAGGTGCGCGAGGATCGTGTGCAGCTGGGCTTTCTGGGTATTCGTGAGCTTGTCTGCGGCGTTGTGCAGCTCGAAGGGATCCTTGCCCAGGTCGTAGTACTCGAGCTCGTGGGCCGGGTTCGCGTATTCGACGTAGACGGCGTTCACCGGGCCCCTGAATCCGTTGAGGTGTGGGCTCACGATCCGGATGGCCTCGTAGGTGGTGGGGCTGATGCCGTCCTCGACATCCGGGTCGTTGGGGTTCTTGCGGCTCACGTGCTTGTGCTCAATCAGTGCGACGGTCCGCCAGGCGGGCCGCTTGCTTCGCGGCTGTAGCAGCGGGAGGAGGCTGTGACCGTCCACGGGCTTACGCGGAAGCGCCCCCGCGATCGCGAGGAATGTCGGATACAGATCGACGTTCTCCGCGACCTGGTTGACGACTCTGCCACTGGGCACGCCGGGTCCGGCGATGATCAGCGGGACGCGGATGTCGGTTTCGAATGCCGTCTGCTTTCCGTGGCTCAGTCGGTGCTGGCCCAGGTGGTAGCCGTTGTCGGAGCTGAAGACGATGTACGTGTTCTTCGCCTGGTGCTGTCGAGCGAGCGTCGCCTCGACATCCGCAAGCAGCTTGTCGATCGCCTCGACCGATTGCGCGCGCATCCGGTATGCCCGGTCGATCGAGGCCACCTGATCAGCGGTCAGCGGGGCCGACTGATGCTGAGCCAGCCAGGTGGGCGGGTTCGTCGTGGCACGGTTGAATGACGGGTCGCGCGGCTCGGTGAGCCCGGGGAAGTCGCACGCGTTCCGGGGTGCCGGGATGTACGGCGAGTGCGGCGCGAACGTCGCGATCTCTAGCGCGAACGGTTTGCCGTTCCGGTCGTCGATGAACGCGTGGGCGGCGGAGCCCAGTACATCGACACCGTAGGTGTTCGGCCGGCCGGTCACCCCGCAGCGTCCGGTCGGGCCGCCGTAGAACGCGACCTTGCCGTTGATGTTCATGTAGTAGTTGAACTCCAGGTAGCCGTTGCTGACGACGTGCCAATCGGACCATCCGGGGGCGACGGGTGCCGTGGTCGGGGTCATCGTCGGCTTGCCGTAGCCGTTCAGATACTTGCCCATCATCGCGATGGCATATCCACGGTGCCGGATCGCCACTGCGAACGTGCGCGTATCCAGGTGCTCGGCTTGGAACTTCCTGAAGCCTCCGTCTTTTCCGACGTTCGCCAGGACCTTGGTGTCGTGCGGAAACAGGCCCGTGAAGATCGTCGAGCGAGACGGGCAGCAAAGCGAGTCGGAAACGTAGTAGTGATTGAACGTCTCCCCACGCTTCTCCAGTGCGACGATGTGCGGCGCGAACCGGCTGTTGATCAGGTTCCAGGAAAGGTCGTCGGTGAGGATGAAGACGATGTTCGGTCTGGATGCCTTTGTAGTCGCGGCGGCGCGGGATTTGTTTCCGGAGCCGAGCGTCAGGGCCGCGGCGACAAAGCCGACGATGAGGAAGACCGCGATCGCGGTGCTCAGACGACGAACCATGTGTCTACCTCCGATTGTCGAGCGTCGATCAGCTGCCCCGCGGACGTCGCAATCCACGCCGTGCCGTCTGCCGGATAGAAGTTGCAGTCGTAGCCGCCGTAGTAGATCCGGCCGTCACCGAACGGCGACGAGGCGATCGTCCGGATCGAGACGAACGCCTGGCCCGAGCGGACGGGCGTCGTGATCGCGCCCGCGGGCCTCAGGTGGGGACCGCTCAGGCACCGGAGGGCGTATGTCGGCGATCCGGCACGATCGGTGCGGACGGCGAAGCATGCTGCACCGTCGAACAACCTGCCTGGCTGGCAGGTTCGGGTCGCGGGACAGCGTCCGGCGTAGTTCCACTCGAGACCAAAGAGCTGCCGGCTAGCCCCGCCGAGCTTGATCGTCGCGAAGTTGTTGTAAGCCGCGATCACGTAGTGGACCGCTCCGGCGCCGGGTGCCGGTACCTCGGCACCCTGGGCGGCAAGCAGCCGCCGGATCGCCGGGATTGGACTGAACTCCAAGTGTGCGACCAGTGAGCGCGCGCTCGTCAGCTGTCCGCGGGGCAGGTGGCCGAGCCGGTAGACGCGGCCGTTGCCCTCGGTTGAGACGAGGAGCGACCGTGAGCCGTCGTGCGTCGTGCAGGTCAAGCCTCGCAGACCGCTGTTGTGCGGTCCGACTGGCGGCGCTTCGTAGACGAGCACCCAGCGAGTGACGCCGGGCGGAAGCCTCCCATCGTTGCGGCGGAACAGCTTGGTGTTGATGGACACGTACAACGCACCGGCGCAATCAGCGAACCCGGTGACCTTCTGCGTCGTCAGCCCTGGAGAGTTCGCCGGCGCCACGCTCAGCTCGGGCCTCCGGTTGAACACGAGGGTGCGCCTTGTTCGCGACCAGGTCCCACGCAGAATGCCGGTCGGCGAGACACCGGCGTATACGGCCCACACCCCAGCCGACTCGTGTGCTCCGAAGGCGCGGACGTCGTCGACCAGCGAGGGCAGTGCGTACGAGCTTCGACGCATGAACGATGACGCCCGATCGAGCAGCCACTGCAGCCGCGAGCGACCGGCAACGATCGCCTGCGTGATCAGGAGCGAGTGCCCCGGCCCGGCGCCCTGATCCGTCGGGATCGCGAACGAGTCCAGCGCCTGAACCCGGAGCGACTGCGTCCTCTCGAACACTCGCCACGGCGTTGCAGCGGAGTTCTTCACCAGGACTTGGCCCGCGGCTCTCGGCCCTGGGTACTCCCACTGGTCTGTCGCTGCGAAGAGCCGCCCCGAGTGTGCGACCAGCGCCATCGTCTCGGTGTCATGCACCACAGGGGATCGGGAATCAGTGGTCAACCGCTGTCGTAGCGCGGGAACTTCGATCCCACTCGACCGGCCGGCTCTCGCATCGCCCGGAGCCGCAGCCGTGCTGGTCGCGCAGAAACAACACGCAATGGCAGGCGCTACCCACACGAGCAGCGGCCCCAGAGCGCCTCTACACGCCGTTGGCACGGGCACCGCTCAAGTGTCCGACACCGCGCCTAGAATGTCAACCATGGTTGTCAATCTGCCGTTTGTCTTCGCCCAACCAGATGGTCTCCGACCCACCCCCTGACCGGCCCGGTGAACTCCCCGACCGGATTCGTCTCGGCCGCGGCCTGCGGCAGGCGTGGGTCGGATATCAGCGCCGGCTCGACCAAGAAATGGCCGCCGCCGGCTTCCGAGATCGTGGCTTTCCCGACGGACGCGTGCTGCGCGTCTGCTCGCATGCCGGGGAGACAACGATCGCCCAGCTCGGACGCGAGCTGGGAATCACGCGCCAGGGCGCCGCCAAGATCGTCTCGAGCCTCCGCGACCGCGGATATCTGACGGTCGAGGCTTCGGCGACCAGTGGCCGGGAGAAGACCGTGAGGCTTACACCGCGAGCGCTCCGGTACCTCGACGCTCGCCGAAAGGCGGCGCGGCAGATTGAGCGCCAGGTGCTGGCAGAGGTCGGGGCAGAGGGCTTCGAAAGCCTGCGACGGCTCGTTCAGGCGCTCGGGGGCGAACAGCAGCCGCGGATGCTCGACTACCTCCGCCGGTCTGCGGACCTCGACATGCTGTGGCGGCCCGAGGAGTGATCGCGTCCGTCATACCCCTCCGTTCCGACCACTCATCGCCCTAGCTGGTGCGCCTTGGCGCCCGTCGCTGGCGCTACGATCTTGATCGCGCCTGACCCTCTCGAGAGAGCGCTGCCACTCGGAGGGCTTGGCGCAGACCGGCCCGAACGCAAGATGCAAGAGGAGCCCGAGATCACCCGCGACCCTCGCGAGTACGCCGGGCTGGGGCTCCGCGAGCCAGACTTCGTCGGGCGCAAGGGCGAGCTTGATGCGCTGCGCGAGAAGCTGGTGGACGCCCGCGCAGGAGCGGGGAGTCTCGTAGCGCTGGGCGGGGAATCGGGCGCCGGCAAGACCCGATTGCTCGAGGAGTTCGCTCGTGGCTGCGCGGAGGATGGCGCTTGGGTGTTGCGCGGATACGGGCGCGGGATGGCCGCCGCGCGCCCGTATCAGGTGCTAGAGGACGTGGTATCCGCGGCCGCCGCGCGCGCCATGAGCGATGAGCACTTCGCCCATCGATTGCGCGCGCGGCTGCGCGGTTATGAGAGTGCGATCGTCGCGACGATGCCGCGGCTGGCGATCGCGGTCGGCTACGGCGTTTCGGATGCATCCTCCCACGAGGCATACGGCGAGATCCGGTCGCGTCGGGCCCTGGCGGTGTTGCTCGCCGTGCTAGGGACCGCCGATCGACCGGCGCTCGTGCTGCTCGACGACTGCCAGTGGGCGGACGAGCTGACGCTCGACCTCCTGCGACGATGGCCGGAGGACGTGGCAGTGTCCGGCGATCCGGTCAACGTGTTGATCGTTGCCGCCTACCGGACCGAGGAGGTCGCGAGCGAGCACCGTCTGGACTCAATGCCCGGCGCCCGACAGATCCGCTTGCCGATGCTGGCTCCCGAAGAGGTGGAGGCGCTAGTCACCTCGATGGCCTCCGATGTGCCCGAGGAGGCGAGGGACGTGGTGGAACGGGTTTCGGGCGGTAGTCCGTTCATGGCCGCCGAGGTGCTGCGGGGGATGGTCGAGACGGGAGTGCTCGTGCCTTTGCCGCGTGGTTGGAGCATCGAACCCGACCGGATGGCAGACGCTCGTTCCTCCGAGAAGGCGGCTCGCTTTCTCAGCGGGCGCTTCGATCAGCTGTCGCCGTCGGCGCTCGATCTGCTTTCGGGAGGGGCTGTGCTCGGCATGCAATTTGAGCTGGACCTTGCGCGCGAGCTCGCACGGCAGTCGCTTGCCGATGCGCGCGCGGCGCTCGCCGAGGCGAGCAGCCGGCATATGGTGTGGTTCGACGCCGATGCCGGTCACTGCACGTTCATGCACGACAAGCTGCGCGAAGGGCTGCTCGCGCGATTGTCGGAGGAGGAGCGTTGCGACCTGCATCGCATCGCGGCCACGATGCTGGCGGTCGAACATCCGGACCGTGTGTTCGAGCTCGCTTACCACTTCGACGAGGCCGGCGAGCCGGAACGTGCACTGCCGTACGCGCTGAGGGCGGCGGTCAGTGCGCGCAGCCGCTATGCGCTCGAGATCGCCGATCGCTACTACCGAATCGCGGGCCGCGGCGTGGATCCGGATGATCGTGCGACGCGGCTACAGGTATGCGAGGGTCTCGGAGACGTGGCCATGCTGCGCGGCGCCTACGTCGAGGCGGGGGAGCAGCTAGCAGCCGCGGCGGAGATCTGCGAGGACGACTTCGCTCGCGCGGCGATCGAAGGCAAGCTCGGCGAGCTGGCCTTCAAGCGCGGTGATGTAGACACCTCGGTGGCTCGGCTGCACAACGGACTTCGGTTACTCAGTCAGCGCGTGCCCCGGACGCGGATCGGCTACCTGTGGGCGCTGATCGTGCAGGTGTTCGTCCAGGCCACGCACGCGTTGGCGCCAAAGCTGTTCCTGGGCCGGCGTACGCTCGAGGGCGCGGAGCGCGAGCTGCTCACGGTGCGGCTGCTGTCTGAGCTTTCGCACGCATACTGGTTCCGTTCCGGACTTGTGGCGTGCGGGTGGGCTCACCTGCGCGAGATGAACCTGGCCGAGCGTTATCCAACCACCCCGGAGCTGGCTCAGGCTTACTCCGAGCACGCGCCCGTGATGACGATGATCCCCTGGTTCAAGCGCGGGGTCGCGTACGGGCGCAGGTCGATCGAGATCCGTCACGAGCTCGGGGACGCGTGGGGCGAGGCGCAGTCGCGGCACTTTCTGGGGATCGTGCTCTATTCGGGCTCACGGTTCGAGGAGGCGCTCGAGAGCTGCCGTCTGGCGGTGGAGACGCTGGAGCACACCGGTGACCAGTGGGAGGTCAATACGGCCAAGTGGCACATCGCGTTCTCCCTGTATCGGCTTGGGCGATTGCGCGAGGCGGTCGAGATGAGCCGCGAGGTGCACCGCGCCGCGGTCGCGATCGGTGACGCGCAATCGTCAGGAATCAGCCTCGGAGCGTGGTCGAAAGCCACTTGCGGCGCGATCCCCGCGGAGCCGGTGCGGGCCGCGCTGGCGAGCCTGACCAGCGACGTCCACACCAGCGCCGAGGTGCTGCAGGCAGAGGCGATCCGCCAGCTCGCGGCCGGCGAGCCCCTTGCCGCCGTCGAGGTTCTGCAACGAGCCGACCGGCTCGTCCGGCACGCCGGCCTGAGGCAGGAATACGTAGCACCCGTGACGCCCTGGCTGGCGACGGCGCTTCGACGGGCAGCAGCCCACACCCCCGACGTAGCGGCGCGAGAGCGCCGGCGGCTCGCCCGGCGCGCCCGCCGCGTCGCTCGCCGCGGTCGGCGCATGGCCAGGTTCTACCGAAACAACCTCCCCCACGCGCTGCGTGAAGAGGGACTGTTGGCAGCCAGCGCCGGCCACCCGCGCCGGGCCCGCCGAGCGCTCGATAAGAGCATGGAGATCGCCGCGGAACAAGGCGCAAGCTACGAGCACGCCCAATCCGCGATTGCGATGGGGGAGCTCGCGCTAGCGCAGGGCTGGCCCGAGGGGGAGGCACTCCTTGCCCAGGGGAGGCGAACGCTCACTGCGCTGGCAGTCGAGCTCTCACCGGATGTGGGCGAGCACATCACCCTTGCGCTATGACCCCCGCGGCGAATTGCGAGACTCGGTTCCGCTGGCTCGTCGCCGGTGGGAGCTCGCGACGAGCGGGCGGCTAATACGCGAGTGCGGCCGACATGCCTTTGAGTCCGACGTCCATCATCTTCCAGGCGAGTCCTGCATGGAAGGGTTCGCGGGCGCGGCGCATGGGGACGGTCATCCCCAACATCTTCTTGCCGAGCCGCCAGGTGGTGCCGGTGCCGACCTTGTAGTCGCCGTCTGCGTCCGCGCGAACGGTCACGGGGCGCGCGGGGTCACCGGTCAGCTCGAGCGGCACGATCCCCCGGCGGTAGCATGTCTGGTCGGGGATCGAGGTGTCTGGGATGGTTGTCGAGGGGTGAGGACAGGCGGATGAGGCGCAAGTTTGGGGTCTATGTGGTTTCGGTTCTCGTGTCGTTGGGCATGAGCGAGGCGGCTTCGGCGGCGACGTTGAAGGCCGATTATCGGTTTCAGGGCACGTTGGCTAGCAGCGTTGCGGGTGCGCCGTCACTGGCGGACATAGGACCGGGAACGAACGCATTCCAGACCGACAATGTGCTCGGCTCATCCCAACAGGTGCTGAGATTCCCGCAGGGCAACGGGGTTTCGGTGGCCTCGACGAACTCGATCATTCCCAACGGCAGCTACTCGATCGTGATGCTCTTCCGTCTCGACAAGACCGACGGCTACAACCGGCTTGTCGACTTTGCCAACGGGACGAGTGATAACGGCTTGTATGACCAGAGCGGGCAACTTGTCCTGTACCCGGATACGTCGGGCTCGAGCGCGAGCCAGATCACTCCGGGCACCTACTTCCAGGTCGCGATCACTCGGGACGCCAGCGGAGCTGTTGTTGGGTATGTGAACGGCAGCCGGGTGCTCGGACCCTACGACGACTCCTCAACCAACGATGCGCTGATCACGGCCGACAACGTGCTGCGCTTCTTCATTGATGACATGGCGGTGCCGAACGAGGATTCGGCGGGCGCGGTGGCGAGGATCAGGATCTGGGACGGTCCGCTGACGCCCGCCGAGGTAGCTGCGCTCGGACCAGCGCCCCCGCCAGTGGTTGGGAAGGCTGTGGATGCCTCCGCCCTCAGCGGGACGGTCTTGATCAAGCAGGGTTCGAGGTTCGTTCCGCTGACCGGGGCCCAGCAGATCCCGGTCGGCGCTGAGCTCGACACGCGCGCGGGTACCGTTTCGATCACCGCCGCCTCCGGGACGGGCCATGCGACTTACAACGGGCACTTCAAAGGAGCGGTCTTCAAGATCACCCAGAGCCGGAATGGCGCACAACGCGGGGTGACCACGCTCAGCCTCCTCGAAGCTGGGCTGCCAAGCGCCCCCAGCTTCGCCAGCTGCCGCCACGGAAGCCACCACGTACTGCAAACCCTGCACTCAAGCGACCGCGGACACTTCCGCAGTCGTGGTCACTACGCCGCCGCAACCGTCCGCGGCACGATCTGGGACACCACCGACCGCTGCGACGGAACCCTCATCGCCGTGAAGCGCGGCAGCGTGGTCGTCACGGATTTTCGCCGCCACAAGAACATCGTGCTCACCGCCGGACACAGCTACTTCGCCAAAGCGCCGTAACCACGCGGTCGAGAAACTGCCAGCATCCCGCGTCTCGCAACGCGCGCGGATCTCCGCGACTCGCGACGAGCCCAACTTCGTCGCGAAATTTGTCACGGACTCCACAACTCTGAGCTCTGGCTGAAGGTCCTGTGCAGAGACGCGCACACACAGAGGCTAATCCCACGCAGGCCGTCTGCTTCCGCATTGGCCGCGGCGCTTGCATGTGCAAAACGCGGCCGGGTACGATCGCCCACGGTGGGTGTCCGCCCGACCCGCAGCCGACGGAACGCTCGCGCACGGGCCCGACCGTGCACCACGAGCAGTGTGCTTGGAGGGCTCCTCGTGGGCCTCGGTCTCATTCCAGCGGGCGCCGTGGCAGCGGGCACCCCTGCCCCCGTCCTCGGTCGGACGGTCGTGGTGCAGCGCGTCTCAGGCACAGTTTTCGTGCGTCTACCGCATGCGCGGACTGTTGCGCGGCTGACCGGCAGCCGGGCAATCCCGGTCGGCTCTGCAGTCGACACCACGCATGGCAAGGTCCGGCTGACAACAGCCGTACCGTTCCGGGCGGCGACCCAGTTCGGGCTGTTTGACGGCGGCGCATTCTCCGTCACTCAAGCGCGCTCCGGGCTCACCGACTTGACGCTGATCGGCGGTCGTCCCAGAAACACGTGCGCGAAACACAGCCGGGAAGGGTCTGCCGCGCGCGTCAGCCATGCTGCGCTGCGGACGCTGCATGGCCGCGCCCACGGGAGGTTCAGGAGCCGCGGCAGCTACGCCGCCGCAACTGTCCGCGGGACGGACTGGACCACGACTGATCGCTGCGATGGGACGTTCATCCAAGACGGGCACGGGAGCGTCGACACGCAGACAAACAACGGAGCAGTGTCTTCGCCAACGCTGAGCTCCGGTGAGTCGAGCGTCTACAGATGTGCGAGCCATGGGCTGCCGCCCGTCTCCCGCTCGTACTGTGTCGCGGTCGAAGGGTTCGTCCAGCAAGCAGTCTTGAACGGGCGGCCGGCGACGCTGTACAAGTACGTCGCCGCGCTTGGGACAAAGAGCCCGGCCGGTGAGCGAACCGACCTCTGCATCACGACACCGTCGGGTAAGTCGAGCTGCACGCAATACCCGCTCGCGCCCCCCGACCCTTCCGGCTACATGTCCTCCACGGTCGGTTGCTACACGACTGAGCCCGGCGACTACGCGATCACTTACCGCTTGGGCGGCCTGCCACTGGGAGGGCCACTGATCTACCACTCGCCGGCCTCTTCTCACGTATCTCAAGGATGTGAGGCGTGGCTTGGAAAGCCTGATCCCGGAACGCTGAACGCCCCACTGAGCACCGATCTCAAGCGCGTGAACCGCTACAGATTGCCGACCGATGCGTTGGTCGGCTTTGAGGACATCTTCGTGTTCCCCACCGGGAAGCAGGGGCGCGAGCTGGTCCGCGGGGTCGTCTACGCGGACGCGAACGGCGCCCCCGGGCAGTTGCTTGGGACGACCAACGAGTTTTCCTACACGGCGGCCGACGGCGCCGGGCGTGCGGAGCTGACGTTTACCCCAAACCTCCACCTGCGGGCTGGCGATTACTGGATTGGTCTGATCAGCGGAGGTCAGCCCGGCGTGGCGAGCGTCCCGTTCGACAATCAGCCCGGCGTCCTGGAATCCAATGCCAACAGCTATTCCGCGGGCGCAAGCGATCCGTTCGGTTCGTTCACCGTCGGGGACCAGCGGATGTCGCTGTACCTCGATTACCTGGTCGCCACGTAGCCATTGGATCGGCGCTCCACGCACGGGTTGCGGTTTCGTAGCCTGTTGGCGACGAGCGGGGCGGGGACCGCTTGAGCGAGTGCGACCTGCTTCCGTGGCTCGGAGCCCTCGCGACTGGTGTGCGGGGTGATCGCGTGCACGCGAAGCGCTCGTCCGGAGCCGGCGATTGGCTCGATCGCGGCGTCGCCGCTACCTTCCCGGCGTGTCCGTCAGGATCTGCGTCCTGCTAACAGCCATCCCTGGTCGCGAAGTCCTGCTCGCCCAATACGAGGACCGCGTCCTCGACCTACTTCCCGACCACGGCGCGCGAATCGACGCTCGCGTTCGAGCTCTCGAAGGCCCTTACACCGAGATTCAGATTCTCGAGTTCCCCTCCGAGCAGGCGTTGGACGATTTCCAGAACGATCCACGTCGAACAGACCTGTCGGAGATCCGGAGCGCGGTGATCGCCTCCACCACCGTGATCCGAGTCGAGTCCACGGCGACCATCTGATCTCCGGCTGACCTTGGGTGTGGCCGGACCCATGTTTGCGAGAGCTGCCACTGACCGGCGCGCCGCGGCCGCTGCCCGGCTATGAGCCCATCACCCCGCACGAGCCCATGCCATGGTGACCCGAATCAACGCACCTGCCGGTAGTGGTCACGCACGCCGCGCCCGAACCCACTGGGCCGGCCCGAGTAGTAGCCGGCCGGGAAGCCGTTGATCTGCGGGCCCGGGTCGTCCAGCAACGCGTTTGAACATCCCCCGTAGTCCTGGACCGTGTTCCACGTCCAGGCCAGATACGACTGCCCGATCCCATCCATCACCCTCATCACCTTCCGCGAGTAAGTGGAGACGCAATGCGTGTCGCCAAACCCGCCAACGACCACCGGGTGCTTGCGCGCAAACCCTCGCAAGTAGCTCGCGTGGCCCACCACATAGTCCGAATAGTCAAACGAGGAGACATCCGCCATCAGCTCGTGCAGCGGATCGCGCGGCGCATATCGCTCCCAGCCGCTCAAATCTCCGGCGAACTCAGGCCCCGAGATGATGATCGGCTGCCGCGCCCCGGTCGCGCGGATCACATCGACCATCGCCTGGTTGCCGGCCGTCTGATAGGAACCGAACCGCCGGTGACCCTCAGGCAAGTCCGTCGCCGTGCAGCCGTCGCGCAAGCAAGCCCAGTCGACGTCGTGAGGCTCGTCGAAGGTGTGGAACAGGACCCGGTGATAGCGGCGGAAGGTTGACGCCACCGAGCTCCAGAACGAGATCGAATGATCGGCGTCGGCCATCGGCACCTCATCCGAGCTGACCTGGTCTGACCCAAACGCATTATCTCCCGGCGCAGCGGCCGAGAGGCGCAAGACGACGTAGATGCCAGCGGCATCCAGGCGCTTCACATACGCGACGATCGCCCTCCGGTAAGCCGCGCCGGTGAAATCCGGGTTCAGATTCGCATAGCCCCCCAGCCAGCAAGCCTCGTTCAACGGCAACGCGACCGCGTTCACATGCCACGAGCGCAACGCCTTGACCGAGCCCGCATCAGCCGGCCCCTGAAAAATGCCGTAACCAAAGCCTCCCGCCCCATCGGGACCGGAGCATGCGTACTCCGTGCCCGAGCGGTCCACGCCGATCAGCCGCAGCGCGCGACCATCAACACCAACCAGACGGTGACCGGAAATCCTGACCGTACCCACCGACCGCGCGCCGGCCACCGGCGACAGACACAGACAACCGAGCACCGTGAACAGCACCGCTCGAAGCAAACCTGACGTCGGTGACGATACCGACGAGCTGGTCGCCGATGGTGTGCTCGACGACCTGGACGTGGAAGAGCCACACCCCGCGAGCAGGATCGCTGGGGCGACGGCTGATACGAGCGCGGCAGTCGTTCGCGGTCCCATCTCACACCCCCGATTGAATCTCCAGCCGTTCTCTCGACCAACCGTCTACCGCGGCGCTGCCCACACGGGCGCCGGGACGCCCATTAGGCGGTTCAGTAGCCAGCCCGCGATTGTGAGCAGTAGTACTCCGATCAGGATGTCGAGCATTTGACGCGGCTTGGCCAGGAGACCCGAGGCGACGATAATCGTGGTAGCCCCGGCCGGCGGGTGGGCGGCCCTGAGCACCCGCAAGACCCCGCCCGTCAGCGCTACAGCCAGGGCGATCGCGAAGACCCGGTCAATAGTCACACCGGACACGTACACGCTGGGAGCATTCAGCAGCCCGAACAGGAACAGGGATACGGCGCCTGCAGCCACGCCTACGGTATGGCCAATCATCGTGTTGCGCGGCGTTGCCACTTCCGCCATCGGCGTCTCGAAGATCAGGAAGGCAGTGGCTCCGAGGCTCGGGAACACGAGCGGCTGGTTGACGATATACGCCCACATTCCGCTGAGCCCGATCGCCAGCAGCGACCCGATAAATGTGTATAGGGCGTTCCCTCGATTGCGCCAGTGTCCATACAGCCACCGCTTGAGTCCGTACGAGCCGGGGACCCCGACGAGGGACCCCTGTCGCTGAAAGATTCGAACGCCTGAGTCGGCGAATTCAGCGATGTGGTCGAGCTCATCGCCGGGCTCGAGCATGCTCACGGCCTAAGCCTATACATGGGTGCGCCGCGCGAGTCAGCCGGCACATTGGGTGGTGTCTCGAGTGGCAGCGATCGCATTCCCCGAGAGTGATTGTCCCGACGGGCGATCCCATCGCCGGCCTGTCGAGCCTTGCTCTGCACCCGTCCTTGACACCGGCAGCTTCTGTTGGTCGGTCATGATTTGGCCATGAGCAGGAACGGGTCTCGAGGGCCTATTGCCGCAGCGGTGCTGATCGGGATCGCCGGGCTGGCCGTCGCGGCCCTGCTGGCGGCATGCGGCAGCTCTTCCGGGAGTGGCACCGTCTCACCAACCACGCAGGGAACGCTGCTCATGCGCACGCTGGCGAAGGTCCGTGACGATCCGGCGTTGTCGCCAGCTTCGGGTTCGGCGATATCGCGGCTGAACGGTCGCTCGCGCACCGTACACCGGCGGTACTCCCGGGGCATCCGGCCGCGAGGTGGCATCGGATACTCGGCTTCGGCGCGGACTACTTCGGCGCGGATCCTTCCCGCGCGCGGGACGGACTCGACATCCTCACCGGTTCGGTCGCGCTTGACATCGGGCAGTCTCCGCACACCGGTGGGCTGATCACTGGGCCGCTGCTCAACGGCCCGAGGGTTCGCGCGGCAATCGAAAAGCTGGGCGCAGTCACCGGCACCGTCGATGGCCAGTCGGGGCTGATCTGGGGCAACGAGGGAAGCGAGCATCTCAGTGCGCTCGACCAGTTCGGAGTCGGGCCCGGTCTCGGCGAGTTCGACCGCTCCATCATCAGCACGCACACCGTGATCGCCGGGCGCTACACATCGGAAGTGACGACGCTGGCCGGCGGCGGGCCGCGCAGTGCTGCCGCCGGCCCCACGCTGGCGGCGACGTTCGCCTGCGTGGGCGACGTGGTCGCTGCGATGGGTCAGAGAGTCACCGCGGGCGCAGCACCGGTCGAATTGTCGGTGGCCGTGCGTCGCCCGGTGGACGCGGCAGCGCCGGCGCAGGAGGTGCTATGCGTCGTCCGACCCAGCGGGAGCACGGGCCCCACCGCTGCGGAGCTGTGCTCGCGAGTCGGCCCGGACGCCCAAACGCTGTTCGGTGGAGAGTCCCCGAGCCGACTCGATGCGCGCGCGACCCCTGAGAGCGGCCAAGCCGACGGTCTGCGCTGGAGTGGCTGCGTGGTGACCGACCGTGCGGCCACCCCAGCCGGATGGCTGCTCGACGTGATGGCTCACGCGCAGGACCTTGGGTCCCTCGCGGCTCGGTAAAGCTCCGCATCGCCGATTGCAGTGCGCGTCGAGGAGAGGGGGTGGATCGCGTACGGGGCGAGGGCGAGGCGCGGGTCGCTCGCGGCCTGGAACAAGCGAGGCGGCCGCGCAGCGCTCCGTACACTGGCTCGGTATGTGGTGGGCGCTTCGGCGACTGGGTGGGACTGTGGCTGTTGCGGGCCTGGCCACTTGGTTCTTGCTCGCTGCTGACGCTCCGGCGCGCGGACATCGGCGGCCCAGCTGCGGTACCTACTGCCGTCAGGCCGGCGGAGTCGGCAGCACGCTCGGGGGTTGCCTCCCGGGGACGAATGCTTCAGACCAGGCCGGGGCCAGCGTGACCGACTCGCGGATAGTCGAACTGCGCCTTACCAACGGGCCTCCGGCCAGGGGAGATCTGGTGCTGGCCGTGATCGCCAGCCGCGGCAGTGTCAACACCGACGTGAGGCCGCCCGCGGGGTGGTCGAGGCTGGCTGGCGCTGAGGCAAGCGCCCCGGGCGAGCGTCTACAGGTGTTCTACAGGATCGCGAGCGCGCCAGAACCCATCTCATATACGTTCACCGCCGTCTCGCCACAGACGATGTCCGCGGGCCTGATCGTGATCATGGGGGCGAGTCCCGCCACTCCCATCGCTGGGGCCGTGGCTCAAGTCAACTCCACCGCCACTCAGAACGTCGCCGCGCCATCCGTCTCGCCCACAGGATCCAACACGATGGTCGTGTTTGTCGGCGCGACGACTCGGTCCACCAGCTGGAAGGCGCCCTCCGGCATGAAGCTCGAGGACTTCGACGCGAGCCCGAGCTCCCAGCCCGTCCGCCCGATCGCGATCGCAACGCAGCGATGGCGACCGTCGACCGCTACCGGCCAGCGCACGGCGACGATCTCCACGGCACAGCCCAGCATCGGCGGCCTGATCGGGATCAACTTTCCGGCGCCGATCACCTGCCCCGAGGTTCGGATCCTCACGCACCACTACAGGCCCACCTCCGATGGTCTGATCCGGGCCCGGCTGAAGTGCGTCTGGGCGGCGCGCTGTGTAGGCGCGTTCGAAGGGGTCGACATGGAGGAGCATTTCCCAGTCCCGAAGATCGCCGCCAGTGACATCTCCATCCCAGCAGGCCAGACCCGAACCGTGCTCGTGGCGCTGACTCCTGGTGGTCTGCGTGCCCTGCGCCGCCACCACACGCTGCATTTCGACGTCCTGGTGTGGGCCTTCACCGCGTCCAAGCAGTTCGTCATAGCCGGCACGGGGAACTACAAGATCACCCTCTGAAACAGGGGCGTGGTTGACGAGCACGCTGCTTGCCGTCCGAATGCTCGTCAGGTCCAGATCTAGTCGATAATGGCGGCGATGAAGTTAAAGCTGGGCGCGGTCCTCGTGACGGGATGCGTGATTTCCGGGGCAGCCACCGCTGGGGCATCGCCGCAGGGAGCGAACGCTGCGCGCCATCGCTCACACGGGAGCTGCGGGAGCTTCTGCCGGCAAGCCGGTGGGCTGGGCGGAAATCCCCAGGTTGCACCGTGCCACGTACTTAGCGGGCGCATCCGGGTCAGGGACGGGATCGCACCGGTGTCCGTGCGCTGCGCCGGCAAGCGCCTCTCCCGCGGCGCGGTCGTCATCTACCCCCACAACGTCCGCAACTTGGTGAGCGACGGCATCCCCCGCGGCTCGTATGACGGAGTCGATCTGGTCGGTCGACCGGGGCGCAAGATAACCGTGAGGATCCTGCTGTCGCCAAAGGCGCAGGCGCTGCTTGAGCGCAAGCACCGCCTACTCGTGGACGTGCTCGTCGAGCTCAAGGGCCGGCCGGTCAAGGCCACCTCCCGCGTCGCCGTCCCCCTCGTCCTCGGCTAGCGTCCACAGCTCGATCGTCTCCGCGCGACCCCTCACGGGTGCGTCCCCCAGCCGGACTAGGCCTTCGGCCTCGCTGTGCAGCCGCTCGCGGGTGGAGCCGCTGACGAGGGCCTGATGGCCCTTCTCCTTCGTCATGCTCTCGAGCCGCGACGCGGTGTTGGTGGTATCGCCCAGCGCCGTGTACTCGAGCCGCTCTGCGGAACCGACGTTGCCCGACATGACCATCCCGCTGTTCACTCCGATGCCCATGCGGAACGCCTTCTCGAACCCGGCCTCTCGGAGCCATTGGTTGAATCTCGGAAGCCGGACCGCGAGCATCTCGCGCACGGCGCGCAGCGCCCGGTCGGCATGGTCGGGCTGTTCCAGCGGCGCGCCGAACAGGGCCATGATCCCGTCGCCCATATAGCTGACCAGCGTCCCGCCCTGCGCAAGGATCGCATCGGTCATCTCGCTGAGGTAGTGATTGACAACCGCTACCACCTGCTCCGGCTGAAGCTGCTCGGCGAACGAGGTAAAGCCTCGGAGGTCCGTGAACACCACGGTGCCGTCGCGCCGGATCCCGCCGAGCCGCAGGTCGTCATCGGTGCGCTGGATGACGTCGTCGACTACGTCGCGCGGAACGAACCGGCTGAAGATCGTCCGCATGCGTCGGCGCTCGCGGGTCTCAAGCAGGTAGCCCGTGGCGATCGAGCCCACGGTGCTCAGCGCCAAGGCGAGAACTGGATCGGGGGCGTTCAGGATCAGCCCAGAGTCGAAGGCCAGCTGGAGCATGACCAGCAGCGCCAACATGGCCACCGCTGCCGCCACCACGATCCAGCCCACGCGCCGGAAAGCGCTCACCAGCGGCACGACCACGGCGGCCAGGACCAGCAGAATCACGTTGGCCCAGACCGGCGCAGAGGTGAGCGGAAAGCCGTCAAGAATCGTGGCGATCGCATTCGCGTGTACCTCGGGTCCGCTCATTTGGTTGCTGGCGGCCGGGGTCTGGAAGATGTCGTTCAGGTCAGGATCGGTGTAGCCCACCACCACGACCTTCCCGGCAAACGCGCGGGCGGCGACTCGGCCGCGTAGGACGTCTGAAAACGAATAGATCGGGTAGGTGCCTGGCGGCCCCGCGTAATCGATCCAGGCAAGGTTGCTCGGAAAATGGCTCGGACTGACCGGGCGCCCCAGCGCCATCTGCGCGGCAGCCACCTCGAAATTGATGATGCCGACGTTCTCGTAGAACATCTGGCGCAAAATGCCGTCGGAGCTGGAGGGAACAGCGACGCTGCCCAGCTTCGCGCCAATCCGGGCCGGGTTGGTGATCCCGGCGGGCACCCTGAGCGGCGGACCATTCACGTCGTGGGTGGCCAGCAGCACGGGACGCGCCCGGTCGATGGCGGCTAGCAAGGCGTCATCCTGCCGCGGTGTGGTGGCACCGATGAACTGGACGTCGTAGGCGATCACCTTGGCGTTGGCTCGGTGCAGGAAGTCGATGATGCGGGCGTGGTAGCTCCGGGGATAGGGCGGCCTGACTCTCAGCTCGGACTCCGTTTTTGGGTCGACGCCGACGACCACCACGTCGTGCCGCCGTGTTCGCGAGCCCCGCAACTGGAAGCGGAGGTCGATGCTCTTGAGCTCGGCGTCGTCGAGAACCCCGGCGGCGTTCAGGCCGGCCACCACGCCGCCCGAGACGGCCGCTACGCCCGCCAGGAGCAGGAGGCGACGGCGACGAGACCTGAACCTGGCCGCCACGGCGCCTCTGGACCCTCCTTCCCGGCACCGGTCGCGTCGCAGCAAAGGCTTCATAGAGGACCGGGGCAGTTTCGCATTCAGTCCTGACCCGCTGCATCGCCCTGCGTGCGAGGGGGGTCGCCCCACAGTCCTCGCACAACCGGTGCTCGAACAGCTGCTTGCGGCGGGTCCGCCTCCACTTCGTCGCCTTCGCGGAGCGCAAGATGCTGATCGGGATCAAGCAGCGCGCAGAACGACTCGCCGCCAGCGCGGTCGCTCACCCACGAGGCGCCCGTCGGGGGTGACGTGGCGCACGGTCCGAGTGACCCGTTTCGCGCTACGGGACCAGTACGACCTTCCCGATGTTGCGCCGCTCGGCGATGAAGCGGTGGGCGTCGGGCGCCCGGTCGAACGAGAAGGCCTCAGCGACAACTGGCTTCAGCTGCCCTTGTCGAAGCTCCGGTATCAACGGCTCTATCACGCGGTCGAGGCTTCCCTCGGCGTCCCACCAGGAGAGCATGTTGAGGCCGAAGACGCCTTTGTTCTCGTTCATCACCCCAAGCCCCTTCCACCAGGGCATCGACGAGAACGGGCTCTTGGCGAGTGTCCGCAGCGCAGTCGAGACGCTGCGCCTGTCCCCGGTCTGCACCTCCGAGGCCCCGTACATGATCAGCCGCCCGCCTGGACGAAGCAACTTGTAATCCTTGCGGAAGCTCGACGGGCCAAGAGCGTCGAAGGCCACGTCGATCCCCTGGCCGCCCGTGATCCGTCGCACCTCCTCAGCGAAGTCCTGACTGCGGTAGTCGATCGCATGGTCTACTCCCTGGGCGCGTATCGCGTCGTGCTTTGAGGCCGACGCAGTGCCGAACACCTCGGCACCGATGCGCGCGGCGATCTGCGTTGCAGAGATCCCCACTCCGCCAGCCGCAGCGTGGATCAGGACCCGCTCGCCCGCCTTGAGCCCCCCCATCACGACCAGACCCGCCTGGGCGGTTGCGTAGTTGACCGGGAAGGCCGCGCCCTCCTCGAAAGAAAGCCGGTCGGGCAACTCGTAGACCATGTTCTCGGGCACTGTGACCAGCTCGGCTTGGCCGTTGAAGCGCGTGCCGGCGAGCACCCGATCACCCGGCTTTACGGACTCCACCCCCGCGCCGACCGAATCCACTTCGCCCGCCACCTCGTAGCCGACCACACAGGGCACCTTCGGGGCGTCCGGGTACAGCCCGGTTCGGGCAAGCGTGTCGGCAAAGTTGATCCCCGCCGCCTTCACCACGATACGAACCTCACCGGGTCCCACCGACGGATCGGGCCGCTCCTCAACCTTGAGGACTTCGGGCCCTCCGTGCTCAGTAATCACCACCGCCCGCATCGCAAGGACTCTATGCGAATCCGGGCCGCCGCCGGATCCTCAACCCCCCGCAGCCGTTGATTCTCAGTGGTTCTCAGCCTGCGCGGCTGATGACTTGATGCGACGCTGTGTCGCGTCGAGCGGCCGGCGCGAGTCGCGCGGCCTGGCGTTCGGGCGCGATGCGCACAAGGTTCCAGGCGAGGCCGGTCTTCTCGAGGCCGCGGATGATCAGGGCAGAGGGGTCGATCTCCCACCACCCTAGGCCGTGCTCAGCACCTCCGAACAGCACTGGGCGCGCTTCTGGTTCAGGGCGATCGGCCGGGCATCGGGCTTTGAGTGCAACCTACGGGGGCCGCGGCCTGCTGCGCGCTTTGGGCCATGTCGCTCCCCAAGGCCTACGAGCACCTGAGGCCCGGTCGCTACATCTTCCAGGTCCGGGCCAAGAGCGCCAAAGGCACCGACCGGACACCAGCGGAGAGAAGCTTCCGGATCAGCTAGCGGCGCATTGCTTATCAAGGCTGGCGTCTCGGGCGACTGCCTCGGGACGGTCGAAGTTCGATCGAAGCGGCGGCGCGATCTTGTGACACTCTTAACGTGCCCATGCACCGGAAGCAGGCGCACCTCGATGCTCCTCTGGAAGCCGTGTGGGGCCTCGTCGGCTTACCGAGCCGGTACCCGGAATGGTGGCCTCGAGTCGTTGAGGTGCGGGGTGAGCGCTTCGAGGAGGGGACGAATACGTCCAGGTGACGCGAACGCCGGGCGGGAAGGTCCAGTCCCACTTCCTCGTAGAGCACCGCGACGACCTGCGCGGGATTCGGATGAGCTGCCAGTTGACAGGCACCTACGCCGAGTGGCTGCTCACGCCGGCTCAGGGAGGTACGTTCGTCGAGCTGGAGATGGGTATGGATCCCAAACGGCTCGGCGACCGTCTTTTCGACCTGACGATCGGAAGGCGCTATTTCGAAGCATGGAGCGAGCGGTCGCTCGACGCGCTGCGGAACGCCACACGCAGCGCGGTCCCGAGGCGACCGGCGGCCGAATCCGGCACTTCGGGCCCGCTCGCAAACGAGGAGGCGCGCTAGCACCTGCTCGCCGTCGCTAGCCGGCGAGGCCGCGCTCGATCGTGTAGAGCGTGGCCGCTCCGCGTGTGGAGGCGCCGATCTTGCCGTACGCGTTTTGGATGTGGCGGTCTGCGGTCTTGACGGAGATGACGAGGGATGCGGCGATCTGCTTTGTCGTTTGGCCGCGTGCGAGCAGCCGGAGCACCTCGACCTCACGCGCGGTGAGACCGTCGGGGTAGAGCCGACGAAGGCGGGTGCTGCCGTCCGCGTGACCGGCTGCGCCCAACACTGCTGCCGCGGCGTCGGGGTCCAGTCCGCCGGTGCGGGCGTCGGCACGGAGCTCGTCCGCTGCCTGTGGCGGCGTGTGGGCGGCGCGGTGGGCGCGTGGCTCGGTCATCGCGCACAGACGGTCCGCGGCGGCGAGCAAGCGCGCGCTCACGGGGAGGTCTGCGGCGTTTGCGTGGTGTGGGTATCCCGTCCCGTCGACACGTTCGTGCTGCGCGGCGGCGACCAGGGCGAGCGCTCTTAGGCCGGGGCTTCGCGCGAGGAGCTGCTCGGTGCGGACTGGGTAGAGCTCCATGCGCTCTCGCTCCGTGCGGGTGAGTGGGGCGGGCTTATCCCAGATCGAGTTGGGTATGCAGACGCGTCCCAAGTCGTGGACGAGCGCCGCCCGGCGCAGCATCGCGACGTCGTCGGGCGCGAGCCCGCTCGCGCGGCCCGCGTTCGCCGCCAGGTCCGCGACGGCGCGGGAGTGTCCCGCCGTGAACTGCGATTTGAGATCGGCGAAGTCAGCGATCACCTCGAACGCTCGGTCGAGGCCCGCGTCGCCGAGCTCGATCGGCGTGGTCTGGGTGTCCTGGAGCCAGGCCTCCCACGGATCGATCTTCTCAGCGTCCGTGAGCAGAGCTGGGCCGAAAGCCAGAAACGCGGCTGCGACCTTGGGGTCGTACGCGCGTCCAGAGCGGCGGTCGATGACCTCGAGCGCGTGCTCGCGGCCGTGGACCCGTGCGAGCACCTCGGCATCGAACGCGACGTGGATCACCCGCATCGCCAGCGGGATCGCGTCGCCCTTGACCCCGTCGGGGAATCCGCGCCCGTTCCAGCGCTCGAAGCCGAACCGGAGCGCTTCGCGGGCCGCTTCTGGGATCCCCAGCCTGGCGGCGAGCTTGTCGCCGACCTCGCACGCCGCGCGGAAGCTGAGTGCTACAGGCCCGCGGCCGCCTGCGAGCGCCGTGAGCACGGTTCGCACACGATCCAGCGGCGTGCGCCCACCGCCCGCGCGAGTAACGATGTCCCGCAGCATCTCGACGGGGTTAGAGGGATCCGCGACCAGTGAATGGGCGCGGAACTCGATCTCGTCCCCGAACAGCACCGCGACGTCGTGCGCGTGTGAGGTGCATCCCAGGTAGCGCAGCGGCGCCGCCCAGCGCACCGCCTCCCGGTCTGCGGCGCCAAGGACCATGCGTTTCGCCAGCGCTCGCGCGATCACGGCTCCGCGGAGCTGCGCATCGGCGGGCTGGCCGAATGCGCCGTCCTGAGCGAGCGCCAGCGTGCCGACGATCTCGGCCAGATCGACTCCGGGCCCATTTGTCATCGCCGCGGGGCCGTGGCGGAGATGGGGAACTTTCCCGATAGCGCACGCCGAACGCCGCAGCGATAGTCCTCGGTGTCCACTTCAACCGAACGGAAATGGAGCCGGGGCATGAATGCTGAGCAGAACGTGGGGTCGATCAAGCAGATGTACGAGGCGTTTGGCCGCGGCGATCTCGAAACCATCCTGGCGCTCGTGACGGACGACGTGGACTGGTCGACCGACGCCGCGATCGAGTCCGCGCCGTGGTACGGCCCCAGGCAAGGCAAGGACGGAGTCCGAAGCTTCTTCGAGGGGATCGCCCAGACCGGGCCCGTCACCGAGTTCACGCCGCTCAGCTACGCGAGCAACGACGACGGCGACGTGATGGTGTTCATCGACTACGGATTCACGGTCAACGCGACCGGAAAGAGCGCGCGGATGCACCTGCACCATTACTGGAAGTTCCGGGACGGCAAGGTGTGTTACGTGCGCAGCTCCGAGGACACGGCGCTCGTCGCGTCCGTGCTGGCGTCGTGAAGTGAGGCAGCTCATGTCATCCGATCAACCGCAAACCGTCTCAACCCCGCCGATCCGCGACGGCGCGACCACGACTCGGCACCCAGACGCTGACGCCGACCTGGCGCTCGCCGGACTTGTGAGGCTCGCGGAGCTACTGGGCCAAGGCCAGCTAACCCCGCGGGAGCTGACCGAGCTCTATCTGCACCGGATCGACCAGTTCAATTCGCGCCTCCGCGCCTTCGTCAGCGTCCGGTCCGACGCCGCGCTGGCCGAGGCGGACTCGGCGCTCGTGCGGCTGCGGAACGGCGAGCGCGGGACCCTGCTCGGGATCCCCGTCGCGCTCAAGGACAACCTCGACATCACAGGCGAGCCGACCAGCCACGGCACGACCGGCTCCCATCAGCCCGCAGCCTCGGATTGCGAGGTCGTACGCCGGCTGCGGGCAGCGGGCGCGATCATCCTCGGCAAGACGGCGCTGTGCGAGCTCGCCGCCTGGGGGCACTTCACGGCCTCGGAGGCATTCGGCGTGACGCGCAATCCGTGGAATCTCGAACGTAGTCCGGGCGGTTCGAGCGGCGGCAGCGCCGCCGCGGTCGCGGCCGGTCTGGCACCGGTCGCGCTGGGCTCCGACGGCGGTGGTTCGATCCGGATCCCCTCCGCGTTCTGTGGGCTGTTCGGCCTCAAGCCCCAGCGTGGCCGGATCCCACTCGCCCCGGCCACCGACCACTGGTACGGATGCACGGTGCTCGGCGGGATCGGCCGAAGCGTGCGCGACGTGGCGATCCTCGACGACGTGATCGGTCGGACCTCGTTCTGCGGCGCGGCTGACCGTGAGCTGGGACGGCTTCGGATCGCCTATTCGCTCAAGCCTGCGATCCCTGGCGTCAAGCCGTCACCGCAGGCGGTCGAGGCGATCGAGCAGACGGCCGCGTTGCTGTGCTCACTGGGTCACGAGGTCGAGGAGAGCAAGCTCGCGCACCCGCAACTTCTGACCACCTTCACGCCGCGATGGGCGGCCGGCGTCGCCGACGACGCCGCTCTCCACCCCGGCGAGTTCGAGGGACGCACACGCCGGCTGGCAGCGGCCGGGCGCCGCCTCAACGGGCGGCCGCTTCGGCGAAGCATCAAGCGCGAGGCCGACATCGCGCGGCGGCTCAACGCCGTGTTCGACACCCACGATCTCGTCATGACCCCGACGACCGCCGCGCCACCACCACCGGCAGATGTGTCATACGGCGCCGGCGCGTTCCGGACGTTCAACGAGGGCAGCCGATACGTCTGTTACACCCCGACCTGGAACTACGTCGGCCAGCCCGCCGCCTCCATCCCAGCCGGCTTCGACGACGACGGGCTCCCGGCAGCGATCCAACTCGCCGGACCTCCTGACAGCGAGACCACGATCATCGCCCTCGCGGCGCAGCTCGAGACCGCGAGACCCTGGGGGGAGCACCGACCGAACCTCGCCGACGACCTGGGTCGCTAGGCATTCCGTTCGAGCTCACGGCGCATCTGCACGGCCGGCAACGAACAGCCCGCCGAGTTCGTGGATCCCCTCGTCCGGAATCATCACGCGAGCCTCGGCTCGCCGTTTCCGGCGCGCTTGGCGTCGTACATTGCCGCGTCGGCGGCCGCCACTAGTGCGTCTGGACTGGTGAGGTCGCCGCTCACGTGGGCAACGCCGATGCTGACCCTGCAGCCGGGTTGCCCGTTCGCTTCGTGCAAGCCCTCACGCAACGCTCGGGCGAGTCGGTTGGCGAGGTTCATGGCTCGCTCTGCGCTACCGATGTCGGGGCAGATCACCAAGAACTCGTCGCCTCCGGTCCTACCCACCAGGTCCTTTTCACGAAGCGACTCCCGCAGTAGCCGCGCGACCTTGCACAGCAGCTCGTCGCCGACAGCATGGCCATACCGATCGTTGATCGACTTGAAGCCATCGAGGTCGACGAACATCACTGCTCGCTCGGCTCGCCGTCGATTACCGGCGATGTCCGCCTCAAGCGCCGCCATTATCGACGCTCTGTTGTGACAGCCGGTGAGCTCGTCGAAGGTGGCTCGGAACTCCAGCTCCTCGCGCATCCGCGTGCTCTCAGTGACGTCGGCAACGCAGGCGATCGCGCCGCTAATGCTGTCATCGTCGTGGCGTAGCGCACGGAAACTGATCGTGCACACACGGAGCTCCTCGTCGTCCGGTCGGCGACACGCGACCTCGACGTCCGCGCTGGATCCCAGCTCGAGCACCCCGGCGATTGCCTGCTCGAGACCCGCGCGGTCATCGGGCACGATGGTCCCAAGCTGTGCCTGCACTGTCGGCTTACGCTCGACTCCCACAATCTCGTGGAGCCGGTCGTTCGTATAGACGATCCTGCCCTCTGTGTCGACCTGGAAGAGGCCGACCGGCATCGCCTCGGCCAGCCGATTCAGCAACTGTTCCCGCGCCCTGAGCGCCTCTTGGGCGGCCATCTCATCCGAGATGTCCACCATCTCACCGACGACGCAACGATGCTCAGGGTCTTGGAGAAGGTTGCTGTTGGTGACCTCGAACCACACCCATGATCCGTCCTTGCGCCGCAGACGCTGACGGACGCGACGGCTGGGGCCAGGCCTAGCCAGCATCTCCATCCAGTTGTCGAGCGCCAACGGGTGATCGTCGGGGTGGACAAACTCCAAGGAGCGATGGCCGACCATCTCCTCCGAGCTCCACCCGAGGATCTCTGTGATCTCACCGCTGACGCCGATAACGAAGCTCCGCTCATCCTTCTTGATCGTCGCGAACCGAGGCGGACCAGCGCGCACCATCTCGCGCGCTTCGACCCTGGGCGAAGCCGGGGCGGCGTCGCCATCAACCACGAGCAAGCCAACGATGACGCCGTGGCGCTCGCGAAGATCGAATCCGTGCCACATGACCTCGGTATAGCCCGGAGGGTGCAATACGCACTGTGCCATCCCGTCTCTGAGCAGCCGGTCGAAGGCCTCGATGAGCCGCGCACGATCCTCGGTCGGGACGCCGTCGAGTGCGGAGCGGCCAGTCAGCACGGGGTTCTCCCCGGAGGGGACGGAATCCGGCATCTTCGCGATCAGACCCTCCGCCGTCACGGCCACGAGGGGCGCGGACGGATACCGCGCTTGAAGCTCCCGGAACTCGCGCTCGACGACTTCGGTTGAAAGCGTACGGTTCATTTCGGTCTCGCAAGACGCACGACGGCGCGACAAACGGTCTCAAGCCAATGATCGGCAGCGCAGCCTTGAGCATGAGCATCTCCGACCCGGTTACGACGGCACAGGCGCAGCGCTCGGCTGGGCGGCGGCGCTGATGCAGCGGACGACGCTCAGCGGTCTGCTCGGAGGGCGCGACGCGACGCGAGAGTCTGAGACCGGTCGAGCACGGTCGGCCGGCCGAACGGTGTCGCAATCGCCCGACGGAGCGGCAGCGACGCTCACTAACGCGCGGACATCGTGATGAAATCGCGCGCCCACGAGGGGTCGAAGAACGTCTCCGGGCCGCGTACGGTCGCTGTGAGCAGGTGGCCATTGGACGGCATCGCGAGACCGTGTTCGCTTGCCGGATCGTACGTCGCGAATACCGGCCAGTCGGGATTGATGTCGAGCTCCATCCCACGTACGACTCCCGCGCGCACGAGCAGGTCCGCAAGCTGTGTGGGGCTGAGCCCCGACCCCTGGGCATATACGAGCGCGCCGTCTGAGGTCACGCCGACAGCAGAGCGCCACTGGTGCTCGACGTCGGGCACGCTGTGGGCGCACGAGCTCGCGCCGCACGTGTTACCCCACGCCCTCCAGTCGGGGCTCATTGCCCGCGGCGTAGTCCGGCCGTCGGCGATAAGCGGCTTGAGGTTCTGGCGAACCGCGACGACCCGCGGCGTCATGCTCACGTCGCTGCCCCAGGACCCGATGTTGACCGAGCCGTCGGCGTAGACAACCAGCGACGCGGCCCCGAGCCGCAACGGGTCGATCATGCGGCCGTCGGTGTAATAGCCGCCCTCGGCCTCCTTGATCTTGAAGCCGCCGTTGAACGCCGCCACCAGCTGGCGGGCGCTCGCCGGCTGAATCGGCGCCGTGTAACGGTAGGGCCCACCACCGGGGCTCTCAGATCCTGAGTACAGCCGGGCGGCAAGCAGGTGCGTATCCATCCAGGCGACTCCCGCCGGTTGCGAGGCACCCGGCGCAAGTAGCTTGGTCTCGTAGACCGCAGGGACGCCCGCCACGCGCCGCCCAGCCGCGCGCCACACCCCTTCCCCCCCCGCCGCCGGCGACCGCCCGAACGGAGCCACATCCGTCGGCTTCGGGAGTGGCGCCAACACCGCTCTCGCGGGCAATGTCCGCCGGGCGGAAACGGTGGACACGGACGCAGGGCGCGCACTGAACGTGGCGCTCCGACCCGTCGTGGTTCGACGGATGTGCACGGCAGCCGTACCGGCACCGCACGAGGCAAGCGCCACCGATAGACAGACTGCCGTGGCGATGACGGCGAAACGTCCTACCGGGGTCGCGGCCGCGCGCGCGTAGCCCGCGGGAGTGCCAGCTCCTAGCACCGCACTTACTTTGTCACCCGAGCCGTCGGACCTCAGCCGGCAACCCACGCTGCGCCCGCTCAGACCCCGCCGATCGCCCGAATCGACGGGCGCTTTACCTCGCAGCCGCAGCCCCCCACGACCGCTTCGGCGACGCCACGATCGGGCCGTCCGTCGTCGCCGGACACGCGCTTCCCACGGGAGCATCGTCCGGCCCGCACCCGCATGGGCCACGGCTTCGTCGCGCTGGTCCCAGTAGCCTCGAGGAGCGATGTCCGATCGCATCGAGCGGATCACCCCGGCCTACCGTGGCGTGATGATCGCCTCCACTCCCGGCGTTGTTTGGTGGGGTCGCTTGCAAGTGACGGGCGTTGAGTTGCTGCCGCTGGAAGGGCCGCTGCTGGTCGTCGGCGACCACGACAGCTACTGGGACACCGTGGCGACCGGGATCGCGGCGATGCCCCGGCGACAGATCAGGGCACTGGCGAAGTCCTCGATGTGGAACAACAAGTTGCTCGGCGCGGTCTTGACGGGGATGGGGCAGATTCCGATCGAGCGTGGGTCCGGCGACTCCGGAGCGCTCGACCGCGCGATCGAGGAGCTCCGCAAAGGCGCATGTATCGGGATCTACCCCGAGGGCACACGCTCGCTCGGCCGGGCGCTGCGGGCCCGTAGCGGCATCGGTTACATGGCGCGGACGGTGCCGGAGGCGACGATCATCGGAGTTGCGTGCAACGGCACGGTCGCGATTCCGCGGTTCCCGAGAGCGCGCCCGCACACGCGAGTCGAATTCTTTGAGTTCGACCGACCCGCGATCGCGCCCGACGAGTCACCGCAGCAGTACAGCACCCGGCTGCTCGCCCAACTCCGGCAGCGTGCACCAATCGAGGTCGCGGGTCGCAAGCGCGCCGCAGCGCTTGCCGGCCGCGTCCCTACTTGGTCCCCGGAGCTAGCGATCACCGGCAAGCCCGGGGGCAAAGGCGCGCTCGAGGAGGCGCTCGCCCAGACCGCCGCCAACAAGGACTAGTTCCTGCCAGCCACCGAGCACCAGCGCGATAGCGCCGTTGCTGGCACCTAAGCGCTGTGGTGGCGACGAGCGGCGTCAGGAGGGCGCTCCCACGGGCACCGGGGCTCGGGATCGTGGTCGCGGGATCGGTTCGGCCTAAAGGGGACGCTCGGGCGACTAGAGTGGGCGCCGATGCTGCAATCGGAGGGTTCGGTGCTGGTCACCGGGGGGACCGGTTTTCTCGGCGGCTGGTGCATCGCTCAGTTGCTGGGACGCGGTCATGAGGTTAGGACGACCGTTCGCGATCTCGCGCGTGAGCAGGCTGTGCGGGACACAGTCAGCGCCGCCGGCGTGGATCCGGATTCACGACTGCACGTCGTCACAGCCGACCTAACGTCCGATGGCGGCTGGGCCGACGCTGTGGCTGGCTGTCGTTACGTGCTGCATGTGGCGTCTCCGTTCCCGCCCGAGCAACCAAAGGACCCGCAGGAACTGATCGTTCCCGCGCGTGACGGTGCCCTCCGTGTTCTTCGTGCAGCTTTTGAAGCCGGCGTGGAGCGGGTCGTGCTGACGTCGTCGGTTGCCGCGATCCGCGGCAGCCGAGCCAGTTCGGAGACCTCGCCGTACACCGAAGCTGACTGGACCGACGGCAATGACACGAGCCTCACGCCCTATGTGCGGTCAAAGACGCTGGCTGAGCGCGCAGCCTGGGATCTCGCAGGGGAAGCCGGCGCTACCAACCGGCTCGTCGCTGTCAATCCCGGCGCGATCATCGGTCCGACGCTGAATCACGATCACTCGTATTCGCTGCAGGCGATCGAGCGCTTGCTGAACGGCATGCCCGCCGCGCCACGGATCGGCTTTAGCTTCGTGGACGTCCGCGACGTCGCCGACCTCCACGTTCGCGCGATGACCGATCCGGGTGCGGGAGGCGAACGGTTCATCGCGACTGACCGGTGGCTGTGGACCGCCGATGTCGCATCGATTCTGCGCGAGCGCCTCGGCAGTGCCGCCGGCAAAGTCCCCACCCGCGTCGCCCCGGACTTCCTGGTCCGGCTGCTGGCCCGGTTTGACGGCTCCGTCCGCTCGATCGTGGGCGACCTCGGCAAACGGTCCTGGATCTCCAGCGATAAGGCGCGCGCCACGCTCGGGTGGACGACGCGTCCCATCGAGTCCTCGATCGAGGACACCGCCCGCAGCTTGTTGTAGTCACACCCGCCCTGCTCCGCAGGCAAGAATCCGGCGCTCCGGCGCGGCCACACAGCGACCCGTCAGCCGGCGGCGCAGAAGGGTGAATGCACAAGGATCCACGACGGTGGTTTCGAGCTCGTCATAGCTGACGATCGTCGCTACGTGCGGGGATACGAGACCCTCGACGTTCACCGTCGCCCACGTCGCGGCTGGCTTGCGGCACGAGCACATTCTGAGCTTCATGAGACCCAATCGATACCCGCCGACGACTGACACGCGTGCCGAGCGCGCTTATCGTCCTGCCCGTGATCAAACGATCTACGTTCGTCGTGCTCGCGGCCCTCGCCGTCACCGGCTGCGCCGGCGGTCGTCCCGGCTCCTCGGTCAGCTACGGCCACGGCGACTCTGCCACCTTCACGATCGACGGCAGGTCGATCAACGTGACGGAGTCAGGGCGGGCGTCGGTGCAGATCCAGGGCGCCCCCGAGCTTGCCTACAACGGCCCGGTCGGGTGCGCCGGTCGCTATTTCACGGCGGACTTCGTCGACGGCGTGCCGATGTTCTTCCGCTACGGCTCCCAGGACGCATACCTTCTGGTCGGGAGCGATGAGTACTACCTCGGCAGCGCGCCCGATCACTCAGGCGGTCGGCTGAGCTGGAACACAACCGACAACAACCACCAGATCGACATCCAGGTCAACTGCCCACCGCCCCCGCACACGCCCTCGTTGGTGGCCTCCACGACTCCGCGCGCCTGCGATGTCCTGACGAGCGCGATCGCCCGGACCACGGTCGGAGAGAAGGTCGGCGCGGCGAGGTTCGTCCGCGAGAACCCCGACCTCACGTACTGCGAGTACGCGAGCCTCGACAAAACATCGAACGGGGACCGCCGAGTGTCGGCGTCGGTGACAACGCCCGCCGAGCTGGAGCAGTTGAGCTCCTGGCAGGCGCCGCCAATCCCCGGCCTTGGCGCCGAGGCCCACGGCGGGCAGGCGGCCGACGGGCTCGCGGTCCGCAACGATAAGTTCGGGCTCGAGCTGACAGTCGACCTGGGGTTCAACGCCAACAACGCCCAGAACCTCGCGGCCGAGGAACAGCTCGCGCGCGTCCTGCTAGCACGGCTCCGATGATTCAAGCGAACGCGCTCGCCGGCGTCCCGGTCACCGGCGCCAGCCGTCGGCTCGGCCTACCGATCGCGCGACGGGACAACCGCGAAACGCTTGATTCCCAGTCGCGCGGATTTGGTGACCGCTGGGACGCGACGCCTCGATCGTGCCAACCGTCGGGCGCCGGACGAGTGCTTCCCGCCAAGAGATCGTCCCACCCGGACCCACTTTGATGCGGGGACGTGCCTCCCTCCGCTGCCTCCAACGATCGCCCGCTGCGCAGACACCAGCGTTGGTCCAAGGTCAGGGTGTCGGGATCCGATTCACGCGCGTTCACGATGCGGCCGCGACGCGTTGATAGGCTCGCGCGCTCCCCGACACCGGAGGTGATGGACGGATGGCTGTCGCGATCTACTTCAACCCGCCTTCATTCAACGCAGCGCAGTACGACGAGGTCGATGCCGCACTGGAAGAGGCTGGCGCCCGGACCCCAGCCGCCCGCACCATCCACGTCTGCTTCGGCGAGGGCGACAACCTCCAGGTCTTCGACGTCTGGGAGTCACAGGAGGAGTTCGACAAGTTCGGCGAGACGCTGATGCCGATTCTCGCCGGAAAGGGAATCGACCCCGGCGAGCCGATGGTCGCACCCGTCCACAACACCATCTTCCCGTAGCGCCTCGAGCCCGCTTCCTGTCGTCGCGCGTCCCCCACCGGTCGCTGCAAGCCACACCATCCCGACAGGCGAATGCCCGCAGCGCCCAATGCTCTCGGGCCACGTCCCTCTCGCCTTTCAGCTGCCAGATGACAACGGCCGACGCGACGAACTCGATCAGCGAGTCAACGCCAAAGCCAGCAAGCGCGACCGAGCCCGCGGCAACGGCAGACAAGATCAATACCGGCGCACCCACGAGGTTCCAGCCCAAGGTCGCGTACTCAAGCGCCAGCCCCCGGCGAAGCAACATCTGCCTGGTCGCGATCCGCGCTCCATCCTATGCGCCGACCGCAAGGCAACCGCTGCTCGCCGGGGCCCGCTCTTCTGCTGCGCGCGTCTTCATCCAGTTCGCGCTGAATCGGGAGCGAACTGGGGGTGACTACGGACGCTGAGACTCGCCGCGATCGGTAAGACTTGTCCCATGGAGCAACGTCGCGAGTTCTCGACAGATGAGGCTCGCCGGATCGGCGAGCGGATTGGGATCGACTGGGACGGCTCAGCGTTCGAAGTCGAGCAGTTTCGAATGGGTCTAAGGGTCGAGCTCGAGCATGGGCGTCATGATCCGGACACGAACGTCACCGATGACGATGAGATCGCGACCGGGAAGATCGCGTGGGCGCACCTGAACGAGTTCCCTGACTACTACACGCGCCTCGCGGAGATGGAGGCTGAGGCCGAGCGGTACTGGTCCGAGCGTCGGGGGGGCTCAGCCTCGTAGGGTTTCTAAGCGCGGCGCGGCATGATCGGTCTAAGCCGACTCACGCGATTCGGCTCAGCGCCCAGCCGCCCCAAGCGCCCACGATGATCAGCGCGAGGCCCACCGACACGCGTAGTGCGTAGCGCCGGTCACCCGCCACTGCGGCGACCACGGCCTTGCTCACGGTGTTGGCGGACAGAGCGACGAGCGTCGCCAATGCCGCGATCGACAGCGATGTGTGCCCTGACTTGGCGAGCGTGGCGGCTGAGATCGCAGGCGACTGCGAGTCGGCGAAGCCGGCAACCCCTGTCGCCGCCAACAGTCCGGACCGCCCCAGTGCGGCGTTGAGCTCGCTCGAGGCGAGTAGCACGATCGCGACGGTGACCGCCAGCCCGACGGCGATCCGCAGGTCGAATGCACGTCCCAGGTTGAAGTCCGGCGCATGCTCGGCGCGTGCGGCGTGAAAGGCGAAGATGGCGGCATAGCCGACCGCCGCAAGTCCCGCCAGCAGCAATGGCAGCACCAGCTGCCGGAGCGTGGCGACGCTCGCCGCGCCGACCACGATCGCAAGGAGAACGATCGTCGCAACCGATGATGCGACAGCTCCCCCGGTGGCGCCGCGCCGCAGCGCAGGCTCCTTGATGGCGCGCGCTCCCATCGTCGCGATGGTGGCGATACTGGACACGAATCCACCCAGCAGCCCCACGATCAGCAGCCCGTAGCGGGGACCGATCGCGCGCAGCGCGACGTATCCGGCTGCCTGCACGGCCATCACGATCACGACCAGTCGCCACACGATGGCGGGATTCAGCGAGCTGTGAGGTCCATACCCCTTGTCGGGAACGAGCGGGAGCACGACTAGCGCGCAGGCGGCGAACAGAAGCCCGTCGTGGAGCTCGCGCTCCGACAGCGTCTCGCGGACCAGACGGTGGATCCGCTCCCGGTTCGCGAGCACGATTGCGGTCACCACGCCGGCTCCAGCCGCCAATCCGGGGTCACGTTGGGCGAGCGCGCCGAGCAGAAAGTCGACGATCAGCGCGACCTCTGTCGTGAGGCCCGGATCGTCCTCATGGCTTCGCACGTAACCGGCTACAGCAGCGATCCCCACGAACGCGAGGGCCACCGCCGCGGTGACCACCCCGCCGATTCGCCAGCTAAGCCCGCCCGCCAGGCCGACCAAGGCGAACGTGCGCACACCCGCGGACGCCGGACCGTCGCCCTTGCGCCGCTCGCGCTCGACGCCGAGCAGCAGCCCCACCCCCAGGGCGACTGGGAGCGTGACTGCGGCTGCACTTGCCATCGTCAGTCCACCGGCGTCGCAATGCAGGGTCCGTGCGCGGCCGGATCGGGTTCGCGACCGCTAGCTCCTCGGAGCAGCCGCGGGCTCGGCAGTGGCTTCTCGGCTCTCATCACCGTTCGTGCGTTGAGCGGCCCTCGTCAGTATGAGCAGCGGGCAGCGCGCGCCTCGTGCCAACCGCCGTGAGGTGCTTCCGTGGATCAAACGACCCAGCGGGCCGTAACCCCGCGAGCCGACGATCAGTAGATCGACCGAGGCGCTGTACACCGCCAACTCCTCCGCAGGCTCCCCGTACGCCGCATGCGGCTCGAGACCGCCGAGCGCCGCGATCCGATCCCGGGCGTCGTTTACGAACTTATCGATCGTGTCGCTGACCGGCAGCGCCCCGGGACCGAACGTCGGCATCGGTAGCGCCACCGCCTGAAACGCCGACAGCCTCGCCCCGGACTCGGCCGCCAGCTCCCGCGCAAGCGCGAGCGCGTGCTCGCTCTCGCGAGACCCGTCGTACGCCACCCCGATCTCGCGCATTAGTGCAGGCTCATGAGCGAAGCCTCGTGGAGCGATCGCGACGGCGCACGGAGCAGCGTTGAGCGATGCAAGCGTGTCATCACCGAGCACTGCTCGACCCAGCAACCCTTCGCGCGTGGATCCCACCACCAGCAAGTCGGCGCCGAGTGATTCGCAGAGCTCATGCAGACCCCTCCCCACGGACGTCGAGCCGCGCCGTTCAGAACGCGCGCTGACGCCGGTTTCCTGGCGAGCCCTTTCGAGCACGGCCCGAGCGTGGTCCGATTTCGCGGCCTCAGATGGATAGGCGTGCGGGTCCTCGGGGCAAATATGGGCGAGCGTGAGCTGTCCGTCGCGTGCAAGCAGGCTCCCTGCGAGCTTGATCGCGTCGCGGCTGCCCTGATCTTCATCGACGCCTACAACGACCTGCCTGAACATTGCGTCTCTCTATTGCTGGCGATTGCCAGCCCACCTTAGGGGCTGACGCGCCCGCGGCCATCGGGCTCGCCCACGATCGCTGTTTCGGCTTTCTACGGCACGCATGCGCGTTCGCAGGCTCTCGGCCCAGGACGGGAGCAGCCGTCTCGGACACAACGACCGTGGCGCACGGGTCTAGCAACGGCGGGCTGACGACGTTTGCCGTGACCGGCTCGATGTTGTTCAGCCCTGCGCTCGCGGCCTTGGCCCACGGAGACAACCCGAATCGGGCGACAGCGACGAGCCGCGGAGCCCAGCCGCACGGACGAAACTACGGAGCGCGGCGCCGTAGTCGCTGCGGATGGCGGGCTGGACGCTTGCAGCGATCGTGTTGGGATGCGCGCGCGACCAGTCGGGCCACCTGGACATCGGCAGGCAGCCGACCTCAGCTCATGAAGCGCAGTTGGGGGCGGTGGTGGCTGCGAGCGGCTCCGATCTTGGTTGTGGCCGCAGTCGCCACAGGAGTGATCGCCGGGTCCGGTGTTCGCGCTCGGGCCGCTCCCCGTCATCCGAACATTGTGTTCGTGTTGACCGATGACCTCGATTGGAGCCTCGTCACCCCGAGGTACATGCCACACCTGATCGCGCTCGCTCGCACGGGCGTGACGTTCGACCACTACATCGTGTCCGACTCCCTGTGCTGCCCCTCGCGTAGCTCGATCTTGACCGGGCTCTTCCCTCACGACAGCGGCGTCTTCTCGAACACGGGAGTTGATGGCGGCTACTACGCCTTCACCCACCACAAGCCGGACCTTGAGACCCGGACCTACTCGGTGGCCACGCGCCGAGCCGGCTATCTCAACTCGATGATGGGCAAGTACCTGAACGGATATGGAGAGCCCACCATGACTCGCCATGTGCCGCCAGGATGGACCGACTGGCACGTTGGCGGCAACGCCTACCCGGAGTTCAACTACTACCTGAACGAGAACCGTGCGGTGCGGTATTACGGCGCCGGGCCGCCCCCTGCTACGAACGCAGCCAACTACCTGACCGACGTGCTGACACTGCGGGCGAAGGCGTTCATCGATCAGGCGGCAGCCGCGCGCAGGCCATTCGTGATCGAGGTCGCGACCTTCGCCCCGCACTACCCGTACACGCCCGCGCCCCGCAACGCCAACGACTTCCCTGGCCTCACCGCCCCTCGCGACCCCTCGTTCAACACCAACAACATCAACTCCCCGGACTGGTTGGGCAGGCGGAAGCCACTCAGCGCAGGGCAGGTGGCGAAGATCGACGCGGAGTACCGCAAGCGCGCACAGTCCGCAGAGGCAGTGGACCGGCTCCTGGCCACGCTGGAGACAGAACTCTCCGCTCGCGGGCTTGCACGAAACACCTACATCGTGTTCAGCTCTGATAACGGCTACCACATGGGCCAGCACCGGCTGCTACCGGGCAAAGAGACCGCGTTTGACACCGATATCCGCGTGCCGCTGATCATCGCGGGGCCCGGCGTTCCCCACAACCGGATCATCTCGCGCGTCGTGCAGAACGTCGACCTGTACCCGACCTTCGTGCAGCTCGCCGGACAGACCCCCCCAGCCACGATCGACGGGCACAGCCTGCTGCCGCTCCTACACTCCACCGGAGGCCAACCTCGGCCGAGGTGGCCGACCGCTGCCCTGATCGAGCACCGCGGGCCGAACGATGTCACCGACCCGGATTTCGAGAACGGAGAAGCGGGTGGCAATCCCTCAGCCTATGAGGCAATCCGGCTCTCCGATCGCCAGTTCGGCAACGCCGTATACGTCGAGTACACCGCCACCGGAAAGCGCGAGTACTACAACCTCGACAAAGACCCGTTCGAGCGAAGCAACACCTACAGCCACCTCACCTCCGCCGAGCGGGGGCGCCTCCACAACATACTGTTCGGGCTAGAGCACTGCCACAACGCAGCGACCTGCTGGAGCGCTGCCGACCCGCAATCCTGACTCCGCCCACGAGCCGCGAGCCTTCCCAAAGCGGTCGGAAAGAGGCTTTCCTCATGCTGCTTGTCAGGGCCCGGCGAGCGGCTATTCGGTCGGCGAGTCTCTCCGTTCGCTGCTCACCGATCCCTTGGCCTCGGAAGCAGTCAGCGACCCGGCGATCGCGTCTGCCCAGGCGTCGATCTCGGGCCAGTCGCGGTTGTCGCCGAAACGTCCTCCGAATGCGTGGAAGAACAGGCGCGAGGCGAGCGGCCACTGGTGTCGTTCGATCGCCCCCGCGAAGACCCGATATTCGCGTGGCTCGACCGCCGCCTCGATCTCGCCGATCTCTTTCGGCTCGCGCTTCATCAGCCTGCCGATCACGCGATGCGTGTCCCCGAACGACCCGACACTGAACAGCCAGACGTGCCGGGCGGCGAGCGCGTCGGCGTTGCGTCGCACGAACTCAGTTGCGTTGGGGATCCAGCTTTGGCCGTACACGGCGCTGCCGAGGATCACCGTTTCATAGGGCCCCAGGTCATCGACGTCCTCGACTGGTCGGATCTCGACGTGTGCCGAGTCCTCGAGCCGGGCCGCGATCCGCTCGGCGAGCCCTTTGGTGGACCCGTGCTCACTTGCGTAGGCGACGAGTACGTTCGGTGCTGTCGCGCGTCCGCCGGTCGCCTGCGGCTCTTGGCGTGTCGGGGGCATCGCGTGTCCGGGCGGCGGCTACGCGCTGGGCGCCGCTGCGCGCAACTCGGATGCGATGCCTGCGGCCCACGCTCGGATCTCGTCCCAGTCGCGCCGGTCGTGGTACTCGGCCGGAGTGTTCTTGACCATCGCGTGCTCCATCGGCCCGCGTGGATTGACGGGTAGGCGTCCGCCGAACACGACGTGTTCCCGCGCCCCGAGCCGCATGACCTGCTCGATTATCTTTGGCGGCTCAAGCCAGGAGGGGTCGGCGTCGCTGTTGGGTTCTCCGACCGGACCCGAGCTGAACACCCACAACGGTCGCTGCGAGAGCTCTCTGTCGTGCTTGCGAAGAAAGTGCTTGGCATCGCCCCGCCAGCGCTTGATGTACACGGCGCTGCCCAGCACGACCGCGTCGTACCGCTCAACGCTGCCGACCTTCCCAGCCTCGATGCAGTCGACGCTCAGGCCGGACTGCCGCAGAGTCTCGGCGATCGCTTCGGCGATCTCCGCAGTCGAGCCGCGCTTCGAAGCGTACGCAACCAGGACGCTCGTCACGCTCCGAGGATCGCGCGCCACCACGCCGGCGTCATCCGGGCGATCCCGAAGCTCGATGAAGACGAACTACGCACCAGCAGGGGCTCCCACTGGTCGAGGGCGCCCACCCGCTCAAAGATGGAAGGCGGGGCTGTCGGGGCAGCACGGTGAGCATCACCGCCGCCGGTCCAGCTGTGCTGTTCTACGGACCGGCCGTGGGGGCGGGCCCTGATTTCCGCGGCGCGACCGGAGCGTACGGTGGCGTCATGACAGCAGACGGCGCCCGACCGCCGGGACGACATGCCGATCGGCCTGATCACCTACCACGGGCGGAGGCAGTTCGCGACGGCGAAGAGCGGGCTTTGACCGAGTCCCTCGCGGCGATCCGCCAACAGTTGCTGGAGCAAGCTGAAGGCTGGCATCCGTGGATCGCAGAGAGCGATTCTGACCAGGACGCGAGCGCCCGCAATCTGTTGCAGTACCTGGCCCTGCGCGGGAATGACTTGCGTGAGCTTCAAGATCTGCTGGTGGAGCTTGGGCTCTCCTCTCTGGGTCGCAGTGAAGGTCACGTACAGGCAAGTGTTGACGCTGTGCTGGCCGCGCTCGATGCCCTCGCACAGCATCCGCCGGTGCCGAGCTCGACCCCGGCTCCGATCGGCTTCTCCCGCAGCCGCGAACTGCTGTCGATCAGGACAGCCGCGCTGCTTGGGCCGGTTCCACAACGCCGACTGACGCGGATCATGGTCACGATGCCGACCGAGGCTGCCGCCGACACAGAGTTGGTACGCGAGATGCTCGTGGCCGGGATGGACTGCGCGAGGATCAACTGCGCCCACGACTCCGCGCCCGAATGGCGCTCGATGCTGGACAACCTGCGACGGGCGGAGCGTCAGACGCGGCGTCAGACGCGCGTACTGGTCGACCTGCCTGGGCCAAAACTGCGCACCGGACGCCTCGGTCCCCACCCAAGGAGCGACCGCAAAGGCGATTACCTGCGCCTCGGGGTCGGAGATCGGCTGCTACTCACCCGCGAGGCGGACCCAACATCCCCTGTCGAGCATGAGGGTCGTCCCGCCTGGGTGGTCTGCTCCTTGGCCGAGGCGTTCGTGGTCACGCGGCCAGGACATCGGGTGTGGCTCGACGAGGGCAAGCTCGGAGCCGTGGTGGAGTCGGTCCACCTGGACTCGATCGAGCTTCGTATCACCGAGGCCGGGGCGAAGGGGTCCAAGCTGCGGGCCGACAAGGGGATCAATCTGCCGGACGCGGCGCTCGATGTCGACCTGCTCGGGCCACACAGCGAGGAGGCGCTGCGGTTCGCGGCGGAATGCGCCGACATCGTCGGGCTGTCGTTCGTCAGCCGTCCACGCGACGTGGAGCGGGTCCACGAGTATCTCGACCGGCACGCCGGACGCAGTGTCGGAATGATCCTGAAGATCGAAACGCGCCGGGCCGTCGAGCGGCTCCCGGGGCTGCTGCTGGCGGCGCTCGGTGGCGAGCGACCTGCCGGGGTGATGATCGCCCGCGGCGACCTCGCCGTGGAGTGCGGCTACGAACGCATGGCGGAGATCCAGCAGGAGATCCTGTGGCTCTGCCAGGCCGCGCACCTGCCGGTGATCTGGGCCACCCAGGTGCTCGACCGGCTCGCCAAGACAGGCCGTCCCTCGCGTGCAGAGATCACCGACGCAGCGATGGGCGTGCAGGCGGAATGCGTAATGCTGAACAAGGGCCCACAGATCGTCGAGGCAATCACCGTGCTTGACGACATCCTGTCCCGCATGAAGCAGCATCAGCGCAAGAAACGCTCACTGTTGCCGCGCCTCATCGTCTCCGATTACCGCCACACGCTCGGCTGAGAGCCGGCGACGAGGTGATCGTGCATCGCGCGTGCGGCACCCGGTCGCGGATGCGTAGTTCTCTGCAGCCGGTCGCGCGCCTCCCCGCACCGAATCGGCATGTTCCTCGGGAGGCCCCGGCGCGCGGCCGCGCGTAGCTTCAGGGACCATGATTACGCCGTACGTCACTCCGGTCGGATCGCTTCCGACGGCACACCCGGCCAGCGGGCCCCTCCTGGTGATGCACCATCAGGACCCGCTGATGCACCAGCGCCTTCGGCGCTCGACGACGCGCCTCGTCCAGCGTCAGGGACCGCTAGTGGGCGCCGCCGCCCGTCTGCAGCAGCGCGCGACGATGGCGGCCTGAGGTGCGACCGCCGCTGCCCGAACTGAGCGCCCGCGAGCTGCTCGCCGAATCGCGCAAGGCGCTCGATGCCGCGACCGGCTCGCTGACCTCGCTCGCAGATCACGTAGAGGCTCCGCGCCAGCTGGTCGAGCCGATGCGGCGCCAGCTGGAGCTCGTGCAGGAGCTGATCGCACGCGAGCGAAGTCTTCAACAGCGCGCAGCAAGTCAGCTCCTCGCGCCGATCGACGCTGTCTTCGACCTGCTCGAGGCAAGCGGTGAATCGCTCCGCAAGCAGGCGCAGGCGCTCAGCGCTGCCGGGGAGGCCCTCCAGGAAAGCGGCAGACTCGTCGAGGCTCAAGCACGACTGTTCGAACGAACGATCGGCACCCTGCGCGAGCCATCGGATCTGGCACGGACCGCGGTCGGGCTCGGGGCGCGGACGCGTCGGGAGCGCGTAGCCAAGCCTCGACGAGCGGCCCGGAACGATCCCTCGGAATCAACGCGCCCAACAACCGGATGATCGACCGAGCCCGCCTCCGACCGACACAACGCGAGCTGGTAATCGCGCGTGCGGGTCGGAGGCTGTGAGCTCGGCTCGCGGGCTGGCCGAGCAGTCCTGACCGGCGATGCGGTCGGCCGTCAGGCGAGTTCTGCGATCGCTTCGGCTGCCGGGGTCGCCACCGCCTGCGCTGCCGGCGCTTTCGTGCCGATCAGCTTGGCCGCAACCACGGCACCGACCGCCGCTACCGCGGCGCCGATCCAGAGTGCCTCGTGCAAGCCGCTCACGAAGCCTGCGCTCGAGCCGTGCCCGAGCGCAGCACGGGCAGGGACCAGCACGCCGTAGGCGGCGACGCCGACGGCGATCCCACCTTGGCGGAAGGCGTCGTTAACGCCCGCCGCGAGTCCGCTCTGCGCGTCGCTGAGTGAGCCGAGCGCGACTCCGGCGAGCGCCGGGTTGAACAGGCCTGTGCCGGCGCAGACGACCAACACGCCGGGAAGCAGCGCAACCCAGGACGAGCTCGCCTGGGCGAAGGTCATCAGGGCCAGGCCGGCGGCGGAGAGGATCAGACCGGCGACGATCAGCGCCCCGGCCGAGATCCGCTTCATGAGCTCCGCGGTCGCGCCGGAGACAACGAACAGCAGGATCGTCCCGGGCAGGTACACGAGTCCGGCGTCCAGCGGCGACAGCCGAAGGATGTTCTGCAGGTACAGGGTGGTGTAGAGGAACAGCGCGAAGAACGACGCCGACATCGCGAACACCGAGAGCTGCGCGCCGGCGAACGCGGGCAGGCGGAACAGCTGCAGCGGCAGCATCGGCTCCCGTGCGCGCCGCTCCACCAGCATGAACGCGACGAGCAGAGCGACCGCACCCGCAAGCTCAGCGATGATCTCCGTGCTACCCCACCCCTGCTGGTTCCCGCGCAGGAGCGCGAGCACGAGCAGGAACAATCCGCCGGCCAGCGTCGTCTGTCCGGGCCAGTCGAGCCCGCGCGGTGACGGGTCGCGGGATTCGCGCATCCACAAGAACGTGGTGGCGATCGCGAACACGCCCAGCGGTAGGTTGACGTAGAAGATCGCCTGCCAGCTGACGCCACTGGTCAGCGCGCCACCGATCACCGGCCCGAGCGCGAACGACGCGCCGATCGTCGCGCCGTAGATGGCGAACGCTGTCGCACGCCCGGCGGCGTCCGGGAACGCGTCGGCGAGAATCGCGAGCGAGCTGGCAAACAGCATCGCCGCACCGATCCCCTGAATCGCGCGCGCGCCATTGAGCACGGCCATGCTGCCGGCCAGCGCGCAGGCGAGCGACGCGGCGGTGAACAGGCCCATCCCGATCGCAAAGATCAGCCGCCGTCCGAACCGGTCGGAGAGCGAGCCGGCGCTGAGCACAACGGCCGCGAGCGTGAGGGTGTACGCGTCGATGACCCACTCCACGCCGGACAGCCCGGAGTGGAGATCGTGCGCGATCCGCGGCAGCGCGGTGTTGACGACAGCGATGTCGAGCATCAGCATCGCCGTCGCCACGCAGACGAGCGCGAGTGTTCCGCGTTTGTTGAACATCTTGGTCTCCTCTCTCATCCTTGGTGGGAGTTGCGCGACGGCCCAGCGGCCGGCTAGAGCTCGTCGAGCGTGGGCGGCGGACCGACGATGTCGCATCCGTAGCCCGCGAACAGGCGAGCCATCTCGTCCAGCGGCGGCATCACCACGCCGGTCGGTGGCTCGTTGCCGCTGACGGGGACTCCGCACGCCACGAACAGCTCCTCGATCCCCGCCGGGCTGATCGTTGACAGGAAGCGCCCGCGCTCAGAGCGGATGATGTGGGCGTGGGCTACGCCCCGCGGCGCGAAGCAGTAGTCCCCGGCCTGCAGGTCGATCCGCTCGTCGCCGACGAGCACCGTGAGCTCGCCCTCGAGGACATAGAACGTCTCGTCTTCGTTGTGGTGGAGATGGCGGGGGGTCGCGTCGCCGCGCGGGCCGTCGATCTCGATCTGCGCGAACGCCTGGGCGGTCTCGGCCCCTCCAACCTTGACGGTCATCCGGCCGGTCTTCCACCAGATGTCGGCGAGACCCTCGCCGGAAGCGACGCGGTACGGCTTGGTGATTGGCTCGATGGACATGGCACACCTTTCGGTTGAGAATCGCTGTCTCGTCACCGTAAGCGCGCCGGCCCGGCGTGTCTCCTACGAGTCCGCTACGCCAACCTGATGAGTTCCTTACTCGTCGCCAGAGGGCTGGTGGGCGGCGCGCATCGGACCCGCCGTTGGCACCTCGCTGAGGGCAAGCGGCGCGCCGAGTTTCAGCTCCAGCCGACCGCGGCCGACGCGGTCGAGCCCAATTCCGCATTCCAATGCCGCCAGACGCTTGCGCAGCACGAGCAGACGCGCTTCGAGGTTGTCGTTTCCCGCCGGCAACCCGAGCCGCTCGTCGAGCCGAAGCTCACGATTCGTGAACGACACGCGGTCGTCGGCCTCATGTTCGCGCAGTAGCTTCCAGAGGATCCGGCCCGGAACACCCTTGACCACATAGGCGCCATCGACGAACACGCTGTCATCCGCCTGGTAGTAGGTGACCGCCAGCGCCTCTCCACCCGGCGTCTTCGCCGGCGCCGGCTCGGGCGGCGCGCTCTCGCCGCGATCCGCCTGCAGCACCGCCAGCGCCCCCGCAAGGTGCCCAGCAAGGATGCGCAGCAGACGCTCATTCCCCGGGCCGAAGTCACCCGCGCGCTCGCTCTCGAGGTACAGCACCCCGGTCAGCTCGCCATGTGCGAGCAGCGGAACCGCGGCAGCGCTGTCGACGTTCTCAAGCCCGGGCAGCTCGATCTCGACGGCGGATGGCTCGCCGCCGCTGCGGCGGATGCTGTCCTGGATCGCGGCGTTCATCGTCCGGCTGCGCGTCACGCTCGGAACGCAGACGACCCTTCGCCGCTGCGCCGCGATCCCGATCGGGCCGTAGCCGATCGGGACCTCTGCGCCGACGCCGGATGACGCATAGCCGTTGCTCGCGACCGCGAATAGCCGGTCGCCGCGCTCGTCAGCCGTCAGAAGCACCGCGTAGCCAAAGCCGAACAGGTCGTCGAGGCCCTCGAGCCCCACGCGTACCGCTTCCGCGTAGTCGATGCAGACCGACAGGCGGCGGACGAACTCGTCGAGCAACGGGAGCATGTCGCGCTCAGCACGACGGTCCCTCGCGACCGGGGCACCGTCGCCGAACGGCTCGCAAGCGAGCACGCCGTGGATATCGACACCGCGCAGACGGAAGACGCCGGTCATCCCGGTCATCGACGCGATCGCATCGAGGTTCGCCTCGACCGCGTCGAAGATCGGCCCCTCGCTCTCGGTGCGCAGGTAGTGCAGGTCGAGCGCGTATTGATCGCCGTTGGCAGGACTCACCACGATCACCTGCGCCTGCGGGTTCGCGTCGAGGTTGATGCGGGTCTTGTTCATGAACTGGCGGGTCAGCGCCACACGCTCTGAATCGACGTAGTGCACGATCGAGACGATCGACGCGTTCGGGACTCCCTCTGCCGAGCAGGTCGTCACCCACGAGGGGATCACCCCCTGGAGGCAGGGCATGATCGACTCGAGCGGGACCGACAGCTCGCTCACAGGCGGCGGCCCGCCTTCGGCCCCGGGGTCTGGTCGAACCCCTCATCGATCGACGCGCTGATCAGCACCAGGGTGGAGCCCACGAACATCCGATTGGCCACCTCGGGCGGAACACCGATGCGCCCGCACTCGGCCTCGAAGGCACCGACGTGCTGCTCAACCCGCTTCAGGTCGTCGGGCTCCGGCTCCCCTAGCACCACCGCGACGCCCTTCAGCTGGACGGCCTTGGCGATCGTCGGCGGGCAGAACCCGAGCGCGACCGCCCCGTTCGCCATGAGATTGGACCGCGTCGGCGAGCCTTCGGCGGCCGAGACACACAGCGTCAACGACCGCCGGTCCGCGGACACGTGTGGCCCCCACGCGCGCGCGAACGCGGGCCGCAGGCTCCCGTCGCGGGACGCGACCCCGACCGCGACACCGCTGTGAATGAAGTCGACCAGCTCTCGGGTGAGCACCGGCGCTGCGTCCGTTCGCGCCACGCAGCAGACGCTACACGCCGACTTACCTCAGCGCGAGCGTGGCCGACGAGCAAGCCCTCCTGTGCGCGGAAGCGCAACTCATGCCGAGCCCAACTTTGTCGCGAGATTTGTCACAACTAGGCAGCAGCTCTTTGCGAGATATGTGCTCAAGCGGTTGGGGGTTCGAGTCCCGCAGCGGTTCCTCTCCTGCTTCCTCTTGTCGCCCTTCGGCTTCAGGAAGGAGTCCCGCTACCGACGGTGTCCCCCTCGGCCATGACCGTCAGCAGCTCATGACCCAGGATGGCAGCGGTGAACGCGGTGAGCTCGTCTCCCTGCTTGCGGCCGCAGAACTCGACGATGTCGCTTCCGACGATCTTCAGCCCGCGCATACCGCGAATCACCTTCTGCAGGTCATGAGCTCGAATCCCACCAAGCTCGGGGTTCGAGACGGCCGGAGCCTCGCTCAGCTCGATGGCGTCGAGATCGAGGGTCACATATACCGGCGCGTCGCCGACTCGCTTACGAATCTCGCCAACGACGCCGTCGACACCGAGGGTGTCGAACTCGTCGAGGTCGATTACCCGGTAACGCTCCCGTGCCCACTCCTCCATATCGAGGAGCGCAAGCCCGCCATTGAGCCCAATCATCAGGCTTCGGTCGGCGTCGATCAGGCCGTCGGCGACGCCGGTCTTCGCCCAGGAGCCACCGTGCTCGGTTCGGTCCACGGGATCGTAGGCATCCGTGTGGGAGTCGAACAGCACGACGGCTACAGGCCCTTGCAGGCGCGAGGTGGGTCCCGCGATCGCGCGTAGGATCGGCAGCGTCACGCCATGGTCGCCACCGACGGCCATGGGCCTTGCTTGCGCGGCATCGATCCGCTCGAAGGTCCGCTGCACATCCCGCTCGGCCTCGAGCGGATTGACCATGTTGTGCACAGGCACATCGCCGAGATCATGGATCCGACACAGACCGAACGTGTCAACTCGCAACTCCCGGTGGCCTCGGCGGTGCCCACCGGACGCGTTGCGGATCGCGCGCGGCCCCATGTACTGGCCGCGCTCGATGATGTTGCCGGCGGTGTACGGGACGCCGACGATCGCAATGTCCGTCTCACGCGGATCTTCCTGGTATGGGCACCTGTAGAACGTCGAGACCCCGTGCCACGCACAGAACTGCGACGCCAGCTGCGCGATCTCGAATTGGTCCTCGTGCCGCTCCGTGCTCATGCGTCAGCGGTTCGCCGGATCGGGATCGCGACGGCGCCCGAACAGCGTCGGCACGATGGGCCGGTACGCGCCATCAGCCGCGATCGGCTCGAGACCCGCAGCGGGACCAGGGCAGGCAGGAACAGTCGGTTCGTCGGACATGTAGCCCCTCGTCGTCTTTGACCACCCCGCGATCGGGATCCTACCCCACGCACGGACGGGCGGACCGGTCCTATTTCGTGCGTTGCGCTCGCCGCTCGGGTATCTCGGCGACATGCTCGGAGGGCAGCCGCCCGCGCTGCACTGATGGATCGTCCAGGTAGCGCCCTCATCCGATCCGTGTGATGCCGCTGCAGCGGCGCAGGGGCATGCTCCCGGACGGATAGACGGATAAAGAGTGCTTTCAAACCGAGCGACCGGAGGCAGATCCCAATGCTGATCAGTGCGTCGTCATATCCGTTCCTCAACGTCCTCTGGGACATCCTGATCGTGTTTGCGTGGGTGCTCTTCATCTGGATCGCGATCACCGTGTTCATCGACATCTTCCGGCGTCGCGACACCTCGGGCTGGGCCAAGGCCGCGTGGGTGGTGCTGATCGTGATCCTTCCGTGGATCGGCGTGCTGATCTACCTGATCGCCAACCACGACGGGATGGCTGAGCGAAACGAGAAGCAAGCCCGGGCGGCGCAAGCGACGTTCGACCAGGCCGTCCGCGAGGCTGCCGGTAAAGGCGGGCCCGCAACTGAGATCGAGACGGCCAAGAAGCTCCTCGATAGCGGCACGATCACCCAGGCCGAGTTCGACGCGATCAAGGAGAAGGCACTCGGTAGTGCTGCCGGATCGAGCTAGCCGCGACACCCCGCAGCGGACGCGGCTCGTGCCCCTGCCGCGCAGGAGCTGGAACGCTAGCCCCCTAGCTCTGCCTGAGCGTCGGATTCGTCGGTGATCAGGCGGATGTGGATGCGACCGACCGGGCGGCGGATCGCCTCACCGTATGCCGTCACGACGCCCGGTGGCAGGTACGCGATCGATCCCCCGAGTGACCACGGCTCGGCGCTCCAATCGAGGTCGAGGTTGCTACCCCCTCAGGCGTCGCGCTCCTGCGTCCGCGCGGCAGCGGACAACGCCCGCTGCCGCGACTCCAAAGCTCAGACCGCGGCAGCCTCCGGATCCGGGCGAACGATCACCGTGTCCGCGACCGGGATGATCTCGTCCACCGGGAGATCCGCGCGGTTTGCATGCTCGCGGATCGCCTCCGGACTGCTGGCCTGGTAGATGCAGACCGTCCCGACCGGGCCGCCGCCCTCCTCCAGGACGTAGGACCGGATCCAGCGGATGTCGTCGGACATCTGCTCGTCACCAACCGCCTTGGATCGCGCAGCGGCTTCCTGGAGCTCTTCCGGAGAGCGCCAACCGCTACGACGAAGAATCACGTACGTGTTCATAGGACCCCCGAGCCCTCGATAACAATGGGTAATCGACCTTACGCCCACGCACGCTCGCGATCAAGCCGAGCGACCTGAATCGGGCGATCTCATTCACGTGGCCCACGGCAAGAGCTCGTGTCGATCACTACGTTGTCGCTCGGCCCGAAACGGATCTGTCGCGGACGTGTCGATTTTCGCCTCGCTCGCTCGACGTACCTGTAGAAGCAACCCAACCAACAGGAGGAATTGCGGATGCGAGTCATGGTGCTGATCAAGGCCACCGAGCAAAGCGAAGCGGGAGAGATGCCGAGCACAGAGCTGCTCGAGCAGATGACGGGCTTCAACGAGGAGCTCGTCAAGGCGGGGGTGATGCTTGCCGGAGAGGGCCTCCAGCCGAGCTCACAGGGCGCGCGCGTCGAGTTCTCGGGCGCCGAGCGAAAGGTGATCGACGGCCCGTTCGCGGAGACCAAGGAGCTGCTGGCCGGCTACTGGGTCTGGCAGGTGCGCTCGATGGATGAGGCGATCGAGTGGGTGAGGCGGATCCCGAACCCAACCGGAGAGCACGGCGTGGTCGAGGTGCGGCCGGTGTTCGAGGCCGACGACTTCGGAGACGAGCTCACCCCGGAGCTGCGCGAACGGGAGCGGCAGCTGCGGGCGGAGACGGAGGCGAGCGCGTAGCCGTGGAGGTGGCGGGTCGCGACGCCACGCGCACCATCGAGGCCGTCTGGCGGATCGAGTCGGCTCGGCTGATCGCCGGCATCGCTCGCCTCGTCCGCGACGTCGCGCTCGCCGAGGATCTCGCGCAGGAGGCGCTCGTCGCCGCACTCGAGCAGTGGCCGGAGTCGGGCGTCCCGGAGAACCCGGGCGCCTGGCTCATGGCGACCGCCAAGCACCGCGGCATCGACCGGCTCCGGCGCGCCGAGGTCCACCGGCGCAAGACCGAAGAGCTCGGTCGCGAGGCGGAACTGCGCTCGCTGGCCGAGGCCGACGATCTTGCCGCTGCGGCCGACGACCCGTTCGACGACGACCTGCTGCGGCTGATTTTCACCGCCTGCCATCCCGTCCTCTCCCCCGACGCGCGGGTGGCGCTGACCCTGCGGCTTCTCTGCGGGCTGAGGACCAGCGAGATCGCGCGGGCCTACCTGGTGCCTGAAGCGACGGTGGCGCAACGGATCGTCCGCGCCAAGCGGACGCTGTCGGCGGCGCGGGTGCCGTTCGAGGTGCCGGGCCGGCACGAGCTGCGCGACCGTCTGGCCTCGGTGCTGGAAGTCATCTACCTGATCTTCAACGAGGGCTACTCGGCCACCGCGGGCGACCGGCTGATTCGCCCCGAGCTGATCGAGGAGGCGCTGCGCCTGGGGCGGATCCTGGCCGAGCTGCTCCCGCGCGAGGTGGAGGTGCACGGGCTGGTCGCGCTGATGGAGCTGCAGGCGTCGCGGACCCGAGCCCGGACCGGGCCGACGGGGGACCCCGTCCTGCTGCCGGACCAGGATCGCTCGCGGTGGGACTGGCTGCTGGTGGGCCGAGGGCTTCGGGCGCTCGAGCGCGCCTACGCCAGCGGCGGCCCGATCGGGCCGTACACGCTGCAGGCCAGCATCGCGGCCTGCCACGCCCGTGCACGCCGGCCCGAGGACACGGATTGGGAGCAGATCGTGGCCCTCTACGACGGACTCGCGCAGCTGACGCAATCGCCAGTCGTCGAGCTCAATCGAGCCGTCGCCGTCTGGATGGCGCGCGGCCCCGCAGCCGCGCTGGAGATCGTGGAGCGGCTTCGCGAGGAACCCGCACTCGACGGCTACCACCTGCTGCCGAGCTTGCGTGGCGAACTGCTCGAGCAGCTGGGCCGCCGCGACGAGGCGCGAGGCGAGTTCGAGCGGGCGGCGCTGCTGACGGCGAACTCGCGGCAGCGGGCCGCGCTGCTCGAGCGGGCCGGTCGCGCCAAGGAGCCTGACGCGCCCCCGGCTTGATCTGGCCGTCGAGCCCGATCTAGGGTTCGCGTGACATCACTTCGAGAGGGGACTGCCATGAGTGCCACGGAGAGCCGCGTTGCGGCCAACCTCGCCGTCGTCGGCGGCATCTACGACACGGCGAAGCAGATCGAGGCCTACGGGCTCGGCTGATGCGCCAGGTGATACGCGGCTGGGGCTGTGTGGCGCTCGCGTCAGTGGTGGTCGCGGCGTGCGGCTCGAGCACCACCACGACGGTGACGACCGGCGCCGGCACGACAAGCACGAGCACGACGACGTCCACCACCTCGACGACGGCCACCCAGACCGTCTACTTCCAAGGCGCCGCCGGCGCTGCGGCTCAGAAGCCGGGGGCGCTGGAGCTGACCGCAGACGGCACGCTCGCGGTCGAGGGCGTCCAGTGGACGTCGTGGGGAGGCGCCGAGGCGACGGGCACCGGCAATGCGAGCTACCACGGGTGCAACCCGAACTGCGCCGCGGCGCCGGTCCACACGGCACTGGTCTCGATTCGGCTGTTCGGCGTGCGCGACTGCTCGGGACGCCGGTATTACTCTGGCGCGACGCTGACTCTCAACTCGGGTCAGCTGCTCGACAAGTCGTTCATGGAGCGGTCCTGGAGCCCGTGCTAGCGCTGCAGCGCCTCGGCTGCTCAGGATCCGGGCTACGCTCGCCCGATTCGAGTCTTCTGTCCCCTCCACTCGCGATCGCGCAGCGCGTACTTCTGAACCTTGCCGGTAGACGTCTTCGGCAGCGGGCCGAACTCGACCCGGTCGGGACACTTGTAGTGAGCGAGCCGCTCGCGGCAGAAGGCGATCAGCTCGTCGGCGCCGGCGGTGGCGCCGGCATTGAGCGTGACGAACGCCTTCGGCCGCTCGCCCCAGCGCTCGTGGGGAATCCCGACCACAGCGCATTCGAGCACGGCCGGGTGGGCGCAGATCGTCTGCTCGACCTCGATGCTCGAGATGTTCTCGCCGCCCGAGATGATGATGTCCTTGCTGCGGTCGCGCAGCTCGATGTTGCCGTCGGGGTGCCAGACGGCTAGGTCGCCGGAATGGAACCAGCCGCCGCGAAACGCCTTCTCGGTGGCCGCCGGATCCGCGAAGTACCCGCTCATCACGTTGTTGCCGCGCATCACCACCTCGCCCATCGTCTCGGCGTCGCGCGGGACATCGTGCATGTCCGGGTCGACCACCCGGACCAGATCGGCGGACGGGTAGGCCTGCCCCTGGCGCGCGAGCAGCTTGGCCCGCTGCTCGACCGGCAGCGCCTCCCACTCCTCCCGGACGGGGCACACAGTGATCGGTCCGTACGTCTCGGTCAGCCCGTAGACGTGCACGATCCGGAAGTTGAGCTCGGCCATCCGAGCCAGCAGCGTCGGCGACGGAGGCGACGCGGCGACCATCGCGGTCACCTGCTTCTCCAAGCGGTGGGCATCGGGGTGGTTGATGATCATCTGCTGCACCGTGGGCGCACCGTTGTAATGAGTCACCCCCTCCTCGTCGATCAGCCGCCAGACGAGCTCGGGATCGACGGCTCGAAGCGCGACGTGGGTCGCCGCGACCGCGGTCACCGCCCAGGGGAAGCACCAGCCGTTGCAGTGGAACATCGGGAGCGTCCACAGGTACACCGACTCGGGGCGCAGCCCGGCGACGATCACCTCGCTCAGCGCGTTCAGATACGCGCCGCGGTACGTGTACTGCACCCCCTTCGGCCGGCCGGTCGTGCCCGAGGTGTAGTTGATCGAGATCGTCTCCTCCTCGTGCTCGAGCCAGCTGTCGGGCATCCGGTCGGCGGCCGCGGACAGGAACTGCTCGTACTGATCGTTCGGATCGCCGCGGTCACAGCGGATCACGGTCACGTCGGGCAGCGCCAGCGGGGCGACGAGCGGCTCGAGCTCGGCGTCGACCAGCAGGAACCGGGCGCCGCAGTGCTCGAGGATGTACCCGACCTCGGGGCCCGCGAGCCGGTTGTTGATCGCCACCAGGATCCCGCTCGCCGCCGGAACTCCGAAGTGCGCCTCGAGCATCGGCGCAGAGTTGAACAGCAGCGCCGCGACGCGGTCATGCTTGCGTAGGCCGGCCGCCCTTAGTGCGTTGGCCAGTCGCCACGAGCGCTCCGCGAGTTGACCGTACGAATACCGGCGCTCGCCATCCACGACCGCGACCTTGTCGGGGTACACGTACGCGGCCCGCACGAGGAACTCGACGGGGTTGAGCTCGGTCCGAAACACCGTGCCTTCGACCAGGGCGCCATTATCTCCGCCGAACGGTGCGAGGCCAAGCGCGATCGGCGACGAGCTTGTCCAGCTGCCGACGGCGCAGTACGTTGTCGTCGTGAGCTCGCCGGCGGACACCGGCCACCGCGACCTGACCGTCACCCACGACGGCCCGGCAGCGCGGATCGTCCTCAACCGCCCCGAGAAGCGCAACGCGCTGTCTCTGGAGCTGATCGAGGAGCTGATCGCGGCGCTGCTCGAGGCCTCGAGCGCGCCCGCAACCCGCGCGATCGTGATCGAGGGCGCGGGACCGGCGTTCTCGGCCGGCCACGACCTTGCGGAGATGATCGGCCGCGAGCAGCCGTTCTTCGCTCAGCTGTTCGACCGCTGCAGCGCGATGATGAAGGCGATCCACGCGGTCCCCCAGCCCGTGATCGCGAAGGTTCACGGGATCGCCACCGCCGCCGGCTGTCAGCTGGTTGCGGCGTGCGACCTCGCCGTCGCCGCCGAGCACACGCGGTTCGCGACGCCGGGCGTCAAGATCGGCTTGTTCTGCTCGACGCCGATGGTGCCGGTGTCCCGCGCCGTGGGCCGGAAGCGGGCGATGGAGATGCTGCTGACGGGCGAGCCGATCGACGCCGCGACCGCGCTCGAGTGGGGCCTCGTCAACCGCGTGGTGGCAGCCGAGCAGCTCGAAGCGGCCGTCCTCGAGCTGGTCGAGGCGATCGCACGGTCGAGCGCCTACACCGTCGCCACCGGAAAGCACGCCTTCTACGCCCAGATCGATCGCGCCGAGGACGAGGCCTACGAGCACTGCCAGGTGGTCATGGCCGAGAACGCGCTCGCCCACGACGCGCAGGAGGGCATGACCGCGTTCCTGGAAAAGCGCGCGCCGGTCTGGCGCGGCGACTGATCAGCGCCAGACTTCACTTGTGGACGGTCGCGGGCGCCGACCTCGCGCTTTGGTGTGGACGGTCGCGGGCGCCGACCTCGCGCTTTGGTGTGGACGGTCGCGGGCGCCGACCTCGCGCTTGACAGCAAGCCACTCGCGATATATCGTTGAGCCATCTCGACTGCCTCGCGCCATGTGCGGGAGGCGGAGTTCTAAGTCCCCGCATCGAGAGAAGGCTCACCATGACCAACCAGTACCTCTGGGAGCGGATCGCGGGTCGCGACCTGAACCTCCGCGCCGGCGACGCGGACCGCGAACGAATCGCGGAGCGCCTGCGCGAGAGCCACGCCGAGGGCCGGCTCGACATCGACGAGTTCCAGCAGCGCCTCGAGCGCTGCTACGAAGCCAAGACGTTCGGCGAGCTCGGCGCGCTCGTCAGGGACCTTCCCCGGCACGACGAGCACAACGAGCGGCGAGCGTCGCGGTGGATGTCGCCCTGGCGGCTCGTGCCGCTCCTCCCGATCCTGATCGTGCTGCTCGTGGTGTCGGCCGCGACCGGACACGAGCACCACATCGCGTGGCTGTGGATCCCGGTCGCGTTCCTGATCTGGAGGATGTTCTTCTGGCGCCGCCGGTCGTGGGTCGGGCCGCGGCGCGGACCCGGCGATTGGATCTGAGCGGAGCCTCGGCCAGATGAGCGGCCGTCCTCCGTTTGATGACATCGAGGGGTTGATCGCCCTCGGGCGGATGTGGAAGGGCGGCCCGTTCGGCGGGCACGGGTGGGGGCCCCACCGGCGCGGTGGCGGTCGCGCACGCCGAGGCGATGTCCGCCTCGCGCTGCTGCGGCTGCTGGCCGAGGAGCCGCGCAACGGCTACCAGCTGATGCAGGCGATCGAGGAGCGCAGCGAGGGGCGCTGGCGTCCGAGCCCCGGATCGGTCTACCCGACGCTCGCGCAGCTCGAGGACGAGGGCCTGATCCACTCGAAGGACGACGACGGAACCCGCCGTTTCGAGCTCACCGACGCCGGCCGTGAGCATCTGCAGGGCCTCGCCGGCGAGCCCGCGCCTTGGCAGCCTGCCCAGGACGACGCGGACAACCCGCTGGCGGAGCTCGCGCCGCTGGTGGTCCAGATCGGCAAGGCGACGTTCCAGGTTGCCTCGGTCGGAACCCGCGCACAGCGGGATCGGGCACGGTCGCTGCTCGCGGACACGCGCCGAAGCCTGTACCGGATCCTCGCCGAGGACATCGACGAGCAGGAAGACGAGGAGCCGCGCGGGGCCTGAGTTTCCGCCGCTTGCCGCGGGCGGCCACCAAAGCGTCGACTCCGGCGCCGCCTGTACCTTGTTCGGGTGGCTACTCACAGCTTCAACGTCGTCTACGAAGATCTCGGCGACGGGTGGGTGTCCGCGCGCGTGCCGGAGCTACCCGAAGTCCGCACCCAGGGCAAGAGTCTCGAGCAGGCGCGGAAGATGGTCCGCCACGCGATCGCGCTCGCGCTCGAAGAGCGGCACGCACGCGATCAGGAGATTCCGCCGATCGGCTCGGTGCTCGTCGAGCCGATCGAGCTCGACGAGGACGCCGCTCCTGCACACGAGCAGAGCGCCGGCGATGCCGCGCGGCCGGACCCGGCGCCGCCGCCACGCGGGCGGCACCGCGAGCCGGTGACCGACATCTGGGGAACGCCGCTCGCCGAGAAGCGGAGGCGCCGAGACCGCTGAAGCGCAGGATCGGCCGCGGAACCGCCGAACAGGGATGCGATGTTACGAGCGCTGGTTGCCGTCGCGGGCCTCGCGTGCGCCGCTCCCGGGATCGCGGAAGCGACCCAGCCGCCGCAGTGCGGGCTGATCGCGTTCGCGCAGCAGGGCGAGAACGGGGCGTTCCGGATCGCCGCTCGGGACACGAGCTGCAGCCTGGCCCGCACCGTCGCAGATGCCTCCAGGCCGAGCCGCTTCCGCCGCGGCGATCCGCATTACATCGAGCTCGGGTTCATCTGCTCGGGACGGTCCGAGCAGCTCGGTGGTCACGGCAAGCAGGTCGTCGCGTTCGAGTGCGTTCGCAACCGCAGCTACGTGTCGTTCCTGCGCGCGTAGCGCCCGCGGGGATCAGCTGACATCGCTCACCTCGGCGCCTGGAATCGCGTCGATCAGCGATTCCGTACGCACCGCGAACACGTCGTGGGGCGTGCCGGCCGCCGCCCACACGACCTCGAACCGCCGCAGCGACGTGTCGATCGTCGTGAAGAGCTCGACGTCGTGGCCGAGCGGCGGGACGCCGCCGATCGAGAAGCCGGTCACCTCACGAACCCGATCGGGCGGCGCCGGAGTCAGGCCGAGCCGGTCGGCGTCGACTCGACGGTCGCCTGCGCACAGCACCAGCGCCGGCTCCTCGCCACGCAGGAACACGAGCGACTTGACGATCTGGCCCACCTCGACGCCGAGCGCCGCCGCCGCGAGCTGCGCCGTGCGGGCGGAGTCGCTGAGCGTCCGCACCTCGATCGCGAGGCCCCGCTCTCGGAGTCGCTCAGCAAGTCGCGCTGCGGTTGGATGCACGCGCGGGAACCTACCGCGGAGCTCAGCGGTCGTGGCGCCGGCGGACCAGCGAGAACGCCAGGAACGCCAGCCCTACTCCGAGCAGCACGCGACCCAGCACGAAATCGACCGACACCCAGGCGGTCCCGAGCAGCGAGCCGGCGAGCACGAACGCGGCGGCCCAGATCGCGCACCCCGCGGCCGTCAGCGTGACAAACGGGGCGAGCTCGACGTGTCGCGCGCCCGCCGGCAGCGACACGAACGTGCGCGCCAGCGGCAGCAGCCGTGCGACGAACACCGCGCGTGTCCCGTGCCGGTCGAGCATCCCCTCCCAGCGCGCCAGGATCCGCCCTGCCACCGGAAGCCGTCCGGGCAATCCGCTCGCGCCAAGCCCGTAGGCGAGCATCGACCCCACCAGGTTGCCGGCGGTCGCGCTCAGCACCGCGATCGGGAGGCTCATCCACCCCCGCCCGACCGCGTAGCCGGCGAACAGCAGCGTGAGCTCGCTCGGGATCGGGACGCAGGCGCTCTCGGGCACCATCAGCAGGAACACGCCGAGCGCCCCGAACCGCTCGACCACTTCCGTCATGGGAGACTCTCAGGAAACGTAGGCATCCTTAATTGTTAAGTCTACTTATCTAATGCCCGCAGCGGGTCGGCCCCAAACAGCTGCCACCGATGCCCTGATCAGCGTTGCCCCCGTGCTCACGCGCTGGATCGAGCGGCTGCTTGCCGGTCACGAGCCACCGTTCACGCTCGCTCAGTACCTCGCGCTGCGCGCGATCGCGAGCGGGAGCGACGGCGCCTCCGAGATCGCTCGCCGGACGGGCGTCTCGGGACCCGCGGTCTCGCAGCTGCTCAGCTCGCTCGACGCCGCCGGGCTGATCGAGCGCGGCGCCGTCGCCTCCGATCTCAGGCGTCACGCATTGACGCTCTCGACGGCCGGGTCGCGGACGTTGCGGTCCGCGGAGACGCTGCTGCGGCGCCAGATCGGGGCGATGCTGGCCGAGCTGCCGCCGCCCGAGGCCGACGCGCTCGCCCGATCGCTCGGTGCGGTCAGCGCCGCACTGGAGGGGCGGCCGCCGCCCCGGCGGCCTCCGCCACCGAGACCACCGGGGCCCGGGCGCCGGCCTACTTCACCTCTCGGCCGGCCGCATTGACGGCGGGCCACCTGCCGCCGAACTGGGGAAAGTTCACGTACGAGGTCTGTCCGGGGCCGCTGTCGGCTGAATACGTGTACAGCGGGTGCCCGCCGTACGTCAGCTGCTTGGTCCCGTTCTTCAGGCTGATCGCGCCGACGAGCGAGCGCTTCACCCCCGGTCCGAGCACGGGGCGCGAGCCGCCGCCAACCACCGGCCACACGCTCGGGCATCCGCTGATCGCTTGGCACGCGTCCCGGTTGCGACCGTCCTTGGTGAACGCATACACGGTGAACCCGCGCCCGTTCACGAGGATCGTCCCGACGTTCGTCTTGCGCAGCTTGAGGGTGGCGCGGCTCGCACCGGCCGCGGCCGGTGCGCCGATCGCGGCCGCGGCACCGGTCACGGCGAGCACCGCGGTCAATGTCCGTCTCACGAGCAAACCTCCGGTGTCGGCTTCACGATCTCCAAGACGCGGGGAGGCCGAGAACCTTCCCGAGCTGCGGCAACCGACGCGTGCGACCAGGCCGCACGTGGCGCCGCATGGCCGACCGAGCCGCCCGGCGCGAACTTTGGCGATTTGGTTGTCATATACGGAACCGATTCGCCAAAGTTCGGCCACGGTTCGTCCGTCTGTGCGCGGCCACCGGGGTGTAGCGCCTAGCAGTAGGGTGAGCACCGCACCGGGACGACCGCCACAGAAGAGGAGCGCCATGGGTTTCGACCAGTACCACGAGCCACCCGACGAGCTCTCTTCGGCGACGCGGACGTTCGCGCGGCTGTGTGCGTCGCTGACCGAGGAGGCGGAGGCGATCGGCTGGTATGAGCAGCGCCTCGCGGTCGAGACCGACCCGGAGGCGCGGGCCGTGATGCTGGACGCCCAGGGAGAGGAGTTCAAGCACTTCAGCATGAACCTCGAGTTCCTGCTCCGCCGGACGCCTCCGTGGCGCGAGGTCGCCGAAGGGATTCTGTTCCGCGCGGGTGACATCGTCGAGCGCGGCGAGGCGGCGGAGGCCGAGGCGCTCGACGGCGACGGCGGCGGAAGCAAAGGAGCGTTCGCCGACGGCTCGCTGGGGATCGGCAGCTTGAGAGGAGCATCGCGATGAACCACCTTCTGAGACAGGTGGCGCCGATCAGCGACGCCGGCTGGAACCTGCTCGACGAGGAAGCGCGCCAGCGCCTCGCGGGCGCACTGGCGGCCCGGAAGCTGGTCGACTTCTCGGGGCCGCACGGATGGGAGTACTCGGCGACCAACCTCGGCCGGGTCGCGCCGGTCGCCTCGGCCCCCGCCGACGGCGTGTCGGGCCTCCAGCGCCGCGTACTCCCGCTCGTCGAGGTCCGGGCCGATTTCGAGCTCTCGCGCTCGCAGCTGCGGGACGCCGATCGCGGCGCCGACGACGTCGACCTCGAGGCGCTCGACCGGGCCGCGCACCAGCTCGCAATCGCCGAGAACGTCGCGGTGTTCCACGGCTGGGACGGCGCGATCACCGGGATTGCCGAGGCCTCCCCTCACAAGCCGATCCAGCTCGGCAAGTCGGCCGATAAGTATCCGCGCGCGGTCGCGAGCGCCGTCGAGCGGCTGTTATGCGAAGGAGTCGCCGGCCCCTACGGTCTCGCGCTCGGGCGCGAGCAGTACCGCCTCGTCGTCGAGACGGCCGAGCACGGCGGCTACCCGCTGCTCGACCACCTGCGCAAGATCCTCGAAGGCCCGATCGTGTGGGCGCCCGGGGTGAACGGCGCCGTGGTGCTCAGCCTGCGTGGCGGCGACTTCCTGTTCGAGTCCGGTCAGGACCTCTCGATCGGCTTCGATTCCGCGGACACCGACGCGGTGCGGCTGTACCTGGAAGAGAGCTTCAGCTTCCGTGTCGCGACGGCCGAGGCGGCGGTGGCTCTCAAGCCCTAGGTGAGGACCCGGTGCCGTAGAGCGCCAACCCCGGCAGCTCCGCCGTGGTCGTGCCGCGGATGCTGACGACGACCATCACCACGTTCATGCACACCGCGCAGCGGGCGACCGCCCCCGGCGCGCGCATATAGACGCGTAGCCCGGCGACCGGCGCGACGGCGCCGCAGAACCTGCACCTTCCGACCACCGCAGTCATCTCGGAGCCGAACGCCTCGAGCAGCGCGCCGCCGATCGCGTTTCCGTCGAGCGCCTCCACGCTAGGTCCCGGTCGGCCCGAACCGCTCGAGGCGGATCCGGCCGGAGTCGTGTCCTGCGGCGACGAGGTTGTTGGCGACGCTCTCGACGAGCGCCGTCGGGCCGCACCCGTAGATCAGCGGCCGCTCGGACGGGGGCCACGCGAGCTCGTCGAGCAGGCGCCGGTCGATCCGCCCGCGATGACCGTCCCACCCCTCGGGCCACTCGCGGGTCAGCGTCAGTTGCACGTCGACGCCACCGGTCGCTCCGGCCTCGCGCAGCTCGTCCCTGTAGATGAGGTCGGTTTCCGAGCGGGCCGAGTACAGCAGCCGCACGGGCACCCGGCTTCCGGCTGCCATCCAGTGGCGGATGATCGCGCGGAACGGGACGATCCCCGACCCCCCGGCGACGAGCAGCAGCGGGCCGCCGAGCGACTCCTCCCAGATGAAGTAGCCGCCGATCGGCCCGCGCAGCTCGAGCTCGTCGCCGGGGCGCAGCACGTCGACGAGGTACGGCGACACCTCGCCGTCATCGAGCCGCTCCACGGTCAGCACGAGGTGGGCGTCCTCGGGCGCGGAGGCGATCGAGTAACTGCGCTCCGCCTGGTATCCGTCGTCTGCGGTCAGCCGGATGTCGACGTGCTGCCCGGCCCGGTGCCCTGCCCAGTCGTCCAGCTCGAGCATCAGGCTCTTGGTTCGAGGCGTCTCGTCGACGAGCTCGACCACGCGCGCGAGCTGCCAGGTCAGTCGCCCTGGTAGCGCTGCTCTAGCCACGGGTCGCCGTGGTTGTGGTAGCCGTAGCGCTCCCAGAAACCGGGCTCGTCGTCGCGGGTCAGGCGCAACCCGCGCACCCACTTCGCGCTCTTCCAGAAGTACAGGTGCGGGACGAGCAGGCGAGCCGGGCCGCCGTGCTCGGGCTCGAGCGGCGCGCCTCCGAACTCGTATGCCACCCACGCGCGTCCGTCGGTGACGTCCTCGAGCGCCAGGTTGGTCGTGTATCCGCCGTCGCAGAACGCGGTCAGGTACGCCGCTTCGGTGACGACGGCTTCGAGCAGCGTGTCGACGGACACGCCCTTCCACGTCGTGTCGAGCTTCGACCACTTGGTGACGCAATGGATGTCGACGGTCGGGCTATCGGCCCGGAGCGCCAAGAACTCCTCCCAGCTCCACGACACCGGCTGTTGCACCTCGCCGCCGATCTCGAAGCTCCACTGATCGAGCGGGGTGTGCGGCGTCGGGCCGGCCGACAGCACCGGGAAGTCGGTCGTCAGATATTGCCCCGGCGGCACCCGCGCTGCGTCGTCGACCGGCTGCCGGCGGCCGGTGAACCCGCGCGAGATCGGCGACATGGGCAAACCCTACGCCGCTGGAGCCCCGCGGTCCACCGCGTCGACGATCGCCTCGGGAGTGAGCTCGTCGAGCGAGTGGATCACGAGCTCCGCGAGCGCCACGGCGTCCTCGGATGGAGGGAACGCCCGGTTGGGAATCGCGACGACGTGCATCCCCGCAGCCGCGGCCGCGCGCAGCCCGTTGCTCGAGTCCTCGATCGCGGCGGCGGCGGCGGCATTGGCCTCGAGCTCGCGCAGCGCCGCCAGGTACACGTCGGGAGCGGGCTTTCCGCGGGCCACCTCGTCTCCGGACACGATCGCCACGAAGCTGTCGCGGATCCCGGCAGCGTCGAGGACTGCCTCGATCACCGGTCGGTTCGCTGACGACGCCAGCCCGAGTGGCCATCGCTCGGCCAGCCGCCCCACTGCGTCGACCGCGCCCGGAAGCAGCGGGACCCGGCGCTGGTAGCGGTCCAAAACATCGGCGACCACGCGGGCGTTGATCTGGTCGGGCTCGAGCCCGACGCCGAGCTCGTCGTGGAGATAGCGCGACCACTCGGGCGCGCTCATTCCCATCATCGCCTGCGTCGCTCCATCGCGCCAATGGCCGCCGGCTTCCTGCACCAGCGACCGCCGCGCGGCATCCCACACCGACTCCGAGTCGACCAGGACGCCGTCCAGGTCGAACACGACGGCCTCGATCAAGCGAGCAGCGGCGACGGGGGGATTCTGGTGCTCCCGCGGACCTGCGGGATCACCATCGCGACCTCGTCGACGAAGCACCAGGACCACTCCTCGCCGGGCTCGAGCGACCTGATGAGCGGGTGGCCGTCCGATCCGGCGTGTGCCCGCGCGTGGCGCTGCGGCGAGTCATCGCAGCAGCCGACGTGCCCGCACGTCAGACAGATCCGGAGGTGCAGCCACTTGCCCCCGATCCGCAGGCAGTCCTCGCAGCCGGGCGTCGATTCAGGGAGCTCGAAAACCTCGATCTGATCAAGGTGCGTGCACGCGGCCACTCCGGACTCAGGGTAGTCAACCGCGCCTGACCGCGTCGTTCGTGGACACTTGCGCGCACTGATGCCGCACTCGATCGTGCGCAACTGGCGCTGGGCGGCGATTCCGTTCGGCGCCGTCTACCTGATCCTGCTCGCCTCGCACTTCGGCGGAATTGTGGCGAGCACGAACCTCGACGCCGACGCGGTCTCGGCGCCGGTGATCGGCGAGCTGTTCGGCAGCGCCCCAGCCAGTGCCCACGTGGTGCTCGGCGAGTTCGCGTGGTTCGCGACGCTGCTGTTCGAGCTCGGCACCAAGTGGTTGCCCGCTCACCGCCAAGTCTGGGAGGCCGCGCCGTATCTGATGGCGCTCGCCGGTGCCGCGCTGACGGCCTGGTCGGTGTGGCAGGTCGCGGGGCGGTTTGCGGCGAGCCTGACCGCAGTGCTGTTGATCTGCCTCGCGCCCGCGACGCTTCATCTGCTGCTGTCGATGACCCAGCACGCGCCGGACTGGTTCTGCCTGGGGCTACTCGCCGCGTTCCTGGTGCTGCTCGAGCGGCGTGCGTCGACGCTCCGGCTGCGCGTCGTTGCTCCAGTGGCGCTGGTCGTGGGTGTCGTCGTCGGCGTGAACGCAGCCTCGGACCCGCTGGTGGTGATCTCCGGGCTGGTTCCGTTCGCGCTTGCAGTCGCGGCCTGCTACCTGATCGCCAGGACCGCCGACAGCGCTCGGACGCTCGCGATCGCCGGCGCGACGCTGGTGGTCGTCGCGCTTGCCTGGGCGGGCACCGCGATCGCGATGTCGGCGCTCGACGTCAGCGCCGAGCCGGGGCTGCACACGAACGCGCTCGCCAGCGTCGGCAAGATCGGGACGAACTTCCGGCTTTGGTGGCAGTCGCTCGCGGTGCTCGGCAACGGCGACTTCTTCGGACGCGAGCTGACGTTCACCTCGGGCCTGGCGATCGGGTGCGCGGTGCTCAGCATCGGCGCCGTGCTGCTGCTTCCGCGGCTGGGCTGGGGTGAGCTACGCGCTCGCTGGCGTGCCGCGCCGGCGATGCCCGCGCGCCCGCCGCTGCCGGCGCGGCTGGCGTTCATGGTGTTCTGGTGCTCGTCGGCCATCCTGCTCACCGCGTCGTTCCTGCTCAGCGCGGTCCCGGTCGACATCCACGCCGACCGCTACCTCGTGGGCGTCGTGTACGCCGCCGCCGCGGTAGTCCCGGCGGCTGCGGCGCGGCGGACCGTGACCCAGGTGCTCGCGCTGATCGGGACGTGCGCGATCGCGCTGGCCGGGATCGTGTCGCTCGCGCAGGGAGTGGTGACGCGCAACAGCTCGGGATTTCCTCCCACCGAGCTCGCCGGACGCGTCGCTGCGATCGCCGCCGCGCACCATCTCGGCGTCGGGTATGCGGGCTACTGGGATGCGGCGCCGATCACCTGGGCCTCGAACTTCCGCGCGAAGGTGTATCCGGTCTCGGTCTGCGATCAGGGCGCGCACCTGTGCCCGTTCGACCTGCATGTCATCTCGAGCTGGTACACGCCACGCCGGGGGTCCGGGAGCTTCCTGCTCGCCGACCGGCAGCTGGCGCTGGTGCCGGCGCCGACCCCCGACCTCGGCCGGCCGACGGCGGTCTATCAAGTCGGGCAGCTGACGATGTACGTGTACCCGTACGACATCGCATCGCGGTTCTCGCCGACGTAGCGCCTCGTCCTGAAGCGCGGCCGCGCACTGAGACATCTTCCGGATATGTCTTGTATTCTGCGTGGCCGTGAGGAGCGGGAGGCTTTTCGCCGCGGCGATCGCATTGGTGTCGGCTGCCACGCCGGCGCTCGCCGCCGTGCCGGAGGCGCACGGTGCCTCTCTGTACTCGGCTCCCGGCCCGCGGCCGGGCCCCGCGATCCTCTACAGCGCCCCGGCGGTCGCCCCGCAGCTGACCAACACCGGCGCTTGGCACGCGCAACCAATCCTCGTGTCCGGGGCGAGCGCGTACCGGCGAGGGGAATTCCTCTACCAGGACTGGCTGTACGACGATCACGGCGCTCACGAAGTGCCCGACCCGAACGATCCGCGCGCTACGGGCGACACGTTCTCGAAGCCCGACGGCACCTACGACTATCCGACCGGCCCCAGCTATGCCAACGACGCCGCGGACCTCGTCGAGTTCCGGGTCAAACCGCTCGCGCGCGCGACCGCCTTCCGGATCACGCTCAACACGCTCAAGAACCCGGCGCTGATCGCGTTCTCGATCGCGATCGGCGGCAGCGCCGGGAAGAGCTTCCCGTTCCCCGACGGCGCCAACGTGAGCGCTCCGGCCGCGATGTTCCTGACCGTCCACCCGTCGGGCTCCAACCTGGTCGGCGACCTCGTCCGCGCGGGCGGGGGCACGGTCGCCGGACCGCCGTCAGCCGTCAACGTCGACCTGCACCGCCGCCAAATCGAGGTAGACGTGCCGCACCGCGACTGGAATCCCGGCAGGAGCACCGTTCGCTTCGCGATGGGCGTCGGGCTGTGGGACGCCGCCAACCACCGCTACCTGCTGCCGGCCGTGACCGCCAGCGCCACCCAGCCCGGGGGCGCCGGAACCGCCTCGAGCCCACCGGCCTTCTTCAACGTCGCATTCCGGTCGGGCAGCCAGGAGCCGCTCCCCGACGTGACCGCCGGGTCCGGCGCGCTCACCGACGCCCGCTGGTGGCGCGACGAGGCGCAGGGCACGACGCTCGCCACGGGCGACATCTCGAAGTTCTACGCGAACGTCAGCTTCGCGAAGCTGCTGCGAGGAGTCACCGACAACTCGCAGGTCCCGGCGACGGGACCGACCGACCGGATCCTCGCGAGCCACTTCGAGCCTGCCCAAGGTGCCGACTTCTCCAGCGAGTGCGGGCTCCAGGGGTCAAGCAACCCCGCCAGCTGCAAACCGGAGTACGACGGTCAGCTGGAGCCATATGCGATCTACGTGCCCTCGGGCCGAGCCCCGGCGGCGGGTTGGGGCCTGACGCTGCTGCTGCACTCGCTGTCGGCCAACTACAACCAGTACGCCGGCACGCACAACCAGGCGCAGTTCGCCAACCGGCCGATTCCGTCGATCGTGATCACCCCCGAGGCCCGCGGTCCGGATCAGTTCTACCAGGGGCTGGGCGGGGCCGATGTGTTCGAGGTCTGGGCGGACGTCGCGCGCCGTTACCGCCTGAATCCCGCCTACTCGGACATCACCGGCTATTCGATGGGCGGGATGGGCACCTTCAAGCTTGGGGCGCAGTTCCCGGATCTGTTCGCGCGCGCCCAGCCGACGGTCGGCTACGAGCCGAACGCCGACGTGCTCGCGTCGATGCGCAACCTGCCGGTGCTGATGTGGAACAACTCCGGGGACGAACTGGTCAATGTGAGCGACTACACGCAGACGGCGATGAAGCTCGCGAGCCTCGGCTACCGCTACGAGCTCGACGTCTACCAGCCGTGCGCGAGCCCGCTCTGCTCGGCCCTGTTCCCGGACCACCTCGAGCTGGCGATCAACGACCAGTTCGCGCCCGCGGCGGCGTTCCTCGGGACCGCCCAGATCGACCGGAACCCCTCGCACGTCACCTACGTCGTCGACGGTGCCCGCAACTACGGCCAGTACGGGATGACCGGCGACCACGCGTACTGGGTGTCGGCGCTGACGCTCCGCAGCCCGTCGCACACCGCCTCAAACGGCGACCCCGAGGGCGCGCTCGACGCCGTCTCACACGGCATGGGGATCGGCGATCCCACCGCGTCCGGGGTCTCCGGCCCGACCCCCGGCACGCTCAGCGGCGGCAACATGGGCGACCTTCACTACGTCAGCTTCACCCAGAGGTGGGGAGCGACCCCGCCCGCCCCGCGCAGCGACGCGATCGACGTCAACGCCACCAACATCGCCAGCGCCTCGATCGACGTCAACCGCGCCGGTGTCGACTGCAACGCCAAGCTGGGTGTCACGACCGACGGCCCGATCGCGATCACGCTGGTCGGCTGTGGTCGCGTCGTGCACGCCGGCTAGCGCCGGCTCGAGCTGCTGATCCCGGGCCCGGGCCGTCAGTGGCCGCTGCCGCCGCCGCCGCTCCCGCCGCCGCCCTGGCCCCCGTCGCTGGTTTCCCCTCCCCGGAAATCCGTCAGGGCACTATCACCCTAATCGAGATTCCGCCCGCTGGCCAGGAGGATCGGGGGCGTCGGGCGGACGCGCAGGCGGTTCAACCGCCCCGTCCCTTCCGCGCTGCTTTCGCGATTTCCGCGCTGCCCGCCTCGCTACGCCGGCACGCTGCGCTTGGCGAGGTGCTGTCCGACCTTGCGCTTGACGCGCTGCAGCGCGTTGTCGACGGTCTTGCAGTCGCAGCCCAGCCGGCGACCAACCTCCTCGTAGGAGTGGCCGTCGAGATACAGCGCCAGGACTCGCGATTCGAGCTCCGAAAGCGCCGTCGACAGGCACGCGACCAGCGCCCGCAGCTCCTCGGAGCTGATCACCTGGTTGACGGGATCGTGGACGGTCGAGCCGGGCAGCATCTCGTCGAGCGTCGAGTCGTTGTCGCCGGCGTCACCCGAAGGCGTGCTCGAGAACGACACGTATTGGTTGAGCGGTGCGTGCTTGTTGCGTGTCGCGGTCTTGACCGCGGTGATGATCTGGCGCGTGATGCACAGCTCGGCGAAGTTGCGGAAGCTCGACTCGCGGTCCGAGCGGTAATCGCGAATCGCCTTGTAGAGACCGACGAGCCCCTCCTGGATCAGGTCCTCGGCGTCTCCGCCGGCGAGGAAGTAGGACGAGGCCTTGAGCCGGACGAATCCGTAGTACCGGCGGACCAGTCGGTGATACGCGTCCGGGTTGCCCTGTTTGGCCAGGGCGATCAGGAAGGAGTCATCAACCTGAAGTTGAGAGTTAGAGCTGGGGGAAAGTCGAGCCACGATGCGTCCCTTCTGACCGTCGGCCGGCGGCCTCGGGCCCTCTGGAATTCGTGGCGCGCACCTCCCCTGGCGCCGCACCAATCGCGCAGCGATTGACCGCTGCGCGTCTCCTCCGGATCTTGAAGTGTCTAAACCTCCAGTTGATCCTTATCTCCCGCGCGGCAGAGTGACAGACCCGCGGTCGGCTGTCAAGAGCCGCTGTCTGCGGAGTCCCGCCGGCCCGAAGCCGGGCCCGGAGTCCGTCCGGAGCCGCCGTGCCCGCCCCAAAACGTCACGCGGCCGCCGCCGCGTACAGCAGCACCGCCGCCGCGGCGCTCACGCTCAGCGACTCGATCCGGCCCCGCAGCGGGATCGAGACCAGCGCGTCGCAGGCGCCGGCGACGCGGGGACGCAGCCCGCGTCCCTCGGAGCCGAGCACCAGCACCACCGGACCGCTCCAGTCGATCTCCGAGTAGCTCGTCGTCGCGCCCGGATCCGCGCCGTAGCACCACATCCCAGCCGCCTTCGCCTCCCCCAGGAAGTCCGCCAGGTTGCGCACGCGCGCCAGCTTCAGGTGCTCGACCGCGCCCGCCGAGGACTTGCAGACGGCGGGCGTCACCTCGGCCGCGCGGCGCTCGGGGATCACCGCCCCGGCGGCCCCGGCGCACTCCGCGGTCCTGCAGATCGCGCCGAGGTTGTGCGGATCCTGGACCTGGTCGAGCGCCACCAGCAGCGCGCCCGCGGCGATCAGCTCGTGGGCGTGCGCGTAGTGAAACTCGGAGACGTCCGCACATACGCCCTGGTGCTCGGCCGATCCGCACCGCCGCTCGACCTCGTCCGCGGCCACCGCTTCGACGGGAACCCCGGCCGACGCGAGCCAGGGCTCGTGCGCGGCGTGCTTCGTCGCCCACGCGCGGCGGACGTCGCGAGGGCCCCGGATCGCCTCACGGACCGGGTTGCGGCCGTACACGATCACTCGGGCGCGAGCACCTCAGGCCCCTCCGGGCCGTCGCGCACCTCCCACCCGAGCGCACGGACCTCGTCGCGGAGGCGATCCGCCTCGGCCCAGTCGCGCGCGGTCCTCGCCGCCTCGCGAGCCTCGACGAGCTCGAGCACCTCGGGCGGCGCCTGCTCGGTGTCCGCCGCGAGCAGGTTGTCGAGCGCCAGCACCCCGAGCGTCTCCTCCAGGTCGGCCGAGCCGATCGTTCCAGGCCTCGCCCGGTTGGCCTCCCGGATCCACTCGAACACCGCCGCCAGCGCCGCAGGGGTGTTGAAGTCGTCCGCGAGCGACGCGAAGAACGCGTCCTTGAGCGGGGCCGACCACGGCGGCGACTCGCCCGGCACGAGCGCGCGGGCCGCCTCGCGGATCCGCCGCACGCTCGCTCTCGCCTGCTCCAGGCGCTCGTCGTCGAACTCGATCGGCTGGCGATAGTGCCCCGATACGAAGTACATGATCAGCGCGTCGCGTCCGTAGGCGTCAAGCGCCTCGTGCAGGAGGAAGATGTTGCCGACCGACTTGGCCATCTTCGCGTCCTGCAGGCGGACCATCCCGTTGTGGACCCACAGCCGCGCGAGCGGGTCCCCGCGCGCGGCGCGGGTCTGCGCCGCCTCGTTCTCGTGGTGCGGAAAGATCAGGTCCGACCCGCCGCCGTGGATGTCGAAGCCGACCCCGAGGATCGCCTCGGACATCGCCGAGCATTCGATGTGCCAGCCCGGCCGGCCGCGCCCCCACGGCGCCTCCCAGGCGGTGTCCTCGTCCGGCTTCTGCGCCTTCCAGAGCGCGAAGTCAAGCGGGTCACGCTTGCGCTCCACCCCCTCGACCCCCTCCCCCTGGTCCATCTCGTCGACGTTCCGATGGCTGAGCTCGCCGTATTCCGGATAGCTCCTGACGGCGAAATACACGTCGCCCTCAACCGGATAGGCATGCCCGCCCTCGATCAAGCGCCCGATCTCGCCGACCATCCCCTCGATCCACTCGCTGGCGAGGGGCTCGTAGTCGGGACGTCCCAGCCCCAGCCTGTCGGTGTCGGCGACGTAGTGGCGGATCATCTCGCGGGCGAGCTCCTCGCTCGGCCGGCCGGCCTCGCGGGCGGCGACGTAGATCTTGTCGTTGACGTCCGTGATGTTCGTTACAAAGACCACTCGATGGCCCTCGTGCTCGAGGAATCGCTTCAGCAGCGAGAAGACCACGAACGGGCGCGCGTTCCCGACGTGGATGCGGCCGTAGACGGTCGGTCCGCATACGTAGATGCCGACCGGCTCGCCGTCCCTCGGCTCCAGCGGCAGCACCGCCCCGGTGCGCGTGTCGTGCAGCGAAATCTGTCGCAAGATCCGGGAACCCTAGCGGCCACCCGACGGCCCATCGGGCCGGAGTTGTAGGGTGCCTCTACGGATGGCACGGACGCTTTCGAACCGTGAGCGCCTCGACGTCGTCGAAGACGGCTTCAGGTCCCTGCCCGACCGCTATCTGGGCGCGCATCCTGGCTTCGACGCGACCTATCAGATCAAGCTCTGCGACCTCGGCCACACGTGGGAGGTTCGCTGCGACCGGCACGCGGCGCGGGTTCGCAAGGGCGCGACGCGTCGCCGGCCCGACGTCACGATCAGCACCGACGCCGACACCTGGATCCGGCTGCGGCAGGGCGAGTTCTCCGGGATCGACGCGTTCCAGCGCCGGCTGCTCGGCGTCCGCGGAAATCTCGACTACGCGGTGGCGTTCGAAGGCATGTTCCGGCTGCCGGGCGGGCGGCCGCCGCTGCTCGAGATCCACGAGGTGCCCGTCGGCCGTCACCGCATCTCGACGCTGACGATGGGCAGCGGCCCGGACGTGCTGCTCCTGCACGGGCTTGGGAGCACGCGGGCGTCGATGTTCGAGACGGCTGCCGAGCTCAGCCCCCACTACCGGGTCCACGCCCCCGACCTCCCCGGCTTCGGGTCATCCTCCAAGCCGGCGCTCGGCGGCTACAACGCCAGGTGGTTCGCAGAGGTGATCCTCGGCTTGATGGACGAACTCGGGATCGAGCGGACACACGTCGTCGGCAACTCGATGGGGGGCCGGGTCGGGATCGAGCTCGGGTTGGCGGCACCCGACCGGATCGGCGCGCTGGTGCTCCTGTGCCCAGCCGTCGCGTGGGTCAAGCGCGGGCTGCATCCGGTGGTCCGGCTGCTGCGACCCGAGCTGGGGATGCTGCCGCACGGGTTCCGACGCTCCATGGTCGCCTCCCAGTTCCAGAGCTTCTTCTACAACCGCGACGCGATCGACCCCGCGGTCGGCGATCTGATCGTCGACGAGTTCCGGCGGATCTATCACTCGGCGGGAGCGCGGTTCGCGTTCCTCGCCAGCGCCCGCAACATTTACCTAGAGGCCCCGTTCGGCCGCAACGGCTTCTATCCCAGGCTCGCGGGGCTGAAGCCGCCGGCGCTGTTCATCTGGGGCAGCCACGACCCCCTGGTGCCGGCCGCCTTCAGCCGGCACGTCCGCCGGTGGCTCCCCGGCGCCGAGCAGGTGACGCTCGACTTCTGTGGCCACGTCCCGCAGGTCGAGCGTCCCGAGGAGACGCATCGGATGCTGCTCCGGTTCTTCGCGCAGGCCGAGCAGGCCCGGACCCGACCGATGCGGCGCGGGCAGGACGCGGCAGCTGACGCCGAAGCCGCCTAGCGCCACTTACCATACGGCGATGGCGTCGACGCCCGTGGTCAGCGCACCGAGCCGAAACGGCCACGATTCCGGCCGCGGCGGGCCCCCGCGCCCCACCGACGCCCGGCGGGGATCACTCGTCGGCCGGGTGGTCCGCGGCGTCGCGAGCCAGGTCCAGAAGCGGATCCCGCGTGCCGATCTCGACGAGCGCGATCCCGACTACATCCGCGAGCAGCTCCCGTGGATGTGGCTGCTGGCGAGCGTCTGGTTCCGGGGCGAGGTGCGCGGCCTCGGGAACATCCCCGATGCTGGTCCGGTGCTGCTCGTCGGCAACCACTCGGGCGGCAACCTCACCCCCGACACGGGCATCTTCACGCTCGCGTTCAGCACCTTCTTCGGCGTCGAGCGGCGCTTCTACCAGCTCGCGCACAACCTCGTGCTGGCGATGCCGACGCTGGGCTCGCTCCGTAAGTTCGGGACCGTCGCCGCCTCGCACGAGAACGCCCGCAAGGCGCTCGACTCGGGCGCTGTGCTGCTCGTCTACCCGGGCGGCGACTACGAGGTGCACCGCCCGAGCTGGGAAGCCAACAAGGTTGACTTCGGCGGGCGCAAGGGGTTCATCGAGCTGGCGCTCGAACGCGATGTGCCAATCGTCCCGGTCGTCTCGATCGGCGGCCAGGAGACGGCGCTGTTCCTGACCCGTGGCGAGCGGCTCGCGAGGCTGCTGCTGGTCGACAGGATCGCGCGCCTGAAGGTGCTGCCGATCTCGCTCGCGCTCCCCTGGGGCCTGAACGTCGGCGACATGCTCGGCCACATCCCGCTGCCCGCCAAGATCACGATCGAGACGCTTCCCGCGATCGATCTGCGCAACGAGTTCGGCCCCGACCCGGATGTCGACGAGATCTACGACCACCTGATCCGGCTGATGCAGGACACGCTCGACGCGCTCGCCTCCGAGCGCCGGCTCCCGGTGCTGGGATGAGGGTCTCCGAGAGCGTCCAGATCTCAGCGCCGGCCGAGCGCATCTGGGCGACCGTCACCGATCCGGAGCGGATGCTCAGCTTCATGTCGGGCGTCACCCGCTGGGAGGTCGAGGGAGTGCTGCCGACGGGGCTCGGGGCTCGGTATCGCGTGTTGTTCAGGGTCGGCGCGGCGGAGATCGGCGGGCTGATCGAGGTCGTCGAGTGGGACGAGCCGTGCGAGCTCGCGTGGACGTCGGTGCTCGGGATCGACCAGCGGGGGCGCTGGCGCCTGCGCGAGCTGCCCTCCGGGCGCACCAGGGTCGAGCTCCGGATGGCCTACGGCGTCGCGGGCTCCGGCCTCTGGGGGTGGCTCGCGGAGCGGTTCGCGGCCCCGACGGTCTCCAGGCACCTGCGGCGCAGCCTCCATCAGCTCAAGCGCTTGATCGAGTACGAGCAGCTGCGCGAGCGCGCCGCCGTCAGGCGCTCCGCGCGCGCCGCGTAGCCGGCCTTCTCGGACGCCCGGGACAGGCCGTTCACGGGGCTCGCAACGGCGGCCGCTTTTCCTGCGTTTGCAGGATTTATTGCAAGCAGCTCTGGCCGGGACGTCGGGCCCCCGGGTCGTGTTAGGGTCGCCCGCTCCGAGGTGCCGGCCCCGCGGCGCCCGCCCCCACATCACGTGCTCTTCACTGGCCGAAAGCCCTGGGCGCCGCGCGCCCTCTTGGCCGCGCTCGCGCTCGCGATCGCCGTGCTCGGCAGCCTGCTCACGGACGCAAGCTCCGGAGATCTGCAGAGCCAGATCTCGAGCGCGCAGTCGGCCGCCTCGTCCCTGCAGTCGCAGATCGCCGACGAGTCGGCTCGCATCCAGCAGACGAATCACGGCCTCGCCGCCGCCGAGGCTCGGCTGAGCGCGGTCCAGCAGCAGCTGAACACCCGCGTCGCAGAGCTGCGCCGCGTGCAGGCCGACCTGCTGACGGCTCGCAAGCACCTCCTCGACCTCGAGAACCGGCTGCGGCTGGCGGCCGCGTCGCTGGCGGCGAACCTCGTCGCGCGCTACGAGGGCCAGCAGCCGGACCTGGTCAGCGTGGTGCTCGAATCGAAGGGGTTCAGCGACCTGCTCGAGCGGATCCGGTTCCTCGACCAGATCGGCCACCAGGACGCCCACGTGGTGTCCGCGACCAGGGTCGCGAAGGCCGAGGTCACGCGGGAGGCCGACTCGCTCGCGGTGCTCGAGCGGCGTGACCGCGCGCTGACCGAGCAGGTGCTCGCGCAGCGCAACCAGGTCGCCGCGATACAGGCGGCGCTGATGAACGAGCACATCCGCCAGCTCCGTGCCCGCAACGGCGACGCCGGCAAGCTCGCCGCCCTCAACGACCACCTCCACAAGCTCGAGGCCCGCGCCGCCGCACAGGCGCGCGCCGCCGCGGCGGCCGGGAACGCGGGCGTCGGCGGGATCGCCGTCAACACCGCCGGGATGGTCCAGCCCCCGGCCGGCGCGCCGCCGGCGGTCGCCCAGGTGATCGCCGCCGGCAACGCGATCGCGACGCTCCCATACATCTACGGCGGCGGCCACGCGTCCTTCCAGGCGAACGGCTACGACTGCTCGGGCTCGGTCAGCTACGCGCTCGCGGCCGCCGGGCTGGTCAGCTCGCCGATGGTGTCGGGCGACTTCGAGAACTGGGGCGATCCCGGCCCCGGCCGCTGGATCACGATCTACGCGAATGCCGACCACGTGTGGATGACGGTCGCGGGCTGGCGATTCGACACCGTCGCGCTCGCCGAGGGCGGCACGCGCTGGGCTCAGGGCGGCGGCGAGTTCAGCGGCTTCGTGGTCCGCCATCCACCGGGGCTTTAACGCCTCGGTAACAGAACCTGTCGCGCCCGGCGCAGGGCGTCCGTAAGATCTCCGCCGGTGGACGTCCACGACCCGTTAGAGGCCGAGCGCTTGGAGGCGCTGGACCCGGAGGCATTCCACACCCGGCGCGACTTTCTGCAGCGGACCGCCGTGACGGCGGGGCTCGCCGCGGGGGTGGGCGTGCTGCTCGATCCCGACACGGTCGTCGCCGAGGCCGCCAGGCGCCAGCGGCGCGTGCAGCTGCCCTCGCCGCGCAACCTCCCGATCGACACGTTCGTGGTGCTGATGATGGAGAACCGCTCGTTCGATCACTACCTCGGCTGGCTGCCGGGCGCCGACGGACGGCAGGCGGGCCTCAAGTTCACCGACACGCACGGCAAGACCTACCCGACCCACCGGCTCGTCAACAACTACCAGGGATGCGGGTTCCTCGACCCGGACCACTCCTGGGACGGCGGGCGCAAGGAGATGGACGGCGGCCGGATGGACGGCTTCTTGAAGGCCGACAGCGACGTGTTCTCGATCGGCTACTACACCGAGCAGGACCTGCCGTTCACGCCCCACGTCGCCAAGGCGTACACGGCCTTCGACCGGTTCTTCTGCTCCGTGCTGACCGGGACGTACCCGAACCGCGAGTACATGCACGCCGCCCAGTCGTACGGGATGAAGGACAACACGCTGCCGAATCCCTCATTCCCGGACACGACGATCTTCGCCGCGCTCTCGAAGGCGAGCGTCTCCAACCACTACTTCTACACCGACCTCCCCGTGTCGGCGTTCTGGGGCGCGCCCGGGATCGCGCGCTCGAGCCAGGTGCAGACCTACTACGAGCAGGCCGCGAGCGGGACGCTGCCGGCGCTGTCGTTCGTCGACCCGTCCTTCAACGGCGAGGACCAGGGAACCTCCGGCGACGAGCATCCGCACGGCGACGTGCGGGTCGGCCAGGCGTTCATCTCCGACGTCGTCCACGCGTTCATCGAGTCACCCCAGTACAAGCGCGGGGCGCTGTTCATCGTCTACGACGAATGGGGCGGGTTCTTCGACCACGTCGTCCCGCCACGAGTACCCGACCTGCGGGCGAGCGCCAATCTCGCCAGCGACTTCGGCCAGATGGGGCTCAGGATCCCGGCCGTCGTCGTGTCTCCGTATGCGCGGCAGGGATACGTGGACCACTCGATCTACGGCTTCGAGTCGATCCTGAAGATGATCCGCTACCGCTACGCGCTGCCGCCGCTCACCCCGCGCGACCTGTACGCCAACAACATCGCGTACGCGTTCGACTGGCAGTCGAAGCCGCGCCTGCAGCCGCCGTCGCTGCCGACGCCGGCGCACGTGATCGCGACCGCGTGCAGCGGCTCGACGCCCGTCGGCACGGGCGGGGTCGGCGTCGGAGTAGGCACCGTGGTGGGCTCTCCGCCGCCCGCCGGCGCCGCGCAGCCGGAGCGCCCGAAGCCACACGACCTCCAGAAGCTGCTCACCTCCGGGTACCTGGACCGGCTCGGCTTCAAGTACCGCCCGGCGACGCCGGCGACGATGTACCGCCATCCCTCGAAGCTGGGAATGCGTCCTTGAGGCTTCCGCTCCGGGCGGCGGCGCTGCTGGCGCTCGCCGCCGCGATCCCTGCCGCCGCCGCCAGCGGCGACAGCTTCACGCCGGTCCGCCTGACGGTTGACGCCACGCCGGTGGCACGCCTCGGCAAACCGCTGACCGTCACGGTCGGCGTGAGCGCCGACCCCGGGGCGCTCGACCCCCGGATGCGGGTCCGCGTCAAGCTCGCCACCCAGTGCGGCGGCACGTTCCAGGGTACGAGCGGCGTGGTGCTGGTCGATAAGCCGCTCAGCCCCCGACCAGCCTTTGGACACGCCTACTCGGGCGTCGTCCGCGGCTCCGGGAGGCCGACCGCGTACGGCACCTACGTCGTGTGCACGTATCTCGAGGAGGAGGGCGACAACCGCATGTTCGCCAACGACAACTCCGTGCAGACGAACGTCTCGAAGGCCTGCACGACGGCGGCGAACCGCTACGACGCGCTCCGCCGATCCCGCAGCGCGCGTCGCCGCAAGTCGCAGATCCTCGCCGCCCGCCGCGCCGCGCGGCGGGCGTGCGGCCCGGGAGTCCCCCTGTGAGCCGGCTCACGCGGGCGCTCGTGCTGGCGCTCGCGCTCGCCGGCGCCGGGATCGGCGCCGCGCTCGCGGGGACGGGAGCGGGGGCCGCACAGCCGGCGGCGGCCGCGAGCGGGCTCCCGCCGATCCGCCACGTGTTCGTGATCGTGCTCGAGAACGAGTCGGCCTCCTCGACGTTCGGCCCCAACTCCCAGGCGCCCTACCTCGCAAAGACGCTCACCGGCGAGGGCGCGTACGTCCCCAACTACTACGGGATCGGGCACGAGAGCAACGACAACTACATCGCGATGATCTCCGGCCAGGCGCCCAACCCGCAGAACCAGGCCGATTGCCAGATCTTCAGCGACTTCACCCCGGACGTGATCGGCGCGAACGGTCAGGCGGTCGGGTCGGGATGCGTGTTCCCCTCCGACGTCAAGACGATCGCCGACCAGCTCGCCGCCGCCGGCCTGACCTGGCGCGACTACAACCAGAGCATGGGCGCCGACCCCACCCGCGAGCCCGTCGAGTGCGCCCACCCGGGGGTCGGCCAGCGCGACGGCACGCAGAGCGCGACGGCGACCGACCAGTACGCGACCCGGCACAACCCGTTCGTGTACTTCCACTCGATCATCGACGACACGGCGCTGTGCGACAGCCATGTGGTCAACCTGAATCTGCTGCCCCAGGATCTCGCGCAGGCGGCGAGCACTCCCAACTACGTGTTCATCACTCCCGACCTCTGTAGCGACGGGCACGACGCGACCTGCGCGGACCCGAAGCGTCCGGGCGGCTACGCGGGGATCGAGCAGTTCCTGAAGCAGTGGGTCCCGAAGATCACGTCGTCGCCGGCGTTCAAGCAGGAGAACGGCCTGCTGGCGATCATCTTCGACGAGGCGGCCACCAGCGACTCGAGCTCGTGCTGCGGAGAGATCGCGGGACCCAACAGTCCCAAGCCGGGCATCGGGGGCCCGGGTGGCGGCGACACCGGCGCGGTGCTGCTGTCCCCTTGCATCAAACCCGGAACCGTCACCCAGCAGCCGTACAACCACTACACGCTGCTGCGCAGCGTCGAGGACCTGTTCGGGCTCCCCCACCTCGGATTCGCCGGACTGTCCGGTGCACGCTCGCTCGGCTCGGACGTCTTCAACCGGTCGTGCGCCCCGCTCCAGGCGCCCGTCGCCCACCTCCGAGTCACCGCGCTCGGGCCGAAGACCCCTGGGGCGGCCAAGGTCCGGTGGAGCACCAGCGGCGCCCCGGCCCGGTCCTTCCAGCTTCAGGTCCGCATGACGCGGCCGCGCCTCGGGCGCTGGCGGACGCTCCGCACCCGGAGCGCCGCCGGCTCGATGCTGTTCGCCGGGCAGCCCGGTGCCAGCTACGCGTTCCGCGCTCGCGCGACCGGCACAACCAGCCTCACCGGCAAGTACGCGACGGCCTACGTCGTGCTGCCCAAGCGGCACCGCCGCTAAGCGCGTTCATCTGCTCACGGTGGCGACCGCGAGCGCCGCGGCGCCCTCCTGGCGTCCCACGAACCCCATTCCCTCGCCGCGTGTCGCCTTGACGCTCACGTGCGTCGCGTCGATCCCGAGCGCGTCGGCGAGCGCCGCGCGGATCGGCTCGCGGTGCGGCGCGATGGCAGGGCGTTCGATCACGAGCGTCGCGTCGACGTGCTCGACGGCGAACTGCCGGTCGCGCAGCCGCGTCACCACCACGCGCAGCAGCTCGAGCGAGTCGGCGTCGCGGTAGCGCTCGTCGGTGTCGGGGAAGTGCTCGCCGATGTCGCCGAGGCCCGCCGCTCCGAGCAGCGCGTCGATCACGGCGTGCGTCAGCACGTCGGCGTCCGAGTGTCCGGCGAGCCCGCGGTCGTGGTCGATCGCGACGCCGCCGATCACCAGCCGGCGCCCGTCGGCGAACGCGTGGCAGTCGTAGCCGATTCCGGTGGTGATCGAAGCCACTGTGCGCCGCTACGCCTGCGCGACGACCTCGCCGACCTGCACGTCGTCGACGGACACGCCCGCGCGTGCCTGATCCTGCACCTGTCCCGCCACCGCCCGGGCCGCCTGCTCGGACTCGAGCACGACCACCGAGTGGCCCCGAACGTCCGAGACGGCAATCCAGTAGCCGGCGACGAACCCGGGCACGCCGGAGACCCCGGGCACCACCGCGTCCCTCAGCTCACGCTCGGCGAGCTCGCGATCCTCGATCGTCACGTCCACCACCACTGCGTACATTTCAGCTCTCCCCGCGCGTCGGTGAGCGGCCACTCTAATCGAGCCGCGCCCTCGCGGCCAGGAACCGTTCGGCGATCGCCAGATCCGCCGGCGTCGTGACCTTCAGGTTCTCCCCGGCGGTGTCGAGCACCCGCACGGTGCCACCCGCCTGCTCGATCAGCCACGCGTCGTCGGTGGCCGCCGCGAGCAGCTCGTCCGACGCTCCCGCCAGGGCCCGCTCGAGCGCCGCCCGGCGGAACACCTGCGGGGTCTGCACGGCCCACAGCCGTGCGCGATCGAGCGTCGCGGTCACGGTCCGCCCGTCGGCTGCGACCTGCTTGATCGTGTCCGCCACCGGGACGGCGGCGATCACCGCATCGGCGCCGGAGGACTCGAGCTCGCCGAGCGCACGCTCGAACAGCGCCGAGTCGGCGAGCGGCCGCGCCGCGTCGTGGACGATCACGGGGTCGCCGTCTCCCGCGGCGCGCAACGCCTCGCGCACCGACTGCGAGCGCGCGGGTCCCCCGGCGACCGCGACCGTGCCGTCCGGAGCCGCCGCCAGCTCCCCGTCGGGCAGCGCCACCACGATCCGCCGCACGGCGCCGACGCCGCGCAGCGCATCAACGCTCCACTCGAGCATCGGGCGACCGGCCAGCGAGACGAGCGCCTTGGGCCGGCCGGACCCAAGGCGCTCCCCACGTCCCGCGGCCACGATCAACGCGACCGCCATCTCAGTCGGACAGGCCCTACTTCGCGCCGACAGCCACCTTGCGGTGGCCGTTGCCGTTCGGCGTGATCGAGAGCAGGCCGTAGATGTGCTCATCGACCTCCTCCTCGTCCATCGCCAGCGCGTACATCAGCTCCGAGCAGAGGATCTTCTTCGCCCGGGTGAACATCTGCTTCTCCCCCGTGGAGAGCCCCTTCTCCGATTCCCGGACCGCGAGGTTTCGCACGACCTCCGCGAGCTCGTAGATGTCGCCGGTCTTGATCTTGTCGCGGTTGTGCTTGAACCGGCGATTCCAGTTCTTCGGCATCTCTGAGCATTCGTCCTTTAGGACGGCCTGGACCTTCTTGACGGTCTGCTCGTCGATCACCCGGCGCAGGCCGGCGACCGCGGCGTTCTCGGTCGGGACCATCACCGTCATGTCGTTGTGCAGGATCTTGATCGTCAGGTACTCGCGACGCTCGCCAAGAACGTCCTTCTTCTCCTTGCGGATCACCTTCCCGGCACCGTGGTGCGGATACACCACGCTGTCGCCGACCTCGAACTCGATGTTCGGGGGGAGCTCGGGCTCGAGGTCATTCAGGTGCTCTTCCGTTGACTCTGTGATGGTGTCCTCCTCTATTGAGCCGCGCGGACGAGCGCCCGCAGGCGGTTTGCGACTAAGTCTGCAAGTAGCGATCGACGAGATTGATCTCCTGCTGCCGGCGCAATCCCTCGCGAATGTCCTTCGCGCGGATTTCGCCGACCCCATCGACGGTCTCGAGCTCGCCGTCGGTCGCGGCGAGGAGCTCCTCGAGCCCTCCGAATTCGTCCACGATCCGCTGCACGACCAGCTTCGGCAGTCGCGGGATCCGTCCCAGGATCCGGAATCCGCGCGGCGACACCGGGTAGTCGAGCGTGTTCAGCTTGCGGTCGTAGCCGAGCAGCTCCGCGAGCAACCCGAAGTCGAGCAGGTCCGCGTGCGGAAGCCTGACGAGATGATCGATCGCGACCGAGAACCCGTGGTCGGAGTCGTCGACCAGGTAGTCGTGCACGAGCGCCCCCTTGTCGGCGGACACGCCGACCATCGTCTCGTCGAGTTGCATCTCGATCAGCCGCCCCTCGGTCCCCAGCTCCACGATGAACCGCTCGATCTCCACCGCCATCCGGGTCACGAGCTCGGCCCGCTGCAGGACGGTGAGCACGTCGTGCAGGGTCGCGCCGCCCTCGAACTCGAGCGCCGTGAGGCGCGTCGAGACCTGATCCAGGCGGCTGCGGTACTTGTCCAGCGTCGCGAGCGCCTGGTTGGCCTTCGCGAGCACCACCGGGATGTCCTCGAGGATGTACTTGGTCCCGTCGACGTACAGCGAGACGACCTCGCGGCGCTCGGAGACCGCTACCACGATCGCGTCGGTCTGCTTGGAGACGCGCTCGGCGGTGCGATGCCGAGTCCCTGTCTCGAGCGTCAGGATCGTCGGGTCGGGGGTCAGCTGGACGTTGGCGTGGGCGATCTTCGTCGCGTTCATGCTGAGCACGATCGCGCCGTCCATCTTGGCCAACTCGTAGAGCAGCTCGGGCGAATAGTCGAGCTCCAGCTTGATCCCGCCGGAGAACAGGAACGCGAGCTCGTCGGCGTCCCCGATCACGATCAATCCTCCTGTGCGGGCGTGGAGGATGTTGTCGATCCCCTCGCGAAGCGCGGTCCCCGGGGCGACCATCTCCAGTGCCCTGACGATCCGGGAGTCCTGTCGAGACTCGAGCTCTTCTTTGAGCTCTTCACCGGAGCGCGGCGGCATAGGGAGATTTTACCCGCTCCTAAGGAACGGACTCCTCGCCAAGGCCGCCCTACGCAGCGAGTTTCGCCGCCCGCTCCGCCCCGAGCGCCGCGGCCAGCGCGGCGCGCAAGTTTCCGTGCACGCTGGGCTCGAGCACGGGCGCCAGCCCGAACTTGACCGCCTCAGCCAGCCGCCGCTCCGGGTGCGCGACCGTTCGCAGCTCGCCGGTCAGCCCGAGCTCGCCGAAGCACGCAAGCGGCGCGGCGCCGGTCGTTGAGGTGAGCGACACGCGCTTGGCGGCGCTCGCCACCGCCAGCGCGATCGCGAGATCGGCGCCCGGCTCGTCCACCTCGACGCCGCCGACGACGTTCACGAACACGTCCGCGGCGCCCAATCCGATCCCGCCGTGGCGCCCGAGGACCGCGAGCACCAGCGCCACCCGGTTTCGGTCAAGGCCCGACACGACCCGGCGCGGCGGCACCAGCTCGGAGCTCGAGACGAGCGCCTGCACCTCCACGAGCAACGGTCGCGACCCCTCCATCGCGCACAGCACGACGCTCCCGGGCGCGCGGGTCGCCTCGGCGACGAACCGCGCCGAGGCGTCCACCACCTCAACGAGCCCGTGGTCGTGCATCTCGAAGACGCCCGCCTCGTTCGTAGAGCCGAACCGGTTCTTCACCGCACGCACCGTCCGGTAGGTCCGCTCGCGCTCACCCTCGAACTGAAGCACGCAGTCGACCAGGTGCTCGAGCACGCGCGGCCCCGCGAGGCTTCCCTCCTTGGTCACGTGCCCGACGAGCAGCACCGCGATCCGCTGCGACTTTGCGATCCGCATGATCTGGTCGGCCGCCTCGCGGACCTGGGCGACCGATCCGGCCGCGCTGGACAGCGCGGCGCAGTGCAGCGCCTGGACCGAGTCGATCACGCACACCTCGGGTCGCTCGGCCTCGAGCGTCGCGAGCACCGCGTGCAGGTCCGTCTCGGCGATCACCGGAATCCGCAGCGCGGCGGAGCTCGGGAGTCGCTGCGCGCGCAGCCGCACCTGGGCGGCCGACTCCTCCGCCGAGACGTAGAGGGTCCGGCGCCCCGCGCCGAGCAGGTTCGCCAGCGCCATCGTCGTGAGCGTCGACTTGCCGATCCCGGGGGCACCGCCGATCAGCACCAGCGAGCCGGGCACGATCCCACCGCCGAGCACGGTGTCGAGCTCGCCGATACCCGTGCCCAGGCGCTCGTGCTCCGCGGCTTCCACATCCGCGAGCACGACGGGCTCGACCGCCGCCGCAGCGTCGGATTGGGCGCCCCCGCGGCGCCCGGCGCGCTTGCCGGTCGCGGGCGCGCGAACCTCCTCGACGAGCGTGTTCCACTCCCCGCACCCGACGCAGCGCCCTTCCCAGCGCGATGCCTCGTGGCCGCACGCCGAGCAGACGAAGATCGAGGAGGAACGTGGCATCGCCGCCAACCTTAGGACCGCCCCCCGACGGCAACCCGGTGGGTCGGTTCTCTGACACAGAACGTTTGCAATGCGTTGCGCTGACCGCTACTCCGGCCGCCACTCGGGTATCTATTGGCGTCGATGATCAGATCGAAGCGGTCCTGGGCGGTGGCGCTCGGCGCGGTCGGCGCGAGCGTCGCCGGCGTGCTCCAGCTCGGCGCGGCGCCGACGCTGGCCCGCGGCCGCGCGCCCGGGTTGACCGAGCGGGCGTGGATCCAGACGACGATCGCACACATGACGCTGCCCGAGGAGGTCGGCCAGCTGTTCGAGGTCAACGGCTTCGGAAGCTCGGTCCGTGACCGAAGCCCTCAGATGGTCAAGCTGAACCGCAGGTACTACGGGGTCAACAACATCGCCCAGCTGATCAGCAAGTACCACGTCGGCGGGATCATCTACTTCGCCTGGAGCAACAACTTCGGCACCGGCTCGAAGGTCGACCCCGCCCAGGTCGTGGGGCTCTCGAACGGGATCCAGCGCGTGGCACGGAGCCAGCGGACCCAGCTGCCGATCGTGATCAGCACCGACCAGGAGGAGGGCGAGGTGCTGCGGATCGGATCGCCGGCAACCGTGTTCCCGGGCAACATGGCGCTCGGCGCGACCCGCGACGTGGGGTTGGCACGAAGCGCTGCTCAGATCACCGGCGAGGAGCTCCGGGCGGTCGGCATCAACGTCGACAACGCGCCGGTCACCGACGTCAACCTCAGCCCGCTCAATCAAGCCGACGGGATCCGCTCCTACGGCGACCGGGTCGGCCTCGTCTCGGCGTTCGGGGTCGCTCAGGTGCAGGGCTACCAGACACGTCAGGCAAGCTCCGGCGTGGGCGCGACAGCCAAGCACTTCCCGGGCTTCGGTGACGCGACCGCCAACAGCGACTTCTCGAAGGTCCTCTCACCGCAGACGCTCAGCCAGGTCAAGCGGCTCAATTTCCCCTCGATGCAGGCCGCGTTCCGCGCCGGGGTCGATCGGGTGATGGTCACCCACATCCTGTTCCCGAAGATCACCGGCAGCACGATCCCGAGCAGCATGAGCCACTTCTGGATCACCGGCATGCTGCGGGACTACCTCCACTACAACGGCCCGGTCGTCACGGACGCGCTCGACGCCGCCGCGGTCAAGGACTTCTCGCCCCAGCGGGTGGCGCTGAGCGCGTTCGGGGCGGGCGCGGACGAGCTGCTCGAGGTCGCGCAGTACAACCCGCCGACGATCGACAAGGCGCCCGGCGATCTGGTCCCCGCCTACAACGCCGTCCTGCGCGCCGTCAGGTCGCACAGGATCAGCAAGCGCCGGCTGGATCAATCGGTGACCAGGATCCTGCGGCTGAAGTGGGAGCTCGGCCTCGTCAAGCAGCCGCTCACCAACCCGAGCCGGTGGAAGTCGGTGGTCGGCACGCCTCGCCACCTCGCGGTCGCCGACACGATCGCGCGCCGCTCGATCACGCTCCTCAGAAACAGCGCCGGGCTGCTGCCGCTCGCCGCGGGCAGCGGCAAGAGCGTGCTCGTGACGGGCTTCGGGGTGACCACCACCGCCACGATCGCGCACGACATCTCCTCGCGTGGGCCGACCGCGCAGGCGTTCGACACCGGGTTCGATCCGACACCCGCGATGATCTCGCAGGCGGTGGCCAAAGCGCAGTCGAGCGACCTCGTCGTCGACTCCACCTTCAACGCGTGGACGCCCGGCTCGCCGGGTCAGATCAACCTGTTCAAGGCGCTGCTCGCGACCGGCAAGCCGGTGATCGTCGCCGCCGTCGGCACGCCGTATGACATCGCCTACCTCCCGGGGGCCACCACGTTCATCACGAGCCTCGACTTCCAGCCGGTCTCGCTGCACCCGCTCGTCCAGGCGCTGTTCGGCCGGCTGAACCCGACCGGCAAGCTCCCGGTGACGATCACCCAGCCGCCGCCGTCGAAGACGGTGCTGTACCCGTTCGGGTTCGGCCTCTCGTACTCCTAGAAGCCGCCGCCGTCGCCGCCGCCACCGCCGCCGTCGCCTCCGCCGTCGCCGCCGCCGCCGCCGCCGCCGAAGTCCCCGCCGCCGCCGCCGAAGTCCCCGCCGCCGCCGCCGAAGTCCCCGCCGCCACCCGTCCCGGGATCGCCGGTGCCTCCGGAGAACACGCCGCCGCCACCGAAGTCGCTGCTGCTGTTCCAGCTGCCGGCGCTCCAGTCGCCTCCGGCGCTCTCGTGCTGCTCGAGCACGCTCCCGAGCGCGAACCCGGTCAGGAAGTTGTTGCCGCCGTAGTCGCCCCAGTAGCCGCCCGCGTACGGACCGAAGTAGGCGGGTGCCTCCCAGTAGGGCATCTGGCGCCCGCCGAGCACGATCGTCCGGGTGCTCGGCGACTGGCCGTCCTCGATCCGGGTCGCGTCGGCCGCGCACACGGGTATCGAGCGCACCGTCCCGCCGTCCGGCGCCCAGTCGACGTCGCGTACCGACGGCCCGTGCCTCGGGTCGAAGAAGCACGGCGCGCGTCGTTCCGGCGGCGGCTTGCCGGCGAGCCGCGCCCGCGCGGATTCCATCAGCCAGCGTCCCTCCTCGAGCTTCGCGGGCACGGTGGCCAGGTCACCCAGCGTCTTGGCGCGCTCGAGTGCCGCGCCGGCGGCCTCGTAGCAGTCGAGCGCGTCGCTGTAGTCCTGCTTGGCTCCCGGGTCGGCTCCCGGCATCGAGGTGTCGATGTCGAGCTCGCGGATGTCCTCGCCCAGTGCGATCTGGTCCTCGCGCGCCACCCGGCGCACCTCGGCGATCCGTACACGCCGCTTGGCGCGACCGCGAACGCCGGCCCACAGCACGAGCAGCAGCACCAGCGCGACGAGCACCGCAAAGATCACCCACAAGATGCTGCTCGAGCTCGTGCCGCTCGACGGCCGGGACGGGGCCTGCGAACCGCCGCCTGGCTGCGTCGACCCCTGGCCCGCACCGGCCCGATCCGGATCCGCGCCGGCCGCGGCCGAAACGAAGCTCCTCAGCACCGCGTATGGGCCCCGGGTGTGGTTCGCCGCAAAGCTCTGGGACGCGATCGCCGCGGCCTGGCCGCGCCGCAGCACGGTGCTTCCGGCCTCGAATCGAGGACCGACGACGATCGCGTAGATCCCGGGCCGCCCGACCCCGCGCTCGATCGCGGCCCCCACCCCGGCGGTGGTCCCGTTCGCCTGCGACCGGGTCGAGCCCGGGACGATCGCGACGAAGATCCGCCCGGGGTCGTCGTGGGCGATCTGCGCGTCCAGCGCGCGCGCCTGGGCAGCGTCGATCTTCACCTGCGAGCTCGGATCGACGTACACGTGGTTCGCGCGCAGTGAGGCGGTCGCGCTCGCGATCGGGTCGCCGCTCGCGCCCGCCGCAGCCGGCCCGACGGTCGCCGCGAGCATGCACAGCGCAATCACGAAGACCCCCCGGCACCCAGTCACTCCGGGGATCCTACGCCGCCCGAGCCGCGGTCCATAGGCTTCCTGGCGATGGCCCACGGCACCCACGACTTCGAGGACGATCCGCGCAACGAGCGGATCCTGATCTGGATGGGCGGCGAGCTCGTGCCTCGCGAGCGCGCGGTCGTGTCGGTGTTCGACTCGGGCTTCGTGCTCGGCGACGGGGTATGGGAGGGACTGCGTGTCCGAGCCGGCCACCCCGCGTTCCTCGAGCGTCATCTCGACCGCCTGTTCGAGGGCGCCAGGGCGATCCTGCTCGACGTCGGTCTCAGCCGTCGCGAGCTGACCGATGCGATCTACGCGACGCTTCGCGCAAACGAGATGACCGACGGAGTGCACGTCCGGCTGATGGTGACGCGCGGCGTCAAGCGCACCCCGTACCAGGACCCGAGGGTCACGGCCGGGCCCGCGACGGTGGTGATCATCGCCGAGCACAAGCAGGCGCTGCCCTCAACCGTTCGGGACGGCATCACGCTGTTCACCACCCACGTGCGCCGCGCCGCGCCGGACACGCTGGACCCGAAGCTCAACTCGCACTCGAAGCTGAACGACATCCTCGCCTGCATCCAGGCGTACACGGCCGGTGCCGACGAGGCGCTGATGCTCGACCCAGATGGATTCGTGGCGACGTGCAACTCGACGCACTTCTTCATCGTCACCGGCCCGGCCCACGCCCCGCAGGTGATCACATCAACGGGGCGCTACTGCCTCGCGGGGATCACCCGGTCCAACGTCCTCGAGATCTGCGCGGCCAACGGCATCGCTTCGCGAGAGACGACCTTCAGCCTGACCGACGTGTATTCCGCCCGCGAGGCGTTCGTGACCGGCACGTTCGCCGGCGTCGTCCCGGTCCGGTCGGTCGACGGCCGCACGATCGGCGACGGCCGCCGCGGACCGACCGTCGAGCGTCTGCAGTCCCTCTACCAGGAGCTCGTCGACGCCGACGTCGCGGCCCGAGCCGCACGATGAGCGACGCGATCCGGGTCGCGATGTGGTCCGGACCGCGGAACATCTCGACGGCGATGATGCGCGCGTTCGAGAACCGCCCCGACACGGTCGTTGCCGACGAGCCCTTGTACGCGGCATACCTCCTGCGCACGGGTATCGACCACCCGGCGCGCGACGAGGTGCTCGCGTCCCAGCCGACCGAGCTTCCGATCGCGATCGACGGCCTGTTCGCGCCACTCCCACCGGGGCGCACCGTCCACTACGCCAAGCACATGGCCCACCACGTGTCCCGGGACATTGACCTCGGCTGGACGCTGCGGGTCCGCAACGCATTGCTGATCCGCGACCCGGTCGAGGTCGTCGCGTCCTACGTTCGCGCCCGCGAGGCCTGCGAGCCCGAGGACATCGGGCTGGCGCAGCAGGGCTGGCTGCTCGAGCTGTGGGACGAGCACGGGCTCGAGGTCCCGATCCTCGACGCGCGCGATTTCCTGGACGCGCCGGAAGCGCACCTGCGGTGGCTGTGCGAGTGGCTGGGGATCGAGTTCAGCCGGCGGATGCTGTCGTGGCCACGGGGGCCGCGCGACTCGGACGGCGTGTGGGCCCCGCACTGGTACGCCGCCGTGTGGTCCTCGACCGGATTCGAGCCGTGGCGGCCGCGCGACACGACGCTCTCGGACCACGACGCGGCGGTCGCCGAGGCGTGCCGGCCGGTCTACGAGCAGCTACACGCGCGCCGGGTCCGCGTGTGACGGCCCGTGACTACTCGGGCTCGCTCGGGCTGTCCGGCTCTTCGACGCCCGGCGCCTCGCCGGGCGCCTCGCCGTCTTCGGCGGTGCCGCCCTCGGCGCCCACTCCGACCGGAGTCGGCTTCGGCGCGGGCTCGATCACGGTCAGCTTGACACCGGGCTCGTCGCCGTCCGGCGATTCGGTGCCGTCCGGCGTGTCGACAATCACGGTCGAGCCCTCGGGAACCTGCGAGCGCAGCACGAAGTCGGCGAGCGGATCCTCCACGTAGCGCTGAATCGCCCGCCGCAACGGGCGTGCGCCCATCGCCGGATCCCAGCCCTTGTCGACGAGCAGCTCCTTGGCGCCCTCGGTCAGCTCGAGCTGCAGCTCGCGCTCCGCCATCGACACGCGGATGCGGGTCAGCAGCAGATCGACGATCTCCTTGATCTCGTCCTTGGACAACTTATGGAAGACGATCACCTCGTCGATCCGGTTCAGGAACTCGGGCCGGAAGACCTTCTTCAGCTCGCCCATGATCCGGTTCTTCATGTCGTCGTAGGTGATCCCGGTCTCGTCGTCGGAGACCGCGAACCCGAGCGGCGTGTTGCGCGCGATCTCCGAGGCCCCGATGTTCGAGGTCATGATCACGATGCAGTGCCGGAAGTCGACCGTCCGTCCCTGCGCGTCGGTCAGCCGCCCGTCCTCCAGGATCTGGAGCAGGATGTTGAACACGTCCGGGTGCGCCTTCTCGATCTCGTCGAGCAGCAGCACGCTGTAGGGCTTGCGCCGCACCGCCTCGGTCAGCTGGCCGCCCTCGTCGTAGCCGATGTAGCCCGGGGGCGATCCCACAAGCCGGGACACGGCGTGCTTCTCCATGTATTCGGACATGTCAATCCGGATCATCGTGTCCTCGTCGCCGAACAGGAACTCGGCGAGCGTCCGGGCGAGCTCGGTCTTGCCGACGCCGCTCGGGCCGAGGAAGATGAATGAGCCGGTCGGCCGCTTGGGATCCTTGAGACCCGCGCGCGAGCGCCGGATCGCCTTCGAGACGACCTCGATCGCGGGGTGCTGGCCGATCACGCGCTTGTGGAGCTCGTCCTCCATCCGCATCAGCTTCGCGGTCTCGGCCTCGGTCAGCTTGAACACCGGGATGCCCGTCCACATCGAGACGATGTCGGCGATCTCCTCCTCGCCGATCGCGGGGCGCTCGGTGGTCTCGCCGGCCTCCCACTGATCGGTCAGCTCGCGCTTGTTCTGCGAGAGGCGGCGCTCCTGGTCGCGCAGGTTGGCGGCCTTCTCGAACTCCTGGTTCTCGATCGCCTCCTCCTTGGCGCGGCGGGTCTCCTCGATCTCGTCCTCGAGCTCGCGGTACACGGGCGGCGAGGTCATCGACTTGATCCGCATCCGCGACGCGGCCTCGTCGATCAGGTCGATCGCCTTGTCGGGCAGGAACCGGTCGGAGATGTAGCGGTCGGCCAGCTCCGCGGCCGCCTCGAGCGCCTCGTCGGTGATCTGCACCTTGTGGTGCTGCTCGTAGCGGTCGCGCAGGCCCTTGAGGATCTGCACGGTCTCCTCGGTCGATGGCTGGTCGACGGTGATCTTCTGGAAGCGCCGCTCTAGCGCGCTGTCGCGCTCCAGGTACTTGCGGTACTCCTCGAGGGTGGTCGCGCCGATCGTCTGCAGCTCGCCGCGCGCGAGCGCCGGCTTCAGGATCGAGGCGGCGTCGATCGCGCCTTCGGCGGCGCCGGCGCCGACGAGGTTGTGCAGCTCGTCGATGAACAAGATGATGTCGCCGCGCTGGGTGATCTCCTTCATCACCTTCTTGAGGCGCTCCTCAAATTCCCCTCGGTACTTGGAGCCCGCGACCAGCGCGGCGAGGTCGAGCGTGTAGATCTGCTTGCCCTTCAGCAGCTCGGGCACGTCGCCGTGCGTGATCCGCTGCGCGAGGCCCTCGACAACGGCCGTCTTGCCGACGCCCGGCTCGCCGACCAGCACCGGATTGTTCTTCGTGCGGCGCGACAGGATCTGCATGATCCGCTCGATCTCGGTCTCGCGTCCCACCACCGGGTCGAGCTTCGACTCCGCCGCCAGCTTCGTCAAGTTGCGGCCGAACTGGTCGAGCAGCTTCGAGGACTTCTTGCCCTCGCCGGTACCCGCGGCAGCGCCACCGCCTCCGCCTCCGCCTCCGGAGCGCTGCCGGCCGCCGGGGCCCGACAGCATCCGGATCACTTCGTTGCGGATCTTCTCCGAGTCGGCATCGAAATCGAGCAGGATGCGGGCGGCCACGCCCTCGTTCTCGCGCACCAAGCCGAGCAGGATGTGCTCGGTGCCGATGTAGTTGTGGCCGAGGCTGAGCGCCTCGCGAAGCGCCAGCTCGAGCACCTTCTTGGCGCGCGGCGTGAACGGGATCTGGCCCGAGGTGACCTCCTCACCGGAGCCGACGATCCGCACGACCTGGGCGCGGACGCGCTCGACGGTGATGTCCAGCGACTCGAGCACCCGCGCGGCGAGGCCCTCCTCCTCGCGCAGCAGCCCGAGCAGGATGTGCTCGGTGCCGATGTAGTTGTGCTTGAGAGTTCGGGCCTCCTCCTGGGCCAGGACGACCACTTGGCGGGCTCTCTCTGTGAATCGCTCGAACATGGCTCTTCTCTCAGACTAGGCGCTGCTGCTGTCGAGTGTTCGACTATACGAAGGCCGGTTGCCCTTCTCGCTTGGTTCTAACACCCCACCGGTCCCGGCGGTGCGCCGATCCGGTAGCGGTACGCCGATGGGACCGCTCTACCCACGTATTCGGTCGCAATGCCGAAGTTCATGAGCGAAACGGTCCTCGAACGTGCCATAGGCCAGTTTACCAACCGGGGTCCAGTGCTCCCGCGAATCCAATTCGCCCAACGTGCGGCAGATCACACTTCTGTCACGAGGTGACCCGGCCGCATGCGGCCGGGTCCGGGCGGGCGCATGCGCCCGCCCGCGGGGGCGCGCATGCGCGCCCCCGAACGGCTAATCCCGCATCGCCGGGAACAGCACGACCTCGCGGATCGAGCGCTTGCCGCTGAGCGCCATCACCAGCCGGTCGATCCCGATCCCGATCCCACCGGTGGGCGGCATCCCCTGCTCGAGCGCCTCGAGGAACGCCTCGTCGAACGGCTGTGCCTCCGCGTCGCCCGCGCGTGCCATCGCGCGCTGCTGCTCGAACCGGCGCCGCTGCTCGTCGGGGTCGTTGAGCTCGGTGAACGCATTCGCGAGTTCCGTGCCGCCGACGTACGCCTCGAACCGCTCGACCAGCCCATCCTCGGAGCGGTGGCGCTTGGCGAACGGCGACAGCTCGACCGGGTAGTCGAACAGGATCGTCGGCTCGACCAGCGCCGGCTCGACGTGCTTGGAGAGCAGCTCATCGACCAGCTGAGGCCACGTGCCTGCTTCCGGCACCTGCATGCCACCGGCCCGCATCTCGATGGCCAGCGCGTCGCGGTCGTGGAATCGCATCACGTCGATCCCGGTCCGCCCGCGGATCGCGTCGACCAGCTTCTCGCGTCGCCACGGCGGAGAGAAATCGAACTCGCCGCTGGAGCCGGCCGCGTCAGCGACGTGCGCGATCAGCCGCTCGAACCGGTCCGCGACGTCCATGTAGTCGGCGTACGCCTCGTACCACTCGAGCATCGTGAACTCGGGGTTGTGGGTCGTGTCGACGCCCTCGTTGCGGAAGTCCTTGCCGAGCTCGTAGACGCGCTCGAGCCCGCCGACGATCAGCCGCTTGAGGTACAGCTCGGTCGCGATCCGCAGGTACAGCGTGCGGTCGAGCGCGTTGTGATGGGTGGTGAACGGTCGCGCGAGCGCGCCGCCGTACAGCGGCTGCAGCACCGGCGTCTCGACCTCGATGAACCCTTCCGCGTCCAGGAACGCGCGGATCGCGGCGATTACGCGCGCGCGCAGGATGAACAGCTCGCGCGCCTCCTCGTTGGCGAGCAGGTCGAGCTCGCGGCGCCGGAATCGGGTCTCGACGTCCTTCAGCCCGTGACGCTTCTCGGGCGGCGGCCGCAACGACTTGGCGAGCAGCTCGTAGCGCTCGATCCGCAGCGTCAGCTCGCCGCGGCGCGACGCGAACGCGACCCCGTCCACCCCGAGCACGTCGCCGAGGTCGAGCTCGAGCAGCTGCTCCATCCCGTCGGGCCCGAGCTCGTCGACCCGCGCCTGGAGCTGGATCCGCCCGGACCGGTCGACGAGGTCCAGGAACGCCATCTTCCCCTGCCCGCGACGGGCGGCGAGCCGGCCCGCGACACGGTGGTGGGCGCCGGTCTCCGCTCCCGGCTCGAGGCTCGCGTGGGCCTCCCGGACGGCAGCGATCGGCCCGACGCCCTCGAATCGGTGCGGGAACGGCTCGACGCCCGCGGCCCGGAGCGCGTCGAGCTTGCGCCGGCGGTCTGCGAAGACGCCGGAATGCTGTTCGTCAGCGGCGTCACCCACCGCCGAGACCCTACTTCGCGACGTCGATCTTGGTGATCTTGAGCTTGCGCTCGCCGCGAGGCGTGGAGATCACGACCTGCTCGCCGCGCTTGTGTCCGAGCAGCGCCTTGCCGATCGGCGACTCGTTCGAGAGCTTCAGCTCGGCGGGGCTCGCCTCCGCCGACCCGACGATCGTGTACTTGGTCGACTTCCCGCCTTCGTCCTTGACGTGGACGACCGACCCGACCCCGACGAAGTCGGTGCCGATGTCCGAGGAGTCGATCACGGTCGCCGATCGGAGCTTGTCCTCGAGCGACGCGATCCGAGCCTCGAGCATCGCCTGCTCGTTCTTGGCGTCGTCGTACTCGGCGTTCTCGGAGATGTCACCGAACTCGCGAGCCTCCTTGATCCGGGCCGCGACCTCGCGCCGCCGGGTGGTGGTCAGCGTGTCGAGCTCGGCCTTCAGGTTTGCAAGTCCTTCCGGCGTGAGAATGACGTCCCTGGGCATTTTTGATCCGAAATCGGTCCTATTTGATGAGAAAACCCGCTGGACTCAGCGGGAAATGGTGCACGTCCGGCCTGCGTGGGCGGATGAGTATAGCCCGGCCCGCAATCGGCCCCAAGTCACCCACCCGTAGTGCTACCCGCACCGCTCGCAGGCCTATCACCGCCGCGGCGCGGACACCGCCACGAGGCCCCGGCCGCGCGTAGATCAGGAGGCCGGGCCGGCGGCGAGCGCCGCGCCTCGGAACAGCTCGCGCGCGTCGTCGAGCGACGGCGCGCTCTGGAGCGCGGCTTGGAGCGCCTTCGGTCCGCCGAGCGGCTCCGTGTAGCCCCGCCCCAGCCGCTCGACGTACCACGGGTAGAACTTGCGCAGGTACCGGGTCGCGCGTTCGACCCCCAGGTGCTCGACCGCCCGCTCGATCACCCAGTCGAGCTCGACAAGGATCTCGGCAGGCTCCGGCTCGCGATCGCGGACGCCGAGCAGCTCCTCGAACACCCACGGGTTCCCGAGCGACCCCCTCGCCATCAGCACCCCTGCGGAGCCTGTGGACTCAAAAGCGGCCCGGGCGAGCTCGGCGCTATCCAGGCCGCCGGACACGAGCACCGGCACCGGAAGCTCCTCGACGAGGCCGCGGGCGAGCGCGTAGTCGGGCGTGCCCTTGTGGCGCTGGGATGCGTGGCGGGGATGGATCGCGATCGCCGCGACGGCGCCCTCGTCCGCCAGCCGGCGCGCGAGCTCGAGCCCGCGCAGGTCCCCGGGCCGCTGCCCGGAGCGGAGCTTCACCGTGACCGGCAGCCCGCTGCCGCGCCGGGCCGCCTGCGCGAGCGCGACCGCCCGCTGCGGGTCGTCGAGCAGCGCCGCGCCGGCGCCGGTCTTGCAGACCTTTGGGACCGGGCAGCCCATGTTGATGTCGATCAGGTCGGCGCCGGCCGCCGCGACCCGCTCGGCGGCGGACTCCATCACGTCAGGGTCGTGCCCGAACAACTGCACGGACACGGGGTGCTCGTCCGGGTGGATCCGCAGCAGCTCGCGGAGCGTGCGCTCATTGCGGTAATGGATCGCGAAGCTCGAGACCATCTCCGAGACGACCAGCCCGGCGCCGTAGCGCTTGGCCTGCAGGCGCACGAACCAGTTGCCGATCCCCGCCAGCGGGGCGAGCACCACCCGGTTGGGGATCCGCACGCCGCCCAGCGCCCAGCCATCGGTCAGTGATCGCGTCACAGCCTGTTCATGGTACGAATCAAGCGGTGAACATCGCCGACGTGCTCAGGCCGTGGAGCGAGATCGCACGGGCCCAGGTCCCCGATCTCGAGGTGTTCGACGCCCACACGCACCTCGGGCAGAACGACCCCGACGGCCGCAAGCAGACCCCGGAGGAGCTGTTGGCCGGGCTCGAGCTCGGCCACGCCCGCGGCGCGTTCGTGTTCCCGATGCACGAGCCCGACGGCTATGCCCCCGCCAACGACGCCGTGCTCGAGGCGGCGGCGCACAGCGACGGGCGACTGGTGCCGTTCTGCCGCGTCAATCCCAACGACGAGCCGATCCCGGAGGCGGAGCGCTCGCTCGGCGAGGGCGCCCGCGGGATCAAGCTGCACCCGCGCGCCGAGCAGTTCACGCTCGACCATCCTCGCGTGCGCGACCTGGTGGCGCTCGCCGACGAGCGAACCTTGCCGGTGCTGATCCACGCCGGCCGGGGGATCCCCGCGCTCGGCTTGGACGCCGTCGAGCTGGCCGGCGAGTTCCCGAACGCACGGCTGATCCTCGCGCACGCCGGGATCTCCGACCTGTCGTGGATCTGGCGGGTCGCTCCCGACTACCCGAATCTGCTGTTCGACACCGCCTGGTGGATGCCCGCCGATATGGCGGCGCTGTTCTCGCTCGTGCCGCCCGGGCAGATCCTGTTCGCCTCGGACTCCCCGTACGGCGCGACCGCGTTCGGCACCGCGTTCGGGCTGCGGATCGCGCTGCACGCCGGCCTGACCCCCGAGCAGATGCGGTCGGTGATGTCCGAGCAGTCGCTGCGGATCGCCGCCGGCGAGCCGCTCGTGCCCGCGGGCGAGGCGGTCGGCGAGCTCCCGCAGGCTCCACACGTGCTGCTCGAGCGCGTGTCCTCGTTCCTGCTGCTGTCGGCGATCTCGGCGATGCGCGGCGGCGACCCGACCGAGTACGTCGCGCTCGCGCGGCTGGCCTGCGACGTTCCCGAGGAAGTCGACGATGCGCCCGTGTTCGCGGCGATCCGCGGCCTACTCGACGGCTACGGCGAGTACACGGCCGAGCACCCCGGCGAGCGCCGGAGCCTCACGTTCCTGATCATGGCCGCGATCGTCGCGAGAACTCCCGACGTGCCGGTCCCTAGCCCTGATTACGCTCCCAGATCAGCCTGAGGCCGACGAGCGTCAGCAGGTCGTCGACCTCGTCGATCGTCTCGCGGATGAACGGAACGACGACCTGGGCGAGCCCGCCGGTCGCGATCACCCTCGTGCCCTGTCCGAGCTCCGCGCGCAACCGCCCGACGATCCCCTCCACCTGACCCGCGAACCCGTACGCGATCCCGCTGCGCACCGCCTCGACGGTCGACTTGCCGATCAACGCGCGCGGCTCGGCGATCTCCACCTTCGGCAGCTTCGCCGCACGCTCGTAGAGCGCGTCGATCGAGATCTCGGCCCCGGGGGTGATGATCCCGCCGAGGTACTCGCCGGCCGCGGATACCGCGTCGTAGGTGATCGCGGTCCCGAAGTCGACCACCACGCACGTGTCCTTGACCCGGTCGTACGCGGCCACCGCGTTCACGAGCCGGTCGGCGCCGACCTCGTGCGGGTTGTCCATGCGAATCGGCATCCCGATCTTCACGCTCGGCCCGACGACCAGCATCTTGTGCGAGAGGTACAGCTCGGCGACGCGCGTCCACTGCTCGGAGAGCTGCGGGACGGTCGACGAGACGATCGAGCGCTCGACGTCGCCGAACGACAGCCCGCGCAGCGCGAGCAGGTTCGAGAGCGCCGCGCCCAGCTCGTCGCCGGTCGACTCGCGTACGGTCGCAAACCGCCAGTGCTCGCGGACCTCCACCGCGTCGTGGTCGTACACGCCGAAGTGGGTCTGGGTGTTGCCGACGTCGACGACCAGCAGCATCGTGGGAACCCTATCCGGGCGCGAGCCGCGGCCCGCATCGCGTGACCGCCTGGTCGCCGGAGCCGAGCACGGCGAGCGCGTCCGCGAGCTTCCCGACCTCCGGGGCGCTGAGCTCCGGGTCGAGCTCGAGCAGCGGCACCAGCACGAAACGCCGCGACGCAATCCCGGGGTGCGGGAGCGACAGCCGCCCCGAGCGGTACTCGACGCCGTCCAGCAGCAGCACGTCGACGTCGATCGCGCGCGGCCCGTGGCGGACCCCGCCGGGCTCCCTGCCCAGCTCGCGCTCGACCGTCTTGCACGCGTCGAGCAGCTGCTCGGGACCCAGCCCGGTCTCGATCCGCACGCATGCATTGAGGAACTCGCGCTGGTCGGGGACCTCGCCGACCGGCTCGGTCTCATAAACGGAGGACGAAGCCAGTACCTGCACGCCATGGCTCGGGAGCCGCTCGACTGCGGCTTGCAGGTGGGCGCGGCGGTCCCCGACGTTCGAGCCGAGCCCGAGGTACCCCTGCTGGGAAGCGGTCACTCCGCTTCGCGCCAGACCTCGACCGACACCTCCGAGACGGGCAGCGCGATCGGGGGCTCGGGCTTTGCCGCCTTGACCCACACCGAGTTGATGTCGTATGCGGCGATCAGCCGGTCGGCGATCGCCGCGCACAGCCGCTCGAGGGTGCGGTAGGTCCGCTGCTGGGCGACCAGGTTCGTGAGCTCGCACACCTCCGCGTAGTCGACCGTGTCCTCGAGCTGGTCGGTGAGCGTGGCGTCCGACTCGCCGATGTCGATCCGCAGGTCGAGCAGCAGCCGCTGGCCCACCTCCTGCTCGGCCGCCGTCACCCCCACGTGCGTGTACAGCGACAGCCCGCTGATCTCGATCGTGACCTCGGGCTCCGGGTGCTCCTCGCCGTCTTCGTCCTCGTCTACCTCGTCGAACTCGTCGGCGTCGTCGTCCATGGCGCGACCGTAGCAGCAGCCACGACGAGCGCGTCATGGACGGCGGCGACGTCGTGGACGCGGAAGATCCGGGCGCCACGCTCGTACGCGACCACGCACGATGCGATCGTGCCGGGCACGCGGTCGGCCGGGTCCGCGCGGCCCGTCAGCTTGCCGAGGAACGACTTCCGGCTGGTGCCGATCACCACCGGGCGCCCCAGCGCGACCAGCTCGTCGACCCGCCGCAGCAGCTCGAGGTTGTGCTCGACGGTCTTGCCGAACCCGATCCCCGGATCGAGCAGCACCCGCCGTTCGTCGATCCCGGCGGCCACCGCGTAGGCGAGCCGTTCCTCGAGGAACGCCTTCACGTCGGCGACGACGTCGTCGTAGCGCGGGTCGCGCTGCATCGTGCGCGGCTCGCCGAGCATGTGCATCAGGCAGATCTCGGCGCCGGCCTCGGCGACCACCGCCGCCATCTCGGGGTCGCCGCGCAGCGCGGTGACGTCGTTGACGAGCGTGGCGCCCGCCACCAGCGCCTCGCGCGCGACCTGCGCCTTCGAGCTGTCGATCGAGATGCGCGCACCGCCGCCGGTCGCCACCAACCCCTCGATCACCGGGAGCACGCGCGCCAGCTCCTCGCCGACCCGGACCGGCTCGGCGCCGGGACGGGTCGACTCGCCGCCGACGTCGAGGATCCCGGCGCCCTCGCGCTCGAGCTCGGCTCCGCGATTGATTGCCGCGATCGGATCGAGGTACAGCCCACCGTCCGAGAACGAGTCGGGCGTGACGTTGACGACGCCCATGATCGTGAACGCCGCCGGGGCGTTACTCATCCGGCCACCGGCCGTGGCGATCGAAGTACTCGCGCGCCTGCTCCTCGCGCTCGCGGTCCTGGTTCGACTCGATGCTCATCCGGTACATCCAGTTGATCATCCACACGATCAGCGCCGTGATGATCAGCGCGACCCCGGCGGCAGCCGTCGACGTGTGCCCGTGCCCGACCACGATCGCGACGATCCCCGCGATCGCGATCAGTACCGGCAGCCACACCCTGGTCGCCGCCAGCAGCACCCGGGCCGGCTGGGCTCGGCGGTGGTTCATCGGTTCACAACTGCGGATCGCATCTCCGGATAGTGTCCCCGACGTGGACGGCTCCGGCCCGCTCGGCTCGCCACTGAACCGCCGCACGCTGCTGCGAGCCGCGGCCGGCGGCGCCGGCGCGCTGTACGCGGGCGCGCTGCCCGCCTGGGCTCGCGTGTTCTCCGGGAGCGCGCTCGGGATCCGGCGCCCCGACAGCCTCCCGTTTCCGAGCCGTCCCGCCGGCACGCCGAGCATGTCGCAGATCAAGCACGTCGTCGTGCTTGTGATGGAGAACCACTCGTTCGACAACATCCTCGGGATGGCGCCCTACCAGCTGCCGGGGCGCAGCGAAGTCGACGGCCTGACGGTCACCCGCGGGCGGGTCACGAACTTCAACCCGGGCCCGCAGGGCCGCGTGCGCGCCAACCGAGCCCCCTCGCCGTGCCAGGAGCACGCGGTGCCGAGCCAGGCGTGGAACGCCAGCCACCAGTCCTACGACGGGGGCCGCAACGACGGCTTCGTCCGCGCCAGCGGACCGACCGCGATGTGGTTCTGGGACAGGCGCGACCTTCCGTTCAGCTACTCGCTGGCACGGTCCTTCCCGATCGGGCAGCGCTACTTCTGCTCGACCCTGTGCCAGACGTATCCCAACCTCCGGTTCCTGTTCGCCGGCACCGCCTCGGGCACGATCGACGACCACAACGGGCTCACGATCAAGCCGGCGAACGGCACGATCTTCGACCGGCTGTCTGCGCACGGAATCTCGTGGGCCGGCTACTACCAGGACCTCGCCAGCCCGTGGCTGGTCCCGGGCGTCCTGACCGCCGCGACGTCCAGCCGGTTTCACAAGTTCGACCAGTTCTATCCGGACATCGCCGCCGGAAAGCTGCCGGCGTTCACGATCCTCAACCCGAACTACGGCACGACCTCCGAGGAGAACCCCCAGGACGTCCAGGTCGGCGAGCAGTTCGTCGCCCGGGCGGTGCGCGCGCTGATGCGCGCACCGACGTGGAGGAACACCGTCATTTTCCTGACCTACGACGAGCACGGCGGCTACTACGACCACGTCGCGCCGCCCCGCGCGATCAAGCCGGACAGCATCCCCCCGATGCTGCAGCCCGGCGACCTCCCCGGGTCCTACGACCGCTACGGGTTCCGCGTCCCGCTGATCGTGATTTCCCCGTGGGCGCGCAAGGCGTACGTGTCGAACGTCGTCCAGGACCACACCTCGATCCTCGCGTTCGTCGAGCGCAAGTGGAACCTCCCGGCGCTGACGTTCCGCGACGCCAACGCCGACGCGATGACCGACTACTTCGACTTCTCCAAGCCCGCGTTCGCGAAGCCGCCGCCGCTCGCCGCGGCGCCGTCGCTCAACCCCGGCCTCGCCAACTGCAAGGCCCAGGGCCTGAACCCCCCGCTCCCGACGACCCCGAACGACGGCTGAGAGTTCTAATCGGCGGTGCCGCCCGCGAGCCCGGGGCGTGGCAGCGGCCGCGGGCCCTCGCGCGGGGCGCGCTCGGCCGGCGCCGGCGGGATCGGCACCTCGGGCGGGGGCGGCGCCTCGGCGCCGAACACCTCTTCCTCGGTCTGGCCCGCCAGCAGCGCCTCGAACTGCTCCTTCTCGATCGTCTCCCGCTTGATCAGGATCTCGGAGAGCTTCTCGAGCGAGTCGCGATGACTATTGAGGATCTCCTTGGCCTGCACGTGCGCGGCCTCGACGATCCGCCGGATCTCGTCGTCGATCTCCCGGGCGATCTCGTCTGAGTAGTCGGGCTCGGCGCTGAACTCCCTGCCGAGGAACGGCATGCCGTGGTCGTGCCCGAATACCCGCGGCCCGAGCTTCTCGGACATCCCGAACCGCATCACCATCTGCTTGGCGGTCGCGGTCACCTTCTCGAGGTCATTCGAGGCGCCGGTGGTGATCTCGCTGAACACGATCTCCTCGGCCGCACGCCCGCCGAGCGTCATCGCCATCGTGTCCTGGAGCTCGGCGCGGGTGGTCAGGAACTTGTCCTCGCCGGGCAAAGAAATGGTGTAGCCAAGGGCTTGCCCGCGGGAGATCACCGAGATCTTGTGGATCGGATCCGAATTGGGGAGGTAGTGGCCGACCATCGCGTGGCCCATCTCGTGGTAGGCGGTGATCCGCCGCTCCTTGTCGGACATCACGCGGGTCTTCTTCTCCGGGCCCGCGATCACCCGCATGATCCCTTCCTCGAGCTCGTCCTGGGTGATCTCGCGCTTGCCGTTGCGGGCCGCGAGCAGCGCCGCCTCGTTGACGAGGTTCGAGAGGTCGGCGCCGGTGAACCCCGGCGTCTGTCCTGCAAGCACGTCGATATCGATTTCCCTGCCGAGCGGCTTACCGCGCGTGTGCACCTCGAGGATCTTCTTGCGGCCGAGCCGGTCGGGCCGGTCGACGACGATCTGGCGGTCGAAGCGCCCCGGGCGCAGCAGCGCCGGATCGAGGATGTCGGGCCGGTTGGTGGCCGCGATCAAGATGATGTTGTCCTTCATCTCGAACCCGTCCATCTCGACGAGCAACTGGTTGAGCGTCTGCTCGCGCTCGTCGTGGCCGCCGCCGAGACCCGCGCCGCGGTGCCGCCCGACGGCGTCGATCTCGTCCATGAAGATGATGCACGGGCTGTTCTGCTTGGCCTGCTCGAACAGGTCGCGGACCCGCGAGGCGCCGACGCCGACGAACATCTCGACGAAGTCCGAGCCCGAGATCGAGAAGAACGGCACGCCCGCCTCGCCGGCGACCGCGCGCGCGAGCAGCGTCTTACCGGTGCCCGGCGGGCCATAGAGGAGCACGCCCTTGGGGATCCGCGCCCCCAGGGCCTGGAATTTCTTGGGGTTCTCTAAGAACTCCTTGATCTCGTGGAGCTCCTCGACGGCTTCGTCGACCCCCGCGACGTCGCGGAACGTGATCTTCGGACTGTCTACCGACATTCGCTTGGCGCGCGATTTCCCGAACGACATCACCTTCGATCCGCCGCCCTGGACCTGGTTCATCAGGAAGATCCAGAAGCCGATGAAGATCACGAACGGCAGGATGTAGGTCAGCAGCGACAGCCAGCCGTTGGATGCCTTGCCCTGGATGTCGAACTGGCTGGGATCCAGGCTCGTGTCGGCGCGCGCGGCGTTGATCAGCTGCGGCGCGTACGAGTCGGGGTATCCGACCGAGTACTTCGCGGCGCCGTACGCCGGCAGCAGCTGCACGTCGGCGGTGTTGTCCTTCTCCTTGAGGGTGAGGCTCTTGACCTGCCCGCCCTCGAGCTGGCTCATCAGGTTGCCGAACGTGTAGTGCGGCGAGTGGTTCGAGTTCCCGATCAGCTTCTGCGCGAAGAACGCCAGAACGACGACGATCAGGATCGGGAAAGCGGCGCTCTTGAAGAACCTGCTCATAAGTCAGATCACCCGGTTACGGCGCAGGGCCGTTCGCCGAATCGCCTAGCGTAGCAGGTGAATTTCAGGGTTCTCGAGGGTTGCACGGGCCTCTTCACTGTTTCAACGCGGCCACGTAAGGCAAGTTGCGGTAGCGCTCGGCGTAGTCCAGGCCGTAGCCGATCGCGAACCGGTTCGGGATCTCGAATCCCACATATCTGGTCGGTAGATCGACCTTCCGGCGCTCCGGCTTGATCAACAGCGCGCACACCTCGAGCGAGCGGGGGCCGCGGCCGGCCAGGTTCCGCATCAGATATTGCAGCGTCAACCCCGAGTCGACGATGTCCTCGACGATCAGCACGTCGCGCCCCTCGATCGCCGCGTCGAGGTCCTTGAGGATCCTGACGACACCCGATGACTTGGTCGCCGACCCGTACGACGCGACCGCCATGAAGTCGACCTCGACCGGAATCGTGAGCCGGCGCATCAGGTCCGAGACGAAGAACACCGCGCCCTTCAGCACCCCCACCAGTACCAGGTCCTTGCTCTGGTAATCGCGCGAGATCTGGTCCGCGAGCTCCCGTACGCGACGCTCCAGGTCCTCGGCGGCCACCAGCGTTTCCCCGATCCCGTGGTCTCCGTCGTCCACTTCTATCTACTTTAAGGGGTGGTGACGGGTTGGCGGCGACCAGCGTCAGGCGTCCGTCGCATGAAACGGAGCATTCCCCGTTCGGCGACCGCCCGCACGCCACTTGGCAGATCGAGCATCGCGGTGCCGTGCTCGGACAGCGCCGCGACCTCGTCGGCGCGCGGGGCGACGCCCGCCGCCGGGCCGCCGATCGCGGCGTCCGCGAGCCGCTGAACGACGAGCCGCCGCACCGCCGGCGCGAGCTCCCTCAGGCGAGCCAGTTCGATCTCCTTCCGCCCGGCAAGCGTCTCGTCGACGAGCGCGTCGAGCACCGCCGCCTCGTCCCGGAGCACCCGGGCGAGCGCCAGCACGTTCGCGACCGCGCCCGGATGCACCGCCTCAAGCGCCGGGACCAGCCCCGAGCGCACCCGCCCGCGCGCGTACTGGGCGGTCGCGTTGGTCTCGTCCTCGCGCCACTCCAGCCCCCGAGCGCGGCAGTACGCGGCCGTCTGCTCGCGCGTGAAGCCGAGCAGCGGCCGTACCAGCCGCCCCTCGCGCGGGGCCATCCCGAGCAGCGCCCGGCGGCTCGGCGAGGAGGCGAGCCTGTACAGGATCGTCTCGACCTGGTCGGTCGCCGTGTGCCCGGCGGCCACATCCGCGCCGCGCGCGACGGCCAGCTCGGCGGCCGCGCCGTAGCGCTGGTCGCGTGCCCAGCCCTGGAGGTTGCCCGTCTCCGGTCGCCGCGGGCGGCGGACGTCGAGCCCGACCCCGAACCGCTCGCACAGCGCCGCGCAGTGACGCTCGTCGCCGCGGGCGGCGTCACGCAGCCCGTAGTTGACGTGCAGCGCGCCGACCGCGCCGGCCCCGGCGATCGCGACCGCCAGGTCGAGCAGGCAGGTCGAGTCGCGCCCGCCCGACAGCATCACCAGCACCGGCCGGCCGGCCGCCAGCAGGCCGTCCGCGCGAACCGGCTCGACGAGCTCGGCGGCGCTCACTCCTCGCCCCGCTGCCTGGCGAGGAACAGCTCGACCGACTCCGTGAAGCCCTTCAGCCGCACATCGGCGATCCGCTCGAACTCGAGGTGCGAGCCGCCGCGCTCGACCACCGGCCGGGTGACGAGCACCTCGCCTCCGGCCGATCGCGCCGCCACCCGCGAGGCGATGTTGACATCGCGGCCGTAGTAGTCGCCGTCGCGATACAGCGCCTCGCCGTAGTGGATCCCGATCCGCGGCAGCGGCGGGTCGGACTGCAGCTGCTGGAAGCCGACCGCCCAGTCGGTCAGCCCCCCGGGGTCCGAGCCGACGACCATTACCTCGTCGCCGATCGTCTTGATCACCCGGGCGTCGTCGGGGAGCGTCGTCTCGACCGCCTCGACGAACCGCTCGACCGCGTCGACCGCCTCGAGCTCGCCCTCCTCCTCGGTGAGCCGCGTGTACCCGGCGAGGTCGGCGAACGCAATCGCGACCCTGAGCCTGCCGAGGTCGACGTCGTCCCCGTCGAGATCGGCCTCCATGTGGCCAACCACGTCCTGCTCGACGAAGTGCTGCAGGTAGCGCTGGTGGACCTGGTCCATCACCGGCGAGGCGAGCGGCAGCAGCTCCCGGGTGATCGCGAGCATCTCGTCGGCCATCTCCATCCCGGTCGCCCCGGAGCGCATCAGCGGCTCGTGCACGTACAGGTGGAACAGGCGCACCTCGGCGTCGGCGACCTGCGCCATCGCCTGGCCGTACACCCGCACCAGCTGCAGCATCGCGACCAGCGGCAGCCCGGCGTCGAGCACGGCCGCCACGTAGCGCAGCAGCTGCACGTCCTCGGAGGACATCGCGTCGGCCTGGGCGGGGTTCATCCCCAGCGCCGACACCACCCGCTCGACCAGCGCCGGCTCGAGCCCGGTCTCGCGCGCCGCCTGGCGGACGTTGTAGACGCGCTCGTCGAGCGACGGGAACAGCTCCTCGATGTAGCCGAACGCGAGCCGTCCCTCTTCCGTGGCGCGGCGGATGTCCTTGAGCGAGTGGCCGCGCTCGCGGAGCCGCGCCACGATCCGGGCGTGGCTGACCGCTCCCGGCGACCACGACCCGTCGCCGTCGTACTGGGGGATCAGCCCCTCGCGGGCCCAGCGCCGCAACGTCCCCGCGGAGACGCCGGCCTTGGCCGCCGCATCGGTCAGCGAAACGGCGCCGTTGCTCGAGTTCGTGCGCGAATTGGCCACGATGTCATGCTCCCACAACCCGAAATGCGGGAATCCCGGCCAATACGTTGACGGCGGGATCTCGACTGAGAAACGAGATCCCGCCGTGCGCGGGCATCACGGCCCGCTGCGTCGGCCGTTGGCGCTCGTCTCGTTTCCGGCGGCGCCTCGCAGGTGCGCCCCGGGCATCCCCGGCAGCGCGCTACGTTCCGGCCTGGTGCCTTGGTCGTTGCCGTTAGGTCTACTCGCCGGGGGCGGCGATGTCAATGCCTCGGGCGCGGAATTCGTTCGCGATCGGACCCAAGACGCGGCCTACTCCTCCAGGTGCGGGTAGTCGGCGGCGATCATCTCGCGGTACCGGGTGAACAGGGGCTTGGTGATCGGGAGGATCTGGAGCGCCGCCTTGACATCGCCCCCGGCCTTGATCCGGCGCCGCGCGATCGCGATCGCGACGTTCTCCTTGCCCTGGAAGTAGCGGTTCGCCGTCTCCGAGCTCATCGTCATCCGCACCCTCGGCTCCCACGGGATCTCGTCGGACCACTCCCATGCCAGGTTCGCCTCGCCGGGCTGCCCGGCGCGGATGTTGACGACCATCTCGAGGTCGGTGAACTCGAACCGCTGCGGGGTGTCGGCCTCGCGCAGCCGCGGACCCATCTCCGGGTCCTCGCTCATCAGCGTGAACGTGCGGTTCATCACCTCGACGAACTCGTCCGGCGATCTGAACGCACTCATCGGCGCCCGGCCCGTCGCGTCATCGCGGCGCAGTGTAGTTCCGGACCGGCGTTCTAGTCTCGTGCTCGGGACCGACCGCCCCTCGCGCGCGTGTGACCAACACGATCCATCTGCATCCGACCGCGCCGCTCGCCGAACGCGTGCTGCTCCCCGGCGACCCGGGCCGGGCGCTGCTGCTCGCCCAGTCGCTGCTCGACGCCCCCGCGATGTTCAACCACCACCGCGGGCTGTGGGGATATACCGGGACCGCGCGCGACGGCCGGCCGCTCACGATCCAGAGCACCGGGATGGGCGGCCCGAGCGCCGCGATCGTGATCGCCGAGCTCGCTGAGCTCGGGGCGCGGCGGCTCGTGAGGGTCGGCACGTGCGGCTCGCTCGACGCCGAGCTCGGGCTCGGCGAGCTGCTGGTCGCCACCGAGGCGATCTCCGCCGACGGCACCAGCCGGGCGCTGGCTCCTGAGGCCCAGCTCACGCCCGATACGGCGCTGGTCGAGGCGCTGCTGCGCGCCGGCGACGGCCGCGCGCGAGCCGGCGCGGTGGTCTCGACCGACCTGTTCTACGACTGGCCGGCGGAGGACCAGGAGCGGTGGATCGCCGCCGGTGCGATCGCGGTCGAGATGGAGACCGCCACACTGCTGGCGCTCGCCTCCCGGCGCGGCTTGGAGGCGGCGTCGCTGCTGCTGGTGACCGATCTGCTGCTCGGAGGACGGACGCGGATCGATCCCGAGGCCCTGCGCGACGGAGAGCACCGCCTCGGCGAGCTCGCGGCCGGCGCGCTGACCGTCGGCTGATCAGTCCGCGGCGGCGGAAGCGCGCTCGCTGGCGGCCGAAGCGCGCTCGCCGGCGGCCGCGGCCTGGTCGAGGCGCGCCTCGAGGCGCGCGAGCTTCTGCTCGATCCGGTCGAGGCCGTCCTCGATCCCCTCGAGCCGCTGCGAGACCGAGCGCAGCCTGCGGGTCAGCCGCTCGAGGTCGCTCGCGGAGGGGAGGTTCAGCGCGCTGAGCGCAGCCTCCTGGGCGTGGACCGCGCGCTCCCGGGTCTGCAGCGCCGCCGACAGCGCGCCCGACACGACCGGGTTCTCGAGCAGTTCCTGCGCGAGCTTCCCGATCGCCTCCTCGCCCTTGCGCCGGAGGCCCGCCTCTTCGCTTGACTCAGCCACGAGCCCGGCACTGTAGCGCCGCCGTGCCCGAGACTGTCGCGCCGCCGGCTGTCAACGCGGCGTCTCTGACCCTCAAGCTCAAGGTTAGACCGGGATGGAAGAGGGCCTGAACGGCCCCTCCCGACCCGATGCCCGGCCCCCGATTCGCAAAATTCGCGCTCACAACTCGTTAACTCGGGGTCGACCGGCGCGATGCGATCTTCAGCGCGACGCTTCAGCACCGCGCGATTTGAGCCGATTCATGCATCGGCTGAACGCAAGCCGGTTATGCTCCCGCATGGGCTACCCAGTCGTGATCCCAACCCTCCCCGGTCCACCGCCAACTACGGGCGACGGTTCCTCGTTGCAAACCCTGAAGGCAGTCGTTAGCTTGCATGCATCGCCGTCTCGCCTGACGGCGTTCGGGTCGTTCATGGCGGGAGGAGTCAGGTCAGCGTGTCGATACGCCGGAAGCTAAAGGTCGCCGCCGCTACGGTGGCATCGGTATTCGCGATCATCGGGATCGCGGCGTTGCCGACGGCTTCCGCGGATCAGTGCACGGTCACCGTCACGCTGCTGACCGGCCAGACCGAGAGCTTCAGCGTCAACGTGCCCCCAGGCACTGCTCCGGCGCAGATGGTGCCGGCGGGGGTCGGCCCGGTCGCGAACGTGACCGCCTCCTGTGCCCCGCCGACGACCACCAGCACCGGCACCAGTACTACGCCGAGTGGCACCACCGGGTCGAGTGGCTCGGGTTCGTCCGGCACGACCGGCACCACCGGGTCCTCCTCGTCGCATCCGAAGGGCTCCGGCGGTAACAAGGGCTCGGGCGGGCATCGCGGCTCGAGCGGCTCGAGCGGGACGACCGGGTCCTCGGGTGCGAGCGGTCCGAAGCGCGGCGGCACCAGCGGTCCGACCGGTTCCAACACCTCAACCAAACCTTCAGGCTCGACCAAGCCGGCGGGGCCGACGGGTCCGACCGGTCCCGGCGTCCCCACGGCGGCGAACCCGAGCTTCTCGTTCGCGCTTCCCGGTCCGGCGCCGATGGGCGTCCCGAACTTCTTCATTGACGCGTTCCGGATTCCGCCGTTCCTGCTGCCGATCTATCAGGCGGCGGGGATCGAGTACGACGTGCCGTGGCAGGTGCTGGCGGCGATCAACGAGATCGAGACCGACTACGGCCGCAACCTGTCGGTGTCGAGCGCGGGTGCGGTCGGGTGGATGCAGTTCATGCCGGAGACGTGGAAGAAGTACGGGGTCGATGCGACCGGCTCGGGTTACGCGGATCCGTATAACCCGGTCGACGCGATCTTCGCGGCGGCGCGCTACCTGCACGCGGCGGGGGCCTCGAAGAACCTTCCGGACGCGATCTACTCCTATAACCACGCGTGGTGGTACGTGCAGTCGGTGCTGCTGCGCGCGAAGCTGGTCGGCGGGATGCCGACGCAGCTGATCGGGGCGCTGACCGGGCTGGTCGAGGGCCACTTCCCGGTTGCGGCCGCCGCCAAGTACGCCGACAGCTCGGTCACCAAGCTCGCCAAGCAGCGCGTCAAGAACTCCAACGCGGCGATCACGATCGAGTCCAACGGCCAGAAGGCGACCAACATCTTCGCCAAGCAGGGCTCGCCGGTGATCGCCGTCAACGACGGCAAGATCGTCAAGGTCGGCCACAGCCAGCAGCTCGGCAACTACGTGGAGCTTCAGGACGCGACCGGCAACGTGTACACGTACGCGCAGCTCGGCTCGATCCCGAATCTGTATCCGGTGCCCAAGCCGGTCACCGTGACCGCCAAGGAGATCGCCTCCGAGCTCTCCCAGCCGCTCGCACCGGCGCCGAAGACGGCCGCGAGCGCCGGCTCGCAGGGCTCCGCCCCGACCGTGACCGTCGCGAAGGCGACCAGCATGTCCAAGGGCGTGTCGCTGCCGGTCACGCCGCCCGCCTCCAGCCAGCCGGCCGCTTCCCACCAGCCCGCCGCCTCCACCGCGCCGCCGTCGGGCGATGCCCCGACCTCGATCGCGACGCCGATGGTCAAGGAGCGGCTGTTCGCCGACCCGCACCGGGCGGCCTCGTACGCCGCGGGCGGGATGCTCCAGATCAAGAACTCGGCGCCGTCGATCTCGAACTTCCAGAACTACTTCTCGAGCGTTCTGCACCTCGGCAAGAACGAGTACACGCTGCAGCCGCTGAAGGCGGGCGCGAAGGTCGTCGCCGGCACGATCCTCGGCCGGCTCGGCGCGGGCAGCCCGACGCTGGCCTCGCACCTTCAGTTCATGGTCCGCCCGGCCGGCAACAACGCGCCGTACATCGACCCGAAGCCGATCCTCGACGGCTGGAAGCTGCTCGAGGCGACCGCCGTGTACCGCGCCGCCGGCGTCGATCCGTTCTTCGGCCAGCACGCCAAGAACGCGTCGATCGGCCAGGTCCTCTTGATGTCCAAGGAGCAGCTCCAGAACCGCGTGCTCGCCGACCCGCGCCTGCAGATCTACGCGTGCGGGCGCCGTGACATCCAGGCCGGGCTGATCGACCGCCGGGTGCTCGCGGTGATCGAGTTCCTGGCCGGCTCCGGGCTTGACCCGACCGTCTCGGGGCTCGCGTGCGGCTCCGGCACCACCGGCCGCGGCGCCGTCGACTCCGCCGGCTCGAGCGGCTCGTCGGTCGACTTCTCGGCGATCAACGGGATCCCGGTCAAGGGCCACCAGGGCAATGGCTCGGTCACCGACCTGACGATCCGGCGCCTGCTGACCCTGCAGGGCACGTTCAAGCCCAACGAGATCGTCTCGACGATCGCCTACAAGAACCAGACCAACACGGTCTCGATGCCTGACCACGCGAACCGCATCCAGGTCTCCTACACGCCGCTGTTCGGGCAGAACAAGAAGATCTCCACCGAGATCGCGAACCTGCTGAAGCCCGGCCAGTGGCTGCGGCTGATCAACCACCTCAGCCAGATCCCCGAGCCGGTCGTGCCGATCGCACCCAGCAAGTACGCGATCAAGGTCTCGGGCGTGGCTTGATCGCGCCCCGGGACCGATAGCGACCTTCTTCCGCTTCAGCCAGGTCGAGCTCCCGTGGGCGCTCGGGCCGCCCGACGGCCGCTACCTGATCCGGGACCCCGAGCAGGATCCCGGCGCCGATCCCTCGCACGTGCTGGTGATCGCGACGCTCGGTGCTCCCGAGCGCCGGACGCTGCTCGCCCGCCGCGCCCAGCGGCGGACCACCAGGCAGGAGCCCGGCCCCACCCCGGTCGCCACCGGCCGGGCGACGGTGATCGACGTCGGCGGGCCGCTGCCCGGCGAGGCGGATGCACGCGCGTGGCTCACGGCCGCGGGCGAGCCCGAGCTGGAGGCTGACCTCACGATCCTGAATCGGGTCCTGCACGCGTTCCGGCTCGTCACCGCCGACCCGTATCTGGGGTCCGTCGGCCGTCACCAGCTGCTGGTCGCGCGGATCGGTTACGGCGCCGGCGACGAGGTCGCGGACGGGCTGTGGACTGAGGCGCGCGAGCTGCTGCTGGAAGAGCGGCGCCAGCGCCGTAAGGCGGTGCTGCACCCGCAGGCCCGGCTCGCCGCGTTGCTCGGCAACCGCGAGGAGCAGCTCGTGTGCGAGGAGCTGACGCTCCGCGCCCGCCTCGACCTCGACAGCGGCCGCTATCGCGAGGCCGCGCTACAGCTGCTGGTGGCGCTCGACGCGGCGATCGCCGAGCTGGCGGGCGACCCGCTCGCAGAGTCCCTCGAGGACCGGCTCGCCGAGCTGCGCGAGCAGCGCGATCCCGTCGCCGCGACCGCCCAGACCGCACTCGCCGGGCCGCTCGAGCAGAGCGACCTCGAGACGGTGGTGTTCGTGCTGGGGCGGATCGAAGCCACGCTCCGCGCGCGCGCCGCCGCCGGCCCGTAGCCGCTGGGCCCTTACGTGCCGCTCACAGCTCGAGCGCCTCGCAGAGCGCCTCGAGCTCGGCGACCACGTCGCCCGACATCCGCACCGCCGCGACGCCGTCGAACGGCGTCGGTCCCTGCGTCAGGATCGCGAGTGCGCCGCCCGCCGCGAGCGTCACCTCGGGCAGCTGCGCGACGGGATACACCTCGAGCGAGGAGCCGATGCACAGCATCACGTCGGCGCCCGCGGCGAGCTGCTGGGCGCTGCGCAGCGCGTGCTGGGGCAGATACTCGCCGAACAGCACCACGTCGGGCTTCAGCACCGAGCCGCAGTCGCAGCGCGGCGTCTGCTCCGGATCGCTCGCGTGCCGGGACCGGACCTCGTCGATTGGATAGCGGCCCCCGCAGTCGAGGCACACGGAATGCGAAATCGAGCCGTGCACCTCGATCAGCGCCTCCGAGCCCGCCCGAGCATGCAGGCGGTCGACGTTCTGGGTGATCACCGCGTCCAGCAGGCCGGCCCGCTCGAGCTCGGCGAGCGCCTCATGCGCGCGGTTCGGCCGCTTGTCCTCGAGCGTCTGGAAGCGCTCGCCGTAGAAGCCCCAGAAGCGCCGCGGGTCGCTGTGGAAGGCGTCGATATGCGCGACCTCCATCGGGTTGACGTTCTCCCACAGCCCCGTCCCGGGCGAGCGGAAATCGGGGATCCCCGACGGCACCGAGATCCCCGCGCCGGTCAGCGCCACGACTGAGCCGGCGTCGCGGATCAGCTCCGCCAGCGCTCGGGCCTGCGGACCGCTCGGCATCCGGCCTCGCTCGACCGGCCGCGCCCGAGTCATCCTGCGGCCTTGTCGATGGAGACGCTCACCGGCCTTCGAAGTGGGCGGTGCGCTTCTGGAGGAACGCCGCGATTCCCTCGCGGGCGTCGTCGGTGAGGAGTGCGGAGATGAACGCCTGCTTCTCGGCCGCGATCCCGGCGTCGAGGTCACCAGCCGCCGACACCCGCTTGATCTGCTCGATCGCGACCGGCGCCTGCGAGGCCAGCTTCCGCGCCCACGCGAGCGCGACGTCGAGCAGCTCGTGGTCGGCGACCACTCGATGCGCGAGCCCGGATTCGTGCGCCTGGTAGGCGTCGATCGGCTCCCCGGTCAGGTTCATCTCGAGCGCCTTCGCCTCGCCGACCAGCCGCGGCAGCCGCTGCGTGCCACCGAACCCCGGGATGATCCCGAGGTTGATCTCGGGCTGGCCGAAGCTCGCCGACTGGGCGGCGATCCGGAAGTCGCACGCCATCGCCAGCTCGCAGCCGCCCCCGAACGCGACTGCGTTGACGGCGGCGATCGTGACGACGCGCGAGCGCTCCATCTCGCGCAGCAGCCCGTGCATCCGGTCGAGCAGCGCCTGTCCGCCCGCCTCGTCCATCGTCGTGAACGCCTTGATGTCGGCGCCGGCGCAGAACAGCATCGGGTTCGCGGACGCGAACACGAGCGACCGCGCCCGGCCGGAACCGGAAACCTCCTGCCACAGCTTCGCGAGCGCCTCGACGACAGGCGGTGCGATCGAGTTCGCTGGCGGCCGGTCGAGCCACGCGATCGCGGTCTCGCCGCGAGACTCCAGCTTGACCGGGCTCTCCGCCCAGCCCGGGTCGGGCTTCGGGTACGGGAAGAAGCCCTGGCCGGACTTGACGCCGAGCCGCCCCTGCCTCACGAGCCGGCGCAGGATCTGCGGCGGCTCGAACGCCTCGCCCCACTCGAGCGCGGCGCGCTCGAGCCGCTCCAGCACCGCGTCGAGCCCGAGCTGGTCGGCGCGCGCGAACGGGGGCGGCATGATCCCGGCGCCGGCCATCATCCCCAGGTCGACGTCGCGGATCGTCGCGATCCCCTCCTCGAGCACCAGGCACGACTCGACCAGCGCCTTCAGCGTGAACCGGTCGACGAGCTCGCCCGTGACCGTGTCAGCGCTCGCGCTCACGCGCGCTCGGCCTCCGGCCTCGCCGGAATGCGCGGAGCGCGAGTTATCCGGCCGCTCATTGCCCGCCCCCGTGCTCGTAGAAGCCCTTTCCGGTCTTGACCCCCAGGTCTCCGGCGGCGACCAGCTCCTGCATCCGCTTGGGGACGTAGAAGCGGTCCCCGTAGGACTCCCTCACGTGCTCGGCCACGTGCAGCACCGTGTCGAGCCCGAGCAGGTCGGCGAGGAAGAACGGGCCGACGGGCGCCGCCTTCGACTCGTCCACCAGCTTGTCGACCTCCTTGACGTCCATCCCGGTCTCCTCCTGGAAGCGCCACAGCTCTGATACGGCCGAGGTCAGGATCCGGTTGACGACGAACCCGGGCGCCTCCGCGCACCGGATCGGCGTCTTGCGGATCGCCTGAGCGAAGTTGAGCGCGCCCTGCACGGTCTCGTCGGAGGTCTCGTCCCCCTCGACGACTTCGATCAGCCGCATCACCGAGGCCGGATAGAAGTAGTGGAAGCCGACCACCTTGTCGGGCCGGCTGGTTGCCTCGCCCATCTCGGTGATCGACAGTGACGAGGTGTTCGAGGCGAGGATCGCGTGGCCTGGAGTCGCCTCGTCGAGCTCGGAGAATACGGTCTGCTTGACGACCATCCGCTCGGGGACAGCCTCGATCACGAAGTCCACGTCGCCGAACCGTTCGTAGTCGGTGGTGCCGGTGATCAGGGCGAGCTTGCGCTCGAGCTCCGCCGGCTCCAGCTTGCCCGCCTCGACGCGCGCCTGCCACAGCGAACGGGCCTTCTCGAGACCCTGGTCGACGAACTTGTCCTGCACGTCCTTGAGGACCACGGGGATGTCGGAGTTCGCGATTGTCTGCGCGATCTCCCCGCCCATCGTGCCGGCGCCGACCACCGCGGCCTTGAACACGAACATGCGCGCGAGGCTACCCGACCCCCGTGTGGCGTGACTCCGCGAGCGCCGCGCCGAACGCGCCCAGCGTCTTCTCGAGCGAGGTGACCATCAGCCGCCGCACGAACAGCACGTCGATCAGCCCGGTTAGCGGCGAGCGTCGCTTGATCCTGTAGCGCAGCGCGAGCCGGACCTCGACGCCGTCGGCGGCGGCTTCGAACGAGACGCTCTGCTCGCCGGTGATCGAGTCGTCCTCGACCTCGACCGTATAGCCCCCCAGCGGCTCGTACTCGATCACCTGCTCGGTCACCCGGCCCCGCCCCGCGGGCCCGGACTGCCACACGACCGTCGCGCCGGGCTGCGGCCACTCGCCCCGCACGGACACGACGTGGTCGAGCTCGTCGACCCATCGCGGCCACGTCGAGACGTCGCACCAGCGCGTCTCGGCCTCGCTCACCGAGCTCGGGAAGCTCTCGGTCACCGCCACCGAACCCACGTCGGCGCGGACCCTACCAACGACCCGTTTGGCACCCCGTCCCTTGAACGTGACCGCGTCCCTTGACAGCAGATCTGTCGCGATATATCGTAATGCATCGTGTTTGCCGAACACCCTCATCCCGGTCCCCCGTTCGGACACGGACGCGGCCGCCGGCGCCGCGGCGACGTCCGCGCGGCGCTGCTGCTGCTGCTCGCCGAGCAGCCGCTCAACGGCTATCAGCTGATGCAGGCGATCGAGGAGCGCAGCGGCGGGCGCTGGCGGCCGAGTCCCGGCTCGATCTACCCCACGCTCGCCCAGCTCGAGGACCAGGGGCTGATCAGCGCCGAGGAGCGCGACGGCGCGAAGCTGTTCGAGGCGACCGCCGCGGGCCGCCAACACTTGACCGACCGTCACGAGCACGTGCCGCCGTGGGTCGACGAGCACGAGCCGGTCGCGTTCGGGGAGCTGCGAGCGCAGCTCAAGCAGCTGCGGGTGGCGGCGATGCAGGTCGTCCACGCGGGCAGCGGCGAGCAGGTCGAGGCGGCCGCGGGTGTCGTCAGGAACGCCAAGCGCGAGCTGTACCGGATCCTTGCCGAGGAGCAGGATGCCTGACGGCGTAACGTTTGCCGAGCCGATGCCGAGCTCGCCGAATGGCCGCATCCCTGCGATCTCCGTCCGCGACCTGGTCAAGAACTTCGACGACGTCCAGGCGGTCAAGGGCGTCGCCTTCGAGGTCGCGACCGGGGAGGTGTTCGGATTCCTCGGCCCCAACGGGGCTGGAAAGACGACCACGATCAACATGCTCTGCACGCTCGCCAAGCCGACCTCGGGGTCGGCGACGGTCGCCGGTCACGACGTGGTGAGCGAGCGCGACGACGTGCGGCGCAACATCGGCCTGGTGTTCCAGGACCCGACCCTCGACGGCTACATGACCGGCGAGCAGAACCTCCGCATGCACGCCGAGCTGTACGGGGTCCAGCGCGAGCTCGTCGCCTCGCGGATGGAGCAGGTGCTCCGGATGGTGGGGCTGTGGGATCGCAGGAACCACGCCGTCGGCACGTATTCGGGCGGGATGCGGCGGCGGCTCGAGATCGCGCGCGGGCTGATGCACTCGCCGCGGGTGCTGTTCCTCGACGAGCCGACGATCGGGCTGGACCCGCAGACGCGTCGCTCGATCTGGAGCTACATCCGCGAGCTCAAGGAGCGCGAGGAGATCACGATCTTCATGACCACCCACTACATGGACGAGGCCGAGTGGTGTGACCGGATCGCGATCATGGACCACGGTGAGATCGTCGCGCTCGACACTCCCGAGGCGCTCAAGGCGCAGGTCGGCGCCGACCGGGTCACGCTTCACACCGACGACAACGACGCCACGATCGCCGCGCTCGCCGAGCGGTTCGGGATCGAGGCGCGGATCACCGAGGGAGCGGTCACGTTCGGCGTCCCGGGGGGCGAGGAGTTCGTGCCGCGACTGTTCGCCGAGCTGGGGATCCCGATCCGGTCGGTGAACGTCTCCCGGCCGACGCTCGACGACGTGTTCATGTCATATACGGGCACCTCGATCCGTGACGCCGAGGAGGACCCGGCCACGAACCGCAGCCGCCAGATGATGAGGGTCATGCACGGAGCGGGTGGCCGATGAGCGCGACGATCGAGACCGCGGGCACGACCACCACCGCGCCCGGTCCGCCGCCGGTCCGCGTCAGCGTCCCGAAGCGGAGCTTCTACTCCGAGCTGCGGGCGGTCAAGATCGTCTGGCGGCGCGAGCTGATCCGCTACCGCAATGACCGGCTGCGGATGGTCACCACGCTCGTCCAGCCGCTGCTGTTCCTGTTCGTGCTGGGCGCCGGGCTCCAGGGCCTCGCGCGGGCCGGGACCCACGGGGTCGCGCTGAAGACGTTCATCTACCCCGGGATCCTGTGCATCTCGGTGATGTTCACGGCGATGTTCTCGGCGGCGTCGATCGTCTGGGACAGGGAATTCGGATTCCTGCGCGAGATGATGGTCGCGCCTGTCCGCCGCAGCTCGATCGTGATCGGCAAGTGCCTCGGCGGCGCGACCGTCGCGTGCTTCCAGGGCGTGATCGTGATCGCGCTCGCGGGACTGGTCAACGTGCCGTACGACCCGCTGCTGATCCTCGGGATCTTCCTGCTACAGCTGGCGCTGGCGTTCGCGATCACCGCGTTCGGGGTGATGATCGCGGTCCGGATCAAGCAGATGCAGTCGTTCATGGGCGTCATGCAGATGGTCGTGATGCCGCTGTTCTTCATCTCTGGCGCCCTGTTCCCGGCCGCCGGGCTGCCGCTGTGGCTGTCGATCCTCAACCGGCTCGACCCGCTCACCTACGCGGTCGATCCGATGCGGCGGCTGGTGTTCAACCACCTGACGATCTCGCCGGCGGCGCGACGCGTACTCGATCCGGGGATCACCTGGTGGGGCTGGCACGTGCCGGTGGTGCTCGAGGTGATGGTGATCATCGCGCTCGGGCTGGGGATGCTCGGAATCGCGATCTGGGAGTTCAACCGGACCGAGTAGCCGGCGGGCTTCCACCACAAGACCGCCGCACTCGTCCGGCGCGCCGAGTAGCCGCTCCGCAGCCGAGCCGCTCCGCAGCCGAGCCGCTCCGCAGCCGAGCCGCTACGCTCGCCGCACCGGATTCAGGAGGAACGGCATGGCGCGTGGATTCGCCGCGGTCGGGGCGGTGGCGTGCACTCTGGTTCTGGCGGCCTCGGCGCAGGCCGCGATCCCAACGTCGATCGGCACGCTCGAGTCGGCGCTTCGGTTCCACCGGACCACCTGCGTCGCCGTCACCGAGCAGGCGCTCGGCGCGATCGGCCGCGGACGCTCGCTGCGCGCCGTGCTCGAGGTCAATCCGGACGCGATCGCGATCGCGCGTCGCCTCGACGCGCGGCAGACGCTCGGGTTTCCGCTGCTCCCGCTCCAGTGCCTGCCGGTGCTCGTCAAGGACAACTACATGACCGCCGACCGGCTCCACACGACCGTGGTGGCGCGGCTGCGCGCCGCCGGCGCGGTGGTGCTGGCGAAGGCCAACATGGACGAATGGGCGCACGGCGCGAGCGGCTACAGCTCGATCGGCGGCCAGACCCGGAACGCGCTGCGGCCCACCCGCGTCCCCGGCGGCTCGAGCGGCGGCTCGGCGGCCGGTGTCGCCGCCGGGATGGCGCTGCTCGGCACCGGCAGCGACACCGGCGGCTCGATCCAGATCCCCGCGTCCTACAACGGCATCGTCGGGCTGCGCCCGACGATTGGCCTGATTTCCCGAGGCGGGATCGCACCGTATTCGTCGCTCACCGATGCGCCGGGGCCGTTGACCAGGACGGTTGCTGACGCCGCCCGCGTGCTCGGCGCGATGACCGGCGTCGACCCCGCGGATCCCGCGACGCGCGCCAGCCGTGGCCACTTCTACCGGGACTACACCCGCTTCCTCCAGCCAGACGGCCTGCACGGGGCCCGGATCGGAGTGCTCGATCGCGCGCTCGGCGAGCCGCTGACCGGCTACAACCGCGACTACGACCGCGACTTCGCCGCAGCGCTCGCCTCGATGCGCGCGAGGGGCGCGACGATCGTGAAGCTGCCGCCGCTGCGGGCGCGGTTCGCGGCCGGCGACCTGAACGCGATCGAACAGCATTTCAGGCCCGAGCTCGACGCCTGGTTCGCCGGACCCGCGCGGGGCGCGCCGGTCCACAGCCTCGAGCAGGTCGTCCGGGTCAGCTCGCGGCGATGCTCGCGCTGATCGGGCGCCACCGCCTGACCGCGATCGTGTTCGAGGAGAGCGGCTGTCCGGCGCCGCCGCTGCCGGGCGTCACCGACGCCACCTACCGCTGCAGGGAGGGTGGCTCGTTCGCGCCGCTGCTGTCGCCGATCACCGGGTTGCCGGTGCTGACGCTCCCGATCGGCCCGCTTCCGGGCAACCTGCGAGCATCGATGAACCTGCTCGGGCCGGCGTGGAGCGAGGGTCCGCTGCTGCGGCTCGGCTACTCGTTCCAGCAGCCACCGACGGGCGGACGGGGGTAACCGTCCGCCGCCGGCCGACCAACGCTCATACGACCGGCCGACTGCGTCGATAGGTACTTGGCGTGCGTCCGACGTGCCCCTCGGAAACTCCCGGGTCGTTCGCTGCGACCCGGCCACCGCTCTCGCGGAGATCTCGCCGCGCGCTCTCGCTGGCGGCACTCGCAGGCGTGGTCGCGATCGCGCTCCACGTCGCGCACGGGCAGTTCGGGCTTGGTGGGCAGGCGCTCAACAGCTTGTTCTACGACTGGCTCTACGACGCGATCGTGCTGGGCGCCGCCGTCTCGTGCCTCGCACGGGCCTGGCTGATCCGCGAGGAACGGCTGCCGTGGCTGCTGCTTGGAATCGGGCTGGGCTTCGACGCCGCGGGCGAGATCTATTACTCGCTGGCGTTCGGCGATACGGGCAACCCGCCGATCCCGTCGCTCGCCGATGCGTTCTATCTCCTCTACTACCCCGCGGTGTCCGCGGGGCTGCTGCTGCTCGTCAAGCACCGGATCGGCGAGTTCCGCACGTACGCGTGGATGGACGGCGCGATCGCGGGGATCGCCTCCGCCGCGGTGATCGCGGCGCTCGCGTTCGAGTCGATCTTCAATGGCGCCCGCCACGGAAGCACCGCCTCGATCGTCACCACGCTGGCCTATCCGATCGGGGACATGATGCTGCTCGGGACCGCTGTCGGAATGGTGGCGCTGACCGGGTGGCGGCCCGGCCGGGCGTGGCTGTTCCTGGCGACCGGCCTCGTGCTCAGCGCGATCGCGGACACGGGCTACGCATACGTAAGCGCGAACGGCACCTACGCGGTGGGCGGCCTGCTCGACTCAATGTGGCTCGCGGCGGCGTGGTTCACCGCCTGCGCGCCGTGGCAGCCGCCGGCGGTCGCGACCGCGCGGCGCCCCGACTCCACCAGAATGCTCCTGATCCCAGGGCTGTTCGCGCTGGTGGCACTCGGGGTGCTCCTGTACGGCGGCTTTGACCACGTCGGCGCGCTCGCGCTGGTGCTCGCGGGAGCCGCATTGCTGTTGATGGTCGTTCGCGCTGCGCTGATCTTCGCCGACAACGTCCGGCTGCTCCGGCACTCCCAGCACGAGGCGCTGACCGATGCGCTGACCGGCCTGGGCAATCGGCGGATGATGCAGGCCGCGCTGGAGCGCGTCCTCGCGCGCGGCGCGGAAGCTGAGCCCGCGGTGTTCGTGATGTTCGACCTGGACGGGTTCAAGGCCTACAACGACCGGTTCGGCCATCTGGCCGGAGACACGATGCTCACACTCCTCGGTGACCGGCTGCGGACGGCGATCAACACGGCTGGCGACGCCTATCGCCCGGGAGGCGACGAGTTCTGCCTGATCATCACCGAGGACCTCGCCAAGACCGACGTCTGGATCGCGGCGGCGCTGACCGCGCTGTCGGCCGACGGCGATGGCTTCACGGTCTGCGCCTCGTACGGCAGCGTGACGATCCCCAGCGACGCTTCCACGCCGAGCGAGGTGCTGCGGCTCGCCGACGACCGGATGTACGAGCGCAAGAGCGGGCGGCGAAGCTCCGCCTCTCAGCAGACGCACGACGCGCTGCTGGGGCTGTTGCGCGAGCGTCAGCCGGCGCTCGTCGACCACCTTCACGAGGTCGGGCGTCTGGCACTGGGCGTCGGCCGCAAGCTCGCGATGGACGCCGAACAGCTCGACGAGCTGCGTCGGGCGGCCGAGCTCCACGACATCGGCAAGGTGGCGATTCCGGACGCGATCATCCACAAGCCGGGGCGTCTGAACGAGCACGAATGGGAGTTCATGCGCCGCCATACGCTGATCGGCGAGCGCATCCTGGCTGCGGCGCCGGCGCTCTCACCGGTCGCGAGACTGGTCCGCTCCACTCACGAGCGCTGGGATGGGACCGGCTACCCGGACGGTCTCGCCGGCGAACAGATCCCCCTGGGGGCGCGGATCATCGTCGTCTGCGACGCGTTCGACGCGATGACGAGCGAGCGCCCGTACGGCAGTGCGACGTCGCCGGACGATGCGATCGCCGAGCTGCGCCGCGGCGCCGGCACCCAGTTTGACCCCGCCGTCGTCGACGCGTTCGTCGTGACCCGGAAGGCCGATCGCGACAACCAGGCGAACGGAAGCGCGGCGCCCGATCGCGACAACCAGGCGAACGGACGCTCGGCGCCCGATCGCCGGGCACCGAGCCTTCGTTCGATTCCTTAGTGCTCCCGGTCGCAAATCCCGTCCGGGTTTGAAGGAGTCATAACTGGGGCGGCGAATCTGGTTGGCGATGCCGGGTCCAAGCGCTCAGGAGATCGTCCTCGAGGGGAGCGAGCGCAGGGAGCTTGAGCATCGTGCGGCGTGCTACACGCGGCCGCATCGGGAGGTGTTGCGGGCGAAGCTGGTGTTGCTGGCGGCCGAGGGTCACAGCAACACGGAGATCGCTCGGCGGCTTGGGATGAGCACGAAGGCTGTGGGCCGGTGGCGAGGTCGCTTCCACGAGTTACGTGTCGCGGGGCTAGAGGATCAAGCGCGGTCGGGTCGCCCGCGCCGCTTCCCCCCCGGAGCAGGTCGCCGAGGTCAAGGCGGTCGCGTGCGAGCCGCCGAGCGAGGGCGCGCCGCTCTCGCGCCGCTCTACGGCTGACGTTCACCGGCTCGTGATCGAGCGCGGGATCTGTGATGCGTCGCGCGCGACGATCGTGCGCTGGCTCAGGGAGGACGCGATCCGCCCGTGGCAGTACCGCTCCTGGATCTTCCCGACGGACCCTGAGTTCGCCGAGAAGGCCGGCCGGATCCTCGATCTGTACGCGGGGCGCTGGGAAGGGAAGCTGCTGCATCCCGGCGATTGCGTCATCTCGGCCGACGAGAAGCCCTCGATCCAAGCCCGGCGGCGGATCGCCCAGAGCTTGCCAGCGGCGGCCGGCGTGCCTCGCGGCCAACGGGTTGAGCACACCTACAAGCGTGGTGGAGCGCTCACATATCTGGCGGCCTGGGATGTGCGCCGCGGCCGGGTGTTCGGTCGCTCCGAGCCCACGGGCGGAATCGAACCGTTCGACCGGCTGGTCTGGCAGGTGATGACCAAAGAGCCCTACGCCTCCGCGCCGCGCGTGTTCTGGATCGTCGACAACGGCTCCTCGCACCGCGGGCAGGCATCGATCGACCGCCTCCAGGACCGCTGGCCGAACCTGATCCTCGTTCACACCCCTCTGCACGCGTCGTGGCTCAACCAGATCGAGATCTACTTCTCGATCGTGCAACGCAAAGTCCTGACCCCGAACGACTTCTACTCGCTCGCCGCCGTCGCCCGCCGCCTGAACGAGTTCGAGCGTCTCTACAACACGATCGCCGAACCGTTCGGATGGAACTTCACCCGCGACAAGCTCAATGCCTGGCTCATGCGACTCGACCAACGTCAAGCGCCGCAATCCCTGCTCGCAGCCTGACCCCGACAGAACTTACGATCCGAAGCACTTAGACCGTCGCGCCCGCGGGCTTACGCCGGAACCACTTCCTTGGCGGGCTCCTCGACCCGCCGCGGGAGCAGCGTCTCGCGCGCGATCACCAGCCGCTGGATCTGGGCGGTGCCCTCGTACAGCTGCAGGATCTTGGCGTCGCGCATCAGCTTCTCGACCGGGTACTCCTTGATGAACCCGTAGCCGCCGTACACCTGGACGGCGTCGGTGGTGATCTCCATCGCGGCGTCGGCGGCGAAGCGCTTGGCGTGCGAGGACTCGAGCGTGTTGCGCTTGTCCTGGTCGAGCAGCACCGCCGAGTTCCAGGTCGCCAGCCGCGCGAGGTGAACCTTCGTCGCCATGTCGGCGATCATGAACTGGATCGCCTGGTGCATCGCGATCGGCACGCCGAACTGGACGCGCTCCTTGGAGTAGTCGATCGCGAACTCCATTGCGGCGCGTGCGACGCCGACACCCATCGCGGCCACGCCGGGGCGGGTGCGGTCGAGCGTCATCATCGCGATCTTGAAGCCGTGGTTCTCCTCGCCGACCAGGTGGTTGAGCGGGATCTCCACCTCGGGGAACGTGATCGTCGCGGTGTTCGAGGCGCGCTGGCCCATCTTGTCCTCGTGCTTGTCGACCACCACGCCGGCGTCACGGGGAACGATGAAGCAGCTGATCCCGCGGTGCCCGGCCTCCTTGTCGGTCTTCGCGTACACGGTGTAGTAGTTGGCGTACTCGCCGTTGGTGATGAAGCACTTGGAGCCGTTGATGACCCACTTGTCGCCCTTGCGCGTGGCGGTGGTCTTCATCCCGGAGACGTCGGAGCCGGCATCCGGCTCGGTCAGGCAGAAGGACGCGAGCAGCGGCGCCTCCGAGAGGCGGCCGAGGTACTCCTTCTTGAGCTCCTCGGAGGCAGCCAGCGCGATTGGGGCGGTGGCGAGGCCGTTACACGAGACCGAGGTTCCGATTCCGGAACAGCCCCACGCGATCTCCTCCTCGATCAGCGTGCCGTCGAGGTAGCCGAGGCCGGGGCCACCGTATTCGGTGGGCAGGTGGCTGTTCATCAGGCCGAGCTCCCACGCCTTCTCGATGATCTCCTGAGGCCAGGTTCCGTCCTTGTCGTACTCCCAGGCGACCGGGCGGATCTCCTTCTCCGCGAAGTCATGGGCCATCTCGCGAATCTGCTTCTGCTCGTCGGTGAGCGTGAAATCGACCACTTAATACTCCTCTGATTGACTAGTCAGTCAACGGCTGTACCCAAGGGTATCCAAACGCGCGCGAACGCAAGCCGGTACCGCGTGGGGGTGCGGGGTTGCACGTACGCGCGGCCCGCGCAGCGGCTTAGCGCCCGTGGGCATGGTTGAGAAAACGAAATATCGCTTCGCTTTCTCGACCATGCCTCCGAAAAGACCCGCAAATCCACCCCGGGACTGCCACAATTCGAAGCGTGCACGAGGCGTTCGGCACAGTGCTGTGGGTCGTTTGCATCGGTGGGACGATCGCGGCCGCGGTGGGGCTGATCTCGGCGCGCAAGACCTGGGACGAGTTCGGCAAGGACGGGCTGCTGCTGGACTCCGAGCTGACCCGCGGCTCGCACGCCTCAGCGGCGGCGCTGCGGGAGCGCGACGAGGAGATCCGGCAGATGCTCGAGGCGCGCAACGCCAGGCGGATCCGCCGCGGCGAGCAGCCGCTCGACGTCGACGAGGAGCTCGCGAGGCTCACGGCCCCCGCGATCGATCCCGAGCTGCGCGCCGAGATCCGAGATCTCGTGATCGCGCGCAACTACCGCCGCGCCCGCGCGGGCAAGCCTCCGCTCGATGTCGAAGCGGAGATCGAGCGCGAGATCGCCGAGCTCGCGAATCTCTAGATAACCGCCCTTTCAGCGAACCCGCTTTCCGGGTACGCTGCGCCGCGATGGCCGATCCGCGACGCTTCGAGGTGGACGAGCTGCTGATCCGCCCCGGCACCTACTTCAACCCTCAAACCGAGGTCCTGGTCGTCGTCGACGACTCGCCCCAGCTCGACTCCGAGATCTTCAACATGGAGGAGTACGAGGGCGCCGACTGGGTGCTGATTGCCGACGATCTCCCGGTCGACGAGCCACGGCGCGACGAGCTGCTCGAGACCTTCCAGGTGCGCTACCACCCGGGCTCGATCACCGCCGACAGCGACGAGGACCTCGACGACGAGCTCGAGGAAGACGACCAGGAGGTCGGTCGGGAGTAGGGTCGCCGGGCGCGCCGCGCCTGGCTAGCCGCCGGCATTCAGCAGCGGCGCGCACTGCTGCATCTTCGAGATGTCACTGCCCGCGGCCTGGATGCACTGCGAGTAGGCCTGGTACTTGGACGAGGCCCCCGAGCCGGCGGGCGACGTCGCCGCCCCGGACGCTCCGGACGCCCCGGACGCTCCGGACGCCGGGCTCGAGCTGGAGCTCGACCCGGTCGCCCCGCCCGGGTTCGTCAGCGCGGTCTGGATGCCCTGCTCGAACTGGCGCAGCTTCACCTGGAACTGGCTGTACGGCGCCACCGACGTCGGCGCGGCGATCGACTGCGGCTGGTTGATGTCCGAGTACTCCATGCTGAGGCCGATGTCGGCCGAGGTCAGCCCGCCGAGCAGCGTCGAGATCTGACCGGAGACCGGCAGCGTGAGCCCGATCTGGAGCTTGCGGATCGTCTTGTCGCCGTTGCCCGTCCACACGTCGAAGTGCGGGTTCTTGACGGCGGCCGCGATCCGGGTCTGGCTGGCAGCCGAGATCCCGTGGGGAAAATTGGTCGCGCCCGACACACCCAGGGAGGAGGCGCGGGACAGGAATGTGTTGAAGTCGGCCAGCAGCGCGGCCACGTTGATGGCCGCCCGGATATGGGTCGTATCGGCCCCGCCGAGGCTCTGGGTGCCGACGACGGTCGGGTTCTGGAGCCAGCGCAGCGGCGCGATCCCGAGCTTCGAGAGGACGTTCGATCCACCGCTCGACCCGGGCGTGGATGCGATCGACGAGAAGCTCGACTCGAGCTTCTGGTAGGCCGACTGCGGCAGCTGATAGGCCTGCCCCTGGAAGGTGACGTACCCGGCGGTTCCGGTCGACAGGATCCCGACCGAGCCGCCGCTGCCGCCGCTGGTCAGGCTGATGTTGAAGTTCGACTGCGGGAGCTTCCCGGCCCCGAGGCTCTGGAACGGACCCGCGAAGCTCAGCGTGATCGGCGCTTTGAGCGTGTTCGAGCCGGACGGGTCGACCGTCAGGACGATGTTGAGCTTGCCGCTGTCGACCTTGTGCGTTCCGCCGAACGTCTGCTTGAGCAGCGTCGCCGCGTCGGGCGAGCTGCTTCCGCACGCCGACAGCGCAACACAGCCGAGGCTGACCGCAATCAGCCCCGAAATCAGCCTCCAACCGGTCCTGTCACGCAAATGACACATCTCCTTCATCCCTCGCGCCGGACGGAGCGCGAATGTAGCATCGGCTCAGTGCTGGGGCGACGGTTGGGCTTGGTGGTCGCGATCATGCTCGTGCTACCCGCGAGCGCGGCGGCGGCCCCTGTGCTGGTGATGGGTCCGAGCGGCCGTGTGCATCGCGGCGACGATCGCTACCTGTCGGCGGTCCCGTTCACACCTCCGCCGGCCGCCGGCACCGCCGCCGTGCACCACGGCGGCCGCGGGCCGACCGTCTACAGCGTGCTCGCGCGGATGTACCACGGCCGTCAGATCAGCGCCGCCCAGTATCAGAGCTACACCGCGAGCTACACCTCCGCGCTCGCGCTCGAGAAGAAGCTGAGCGGCACCCGCCAGTCCGAGCTCGCCGCGGTGACCGTCAACCTGCACAACCTTGCGGTGCAGGGCTTCTTCAGCCCGTCGCGGCTGCCGGTCCTGTTCCTGACGCTGAACCGGAACTACCAGTGGTGGAACACCGGGCCGCTGCTGAGCTCGGGGGCGCGGGTCGAGTTCACCGGCTCGCAGCTGGTGTGGGAGTACTACCCCGGCCAGGGGATCGAGCTGCAGGTGCTCGGCACATTCGGGAAGGCCGACGGCCTGTACACCGCCGGGAGGGCCCAGTACGGGGCGATGCGGTCGCTGGTCGACGAGATGATTCCGCTGGCGGTCAGGCGCAGCGGCAACCTCGTCTGGGAGTACTACTTCTACTTCGACGGCGGCAGGCCCCCGTGGGTGAGCGCGATGGCGCAGGGAACCGGACTCGAGGCGTTGACCAGGGCCTACAAGACCGTCGCTCGGGCGCGCCCGACCGGCGGCGGGTCGGTGGACGCGTCGCCAGGGGCCAGGTACCTCCAGATCGCCCACCAGGCGCTCTCGATCTTCAACGTCGCCCCGCCCGTCGGGGTGCGTGTCGGGACGTCGATCGGCGCGCGCTACCTCCAGTACTCGTTCGCGCCGGGCGTCGACATCATCAACGCCTTCCTGCAGTCGCTGATCGGCCTGTACGACTACGCCCAGACGAGCGGCGACCGTGAGGCAGCGGCGCTGTTCGCCGCCGGGAACCGCCAGGCGCAGGCGGAGCTGCCGAGCTTCGACACCGGGTCCTGGTCGCTGTATCAGCCGGGCGTGCTCGACACGCTCGACTACCACGAGCTGGTCACCGGATTCCTCGAGGAGCTGTGCGCGCGCACCAAGGCGCACGTCTACTGCTACGAGGCGCAGCGATTCACCGAGTACCTTCGGCACCCCCAGGCGCGCGGCCGCCGATGAGCGCCGGATCGCGATAGCCGCGCACGTCCTGAGACCCTAGACTCGCGCACTGATGCGGCCGCGGACGATCCTCTACACGGGCAAGGGCGGGGTCGGAAAGACGTCGGTGGCGACCTGCACGGCGCGCGCGTGCGCGGCCTCCGGACTCCGCACGCTGGTGATCTCGACGGACCCCGCGCACAGCCTCTCGGAGTCGCTCGGAGTCGAGCTGGGGTCCGAGCCCCGCGAGGCCGGCGACCGGTTGTGGGGCCAGCACGTCTCGGCCCAGGAGGAGATGGAGCGCCACTGGTCGGGGGTGCAGGACTGGCTCGGTGAGCTGTTCCTCGAGCGAGGGCTCGACCGCGTCTCGGCCGAAGAGCTCACCGTGCCACCGGGCATGGACGAGCTGTTCTCGCTGCTGCGGCTCCAGGCCGCCCACGAGTCCGGCGAGTGGGATTCGATCGTCGTCGACTGCGCCCCCACCGGCGAGACGCTCCGGCTGCTGTCGTTCCCGGACGTGGCTCGGTGGTGGATCGAGAAGGTGTTCCCGATCGAGCGCCAGTTCCTCGCCGCCGCCGGACCCGTGGTGCGGTCGCTGCTCGACATCCCGATCCCCTCCCACGCCGTGTTCGCCGACATCCGCCGCCTGTCCGAGAACCTGATCGAAATGAACGAGATCCTCCGCGACCGGGACCGCTCAACCGTCCGGCTGGTGATGACCCCCGACAAGATGGTGATCGGGGAGGCGATGCGGACGTTCACGTATCTCAACCTGTACGGCTATCTGACCGACGCCGTGATCGTCAATCGGGTGTTCCCGAAGGACGTTGGCGAGTACTTTGCCGGCTGGCGGAAGGTGCAGGAGGAGCACCTCGAGCTGGTCCGCTCGGCGTTCGCCCCGGTCCCGGTCCTGTGTGCCCCGTACTTCGAGCAGGAGGTCGTCGGCGCGGAGATGCTCGACCGCCTGGCGGGCGCGCTGTTCGAGCCGGGCACCACCGACGCCGGAGGCGCCGGCGGTCAGCTCGATCCCGCGGCGGTCCTGTACGCATCGGTCACGCAGGAGCTGGAGGTCGGCGAAGGGCAGGCCCGGCTCCGCGTCGCGCTGCCGTTCACTGCCAAGGCGGATGTCAAGCTCAAGAAGATCGGGCTTGAGCTGATCGTCGCGGTCGACGGCCAGAAGCGCACGATCATGCTGCCCGATGCGCTCGCGGGGTATCGCCCAACCGCCGCGAGGCTCGACGAAGGAGAGCTGGAGGTGACGTTCAATGGCCGATGAGCCCAGGGACGCGCTGCGCCGGCTCGAGCAGCGGCTGAGCAGCGCCTCGGACGCGGCCGAGCGGCTGATCGCGGAGGCCGCGCGAACCGGCAAGCCGCCGCCGGCCGGATGGCAGCAGGCGAACGCCGACGAGGAGCGCCGCGGCAGCGAGCTCGACGCGCTCGTCCAGGGGTTTCAGTCGCTGCGTGAGCTGATCCCGCCCGAGGTCGTGCAGCGGCTCGCGGCGGCGCTCAAGGAGCTGCTGCTCGCGATCCGGGCGGTGATCGACTGGTACCTGGAGCGCGTCGAGCGCCGGCGCGCGGAGGAGCCCTCCGAAGTCGAGGACATCCCGATCGCCTGAGCGGCTCAAGCGCCTAAGCGCGCGCTGTGAACGAGCAATCCATCCGCTTGACGCCGTGGATGAAGAAGCTCGACGCGAACATCTCCGGCGGACCCGCCTCGATGTCGGGCAGTGTCCGCAGCAGCTCCCCGAACAGCGACCGCAGCTGGGTGCGCGCCAGCGACGCGCCGAGGCAGTAATGCGGCCCACCGCCGCCGAACCCGAGATGGTGGTTCGGCGAGCGGGACACGTCGAAGCTCCACGGATCCGCGAACGCGTCCTCGTCGCGGTTTCCCGAGTGGTAGAAGAGCACGACCTTCTCGGAAGCAGCGATCTGCTGGCCGGCGAGCTCGGTGTCGCGCGTCGCCGTGCGGCGGAAGGTCAGCACCGGCGTCGCCCAGCGGATGAATTCCTCGACCGCCGTCGGCAGCACCACGTCGGGGTCGGCCAGCAGCTTCTCGCGCTGCTCGGGGTTCTCGGTGAGCGCGCGGAGAGCATGGGAAGTTGTATGCCGGGTCGTGTCGTTGCCGGCGACCGACAAGAGCACGAAGAACGCCCCGATCTCGTCGTGGGTGAGCCGGTCGCCGTCGACCTCGGCCTGGACGAGCGCGGTCATCAGGTCGTCGCCGGGGTGACGCTCGCGGTGTGCCGCGAGCTCCTTGGCGAACTCGTTCAGCGCCCACACGGCCGTGCCGAGCACTTCGAGCGGCGACTTGTCGCCGGTCACCTCGGGATCGGAGACCGTGACCAGCGTGTCGGCGTTGCGGACCACCGTCTCGCGGTCCGCATGCGGCACGCCGATCATCTCGGAGATCGTGATCAGCGGCAGCCGCTTCGCGAACAGCTCGACGAAGTCGCCGCCGCCCGTTGACGCCGCCTCGTCGACCACCAGGCGGGCGTTCGCGCGGATCCCGTCCTCGATCCGCGACACCTGGCGCGGCGTGAACGCCGCCGACACCAGGCCGCGGAGCTTGGTGTGGCGCGGGGCGTCCATCGCGAGGAACGACTGCGTGGCCTCGAGCAGCTCCCGCGGCGCGTCGCCGAACTGCGTGCCCCGGCCCGAGCAGAACGTCGCCGGGTGGCGCGACACGCGCCGGATGTCCTCGTAGCGGGTGACCGCCCAGTAGCCACGCTCATCGCGCTCGGTGAGGCCGAAGATGTCGACCGGCGGCTGGTGGTGGGAGACCGGCGCCTCGCGCCGCAGCAGCGCGAACGCCCGGTCGCGAACCTCGGCCGGCTCCGCCCAGAACTCGAGCGAGCCGAGGTCGAAGTCGCCGAGCCCCACGTCTTGGCCGAGCGCCATTCGCAGACCCTACCTCGTGCTCGCGGCCGGCCGCTAGGTGACCTTGGCGACGAAGAACGTGAAGTACGTGCTCACCACGCCGACCATCACGATGCCCGTCACGATCAGCGTCCGCGACTTGATCACGTGGCCGTACACGCCGATCACGAAGCCCACGCCCAGCACGATCGCGTACGGGCCAAGCTTGTCGCTCACGGCTGCGAGCATGAGTGTTCCCACGCCCTAACCCTATATTTGACGGCACACGCGCGATGGCCACCACCGAGCCCGAATTCGTAACAGACGTCTCCGCCGGCCTGACCGAGGCCGGATATCTGCCCGGCGGCTCGACCGCGCTTGTCTCGTTCCTCGCGACCAAGCTCGGCAAGCCGGTGCTCGTCGAGGGACCGGCCGGAGTCGGCAAGACCGAGCTCGCGAAGGCGCTGTCGCGGTACCTGGACCGCACGCTCGTGCGGCTGCAGTGCTACGAGGGGCTCGACGAGGCCAAGGCGCTGTACGAGTGGAACTACCGCAAGCAGCTGCTGCGGATCCAGACCGAATCCAAGGATGCCGGCTGGCAGGCCGTCCAGGACGACATCTTCGGCGAGGAGTTCCTGCTCGCGCGGCCGCTGATGACGGCGATCGCATCGCCCGACCCGGTCGTGCTGCTGGTCGACGAGATCGACAAGACCGACCAGGAGTTCGAGGCGATGCTGCTGGAGCTGCTGTCCGACTTCCAGATCTCGATCCCGGAGCTCGGACGGATCGAGGCTCAGACGATGCCGGTCGTGCTGCTGACCTCCAACAACACGCGCGAGCTGACCGAGGCTTTGAAGCGGCGCTGTCTGTACCTGTGGCTGGATTATCCGGAGCTCGAGCACGAGCTCGAGATCGTGCGGCTGCACTCCCCCGAGCTCGATGAGCACGTCGCCCGCAAGCTGGTCGAGATCGTCCACCAGATCCGCGAGCTCGATCTCAAGAAGCCGCCCAGCATCGCAGAGTCGATCGACTGGGCACGGACGCTGATGCTGCTCGGCGCGACCGACATCGACCGCGGCACCTTCGAGCAGACGATGAGCGTGATCCTCAAGCACCGCACGGATCTCGACACGGTCGCGAGCCGGGTCGGCGTGATGCTCGAGCCCGCGGCGGACGCGCAGCCCGCAGCCTGAGCATGGCCTCCCCCCCGAGCGCGCGCGAGCGGGGACTTCCCGACCGCCGCGCGGGCGGGTTCGCGGGCTCGTTGCTGGCGTTCGCCGAGGACCTGCGCGAGGAGGGGGTCGCTGTCGGGACCTCGGAGATCCTCGACACCTTCTCGGTGCTCGAGCACGTTCCGTGGAGCGAGCAGGCGGACTTCAAGGAAGCGATCGCGGCGACGATCGCCAAGTCGCCGGACGACCGCCGCATCTTCGAGCTCGTGTTCGACCGGTTCTTCTTCCGCGCCGCCGAGGCGGAGGCGGCGCGCCGCAACATCACCGAGGGCGCCGGTGGCGAGGGCGAGGCGGAGATCGACCTCGAGACCCTGCGCCAGCAGATCGCCGCCGCGCTGCGGGACGGCTCCGAGGGCGCGATGCGCGACCTCGCAAGGCTCGCGATCGCCGCGTTCGGCGAGGGCCAGGGCTCCGGCGTGCTCGGTGTCGACGTCCAGCGGATCCGCCGCGCGCTCGGGCTGCGGGCCGAGCCGCAGCCGGATCTCCCCGACGACGACCCGCGCCGCCACGGCACCCCCCGTGAGCAGCTGCGGCGCTTCGAGCAGCACCTGCGCCGCGAGCTCGAGCGGGCGATGATCGAGCGGACCGCCTCGCTGCCGCCGAAGCGCCCGCTCAACGAGCTCGACCGGTCGCTGCCGACGGGCCCGATCCAGGACCTCGCGGCCGTGCACCGGGTGGTCGCGCAGCTGAAGCGGCGCCTCGCCACACAGGGGCAGGAGCTGAAGGGTCGCAAGCGCCACGCGCACGTCGACGTCCGTCGCACGATGCGCGCGTCGCTCGAGACCGGGGGCGTCCCGATCACCCTGAAGTACCGACCGCAGCGGCCCCGCCGGCCGGAGATCTTCGTGCTGTGCGATGTGTCCACGAGCGTGACCAGCGCCTCGACGTTCTTCCTGAGCGTGCTGCACGCCCTCCACGACGCGTTCCGCAAGCTCCGCTCGTTCGTGTTCATCGAGCGGATCTCGGAGGTCACCGAGGTGTTCGAGCGCGAGCGTGACTTCCGCACCGCGAGCGAAGCCATCTCGAAGGATGCAGGTGTGGCAGATATCAGTGGCTACACGGACTACGGCCGGGTCTGGGAGGAGTTCCTGACGGAGATCGAGGACGAGCTGCACCCGCGGGCGACCGTGATCGTGCTCGGCGATGCCCGCACCAACGGCCGCCCACCGCGCGACGACGTGTTCGCGGCGATCACCGCGCGTGCCGGCCGGACCTTCTGGCTGAACCCCGAGCCGCGGCTGTATTGGAACTACGGCGACTCGGTGATCTCCGCCTACGAGAAGCACTGCACGGCATTCGAGTGCTGGCGCACCGACCAGCTCGAGGAGTTCGTCAAGGCACTGACGTCACGGCACCCGGCGGTGTAGCGCCCAGCGCTATCCGGCCTGCACGAACTGCGTGTCGAGGGTGCGCGTGTCGCCGTTGGCGTCGCGGAGGACCCAGCGGGCGCGATATGGACCAGGCGCCAGTCCGCTCACCGCCACGCCCCGTGTCGTATCGACGTTCGCGGCCTCGAACGCCGGGGCGCCCGAGCCGTCCGGCGTGATCGTCACCGAGATCGTCGCGGGCGCGGGCAGGACCCCACCGTGCCGACCGGGCAGCCCTGCGCCGGCGATCACGACGAAGCTGCCGTAGAGCGTCTCGCCGTCGAGCGGCGTGATCCGGCTGAACTGCGGAACCTCGGTGCGCGTCTGGCCGCCGCCGAGGTCGTCGAGCTGCACGATCTGGCGGTCCTGCAGCCCTGCGGCCCGACCGTCCGGCGGGCAGATCGCGCCGCTGCCGGCGAGTCCGTCGCCGACGGCGTCGCTGATCGGCAGGCGTGATACCGGCGGCCCGTAGAAGTCTCCCGGCTCGCATGACCCGCCCGCGATCACGGTCCGGCTGCCGTTCACCTCGACGCGCAGATGCGCCACGTGAAGCGTGGTCAGCGTGCGGCCGGCACGGTTGCGCAATCTCAACACGTCACCGCCCGTGATCGCGGGCGACCCCGGCAGCCGCGGGAACGTCGATGACCCGCCCCAATCGGCCCTCGCGCGGACGGTCGCGCCGCCGCGGCGGCGGGTGATCGCGTACCGCGCCCCCGGGACGAGACCGTCACAGCTCACCGACTGGCTGCGCAGCTCGGCGGTGCAGCTTGGAAAGCCGCTCGGATCGAACGGCACCTGGTCATTGCTCTGGGCCGACACGCTTCCCGGCTCGCCGAGCGGCACCGTCAGCTTGACGAGCGCCCCGTAGGGGCTGGCCTCGGTCGCCGCACGATTGTCCTCACTGCTCATCTCAAGCCGGCTGGCCGAGCCCAGCGGCCCGGTGGGAACCGACGCCACGTCGGTTTCGGTGTCGCAACGGTCGACTGGAGCGGCAGCCGTCGCCGCACCGTCGGCCCTGATCGCGAGCACTCCGGTCTGGCTGCACGGCGCCAGCAAGATCGACCGCGAGCGGACCGAGTATCCATGGTCGAGGTCGAACCAGCCCGTCCAGCCCGATTCGGTGAACGGGTTGCCCCCATCGCCGGTCGCGATCACATCCGGCGGCGGGCCATGGCGCCCATATCGCACGGTCAGGCGTTCGCGGTCATCGCCGACCGCGTGCAGGCGCCCGGAGGACGAGCGCAGCAGCACCGGTCCCCAGGCGCCCCCACGGCGCGTGCGCGCCTGCGCACGGGCGACCACCGATCCGGCCCGCCCGAGCGACAGTTTGACCTCGATCCCGGAGCGGCCCCCACGGACGTCCCCGCTGACCCGGGGACTGAACTGGTGCAGCGCGATCGTTGGAATCGACGGCCGCGAGGCGACGGCCGTCGAGCGCTGCTCGCACCCGGCGTCCCGGTTTGACCACATCATCTGAATCAGGAATTCGTCGCTCGCGATCAGCTGGTTGTACGGGGAGCCGTCCGCCGCGTACCCGAGCGGCGTCCCGTCCTCGGGGCTCTCGCACTTGTCGCCGACCTCGTAGCCGTTCGGATCCATCCACCCCGTGCCCTCGGGATCGGTGATCGCCTCGACCAGCTCGTGCGCCGAGGTGTCAATCGCCGATTCGGCCTCGGGATTTCCCTGGGGATCGCTGCCGGTCGAGAGCCTGCCCGCGATCAGTGGGTCTGCGACGGCCGCGTAGATCACGGTTGCGCCACCCGCGTCCGACAGCGCGTGATAACCGGCGAAGTCCGAGTTCGCGCATGAGTCCACCGCGAGGCAGAGATCGACATTCGGCGGCAGGAACACAAACCACAGATCGTGCAACCCGCGCGCCCGCGGCTGGCGAGCGGCGATCACGTGCTCGAGCTCCGTGCGGAGCTGGAGGTCGGTGAGGCAGGTGGCGATGCCGGCCGTTGAGGCGCACTGCTTTCGCGCCGGCGGATAGCGGTCGCGATCGTCGATGCTGTCGGCCGCGGGCGAGTAGGCGACGTCGTAGGAGCCGAGCTGACGACGATCGGGGTACTGGAGCAACAGCGAGAACGCGTTGCCGGCCGTCCCGGTTGCCTGGGCGACGTCGGCAAAGAACCGTTGGATCAGCGGCTCGTAGCCGAGCGCGTTGGGCGCCGGCGGACCGTCGAACCGGAACCCGCTGGGCGCCCAGAAGACGGTGTGGACCGTGACGGCCCCCATCACCGTGCCGCCGTGGTAGACGACCGGAATCCTCGGGCCGACCGCGATGTCCTGCGCGCGGCGCGGCACGAGCCCCATCCCCGGGCCGATCCTCGGGTGAAAGCGGGCGCTCGCCACCCCGGCCGGCAGTCCGAACCCCGCCACCCAGATCACCGACGCAAGGAGCCAGGCGAGCCGGTTCAGCACCGCGGTGACGTTAGCGAAGCGACGAGTTCCGGCCGCGAGCCGTGAGTGTGCGGCGTCCGCCTACAATGTCGGCAGCTGACAATCAGGGGTGCTGGCGGGTAAGCCGGCTGAGATAGCGCCCTGCGGAACGCCCCGGCGCTGACCCTTCGAACCTGTGGGGTAATGCCCGCGGAGGGAGCGACGAAACCGATGCTCGAGGCTCCCCAGAAGGAGCCTCGAAACGTTCACGGCCCGGACAGCGTGAGCGTCGAGGCTGTAACCAGGACGTTCGCCACCCGGCGAGGGCCTGTGGAGGCGCTCGCCGGATGCTCGCTGCGCGTCGAGCGCGGCGAGGTAGCCGCGGTCGTGGGACCGAGCGGATGCGGGAAGACGACGCTGCTCGAGCTGATCTGCGGGCTGCAGGCGCCGAACGCGGGCAGCGTCCGCTCCGAGCCCGCGGCGCTGATGCCGCAGCGCGATCTGCTGCTGCCGTGGCTCGGGTCGCTCGACAACGCCGGGCTCGCGCTCCGCGCCCGCGGGATCGGCCGCGACGAGGCGCGCCGCGAGGCGGCCCCGTGGCTCGAGCGCTTCGGCCTCGCCGGGTTCGAGCGCACCCGGCCCGCCGAGCTGTCCGGCGGCATGCGCCAGCGGGTCTCGTTCCTGAGGACGCTGCTGTCCGGCAAGCCGGTGCTCGCGCTCGACGAGCCGTTCGCGGCGCTCGACGCGATCACGCGCGTGCAGATGCAGGGCTGGCTGTCCCATGTGCTCGAGACCGAGCCGCGGACCGTCGTGCTCGTCACGCACGACGTCGAGGAGGCGATCGTGCTCGCCGATCGGGTGTTCGTGTTCTCGCCGCGCCCGGGCCGCGTTGTCGCCGAGCTCGAGATCGCGCTGGCGCGCCCGCGCCACCGGACCGACGCGCGCGTCGTGGAGCTTCGCGAGCAGGCGCTCGGGGCGCTCGGGGTGAGTGCATGAGGCGCTTGCTGCGGCCACTCCCGGCGCTGCTGCTGCTGCTCGCGTTGCTCGGTATCTGGGAGCTGTATGTCGATCTCGGCGGAGCCGATCCGCTCGTGCTGCCGCCGCCGCACGCGGTCGCGAAGGCGCTCTATCAGGATCGTTCGCTGCTCTGGTCGAATTTCTTGACGACCGCGCGCGAGGTGCTGCTCGGGATCCTCGTCGCGGCGGTCGCCGCGCTGGCGCTGTCGATCGCGATCCACTTCTCGGGCACGCTCAGGCGGGCGATCTACCCGCTGCTGGTCGGCTCGCAGGCCGTCCCGATCCCGATCTTCGCCCCGGTGCTCGTGCTGTGGCTCGGGTTCGGGATCGCGCCGAAGCTGGTCGTCGTCGCGCTGGTCTCGTTCTTCCCGATCGTCGTCACGACGCTCGCCGGGCTCGCGGCCGTCGACGGCGACCTGCTGAAGCTGATGCGCACCTTCGATGCCCCGCGGTTGCGGACGTTCCGGCACGTCGAGTTTCCGTCCGCGCTCCCGGGAGTGCTGACCGGGGCGAAGATCGCGGTGGCCGTGGCCGTGATCGGCGCCGTGTTCGGCGAGTGGTTCGGCTCGACCTCGGGACTCGGATACCTGTTCACCCAATCCGAGAACCAGCTTCTGATCCCCCGCGCGTATGCGGCCGCGGCGATCCTGTCACTGTTCGCGATCGCGCTGTTCGCGCTGCTCACCCTCGCCGAGCGCCTGGCGCTGCCGTGGGCCTACCGACCCCGAGGAGGAGAACTTCCGGCATGAAACGTCTCGTCGCTCTGCTCGCAATCTCCGCCACCGTCCTGCTGCTGGCTGCCTGCGGCGAGAAGCAGGAGACGATCACCCCGTCCGGCGGCAGCGCGCAGTCGATGACGCTGATGCTCGACTGGTTCCCGAACGCTGACCACGTCGGGATCTACCAGGCGCTGGCCGAGGGCGACTTCGCCAAGGCGGGTCTGGACCTCCACGTCCAGGTGCCATCCGACCCCGCCAGCCCGCTTCAGCTGCTGGCGGCCGGCCGCGTCGACGCCGCGATCTCGTACGAGCCCGAACTGCTGCTCGCGCGCGACCGCAACCTCCCGCTGGTGTCGGTCGCCGCGATCGTCCAGCAGCCGCTGACCTCGATCGTGTCGGTCGGCTCCAAGCACATCAAGACGGTCGCGCAGCTACGCGGCAAGCGCGTCGGCGACGCCGGGATCCCCTACCAGCACGCCTACCTGCAGACGATCCTCGCGAACGAGGGCGTACCGGCGAGCTCGGTCAAGGAGATCAACGTCGGCGCCAACCTCGTCCCCGCGATGCTGACCGGGCGCGTCGACGCGACGCTCGGGGCGTACTGGAACTACGAGGCGATCCAGCTTCAGCAGATGGGCAAGCACCCGAACGTGATCCGGGTCGACAAGGTCGGCGTCCCGACCTACAACGAGCTCGTGGTCGTGGTGCGCAAGAACACGCTCGCCCAGCACCCCGACGAGATCCGCCGCTTCCTGCAGGCGCTCGCGCGGGGGTACGAGTCGGTCCGCAGCGACCCGTCGGCCGCGGTCGGCAACCTCGTCCGCGCCAACCCGGGGCTCGACGCAAAGCTGCAGCTCGCGAGCGTGCGGGCGACGCTCCCGGCGTTCTTCCCGGCCGGCTCGGGCAACCCGTGGGGCTGGCAGGACCAGGTGCAGTGGAACGCGTATGGCCAGTGGATGCTCAAGCACCACCTGATCTCGAACCCGAACGCGGTCGCCGACGCATCGACCAACGAGGAACTGGCCGGGCAGGGGATCTAGCGAGCCGAATTCGCCGCTGAGGCATGCGCGCGGATCGGCCGCTGGAACACCCTATCCCGTGCTCCCCTCGCCCTGGGCCACCGCCTGTTCTGCGTTCAGGTCGATCATCTGTGCGGGAGGCCCAGGCACCGCGATCGTCGAGGTCACGTGCAGGTCTCGATCCACGTGGACGAGCTCTCCGGACCGGAGCAGACGCCAGCCGGTGCTGGTGTCCATGCGCTCAGAGGCGATCACGGTCGCCGGGCGGATCGAGAGCTCGGCTGACTGCACCCGCATGATCCCCGACACGCTGCGCATGATCGCCGAGGCGCTGCGATCGGCCGAGGCGCCGCCCGAATCGAGGCCGCCGATCGACCCCTCGATGCTGCGCATGATCCCCGAGGCGCTTCGATCGGCGAAGCTGCCCGGATCGAAGCCCTCGATCGACCCCTCGACGAAGCCGCCGATCGACCCCTCGAGGATCCACAGCTCGTTGGTGTCGGGGTAGCGAAGCGCCCACACGTCCGTCGGGGTCGTCAGCACCATGTTGAGCGAGTAGAGGGGGATCTCGGCTGCGATCTCGTTCGCTGCCGCCGCGATCCCGGCGCCGATGTCGCCGCTGCGCTCGTCTATGCACTTGGTGACCAACGTGAAGAACAGCTCCGAATCGGTGCTGCCGCAGACGAGTCCCGCGTAGGAGCCGAGTCTGCGGCGGAGGCCCGGGAGGTCACCCAGGACTCCGTTGTGCGCGAAGATCCGTCCCTGCTGCTCGAACGGATGCGTGTTCTCGAGCGTCGGCTCACCGGCAGTCGCGTGGCGGATGTGCGAGAGGAACGTTCGCGAGCGGACCGCATGGGCACTCGCAATGAACGTCTGGCTGCGGTTCGCAGCAACCGGCTTGCGGTAGATCGACGGCGTTCCATCGGTCTCGAAGGTGCCCAGGCCGACCCCGTCCGGCTGACTCTCGCTTTGCGTGATCAGGCTTGTCGGGGCATCGAGCAGCCAGAACGTCGCCTGGACCTCGTGCATCCCGCCACTCATACCGAACAGCCGGCACATTGCGTGGTCCTAGGCTCGCGCGCCGGCCGGGTCGAGCTGTGCGGTTTCACGCTCCAGGTGAGCGAACAGCGCTGGCAGGCCGCCTCTGGCGTACGCCGCGCGCTGCAGAGTGGCGCCATTTCCCTCGATCAGCAGCCGCTCGATCTCCTCCAGCGCCGCGTCGGAACCGAGCTCGACGGCGTGGGGGCGGGCGAGCTCCACTGTCGCACGTGCCACGTCGACGGCGGGGCACAACGCCCCGTTGTGCCACAAGGTCGCGTCGAGACCATCGCGGGCGGCGCGAAAGCTCGACTCCATCAGCACCTGCCGTCGCTCCCACGGCCCGCGCTGCTCGGCCGCCCGCCGCGCGAGGGCGTGCACCAGCGCCGTGAGACCCGCGATGCTCCGCAGCGACGACTGGCTGTCCATCGCCCGGACCTCGACGGTCCCGAGCACCGGGTGCGGGCGGATGTCCCACCACAGGTACGTGTAATCGGGCAGGTCACCCGCCGCCGCCACCGCCTCGACCGACTCGGCGTACTCGTCGTAGGACGCGAACGCCGGAGGGATCTCCGAACGCGGAAACGCCCGGAACACCTGCGCGCGAGCACTGGCCAGGCCGGAGTCGCGGCCGTGCCAGAACGGCGAATTCGCCGCCAGTGCCTGAAGCAGCGGCAAGTGTTCCCGCAGCGCGTTGCAGGCCCGAATCGCCGTGTCCGGATCCGGCATCGCGACGTGCACGTGCAACGCACACGTCGGCGTTCGGGCCTGCAGACCGCGCATCTCGGCCGCGATCAGGCGGTAGCGCGCGCCGGGGACGTGAACGACGTCGCCGAACGCGGCGGTGGGGTGCAAGCCCGCACCGATCGCGGTTGCACCGACTGCGCGCACCCGCTGACGGAGGGCAGCTACGCACCCCGCGGCATGCGACGCGTCGGTGCAGATCGGCGTCGCGAGCTCAACCAGCCCAGCGTACGAGTCCGGGAAGGCGGCGCCCTCGAGAGGGTCGAGGGAGAGTCGCTCCAACACTTCCATCGTGTTGTGATCGAGCGCGTGGGTGACGGGGTCGACGAGCAGCAGCTCGTCCTCGACTCCAAGCGAGAAGTCCGCCGCCCCCCCGAAGTTGACCGCCGGGATCGTCCCGCTCATTGGTCAGCACCTCCTCCCTCTACTAGAACATCTGGTTCTCGCCGCCGAACACGTCGCTCACCGACCCGTCGGTGAAGATCTCCTTGATCGTGTCCGCCAGCAGGCGGGCACACGAGACCACCACCACGTTGTCGGGAGCTCCGGGGCGCAGCGGGATGGTGTCGGTGACCACCACCTGCTCGAATCCGACGCTGGCCAGGCGCTCATATGCCGGGCCCGAGAGCACAGGATGGGTGCCGGCGGCATATACCCGGGCTGCGCCCTTTTCCAGCACGGTTTGCGCGGCCGCGCTCAGCGTCCCCGCGGTGTCGATGATGTCATCGACGATCACCGCGGTCTTTCCGGCCACGTCACCGATTACGTAGCCGACCTCGGCCACCTGCTGCGCCGGGCGCTCCTTGGTCATCAGGGCGAGGTCGGCCCCGATCGCCTCGGCGAACTTGTGGTTCAGCTTCACCCGGCCGACGTCCGGAGCCACGATCACCAGATCGTCGAGCTCGAGGCTGGCGAAGTAGTTGGCGAGCAGAAACAGCGCGGTCATGTGATCGACCGGCTTGGTGAAGAAGCCCTGTACCTGGCCGGCGTGCAGATCGAGCGTCAGGACCCGATCGGCGCCGGCGGTCTCGAGCACGTGCGCCACCAACCGCGCGGTGATCGGCTCCCGCAAGGCGGATTTCTTGTCCTGCCGGGAGTAGGCGAACCACGGCATCACGGCAATCACGCGGTGCGCCGAAGCGCCCACCGCGGCATCGATCATGCACAGCAGCTCCACAAGGGCGTCGTTCGCGGTGATACCGGCGTCCGGATTGGAGCACGTGGGCTGCACGATGAACACGTCGGCGCCGCGGATCGACTCCTCATAGCGGCAGTACACCTCCCCGCCCGAGAAGGTCTTCAGCGTCACGTTGCCAAGCTCGATCCCCAGCCGGACCGCGATTTCGGCGGCCAGGTCGGGGTTGGCCCGGCCGGAGAACAGCATCAGCCGCTTGCCGGTAACGATCGGCACGCTTCCTGAAGAGCCCCGCGATTCAGTCGTCCCCATCGGAGTGGACCAGTCTACTGCCGGGGGTCGCGCAGGTATAGGAGGTTTGCGCGGCCTTGACGGCGACGCGTCGCCCGACCTAGTCTGGGGCTAGTGACAAGCCATTCGGCGCTTTCACGCAGCCAGCTGTTCACGGGCCTGAGCGACGCGGAGCTCGAGCTCGTGGCCCAGCGCATGCGCGAGCGAGAGCTCGCTTCGGGCGAGGAGCTGTGCCGGGCCGGAGAGCCGAGCGACCGCATCTGGCTGATCACCGGCGGCCTCGTTCACTGGACGGCCGCCGCCACCGCCGGTGGAGGGGAGATCGAGTTCCGGATGCGCAAGGGCGACGTGATCGGCGCCCAGGACGCGATCACCGGCGCCGAGCGCACCGCCACGGTAAGCGCGAGCACGGCCGCGCTGACGCTGGAGCTCAGCGCCGACGACCTGATCGATTTGGCGCGCCAGATCCCCCAGATCCTCATCAACGTGATCCAGACCCAGCGCGAGCGGCTGTTCCGAGCCAGCGCCCGGAGCGCCGCGGTGGTCAGCGCCAGCGCTCGCAGCACCGCCGCGCAGCGCGGCGAGGAGGTCGGCATCGTGGCCGGGCCCTCGCTGTCAGGGGTGGCGGCGCGCGTGGCCGCCGCGGCCCGGACCGTGAGCCCGCGTCCGGTCCAGGTCGTGGACCGCTCACTGTCGTTCGCCGGCGCGCTCACTGCATCGGACGAGCTGGCATCCGAGAGCGCCACCGTCTTGACCGTGGGGGACCTCGACCTGGAGCGCCTCGGCGTAATGCTCGACGAGGTCGATCGAGTGGTGGCGATCGCGGGGACAGGCGAGGAAGCGGCTCGGCTGGGGCAGGTGGCCGCCGGGCACGCCGGCCGCCGGTTGGAGCTCGTGCTGGTCTCGGAGCAGGCCCGCGACGCCAGCCGGGCGTGGCCGGCGTCGGCCATGCAGCTGATCGTCCGCGAGTGCCCGCGGCAGGACGGCTTTCCCCTGACCGACGGCGACGTCGCGTGGCTGGCGCGCCACGTGACCCGCACCAAGCTGGGGCTGGCGCTGGGAGCCGGGGGGGCGAGGGGGTACGCGCACGTCGGCGTCCTGCAGATGCTCGAGGAGGCCGGCTACACGGTGGACTTCGTCGGCGGGTCGAGCATCGGTGGGTTCGTCTCGTCGCAGCTGGCGCTCGGCTACGGAGCACAGGCGATCGATGAGCGATTTCGCCATGCATTCAGCGCCGAGAACACGGGCAAGCTGTTCTCCGGGCCGCTGGTGGGGACGGCGGGGCTCGAGACGTTGACCGCGCTGCTCAAGGAAGCCACCCAGGACCTCTCGTTCTCCCACACGCTGATCCCGCTGGTCATCCTTGCCGTCGACCTGACCGCCCGGATGCCCGTGGCTCAGCGGAGTGGCCCCCTGTGGGAGGCGCTACTGGCGGGGCTGTCCGTAGCCGGCGTGTTCCCCACCCAGGAGCGCAACGGGCACCGCATGATCGACGCGATCGCGCTGGTCCCGGTTCCCACCGGAGCGGTGCTCGAGGACGGGGCTGACATCGTGGTCTCGGTCAACCTGCTGGGGGCCGACACGCTCGAGCGTTGGCCCGATGGCCCCGAGCCCGAGGCCGCCCCCAAGAAGCGCCGGCACGGTCCCCTGGACACGATGCTCGAGGCCATGGATCTCAGCCAGCTCGATACCAGCGCCCGGCACGCCGCCCTGGCCGATGTGACGATCACGCCTCGGTTCGGCCCGGCGGAGTGGCGCGATTTCCACCTGCCGGACCAATTCCTGGCCGCGGGGCGCGAGGCCGCGCTCGAGCAGCGGCCCGCGCTCGAGGAGCTGACCCGGCCAGTCGATCTCGAGGCGGCCCGCGCCGAGGCGGTCGCGGCGTCGGAAACCGAGACCGGCGCGACGTGAGAAACGCTCTACATTCGCGGCGACGAATCGTGTACAGTCGCGCCACGAGGGCCCAAGCGAGGGATCAATGGGTGGTTTCTAGAGACGGGGCAGCGGGGAAACGGTGATGCCTTCGCTGAGCGCCAATTCGAGCGTGGTGCCGGACGAGCTGCTGGCCGATCCCGCGCTCGAGACCCGCATCAAGGTCTGTGGCGCGAAGGCCTCATCCGAGCTCGACCTGCTGGCCGCGGCCGGGGTTGATTTCGTCGGGCTCTGGTACGCCGTGCCCGGCGGGCCGCACGATCTGCCGCTGGAGCAGTGGCGTGCGCTGGCGCAGGCGGTCGATGGGCGACTGGCTCCCGTCCTGGTGACCTTCAGCAAGGACGCCGAGACCCTGCGCGAGGCGATCCAAGGGACCCCGGTCGTCTGGATCCAGCTGCACGGCTATCCCACCCCGGGCGTCGTGCGAAAGATGAAGGCGATCGCGCCGGACGTCAAGGTGATCAAAGTCCTTCACGTGCGCGGCGCCGAGTGCGTCGAGGCTTCGCTGATCGCGGCCTACGAGAAGGCCGGTGTCGACGTGTTCCTGTTCGACACCGTGACCGAGGATGGCCGAGTGGGCAGCACCGGCCAGACGCTCGATCCGGCCGCGGTTGCTCCGCTTGCCGACCAGCTCACGCGACCGTTCCTGCTCGCCGGCGGCATCTCGGCCGAGAACCGGAGCGACTACGAGGCGCTGGCAAACCACCCTCGCTTTCTCGGCATCGACGTCGACACCAACGCCAGAGGTTCCGATCACAAGATCAGCGCTGAGCACGTGGCCGCGATCGCAAGAGCATGGAAGCAGGCGCATGCCTAGCCGGTTCATCGAAACTCTGTTGGCCGGACGGCTGCCGATCATCATGGAGGTCAAGCGCCAAGACGCCGATGGCGGGCAGCTGATGGGCGACCGGACGATCCCCGAGATCGTCTCCGCCTACACCGAGGCCGGCGCCCCGTGCATCTCGGTGGTCACTGGCCGGTGGTTCGGCGGCACGCTGGAGATGCTCGAGGAGGTGGCGGGGCTGACCGATAAGCCGATCCTCCAGAAGGATTTCATCACCCGCGAGCGCCAGATCATCAAAGCCAAGGAAACCGGCGCCTCGGCGGTCCTGCTGACGGCGCGGATCCTCCCCAAGTCCACCTTCCAGAACCTGATCGAGACCACCCTCCGGCACGGCCTGACCCCGTTCGTGGAGGTTGCCGAGCCCGAAGAGGTGGAGTCGGTGATCCACGCCGAGGACTGCATCGTGGCGGCCAACAACAAGGACATCCGCACGCAGGAGCGTGAGGCCGGTGACCTCGACGTCAGCCGTTCGCTGCTCGAGGCGATCATCGCCACCGGCACCCCCTGCCCGGTCAGCGCCAGCGCGATCACGGACGCCAGAGTCGGAGCCGAGCTGATCGCAGCCGGGTTCAAGGGACTGTTGATCGGGACGGGCCTGCTGCTGGCCGACAGCGTGCAAGGCTGGGTTGACGAGTTCGAGCTGGGTCGCGCCGCATTGGGACAGGCCTCGGTGACCGCGCCCGGTGGGTCATGAGCCAGGTCACCGTTGCCCCACTGGCCGAGCACTTCGCGGCTCACGCCGAGCGCGAGCCGGCCGCCCCGGCGCTGATCTGGGACGGCGAGAAGATCAGCTACGAGGAGCTTCGGAGCATGATGGCCGACTCCCTGTCCGAGCTCGAGGCGGCTCGGCTACCGGAGGATCGGCCGGTTGGCATCCGGGCCAAGAAGTCTCCCGAGGCGATCGGGCTGGTCCTCGCCGCGCTGAAAGCACGGCGGCCGTTCCTGCTCCCGTCAATTGAGCTGGCATCAGAGACGCTGGCCAAGCTGTTTGCCCAGGCCGGCACCAGCGATGTGCTGTCTCCCCACGGGCCCCGAAGCCAGAGCGCGGCCAGCCTCCGCGCCCTGGTCGAGGAAGAACACCGGGCCGAGGACACCGAGTCCGAATGGCCCCCACCCGGCGGCGGCCAGGACACCACCTTCATGCTCACGACGTCAGGTTCAACGGGCCTGCCGAAGATCGTTCCGTTGACGGCGGCCGGGGTCGACGCATTCACCGATTGGGCGGCGGAGCAGTTCGAGATCCGTCCCGGCAGCGTGGTCGCGAACTACGCTCCGCTCAACTTCGACCTGTGCCTGCTCGACATCTGGACGACGCTCAAGCACGGTGCCTGCGTCGCGCTCGTCGATCAGGACCGAGCCACGCAAGGTGCGTATCTGGCCGACCTCGTGAACGACACCGGAATCAGCGTGCTCCAAGCGGTCCCGATGCTCTATCGCCTGCTGTTGGACGTCCACCGCGAGGACGGGCGCACGTTTGAGAGCGTCCGCCACGTGATCACGACCGGCGACAAGATCCCGGTGAGCACGCTCGCTGAGCTGCCGAGCCTGTTCCCGAACTCGCGCTTCTACAACATCTACGGCTGTACGGAGACCAACGACAGCCTGATGCACGAGTTCGTGGGTCTGGCCGACGGCCGGGTTCCCGAGGTTGTCCCCGTCGGCCAACCGTTGCCCGGCGTCACGGCCCGGGTCCAGGGCGAGAACGGGGAGGCGCTGGAGGGCACCGGGACCGGAGAGCTGCTCGTGTGGACGCCGTTTCAGACCCGCGGTTACCTCAAGAGCGAGCTCAACGCCGACAAGTTCGTCTCGGTCTCCGACGACCGCGACCGAACCTATTACCGCACCGGCGACATCGTTCGCCGGCACGAGGACGGGACGCTCACCCTGGAGGGGCGGGGCGACTTCTACGTCAAGGTCCGCGGGGTCCGTGTCTCTACCCAGGTTGTCGAGCAGGCGATTCAGGACCACCCAGCCGTGGTCGAGGTCGCAGTCGTGGCGGTCGCGGACGAGATGGCCGGCAGTCGCCTGTGCGCCGTGATCCGCCGTGAGCCCGACGCAAAACTCAACAGCTTGTCGCTGCGACAGCATCTCGCCACGCGGCTGGCCCGCACCGAGATGCCTTCGACGATCGAGTTCGTCGAGGATTCCCTGCCCACCACCTCAACCGGAAAGATCGACCGCAAGAGCATCAAAGCGGATCTAGAGAGGAAGCAAGCCAGTGGCGGATGATGAAACGACCATCAAGATCAAGCAGTTCATCGTCGAAGAGTTCATGCCCGACGTTCCAGCCGAAGAGCTCGACTCCGACTTCGACCTCCTAACCGGCGGGGTCGTGGACAGCCTCGGCCTGCTGAAGGTCGTGGCCTGGCTGGAGGAGGAGTTCGACGTCGGCGTCGATGAGTCCGAGCTCGGCCCCGAGAGCTTCCGCACGGTGGCGGCGATCAAGGAGTACGTCGACCAGGCGCAAGCCGCCGCATAATGCCGTCGAAGACGCCCTCGGAGGTGCTGGCCGCGCTGGTGACCCAGCGCTACCCGGTCCCCGTCGAGGTCTGGGGTGACTTCTGGGACAGGCTCTCAGAGAAGACCCTGCACCCGGGCGAGGCGCTCGCGGTGCTGGCCTCGCTGACCACCCGGATGCCCGACGGCGTCTCGGTCGGCACGCTGTTGCAGTCGTTACGCGAGCGCAACCCCGAACCCGCTCCGCCGAGCCGTCCCACCGTCAACATCGTTGGCACCGGGGGAGGGCCGAGCACGTTCAATCTCTCGACCGCCTCGGCTTTCGTGGCCGCGTCGATGGGCGCGCGGGTGATCAAGACAGGCTCCCGCGCGTACGCCAGCCGGACCGGGTCGGTCGACCTGCTCGACCGATTGGGCGTCCGTCAGACGAGCTCCTACGAGCAGATCGACGAGATGCTCGACCAGTTCGGGATGGCTTGCGCGGGGCCGTTCGTCTATCCGCGTGAGCTGAGGCTGCTGGCCCGGCAGATCCTGCCTTTCGACATGAAGACCGTGGGACGGTTCTTCAACCTGATCGGACCGTTCCTCGGGGCGGTCCCCGTGACGACGCAGATCACAGGCGTATCGGACCACAGCGTGCTGCCGACCTTCCGCGGCTTGGTCGACGAGGAGGACCGCAAGCGAGTTTGGGTCACCTGGAACGAGCTCGGCGTCGACGAGCTGCTGAGCGTCACCGACAGCCACGTGTACGACAGCGGCAAGCGCGAGGAGTTCCTGCTGAAACCCAAGGAGCTGGGCCTCGGCAACGGCACGTTCGACGACCTGCTGCCGGTCAGCGACCTCGAGCAGACGGTGCCTCACTTCATACGCCTGATCGGCGGCGACGGGCCGCCCGGAGCGATCGAGAGCATCCGGCTCAACGCCGCGGCACTCGCTGTCAACGCGGAGGTCGCTGCAGACTGGGAGCAGGGCCTGGCGATGGCCGCCGAGGCGATGGAACGCGGCGCGCCGGCAAAGCTGATCGAGCAATTGAAGGCTCACGGCGAACAGGCCGCCGCCGCGAAGGCCGCCGAGGCGGCAACCGCCAAGGCGCAGGCCGGGTAGTTGCGATGGCGGGGGGCGCAGCCTTTTTCCAAGCGCGGCGTCCCGGGCGCCCCGGGCTTGCACTGTTCCTGAACGCGGGCGACCCCCCGCTCGAGACCTTCAGGGAGCTCGTGCTGATGCTGGACGAGTACCGCGTCGATTGCCTGGAGCTCGCGATCCCGTTCCCGAACTCTCCGACCGACGGCCCGGTGATCCGCGAATCGGCCAGTCGCGCGCTGGCCGATGGGATCGACCGCCGGTCCGTGCTCGACTTCGTGGCCGCCGTCCGGCCCGAGCTCTCCCACCTGAAGATCGCGCTGCTTGCCGACTGGAGCTACTCGATCAAGGGAATGGCGATGAAGGAGTTCCTCGAGATGGTCAAGGCGGTGGGCGCGGACGGGTTGCTCGTGCACGCGCTGCCTCCCCGGCTCCGCGACGAGTACTACGAGGCGGCCACCGAGGTGGGGCAGCCGATCGTCACCACCTGCTACTCGAGCTCTGCCGACTCCGTCCTCTCGGATGCCGCGCAACACGGCACCGCCTACATCTACCTCGTCGCCCACTATGGCCGCAGCGGGACCGTGGGACCGCCTGACCACACCGCGCTGGTCCCCGTGCTCGCAAAGCTCCGCGAGCAGACCGACGTTCCGGTGGCCGTCGGGTTCGGCGTCAAGAACCGCAGCCACATCGACGGACTGGCCGCCGTCGGAGCCGATGCCGCGATCGTCGGCAGTACCTGCGTGGCGAGGGTGGCAGATGCTCGAGCCGCCGGTCGCGATGTGGTCGAGGACTTCGAAGGATTGCTTGCCGAGCTGGGTCAGGTTCGAGAGGGCGTTCAAACCACACCTGAATAGGAGGAGAGCGATGATCATTCGCAAGCTGGATGAGGTCAAGACGGTGGAATGGGGCAACGGGCTCAGCCGCCGGTTCCTGCTCGAGGCCGACGGGATGGGCTACACGTTGACCGACACGATTGTTCGCGCGGGCACAACCTCCCGCCTCGAGTACAAGAACCACCTCGAGGCGTGCTACTGCGTCGAGGGCAAGGGCAAGGTGATCGAGATGGACGGCACCGAGCACGAGATCGTTCCCGGGGTCATGTATGCGCTCGACCAGCATGACTGCCACGACCTCTGCGCCGACGAGGGCGCGGACCTGCGCCTGATCTGCATGTTCACGCCGGCCCTGACGGGTGACGAGGCTCACCGCCTCACCGAGTCCGGCATCCACTCCTCCGTCTACTGAGCGAGCGCGGTACGTGAGCGAATGGACTGACGACCAGAAGCAGCTGCGTAAGTCGCTCGACCCGTACTTCGAGCGTCTGAACGACGGCCATATCGAGGACGACGCGGCGAACGAGTTCAACCGGGCCAAATGGGACCTGATCCGGGAGGCCGGCCTGATCCGGATCCCGTTTGACACCGAGTGGGGCGGGCTCGGTCACGACGCCCTGACGCTGGTCTATGTGCTCGAGCACCTCGGCTACGGCTGCCGGGACAACGGGCTGCTGTTCACGCTGGCCACCCAGCTCGTGTCAGCTGCCCGGCCGCTTCAGAAGTTCGGCTCCGACGAGCTCAAGGATCGCTACCTCAAGCAGCTGATCGACGGCGAGCTGATCAGTGCGCACGCGATCTCCGAGCCGACCGCAGGCTCTGACGCGACCGCGATGATCACCACCGCGACGCAGGACGGCGACGCCTACGTGCTCGATGGCCAGAAGCTGTTCATCACCAGCGGTCCACTGGCCGACGTGATCACGGTCTACGCCAAGAGCGAGACCGGCAGCGGCGCGGCCGGGATCACCGCGTTCCTGGTCCCCACCGACACGCCTGGATTCACCGTCGGCGACCCGATTCCCAAGCTGGGGCTCAACACCTGCCCGTTCTGCCAGCTCGACTTCCGCGATTGCCGCGTTCCCAAGGAGAACATGGTCGGGAAGCCCGGAGCCGGCTTCTTCATCCTCGAGCACATCATGAACTGGGAGATCCTGTGCATCTTCATGATGATGGTGGGCGAGATGCAGGAGCGGATGGAGCGCTGCATCCAGTACGCCAAGACCAGGCAGTCGTTCGGTCAGGCGATCGGCTCAAACCAATACGTGGCAGGCAAGATCGTCGACATGAAGATCGGGCTGGAGACCTCGCGCAAGCACCTGTACGACACCGCCCGGCGGTTCTCGCGCGGCCGCAACGTGACAACCGAGATCTCGATGGCCAAGCTGATCACGAGTGAGGCCAACCTGAACTCGGCGCTGAACGCCGTGCAGATCTTCGGCGGCCGCGGCTACATGCGTGAATACGGGATGGAAAAGGCGTTGCGAGATGCCGTCGGCGGCCCGATCTACTCCGGCACCAATGAGACCCAGCGGATCCGGATCGCGTCGATGCTCGGCCTATAGGGACGGACCGCGAATGCTGAAATCTGTAAACGAGGCGCGGATAAGATCCGCCCCACGGCACGTGCCGGAGGGCAGAGGAGGGCAAGGTGGAAGAAGACCGGCATCCCGCTGACAGCTACGACGTCGTGATTCTGGGCGGAGGCTTGGCGGGATTGACGCTCGGCTTGCAGCTCAAGCAGGCCCGCCCCGGAACCAGTGTGTTCATCGCCGAGAAGCGCCCCGGCTCGGCACCCGAGGCGGCGTTCAAGGTGGGAGAGTCAACCGTTGAGGTCTCGGCTCACTACTTCGGCAAGGTCCTCGGCCTGGAAGATCACCTCGAGTCCGACGAACTGCGCAAGTTCGGGCTGCGCTGGTGGTTTCCCGGTGGAGACAAGTGCGATCTCGCCCAACGGATCGAGCGTGGAATCAACCGTCCGTTGGAGATCCCCAGCTACCAGCTCGACCGCGGGCGGTTCGAGAACTACCTCGGTGAGAGAAACCTGGAAGCGGGCGTCGACCTGTTCGGCGGCAGCTTCATCACCAACGTCGAGATCGGCGATCCCCACAAGGTCACGATCGTCCGCGGCGGCCCGGGGGGCGAGGAGAGCACCGTGCAGGCCCGCTGGGTCGTCGACGCCAGCGGCCGCTCCTGGATTCTCAAGAAGAAGCTCGGATTGCTCGAGGAAAACGGCCACCATGTCAACTCGGCCTGGTTCCGGCTCGCCGGCGGCGTCGATATCGAGGACTGGGTCGACCCCGACGACGACGAGTTCTTTGATCGTATGTCCGAGCGCGGCCTGCGTAGGTTCTCAACGAACCACCTGTGCGGCGAGGGCTACTGGGTGTGGATGATCCCGTTGTCTTCGGGGCCGATCTCGATCGGGATCGTGGCCGAGCAGCGCTTCCATCCGATGGACACGATGGACACGCTGGACAGGGCGATCGAGTGGATCCGCGAGCACGAGCCCCAGCTCGGAGCGGTGCTGGACGCCCGACGCGACCAGGTCGAGGACTTTCTCAAGGTCGAGAACTTCTCCTATGGCTGCAAGCAGGAGTTCGACGGTGCAGCCCGCTGGTGCCTGGTCGGCGAGGCCGGACCGTTCCTCGATCCGTTCTACTCCCCGGGCTCCGACTTCATCTCGATCTCCAACACGCTCTCGACTGACCTGATCACCCGGGAGCTCGACGGCGCGGACGTCGTGGAGCGGGCAGCAGCCCACAACGAGCTGTACCTGAGTACCTACAGCGTCGCGCTGTCCCAGTACGAGGGGCAGTACGAGTTCTGGGGCAACCCGTTGATCATGACCGTAAAGATCTGCGCCAACAACATCCTCTATTGGGGGACGGTGGGCCAGCTGTTCTTCCACCGCAAGTACACCGATGTCGAATTCATGACCGCGGTGCGGCCGGACCTGGAGCGGATCTGGGCAATCACCCGCCAGCTCGAGGCCATGTTCCGCGAGTGGCACGCGCTCGAGGACCGCGAGTGGCGGCGGGCGATCGTTCCCACTTCGGCGTTCGCGGCCATGCTGGAGCGGCACAACGACATGGGCGGAGGGTTCGACGATGCGACCCTCAAGCGCAAGCTGGCCGACACTGCCGAGCTGATGGAGGGCGTCGCAGTGGTTGCGTTCCACCGCGCGGCAACCAACCTCGGCGACGCGGCGCCAGGGGAGGACGAAAAGATCAACCCGTATGCGATCTCCCTCGACCCGGATCGCTGGGAGGCAGACGGCATGCTCAGCGGACAAGGCATGACGCTGGCCGAAGCCCGCGACACCGGGGCGGCTGGACTCGAGAACCTGTTCATGGAGGCTGTCGCCCAGGCGGTGTGAGGAGGCGACCACGGATGCCCGGCGACAAACAACCGGCTGACGAGTACGACGTTGCGATCCTCGGCGGTGGCCTGGCCGGCCTGACGCTCGGCCTGCAGCTCAAGCGGGCCCGCCCCGACACGCGCGTGTTCACTGCCGAGAAGCGTCCGGGCCCCGCGCCTGAGGCTGCATTCAAGGTGGGCGAGTCAACCCAGGAGATCGCGTGTAACTACTTCGGCGAGGTCGTCGGGGCGATCGATCACATGGAGAACGACCAGCTCCGCAAGTGCGGATTGCGCTTCTGGTTCCCCGCGGGAGACAACAGCAGCCTCGCCCAGCGGGTCGAGCGAGGACCACGGGAGCACACGCCGGTGCCGAGCTGGCAATTCGATCGCGGCCGGTTCGAGAACTACCTGGGAGATGAGAACGATAAGGCCGGCATCGACCTGTTCGGAGGCGCGTTCATCACGAATGTCGAGCTCGGCGACCCTCACCGCGTGACGATCGTCCGCGGCGGCCCCGGCGGCGAGGAGAGCACGATCAAGGCGCGCTGGGTCGTCGATGCGAGCGGCCGCTCCTGGATCCTGAAGCGCAAGCTCGGCCTGCTGGAGGAGAACGGCCACATGGTCAACTCGTCTTGGCTGCGGCTGGCCGGAGGCCTGGACATCGAGGACTTCGCCGATCCGCACGACGACGAGTTCTTCGCCCGGATGTCGGAGCGAGGACTGCGCCAGTACTCGACCAACCACCTGTGCGGCAAGGGCTACTGGATGTGGCTGATCCCGCTGTCCTCGGGGGCGATCTCGATCGGCGTGGTGGCCGACTCCGCCTTCCACTCGATGGATCAGATGGACACACTCGAGAAGCTGATCGCGTGGACGAAGGAGCACGAGCCCCAGGTGGGCGACGCGATCGACAGCCGCCGTGAGCAGGTCGAGGACTTCCTCAAGGTCGAGAACTTCTCCTACGGCTGCAAGCAGGTGTTCGACGGCGCCGCACGGTGGTGCCTGGTCGGCGAGGCGGGAGCGTTCCTCGATCCGTTCTACTCGCCTGGCTCCGACTTCATCTCCTTCTCAAACACGCTCTCGGCCGACCTGATCACCCGGGAGCTCGACGGCGAGGACGTGGTCGAGCGGGCCACGGCGCACAACGACTTCTTCCTCCGCGCCTACCAGGTCCATCTGACCGAGTACGAGGGCCAGTACGTGTTCTGGGACAACCCCGCGGTGATGAACGTCAAGATCTCCGGCAACAACATCTACTACTGGGGCTGCCTGGCGCTGCTGTTCTTCTACCGCAAGCTCACCGACCTCGACCTGATGGCCGCCGTCCGCCCAGATATCGAACGCATGCAGCGCATAATCGTGCGGCTGGAGGCCATGTACCGGGAGTGGAACGCGCTCGAGGCCCGCGAGTGGCGGCGAGCGATCGTCCCGACACGGGACTTCCCGGCGATGTTCGAGCGGCACACAGATCTGATCGCCGGCTTCGACGACGAGCAGATCAAGGCCCGCATGGGCGAGACGGCGGATCTGCTCGAGGCGTATGCCGTGCTGGCCTTCAACCGGGCAGCCAGCAACCTCGGCGATGCCGCTCCCGGCGAGGATCAGAGGATCGATCCCTACGCGATCAGCCTCGACCCGGCTCGCTGGGAGGCCGACGGCATGCTGGGCCGCGAGGGTATGACGGTGGCTGAGGCTCGCCAGTCACCCGCCGGCGGGATGGAGCGCCTGTTCATGGAAGCGATCGCCCAGCCGGCGTGAGTAAGCTTTCGCCGATGTCCGACAGATCACTTGGCGTCGTGGAAGCAGCACCTCGCGACAGCGCAATCATCCATGCCCCTCCGAAGGGCAAGCTGGCGTTCAGCGGAGACGGTCCTGATCGGCTCCTCTGCGGCAGCTGCGGTCATACGCTGGCCGAAGGAGTCAGCGAAGGCGATCTCTTCGGTGCGTTCATTCAGTGTCCCGAGTGCGGGACGCTGAACGCCACCAATCCGGCAGCCTAAGCTCCGGGACTGAGCGCCCTGCTTCGCCGCCCGCTTCGCACGGGCGCTGCCGCCTGGACCCCTGTCGCCTTGCACGCGAGCTGCCGCGTGCCCTCAGCACAGCGGTAGCGGCCACGGCACTTCGCCGGATAGGATCGACGCGGGCCGCGCCCTTCGGTGCTGGCGAGAAGGGGCTTTACGATAGGAGGGGACTGTGAGTCACGAGAAGCAGCCGGCGGAGCGTTATGACGTGGCGGTCTTGGGAGGCGGCCTTGCCGGCCTGACCCTCGGTCTGCAACTCAAGGGGGCGCGCCCGGAATCCACGATCTTCATCGCCGAGAAACGTCCCGGGCTCGCGCCCGAGGCCGCCTTCAAGGTCGGCGAATCGACCCAAGCGGTCGCGTGCAACTACTTCGGCGAGGTCCTCGGCCTGATGGACCACATGCAGAAGCGGCAGGTGCAGAAGTCAGGCCTGCGGTTCTGGTTCGGCGCGGGTGACAACCGCAACCTGGCCGAGCGGATCGAGCTGGGCGCCACGGCCCACACGCCGGTGCCGAGCTGGCAGTTCGACCGCGGCCGCTTCGAGAACTTCCTCGCCGAGAAGAACGTCGAGGCAGACAACGACCTGTTCCAGGGCGCGTTCATCACTGACGTTGAGGTCGGCGACCCGCACGTGGTCACGATCGTCCGTGGCGGCCCGGGCGGCGAGGAGAGCAAGATCAAGGCGCGCTGGCTCGTCGACGCCAGCGGCCGCTCGTTCATCCTCAAGCGCAAACTGGGTCTGCTGGAGGACAACAACCACAACGTCAACTCGTCGTGGTTCCGCCTTGCCGGCGGCATGGATCTGGAGGACTGGGCTCCGCAGGACGAGGAGGACTTCTGGACCCGAGTCCCAGAGCGCGGCTTCCGCAAGAACTCGACCAACCACCTGTGCGGCAAGGGCTACTGGGTGTGGATGATCCCGCTCGCCTCCGGCCCGATCTCGATCGGCATCTGCGCCGACCCTCGTTTCCACCCCTGGGATCGCCTCGACACGCTCGAGGGCGCGCTGGACTGGATCCGCGAGTACGAGCCCCAGCTCGGTGAAGCGCTGGACAGCCGGCGCGACCAGGTCGAGGACTTCCTCAAGGTCGAGAACTTCTCGTACGGGTGCAAGCAGGAATTCGACGGCAGCAAGCGCTGGGCGCTGGTCGGCGAGGCGGGCCCGTTCCTCGATCCGTTCTACTCACCGGGCTCGGATTACATCTCGATTGTCAACACGCTCACTACCGACCTGATCACCCGGGAGCTCGACGGAGAGGACGTAGCCGAGCGGGCCCGCGCCCACGACGACCTGTACCTGAACCTCTACCGGACCGGGCTGTCCCAGTACGAGGACCAGTACGGGTTCTGGGGCAACCCTGTCGTCATGTCGGTCAAGATCGTCGCCAACACGTTCTACTACTGGGGTGTGCTGGGGCTGCTGTTCTTCCACCGCAAGCTGACGGATCGCGAGCTGATGGAGGCGGTGCGCCCGGACCTCGAGCGGACATGGGCGATCACCAAGCAGCTGGAGCGGCTGTTCCACAAGTGGAACGAGCTTGAGGACCGCGAGTACCGCCGCGCGATGATCCCCCCCCAGGGCTTCCCGGCGATGTTCGAGCGCCACACGGACATGATCGCCGGCTACGACGACGAGCAGATCAAGGCCAGACTGCGCGAGACGGCGGACATCATGGAGGCGATGGCGGTGATCATCTTCCACCGCGCGGTTCGTAACCTCGGCGACGCTGCTCCCGCGGAGGACAGGAAGATCAACCCGTATGCGGTCAGCCTCGACCCCGATCGCTGGGACCAGGACGGGTTGTTCAGCGACGAGGGCCTGACGCTGGCCGAAGCACGTCAGACGGACGCCGCCGGGATCGAGAACCTGTTCATGGAGGCGATCGCCCAGCCGGTGTGAGCGTGGCCGTGGAGCACGCCGGGCGCAGGTTGCGCGGCGCCTCCTGACCGGTGTTCCCGTCACCAGAACCACGGCACGGCGAGGCCGCTGAGCTGCCGATCCGCCGGCAGCTCAGCGACCCACCACGCCGCTTCTGGTCGCGCTAGGACGCTGCCAGGCCGCTGTCGCCCAGGGCGCCGGTGTTCGGCGTCTGGCCGAGGTACTTGAGCGTGCCCCGTACGCCGATCTTGTACTCGTCGATGTGGCTGGCGTGCCCAGGGGTACTGCTGTTGCCGGCCAGCGGCGCCACGACATACAGGTACTTGCTGTCGCGGCTAACCGCATCGTCGGTCTCCGCGACCTCGTCGCTGCGGCCGGGGGTCAGCCCCTGCAGCTTCAGCCCGCCCGAGGGCGAGACCGAGTAGGTCGCGACGTTCGGTACGCCGCCGCCGAACAGGCCCGGGTTCAGGTCGCGGCCGCCGGTGTTCACGACGTAGGCATGTCTGCCGTCTGCGGTCGTCTCCACCCAGCACGGCAGCGAGCCGTTGCTGCTCTTGGTGGCGATCGGACTCAGACCGGTGCTGCCGCGGAGCGAGTAGCTGGCGAGGTCGCCGGGCGCGCCCGCGGGGGCGACGATTTGCGTCATCAGCAGGTCGTTCTGGAGGTTGAACGTGAACCCGAACGGGCCGACGCTGGTCGCGTCCTGCGGCACGGCCGCGCCCACCTTTCCATTGCCGCGCACCGCGAACGTGTCGATCGACTGCTTCGGCGTCGGCGGGGCCATCCCCATTGCGGCGGCTGGCGTGATCAGGAGCGAGACCACGAGCCGCTTACCCGTGTTGTCGAATCCGACCTGCCGCGGCAGCCCCGGCCCGGAGTTCCCCTTGAGCGGGACCTGGCCCTGCCCGGCGATCGCCGTCAGCTTGCCGTTGCCACCGATCTTGAAGCCTTCGATGCTGAAGGTGTTGATCGTGAGCACATACAGCCACCGGTCGTGAATCGTGATGCTCGACGGGAACACACCGCCCGCCGGCGCGTCCTGGACCAGCTTCAGGGTGCCCGTGTTGCTGACCTTGAACACGGCGATCGTATCGCTGCCGGCGTTGACCGCGTACAGCCACTTCCCGTTGTCCGTCAGCACGACTTCACTCTGCGTGTCCAGGATCGGTGCTGGAAAGTTGAAGCCCGGCTGCGGTTGATGACCACCCTTGCCGCCGGCTCCCACCACCTGGATCCGCTTGAGCAATCCGTTGCTGTACCGGGCGTAGACCTCGACCGCGTTGTCATTGGTTGAGCTTCCGGTGCCGTTCGTCTCGGTGTAGACGGCGCCGACCTGCCTCGGCTTGCCGATCGCGACCGCAGGCACGCCGGCGAACGCGAGTACCACCACCAGACACGGCGCCCAGACGATAAGTGACCGCAGCCTGACGGTCCTGGTTCCCAGCTTTAGCATGAGTAATGCTCCCTCGGTTGAACTCCAACGGATGCGACCCACACACCCGGCGCATGAGGTGACCACAACGCTTCTGCATGGACGTGGCTGCTTCCAGCACCCCTCATCGGTATCGGTCGGCCCGCTCCCCGCGGGCGATCGCATCATATCGCCCGGGAACAGACTCGGTGACGAACTTTGAGCCGCAAGGCCTTGGCCCGGATCTCGAGCATCCCACAACTTTGCGGCGTCTTACGGATGTATTCGACCGCGCCGGCCGGATGCGCGGGTGGGCGGGATGGGCTAGGTTCCGGCGTTAGCGGCGAGCCGCGGCGGGAGACGGCCGGCCCGCACCGATTGCGCGGACCACAGCGGAGATGGGGTGTCGATCTCTTCTCAGAACGGTATGGCACGAGGGCGGATGCTTCGGCGGGCGATCACCTTCTACGTGATCCTGGCGGCGATCACCATCGCAGTGGTGGCGATCGTCTTCGATCACGGGCAGACCGAGCAGGCGCTTCCGGCGATCGCCGGGGGTTACGCAGCGACCGGCCCGAACGCGTGCCTGGGACCGGTTCCTCCGCCGCCGGGTGGAGCCCCGCTGCCGCCCACGGCCCCAGCGCAGCCGGCCACAGCGGGACCCTTGTTCACCGTCAAGCAATCGGGGCAATTCGTCAACTTCGCGAACAACCAGGGCACCCTGTCGGGCGAGCTTCGGCTGCACCCGGGAGCCCTCGCCAATGGGGGCTACCGGCTGACCGGAACGGCTGGCTGTGTCTCAGGCGGTGATCGGAACGTCAACGCGGTGGCGATCCCCGGTCCGAAGGGCTCAATCTCGGGGACGATCGGGGGTGCCCCGTTCGCCGCCACGTTCAAGAGCGAGCCGCCTGATCCGGGGACCGCGACGCCGCGGATCCCCACCCAGATCGCCGGCAGCTACGGGGTTTCGCCGCGCTCGACCTGCTTCGGCGGAACGTTCAAGCTGGCCGGCTCGCCGTCGGCGTATACCGTGACAGCAGGCAACCCGCCGCAGAAGCTCGGCACCGTCACGTACTCGACCAAGACCGGCGCAGTCTCCGGGGACGTGGGCTGCGTCAAGGGGGGCACCGTCCGGCTCACTGCCACCGCCAACGACCTCCAGCTGCAGAACGTGCAGCTGATCCCTCTCCAGGTGGCTACGCCGGCCAAGCCTGTCGCGCCGGCGGCCGCGCCGGCGGCCAAGCCCGTGCTCACGACGCCGTCGGGATTGCCTCCCGCCGGCGAGAAGTTCACCGCCGTCAAGGTGCGCCAGGACTTCAACAAGCTGGTGGCGGCGTTCTTCCTGTCCGTGGCGATCGTGCTGCTGGTGGCGCGGATCTTCGGTATCGCGGCGGTCAAGATCGGCCAGCCGAGGGTGATGGGCGAGGTGATCGCGGGGATCTGCCTGGGACCGTCGGTGCTCGGCGCGATCTCGCCAAACCTCCAGGCGACGCTGTTCCCCACCGACGTCCTGCCTGCGCTGGGCGTCGCCGCCAACCTGGGGCTGATCTTCTACATGTTCCTGATCGGCTTGGAGGTCGACACCGAGCAGCTGAGAGGGAGGATCGCCCCGGCGGCGATGATCTCCAACGCCAGCGTCGCCGTCCCGATGATGCTGGGAATCGCGGTCGCGCTGCCGCTCTACAAGCTGATCGGACCCAACAAGAAGTTCGTCGCATTTGCGCTGTTCATGGGCGTCGCGATGTCGATCACCGCCTTCCCGGTGCTGGCGCGGATCCTCGCCGAGCGGCGGATGCTCAAGCGCCCCGTCGGAGCGCTGGCGATCGCCTGCGCCGCGATCGACGACGTGACGGCGTGGTTCCTGATCGCCCTGGCGATCACGATCACCGTGTCGGGGACGTTCGGCGACGTGGCCAAGACGATTGGCGAGGCGGTGGCGTTCACACTCGTGATGGTGCTGATCGTGCGGCGGATCCTCGCCCGCATGGGCACGGCCTTCGACGAAGTCGGCCGCATCCCGCCCGTCTGGTTCGCCGCCATCATCATCGGGGTTCTCGTCGCCGCCTACATAACCGAGGAGATCAACATCGCGTTCATCTTCGGCGGCTTCATGATGGGGATCGTCATGCCACGCCACGCCCGGCTGACCGAGGAGGTGACCCGGCGCATCGAGGACTTCGTGGTCACGCTGCTGCTCCCGCTGTTCTTCGTCTACACCGGGCTGAAGACCAACATCGGGCTGCTCGACCGTCCGGGCCTGTGGGCGATCACCGCCGTCCTGATCGTGATCGCCATCGCAGGCAAGCTGGCTGGAGCTGCGATCGCGGCGAGGGTCAGCGGTTTCGGCTGGCGGGAGTCGGCAGTGATCGGGACGCTGATGAACACCCGCGGGCTGACTGAGCTGATCGTGCTCAACCTGGCGCTTCAAGTTGGCGCGATCTCGGACGCGCTGTTCGCGGCGCTGGTGATCATGGCGATCGTGACCACGATGATGGCCGGGCCGCTGTTGCGGCTCCTGGACCCGCGCAACGAGTACGGGTCCGCCGTCGAGGACGAGTTCGCGGCTGCAGCCGAGGAGGCCGAGCGAGAGCAGCCCGAGCTGGCCAGGCCGGAACACTCGATCCTGGTCGCCCCCCAGACGGATGCGGCCTTGCCCCAGCTGATCGCGATCGCCGAGCCGCTGGCAGGCTCAGAGCCGCGACGCGAGCTGATCATCGCCCGCTTCGTCGAGCCGCCCCGGGGTGCCGGCGCCGGCGTGCGCGGTGGTCTGCAGACCGAGAACTTGTTGCTCGAGCGGGCTTCTCAGGCCATCAACGAGCAGCGGGACCGGCTGGCGGCGGAGGGCGTGGTAGCCCGCGGTGTCGCCCTGACGTCCTCCAGCCCGGGCAACGACATGGTGCGGATCGTCGAGCGGGAGCCCGTGGATCTCGTGCTCACCGCAGGCCGAAGGCGGCTGATCGGGAATGGAGTGCCGCTGGGAGAGGTGGCGCCTGTGCTCGAGCGCGCCGAATGTGACGTGGCGGTGCTGGTGGCCAAGGAGGGAGACGAAATCATCGTCGGCCCTGAGCGGCCGGTGCTCGTCCCGTTCGGAGGAGCCGAGCACGACTGGGCGGCGCTTGAGCTCGGATCGTGGCTAGCGGCCAGCACGGGAGCGCCCGTCAAGCTGCTCGGCGCAGCCGGGCAGACCGACGAGGGCAAGTCGGTCACCCGGATGCTCGCCGACGCCGGCCTGCTCGTCCAGCAGGCCACCGGGGTGGCCACCGAGCCGCTGGTGGTGGCCGGCGGCCGCGGCGGGATCGTCGAAGCGGCCCGGGGCGCCGGCCTGCTGGTCCTCGGGCTTTCGGACCGCTGGCGCCGCGAGGGTTTGGGAGCCACGCGCTCGGCGATCGCGAACGCAGCCCCGGCGCCTGTCTTGTTCGTGCGCCGCGGGACGCGGCCCGGCGTGTTCGCGCCCAGCGAGAGCGTGACCCAGTTCAGGTGGTCGATGGCCGGAGAGCCGTTCATGGCTCGGGGGCTGTCGGGGACGATCCGCCCGTGGTCGCGGCTGAGCATCCCGGTGATCGGGGGCGACGATCCCCAGCCCGAGGGCTCGAAGACTCCGCCGGATTCCTAGGCGAACGCAGCGCCTGATCTTCAGGCCGGCAGCGGCAGATCCGCGGTGACAGCCGTCGGACCACCGTCGCTCGATGTGACCGTCAGCCGGCCACCCTCGAGCAGCGCGCGCTCGCGCATGCCGGTGATCCCGAAGCCCTCGCGCACGCAATCTGGATCAAACCCGCGGCCGTCGTCCTCCACGCTGATCTCCAGGTGATCGGCGAACTGCTCGACGCGGAGCCGCACCGATCGCGCATCGGCATGCTTGACAGCGTTGTTGAGAGCCTCCTGGACGATCCGGTAGATGGCGTTCTCGGTGTCACGGCTCAGCCGCTCCTGGCCGTCGAGGACGACCTCGGTCGCCATCGAGAATCGCCCGGTCGCCGCCTGGCGCTTGGCCAGTGAGTCGATCGCCGGACCCAGGCCGAGGTCATCCAGCGCCGCCGGGCGAAGCTCGGCGATCAGCTCCCGCAGCTTCCGGATCTCCTCGCCCAAGTGACCGTCCGCGGCCTGCGCGGCTTCCCGAAGCGCCTCGAGGTGGTCGCGCGCCAGGCCGGCCGACAGCACCATCCGGGCCCCGGTCAATCCTTGCAGGGTCTCGTCGTGCAGCTCGCGGGCCCACCGCGCCCGCGCCTGCTCTGAGGCCTCCAGGCTGACCCGCAGGCGTGCTTCCGCCACCGACCGCACGGTGGCGACCGCGGTGGCTGCGCTGGCGGCCACCGACATCAGGAGCTCCTCGTCCTCGGCGTCGAACGGCCGCCCATCGGCCCGGTCCAGGCCGACCAGAACCCCGGCGACGTCGCCGCGGTACGCCAGCGGAGCCAAGATTGCGGTGCGGCTCTGCGGCCTCAGTTGGGCAAGCTCTGAAGGATGCTCAGCGGCCGTGGCCCGGCGCGCGCGGCCGTCGCTCAGGACCTGCTGGAACAGCGGCCCCGCGACCGGCAGCCGCCGGCGCAGGTCGCTCGGGAGCCCATCGGTCGCAACCGCGACCAGGTCGCTGCCGTCGAGCAGATAGACCGCCACTGTCTGTGCGGCGACGATCTCCCGGGCGTGGGCAAGCACGAGCGACAGCACCCTCTCCAGATCCGGCTCGTCACCGACCGCGCGGGCGATCTCCCCGATCGCTTCGAGCCGCTCAACGCTGCGACCCAGCTGATCGTTGGCCCGCTCAAGCTGGTCGGCATAAAGCCCCAGGTGGCGCTGCGCGCTGCGGCGCTCGGCGATGTCCTCGCGCAGGCGCTCGGAGAAGCGCCCCACCACCACCCCCGCAATCAGCAGCGCGGCCTCGCGGGAGATGTATCCGAGCGGCGCGACGTGAACGCTCTCAATCGCGGCCCAGGCGAACACCAGACCCAGGGACCCGATCGCCGCCAGCACGCCGACGCGGGGGCCGAACTCCGCAGCGAGCAGGATGACCGGGACCGCGTAGAAGTTGGCCAGCAGCGCGTCCGGGTCGTGCACGAGCAGCCGAGCCGCGAACACGACTGCGAACAACGCCGCCGCCGTGGCCACGATCACCAGCCGGCGCCGCGACGCGGGCGCTGCGGCCGTCAGCCGGAGCTGCTCGACCACTCGGTGCTCGGCGGCCTCGAGCTGAAGTTCGCGCGCCTTCGCGCTGAGGCGCGAGTCGATCAGCGGGGACGAGTCCGTTCGCGCCTCGGTCATCGATGGATCACGCCGTGCTCGAGTGCGTAGCGGACGAGCTGTGGCCGCCCTGCCATGCCGAGCTTCCCCTGAAGGTTCGCGCGGTGTGTCTCCACCGTGCGAGGGCTGATGTACATCTGCTTGGCGATTTCGGCGTTTGTGTATCCCAGCGCGACGAGTCTGAGAACCTCCAGCTCGCGCTCGGTCAAGGCCGTGTCGTGGCCGGCACCAAGGGCGAGCCCCCCGATCGCCGGGTCGAGGTAACGGCCTCCGGCCCCGACGGCCCTGATCGCGCGGACGAGATCTGCCCGTGAGGCTTCCTTCAGCACATAGCCAGCCGCCCCCGCGCTCCAAGCCGGCGCCACGAACGCGGGGTCGTCGTCCATCGTCAGGATCACTACCGCGGTCACCGGCGACGTGGCGCGGAGCTCGGCGATCGTGCTCAGGCTGAGCTCGCGCCCCATGTGCAGGTCGAGCACCAGCACCGCGGGTGCATGCTTGCGCAGCGCTGCCACCGTCTGGTGCAGGTCGCTGGCCTCGTCGACCACCGCTAGATCTGCCTCCGCCTCTAGCAGCAGCCGCATGCCTTGGCGTACCACAGCGTGATCGTCGGCGATCACGATCGTGATTGGCGCGCTAGCCATCAGAACCCCTTGATGCTTCGATCACCGGGCGCCCCTAACACGCACATCGGAGCGCACAAGTCCGGACGGTAGTCGGCCCGCCGCGCGTCGTCAATCGCGCTTGCTGCCAGACACACGAGCCCGTAGACTCCATGAGCGTCTGCCTGGCCTCGCCGTACTGCGGTGGATGCGCTCGGGGACAGGGGCCTTCCCAGTGAGATCAAAGCGAATCCTCAGGGATAACCGGCAGCTGAAGGTGCTGTTGCTGACCCTGACTGCCCTGGCAGCGATTGGGCTCGCCCTCGCCGGCTATGCCACCAGCGTTCTGAAGACGCTCGAGGGCCAGACCATCGATACGCGGTTCTCGATCCGGGGCAAGGAGCGTGCTCCCTCGAACATCGTGCTGGTCACGATCGATTCCAAGTCGTTTCAGGATCTCGACAAGCAGTGGCCCTTCCCGCGCGCTCTGGACGGCAAGCTGATCGGCACGATCCTGGCCGAGCATCCGCGAGCGGTGGCATTCGACGTGCAGACCAGCGAGCCGAGCGAGTTGGGACAGAAGGACGACAACGCGTTGCTCGACGCGCTCGATTCCCATCACGGCCTGACGGTGGTGTCCAATACCGAACCCGATGAGCAAGGGAACGTCATGTTCCTGGGTGACCCCAATGGCCTCAAGCTGCTGCACCAGGTCGGGGCGCAGGCGGGCAACGGCGGCTTCCCGGTCGGCCCGGGGGCGGTGATCCGGCGCACGGTCTACAGCATCGGTGGGCTGACGGCGCTCGACGTGGTCACCGCCAAGATCGCCACCCACAAACCGGTTGATCCGCGCAAGTTCGCCGGCGCGGGAGCGTGGATTGACTTCCTCGGGCCGGCGGGGACGTTCCGGTCGGTGTCGTTCTCGACGGTGGTCGGTTACAAGGGGCAGCCGGCCAGCGAACGGCTGCCGCCCGACTTCTTCAAGAACAAGATCGCCGTGATCGGCGCGACCGCGCCGAACCTCCAGGACCTCCACGCGACCTCGACCGACCCGCAGATGCCCGGTGTGGAGATCCACGCCAACGCGGTCGACACAATCCTGCGTGGGTTACCGCTGACATCCGCCCCCGGCTGGCTCAACGTGGTGCTGATCGTGCTGATGGGAGTCGCTGTCCCGTTGATCAGCATGCGCCTGGGCCCCATACCGTCGATGGCCCTGGCCGTGGCGATCGGAGTGGGTTTCGCGGTCGCGGTGATGCTGGCCTTCAGCGCCGGGTTGATCGTCGCGTTCGTCTACGCCGAGGCCGCGCTGATCCTGTCCAGCATCGGCGCACTGGCGGTGCAGCTCGTGACCGAAGCCTTTGAGCGAATTCGCGTCCGCGACCTGTTCTCGCGCTTCGTCCCTGAGAACGTGGTCGACGAGGTCCTGGCCAGCGCCGACGGGTTGCGGCTGGGTGGGATCCAGCGAGAGGGCACGGTGATGTTCAGCGACCTGCGCGGATTCACCAGCTTCGCCGAATCACTGACGCCCGATCAGGTGATCGACGTGCTCAATCACTACCTGAGCGAGATGAGCGACGCGATCCTCAATCATGGTGGGACGCTGGTCGCGTACATGGGCGACGGAATCATGGCCGTGTTCGGAGCGCCCCTGCCGCAATCGGACCACGCCGATCGGGCGCTGGGCGCCGCCCGCGAGATGCTCCAGGTGCGGCTGCCCCGCTTCAACGCGTGGCTCCAATCGGAGAGTCTCGGGGACGGCTTCCGGATGGGGATCGGACTCAACAGCGGCCCGGTCATGTCGGGCCAGGTCGGCTCAGAGCGCCGGGTCGAGTACACCGCAGTGGGCGACACCACCAACACCGCGTCTCGGATCGAGGGGCTCACCAAGGGCACCCCGCACCAGCTGCTGCTCTCCGACGCCACCCGAGCGGCGCTCCAGGAGCCCGCCGAGGACCTGGTGTACTTCGAAGAGGTGGAGATCCGTGGCCGGGTCGGCCGGATGAAGCTGTGGGGCGAGCCGGTTGACGCGCCGGCGTCCGCCGCGGTGCCGGCGGCGGCCGGACCGATCACCGACCCGGAGGCTTGATCTCGGTCAGCCCGACGGCTGTGGGTCAGGCAGCGATCCGGTGGGGATGCGATGGACCCCGGACGGACTGGGAGCCCTGCGCAGCTCCTCCGGAATCTCGATCGCGGCGGCCGAGAACTCCCGCGCCAGCGGTGGAGGACCCGCCCCCACCTGCTGCGGGGTGAACGCGGTAACCGGGAGCGGCAGGTACTCGGGCGCCACCGACCAGTCGGTCGAGCGGAACTCACCTGCGTTCTCGATCCAGCTCAACGACAGCAGCGGCAGGATCACCACCTTGGTCCAGATTGCGATCCACCACGCGATCCAGTACTCGAGGATCGCGTCGAGATCGCTGAGGGGCACCTTCAGGAAGTGCGCCGCGATGTACACCAGCGCGAACTCCCCCACCGCCAGAGTGAAGGTCAGCCACGGCGGCTGCCAGCGGATGATGAACGGGTAGAACGCCGTGTCCAGCGCGACGCCGATCAGGAAGTAGAGCCCGATCAGGACGATCCAGCCCAGGTTTCCGGTGGCGGCGGAGATCGCCCCGGCGATGATCGCCGGGATGATCAGGATCGCCCATCTGGTCTGCACGCGACCGAGGACCGTCGGACACATGTCAGGCCAGCTGCTGGGTCGGGGTCACGGTGCGGAGTGCGCGGGCGACATCCCGTCCCATCGAAGCCTGGACGGCGAGACGGGAGATGAACGGGCGCTTGCGCAGGTGCTCGGCCCGGGCACAGTCGGCCACGAATCGCCGGCCGATGAACTTCAGACCCGCGATCGTGTCGCCATGCGGGATCACATTGTTGGCGATCAGGCCCATACAGCAGAGTCGCGACTCCGGGCGGTCCAGGCCCGGGACGCCGCAATTGGTCTGAAGCTGCATGCGGCCTTGGACCATCGGCACGTTGTAGTACTCGATCAGCCGGCGCAGTAGCGGAATCGTGAGCACCGACTTGTTGAAGCCGGTTCCGGCCACCACACCGGTGACGTCGAGCCACCCGGGATCCTCGCCCTCCTTGCTCACCACGTGTACGCGCAGCCCGGCCCGGCCCGGTTCGATCTTGTCGATCTCCCCGACGAGGGCGTCGAATCGCCCGTCTTGTTGTCCCGCCCTGATCCTTGACAGCCATTGCCGGCGCTCCGGCCGGGTCCCGCGCAGCACCTGGCCGAGGAACTCGATCCGCTGATCGAAGGGCAGCTGAACATAGGCGTCGATGCCTACCGACTCGAACAGGCAGCGAGGCACGTTCAGATCCTGGGTCTCCGGCTGCGGGCTGCGGGTCAGCGCGAGTACCGAACCTCCCTGATCGAGGATGTTGGCCCACTCGTTGACCGAGGCGATCCCCGCGCCGAGCACGACGTAGCGGCCACCGGCCGCGTACTGCTTGGGCTCGTAGGCCTGGACGACCCGGTCCGCGATCTCGGGGTCCTTGCGGGCGCGCGCCAGCACCGGCGGAAATGACAGCGGACCGTGTCCCGGGGCGAGCATCACGTGCTTCGCCCGCCCGATGAAGTTCGCCTGCTCGTCGTAGAGGACGAAGTGCGGCATCGGGCTCATCTCACGCTGGAGCCAGCCGACTCGCGATGGAATGCGGGCGTCGTTCCATTCGGTGCGTCGAGCCACCACGGCAGCCTCGGTGAGGATCTCCGGCACCCCTGGGTTGTACTGGCGGCGGGTGGAGCGCCACAGCGGTTTCAGCGACTTGTGCGAATAAGCGTCGAGCTGGGCGAACGTCGGCCAGTCGGGGGCCAGGAAATGGGACTCAGACTCCGAGCGCAGGACGGTCTGCCCGAGGTTGTAGGCAAATTGCTGATAGGTCCCCACCGGGTTGTCGCCGGGGCCGAAGATCGTGATCTGGCGGTTCTCGAATCCAAGGTACCGCGCAGTGCAGTGGACGATCAGGGATCCGAACCCTTCCCCCACCACCGCGATCACCGAATCACGTGGAGCTGCTGCGGGCAAGAGCGCGTAGCCTAACCACTGACCAATCACCTGACAAGGGCGGATCGGCGGCGTTGTAAGGGGCAGATGGACGGCGGGCTCGTGAGCCGTTGCACGGCGCCGGGGGCGACGATATGCTCGCGCCGTGGCGGGCCCGTTGACCCTGGAGGTGATCGAAGGACCAGGCGCCGGGCGGCAGATCGCCCTCGACCGGCCGATCGTCATCGGCCGCGACAGCGACGCCGATCTGCAGCTCGAAGATGGCGAGCTGTCCGGTCGCCACGTCCGCGTGACGCCACAGCCGGATGGAGCGGTGATCGCCGAGGATCTCGAGTCCGCGCAGGGCACGTTCCTCAACCACAACGAGCTGATCGGCCCAGCCCATTTGGACCCCGGGGATGAGCTGCTGATCGGCGTGACCGTGCTCCAGCTCCGCACCCCCGCCGACATCGCCACCCGCGCCTCGGCTGTGATTCAGGTGCCCCCCGCATTGGCGATGGCACCCCGCCCCGCCGCGTATGTCAACCCCGAAGTGGTCAGGGCCGAGACCGAGGACGCGAAGCCCACCGGCGACGGGATTCCCGAGCTCGACAAGTACCTCGACGTACGGGTGCGCCGGCGGGCCCAGCTCGCGCCGGTAGCGCTGTTCGTGCTCGTCGCGATCGCGCTGATCATCTACTTCGCCGCGCGCTAGACGCCCGGGCCCCGCCAGCGGGGCACTCAGCGCAGGGCGAAATACAGGACCAGCGCCACGGCCGTCAGCACGACGGTGCCAAACGACAGCACGGTCGGGATCCACGAGCGCGACGCGAGACCACGTTGGCGCCGACGCTCCGGGGGACGGAACTCGCCCACGGGCCCGCTAGGTGGCGCCGGCATCGCGGCGGCGGGGGTTTGCGCGGCCGGCGTGGCCGGCGCGGCTCCTGCCGCCTGCGCGCCGGCGGCGGCAGCAGCCACGGGCTCCTTGGTCTCCCGCATCTCCGGCGGTATCTCGGTGGCTCGCGTAACAGCCGAATCGGGTGGTGCCTCGGGGGGCTGCGAGACCGGAAGCACGCCCTCTACGACCAGCACGGTGGTCCCCACCCTGATCTCCGCGCCCCCGCCGACTGGCGTGGGCTCGTCGATCCGTTTGCCGTCCACGAACGTGCCGTTCCTGGAGCCGAGATCCTCGACCTCGAGGCGGCTGGTGGCCCGTCGCACAACCGCGTGACGCCGAGACATCTCGAGGTCCGCGACCTCCAGGTCGCAGTCCTCCCGCCCGATCACGAGCTCCTCCTTGACTTCCACCGTGTCCCCGGCGCGGGGTCCGCTGGTGATCTTCAGCCGAGCCATTTCGCCAACCCTACCGTTGCTGTGGGAGCTGCAGCAAAGCTCACGGCGCGGCCTGGACCCGAGTCAGCTCCGCGTAGGCCCCGCCGTGGAATACGAGTGGCTCGCGCTCGGCGAGCTCCAGCTCCAGCACCTCGCCGATGAAGATGCGGTGGTCGCCCGCCTCGTGGTCGGCGTGGAGCCGGCAATCAAGGTAGGCCGCAGCACCGTCGACCAGCGGCGAACCGCTGGCCCCGATGCGGTGCGCGACGTCGCGGAAGGCATCCCGCCCTCGCGGGCGGTCGCGGGAGGCGAAGTAGCGCGAAACCGGCTCCTGATCGGCGGCCAGGATATTCACGGCGAAGCAGCCGTTGCGGCTGATGTGGTCGGCGCCCTCGGAATGGCTCATCACGCAAACCAGCACCAGCGGCGGATCGAGGGACACCGAGGAGAAGGCGTTGGCGGTCATCCCGTAGGCGTGCTCCTCGCCTCGTGTGGTCACCACGGTGACGCCGGTCGCGAACGCCCCCACCGCGGTGCGGAAGTCTGTGCTGTTGAACTCTTGCACTGATCCTCCGCCCTACGAAGCGCCGCGCAGGGTCTCGAGACGGTCGCGAATGACTTGGTCAAACGCACCGCTGGTCCCGAGCGCTTGCGCCATGAGGCCCGTAAATGTCTCTCGATCCACCACCAGCACGCTGCTGGCCTGGGTTGCCGTGATGGTCGCGCTACGGGGCCGGTCGAACAGGATCGCCATCTCACCGAACAGCTCGCCGGGACCCAGGGTGCTGACGGTCTCCGGAGCGTCGGGGTCCTGACGCCTGACTTCCAGCTCGCCATCCACCACGATGAAGAACTTATCGGCAGGCCCACCCTGCCGGGCCATCACCTCGCCTTGCTCCACGGTCACCCTCGGCAGCGATGCCGAGATGGTTTCCCTGACCTGGGATGGGAGCGCGGCCAACACGCTGTACGAGCGCTCGCGGTGGAAGTCGGCGCCGAACATGCCCGAGGACGAGGCGGACCCGCTGCGCTGGTTGTCGATGAACCCGACCTCGGTCGGCGTGATGCGGAAGAACGAGATGCTCATCGTGGCCCCGGGCGACAGGGTCGGGAACTTCTGCCCGAACAGATCGGCGACGCGGGCGATCTCCTCGCCGCTGAGCAGAACCGAGCATTCGCCCGTCCCCTGGACCCCCCGCGTCTGGTTCAGATCGCCGGCGTACTCATCGACCGTGAACGACACGAGCGGGTTCTGCTGGATGTGGCGCGCGGTCACCGTCGCGCTCCGGGTCCAGAAGTACAACGACGGACCCTCGTTGACGTACAGGAAGGTCGCCGCGCGCGGGATTCCTCCCGGCGAAGCCGTGGCCAGTGTCAGCGTGTTGTGCTCACGCAGGTACTCGAGTACCGGCGCCGGCAGCTCGTGCTCGGTCGTGCTCATGTGGAGATCTCCTCGTCCGGGTTCTGCGGGTCGATGTTAAGTTGAAGCCGCGATCGCAGGCAAGACCAGGCCCGGCCGGACTCATTTCCCGACCAGCCGGGCAGTCAGAAACAGCGTCAGCAAGTGGAACGATTGGTCGAGCGCCAAGCCCAGGGATGGATTCTGCTGAATGTCTGCCTTCTTGACCAGTCGTGCGTACCGGCCCAGCAGACCCCCGTCGTCCTGGATCAGATGCGGAACGGCGATCAGCGCCGTCAGCCCGAACACCCGAGCGCGCAGGCTGCCGCACAGCCACACCAGCCCGGGTACGAACGCGAGCGTGTACGTGGCGATATGGGACCGAAGTGCCCGCCGCTGGACCGGTGACCCCCGCAGGCCGCCGTGTTTGTTGAGCGCCTGCCACTCGGTCTGAAGCAGATAGTCGCCCACGAGATGGGAGACCACGAACACAAGGAATACCTCGTCCCATGGCGCCTGTGAGAACCTACTCGATGCCGGATCGCGGAACGGCTTCATGACCGCTCTGCCAGATCCTGGTCGAACTCTTGCTCGTAGCTGCGCTCGAGCTGCCGCTGCTCGGCCCGGATGATGTGGACGACGGCGTTGATAAGGGCGAGGTGGGTGAACGCCTGTGGGAAGTTGCCCAGGTGGCGGCCGCTGCCCGCGTCGATCTGCTCGGCGTACAGGGCCAGGGGGCTGGCATGGGCCAGGAGGTTCTCGCACAACCTCCGGGCGCGAGAGATCTCTCCGATCTCGGCCAGCGCCGAAACCAGCCAGAACGAGCAGATCGTGAACGTCCCCTCCGCGCCGGAGAAGCCGTCGTCGGTTTCCTCCACGCGATACCGCAGCACCAGCCCGTTCTCGGTGAGCTCGTCGGCAATCGCCAGGACCGTCGCGCGGAGACGGGGGTCGTCGCTCGGCAGGAAGCGCACCAGCGGCATCAGCAGCAGCGACGCATCGAGTGCGGTGGTGTCGTAGTGCTGGACGAACACGCCTCGGTCATCCACACCGTTGGCACAGATGTCGGCGTGGATCTCCCGGGCGGCCGCCTGCCAGCGTTCGAACATCGTGCGGTCTTCGCGAATGCGGGCCAGCCGCGCACCGCGATCTGCCGCCACCCAGCACATCAGCTTCGAGGAGGTGAAGTGCCTGGGCTCCCCGCGTACCTCCCAGATGCCGCGATCCGGCTCGCGCCACCGCCCCAGTGCCGCCTCCACCTGGCGCTTGATGATCGGCCACAGACGGTCGGGGAGCTGATCGCGCGACCGGGTATGCAGGTAGATCGAGTCGAGCACCGCGCCCCACACATCGTGCTGGTCCTGGTTGTAGGCGCCGTTGCCGATGCGCACGGGCCGCGCCTGGTCATAGCCCGAGAGATGATCGAGCTCCTGCTCCTCCAGCCGGCTCTCGCCGCCGATGCCGTACATGATCTGAAGCTGCCCCTCTTCCTCCTCGGCGATGTCGGCGATGAAGTAGAAGAAGTCGTTGGCCTCCTCGTCGAACCCGAGCGTATACAGCGCCCAGAGCATGAATGTCGAGTCGCGGATCCAGCTGAAACGGTAGTCCCAGTTGCGATCGCCGCCCGGAGTCTCGGGCAGCGAGCTCGTGGCAGCGGCGACCATCGCCCCCGAAGGCGCATACGTCAGCCCCTTGAGGGTCAGCGCGCTGCGCTGGAGGTAGGAGCGCCAGGGATGATCCGGGAAGGTGCCGTGTTTGAGCCATTCCTGCCAGAACAGGCCGGTCCGCGCCAGCCACTCGGCCGCCTCCTGATAGCTGGTTGGCAACGGATGCTCGGACCAGCCAAGGGCCACAAATGCCTTGTCTCCTTCGTGCAGCGTGGTCCGCGCTCGCGCCCGCGGGCCTTCGAAGCCGAGCCGCAGGTCGGTGAGGAGCCGAAGCTGGAGATCCATCCCCTCCGACCGCGCCACGACCTCGTGGTAGCCCTCGCCGGTGTACTCCCAATCGGCGGCGAGCCCTCCGTAGTCGAACGCCGGCTCGCATTCGACCTTGACCTCCGCCGAGCCCTGCACGCACTCGATCAACCGCAGCATCACGTGATCGGCATCGTGATCGGTGGGAGAGCGGTTGTGGCTGTGTGATCGCTCGCTCTCGTGGTGCCAGGGGCCGATGCTGAGCGCGTCGCGCACGATCACCCAACCCATGCGCGTCTCCCAGCTCGTCTCGAGCACGATCGTGCCCGGTATGTATCGCCGAGCCGCCGGTACCTGGACGTCCGCAGGACCGACCCGGAACCCACCTGCATCACGGTCGAGAATCGCGCCAAACACGCTGGGCGCGTCCATTCGAGGCAGGCACAGCCACTCCACGTTCCCGTTAGGCGCAACCAGCGCCGAGGTCACGCAGTCCGACAGGAAGGCATAGTCGGCGATCGGAGGGAACGGGCTCGCCTGCATCGGCTAGTCGGTGCCCCCGGTCATCCTGGGGCGATTCTGCTCGCCGCCCGGATTCATGTCAAGCCGAGCTGAGCATCGCCGCAGCGGGCCAGTTGCCGCTCGAGCAGCTTGCCGAAGCCGTAAGGTATTTGCGCCCCATTCAGGTTGTGGCGGGCTCGGCATGGATTCTCCGGTTCAACTCAGCTCGATCGACGTCATCGCCTCCGCGCTCGAGCCGATCCTCCCCGCGGCCGGCCGGATGAGCTCACCCGATGGCGCGCTGACCTTGATGCTCAGCGACATCGTCGATGCCCCTGCAGCCGCCGATCAGCTCGGAGCCGAGCGGTGGCAACGCCTGATCGGCGACCACCATGCCCTGGTCTCGCAACTGGTCGCCCACCACGACGGCGAGGTGGTGAAGTTCGAGCAAGATGGCTTCCTCGCCTCGTTCAGCAGCGCGCACGCGGGGCTGCACGCGGCGGTAGAGCTGCAGCGGACGATCTCCGGCGCGCAGGATGCCGAGCCCTCCTCGCCTGCGGTCCGGGCCGGGCTGCACTCCGGGTTCGTGATCGCTAATCCCGACCAGCTTCTGGGCCGCAACATGGTGCTCGCGGCACGGATCGCGGCCGAGGCCCGGGCCGGCGAGATCCTGGTCTCCGAGCCGCTCAAGCGCTACACCGAGAGTGATCCGAGCTTCACGTTCGAGCCCCGCGGCGAGCGGCACTTCAAGGGCATGCACGGTGAGCACGCGATCTTCGCCGTGCTCTGGCGCTGAGGCGGAGGCTCCGCGCCTGGGCCGGCGCGCGGCGGCCCGAGGCGAACCCGACCCGACCCACCGTCGCCGCGCGCGGCCGCCGCGCGCCGCTAAGCGTCTTCGTCCCCGGCCGCGCTGGCGTCACTGACACGTGTTTCGGCGCTGCGGATGCTGTCGTCCGGTTTCGAGGAACTAGTGCCTCCCGCCGGTGGCGTCGGCGATGTCGAGGCTGGGCCCGCCGCCTGCTCGAGCATCTGCGCATACTCTCCCGCCCGCGCGGGCCGTCTATCGCGATCCTTCTCGAGCGCGGCCATCATCGCGCGGGCGAGCTCCTCGGAGAGGTCGGGCCGCAGCTCGCAGGGGTTTCTCGGCTCGTCCTGCAGATGGGCCCACAGGATCCGCATCCCCTGCACGTCGGCAAACGGCGGTCGGCCGCAAAGCGACTCGTACATCACGCATCCGAGGGCGTAGATGTCGGTGGCCGCGCTCACCTCTTCGCCGCGGATCTGCTCCGGAGCCATGTAGTCCATCGAGCCCAGCGCTTGCCCGGGAAGCGTCAGCACGCTGCCCTGAGTGTCCTTGGCCAGCCCGAAGTCGGTGATGTAGCCCTTCCCGTCGCCGGCGGACAGCAGGATGTTGCCCGGCTTGATGTCACGGTGCACCATCCCGGTCCCCCATAGCGCCTCCAGCCCGGCCGCCACATCGGCACAGATCCGGATCGCGGTGGCGATGTCCAGCGGACCCTCGCGCTTGAGCTTCTCCTCGAGCGACTCGCCGTCGATGAACTGCTGTGCCATGAACGGGATCCCGTCCTGCTCCCCCGCCGCCACCACGGGAACCACGTTCGGATGCTCGACGGTCTGTGCGATGCGTGCCTCGCGGCTGAACCGGCGGCGGAACGTCTCGTCGCGAGCGTAGTCCTCCTTGACCAGCTTCAGGGCCACGCGACCCTGGTCCTGATCGGTCGCCAGATAGACCTTGCCCATGCCACCCTGGCCGAGCATCCTCTCCACGTGGTATCCGCCGAAGTCGGTCCCGATCAGCGGATCGCCGGCGTCGCTGGTCATCGCCCGCTGGAGTGTGTTCGTGTGTCGATCTGCGGAGAATAGGAGATCGGGCACCGCATATGAAGCATCCCCACCGGGGCTAGACTTTGTCGCCTGGTGCTAGTGAGGGGCACGATCGTTGCTGGGTACCGCATTGACAGCGGACTCGGTGAGGGGTCGATGTCGTACGTCTACCGAGCCACGGAGCTGTCGCTCGATCGCCCGGTGGCACTGAAGCTGCTCTCGCCGGAGCTGGAGGAGAGCCCGGGCTTCAGAACTCGATTCGAGCGGGAGGGCCAGGTGCAGGCTGCCCTCGAGCACGACCACATCGTGCCGGTCTACGAGGCGGGGCGGTGCGAGCACGGCCTGTTCATTTCGATGCGCCTGATATCTGGACCTACGCTCAAGGCGCTGATCCTCGACCACCAGCTGAGCCCGCAGCGCAGCCTTGTCCTGCTCGCCCAGATCGCCGACGCGCTCGATGCCGCTCACGCCGCTGGCCTGGTCCACCGCGACATCAAGCCCCAGAACGTCCTGATCGACCAGCGCGATCACGCCTACCTGGCGGACTTCGGGCTCATCAAGTCGCTCAGCGACGCACCCCTCACCGCCACCGGGCAGTTCATCGGCACGATGGACTACGCGGCGCCCGAGCAGATCCAGGGCGCGCCTGCCTCCCCAGCCACCGACTGCTACGCGCTGACCTGCGTTCTCTACGAATGCCTGACCGGTGAGGTTCCGTTCGTAAAGCCAAATGAGGCTGCCGCGCTCTACGCCCACATGATCGAGCGTCCCCCGCTGATCACAGAGAGAAGGCCCGACCTGGGCCTGCCGAAGCAGATCGATGAAGTGATCGCGCGAGGCATGGCCAAGCGCGTGGAGGACCGCCCGAGCTCGGCTGGCAAGCTGATCGCGCAAGCCGCCGCTGTGCTCGGCGACACGGGTTGCGAACCCCCTGCACACACTGTTAAGCTGTCCGACGGGGATCCCAATTGGGGGAGCGCGGATGGGGCGTGAAGACGGTGAACATTTGGCGACGCTAGACCGGCCGAGCGAGCCGCGGACCGCATCGCAGATCCTCGGCCTGACGCTCAACGAGCGCTACCGCATCCTGGAGCCGATCTCGGCGGGGGCGATGGGGGCGGTGTACCGCGCGCACGACCTCGAAGCCGATATTGATGTCGCGCTCAAGCAGTCCACCAGCCCGCAGCACGACCAGCGGTTCGAGGCAGAGGCCCGGCTGATGTCCAGCCTCCGGCACCCGCGTGTGGTGAGGATCGTCGACCACTTCTCGGCCAAGAGCGGCCAGTACCTGGTGATGGATCTGGTCCGCGGCAAGGACCTCGGCGGCCTGATCAAGCAGCGGGGCAACCCCGGGCTTCCGGTCGACCAGTCGATCGAGCTCGTCCGGCAAGCCTGCGAGGCGCTGCAGTATGTCCACGACCAGCAGATCGTGCACCGGGACGTCAAGCCGCAGAACCTGATCCTGTCGGAAGCCGGGATCACGTTGGTCGATTTCGGGATCGCCCGCGCGCTCGACGAGGCCGAGGACCAGGGCACGGTGGGCATCGGAACCCCCCGGTTCATGGCGCCTGAGGTGTTCGCCGGCGGCCGCGTCTCCCCGCGCACCGACGTATTCGGTGTCGCCGCCACGCTGTGGACGCTGATCACCGGCCGCCCCCCCGTTTACGCCGACCCGACCAAGCTCTCGAGCCTGGCCCCGGACGTCGGCCCGGAGCTCGAACGCACCATCGCCGCCGGCCTCGAACTGATTCCCGAGCGCCGGGTCGCTTCGGTAGCCGCATTCGCGAAGGCGCTGGGAGCTCCGCTGGACAGCGATGGCGGCGTCTCGCTGGCCGTGTCGATCGACGATCCCGACGCCTCCCGCAGCCTGATGGAGGCGATCGTCCATACCGCCGCGGGCGTGTTTGGGGCAGCCGCCGCGTCGATCTGCCTGATCGACCAGACCACCGGCGAGCTCGTTTACCAGTCGGCTTGGGGCGCTGGCGCCAGAGAGATCGTCGGGGTGCGCCTGCCCCCCGGACAAGGGCTCTCCGGTGCAGTGGTGCAGAGCGGCCGGGGTGAGGCGGTGCCAAATTGTCGCGCCGACCCACGGTTCGCGGCCAGGATTGCCGCCAACACGGGATACGTCCCCTACACGATGCTGGTAGTGCCGTTGATCCGCAACGACGAGCCAATCGGGGCGCTGTCGGTGCTAGATCAACGTGAAGGGCGCGGTTACACCGAGGCTGACCTCGAGCCCGCAACGCTGTTCGGGGACCTGGCCGTAAAGGCGCTCGACGTCGCTCCGGGATGGTTCACGAGTCTTGGAGCCACGAGGCTCGAGTGATGCGTCGGGGGAGGGCCGGCCGAGCGGGGCGGCGTGGCCCGTCGGCGCGCTCGTTGTTGATCGCGCTGATCGGCGCTGCCGGCTGCCCGCTACTCGCAGTCGGACAGGCGGGAGCTGACTTCTCCGGCACCGCGCGCTCGGCGTCGGTGCCGGCGAAGTTCAAGCAATGCCCGCCGGTCGATGCGGACACCGGCTGCCAGTTCCTGATCGTGGTCACCGATCACGGTTCGACGGTGAAGCAGGACCCCAATCAACCCCCCTATGAAAACGCCGAAGACTCGCTGATCGGCATCCAGAACAACTCCTCAAAGCCGCTCAACGCGCTGCCGCTGTCAACGTCAGGCTCGGGGTTGTTCAGCTTCGATGGCGATGGGATCTGCAATCCAGGCACAGCTCCACTGCCGCCTGGCTGCCGTCCGGCCCCGGGCGCCCCGCCGGGCACAACCTGCGGACCGCAGAGTGGCTCCTGCTCGTTCCCCGCGCCGCCCGGCCAGCCGATCGGCTACGTGGAGCCAGGCGCGCTGACCGGCAACACCCAGAACGGCTATGAGGGCCCGACCAGCTGGTTCTCGAACCTGACCACCGACCTCAGCGGAGGCCATGTCAACTTCTCCCCCGCAATCGAGCCGGGACGGTCGACCTACCTCAGCCTCGAGGAGCCTCCCAGCGCCGCCGCGCTCAAAGTCGGGCGGCCTACGTCACCCCCTCCGCCTCCGCCGCCGGTCCTGGGCAAGCTGTTCGATGCCGCGGCGGTCTCGGGGAAGGTGCTGATCAGGCTTCCCCACTCCGGCACCGGACGAGCGAGCTTGCTGCGGCTGACCTCGGCCCAGCAGCTGCCCGCCGGCACCCAGGTTGACGCGCGGCACGGGACGATCGTGCTGCTCGCGGCCGCGCCCCACAGCACCAAGCCTCAGAGCGGCAAGTTCGGCGGCGCCATCTTCAACATCACCCAGAGCACGCACGGGGCCGGAATCACCACCCTGAAGCTGCTCGAAGGCGTGTTCCGCGGCGCCGCCAGCTACGCCGGCTGCCACGGCGCCAGCCGGCGCGTCCTGCAGACGCTGCACGCCTCAGACCGCGGCCACTACCGCAGCCGCGGGCACTACGCCGCCGCGACCGTGCGCGGCACGATCTGGACCACGATCGACCGCTGCGACGGAACCCTGATCACCGTCCAACGCGGCACCGTCGTCGTCCAGGACTTCGTCCGCCACATCAGGGTCATCGTCCACGCCCGCCAGCAATACCTGGCGTCTCCGAGGCGGCCCTGATGGGCTCGCTCAGACGGGCATGTTTGATTGTCGGGGCGGAGCCATGCGCGTAGGATCCAGTGTGGATGTCGGGTAGAGCCTTTTCCGGTACCCGGGCCTGGTAGCGCGGCCAGCGATGGTGACGCTCACCCGAACCAGACAGCCGCGGCGCCGGCGCCGGACGATCGCGATCGTCGCGTTGGCGATCGCGGGATGCCTTTCCCTCGCCCTTGCCCGGGCGCAGGCGGCGTCGAGCTTCTCCGCGGTCGAGGGCGCCCAGTTCTCGCAAACGCTCGTGACCGGGACCTGCGCGACCATCACCAGCCCCACAATTGACTGGGGCGACGGGAGCTCCTCGCCGGGGACGGCGGGCAGTTCAGCGATCAGCGGCACGCATACCTACGCCGAGGAGGGAACGTTCAACGGGTCGGTCAGCTGGAACGACGACTGCGGATCGCACACCTCCCCATTCACGGTCGTTGTCGCCGATGCGCAGCTGAGAGCTGCCGGAGCGTCGGTGGCCGCGATCGCCGGCAGTTCTTTCAGCGGCGTGGTCGCGACGTTCAGCGACGCTGATCCGGGTGGGGTGGCCTCGGACTACACCGCGTCGATCGCGTGGGGTGATGGGACGAGCTCGGCCGGGACCGTGACCCCGAGCGGCAGCTCTTTTGTCGTGCGCGGCACGCACACGTACGCGACCGCCGGCTCGTATAGCACCGCCGTGTCGATCTTCGACGCCGGGGGCGCCAGCACGGTCGCGCACGGAACGGCGAACGTCTCGCCGCCGGCGCCGGCGATCACCGGGATCAGTCCTTCCTCAGGTCCTCCCGCCGGTGGTACGAGCGTGACGATCACCGGGTCGAGCTTCACCGGCGCGACGGCGGTCACATTCGGTTCCACCCCCGCCTCCAGCTTCACGGTCAACAGCGATTCGCAGATCACGGCGGTTGCGCCGCCGGGGACCGGGACCGTCGACGTGACCGTCACGACGCCGTATGGAACGAGTGCGACGGGGTCGTCGGACCGCTACAGCTACGTCGCGGGCTCTCCGGTGGTGAGCACGGGGGCGCCGATGGTGCAGAGCAGCACCGGTGCGGCGTTCACCGGCACGGTGAACCCGCTGGGACTGCCGACAACCGCGCATTTCGAGTACAGCCTCGATCAGCGCTACGGGATCGCGACCATCAGCTCCACCCCCGACCAGTCGGTCGGATCCGATACCTCGTCTCACGCTGTGTCGGCGTCGGTGTCGGGGCTTGTACCCAACGCGCTCTACCACGTGCGGCTGGTCGCTTCCAACAGCGCAGGCTCGACGACCGGGCCCGATCAGACATTCATGACCGCGAAGGATCCGCCGCCGCCACCGCCGACGCTGGGAAAGTCGTTTGACGCCGCGCCGGTATCCGGCCTGGTGTTCGTCAGGCTTCCCGGTGGTCGGGCGCAAGACAGCAGCGCGCTTCGGGCCGGCGACAGAGCCCTGGCACACGCGGCGCAGACCACCGGCAAGGGGTTCATCCCGCTGACCGAAGCGCGCAACCTCCCCACCGGCACCCAGATCGACGCCAGGCGCGGGACGATGAAGCTGATCGCCGCCTTGCCCCAGAGGCACAAGACCGAGACGGGCAAGTTCGGGGGCGCGCTGTTCGGGCTTTCCCAGGCGCGCCGCGGCGCCAGCAAGGGAGTGGCAACCCTGACGCTGCTGGAAGGCCTGTTCCGCGGCGCCCCCAGCTACGCCAGCTGCCCGCGCGGCTTCAGCCGGCGCACCCTGCAAACGCTCCACGCCTCAGACCGCGGCCACTACCGCAGCCGCGGGCACTACGCCGCCGCGACCGTCCGCGGCACGGTCTGGATCACCACCGACCGCTGCGACGGAACGCTGATCACGGTCAAGCGCGGCACCGTCGTGGTCGATGACTTCGTCCGCCACGTCCGCATCGTCCTCCACGCTCACCACAGCTATCTCGCCAAAGCACGCAGACGCCGGTGACCTGCCACCGCCGGGGAGACAGCCGGCGATCGCGGCCTGCCTCATCGGTGGTTTCCTCGCGCTGGCCGGCGGTGCCTGCGGCGCAGGCGCGCGGGCGACGCACCCAGCTGGCGTAGGCGCGCGGGCGACGCACCCAGCCTCCCCGCCGCCTCCGGTGCTCGGCAAATCGCTTGACGCCGCGCCGGTATCAGGACTCGTCTTGGTCCGACTGCCCAACCATGGCACCGGTAGGCAGGGGTTCATGCCGCTGGGCTCGGTCGAGCAGCTGCCCACCGGCGCGGAGGTGGACGCCAGGCACGGCACGATCAAGCTGACCGCCGCGTCAACCGATGGCCCCCAGACCCAAACCGGCCAGTTCGGCGGTGCCATCTTCAGGATCACCCAGGACCGCGGCGGCGGCGGCCTGACCACTCTCACGCTGCTCGAAGGGCTGTTCCCCGGCGCCCCCGGCTACGCCGGCTGCAGGGGCAAGTCCGCCGGGGCACAGCTCGAGCCGGGGGCGCCCGCCGACCGCCGAGTCCTACAGACCCTGCACTCCACAGCTCATGGCCACTTCCGCAGCCGCGGCCGGTTCAGCGCCGCCACCGTCCGCGGCACGATCTGGGACATGGAGGACCGCTGCGATGGCACCTGGACTCGGGTACACCGCGGCACCGTGATCGTCCACGACTTTGTTCGCCACACCGACATCATCGTGCCCGCCCGCCACCAATACCTCGCCAAAGCACCGATTCGATGACACAGACGAGCAGCGCAAACACGAACTTCCCGCACCCGGACGCCCCTACACGCCGGTCGCCCTCCGCGCGGGAGGACAGGACGGAAATCGGCTGATAACTGCACCAGCCGAGCGGCGGATCACCTACCGTTCGATCTGTGGGAGGACGTCGCGGGCTGCTTGGCCGACTGGGACTGTGCATCGTCGTGCTCGTCGTCGTCGTCGCGCTCCCGCTGGCTGGCAGCGCGGCCTCGGAAGGGGTGCAGACGCTCCAGGCTCCGATCGCGCCGTACTGCGACAATTTCGACCCGACGGTCTGCCTGGCGCCGTTCCCGAACGACTACTTCACGGCGCTGGACAGCGGCGCCGCCACCGGGCGGCGGATCGACTTCAACATCCTCGCGATGCCGCGCAACGCGGCCGGGAAGCCGATCGACCCGACCGAGTGGAACCGCGACGACGGGTTCTCGCCCGGCTCGCTGATCACCGTCCACATCCCCGGGCTCGACAACCAGCAGGCGCTGGATCAGACCGGCGGCGTCCCGCTCGACGACCTGCAGGCGTACCGAAACCCGGCTGCCCCGATCGTGGTGATCGACGCGACCGTCCGCACCCACCCGCGGTGGCCGATCTGGACCGAGATCGACTCGAACTCGTCGAGCGACTCGGTCCGCAACCTGATCGTCCGCCCGGCGGTCAACTTCACCGAGGGGCACCGGTACATCGTCGCGCTGCGCGACCTCCGCGATGCGAGTGGCAACCCGATCCCGGCGCCCGCCGTATTCGCCGCGTTCCGCGACGACCCCTGCGCCGCCTGCAACCCGGACGCTTCATACCCGGGCGGCGAGACCGGCCGGGCGGCGCACATGGAATCGATCTTCCGCACCCTCAAGCGCGCCGGCGTCAACCGCCACAGCCTCTACATGGCATGGGACTTCACGGTCGCGAGCCAGCGCAACCTGACCGAGCGAATGCTCCAGATCCGCAACGACGCGTTCGCCCAGCTCGGCGAGCAGGCGAGCCAGCTGAAGAGCCTCGAGATCCCGGCCGCTTCGACAGCTCCCAAGTTCGTGGTCACCAGTGTCACGAACAACACGAGGGCTCAGAACGGCAACATCGCCCGTCAGGTGCAGGGCCGTTTCTACGTGCCCTGCTACCTGAACACCCCGGGCTGCCAGCCCGGCGGGTCGTTCTACGACCCGCCGGGCGCGAGCCTCCCGGCGCAGCTGCCCGGCAACACTTACGAGGGCCGCTTCACCTGCAACATCCCGTGGGCCGCGGAGACGTCGCCGGGCCGCGCCGGCTTTTACGGACACGGCCTGTTCGGCGATCGCAACGAAGTCAACCAAGGGCAGCTCGAGGCTATGGGCGAGGAGCACGACTTCGTGTTCTGCGCGACCGACGAGATCGGGATGGCGTGTCCCGACCTGCCGTCGACGAACCCGTCCGACTGGCCGGGGATGCTGCAGACGTGGCTGGGAGAGGGTGAGCAGGGCGTCCAGCCCGACCTGCCCAACAACTGCGACATCCCGAACGTCGTCGGCGCGATCGGCGACCTGTCCCATTTCGAGTCGGTCGTCGATCGCCTCCAGGAGGGGATCCTCGCCGAGCTGTACCTCGGCCGCCTGATGGGCCACCCCAAGGGGCTCGTGTCGAACCCCGCGTTCCAGGCCAACGGCCATCCGGTGATCGACACCTCCAACCAGGTCTACTACGACGGCAACAGCCAGGGCGGGATCCTCGGCGGCGCCGTCGCGGCGCTGATGGTCGACGGCACCCACGCGACGCTCGGCGTGCCCGGCATGAACTACTCGACGCTGCTGCAGCGCTCGTCTGACTTCGGCACCGGCGCCGCCAGCGAGGGGCCGCCGGATAGCGGTACGAACCTCCCCTCCTACGCGTGGCTCGTCTACAAGGCGTACCCCGCCGAGGCCGACCGCGAGATCGTGTTCGCGCTGATGCAGATGCTCTGGGACCGCGGCGAGGCCGACGGGTACGCGGAGAACATGACCACACACCCGCTTCCTGACACCCCCGCCCACACCGTGCTGATGCACGTCGCGTTCGGCGACCACCAGGTGAGCGACTTCGCGGCGGCGGTCGAGGCGCGGACGATCGGCGCCGACATCCACTGGCCGGCGCTCGACACCGCGCGCGACCCGACCGGGGGCTCGGAGTACTTCGGGCTGATCCCGCCGATCCCCTCGTACCCGTGGCACGGCTCGGCGATCGTGGTGTGGGACGCCGGCCAGCCGAACGCCGGCTGCACGCTCGGAGTCGGCGCACCGCCGTTCACCGACACCCCGCCGGTCGACGGGTGCCCGTCGAGCCTGCCGTCCTCACAGTGGGGCGCCAACGATCCCCACGAGTTCCCGCGCAACACCCCCGCGGCTCGCCAGCAGAAGTCGGATTTCGATCAGCGCAGCGGCGTCGTCGACGACGTCTGCAACGGGCAGCCCTGCCACACCTATAACTACTCAGGGATTCCGTAGCTCCGAGCCGCGGTGCGCCGCCTGCCCGCGGCGGGAACCCCCAAGGCGAGCAGCGTCATGGCGCACAGGCCGGCCGTCGCGAGCGTCGGCGCCGCGTCGCCGAGCCCCTTCGCGACGGCCCCTCCCGCACCCGAGCCGAGGATCTGCCCGCCCGCCCACGCGACGTTCATCAGCGCCGCGGCAAGCGCCTGGTCGAGCCCGCGGGTCTCGGCGGCGTCGGAGAGCATCGCCATCGCCGGCGCCCAGAACGCACCCAGCGTCGTGGCGGTGGCGACGAGCACGATCGCCAGAGCGGCGGCGCTGGACGGCAGCGTGAAGCACGCGAGCAGCACCGCGGCGCCCGCCAGCCCGAAGCGCAGCGGCAGCAGTCGCCCGCGGCGATCGGACAGCCGCCCGAGCACCGGCGAGAGCAGCGCCTCGATCCCGGCGCCGGCGAGGAACGTCGCGCCGATCACGCCGGCCGCCGCCCCGAGCTCGTGCATCCGCAGCGGGCCGAGCACGTTGAGGAGGCCGGCCGCGATCGCGGGCAGCGCGACCAGCCAGATCCCGACCGCGATCGCCCGGTCGCCGAGCGAGCTCGCCAGCTCCCGCAGCCCCTGACCGGAGTTCGAGTGAACGGACGGAAGCCGGCCGGCGGCGATCATCAGCACCAGCGACAGCAGCACGACCGCGCTGAACGCGCCCGCGCGGCCGATCGCGGCCGCGACCATGCCGATCACCGGTCCCAGCAGGGCGCCGGCGATCCCCGCCCCGAGCGCCCCGCCGATCAGTCCCCCGCGCCGCTCGGGCGGCGCCTCGGCGACGATCCACGCCAGCCCGCCGGCCCACGAGCACGCGCCCCCGACGCCCTCGATGAGCCTCGCCACATCGAGCGCCACCGGGCTGTCGAGCAGACCGAACGCAAGCGTCGCGCCCGCGAGCAGCGCGAGGCCCACGAACACGGTCCGCTTCGGCCCGATCCGTACCGCAAGGATGCCCCCCGGCACCGCCGCCAGCAGCGTCCCCAGCGGGTACGAGGCCGTCAGCACCCCGGCGGACAGCTTCGAGAGGTGGAGCGAGTGCGCCAGCCCTGGTAGCAGCGGCGTGATCGCCGCGTAGAACATCGTGTCGACGAACACCACGGCGCCGACCACGAACACCAGCCGCCGCTCGGCCGGATTGGGCGAGGACCCCATCGAGCGGCTCAGCGGATGCCGGTGTCGTACGTGACGCGGATCTGGGTGAAGCGGCCCGGACGGACCCTGACCTCAAGCGGCGCGGGCGGACGCGGCAACGCGGACCCGGGCTGCGCGAGCGGCTTGACGGTGTACTCGCCGGCCGCCAGGCGAATCGTGAAGCGGCCGCTCGAATCCGAGCGCACCGTCACCTGCGGCGACCCCCTGCCGGCCGGATGGATCCTGAGCCTGGCGGCGAGCGGTCGCGGTGCGCACGTCGGGGCTGGAGGCCTACGCTCGACCGGGCACGTCGGCCCGGCGACGATGCGGCCGTCGATTCCCGAGCGCCGCATGCCCCCGCTCGCGGCCCCGCATGCGCCGAGCCACAGAATCATGCCGATCACGGTCGCACGCCGCATCGCCACAGCGTAGTCCCGCCGGCGTTATGGCGCGAGCCGTTCGAGCTGCCAGCCGCCGTCCTCGGCGCGCCGGTAGAGCAGCCGGTCGTGCAGGCGGTCCTCGCGGTGCTGCCAGAACTCGAAGCCGTCGGGCAAGAGCCGGAACCCACCCCAGAAGTCGGGCACCGGGAGCTCAGAGTCCCGGTGGCGCTCGGTGAGCTCGGCGACCCGCCGCTCGAGCTGCTCCCGCGACTCGATCGGCTGGCTCTGCGGAGAGGCGAGCGCGCTCAACTGGCTTGCGCGCGGGCGGGTGCGGACGTACACGGCCGAGTCAGCGGCGGACAGCCGCTCGATCGCTCCCTCGATTCGCACCTGGCGCCCGAGCGGATCCCAGTGGAACAGCAACGCGGCGCGGGGATTCGAAGCGAGCTCGCGCCCCTTGCGGCTTCCGTAATTGGTGAAGAACGCGAACCCGGGCTCGGCGGTTTGCTTGACGAGCACCATCCGGACCGACGGCGCGCCGTCCGCCGAAGCGGTCGCGAGCGCGGCCGCCTCCGGATCCCGGACCCCGGCGCGCGCCGCCGCCTGAAACCACCGCGCGAACTCGTCGAACGGATCGCGGGCGACGTCCTGTTCGCGCAGCGGCGTCGCGAAGTCCGGTGTCAACGCCCACCGCTGCGCCCGCCACGGCCGGCCCGCAGCCCGCGCCACAACCAGTAGGGGTAGGTGGCGAAGATCGCGGCCGAGACCACGTGCGTGGGCGTCCCGGCCCGCCGCGCGTCGAGCCGCAGCACCCCCGAGTTGAGCATCCAGTCGCGGCCCGAGCTCGCCCGGCACAGGCGCCAGATCGGGCGCGTCCATGGCTTGTCGAGGTACAGCGCGACGCTGACTCCCCAGAACAGCGCCATCGTCCCCGCGACGAACAGCACATCGCGTTTGGAGTCGGGCTCCTCGGAGCGGGTCAGCTGGCCGTATGCGCGGCCGTTGGCGTACAGCCAGGGTGGGTCGATCAGGAAGGACACGGCACCTCCAGTAGGTCGAACGCAAGCCTGGTGGCCAGCGCCATGATCGTCAACTGCGGGTTCACGCCGAGCGCGCTAGGGACCACCGAGCCGTCGGCGACGTACAGGCCCTCGACGCCGTGGACCGCCAGGCGGCCGTCGACCACGCCGCGCTCGGGCCGGAAGTCCGCCCGCGCGGTGCCGAGCGGGTGGAACGCCATCAGCCGCAGGTCGCGGGCGCGCAGCCGCTCGGGCGCGACGCCGGGCGGCAGTGGCAGGAACACCTCGCGCGCGCCCGCGGCGCGCAGCAGCTGCTCGAGTCGCACCATCCCGGCGCGGAACTTCTCGATGTCGGCCCTGACCAGGTCGTAGCGGACCACCGCCCGGCGGCCGACCGCGTGGACGGAGCCTCTCGAGCTGTCGCTGACCATCAGCCCGAGCTGCGCAAGCCTTGAATAGCTTGCCATCACTTCGGTGTGGCGCGGCCCGGTGAGCGGCAGCGACATCGCCGCGTACGCCGGCGGCCCGGCGACCGTCTCGAACATGATCCCCTCGGGAGAGAACTCGTCAACGTAGAAGCTCTGGGGCACGCCGCGCGCCATGTCGACGACCTCGTCCATCAGCGCCACCGCGGCGGTCGCCGGATGCAGGGTGAGGTTGTGTCCGAGCTGCCCCGAGCCGGACCCTACACCGCTTGCGCGCAGCACCAGCGGGGTATGGATCGTCCCCGCGGACACGATCACGCGAGGCGCTTTGACGTCCACTCGCGAGCCGTCGGGGAAGCGCGTCTCGACGCCCCTGATGCGTCCCTGGCGCACCAGGAGCCGCCGCGCGTCGGTTCCGTTCAGCACCTGCGCCCCCGCCGCCCGAGCCCGTGGGACGTAGGTGATCCCGGTGTGCTGCTTGGCGGACGTCGGGCACCCGAAGGCGCACACCCCCGACCCCACGCACCCCTTCGCGTTCCGCTTCAGGTAGCCGTGCGACCACCCGAGCCGCTCAGCGCCGCGCCGGGCGACGGCCGCGTTGTTGCCCGCCAGCTCGGGCGACACCTCGGAGATCGACAGCGAGCGCTCGACGCGGCCGAAGCACCGGTCGAGCTGCTGGTCGTCGAGCTCGAACCCAAATTCATTCCGCCAGCGCTCGAGCACGTGGCCGGGGGTGCGGAAGCAGGTCCCGGAGTTGATCAGCGTCGAGCCGCCGATCCCGCTCCCCAGCGGCAGCCCCACCGGGGGGTTGCCGAGCGTCACGAGCTGGCCTCCGTCGCGATACAGCCGCGCGAGCATCTGCGGCGGCCGCGCGGTGAACTCGTCCGCGCTGTGCTCCGGACCCTGGTCGAGCAGCACCACGTTCGCGCCGCCCTCGGCCAGCTCGGCGGCGACCACGGCCCCGCCCGCCCCGGCCCCGACCACGCACGCATCCGCGTAGATCGTGCTCACGGTCGCCCCTCGTCGCGGCGCAGCGCCCGCCCGCGGGCGACGACCGCCTCGGCGTCCCAGCCAAGCTCGCGTGCGACCTCGGGCTCGTCGTAGTGGCCCATCGCCGCGACGGCGCTGAGCGCCTGGTCGGCCGCGACCAGCAGGCCGAGCAGCGCTCGGCTGCGAGGTCTCCTGACGAGCGGAAGCAGGGCGCGCATGCCTGCTCGCTGAGGCCACGGCCCCGCGTCCACGAACTCATCGAGCGACGTTCGCACGCCGGTAGGGTAAGGCCCGGTGCGACGCGGTGCTCCGCCTGAACATGCTGCTCCGTGAGGACGAGCACGGCTGGCTCGCGATCGGCCAGCCCTCGCACGCTTGGATCTCGGGGCAGCTCGCGCGGGCGTGGGGGAACGAGCGGTTCGGGGCGGTCGCGCCGCTCGAGGAGGTGTGCCTCGCGGCCGAGCAGCACGACGTCGGCTGGGCGCGACAGGATCTCGAGCCGATCTACAACCCCGACACCGGGCTGCCGCGCTCGTTCATGGAGATGCCGCTCGGCATCCACCTCGGGATCTTCACCGAGGGTCCCCGCAGCCTCGTCTCGCAGAGCCGGTACGCCGCGGTGCTCGTCTCGATGCACGGCCACCGCCTGTACGCCCGCCGCGACCTCGACCGCGCGCTCCCCGAGGACGCCGACGCGATCCGCGGCTTCCTGGCCGCCCAGCGCGCGTTCCAGGGCGAGCTGCTCGCGGCGCTCGGCGCCGACCCGGCGCAGGTCGAGCGCGCCAGTCTGCTGATCTGGACGTGGGACTACCTGTCGCTGGCGCTGTGCCTTGGGCGGTCGCCGGCGACCGCCAAGGGCTGCCCGACCGCCGGGGCGCCGGTCGACCTCGAGCTCGTTGCGGGAGCGGTCCCGAACAGCGTGCGGCTTCAGCCGTGGCCGTTCGCGGCTCGCGCGTTGACGGTTCGATGCGAGGGCCGCCGCCTATCGGAGCGGCTCGGCAGTGAAGAGGAGATGCGCGCGGCGTTCGAGCGGGCCCCTTGGGAGTCGCTCGAGTTCGAGCTCGTCCCGGCCTGATCAGCCGGACATTGTGGGAAGAAACTCTGGTATAGACCGAGTTTTCTCCCAAATCACAATTGCTACAAGCTGATCGGGCGGACCGACCCCTCTTCACCGCCGCCGTTCCCCCCGAAGCCCCGCTAGGCCGCGAGCGCCCCGGCGCCGAGCCCGCCGGACCGGAGCGCGTGGAGCCCCGCCAGCCCTGCCCACGGCTCGTACGGAGCGAACAGCTCGACGACCTGCTCCTCGGTCGCCCGCGCCCACGGGTCGCCACCGCTCTGCAGCCGGCCGACGAGCTTCAGGTAGGCGAGATCTCCTGCCGGGAGCTGGTCGAGCCGGCCCTGGCCGGTCAGGGCGAGCATCTGCAGCGTCCAACGGCCGATCCCTCTGATCGCGCGCAGCCGCCTCCACGCGCGCTCGTGGTCGGCGGCGTGCAGGTCCGCGCGCCCGCTCGCGACCTCGCGGGCCGCGCGCAGCAGCGCGATCGCCCGGGTCTCGGTGAGACCGAGCGAGCACAGGCGCGCCGGCGACTGCGCCGCGAGCGCGCGGGCGCTCGGCGAGTCCCGCATCCCGGTCACCGGGCAGCGCCGTCCGAGCTGCCACACCAGCCGCCGCTGGATCGCCGCGGCGCGCTCGAACTCGATCAGCTGCTCGCACACCGCCCACGCGAGCGCCTCGAACGGCTCGGGCCGTCCGAATGGGCGCAACCCCGGGTGCGCGCGCACCGAGGGCCCGATCAGCGCGTCGTCGCGGAACCGGTCGTAGAACGGCCGCAGGTCGAGCTCGACGCCGAGCGCCGCCCGCATCCGCTCGATCCCCCACTCCGCCGCGGCACGGTCGGCGGCGCGCGCCCCGAACAGGACCCGGTCGGGCGCCGTCTGCGCGACCCGCACCAACACCGGCTCGCCGCCCGCGTGTACGAGCCGGTGCAGGACGCGCCCGCGGACCCGCGCGAGGCCGTCGATCCCGGCGCGCAACGGCAGCGCGAAAACCCATCGTGGCCGGACTTCGACGCGAACCTCGAGCATTGGACGGGATACTGTCAGCCGATGCGGACTTCGATCGACGTGTTCGCGAAGGCGCGAGAGAGCGAGCGGCTCGAGCTGATGCGCGCCGCCCGGGAGCTCGACATGGTCCCGTACTTCCGGGTGCTCGAGGGACCGACGCTGCCGGTCGTGCGGATGGAGGGCATGGAGCGGATCATGCTCGGCTCCAACAACTACCTCGGCCTGACCGGCGACGAGCGCGTCCAGCAGGGCGCACTCGACGCACTCCATCGGTACGGCACCGGGATCACCGGATCGCGGTTCCTGAACGGCACGCTGGAGCTGCACCTCGAGCTCGAGCGGGAGCTGGCCGAGTGGCTGGGGACCGAGGCGGCCGTTGTGTTCACAACCGGCCACCAAGCCAATCTCTCTGCGCTCGGCACGATCCTCGGGCCGACCGACACCGTGATCGCGGACTCAGGAGACCACGCCTCGATCCTCGACGGGATCCTCCTGTCACGCGCGAAGCTCCGCGCCTTCAAGCACAACCGCCTCGACCTGCTCGAGCGCCGGCTCGAGGCCGCGGCCCGCGACGGCGGTGGGATCCTCGTCGTCGTCGACGGCGTGTTCTCGGCCGAGGGCGACGTCGCGCCGCTTGTGGAGATCGTGCAACTGTGCGACGAGTTCGGGGCGAGGCTGATGGTCGACGAGGCGCACGCGCTGGGGGTGCTCGGCGCCCGCGGGGCCGGCGCGTGCGAGCTGCTCGGCGTCGAGAACGAGGTGGACCTGCGGATGGCGACGTTCTCGAAGTCGCTCGCCTCGTGCGGGGGCGTGATCGCGGGCCCGGCCGACGTGATCGAGTACCTGCGCTTCCAGGCTCGGTCGTTCATCTTCACGGCCTCGGCGGTGCCGGCGGCTCTCGGGGCGGCGCTCGCGGCGGTCAGGATCTGCCGCTCGCCCGACGGACCGCCGCTGTTCGAGAAGGTGCTCGACAACGCCCGCTACCTCCACCGCGGACTCGCCGAGCTCGGCTTCCGAGTCGTCGAGCCGACCAAGCTGGGCGACGGCACCGAGGTGGTCACACCGGTGGTGCCCGTCGTGATCGGTGACGACTGGAAGGCCGGGTTGCTCTGGAAGGCGCTGTACGACGCCGGGCTGTACGTGAACGTGATGCTCCATCCGGCTGTGCCACCGGGCGGAGCGCTGCTCCGCAGCAGCGTGATGGCGACGCATGATCGCTCGACGCTCGACCGCGCGGTCGAGATCTTCGCGCAGGTCAAGCGCGAGTTCGAAGCCGAGCACGGACCGCTTCCGGCAAGCTCGTCAGAGGGCTGACATAGCGCCGCGACGGACCGGCGATGTTCACTTCCAACCATCCGCTCGTTCACATTTCCTTGTCCAATAGCGCACAAGAATCGGGCCTGAAAAAAAACCCGCTCTAAGCGCATGCTCATCGACTTGTGACGTTGCTGTTACCAGCCCTGTCGCGTAGGTTCTTCCTGTCGGACGGTGCTGGTCAGCCGAGCGGCGCGAGGGACTCGGGGTGTGAGGACCGGGCGTTTGCAGGGGCGACGAAAGCCAAGGCCGAACGGCTCTAGCAAATAGGAGGACCAACGGGAACGAGGCCCGACCTGGTCGCGTGCCCGGAGGGAGATCACCAACATCGTTAGCTTCCGGGATCGGAAGCAGGGAGAGGGAAAGTCGATGACGGAGACTGCCATCACGACGCGCGAGCCGCAGAGACTGCGAGCATTGGAGCGAGCCAACGAGATCCGGCTCGCGCGCGCGGAGCTCAAGCGAAGGATCGCCGATGGTCAGGTGTCCGCGGCCGCGGTCATCCTCGCCCCGCCTTGCGAGGCAAGCAGCTGGGCGATCGGGGACCTGCTGATGAGCCAGCGACGCTGGGGCACCACGAGGTGCAGGAAGTTCCTCGTGCGTAACCAGATCAACGAGACGAAGGCAGTCGGGGCGCTCACCGAGCGTCAACGCCGGCTGCTCGCCACCCAGCTGGAGGCCGTTCCGGGCCAGCTGGAGGCCGTGCGTGGCGAGTCCTCGTTCGTGTTCGCAGCAGTCTGACACGTGCGCCCTGGCCGGGAGACAGGACCGAGGGCCCGTCTCCCGGCCAGGAAGCGGACCTGATACGGCCGCCTATCCCCGCGCCGTCCCGGGCGCGCTCAGAGCTTGATCCCAACCGGCAGCGGCTCGGCGCCGGCGAAGAAGAAGAACCACACCACGAACACGACCAGGGTGATGCTGGCGCTGACGACCAGCACCACCTCGAGCACGAAGTGGCCGGGATCCTCGAGCCCTCGCGCGACTCGGTTCGCGCGGTACACGTTCGAGAGCTTCCCAAGCACGCCGGCGACCATGATGATCGTCAGCACCGCGCCGATGAACGTCGCGCCGACGGCGGCGCCGACGTTGCTGCTCGACCCCTGAATCTGGGAGCCGACCCACAACCACAGCAGCGGCGTCCCGATCCACAGGACCAGCGACCCGAGGACCATGATCAGGACGACGAGCACCGCGCCCACGCCGGTTCTCAGCAGGTCGGTCATCTGCTCCTAGGTGGTGGTGGCGGCCGCACGCTCGAGCGTACGGCCCCGGGTAACGGACAGCCGGAGGAGAGCTTGACCTGCCACCAGCCCATCAACATCCCGATCAGGCCGAGCCGCGGCCTGACCTGCCAGGCCCCGCAACCCGGCTCGCCGAGGTCCTCGCAGGAGATCCTCACGTACCGGTGCTTGGCCGGCTCGAGCAGCATCTGCTCCAGGAGCAGGCGGTTGGCCTCCTGAACGTCGGCCCGCTCGGAGATCGTCACGCGCGCCGACTGAAGCCGCTCGGCGAGCTCGTCGCGGACACGCTCGAGCTCGCCGAGGTCGAGCACTCGCGGATCGCCGGTGCTCTCCCCGTGATGCTCGGGCAGACCCCCCATCGGGAACGCCGTCACGAACGCGCTTGCGAGCTCGCGCTCGAGCCTCGCGATCTGCGACCGAAGCGAGCGTCGCGCCGCGAGTTCGTCGTGCTCGACGACATATGGCTCCAGGGTTGGAACCGAATGCGCCTCTACCAGGTTCGTCTCCTGCAGGAGATCCATCGCTCCCTCCTAAATGGAAGCCGAAGCTTACCACCGGCACTACCCCGCGAACACTGGCGCTACGCCGCGGCGAGGACGTCGAGCGTCGACCACAGCGCTTCCTCGACGTGGATTGCCGGCACGCCGTCGACCGCGACTGCGAACAGTGTCAGCCGGGTGGTCCGTGTGCCGACCTCATGGCCGGGCGCGATCTCCCCGAACAGGATCGCGTGGATCCGCTCCGCGTCCGCGACCACCAGCCGGCCGTCGGCAAGCGTGCGCTCGGAGCTGCCGAACGGCTCGCGCTCGCGCGCCGTCCTGATCCCGAGGCCGCCGACGTCAACGCCCTCGGCGTCCAGTGCCCAGACCGGCACCCCGGTTTCGAGCAGCCCGATCAGCAGCGCGTCGCCCACCAGGTTGGTCGAGCGGAATCCGCCATGCATGAGGCGCGTCACCGCCGCCTCCTCACTGGGGATCCGATCGGCGTCAGGATCGAGCCCGATCTGCCGGAAGAACACGCGATACGCCTGCGGGATCGGCTGGGTCCGCATCGCCACCACGCTCGCCCCGTGGACGCGGTTCGAGAGCGCACGCAGCCGCTGCTTGACGGGCCTCGGGCTCGGACCCAGCCGTGCCTGGACGGTGGTCCAGCAGAGTCGCAGCCCGGGGAACTCCTCGTGCACCCCAGGTTCGACAAATCCGGGAGCCGCGACGAGCTCGTTCACCTCGTCGCCTGTCCTCGTAGCAGCGCCTGAACCTGCGGCCCGAGCGCCGCCGCCGACGCCCAGTGCTCGCCGATCAGCCTGTTCGCCACGATGCCGCCGCGATACGCGAGCTCGACGATTGGGCACACCTCGACGCCGTAGATGTCGCCGACCGCGCCGTCCGCGTCGTACGCCACCGGGACCGTCCAGTGGTTGGCGAGCACCGCCTTCCTGGCGGCCGCATGGCCGGTCCGGATCGCCACCGCCGCGAACTGGACCTGCGAGCTCCGGTAGCGCTGCGACACCGTCTGCATCGCGGTCACCTGCCGCTCGCACCCACCCGAGTTGGTGACGAAGAACGCCAGCACCAGCGGCGTCCGCCGGTTGAGCAGGCAGATGTTCAGCGCCCGCGGGTCGTGCTTGGCGAGCGTGCAGGGCGGGTTGGTGTTCGCGTCGCCGTTCAGGTTCGAGAGCGCCAGCGGCGCCGCGAAGTAGTGCAGCTTCTTGCCCGTCGGGATCCCCGCCGTCCCCTGCCGGTGCGTGGTCAGGAACGAGATCGAGATGACGATCACAATCCCGATCCCGAGCAGCCCGATCATCCGCTGGTAGCGTCGTGTGTCGACGACCGGCGCGGCGGTACGGCGCGTCGCCCGTCTGGCGGCCGCCTGGGCGGCAGCCTCGGGATCCAGGCGTCTCGGCGCCTCTCCACCGCCGGCCGGCGGTGCTCCCTCCCCGTCGGGACGCTGAGCGTCCCGTCCCTCGAGCCGCTCGTCGCTCACGCTACCCGGGCACGCCGGCGCAGCCGCGGCGCCTTCGGCACACGCGGGCGCCCGATCCGCCGGAGGATGCCGACCTCCTGCTCGGCCAGCGCGAGCACCGCCGGCAGGACCACCAGCACGCCACACAGCGAGACGGACAAGTCAACGACGGTCACAAACCCGAAGTCCCGCAGCATCGTGATGCTCGACACGACCAGCACCCCGAAGCCGGCGATCGCGGTGATGCCGGATGCGAGCACCGCGGATCCGGTCGACCGGTACGTTCGGCTCAGCGCCGCCGCCAGCGAGTGCCCATCGCGGCGCTCCTGGCGGAACCGCTCCGAGAGCAGCACGCTGAACTCCGTCGAGATCGCGATCACCAGCGTGCCGAGCGCGGCCGACATCGGGTTCAGCGGGATCCCGATCAGAAACAGGATCAGCGCCGACCACCCGGTCGCAAGCGCGATCGGCACGAGCGGGACGAGCGCGCGCTCGGGGTCGCGGAACACGGCCAGCAGGACCAGCCCGACGGCAACCAGCCCCGCGAGCAGCGTCAGCAGTCGCGAGCTCGAGGATGAGAGCGCCGCGTCGGCCTGGGCGGCGAGCACCGGCAGACCCGCCAGCTGGGCGGTGACACCCGGTGGCGGGTGCAGCTGCGAGCGCATGTAGTCGATCACGCGCTGCTGGCGCGACAGCGGCATCAGCCGGATCCCGAACGCCAGCGAGGCGTCCTGGTGGTTGCGCGTGATCACCGCCTGCGAGAAGTACGGCGGCACGGCGGCCAGCAGCGTGTTGATCGACGCGGCGCTGAGGCCCGAGCAGCCGTTTTGCGTCGGCTGAGCCCCGGAGCAGAACAGGTCCGGTAGCGACAGCGCAGGACACAGAGTCGCTTTCGAGCAGCCCTTGGTCTCGAGGTAGCCGTAGCGGGTCAGCAGCTTGTTCTCGTAGGAGAGCATCCAGCCGATCGTCTTCGGCGTCGCCACGTTGTTCGCGTGCACCACCACGTCGATCTCCCCGGACACCCCGGTGACGTGCTCGAGCAGGTGCAGGTCGCGCAGCGCGGGCATGTTCGACGGCACCAGCTTGGTGACATCCGATTGGACCGCCGTTTGCGTGTCAGCCACCCAGCCCAGCACGGCGAGCACGGCCCCGATCGCGACCACGCGTCCCGGCTGGCGGATCGCCGCGGCGAGGGTCGCGCGGGCCAAACGTTTCGCGCCGTCGCGGACCGGCCGGCCGAGCTTCGCGATCAGCCTGGTCAGGGGGCGAACCAGGCTCGCGAGGATCGAGCCGGCCTCGGCGACGAGCTCGCCGGCGCCCCGCAGCGATGCGCGGATTGCACCGCCGGGGCGGTCGGCGAGCGCCATCGCCGCGGAGCCCGCCATCAGCGCGCACGCGAGCGCGATCGCGATCCCGACCATCAGCAGCACCCCGAAGCCGCGCACCATCGGGACCGGCGAGAGCAGCAGCACCAGGAAGCCCGTCGCGGTCGCCAGCGCGGCGGTCGCGATCGTCGGCATGCTGAGCGACGCCGCGCGCGCGATCGCCCGATCGGTGCTCAGCCCGGCGCCGGACTCGCTGCGACGCGCCTCCTGTACCCGGGACTGGAACTGGATCGCGTAGTCGACCGCAAGGCCGATCAGGATCGGCAGCACCGCGATCGATGCGATCGTCAGCGAGCCGCCGAGCAGCGAGGTGGCGCCGAACGTGATCCCGACTGCGGCCAGGGCGATCGCGAGCGGCAGCAGCCGCAGCCGGCTTCGGAACACGATCAGCAGCGCGAGCGCCATCACGGCGAGCGCTGCTCCGAGCAGCGTCGCGATCGAGCCGCTGATCGTCCCGGACAGGTCGTTGACGACGACCGGGACCCCGCTGACCGTGTAGTTGCCGCCGTACCCGAGCCGGAAGATCGGCATCTTGACCGCCTGGCGGATCCAGCCGATCGCGGCGGCCTGCTGGGCCCCTGTGAGCCCAGGCTTGAGTCTCGCTTGGATCAAGGCCGAATTCGACGTCGGGAACAGGTACGAGAAGCGCGCCTTCGGCTGGTTGACGCCGCGGGTCTGGTCGAACACGACCTGGCGGATGAAGTTCGGGTCGTCGATCCGCGGGATCCCGCTCAATCCGGACTGGACCGCGAGCTGCTCGAGCTGCTGAATCTGCTGCTGGTAGGCGAGCTGGCCCGCCGCGGTGGCGGCGGCCTGCGCCTGCTTGCGGCTCAGGTGCTTGGCGAGCGCGAGCTGGTAGGCGGCCTGGGCGTACTGCCGGACCGACTGGTTGGCCGAGCCGATCATCGACTGCACCTGCTGGGTGACGGCGGCCACCGCCCGATTCAGGAATGTCCCGGGCCCGTACACGACCTGCACGGGCTTGTAGCGCATCAGGTGCCCGCAGGGGCTGCCCGGGCCGCCATAGGCGCGCTGGCTCCCGGTCGCCGGCGTGAACGACCCGAGCTGCGCGTTGGCGACCACGACCTGCCCGGCGAGGCACGCCTCGAGCTGGCTGATGGTCGCGAGGTCCTTGGTCTCGACGAGGTCGGTGAGCGGCTCGCGGATCAGCACCACGACAGCATCCCCGCCGAAGTGCCGGTGGTCGCTGTCGGTCGCCTGGAAGCTCGGCGACGAGCTCGACACGAACGTGCCGGTGCCGGCATCCGGCTCGAGCCCGAGCGCCAGCAGCCCGCCGCCGATCGCCAGCGCGAGCACGATCCCGAGCGTCAGCGCCGGCCGCCTGGCCGCCGCGCTGGCGAGCCCCTCGAACCGCTCCCTCATCGACATGCCAAGATCAGGCTAACGAGCGCGTGTTACGTCCGCGCTAATCGAGGCTTGGGCCCGTGTGACGAACCGGGCCGGCCGTCAATCCATCGACAGCGGCCCCTCCGACTCAGCTGACAGGAACTGCCTGATGAATGGGTTCTCGGAGTTGAGCATGTCCTCCGACGGCCCAGCCTCGACGATCCGCCCCTTCCACAGCACGTTGATGTAGTCCGCCACGCGCCGCGCGGTGAGGATGTCGTGGGTGATCACGCAGAACGTCGGCAGGTGCGCCTTCTGCTTCTGCTTGGCCTCCTCCATCGCCTCGCGATGGATCTCGAGGATCAGCTCGCCGAGCAGCGCCGTGCGGACCGGGTCGAGCCCCGAGTCCGGCTCGTCGAACAGCACGATGTCGGGCTCGAGCACCAGCGCCCGGGCGAACCCGGCGCGCTTGCGCATCCCGCCGGACAGCTCGTTCGGCATCTTCAAGCGGGCGTCCGCAAGGCCGACCTCGGTGAGCCGGCGCATCACGATCTCCTCGATCTCGTCCTCGCCCTTCTCCGTGTGCTGGCGGAGCGGGAACGCGACGTTGTCGAACAGGTTCATCGAGCCGAACAGCGCGCCGTCCTGGAACAGCAGCCCGAACTTCTTGCGCATCTCGAACAGGTCGTCGTCGGGCATGCTCGGCACGGACTCTCCGTGGACTAGGACGTCTCCTTGGTCGGGGTACAGCAACCCGACCATGTGCTTGATGCAGACCGACTTACCGGTGCCGGACGGCCCGATGATCATCGACACCATTCCCTCGGGGAGGCCCATGTTCAGGCCGGTGAGGACGCGCGAGCGGCCGAACGCCTTATATGTGTCGATGAACTCGACGGCGTCGGGCCGGCCCGACGGATACACGCGGTAGCTGTGCCACTTGTAGTCCTCCTCGGTGGAGCCTTCGGGCGGCGCCGGGCGCGGCGGCTGCTCGTCGACCACTGAGACTCGCGACGGCTGCGCTGAGCTCTGCTCGCGACCGCCGGCCCCCTCGGACTCCCACGGCATCCACTGGCGCTCGCCCCCACCCTGCTCGGTGCGCGGCGCGAGCGGATCGCTACGGGTCGGCTGCTCCGACCGCGTCGCGTCGTCGCCCGTCATTGGTGCGGGTTGATCTCCGCCCTGGTTGCCCGGTTCCCTGCCAAACGAGTCCGCCATTCCTCAGCCTCCGATCGGTGCTCTCGGGTTGGCGCCCCAGAACAGCTGCGTTCCGAGCATTCCGATGAGATGCACACCAACGATGTTCAAAACCATCGACTTCGCGGTCGCCGTTCCCACGCCGACGGGTCCGCCGCTTGCGTTGTAACCGTAGTAGCAGCCGACGAGCACGATCAGCGTCGCCTCGACCATCGCCTTGATCACGCTGAATAAGAGATCAGGCGGGTTCTGGAATTGCCAGAAGATCAGGAAGAAGCCACCGGAGGAGACGTCTCCGATCTGTTCGACGACGGCCAGCCAGCTCGCGAAGAACCCGGCGCCGATCGCCGCGAGATACATGAACGGCAGCACCATCCACGCGCCGAGCAGGCGCGTGGCGCACAGGAACGTCATCCCGCTGATGCCCATCACCTCGAGCGCGTCGATCTCGTCGGAGATCCGCATCGAGCCGAGCTCGGCGACGATCCCGGTGCCGACCTTCGCGGCCATCATGTAGCCGAACGTCAGCGGCACGATCTCGCGCAGGTCGCACCACGCCGCGAACACGCCGGAGTACGCGGGCGCGCCGATCGAGCGGTTGAAATACGCGCCCTCGACGCCGCACTCGAGACCGGCGATGAACACCAGCCCCCAGATCACGAGCGTCGAGCCGACGATCAGGATCCCGGCCTGGCGCAGCGCCTCGCCGAAGAACTTGAAGACGCGCAGGCCGAAGATCTCGCGGAACACCTGCGCGATGAACTTGACGATCTCACCGAACGCCTCGACCCAGCCCTTCGGGGTGATGATCAGTTCCTGCATCAGCGGTCGCCCTCGACAGCCACTACTTCGGGATCGTGGTGATCTCGGGGTGTGTCGCGAGCAACGTCTGGGTGAACGCGTAGTTGAACGCGAAGATCCCGTTGAAGGCGATCACGACTGCCTCGTTGACCGCACGCCCGACCCCCTCCGCGCCTCCGGACGCAGTCATCCCCTTGTAGCAGCAGACGATCGAGATGATCGCGCCGAACATCATCGTCTTCAGCACCGAACCCCATAGGTCGGTGGTCGACGTGTTGTTGAAGAACGTCGCCCAGAACGGCCCCAGCGGCGCGTGGTTGACCAGCGTCGCGAGGATCCCTCCGAAGATCCCGAACAGCAGCGCATAGATGTCGAACAGCCCGGTCACCAGCATCAGCGCGAGGAACCGCGGCACGACCAGGTTCTTGATCGGGTCGACCCCGAGCACCTGCAGCGCGTCCAGCTCCTCACGGATCTTGCGGGCGCCGAGGTCCGCGGTGATCGCGGTGCCGGCCACGCCGGCCAGCACGATCGCGGTCACGAACGGAGCAAATTCCCTGATCGACGCGAGCACGAAGAACCCGCCGAGCCGGTCCAGCGCCCCGAACAGCACCAGGAAGTCCGCTGCCTGCAACCCCGGCGCCTCGTAGCCGAACGCGACCGTCGAGACCAGCAGCGGGAACCAGCACAGCTTCAGCGCGAACATGAACTGGCCGACGAACTCCGCCCCGTAGGGGAACGGCGGCCGCACCGCGGAGACGATCGTCTTGCCGGTCAGGATGACCATGTTCCCCACCTCTTCGAGCAGGGACTTGGTCGGCAAGAACGTCTTCTCGGCGGCTGCGCGAACCATCTCTAGAAATCCTCCCGTACTGCTGCACACCGCGGACGCGGTTCAGCGCCTTACAGCCTATTGGACGACTTCGGAAAAACACAACTTTGAACCTGCGCGTAACACTGGCTCAACCAACCGGCGTGCCGCGCCAGGTGCAGGTGGTATGTTGCGGCCGCGTCGAGCCCGAACCGATGAAACGTGATCTGGACACACGCGCGCGACGCACGACGATGAGGAGAGCCGCTGGAAGTACGCTCACGATCGGAGCCGCTGCCGCGGCCGCGCTCGTGCTGGCCGCGTGCGGGAGCGGGTCCCCGCAGGACGCGCACGCGCCGAGCGGGACGTTCCCGGTCCAGGTGACCGCGGCCAAGTGGGTCCGGTTCCAGCGGCTGGCCCAGCACACCCATCTCGTGATCGCGATCAGGAACGTCGGCACCAAGCCGATCCCGAACCTGGCGATCTCGATCTGCAACACGACCTGCGCCTACCCGGCGCCGGTCGGCCAGGGCACGAGCGTCGCGGCGTTCGCGCAGTACCTGAAGATGCCGGGGCTCGCCAGCCACTCGCGCCCCGTGTGGATCGTCGACCGGCCACCCGGCCCGTGCGGCTACAGCTGCCAGAACGGGGGCCAGGGCGCATACGTCAGCTCCAACTCGAACACATGGCAGAGTGGCCCGCTCAAGCCCGGCGCCACGGCGTTCTTCAAGTGGGGGCTGACGGCGGTCTCGCCGGGACGCTTCGTGGTCGCCTACCAGGTCGCCGGGGACCTGTACGGCAAGGCGAAGACGGTGCTCCCCGATGGCCTTTCCCCGTCGGGGGCCTTCCGGGTCACGGTCGTGCGTGCGCCGGCACAGTCGTTCGTCAACAGCTCGGGCAAGGTCGTTCAGCTCCCATAGCGCCGCCCGGCGAGCCGCGCGGTGGCTCGCCGCTCACTCGAAGGCCGCTGCAGCGCAACTTGTAGGGAGCGGCCGGGTTGTCGGCTACGGTGGCGCCTCTGATGCCCCAAAGGCTCCCCCGAGTCGCGGCGGCGGCGATCGCCGCCGTCTGCGCGTGCTCAGTGGCGGTCGCGAGTGCCGCGTCGGGTGGCGTGTCGGCCGGCTCGGGTGGCAGCAGCACCGCGCCGCCGCCGCCGCAGCAGCAGACCGCCGGCGCGGCCAAGGCGCTCAGCACGCGCGGTATGTGGATCTGGTACGTGTCGCAATCGAGCGGCGGCTCCCTATCAGGGATCATCTCGACCGCGCGCGCCCACGGGATCAGCACGGTGATGATCAAGGCCGGCGACGGGGCCGGCGTGTGGTCGCAGTTCAGCGCCAGCCTGGTCTCGGCGCTCCACTCCAGCGGCTTGAAGGTATGCGCGTGGCAGTACGTGTACGGCAACAACCCGACCGGGGAGGCCCAGGTCGGCGCGACGGCCGTCCGCAACGGCGCCGACTGCCTGCTGATCGATGCCGAGGCGGAGTACGAGGGAAAGTACGTGGCCGCGCAGCAGTACGTGAGAAAGCTCCGCCAGCTGATCGGCGCCAATTATCCGGTCGGCCTGGCCGGGTTCCCGTACGTCGACTACCACCCCGCGTTCCCGTACTCGGTGTTCCTCGGTCCGGGCGGCGCGCAGAACAACACCCCGCAGATGTACTGGGCCGACATCGGCGTCTCACCGGACACCGTGTACTCGCACACGTACGACTACAACCTGCCGTACGGGCGCCCGATCGAGCCGCTCGGCGAGACCTCGGCGAATCCATCCCCGAGCCAGATCGTGCGGTTCCGCCAGCTGTCGCGCGCCTACGGGGCGCCCGGGGTGAGCTGGTGGGACTGGCAGGAGACGAGCTCGAGGGACTGGCACGCGGTCGGGCAGCCGATCGGGAACCTGTCGGGCTACAGGGCCAATCAGACGATGCCGACGCTCAGCACGCAATCGCGCGGCGGGATCTCCTCCGGCGACCTCGTCGTGTGGGCACAGGAGCATCTGCTGTCGAGCGGTGCGCGGGTGTCGGTCGACGGCTCCTACGGCCCGCAGACCCAGGCTGCCGTCAGCCGGTTTCAGAGCGCGCACGGCCTGAGCTCCACCGGGCTCCTCGATTCGGCGACCTGGCACGCGCTGCTTCGGTACCCGCCCGCGAACGTCACGTGGACGTCCAAGGGGGCGAAGGTCAGCCGCGCGTCTGACGCCGGATCGCTCGAGCTGTCGGTACCCGCCTCCGCGCGCCTGCGCGCGAAGCGCTACGAGATCCCGCCGCACCTCGGGGCGGGATGAGCAACCTCTAACGCCCGCTTAAGCTCGGCTTCTCGCCGCGCGGGAACGATCTGCTGCAGTGTGGTCGAGATCGCTCCGGGCCGTGCACGTAGCGCTGCTCTCGCTCGGGGTCACGGCGTGCGGTGGGGCAGCAGCGACGCGCACGAGCAGCTCGGCGAGCACCCCTGCGCCTGCGCAGCGGCCCCATACGCCGCTCCTCAGGTCGGTCTCGGCCTCGACGGTGGGAGCCCTCGCCACCCCCGTTCAGGACGCCGCGACCGCGCCGGTCGCCGGTGGGAGGCTCGTCGTGATCGGCGGGGTCGATTCGGCCGGCAGCTCCACCGGCGCGATTCAGTCGATCGACGGCAGCAGCGTCACACGCGCGGGCTCGCTGGCGATCCCGCAGCACGACGCGCAGGCCGCGGCACTCGGATCGTCGGTGTACGTTTTCGGCGGCGGGCAGGTCTCCAGCTATGACCACATCCTGCGCTACGACCCGTCCGGCGCGACCGTCACGCAGGCGGGCACGCTCCCGACCCCGGCCTCGGATGTCGCTGTCGCCGCGATCGGCGACACGGCATACATCGTCGGCGGCTACACCGGCTCGACGCCGCTCGACACGATCCTCGCGTGGAGAAGCGGAGGTCCGCCGCGGGCCGTTGGCCACCTTCCGGCCGGCCTGCGCTACGCAGCGGTGTCGACCGCCGGGTCGCGGCTGATCATCGCTGGTGGCACAGTCAACGGAGTGCCGACCGATTCGATCCTCAGCTTCGACACCTCGACCCGCGTGCTGACACGGATCGGCCGCCTGCCGTCTCCGCTCACGCATGCGTCGGCGGCGTCGCTCGACGGCCAGGTGATCGTCGTCGGCGGCCGCCGCGAGCTCGACGGGGCGCAGACAAACGCGGTCGTGGCGATCGACCCGGCAACCGGCGCCGTCCGTACGGTCGGACACCTGCCGAGGCCACTCTCGGATGCGGCCACCGCGACGATCGGCGACCGGATCGTGGTGGCCGGGGGCGACGGGGGCAATGGCCCGCTGGCCTCGGTGCTGGTGCTGACCCCGCGGTCGGCAGGCGCATCGTGAGGATCCGCCCGGCGGTCCCGCAGGTTCTCGCCACCCTGCTCGCCGCCGCCGCGCTGGCGTCGTGCGGAGGCTCGTCGAAGACCAGCTCGCGCGCCGGTGAACCGCGCCTGCGCGCTCACGCACCAGTCGCGCAGGTTGATCCGGTGCTGGCGCAGCTCGGGCTCCCGCCCCTGCACGCCGGCTCGGCGCTGCCGGGGTACCTGATGATCGCCGACCGTGACAACAACCGGATCATCATCGTCAGCCCCGCGAAGCGGATCGTCTGGAAGTTCCCTCAGCCCGGCGACCTTCGCCCCGGCCAGAGCTTCGCCGGCCCCGACGACGCGTTCCTGTCAGCCGATCGCCGTCACATCATCACGAACGAGGAGTTCTCGGACACGCTCGCGGTCGTGTCGCTCTCGCGCCGCCCGCGGATCGTCTGGAACTACGGCCACCAGGACGTGCAGGGCAGCGGGCCCGGGTACCTGGCCCACCCGGACGACGCGTACCTGTTGGGAAGCGGCCTGATCCAGGTCGCGGACATCATCAACTGCCGGGTCGTGTGGCTCAACCGCGCGAAGCGGATCGTGCGCTCGATCGGGACCGCCGGCGACTGCACCCACGATCCACCCCACGCGCTGCTGCAGCCCAATGGCGACACGCCGCTCCCGGACGGCGGCGTCCTGGTGACCGAGATCGGAGGCTGGATCGACCGCTTCACGTCCACGGGGCGTCTGGTGTGGTCGATCAAGGCCCCCACCGACTACCCGTCGGACGCGCAGCTGCTCGCGAACGGGGACGTGCTCGTCGCCGGCTTCAACACGCCCGGCAGAATCGACATTCTCACCCCGCGGGGGAAGATCGTGTGGACGTACGGACCCCAGTCCGGACCCGGCGCGCTCGACCGCCCGTCGCTCGCCGTGATGCTTCCGAACGGGATGATCGCCGCGACCGACGATTGGCACCATCGCGTCGTGCTGATCGATCGGACCACGAAGCGGATCGTGTGGGAGTACGGCCACAACGGGGTCGCCGGGATCGGGCCCGGATTCCTGTCCAAGCCCGACGGGCTCGACCTGCTGCCGTAGCCCGGCCTAACCGCCGAGCACCGACCCGTCCTCGATCGCCAGCGGCTCCTCGGAGTCGAGCTCGACCGCGCCGCGGACCACGACCCCCCGCCCGAACGTGACGTCGCCGCGCACGACGAGCCGCTCGGCCTCGCGCAGCGACGGAGGGCCACCCGGGAATCGGGACTCGAACTCGTCGATCACGCCGTAGAAGCGCTTCTCGAGATCAACGTACGGAAGCCGCCCGCCGCGCGCAGTGTCCGGCTCCACGAACAGCTCGTCGGTCAGGCGGTAGGCATCGGAGCGCAACACGAGCAGGTCGTTCGTCGTCTTCACCGGCACGAACCTGCGCCGCGGAACGCATAGCAGTCGCGCCCCGGGGAAGCTCGCGATCGCGGCGCCCATCGCGCTCTCGAGCTGGAGCACCGGCGTCGAGGAGGGGTCGCGCGGGTCGACCGTCTTGCGATTGACGATCAGCGGCAGCTCCATCACGCCGCCCGAGTCCTCGAGCGTGTCGGCGAGCGCGCGCAGATTCAGCCACAGGCTGTTGGTGTTGTAGTAGCGCCAGTGCCGGTAGTCGCGGAACGACTGCTCGTCCTCCGGGGCGAGCTGCGCGGTCTCGCGCAGGACCAGCTGACCGTCCGAGCGGCGGCGGGCCAGGTGGCCGCCCTTGCGCTCGGCCTCGGTGCCGATCACGACCTCCATCAGGAACGGGATCTCCTGCCTGATCAGGTAGGCGGCGATCCGCGGCTCGACGCGCGCGCCGAGGTTGTCGATGTTCGAGATCATCGCGTAGCGAAAGCCGGCGCCCAGCAGCGCGTCGAGCGCCCCCGACCGGCGCAGCGCCCCGTAGATGTCCCCGTGGCCCGGCGGGTTCCACTCCCCCGACGGCGCGGCGGGCCATGAAACCGGCTCGAGCGACTCGGCGTCGAGCTTCGGGACCATGCTCTGCATGAACGTCAGCGGCAGCCCGGCGTCGAGCTCGGGGTGGCGTGACAGCGCCTCGAGCGTCTCCGCCTGGGTCGCCTCGCTGTTCATCAGCAGCAGCGGCAGCCGGATCTCGTGGCGCCGGCGGAGCGCGAGCGTCTGGCCGACGATCAGGTCCAGGAACGACCGCCCGTCCTTCGCCTCGACCAGCGACTTCGGGTGTCGCAGCCCCATCGTCGTCGCCAGCCCGCCGTTGAGCTTGATCGACGCGACGTGCTCGAGCGCCGCGTGTGGATCGGCGTCGGGCAGGTCCTCGAAGCTCGGAACGTCCGATGCGGGCTCGAGCTCGGCGGACCGCATCACCGCCGACTCGCCGGCGTCGACGCGCTCATATGCGCGGCGGAACGCCAGCACGGCCTCGTCGGGCTGACCGGCGTCGCGCATCTTCTGCTCAGCGGCGTGCAGACCCTCGGCGCTCACCGACCTCATTCTGCACAGACGCGCGCGACGGCGACGTGCGACGATCAGCGGCCGTGGAATCCGAATCGATCGACCTCGGCGCCCTGCGCGACCTGGTCCCGTTCGCGGCCACGCTCGGGATCGAGCTACTGGAGGCGACACCGGAGGTGGTCCGCGCGCGGGTGAAGTGGGCGCACGAACGGACGACCACCGCGGACTTGCTGCACGGCGGCGTGATCATGGCGCTGGCCGACACGTGCGGCGCGATCGCTGCGTTCATGAACCTGCCCGAGGGTGCGAGCGGGACGGCCACGATCGAGTCGCAGACGAACTTCCTGCGCGCCGTCCGATCGGGATCGGTCACCGCGACGACCCGGCCGCTGCACCTGGGTCGCACGCTCGCGGTGCTCGAGACCGAGCTCGCGCGCGACGACGGCAAGCTCGCGGCCAAGGTCACCCAGACGCAGATCTACCACCGGAGCTGACTCGTGGAGCAGCGGCAAGTCCAGCGCCTCGGCCGATCGGTAAGCGTCGTCGGCCTCGGCACCTGGCAGCTCGGCGCGGACTGGGGCGACGTCGACGCGGGCGCGGCGCGGGCGGTGCTCGAGACCGCGGTCGAGCACGGGGTCATGTTCTTCGACACCGCCGACGTATACGGCGACGGCCGCAGCGAGCGCTTCTGCGGGGAGCTGCACCGCGCCCATCCCGAGCTGTTCGTGGCGACGAAGATGGGACGGCGCGTCGAGCAGCTGGCCGCGAACTACAACCGCGAGAACTTCCTCGCCTGGAACCAGCGGTCCCGCGCCAACCTCGAGATGGAGGCGCTCGACCTGGTCCAGCTCCACTGCCCGCCCGACGGCGTGTACCTCGACGACGCGGTGTTCCAGGCGCTCGACGAGCTGGTCGCGAGCGGGCGGATCCGCGCGTACGGGGTGTCGGTCGAGACCGTCCAGCAGGCACTGTGGGCGATCGCCCGCCCCGGAGTGTCGACCGTGCAGATCGTCCTCAACTGCTTTCGCCGCAAGCCCGTCGAGGAGGTGCTGCCCGCCGCGCGCGAGGCCGGGGTGGGGATCATCGCCCGCGTGCCGCTCGCCTCCGGGCTCCTCTCGGGCCGCTACGACGAGCACACCGTGTTCGCGGCAGACGACCACCGCAGCTACAACCGGCACGGCGAGGCGTTCGACGTCGGCGAGACGTTCGCCGGGGTGCCGTTCGAGGTCGGCGTGCGGGCCGCCAACGAGTTGAAGGCGCTGGTCGATCCCGGGGTCACGCTCGCCCAGTTCGCGCTGCGCTGGGTGATCGACCAGGAGGGGGTCAGCACCGTGATCCCGGGTGCCCGCAACGCCGAACAGGTCGAGCAGAACGTGTCCGCGGCGGCGCTCCCGCCGCTACGCCAGGACCAGGTCGACGGCGTCCGCGACGTGTACGACCGCCTGATCCGCGAGCACGTTCACGATCGCTGGTAGGAGAGCTGCAGGCGCCGGTCGTGCCGGCGCGCCGCATCAGCGATCAGCTCAAGCAGCACGAACAACCCGAGCCCGATCGCGGCACCCGCGGCGATGTACCACGGCCATGGCCCCATCACGTTCAGCAGCGAGTTGTGGATCGGCTTGCTGCTGAGGTACATGTAGTTGCCGCCGGTCGCGAGGTCAGCCAGGGCGGCCAGCGCGGCCCAGGCGAGCGTCAGCGCGTAGACCCGCCAGATCGCACCGCGGCGCGGGTACAGCCCGCAGCCGAACACCAGCAGGCACGCGCCCGTGATCGAGCCGAGGTGGTAGGCGAAGTAGGTGAAGTAGAAGGCGCTCGGAAACGAGTTGGAGACGTCGGGCGTGAGCGCCGCCTGGAGCGAGGCGGAGAACGCCCAGAAGTAGAGGAGCTCTACGAACAGCTGCCGGCGCGTGAGCAGCGCGACGATCGCGGCCAGCGACACCGCGTCCGTGAGCTGGAGCGGAAGGCTGAAGTGCAGCGTCCAGGTGCCGACGACGACCTCGGCGATGTACTCGCCTGCCCACCCGGCGAACACCACCGCAGCCAGCGCCCACGATGCCCATCGCACCCAGTGTCCGGGCCACCGGCGAGGCGCGACGACGGCCACCGTGCACGCCGCGATGAGTAGCGCCAGCGCCGCGAGATGGGCGACGGAGAACTGGCGCACGGCCGGCCTCGCTCAGTCCGGTCCGGCGAGCATCGCCTCGATCGCCTGCTCGAGCAGGCCCTGTCCCTCGAGAAAGTCGAGCACGGTGTACCTCGCGCGGAGGCGGTTGGCGTAACGAAACGTGGCTCGGAGCATCCGCTCGTCCACGCCCAGGTGACCGGACACAGCCGGGGTCCCGGCCAACGTCAGCGCCCGCTCGACGTCCGCGAACAGCTCGAGCGCCGGCGCGATCTGCGACACCACCGCCCCCCACGCCGCGTCCGTGCCCGGCCAGCGGTCGAGCGCCGTCACGAGCCGCTGTTTCTCCCGAGCCACCGCAACGATCTCAGGTGTCGGCTCGCCGAGCCACTCGCGCGCAGCCGGGCTTAGGAGCTCGCCGGTGACCGGCCGCCGCAGGGACGGCAGCCGTCCCCCGAACCCGTACCGCTGCAGGCGGATCGCAAACCGCGTCGCGTACCCGACCTGGATCCCGTGCAGGGCGTGCGGCCTCATGCCCCGGGCGGCAAGCAGGTCCCAGAGGTGCGAGGCGTGGTGCTCGCAGCCGCTCGCCGGCCGCGAGCTCCCGACGATCGCGATCGCGATCCCGGACTGAATCAGCCCGTCGAGCAGCGCCACCACCGCGCGAGCGTCGCCGCTCAACACCGCCTCGACGTTCGCCGCCGCAAACTCGAGCGGAACCAGCACGAGCTCGTCGGCCTCGGCGTCGAACGGCTCCCCGTACAGCAGGTGCGCCGCGAGCCAGTCGACGCGGGCCGTCGCCTTCCCGAGCAGGTCTCCGAGCCCCGCGCGCGTCAGCTCGGGCGGCGCAGCCGCGATTACGCGTGGATCGGCGAAGATGGCTCGCGGCGCGCGCGCCGGGTACGTCACCTTGACCCCATCCAGCTGGAGCGGCGCGACGCTCGAGGCGTAGCCGTCCATCGAGGCCGCGGTTGGGACGCTGACGAAGTCGCGGTCGAGCTGGTGCGCCGCGTACCGGACGACGTCCGTGATCACGCCGGAGCCGACGGCGACCGGCACCCGGCCGTCGCTCAACGCTGCGCGCACCCGCTCGACGGCCGCGAGGCTCGCCTCCAGGCCCGAGCTCTGCTCGAACACGAGCGCCTCCGCGTCGGCTCCGGCGGCGCGCAGCTCGCCGACGACGCGGTCCCCGGCCGCCTCCCGGGTGTTGACGTCCATCACCGCGAGCACGGGCGCCTCGACCCGGGCGCACAGCCGCTCGATCGCGTCCTCCGCGACGACGACCTCAATCTCGGGGCGGCTCACTGCTGTCCGTAATACGCGTGCGGACCGTGCTTGCGCTGGAAGTGCTTGTCGCGGACGGCGTCGGCCAGTGGGGGCGCGTCGGGGTCGAGTTCGAGCGTCAGCACCGCGATCCGCGCCACGGCTTCGAGCGTGGCGGCCGCCTCGACGGCGGCGGCGACCGTCTCCCCCCAGCAGAACGACGCGTGGCCGCGGGAGAGCACGCACGGAACCAGCAGCGCGCCGCGGTCGCCGACCGCGTCGATCAGCGCCGCGCCGGTCGCGGCCTCGTAGCCGGACTCGACCTCGTCGGCCGTCAGCGGGCGCGTGACCGGGATCGGGTACGCGGACAGATCCGCGTGGGTGGTCCCGAGCACCGGGATCTCGCGCCCGGCCTGCGCCCACGCCGTCGCCCACGTCGAGTGGGTGTGGACGATCCCACCGATCTCGTCGAACGCGCGATACAGCGCAACGTGTGTCGGGGTGTCGGTGGAGGGCCGCCGCTCGCCCGCGACAACGTTGCCCTCGAGGTCGACCACGACCATGTCCGCGGCGGTCATGTCCCCGTAGGAGACGCCGCTCGCCTTGATCACCACGAGCCCCTCGGAGCGGTCGATCGCGCTCGCGTTGCCCCACGTGAGCGTCACCAGCCCGTGCGCCGGCAGCGCCTTATTGGCCTCGAGCACCTTGTCGATCAGCGAGCTGAGCACGGCGCTCTAGATCTCCTCGTGCTCGAGCTCGAGCAGCTCGGCGAGTCGGCGCCATCGCTCCGCGTGCTCGCCGAGGTTGGTGACGAAGTGGTGCGGCGCCCCGAGCCGCAGCCACTCGTCCATGAACTCCTCCATGCCGGCCTCGGGCCGAAAGTGGAAGTGGTGCATCTCGACGTTCGGGAGCTCGGGCGTGTCGAGCACCTCGCCGTGCCCAACCACGAGCCGGTAGTACTCGCCCTCGATCGGCACCAGCGCCGCGGTCGTCGCCGGTCCCGGCTCGGCCGAGAACACCGGCGTCGGCGGATTGCTCAGCCGGCCGATCCCGAGCTCGCGGTCGATCAGCCGCACGGGCCTGTCACCACGCGCGATTCGCCAGTTGCCCTCGCCCATGTGGCTGATCAGCACCGAGTCGAGCTCCCAGTCCATCGCGTACAGCTCGCTGAAGTGGGCATCGCCGATCAGTGTCTGGGCGGCGCACATCAGCGTCGCCGTGTTCGTGTCGCCTTCGGCCGCGTACCCGTACCCGTCGGCCATCAGGTCCGACGCCGCGAGCAGCGGCAGCTGCTCGAAGCGGCCGTCGCCACCGATCGAGTCGAAGTGGAACGAGAACCCGCGATACCCGCCGTCCGACAGCATGCCGCCGAGCGCCAGCTCCATCCGGGCCGCGTACGCGTGCCGCTCGCGGGGTAGGTCGGATGCCACCTCGAACCGCTCCGCGTGCTTGTCGAGCAGCGCGTCGACATCGGCGTCGGGGACCGCCTCGATCCGGCGCACGAGCGCCCCGAGGTCCTCCGCGAGCACGACCGGCCCGATCCGCCGCAGCATCGCCGGCGGGTCGTAGCGGATGTCGCCCATCCCGTTCATCGGATATCCGAGCAGCGCGATCCGCGCAGTTCGCAGCATCGTCACGGCCTGGGCGGCCCTGGCCCAGTCCTCGAACCCGCGGACGAACTCCTCCGAGCGCCAGTCGCCCGTCAGCACCGAGAACGGAATCCCGGCGCGGACCAGCGCGTTGGCCTGGTCCTGGGCACCGTGGATCCCCTGGTTGTAGGTGAGGCTGTCCATGTCCCATGCCGGAGTCACGGATCGCTCGGGCTGGATGTTGGCGAGCAGCAGGGGCACCGGCGTATCGATCAGCGCCCGCACGGTCCGTAGCGCGGGCCCGTACGTGAGCATCACGATCGCGATCCCGTCGACGCCGCCGGCGACCAGCTCGCGGGCAATCGCCTCGACGTCCTCGCGATTGCGCGCCGGCCGCGGGAACTCGACCGCGGCCACCGGCGCCAGCCGCTCTGCGACCGCGCGCGCGTACGCCGCCTGGTGCTCGGTGATCCCGGGGATCATGTCGTCGTAGAGCTCCTGCATGATCCCGAGCAGTCCGATCCGCGGGTTGGGGTTCATGCCACGCTCCTTTCGTTTCGAATCCGCTTGAGCCCGTGCAGCAGCTCGACCTGTGCGCTGCCGAGCAGGTCGTAGAGGCCGCGGTAGATCGCGTACACCTGGTCGTAGACCCGCTTCGCGCCGGGCTCCGGGAGGTAGCTCCTTGCCGGCGCCGGGCTCGTCGCGGCGATTGCCGCGCCGATGTCGGCGAACGTCCCGGCCGCAACCGCACCGAACATCGCCGCGCCGCGCGCCGGAACCTCGCTCGACGCCGGCACATGCACGGGCAGCCCACTCGTGTCGGCGAACAGCTGCATCAGCAGCGGGCTGCGCTCGGCGATCCCGCCGCACGCGACGATCTGGTCGATCGCGAGACCGTGCTCGACGAAGTTGTCGACGATCCGCCGGTTTCCGAACGCGATCGCCTCGAGCAGCGCCCGGTACAGCCGGTCGCGACCGGTCTGCAGCGTGAGCCCGAGGATCGCGCCGCTGAGGTCGGCGTCGGCGAGGATCGAGCGGTTGCCGTTCCACCAGTCGAGCGCCACCAGCCCGGTCTCGCCCGGCCCGATCCGCGCCGCTGCATGCTCGAGCTCTGCGAACTCCGCGCCCGGCGGGCAGAGGGTCTCGACGAACCACGCGAGCATGTCGCCGACCGCGACCTGCCCGGCCTCGTAGCCGTACAGCCCGGGCAGGATCCCGTCCTTGACGACGCCGGTGATCCCCGGGAGGCGGACTTCGTCGGGGCCGACGAGCATGTCGCAGATCGAGGTGCCGACGACGGTCACGTAGCTGCCTGGCCGCTGCACCCCGCAGCCTGGCACCGACACGAACGAGTCGACGTTCCCGACCGCCACCGCCACCGACTCGGGCAGTCCCAGCCGCTCGGCGATCGGGGTCCGCAGCGTTCCGGCGCGCGTCCCGAGCGCCGCGAACCGGTGCCCGAGCTTCTCGCCCGGGGTGTCGAAGCCCGGGTACGCGGCCTCGAAGTACGCGACCGGCGGCAGGCCCTCGTCCGGCGACCACATCGCCTTGTAGCCGGCGGTGCACGCCTGACGGCGCTCGAGTCCGGTCAGGTACCAGACGATCCAGTCGGTCGCCTCGATGTACGCGCGCGCCTCGTTGTACACCTCGCGGTCCTCGAGCCATACCTCGATCAGCTTCGGGAAGTACCACTCCGAGGAGATCCGGCCGCCGTACCGCGACAGAAACGCCTCGCCTCGCTCGATCGCGACCTCGGTCAGCCGGTCGGCGACCGCCTGCGCGGCGTGGTGCTTCCACAGCTTCGGCCACGCGTGGCGGCGCCCGCGCCAGTGCTCGAACTTGCAGAGCGGAGTCCCGGCGCTGTCGACCGGCAGCACCGTGCAGGACGTGAAGTCGACGCCGATCCCGACCACCTCAGCGGGATCGATGTCCGCCTCGGCGAGCACCCCCGGCACCCCCTCGTCGAGCACCAGCAGCCAGTCGTCTGGGTCCTGCAGCGCCCAGTCGGGCGGTAGCGGCTCGCCGGTGCCGTGAAGCTCGCGGTCGATCACCCCGTGCGGGTACCGAACCACGGCGGCCGCGCGCTCCTCGCCGGTGCTGAGGTCGAGCAGCAGCACCCGCCCCGACTCGGTTCCGAAGTCGACTCCGATCGAGTAGCTCGTCACAAGCTCGCGCAGATCGCGGAGCTCACGCCTCGCGTTCTTGCTCCGCGAAGGCCTGCGCTGCCTTCTGCTCGGCGGCGCGCTCGGCGAGCCGCGCCCGCCGGTACTCCTCGACGACGATCTCGTTCAGCTCCTCGACCGAGGTCTCGGCGGTCGGCTTGTCGAGCGCGATCACGCCGTCCTGGATCAGGCTGACCCGGTCGCACGCCGCGAACACGTGCGCGTAGTTGTGGAGGATCATGATGATCGAGACTCTGCCCTCCTCCTTGAGGCGCGCGATCAGGTCGAGGATCATGCCGCCCTCCTTGGCACCCATCGCCGCCAGCGGCTCGTCGAGCAGCAGGATGTCGGCGTCGCCCGACACCGTGCGCGCGACCGCGATCGCCTGGCGCTGGCCACCCGACAGCCGTGCCACTGGCACGTCGAGGCGCGGAATGTTGATCCCGATCTCGTCGAGTGCCTCACGAGCCTCTCGGCGCATCCGCCGGTTGGCGACGAACGGCAACGGGCTGGTCAGCTTCTCGCGGTGCAGGAACAGGTTCTGGTAGACGGTCAGCTGATCGACCAGCGCCAGGTCCTGAAAGACGGTGTCGACGCCGTGGGCCCGGGCGTCATCGACGCTCTTGGGCGCATAGTCCTCGCCCTTCAGCCACATCGACCCGCTGTCGGCTTTGTAGAAGCCGCAGACAATCTTGATCAGCGTCGACTTGCCGGCGCCATTGTCGCCGAGCAGCCCCAGCACCTCGCCCCTGCGCAGGTGCAGGTTGATGTCGCGCAGCGCGGTGATCGGGCCGAAGCCCTTCGTCACGTCCTTGATCCGGAGCACGTCGTCCTCCGCCGTTTGGAGCGCGACGATCCGCTCGCCCGCGAATGCCTGATCAGGCACGACCCGACCCCAGGCGTATGCGGCGCACCAGCACGTAGATCGTCATTGCGATCGCAACTGCGATCCCGACGTACAGATACTGGTAGGTGGCGTTGACTCCTTTGACGATCAGGCCGTCCTGAAGGACCCCCAGGAACAGCGCGCCGATCAGCGCACCGACGACGGTCCCTTCGCCGCCGGTCATCAGCGTGCCGCCGATGATCACCGCCGCGATCGCGAGCAGCAGGACCTGGTTGGACCCGGACGGGTCGGGGCTGATGCTCGAGGTGCGGATCGCCTCGAGCAGGCCCGCGAACCCTGCGGTCAGCGCGCACAGCACGAAGTTGCGGACGATCACGAACCGGGTGTGGATCCCGGCCTCGGCCGCTCCCAGACGGTTGCCGCCCGTAGCCACCGTGTAGATACCCCAGCGGGTCAGCGACAGGACGACCTGGAAGATCGCCACGATCGCGACCGCCCAGATCAGCTCGGAGTACGTGCCCGCGCCGAAGATCTTCGCAAACGATGTGGTGTGCGTCACCGCGGTTCCAGGCGTCGTGACCTGCTCGGAATGGGTGAGAACCAGCGCCAGTCCATCCAGGAAGAACAGCATCGCGAGCGAGGCCACGAACGACGGCATCCCGACGTACGCGGTGAACAAGCCGGTGATTGCTCCGAACACCATCGCGATCAGCAGCGACAGCACCAGCGCGATCCCGAGCGGGATCCCCGCCGTGGTGAGCTTCCAGAACATGATCGGCGTGACCAGGTACATCGCTCCGATCGACAGGTCGATCTCCCCCAGCGTCATCACGAACACCTGGCCCGCCGCCATGATCGCCAGGAAGCAGAAGTACGGCAGCAGCGACTTCCAGTTCGAGTACGTCAGGTAGTTGCTGGTGGTGGCCGCGAAGTACGCGAACGTCACCAGCGTGACGACGACGATGCTGCTCTCGCGCAACGTCAGCACCCGCATCATCGCCTTGCGGACGCCGCCGCCGCGGGCCCGGCTCGGGGCCGGGCCCTCTGGCGCGGGAGGAGTCTCCGGCGGCGTCGGCTTGGATTCGACCGCCATGGCTGGAACCTACTCCCCTCCTATCGGGAGCCCTATGCCTTCTGGACGCCCGGAGCGGTACCCGTGCCCTCGTACCGGCTCTTGGTCGAGCTGTACGGCACGATCGTCGTCTTGTCCAGGAACTTCAGGCCGGTGTCCACTTCGGCGATGCCGCTCAGGTGCTGCGACGCGTTGTACATGTAGAGCTGCAGGATCGGATAGAAGCCCTGCAGGTACGGCTGCTGGTCGATCGTGAAGTCGATCTCGCCGGCCGCCAGCAGCTGCTCGGTGATCGGCGTCAGGTCATAGCCGCCGCCCTTCCAGCCCTTCGCACGCAGGCCGAGCTTCTGAATCGTCTGCGCGAGACCCTGGGTGGAGCCGGCGTCGACCGCGAACATCCCCTTGGCGCTCGGGTGCGCGGACGCCCAGGCGTTGATCTTGGTCAGCTCTCCCGGCACGTCGGCGCCGGTCGCGACCACGTCGGGCTTGATGTTCGGGCTGCTCTTCAGGGTGTCAAGCGCGCCGTTGATCCGCGGCTGGATGTTGGCCGCACCCGGGGTGGCGATGAACAGAGCGATCTGTCCGCCGCTCGGCAGCAACTTCTGGATGTGCTGCCCCATCTGCTGCCCGGACAGGAACAGGTCCTGGCCGATGTAGGACAGACGCCCGCTTTGCGGCTCGTCCGCGTTGTAGGCGACGAACGGGATGCCGGCGCTGAGCGACGACTGGATCGGAGCGTCGAACGCCTTCGGGTCGATCAGCGAGCTCGCGATCCCGTTGACCTTCGAGGACACCGCGCTGTTGATCGCATTGACCATCTCGGAGACGTTGCTTGTCGCGGAGCCGGTCCACGTGTAGGAGCAGCCGAGCAGCTTGCACGCGTCGGCCGCGCCGTTCTGGGTCGGGGTGAAGAACACGTTCGTGGTCACGTGGTTGACCATCGTGAAGTGGTAGGACTGGTTGACGCCGAAGATCGCGCTGGCGCTGCTGCCACTCGCGGCGCTCGAGCTCGACGAGCTCGATCCGCAGGCCTCGAGCACCATCGCGGCGACTCCAGCCGCGCCGCCCGTCAGCGCGGTACGCCGCGTGAACTGGCGCCAGCGCTTGTGGGGGGTCTCCTCCTCCTTGCGCTCATCCCACTCGAGACGCTCGATCGCGTCGCCCATCACATCGTCTGGGTCCCTCATCCGTCACTCCTTCCCTCGCAAGTCGTCGGAACCGGCCGTGTTGGTTTTCCGCCTGTGAACGCTCTCAGAGCGTGCTGCGCTTGTCCACTTGGCTTAACCACACGAAAACCCTCTCACCGCTGAAGCAGCATGCTCATGCGGATTCGCCCCGCATCGGCCTCAGTAGTTACTACGCGTCCGGCGATCCATACGGGGATGTTAGCGATCACATCCCCGTCGGTCAACTCGCCAATTGGGGCATGGTCGAGAAAACGAAATATCCGTTCGCTTTCTCGACCATGCCCTCGTGGCGCGTCGGCAGGCGCTGGTCCGGGTCGATTCGGCCGGCCCAGACCCCTACCCCGCCGGGACCCCCGTGCTGGCGCGCACGATCAACTCGGGTCCGACACGCGGGATCGCAACCTGGTCGTCGCCTCCGATCATCCGCAGCAGCAACGCCAGGCTCCGCCGCCCGAGCTCGTCGAAGTCCTGCCGGATCGTCGTCAGCGGCGGCAGAAAGTAGGCCGCCTCGGGGATGTCGTCGAAGCCGACCACGCTCACCTCGGCGGGAACCGACCGGCCGGCCTCGTGGAGCGCCCGCAGCACGCCGAGCGCCATCTGGTCGTTGGCGACGAACATCGCGGTGACCGCGCGATCGCCGGCCAGACGACGACCGAGGTCGTAGCCGGAGCGCGCGCTCCAGTCGCCCCGCAGCGGTTGCGGGACCTCCGCGTCCGCCGCCATCAGCGTCTCCCGCCATCCCTCCATCCGCCGGCCGGCCTCCAGGAACTCCTCGGGCCCGGCGATGTGCCAGACGGTGGCGTGGCCGAGATCGAGCAGGTGACGGGTGGCGCTGCTGGCCCCCGCGTACTGGTCTACCTCGACGACCGGGACATCCGACTCGGGGCCCCCCTCGACGGCCACCAGCGGCACTCCGTCGGGTACGTACGGCAGCGCTTGAGCCGCAACCTTCAGGGGCGCGATCGCGAGAATCCCCTCGACCGGCTGGATCCGCAGCCGCTCGACGGCGTCCAGCAGCGACTCGCGGTCGAGCGCCTGCATGCTCGCCACGACGATGAAGTAGCCGGCCTCGTGCGCCGCGCGCTCGACCCCGAGCAGCGTCGACGCCGGGCCGTACAAGGTCGTGTCGAAGCTCACCACGCCCAGCGTGTGCGAGCGCCCCGTGGCCAGCGCGCGGGCGGTCAGGTTCGGGCGGTAGCCGAGCTCGTTCATCGCTGCCAGCACCCGGCGCCGCGTCTCGGCGCGAACGTGCGGGCTGCCGTTCAGCACGCGGCTGACGGTCTGATGCGAGACTCCGGCGAGCCGGCCGACATCCGACATCGCCGGCGCGCGCCGGCCCGAAGCCGGCCTCCCGCGCTGTATCCGCGACCCGCTCAGGTTAGTGTCCTCCATTCCCCCTCCCAGAGCAAGATGTTAGCGCTCACGTGACCCCCACGCCCACAGCCGTAGGTATCGACGTCGGAACCTCGGGGGTCAAGGCACTCGCGATCGACGACCAGGGCACGATCGTGGCTCGAGCCGAGGCCTCCTATCCGCTCTCGACGCCCCGCCCAGGGTGGGCGGAGCAGGATCCCGACGACTGGTGGCGCGGGGCGCGCGAAGTGCTGGAGCGACTGGAGCGCATGGTCGGCAAACCGGCCGGGATCGGGCTGTCCGGCCAGATGCACGGCCTGGTCGCGCTCGACGCGTCGAACCGCCCGCTGCGCCCGGCGATCCTGTGGAACGATCAGCGAACCGCCGCCGAGTGCGCCGAGATCGAGCGGACGATCGGCGTCGACCGGCTGATCGGCCTGACCGGCAATCGCGCGCTGCCGGGCTTCACGGCCCCGAAACTGCTGTGGCTGCGCCGCCACGAGCCCGAGGTGTACCGGCGGATCGCGCGGATTGCCCTGCCCAAGGACTACGTCCGCCTGCGCCTGTGCGGGGCCCACGCGACCGACGTCTCGGACGCATCGGGGACGCTGCTGCTGGACGTCGCGCGGCGGCGGTGGAGCGACGAGGTGCTGCGCGACCTCGAACTCGACCCTGGCTGGCTGCCCGAGGCGCTGGAGAGCCCGGCGATCTCAGGCGTCACCGCGGACGGCACCCCGGTTGCGGCCGGCGGTGGTGACCAGGCGGCCGGCGCGCTGGGGGTCGGCGTCGATCGGCCCGGGCCGCTATCGGTCGTGATCGGCACATCCGGGGTCGTGTTCATGGCGCAGGACACGTTCGCCCCCGACTCCGAGGCTCGCCTGCACACGTTCTGCCACGCCGTTCCCGGGGCCTGGCACGCGATGGGGGTGATGCTTTCGGCCGCCGGCTCGCTTCGCTGGCTGAGGGACGCGGCCGCGCCGGGCGTGCCCTACGTGGAGCTCGACGCGGAGGCCGCGCGGTGGCCGGCAGGTACCGAGGGGTTGATCTTTCTCCCGTATCTCGCCGGCGAGCGCACTCCGCACGTCGACCCCGACGCGCGCGCCGCGTTCGTGGGGCTGAGCGTGCGGCACGACCGCGGGGCGCTCGTTCGCTCGGTGCTCGAGGGCGTGGCGTTCGGGCTGCGCGACTCGCTCGACCTGATCGCGCAGTTGCCCGGGAAGATCGAGTTCGCCCGCGTGTCGGGCGGCGGCGCGGGCAGCGAGCTGTGGCTCCAGATCGTCGCGTCGGTGCTCGAGCTGCCGCTCGAACGCGTCGCCGTCGACGAGGGCGCCGCGTTCGGGGCCGCGCTGCTCGGCGGAGTCGCGGCGTCGGTATGGCCGGACGTGCATGCGGCGGTCGCCGCGACCGTCAAGCCGCACGGACGGATCGAGCCGGTTCCCGCGTGGGTCGAGGTGTACCGCGAGCAGCGCGCGCGCTTCACGGAGCTTTACCCGGCGCTGCGCCGGATATGAGATCGTGATCGGGATGAGCGACTCGCACCGCTCGATCGATGAGGGTGAGCTGACGCCGCGCCCCGAGCATCGCTTCACGTTCGGGCTGTGGACGGTCGGCAACCCCGGCCGCGACCCGTTCGGCGAGCCGACGCGAGCGCCGCTCGATCCGGTCGACACCGTCGAGCACCTCGCGGAGCTCGGCGCGTACGGGGTCAGCCTGCACGACAACGACCTGGTCCCGTACGGCAGCTCGGCGAGCGAGCGCGACCGGATCGTGGCGCGGTTCTCAGACGCGCTCGCGCGCACTGGCATGCGCGTGACGATGGCGACGACCAACCTGTTCACGCACCCTGCCTTCAAGGACGGCGCGTTCACGTCCAACGACCGCGACGTGCGCCGCGCCGCGATCGCGAAGGCGATGCGCGGGATCGATCTCGGCGCCGAGCTCGGGGCACACATCTACGTGTTCTGGGGCGGGCGGGAGGGCGTCGAGGCCGGCGCCGCGAAACCGGCCCGCGACGCGCTCGAGCGCTACCGCGAGGCGATCGACTTCCTGTGCGGCTATGTCCGCGACCAGGGCTACGAGATGCGCTTCGCGATCGAGCCCAAGCCGAACGAGCCGCGCGGCGACATCTTCCTGCCGACCGTCGGCCACGCGCTGCATTTCATCTCGATGCTCGAGCGCCCCGAGATGGTCGGCGTGAACCCCGAGGTGGCGCACGAGACGATCGCGGGGCTCAGCTTCGTGCACGCCGTCTCGCAGGCGCTGTGGGCCGGAAAGCTGTTCCACATCGACCTCAACGCCCAGCGGATCGGGCGCTTCGACCAGGACTACCGGTTCGGCGCCGAGGACCTCAAGGAGGCGTTCCTGCTCGTGCACCTGCTCGAGACCTCCGGCTACGACGGGCCCCGCCACTTCGACGCCCACGCGTACCGGAACGAGGACCGCGCGGGCATCTGGGAATTCGCGGCCGGCTGCATGCGCACGTACCTGGCGCTCAAAGCCAAGACGCGGGAGTTCGAGGCCTCCGACGCGATCCGCGAGGCGCGGGCGGCCGCATCGGTGGAGAGTCTCGCCCAGCCGAGCGTCGGCTCGTACGACTCCGCGACCGCGCGGGCGCTGCTCGGCGAGGACCCCGACCTCGACCGGCTCGCGGCGCGCGGCTACGGCAACGAGCGGCTCGACCAGCTGGTCGTCGACCTGCTGCTCGGCGCGGGCTGATGCAGCCGGTCCGCTGGGGCATCCTCTCGACCGCGCGGATCAACGAGCTGTTCCTGGCCGGTGTCGCGGCGTCGGAGCTCGTCGAGGTGGTCGCCGTCGCGGGCCGCGACCGCGCCCGCGCGATCGCGTTCGCGGCCGAGCATCGGATCGTCCGCGTCCACGACACCTATGACGCTCTCCTCGCGGACTCCGACCTGGAGGCCGTCTACATCCCGCTGCCCAACGCGCTCCACGTCGAGTGGACGGTGCGCGCGCTCGAGGCGGGCAAGCACGTGCTGTGCGAGAAGCCGCTCAGCCGCCATCCCGAGCAGGTGGAGCGCGCCTTCGACGTCGCCGATCGCCACGAGCTGCTGCTGATGGAGGCGTTCATGTACCGGCACAACCCGCAGACCCGACGGCTGACCGAGCTCGTGTCCGGCGGCGCCGTCGGCGCGATCAGGGTGATCCGGAGCCAGTTCAGCTTCAACGCGACCGACCGCTCCAACATCCGCCTCTCGGCCGCGCTCGACGGCGGCGCGCTGATGGACGTCGGCTGCTACTGCGTGAACGGCGCGCGGCTGCTCGCCGGAGAGCCCGAGCGCGTGTCCGCCGAGCAGGTGCTCGGCGGCGACGCGGTGGACGTCGTGTTCGCCGCGACGATGCGCTTCGACAATGAGGTGCTGGCCCACTTCGACGCCGGGCTGGCGTTGGCGTCGCGCGACGAGCTCGAGGTCGTCGGTGAGGACGGGGCGCTGTTCCTCGACGACCCCTGGCACGCGCGCAATCCGGTGATCGAGCTCCGTCGCGGCGATCAGGTGGACCGGATCGAGGTGCCGGCCGAGGACTCCTACCGGCTCGAGGCTGAGAACTTCTCGCTCGCGATCCGGGGCGAGGCCGAGCCGCTGCTCGGGCGCGCAGACGCGCTCGGGCAGGCGCGCACGATCGAGGCGCTTTACCGGTCGGCCGACACCGGACAGCCCGTGGCGCTCTAGTCAGCGCCGCTCGAGCACGCGCGCCCCCGGTCCCGGCCGCACCTCGAGCGCTCCGTCCGGTGCGCGCACCCCGGGCGGCAGCAGGCCGAGCACGTGGCCGCCGAACCCGCCGCCAACGATTCGGGCGCCGAGCGCGCCGGCCGCCTTGAGCCGCCCGACGGTGGCCTCGACCGCCGGGGTAGACACCTCGTAGAAGTCACGCAGGCTCGCGTGCGAGGCGTCGAGCAGCCGGCCGAGCTCGTCGAGATCGCGGCGCCCGAGCGCCTCGACGGCGAGCTCGACGCGCTCGTTGTCGCCGATCACGTGGATCGCGCGCCGGTCGAGCGGCCCCGGCAGCTCCTCGGCCGCCGCGAGCGTCACCTCGCGCAGGCTCTCGACGCCGAGTAACCGGCACGCCTCTTTGCATTCCGCCCGCCGCTGGTTGTAGCCGGAGGCGGCGGTCGCATGGGGCTGGCCCGAGTCGAGCGTCACCAGCCGGTGGTCGCCGAGCTCGAGCGGAACGGGCTCCACATCCAGGGAGCGGAAGTCGATCCGTAGCGCGTGCCGGGGCTCGCCGTACAGCGACGCGAGCTGGTCGAGCAGCCCGGTCTGCGCGCCGACCCAGCGGTTCTCGACCCTCGAGCACAGCTCGGCAATCGCGGTCCGATCGGGGGTGGGCGCATCGCTCAGCGCGATCAGCGCCAGCACGACCGCGACCTCGAGCGCGGCCGACGACGACAGGCCCGCCCCGCGCGGGACCGTCCCCCGGATCTCGAGGCGAGCGCCCGCGACGCGGACGCCGGAGCGCGTCAGCTCCCCGACCGCGCCGCGCACGAACGCCCGCCACCCCGGCACGCGGCGCGGCCGGCCGACGGGGAATGTGTCGTGCGCGTCGAGGTCGACGGCGGCCACCTCGATCACCCGCTCCGGCAGCGCACAGGCCGCGACGGTGACGCCCTCGGCGATCGCGAATGGGAGCGCCAGCCCCTCGTTGTAGTCGGTGTGCTCGCCGATCAGGTTGACGCGGCCCGGGGCGAACGTGGTGACGTCGGAGGACACCGGGACCCCGGTCATGCCGGGGCGGAACTGCCCGGCTCGATCAGGATCGCGAACATCCGCTCGGCGTCGATCCGGGCGTAGACGGGACCGGAGTTGAGGAACTGCTCCCACTGCTCGCCGTAGCGCGGGACGTACACCTCGAGCAGCGCGCTGCGGAAACCGGCGTGCTCGGTCGCTCCGACGTCGATCGGCACCGCGCGGCCGTGCACGGTCACCGCGAGCTCCTCGCGGGGCACGTGGGTCGCGCTCACGAACGGCCGCGCCCGGATGTGCCGGAACCGCACCGAGTCCGGGCTCGAGCCGAAATGAAACGCGCCGCGGTAGAAGATCCCGTCGACCGGGCCGGCGACCGGGCGCCCGTCGGCGGTCACGGTCGCCAGGGTCAGCAGCCGCATCCCGGTGAGCAGCTCGCACACCCGCTCTGCGCGCAGCCGGCGCTCCGGCGTATGGATGCTCAGCGTGTGCGCGCCCGCGCGCGTGTAGCTCGAGTCGAGCAGTCGCTGCAGCGCGACGATGTCCTCCGGCTGCTCGTGCACTCAGCCGACGGCCTCCCCAACCGCGGCCGCGAACCCCTCCACGTCCTCCGCCGTGGTGTCCCACGAGCACATCCATCGCACCTCGCTGGCGGCCTCGTCCCACACGTAGAAGTCGTAGCGCTCGCGCAGCGCGGCAACGGCGCCGGGCGCGAGGATCGCGAACACCGCGTTGGCGTGGACCGGGCGGGTGACGCTCACCCCCGGCAGCCCGCCCACGCGCCCGGCGAGCAGCGTCGCCATCGCGTTCGCGTGGCGGGCATTGCGCAGCCACAGGTCGTCGGTCAGCAGTGCCGCGAGCTGCGCGGACAGAAACCGCATCTTCGAGGCGAGCTGCAGCGTCTGCTTGCGCAGGTACTCGAACCCCTCCGCGAGCTCGGGCGACGGGAACACGACCGCCTCGGCCCCGAGCAGCCCGTTCTTGGTCCCGCCGAACGACAGCATGTCGACGCCCACGTCGGTGCTCAGCGCCGCCAGCGGGACGTCGAGCGCGGCGGCGGCGTTCGCGAGCCGCGCGCCGTCGACGTGCAGCAGGAGGCCGTTGCCGTGGGCGAAGTCGGCGAGCGCGGCGAGCTCGTCGACGCTGTACACGGTGCCGAGCTCGGTGCATTGCGAGACCGACACGACGCGCGGCTGGACGGCGTGCTCGTCGCCGATCCGCTCCAGCCGCGCCCGCACCAACGACGGCGTGAGCCGCCCGTCGCCGGTCGCCGCCGGCAGCAGCTTGACGCCGGCGATCGCCTCGGGCGCCCCGCACTCGTCGACGTTCAAGTGCGCGGTGTCGGCGCAGATCACGGCCTGCCAGGGCCGGCACGCGGCTCGCAGGCACAGCACGTTGGCCGCGGATCCACCCCACACCGGAAACGCCCGCGCGCGCTCGCCGAAGTGCGCGCGGAACCGCTCGCCGAGCGCCTCGGTGAGTGGATCGTGCCCGTACCCGAACGCGTGGCCGACGTTGGCGCGGTCGATCGCCGCGATCACCTCCGGGTGGATCGTGGCCGCGTTGTCCGACGCGAACCCTCGCCGCGGCGCGCTCAAGACGCGAGCTTGGCCTTCAGGGAGCTGTAGAAGATCGACAGCGGGAACTCGTCGTCGAGCACCAGGTCGACGTACGGCCGCGGGTCAGCGAGCTCGGGCAGGTCACGATCGGCGGCGGCCCACTTCGAGCCCGTCGCGGCCGGGACGCTCTCCGCGATCAGGTCGTGCGCGGCGCTCCAGTGCTGGAGCTTGGTCCGATCGATCCCGGCGCGATACAGACGCTCGATCTGCTCGCGGAGCGCCACGACGCCGTCCGCGACGCTGTCCCATTCGATCGTCAGGCGGTTGTCGGCCCACTCCAGGAAGCCGTGCCGGTGCAGGTACGCGAACAGCAGCTGGCCACCGAGTCCGTCGTAGTTGCGCACCCGCGAGCCGGTGATCGGGAAGCGCAGCAGGCGGTCGAGCAGAATCGCGTAGCGGACGTAGCGCGCGAACGCGATCGGCGCCGCGGCGCGCTGCTCGAGCACGAGCGCCTCGCAATACGCCGTCAGGTCGCAGCGAAGCTCCTCGAGCGAGTACATCCAGTACGGCGCGCGCTGCCGGATCATGAACGGGTCGAACGGCAGCTCGCCGTGGCTGTGGGTGCGGTCGTGGATCAGGTCCCAGAGGATGTACGCCTGCTCGGAGATCTCGGCGCTCGCGAGCATCCGCGCGGCGTCGGGCGGCAGGTTCAGCGCCAGCAGGTCGCTGGCGGCGCCGCCGATTCGCCGCAGCCGCTCGGCCTCGCGGTCGCAGAAGATCGCACCGAAGTGATTCGGGGGCCGGGCCGGCGGCGGCCCGATCGACACCATCTCGGGGAACAGCACCGCGCACTCGCTGTCGTAGCCGGCGGTCGCGTCGAGCAGCTGCACCGGCACGAACTTCTCGTTGTCGTATCCGGTGCGCTCGAGCTCGGCGATCCAATCGGGCCACGGGACACGGATAACGAGCGCCTCGCAGCACGTGTCGCGGGAGCCGTTCTGCTTGTACATCGGGAAGAACACGAGCTGCTCGATTCCGTCGACCCGGAGCAGATCGGGCCGGAACAGGTCCAGCGAACGGCTGAAGTCCGGCCTTCGCAGGCCGTCGCCGACCCACTCGCGAAGGTCTTTGACGACCGCGTCGAGGTAGTCGGCCTGGTGCTCGAAGCGGGGTCTCAGCTCGCCGATCGCCGCGGTGATTCGCCCCACGTACCGCCGCGCGTCGTCCTGCGCCTCGGGAACCGAGCCGTCGGGCGCCTGCAGGCGTGCGAGCGCGTCGGTTTCGTCGCGCAGCGCGGTCCACGCCGGGTCGTGGACCGCCGGGCCGCCCGCCGGCCGGTCCCCGCCCCGTTCCGAGCGTGACGCCCAATAGCAGAGGTTCAGCCACAGCGCGCGGTGGTCGAGCTGCTCGATGCAGTCATCCCCGAACAGGTCCGAGTCGGCCAGCGCGACGACGCGCCCCGCTCCGGGCTCCGCGGTCGCGATCAGCCCGGCCCCGGGCGACGAGGCCGACGCGTACGTACGGGCGAGGATCCGCGCGCCGTTGGTCGCCGACACGGTCCCGGCGCGGTACAGGCACACGCTCCGCACGTCGGCGAGCAGATCGCCCCGCGTGCCTCGGCCCCCGTCCTCGAGCGCGGCGAGGATCCACGACGGGGCGGCCACCGAGTGCTCGTAATCCTGGACGGTGTCGTTGTCGATCTGCAGCCCGAACCGTGCGAGCAGCTCGTTGAGGTTGTTGCCGTACTTCTGCTGCTCGGTCTCGCCGAGCACGATCAGACCGCCGCCGTCGCGTACGAACGCCTCAACCGCGTCGAGCTCAGACAGCGTCAGTCGTGGCGACCCCGAACCCGTCGTGCGCTCCCATTCGGGCTCCGAGGGATGCGCGATCACGAGCAGATCCACCCCGTCGAGGGTCCCGGCGTTGAGCGGCAGCTCTACGTTGGGCTCGACGATGAAGTCTCGCTCCGCGAGCACCGCGGCCGCGCTCGCGTACGAGCAGTCCTGCGGGTGCGCCGGCTGCATCGCCTTGGCGAGTCTCGGCACGGATCGTCCACGCCTCGCTGTGAGCCTCGTCGAACAGCACGCGCGCGACGGTCACGGTGGACATCTCGTTCCCAGCGTACCTCCGCTCTGAACGGAACTGCAGTGTGTTGTGAAAGTTGTATGTATCTTGGAGCGTTACTGGAGAGGTGAACGGAATCGCTCGACAGCTCGCCGTGGTGGCAGGGGCACTGGCTCTGAGCCTCGCCGCGCCCGCGCTCGCCTCGGCGGCGCAGTCGTTTCAGGTCACCTCACCGACCGGCTTCCCGGCCGGCGGCGACCCGAGCTACACGACCACTCAGGTGCTCGACAGCGGGTCGATGGGAGCGCCGGGCAAGGTCACGATCACGCTCGCACCTGGAGCGCTCGCGAGCCTCGCGGCCAATCCCTCGTGCGTCAAGACCGTGCAGTACACCTCGGCCTGCCGGGTCGGCAGCGGCTCGGCCTCCACGTCGCTCGGCGTCGGGCTCGGGCTGACCGCATACCTCGTGCCGCCGCCGAATCCGGCCACGGACGCCGCGGGCATCGACCTGCTGACCGGCCCGCCGGCCAATCAGACGACCCACGTGGCCATCGCCCTCGTCCAGAACCCCAGCACGGGGAACGTCGCGTCGGTGCTGAAGCTGGATCTCTCGGGACTCGGACCGCTGGGCTCGATCCTCACGAAGATGTCGCTGACCGTCAACGGCACACTCGGCGGCAAGCCGTTCACGCGGATGCCCTCCAACTGCAACGTCACCCAGCACTCGTCGCTGACGGTCCAGTACGCCAACGGAACTGAGACGACGCAGGCCTCGCCGGACTTCGCGCCGACCGGGTGCGCCTCGCTCCCGTTCAACCCGCAGGTGAGCGGATCGCTCGTCAAGGACTCGGGCGACAATGGCGTCAAGGTCGTCACCACCCAAACCCAGGCGCTCGGGGAGGCCGCCGGCGCCTCGACGACGCTCGAGCTCCCGTGGCCGGCGGTGATCGCCAACACCGCCTCGCTGCCGCTCCAGAACACGACCACGCCGGTCGGCACCGCTGTCGCCACCAGCCCGCTGCAGCCGACCCCGCTGACGGGTTTCGCGTACCTGACCGGCGCGGGTCCGTTCACCCCGACGCTGACGTTGAGGTTCCCGCCGCCGGTCGCGCTGACGCTCGTGGGCAACGTGAACCTGAACGCGCACACCGTGACCTTCCCGACGCTGCCGGACGTTCCCCAGACCAGCCTGGTGGTGACGCTGTTCGGCGGCCCGAAGGCGGCCGAGGAGGCGACCTGCTCCCCGCCCGGCGGCACCCTCCGCGCGTCCAACACCGGGCAGAACGGCAAGGTGGTGAACGTGTCGTTCCCGATCTCGGTCGTCGGGTGCCCGACGGTGCCGAAGCTGTCCGGCGTATCGCTGACCGGACTCGCCGCCGGGAAGCCGGCGCTCAGCTTCCGGGTCGCGCGCGGCTCCGACGCGCCGAACGTGAAGTCCGTCACGGTGTCGCTGCCGCGCGGGCTGTCGTTCGTGAGCAAGCGGCTCGGCAGGGGGATCACGGTCTCGGGGGTGCACACGCTCCGGCTGAGCGGCGGCGCGCTCACGATCACACTCCGCCAGCCGGTCGCCAACCTGGTCGTGAGGATCGCCCCGGTTGCGCTCGTCGAGAGCAAGCAGCTCCAGCGCCAGGTCAAGCAGCACAGGGACAACCCGACCGCTCAGCTGCGCTTCCGGATCATGGACGCCGACGGCGGCGCGTCCACGCTCAGCGGCTGACTCAGCGCCTGCCGGCGGTAAGCCCTGCGACCAGCGCGCTCGCCGCGGTCTGGAACCGCTTCTCCTCCCCGTAGGGCCGGGCCACGAGCATCGCGCCTTCGAGGCTCGAGATGACCATCCGCGCGGTGTCGGTCGACGATCCCTCGAACGCGAGGCTGCGATCCGAGCGGCCCTCGTCGAGCACGCGCGCGAGCCACCGCTCGTTGTCGTCGAAGAATCCGACGACCGCGTCCCTGATCGGCGCCGGGAGCGTCTCGACCTCGGCCGCGAGCATTCCGCACAGGCACATCCGCTCGCCACGCAGGACGTCGCCGTACAGGTCGGAGTAGGCGCGCAGCTTCGCTGCGGCGCCGGCGCCGTTCCGGTCGATCTTGTCAAGGGCGTCGTTGAACCGTGCCGAGTAACGGGCAATCAGCGCCTGGCCCAGCTCCGCCTTCCCGGGGAAGTGGTAGTGGAGGCTCGCCTTCGTGATCCCCAGCTCGCCCGCGACGTCCGCGTAGCTGAACGCGTTGAAGCCGCGCACCTGAACGAGCCGCTCGGCGCTGTCCAGGATCCGCTCCGCGGTCTCGGGCCGTGCGGCTCCGTCTGCCCCGGGTGCTCGTCTTGGTGTGGTCGTCATCGTTCGTGCCTCGTGCGCCGCCTTGACTTCTTACCTACTAGTAGGTAAGACTACAGCACTTCGAGGAAAGGACGGGTGAACGGCGATGCAGCGGCAAGACGGTTACGTCATCGCGCACCGGGGTGAGCTCGAGCGGACCGGCAACTGGACGTTGGTGCGGCGCTCACTCGGGTGCGAGTCGTTCGGGGTGAACCTGGTCGAGATCCCGCCGGGCGAGTCGATCCCCGAGCACGACGAGACCGACCGCGACCAGGAGGAGCTGTTCTACGTGATCTCCGGCTCCCCGACGCTGGTGATCGACGGACAGGACCACCCGGTCGAGCCCGAGACGTTCGCGCGGCTCGACCCGCAGCGCCGCCGTACTGTCCGCAACGACGGGGGCGAGCCGTGCTCGGTGTTGATCGTGTCGGCGCCGACCACCAGCGGCTACGAGCCGATGAGCTGGGCGTGAGCACCGAGTTCCCGACCGTCCGTGTCGCGGCGATCCAGGCGACGCCGGTGATTCTCGATGCCGAGGCGTCGATCGACAAGGCGATCGGTCTCCTGACCGCGGCCGGCGAACGGGGGGCCCGGCTCGCGGTGCTGCCCGAGTGCTTCGTCCCGCTGTATCCCTCGAACGCCTGGGCGCGCGACGCGTCGGGCTTCGGCGGCTGGAACCAGTTCTGGGAGCGACTGTGGGAGAACGCGGTCGACGTCCCTGGGCCGCAGCTCGACCGCATCGTCGAGGTCTGCCACGAACTCGAGCTGTTCTGCGTGCTCGGGGTCAACGAACGGGAGTCCGGCCGTCCGGGCACGCTTTACAACACGATCGTCTACCTCGGCCCGGAGGGGCTGCTCGCCCGCCACCGGAAGTTGATGCCGACCCTTCACGAGCGCCTGTTCCATGGGATCGGCGCCGGTGACGACCTCGGCGTGGTGCAGGCCGCCGGCGCGCGGGTCGGCGGCCTGATCTGCTGGGAGAACCGGATGCCGCTCGCCCGGTATGCCGTGTACCGCGGCGGGCCGCAGATCTGGGTTGCCCCAACCGCCGACGACAGCGACGGCTGGCTCGCGTCGATGCGCCACATCGCGATCGAGTCCGGCGCGTACGTCGTGTCGGTGCCGCAGTTCATCCCAGCGAGCGCGTTCCCCGACGACTTCCCGGTGCCGCTCCCGGAGGGACACGAGGTGTTCGGCCGCGGGGGCGCGATGATCGTCGCGCCTGCCGGGGACGTGATCGCGGGGCCCCTCTACGACGAGGAGGGGATCGTGATCGCCGACTGCGACCTGCGCCGGGGGCTTCACGCCAAGCGCGTGTTTGACTCGGTCGGTCACTACAGCCGCGAGGACGCCCTCGGCGAGCAGCTGACCGCCGACCGGAGCAAGGCATGAGCTCGACCTATGGCACCGGATCCCGCGAGCTGCAGGACCGGTTCGACACGCGGCGGCTCGCCGACCGGCTTGACGAGCGCTTTGTCGCGCGCGGTGTGATCGACGCGGGCGACCGGGCGCTGATCGAGCGGCTGCCGATGTTCTTCCTCGCGACTGCCGACGAGGAGGGCCGGCCGCAATGCTCGTACAAGGGCGGCGACCCCGGATTCGTCACGGTAGTTGACGACCGGACCGTCGCATTCCCGAACTACGACGGCAATGGGATGTACCTGTCGATGGGCAACGTGCTCGTCAACCCGCACGTCGGGATGCTGTTCATCGATTTCTTCGCGGCGCGCCCGACCCGCCTGCGCATCAACGGGATCGCGAGTATCGACGCGCACGACGATCTGAACGACACCTACCCCGGGGCGCAGTTCGTTGTTCGGGTGAACGCGACGCAGGTGTTCCCGAACTGCCCTCGCTACATCCATAGGCTCGCGCTCGTCGAGCCCTCGCGGTTTGTGCCGCGCGCTGGCACGGAAACGCCGATCCCGGACTGGAAGCGGTCCGCCTGGGCGTGCGACGTGCTGCCCGGCGGAGACCCGGCCGCCACGCGCAGCTAAGCCCGCACGACCTCGACGGGCTCGATCCCCTCCTCCGCCGGCAGCTCGAAGCCGAGCACCTGTGAGTAGAAGCTGAGCTCGGAATCGAGCGCTTGGCGGACGTGCGCCTCCTGGCGGAAGCCGTGCTGCTCGCCCTCGAAGGCGACGTACGCGACGGGGACCCGCTTGCGCTCGAGCGCCTCGACGATCATCGTCGCCTGGTTGGGAGGCACGATCTCGTCCTCGAGGCCCTGCAACACGATCAGCGGTCGCGAGAACTCGTCGACGTGCTCGATCGGCGACCGCTCGCGGTACACCTCGCGCTGCTCCGGATACGAGCCGACCAGGCCATCGAGATACCGGCTCTCGAACTTGTGCGTGTCGGTCGCGAGCGCCTCGAGATCCGCGACGCCGAAGTAGTCCCCGCCGGCGGCGAACGGCGTCTCACTGCGCGCCAGCGAGGCGAGCGTCGTGAAGCCGCCGGCCGAGCCGCCGGCGATGCAGATCCGGTTCGGGTCGACCTCGCCGCGCTCGGCGAGCCAGTTTGCCGCGGCGATGCAGTCCTCGACGTCGACGATCCCCCACGTCCGCTTGAGCAGGTCGCGGTACGCGCGCCCGTAGCCGGTCGAGCCGCCGTAGTTCACCGCCACGACCATGAAGCCGCGGGTGGTCCAGTACTGCACGTCGAGGTCGAGCGCCGGGCGCACGGCGCTGGTCGGGCCGCCGTGCACGGCGACGTACAGCGGCGGCAGCTCGCCGTCGGGCGCCGCGCAAGACGGGTTGACGGGGCGATACAGCAGCGCGTGCGAGGTGCGCCCGTCCGCTGAGGGGAAGTCGATCGGCTCGGGCGTCGAGATCAGCTCGGGGCCGACGCCGAGCTCGTCGAGCGAGCGCGGCGGCCGCAGCGTGGTCTGCGCGTGGATCGTCGCTCCCTCGCCGAGCTCCAGGCGCGTCACCGACGCCTCGGCGGTCGGCGAGGACGCGATCAGGACCACCGAGGACCCGCCCGACGCGCGAACCGCGCGGACCTGCGAGAACTGAAGCTCGAGGTCCCGGATCGTCCCGTCGGACAGCCGGATCGCGAGACGGTCGATCCCGTCCACGCAGTACGCGAACACGATCCGCCCGTCCTCGAGCAGCGCGTAACGGGAGCTCCCGAACACCCACTGCGGCACCCCGATCTCGCCGTCGAGCTCGATCAGCGGCTCGACGCCCGGGACGCCGGGGGCCCACGCGTACAGGTTCCACCACCCGGTGCGGTCGCTGATGAACGCCAGCGAGCCGTCCGCGCGCCAGCACGGCTCGGAAACCGATTCATCGGGGCCGCCGGCCACCAGCGTCTCCTCGCCCGACCCGAGCTCGCGCACGATCAGCCGCGTCCCGTCCCACGGCATGTTGGGGTGATCCCACTCGAGCCAGCAGAGCCGGCGTCCGTCCGGGCTCCACCGCGGGCTCGATACGAAGTCCGGTCCGCTGACCAGCTTCTCCGCGGTGGAGGGACGATCCGCGTCGAGCCGGACGATCTCGTTGACGACGTCGATCGCGCCGCGCCCGTCGGGCGGGTGGCGCTCGCGCACGCACGCAATCGTCGTTCCGTCCGGCGACACGTCGCCGTCGGCGAACCGGTCGGCGCGCGGCGACGCCGGCTCGGGCGTCAGCGGCTCGGCGGCGCCGGTCTGCGGGTCGCGGCGGTACAGCCGCTGGTCCCGCCATGACGCGAACCACACGACTCCGTCGCGTGCCCACCAGGCCGCGCCGCCGTACTCGTGCACCGCCGTGCGGGCGTTCGCCTGGCCGTCGAGCAGCTCCGTGGTCCCGCCGTCCGCGTCACGTCGCACGAGCGCCGTCCGGCCGCCCTCGGCGGGACGCGTCTCGGACCAGATCACATCGTCCCCGTCCACGCGGCATTCCGAAAGGCCTACGGCCTCGGCCACGACGACGGCCGACGTGACCGGCGTCGGCCACGATCCGTACGGGAGGATCGTGCGTTCGTCGTCAGGCATCGCGCCTCACCGTACCGATGCCGGTGTTCAGTAGGCGAGGCCCACGATCAGTACGCAGACTCCCGCCACGCCGACCAGGCCGCCGCCGGCCAGCAGCCAGCGACGCCGGACCAGGATCGAGATGCCGGCGAGCACGATCGCGACCTGGAGCGCGACCTCCGCGATCTCGTAGAGCAGGTGCTTCTGATCGGATGCGGACCGTCCGGACACGCTGGCGGCGATCGCGGCCTGCAGCCGGGCGTCCCGGGGAGCGAGCTCCGCGGCTCTGAGCGTCTCGAGCTTCTCCGCCCGCGCAAGCGCCTTCGGGTTGCCCGTGCCGACGGTCCTCAGCAGCAGCGCGTCGTTCTCGTCGATCGTCTGCTTGACGGAGTTGACCTCGTACTGGGCGCTGAGGTCGGCGCCCTTCGTCTCCTTCGTGATCACGTCCTTGACCTGCTCGTTGGCGAGGAACGTCGCGACCGCCAAGAACGCGGCCAGCACCGCGACCACGACCCCGGCCACGGAAGCGAGTCCCTCGCGCGGGTGAGCGTGGCTTCCGTGCATCGTCTCCACGCGTCCCAGCGCCTCATGAGCTTCCATCCGCTGGTTCCTCCTGTTGTGGCTTCGGTCCCGGCGCTCCGAGCGGCTCGGGACCGCGACGAACCTTGCCACACTCGTGTCAAGGTTGGCTCGAACGCTGGTAGCATGGCTCAAATGGCGCCGGACCGCGACTTTCTTGCCGCAACGCGCGAGCGCGTCCTCGTCTACGACGGCGGGATGGGCGCGACACTCGAGCAATTCGACCTGAGCCTCGAGGACGACTACGGCCTGCCGGGCCGCTGCCACGAGGTGCTCGTGCTCAACCGCCCCGACGTTGTCGAGGGCGTCCATGCATCGATGCTCGAGGCCGGCGCCGAGGTGGTCGAGACCGACACCTTCCAGGGCTCGCGTCTGAAGCTGTCCGAGTGGGGACTCGAGGACCACACGCTCGAGATCAACCAGAAGGCGGCCGAGATCGCGCGCAAGGCGGCGGGCGAGCACTGGTTCGTCGCGGGCTCGATCGGCCCGACAGGATTCCTGCCGGCGAGCGACGACCCGACGCTCGGGCAGATCGGCTTCCGCGAGCTGCTCGAGGTCTTCAAGGAGCAGGCGGGCGGGCTGCTGCGGGGCGGGGTCGACCTGATCATCATCGAGACCGCCCAGGACATCCTCGAGGTCAAGGCCGCCGTGCTCGGCGCCCGCGAGGCGTTCAAGGAGGCCGGGCGCGCCGTCCCGATCCAGTGCAGCGTGTCGCTGCTCCCCCAGGGCGGGAAGATGCTGCTCGGTACCGACATCGGGGCCGTGCTGACGACGCTCGGCGCGCTCGACATCGACGTGCTCGGGCTGAACTGCTCGACGGGGCCGGAGGACATGCGCGACGCGATCCGGTTCCTGGGCGAAACAGCATCAGTTCCGGTCCACTGCATCCCGAACGCCGGCCTGCCGCTCCAGGGCCCGAACGGCGAGACGATCTTCCCCGAGCAACCTGAGACCCTGGCCGCCGTGCTGGGGGAATTCGTCGAGCGCTACGGCGTCTCGATCGTCGGCGGCTGCTGCGGGACGACGCCGGCGCACATCGCGGCGATCGTCGAGCGCTGCGCAGGCCGGACCCCCGGCGCGCGGCCCGAGCCCGGGCCGATCCGGCTCAGTTCGATGATGACCTCGACGCCGCTCGTCCAGGACCCGCGCCCGACGCTAGTCGGCGAGCGGGTCAACAGCCAGGGCTCGCGCAAGGCCAAGGAGATGCTGCTGGCCGACGATTACGACGGTCTCGTGACGGTCGCCGAGGACCAGGTCACCGGCGGCGCGCACGTGCTCGACGTGTGCGTGGCGCTGACCGAGCGCCAGGACGAGGACGCCCAGATGCGGGAGACCGTAAAGAGGATCTCGCTCACACAACCGGCCCCGATCCAGGTCGACTCGACCGAGCCCGACGTGATCGAGGCGGCGCTCGAGCAGATCCCCGGGCGCGCGGTCGTCAACTCGATCAACCTCGAGGCCGGCCGCGACAAGCTCGACCGCGTGGTGCCGATCGCGAAAGCGCACGGCGCGGCGCTGATCGCATTGACGATCGACGAGGTCGGGATGGCCAAGACCGCCGACCGCAAGCTCGAGGTCGCCCGGCGGATCACCGAGCTGTGCTGCGACGAGCACGGACTCGACCGCGAGTCCCTGATCTTCGACTGCCTGACGTTCACGCTGACGACCGGCGACGACGAGTGGAAGCCGAGCGCGATCGAGACGATCGAGGGCATCCGGCGCGTCAAGGCCGAGATCCCCGGCGTGAAGACCTCGCTCGGCGTCTCGAACGTGTCGTTCGGCGTGTCGCTGCCGGCGCGGAGCGTCCTCAACAGCGTGTTCCTCCATCACTGCGTGGAGGCCGGGCTCGACCTCGCGATGGTCAACCCCAACCACGTCACCCCATACGCCGAGATCCCCGAGGACGAGCGCAAGCTCGCCGATCAGCTGGTGTTCAACCGCTCCGACGACGCGCTCGAGAAGTTCATCGCCCACTTCGAGTCCAAGGGCCCCGCCGAAGAGGACGCCGGGGGCGCCGACCCGACCGAGGGGATGGAGCCCGAGGAGGCGCTCCACTTCCAGATCCTGCGCCGCAAGAAGGAGGGCGTCGAGGACTGGATCGACAAGAGCGTCGAGAAGATCGGCGCGGTCCCCACCCTCAACGACGTGCTGCTGCCGGCGATGAAGGAGGTCGGCGACAAGTTCGGCGCCGGCGAGCTGATCCTGCCGTTCGTGCTCCAGTCCGCCGAGGTGATGAAGCGCGCCGTCGCCCAGCTCGAGCAGTACCTCGACAAGCTCGAGGGCTACACGAAGGGGACGGTCGTGATCGCGACCGTGTTCGGCGACGTGCACGACATCGGCAAGTCGCTCGTCAACACAATCCTGTCAAACAACGGCTACACGGTCGTCGACCTCGGCAAGCAGGTGCCGATCTCGAACATCCTCGACGCCGCGGTCGAGCACGAGGCGACTGCAATCGGTCTCTCGGCGCTGCTCGTCTCGACCTCGAAGCAGATGCCCGCGTGCGTCCAGGAGCTCCACTCGCGCGGGCTCGAGTTCCCGGTGCTGGTCGGCGGCGCCGCGATCAACCGCAACTTCGGGCTGCGGATCCTGTACCCGAACGGAACCGAGTCCGACGACGTCTACGGACCCGGCGTCTTCTACTGCAAGGACGCCTTCGAAGGGCTCGCGAAGATGGACCAGCTGATCGACCCCGAGGCGCGCGAGGCGCTGGTCGTCAAGACCCGCGACGCGGCGCGCACGCTGCGCGACCAGCCCGAGGCCGTGGACCAGGGACCGCCGACCGACGACGCCTCGGTGCGCAGCGCGACCGCGACCGACAACCCGATCCCGGAGCCTCCGTTCTGGGGGGCGCGCGAGGTCGCCGTCGACATGGACGAGGTCTACAGGCACCTCGACACGCATGTGCTGTTCAAGCTCCACTGGGGCGGTCGCGGCGTCAAGGGCGAGGCGTGGCAGAAGCTGCTGAACGGCGATCCGGACGGTGGCGAGGAGGGCTTCCAGCACCGGCTCGAGCGGATGTGGCGCGAGCAGGACTACCTGCACCCCCGCGCGTTGCTGGGGTTCTTCCCCGCCAACGCCGACGGCAACGAGCTGATCGTTTGGGACCCGGAGGATTTCGATCCCGCCCACCCACGCGAGCTCGAGCGGCTCGTGTTCCCCAGGCAGCCGAAGCACGACCGGATCTGCCTGGCCGACTTCTACCGACCGGTCGGCTCCGGCGCCGTCGATGTCGTCGCGCTGCAGGCGGTGACGGCCGGCGACGAGGTCACCGAGCTGATGGAGCGGCTCGAGTCCGAAGGAGAGTTTGCCGAGCAGCTGTTCGTCCACGGCCTCGGCGTCCAGACCGCCGAGGGGATCGCCGAATGGCTGCACTCCCGGGTGCGCTCTGACCTCGGGATCGCGGCCGCTCAGGGGCGCCGCTACTCCTGGGGCTACCCCGCCTGCCCCGAGCAATCCGAGCACGAGAAGGTGTTCCGCCTGCTCGGCGCCCCGTCGATCGGGTTACGGCTGTCGGGCGGCTACGCGGTCGAGCCCGAGCAGTCGACGCTCGCGATCGTCGCTCACCACCCGCAGGCGGTGTACTTCGGGATGAAGTCGGGCTTCCTGCCGAAGTCCGACCGCCAGGCCGCCGACGAGGTGATCGCCGGGACCGACAAGGACCCGACGCGGCTGGCCCAGCTCGGCGACGAGGAGCCGCCCGCCGGCGCCTCGGAGGAGGAGGGCGAGCCGGCGATGAGCGAGGCATAGCCGCCCCCGCCGTGGCCGAGCTGACCGTCTACGAGAAGCCGACCTGCACGACCTGCCGGCGCCTGGCGGCACTGTTGAGCGAGCGCGGCATCGACTTCGATCGCGTCGACTACTTCATCGAGCCGCTCGACGAGCAGCGGCTTCGCTCGCTGCTCCGGAAGGCGGGGCTGCGGCCGCGGGACGTGGTCCGCCTGAAGGAGCCCGGCGCCCGCGAGCTGCCGCTCGAGGACGACGACGCGACGCTGCGGGCGCTCGTCGAGCGACCGGAGCTGCTCCAGCGTCCGATTGTCGAGCGTGGTGACCGGGCGGTGCTCGCACGCCCGCCGGAGAACGTCGCCGCGCTGCTCGACCAGCTGTAGTCCGGCGCCTCACCCAGAGCATCCCGACGTAGGATCACGAGCTTGGCCGACGCAGCGGTCTCGCGTAAACGGATCCTCGGCGGGATCACCCGGTTCGACCGGTCCCAGTTCCAGCTCGTGCGCGGGATCCGGTACGCGGTCGGGGTCGGGATCCCGCTGTTCGCCGGAGTCGCGACGGGTCACACGCTCGCCGGCGTGGCGATCGCGGGCGGCGCAACGCTGATCGGGCTGACCGACTCCGGCGTCCCCTACCGCGGCCGCGTTCGAGCGATGCTGATCGCGTCGGCGGGAGCCGCCGTCTCCACGTTCGTAGGTGAGGTCACGGGGAGCTACGACGTGCTCGCGGTCGCGCTGCTGGCGTTATGGAGCTTCGGCGCCGGGATGTTCATCGCCATGGGGCTGCCGGCGTACTTCGTCGCCCTGATCGCGCCGCTGGCGATGGTCGTGGTGGCGGCATACCCCGCCGACGCCGTTGAGTCGCTCGAGCGGGCCGGGCTCGTGTTCGTCGGCGGCCTGGTTCAGATCGCGCTGGTGGTCGTGCTGTGGCGGATCCACGCGCACCTCCCCGAACGCGCGGCGCTCGCACGCCTGTACCGGGCGATCGCCGTCTGGGTCGAAGATCCTCACGACGGCGACCGCCGCACCCCGGTGCTGACCGGGCTCGACGCCGCTCGCCAGACGCTCGATCTCGCCGACGGCAACGTCGCCGCGCCGGCCCCGGCCGGCGAGGCGTTCCGCACGCTGCTCGAGGAGGCCGATCGCACGTACGTCGACCTCGTGGCGCTGCGTAACGCGCGTACCGAGATGGAACCGCACGACTCCGGTATCGCCGAGGCGCTCGCGGTCGGGCGCGAGGCGGCGGCGGAGGCGCTCGCGGCGGTCGCCGACGCACTCGAGAACGGGCGTTGGCGGGGCGACGCCGAAGGGCTCCGGGGCCGCCTCGAAGGCGCGGTCGATGCCGTACAGGCCGAGCTCGACCGCCGGCGCGCTTCCGGCGACGCGGAGCTCGCGAGCCGGCTCGCAGCTCTGCTGAGGCGCAGTGCGTCGGTGCGCGCGGAGCTGCGCGGCGCCGTCGACCTCGCCGTCTCCTGGCAGGGCGAGGGTGCGCCGCCCGATGACCCCTTCCGACACCGGCTCCACCGACCCCCGGGACTGGCCACGCGGGGAGCGCGGGCAATCCTGAGCGCCAACCTGACGCTTCGCTCGAGCGCCTTCCGCCACGCCGTGCGACTCGCCGCGACGGTCGCGGCCGGCGCGGCGCTGTACCGCGCGCTCGACCTGCCACACGGGTACTGGGTCCCGCTGACCGTGCTGTTCGTGCTCCGGCCCGACTTCGGCTCGACGTTCACCCGCGGGCTGCAGCGCTACATCGGGACGGCGGCCGGAGTCGTGATCGCGACCCTGATCGCGGCCGCCTTCCACCCCGGCCCGTACGCGCTGGCGGCGCTCTCGACGGCCCTCGCCGTCGGCATCTTCGCGTTCCTGCTCTCGAACTACGCGCTGTTCACGGCCTCGATCACCGCGTTCATCGTGTTCTTCGTCGCCTTCGGCGGCGCACCCGAGTACAAGACGGCACTGCAGCGACTGCTGGCTTCGGTGATCGGGGCCACCCTGACGCTCGGCTTCTATGCGTTGTGGCCGACGTGGGAGCGCTCGACCCTCCCCGACACGACCGCGGACCTGATCGATGGCGATCGTGGCTACCTGAGAGCGCTGCTCGCGTGCTGGCAGGACCCGTCGGCGCGGGGCCGGGACACGGTGCGCCGCGCGCGGGCGCGGGCGCGCGTCGCCCGCACCAACACGGAGGCCGCGGTCCAGCGAGCGCTCGACGAGCCGGCCGGGAAGCGGACGCGATTGGGCACCACCGAGGCCACCAGCCTGCTGGCGAGCCTGCGCCGGCTCGCCGACGGTTGCCTCGCGCTGGAGGCCTACCTCGACGACGCCCGGTCGCCGACCCCGCCCGAGACCCGAGCGCTCGCAGAGCAGCTGGACGCCGCGCTCGCCGAGCTCGCGAACGCGGTCCGAGAGCACCGGGCGCCCGCACCGCTGCCGCCGCTGCGCGAGACCCAGCAGGAGCTGAGCGCGCGAGTCGGCCGGTCGGCGCCGCTGGCCGAGGAGAGCGACCGGATCGTGAACAGCGTCACGATCGCCGCCGACCTCGTCAGCCGCGGAGCAGCGAGCGACAGCGGTGCCTCCCGCGCGCGAGGAGCGGCGCCCGCGACGGCGTGAGGATGCGAGCGGGTGGGCGGTCCTTCCGCTAGGCGGCAGTCGGAACCGGCGCGGCCTCTGCGCGCGCCGCCTTCGACTGCTCGCGGCTGTCGCGTGAGGAGATCAGCACGATCGCGAGGATCGCGCCGAGGATCGCGAACCCGGCGCCGACCAGGAACGCTCGGTCGAACCCCTTCGTCAGCGCGACCGTCACGCTGTGCACGCCCGAGTGGAGCACGTCCTGGGTGTGGCTGTTCGCGATCGTCGCGAGGATCGCGAGCCCGAGCGCCCCGCCGACCTGCTGCGATGTGTTGATCAGGCCCGAGGCGAGCCCCGCCTCGTGCGGCTCGGTGCCGGTCACCGCCGCGATCGTCACCGGCACGAACGAGAACCCGAGCCCGGCGGCCGCCAGCAGCGAAGGACCGAGCACGTTGGCGGAGAAGGAGCCTCCCTGCGCGGGCACGCGCGAGAACCAGATCAGCCCGCCGGCGATCAGCAGCAGGCCCATGATCAGCACCGGCTTGAAGCCGATGCGCGTCACCAGCTGCGACGCGAGCCCCGCCGTGAGGATGATCCCGACCGCAAGCGGGAGGTACGAGATCCCGGTCTTGATCGGCGAGAAGTGCAGCACGTTCTGCATGTACAGCGAGATGAAGAAGAACATCGAGAACAGCGACATTCCGACCAGCAGGCCGACGATGTCCGCGGCCCGAAGCGTCCGCAGCCGGAAGATCGAGAACGGCATCAGCGGGTGGCGCTGGCGGTTCTCGATGACCACGAACGCAACGATCAGCGCCAGCGCGAGGGCGAGCTTCCAGATCGTCGCGGTCGATCCCCAACCCACGTTGACCGCGTCCACGATCGCGTACACGAGCAGCGACACGCCGGCCGTGACCGTGATCGCGCCGGGGAGGTCGAACGTGCTCGCACCGTCCTCGGCGCGGCTCTCGCGCAGGATCCGCGGCGCGAGCGCGGCCGCCGTGAGCCCGATCGGGACGTTCACGAACAGCACCCAGCGCCAGCTGAGGCCGCTGGTCAGGATCCCGCCGAGCAGCACTCCCGCGGCGCCGCCGGCGCCGGCGACCGCCCCCCACACCCCGAGCGCGCGGTTGCGCTCCGCGCCCTCGGCGAACGTCGTGGTGATGATCGACAGCGCGGCCGGCGACACGATCGCCGCGCCGAGCCCCTGGACGGCCCGCGCCGCCAGCAGCCAACCCTCGGACTGCGCGATCCCGCCCGCGAACGACGCGAGCGAGAACACCACCAGTCCGAGCATGAACATCCGCCGTCGCCCGAGCAGGTCCGACAGCCGCCCGCCGAGCAGCAGGAAGCCGCCGAAGGTCAGCGTGTAGGCGTTGACGACCCAGGACAGATCGTCGCGCGAGAAGTGCAGCGCGCTTCCGACGGAGGGCAGCGCGACGTTCACGATCGACGCGTCGATCACGATCACGAACTGGGTCATCGCGAGCAGCAGCAGCGCCAGATTCTTGGCGCGCGGCGTGTACTCGTGGGAGGCGTCGCGGGCTACCGTGGGTGCGGTTGTCGTCGTCACTGGAAGCTGACCTCCGGTTCCGGTTGCTTTCCGCACTATAGTGAACTACGATTCCGTTTGTCAACGGGGCCGAGTGAAATTCCAGTGACCGAGACTACGATCGACACCGAGCGGCCGCTCCGCGCCGACGCCCGGCGCAACCGCGAGCGGATCCTCCAGAGCGCTCGCGAGCTGTTCGCCGAGAACGGAGCGGAAGCGCAGATCGACGACGTCGCCCGCCACGCAGGCGTCGGCGTCGGCACCGTGTACCGGCACTTCCCCACCAAGGAGGCGCTGATGGCGGAGCTCGTGCGTGCGCAGCTCCGGCTGTTCGCCGAGCGAGCGCGTGAGGCGGTCGACGAGCTCGAGGACGACGCCGACGCGTTCGCCGCGCTGGAGCGCGTGATGCGTGAGAACGCGGAGACGACCGCCGACGACGCCGCCGTTCAGTTCGTGCTGGCCGGCGCCGGTCAGCACATCTGGGACCAGGCCGAAGCCGAGCGCCAGGAGCTCGTCACGCGGACCGAGCAGCTGCTCGCCCGCGCGCGCCGCGGCGGGGTCGTCAGGCCCGACGCGCATGCGGGCGATGTCGGGATGCTGATGTGCGGCGTCTGCACGACGATGGGACGCGCCGCACCGGGGTTCGACTGGCGGCGCCACCTGGAGCTCGCGATCGACTCGCTGCGGCCGCGCTAGCCCTCGCTGGACGGTGCCCAGATGTTGACCTCGCCATCGCGGGCGTAGCGGTCGATCTCGGTGAGCTCGTCGGGCTCGAACTCGATGCGATCGAGCGCCGCGACGTTGCCCTCGAGCTGCTCGACGCTCGACACCCCCACCAGCGCCGAGGTGACCCGCGGGTCGCGCAGCACCCAGGCGATCGCCAGCTGCGCGAGCGTCTGCCCGCGGCGCTGCGCGATCTCGTTGAGCGCCCGCACCCGCGCCAGGTTCTCCTCGCTCAGCATCCCCTCGGAGAAGTGCTCACCGCTGCGCGCCCGCGAGGACTCCGGCACGCCGCCGAGGTACTTGTCGGTCAGCAGCCCCTGCGCCAGGGGCGAGAACGCGATGCATCCGACCCCCTCCTCGGCGAGCACGTCGAGCAGCTGCTGCTCGATCCACCGGTTGAGCATCGAGTACGAGGGCTGGTGGATCAGCAACGGCGTTCCGAGCTCGCGGAGGATCTCCGCCGCCTCGGCGGTACGCCTTGGGGAATAAGAGCTGATCCCGGCATACAGCGCCTTGCCCTGGCGGACCGCGGTGTCGAGTGCGCCGATCGTCTCCTCGAGCGGGGTCTCGGGGTCGAACCGATGCGAGTAGAAGATGTCGACGTACTCGAGCCCCGTCCGCGCGAGGCTCTGGTCGAGACTGGCGAGCAGGTACTTCCGTGATCCCCAGTCCCCGTACGGCCCCGGCCACATGTCATAGCCGGCCTTCGTCGAGATCACGAGCTCGTCGCGGTAGGGCCTGAAGTCCTGCGCGAACAGCCGCCCGAAGTTCTCCTCCGCCGACCCATACGGAGGCCCGTAGTTGTTGGCGAGGTCGAAGTGCGTGATCCCGAGGTCGAACGCCCTGCGGAGGATCGCACGGCCGTGCTCGAGCGGCCGGCTGGTCCCGAAGTTCTGCCATAGCCCAAGCGAGATCGCCGGCAGCTTCAGCCCGCGGCGCCCGCATCGCCGGTACGGCATCCGGTCGTAGCGCGCACCGTCCGGTAGGTAGGCGGGGGCCGTCGCCATCGACTCGGATCCTATTCAGCCTGCTTGTGCGGCACCGGGGCTGGTGCCGGTCGAAAGCCAGGGCTCGGCGGCCGCTAGCTCCTTAGGGACTCGGCGGCCGCTAGCTGCCGGCGCGGGCGGCGCTGCCGGGACGGGTGCGGCCCGTGCCCCCCGCGGGCCGGGCGACGGGCCGGGCGGTGAGCTTGACGGGCGTCGCGTGCATGGCGCGCATCTTGACCTCGCGCCACGACATCCCCTCCTTGACGAGCGCCGGCGTCCCCATCAGGATCGCGGTCGCGACCTCGACGGCCTGCAGGATCACGCCGTACGCGACCCCTGCGCCCCAGCCGACGTGCCAGCCCGTGTGCAGCACGGTCGCACACGCGGCCTGGAACACGCCCAGGTTGGCCGGCGTCGCGGGGAGCACCGCGGTGACGTTGACCGCGAACAGCACCGCCGCCGCCGCGGCGAACCCGGTCTGGTGATCCAACCCGAGCGCGATCAGCAGCATGTAGCACGACACCGCCTGGAGCCCCCACGCGGTGAGCTGCATCGCGGCCGCGATCAGCCCGAGCCGCGGCTGCTTGAACACCGCGAGCCCGTCGCGGACGCGCGTCAGCCCGTTCCGGATCGAGTCGGCGGCGGCGTGCAGCCGCGCGAACCGCCGCGTCGCCGGATGCCGCAGCACCGCTGGGAGCACGAGCACGAACACGAGCAGTACGAGCGGCACGATCGCGACCACCAGCAGCGCGGTCTCGTGGCCGTTGAAGAAGTCGACCGACGAGAACATGATCGCCGCGAGGATCGCCAGCGCGAGCAGGTTCAGCAACGTCTGCGAGACGAGCGTCCCGGCGACGACCGGGAAGTTCTGGCGGGGACGGCCGCTGCGCCTCGAGACGACAAGCGCACGTGCGGGCTCGCCGAGCCGGGCCGGCAGCGTCGAGGACATCAACACCCCGATCATCGTGCCCTGCATCGCGTCGATCAGCCGGATCCGAGCTCGCGGCAGCGCCGCCTTGAGGATCGCGTACCACGAGAACGCCCGCGCGACCATCGCGCTGCACATGATCGCCAGCCCGAGCAGCACGAACGTCGGGCTCGAGTTGAGCAGCGCCGAGGTGATGTTGCTGAACCCGATCTTCTGCAGGCCGTAGTAGGCGAGGCCGACACCGCCGAGCGTCACTGCCGCGAGCGCGCCGCGGCGCGCCAGCGCGGCCGCGCGGCCGCGGCGCTGGGTGGGCGTCTTCGGCTCGAGCGTCTTCAGCCGCCGCGCGCGAACGTGGGGCTTCAGATCGGCCGCGCGGATCCCGAGTCCGACCGCGACCCGCTGCGAGGTTGTCTGCGGGGCAGGCGTTGCGATCGCGTCCTCGTACGCGCTCAGCAGCTGGCTCGTCACTCGAGGCCACGCGAACCGCTCCACGTCCCGGGCCGCCCCGCGCGCCAGCTCGGCGCGCCGCTCCGGTGCCTCGTGCAGATCCCGGAGCACCTCGGCGAGCGCCTGGGCATCGCCGGGCGGGACCAGCAGACCGTCGACGCCGTCGCGGACCACGTCGCGATAGCCGGGGATGTTCGAGGCGACGACCGGGGTTCCGGCGGCGAACGCCTCGGTGAGGACCATCCCGAAGCTCTCGCCGCGCAGCGACGGGGCGACCAGCAGGTCGGCCTGCCCGAGCTCCCGGTCCTTGGTCTCGTGGTCGACCTTTCCGAGCGCGCGAACGTTCTGGGTGTCGAGCAGGAACGGCGACAGCTCATCGGCGGTCGGCCCGATCAGCGTCAGCTCGGTGGGGATGTGCTCGCGCAGCGCCTCGAATGCGCCCAGCAGCAGCGGCAGCCCCTTGCGCTCGACCGCCTGCCCGACGAACACGATCCGGAGCGCCTCGCCGGTGGGACGCTCAGCGGCCCGCCTCGCCTGCTCGGGGTCGACCTCGACGCCGTTGGGAATGATCCGGTAGTGACCTCCGAAGAATCGTCGCGCGGTCCAGGCGGCCGCCTCGGAGACCGCGACCCGGACGTGCAACCGGTTGAACATCTGCCGGGCGCCGAGCAGGTTCGCGATCCCGTTGGAGAGCTTGTTCTCGTTGTAGGTGTGAAACGTGGCGACCAGCGGCATCCGCATCGAGCCGGTGATCACCCACGGCGGGATCGGCGCGATCGGCTCGTGCACGTGCACGACGTCGTAGCGGCCGGTACGGAGCTCCTTCTGCGCGGTGCTCAGCCCGTACGGCGTCAGCGACAGGTTTGAGACAGCGCCGTTGGCCTTGAACCCGATCGTCCGCCCGAGCGGGACCAGGTAGTCGGGCGCGCCCAGCTCCTGCGGGCGCGCACCCCGGTGCAGCGCCGCGGAGTAGCGCCCGGGCGGGTCGTAGGGGGCCAGCACACGAACGTGATGGCCCTGTTTGAGGAGGTGCTCGGCGAGCGCCTCGATGTGTCTCGTCACGCCGCCCGGATACGTCCACGAGTACGGCGACAGAAGCGCGATGCGCATGGGCCTTAAGAATAGTCGCTGATTCAGGGGCGCTGCTCAGACTTGGGTTCCGAAAAAGCCCACGATCTCCTGCGTATCATCAAACCCGAGGTGCCTTCCCGCCATTTCGTGAAATACACCTTCCTGAAGGTGGATTCGGCTTGGCGGCGGCTTGACGACGAGCGCCGCGAAGCCGACAAGCGCGAGTTCATCGCCGCCTGCGAGGATTTCGCCGACGGACACCTGCTGCGCGCGTTTTCGCTGGTCGGCACTCGCGGCGACGCCGACCTGATGATTCTCAGCCAGGCTCAGAACCTCGAGCGCATCCACGAGTTCCACGTCGTGCTCGCGCAGAGCGGGCTCGTCAAGTGGTGCACGATCCCGTACTCGTTCCTGGCGATGACGAAGCCCTCGGAGTACTCCGACGAGTCGCGGCTCGAGGTCCGCCCCGCGCACGGCAAGTACCTGTTCGTGTATCCGTTCGTAAAGACGCGGGCTTGGTACGCGCTGCCCTCCGACGAGCGCTGGCGGATCATGCAGGAGCACATCAAGGTCGGGCGCGAGTACCCGTCGGTCGACCTCAACACGAGCTACTCGTTCGGGCTCGACGACCAGGAGTTCGTGGTCGCGTTCGAGACCGACAACCCGGCCGACTTCCTCGACCTCGTCCAGCGCCTGCGCACCACCGAGTCGAGTGCGTACACGCTGCGCGACACCCCGACGTTCACGTGCATCTCGTGCTCGGTCGAACGCGCCCTCGGCGCACTCGACGGGGCCGCCCTGACCGTGGGTGCGCCATGACGGACTTCGACGAGGTCCGCGACATCACCGTGATCGGCGCCGGGCCGGTCGGCTTGGCGACGGCGTTCTGGGCGGGGATGCGCGAGTCCTCGGCGCGGGTCATCGACTCGCTTCCCGAGCTCGGCGGCCAGCTGACGACGCTGTACCCGGAGAAGTGGATCTTCGACGTGCCCGGCCACCCCAAGGTGCTGGCGCGCGACCTCGTCGAGCTGCTCCGCGAGCAGGCGATCGAGCAGTTCGACGTCCCGGTCCACCTGAACACGACCGCAGAGACGATCTCGTGGGAGGGCGAGGGGGAGGACCGTGTCGCCGTCCTGCACACCGACCGCGGCGAGCTGCGCTCGAGGACGGTGATCGTCGCCGGCGGACACGGCGCGTTCGAGCCCAAGAAGCTCCCGGGCTACGACATGACTCCGTGGGAAGGCAAGGGCGCCCACTACATCGTCGGCGAGAAATCGGTGTTCGAGGGCAAGCGGGTGCTGATCGTCGGCGGCGGCGATTCGGCGTGCGACTGGGTCGTCAACCTGCTCGACACCGCGGCCGAGGTGCGGCTGGTCCACCGCCGCGAGGGCTTCCGCGCGCACGAGCTGACCGTCGGCCAGGTACTCGAGGCGGCCGATCGCGGCGATGTGATGCTGCACGTGCCGTTCCAGATCAAGGAGGTGTCCGGCGACGGCGGCATCGAGCGGGTGCGGCTGTTCCACTCCGACGACGAGGAGCACGAGCTCGAGCTCGAGGTCGACGCGATCCTTCTGCAGCTCGGCTTCAAGACCGCGCTCGGTCCGCTCAAGGAATGGGGCTTCGAGGTCCAGAAGGGCGCGATCGTCGTCGACTCGCTGATGAAGACATCGCTGGAGCGGGTCTGGGCGTGCGGCGACATCACCACGTTCGACGGCAAGCTGAAGCTGATCGCGACCGGGTTCGCGGAGTCCGCGATCGCCGTCGCCCAGGCGGTCCACGAGATCCGCCCCGACACGAAGATCCAGCCCAAGTACTCGACCAACACCGGCGTCCCGGGCGTCGTTGCCGGCCAGCCCTAACAGCTCCGCGGTTCCAGACCGCGGCGTCCACACGGCCCAGGCCCGCGAGCATCTGCGTGCTGCCGACCCGGTGATCCGCGAGCTGATCGACGAGATCGGCGCCGACGGGCTCGGCGACCCGCGACGCGGCCTGGATCCGGGAGACCACTACGGCGCCCTGATCCGCTCGATCGTCGGCCAGCAGCTGTCGACCAAGGCGGCCCGGGCGATCTACACGCGGCTCACGGATCGTTTCGGCGGACGCCCACCGACCCCGGTCGAGGTGCTCGAGGACGATCCCGAGGAACTCCGGGCGGCCGCCGGTCTGTCGCGGTCGAAGGTGCAGTTCCTGCGCTCGCTCGCCGAGCACGTGGTCGACGGCTCGCTCGAGCTCGAGCAGCTCGACCGCCTGCCCGACGAGCAGGTGACAGCCGAGCTCGTCGCGGTCAAGGGACTCGGCCCCTGGACGGCCGACATGTTCCTGATGTTCCATCTCGAGCGTCCTGATGTGCTGCCGGTCGGCGACCTGGGGATCAGGCGGGCGATGATGCTCTGCTACGGCCTGGAGGAGCTTCCGGGACCAGAGCAGATGGAGGAGATCGGCGAGCCGTGGCGCCCGTACCGGACGCTGGCGTCGCTCTACTTGTGGAGGTCGCTGGCAGCGACGCCGGCGTAATCGGGGGGCTTAACGGCGACGCCGGCGTAGCGGGAGGCGCACCCCGGGCCATTGTGGGAAGAAACTCGCGCATAGCGCGAGTTATCGCCCAAGATGCAATTGCTACAAGCCGGGGTTAGACGGCTGGCGCCGCCCACGCTCACGCCCACGCCCAGCGGACGCGCGAGCGCAAAGGCTTAGACGGCCGAGACCTCTTCCTCTTCGGCGACCCGGAACGACGAGCCGCAGCCACACGCCGCGATCACGTTCGGGTTGTCGACCTTGAAGCCGGCGCCCTGGAGGCCATCGACGAAATCGATCGTTGAGCCGGACACGTACGGAAGGCTCTGGGTGTCGACCAGCAGACGGATGCCCTTGTCCTCGAAAACCGTGTCCCCGTCGCGCTGCTCGTCGAATGCGAGTGCGTACTGGAACCCCGAGCAACCGCCGCCGCGGACGCCGACCCGCAGCCCGGCCGTCTCGGCGACGGCGGCCTGCGTGGCCAGAAACTCCTGCACCTTCTCCGCGCCCTTGTCTGTCAGCGTAATCATGCTTCAGCAAGTATAGCGACGGGTCCGGGCCGCTACGCTTGGGCTGTGTCGGCGACTCCAGAGGAGCTGAAACAGCGAATCGAGGCCGCGATTCCGGGGGCGCGAGCCGAGGTTAGCGGCGACGGGCATCACTTCAATGCGGTCGTCGCGACGCCCGCGTTCGAAGGCCTCAGCCGCATCGCCCAGCACCGGCTCGTGTACGACGTGTTCGGCGACGAGTTGGGCGGCCGCATCCACGCACTGTCGATCCAGACCAGACTGGAGTGAGACCCGTATGAGTGACGAGACCACCAACCCCCTGCGCAACGAGATCGGCAAGGCGATCTCCGGCAACGACGTGATCCTGTTCATGAAGGGCACGCCCGACCAGCCCGCGTGCGGCTTCTCGGCCCGCACGGTGGCGATCCTGCAGTCGGTCGGCCGGGGGTTCGCCGCCGTCGACGTGCTGCCCGACCCCCGGATCCGCCAGGAGCTCTCGGCGCTCTCCAACTGGCCGACGATCCCGCAGCTGTTCGTCGACGGCGAGCTCGTCGGCGGCTGCGACATCGTCACCGAGATGTACGAGTCGGGCGAGCTGCAGGAGCTGCTCGGAGCCGAGAACGGCCAAGCGGAGCCTGCCGAGCCCGCTCGGCCCGCCGAGGCTCCGCCGCTGTCGATCGAGAACCGGCTGTAGGAGCTCCGGCGCTGCAAGCGCTTCGCTTCGACGGCGAGGTCCTGCACGCGCTCGACCAGACCGCGCTTCCGGGGCGCGAGCACGAGCTCGCGCTCCGCTCCGCCGCCGATGTCGCCGGGGCGATCCAGCGGCTGGCGATCCGCGGCGCGCCGCTGATCGGGGTCGCCGCCGCGTACGGGGTCGCGCTCGAGCTGCGCCGGGACCCCGCGGCACTCGACCGCGCCTGCGACGTGCTGCGCGCGGCGCGCCCGACCGCCGTCAACCTCGCGCACGCGGTCGACCGGGTCCGCGCCGCCGCTCAGACCGCGTCGGGAGCCGACCCCGTGGCGGCGGCGCTGGGCGAGGCTCGCGCGATCGAGGCCGAGGAGGAGGCGGCCAGCGCAGCGATCGCGGCCCACGGCGCGGACCTGCTCGCCGACGCCGGCACCGTCCTCACCCACTGCAACACCGGCGCGCTGGCCGCGCCGGGGCGCGGCACCGCACTCGCCGTGATCGCCGAGCTGGCGGCGCGCGGCCGGCTCGAGAAGGCGATCGTCACCGAGACGCGTCCGCTGCTGCAGGGCGCGCGGCTGACCACCTACGAGCTGCAACGGCTGGGGATTCCGTTCGAGCTGATCGTCGACGGCGCCGCCGCGGGCCTGATCGCGTCCGGCGAGGTGGGCGCGGTGATCGTGGGGTGCGACCGCGTGGCCGCCAACGGCGATGTCGCCAACAAGGTCGGTACCTACCCGCTGGCGCTCGCCGCGGCCGCCGCCAACATCCCGTTCGTGGTCGCCGGCCCGACCTCGACGATCGACCCGGCGTGCCCGACCGGAGCGCAGATCGTGATCGAGCAGCGCGACGCGGATGAGGTGAGGCGGCTCGCGGCGCTCGCAGACGTCCCGGTCCGCAACCCGGCATTCGATGTCACGCCGGCGGCGCTCGTGACCGCGCTCGTCACCGAGCGCGGCGTGACCGCAGGTGCTCCACGATCCGCCGCGAGTCGCAGATCGCCTCACCGTCGATCACCAGCACCGGGACCCGCCGCTGGCCGGTGAGCGCCTCGACCTCGGGGCGCTCCGAGCGGCGCTGGGGGACCCGCACCGCTTCGTAGGCGACACCGTCCCGCTCCAAGGCGCGCGCCACCCGGCCGCATGGGCACAACCAGTCCGTCGGGGTCGAGCACCGGTACAGGGTCGCCATCGGACTAGAAAATACGCCGCAGCAAACCGCCCGCGACCCGCAGCGGTAGCGGCTGGCGGGCCCCCGGACTGGCGATCCCGGACACCTCGGTCGCCCGGTACCACGCGATCGTCTCCTCGAGGCAGTCCTCGTGCGGGGAGGTGCGCCACCCGAGTGCCCGCTTCGCCTTCCGGTTCGAGTACGCCCAGTTCAGCGACGACGCGCGGACCTCGACCGGCGTCGGCATCCCTGCCCCGCCGACCCGCTCGGCCGCCGAGGACAGCGCCAGCGCCACGGGGAGCGACAGCTTGAGCGCCGGCGGCTCGACTCCCGACAGACGCCCGAGGTCGGCGAACAACCGGTCGAGCGTGAAGTTCCGGTTGCCGAGGATGTAGCGCTCCCCGGGCTCGCCTCGCTCGTCGGCGAGCAGGTGTCCGCGGGCGACGTCTTCGACGCCGACGATGTTCATTGTCCCGTTCACGTACGCCGGGATCTGCCGGCGCAGGAACCGCAGCACGAGCACCGTCGAGGACCGCCCGCTGTCGCCCGCGCCGAGCACGAACGCGGGGTTGACGATCACGAGCGGTAGACCACGCCCGACCAGCCGCAGCGCCTCGACCTCGGCGGCGTGCTTCGAGTCGACGTACGGGATCCGGTATCGGCCGGCGTCCCAGACGCTCCGCTCGTCGGCGACGGACCCCTCGGGCGCGGGGCCGGTGGCGCTCGCCGAGGAGGTCAGCACCGCCCGCTCGACCTCCGCTCGCAGCGCCTCCTCGAGCACGATCCTCGTGCCCTCCACGTTCAGCCTGAACAGCCGTTCGCGAGACAGCCCGAGGCTCGCCGCGCCGGCGAGGTGGAACAGCCGCTCGACACCCCGGAGCGCGCGGCGCATCGAAGCCCGGTCGGTGACGTCCCCGCGCACCACCTTGACACCTAGCTCGTCGAGCGAGCTCGGGTTCGACCCCTTGCGGGTCAGCACGCTCACCTCGTCGCCGCGCTCGACCAGCAGCCGGGTGACGTGCGACCCGATGAAGCCCGACCCACCGGTGACTAGCGTGCGCGGCACCGCCGCCGATCGTACCTCGGCGGCGTTCGCGAACGGATAGGGTCACACCGCAATGGGCGTAGCGATCGTCAGCGACACCTGTCACTACCTCCCGCGCGAGCTCGTCGACTCGAACGGGATCCATGAGGTGAGCCTGTACGTCCACTGGGGCGAGGACACGATGCGCGAGAGCGAGATCACCGACTACACCTCGTTCTACGAACGGCTGCAGACCCAGAGCGAGCTCCCGACGACCTCGCAGCCGTCGATCGGCGACTTCCTGGGGGTCTACGAGCCGCTGCTCGAGCGCGGCGACGACATCGTCTCGATCCATCTCGCCGGCGGAATGTCCGGGACCGTGCGGGCCGCCGAGCAGGCGCGCGACCAGCTTGGGTCGAACGCCGAGCGGGTGCATGTGATCGACTCGCAGACCGCGTGTGGCGGCCAGGGGCTGGTCGTGCTGGCGGCCGCCGCCGCAGCACGCAGCGGCGCCGACGCGGACTCGGTCGCCGATCGCGCGCGGCGCGCGCGATCGGAGCTGCGGATGTGGTTCTCGATCGACACGCTCGAGTACCTGCGCCGCGGTGGACGGATTGGGGGCGCCCAGGCGTGGCTCGGCACGACCCTGAGGATCAAGCCGATCCTGACCGTCGAGGCGCAGATCACGCCGGTCGAGCGGGTCCGCACCTCGAAGCGGGCGTTCGAACGGATGGTCGACCTGCTCCGTGAGCGGGCTGCGGAGGGGGCCGACGGCTGGATGGTCCAGCACATCCGCGCTCCGTCGGAGGCGGACGAGTTGATGACCCGCGGCAAGGAGATCTTCGGTACTGACCCGGTGACGTTCTCCGAGATCGGCCCCGTGATCGGGGCGCACGTCGGCCCGGGGCTGCTCGGCGTCGGCGGGATCCCGAGCTCGTACCTGGCTTAGCCGGCGCGGCCGGCGAGCGTCAGCGGCGACCGCTCGAGCGCTCGAGCCGCCGGCGGCGGAACAGCACCCCGTTCAGCCCTGCGATCCCGCCGCCGAGCACGAACCCGGCGACGCCCGCGGCGAGCATCGCCTGCGGCTGGTGCTCACGGAGCCGCGAGCGCCAATCGGTCAGCTTCACCACATCGCCGCGCAGTCGTTCGAGCGACTCCCCGAGCTCCGCGCGGTTCTGCTCGATCGACGCCCGGATCTCGTCGGGCGTGCGGGTCGGCATCAGTTCCCGCCCTCGGCGCCGGTCGCCACGGTCTCGCGGATCTTCTTGGCCTCCTCGATCGCCATCTGCGGCTTTGGCGGCCCGACCCGCAGCTTGCGCCACGCGAACACGCCGGCCAGCACCGCCAGTCCGATCAGCACGGCGGCGACGATCGCGAACCCGATCCAGATGTTGCCCGCCCCGTTGATGAGGATCGCGTCGAGGCCCCACGCAGCCGTGTAGAGGACGAACAGCACGCCGAACACGCCGAACACCGCTCCGGCCGCGACCGCCGCAGTCCCCCTCGCGATGCTCGTGACCTTCGCCGTCACCTCCGCCCTGGCGAGCTCGATCTCCTCGCGGACGAGCAGGCTCATCCGCTCGGAGACCTCCGTCACCGTCGCGGCGATGCTCTCGGGCTTTCCGTTCTCGGGCGCCATCGTCAGCGCGCGAGCCGCTTCAGGATCAGGGCGAGCACGAAGCCGCCCGCGAACGCTGCGAGCACCGGCAGCTCCGGCCGATCGCCCCGCGCGCCGGCGTGGCCGTCATCAGTCACTCGGCGGCTCCTCGTCGAACAACCGCCGCCAGATCACCGTCGCCAGGTGCGCGGAGGCGAGCGTCGCGAGCGCGCCGGTCCCCGCGAGCAACCCCGCCCACAGGAGCCGTTTGATCAACGGGCTCTCGGTCATCAGCCGCCGATTGAAGCAGACATCCGGCGCACGGGAATGGTGTCCGTGTTCCCGGATCGCGGCTGGGCAAAACCTTGCACCGTCACCGCTCGAGCCCGTGGCAGATCGTGTCGACGATCAGCGTCTTGGTGTCCTCGAACTCTTGCTCGGGAATCGGCTCGCCGTCGAAGATCCAGCCGCTCAGGACCTGCTCGATCAGCCCATAGAAAGCGAGCGCCGCGAACGGCGGATCGATCTCCGGGCGAAAGCTGCCGGTCTCCTGCCCGCGCGCGACGATTCCCGCGATCTGATCGTACGCCTCGCGGATCTTGGCTAGGTGAGTGCGGCCGAACGTGTTGGCGGCGCGCGTGACCTCGACGATGATCACCTTCATCAGATCGGGATCGTGCCGGTAGGAGTCGACGATGAACGAGGCGATCGCGAGCAGCTTCTCGCGTGGCGCGAGCTGCTCGGAATCCGCCTCGGCGATCGCCCCGAGCATCAGGTCCCAGCGCTCGAGGAACAGCGTGTCGAGGATCTCCTCCTTGGAGGAGAAGTAGTGATACACGAGGCCGTACGCGACGCCCGCCTCGTCGGCGATGTCGGCGACCCGGCACGTATGGAAGCCCTCGCGCGCGAACACGCGCACCGCCGCGTCGAGGATCACGCGTCGCTTGTCTGCGGTCGCAGGCGTCGCCATCAGGGGCTCCACGCGTACGCGTCGTCGCGGCGATGTGCCAGCACCGGGAGCCTCGCCCGGATCGCGCGCTGGTTCTCGAAGTCGAGCTCGGCGACGATCGCGGTCTCCTCGTCGGGGGCCGTCGCCAGCACCAGCCCCCACGGATCGACGATCAGGGAGCGTCCGCCCGAGCGATTGCCCGCCCCGCTGGCGCCGATCTGATTGGCGGCGACGACGAAGCACTGGTTCTCGATCGCGCGAGCGCGGAGCAGCACCTCCCAGTGGTCGCGGGTCGTCGCCAGCGTGAACGCGCTCGGCACGGCGATCACCTCGGCGCCGCGCACGGTGAGGATCCGGTACAGCTCTGGGAAGCGCACGTCGTAGCAGATGCTCATCCCGACCCGCACGCCGTTGGCCAGCTCCGAGACCACGATCTCGATGCCGGGCTGCTCGTCGCGCGATTCCGCATATACGACCCCGTCGACCTCGACGTCGAACATGTGGAGCTTGCGGTACACGGCGCGGATCTCGCCGTCGGGACCGACGTGCACGCTGGTGTTGGCGGTCTTCTCCTGGCCGGCGACGCGCTCGACGATCGAGCCCGCGAGCAGGTCGATCCCGAGCTCTTGGGCGAGCCCGCGCGCCCACGAGACGCACTCGCCGTCGAGCGGCTGCGCCTCGGCGGCCATCTGCTCGCCGGTGCCGAGCACGCTCCATTTTTCTGGGAGCACGACCAGCTCCGCCCCCCGCCCGGCGGCATCCCGGACAAGGCGGTCGGCGGTCGCGAGGTTACGATCGATGTCGTCGGTGGAGTTGAGCTGAACCGCGCCGGCTCGCACGCATCTCTCTCCTGGTTGGCTCTCTCCTGGATCGACCAGCCTGATTGACCGGTCAGTCAGCCTAGGATACCCCGACGCTTCCCGCCGCACGCAGGGTCTAGGGTGCGCCCATGCCGAACCAGGCGATCACGGCGGCCGCGCTCCCCTACCGCGGGACGTTCGGCGATCCACGCGCCGCCTCGGTGCAGGCGCTCCCCTTGCCGCCGCGGGCAATGCCGTCCCACGCCGGGCTTCGCCCCCTGAAGGCGTGGCGGTATGTCGGCGTGTACGGCCCCGAGTTGATGCTGTGCGCTGCGAACGTCCGGATCGGCCCGGCCCGGCAGTCGTTCTGGGCGGTCTGGGATCGCCGCCGCGGGCGGTTGTACGAGCGGACCGTGATCGGGCGCGGGAACGTGGCGCTCGTGCCCGGCCGGCTGCAGGTCTCCGACCTCGGCGTCGCGATCGCGCTGGCGCTGGACGAGACGCCGGGGATCGAGGCCGTGTGTCGCTCCGGGGCGGCCTACGCGTGGACCCGCAAGCAGGGCGGGATCCGAGCCCACGGGGTCGTCGAGCTCGACGGTCGCTCGATCCCGCTGGACGCGCGCGCCGTGATCGACGACACGGCCGGCTATTACGAGCGACACACGCGCTGGCGGTGGTCGGCGGGCGTCGGCCGCTCGTGCGACGGCCGCGCGCTCGCTTGGAACCTCGTCAGCGGCGTCAACGATCCGCCGTCGGCGAGCGAGCGAACCGTGTGGGTCGACGGCGACCCGCGCGAGGCCGGCCCGTCGAGCTTCTCCGAGGACCTGCTGCGGGTCGACGGCCTCCGCTTCCAGCCTGAGGCGGTGCGAGCGCGGCGCGACAACCTGGTTCTGATCAGGAGCGCGTACCGGCAGCCGTTCGGCACGTTCAAGGGTGAGCTGCCCGGCGGCGTCGCGCTCGCCGAGGGCTACGGGGTGATGGAGGAGCACGAGGCGTGGTGGTAGCCGCCCGGCCGGACGGCGCCGCTCAGCTGAGCCTGACGCCCCCGTCCTCGGCCAGCGTCCAGTGGGGGTTGTGTGCGACCTCCCACGGGTGACCGTCAGGGTCGATGAACACGGAGCTGTAGCCACCCCAGAACGTCTCCGCGGGCTCGCGGCCGATCGTCGCGCCGGCGGCGCGGGCCTCCTCGGTGACCGCGTCCACCTCATCCGGTGAGGCGACGTTGTGCGCGAGCGTCACACCTCCCCAGCCGCCCGGGTCCTCGATGCAGCTGTCGCGCGCGAGCCTCGCGCGGTCCCACAGCGCGACCACCATTTCGCCGGTCTGGAAGAACACGACGTCGTCGGCGGGCGCGGCGCCCGTGCTCCAACCGAGCGACTCGTAGAAGCGGCGCGCGCGATCGAGATCGGCGACCCCGAGGGTGATCAGGGTGACGCGCTGGCGCACCCGGTCACCCTATAGCGCGCGGCCCATGATCACGTGCGGCCCGATCCTGGGAGTCTCGAACACCTCCGAGGTCTGGCGGAAGCCGGCCCGCTCGTACAGCATCCGCGCGGGGATCCGGACGCTCGCCCAGACGCTCGCCGCGCCCTGCTCGCGCGCGTGATCCAGCAGCGCCTCGAGCACGGCTGTGCCGGCGCCTCTGCCGCGGGCGACGGGCGCGGTCGCCATCCCGCGCACGCGCCACGCACCGGGGTCGCCCTCCGGCCCGATCAGGCCGACCGCGACCAGCTCGTCGCCGTCGAACGCGCCCGCCGCAAACGCATCCGGCGGCTCGGACTCGACCATCTCCTCGACCGTCATATACGGACGGAGCACGGCCTGGCGCAGCGGCCGCGTCTGCTCCACGGACACCGGCCGCGCCAGCAGCTACTCGAGGCCCCGCTGGCGCCGCAGCTCGCCGAGCAGCAGCTTCGAGTGCATCGCACCGATCAGCTCGCGCAGCGGCTCCGCGCCGGAGGAGATGATCGCGACCGCGCGGTCGGTGTCGACTTTGCCGGCGAGGCGGTCGAGCAGCACCCTGACCTCCTCCTCGACGAGCGGCTCGAGCGCGGCGCGGTAGCGAAGCGTGTCGTACACGGTGAAGCCGATTGCCTCCTCGTAGCCGCCGGCGCGGAACCTCGAGATCGCCTCGATGATCGCTACGTCGTCGGCGTCGTAGCCGCGCGTCGTCGGCGTCAGCACGCCGAGCCCTTCGAGCCGCTCGAGCACGTTCTGCGGAACCTCGTATGTCTCCTTCACCCGGGCACGGGACACGCGTCCGGTCTCGCGGGCCTCGATCGCGAGCTCGAGGATCCGGTCTTCGAGCTCGATCATCCGCGCGACGCGCTCGGGGTCGCGTTCGATCAGCTCGCGGATCACCTTCAGCGGCATGAACCGCTCCTCCTGGAGCCGCTTGATCAGCCGCACGCGCTCGACGAAGTCGACCGGGTAGTAGGCCATGTTGCGAGACGTCCTGACGACCTCCTCGTCGTCGCCGAGCAGGCCCTCGCGCAGGTAGTGCTTGATCGTCGCCGCGCTGACGCCGGAGCGCTCGGCGAGCTCGGACATCTTCAGCATCCCGTCCGTGCTCGTCGTCATCGGCCGCGCCTCACGCGCTCAGAAACGAACCCTCGACGGCGCCCGCGCCGCCGGCGACCGCACCCGCCTCGTGGAGCGCGGCGATCTCCTCCGGGCTGTAGCCGGCCGCGGCGAGCACCTCGTCGGTGTTCTCGCCGAGCCCCGGACCGGGCGCGCGGGTCGGGTCCGCGGGCGTGCGGCTCAGCTTGACCGGCGCGCCGAGCAGCTTGACCGGGCGCTCGGCCCCCGGCTGGTCGAGCTCCACGACCATTTCCCGCGCGGCGACCAGCTCCGAGGCGGCGACCTCGTCGAGCTCGAGGACCGGCTCGAGGCAGCAGTCGTGCTCGGTTGCGAACTGCCGCCACTGCTCGCGGGTCCGCCCTGCGAACACCTCGCTGACGGCACGGTGCGCGTCTGACCCCGGCGGGTCGAACGCGTGCTCGAGCAGGTCCTCGCGGCCGACGCCGCGACAGAACTCCGCCCAGAACTTCGGCTCGAGCGCACCCAGCGTCACGTACCCGTCGGCGCACCTGTACGGGCGGTAGCAGGTGATCGCGCCGGCGAGGTGCAGCGTCCCGCGCCGCGGCACCTGCCCGTCGGCGAACATGTCCGCCGCGACCATCGCGAGCCACGACAGCGCGCCGTCGAACATCGAGCAGTCGACGAACTGCCCTTCGCCGGAGCGGTCGCGCTCGCGCAGCGCGACCAGCACCCCGACCGCAGCCGTCAGCCCGCCGCCGCCGATATCGGCGATCTGTCCGGCGGACTGGACCGGCGGCCCGTCCGCCTCGCCGGTCAGCCCGAGCAGGCCGCCGAGCCCGAGGTAGTTCATGTCGTGTCCGGAGCGGTCGCGGTTCGGCCCGTCCTGGCCGTAACCGGTGATCGCGCAGTACACGAGCCGCGGGTTCTCTTGCTTGAGCCGCTCGTACCCGACCCCGAGGCGGTCCAGCACGCCGGGCCGGAACGACTCGAGCAGCACGTCGGCGTCGCGCGCGAGCCTCAGCAGCACCTCCTTGCCGCGGTCGTTCTTGAGGTCGATCCGGATCGAGCGCTTGCCGCGGTTGAGCGCCAGGAACTTGGCGCTGCGCGCAGTCTGGTCCGCGGGTGGGCGGACCTCATAAAACGGCGGCGCCCAGCGGACGTAGTCGCCCATCCCCGTGTCCTCGACCTTCAGCACGTCGGCGCCGAAGTCGGCCAGCAGCAGCGAGCAGAACCCGCCGGGAAGCAGGCGAGACAAGTCGAGGACCTTGAGGCCTTCCAGCGCCAGCGCGCTCATGCCTGGCCCCGCTCGCCATCCGGGCTCGCCACTGCCGGGGCCGGCATGAGTCGTCCGGCTGACGCGGTCGCCGGCGCCTTGATCCCGAGCAGCTGACGCGCCTCCTCGACCGTCGCCGGACGGCGCCCGATCTCCTCGGTCATCTGCCGGGCCTTCGCGATCAGCTCGCCGTTCGAGCTCGCCATCTCGCCGTCCGGGAGGTAGAAGTTGTCCTCGAGCCCGACCCGCACCGAGCCGCCCAGCGTGAGCGCGGCGGCGACCAGCATCCACTGGTCGCGCCCGATCCCGATCACGCCCCAGTGGTGATGGCGGGCACCGCCCCCGGAGGGGGTGGTCGGCATGTTGTCGGCCATCGCCGCCAGGTTCCGCGCGCTCGCGGGCACTCCGCCGACCACGCCCATCACGAAGTCGGCGTGCAGGGGTGCCTCGAGCAGTCCCATGTCGACGAGCGGCGTCAGCGATCCGACGTGGCCGACGTCGAAGCACTCGTGCTCGGGCTTGATGCCGAGCCGCCGCATCGCCTCGAGCAGCTCGATGATCTCGTCGAACGGGTTCGCGAACACGAACTTGAATACGAAGTCCTTGCGCTTGGCCGAGTACTTCGCGTAGTTCATCGAGCCCATGTTGAGCGCCGCCACCTCGGGGCGGCACGCCTCGAGGTACGCGACCCGCTTGGCGACCGGCACGCCGATCGTCCCGGTCGAAAAGTTGATGATCGCGCGGTCGCCGACCTCGTCGAGGATCGCGTCCTTGATCGCCTGGAAGTCCTCGATCTCGTAGCTCGGCTGTCCGTCGCGCGTGCGCGCGTGGATGTGGATGTGGACGCCCCCCTCGTCCACGATCCGCCGCGCCTCGGCGGCGTACTCCTCGGGCGTGTAGGGGATCGCCGGGCACTGGTCGCGGTTGGCGATCGTGCCCGAGATCGCGCAGGTGATAACGACGGGATCGTCAAGAGCCATGGCTCACCCCCCGGCGCTCAGCGTGCTGAGCATCGCGTTGCAGGCAGCGCTGATCGTCGCCGCCCCGTTTGGCGTGTACTGGCAGTTGAGCTCGTACTCATCGTCGCCGTAGAACACGTTCGTGATCCGGCTCGTCGCATGCGTCGGGAGCCCGAGCACCGGCGCCGCAGGAAATGACAGCGCCGGGAGCCCGCCGACCGTGGTCACGGTCGAGGAGAGCTGCCGCCCGAGCGCCGAGCTGGCGGCCGCGTCGAACTGCGACTTGAGCTTGGAGATGTTGCTCGAGGTCACCGGCACCGGCCGGTTCGGGAACCGCGTCACAATCAGCAGGTCGTACGGCCCGGTGCCGACCGCCGCGTGCGACGCCTGCCCCGTATTCCCGGCGACCCGCTTCGACTCCGCGAGCGGAACGACGCGGAAGCTCGCGGGGTAGTCGAAGTGAAGCGCCATCCCGGGGGCGCTGAAGCGCTTCGTGCCCGGTCCGGCGGCCGTGCCGGTCGCAGTGACGTTGGAGACCGAATGGGAACTGCTCGAGCCGCACGCGCCGAGTGCGAGCGCGGCGAGCAGCGCCCCGGCCGCCTCGGGCGCGCCGATCCGTCCCGCGTGCCTCAAACCGGTATCACCCCGGAGCGCTTCCACGGGCGCTCGACGTGCTTGCGCCCCGCCATCTCGAGCGCCCGGCAGATCGTGGCGCGCGTCTCGCGCGGGTCGATCACGTCGTCGATCATGTCGTTGCCGGCCGCGATGTAGACGTCGATGATCTTCCTGAAGTTGTCGATCAGCTCCTGCTTCTTGGCGGCGGGGTCGTCGGCCGCCTCGACCTGCTTGCGGAAGATGATCTCGACCGCGCCCTCCGCCCCCATCACGCTGATCTCGGCCGACGGCCACGCGACGATCAGGTCCGGCTCGTACGCGCGGCCGCACATCACGTAGTAGCCGGCGCCGTAGGCCTTGCGCAGCACGACCGTGACCTTCGGGACCGTGGCGTTGGCGGTCGCGTACAGCATCTTCGCCCCGTGGCGGATGATCCCGGCCTCCTCGACCTTCGTCCCGACCATGAACCCAGGGACGTCCATCAGGTACACGAGCGGGATGTTGAACGCGTTCATGAGATTGATGAAGCGCGCTGCCTTGTCCGCGCTGTCGTTGTCGAGGATCCCGCCGAGCTGCTTGGGCTGGTTGGCGACGATCCCGGCGGGACGGCCGCCGAACCGGGCCAGGCAGGTGATCAGCGTCTTCGCGAACTGCGGCTTGATGTCGAAGTAGACGCCGTCGTCGACGATCCGCCGGATCACGTCGTACATGTCGTAGGGCTTGCGGTTCGAGTCGGGCAGCACGTCCAGCAGCTCCTCGTCGCCGCGGTCGACCGGGTCCTCGGTCAGCACGACCGGCGGCTGCTCCTCGCAGTTGGAGGGGAAGTAGCTCAGGTACTGCTTGATCCGCTCGATGCATTCAGGATCGTCGGCGACCTCAAGGTCGCCGACGCCCGATTTCCTGCAGTGCACGCGCGAGCCGCCGAGCTCCTCCTGCGTGACGTTCTCCCCGACGGCGGCGCGCACCAGGTGCGGCCCCGCCAGCGCCATCGAGCCGCGGCCCTTGACCATCGGCACGAAGTCGGCGAGCCCGGGGATGTACGCGGTACCGGCTGCGCACGGCCCCATCAGCGCCGCCACCTGCGGGATCACCCCGCTCATCACGACCTCCTCGCGGAACAGGTGGCCCGAGCCGGCGAACAGCGAGCCGACCGCCTCCTGGATCCGTGCGCCGGCGGAGTCGAGCAGCCAGATCATCGGGATCCGCTTGGTCAGTGCCAGCTCGCGCAGCCTCGAGACCTTGAGCTCGCCCGTCATCCCCATCGACCCGGCCATCACCGTGAAGTCGTACGCGGCGACCGCGACCAGCCGACCGTCGACCTTGCCGTAGCCGGTGACGACGCCGTCGGCGGGCGCGTCCTTGCCGTCCATCGCGCGCTGCGAGGAGTGCGGCCGGCCATGGATCCCGAGCTCGACGAACGTCCCGTGGTCGATCAGCAGGTCCAGCCGCTCGCGCGCGGTGAGCTTGTCCTGCGCGTGCTGGGCCTCGATCTTCTCGGGTCCGCCGCCCAGCTTGATCTGCTCGCGTCTCGAGCGCAGATCGTCGGCAAGCGGGCGCAGCAGGCTGGTGGCAGGAGCGTCGGTGGCCATCTCTAGAAGTGGTACGTCCTACTTCCTACTTTGCCAGGTCTGACGATCGAGCGTCAAGACCGGGTTTAGTCGTTTCTTTGACGGGTAGGTTGATAACCAACCTTGGCGAGAAGAGGGTGGCGGAGCGCCGCCCTCAGGGCTGGGGTCGGGTAGCGATCGCGGTCGGCGTGGGCGCGTGGCCGCGGTCGTCTTCCCGGATCCCCTACGGGGGTCATCTTCCCGACCAGTTCGGCTCGCGCTTTTCGAAGAACGCCCTGACCCCCTCCTGGATGTCCTCGGTCGAAAACGCGATCGTGAGCTGCGAGCGCAGGAAGTCCAGCGCCTCCTCGAACGGCATGTCGAGCTGGCGGAACATCGCGTCCTTGCCGAGCCGCATCATCACCGGGGACTTGGCCGCGAGCTTGCGCGCCCAGTCGTTCACCGCGTCATCGAATTCCTCCGGCGGGACAACCTTGTTCGCGATCCCGATCCGGACCGCCTCTTGTGCCGATATCTGCTCGCCGAGCAGCAACAGCTCGTTGGTCTTCTTGCGCGGGACGTTGCGGTAGATCAGCGCCATGATCATGAACGGGAACAGCCCGACGTTGATCTCGGGGGTCCCGAACCGCGCCCCCTCCTTGGCGATGATCAGATCGCACGCCAGCGCGATCCCGAGCGCGCCCGCCAGCACGTGCCCGTTGGCGGCGCACAGCGTCGGCTTGCCCAGCTCGCCGATCAGCCTGAACAGCTTCGGGAACCGTTCGGTGGCGAAATGCTTGTGGACGAGCGGCGCGTCGGCCGCGAAACCGCCGAGATTGGCGCCGGCGGAGAACACCCGGTCGTGGGTGCTCGTCAGCACCACGCACCGGACCGCGTCGTCGTCGCGGGCCTGCTCGAACGCCTCGGCGAGCTCGCGGAGCAGCTCGTCGGACAGCGCGTTGCGGGTGTCCGGCTGGTTGAGCGCGATCGTCGCGACGCCGTCCGCGGTCTCGTAGAGGAGCGTCTCGAAGACCATCGGGCGCGAAGCCTATGCCCCCGGCCCGAACGATGCTCCCGCACTCCGGTATTTCGGAGTCCGGCAGCAAAGTTCGCCCCGGGGACGCGCTGAGGCGCCGCCCCGGCCGCCGCAGGGCGTTCGCCCGCGGCGCCGCAAAGTAGAAAGTAGAACGTCTTACTGTTAGCGTGCGTCCCATGACCACCACCGCCGACGTTCTCAAGCCCGACTTCGCCTCCCAGCGCAAGCACTTCATCTTCACCGACGAGCACGAGCAGCTCCGCGACTCGATCCGCCGGTTCGTGATCAAGGAGCTCCAGCCCCACTCCGAGGAGTGGGAGGAGAACACCTTCCCGGACTGGGTGTTCGAGCGGATGGGCGAGCTCGGGTTCCTGGGCCTCGACAAGCCTGTCGAGTACGGCGGTCAGGGCGGCGACTACTACACCACCCTGGTGCTGGCCGAGGAGCTCCGCCACGCGCACTGCGGCGGCCTTGGCATGGGCCTCGCGGTCCAGACCGACATGGCGATGCCGCCGATCCTCAAGTTCGGGACCGAGGAGCAGAAGCAGGAGTGGCTGGTGCCCGCGATCCAGGGCAAGGCGATCCTGTGCCTGGGGATCACCGAGCCGGACGCAGGTTCGGACGTCGCGGGGATCAAGACCCGCGCGGTCCGTGACGGCGACGAGTACGTGATCAACGGCTCGAAGACGTTCATCACAAACGGCCACCGCGCGCACGTGATCGTGCTCGTGACGAAGACCGACCCGGACGCCGGCCACGGCGGGCTCACCCTGTTCCTGGTCCCGATGGACCTCCCCGGAGTGATCCGCGAGGAGCGCCTGAAGAAGCTCGGGATGCACGCCTCGGACACCGCGCTGCTTGCGTTCCAGGATGTCCGCGTTCCCGCTACCGCGGTCCTCGGGGAAATCGGCAAGGGCTTCTACCACATCTCCTGGGAGCTCCAGGGCGAGCGGCTGATCGGCGCCGCCGGGTGCGTCGCCGGCGCCCAGGGCCTGTTCGACCGCACGCTCCAGTACGCCAAGGAGCGGACCGCGTTCGGGCGTCCGATCGGCAACTTCCAGGTGATCCGCCACAAGTTCGCGGAGATGGCGACCAAGATCGAGACCGCCCGACAGATGGTCTACACGACGGCATGGCGCCTTCAGAACGGCGAGTACCCGGTCCGAGAGATCTCGATGGCCAAGCTCTACGCCTCTCAGATCGGCTTCGAAGTCGCCGACGAGTGCCTCCAGATCCATGGGGGCAACGGCTACATGAAGGAGTACGGGATCGAGCGCGCGTGGCGCGACATGCGCCTGAACCGGATCGGCGCCGGCACCGACGAGATCATGCTCGAGGTGATCGGCCGCTCGTTCGGCCTGTAGCGCCGCGCGGGCGCGGGCACCCCGGCCGCCCGAGGTCAGCAAAAAAACCCACCCGGTCCGCGGACGACGCTATCGTCGCGGCCGAGATGGAGGCTGCCAGGGCAACCGGAGGGGCACCGGGGCGCGTACTGAAGCCGCTCGACATCGGCCAGACGATCGACGCGGCCATCCAGCTGTACGCAAAGAACGCCGTCCAGCTGTGGCAGCTGGTCGCGATCGTGATCATCCCGATCGAGTTCATCGAGGTGATCCTGCGCCGCGTGACGCTTCCGAGCGACGTGTTCCTGCACAACGGGACGCTGTACACCGCGGGTGCAACCAGCACCACGTCTTCGAACGTCGCGCTGCTGATCGTGGCGCTGCTCGGCCTGTTCGGTCAGCTGCTCGCGACCGGCGCCGTGTTCAAGCTCCAGCTCGACGCCTACCTCGGCAGGCCCCACGAGATCCGCGAGTCGTTCGACTACGCGTTCGCTCGTCACCGCCTGCTGTCGCTGTTGTGGATCGGGGTCATCTCGACGGTGATGATCGTCGTCGGGCTGATCCTGCTGATCATCCCCGGCGTGTACCTGTTCGTGGCGGTGTCGCTCGCGGTTCCGGTACTGATGCTCGAGGGCCTGCGCGGGATGGGCGCGATCAGCCGCTCGATGAGCCTCGTCAGCGGCCGCTGGTGGCAGACGTTCGGCCGGCTGGTGGTCGGCCTGATCATGTACATCGTCGCGGTGTTCATCATCGGCGCGATCGCGGGGGCGATCTCGCATGCGACCACCAACGTGACCCTCTACGAGGTGATCCAGGGCGTGGTCGGAGCGCTGATCTCGATCCTGCTGGCCCCGTTCTTCGCGGCGCTGATCAACGTGATCTACATCGACCTCCGCGTCCGCAAGGAGGGGGTCGATCACAACGTGCTGCTGGCCGGCGGAGGGCCCACCGGGCCGCCGCCCGGGGTCGAGCAGCTGTCAGGCGAGCCAACCCTCGAGCCGCCGCCGAGCGACCCGCCGCCCGGCGACCCCCCGTCGAGCATTCCGCCTCCGGGCGCGCCGCCCTCGCCGGGCCCCTGACTCCGGGCCCCTGAGCTACGGCCGGGGCGCGAGCCCCGTGAACGGCTGGGCGACGTTCGGGTACGCCAGCGGCTCCACCTCCGGCTCGCGCCTGATCAGCAGGAAAGTGAGCACGATGCCAAGCACGACGAGCGCGAACGACAGCTCCATCGCACTGCCGAAGGCGGACACGAAGCCTTGGTGGACGGCTGCCTTCACCTGCGCCTGCTGCGCGGCCGGGTAGCCGGCTAGCGCCTTGGTCGCAGAGGGGGTACCCGACATCAGGCCGCCGAGCGTATCCGCCGCGGAACTGGTGATCTGGATGCCCTTGTCGGCCAGCCCCGACACGATGTCATTCCTCTGAAGCTGCTCGAACAGCGCCCCGGTGAGCGCAACCCCGAACATGCCGCCGAGCCCGGCGACCATCGCGAGGACCCCGGCGACCGTGCCGTGATTGCGAATCGACGTGGCGTTGAGCGCGGCCAGGTTGAGCGGCGTCAGCGCAGTGCCGACCCCCAGTCCGAGCAGCGCCAGCGCCGGCCAGAACGCGGTGTATCCGCTGAACGTCGAGACCCTGCTCAGGAGGAGCATCGAGATCCCGGACATGGCGCTCCCCGCGACGATCGGCGGGACCGGACCCAGGCGCTCGAACAGGCGCCCGCCCAGCGGCATCGCGACCACCATCGTGGCGCTCAGCGGCAGTAGCGCCAGCCCGGCCTTGAGCGCCCCGAACGTGATCTGGTCCTCGAGGTACTGCGGGACGAAGAAGAGGACGGCGCCGAGCGCGAAGTTGAGCACGAACAGGACGATGTTCGCGCCGGTGACGTTGCGCTTCAGGAACAGCCCGAGGTCGATCAGCGGATCGTGGAGCCGGCGCTCCAGGAACACGAAGCCGGTGAGCAGCACGAAGCTCGCGACGATCACCAGGACGAACTGGGGCGACGCGAACGCCCACGGCGAGGGCGCCTCGTTGAACGCGAGCACCAGCGCGGCAAGGCCGGTGAACGACAGGGCCACGCCGGCCACGTCGATGTGGCGGCTGGCCTCCTCGTCGTAACTCTCGGACGACCGGTGGATCCCGAGCAGGATCAGGGCCCCGACAATTACGTTGAACCACAGGATCCACCGCCACGACGCCTCCTGCGTGAACAGCCCGCCGATCGCCGGCGCGATGCCCGAGAACAGCGCGCTGGCCCCGCCCCAGATCCCGACCGCCATCCCGCGGCTCGTCCCCCGGAACTTGTTGGTGACGATCGCGAGCGATGCCGGCGTCAGCACAGCCCCGCCGACGCCGATGAGGATCATGCCGATGATCAGCACCGTGGCGTTCCCTGACAGGGCAGCGGGAATCGACGCCCCCATGTAGATCAGCGTCCCGATCGTGATCAGCTTGACGCGCCCGAACACATCCGCGAGCCGCCCCGCGGCGATCATCAGCGCCGAGTACGCGAGCAGGTAGCCGGTCACGGTCCACTCTAGCTCGGTCAGCGACGCGTCGAACTGGCGGTGGATCGTCGGCAGCGCGAGCACGATCGCGGCATTGGGCACCGACGTGATCCCACTCGCGAGCGCCATCGCGAACAGCAGCCGGCCCGAACCCCCTCCTCGGCTCTCGGACATCCGCGCCCCACCCTATCCGGCTCCGCCGACGATACGGTTGTGTCTCGCAATGAGCTTGGCCGAGAAAGCAGGCGCGGGCGCCGCGAGCGCGCGCCGCCCGATTCCGCCGTTCACCGCGGAGCACGAGCAGTTCCGGGAGCCCGTGCGGCGGTTCGTCGAGACCGAGCTGTTCCCGCACTCTCAGGAGTGGGAGCAGGCGCGCTGGTTCCCCAACGAGGTGTTCGGGCGACTGGCCGAGCTCGGCTACATCGGCCTCAAGTTCCCGGCTGAGTACGGCGGTGACGGCGACCTGGTCGCCGACGCCGTGTTCGTCGAGGAGCTGTCGCGGTGTGGATCGGGTGGGCTCGCCGCCGGGATCGGGGCCCACCAGGGGATCGCGCTCCCCCCGATAAACCGGTTCGGCACCGAGGACCAGAAGCGGCGGTTCCTGGTGCCCGGGATCCGCGGCGAGCGGATCGCCGCGCTGGCGATCACCGAGCCGGACGCGGGCTCCGACGTCGCGTCGATCCGGACCACGGCCAACAAGGTCGACGGCGGATACGTCGTCAACGGCTCGAAGACGTTCATCACCGGCGGGGTGCGTGCCGACTTCCTCGTCACCGCGGTCAAGACGACGAGCGAAGGCGGCCACCGCGGGCTCTCGTTCCTGATCATCGAGCGCGGGGCCGGCGTCGAGTCGAGTCCGCTCGAGAAACTCGGCTGGCACGCGTCCGACACCGCGACGATCAGCTTCGATGACGTGCTCGTCCCCGACGAGAATCTGCTCGGGGACGAAAACGCCGGCTTCTACCTGATCATGGCCAACTTCCAGTGGGAGCGGCTGCTGATGGCGCTCGGAGCGGTAGGCGCGATGCAGGCGGCGTTCGAGCGCACGCTCTCCTACGCGCTCGAGCGCAAGGCGTTCGGGAAGGAGATCGGGCACTTCCAGGCGATCCGCCACAAGCTCGCCGAGATCGCCGTCACGATCGAGGCGGGCCGCGACGTCACGTACTCCGCGCTGCGCCGGTACGTCGCCGGCGAGGACGCGGTGCGCGAGGTGACGATCGCCAAGCTGGCCACCCAGCGCGCGTCGTTCGACGTGATGGACACGTGCCTGCAGATTCACGGTGGCAACGGCTACATGGCCGAGTACTGGGTCGAGCGGGCGGCGCGCGACGCGCGGCTCGGTCCGATCGGCGGCGGCACCGACGAGATCATGAAAGAGGTCCTCGGCCGCTCGCTGGGGCTGTGAGCGTGGAGTCGGCTCGCGGACAGCTGCTGATCGCGGGGCCGGCGCTGGTCGACCCGAACTTCTGGCGGACCGTGGTGCTGGTCGTCGAGCACTCGGAGGAGGGTGCGTTCGGGCTGGTGCTGAACCGGCCGTCGGAGACGCTCGTTGGAGATGCCGTGCCGGAGATCGAGGAGCTTGTCGATCCGGACGAGCCGCTCTACATCGGCGGTCCCGTGCAGCCGTCCGGGGTCGTGGTGCTGGGCCAGTTCGAGGACGCGGCCGACGGCGTGCTGCTGGCGTTCGACGACGTCGGGGTGGTCGGAGCCGGCTCCTCCCCCGGCGACCACGCTGCCGGGCTGCGTACGGGCAGGGCGTTCGTCGGGCACGCGGGCTGGGGCGCCGGGCAGCTGGACGACGAGCTCGAGCGCGGCGATTGGATCCTCGATCCCGCCCGCTTCGAGGATGCGTTCACCGCCGGGCCGCGCGAGCTGTGGTCGGCGGTGCTGACGCGCAAGGGCGGAAGCTACGCGCTGATCGCGCGAATGCCCGCCGACCCCTCGCTCAACTGATGGCGCACGACCATGCGCACGGCTCCCGGGACGCCGACCGGCGCTCGCTGTCGATCGCACTCGGGCTGATCCTCGGCTTCATGGTCGCCGAGGTGACCGCCGGGGTGGTCGCCTCCTCGCTCGCGCTGCTCTCGGACGCGGCCCACATGCTCACCGACGCGTTCGCGCTGGGACTGTCGCTGTTCGCCGCGCGGCTCGCGGTCCGCCCGGCCCAGGGCTCGATGACGTACGGGCTCGGTCGTGCGGAGATCCTCAGCGCGCAGGCGAACGGAGTGGCGCTGCTGGTGCTGGCGCTGGTGCTCCTGTACGAGTCGATCTCGCGGCTCGTGCACCCGGAGACGGTCAAGGGCGGGATCGTGCTCGCGGTCGCGATCGTCGGCGTGATCGTGAACCTGGTCGCGACGCGCGTGCTGGCGGGTGGCTCCGACCGCGAGCGCAGCCTCAACGTCGAGGGCTCGTTCCGGCACATCCTCACCGATCTGTACGGGTTCATCGCGACGGCGATCGCCGCGATCGTGATCCTGACGACGGGCTTCAATCGTGCCGATCCGATCGCGTCGCTGGTGGTCGTCGCGCTGATGCTGCACGCGTCGTGGAGCCTGCTGATCGCCTCGGGCCGCGTGTTCATGGAGGCGGCGCCGGCTGGGCTCTACCCCGACCGGATCGGGCGAGAGCTCGCCGCCTACCCGGGCGTCGTCGAGGTCCACGACCTGCACGTCTGGGAGGTCACCTCGGGGTTCCCGGCGCTCTCGGCGCACGTCGTCGTGCGCGCCGGCGCCGACTGCCACGAGCTCCGCCGCGAGCTCCAGCGAGCCCTGCTGGAGCGCTTCGACATCCACCACACGACGCTCCAGGTCGACCACGAGGCGGCGCCCCAGCCGCCGCTGCGGATCGAGGTGCCGAGGGCCGACTAGTGTTGTTGCGATGAAGGTCGTCAAGCCGGGAGCAGATCGAGAGGTTCCGCGTGGCGTCGTCGGCGGCTCGGAGGTCTCGCAGTCGACGGCGGGCGCGCGGAACATCTACATGGCGGTGTTCCGGGTCCCGCCCGGGACGCAGTCGCGGCCGCACTACCACGAGGGATGCGAGAGCGCGGTCTACATGCTGTCCGGGACGCTGCGCGTGAAGTGGGGCGACCGGCTCGAGCACGAGCTGCTGCTCGAGCCCCGCGACCTCGTTTACGTCCCGCCGCGCGAGACGCACGTGCTCGAGAACGTCTCCGACTCGGAGCCGGCCGAGTACGTGGTCGCGCGCGATTCCCCCCACGAGGACGCGGTCGTCGTCCCGTGGGCGGAGTCGCCCTCCTGACGCCGGGGACCGCCCGCCCGCCGACCGCAGGGGCCTTCGCCGCGATGTCAGAATCCAAATCACTATGGCCTTGCGTCCCAGGCTGTCCGTGATCATCCCTGCGTACCGCGCGGGCGCGACGCTACCGGTGGTGCTGTCGGGACTCCGGGCGCAGATCGGACCTGGCACCGAGGTTCTGGTGGTCGAGAGCTCGGGGGACGGCGCGGCGGCCAGGCTCGAGCGGGAGCAGCCGTGGCTGCGCGTGATCGAGCTGCGTGAGCGGGCGCTCCCAGGGGCGGCCCGTAACCTCGGGGCCAGAGAGGCCAGAGGCTCGCGTCTTGGATTTCTCGACGCGGACGCGGTTCCGGCCGCCGGGTGGCTTGCGAAGCTCGAAGCGGCGATCGATCGCGATCGAGCGGCGGCGGCCGGAGCTGTCTACAACGGAACACCCGACAGCGCGGTCGGCACCGCTTCCTATCTGCTCGAGTTCTCGGAATGGAGCCCGCGCCGCCGTGGCTTTCCTCTGCACGGCGCGACCTGCAACCTGCTCGTCGACCGCTCGGCGTTCGAGGGCGCCGGCGGCTTCTGCGAGGACATCTGGCCCGGCGAGGATACGATCCCGACGGTGCCCTGGGGACGCGCCAACCGGCTGAACTTCGCCCGCGACGCCGGCGTGTGGCACCTGAACCGGACCGGACTACGCGAGATGGTGGCACACCAGTACCGCCTCGGCCGCGCCTTCGCCTCCGTATGCGATCGGGTGGATTTCCCGTACCGGCGCTTCAGTCACTGGCCGCTGCTGGCGGTCGCTCCGTTGCTTCGCTTCGGCGCGATCGTGCGCCGGCTCTCGCGACAGCCGACCCTGCTCGCCGAGGCGGGCCGCGTCAGCCCGTTCCTTGCGCTGGGCCTCGCCGCCTGGACCGCGGGAGTCGCCTCGAAGCGATGAGGAGTGCTGGGCCCGACCATGACGACCGCGACCAGCGCGACGCGCTCCAGCTGACCGCGCGCAGCCTCCGGATCGATCGCGTCACGGGCGAGGTCGTGGGCGCGTTGCGCGACGCCGGCATTCCGAGCCTGCTGATCAAGGGGCCGGTGCTCGCGCGCAGGCTCTACGACGACGGCGCCAGCCGGCCGTATGTCGACAGCGACCTGCTGGTGGACCCGCGGCAATTCGCGGCCGCAGAGCAACTGCTGATCGCGCGGGGGTTCGAGCGCACCGGCGAGGAGGAGCAGATGCGGCCCGAGTGGGTTAGACACGAGCAGCCGCTGATGCGGCCATGGGAGGGGATCTGGGTCGAGCTCCACTGGCGGCTGATGCATTACGGCGCGCCGCCGCGAAGCGTGTGGGAGGCGTTCACCCGCAACTCGGTCCGGCTTCCTGTCGGCGGCGTGCTCGTCGATGTTCCCGCGGACCCCCAGCTTGCCCTCCACGCCGCGGTGCACGTTGCCCAGCACGGCGCGCTGCCGACCCCCGTCGAGGACCTCTCGCGGGCGCTGGATCGGTTCCCGTTCGAGGTCTGGCAGACGGCAGCGGAGCTGGCGCGCGAGCTCGATGCGACCGGCGCGCTGGCGGCAGGGCTGTGGGTGCTCGAACAGGGACGCCCGATGGCGGAGGCGCTCGGGATCGGCCGAGCGGGCGTCGCCGCTTTCTCGCTGGAGCGCCTGTCGCGGGCCGAGGGCCGACGCGCCAAGGCTCGCCTTGCGCTCGGCATCGCCTTCCCCACGCCGGACCACATGCGCTCGTTCAACAAGCCACTGGCCAGATTCGGCGCGCCCGGTCTGGCGGCGGCATACGCATGGCGGCCGATCGAGTTGAGCGCGCGAATCCCCACGGTGCTGATCGCTCGACGGCGAGCCCGCGAACGTGGCGCAGATGCCGGCTGAGCTGCGCCTGCGGACCGAGGGGCTCGATTGGCGCGAGGTCGGCGGTCGGATCGTGGTCCTGCTTCCCGGCGACCGCGGCGAGATCGTCGTCAATCGCACCGGCACCGTGTTGTGGCCCCTGTTGGCCCACGGCGCCGAGCGCGAGCGGCTGCGCGATCACCTCGTCGGGGCCTTCGGAATCGATCCGGGCGCCGCCGAGCGGGATGTGGCCGCGTTCCTGGCCGAGCTTCGCCGGCGCCGGCTGCTCGAGGGTTGACCACGGCTCGCCCAGACGCGAAACTCGCGCCTCAGCCGCGAACCGACCCAGGAGCCAGAGATGCCAGATCGCGACACCACCGGATCACCTCCCGACGCCACCGAGCGCCCGGACCAGCCGTCGACGGAGCGCTACGTTCCGCCGCAGATCGAGGATCTCGAGACTACCGAGGGACCATCCGTGACAGCCGCGGGCGCCAGCACCCTGCCCGGGTGAACCGAGCGACCGGTCGACCAAGGAGCCAGACATGCCAGATCGCGACACCGCCGGATCACGCCCCGACGCCACCGAGCGCCCGGACGAGCCTTCGACGGAGCGCTACGAGCCGCCGCAGATCGAGGATCTCGAAACACCCGAGGGACCCTCGGTCACGGCTGCGGGTGGCCCGGTGACCGTCACGCCCGCGGCGCCGCGCCGCCTCTAACGCCGACCAAGGAGCCAGAGATGCCCGATCGCGACACCACTGGATCACCTCCCGACGCCACGGAGCGCCGGGACGAGTTCTCGGCAGAGCGCTACGAGCCTCCCCAGATCGAGGATCTCGACACGCCCGAGGGACCATCCGTGACGGCCGCCGGGTTCTCGACCGGGATCGCCGCGCCACGCCGCCTCTGACCTTGAGCATCGCCTCGCTCGATCTGCCAGACACGCTGCGAGGGCTGCCGGGGGCTCGGCTCGCCGCGCGCAGCCGCCACGCCCAGATGCTCGCCGCACGGCTCGGCATCCAGCCGCGCAGCGCGCGGCCGGTGGCGCCGCCCCAGCCCGTCGGCGCCAAGCTCGAGCTGACGTACGCGTGCAACCTCCGCTGCGGGTTCTGCTACACGGACTCGCCCCGGCACACGGTCGCGCGCACGGTCGAGCTGAGCGACGACGATTGGCGCGCGATCGTCGCAGAGCTGATCGAGCTGGGCGTGATCGAGAGCGTGGTGACCGGCGGCGAGCCGTTGCTGCGCCGCGAGCTTGCGCTGGAGCTGGCCGAGCAGCTCAGCGACGCCGGCATCGGCGTGACGTTCAACACCAACGGCTGGTTCGTGGACGAGGCGGTCGCGGATCGGCTCGCGGCCGGCTGCCCAGGAGTCGCCGTTCACATTTCCCTGGACGGACCCACTCCCCAGCTGCACGACGGCTCCCGCGGCGTCCCCGGAAGCTGGCGGCGGGCGGTTGAGGCGGTCGCCCTGCTGGTCGAGCGCGGCATCTCCACCCACGTCGTGCAGGTGGTCACCCCCGCGAACGAGCACGCCGTCGAGGAGCTGATCGAGCAGTCCTGGTTCCTCGGGGCTTCCTCAGTGCGCTTGTCACCGGTAGTCGCGATTGGAGCGGCCGCCCGCGAGGGCAGCTGGAAGATCCGCGGCTGGAGGCTGCGTCGCGCCGTCGAGCGCGCGCGGCGGCGGTTCGGGCCCGAGCTGCCGCTGATCATCGCGCCGCCGGTGCAGCGCTTCGGCCCGGTGGAGTCCCCGACATACATGCTGGTGCGCCCGAACGGTGCGGTGATGGCCGGCACCATCAGCCCGTATAGGTTCGGCAACGCCCGCGAGGAGGGGCTCGCGGCAAGCTGGCAGCGAATCCGGCGCGACTGGAATCACCCCAACGCTCGCGCCTGGCGCGAGCCGATCCTGCACGGCGCGCCGCTAGAAGAGCTGCCGACGCTGATGTACCGCGATCAGGAGCTCGACATCGACGAGCCGCCGCCGGCCAAGCCGACGGCACCTGCGGAGGTGCGGCTGCCAAGGCCCGCGCGAGCTCCTGACGATCCCGAGGCCGGCAGCTTCGAGGCGGCCCGCCGGCACGTGATGGAGCTTGCGCTCGCGCGTCGCTATCGGCTGGGCGACGTGCGCTGGAGCGAGGCGGACCGAGGTTCGCGCTACGTGCGGATCGCCAAGGGGAACGTGGCGAAGCTGAACGCGACCGCGGCGATCGTGATGGACGGGTGCGCCGGAGGCACCCCGGCGGACGTGCTCTCGAGGATCGCTGCTGCTCATCCCGGCCGACCGGAGGCTGAGCTCGGGCTCGATGTGGTCGCGACCGCCCGCCGGCTTGCCGCCCGCGGCATCATCGCGCCGGCTCTCGCCCCCACGCGCTGAGACCGCGGGCCGCTACGCGATCGCCACCATCCCGCGCGCGAGCAGGTCGCCGGCGAGGCGCTCGGCCTCGCCCATCGCCCGCTCGGCCGGAAGCCGGTAGCGCTCGGCCAGCGCGCCGGCAAGGTCCCGCACCGAGCGCGGCTCGGCCAGGCACTCCCACAGCAGCTCGCCGCTCTTGTTCAGGCGCACGTAGGCGTCGCCGAGCGGGTCGTGGAGCACCAGCACCTCCCCGACGTGGACCGCGATCACGTCGGGCGCACGGGTCAGCACGGTCCCGGAGTCGACACCGTGAGCGGCCATCACCCCGCCTAGAATGCCGCAAGTGCACGAGGGGGTCGCTGCTCTGTTCGGCTATTCGGTCGCTTGCGAGGTTCCGCTGCCCAGAGCCCGGACCGGCCCGAATGGGCGCGGAGCGCTGAGGATCCGCTGCACGCCTGAGGAGCTGCTCGCGCGCGACGGCGAGCTGGTCTCATGGGCCGAACGCGACGGCGCCCAGTTCGCGCTCGCGACCAGCGGCGGCGATCTGCTGGCCTGGTGCAGCGTGACCGGCAGCTATGCGATCCGAGCGGCGGCAGGCGAGATCGTGACCCAGCGTACAGGCGAGCGCGAGCACTGGGAGCACAGGCTTGGCGCGACGATCGTGCCGCTCGCGCTGGCCGAGCGCGGCGACCTCGCCCTGCACGCGGCAGCAGTCGTGGAGGGCGGACAGGCGGTGCTGTTCTGCGGCCCCCCGGGCCGGGGCAAGTCGACGCTGACCGCAGCGCTTGCGATCAACGGCATCGACGTTCTCTCCGAGGACGGCGCCGTCATCTCCGACCTGGACGGCGAGCCGCTGACGTGGCCGGGACAGGTTGGGGTGCGAGTCGCGGGCGATGTCGTCGGCGCGATCGCCGGCGGCGGCGCCGCCAACGGCCACGGGAAGACGACCCTGCGCGTCGGACACCACGCGGGTGCGGGGCCCGCGCCGGTCGCCGCGGTCGTGCTGCTGGCAGCACCCGGCGGAGCACGACCAGGAGCGCGGCGGCTCGATCCGGTTGCGGCGCTGCCCGCGGTGATGCCGCACGTGCTCTACGGCGGACCCCGCCGGCTCGCGCAGGCGCTCGCGCTCGTGGCCCTGCTCACGGCGCGTGTGCCGGTCTATCGCGGCCGTGTCCCGCGCGACCTCGAGCGCGTGGGCGAGCACGCGCAGGCACTGCTGGAGCAAGTGCGCTCCCGGTCGATCTGCTGATGCGCCTGGCGCGGGGTGAGCTGGATGGGTTTCCGGTTGCGATCCTGGGGCTTGGGTTTGCCGGATCGCGGCTTCACCTTCCAGCGCTGCGGCGGCTCGGCGCCGACGTCGTGCTCGCCGCCGATCCCGACCCCTCCATGCATGATCGGGCGCCCGGCATCGCGACGAGCCGCGATTGGCGCCGGGTGCTCGGCTCCGATGCGGCGGCTGTGATCGTCGCGACGCCCGCCGAGCACCACGCGGAGCTGGCGCTGGCCGCGCTATCGGCTGGCAAGCACGTCTACGTGGAGAAGCCGATGGCGACGAGCGCATCGAAGGCGCGCGAGCTTGCGGGCGTCGTCGAGCGCAGCGGGCTGAGCTTGCAGGTTGGCTTCGCATATCGCTTCCACCCGCTGTGGCAGCGGGTGCGGGGGTTGCTTCAGGCCGGCCGGCTCGCTCCGCCGCTGCGCTTCGAGGCCGAGTTCACGACGGGCCGCCGGGAGGCAGGCTGGCGCGACCCCGCGCTGGACCTCGCCGTCCACCACATCGACCTTGCGAGCTGGCTGCTCGGAGCGCCGCCTGCGAGCGTGTGCGCCTCAGGCGAACAGCTCGAGCTGACGTGGGAGGACGGAAGCGCGCTCAGTGGCCGCTACCGCGTCGGACCGCCGGTCGACCGGGTGCGGGTGATCGCAGGGCAAAGGACGCTCGAGGTGGACCGCCTCGCGAACTGGCGTCTGCGTGGCCAGTCCCCACTGCGAGAGCGCCTACCGCCGTTTTCGCTGGTGCGAGCGCGCATCGCCAGCCGCCATTGGGATCGCTCGTTCGAGTTCGCGCTACGCGCCTTCCTCAGAGTCGCCGCGGGACTCGCACCGAACGGTGGAGCAGGGCCGCAGGACGGCGTCGCGTCGGCCGCGGTTGCCGAGGCGATCGTCGCCGCGCGAGCCTCAGGGCTGCCGCACACCGTCGATCCATCCCCGGGGGCAGCCTGCGTCCGATGATCGGGACCGTCCTGCTGTGCGTCGACGGTGGCGACCTGCGCGTCGTACGGAGCTTGGTCGAAGCGGGCGGGATGCCGGCGACGCGCGAGCTGCTGCGCCGATCGGCGACCGTGCACACCATCAGCTCCGCGCGCATGATCGAGCCCGCCGCCTGGGCGCCGCTGCTGTCCGGCCTGCCGCTCGGCCATCACGGCTTTCACCACTTCGAGGAGTTCGACCCGGCGACGATGGGAACCCGCTTTCAGCAGGAGATGCAGCCCGAGCCACTGTGGCTCCACCTCCCCGGCCGCGGCGCCGGGGCGCTGACGCTCGAGGTTCCCGACTGCCACCCCCACCCGGACAGCAGGGCCGCCGAGTGCTGCGGCTGGCACAAGCCCGACCCACCGCACAGACCGCTGTTCACCGACGCCCGGCTCGCGTCGCGGCTACGCGCCATGGGCCGGCCACCTCGCTTCTCGACGCATCCGTCCACGCTGAACAGCGAACTCGAGGAGCAGCTCGTTCAGACGCTCGTCAACAGCGCGAGGTTCCGCGCGCACACGCTGCAAGCCGTCGGGTTCGAGCGGCCGCTGACATGCGTGGGCGTGCACGAGTTGCACGCCGCCGTCCACGCGCTCGGGCACCACGGTCCCGATCCGCACTGGTTTGCGCCCGAGCGCCGGGACCCGGCGATGCTGGCCCGCACCTACGAGGCGATCGACGAGCTGATCGCCGTGGTCGCACGCCAGGCTGGCGACGCCCACGTCGTTGTGGTCTTGGCCCGCGGCTCGCGCCCCGCCAACCACGCGGGGCAGCTGCTGGAGGGGCTGCTCGAGCGCGCCGGCCTGCTGTGCAGGCGGATCGACGCCGGGAGCGGTGAGGATCGCTCGAGCGCGAGCGCCGCGATCGCCGAGCGGCTCCGCGCGCTCGTGCCGGACGGCCGCCGCGAGCGGCTCGCGATGCGCCTCCTGCCGGAGCGGCTCCAGCACCGCATGGCCTCGCGGCGTTTTCACGACCGCTACGTGTGGGAGCGCACGAGCGTGTTCCCGGTGCCGTCGTGGGCCGAGGGCTTCCTGCGGCTCAACCTGGAGGGACGCGAGGCCGAGGGGATCGTCGCGCCCGAGGACGTCGACCCGCTGCTCGAACGCGTCACGGCGCTCGTGCGGGAGATGGTCGACGCCGACAGCGGACGGCCGCTCGCGCAGGAGATCGTCAGGGCGCGCGAGCAGTTCCCCGGGCCCGAGGCCACCCGGCTGCCCGACCTGATCATCACCTGGGCCGGCGACCGTCCGGCTCGCGCGGCGCGTCACCCGATGCTCGGCTCGTGGGAACGCGCCCCTCGGCCGAACCTCTGGACAGAGCACCGCGCCGAGGCCGACGTGATCTTCTGCGGTCCGCAGATCCGCTCTGGGGTCGAGCTCGACGCTGACCAGCTCGGCCTCGCGCCTACGCTCCTCAGACTGCTCGGCCACAAACCTCCTTCGGTGATGCCGGGCGAGGCGTGGACCGAGGTCCTGGCGGGTGCTCGGACGGGATGAGCGGCACCCGCGGCGTCCTGATCGTGACCGCCTCCCTGTCGGATCGAGGCGGGCTGCAGCGGCGGGTCGAGGGTCTAGCGAACGGGCTTGCCGACCATCATCCGGTCACGGTGCTCACGTGGTCCCGCCGCGCGCTCCCGCGTGTGGAGCGGCCCGCCCCAGGGATCCAGGTCGTCACGGTCCCATGCCTGCTTGCGTGGCATCGCGACCACCGTCCGCTGGCGGCGGCCCTCAACACGCTCGTGTCGGTCGCCGGCGGCGCGCTCGCCGCGCTGCTGCGGCGACGGCACTGGTCGGTGGCGATCGGCGTCGGGCTTCACCCGGAGGGAACGGTCGCGGCGCTGGCCGCCTGGCCTCGGCGGCGACTGCTCGTCACGACCTGGCTGGTCGGTCCGCTCGGCAACGCCGCGCGGCTGGCGCGCTCACCGCTGCGCGTGCTCGTGCTGCCGGTGCTGCGGCACGCCTCTTTCGTGGCGGAGACCGCCGAGGCAAGGGCCGAGCTGATCTCGCTCGGGCTTAATCCGGAGCGGATCACGACGATCGTCGAGGGCGTCGACCTGCGCCGGTTCGCCCCCGCGGGAGAAATCGCGCCGGATTCCGGTGGTCCATACCGGGCCGTGTACGCCGGGCGCTTCGATCTTCGCCAGAAGCGAATCGACCTGTTGCTCGACGCCTGGAAGGCGGCGGCGCTCGACGGCTGGGAGCTGGTGCTGGCCGGCGCGGGACCCGACGAGACCGAGATCCGCCGCCGAGCGCTCGAGCAGGGCAGCGTCCACGTGCTCGGATGGAGCGAGGACGTCGTCGAGCTGCTGCGCTCCTCTGACTGCTTCGTGCTGGCATCCGAGGCCGAGACGAGCGCGCTTGGGATGCTCGAGGCGATGGCCTGCGGGTTGCCCGGGATCGTGTCCGCAACGCCGGGGCTGTCGGCGAGACACCCCGACGGCGTGCTGCTGGCGGTCAACAAGCGCGAGGCCTGGATCGAGGCCTTCCGCGCACTCGACGCGCTCGGCCCGGAAGGCCGCGCAGCGGCCGGCCGGCGCGCGCGAGCCTGGGCGCAGACGCACGCCGATGCCGCGCGCTCGAGCGAACTGTGGCTCGCGCTGCTCGATCCGCAGGCGCCAGCCTGAGCTACAGGCTGATCCCGAGCGCGACAGGCGCCGTCACTCAGCACGTCGAGGACGGCGCGGAGTAACCCTCCCCGCCGCTCGGATCGTCGACCACCCCGGAAGGACCGACGATCGCGCCGAGGTGGACTACGTACCAGACGCCCCGCCAGGAGATCATCGACGCGATCCCGAACGACCGGATCGCCCCACCCTGCCGGTAGACGATTCGGGAGTTGGGAACCTCGTAGTAGCCGACGCTGTCGTAGCAGGCGCCGGGATCGACCCAGTGCGCGTAGTCGGCGGGCACGATCACGCGCACCAGCCGGGCCGCGCCGGGGTCGGCTCCGAGCACCGCGTGAGCGGCCGACAGGTCGAGTGCGTAGTCCCGGACCAGGCGCCCGCTCCAGTCGCCGGCGGGATCGCCGATCGCCTTCAGCTGCACGTAGGCGGCCTCTGGGAAGAACGCCGGCAGCGCGGTCTGAACGGAGCCCAGCCGCACGCCGTCCCACAGCGCCGCCATCTCGGCCCTGAACGCGGCCGTGCTCGCGGAGGGGAGCTGATCGGTCTGAGGCAGCTTGCCGGGGTCCGGCTTCGGCTTGGGCTTCGGCCGGGGTCGGGGCTTCGGCGCCGGGGCCGGAGCCGTCGCCGTCGGGGGCGGCACCGACGGGGTCGTCACGACGATCGTGGGCGCAGCCTGGTGCGCGCTCGACCCGCACGCCCCCAGGCTTACAGCCGCTCCGGCGACCGCGAGCGCCCGCCACCGCATCAGCTCGCCGCCGCGCCGAGCTCCAGCCTGCACCCCGTCAGGTACTCGCCCGCCGGCGAGATGAGGAACGAGACGAGCTCGGCGAGCTCCTCGTCGGTGGTGTCCGGCCCGGGCGCGACCATCGCCGCGGTCACGCCGAACCGCGACCACTCGATCGACAGCGTCCGCGCCAGATTCTCGAGCCCGGCGCGAGCCGACTCCGCCAGCGGACCGGCATCCGGCGCCGGCCCGAGCAGCACGACCTTGCCCGGACCGTCAGCCGGGATCAGCGCTCCGTTCGCCACCTCCCGGACCGCGATCCACGCCCGCTCGAGCGTGTCCGCCAGGGCGCGCTCGCCCCCGGCGCCGAACACAGGCGCTGCGTCGTACACGATCGCGTCGAGCGGCGCTCGCGAGCGGGCCCAGTCCCCCACCCGCTCCTCATCCTCACCGAGGTCCGCGCCCGCAGGCACGATCTCGACGCGCGCGCCCAGCGCTTCGAGCGCGCCGCGGAGCCTCGCCGCCCGATCGCCGGCGATCGCGATCGCACGTCCCTCCAACAGCCCCTCTCGAAGCACGCTCACGGTTAGCATCCTCTCAGGCGACACAGGAGGGTGATCCACGATGCTGTCCTACGCGCACGGCGCCTGCGAGCAGCCATTGCTGGGCGAGACGATCGGCCACAACCTCGACCGCACGATCGCGCGCGTGCCGGGCGCCGAGGCGCTCGTGTCCTCCCACCAGGGCGTCCGCTACACGTACGCCGAGCTCGGCGAGGCGATCGACCGCCTCGCGGGCGGGATGCTCGCGGCGGGGCTGCGCAAGGGCGACCGCGTCGGGGTGTGGGGACCCAATCGCGCCGAGTGGACGCTCGTTCAGTACGCCACCGCGAAGCTCGGCGTTGTCCTCGTCAACATCAACCCCGCGTACCGGACCAGCGAGCTTCAGTACGCGCTCGGTCAGTCGGGGTGCCGGTGGATCCTCGCCACGCCCGAGCTCAGGGGCTCCGACTTCCGGGCGATGGTCGCCGAGGTTCGGGGGCAGCTGCCGGAGCTCGAGCGAGCGATCTTCTTCGAGAGCGCTGAGTGGGACGAGCTGTCGGCGGGCGGCGCCAGCGCCGACGAGGTCCGCACTGCGATGCACGCGCTCGACTTCGACGACCCGATCAACATTCAGTACACGAGCGGCACGACCGGCTTCCCCAAGGGCGCCACGCTGACCCACCACAACATCCTCAACAACGCCTACTTCTGTGGGGAGCTGCTCGGCTACACCGAGCAGGACCGCGTGTGCATCCCGGTGCCGCTCTACCACTGCTTCGGGATGGTGATCGGCAACCTCGCCGCGACCACCCACGGTGCCTGCATGGTGTACCCGGCCGAGACGTTCGAGCCCGAGGCGACGATTCACGCGTGTGCCGAGGAGCGGTGCACGAGCCTGTACGGCGTGCCGACGATGTTCATCGCCGAGCTCGGGCACCCGAACTTCCGCCGCTACGATCTGGCGCCGCTGCGGACCGGGATCATGGCCGGCTCGCCGTGCCCGGTGGAGGTGATGAATCGGGTCTCCTCGGAGATGGGAGTCGACGAGATCGGGATCGCATTCGGGATGACCGAGACCTCGCCGGTGACGACCCAAGTCCGCCGCGACGACACGCTCGAGCACCGGTGTGGGACGGTCGGCCAGGTGATGCCGCACGCCGAGATCAAGATCATCGACCCGCTCAGCGGTCGAACGGTCGCGCGCGGCGAACCCGGCGAATTCTGCGCCCGCGGCTACATGGTGATGAGCGGGTACTGGAATGACCCGGAGCGGACCGCCCAGGCGATCGACGCGCACGGCTGGATGCACACCGGGGACCTCGCGACGCTCGACGAGCACGGGTACGTGCGGGTCGTAGGGCGGATCAAGGACATGGTGATCCGCGGCGGCGAGAACATCTACCCCCGCGAGGTTGAGGAGTTCCTGTACACGCATCCCGCCGTCGCCGACGTACAGGTGATCGGCGTCCCCGACGAGCGTTACGGAGAGGAGCTGATGGCGTGGGTTGTGCTCCGGTCGGAAACGGCGGCGAGCGACGAGGAGCTGCGCGCGTTCTGCAGGGGGCGGATCGCCCACTACAAGATCCCCCGCTACGTGAAGTTCGTCGACGCCTTCCCGATGACCGTCACCGGCAAGGTGCAGAAGTTCAAGATGCGTGAGTCGGCGATCGAGGAACTGGGTCTGGAGCGGGCGGCGGCTGTGGCGACGGCATAGCGCGTTCCCGCGCTCGCTTGAGCTCGCGCGCGGTCCCGCGGTAGCCGCGCTCCGCCAGCCCGTTGTACAGCTCGCGGATCCGCTCGAGGATGTAGTCGGCCACCACCTGCTGCTGCTCGCCCGTCGGCTCGGCGATCACGTCGAACTTGACCGGCTCGCCGTACTGAATCGTGACCTTCGGGAACTCGAGCCGCTTCCAGTTGCGCACCTTGTGCGAGCCGAGAATCGCGACGGGCACGACCGGCACGCCCGACTGAAGCGCCAGCCGCCCGATCCCTGGCTTGGCGTGATCGGAGATCTGCCCGGTTCGCGACCGGCCGCCCTCGCAGTACATGACGATCAGATCGCCGTCCTGCAGCAGCTTGAACGCGGTCTGGAACGCCTCCTCGTCGTGGTGGCCACGCCGGATCGGGAACACGCCGCCGTGGCTGAAGATGTAGATCGGGATCGCGCCCTTGAACAGCTGCGACTTGGCCATGAACCGGACGCGGCGGCGGATGAACGCTCCGGAGAAGAAGTGGTCCATGAACGAGCCGTGGTTGGGCGCGAGGATCACCGGTCCGTTCGGGACGTTCTCCGTCCCGAGCCCCCGCGCCCGGAACAGCGCAAGCATGTACGGCACGACCAGAACGCGCGTTGCGTCGTACGTCCAGCCCGCCGGCCCGCTCCGCGCCCGCTCATGGAACTTGTCGAAGAACTCCTTCGGGCGAGGGTCCTTGTAGACCTGCGGCTTCAGCTTGACGTCGGACATGTCTGAGACCAATACCCGCGCGGCGGTTCGTGGTGACGCGCCACGCTACTCCTTTGCCCATGCGCGCGCGCGATCGACCGCGCGGCTCCACTCATGCAGCAGCTCCCGACGCTGATCGTCGCCGATCCGCGGTTCGAACCGGCGCTTCTCCCGCCACCGCGAGCCGACCTCGTCGACGGTCCAGATCCCCACACCGACGCCGGCCAGGTACGCCGCGCCGAGCGCGGTCGTGTCGGCGACCTCGGGGAGGATCACCGGCACTCCGAGCACGTCGGCCTGGAACTGCATCAGCCAGTCGTTGACGGTCGCGCCGCCGTCGGCGCGGAGCTCGGCGAGCGGGACGCCGCACGCCCGCTCGATCGCGCGGACCGCGTCGACCGTCTGATAGCCGATCGATTCGAGCGCCGCGCGCGCGAGGTGGGCGCGACCGCTTCCGCGCGTCAGCCCGACGATCGTCCCGCGCGCGTACGGGTCCCAGTGCGGCGACCCGAGGCCGGTCAGGGCCGGCACGAAGTACACGCCGTCGTTGCCGTCCAGCGACTGCGCCAGCTGCTCGGTGTCAGCCGCGGCGGCGATGATCCCGAGTCCGTCGCGGAGCCACTGCACGGCTGCGCCGGTGACGAAGATCGCCGCCTCGAGCGCGTACGTGAGGCGGCCGTCGCCGATCTTCCAAGCGACGGTCGTCAGCAGTCCCTCGGCGGGCTCGGGGACCGAGAAGCCGGCGTTCTGGAGGACGAACGATCCGGTTCCGTACGTGTTCTTGCCGAGCCCCGGATCGACGCACGCCTGGCCGAACAGCGCGGCCTGCTGGTCGCCGGCCACGCCGGCGACCGGGACCTCGTGCCCGTGCAGCGCGTCGGCCCGAGTCGTGCCGAGGAGGCCGCTGCTCGCGACGACGGCCGGGAGCGAGCGCTCTGGGACGCCGAACAGGTCGAGCAGCTCGCCGTCCCAGCGCCCCTGGTTGATGTCGAACAGCAGCGTCCGCGACGCGTTCGAGACATCGGTCGCGAGCTCGCCGGTGAGCTTGTAGATCACCCACGCATCGACGGTCCCGAACACCGCCCGCCCATCCCGCGCGCGCTCGGCCAGCCCGTCGACGTTGCGCAGCAGCCACTCGATCTTCGTGGCCGAGAAATACGGATCGAGTACGAGCCCGGTCCGTTTGCGAACGAGCTGCTCATAGCCGGTTTCCCTCAGCTCGTCGCAGCGCGCCGCGCCGCGCCGGTCCTGCCACACGATCGCTCGATTGAGCGGCGCGCCGGTGCTCGGATCCCACACACATACCGTCTCGCGCTGGTTGGTGATCCCGACCGCGTCGAGCTCACCCGGCTCGAGGCCCGCGTCGCGCAGCGCGCGACCGGCGACGGTGTGGGTGACCGCCCAGATCTCGTCGAGATCGTGCTCGACCCACCCGGGCCGCGGGAAGTGCTGCTCGAACTCCTGGTACGCGCGCCCGATCAGCTCTCCCTCAACGTCGAACACCAGGCAGGTCGTCCCCGTGGTGCCCTGGTCGATCGCGAGGATCATCTCGGGGGAGCCTATGGCCATCAGCTCCCAGAGGCCCCGGCTGCCGCCAGCCGCGGGTCGCTGCCGGGCGATCGGCGGCGGGCCGCTAGACGATTCCGCGCGTGGCCAGGACGACGACCACCGCGACCAGCATCGCCAACACCATGATCGTGAGCGGCAGCGTTCCGGTCGTGCGCGCGGTCGGCCTGCGGCGCGCGAGCCCCCGGCGGGAGCATGAGCTGATGAACACGGTCCGGTCTTCCATCTCCCTCACCCCAATCGAAGCCTCGCCAGTGGGGGAAGTCAACCGCGCGGGGCGGACGTACCCCGGAAACTGGTGCAACTGGTGAGGCGGGAATCCGCGACCGCCGGCCTGCGAGCCACGCACGCCGGCCAGAACTGCGCCCGCGAGGCGCACCCGCGCGCCGAGCGCCGCCGCCGCCACTAATCTCCCGGCCGTGCCGTCCGCCGGAGAGGGCACGCGTCCGAGAGCACAGGAGGATGTTCATTGGCCGACGTCGAGGCGCACATCACTGGCACCGTCTGGAAGATCGAGGTGGCGGTCGGGGACAACGTCGAAGAGGGCGACACGGTCGTGATCCTCGAGTCGATGAAGATGGAGATGCCCGTCGAGGCCGAGGATCCCGGAGTCGTCAAGGAGATCGTCGTCGAGGAGGGTCAGTCGGTCTCCGAGGGCGACACGCTCGTTGTCCTCGGGTAGCGCCACCGGCGCAGGCCCGCAGGGCAGCGGGCGCCTGCTCGTCGACGAGCCGGCGCCCGGAGTCGCGCGGCTGACGATCTCGAACCCCGATCGGCGCGGCGCGCTCGACCACGCGATCCTCGACGCGATCGCCGCCACCGTCCCCGGCCTCGACGCGCGCTGCCTGATCGTCACCGGCGAGGGCGACATGTTCTCGGCCGGGTACGACCTGTCCGGGCTGCCCGACGGGATCGTCGCCGAGCAGGCCGACAAGCTGGTGGCGCATCCGTTCGCCGCCGCGATCGACGCCGTCGAGGCGTACGAGTACCCGACGCTGGCGGCGCTCAACGGCCACGCGATCGGCGGCGGCCTCGAGCTCGCGCTCGCGTGCGACCTGCGGATCGCGGCCGCCACGATCGCGCTCGGGATGCCGCCCGCCAAGCTCGGGCTGATCTACTCACACACCGGGATCCAGAAGTTCATCGACACGGTCGGGGCGGCCCGCACGCGCGAGCTGTTCCTGGTCGGGCGCCGGATCGACGCCCGCACCGCGCGGTCGTGGGGGCTCGTCAACTTCGTCGCCGAGAACGAGCGGCTCGCCGCGGAGGCGCTGGCGCTGGCCGTCGAGATCGCGGCCAACGCCCCGCTCGCGCAGCGCGGAAACAAGCGCGTGATTCGCGAGCTGCTGTCGAGCCGGGGTCAGCTCGACCCCGGCGTCGAGCGCGAGCTGCTCGAGCTGCGCCGCTCGTCGCTGTCCTCCGAGGACTTCGGCGAGGCCGTCCGCGCGTTCGCGGACAAGCGCCGCCCGGAGTGGCGCGGACGCTGAGCTGCCGGACACCCACCGCCGCGCGCCCCGAGCCGTCCGGAGCGGCTCGTATCTTCTCCGCCCGTGCCGCCGCTGATCACTCGCGAGGAGGCCATGCGCCTCGGCGAGCTGGAGGACCCTGTTGAGATAGGCGCGCTCGTCGAGCGCGCCTGGCAGGTCCGCAGGGATCGGTTCGCCGACTCGACCGACATGTGCTCGCTGGTCAACGCCAAGTCGGGCGGCTGCGCCGAGGACTGCGGGTTCTGCGCGCAGTCGCGTTACGCCGAGGCCGACACCCCGATGCACGCGATGATGGAGCCGGACCAGATCCTCGAGCACGCTCGCGCGGCCGAGGCGGCCGGCGCCCACCGCTTCTGCATGGTCACCCAGGGACAGGGGCTCTCGAAGCGCGACTTCGAGAAGGTACTTGCCGGGGCGCAGCTCGTCGCCGAGCACACCAACCTCAAGCGCTGCGTGTCGATCGGGCACATTTCGGCGGAGCGCGCCTCGGCGCTCAAGGGGGCCGGCGTGCAGCGCGTCCACCACAACGTCGAGACGGCCGAGTCCTACTACCCAGAGGTCTCGACGACGGTGCGCTACGAGGGGCGGGTCCGCACGATCGAGGCGGTCAAGGATGCCGGCCTCGAGACATGCGTCGGCGGGATCCTGAACCTCGGCGAGAGCCGCGGGCAGCGGGTCGAGATGGCCTTCGAGCTGGCGGGCATCGACCCGACCAGCGTCCCGATCAACCTGCTCAACCCGCGTCCCGGCACGAAGTTCGGCGACCGCGACTACATGGACCCGTGGGAGGCCGTGAAGTGGATCGCGATCTTCCGGCTGATCCTCCCCGACGCGTTGTTCCGCCTCTGCGGGGGCCGGGTCGAGAACCTCGGCGAGCTGCAGCGGACGGCGGTCAAGGCCGGGCTGAACGGCGTGATGATGGGCAACTTCCTGACCACGCTCGGCAACACGCCCGACGAGGACCGCGAGATGTTCGAGGAGCTCGGGCTGAACATCGCCCGGCAGCCCGACAACGGCTCGTCGCCGCGGCCCGACAACCGCTCCGGATGGCTGGACGGCGACACGCCCGAGACTCCCGACGTCGTCTCGGAGACGCTCGCCGATCTGGTCGGCCTGACTGTCCGGCTCTGGGATCCCTCCACGCAGCTGCGGTTCAAGCCCAAGCCGAAGCGGAAGGCGGCATGATCGAGATCGAGGCGCGGCTGAGCGAGCTCGAGGCACTCGGGCTCCACCGTCATACGCGGCTCGTCTCCGGCCCCCAGGGTCCGCACGTGCTGCTCGACGGCAAGCCCGTGCTGATGCTGTCCTCGAACAACTACCTGGGGCTCGCCGACCACCCGCGCGTCCGCGAAGCCGCGGCCGACGCCGCGATGCGGTGGGGCGTCGGCGCCGGCGCGTCGCGGCTGGTGTCCGGGACGATGACGATCCACCGCCGCCTCGAGGAACGGCTGGCCGGCTTCAAGCGCCGCGAGACGGCGCTGCTGTTCGGGTCCGGATTTCTCGCCAACGCGGGCGTGATCGCCGCGCTCGCCCGCCCCGGCGACGTGGTCTTCTCGGACGAGCTCAACCACGCGTCGATCATCGACGGGTGCCGCCTGTCCCGCGCGGAGGTGTTCGTCTACGAGCACCTCGACGTCGAGCATCTCGCGTGGGGCATCGGACAGGCCGAGGGGCGAGGCGCGCTGATCGCGACCGACAGCGTGTTCTCGATGGATGGGGACGTCGCGCCGCTCCCCGAGCTCGTCGAGCTCGCCCACCGCAACGGGCTCCGGATGCTGGTCGACGAGGCGCACGGGACCGGCGCGCTCGGCCCGGGCGGCCGGGGCGCGCTCGCCGAGGCCGGGCTCGAGGACGAGGTCGACGTGGTCGTCGGCACGCTCGGCAAGGCGCTCGGCTCCTACGGCGCGTTCGTGGCCTGCGACCGGGACATGGCCGACTTCCTGCTGAACACCGCGCGCACGTTCATCTTCTCGACCGCGCTGCCGCCCCCGGCCGCGGCCGGCGCGCTCGCGGCGCTCGAGCTGCTCGAGACGCGGCCGGAGCTGGTCACGAGGCTGCGTGCGAACGCGTCGGCGCTGCGCGGCGCGCTGGCCGACGCGGGCTTCGACATGGCGGGGTCCCGGACGCAGATCATCCCGCTCGTGCTCGGCGACGCGGAGCGGACCGTCGACGCGTGCGACGCCGCGCTCGACCGCGGGGTGTTCGCGCAGGCGATCCGGCCGCCGACGGTCCCGCCGATGACCTCGCGACTGCGGCTCGCCGTGATGGCCTCCCACCGCGCCTCGGAGCTGCGCGCTGCCGCGCGGCTGCTCGCCGAAGCCGTCACGGCGGCGGGCCTCGAACCGCGGTCCGGGAGCGTCGCCGAGCTGGCGGCGCCCGCGTCCGGCGTGTTCGACGTCGAGGAATCGGACAGGCTCGCCGCGTAGCCGGACCGCCCGTGCGCGGCCTGTTCGTGACCGGCACCGACACCGGGGTCGGCAAGACCGTGGTGGCGGCGGCGATCGTCGCCGCGCTCGGTGCGCGGGGGTTGGGCGTCCGGGCGCTGAAGCCGCTGATCACCGGGCTCGACGATCCGCCGGACCCGGTCTGGCCGCCCGATCACGAGCTGCTCGCGCGCGCCGCCGGACAGGACCTTGATGAGGTAATGCTCCGGGGCTACGGTCCCGCCGTGTCGCCGCACCTGGCCGCCGAGCTGGCGGGCGAGCCGGTCCGCCCCGCGGAGCTCGAAGCAGCGGTACGCGGGTCCTCGCGCGAGCGTGAGCTGCTCGTCGTCGAGGGGGTCGGGGGCCTGCTCGTGCCGATCGCACCCGGCTACGACGTTCGCGACCTGGCGGGTGGGCTCGGGCTCGGGGTCGTGGTGGTCGCGAGGCCTGGGCTCGGGACGATCAACCACACCCTGCTGACACTCGAGGCGGCACGAGCGCGTGACCTGCGCGTGGTCGGAGTCGTGCTCAACCCGTGGCCGGCCGAGCCGGATCAGATCGCGTGCTCCAACCGCGAGACGATCGAGCGGCTCGGCGGCATCCGGGTCTCGGTGCTCGGAGCGCTGGACGCTCCCGACCCGGCGGCGCTCGCCGCGGCAGGCGGCACGCTGCCGCTCGATGACTGGCTCGCGTAGAGGGTCGCGGCGGCCGGGAGAGCCGCGCTACCTTCAGCACGTGCGACGACTCACCGCCGCGGTCCTGCTGCTTGCGCTCGTCCCCGTCGCGGCGGCGCGCGCGAACGTCTACACCAACGTGCTCCACGTCTACCAGCGCAGCGGCTCGATCCCGCCGTGCCAGTTTTCGAGCGAGCAGCTGTCGGCCGCGCTGAGGCAGATCGACACGTACGGGCAGCAGTACTTCGCGGACTTCTCGAGCGCGGTCCAGAACGCGCTCACCGCCCGCGCCGGCGGAGCCTGCTCGGCGGCCGCCCCCCACCCCTCCCAGGCCGCGCTGCACGCTCCGGCCGGGATCGCCGCGCCGCCGTTACCGCCATCGGCGACGTCCCCCAGCGACGCCGGCGTGCCCGCCCCGATCGTGTTGATGACGGTCGTGATCGTGGTCGTCGCGGTGGTGCTCGCCGGGCGGGCGATCGCCGTCGCGAGCGGCTGGGAGCCGCGCTGGGCGGTCCGCTGGCGCCATGCATGGGGCGAGGCGGGCTATCGGGTCGGGACGAGCTGGGGCGACTTCGCGGACTGGCTGCGCGGGCGGCGCTAGCCCGCGGCCTGCACGCCGACGCGCCGGCTGTAGTGCAGCCGGCCGTCCGGCGCGATCCACGCGACCCGCAGCACTCCCGACCCCGGCACGCTGACGTGCACCGCCAGCACGCCGTTCGGGTTGTGTGTGCTCTCGGTCGTCAACGTCCTGAACGCGCCTCCGGACAGCGGCTGCCACTGGATCTGAGCGCTCTTTGAGCTGTCGTGCGGCGCCGGCCGCAGCATCGCCCACACCAGCACCTGCCCCCCGGTCACGTGCTGATCGGCGACGTACAGCGGCAGCCGGTAGGAGCCATACGAGGGCTTGGCGGCGCCGTTCTGATAGAGCAGCCCGGTCTGGAACGTCGACCAGTAGCCCTGCGTGCCGGGCTTGAACAGCGTGTCGGGCGGCGCGTCGTACAGCAGGAACTGCGCGAGCGCCCGGACCCGCGGATCCCGCCACGCGATGTACGCCGCCTCGTTCAGGTACAGCGACTGGGCGCGCGGGCTGACGCCCCGGAACGGGTTCGGCGGGTTGGTCTCGTACCCGTACTCGGTCAGGTACAGGTCCAGCTTGCGCTGCACCCCGTAGGCGCCGAACACGGCGTCGAGCGCGTGCTCGAGCCGCGGCAGATCCGACAGCGGGACGAAGTTCGGGTCGGGCATCGAGGCCGCCGGCGCGAGGAAGAACGAGTACGGGTGATGTGCGAACCCGGCGGCCTTGAACAGCCCCGGGTTGGCCGCCACGAATGCGCTCGGTTCGCTGTTCTGTGGGCACCCGACCTGGGCCGCCGCGGCGCCGGTCAACGGCTGCTCGCTCGAGTCCACGCAGTACAGCGCGCGCAGGAACGGGATCGGAGGAATCGAGCGGTTGGCGGGCCCGTACACGCACGGGCCGCCCGGCTCGCAGCCCTCGGGCGCGAGCTCGCCGATCAGCAGCCGGTCGCGCGACGGCGTGTGACCGGTCCGGTCGAGCGCCTGGTAGGCGGCGTTGACGTAGGCGCGATACAGGGACGGTGCGAGCATCGCCGGCGCGCCGCCGCTCGTCTGCCACTGCGGTGCGAGCCACCCCGGCTGGTTGGGCTCGTTCCAGATCGACCAGTAGCTGACCCGGGCCAGCGGCGCGGTGGCGCCCGGGGGCGTGTAGGCGCCGCTGTAGCGGCGACCGACGGCGGCCACGAACTGGCCGAACGCGCCCGCGGAGGGCATCCAGTGATCCGCGTACCGCGCGCCCGGTGCGCCGCGCGCCATCGCCCACAGCGGACCCGGGGCGGTCAGGTTGAAGAGGACCACGATCCCGCGGGCGCGGGCGAGCGCGACCAGCCGGTCGTACGGCGCCCACGCGGCCGCCGGATACGAGCCGGGATTGGCCGCGTCGAACCCGGCCGGCGCGGTGGTCGATGTCGGCGCCGGCGCGATCGCCTTCCACAGCATCGTCACGCGCAGGCTGTCCACGCCCAGCCGCTTGAGCCGGTCGAGCGTGCTGATCGCACCCGGGGTCGACGTGTACACGAGGTGATCGTCGTCCTGGAACATCGACTCGAGGTACCGGGGCGGCGGCGAGGACGACGACGAGGACAGCACGATGATCTCGACGATCACCGCCACCGCGACGATCGCCAGTCCGGCGATCAGCTGACGACTCGGCGAGGAGAGCAGGCGCAAGGGCGCCATAGGCTGCCAGACCGCCGTACCGGGTAGCGGCGGCCCAGGTTTCCGACCGGCCTCGGAAGTACGTTGCGGGCATGCGCACCACCACTCAGCTCACCGCCGCAGACCGCCGTCATCTCTGGCACCCGTTCACCCAGCAGGAGGCCTGGTGCAACGAGGAGCCGCCGCTCGTGATCGACCACGCCGAGGGCACCAACCTGTACGACACCGACGGCAACGCTTATATCGACGGCGTCTCGTCGCTGTGGTGCAACGTGCACGGCCACCGCCACCCCGAGATCGATGCCGCCGTGCGCGCGCAGCTCGGTCGCGTCGCCCACTCGACGATGCTCGGTCTCTCCCACGAGCCCGCGATCGAGCTGGCCGAGCGGCTCGCATCGATCGCGCCGCCCGGGCTGACGCGCGTGTTCTACTCCGACAGCGGCTCGACCGCGGTCGAGGTCGCGCTGAAGATGGCCTACCAGTGGTGGGCGCAGCGCGGCGAGCCCGACCGCACCGGGTTCGTGTGCCTCGAGAATGCCTACCACGGGGACACGCTCGGAGCCGTGTCGGTGGGCGGCATCGACACCTTCCACTCGCTCTACCGGCCGCTGCTGTTCGACACCTGGCGGACGCCCGCGGGCGACGCCGAGCAGCTCGCCGACCTGCTCGAGCGACACGGCTCGGGGATCGCGGCGGTCGTGCTCGAGCCGCTCGTGCAGGGGGCGGCCGGGATGCTGATCCAGCCCCGCGGCTACCTCCGCGCCGTCCGCGAGCTGTGCGACCGCCACGGCGTGCTGATGATCTGCGACGAGGTCGCGACCGGGTTCGGGCGCACCGGGCGGATGTTCGCGTGCGACCACGAGGACGTCTCGCCGGACCTGTTGTGCGTCGGCAAGGGCCTGACCGGGGGCTACCTGCCGCTCGCGGCGACGCTGGCCGGCGAGCGGATCTACGAGGGCTTTCTGGGGCGGGCGGAGGAGCTGCGGACGTTCTTCCACGGCCACACCTACACCGGCAACCCGCTCGCGTGCGCGGCCGGGATCGCGACGCTCGACCTGTTCGAGTCAGAGCAGACGCTCGAGCTGCTGCAGCCCAAGATCGAGCTGCTGGCGAGGACGCTCGCGCACCGGGTCGCGACGCTCCCCGCCGTTGATGAGGTAAGGCAGCGCGGCTTCATGGTCGGGGTGCAGCTGAGCACGAACGATCCGGCTGAGCGCCTCGGCCACCAGGTGACGCTTGCCGCCCGCCGGCGAGGCGCGATCATCCGCCCGCTCGGCGACGTCGTCGTGTTGATGCCGCCGCTCGCGATCAGCGAGGCCGACCTGGCGCGGCTGGTCGCGATCACCGCCTCGTCGATCGCCGAGACGGCGGTCGGGCAGCTGCGCGCCGCCGCGTAGCGCCGGCCGCCTTTCTCTGAGCCCCGCGTGTGCGGCCAGCGAGCGGCGGAACGTTCACCGCCTGGTCGCGAACTTTGGCGACTTGGCTCCGTATACCGAACCAAATCGCCATCGTTCGCGATCGCCATCGCTGCGATCGCCATCGTTCGATCGCCATCGTTCGCGATCGCCATCGCTCGAGCGCCCCGGCCGATTGTGATCCCGCCCCAAGAGAGCCCGAGCTGTACGACATAATCCGCTCGATCGTGAGAGTGGAGCGGCTCCCTCGAATCGCGATCGCGGCCGGGGCGATCGTCCTAGCGCTCGCCGCCCCGGCGGCTGGGCGGGCGCGCCCGCGCGCGTGCGGGGTCCCGGCGGTATCGACCGCCCGTTCGCCGTGGCCCTCGATGCGCCACGACACCCGCAACAGCGGCCTCGGCACGGCTCCCGGCGATTACCGTGGCGATCGCCCCTGGTCGTTCGCGACCGGTGCCGGACTGTTCATCACCCCCGTCGTCGGCGGCAACGGGATCGTGTACTTCGGCTCCGCCGACCACGGCTTCTACGCGGTCGCCCCGAACGGAAAGCTGTGCTGGAAGCTGGTGGCCGGGAACATCATCGACGCCGCGGCGGCGCTCGACCGCACGCAGCGGACGGTCACGATCGGGTCGGCCGACGACTATCTCTACCACCTGAGCACCGCCCCGCGGACCCGCCGGCGGGTGCTGTGGCGCTACCACGCCACGCTCAAGCCCGCCAACGGCCAGCTCGTCGACTGGTGGGAGGACAACATCGCCTACGGCCCCGACGGCAACATCTATACCGGGAACACCGGCGGAGTGATCTACTCGTTCACCCCGCAGGGCAAGCTGCGGTGGACGTACACGGCCGGCAACTCGGTGTGGACGATGCCGGCGTTCGGCCGGGCACACGGCCCGAAGGGCTGGGTCGAGACGACCTACTGGGGCTCGGTCGACCGCAGCGTCTATGCGCTCGACGCAGCCGGCACCAAGACCTGGAGCATGCCGACGCTCGGGTTCGTGATCTCCTCGCCCGCGCTCGGCAGCGACGGGACGATCTACATCGGGTCGTTCGACTCCAAGCTGTACGCGCTCGACGCCTCCACCGGCCTGCCGAAGTGGACGTTCGGGACCAACGACCACATCTACTCCTCCCCGGCGCTTGCCCACGACGCGAACGGCAGCACCAGCGAGATCTACATCGCCTCGACGGACGGCTCCGTGTACGCGCTCGATCCGTCCGGGAAGCTGCTGTGGTCCTACGACACCGGCGAGCCGATCCGCTCCTCGCCGGTGCTCGGCCCGAGCCCCGGCGGCAAGGGGCTGATCCTGTACGTCGGCTCCTCGGACGGCAGCCTGTACGCACTCGACGCCGCGACCGGCCGGCGCCGGTGGTCGTTCGACACCATCCTCGGGGACGACCCGATCCTCCGCGACCGCCATGAGCTCAACAGCTCGCCGGCGCTCGGACGGACGGGGGTCTACATCGGCAGCGAGGACGGCCACCTCTCCTATGTGCCGTACGACTACTGCCTGCACCGCGCGGACTCGCGCTGCAATACCTCATCGAGCGCCCCGTATCCGGCAGACATGAGCCGCGTGCTCGCGGTCACCGCCGGGGGCACCGTTCAGCGGTCGGGAACCGAGGGTCCGGTCCCGAGCTCGTCGGAGATCACCGGCCGGCTGATCGTCCGCAAGGGAGGTGTCACCACCTACGCCTCGATGCTGCCGGCCTCGACGACCTCGGCGCTCGTCCACACCAACCCGCGGTTCGGATTCGACGCGCAGCTGTCCGGCGACGGCCGGTACGTCTTCATCACCCCGACGTCGTTCCTGCAGCCGAGCACCAGATACACCGTCTCGGTGTCGGGGCCCTGGGGCGCGAAGGGCGTCCGGGTCGCGGACTGGACCGAGCCGGGGACGTGGACGCAGTACGGCACGTTCTCCGACGCGTTCAGCTTCACCACCTCGCCCTACGGCGGCCGGCTCCCGCTGCGCGTCGCGCCGGGCGCGGTCACGGCGTTCGAGCTCCGGCGCCTCGCGGTGCCGCTCCCCGCGTTCCTGCCGTCGGTCAACCAGATCGGGTTCGACAGCTACGTGCTGCTGGTCGGGACGGTCGCGGTCGGTCCTCCCGACGCGAGCGGCCAGGGCTCGGTGCTGCTGTGGGCGGCGCAGGCGCGCCGCGGGCCCCACGGCCGGTACCTCGCCGATCCACACGGGACGCTCGTGTTCCCGCTCGCGGGCACCTACCGGGGCAACACGCTGCTGCTGTCGGTCAAGAGCGCCGTGCTCACGTTCAGCTTCGGCACCGTCCCGCTGCGGCGGCTGGACATGCGCTTCCAGCTCCCCGGCTCGATGCGCGCGCTGCCCGGCGCGAGCCTGTACGCCGAGGCGCTGTGCGCGCAGATCCCCAACTACGGCGCGGCAGCGTACCTGACCGGGATCTGCAACAGCGAGGGCGTGCTCGCGGCGGCGGGCACGTTCATCACCGACCCGTATCCCGCCGCGGGCGCCGCGAACCGGCGCCCCCGCGCGATCTCGGTGAGCTCGGTCACGCTCCAGAAACCGACCGCCGCGACGCCCGGATCGGTCACCGTGACGCTCGCGCGCGGCGCCCGTTATCCGGCCGCCGATCACCGTCTCGGGGTGCTGCTCGTCGATCAGACCGGCGCGCCGCTCGGGATCGACTACACCGCTCAGTCCACGACCACCGACGGCCACGGCAACATCGCCGCGGTCAAGCTCACGATCCCTGCCGGGACGGTGATGCCGAGCCACCTCGAGGCGTACGTGATCGCGGACGTGTACCCGCTGCTGGCGAAGCCTCTCTACTAGGCGCTTACTGCACCAGCTGCGCGATCTGACGATGCACCGCCAGCTCGACCGCGTGGCGCAGCCCGGCGAGCGTCTTGCCATAGGCCCGCGCCACCTGTCGCAAGGTCAGGCCAGAGGCCAGCTGCGCGCGCAGCGCGATCGGCGTGATCCCGAGGTAGCGCGCGATTGCACGGATCACCAGCCGCCGCACCGGGGCCGGGGTGCCCGGCGTCACCGCCGGGCGGGGGGCGAGCAGGTCGGTCCTCGGCTTCAGCGGCAGCAGCACCGGCGCCCGCGGAGGCTGGGAGAAGTCGAAGTCACGCGCGATGTTCGCGAGCTGCGGCGCATTCTCGCGGACGTCGGGACGGGGATCCGGACGCCCGTCGGTCACCGGGTCGAGTCGCTGGCCGCCGAGGAAGTCGTCCTCGATGAACTTCACGTACGCGTCGGAACTGAGGGTGTGGTGGTCGATGTAGCCGCGCCGCGCGTAGGGGCTGATCACGAGCCCGGGGACCCGCAGCCCGTAGCCGTTCTGGTCGACGCGCGGCGGCTTGACGTGGTCGTAGAACCCTCCCCAGTCGTCCCACGACAGGAAGATCGCGGTGCTCTTCCAGTCGGGGCTGCGCATGATCGCGTTGATCAGCCCGGTCACATACGTCTGCCCGGCGCTGACGAGCGCCGGCGGATGCTCGGAGACCGCGCCGTTCGGGACGACCCACGAGACCGCCGGCAGGGTCCCGTTCCTGGCCGCGCTCAAGAAGCTGTGCAGCGACTGGATGTTCCCCAGCTGGTTGTCCTGCTGCACGGTGTCGAAGTAGGGCAGCGTGTTCCAGATCCCCGGCGTGCGCGGGCCCTGCTTGACCGGCGCGCACGAGAGCGCGGCGTCGTCCTCGCAGTCGGGCTCGCTGCCCTTGAACACGTAGTAGCCCCAGCTGACGCCGGCCCTGTGCAGCAGGTAGGTCAGGTCGGTCCACGCGTAGTCGGGGGTCGTCGGCGCGGTGATCCGCAGGTTGTTGCGCTGAAAGTCGGGCGGGTACCCGGGGCTCTGGTTGTTGTTGACGCAGCTCATCGCGTTGCCGGGGATCCGGCAGCGAGCCGACCACTCCGAGACGAGGAACAGGTGCTCCGGGAGGCTCCACGACGCGTCGGACTGGAACATGTGGTCCTGGAGCACGAAGTCCTTGGCGTACCTCCAGTAGTTGGGGATGTCGGCGCCGTCGTGGTAGCCCATCACGTCAGGGCGCCCGACCGCCACCCCGCGGCCGCACGCGGGGTCGAACAGCTGCTCGCAGCCGGTCCGGGCGCGCATCTGTTCGGCCACGAACCCGTCCATCCGCCCGCCGTTGATGTCCGCGTGCGCGTTGTCCTCGCTGTGCGGACCGCCGAGGTTGCGGTCGTTACGGTCGTGGAACGGGCGGACGCAGCGCCCGGTCCTCGGATCCGAGGCGCACACGGTCGGGCGGCCGTGGCGCATCGGGATCCCGTCGGCGCCTTTATATGTACCGAAGTAGGAGTCGAACGAGCGGTTCTCCTGCATGATCACCACGACGTGCTTGATCTTGTGGATCCCGACCGCAGCCGGCGGCGGGAGCGGCGCGGGCCGGGTGCGGATCGTGGCGGTCGTACCCGTGTGGAGGAGCCCGCCTCCGCCGCATGCGGCGACTGCGAGCGCGGCCGCTGAGCAGCCGAGAACGGCGAGCGTGCGTCTCACAACCGGCTGGGGATTACTCCTCGAAGGGCGTGAAGTCTTGCTTGCGGGCCCCGCACACCGGACAGAACCAGGTCTCCGGGATGTCCTCGAACGCCGTGCCCGGGGGGATCCCCCCGTCCGGGTCACCGTCGGCGGGGTCGTAGATGAACCCGCATGACTCACACATCCACTTCACGCTTCTAGCGTACCGACGGACGTCTCGAGCGGATTGCCGGATAGGGTCCACCTCGTGGACGTCGGCCGGCCAGGACCGGGAGAGGAGCTGCACCTCGGCGAGGAGACCGCGCCGCGGCTCGCGGCGACGGTGATCGTGCTGCGGGGTGGCGCCGAGGCGCTCGAGGTCCTGCTCGTCAAGCGCAACCCCGAGGCGCGGTTCATGGGTGGCGCGTGGGTGTTCCCCGGTGGCGCCGTCGACCGTGGCGAGGGTGAAGGGGACGCGGGCCTGCGGGCCGCGGCCATTCGCGAGGTCGCCGAGGAGGCCGGCATCGCGCTCCCGGGCCCCGAACGGCTGGTTCCGTTCTCACGCTGGATCACTCCGCCGCAGGTCAAGATCAGGTTCGACACCTGGTTCTTCCTCGCGCCGCTGCCCGAGGGCGCCGAGCCGCGCGTCGACGGCGGCGAGGTCGTCGACGCCCGGTGGTACGCGCCGGCCGACGCGCTGCGAGCGTCGACCCAGGGAGAGCTGCTGCTCGTGTTTCCGACGATCAAGCATCTCGAGCAGATCTCGGAGTTCTCGTCGGCCGACCAGCTGCTCGAGCACGCGGGCAGCCGGGAGATCCGCGCCGTGGAGCCGCGGGTCGTGATGTCCGGCGAGCAGGCACGAGTGCTGCTTCCCGGCGAGCCCGGTTACGACGAGTAGGCTTGGCCGGTGACGGCGTCGCTGCCAGCCGATGTGCGGTCGGTGTTCGAGCGCTTCATCACGACCGAGCTCACAACGGTCGACTCGCGCGGACAGCCGATCACCTGGCCGGTGACCCCGTACTACAAGCCCGGCGGCCCGTGCATCGACGTGACGACCGGCCTCGGCTACCCGAAGAAGGCCAACGACGCGCGCGCCAACCCGCTCGTCTCGCTGCTGTTCTCGGACCCCACCGGGAGCCGGCTGAGCGGCCCGCCGATGGTGCTCGTGCAGGGCTCGGCCGAGGTCGACGACCATGACCTCGAGGCCAACCGTGCCCGGTACGCTCGCGAATCCGCCGAGAAGCTCCCGGCGATCTCGAAGATGATGCCGCCCGAGCCGCTGCAGCGGTACCTGTCCTGGTACTACACGCGGATCTACGTACACGTCCGGCCCGAGCGCGTGTACATGTGGCCGCGGGGCGACGTGTCGGACGAGCCGCAGCTGTTCGACGCGCACATGGAGGAGGTCCGCTCGGGCCACTCAGAGGAGCAGGATCGCTTCCACGCCGATCCGAAGGGAGGCGCGAGCGCCTGGAACGAGCGGCTCACGGAGCTGGGCACGACTCACCCGAGCGCGGTCCTGTCGATCGTGTGCCCGGACGGATTCCCGTTCTCGATTCGGGTCCCGGTCGAAGTCGATCCCGCCTCGCGCTGGATCCGGATCGGCGGCAGGCCGTCCGGGGTTCCCCTTCAGCCCGGGCTCGCGTGCCTGACCGCCCACCGCCACAACGACGAGTTCACCTGGCAGCAGAACTTCCAGGTACGCGGTGACCTGGTGCCGGCGGACGACGGATGGGTGCTCGTGCCACGCAAGCTGGTCGGAGGGTTCGAGGCGCCGAAGGGCCGACTCGCGATGCTGCGCGCCAACGCAGCCAAGGCGCGGCGATTCAGGCGCACCGCCAAGCGCGAGCTCGCCAGGCGTTCCTGAGATGGCGGATCTCGAGCCCGCAGGCACGCAGGAGGAGCGCAAGCTGACGGTCGCGATCACCGGTCCGACCGGGGACATCGGACGCTCGCTGCTGCGCAGCCTCGAGCGGTCGGCGGAGGTCGGCCGGATCCTGGCGATGGCGCGCCGGCCGTTCGACCCCGCCGAGCACGGGCTGCGCCGGACCGAATACCGCCAGGGCGACGTGCTCGACCGCCGCGCGATCGACGAGCTAGTCGCCGATGCCGATGTCGTCGTGCACCTCGCGTTCCTGATCGTCGGTGGGCTGAAGGACACCGAGCGCGTGAACATCGAGGGCTCGCGCCACGTGTTCGAGGCCGCCGTCGACGCCGGCGCCAAGCGGCTCGTGTACGCGTCGTCGGTGGCCGCGTACGGGTTTCACGCCGACAACCCGCCGTTGCTCACCGAGGACGTGCCGCCGCGCGGCACCGACCGCCACTACTACTCCGCCCAGAAGGCCACGCTCGAGCTGGAGCTGACGCGGGTGCTCGGCGGCTCCGGCACCGACGCGTACGTGTTCCGGCCGTGCATCGTCGCCGGCCCCGACGCGCTCGCGATGATCAAGCTGATCCCGTACGTCCAGGCGCGCGAGGTGCTGCGCCGTACCGGGCTCTCGGCGGTGGTCGCGCAGGCGCTCGAGCGGGTCCCGGGGCTCAAGCCAGTGCTTCCCGACCCGGGCGTCCGGTTCCAGCTCGTGCACCACGACGACGTCGCGATCGCGATGCGGTCGGCGGTGCTCGGGCACGGCGCGCCCGGCGTGTACAACCTCGCCGGGCCGGGCGAGCTAACGATGTCAGCGCTCGCGACGGCGCTCGGCTGGTACAGCGTGCCGATCCCGGAGAGCGCGCTGGACGGGATCGCCGAGTTCGTGGCCCGCACCCCGATGGTGCCTGCCCAGGCGCAGTGGATCGAGAGCCTGCGCGTGCCGGTCCTGATGGATACCGCCAAGGCCCGCCGCGAGCTCGGCTGGCATCCCCGGCACCAGGCCCGGGAGACGCTCGAGGAGATGATCACCGCGGCCCGCGCCCAAGACCTGCTCGGCGGCGACTAGCGCGCCCTCAGCGCCGCCGCGCCCGCCCCGGCACCGGGGCAGGCATGTCGGTCGCCGCGGGCGGGCGGGCTGCGTCGGCCTCCATCTCCTGCTGGGAGATCACGTGCAGCACCGCGTTGATCAGCGCCAGGTGGGTGAACGCCTGCGGGTAGTTGCCGAGGTGCCGGCCGCTGACCGCGTCGAGCTCCTCGGCGTACAGACCGAGCCACGACGAGTGCGCCAGCAGCCGCTCACAGAGCGCAAATGCCCGCTCTGCCTCGCCGATCTCGGATAGCGCGGTGACCAGCCAGAACGAGCAGATCAGGAACGTGCCCTCGGACCCGTGCAGTCCGTCATCGGTCTCCTCGACCTTGTAGCGGAGCACGAACCCGTTCTCCTGGAGCTCGTCGGCGATCGCGAGCACCGTCGCGCGGACCCGATCGTCGCCGGGCGGCAGGAAGCGGACGATCGGGACCAGCAACGTCGAGGCGTCGAGCGCGTCGGTGTCGTAGTGCTGACGGAACACCCCGCGCTCGGAGACACCGTGCTCGAGGATGTCCGCGCGGATCTCGTCGGCGACCGCCTGCCACTGCTCGGCCAGCTGCTGCTCGCCCTCGATCTCCGCAAGCCGCGCGCCGCGGTCGAGCGCGACCCAGCACATCAGCTTCGAGGACACGTAGTGCTTGGGCTCGCCGCGCGCCTCCCAGATCCCCTGGTCGGGATCGCGCCACACGGACATCGCGCACTTCACCTGGTCCTCGATCACCCCCCACAGTCGCTGGGGAATGTGCCCGCCGACCTTCGTGTGCAGGTAGATCGAGTCGAGCACCGCGCCGAACACGTCGTTCTGGTGCTGCTTGTAGGCGCCGTTTCCGATCCGCACCGGCGCCGACTCCTCGTAGCCGGTCAGATGCGACAGCTCGGCCTCGTGCAGGTCGCGCTCGCCTCCGACCCCGTACATGATCTGCAGCGCTCCATCCGCGTCGCGTTCGAGGTCGGCGACGAACTGCATGAAGTCATCGGCCTCCCAGTCGAGGCCCAGCGCGTGCAGCCCCCACAGCGTGAACGTCGCGTCCCGCATCCAGCAGTAGCGGTAGTCCCAGTTGCGCTCGCCCCCCGGGGTCTCGGGCAGCGAGGTCGTGGCGGCGGCGACCGTCGCGCCGGTAGGCGCGTAGCTGAGCGCTTTAAGGGTGAGCGCCGAGCGCTGCAAGTGCGTGCGCCAGCGGTGGTCGGGAAACCGTCCCTGGGCGAGCCAGTCGCGCCAGAAGTGCGAGGTCGCCTCGACCCGGGCGTACGCGTCTTCGGAGCTGCGCGCGCAGTCGAGGCCGTGGGCCCATCCGAGCGACACGAACCGACGCTCGCCCTCGGCCATCGTGTGCCGCGCGCGCACCCGTCCCCCCTCGATCCCGATCCGCAGGTCGGACGTGATCCGCAGTGTCGCCTGCCCGTCGGTCGCCTCCGCCGCGCTCCAGTCCTCGCTGCACATCGTCCAGCGCGCCGGCGTGCGGCCGTAGTCGAACATCGGCTCACAGACGGCCTCGACCTGGACGTGCCCCTGCGTGCACTCGATCATCCGCACCAGCATGTGGTCGGCGTCCTGGTCGGTCGGCGGGCGCGTGTGCGAGGTCTCGTCGGAGTGCCCGGAGTGCCACGGCCCGATCGTCATCGCGTCGTACACGACCAGCCAGCCCGACGGCGTCATCCAGGTCGTCTCGACGACCATCGTGCCGGGCACGTACCGCAGCGACAGCGGCACGACCAGCCCGTAGGGCCCGATGCGGAAGGAGCCCGCCTGCCGGTCGAGCAGCGCTCCGAACACGCTCGGCGAGTCGAAGCGCGGCAGGCACATCCACTCGATCGATCCGTCGGGAGCCACCAGCGCGCTCGTGTGGCAGTCCGACACGAACGCGTAGTCGGCGATCGGCGGGAACGGCGAGCCGCCCGCGAGCGGGGAGTCGTGCGGCGGCAGGGGGATGCTCGGGCTCACGGTGCCGGCGGACAGCCTAACCGCGCCCGCGGGCGTCGATTGCGGCCGGTATCAACCTCCGCCGGCGGCGACGATCAGGTCGGTCAGCACGCCGATCATGAAGCCGGCGGACAGCATCAAAAGTCCCAGCTCGCGATAGCCGAGGCGCCGCATCCCATTCCAGACCTCGCCGATCACGTACAGGATCGCCCCGCCCGCGAGCGCGTAGAACACGAGCTCGAGCGGATGGCTGGTCACCGCGTAGCCGACCATCGAGCCGAGGAACGTCGGGCCGCCGGCGATCAGCCCGGCGAGCCCGAGCCACTTCCAGGACGGCGTCACGTCTCCGAGCGGGCCGACGATCCCGAACCCCTCGGTCGCGTTGTGCAGCGCGAACCCTACGATCAGCACGGTCGCAAGGCTGATCGCGCCGGCTCGCGCCGAGACGCCGATCGCGAGGCCTTCGGCGAAGTTGTGGACGCCGATCGCGAACGCGATCGTCAGTCCCCGGCGAAGCGCCCGCCGCCGCGCGACGTCGAGCTCGAGCTCGAGCTCCTGGGTCTCGGTGGGCGCGAGCGCCGCGGGCCCGGCGCCGCCCGCGATCGGCGGCGTCCGCGCGCCGAGCGGCCGCATCCGCTGCTCGAGGATCGCGAGACCCGCGCTCCCGGCAGTGAACCCGACCCCCATCAGCACGACCAGCCAGATCAGATATGGAACCGAACCGTTGTGGTGCTGCACCTGGTGCAGCTGGTCGTCGATGATCGAGATGCCGTTCGACAGGACGTCGACGAAGATGAACGCCAGGATCCCGACCGCGAACATCGCCAGCGCGACCCGCGCCCGTCCCCCAAGCAGCTGGAGCCGGCCGATCGGGAGGCCGAGGAAGATCGTGAACCCGGCGAGGGCTCCGAGGGCGACGGTTTCGGGGAACGACATGCCTTACGAAGAGTTAGGGGACCCTAATGACCCGGACGCCCGTGAGCGTAACACGTTAGGGCGCCCTAAGTCCCAGCTGTGGGGTTGGTATTCAATGCGGGCCGCGAGCCCCCTGCGCGGCGGACGCGCCGGCCTCGCCGACTGAGCGCCCCCGAGCCTGGCGAAGCCCGCGGGGCTCCGGTCCTACGTGTCGGAATTGAGGTTCGGCAGGCTCAGGCTCTGCAGCCAGTGGCTGATGGTTACGTTGAGCTGCTGGAACTCCCCCGTCCAGATCAGCACGCCCATCGCGATCAGAACCGCCCCACCTGCCCCGATCACGACCAGGTAGTGACGCCTGACGACGGCCAGCGCCGAGGTCATCGACCCGAACGCCAGCGCGGTCAGCAGGAACGGGACGGCGAGGCCTGCGCAGTACACCGCCAGCAGGAACGCTCCGTGGGTCGCGGACTTGGAGGCCCCGGCTGCGGTGACGATCGCCCCGAGCGTCGGACCGGTGCACGGGGTCCAGGCGAGCGCGAACGCCGCGCCGGTGATGACCGGTCCGCCCCGGCCGGCGCGCTTCATCAGCGCGTCCACGTGCCACTCGCGGGACAGGCGGGGAATGAACGGCGCGAGCATGAACAGCACCCCCATCGCGATGATGATCCCCCCGGAGACCTTCATCGCCGCCGGGCCGGTCAGCGCTCCGCGGAGCGCCTGTTGCCCGAGCAGCCCGAGCGCGATGAAGATCGCCGAGAAGCTCGCCACGAACGCGAGGCTCGGGCCGATCACCCGTCGCGGCCGGATCTCGTCCGGAGTGACGCCCGCGACCGCAGAGATGTAGCCCGGTACCAGCGGCAGCACGCACGGGGACAGGAACGAGACCAGCCCCGCACCAAACGCCACTGGGATTGCGATACCAGAGGCAGGGTCCATCTTGTCGGCTTCAGAGTACCGGTGTGCTGCTTTCTGGATAGCTGTCCCGGTGGTAGGTTTGCCACGGGCAATGTCGACCACCACAACGCTTCAGAACTTCATCGACGGACGGTTCGTCGATTCGGCTGAAGGTCAGACCGAGCCCGTCGTCAATCCAGCGACCGGCGAGGCGATCGCGGACGCTCCGCTGTCGAGCGCCGAGGACGTCGACCGCGCGGTCGAGGCGGCCCGTAGGGCGTTCCCGGATTGGATGGCCCAGACGCCCGGCGAGCGAGCGCTGGCGCTCCTGAAGCTCGCGGACGCGATCGAGGAGCACGCCGACGAGCTCTCCGAGCTCGAGGCCGACAACGCCGGCAAGCCGATCTCCGCCTTTCGCGAGGACGAGATCCCGTTCATGGTCGACAACCTGCGCTTCTTCGCGGGCGCGGCGCGCACGCTCGAGGGGCGCTCCGCCGGCGAGTACGTGTCGGGCTACACGTCGATCATCCGCCGCGAGCCGGTTGGCGTGGTCGGTCAGATCACCCCCTGGAACTACCCGCTGCTGATGGCGATCTGGAAGATCGGTCCGGCGCTCGCGACCGGCAACACGATCGTGCTCAAGCCGGCGGAGACGACGCCGCTGACGACCCTCCGGCTCGCCGAGTACGCGGCGGAGGTACTGCCGCCGGGTGTCCTGAACGTGATCACCGGCCACGGCGACCCTGCGGGCCAGCGTTTGGTCACCCATCCCGCCGTCGACATGGTGTCGCTGACAGGCTCGGTCGAGACCGGCAAGTGGATCGCCCGCAATGCCGCGGACACGCTCAAGCGGGTCCACCTCGAGCTGGGCGGTAAGGCGCCGGTCGTCGTGTTCGACGACGTCGACATGGCGACCGCGATGGAGACGATCGCGGGGACCGGGTACTACAACGCGGGCCAGGACTGCACCGCGGCGACTCGCGTGCTTGCGAGCGCGAGGATCCACGACGACGTGGTCGCCGCGCTCGCCGAGCAGGCGGGCGAGCTGGTGCTCGGCGACACCCGCTCCCCGGATACGACGCTCGGCCCGCTCAATTCATCGAGGCAGCGCGAGCGAGTCGAAGGGTTCCTCGACCGCCGGCCCGACCACGCCGAGATCGCCGCCGGCGGCCGGGAGCCGGACGGCCCGGGCTTCTTCCTCGAGCCCACCGTCGTCGCCGGGCTGAGCCAGGACGACGAGATGATCCAGCGCGAGATCTTCGGGCCGGTGATCACCGTCCAGCCGTTCACCGACGAGCACGAGGCGATTGCGTGGGCGAACGGGACCCCCTACGGCCTTGCGGCTTCCGTGTGGACGCGGGACGTCGCGCGCGCACTGCGCGTAGCCAACGCGCTGCGGTTCGGCTGCGTGTGGATCAACGACCACATTCCGCTCGCGTCGGAGATGCCACACGGCGGGTTCAAGCAGTCGGGCTACGGCAAGGACCTCAGCGTCTACGCGCTCGAGGACTACACCGAGATCAAGCACTTGATGGTGTCGTTATCCTGACGCTTGCTGGCATTTCGTCCAGACGGAGAACTTTCTCCCGCCCGCTCCGTTAAGGTCATCAGGGGAGCAACAGCGTGGAAGCCTCGACACTCCAAGCACCTGCTGGGCTTGCGCGCAAGAGGATCGCGATCGGGGCAGCGCTGCTGCGGCTCCGCTCCGACGAGCAGCTGGTGGCGCTGTTCCGCGCCGGTCACGAGGAGGCGTTCCGCGTCATCCACGACCGCTACCGGAAGCGGCTGCTCGCCTACAGCCGGCAGATGCTGCCGCACGGCCACGACGCCGAGGATGCGCTCCAGGACGTGTTCGTCCGCGCGTACGCGGGGCTGGGGTCGAGCGACCGCGAATTGGCGCTCCGGGCGTGGCTGTTCCGGATCGCCCACAACCGCTGCATCGACGAGCTCCGGAGGCCGACTCCCCCGGCCCCCGAGGTTCTCCAGCTGTCGGTCCGGGCGATCCAGGACCCGGTCGCCGAGGCCGACCGCCGCGAGTCGCTACGGCGCCTGATCGTCGACGTCCGCCGGCTTCCCGACCAGCAGCGATCGGCGCTGTTGATGCGCGAGATGGGCGGGATGCCTTACACCGAGCTGGCGGAGACGCTCGGGACCTCGGTGCCCGCCGTGAAGTCATTGCTCGTCCGCGCGCGGATCGCGCTGACCCAGGCGGCGACTGCCCGAGACACCGCGTGTTCGGTGATCCGGGAGGAGCTCGCCGGCTCGCACGACCGCGGGGTCCGGCCGAACGCGAACGCGAAGCGACACATGCGCGACTGCGCCGGCTGCAGGAGCTTCAGGCGCGAGCTGCGTGCCGTCAATCGCCGGCTGGCGGCGCTCGCCCCCTTCGGCCCGATTGCGCTGCTGGCGAAGACGCTCGGGCTCTCGAGCGGTGCCGGCGCCGGCAGCGGGGCGACCGCGACCGGCGGAGCAGGCGCGGGCGCCACTGCCAGCGGGGCTACGGCCGGAGGCGTAACCGTCGGCGGCGCGACGGCGGGCGGAGCGACCGCCGGCGGAGGAGCTGTCGCGATCGGCGGCGCGGCCGGTGGCGGCGCGATGGCGGGAACCGGCGCGATCGCGACCGGCGCGGTCGTAGTCGGCACCGGTCACGTGGCGACGCTGCTGGCCGCGGTAGTCGCGACGGCCGGCGGCGCGGTCGCGATCTCGGCACCGGCCTCGCATCCCGCGAACGCCCGCCCAGCGGCGCTCGTCCAGAGCACCGGAGCGAGCGCCACAGCGGTCAGCGCCCCGGCGGCCGGCGGCGCCTCGCAGGACGGTGCCGCGGCGGCGGTCGGCGCCTCGCTGATCGATCAGTCCAAGTTGACGGCCGCCTCCCAGGCGGCGAAGGCGAAGCTGAAGCAGCAGGATCCCGGCTTGCCCCAGGCACCCTCGTCATCGAGCACCGCGTCGGCCGGCGCGTCAAGCAGTACCGGCTCCACAGACGGGACCGGGCTCGGGTCGGGTGCGATCGCGCAGACGACGGGCACGCTCGGCGGAGCGTCGACGGCGCTCACACCGGGCGCCGGCTCGCCCGGAACCGGCTCGACTGAGCCGTCGAGTGGCACCAGCTCTACCGCCGGCACGGGTACGGGCACCGCTTCGAGCGGCGCCTCACCGTCCGGCAGCTCACCCTCGGGCTCGACCGCGAGCAGCGGTTCGCCCGGCTCCACGTCAAACACGACAAACAACGGGACTGGGAGCTCGAGCACCGCCACCGATACCGCGTCCGGCACGGGGACGGGGTCGAGGTCGGGCTCGCCGAGCACCGGAACGTCCACGTCGACCGGATGATCCGGCCCGCCGGCAGCGCACGGAAGCGCACGGCCCGCGGCCGGTAGGACGATCGACCGCTACCCGGAGCAGCTGGATCACGAGCAGGTGCTGGTCCGGCGTGGGCGACGCTCGGGCCTGTTCACATTCGCCGCGGTGCACTCGACGGTCCGCGGCCCGTCGGTCGGCGGCTGCCGGATGTGGGCCTACGACGACTCGCGGGCCGCGCTCCGCGACGTGCTGCGGCTGTCGCGCGCGATGACCTACAAGGCGGCCGTCGCCGACCTCCCGCTTGGCGGTGGCAAGGGGGTGATCATGCTGCCCGCGCACGGCCCGATCCCCTTCGAGCGCCGCCACCACGCCCTGCTCGACTTCGCCGACGCCGTCGAGGCGCTCGACGGCCGGTACATCACCGCCGAGGACGTCGGCACCTCGAGCCGCGACATGGCGGTGATCGCCGAGCGGACGGAGCATGTGTTCGGGCTGGCTCGCAGCCGTGGCGGGTCGGGCGATCCGAGCCCGTTCACCGCGCTCGGCATCGAGTCGGCGATCCGAGCGTGCTGCGAGCGTGCGTTCTCGAGCGCGTCGCTGAGCGGCCGCACCGCGTGCGTGATCGGGCTCGGCCAGGTCGGCTCGCGGGTGGCCAAGCGACTGCGCCGCGCGGGCGCGAAGCTGCTCCTCGCCGACGTCGATCCCTCCCGCCGACGGCTGGCCGAGCAACTCGAAGCGCGCTGGATCGGACCCGAGCGGGCACTCGAGGCCGATGTCGAGATCCTCGCGCCATGCGCGCTCGGCGGCTTCCTCGACGACGACACCGTGCCGCGGCTGCGGTGCCGGGTCGTCGCGGGCGCCGCCAACAACCAGCTGGCCGACGACGCGATCGCCGACACGCTCGCCGCCAGGGGCGTCCTGTGGGCGCCGGACTTCGTCGTCAACGCGGGCGGACTGATCAACATCGCCGAGGAGCTCGGCGGATACGACCCGGCCGACGCCCGCCGGCGCGTGCGCGGAATCGGCGACACCCTCCGGCGCATCTTCGACGACGCCGAGTCGATGGGCTCCACACCGCTGACCGCGGCGATGGAGCTCGCGCGCCGCCGCTTGGCAGCGGCTAAAGCCTGACGTCCGGTCGCTCGACCCCGGGCGGAAGCCGTGCCTCGGCTTCGAGCTTGTCGAGGTGCGCGGCGAGCGTCCACGCGGCCGCCGGTCGCAGCGCCGCCGGAGCGTCGTCCCAGACCTCGTCCAGCAGCTCGTCCGTCGTGCGCAGGCCTTCCTCGAGCGCGGCGACCAACCGGCGCTCGCGCTCGAGGCGGTGCGACACGTACTCGTCGAGCTTGGCGGCCGGGTCGGTGACGAGCGGTCCGTGACCCGGGAGCAGCAGCTCGAGCTCGTGCTCGCGCAGCCGGCCGAGGCCCTCCAGGTAGCCGGCCAGCGCCCCGGGATACGGGAACACGAACACGCTTCCCTCCCCGAGCACCGCGTCCCCGGTCAGCGCGATCCCGCCGGTCACGAACGCCAGGTGGTCCTCAGCGTGGCCTGGTGTCTCGATCGCGGCGAACGGGCCGAACCGGCTGCCCTCGGCGAGCCGCACGTCGACCCCGCCGCGCGCCGCGGCGAGCGGCGCGTCGGGGAACCGCGCGCGGATCGCCGGCACCGCCTCCGCGTGGTCGGCGTGGTCGTGGGTCAGCGCGATCCCTCCGAGCCCTCCCCGGCGCTCGATCTCCCCCGTCAGCGCCTCGAGATGGGCATCGAGCGCGGGGCCGGGGTCGACCAGCCAGGCAGGGTCCCGGCCGACGATCCAGGAGTTCGTGCCGGCCAGCGTGAACGGCCCCGGATTATCGGCGCGCACCCCGACCACGTCGTGCTCTCCCAGCTCGGTCCGGTTCATGTCCGCCGGCCTTGACACCCCGGCGTAGGCGGACAACAATCGGCCCGGCCGGTCACAGCATGGGGCGACAGGGACCGCTCAGACAACCAGAAGGAGGGGCGCATGGAGCGCACGGTACTCGCAGGGGCAGTCGAGGGGCTGGCGCCGCGATTCAGCGGTGACCTGCTGCAGGACGGCGACGCCGGATACGACGAGGCGCGACGCGTGTGGAACGGGCTGTGCGACTCTCGACCGGCGCTGATCGCGCGGTGCCGGGCGCTCGGCGACGTGGTCGCGGCGGTGAACTTCGCCCGCGAGAGCGGCCTCGAGGTGGCGGTCCGTTCCGGGGGCCACTCGGTCGCCGGATACGGGACGTGTGACGGCGGGATCGTGATCGACCTGTCGGCGATGAAGTCGATCGAGGTCGACCCCGAAGCGCGCACCGTCCGCGCCGAGGCCGGCGCGACGTGGGGCGATTTCGACGCCGCCACGCAGGAGCACGGGCTCGCCGTCACCGGCGGGCGGTTCTCGAGCACCGGGATCGCCGGCCTCACGCTCGGGAGCGGAAGCGGCTGGCTCGAGCGCAAGTGCGGGCTGACGGCCGACAATCTGCTGTCCGCGGAGCTCGTGACGGCCGACGGCAACGTGGTGCACGCCAGCGCCGACGTCAACCCCGAGCTGTTCTGGGGGCTTCGTGGCGGAGGTGGCAACTTCGGGATCGTCACCTCGTTCGAGTACCGGCTCCACGAGGTCGGCCCGATCATCTACGGCGGGATGCTCGTCTCGCTTCCCGACCGGGCCCCGGCGATCCTCGAGTTCATGCGCGAATACATGCGCGACGCGCCCGAGGACCTCGGCGCCGGGATCGCTTTCATCAGCGCGCCGCCGGAGCCGTTCGTGCCCGCGGAGATGCACTTCAAGCCGATCGTCGGGATGCTCATCTGCTGGACGGGCGATCACGCGGAGGGCGAGCGGGTGCTCGCGCCGATCCGCGAGGCGGCGCAGCCGGTGATGGACATGGTCCAGCCGATGCCGTACGTCGCGCTCCAGTCGATGCTCGATGCAGGCGGTCCGCACGGCACGCGTGCGTACATGAGGGCGGAGTTCCTCGACGATCTCAGCGACGAGGCGATTCCGAAGCTCGTCCGGTACGGGGCGAACCGCCCCGGACCGCTCGTGCAGCTGCTGCTCGAGCCGATGGGCGGAGCGATCTCGAGGGTGGGCGAGGACGACACCGCCCTCGGCCGCCGCGACGTACGCTGGGTTTACCACGCGCTGTCGCTCTGGATGGAGCCCGATCAGCAAACCGCCGAGGCGCACATCGCCTGGGCGAAGGCACTGTCCGCCGACATCGCGCCGCAGACGACGACCGGCGTGTACCTGAACTACACCTCCGACGAAGGCGAGGAGCGCGTGCGGTCGGCGTACGGGCCGGACAAGTACGCGCGGCTCGTGGCGCTGAAGGACGAGTACGACCCGTCCAACCTGTTCCACCTCAACCAGAACATCAGGCCATCGAACGGCGCCGGCGGTTAGCTGGCGCCGTCAGGCGAGCGGCGCCGGACCGGACTGGTGGCAGGTGTCGGGTGCGGGCCGGCCGGCGAACCGGTCGGCCAGGTAGGTGATCGCCCCGGGGAAGCCGGCGGACGTCTCGGTCAGGTGCTCACCGACCGGATTCTCGACGTGGTCGACGACCACGCCCGCGGTGCAATAGCGCTGCATCAGCTGCCGATCGGGGCCGATCGGCGCGAACTCATCGTCGGTGGCGTGGTAGTCGTAGACGGGCGCCGTCGGCGCACCGGGTAGCCACAGCGGGCTCGTCTTGTGCTCCGCCGAGACGACCCCCGGCGCGTCGGTGGCATCCGGCACCGCCTCGTACTTGGAGACGTCGAACAGCGGGTACTTGGCGATCGCGTCGGGCAGGCAGTCGTCCTGATTGGCGGCCATCAGCTGCTTGCCGGCGGCGTTCAGGTACCGGAACAGGTTGGCTCCCGGATAGGAGCGGTTGAGGCCGATCAGGCCGACGATGATCGCTGCGCCGGCGGGAGAGTTGAGGAACCCCTGAGCAGTCGCGTGAAGGTCGGCCACCTCGCCGCCGAGCGCGATCGCCCTCAGCTTCAGCCCGGAGGCGTAGCGCGCCTGCAGCTGCGCCGCGAGGCTCGAGGCCAGCGAGCCGCCCGAGTACCCGAACAGTGCAACGGGCGTGGTGTGAGCGAACCCGGCCGGCCTGAAGCGCAGCGCCGCGCGAACCCCGTCGAGCACCTGCTTGGCCTCGCCCGCCGCGCCGAGGAACTGCGACCTCGGCCCTTCGTAGTCGGGGGCCGAGACCGCCCAACCGCGTGACAGCATCGCGGCCATGAAGTTCGTCTCGTCCTCCGACAGCGAGGTGCCGGCCTGCGAGCCGGGTTGCAGCCCGGCGTGTAGGGCGTACGAGGGCGAGCACTTGGCGCCGACGCCGTCCTCGTAGGTCTGGTCGGAGACCAGCGGCCGCGGCCCCGGCCCGCTCCAGGACACGTCGGGGATCATGATCGTCGTGACGGTGGCGGTCGCGTGACCCTGGTTGTCGAGCGTCTTGTACTTCACCTCCCACGCCCGGGCGGGGAGCGGCACCAGGCCGGCGTACGCAGTGATCGAACGGGAGGCGAGGACCGTGCCGTTCGGCAGCCGGCCGATGTGCGCCGGCACCGCGTAGAACGGATCCCGATCCGGAACCGGCGGAACGGCGGCGCGTGCCGCGGCCGGCACGACCGACAGCGCCGATGAGAGCGTCGCGAGCGCGGCAGCAGCCTTCACGCCGATCCTCACGTCTACGTCGAGAACGGCGCCGCGACCCCGTCTCCGAAGGGCCAGGGTTGCTGGGGCGAGGGACCCTGCGGCGCGACGTCGGAGGCGGTGAGCACCGAGCAGTTCGGCTGGACCGCGTCGGAGCCGTACGGCTCCGGGTCGTACGTCGAGCCGAACCCGAGGTCGCGAGCCGCGCCCAGCTGGGTGCAGTAGTCGTGGTCGCCGTAGTTGACCGAAACGTTGAAGAAGCTGTTGTCGTTGCCCGGATTGGCGTACGTGATCCAGGGATACTCGCTGGCGGGCGCGATCAGGTATCCGAGCTGGTCGTTGGCCAGGCCGAACGTGAAGGCGGCCTGCTCGCCGCCGATCTCCTTCAGGAGCCCCGAGCGGACGTCGGGATAGGCCTCGCCCGGGTTCGCTGTCAGCAGCACGTCACCGATCCGGTGCACCGAGGCGAACGTGCCCAGCACATTCCCGGACATCCAGGGCGCGGTCGAGGCGCGATAGGCGCCGAAGCCGCGCACCGGCGCCTCGCCCGAGTAGGTCACCCCCAGCAGCGCCGGATTCGTCACCACCTCGCGAGTGAAGATCTCGCGGCTCGAGATCTGCCTGCCGCGCACCGGCGCCGCGGTTTGCACGGCCCGCAGCACCCAGGGGGTGAACAGCCTCGTCCACGTCATCAGCTGGTCGGTGTTGCAGTTGATGTGGCCGGGGGTGTCGCACTTGGGGTCGCTGAACGGCCGCGGCGGCTGCGTGCGCCCAACGTCGGCCGGCATCGTCACCGCCACCGGCTCACCGAGCGCCTTCTCGGTCGCGTCGGCCACCGTGCCGGGCCAGTCGGCCGAGTAGTTCAGGTTCCCTCCGCCCATCACGTCCGCGTGGGCGGCGTAGTTGATCAGCGTCCCCAGCGGCCGGCCCGAGCCGCTATAAGCCTGCAGCACGCGAAGCTGGGTGTCGACCAGGTCATCGCGATACCCCGTCCCGGTGCTCGGGGTCCCCGCCGGGGGGCTCAGCACCGGGTAGCCGTTGTTCTGCGCCGCGCCGATCGGTCCGGTGTCCACGCCGAACTGGCTGTGGTCCATGGTCTCGCCCGGCGTCGCGGTCCCGGGCACGTAGCCGCCGGTGGACGAATCGGGAATCGTGGGCGTGTCGGTGCCGACGTCGATGCTCGCGCGCACCCGGTTGGCGTACGCCTGATCGAGCGCCTTGACCGCCTGGTCGTGGACCAGCTGCAGGTAGCTCACCGGCACCCCGCCCCAGAGGCCGATCATGTCCGGGCCGGCGTGGCTGTGGTCGGTGTTCACGACGATGTCCTCCACCGGCACACCGGTGTCGTGCGAGACCTGGGCACGGATGTCCCAAAGTCCGAAGGGCCCCTGCTTGTAGGCGGCGAACATGCCCTGGTTCTCGATGTCGGCCAGCATCAGCGTCTGCCCGCGCCGGTTCGAGATCGCCACCGCCCGCGCGTAGATGCTCTCGACCGTGCCGTCAGGCTCGACGAGCGGCCCTACCGACACCCTCGTCGGACCCAGGCCGAAGCCGCCCAGGTGGAAATTCTGATTCAGGTCGCACGGCTGCGAGGGATCCGGGGCCGGGCACGGTCGCGGGTCGACCGACTGCTTGGCGAAGCCGACCAGCCATGGGGTGTCGGCGGCCGCCGAGGCGGTCAGGCCGCCGGCGAGCACCGCGAAAGCACCGACGCCGAGCAGCGTCAGATGGACGATGTGTGCGCGCAGACCCTTCCTCACCGCCGCGGGACTGTAGGCACCGTGACCCCGAACTCAAAGCGGTTCTGGCCGAAGTTCGTCCTGTGATACTCGTCGGGCCCGCATGCGAACATATGTTCGTGTCAGCCGGCGCGACGATCCTCCACGCGGACCTCGACTCGTTCTACGCCTCGGTCGAGCAGCGCGACGATCAGCGCCTGCGCGGCCGGCCGGTGATCGTCGGGGCAGGGGTGGTGCTGGCGGCCAGCTACGAGGCCAAGGCGTTCGGCGTCAAGACGGCGATGGGCGGCGCCCAGGCTCGGCGGCTGTGCCCGCAGGCGGTTGTCGTGCCGCCGCGGATGTCCGCGTACAGCGAGGCCAGCAAGGCCGTGTTCTCGGTGTTCGAGCGGGTCGCGCCGTCGGTCGAGGCGCTGTCGATCGACGAGGCGTTCCTCGACGTGCGCGGACTCGAGCGGATCTCCGGAACCCCCGCGGAGATTGCGGCGCGGCTGCGCAGGGACGTGCGAGCCGAGGTCGGGCTCCCGATCAGCGTCGGCGTGGCGCGCACGAAGTTTCTCGCCAAGGTGGCGAGCGCGGTCGCGAAGCCCGACGGCCTGCTGGTGGTCCCGCCCGACGACGAGCTCGGATTCCTCCACCCGCTTCCGGTCGAGCGGCTGTGGGGCGTCGGGCGCGTCACCTCCGCGAAGCTCCGTTCGCGCGGGATCGCGACGGTGCGCGAGGTCGCCGAGCTCGACGAGGCGACGCTGATGAGGATCCTTGGACGCGCGGCCGGGCGGCACCTGCACGCGCTCTCGCACAACCGCGACCCGCGTCCGGTACGCACCCGCGCCCGACGCCGGTCGATCGGCGCTCAGCGCGCGCTCGGCCGGCGGCCGCGACCACGCCACGAGCTCGACGCGGTGTTGATGATCCTCGTGGACCGGGTCACGCGCCGGATGCGCGCCGCCGGCAGGGTGTGCCGGACGGTCGTGCTGCGGCTTAGGTTCTCCGACTACTCGCGCGCGACGCGCTCCTGCACGCTGCTCGACCCCACCTCCGAGACCCAGGCGATCCTCGCGGTCGCGACCGGCTTGCTCGAGCTTGCGATGCCGGCGATCTCCCGGCGCGGCCTGACGCTGCTCGGGGTCGCGCTCACGAACCTCGGCGATCGCACCGGCGTGCAGCTGCGGCTGCCGCTCGAGCGCGCCCGCGAGCTCGACGCCACGCTCGACACGATCCGCGACCGGTTCGGGTCCAGTGCGATCACGCGCGCCAGGCTGGTCGGGCGCGACCCCGGGCCGTGGGTGCCGCTGCTGCCGGACTAACCGGCCGGAGCCGGGTCGGCCGCGGCCGCGGCCGCGTCCGCCGGGGGAGCCCCTTGCCCGTGGTCCAGCTGCTCGATCAGCTGCTCGCCCTCGACGTCGAGGTCGGGAACGTGGCGGTCGAGCCATCCCGGCAGGTGCCAGGCGCGATCGCGCAGCATCGCGAGCACGGCGGGCACCAGCGTCATCCGGACCAGGAACGCGTCGATCACCACGCCGAACGCGAGCACCGCGCCGAACGACTTGACGATCAGGTCGTCGCCCGTGACAAAGCTCGCGAACACCGAGAACATGATGATCGCCGCGGCCGTCACCACCCGGGATGCCGCGGAAAAGCCTTCGATCACCGCCGGGACCGCGTCCTTCGAACGCAGGTAGCTCTCCTTCATCCGCGAGACGAGGAACACCTCGTAGTCCATCGCCAGCCCGAACAGGATCGCGATCATGATGATCGGCAAGAAGCTGGTGACCGGTGCGGTGGCGGGAACCCCGAGCACGCTGTTGAGATTCCCGTCCTGGAAGACCCAGGTCACGAATCCGAACGCCGCCGCAATCGTCAACAGGAACCCGAGCACCGCCTTGATCGGCACCAGCAGCGAGCGGAACGCGAGCAGCAGCACGATCAGCGCCAGGATCACGATCAGCGGCAGGAACACGGGCAGCGCGGCCGCGAGCTTGTCCGCGGTGTCGATGTTGACCGCGGTCGTACCGGTGACGAGCGCCTCGACGCCCGAGCCGGCCAACGGCTTGGCCCTGGTGCGGATCGCCTGAACGAGCGTCTTGGTCGCCTCGGATTGCGGGCTCGTCTTCGGGGTCACCTGCACGATCACCACGTTGCCGTTCGGGCTCGGGATCGGATCGGAGACCTGGGCGACGTTCTTGAGCCCCTGCGTCGCCGTCACGAGCTGGCCGCCGAGACGCTCGAGGTCCGGGGTGTTGGCGTTGCCGGTGAACACCACCAGCAGCGGACCGTTGTAGCCCGGCCCGAATCCCTGGGTGAGGAGGTCATAGGCCTGGCGCTCGGTGGTGTCCTTGGGCTTGGTGCCGTCGTCCGGCAGGCCCAGGCGCATGTGCAGCGCGGGGATCGCCACCGCGAGGCACACGACGATCACGCCGAGCGCCGCGAAGATCCGGTGGCGCACCACGAACTCCGCCCACCGATGTCCCATCGACGTCTGCGGATCGACGTTCTTGCCCTTGCGCAGCCGGGCGCCGCTGAAGCCGAGCAGGGCCGGGGCCAGCGTCAGCGCGATCAGCACCGCGATCACGATCGTCGCCGCGGCCCCGAGGCCCATCACGCTCAGGAACGGGATCCCGACCACCAGCAATCCGAGCAGCGCAATCACGACCGTCGCCCCCGCGAAAGTGACCGACCCGCCGGCCGTCGCGACCGCCCGCGCGGCCGCCTCACGCGGCTCGAGCCCCTCGGCGAGGTGCTGGCGGTGCCGGCTGAGGATGAACAGCGCGTAATCGATCCCGACCGCCAGCCCGAGCATCGTCGCGAGCGTCGGTGTGGTCGCGGAAACATCGACGACGCTCGCGAAGATGTTGATCACAAGGAGCCCCGCGCTGACACCGACGATCGCGGTGATCAGCGGCAGCGTCGCCGGGAGCGCCCTGCCGAACACGATCGCCAGGACGATGAACGCCACCACCAGCCCGATGATGTCCCCGATCCCCTCGCCGCGCGCGTGCGTGACGATCACGCCGCCCGAGTACTCGACCTGGAGGCCGGCCTTGCGCGCGGGCGCCGCAACCCTGGCCAGCGCCGCCTTGGTCGAGGCCGAGACCTTGTCGACGGGGACCGAGAACTGCAGGTCCGCGAACGCGATCCGCCGGTCGTTCGAGAGCTGGAAGCTCTGGCTGAATGCCTGCGCGCCGCCGACCGTCTGGGGGACCTGCCTTGCGGCGCGGATCGTCGGCGCGATCAGCGTCCGGTACCGGGACTCGAGCAGCGTGTGCCCGACCGGCGCTGCGAACACGATCCGGGCGGTCGCGCCGCCCGAGCCGGGGAACTCCTTGTTGAGCAGGTTGAGCGCGCGCTGGCTCTCGGTGCCCGGAACCGTGAACGAGTTGCTGACCTTCCCCCCCAACGCGGCCGCGAGCACGCCGAGCGCCACCAGCACGCCCACCCAGATCGCCACGACCGTCCCCCGGCGGTCGTAGGTCCATCCACCTAGCCGGTAGAGAACGGATGCCATAGCCCCGGCCGAAGCCTAACGGCGCCCGGGGCGGCGATGGAAATGCTCTTGGCTTGCGGACGCACGTCGTACCCGGCCGTCCGCGCTAGCCCTGCCCGGGTGAAGGTGCCGCCGGCTGCCGGACGACCGCGGACCGCGCAGCGGCCCTGGACGATCGGCTGGAGATCCGTCCGACGAACAGCCCGAACAGGACGATCGCGGCGGCGATGTCGACGACCAGCTGGGTCGTGACGATGTGACGTGCGAGCTCCGAGCGCGGCACGATTCCGGGCGCCCCCGCGGTCGTCAGCGTCCCCAGCGCGACTGCCAGCCCGTCGAAGCGCGTCAGCCGGGGAATCCAGTTCGCGGCGGTACCGGTCGAGACGTACCAGGTGGCGAAGTCGACGACCAGCAGCACGATCGCGTTCGCCGTGGCGAGCATCACCCAGACGAGCGACCGGTACTCGAGGATCACGTACCCGGCGATCACGAGCGCGACCAGGATCTCGAGCACCGCCGGGATGATCACCTCGGCGGTTGTCCGGGTGTGGCCCGGCGTGATCGCGAGGTACTGCCACCACACGTACACCTGGCCGGCTGTGAAGTAGGCCGCGACGACCCAGCGAAGCCGGATGCGCTTGGGCCATTTCATCCGCCGGTGACGGTATCCGCGGCCGCGGACGATTCACGCGCGGCCGCTGCGGTCTACGGCACCTGCGGCACCCACAGGTCCGCGCCGTACTCGTGCTCCGGCTCGGACTTGAAGCCGACGTAGGATTCGACCTTGAACGCCCGCGGAAACTCAGCGTCCCCGGGGCCCGGCCGCTCGGCCACGATTCCCAGCTTCGGCCAGTCGTGGACCATCAGCTCGAGCGTCGGGGGCCTCGTCGGCCTCGCGATGAACCGCTCCCAGTCGCGGCGTCGACGGAATGCCGCCTGGCGCTCGGCGAGCGGGCGAGACCGGTCGAGCACGATCCGGTAGTCGGCCTCTGACAGCACCTGGGTCGGGATCCGCGCGGGCCAGAACGTCGGCAGCACGGTCGAGATGCGCCGCTGATAGCCCGAGCGGCAGCTCGCGCCGTCGGCGTGCCACGGCAGCCCCAGCCATTGCGTCAGGCCGCCCGGGCCGACGCCGTCGAGCGGGCCGCCGGCCGCGAACACCTTGTGCCGGGTCAGCATCGCGCCGTAGTCCTCGAGCTCGAAGCTGGCGCTGCGCACCTTCAGCCGGAACGGCTTGGACCACAGCGTTGCCGCGCGAAGCGTCCACGACACCTCGATCCCCGGGTGGAACGCGCCGCCGAGGCACGACTCGAGCGCCGCACGGTCGAGCGCCTCCGGGCGCTGCTGGAGCGGTAGCGCATCGAGCGGCGCGGGAGTGCGGGCGCCACCGCGGTCATCCGCGAAGTCACCCTCCGCCCACGCCGCGAGCTTGCGGTACTGCAGCGGCGTGACGGCGAGCCACGCACGGTTACTCGGCTTCTTGAACGAGAGCGCGTCGCCGTACAGCTCCGGAACCGCGTGCTCCTCTCGCACCCGGAACGACGGGCTCCGGAACCCCGCGAACACCCCTCGCCGGAAAGCGGCGTTCGCGCTCGAGCGGTCGGCGAGCTTGTCGGGCATCCCGTCGGCCGTCCAGTCGTGCGCGCTGCCGAACCCGTTCAGCTCGAGAAACCCCGCGCTCACCCACTGCAGATCGACGAGCCGCTCGAAGATCGGGAAGATGTCCTGGGCGAAGCTCACCGGACCCGCTTCGAGCATCCCGGCGTCGACCAGCGCCGAGCGCGCGGCGTCGTAGGCGGTGACGACGCCGTGGGCCATCGCGGGCGCGTAGTTGGGGGGCGTGACGAGCACCCATGCGGGGTCCGCCTCGAGCGTCCGGGAACCGAGCCTGACCGTCGCACGAACCGGCCCGTCGGCGATGTCGTCGGTCCAGCCGGGGTTCTCGGCAAAGCCGCCGAGCGGCGCCGCGCCGGGCGAGTACCCGCGACCCTCGGCAGGCAGGAACACCAGACGCCCGCCGCCGTCCGTCATCAGTTCGCCCAGCGATACTGTCTCGCCCAGGAACGAGCCGCCGCTCAGCGCGACAGGACCCGCCCCCGTCCCGGTCACCGATCGGCCGGGCGGCGTCACCGCCAGGCGAGCCCGCGCGGACCCCTTGAGTTGCGGGTTGCGAATCGGAGCCGGGACCGCCTCGGGGATATCGAAGGCGGTGTCGAACTCGTACCACGCGGCCTTGCTGTTGGCCACGTCGACGCGCCACGTGATCTGGGCGTCCGCGGCGGTCAGCTCGCGCACAACCCGGCCGCGCCGATCGAGTCCGAACACCCGGAAGCGCGCCGCCTGTCGCGCCACCGCTCCATGCGCATCCTTGAAGCCGCCGACGGCGTGCGGGAGCGCGCCGGGTACCTCCGGCCCGAAGAAGAAGCTGTCTCGGCTGTTCCCGACCCGCGCGATCCCGATCGCCGGGTGAATCGCAACCCGCGCGATCCGGTCGTTCGAGGTCGATCCGCACCCCGCCAGCTCAGGCGCGGCCAGCAGCGCGCCGGCAGCGGCGCTCGCCCTCAGGAAATCGCGCCTCGTCGTCAGGCGCGTCGTTTTGATCGTGTGCCCCACCGGCGGCGAGCCTAACCGGAGTGGCGGCGCTCGGCTAGGTCCCGCCGCCAGGTCGCCCATACACTGCGTCTGAATGTCCGAGCGACCGACGACCTGCGTGATCGGAGCGGGCGTGAGCGGGCTGACCGCGGTCAAGGCGCTGGGCGATTGGAGCGTCCCGCACATCTGCTTCGAGGCCTCGGACGACGTCGGCGGCAACTGGTACTTCCGCAACCCGAACGGGCGCTCGTCGGCGTACCGCTCGCTGCACATCGACACCTCGAAGAACGCGATCAGCTTCGAGGACTTCGCGATGGACGTGCGGTATCCCGACTTTCCGCACCACACCGAGATCAAGCAGTTCCTGGGCGAGTACGCGGACCGGTTCGGGTTGCGCGACAGGATCCGCTTCAACACCGCCGTCGAGCGGGCCGAGCGGCTCGACGGCGGCGGCTGGCGGATCACGAGCTCGGACGGAGCCGACCATCAATTTGACGCGCTGCTCGTCTGCAACGGGCACCACTGGGACCCGTCGTATCCCGAGTTCCCCGGGGACTTCGACGGCCAGACGTTGCACTCGCACCACTACATCGACCCCACCGACCCGCTCGAGTTGACCGGCAAGCGCGTGCTCGTAGTCGGGATCGGCAACAGCGCCGTGGACATCACCTCCGAGCTCGCCCGCAAGGGGATCGCCGAGCGGGTCTTCATCTCGACCCGCAGCGGCGCGTGGGTGATGCCCAAGTACGTGTTCGGCCGGCCCGCCGACCAGGTGTTCAAGACCAACCCCCGGCTCCCGCTCAAGCTGCAGCGGCGGCTCGCGCAGTTCCTCCCGCGACTTGTGTCGGGGCGGATGGAGGACTTCGGGCTGCCGACTCCGAACCACAAGTTCCTCGACGCGCACCCGACCGTGTCGAGCGAGCTGCTGCTGCGGCTCGGCTCGGGCGACGCGGTCGCGAAGCCCAACGTCGCCGAGTTGCTGGGTGACCGGGTCCGGTTCACCGACGGGAGCGTCGAGCAGGTCGACACGATCGTGTACGCGACCGGCTACCAGATCAGCTTTCCGTTCTTCGATCCGGAGTTCATCTCCGCGCCGGGGAACGTGCTGCCGCTCTACAAGCGGATGTTCAAGCCGGGGCTCGACGACCTTTGCTTCATCGGGTTCGGCCAGGCGATTCCCACGATCTTCCCGTTCGCCGAGTGTCAGTCCAAGCTCGCCGGCCGGTGGCTCGGCGGCGATTGGGCGCTTCCGGCACCCGCCGAGATGGAGCACGAGATCCGCACGGACGAGCGCCGCTTCACGGGCCACTACAACAAGCGCCCGCGCCACACGATGCAGCTCGACTATTACGTGTACGAGCACGACCTGCGCAAGCGCGTGATCCCGGCCGGCCAGGAGCGCGCGCGAACGGGGGCGGCGCGCGCGATCGCCGGGCGGGCGGCCGCAGCGGCCACGGCGCCGGCGTAGTCCGCGGGGCGCATCGAGGGCGCCTATAAGCTCGGCGGGTGCCGGTCGACGTGCTGACGGAGATCGTCATCGAGCGCCCGCGCGAGGACGTCGCCGCGTATGCGTTCGACCCTGACAACGCGACCGCGTGGTGCCGGAACATCAAGGCGGTCGAATGGCAGACCCGGCCACCGCTGGCGGTCGGGTCTCAGATCGCGTTCGTCGCGCAGTTCCTGGGCCGGCGGCTCGCCTACACCTACGAGGTCCGAGAGCTCGACCCCGGACGCCGCTTCGTGATGAGCACCGAGCACGGACCGTTCCCGATCGAGACGACCTACGGCTTCGAGGACGCCGCCCGCGGCACGACCCGGATGACGCTGCGCAACCGCGGCGAGCCGCCGCGATTCGGAGCGCTGTCGGCCCCGTTCATCTCCACCGCGATGCGCCGCGCCAACCGCAAGGACCTGGCGAAGCTCAAGGAGATCCTCGAGCGCTGAGCTGCTGGCCGCGGGGGCTTACACCGCGTCGGCGGGCGGCTGAGCGTCAGCCGTCCCGAGCCTGGCGCGGATCGTGTTCATCGTCGTCTGAATCGTCTCCGCGAGCAGCTGCAGGACCTCCTCCTGAGGTACCTGCGATTCGCGCGCCTCGTCAAACAGCGTCTCGCCGAACGCGAGCCACGCCTTGATCGTCATCCGCGCGATCGGCGGCGGGTCGGGCGTGCCGAGGTTGTTCTGCGAGACCCCTTGGACGATCACATCCTGGAAGCGGTTGATGATCGCGTGCAGCCCGGGATCGGTCGACGCGCGCGCGAGCCGGTACACGCGCCACGCGAGTGACGGCTCGCGCGCGTGCGCGAAGAAACGGAAGAAGTTGCTCGCCATCCGCTGCTCGAGCGGGATCGATTCGTCGGTCAGCCAGCCATCGGTGAGCTCGTGACCGGCACGCTCCCCGACCGCGACCATGATGTCGTCGCGCCCACGCGGGAAGTAGTGATAGAGCAGGTTCCGCGTGACCTCCGCGCGCTGCGCGACTTCGTCGAGCGACAGGCCGGCGATCCCCTGCTCGGCGACGAGCGGCATCGCGACGTCGATCAGTTGTTCGCGCCGGGCATCTCGGGACAGGCGGCGGGGCGTCCGCTTCGAGCCTGATTTGCCCCCGGCTCGTGGACGGGTGGAGGGGATCTCTTCCGACATTGTTTCCAACTAGTCAATTGAATGTATCGAGCATTCGGACGAGCTTGGGCAACCGGGCGTCGCTCACCCCGGCCAGCTCGGCCAGCCGGGCGGCATGCTCTGGTCGGGCGTCGCCTGCAGCCATCCGGACGGCGCGCCCAGGCCGACCAGCAGCTGGTCCATGTTGCGCCCGTCGATCGTCGACCACCCGCCCGGATCGCCGCACGTGCACTGATGCCCGTCGGCGATCCCCAGGGCCTCCGGACCGGGGCCGGCCGCCCAGCCGAACTCCACCCACGGATATCCCTGGTACAGCGTCGCGATCTGCTGGCCGGCCCGGATCCGCTGGCCCGGATGGACGGTGACGGTGACGTGCTCGGCCGCGTACACGTACTTGCCGGCGAACGGGCCGTCCAGCAGTCGGTACACGACGATCCCGCCTCCCGGCCAGCAGCTGATCGCCCAGCAGCTCGATGGCCCCGAGTCGGAGTCGGTCGCCATCGTCACGACGCCATCTCCGAGCGCCAGCAGTGGGCCGAAGCCGGAGTAGTCGACGCCGAGGTCGATACGCCGCGGCGCGAGGGCACTCACCTCCCGGACGGGATTGACGTACTGGAACACGAAGTAGCGAACGCTCCTCCGGGCTCGTCGTCCGCTCTTGTCGATCGCGGTGACGACGAACCGCGCGTTTCCGAGCCGCCCGGTGCCGATCGCGTGGCCGCCGGCGACGCTCCCCTTGCAGCTGGCGATCGCGCTGCGGACGCCGCCTTCGTCGCACCGAAAGCGCGCCACGACCCGGGTGCCGCGCTGATAGGAAGCGTGGGGTGAGGGCGAGGTGATCGTGATCGCCGGGTTTGCGAACTCGTATGCCCCGATGTCGCACGCCCTGCCCTGGGGACGATCGACCCCGCGCTGATCGGTCGCCGGGCAGCCGGCGTGCCGGCGGGGAACCCGGTCGATCGCGGCGCTCCGCGCGCCGAGCGCCATCGTCCAAGTCGGCCCGCCGTTGTCCTGCAGCGGGCCGAGCTCCGGGTTCCCTGTGCCGCCAGGGCAGCTCCCGTCGCCGTAGCTCAGGTCGTGGCCGCGGTTGGCGATCGCGGACGCGGCGCTGCTCGCGCAGCCCGAGCCGGTGCTCGACGCGACGATCGTGTTCTGCAAGCGCATCTCGTCGGCGGCCCTCGCGGAGTCGACGAACAGCCCGCCGCCGGTGCCGGGCGCTCCCGCGGCGGCCGTCGACGATCCCCCGGCGCCGACCCCGTCGTCGGCCACGGTGACGTTGCGCAATGTCGCGGAACTCGCGACCGCGGCAACCGCGCCGCCGGCGCCCCCATTTCCGCCTGGCCCCGTGATGCCGCCGCCGGCGCCGCCGGCACCGGCCGAGTTGCCCACCAAGGTGCTGTCGGTCACGCTCAGCTTGCCGCCGGCGGTGTAGATCCCGGCCCCCCAAGAGCCCGGCCCGCCGTGGCCATCGACCCCCGGCGACCCGATACCGGCGCCCCCGGGACCCCCGGCTCCGCCCGAACTGCCCCGGTTCGCGTGGATCGTCGAGCCGATCACCGACAGCCGGCCCAGGTTGTAGAGACCGCCGCCGTTACCGCCGGCGCCGCCGGCGCCGCCCGAACCGCCGCTCCCGAACGCACCACCGCCGCCGCCTGCGCCGCCCGCTCCCCCGGCTCCCGCCCAGTTTCCGCGAATCGTCGAGTTGGTGACCGTCAAGCTGCCGCGGTTGTACACGCCGCCGCCGCTGCCGCCCTGCCCACCGTTTCCTCCCCCACAGCCGCCGCCCGTGCTTTGGCTCCCGCCCGCCCCCCCGGATCCACCGGCGGCCGCGCGGTTGCCGATCACCGCGACCCGGTCGAGGACCAGCGTCCCGCTGTTGAAGATGCCCCCGCCCTCGCCGGCGGCCCCGGCATCCTCGCCGGACGCGCCGGCGCCGGTCGCGGCGCAGCTCGCATCGGCGAGCCCCGGCAGGCCCGGCTTGGCCTCCGGCGGGCGACCGCCCGTGATCCTGAGCGAGCGCAGCGTGAGCCCCGCCCCACTCGCGATCGACAGCACCCGGTCGCCCAGCATGCTCGCGTCGATCTCGGTGGCGCTCGTCCCGCCGCCCACGATCGTGAGCGGCGGGGCGCCGGTCAGGTTCAGGTCGCCGCTGGTGTTGTCGTCTGCGCCCACCGGCGCGATCGTCAGCATGTATCGGCCCGCGCGGAGGACGATCGTGTTCGCCGTTCGCCCGGCCCTCCCGCAGTCGGTGCGCCGGCCCGGCGCCTCGACGGCGGTGATCGCCTCCCGCAGCGAGCACCTGCCGTCGCGCGCAGCGAGCTCGTCCCTGGTGGTGTCGACCTTCAGCGTGGCGGCCGCGGCGGACGCCGCGCTCGCGAGCGGGACGCACGCGAGGGCTCCGACGATCAGCGTTCGCGCATCGAGCCGCACTGAACCGCATTCCACCACAAGCGCCCCGCGTCCCCCTGCTATTTGACGCTGAGCGTGTGGATCACGAACGTCGGCCCCGTCGCGCTCACGGTCTCGAGCTGGAACCCGTCGGTCACGACGTGCCCGTTGACGAGCGTCACCGTGCAGGTGAACGTCGCGCCGAGCTTCGCCGCCACGTGCTGACACGTGGTCGTCCTTGCCGGCGCGAGGTGCATGCTGCTCAGCTGGTCGTCAATCAGCGGTTTGACGTTGTAGGGCCCGACGGTTAGAAGCTTGGTGGCGACCACGGTGAGCAGCGGTCGTTGACCTTCGAGCTTGTCAATCCGGATCGTCATGTCGTAGGACGAGCCGTCCTGCAGCGTGACGTGACACGTGAGCGTCTTCCCGGCGGCCGCGTCGACCTGAGGGCAGCTGACCGACGCGGCCGGCGGCCCGCCACTCACCTGAATCTGCTTGTCGATCACCGGCCTGACGGTCGATGCGTCCACGACCTTCGTGCTCGAGCCACAGCCGGCCACCAGCACCAGCCCCGCGGCTCCGGCCGCGCACTGTGGCAGCCCGTCTGGCGCTCAGGTGCCCGGCGTGTGATGCGCGGCGAGATCGAGCCACTCTGCGCGGCTGGGCGGATCGGTGATCCCACCCTCCTGGAGCGCCGGCCCGAGGCGCTCGTTCATGAATCGCTCCTGTGCCTCCCGGGACTCCCAGACCTCCATCACGGCCCAGCCGTTCTCGGTCGCCCCGGCAGTGTGCACGAGCAGCCCGGGGGGCCAATCGCCCTCGCCGCTGGCCATGTCGATCCCAAGCACCTCGTTGACGGCCTCGTACTCGGCGCGTCCGGTGCCTTCGAACTCGAGAATCAGCGCATCAGCCATTTGCCTCACTCCTCCAAAGGTCGCTGTCCCGCCGATCCTCGCCGATCCTCCCCTCAACAGTCAACGTCGGTCACCGGATCGGCACAGACCGCCTGGCGAGCGACACTCCGTCCTGCGTGACGGTCAGCGTGTAGCGGCCGCTCCTCAGGTTCTGTCTGCCGCCCAGGACCAGCCGGCGCCCGGCCGTCCCGAGCTGCCCGATCCCGACCGTCGAGATCGTCCTGGCGCCGCGTCCGAGCCTGACCGTGAGGTCAGTCATCGTCCCGGTGCTGGCGCGCAGGTTGACGACCACCCCGCGCTTCGTCGCGCGCGCGACCGCCAGCCTTAGCTCGGGCGCGGGCGGAACCGGTGTGAGTGCGTTGCCGGCCGGGATCGAGCTGCAGCCGTTCTGCACCGGCGCGCCGTTCAGCCGCTCATTGAGCCAGGCTCCCGCCGTGGGGAGGAACGCGATCGCGGCGTTGGTGTGGTCGTCGCCGTTGTAGACGTGCAGCTCGACCGACAGCCCCCGCTGGCAGTAGGTGTGGCCGAGCGCCTCGACGTCCTTGGTGACCATCACGCCGTCGCCGGTGCCGTCGAGGTCCCCGACTCCCATCAGCAGCGGCGCGGTCGGGGTACCGGTGCGGCTCATGATCAGCTCGTTGTTGATGTTCACGACCGCCGGGATCGAGAGGATGTTCTGAAAGGCCGGCTTGAGCAGTTGCTGAACCTTCAGGTGCGGCCATGCGCCGAGGAAGTTGCCGATGCACTCGTCGCCGACCTGCTTGACGAGCTTCTCCCCGTAGCTTGATAGGTAGGGCTTCAGGTTGAAGCCGAACGCGCGGCCGAGCGACACCAGCACGGCAGGGATCACGCCCGACCACGATGCGCTGCCGTTGATGTAGTCGAGGTTGTGGGAGAGCTCGACCGGGATCCCCCCTTCCGCGACGCCGACGAACTTCAGCTCCGGCGAGTACTTCGGCGCGAGCTCGGAGGCGAACTCGGTCGCGATCGAGCCACCCGAGTAGCCGACCATCGCCGTCGGAACCGAGGCCGGAAGCTTCAGCAGGCTCTTGGTCGCGCGGATCCCGTCGAGTGTGTTGTAGCCCTCCTCCTGGCCGGCGGCCCAGTCCAGCCGCGTGCCCTCGTAGTCGGGGACGACGACGATGTCGCCGGCAGCCACGAGGCCAACCACGAACTGCTCCTCGTCGGTGTTCGTCGTGCCCCCCGCCGGCATCCCGCCGCGCATCGTCCATGACGGATCGCACTGCGCGCCGAGCGCGTCGTAGGCCATCTGGTAGGAGACGAGCTTGGCAGCGGCGGTGCCAGTCGACGGCTCGAGGATCGTCGCCACCGTAGCCGTCGGCTCCCCCAGCTGGCCGGTGGTGCGGTACAGCACCTGGACGGCGGTGACGGGAACGTTCTGCCCGCCGTCGACCAGCGTGACCGGCCGCTGCTTGAGCACCGTGCCCGGAGCGACGGACGCCAGCGAGCCCGAGTACGAATAGAACGGGTCGCTGGTCGGCAACGGCGGCCCCGAGGACGCGGCGCCGGCCACCGACGCGGCGATCAACAGGCCGCACGCAGCGACCGCAACCACAGCGCCCGTCAGGATCTTCCGTGCTCCTGGCCCCACTGCGGTGGATTATCGCGCGCGCCCAGGCTCGATGCGCCGGCTCGAGGTCAATCCACCCGCTCGCTTCGATGCCTGGCGACCACGTCGAGCGCGAAGGCCCCCGCAGGATGGGCACGTGCGCGCTCGATCATCGCAGCGGTGGCCGGGGGCAGCACGTCGGGCTGGGGCAGCGGTACTCCGTACGTCGGTGGAGCGACCATCGGAGCGGCCAGCGCCGCGAACGTCAGATCAGCCGCCCCGAACCGCTCGCCACCAAGGTACGGGCCCGATCGCGACAGCGTCTCGGCGACGAAGTCGAATTCGCGCCACACGACCCGCTCGTCCTCGGCCTCGACACCGGGGCGGATCTCGAGCGCGCGTCGGACGAGGCTGTCCGCGATCGGCCATCCCCAGCGAAGCGCGCGGTCCTCCCACCGTGGCACTCCCTGGTTGTTGAAGCGCAGCGCAAGCTTCGGCTGGGCGAGCATGTGGACGTAGATCAGCCGCCGCCCGCTGGGCCCGAGCTCGGCATCGAAGCGGCGGCACAGGCGGTCGGTCTCCGCGCGCAACTCGGGTTCCGTCGGGAACAGTCGATGCTCAGGCGATGTTTGCCGATCGACCCACTCGAGGATCGCCTCCGACTCACCGATCGCCTCCTCTCCGGTCACCAGCACCGGAACCGTCGATCCACCGCCGGCTCGACGCGCAGCGAGGCGATGGACGAGTTGCACGTGGCGCTCCTCGCGGTACGAGAGCCCGGCACGGTCGAGCGCCCAGCGCGCCTTCTCGCAGTAGTGGCTGATTGGGATCGTGACGAGCCGAAGGACGCGGCCAACCTACTGGAGAGCTCAGGACGGCGTTGCGGAGGGCGTTGCGGTCGCCCCCGACCGACACGCCCCTAGGCCGAGCTGGCGGGCGACCGCGTCGCCGCGCGCCGAGAGGCGTTGGAGCGTCATCAGCCAGGCGTTGAATCCGGCGCTCAGCTCCGCGGCGGTGTTCGAGCTCGCGACAACCGTCCGGACCCGCCGCGTCGCGTTCTGGGACTGGAGGTCGATCGCAGCCGCCTGGCTGATCACGGGGCGCAGCGAGGGCGGCGTGGCGATTCCCTGCTGGCGATGGGAGAAGTCGTTCAGAACGGCCAGCAGGTTGGCGAGGTAGCGGTCGAGCGACCGCTTTACGGCGGGCAATCCGACCCGCGCGATCCCCGCGTAGGTGATGTTCACGTACCCAAGCCTCGCGACTGCCGCGCGCTTGGCGATGCAGAGCTTCTGCGTCTGTGAGGCCCAGGCGGCAATCCCCGCGGACGGGGTGCTCGCCGTCGTGGCGGACGTCGCGGTCGGATGCACCGACGTGCCCGCCGCTCGCGAGGTGGCGCTCGAACTGTGAGCGCTGCCGCCACAGCCACACGCGACGAGCAGCGATCCGACGCAGGCGAACACGCCAATCGAGCGTCTGCGCGCCGACCCTCGCACAACGACAACCTATAGGAGTGCGCCTGATTGCGGGCGCGTCGCTCACATCAGTGGCTCACTTCGCCGCTGTCGCCTCGATCTCGACGAGCAATTCAGGGAGCGCGAGCCGCGCTACGCCGATCAAGCTCGCATGATCGAGGTGCGGCCAGGCAAGGGTGCGTAAGAACTACCGAGCCCGGCTCAGACCACGTTGGAAGCCAACGGGAAAGGTGGGCGTCCGTGTGGATCGCTGATACCTCTTCCCAGATGCGCTGGGGGCGAGAAGACGTAGCGGACCTATATGCGCGCGCCGAGCAGGCGCACGCCAGCTCCTGCGAGCTGCGCCTCGCCTCCACGAACACGATCGAGCGGCTACGTCTGACGTTGGCCACCAATGCGATCCTCCGCGCGCGCGCGACGGTGACACTCACCGCTCGACGAGGCGTGGCAAGCCCCGCGACCCGACCCCCGCGACCGGCGCCCGCGCCCGCATAGCCCGAAGGCGTGACCGGTCCGACCCGAACCGCCGATCGGTTCAAGATCCGCGCGCCAGCCGTGGCAGACGAGCTCTCACGGCTGCGCAACGAGGTCGCCGAATACGCTCAGAGGACCGGCGCGGCCGACCCCGTGGTCCAACGCGTGCGGCTGGCGGTCAGCGAGGCCCTGACAAACATCATCGTGCACGCATACCTGGGGCAAGACCCCGGCACGATGATCGCGGAGGCATGGTGCGAGGCAGATCACCTCGTGATCCGCGTGTCCGATGAGGGACACGGCCTGATCCCGCGCGCCGACAGTCCCGGCCTCGGAATGGGGATTCCGATCATGGCCCGGGTCGCCGACGACTTCCGCGTCGCGAACCGCGAAGCAACGCCCGGCACCGTCGTCTCCCTCCTATTCTCGCTCCGCTAGCGCGCAGCTCGCTTCAGGCAGCCCGGCCTCGTATCAGCCAGTCCCGCAGCTCCTCACGGCTCATTCCGAGGAGCTCCTCCGCCTCGGCGAGGTCTGCGGACGTCGCGCAGCTGGGACACACAAGCCGGTAGCTCAAGGTGTCCCTTGTCCCCCAGCCGCACTCGATGCAGGACGCCATCACGACCATTCGAAGGACCGCGGGGGTGGCCTCGCCGTGCCGATACGCATCCACCAGGAAGGCCGCCGCCTCGGGGGTCACCTGCGCCGCCGCTCCGCACTGTGCGCACCTCGGCGGCTTGCCGGAGGCCCGAAGCGCCCTGCGGAGGTCTCGCGCTGTCTCCGGGCGCGTGAAGTCCTCGCATTCTGGCTCGGAAAGTGCCACGAGGCGGATCTTGCTCGTGGGTACCAAGCGCGGCATCCGAAGCAGATGCCAATCCGGACGCGGAGAACAACCAACAGCCGCTCAGGGGAAAACCCCCGGGCGGCTAGGACCGGCGCTACCGCCGGCGCGGGATATCGCCCACGCGGGCCACTCTCGGTGCGTTGAGCGTCTCGCGTACTACTCAACCGATCAGCGGCAGCGCGCGCGCCTCGTCGAGCTGGTGCAGCGCGTCCTGCATTCGCCCTGTGACGAGCTCGTACCCCTTGTCGGGATCGCGGTAGGCGCCGCCGAGCTCCTCGCGTAGGTCGATCGGCGGGAGCACCTCGATCGAGATCTTCGCGGGGAGGGGAAGGCGTCCCGGGAGGTCGAGGACCGTGACGCCCCAGGGCGGCGCGATCTGGACGGGCGCGACGTCGAGCCGCAGCAACCGGTGCAGGTGCAGCAGTCGCGCGATGTGCTCGCCCGGTCCGAGGAACAGCGCCGTCTCCTGGCCGCCGATCGAAACGACCGGAACGATTGGCACGCCGTGCTTCAACGCGAGCCGCACGAAGCCGGTCCGGTGGGCGAAGTCGATGTCGGCGGAGTGCCAGCTGGCGCGGTAGGTCTCGTGGTCGCCGCCGGGATAGACGAGCAGTGCCGCGCTGCGCGCGAGCGCGCGCCGCATGTTCTCCGGCGAGGCCGGGACCGTCCCGTAGGGCGTGAGCATCGCCCGGATGCCAGGCATCTTGAACACGAGGTCGTGCGCGAGCTGGAAGAACTCGCGCTCGGGGCCGAAGTGGTCGTAGAACGCCTGCGCGAAGATGAACGTGTCGGCGATGAGCGTGCCGCCCGAGTGGTTGCCGACGAGCAGCACCGGCCCGCGCGGCGGGATGTTCTCAAGCCCGCGCACGTCGGCGCGGAACCAGACGTCCGCCATGACGCGCAGCGCCGGAAGCGTGCGCGCGATGTACTCGGGGTCACGCAGCTCGAACGGATCGGCGGCGGGCGGGCGGCGGGCGGCGTGGCGCGGGTCGGCGGCGTGAGCGACGTCGGCCGATATGGCGCGTAGCATCCGCGCGTCCGCGGAGACGGCGCCGAGCATCCGGCCCATCCGAGTGCCATGGCGATCGCGCGCAACCACCGGATGCACGCGACGATCCGGCGGCCGATCCGAGGTCTGTGGCATTGAACGCCTCCTTGATCGTCTCCGACCTTACGGCTGGCGGGGACGCTGCGCATCGGTACGGAGTACCGAGTGTGCGTCAGCATGTGGCACCTGCCAGCAGGCTTGCGCCAGGCTGGCCTCGAGCAAGGAGGACCACCGCCCCGCAAGTACCGACGACGCCGATTCGACCTTCATCGGTCGATCGTTGCGGAAGCGAGCGGCTTCACGTCGTGTATGTGTGTGATTGACAATCGGCCTCGGAGTCCAGAAGATGCTTGCCACGAGGGCCAGCGCCGGGACTCCGGTCCGTGGGTGTGGGACACCGTGAGCACCGAGGAGGAGAGGACGGGATGAGCTTGGTTCGGCAGCGCGTTGGCTGGCTGGCGACGGCAGCTCTAGGTGGCGGGCTGGTTGTGAGCTTGGTTGTTGGGGTCCTTGCGGCGGCGGGTTTGCCCGCAGCTTCTGCACGGCCGCTGTCGCCGTCTGGGCACACGGCGGGGACGGCATGCACGACTGCGGTGGCGTCCGCCCCACGTCTGGCGCCGCATACGGCGTTTGTCTCGCTCGCGGGGCCGCCGTTCGGTATCGCTGTTACGCCCGACAGCCGGTGGTCGTTTGTCGCTGAGTCGGGTAATGGCCGCATGGCGGTGCTTTCGACTACCGGCTTTCGCCCTCGCGCGATGCGGACAATTGGAGTGCCGACCGGTTCGCAGGGCGATTCGCTCACGCGCGATGGGCGGTATCTGCTCATAGCTGATGGCGGCGACGGCGCGACCGTGGTCAGCGTCAGCCGGGCGACGACGGGTGCCGGCCGCGCGGTGCTGGGCACGCTCTCGCAGCCCGACACCGGACAGGGCGGCGCGATCGAGGTTGTGAGCTCGCGGGACGGTCGTTATGCGTTCGTCTCGGTCGAATACGAGGCGCGGATCGCCGTGTATCACCTGAGCGCCGCGCTCGCCGGCCACTTCAGCAAGTCGAGCTATGTCGGCTCGATCCCGGTAGGTCAATTGGTCGATGGCCTAGCCATGTCGCCCGACGGCCGCTGGCTCTATGCAACCAGTGAGATCGGCTCGCTCAGCGTGATCAGGGTCGCGACGGCCGTGAGTCGGCCCTCCCGGTCCGTGATCAGCACCGTCCCGTCCGGCTGCAACCCCACCCGCGTCGTGCCTTCGCCCGATGGGACCACGATCTGGGTCGCGGATCGCGGGGGCAACCAGCTGCTCGCATTCTCCGCCGCGAAGCTCGGCACCGATCCCGCCCATTCCCAGCTGGCCACCGTCCAAGTCGGTGAAGCACCCGTGGGTCTGGCCCTGATCAAGAGCGGCCGCGAGCTGATTGTCGCGGACTCCAACCGGTTCAACACCCCGGGGGCCGTAGCTCAGCTGACTGTGGTCGGCGCCTCCGCTGCCCTGGCCCATCATCCAGCGCTCCTCGGCACGATCTCGACGGGCACGTTCCCGCGCGAGGTGGTGCTAGAACCCGGTCATCCGACCCTGCTCGTCGGCAATTTCGGATCCAACCAGCTGCAAGCCGTAGACCTCCGCCGCCTCCCCTGACAAAACGCTGGAACAGGCCGTCGCTTCGGGCTGGCAGCTGGATCAGGCCGCGGATGAGCTAATCAGCCTCACCAGACGACTCAAAGACACTTGAACAGGCCACCAATGGGCCAAGGGAGGCTCCGGGCGTGCGTCCCGGACCCGTCCAGCTGCGTCCCTGAAGACGCGGAAAACCCCCATCGTGGCGGGGGTTTCTCGCTACTAATCGGGGCGCCCGGGCCAACTTGCCGCCAATACTGCGGATCCTGCCGATTCATACCGGTCGCATACCGGTTAGGGCGCCGCTCGGCGATCGCTCAGCGCGCTGAGAAGGTCTCCAGATAGCTGTTGGGGATCTTGGTCGCGGTTGGGATGTAGATGCCCATCACCTTGTTTCGGTACACGGTGTTCCCGGTCACCATGCTGCAACCACCCGCACACAACGAGCTGGTGTCGACGCCGACCGCAAACCAGCGTGCCGGGCCGAAAGTACCGTTGCGGCGGACTGCGATGGAGCCCATCCCCACCTTGTCGTTCGCTGTCTGCGCTACGACGTTGAAGCCGCCAGACACGCCGGTGATTCCCTCGAAGTGAGTGAGCAGCGTCGGCTGGTTGGCGTAGCTGAAGTATCTCCGCGCGCCGAAGATTCCGGTGCGTTCGTTGTAGTTCATCAAGAATGCGCGCTGGAGTACCTTCGGGTGCTGTCGTACCGACGTGCCTCCCGCGAGGGTGTAGTTGGGACTGCGCTCTCCGCCGTTCTGCCAGATGCCGTACAGAGTGGTCCCGTTCGAGGTGCTCCCGCCCAGCTTCAGCAGCGTCCAGCGGTGGGTCCTCAAGTTGTAGATGAAAGCGTTGGCCGAGACCGCGCGATGCGCACCACCGAGGTTGAGATCGTAATCGCCGACAACGAGATCGCCCATCGTGCTGTGCGGGATCGTGTCCATGACAAAGCAGTTGGATCCAGATACCCGGCACGCTTTTGTGTGCCCGACCACGTTCTTGCCGTTAGCCGGCACGTCGATCGTCGACCACGTACCGCCACCGCCTCTCACGGGTCCCAGGTAGACCATCCCCTGGTTCAAGACGCCGGTTTTCGATGAGGTCTCATAGCTGCCGACGGCTCGCACCTCACCGCTGGGAATGCTCGACGGGTTGAACGCATGTGTGTCGGGGCCGTAGAACAAGCCTTCCTTGTACCCGGAGAAGGGCGGCGTGAACTTCGACACCGTGCCAGCAATCGGCCCCGTGAGCCGGGCCTCGACCAGGAACGGAATCACGGGGTTCAAGCCGGTCCCCATGTTCACGCCACCAGTCAAGACGGCTTTCTGACTGGACTCGCCTCGGACGCCGGTCACGACGTCGCCGGTGAGCAGCGGCGAGACGACGCCTTTGACGCGAGTGCCAGACCCTCCGAGGGCACTCGCGATGGCCGGCACCACGAGCAGAGCCGCAACGGTCGCAGCGATCACACCCACGTCAGGAGCCCGACTCGCCCGGCGGATCCATCGAGACATTCGTTGACTCCTTGGTCGAACTGCCGATTCCTACAGAGACCACCGAGGCAGATTTCTTTATCGGGGCGCCCGGATTTGAACCGGGGACCTCACCGACCCGAATTATGGACCAAACACCGTTCTCGTGCAGGAAATCCCTGCAAATGAGTAGCTTTGTCCGCGAGCGTCCGTGCTCGCAGATCTGCGGATTTGGCGGGCGATTGCAGTGGATTAGCCACAGAGACGAGCTTTGTGGCTAATCGGGCTGGAGGGCGGGATCGGCGCCGACTCCCCCGCTCAAGCACGCACCCTGCCCTGCTGTTGGCGACGAGCGGGTGATTTGCCTTGATCGGCGAGACCCCTGCTTTCGCCGCCTCACGCAACTCTGTCCGTAGGGTGCTCTGTCCGCTCTGCCGCGGGCGGTAGGTGGTGATCGGCGCTGTCAGCCCTCGTCGGTGAGGAGCCCTCGGTAGCCAGTCCCTGCTTCGTTCATCCCGCGGTACTCCACCTCGGGCGCAACGCCCCTTCGCGCGGTTTGCAGCCCCGAGCTGAGCAGGCGTGCCTTGACGGTTGGCACGTCGGCGCCGTGTCGATCGCTACCGCAACCAGCCCATCCGGCAGCTGCTATCGCACGCGAGAGCAGAAGTGCCGTTGTGGCTCTTCAGCCGCCGTTCGGCTTGGTGAGCATTGCGTCCCGCCTGCTGATCAGCAGGTACGTAGTCATTGGTCCCTTGCCCTTGACCTCGATCGTCCCTCGCTGGCGCAGGTCGTAGCGGTCGCGCAGCCGCTCGTAGGCGCGCTCGGTGACTTGGATCGCGCCAGGCAGCCCATGGGACTCCATACGACTGGCAGTGTTGACGGTGTCGCCCCACAAGTCGTAGATGAACTTGGCGCGGCCGATCACGCCGGCGACTACCGGGCCGGTGTCGATACCTATGCGCACCTGGAGCGCTTGGCCGCTCTCCGCCGCGCACCGCTCGACTTCCGTGCCCATCTCGAGCGCCATGTCGGCGATCGCCTCGGCGTGGTCTTCGCGCGGGCTGGGAATGCCGCCGGCCACCATGTAGGAATCTCCGATCGTCTTGATCTTCTCCACGCCATGGCGGGCGGCGAGCCGATCCCAGCGAGCGAACACGTTGTCGAGCAGGACGACCACGTCCGCTGGGGCGAGGCGCTCCGCGAGCCCGGTGAAGCCGACGATGTCGGCGAACAGCACGGTCGCGGCCGCAAACCCATCCGCGATTACCTGCTCGGACTGTTTGAGCCGGGTCGCCACAGGCGCGGGCAGGACGTTCAGCAGCAGCCGCTCGGAATCGGCTAGCGCCCGCTCGCGAGCCCGCACGAAGTACTGCAGCAGCACGTAGACAACGGTCGACACGCCGAGGACGTTGAGCGCGAAGAACGCCACAACAATGCCGCCAGGGATGTGGGGCGCGTCCGCCGCCAGGGTCGGATCGATCGCGGCGGAGACGGCCACCAAACCGGCGAACGCGAGGAACCACGGAACCGCCTGACGCGCGCCGACGAAAAGCAGCGCGCCCACCGGGGAGGTGAGACCCCATAGCGCGACCGCCGACGAATTGCGGAAGCCCCCCAGGCTCCACTGCAGAGCAAACGGCAACACCAGGCTCATCGCTAGCTGGCTCGTCCGGAACAAGCCATAGCGGCGCTGGCGCGCAAACGCGTAGATACTGGCCGCCGACGCGAGCTGATAGGCGAACGGGATCGCCGCCGAGAGCCACAGCCCAAGCGCCGCATATGTCCCGACCCACACGAACGCCAGCGAAGCCATCAAGGTCGACGACAGCACCAGCACCGACTTGCGGACCCTGACCTCCTCAGAGTCCGACGGCAGCGCACCGACAGCAGCGAGCCGCCGCAACCAACCAGGAACCCCTCGCCACGCCAGGCGGCGTTGGAGCGCTTCGCGGAGCACGCGCGCAGCATAAGCGCGGGCACGCGCGAGCACCGGACCTCAGGCACGCCTCCGCCACGGCGCAACCATTGACGCTACTGCCGTGCGACCGGGCCGAGCGACGCCTCTGATGCTTTCGTCGATGTGGCAGTTGCTATGGCGTCGAGCGTGCACCTGCTGGTTAGGACATGCTCAACCCTGGATTCGGCCTCGCCTCAGTGCCGCTCTCGGTCGACCCGGCGGTCGCCGCAAACCTCGTCGGCGCGGCCGCTCGCAGCTGCCGACAAAGACCTGCTCACGATTCGCGTGGCGCCTCTTGGCGCTCTCGCTCGCGTACCCGGTTTGCGCGGACACCAGGGCTGCGTCTTCGGCGAGGTGTTGGAAATCGATCGCAGCGACGGCCTGGGAACGGAACCGTCATACCGCTCGAACCCACTCCGCTGCCCGCGGAGGAATGACCCGATGCGCGTGGCGATGCACGAGGTTCCACATCTGTGCTCTCAGGTTTGAAAGGCCAGGACGCGGCTGGACGGGGCGAAAGACCTGATTGCCTGGAGCGCCGCCCAGTCCAAGCAAGCCGTCGAGGGTGTAGCGGCCGGGCGTGCTTGGAGTTAGCGCCGCGGCGTTCATCACTTGCAGCGCCGGAAGGCGGCGCCTTCGGCTCGAATCGGGGAGACTGTGGGAGTGGACGTGGGTCGTGTGGGCTTTGCGGTCTTGCCTGTCGCCGCGGCGGCAGGGTTTGGTGGGCTCGCCTCGCGGAAGGCCTCGGCCGTCTATGAACGACTCAGCAAGCCGCCGTGGGCGCCTCCGGCCTCCGCGTTCGGGCCGGTCTGGTCGACGTTGTATGTTGCGATTGCCGTCGCCGGGTGGCGTATCTATGCGACCGCCTCTCCCATGACAAGGCGGCTCCACCTCACCCAACTCGCGCTGAACGGCGCATGGCCAGCAGCCTTCTTCGGAATCCGGGATAAACGCACTGCGCTCGTGATCATCGCTTCGCTCGACCTCTCGCTCGGCCTCGAGGTCGCAAGGTTGCGCCAAGAAGATCGCCGCGCTGCCGGCCTCCTGGTGCCATATCTCGCGTGGTGCGGCTTCGCGACGGCGCTCAACACAGCGGTCAGCGAGCCCGAGGCGAACCACTCGAAGTAGGTATCCCGCCGCACGCCGTCAGCAAGCGTGCAACTCCCAGTGCCGCCGCGTGCTCGGCCGAGTGCGCTACAGAGGCTGCTGCTCGAGGGCTACTTGCGACCGCGACGCCGGCGTGTCCCGACCTGCTTTCCTCCGGCGACGCGTCTTCGCCGTGCTCGCTCTGAATGCCCCCTTCGCGCGGCAAGCGGAACGCCGCGCCTGCTTCCCCTGCGGGCGGAGTAGCCGCGGGAGTCGCTGACCTGGTGACCGCTCTGGACGAAACCGAGAACTGGAGGTCGTCGCTCTCGCAAATGAGGGTTGCGGAAGCGTTTCGCGACTGCATGATCGCGCGCTGTCCGGAAGGGCTATTCGAGCAGCCCGCGGATGTCCTGCGCGGTGATGCTGCTGGCAAATAAGTCGCCTTCGTCGAGGACGCCGCGGAACAGGGCGGCCTTGCGCCGGGCAAGCGCGACCACCTTCTCCTCTATGGTGTCGCCGGCGATCAGGCGGTAGACGATCACCGGCCGGGTCTGGCCGATGCGGTGGGCGCGGTCGATGGCCTGGTTCTCGGCGGCCGGGTTCCACCATGGGTCGAGCAGGAAGCAGTAGTCGGCCTCGGTCAGATTGAGGCCGAGCCCACCGGCCTTGAGGCTGATCAGGAACACCGGATCGGCTCCGGTTCGCCAGCGATCGAGCACCCGGTCGCGCTTGCGAGTGCGACCGTCGAGGTAGCAGTAGCCGATTCCGTCTTGATCCAGTCGGCCACGCACCATGCTGAGGAACCCGGTGAATTGGCTGAACACCAGCGCCCGGTGTCCGCCGTCGACGACCTCCGCGAGATGCTCCGAGAGGGCCGATAGCTTGGCGCAGGGGACGCGGTCGTGGCGGTCCTCAACAAGGGCGGGGTGCAGGCTCAGCTGGCGCAGCAGGGTGATCGAGCGCAGGATCGTGAACCGGTTGCGGTCGAAGTCTCCCAGCAGGCCGAGGACCTTCTGGCGCTCGCGCTGCAGGCGCGTGTCGTAGAGCTTGCGGTGCCGCGGGTGCAGGTCGACCTCGAGCGTCTGCTCCTGCTTGGCCGGCAGCTCCGGGGCGACGAGCTCCTTGTTCCGGCGCTTGATCAGTGGCTTGATCCTCCGTCGCAGGCGGGCCAGCGGCTCCGGCTGGCCGCCGCGTTCGATCGGTCGTTGGTACTGCTCGGCGAACCGCTTGGGGTCCGGGAACAGCCCGGGCGCGGTGATCGACAACAGCGACCACAGTTCCATCAGGCTGTTCTCCATCGGGGTCCCGGTGAGCGCCAGCTTGAACGGAGCGGCGAGCTCGCGGACGCAGCGGTAGGTCTTGGCCTGGTGATTCTTGACGTACTGCGCCTCGTCGAGGATCAGCCCCGACCAGTCGATCTGGCCATAGGCGTCGTCCTCGAGCCGGAGCAGTGTATAGGTGGTGACCACGACGTCGGCTGTGGCGAGCTCCTCGGGCGTGCGGCCGCTCTTGGCCAGCGTGTCCGCCACCGCCGCGACCCGCAGGTGCGGCGCGAATCGTGCCGCCTCCGCCACCCAACCGGAGACGACGCTGGTTGGCGCCACGACCAGGAACGGGCCAGTGTCAGGCTGACGGCCCCGGGCGTGGCAGATCAGCGCCAGGGTCTGCAGCGTCTTGCCGAGGCCCATGTCGTCGGCCAGAATCCCACCGAGCTCCAGCTCCCACAGCGACGACAGCCAGGCGAAGCCCTCGCGCTGGTAGGGCCGCAGCTGCGCTCCAATCGCCGCCGGTGGCTCGTGCTCCGCCAGCGCGTCGAGCTCCAGCAGCGCTCCGACCTGGCGCTGCCACGCCTGCGCTTGCTCTCGGACCACCCCCAGCGCGGTCAGCTCCGACCACAGACCGGCCTGATAGCGGCTAATCCGTAGGGGTGCCGAGGGGGAGTCGGTCAGCCCGCGCGCCTCCTCGATCAGCTGGCGCAGCGACTGCAGGCGCGGCTGCTGGAGCGAGAAGTGGGCTCCGTCGTCGAGCAGCATGTGCGACTCGCCGCTGGCCAGCGCGACGAACACCTCGGCGAACGGAAGCTCACGATCCTCCACGCTGATGGTCACGCCAAGGTCGAACCAGTCACGCTCGCCGGCGATGTCAGCGGTAGAGACGCCGATCGTCAGTGAGTCGCTGACGTCGCGGTAGTCAGGCGGGCGCCCGTCGATCTCCACCGCGATCCCAGGGTGATCGGCGAGGCACGGCAGCACCTCAGTGGTCACGCGGAGGCTGTCGATGCCGGTCAGGCACACCGGCGCGCCCGGCCCCGGCCGCCCGGCGCCGTCCAGGAGCCCGAACTGCTCCAGGCCTGTTCCGGCCAGGTCGGCGCCGGCTAGGATCGCGCGCTCGGCGGCGACGTCGCGGAACCCGGGGCCGTCTCCGTTAGGGGTCAACGGGACGTGGGATGAGATCTCCCCGACCCGGTAGGCCCACTGCCACCAGAGCTCAACCGCGTGCCCGTCGCCATAGCGAGTCCCCAGCACCAGCGCGGGAGCCGACACCTCCGGGGGCGTGAACGAGCCGTCGGACGAGACGACCGGCGCGATGTGCCCCAGGCCCGGGCAGATCTCATGCGCGAACCGCCCGAGGTCGCCCGAAGGGATCGTGATGCAGTCCTCTCCGAGGAGCATCCGCTGCAGCTGCGGCCGAACCGGCCGGGCCAAGCGCACCAGGTGCAGCCGCCAGCTGGCGACGTCGGCACCGGGGGGTCCGTCGGTGCCCACGAGGCCGTGTCCGTCCGCACCTAGAAACAGCACCGGCTGGAGCCGGTCGTCCTCGCTGGGCTCGAGGCGGAGCACCGGCCGTACCACCGAGCCGCTCTCGTCGGAGCGCGCCACGTCGATGGCCACCTCGCCTCGGCGATGCGTCGCCAGCTCGCCCATTCCTCTATCGGCGTGGATCAGTGCCAGGCCGATTCGCGCTGCCTGGTCCAGCAGCACCCACAGCTGGGCGCTGCAGTCGCTGAGGTCGAGCGACTTCTCGGCGCCGTAGCTGTAGTAGTAGCTGGGGCGCCGGTCGCGCGCGCGGTGGACGGTGTACAGCTCACGGACCAGCTCCAGGTGATCGGCCCGGTAGTCGCCCCCGCGCAGCTCCCAGGACTCCAGCCGACTCCAGGCCAACGAGCCGTTGACCCAGCCGCCGCGAGCCCCAGGGCGCATCAGCCGAGCCATCAGCCGCGGTGTGCCGCCGGTCGGGCCACTGAACTGGAGCGAAAGTTCGATCGCCAGCGGGCTGCCAGTGGCCAGCGCCGCGGGGGCTCCGATCAGCGCACGCAGCGGCTGCTCCCACGGTCGCGGCGCCGGCGCCGGCGCCTCGGCGACCGGCGCCGGATGGCGTGACGGCGCCGCCCTCCGCGGGCGCCGCGGCGGATCGTCGCACCCGACGGCGGCCAGGACCACCGCCGCCACGTGCTTGCAGTTGTAGCCGACCGGGCAGCTGCACTCACCCGCGTCGAAACTCAGTACACCGCCGCCGTCGTCGGCGAAGAACGCGGCCGTCTCGTAGAGCCCGCCATGGCCGACGACCGAGCCGGTCAACGTCTCGCCGTCCGCCTGCCACTCCACCTTCAGCACGCGCCCCCGCCGCGCGTATGCGCGGCCGCGATCGAGCGACCGCGGCCCGACCGCGGCCTCGACCTCCGACAGCTCGATCTCCCGCCGCTGTGCCGTGGCGCTCACAAGGACGGCACGGTATCGATCGCCCCGGACCGCAAGGCCGCCTCACTGAAGCCAGGGGCGCGGCCCTAACTGCCGCTGGCTCAATTGCACTACATTGCATTACAATCATGGCAACTATGCCATCCGCTAAGCGCACCAAATCGTTCTCCGCACGGTTCTCGGCCGACGTGGTGGACCGGCTCGACGCTCATAGCGAACGCGTTGGCCAATCGAAGGCGCGCATCGCCGAGCGCCTGATAGAGGAGGGGCTGCGGACTGATGAGTTTCCCGGGATCGTCTTCCGCTCCGGCCCGGTCGGTAGGCGAGCCGGCATTGCGGGGGGTCCGGACGTGTGGGAGATCGTCCGCGATCTCAAAGCAGCCGCCCACGAAGGTGCCAACGACCCGATCGAGGCGGTCAGCCGGGCAAGTGGCCTCGATCACGCACAGGTCCAGCTAGCAGCGGCCTACTACGCCGCGTATCCGGAGGAGGTCGATGAGCGAATCCGGACTGATGAGCAAGCTGCCGAGCGGCTGCGGCGCGCTCTGGGCGTCGCCTCCGCCGCGTGAAGCTCCTGCTCGACGAAATGTGGAGTCCGACAATTGCCGCGGAGCTGCGCAAGCGCAACCTCGATGTGGTTGCGATCAGCGAACCGGAATGGGCGGGTCGCTACGCCGGCATCGCGGATGATCAGGTGTTCGGCCGCGCACAAGACGATGGCAGAGCAGTAGTTACGGACAACGTCGCGGACTATGAGCGGGTGAGGCACGAGTGGGAGAGCCGCGGCGGCAGCCATTGTGGAGTCATCTACGCGCTCAACCCGCCCTTCAACCGCCATCGCGGAGATGCAGTTATCGGTCAAATAGTGAAAGCGCTGTCGCAGTTCCTCGCCTCTCCCGATGCAGCCCGGGAACCACTTGGCCGGGCCCATTACCTGCGTGAAGCAGGCTGACCGCAGCGGACTTCAGGAACACGATTACCGAACGAGCGTGCTGGTTGAGAGTTGGTCACCCGCGGGATGCATGGCCCTGCCGTGACGCAGTCAGCCGACTCTTCTGAGTGCTCTCTCCTCGCACACGGCTCGCCTTCCGCGGCCAGAGCGGAGCCGTTTAGCCACAAACCAGCCACAAAGCCGCAGAGCCTGAAACCGCTCGTCGGCTAGAACCCATCGATTACCAGGCTTTTTATCCACGCACCGCGATGCTGACCCGGAGACCTCACCGACACCGCCGATGGGCGCTGACATTCTGCGCACCTTGTGTCGCTTTGCAGGGGTTTTTCATTGGCCACGCCCTCTACTGGACATTGCATCTACATTTCTTAACGGCTGATACGCGGGAAATCAGTGCGAGAAAAGCGGCTCCTTTGCAGGGAAAAATCGGGGCGCCCGGATTTGAACCGGGGACCTCACCGACCCGAACGGTGCGCGCTACCAGGCTGCGCCACGCCCCGAATGGGGTCAGTAAACCACAGCTCAGGTGCCGGACGGCGTGCTGACGCCCGGCGTCGAGGGCGTCGACTGCTGGACCTGGCCGACCGTCGATCCGGCCGTCGTCGACGTCTGCTGGACCGTGGTCTGGACCGAGCTGGTCGAGGGCGTCTGAACGTTCTGAATGGCGCTCGTTGGGTTGCTCGGGACCGGCGGCACGCTGATGTTCGGATTGCCGCTGGGGGTAGGCGGCGTGGGTGGCGTCGGCGGCGTCGGCGGCGAGGGCGGCGAGGTGCCCTGGACGCCCTGGGGCACCGAGATGTTGCCGTGTGGCGGAATGGAGACACCGCCGGCCGGGGAACCGGAGCTCGAGCCTTCGTGCGCGCCGCCGGTAGCCCCAGCACCTCCACCGCTGGGCGCACCCGATCCGGACGAGAGCATCACGCCACCGCGCTGGGCGTTCCCGGCACCGGCGACTCGGTCCTCGCCGGCGGTCGTGAAGCCGCCGCCTGCCCCGGATACCACGGGCTCCACACCGCTCGACAGCGGCGCAGACCCCGCTGGCACGAACGGCGAGGACACGCGCCCGGACGGCTGGACCGTCGCCGGGGCGAGAATCTTCGTGATCGAGAGCGCTGCGAGCCGTCCCGACACGACCGGCCCCACAGGGGCGGGCGGAGCCGCGCTCCGCTGACCGGGACCGAGGCTCGCGACGAGCCCACCGCCCGCGCTTGCGATCGCGATCGCGACCGCCGCGGCGGCGGCGCGGCTGAAGGCGGACATCGGCCCGCTCGGGTCGACCAGCTGCGCGACGTTCTGCATCGACCGCGCGACCGCGAGCGAATGGGACCCCGAGCGCGTCAACACGCTGTTTGACGACCCGCCTCGGCGCAAACCGAGCAACGGCAACGGCAGTGGCAGCAGCGCCGCGAGGCGCGCGAGCCGCCGCCGCGGCTCGAGCAGGCTTTCGTCGACGCCGCCGACCCGGGCGCGGCGACGGCAAGGCTCGCAGTGCGCGAGGTGCCGCGTCAGCTGACGGCGATCCCGTACCCCAAGCGACGTGAGCGGCGCGTCGGAACCCGAATCGATCAGTGACTGGACCCGCGCGCAGCGCCGGCCGCTCGCGAGCTCCTCATACTCTTCGCTCAGCCTGCGACGCGCCCGGAACAGCGTGCTCTCGACCATCGCGCGCGTCATCCCGAGCCGCTCGGCGATCTCGGTGTAGGAGAGCCCCTCGAGCTCGCGGAGCGCGAGCACCCGATGGTGGCTCTCGGACAGTCCGCCGAACGCGCCGCACAGGTCGTCGAGCCGCTGCTTGGATTCGATCGCCGTCTGAGGCGTGGGCGCATGGACGCACACATGGCGCGCGACCAGCGCGGGTCCGTCGCCGTCCTCGAACGACACCTCCTGGCTGCGTCGCTTGCGTCTGAACTCGTCGATGCACGCGTTCTTCGCGATCTCGTAGATCCACGGCTTGAACGCGATCTCGCGGTCGGTCTCGCGGATTCGCCGCAACGCGGACATGAACACGTCCTGGGCGATGTCCTCGGCACGCGCGTAGTCGCCCACCTTCCCGGCGACGTAGCCCGTGATCCGGCGCTCGTAACGCGAGAACAAGACCTCGAAGGCCCGGTCGTCGCCGCGCCTCACGGCAGCGACCAGCCCGTGCTCGTCGCACACGGTAGGAGTAGTCCCCTGCAGTGCAATCGTCATTGACCTGGATGCGCGACCGGATCGAGCCTGGCCCCAATCCGGCGCGCGCGCACTTTACCGCTTTTTGGGCCGCGGCGAGTAGGTTCGTCTTCCACGGCGGCGCGAGTCGATTCGGCTTGAGTCGATCCGGCACAAACGGCATACTTTTGAGCCATGTAAAGCGGCAAAGGAGCGGTCTATGGCAAATCACCTGACGCCCACCGAATTGGCACGTGAGTCCGGGCTGGAGCGCAGAGACGTGATCACCAAGTGCCTCGAGTTGGGCGTCCCGATCTTCAACGGTCGGATCGACAAGACACTCTTCCTCTCCAGCCTCCGCGAGCTTCGCGGCACGCCAGCGTCCTCGCAGCGCCCGCAGCCAGCAGGCGCGTAGCACCTCCTCTAATCGAACGGACTCGAGCAGATCCGCCTCGCGGTGCGAGGCGGTTAATCCTGCGCCGATTGGCGCAGCAACGTGGACGTCGTCTGTTCGAGGATCTTCCGCCACGCGCGAGTCTTCTCGCGCTCGGCCGCGAAGTGCTTCACGACCTTGCGCACGCGTGTAGCTGAGATCTCGATGCCGTGTCGCGCGCAGATCTCCTTGAAGTGCGCGTAGTCGTGGGCGAGCTTTAGCGTCACCGACTGGAATCCGTGGCGCGCGATGTCGATCCGCGAGGTGTAGTTCATGATGCTCGTCTGGAACATCAGCTCGTCGTTGGGCTCGGGCTCGATCAGGATGATGTCGACCCCGGGGTAGCGCTCCTCCCACCGAGCCGCGAGCTCGTGCAGCCGCTGGTAGGCGAGCAGCTTGAATGCCTGGTAGCCGATCTGCGGGAAGCCCATGTCGGACACGTGCCGCACGCGTGAGCCGATAATCGTCGGGATCCGCTTCTCGAAGTCGTTGACGAACGGCACCAGCGGGTTGACGACGACGACGAACTTTGCGCCTGCTTCGACGGCGATGTCGACATTCGTGGTCGACACGATCCCCCCGTCCACGAGCTCGCGGTCCTTGACCTTGACCGGCTTGTAGATCATCGGCAGCGCGCCCGAGGCGCTGACCGCCCGCGAGATCGGCACGTCGTCCCAGTCCTCGGCGCCGAGCACGATCCGCTCGCACGTGTCGAGATCGGTGGTGGCGAGGTACAGCTCGGGCTCGAGCAGCCTGAAGTCGTCGGTGCGGTCCGGGTCCGACAGCACGCGCCTGACGTACCGCTCGATCCCCTCTCCGGCGTACAGCCCTGAGGGGAGCGCCTCGGCCAGCCCGACCACCAGGTCAACGGCCGAGATCTGGCCGACGTCGCGGACCAGCCGTCGCGCCACCTGCGCGAGGCGATACGGGAGCAGCACGCCCTTCGTCACGAACTCCACGTAGTTGGGCCGCAGCAGCGAGCTGACGCGCGCGTCGGGGAACGGCGTCGGCACCTGCTGGACGATCACCCGCATCATCTCCTCGGGCGTGACCCCGTTCGCCACCGCCGCGGCCACGAACGCGCCGGCGCTGGTGCCGACGTACACGTCGAACTGGTTGACGGTGCGATTCACCGACAGCAGGTCGAGTGCGCGTAGTGCGCCGATCTCGTAGACGCCGCCCGTGAAGCCGCCGCCGCCCAGGACGAGCGCAGTCTTCGATCGCCGACGGCGGCCCTTCGCCGACCCCTTACGCCCCGGCCGCTCGCTACCCGCGGCCTCGAGCTTGACGACCTTGCCCATGCTCGTGCGGATTGTACGCCCGGCCCGCTCACCGCATCCAGGCCGAAACCGCGCCTTTACCCGATCGAGGGTGTTTCATAACCCCGGATGCGCCGATTCGTCCTGACGCTGGGGGCGCTCGCTTCACTCGCCGCGGCCGGCCCACCGGTGGCCATCGCCTCATCGCAGAGCGCGCTGGCGAGTGCCCTGACGCGCGGGATGCAGAACGCCGGCGGGGCCGGCAGCGCGTACGTGCTCGACCTCAACACGGGCAAGGCGCTGTTCTCGTGGGTCGCGAACACGGGCCGGCTGCCGGCATCGGTCGAGAAGCTCTACACGACCTCGACCGTGCTCCTCCGGTTCGGGCCGAACGCGACGCTCACGACCCGCGTGCTAGCCGCCGGCTCGATCGACCGCCGTCACACCTTCCACGGGATCATGTGGCTAAAGGGCGGCGGCGACCCAACGTTCGGATCCTCCGCCTTCGACCAGTCCGCGTACGGCACCGGCGCCACGGTGGGCCAGCTGGCCGACAACCTGATCCGCAACACCGGCATCAAGTCGATCCAGGGACCGATCGTCGGCGACGACACGTACTTCGACTCCGCTCGCGGCACGCCCGCGACCGGCTACGGAGCCGACCTCCCCGATGTCGAGGGACTGCTCGACGGGCTTGCCTACGATCGCGGCTTCGCCAACTTCGAAGGGACGGTCGGGCAGTCGCGGCCGGCGCTGTACGCGACCCAGCAGTTCGTCGCCGCGCTGCAGGCCCGCGGCGTCAAGATCGCGTCTAAGACCCCCATCTACACCGGGCGCGCGCCCGCGGACGCCCAGTGGCTCGCCACCGTGCACTCGCCTCGGATCGCGACCCTGATCCGCCTCACCAACACCCCGTCTGACAACTATCTGGCGGAGATGCTGCTGAAGGGGCTCGGGGCGAAGTTCGGCGGCGCGGGTACGACCGCCGCAGGAGCGGCCGTCGTTCGCACTGAGCTGGGCGACCAGTTCGGGATCAATCCGTCGCTCGACGACGGCTCGGGGCTCTCGCGCGCGGACTCGACGAGTCCCGTCCAGATCGTGACGCTGCTCAAGCAGATGGCCGGCAACCAGGACTTCGTGGGCTCGCTCGCGATCGGCGGCGAGACGGGGACGCTCCAGGACGAGATGAACGGGACCGTCGCGCAGGGCAACTGCCACGGTAAGACCGGGACGCTTCACGACGTCGCGAACCTGGCCGGCTACTGCCGTGCCCGCGACGGCCACACGCTCGCGTTCGCGTTCCTGATCAATTCGGTTTCAGATCCCGCGTATGTCCATTCGGTCGAGGGCAACCAGATGGCCGTGGCCGTCGCGAGCTATAACGGCTGACCGTGGCGATCCAGCAGCTGCAGGTGGGCGTGGCGGACCCGTTCGCGCCGGCGGCGAAGGCGCATCCGGCGCTGCGGGTCGCGCCGGACGCGCTCGATCAGCTCGCAGGCCGGCTGACCGCGAAGAGCGCACCTGTTCACTGGGACGAGTCGTTGCCAGCTGTGCGGCGGTTCTTCACCGAAGGCCCGTGGGGCAACCGGCTCGAGCTGCCCGCCGCCCCCGGCTAAGGCAGCAGCTCTCTCAGTCCGTCCTCGTCGAGCACCGGGACGCCGAGGCGCTCGGCGTTGGCGAGCTTGGATCCTGGGCTCTCGCCGGCGACGACGTAGTCCGTCTTCTTCGAGACCGACCCTGTGACCTTGCCGCCGGCGGCAATGATCGCCTCGGTCGCCTGCTCTCTCGTCAGGTCGGGAAGCGTGCCGGTCAGCACGAACGTCTTGCCCGCGAGCGGCCCCTCGCCGGGCGGCGGACCCTCCTCTTCGAACCGGAGCCCGCGCTCTCTGAGGTCCGCGATCAGCGCGAGCATCTGCTCGTCGTGGAGCTGGTCGTGGATCGTCTGCGCCATCTTCGGTCCGACGCCCTGCGTCTCCTCGATCTGCTCGGCCGAGGCGCTCAATAGCGTGTCGATCGAGCGGAAGTGCTGGGCGAGATTGCGGCCGGTGACGTAGCCCACCTCCTCGATCCCGAGCGCGTACAGAACCCGCCCGAACGGCTCGCGCTTTGACTCCCCGATCGCCGCGATCAGCTTCTCCGCCGACACCTGCCCGAACCCGGATTGCTCCGCGATCTGCCCAGCGGTCAGGCGGTAGAAGTCAGCCGCGGTCTTGACCCAGCCGAGCTCCATGAACAGGCTCACCTGCTTCTCCCCGAGCCCGTCGATGTCCATCGCTCCGACGAAGTGCTTGAGCAGCTGCCACCGCCGGCCCGGGCAGGACCGGTTCGGGCACTTCGTGAACACCGAGTCCTCCGGCTTGACGGTTGGCGTGTTGCACACCGGGCATCGCTCCGGCGGCTTCGGCGCCGGCGGCCGGTCCTTGCGCTCTGCGACGTGCGGCGCGGGTGAGAGCACCTGCGGGATCACGTCGCCGGCGCGCAGCACGATCACATCCTCGCCCTCACGGATGTCCTTGCGCGCGAGGTCCTCCTCGTTGTGGAGCGTCGCGAGCTTCACGGTCACGCCGCCGACAGGCACTGGCTCGAGCATCGCGTAGGGATGGAGGTCACCGAATTTCCCTGGGTTCCAGCCGATCCCCTTGAGTTTCGTGACCGCGGTCGTGGGCGGGAACTTCCAGGCGATCGCCCATCGCGGCTCGCGCCCTACCGAGCCGAGCCTGCGTTGCAGCTCGACGTCGTTGACCTTCACGACGGCGCCGTCGATCTCGAAGTCGAGCGAGCCTCGCTCCTGCTCCCATTCCTCACAACGGGCGATTACCGCACGCTCCTCCCCGAGCCGCACAACTTCACGATGCACCGGGAAACGATGCTCGCGGAGCCACTCGAGCGCGCCCCAGTGCGTGTCGAACGAGATCGCCTCGGTCGCACCGATCGCGTAGCACCACAGCCGCAGCGGGCGGTCCGCGGCCAGCTTCGGGTCGAGCTGGCGAATCGTGCCCGCGGCCGAGTTGCGCGGGTTCATGAATGTCGACAGTCCGGCCTCGGCGCGGCGCTCGTTGAGCTTCGCGAAGTCCGACAGCGACATGTACACCTCGCCGCGGACCTCAACCATCGGCGGCGGATCGTCCATCTCGATCCGCAGCGGCACCGACGGCATCGTCTTCAGGTTGTGGGTCACGTCCTCGCCGACCTCGCCGTTGCCGCGTGTTGCTCCGCGCTCGAGCACCCCGTTGCGGTAGATCAGCGAGATCGCGAGCCCGTCGATCTTCGGCTCGACCACATACTCGAACCTCGGGTCGGTGATGCCCTCGCGGGCGAGGAAGTTGCGCATCCGCTGGATCCACGCCTGTAGCTCCTCAGCCGAGCGCGCGTTGGCGAGCGACAGCATCGCTTGCGGGTGGCGCACCTTCTCGAGCTCCGACACCGGCTCGGTGCCGACACGCTGGGTGGGCGAGTCCGGCGTGACCAGCTCGGGATGCTCGGCCTCGAGCCCCCGCAGCTCGTCGAGCAGCGCGTCGTACTGATCGTCCCCGACCTCCGGGTCGTCGAGCGCGTAGTAGCGGTAGTTGTGGTACTCAATCTGCTTGCGCAGCTCGGCGGCGCGCTGCTCCGGTGACTGTCCGCGGGCCGGTTTGGTGGCGGCCGGACGGGGTGATGCTGCCGGGGACTTCCGCGAGCCGGGATGGCGAGTGGCCGGCGGCATCACGGCTCGAGCTCGCTGGCGGCGGGCTCGATCAGCCGCGCGAGGTCGTAGCGCTGGAGCGCCGTCAGCCCCTCCCGGTCGGTGAGGTCGAAGTGGATCGGCGTGACCGCGATCCTCCCCCGCTCGACAGCGGCGAGGTCGGTGCCGGTCTCGTCGCGCTCGTAGCTCGCGTCGCCGTAGATCCGGTACAGCCGCCGGTTGCCGGCGCCCTCGTCGACCAGCGCGAGTTCGTCGCGGTAGATGCGCTTGCCGAGCCGCGCGACCTCCACGCCCTCGATCTCGCCGCCGGGGACGTTGATGTTCAGCAGCGTGCCCTCGGGGAGCGGCACGTTCTCGAGCTCCTCGACGAGCTGCGCGGTGAACGCTGCAGCGGTGCGGAATCGGAAGCCCGCGCCCGAGCGGAAATCGAGTTCGAGCGCGTTCGACTGCTGCGAGACCGCGATCCCCGGAAGCCCGAGCACGATCGCCTCGAACGCCGCCGCGACCGTTCCCGAGTAGGTGATGTCGTCGCCGAGGTTGGATCCGTGATTGATCCCGGATACGACGAGCTCCGCGGTGAAGCCCTCGATCAGCCCGAGGTTCGCGAGCCGCACGCAGTCGACGGGCGTCCCGTCCGTCGCGTAGCCGACGGTGCCGTCGTCGAAGTCGACCTCCTGGACCCACAGCGGCCGGCGGGTCGTGATCGACCGCGCCATCGCCGAGCGGTTCCCGTCGGGCGCGATCACGGCGAGCTTGATCCCCGGCAGCTCGAGCAGCGCCCGTCTCAGCGCCTGCAGCCCGGCGGCCTCGATTCCGTCGTCGTTGGTGAGCAGAACCCGCATCCGCTCTGATCCTAGCTGCGGCTCCGGGTGGCCCGATCGAGCGCGCGGGCGATGTGAGCGATCACCATCAGCGGCTCGCCGATCAGCTGCCTGCCGGTGATCCGGATCACGGTGTACCCCGCGTCGCGCAGCGCCATGTCCTTGCGCCGATCGCGCTCGAACGCCCGTCTGTGGCTGTGGAACTGCCAGCTGTCGAGCTCCACGATCACCCGTTCGAGCGGCCATAGGAAGTCGGGCTCCCAGCTGCCGATCTTGCGATTGGTGACGGGCGGCGGCAGTCCCGCCTCTCTCAGGTGCCGCCGCAGGATCCGCTCCCCCTCCGAGCGCGTGATCCCTGGGTCCCCCTCGGCTCGCAGGACGGCGCGGAGCCTCCTCGTACCGGGCCGCGACCCGGCCCGCGCGAGCGCCGTCTCGAGCTCGCCCTTCCGGAGCAGCCCCTGAGTTCGCCCCTCGGCGATCACCCGTTCGAGCTCGGCGTCGCCCGCGCCGGTCGCGGCAAGGTCGATGACGGTTCTGCTCGGGGATGTGACGGGGAGGCCGTGGCGGCGGCGCACGTCACGGCCGTCGAGGTGGTTGGTGCGGTGGACGTTGATTCCGGGCTTCCTACCCGGGTTACGACGAATCACCGTCACCTCAGACACGCCCGGACGATCCGGGACCAACCCCCACAGGTACGCGGCCGAGCGATGGCTGAGGACAGACCCATCTCCACACGCAAGCAACGCCGCAGCCTCTTCCGCATAGGGCGCAAGCGCCAGGTGCCCGACGATGTAGACGCCGCGATGGCGGGGATGGAGGTGCTCGCGCACCAGTGCGTGGTCGATTACATGACGGCTGACGCCCGCATCGAGAAGCTGCCTGCGGGCGACCGCGCCGTGGTGCGCCAGTCCGAACCGTGCGCATGCGGCCGCGATGCCCTCACGAGCCGGGTCAACGCGACTTCCGCCGGGCTCGCTCCCGTCTGTGTCGTCTTTGCCCGCCTGGAGCGGGTGAACGCGGATTCGGCGCTGGCTTGTCGCGAGATTGTCGTGTTTGCCCGATCGACACCTGGCCATCCGCCCAGGATCGCCCACGCCCCACCGCCCCCACCCGACTTGTCACTCTTCACCAGCGAAGTTTTCGCGAACCCGATGCGCTACGTCGCAAAGGCATCACGGAACCGAGCGAAGGCGTGGCGAAGCCGCCAACGCCAAACGCCCCGGGGCCGCCCCGACGCGAAGGCGTGGCGAAGCCCGCAAACGCCCCGGGCAAGCGCCCACGCCAAACGCCCCGGCCCCGGCCCGGGACCCAGCCCCCCCCAGACCCCTCAGAACTGTTCGCTCGGCGTGTTCAGAGCGCCGGACGCGATGATCAGCGCCCACGCCACGGCCGCGATCACGCTGACGGCGATGATCAGCACCCCGTGCCTGGACTTCGCCCGGGCACCCCTCGACAACACCACCAGCCCGAGCACGAACCCGAGCGGCGGCATCGCGACCGCGAGGATGTAGCCGAGCACGACCAGCCGCAGGAAGCTCTGGCTCCAGGCTCGGTCGCTGGCGCCGTTGCGCGACGGGTAGTCGGCTTGGGGCGGCTGGCCCTGGCTCGTCATCAAGAGCTTCCTACTTCACCCGGTGGTCGTCGCGGCGCAGGGCGTTCGTGAACCGCCGAGGCACGACGGCATCCTCGCCCTCTTCCCAGAGCGTGATCACGACCAGCTCGCCGGAATCGGGCCGGCACACGTAGACGAGCTCGCGGCGCTCGAGATCGCGAACCAGCACGGCCCCGCCCTCACCGGCCTCGATCCGGCCGGCGGCGTGCGCCCGCGCAACCCGCGAGGCCACCTCCGCCTTCTCGTCGAGCGTTCCTCGCACCCGCTGCCGGAACCGCTCGGCCGCATGGTCTGTCACCGCGACCAGCATTACGCCGATGCTCGCACGTCGCCGGTCTCGGCGGCGAGCACCCGCTCGCCGCCGTACCCCACCCCCGCGAGGTACAGCCCGTGCGGGGGCGCCGTCGGGCCGGCGTCCGACCGCGGCCGCCCTTCGAGCAGCGACGCGAACGCGGAGACCGTCCGCCGCCCCTCGGAGACCTCGAGCATCGTCCCGACGAGCGCGCGGTTCATGTGGCGCATGAACGCGTCCGCTTCGATCCAGAACTCGAGCAGCTCCCCACCCGCCAGCTCCGTGCGCCGCCAGAACGCCGTGAACACATCGCGCGAGAACCGCACGTGGTCGGTTTCGGTCGGCGTGAACGCCGTGAAGTCGTGGGTTCCGACGAGCCGTTCGGCGCACGCGTCGAGGAGGGCGAGGTTCACCGGGCGCGGCCAGCGGAGCACGCGACCGTCCCAGAACACGCTGCGCGGACCGCGCACCAGCAGCCGGTAGCAGTACGCCCGGGAGGTGGCGTCGCGGCGTGCGTCGAAGCCATCCTCTGCCGCGTCACACGACAGCGCGGCGACGTCCGGTGGCAGTAGCGCGTTCAGCCCGTCGACCGGCACCGGCTCGCCGGAGTAGCTGCACACCTGACCGAGCGCGTGCACCCCGGCATCGGTTCGCCCGGCCACGACGACCGGCACCGGTTCAGACCGCAACAGCACCGCCAGTGCCCGCTCGACCTCCGCCTGGACAGTCCGCTGCCCGGGCTGTCGCGCCCACCCGGCGAACTCGCCCCCGTCGTACTCGAGGACGACCCTGGTAACCGGCATCCAGCCGGGCCCTACACCAGCTCCAGCAGCACCATCTCGGTCGAGTCCGACCGGCGCGCGCCCAGCTTCAGGATCCGCGTGTAGCCGCCGGGGCGCTCGGCGTACCGCGGCGCGATCTCCTCGAACAGCTTGTAGACGGCGAACTTGTCCTGCCCCAGCGCCGACAGCGCCTGGCGCCGGGCGTGGAGGTCACCGCGCTTGGCGAGCGTGATCAGCTTCTCGAGCTCGGGCTTGACGGCCTTGGCCTTCGCCTCGGTGGTCTGGATCCGCTCGTGGTCGATGACCTCCTTGGTCAGGTTCATGAGCAGCGCCTTGCGGTGCGAGGCGCTCCGAGAGAGCTGGTATCGGTTTCGCTGGTGGCGCATCGCGTGGAGGACGTTACCGGCGAACCCGCCTACTCGTCGCGCAGCCCGAGACCCCGCGCGTGGAGCGTCTCGATCACCTCGTCGATCGACTTCTTGCCGAAGTTCGGGATCGCGTTTAGTTCGCTTTCCGTCTTCGCCACTAGATCGCCGACGGTCTGGATCCCGGCCCGCTTCAGGCAGTTGTAGGAGCGCACGCCGAGCTCGAGCTCCTCGATCAGGATGTCGTCGAGCGCGTTCGGCTGCCGCGCGGGGGCGCCACCCGGCGCTCCCGGCTGGCCCGCCTCGAGCGGACCCGGCACGCCGGCCTCGCGCAGCTCCACGACGCGATCGGCGTCGGTGAAGATCGCCAGCTGCGAGATCAGGATCTCCGCGGCCTCCCGGAGCGCGGCGTGCGGATCGATCGAGCCGTCGGTCTCGATGTCCAGGGTCAGCTTGTCGTAGTCGGTGCGCTGGCCGACACGAGCCTGCTCGACCGAGTACGCGACCCGGCGCACCGGCGAGAAGATCGAGTCGATCGGGATCACGCCGATCGGCTGGTCGGGCGACTTGTTCTCCTCCGCCGGCCGGTAGCCGCGACCGCGCCCGACTGTCAGGTAGACCTCGAGCTTGGTCTTCTTCTCGAGCGTCGCGATGTGGGCGTTCGGGTTGAGGATCTCGACGCCGGCGGGCAGGTCGATGTCCTTGGCGGTGATCTCTCCCGGTCCCGTGACGACCAGGGGCGCTTCAACTTCCGTCGCGTCGGTGTGCATCCGGCATACCACGCCCTTCAAATTCAGGACGATGTCGGTCACGTCTTCCTTGACGCCGCGGATCGTCGAGAACTCGTGCGCGACGCCCTCGATCCGGACGCTTGTCACTGCCGCGCCGGCCAGCGACGAGAGCAGCACCCGTCGCAGCGAGTTGCCGAAGGTGTAGCCGAAGCCGCGATCGAGCGGCTCGATCGTGAACGAGCCACGGTTGTCGTCAACCGCCTCGCTGGAGATTCGGGGGACTTGGAAGTCGAGCATCAGGGTCCTAACGTCGTGGTTTCGGGCACCGCCCGGAGGCGGCTGTCGGGGCCACGCGCGCCCACCGGCCGCGCGGCTTGTGAAATTCGGTTACTTCGAGTACAGCTCGACGATCAGCTGCTCTTGCACCGGGGCGGCGATCTCTCGCCGCTCGGGCTTGCGCAGCACCTTCGCCGTCAGCGCGTCGTGGTCGGCCTGGAGCCATGCGGGCACCTGTCCGGTCAGCTCGGTCGCGTCGCGAATGACTTGAGACGCGGGTGACTTCGCGTGGATGGCGATCACGTCGCCGTCCCGCAGCTGATAGCTGGGGATGTTCACCCGGCGGCCGTTCACGGTCCAGTGACCGTGCAGGATCAGCTGACGGGCCTGGCGGCGCGACGCCGCGAACCCGAGCCTCACGAGCACGTTGTCAAAGCGGCACTCGAGCATCCTCAGCAGGTTCTCGCCGGTCACTCCGGGCTGGCGCGACGCCTTCTTGTAGTAGTTGCGGAACTGCTGCTCGAGCACGCCGTAGTAGCGGCGGGCCTTCTGCTTCTCGCGCAGCTGCACGCGGTACTCGCTCTGTTTCTGGCGACCGCGGCCGTGCTCGCCGGGCGGGTAGGAGCGGCGCTCGACGCCGCACTTGTCGGTCAGGCAGCGCTCGCCCTTGAGGAACAGCTTCTGTCCCTCACGGCGGCACTGCTTGCACTGTGGCGAAGTGTCTCTAGCCAATTTTCGAGTCCTAGACGCGGCGCCGCTTGCGGGGGCGGCAGCCGTTGTGGGCCTGTGGGGTGACGTCCTTGACGCCGAGCACCTCGAGCCCGGCAGCCTGCAGCGAGCGGATCGCGGTCTCGCGGCCCGAGCCGGGGCCCTTCACGAACACCTCGACCTTCTGGAGCCCGTGCTCGATGCCCTTGCGGGCGGCCGCGTCGGCGGTCACCTGCGCGGCGAACGGAGTCGACTTGCGCGAGCCCTTGAACCCGGCGCCGCCGGCCGATTCCCACGCGATCACGTTCCCCTCGCGGTCCGTGAGCGACACGATCGTGTTGTTGAACGACGTCTTGATGTGCGCCTGGCCGATCGGGATGTTCTTGCGGACCCGGCGACGTCCGCGCTGCGGTCTACGGGGAGCTGGCATCTACTTCTTCGCGGCCTTCTTCTTGCCGGCGACCTGCATCCGCTTCGGGCCCTTGCGGGTGCGCGCGTTGGTCTTCGTGTTCTGACCGTGGACCGGAAGCCCGCGACGGTGGCGAAGGCCTCGGTAGGAGCCGATCTCCTGCAGGCGCTTGACGTTCTGGGAGCGCTCGCGGCGGAGGTCGCCCTCGACCGTCATCCCGTCGTCGATCAGCTCGCGCAGCTTCACGACCTCGTCCTCGGTGAGATCCCGAACCTTGCGGTCCGGCTCGATGTGAGCCTGCTCGAGCAGCGTGTTGGCCTGCGAGCGGCCGATCCCGTAGATGTACGTGAGGCCGACCTCGACCCGCTTGTTCAGCGGGATGTTGACGCCGGAGATACGCGCCATCGCTAGCCCTGCCTCTGCTTATGGCGCGGATTCGAGCAGATCACCAGGACCCGCCCGTTCCGGCGGATGATCTTGCACTTTTCGCACATCGGCTTGACCGAGGGTCGTACTTTCACGCTCGCCCTTCTATTGGGTGGTCGAAATTTGTTATCCAGTGGCCCTCAGTCCGGCTCTGGCGACCGCAAGGGGTCGCCGCTACCGGGCTGAAGTAAGGCGCGCAGCGCACGAGGTTGCGCTGCGAGCGCACCGATCGATGGTAGCAGGGGAAGGCCCTCACGCAGCCTGCCGGCCGCCGCCCGCCTCGTGCCACGGAGTGAGGATCCTCGGGCCCGCAGCCGTGACCGCCACGGTGAACTCGAAATGGGCCGCCAGCGAGCCGTCCTGGGAGTAGATCGCCCAGTGGTCATCGCCGACGCGTACCCCGTGACGACCGGCCGTGACCATCGGCTCGATCGCGAGCACCATCCCCTCCTCGAGCAGCACTCCGGTGCCCGGCTCGCCGTAATTCGGGATCTGCGGCTCCTCGTGCATGCTGCGGCCGATCCCGTGGCCGACGAGCGAGCGGACGATCGACAGTCCCGCGCCTTCGACGTGTGCCTGGACGGCGTGGGAGATGTCACCGAGGTGGTTGCCGGGCCGTGCCTGCGCGGCGCCGAGGTGCAGCGCCTCCTCGGTGACGGTGAGCAGCTTGTGCGCGATCGGCGTGGTCGGCCCGACCGGGAATGTGCGCGCGGCATCCGCGACCCATCCGTCGAGGACCACTCCGATGTCGACCGACAGGAGGTCGCCGCGTCCGAGCGTGTACGGGCCCGGGATCCCGTGGACGATCATCGAGTTCGGCGACGTGCAGATCGAACCCGGGAACCCTCGATACCCCTTGAACGCCGGCTCCGCGCCCTGGGAGCGAATGAACTTCTCCGCGGCCTCATCGAGCTCCCGGGTGCTGACGCCCTGCCTGATCTTCCCGGCCAGCAGGTTCATCGTCCGCACCAGGATCGCGCCGGCCGCCGCCATCCGGTCGATCTCCTCCGGACTCTTCTTGATGATCACTCAGGCCACCGGAGCGGTCAGACGTTTTCCTCGAGCCGGAGCGTCGCGATCACCGCGCGAACGTGATCGTTGACCTCGGTGGGATCGCGCGTCCCATCGATCCGCTTCAGCAGTCCCTGATCCTCGTAGTAACCGATCACCGGCTTGGTCTTCTGACGGTATGTGTCGAGCCGGCGCTCGATCACCTCGGGCTTGTCGTCCTCGCGCTGGATCAGCCGCGAGCCGTCCTGGTCGCACACGTCGTCGCGCTTCGGCGGGTCGAACTCGACGTGGTAGTTGTGGCCCGCCTTGACACACACCCGGCGGCCCGACAGGCGCCTCACGACTTCGTCGTCGGGGACGTCGAGCAGCAGCACCGCGGTGATCCGGCGGCCGAGCTCGGAGAGCTGGCGGCCGAGCGCCTCGGCCTGCTGGATCGTGCGCGGGAACCCGTCGAGGATGAAGCCGTCCCGCGCGTCCTCCTCATCGAGGCGCTCAGTCACCATCGCGATGATCAGGTCGTCGGGAACCAGGTCACCGGCGTTCATGTACTGCTCGGCCTTCCGGCCAAGCTCGGTCCCGTCGCGGACGTTCTCGCGCAGGATGTCGCCGGTGGCGGTGTAGGGCAGCTGGAAGTCCGCCTGCAGACGTTCGGCTTGCGTGCCCTTCCCGGCTCCCGGCGGACCGAACAGGATCAGGTTGAGTTCGGACACGACGTCACTGTAGCGGGAGGAAGCCGCCCGTGCGGCGGGAATTTCCGCGCTTCTGGAGTCGCCCGGAGCCCCCGGTGTGACGCGTGCCCCTGCGTCACACCGGAGAGTCTCCGAGCTTCACCCCAGGATTGCCCCCGGGGCTTGGCGGCGGCGACGAGTGCCCCCTCGCGCGCCGCCAAGCTCCGCACCGGGCGTCCGCCCCGACGCCCGGCTCACCCCCAGCCTGACAGCCTCGATTGCGGCTACCAGTTCCATCCAGCCGCTGAACAGTTGCGGCTCGGTGACGTCCGTCGCAACTGACCCCTGGATCGGATCCGACTCGATCTCGATCACGAGGTTCAGTTGTGCCGAACGCCCGGTCATGGCGGTCCATGATCACGACGGAGGACCGTTTTCGCACCAGGCTGACACCCTAGGGTTTGCAGCGGGGGTATCTTGCTCGCAATGCCGTTGCGGGAGGCAGACAGACGAGGCCGCGCCGAGCGCGGCGGGAATGGACTGCTCGAGCGAGACGACGCGCTGGCGACGATCGCCGGCGTGCTCGACGACGCGCGCGCGGGCGCCGGGCGCGCGCTGCTGATCTCCGCGCATCCCGGGATGGGCAAGACTCGCTTGCACGAGGCCACGCTGGACGAAGCGCGGCGTCGCGACCTGCTGGTGCTTCGGGCGGCCGGCTCGGAGCTCGAGCAGAACCTCGCGTTCGGCGTCGCGGGGCAGCTGCTGCGCTCCCTGTCCAGCGAGATTCCGAGCACGCGGCGCGCGGAGTTACTGGCGGAGGCGCCCAGCCATGTCCGCACGCTCGAGGGACTCGGTGAGGCGGCCGCGGAGCCCGACGCGGGAGAGGATCTCGCCGTGTCGCACGGGCTGTTCACGGTGCTTGCGAGCGCCACCGAATCGACCGGCGCGGTGGTCGCGATCGACGATCTGCACTGGGCCGACACCGCCTCGCTCCAGTTCGTGCTGTACCTGCTCCACCGTCTCGACGAGCTGCCGATCGCGCTGGTGCTGACCAGCCGGGTCGTGGCCGACAACGATCCCGCCCAGACACTCGACCGGATCTCGGTCCACCCGAGGCTCGAGATCACCGAGCTCACGCCGCTGGGACTCGACGCGGTCTTCAAGCTCGTTGGTGAGCGGCTCGGCGACCGGGCGGACCAGGAGCTCGCGGAGGTGTGCGCTGAGGTCACCGGTGGCAACCCGTTCTATCTCCACGAGCTGCTGCTGGCGCTGGCCGAGGAAACCCAGCTCGACAGCGGCCAGCTTGTACGGCTCGCCCGAACGTTGGCGCCGGACACCGTGACCCGGTCGCTGCGTGTCCGGGTCGGACGGCTGGGTCCCGAGGCCACGGCGCTCGCGGCCGCCGTCGCGATCCTCGGCGACGACGTGCCGGTGCGACACGCCGCGGCCCTGTCGGGGATCGAGATTCCGGCGGCCAGCGCGGCATCCGATGCGCTCGCGAAGGTCCAGGTGCTGCTCGAGCGGGAACCGCTGCGGTTCGTCCATCCGCTGATCAGGCAGGCGGTATCGCAGGACATCCCGGCGTCGGTGCGCGGCAGCCGTCACCTCGACGCGGCACGGCTGCTGTATGCGGAGGGCTTCGGAGCAGAGCACGTCGCAGCCCATCTGCTGCGCGGCCGCGCGGAGGGCGATCCGTGGGTTGTCGAGCGCCTCCGGGCGGCGGCCCGCGAGGCGCGCTCGCGAGCGGCGGCCGAGTCGGCGGTCCGGTATCTGGAGCGCGCGCTTGCCGAGCCTCCCACCGCCGCGCTGCGCGGCGAGGTGCTCGCCGAGCTCGGCACCGCCGAGGCGGTGATCGGACTGCCGGTCGCGCTCGGGCATCTGGCGACCGCGGCCGCCGCGAGCGACGATCCCCGCCGGCGGGGGGAGCTGGCGCTGGTCAAGGGTCAGCTCCTGTACCGGCGAGGACAGCACGAGCAGGCCGCGGCGGCGTTCGAGGACGGGCTCGCCGCGCTCGCCGCGAGCCCCGTTGACGATGACGTCAGCGAGCTCCACGATCACCTCCAAGCCGGGTTCATCACCACCGCGGCGCTCGTCCCGTCGTTGCGGGCGCGCTCGATCGAGCGCTCGGCCCAGTTGCTGGCGCGCCCGCCGGAGGGCCCGCTCACCCAGGGCCAGCGGCTGCTGCTGGCGCAGGCCGCCGCGCAGGCAGCGTTCGCCGGCCAACCGGCAGGCGCGGTGCTCGAGCTGGCCGAGCTGGCATGGGACTCCGGAAAGCTGCTCGAGCAGGAGGGCTCGGACGGAATCGGGTGGACGCTGCTCACCACCGCGTTCCCGCTCGCGGGCGACCTCGAGCGCACGCTCGAAATCGCCGCCGCAGCGCTCGACGATGCCCGTCGGCGCGACTCGCCGCTGGCGTTCGCGACCGCGAGCTACATCCGAGGCCTGCCCGAGCTCTGGCAGGGACGGGTCACCGACGCGATCGCCGACCTCGAGCTCGCGCGCGACGCCCGCCGGTTCGGGTGGCGCCAGTTCGTCCGGGCCGCCGCCGCGCACTACACGCTGTGCCTGCTCGAGGGTGGTGAGCTCGACCGCGCCGACGCGGCGCTCGCCGAGGACACGACCCTCACAGATCCCTACGACCTCGAGGACGCGGCCGGCCTCTATGCACTCGCTTGCCTGCGCCGGAGTCAGCGCCGGTTCGACGAGGCGCTCGCGGCGGCGCTCGCCGCGGGTCGGCTCGCCGAGCAGACCGTGACGTCGTTCGGGTACGCGCCGTGGCGCGGCGAGGCAGCCCAGGCGCTGCTCGCGCTTGGTGAGCGCGACCGCGCGCGCGGATATGCCGCCGAGGCGCTCGAGCGGGCCGAGCAATCCGGCGTCCTTCACGAGCGTCTCGGCGCCCAGCGGATCGCGGGCCTGTGTGAGGGCGGAGCGCGGGGCATCGAGCTGCTGCACGCGGCGGTCGAGCTCAGCGCGAGCGGGCCTCCGCGGCTCGAGACGATCCGCGCGCTCGTCGACCTCGGCGCCGCGCTCCGGCGCGCCAATCAGCGCAGCGACGCGCGCCTGCCGCTTCAGCAGGCCGTGGACCTGGCGCGTCAGGGTGGCGCATTCGCGCTCCACGAGCGGGCCCGCATCGAGCTGTCCGCGACGGGCGCCCGCCCGCGCCGCGAGGCGCTGCTGAGCGGCCCGGCGTCGCTCACCCCGAGCGAGCGACGGATCGCCGAGCTCGCCGCCGCCGGTCAGAGCAACCGCGAGATCGCCCAGACGCTGTTCGTGACCCCCAAGACGGTCGAGTATCACCTCCGCAACTCGTACCGCAAGCTCGACGTCACCGGTCGCGGCGAGCTGCCCGCCGCGCTCGCGGGCTAAGCGGCTCGCCGGGCTCGCTAGCCGTATCCGAGCAGTGGAGCGAGCACCCGCGGCGCCACGTACACCTCCCACACCGCGGTCACGGCGAGGACCGGGATCGCGAGCGCGACCGTCACGAACGTCGCCGCGAGCAGCGTGTCCCACTCGCCGCGCCGGCTCGCGACGATCCATGCCGCGAGCGGCAGGAACAGCGCGACCAGCTCGGGCAGCGCGTGCGGGAGCAGGCCCACGAGCAGCAATCCCGGCGAGGCCGGCAGCGCGGTTGCGACCGACGCCACGCTTGTCCCGAGCACGTATGCCTGGAGGCTCAGCGAGAACGTGGTGGCGCAGATCACGAACGCCATCGCGAACGGGCGCCCGCGCTCGTGGATCACCCGCACGAAGCCGGTGTGCTGCTGGGCCTGAAGCGGCAGCGAGCTACCCGCGATGAACCCGGCGACACACGCCATCGCGTGCAGCGCGAGCACCAGCAGGTTGTGGCCGAAGATCCGTGCCACCTCGAGCCGATCCCCGACGAACAGCGGCGGGTTGGTCGGAAACCTCCCGTACGGGCGCGGCATCGAAATGAGTGCGATCAACCACACCGCGAGCAACAGCAGCGTCGCCGCCGCGAGGCTTCCGAGCAGCCATGCGCGGAGAATCGGCCAGGGCTGCTGCCGCCACTCGGCCAGCGCGCCCCGCGTCCTTCGCAGGCCGTGGACGAGGGCATACTGCGAAGCGTCCATGCAGGGTCATCGGCGACCCCGCGCGATCGGTTGAGTCCGGCGGCGCCCGCTAGACGACGTTAAATGACCGAGGCCGGCATCGCTGCCGGCCTCTTCGGTCTTGTGCCCCTATCGCCCTCACCACCTGGGCCCCGAGCACGCCCTCATGCTCCACAGGTGCTGTCTACCTACCGGAAGTAGACCACCCCAGCGGCGGCTTCGCCCCAGGGTGGGACCCTAGGGTTTGCGAAACAGGGGGATCCGCTTATCCGCGGCGCATGAGGCGCCCGACCGCAGCCATCAGTTCCTCGGTCTTCGCGCTGCGGTCCTCCCCCTCAGCGCCCATCACGCAGTGCTGGGCGTGGTCGTCGAGCATGCCGAGCGCGACCTTGTCGAGCGCCGCTTGGATGGCGGTTATCTGGGTGAGGACGTCGATGCAGTACCGGTCGTCCTCGACCATGCCTTGGATACCGCGAACCTGGCCTTCGATGCGGCGCAGGCGCGTGAGCAGCTGGTCCTTGGTGGCGGTGTACCCGCGGGCGGGAGTGGTGTCGGGATTCATCGGCGAGAAGGATAGCAGATACCCCTAGGGGGTATGTGGTACGGTAGGGGGGTGAGCTCGGTTCTGGACGTCATCTGGCACGGTCTGCGCGACGCCTTCCTGATGGGCTGGGAGGTGTGGTGGGCGCTCGTTTTCGGGTTCCTCATCTCCGCGGTCGTCCAGGCGTGGGTGCCGCGCGCGCGCATCGAGACCACCCTCTCAGGCAGCGGCGCCCGCCCTGTGGCTATCGCCACCGGCCTCGGCGCCGCGTCGTCATCCTGCTCGTACGCCGCCGTCGCGATCGCCAAGAGCCTCTTCGAGAAGGGGGCTTCGGCCGCCTCCGCGCTCGCCTTCCAGTTCGCATCGACCAACCTGGTGTGGGAGCTCGGGCTCGTGTTGTGGGTGCTCATCGGCTGGCAGTTCACCCTCGCCGAGTACCTCGGCGGCATCGTGATGATTGTCCTGATGGCCCTGCTCCTACGGGCGTTCGTCTCCCGTCAGCTGGAGGAGGAGGCCCGTGAGCACGCCCAGACGGCCGACGCCGGCCATCAGCATCGGGCGGCGAGCAGCCGGATGAGCTGGCGCGAGCGGCTGACCAGCGCCTCGGCCTGGTCCGATGTCGCGCACAACTTCCGCGGCGATTGGCAGATGCTCTACAAGGAAATCCTGATCGGCTTCGTGCTCGCCGGGTTCATCGCCCAACTCGGCAACGACGTCTTCAACAGCCTGTTCCTCAAGGGCTCGCCGCACATCGTTCAGACCATCTGGGGCGCGCTCATCGGCCCCGTCATCGCCGTCCTCAGCTTCGTCTGCTCGGTCGGCAACGTGCCCCTGGCCGCGGTGCTCTGGAGCGGCGGTATCAGCTTCGCAGGAGTGATGGCGTTCATCTTCGCCGACCTCATCGTCCTGACCATCATCGCCATCTATCGCAAGTACTACGGCGCGAAGTTTGCCCTGCGCATCACCGCTCTCATGTACGTGACGATGGTCGCGGCCGCACTCATGATCGAAGTCGTGTTCAGCGCCCTGGGTCTGATCCCGACTGGTCCCCGGCCGACGCGGGCCGACATCTTCAGCTCCATCACCGTCGACTACAAGCTGTTTCTCAACCTCGCCGGGCTGGCGGTCTTCGCAATGCTGTTCTGGCTGACGGCTCGGCGGGGCGTCACCGACCCGGTCTGCGGCATGAAGGTCGACCGCGCGAAAGCGGTCAAGAAGGAATTCGGTGGCGAGACCTTCTACTTCTGCTCGGCGCACTGCTTGCACGCCTTCGAAGCCGCTCCCAGCAGCTATGTCGGTGCTGACGGTCGGCCCATCGATGAACACCGGGAGCGGCTGGCGGCGGTGGAGGGCAAAGCACCGGTAGGCGCGCCCTCGTAGCGCGTCAACCTGCTCAGACGCGCGTCGGCAGTTGCGTGCGGATCGTCGTTCGCTTTGCGCTCGTGCTCTGGGCGATCACGATCAGCCGCAGGCTGTGGAGCTTCGAGGCCCTGGACCTCAGGACGGCGCTTTCGTGAAGGGCGCTGGGGGCGAGCTTGACGGTCACCCGGGACGCGGGTCGGCGCAGGGTGATCACCAGGTGACCGTGGGACAGCGACAGCGACTTGATCTGCGCGCCGATGAGCCTGACGCCCGTGAACACGAGCCTGCGGTGCTCGCGGTGGCGCGTGAAGCCGAGTCCGGCCGGCAGCTCGACGGTCAGGCTCGCGAGCTTTGGGGCTCGCGGCGTGACGCTCAGCGTGAAGCTGAGCGACGGGCGTCCCGTACCCAGCCCCGACCAGCGACCGCCGGTGAGCCTCGGTCGCGTGCTGACCTGCCCCGGAGCGCTGGAGCCGGCGCCCCCGCCCGTGGAGCCGCCGCCGTTGGGGGCGCCGGGGCTCGGGGCACCGGCGCCGGCCGGGCATCCGGACACGGTAAAGCCGGACGGGGCGGTGACGGTACGGTCGCCGTTCTGGTCGGTCAGCGTTGCCGTGCCGGTCCCCGATGCCGGCGCGCACGTGGCCTGGAACAACCCGTGTGCCCCGCCGTTCAGCGTGACGGCGAGGTTCGTGAGGGGGATGTCAGGCAGGCCCGTGAAGGTGGACGCGTTCCTGGTCAGGTCGATCGAACCGGTCAATGTGAGCGGGAATGGCGACGGGAACACGAGCACCAGCGACAGGTCGCCCAGGGTGCCGGTCAGGTAGGCGGTCCCGGAAAGCGGCGTCGGGTACAGCGGGGAGGTCGCGCTGACCGAGCCAACCGGCGTGCAGCTGCCACTGGAAGGACTCGCGCAGGAGACCGCGAGCGCGCCGACGTTCGGCACGAGCACGGTGTTGGGAAACGCGAGCGACACCGTCCCACTCGGCGCCTCCCCGGCCGGCTGAGTGACCCGCGTCGTCAGGGCGACCTGGGCGTCTCCGCTGTCGCGCGCGGCGGTGACGCTGAACGCGGGCGCGTATGGCAGCGATCCGCAGCCGGTGACCGAAAGCGGCGCGCTCGCCGTATGAACGGTGGGATCGCCGTAGGAGTCGACGGAAGCTGTCAGTTGGGCGGGCGTCGCCGGGCACGTGGTGGGATAGCGCAGCTGATCGAAGGTGCTGTTGATCTCGGTTAAGGAAATTTGAGCCGCGTTGATCGTCCCGAGCACCGGGAGGGTGAGCGGAAGCTGGTCGGGCAGGACCAGCTTGAGCGTCACGCCGACGCCGGCCGGATCGCCCGATGGCCGGATCTTGATCTCGCCGGTCGAGCCGAGCTGCTGCCCGAGCCCCTCGACCGCCAGGCCGGCGAGGTCGCCGGCGGCAGGCGGCGGCACGAGATAGAACGCGACGGGCACGGACACCGAGGACGGCAGGTCGAGGACCCCGGGAATCGGGTCCGGCGTCGCCGTCACGGTTCCGCTGCCGACCTGGCAGGTGCTGCCGGAGACATTCGCAGTCGTCAGGCACGCGCCGCCGTCGATCGACGCGTCTGCGAGCAGCCCCGGCGGGAGGTCGATCGTCAGATGCTGCGGGGAGTCGGTCCCCGAGTTGGTGAACTTGAGATCGAGGCCCAGGTTCGCCGTCGATCCGGCAGCGTGCCCAGCGCTCTGATCCAGGCTGATGCCCGGCGTGACCGCACCCCAGGCCGGCGCCGCGGTCGCCGCCATCGTTCCCGCCAGCACGCCGAACAGCAGCACTCGACGAACTCGTTTCAAGTTCCCTGCCTCCTTCTGAGTCGCGCACCAATCGTAGTACCCGACGAGCAGCGGCCGCCGCTCAAGGCACCCCTTCCCCCGCGCGCGGAGCGCTATTTCAGGAAGCCCTCGTAGTTGCGCATCATCAGCTGCGCCTCGAGCTGCTTCATCGTGTCGAGCGCGACGCCGATCACGATCAGGATCGAGGTACCGCCGAAGAAGAAGTTCGCATTCGTCTGGGTGATCAGGATCGTCGGCAGCGCGGCGATCGCGGCCAGGAACAACGCTCCCGGGAAGGTCAGCCTCGCCAGGATCCGATCCAGGAATTCGGCCGTCGGTCTTCCAGGCCTCACCCCCGGGATGAAGCCGCCGTACTTCCTGAGGTTCTCGGCCTGGTCGACGGGGTTGAATGTCACCGCCGTGTAGAAGTACGTGAACAGGATGATGAAGATGGCCTCGCCGACCACGTAGTGCCAGCCCTGGGGATTGAAGAAGGTCGACACCTTGAAGGCGAAGCTGTGGATGTTGTTCTGGCCGATCAGCTGGCCGATCGTCGGCGGGATCGCCATGATCGAGGCGGCGAAGATCACCGGGATCACGCCGGCCATGTTGACCCGCAGCGGCAGGTAGGTCTGGCCGCCCTGCGTCATCCGTCTGCCGATCACGCGTTTTGCGTACTGGATCGGAATCCGGCGCTGGCCCTCCTGGACGAACACGATCGCGGCCACCACGCCGATCACGATGAACGGCATCACGACCTTGAAGACCTGGTCGGGGTTGGTCCACCACGACTGCAGGCCGTGCGGAATCCGCGCGACGATGCTCGCGAAGATCAGCAGCGAGATCCCGTTGCCGATCCCGCGCTGGGTGATCAGCTCACCCATCCACATCAGCAGGACCGTCCCCGCGGTCAGCGAGATCACGATCAGGAATACCTTGGCGAGGTTGAAGTTGCTGATCAGGTTGACGCCGGCCTGCTTCTCGAACGACCTGAACAGGAACACGTAGCCAATCGACTGCGCGAACGCGAGCCCGACCGTCAGGTAGCGCGTGTACTGGGTGATCCGCGCCTGCCCGACCTCGCCCTCCTTCGAGAGCTTCTCCAGTGAGGGCACCACCACGGTCAGCAGCTGCAGGATGATCGAGGCGGTGATGTAGGGCATGATCCCGAGCGCGAAGATCGCGATTCGCCCGAGCCCGCCGCCCGAGAACAGGTTCAGCAGCCCGAGGATGCTGCTGCCGCCGAAGTTCTTCTGGATCGCGTTGACGGCCTGCGCGTTGATCCCGGGCGCCGGGATGTAGGCGCCGAGCCGGTACAGCGCCAGGATCAGCGCCGTGAACAGGACCTTGTTGCGGATCTCTCCGACCCTGAATGCACCGAGGATCGTGGAGATCACCGATCAGCCCTCCGCGGCCGGCCTCGCCGTCTCAACGACCTGGCAGGTGCCGCCGGCGCCTTCGATCTTTTCGCGCGCGGTCTTGCTGAACCCATGCGCGTGGACGGTCAGCGGCTTCGAGATCTCGCCCTTGGCCAGCACCTTGACCGGGATTCCCTTGCGACCCGCGAGGCCCTTGGCAGTCATCGCCTCGAGCGTCACCTCGGCTCCCGACTCGAACCGGGCCTCGAGGTCGAGCAGGTTCACAGCCTGCGTGTGGGTGCGGAACTGCTCGAACGGCATCGACTTCTTCATGTGCGGCCCGCGCAGCTTGCGCATCCGCATGTGAATCGGGTTCTGGCCGCCCTCGAACCGGACGCGCTTCTTGGCGCCCGAGCGCGATCCCCAGCCCTTCTGACCGCGGCCGGCGGTCTTGCCGGTGCCGGAGCCCTCGCCGCGGCCGACGCGCTTGCGCGGCCGGCGCGACCCGGGGGCCGGCTTCAGGTTGTGCAGCCCGATCCGCTCGTCAGCCATCCTCGGAGACCTCCACGAGGTGGCGCACCTTCGCGATCATGCCCTTCGCCTGAGGCGAGTCGGGAACCTCGACTTGCTGCCCGATCCGGCGCAGCCCGAGCGAGCGCATCGTGGCCTGCTGGCGCTTGTCGGAGCCGTTGGTCGAACGCACCTGCTTGACCTTGATCGCGCTCACGAGGGCTGCTCCTCGGTCGCCGGTGCTTCTTCTGCGTCCGCTGAGGGCGCATCCGCGGCCCCTCGCGTCGTCGAAGCTTCCGTCCCGTCCCCATTGCCGTTAGCGGGGGCAGCGGATGCGTCCTCAGTGGTAAGCCCAAGCACCTGGTTGATCGAAAGCCCTCGAAGATCGGCGACCTCATCAGGCGTACGCAGGGACTCCAAACCCGCCATCGTGGCCTTGACGAGATTGATCGGGTTCTGCGATCCCAGCGACTTGGAGAGGATGTCGTGGATCCCCGCGAGCTCCAGCACCGCCCGCACGCCGCCGCCGGCGATCACGCCGGTACCGGGCGAGGCCGGCTTCAGCAGCACGCGGCCTGCCCCGAACACGCCCAGCGTCTGGTGGGTGATCGTCGCGCCGTGCTTGGGCACGCGATACAAGTTCTTCTTCGCCCGCTCGACGCCCTTCTGGATCGCGACCGGGACTTCGTTTGCCTTCCCGTACCCGACCCCGACGACCTCTCTCTCGTCGCCGACGACGACGAGCGCCGTGAACGAGAATCGCCGGCCACCTTTGACGACCTTGGCGACGCGGTTGATCTCGACGACGCGCTCCTGGAGCTCGAGCCCGGAGGCGGAAATGGTGCGATCACGTGTGGCCATCAGCTGATCCAGAGTAGCCGGTCTAGAAGGTCAGTCCGCCGTCGCGGGCGCCCTCGGCGAGCGCCTGCACGCGACCGTGGTATTGGTAGCCGCCGCGATCGAACACGGCGCTCTGCACACCGGCCGCCTTCGCGCGCTCGGCGAGCAACGACCCGGCCTTGCGGGCCTGGTCCATCCGTCCGAGTCCGCGGAGCTCGGGCTCGATCCAGTTCACCGACGCGATCGTACGCCCCGAGTCGTCGTCGATCAGCTGAGCGAACACGCCTCGATTCGAACGGAACACCGAGATCCGCGGGCGCTCCGCGGAGCCGCGGATCTTGGCGCGCACCCGGCGGCGGCGCTTGAGACGACGGGTGGGCTTGGTGAGCACGGTCATGCCCGCTTACCTACCTTCCGGGCGACGTACTCGCCCTCGTAGCGGATGCCCTTGCCCTTGTAAGGCTCCGGCTTGCGCTGCTTGCGGATGATCGCCGCGGCCTCGCCGACCTGCTGCTTGGACGCGCCGCGGACCACGATCCGGGTCGGCTGGGGAACCTCGAACTCGATCCCGTCGGGGGCCTTGATCGAGACGGGGTGCGAATACCCGAGCGCGAGCTCGAGGTCGCGGCCGCGCAGCTGGGCGCGGTAGCCGACGCCCTGGATCTCGAGGCGCTTCTCGAAGCCGGAGGTCACACCCTCGACCATGTTCGCGATCAGCGAGCGGGTCAGGCCGTGCAGGGCGCGATGCTCGCCGCGGTCGGTCGGACGCTTGACGAGCAGCTCGCCGTCGACCTGCTCGACCTGGATGTCGCGCGGGATCCGCTCCGAGAGCTCACCGCGCGGGCCGTTGACGGTCACGCGCTCGGGCTCGATCGAGACGGTCACGCCGGAGGGAACCGGGATTGGCTGTCTTCCGATACGGGACATACGAATTCGTTGTTACCAGACCCTCGCCACGACCTCGCCGCCGACACCCTCGATGCGAGCGTCGTGGCCGGTCATCACGCCCTTCGAGGTCGAGATGATCGCGGTGCCCATCCCACCCTGGATCCGGGGGATGTGGGCGTGATCGACGTATGTGCGCCGACCCGGTCGCGAGACGCGCTCGAGCCCGGTGATCACCGGCTTGCGATCGGCCGTGTACTTGAGGGTCACGGTGATCACGTCGCCTGGGCGGCCCTCCGGAGCGGGACCCACCGAGAAGTCCTCGACGTAGCCCTGCTCCTTGAGGATCCGCGCGAGTTCGCGCTTGATCCCGGAGGCGGGGATCTTGACGTCGTGCGACTGGGCCTTCAGCGCGTTGCGCACACGCGTCAGGAAGTCAGCGATCGGATCGGTCATCGACATGGGAGCTCGCTCCACTCGCTCTTAGTCACCATGATGACTTGGTCATCCCGGGCACGTACCCGTTGTGGGCAAGCTCACGCAGGCAGATCCGGCAGACGCCGAACTTGCGGTACACCGAGCGCGCCCGGCCGCACCGTCGGCAGCGCGTGTAGGCACGGGTCTTGTACTTGGGGGTCCGCTGCTGGCGGACGACTTGTGAAACCTTGGCCATGAAGTCCTTTACCTCGCGCTCGCAGCCGCCGCGGCCTGCGGACGGCCCTCTCGTGAAAACGGCATCCCGAGCGCCTCCAGCAGCGCGAACGACTCCTCGTCGCTGGCGGCGGTCGTGGTGATCGTGATGTCGAGGCCGCGCACCTGATCGATCTCGTCGTAGTCGACCTCGGGAAAGATGATCTGCTCGCGGACGCCAAGCGAGTAGTTGCCGCGGCCGTCGAACGAGCGCGGACTCAGACCGCGGAAGTCGCGGATCCGCGGAATCGCGATCGACATCAGCCGATCGAGGAACTCGTACGAGCGCTCGCCGCGCAGCGTCACGGCGACGCCGACCGGCATCCCCTCGCGAACCTTGAACTGGGCGATCGATTTCCGCGCGCGCCTGATGCTCGGCCGCTGGCCGGTGATCGTCGCGAGCTGCTCGGTCGCGGACTCGAGCAGCTTCGAATCCTGCTTGGCGTCGCCGACGCCCATGTTGACCGTCACCTTGGTGACCCGCGGTGCCGCCATCGGCGTCGAGTAGCCGAACCGCTGCATCAGCGCGGGGCGGATCTCGTCGAGGTAGCGCTGCTTGAGCCGTGGAGAAGCCATCGTCAGTCGAGCCTCATCCCGCTCCGCTTCGCGATGCGATAGCGCTTGCCGTCCTCGATCTCGATCCCGAGCCGCGTGGGCTTACCGTCCTTGGGGTCGGCGACCATCACGTTCGAGGCGTGGATCGGGCCCTCTTTCTCGATCACGCCGCCGACCTGCTCGGCGCGCTGCGTACCCGCCACCTGCTGGGGCTTCTGATGCCGCTTGATGATGTTGAGGCCCTCCACGTAGACGCGATCCTTGGCGGGCTCGACGCGCAGCACCTTGCCCTTCTTGCCGCGGTCCTTGCCGCCGATCACGATCACCTCGTCGCCGGCCTTGATCCGGGGGCCGGCCATCACAGCACCTCCGGGGCCAGCGACACGATCTTCATGAAGTTGCGCTCGCGCAGCTCCCGCGCGACCGGCCCGAAGATGCGGGTGCCGCGCGGGTTGTTCTGGGCGTCGATCAGCACTGCCGCGTTCTCGTCGAAGGCGATGTAGGTGCCGTCCTCGCGCCCGTATGACTTCCGCGTGCGGACCACGACGGCGGTCACCACCTCGCCCTTGCGGACCGACCCCTGCGGGCTGGCCTGCTTGACGGTCGCGGTGATCACATCGCCGACTCCGGCGTACCGGCGGCGATGCCCGCCCTTGACGCGGATCACGAGGATCTCCCGGGCGCCGGTGTTGTCGGCGACCCGCAGTCGCGTCTCGTTCTGGATCACTTCGCACGCTCCAGGACCTCGACCAGCCGCCAGCGCTTGGTGCGCGACAGCGGCCGCGACTCGCGGATCACGACGGTGTCGCCGATGTGGGCGTCCCCGGACTCGTCGTGCGCGTGCAGGGTCGACGAGGTACGGACGACCTTCTCGTAGAACGGATGGCGCCGGGTGACGTCGATCCGCACGACGATCGTCTTGCTGGCCTTGTCCGACACGACGATCCCCTGCCGGGTCTTCTGCTGACCCGGATGCAACTCGCGGCGGGGCGACAGCGGCTCGGGCGTCGCGCCCTTCGCCGACCGCGCCTTCTCGCGCTCGCGCTTCCGGCGCGCACCGCGCAGCTGGGCCTTCTGCTTGCGCTCGGCATCCCGCTCGGCCTGCCGCTCCTCGGCCGACTGCTGCGGCCGGGTCGGCTGCTGCGCGGCCTTCGCGGCGCGTGCGCGCTGACGACGCTGCTTGGGGGTGAGGACCTCGGCGGGCTCGGCAGGCTCAGCGGCCTCGGCGGAAGCCCCCGGCTCGCCGGCAGGTGCTTCTGGTTCGGTTGATGAAGCGTCTGGCTCCGGCGGCGCGACTGCCTCCGAGTCGGGAGCGTCCGCCGAGTCTGCGGGCTCGGCAGCGGCTTCAGGCTCAGGCTCGGCAGCAGCCTCAGGCTCGCTTGAAGCATCTTCGGAAGCAGCGTCGGCGCCGGACGCAGTCGCGTCGTCGGCAGCCACGGCCTCGTCCTTAGCGTCGGCAGCACCTGCGTCCGGTGTTGCCTCTGCTTCCGGAGCAGGCGTCGTCTCTTCTTCCGGAGTCTTCTCGTCCTCAGCCATGAATCTGGATTCCTCGTTCGTGGGCAATCGTCAGTGCCCGTGCGATTTCGCGCTTGGCCTTCTTGAGGCCCGCGGTGTTGTCGAGCTCGCCGGTGGCGTGCTGGAACCGGAGCCCGAACAGGTCGCGGCGGGAAGTCTTGATGTGCTCCAGCAGCTCGGTCTCGTTCATGTCGCGCAGCTCGGCGGTGTCCACGTCAGCCTTCCTCCCGCGCGACGAACTTCGTCCGCACCGGCAGCTTGTGACCGGCGAGGCGCATCGCCTCGCGGGCGAGCGGCTCGGGCACACCGGCCAGCTCGAACATCACGCGCCCGGGCTTGACGACCGCGACCCAGCCCTCGGGCGAGCCCTTGCCGGAGCCCATCCGCGTCTCGGCCGGCTTCTGCGTGAACGGCTTGTCCGGATACACGTTGATCCACACCTTGCCGCCGCGCTTGATCTTGCGGGTCATTGCGATACGGGCGGCCTCGATCTGGCGGTTGGTGAGCCAGCCGGCGTCGAGCGACTTGAGGCCGTACTCGCCGAACTGGACCTTCACCTGACCGCGGGAGAGTCCGGCCCGGCGCCCGCGGTGCTGCTTGCGGAACTTGACGCGCTTCGGAGACAGCATCAGCGGTTACCTCCACCGCCGGGCGGACCGCCCTGGCCACCGCGGCCGCGGCCGCCGGGACCGCCGCCGCGGCCACCCGGACCGCCGCCGCGGCCACCCGGACCGCCGCCGCGGCCACCCGGACCGCCGCCGCGGCCACCGGGACCGCCGCCACGGCCACCGGGACCGCCGCCACGGCCACCCGGACCGCCGCCACGGCCACCCGGACCGCCACCGCGGCCACCCGGACCGCCACCGCGGCCACCCGGACCGCCGCGCCCGCGCCCGTCGCGCCCGTCGCGGCCGCCACGATCGGGCGCCTGCGGCGCGGGCTCGTCCATGATCGTCAGGTCGGCGCCGGAGTAGCCCTCGGGCATGATCTCGCCCTTGTTGATCCAGCACTTGACGCCGATCCGACCGAACGTGGTGCGGGCCTCGTGAAAGCCGTAGTCGATGTCGGCGCGCAGCGTGTGGAGCGGCACCCGACCGTCCGAGTAGCCCTCGGTGCGGGCCATCTCGGCACCGCCGAGGCGGCCGGAGACCTGAACCCTGACGCCCTTGGCGCCGGAGCGCATCGCGCTCGTCAGGGCACGCTTCATCGCGCGGCGGAATGCGACGCGGTTCTGCAGCTGCTCGGCAATCGACTGCGCGACCAGGTTGGCATCGAGCTCCGGCCGCTTGATCTCGAGGATGTTGACCTTCACCTGCTTGCCGGTGATCCGGTGCAGGTCACGCCGCAGCTGGTCGACCTCCGAACCCGACTTGCCGATCACGATCCCGGGCCGCGCCGTGTGGATATTGATCTCCACCTCGGTGGCGTTCTTGCGAATCGTGATGTTCGACAGCCCGGCATGCGACAGCCGGCCGATGATGTGCCGCCGGATCAGCGTGTCCTCGTGCAGGTAGTCGGAGAAGTTCTTCTCGTTGAACCAGTTCGACTTCCAGTCGTGGATGTAGCCCACACGGAGGCCCTCGGGATGAACTTTTTGACCCATTTGTTTCTCGACTAATCCTTCGGCGTGAGCAAGATCGTCAGGTGGCTGGTGCGCTTGCGGATCCGGGTCGCGCGGCCCATCGCGCGCGGCCGGAACCGCTTGATCGTCGGCCCCTCGTCGGCGTGAATCGCCTTGACGTACAGGTCGTCGCCGACGAGCTCGTGGTTGTTCTCCGCGTTGGCGATCGCTGATTCGAGCAACTTGCTCCAGTCACGCGCGACCGCCCGCGGCGTGTGAGCGAGGATAGCTCGCGCCTCGTCGACGCTCTTGCCGCGGATGTGATCGCACACGAGGCGCGCCTTGCGCGAGGACGTACGCACGTACTTGGCCTGCGCGCGCACCACGGGCGGCGGCAGATTCGGATCCCGCGCGGGCGCGCGACGGCGGGTCGGAGCGGGCTTCGGCGCCTCCTCGTCCTTCGGCTCGGCAGACCGCCGCCGCCGGCGAGCAGGCTTCGGCTTCTCCGCTGCTTCCTCAGAGTCCGCGTCGATCTCGTCCTCGGCCTCGAGGACCACGTCAGCGGCCTCGTCGGCGGCTTCCTCATCGGCAGGCGTGGGCTCCACCTCGTCAGCCGAGTCGGTGGAGGAGCCGGCGGTCGAGGCCGCTCGCGTCGCCGAATCATCCTCAGCGTCTTCCGTGACCTCAGCATTCGCGGCCTCGACGGCCGGCTCCTCCGCCGGCTTACGAGCACGAGAACGACGCGGTCGCTTCGGCTTGTCAGGAGTCTCGTCAGCCACGCCTATCGCCTCTTGGCCGTCCCCGCGTGTCCGCGATACAGCCGCGTCGGGGCGAACTCGCCCAGCTTGTGGCCGACCATCGACTCGGTCACGAACACCGGTACGTGCTTGCGCCCGTCGTGGACCGCGATCGTGTGCCCGACCATCTCCGGGAAGATCGTTGAGGCGCGCGACCAGGTCTTCAGCATCCGCTTGTCGCCGGAGCTGTTCATCGCCTCGATGCGCGCCATCAGGCGCTCTTCCACGAACGGTCCCTTCTTGCTCGAGCGGCTCATCGCTTCTTACCCCTTCTGCGTCCGCGGACGATGTAGCGGTCGGAGTCCTTGGTCTTCTTGCGGGTCCGGTAGCCGAGCGTCGGCACGCCCCACGGGGTGACCGGGTGGCGACCCGGAGTGGTCGAGCCCTCGCCGCCGCCGTGGGGGTGGTCGACCGGGTTCATCGCCGTGCCGCGGGTCTGCGGGCGGACGCCCATGTGGCGCTTGCGCCCGGCCTTCCCGACCTTGACGTTCTGGTGGTCGGAGTTGCCGATCGTGCCGACCGTCGCGCGGCAGTCGCCACGGACCATCCGCATCTCGCCGGAGGGCAGCCGCAGCGTCACGTAGTCGCCCTCCTTCGCGAGCAGCTGCACGCCGGCGCCGGCGGCGCGCGCCATCTGGCCGCCGCGCCCGGGAGTCAGCTCGACGTTGTGCACGACGGTGCCGGGAGGCATGTTCCGGAGCGGCAGGCTGTTGCCGACTCGCACCTCCACGCTCGGCCCGGACTGCACCGTCATCCCGACGCGCAGCCGCTGCGGCGCGAGGATGTAGCGCTTCTCGCCGTCGGCGTAGTGCAGCAGCGCGATGTAGGCGGAGCGGTTCGGGTCGTACTCGATGTGCGCGACCTTCGCCGGAACCCCGTCCTTGCGGCGCTTGAAGTCGATCTTGCGGTACAGCCGCTTGGCGCCGCCGCCGCGGTGGCGCGAGGTCTTGCGGCCGTGCACGTTGCGGCCGCCTGACTTCTTGAGGCCCTCGGTCAGCGACTTCTCGGGCTCGTCGCGCGTGATCTCCGCGAAGTCCGGATACATCACGAACCGCCGGCCCGGGGACGTCGGCTTGGGCTTGCGCACCGGCATTACTCGGTCCCCTCCAGTCCGCGGAAGATCGGAATCGTGTCGCCCTCGCGAACCTGGACGATCGCCTTCTTCCAGCGGCGCGTCTTCCCAGAGGTGTGGCCACGGCGCTTGGGCTTCGGCTTGACCCACGCGGTCCGCACCTCGAGCACGCCGACCTCGAACAGCGACTCGATCGCCTGGCGGATCTCGGTCTTGTGGGCGTCGTCGTGGACGCGGAACGTGTACTTGCCGGCCTCGGCGAGCGCGAAGCTCTTCTCCGAGACGACCGGCCGGATCACCACCTGGGTGAGCTCCATCAGGCTGCGGCCTCCTCGGACTTCGCACGGCGAGTGCTCGCGGATGCCCGCTCGACGAGCGCCGGCAGCGCGGCCTCGGAGATCAGCAGCGAGGCCGCCCCGACCAGGTCCGCGACGCCGGTCTCCTCGACCGGGATCGCCTCGACTCGCGCGATGTTGCGGAACGACTTGCCGGCCGCGGCCTCCTCGCTGCCGAGCACGATCAGGATCGGCTCGGCGGGATCCCAATCATTCAGGAGCCCGACCGCCTGGGCGGTCGACGGCTCGCTGAACGCGGTCGCGTCGAACACGGCCAACGACTCGCGCTCGGCGTGCAGCGACAGCGCGCTGCGAAGCGCGGCGCGCCGCTCCTTGCGGTTGACCTTGAAGGTGTAGTTGCGCGGCGTCGGTCCGAACACGACGCCGCCGCCGGTCCAGATAGGCGAACGCGAGGAGCCGGCTCTGGCGCGGCCGGTGCCCTTCTGCCGCCACGGCTTGGCGCCGCCGCCCGACACCTGCCCGCGCGTCTTCGTCGAGGCCGTCCCCCGGCGTCGCGCGTTGCGCTCCGCGCGCACCGTCTCGTGGACGAGCGGCATGTTGAAGCGCGCGGCGAACGCGCCCGCGTCGAGGTTGACGGTGCCGCCTCCGAGCTTCGGCGCCTTACGGCCGGCGCGCCGGCCTCCGGCCCGCTCGGCATCCGGCCTCGCCTGATTGGGCCGGGCCGGCGTCGTCCGGCTGGCGCTAGGCATCGGAGCGGACCTCCACGGTGCTGCCGCGCGGGCCGGGCACCGCGCCCCGAACCAGCAGCAGGTTCCGGTTGGGGAGCACCTCGACTACGGTCAGCCCGCGCTGGGTGACGCGGCCGCCGCCCATCCGGCCGGGGCCGCGGATCCCCTTGAATACGCGCGAGGGCGTCGCTGAGGCCCCGATCGAACCCGGCGCGCGAACGTTGTGCGAGCCGTGCGAGGCGGGTCCCCGCTTGAAGTTGTGGCGCTTGATCGTGCCCTGGAATCCCTTGCCCTTCGCGCGGCCGGAGATCTTCACCTTGTCGCCCGGGGCGAACGCCTCGACGGTCACCGTCTGCCCGACCAGCAGCTCGCCGGCCTCGTCGCGGAACTCGCGCACGACCCGCATCGGGCCGGCGTCGGCCTTCTTGAGGTGGCCGAGCTCGGCCTTCGTGAGCGACTTCTCCTTCACGGAGCCGAACGCGAGCTGCACCGCCTCGTAGCCGTCGCGTTCGGCGGTGCGGATCCCGGTCACCGGGCACGGCCCGGCCTCCAGCACGGTGACCCGCTCCACCCGGCCGTCCTCGCCGAACCGCTGCGTCATCCCGAGCTTCTTGGCGAGGATCGCGGCCATCAGGAGGCGAGGCGGATCTCGATATCCACGCCGGCGGGGAGATGGTCGAGCCGCTGGAGCGAGTCGACCGTCTTCGGGGTCGGCTGATGGATGTCGATCAGTCGCTTGTGCGTGCGGATCTCGAAGTGCTCGCGGCTGTCCTTGTCCTTGAACGGCGAGCGGATCACGCAGTACACGTTCTTCTCGGTTGGCAGCGGCACGGGACCGGAGACGGTCGCGCCGGTGCGCGTCGCCGTCTCGACGATCTCCTTGGCCGCGGTCTCAATCGCCGTGTGGTCGTAGGACTTCAGCCGGATTCGGATCTTGTTTTGGGCGATGGTTGCCATCTAGTCGAAAACTCTGCTCTTTGCTCAGCGAAGGGGGCGAATCCCTTACCTCGGGACCCGCCCCGAACGGTCGTATCTGGAAAAAAAGGCGGCGCTGGGCGGGTGGGAATCCCAGTCTCCGGCGCCGCCGATGCCTACTGGATTACCTCGGTCACAACCCCCGAGCCGACCGTGCGGCCGCCCTCGCGGATTGCGAACCGCAGTCCCTGGTCCATGGCGATCGGCTGGATCAGCTCGATCTCCATCTGGACGTTGTCACCCGGCATCACCATCTCCGTGCCTTCGGGGAGGTTGGCGACGCCGGTGACGTCGGTGGTGCGGAAGTAGAACTGAGGCCTGTACCCGGAGAAGAACGGCGTGTGACGGCCGCCCTCCTCCTTCTTGAGCACGTAGACCTCGGACTTGAACTTGGTGTGCGGCGTGATCGACCCCGGCTTGCACAGCACCTGCCCGCGCTCGATGTCCTCGCGCTTGGTGCCTCGCAGCAGGCAGCCGACGTTGTCACCGGCCCGGCCCTCGTCGAGGATCTTGCGGAACATCTCGACGCCGGTGACGACCGTCGTGTCGGTGTCCTTGATACCTACGACCTCTACCGTCTCGCCGGTCTTGATGATCCCCTGCTCGATCCGGCCCGTGGCGACGGTGCCGCGGCCGGTGATCGAGAACACGTCCTCGACCGGCATCAGGAACGGCTTGTCGAGGTCACGCTCGGGCTCAGGGATGTAGCTGTCGAGCGCCTCGGCGAGCTCGACGATCTTCCCCTCGTACTCCTCGTCGCCCTCGAGCGCCTTCAGCGCCGAGCCGGTGATGAACGGGATGTCATCGCCCGGGAACTCGTACTCATTGAGCAGGTCGCGGACCTCGACCTCGACCAGCTCGAGCAGCTCCTCGTCATCGACCATGTCGGCCTTGTTGAGGAACACGACGATGTAGGGAACGCCGACCTGACGGGCGAGCAGGATGTGCTCGCGAGTCTGCGGCATCGGGCCGTCCGCCGCCGACACGACCAGGATCGCGCCGTCCATCTGGGCGGCGCCGGTGATCATGTTCTTGACGTAGTCCGCGTGACCCGGGCAGTCGACGTGGGCGTAGTGCCGATTCGGGGTCTGGTACTCGACGTGCGAGGTCGCGATCGTGATCCCGCGCGCCTTCTCCTCGGGCGCGTTGTCGATCTGCTCGAACGACCTCACCTCGGTGCCGCCGTACTTGTCGTTGAGCACCTTGGTGATGGCGGCCGTCAGCGTCGTCTTGCCGTGGTCGATGTGACCGATCGTTCCGACGTTGACATGCGGCTTATCGCGTTCGAACTTGGCCTTGGCCACTTTGGGGTTGCTCCTTCGTAATCAGGTTTGGCGTTCGTTTTCAGACGAACCGCTTGAAGATATCGGACTTCCGTCCGCTCAGCGTGTTAGGCGGGTTGCAGCTCTCCAACAGCCTTCTCGGCGATGTTCGCGGGGACCTCTTCGTACCGCTCGAACTGCATCGTGTACGTGGCCCGGCCCTGGGTGGTGGATCGCAGGTCCGTGGCGTAGCCGAACATCTCGGCGAGCGGCACGTATGCGTTGATCACCTGCGCGTTGCCGCGCTGCTCCATCCCCGAGACGTGACCGCGGCGCCGGTTGAGGTCGCCGATCACGTCGCCCATGAAGTCCTCCGGGGTCACCACTTCGACGGCGAACACGGGCTCGAGCAGCACCGGCTTGGCCCGGGACGCGGCCTCCTTCAGCGCCAGCGAGCCGGCGACCTTGAAAGCGATCTCGGAGGAGTCGGTGTCGTGGTACTTCCCGTCCACCAGCGTGACGCGGATGTCGACCATCGGATAGCCGGCCCGCGGGCCGTTCTCGGTGGCCTCCTCGACCCCCTTCTCGACGGCGGGGATGAACTCGGTCGGGATCGCCCCGCCCTTGATCTTGTTGACGAAGTCGAAGCCCTCGCCCGGAGCAGGCTCGAGATTGATGTAGACGATCCCGTACTGGCCGGCGCCGCCGGTCTGGCGGACGAACCGGCCCTCGACCTTCTCGGCCGTGCCGCGGACGGTCTCGCGGTAGGAGACCTGCGGCCGGCCCACGCTCGCGTCCACCTTGAATTCTCTGAGCATCCGGTCGACCAGCACCTCGAGGTGGAGCTCGCCCATCCCCGAGATCTCGGTCTGGCCGGTCTCCTCGTTGGTCCGCACCTGGAAAGTCGGGTCCTCCTCGGCGAGGCGGCCCAGCGCAGTCGACATCTTTTCCTGGTCGGCCTTCGTCTTCGGCTCGATCGCGACCTTGATCACCGGCTCGGGGAACTCGATCGTCTCGAGCTGGATCGGCTTGTCGGGCGCGGCGAGCGTGTCGCCGGTCGCCACCTGCTTGATGCCGACGGCGGCGGCGATGTCGCCGGCGTACACCGCCGGGACCTCCTCGCGCTCGTTCGCGTGCATCATCAGGATCCGTCCGACGCGCTCGGTGCGACCGGTCGTGACATTGAGGATTCGCGAGCCGGCCTCGAGCCGCCCCGAGTAGACCCGGAAGTAGGTGAGCTTGCCGACATATGGGTCGGCCATGATCTTGAACGCGAGCGCCGCGAACGGCTCGTTGTCGGAAGCGTTGCGGACGCTGGGCGCCCCGTCGCCGTTGTCGGCCGACTTGGTCGGCTCGAGACCCTCGACCGGCGGCACCTCGAGCGGGCTCGGGAGGAAGTCGATCACCGCATCGAGCAGCGGCTGCACGCCCTTGTTCTTGAAGGAGCTGCCGCACAGCACCGGCGTCAGCTTGATCTCCAGCGTCGCCTTGCGGATCGCGCGCTTGAGGCGCTCCGGCGGGATCTCCTGCTCCTCCAGGATCAGCTCGAGCAGCTCGTCGTCGTAGTGGGAGACCTCCTCGAGCAGGTGCTCGCGGGCGGCTCCCGCCTCCACGGCGAGCTCGTCGGGGATGTCGATGACCTCCTGGTCCTTGCCGAGCTCGTCCTTGTAGATGATCGCCTTCATCGCGACGAGGTCGACGATCCCCCGGAAGCCGGACTCGGCGCCGATCGGCAGCTGGATCGGCACCGGATGTGCGCCGAGCCGGTCGACCATCGTCTGCACACCGCGCTCGAAGTCGGCCCCGATCCGGTCCATCTTGTTGATGTAGGCGATCCGCGGCACGTGGTACTTGTCGGCCTGGCGCCACACGGTCTCGGACTGCGGCTCGACGCCGGCGACCGAGTCGAACAGCGCGATCGCGCCGTCGAGCACCCGCAGCGAGCGCTCGACCTCGACGGTGAAGTCGACGTGGCCGGGCGTGTCGATGATGTTGATCCGGTGCCCGTTCCACTCACAGGTAGTGGCCGCCGAGGTGATCGTGATGCCCCGCTCCTGCTCCTGGGCCATCCAGTCCATGACGGCCGCCCCCTCGTGAACCTCCCCCATCTTGTAGGTCCGCCCGGTGTAATAGAGGATGCGCTCGGTCGTCGTCGTCTTACCGGCGTCGATGTGAGCCATGATCCCGATGTTCCGGGTGTTTTCGAGAGTGAACTTGCGAGACATTGAAAAAGTGTTGTCCGGTCGACCTACGCGGCTCGGCTCCGGACATGAAAAAGGGCCCATTGGGCCCAATCACGACCTTGGTGTCGAGACGGGGCAGGTAGTTATGGAGTCGGCATCTCCATCGCTTGCAGATTCGACTTCCGGAAGTACGCACAGATGAGCACCACGCCCGGAGCCGGCAACGAATATAGCAGAGGTTCAGGGGGTTCCAAGCGGCCTCCGACCCCCCGCTCGGCGGGTGGTTCGGGGGGTTCGAAGGGGCCTTCGAGGGGCGGTTCCGGGAGGGCGTCGTCGGGGTCGCCGAAGCAGTCGTCGGGGTCTTCGAAGCAGCCCTCGGGCTCGTCGGGCGGCGCCAAGCGGAGCTCGCCGGGCAAGCCCTCGCAGGGCTCGGCCGGCGCGAAGCGGAGCCCGCGGCGGAGCGCGGCGCCGGACCCCGCCCCGGCCGGCTGGTTGCCGGCTGACGTGATCCGCGGCGCGGCGCTCGCCGGCGCGCTGGTCGGCGCGCTGCTGCTGATCGTCGCCGAGTTCACGTCGCTCTATCAGGTGCACACCGCCGCCTCGCCGTTGCCGGTGAAGATCGTCGGTACCGGGGACAACGACTCATATGCACTGATCCCGCTTGCGCTGCTGGCGGCGGGGCTCGGGTACGCCGTGTACCGCTCCGGTAGCCGGCCGGCGCTGCTCGCGATCGGCATCGTCGGGCTGTTCGCGCTGCTGATCGCGCTGCTCGGCGATCTCCCCGACGCGCAGGCCACGGGCCTGGTTGGAACCCCCACTTCCCATTTCGTCAACGCCAGCTCCACGCCGTCCGCCGGGCTGTACCTCGAGACGCTCGGTGCGGTGGTGCTGATCGCGACCTGCGTGCTCGGGTTCATGATGCTCGGACGCCCGGAGCCGCGCCGGCGCGCCGGCGGCGACCGGCCCGGGGGCGGACAGCCCGGCGACCGGCCGGCGCGCCGACGGTCCGTTTCCTGACAGCTGCGCCACGGTCGCGACAACCGGGCGTTACATTCGTGGCTGCGAGGGTTGTTCCGCCGCAGCCCCCGGTCCCGTGTGGTGGGCAGCCCTCGCGTTCCTCCCCGGGGTCCTGAGGCCGCGCATGCCGGGTTATAAGTCAACCTGATGATGGCGTGGCGAGTCCACAGCCTTTAGGCTCTCGCCGGGGAGTGCGCCACCGGGACATGACTGCACCAGGCGCGAGCCCTTTTCAGATCCACGAGAGCAAGCTCGATGGGTGCACGCGCTTGAGCCTGACCGGTGAGCTCGACCTGATGTCGACGGCGGCGCTCGACCACCGGCTGGCGAGCCTACGAGCTGTCAGGTCCCCCGTTCGGCTGGATCTCTCAAGGCTCGACTTCATCGACAGCACCGGGCTGCATCTGCTTGTGCGGACGGTGGGTGAGGCGCGGCTGAAGGGCTGGGAGCTCCAGATCGAGCCGGAGGTCTCGCCGCCCGTGATGAGCGCCTTCAGGCTCGTGCATCTGGACCGCTTCATCATCGGCGCCGGTCGCCGGCCGTAGCCCCCACCAGGGCGAACAACGGCGCGGGGTGGAACTACCCGCTCACCGATCCGACCGCGTTCGGCGACTTCGTGGCAGCGGCGTCGCGTCGCTACCCATCGGTCCACCTGTGGATGATCTGGGGTGAGCCAAGCCGCAAATTCCAATGGGCGCTCGATAGCGCCCTCGGTTCACAGACGATCGCGCCGCGCGCCTACGCCGAGATCCTCGACGCCAGCTACGGCGCCCTCAAGGCCGTCAACAGCGCGAACCTCGTGATCGGCGGCGACACCTTTACCACTGGCCACATCGGCGCTCGTCAACAGCAACCTCGCGGCCCGCGGGAAGACGATCAGGCTGTTCCTGTCCGAGTGGGCGATCCCCACCGCGCCGGGCGCGGAGTTCGGCTTCTATGAGAGCCCAAGCGTGCAGGCCCAGTGGATCACCGACGGTGGCAGATCGTGCACGCCAACAGCTTCATCTACGCGCTCGGCTGGGCGCACCTGTTCGACATCCCCTCGGCGGGCAGCTATTCCGGCCTGCTGACCGTCGACGGGACGCCCAAGCCCGGGTACGACGCCTTCAGAGACGGCTGAACAGCTAACGCGGCGGAAGGTCGCAGACCGCCGACCGCTACCAGCGATAGTGGGCGAACGCTTTGTTCGCCTGCGCCATCCGATAGATGTCGTCCTTGCGCTTGTAGGCGTTGCCCTGCTGCTGCTGGGCGTCGAGCAGCTCGTGGGCGAGCCGCTGGGCCATCGACTTCTCGCGGCGCTGGCGGGCGAACAGGACCAGCCAGCGGACGGCGAGCGTGCGCGAGCGCCGCGCGGGTACCTCGACCGGCACTTGGTAGGTCGCGCCGCCGACACGGCGCGAGCGAACCTCGAGCACCGGTGTGAGCGCCTTGATCCCGTTTTCGAGCTCCTCGACTGGATCGCGGCCGCTGCGCTCGGCGATGATCGCGAGCGCGTCGTAGACGATCTGCTCGGCCACCGACTTCTTGCCGTCGAGCATCACCTTGTTGATGACCTGCTGGACGAGCCGGTTGTGATGGACCTGGTCAGGCGGAATCGGCCTGACCTGTGCGGCGGCGCGACGGGGCATTACTTCGCCTTCACGCCGTACTGCGAGCGGGCCTTCTTGCGGTCACCGACTCCGGCCGCGTCGAGCGTCCCGCGGATCACCTTGTAACGGAACCCCGGCAGGTCCTTGACGCGGCCACCGCGCACGAGCACGACCGAGTGCTCCTGGAGGTTGTGGCCCTCGCCGGGGATGTAGGCGCCGACCTCCATGCCGTTTGTCAGCCGGACGCGCGCGACCTTGCGAAGCGCCGAGTTGGGCTTCTTCGGTGTGGTCGTATACACGCGCGTGCACACGCCCCGCCGCTGCGGCGCGGCGACGCGCTTCTTGCGGCCCTTGCCTGACTTCAGGCCCGGGGTGGCGAGTTTCTTCTTCGGTGCGGTGCGGCCCTTGCGGACCAGCTGGCTGGTGGTAGGCATGCGCTGGGCAGCGTAGCAGGGGTCAGGCGGCTAACCGCCGCGATGAAGCGCCCACGTTCGGCCGACCGGCTCGAACCCGATCCGGCGGTACAGGTGCTGCGGCCAGTCGTCGGCGTCGGCAACGATGAACACCAGCTCGTGGTCCGCCTCCGATGCAAGCCGCGCGGCGCGCGTGACGAGCGCACGGGCGTAGCCGCGGCCGCGCTCCTCAGGCGCCGTGTAGACGTTCTCGAGCTGGGCGACGGTGCCACCCGAGAGCAGCATCGCGATCGCCGCAAGCGTCCCGTGCTCGCCACGGACCCCGAGCATCCGAGCGTTCCGGCTGCGCGCCGCACGGCGCGTGAACTCGACCACCTGGTCGAGCCCGTCCGGGGTCAGCTCGATCGACTCGTCCTCGCCCACCCAGCGACGCATCAAGCCCATCACCGCGTCCTCCTCGGCGTCGACCACGATCTCCGTGTCCGCTCCCTGATCGGGCCCGCCGGCGAGCGCCATCACGACCTCACGATCGACCTCCCAGCGCTGCTCGGCGAACGTTCGCTCGAGCCGCTCGCCAGTCGCTTCGCGCTCGATCATCAGCTGCCGGTATGGGAGATCGGCGAGGTATCGCTCCGCCAGCGCCAGCGCCTCGGAGAACGTGACCGGCCGCGAGATCCGGACTTGATTGGCGCTCCACACCAGCGGCAGCGCCCGGCTGCGGATCACCCAGCCCCGATCGATCGGCTCGAATCGATCGGCGACGAGCTCGAGGGTGACCCGCTGGAACTCGAGTGCGCGGCCGCGGGCGTCAGCCGCCCTACCGGCCCTACTGTTCACACGCATGCGTTGGAACCCCGTCTCGTGTCATGCTACGAGCTTGACGGAGGCCGGCGGGGAATCCACGACAACCACGAGTCATAAGCAGGGCGCACACACACGGCTATGAACCGCCCCGTCGCATCGGCAACCGAGGATCTCGCCACGGCCGCACCAGCGGTCGATCGCCCGGCTCCCGAGCCGGCGTCGCCGAACGGCGCGGCGACCTCGCCGGCGACGCACGCCGCCGAGGGCTGGCGCGAGCAGGCGCTTGCCTCGCTTGCGCGTGGCTGCGAGCACCTGCTCGAGCTCCAGCACCCCGAGGGCTGGTGGAAGGGCGAGCTCGAGACGAACGTGACGATGGACGCCGAGGACCTGCTGCTGCGCGAGTTCCTCGGCATCCGCGACCCCGACGCGACGGAGCGCTCCGCGCGCTGGATCCGCTCGCAGCAGCGCGAGGACGGCACCTGGGCGAACTTCTTCGGCGGCCCCGGCGACCTGTCGACGACAATCGAGGCGTACGTCGCGCTGCGGCTGGCCGGCGACGCCCCCGAGGCGGCCCACATGTCCGCGGCTGCCGACTGGATCCGGGCGCACGGCGGGCTCGAGCGGGCGCGGGTGTTCACCCACATCTGGCTGGCGCTGTTCGGTGCCTGGCCATGGGAGCGCGTCCCGGTGCTTCCCCCGGAGATGATGCTGCTCCCCCCGTGGGTGCCGCTCAACCCGTATGACTTCGCGTGCTGGGCGCGGCAGACCGTGGTCGCGCTGTCGGTCGTGCTCGCCGTCAAGCCGGTCCGCCCACTGCCATTCGCGATCGACGAGTTGCGCGGCCCCGAGCCGTGGTCGCCGCCCCCCGCGACTTCGCTGGGCGGGCGCGCGCTGCTCGCCCTCGACAAGTTCCTGCATCTCTACGAGCGCCGGCCGCTGCGACTGGTCCGCAACGCCGCGATGTCCCGCGCCGAACGCTGGATCGTCGATCGCCAGGAGGCCGACGGGTCGTGGGGCGGGATCCAGCCGCCGTGGGTGTACTCGATGATCGCGCTGCACCTCCGCGGCTACGCGCTCGACCACCCGGTGATGCAGCGGGGCCTCGACGGACTCGAGGCGTTCACGATCCAGGAGCAGTCGTCGCGGCGGCTCGAGGCGTGTCAGAGCCCGGTGTGGGACACGGCGCTCGCGGTGATCGCGCTGACCGACGCCGGCGTGGCCCGCGACGACGACGCGATCGTCCGCGCGGCCGACTGGCTGATCACCAAGCAGGTCCTGGCGCGCGGCGACTGGGCGGTCCGGCGTCCGCGGGCTCCTGTCGGGGGCTGGCCGTTCGAGTTCGAGAACTCCAACTACCCGGACGTCGACGACACCGCCGAGGTCGTGCTCGCGCTGCTCGCGGTCGAGCACCCCGAGCCGGCGCGGATCGGGGAGGCGGTCGACCGCGGCGTCGCGTGGGTCGAGGCGATGCAGAGCTCGGACGGCGGCTGGGGTGCGTTCGACGCCGACAACCGCCGGGGTCTTGTGCGCGACGTGCCGTTCTGCGACTTCGGCGAGGTGATCGACCCACCGAGCGCGGACGTGACCGCGCACGCGATCGAGATGCTCGCCGCGGTCGGCCGCGCCGGCCACCCGCACGGGGTGGCGGGGACCGATTGGCTGCTGGCGGCCCAGGAGCGGGACGGGTCGTGGTTCGGGCGCTGGGGCGTCAACCACGTGTACGGCACCGCCGCCGCGATTCCCGCCCTGGTCGACGCCGGTCACGACCCGGCCTCGGCGCCCGTCCGGCGCGCCGTCCGCTGGCTCGAGGAACACCAGAACGAGGACGGCGGGTGGGGCGAGGACGCCCGCTCCTACGACGATCCGGCGTGGATCGGGCGCGGCGACAGCACCGCCTCGCAGACGGCGTGGGCGCTGCTCGCGCTGCATGCGGCCGGCGAGGACTCGCTCGCGGTTCGCCGCGGAGTCCGCTGGCTGGCGCAGACTCAGCGCCCGGACGGCGGCTGGGACGAGCCTCAGTTCACCGGCACCGGCTTCCCGTCCGACTTCTACATCAACTACCACCTGTACCGGCTCGTGTTCCCGGTGATGGCGCTCGGGCGGTGCCTGGGGTGAGTGCCGTGTCGGTGCCCTCGGCCCCGAAGTACGGCGCGCTGATGGCCCAGGCACAGGATGAGAACTTCCCGGTCGCGATCGGGCTCGTCGGCCGCCGCCGCAAGCACGCGCTGCTCGCGATCTACGGCGTCGCGCGGCTGATCGACGACATCGGCGACGAGGCGCCGGGCGATCGCGGCGAGCTGCTCGACTGGGTGGGCGCCGAGCTCGACCGGGTGTACGCAGGCCAGAACCCAGAGCACCCGGCGATGCAGGCGCTCGCGGTCCAGACCCAGACGTTCGACCTCCCCGAGGTCCCGTTCCGCCGGCTCGTCGAGGCCAACCGGGTCGATCAGACGGTCACGCGCTACGAAACGTTCAGCGACCTGCTCGCCTACTGCAGGCTGTCGGCCGCACCGGTCGGCGAGCTCGTGCTGCACGTGTTCGACGCCGCCACTCCGGATCGGATCGCGCTCTCGGACAAGGTCTGCGCCGGACTCCAGGTGACCGAGCACATCCAGGACGTCCCCGAGGACTACGCACGAGGGCGCGTGTACATGCCCCGCGAGGATCTCGAGATGATCGGGTGCGAGGAGCACGAGCTCGCCGGGCCCACCGCGACGCGCGCCGCGAAGGCGCTGATCGCGTGGGAGGTGGCGCGCGCGGACGCGCTGCTGGAGTCGGGCGCCCCGCTCGCGAAGCTGCTGCCGCTGCGCCCGCGCGCGGCGATCGCCGCGTTCGTCGCCGGCGGCCGCGCGACGCTCGACGCGGTGACCGCCTCGGGGTACGACGTGTGGCGCGCGACTCCGCGGCGCAGCGCGCTGGCGTTCGCGAAGCGGCTCCGGGGGGCGCTGATCGGGCGATGACGATCCCCGCGCTCGAGATCGAGCACGCCTACGGGCGCTGCGAGGAGATCACGCGCGAGGAGGCCGCGAACTTCTTCTACGGAATCCGGCTGCTTCCGCGCTCGAAGCGCCAGGCGATGAGCGCCGTGTACGCGTTCGCGCGCCGGGTCGACGACATCGGTGACGGGGACCTCGGCCACGAGGCGAAGCTCGCGGCGCTCGGGGCCGAGCGGCGGCTGATCGCCGACCTGGCCGCCGGCGGCCCCGAGACCGCCGAGGACCCGGTGGCGGTCGCGCTCGGTCACGCGTACCGGCACTACGGGCTGCCGCTCGACGCGCTCGAGCAGCTCGTCGACGGCGTCGAGGCGGACGTGCTCGGGACCTCGTATGAGACCTTCGACGAGCTGCTCGGCTACTGCCGGCAGGTGGCCGGCTCGATCGGCCGGCTGTGCCTGGCGATCTTCACCGGCGCGACCGAGCGCGACTCCAGCGGCGCGGCCGCGCTGGCCGACGACCTCGGCGTCGCGATGCAGCTCACGAACATCCTGCGCGACGTGCGCGAGGACCGCGACCGCGGCCGCGTGTACCTCCCCGCCGAGGACCTCCGAGCGTTCGGCTGCGAGGACCTGTTCGCGGCAGCGCCCCAGGACGCCGCCGCGGCGATCCGGTTCGAGACCGAGCGAGCCGCCGAATGGTTCGACCGCGGTCTCGAGCTCGTCGAGCTGCTCGACCGCCGCAGCGCCGCGTGCGTGCTCGCAATGACGGGCATCTACCGAAGCATTCTCGACCGGATCGCGCTGGACCCCACCGAGGTGCTCGAGCGACGCATCTCGCTGCCCGTGTGGGAGAAGGCCTGGGTCGCGGCGCGCAGCCTCGGCCGCCGCCAGCCGACCGGACACGCCCAGCCGAGCCGGGTCGCGGCATGACCCGGGTGACGGTGGTGGGGGGCGGGCTCGCGGGGATCACGGCGGCGCTCGACTGCGCGGACGCCGGCGCATCCGTGACGCTGCTCGAGTCCCGCGGCCGCCTCGGCGGCGCCGCGTACTCGTTCACGCGCGACGGGGTCCACGCCGACAACGGCCAGCACGTGTTCCTGCGCTGCTGCACCGCCTACCGCGAGCTGCTGGAGCGAATCGGAGCCGGTGACGGGGTCACGCTCCAGGCCAGGCTCGAGATCCCGGTGCTGTCTCCAGGCCGCCGGCCGGCGAGGCTGTGGCGCTCGGGTCTCCCGGCGCCATTGCATCTGGCCCCGGCCATTACTCGGTACTCGCTGCTCGGCGTCCGCGACCGGGCCGGCGTTGCGCTCGCGATGCGGGCGCTAGACGACGTCGATGTCGATGACCCGGCCGCCGATGCCCGCCCGTTCTCCGAGTGGCTCGCCGAGCACCACCAGAGCGATCGGGCGATCGACGCGATCTGGAGCCTGATCATCCGCCCGACGCTGAATCTCGAGCCGGCCGACGCGTCGCTCGCGCAGGCCGCCTACGTGTTCCAGGTCGGGCTGCTGCGCGATCGCGCCGCGGGCGACATCGGCTACGCCCGTGCGCCGCTCTCGGAGATCCATGACCGCGCGACGGGCGAGGCGCTTGCGCGCGCCCGCGTCGAGGTCGGCCTGAGGAGGGGCGTGACGGCGATCGTGCCCGGTGGCGGGCGCTTCCGGGTCGAGCTGAACGGGGCGCCGACGGTGGGCTCCGACGTGGTGATCGTGGCGGTCCAGCCGGACCGGCTCGCGCGCCTGGCCCCCGCGGAGGCGGGAGTCGACCGCGCGGCGCTCGCCCAACTTGGAACCTCGCCGATCGTCAACCTCCACTTCGTGTTCGATCGGCGCGTGACCGATCACGAGTTCGCGGCCGGCGTCGGGACCCCGGTGCAGTGGTTCTTCGATCGCACCCGCAGCGCCGGGCTCGAGCACGGGCAGTACCTGGTGATCTCCCTGTCGGCCGCCGACGACGAGCTCGGCGTGACCTCGACCGAGCTTCGCGAGCGGTACGAGCGCGCGCTGCGCGAGCTGCTGCCGGGCACGAACGGCGCGCGGATCGAGACGTTCTTCGTGACCCGTGAGCACGCCGCGACGTTCCGGGCCTCGCCGGGCGCGCGGGCGCACCGGCCCGGGCCGCGTACCCGCCTCCCCGGGTTGGTGATCGCCGGCAGCTGGACCGACACCGGGTGGCCGGCGACGATGGAGGGCGCCGTCCGCAGCGGTCACGCCGCCGCCCGCGAGGCGCTCGCGGCGCTCGGCGCGCAGAACGGCGCGCGGGGCGGCGCCGCCCACACGAACGGCGGGGCTCCCGAGCAGGGCAGCGAGCTGATCGCGGGAGGGTCGGGTTGAGCGCCGCATCGGCGACCCGCGGCGCCGAGGCGCCTGAGCTGGTCGTGCTGGCGCCGCTGTCGGTCGAGGCGTCGGCGGTCCGCGCCGGGGCTCCGTGGGCGCGCGTCGAGAAGATCGGGATGGGGCCCAAGCGAGCGACCCGCTCGGCTCAGCTGGTGCAGGGGTCGGCCGGCAGCGCGATCCTGATCGCTGGATTCTGCGGGGCGCTCGACCCCGAGCTGGAGCCCGGCGATGTCGTGCTCGCGACCGAGCTGCGCGGGCCGACCGGGACCCACGTATGCGAGGACACCACGATCCTCGAGGGAGTCCTGCGGCGCGGCGGCCTGCGGGTGCGCCGCGGCCCGATCGCCTCGAGCCAGCGCCTGGTGCTGCGCGAGCGGCGCCGCACGCTCCAGCGCTCGGGCGCGCTCGCGGTCGACATGGAGTCGGCGTGGCTCGCCCCCGCCGTCCGCGGCGAGCCGCTGGTCACGCTCCGGGTCGTGCTCGACACCCACCGCCACGAGCTTCACCACCCGCTGCGCACGCTCCACGCCGCCGCGATCGCGTATCGCACGCTGCGCCGGGCCTGCGCGCTGGTGCACGACTGGGCGCAGGCGCTCGGGCCCAGGGAAGTCGTGCTCGCTTCTCCACGTGCTTCCTGCGCGGGCGTCGAGCGCGCCGTCGAGGTCGTTGAGCGGGTGCTCGCGGAGCGCCGGCCGCCGATCTACGTGCGCAAGCAGATCGTGCACAACGCGCACGTGGTCGCCGAGCTGGAGAGCCGCGGAGCGGTGTTTGTCGAAGAGCTCGACGAGGTGCCGGCCGGCTCGACCGTGATCTACTCGGCGCACGGGGTCTCTCCGCAGGTCAGGGCTCAGGCTGCCGAGCGCCGGCTCGAGGTGATCGACGCGACCTGCCCGCTGGTCGCCAAGGTGCACGCCGAGGCGCGGCGGTTCGCCTCGGGCGGCATGGACATCGTGCTGGTCGGGCATCAGGGGCACGAGGAGGTCGATGGGACCTTCGGGGAGGCGCCCGATCGCACGCACGTGATCGCGTCCGCCGCGGAGGTCGACTCGCTGCAGGTCGAGGACCCGGACAAGGTGGCCTACCTCACGCAGACCACGCTGGCCGTCGACGACACCGCCGACGTCGTCGAGCGCCTCCGGACCCGGTTCCCGGCACTGGTCGGACCCCCCTCGAGCGACATCTGCTACGCGACCCAGAATCGTCAGGATGCTGTCAGGGCACTGGCGGGCGAGTGCGACATAGTTCTTGTCGTGGGCTCGTCCAACTCCTCGAACTCTCGCCGCCTCGTCGAGGTCTCCGAGCGCGCCGGGTGCCCGGCGCTGCTGGTCGAGAACGGCGGCGGCATCCGGCCCGAGCGGCTGGTCGGCGCCAACCGGGTCGGGCTGACGGCCGGGGCTTCCGCCCCCGAGCGGCTCGTCCAGGGTGTGGTGAAGGCGCTGACGGGGCTGGGGGTCGCGCACGTGAGCGAGCGCTCGGTGGCAAGCGAAGAAGTCCACTTCCGCCTCCCGCCCCAGGTCAGGAAGTAGCCATGGCGCCGCCGCTCAGACAGTCGGCCAGGATGGCGAAGTACCTGCTCTCGCAGAAGCTCCACCGGCGCGAGAAGTTCCCGCTGCTGGTCGAGCTCGAGCCGCTCTTCCAGTGCAACCTCGAGTGCGCGGGCTGCGGCAAGATCCAGCACCCCGAGCACGTGCTGCGACGGCGGATGCCGGTCGAGCAGGCGGTCGGCGCGATCGAGGAGTCGGGAGCGCCGATGGTCTCGATCGCCGGCGGCGAGCCGCTGATCCATCCGGAGATCGACGAGATCGTGCGCCGGCTGCTCGCGCGCAAGAAGTTCGTGTACCTGTGTACGAACGCGATCCTGATGGAGCGCAAGCTCGATAAGTTCGCCCCCTCCCCGTACTTCGCGTGGGCGGTCCACATCGACGGGCTGCGCGAGCGCCACGACGAGTCGGTGTGCCGCGAGGGCATCTTCGACAAGGCGGTCGCGGCGGTCCGCGCGGCCAAGCAGCGCGGGTTCCGCGTCACCACCAACACGACCTTCTTCACGCACGACTCGCCGAAGACGATCCAGTCGGTGCTGGACTTCCTCAACGACGAGCTCGAGGTCGACCAGATGATGATCTCGCCCGCGTACGCCTACGAGAAGGCCCCCGACCAGGAGCACTTCCTCGGCGTCCGCCAGACTCACGAGCTGTTCCGCGAGGCGTTCGCCGACGGACGACGCAAGCGCTGGCGGCTCAACCACTCGCCGCTGTTCCTCGACTTCCTCGAGGGCAAGGCCGACTTCGAGTGCACCCCGTGGGGCATCCCGAGCTACTCGCTGTTTGGCTGGCAGCGCCCGTGCTACCTGATGGCCGACGGCTACGCGAAGACCTACAAGGAGCTGCTCGAGACGACCGACTGGGACAAGTACGGCCGCGGCAAGGACCCGCGCTGCGAGAACTGCATGGCGCACTGCGGCTACGAGCCGACGGCGGTGCTGGCCTCGACCCGCTCGCTCAAGCAGTCCGTGCGGGCGATGGTCGAGGGCTGAGGTCCCCTCAGGCCTAGCTGCCCGTCGCGATCACCCTGAGCCCCGGGACTCGCTCGAATTCATCGCTGTTGCCGGACGCGACCGCCAGCCCGTGGGCGAGCGCGGTCGCGGCGATCCACAGGTCGTGTGCCCCGACCAGCTCACCCCGATCGGACAGCTGCGCCCAGATACCAGCGTGCACCCGGGCGACCGCCTCGGTAATCGGGATCGCTCTGAGCTCGGCCAGGAGGTGCTCGACGAACGCGCTTCTCCGCGCTCGGCGGCTCCCGCTCGCGCGATAAACCCCGTGCAGCAGCTCGCTCACCGTGATCACGCTGATTGCGCGCTCCTCATCGCCGAGGAGTCCATCGACCTCGGGGTCGTCCACCCCCCGCTCGATGTTCACGAGCAGGTCGGTATCGATCAGGACGGCCACGCGTCTTCGGGCGGCCCAACAGCAGCCCGCGCGGTTCGGACGTCCTCAGCGAAGTCGTCATCCGGGCTCGGGGCGGTCGCGATCAGCTCCCGGAATCGGGATGCCGACATCAGGTGCTCTCGCGGCGGCGCAATCACTGCAACCCGGGCGCCGCTGCGAACGACCTCCACCTCCTCGCCCGTCGCCACCCTGTTCAGAAGCTCGGAGAAGTTACGCGAGGCCTCCGTGGCGGTCATGCGAGACATGATGTGGATCGTATCAGATAAATCAGACTCGATTTGGGCCCTTAGCCCGGCACGCTCCGAACCGCACACCAAACGTCCCCGCCCCGCTGAGCGGGACCTTCAGCACTCCGCCGGCGAACAAGTACCGCCGCCGAGGCAACGCTCGGCCCCGCCACACGACCCCGGCGACACACCTCGGTAGCTGAACCTCGAGCTCCAGCTCCCGCAGCCGCGCGCCCGAGACCCGGAGCGACCACGCACGGCGGCCCAGCTCTGACCTGAACACACTCCCGAGCGCCGTCGCGCTCGAACTGCCCGACGGCCACGCGAGCAGGCGCAGGCGCCCGGGGCGATCGGACAGATGGACGACGTGCCGGCCATAGGAGGCGAGCGTCGCAACGTCGGGCGGCAGCAGCGGCAGCAGCGTGCCGGCGCGCACGAACAGCGGGATCTCGTCGAGCGGCGCGGAGACCTTGACCGTCGTCTCGCCTCGCAGCGCCCGCGCGGGCCGGAGGTGAAAGCTCCCGTCAGCGGCGTGGTAGGAGACCGCCGACCAGAAATTCAGCCAGCTCCCGGCAGGCAGCGGCACGCTCGCCGACCGCGCCGCCGGGGCGGTGATCGGCGCCACCAGCAGGTCCGGGCCGAACAGGTACCGGACCGGCCCGCGCCAGCTCGCGGCGTCGTGCGGGTAGGCGAGCCCGAGCGCCTCCATCAGTGGCACCCCGGTGCGCTCGTAGCGCTTCGCCGCCGCAGCCAGGTACGGGTACAGCTGGGTCCGGAGCTTCGCGTAACGCCGCCAGATCGGCTCGACCTGCGGATCCCAGATCTGAGCGCGTGGCTGCGACCACTGCGGGGTCGTGAAGCCCTCGGACTCGGTCCGCATCACGCCCGAGAACGCCCCGAGCTCGAGCCAGCGCGACAGCAGCTCCGGGCTCGTCGGCGGCGCCGTGATCGAGAAGAACCCACCGATGTCCGACCCGTAGAAGCCGAGCCCCGAGTAGCCGTAGTTGAGCCCCTGGACCGCCATCGCCGGGAGCCCGTCGACGGTGATCCCAGTCGGTCGTCGGGTCGCCGCTCCAGACGACCGGGGTGCAGGCTGCCGAGCCGGTCCAGCCCGAGCGGTCGAACTCGATCACGGGCCGCGGCTGACGGGAGGTGAGTGCGTACGCCGTGCAGTGGTAGAGCCGCGGGTAGAGGTTGTGAAGCGCGCTGCCCGCGGTCCCGTCGTGCGCGAGCGCGTCCGGCGGGGTGTACTCGCCGAAGTCCTCCATCCACCCGTCGTAGCCATTGGCGACCGCCTCCCCGAGCAGGCGCTGGTAGAGCGCGCGCCCGGCCGGGGCAGTGAAGTCGACCTCGGCCGTGACGTATTGGTTGTAGTGCAGCGGATACGGCTGGCCGGCGCGATTGTCGAGCAGCGCCCCGGCGCTCTGCGCCTGGGAGTACAGCGGCTGGTACCGGACCGAGATCATCGGGTTGAAGTACGTGGTCACCGCGTAGCCCGTGCCGTGGATCCTGTTCACCAGCGCCCGCTCGGAGACATCGTTCTGCCCGCCGCCGGGGAGGTAGTGGGTGTAGGTCATGATCAGCGACCCGGGGACGTCCTGGCGGCGGAACTCCGCCGGCAGCGTCGCCTGGTTGGGGCCGGTGGGCTGCCACCACGGCCCGAGCACCCACGGCGCGCGCGGCGATGGCTGGCGCCCGACGGAGGCCGAGAACCGCCGCACCACGTCGAGCGGCTGCGGGCCCGCGAACACGCGGTAGTCGATGTGCGTGGCGTCGACCTCGGCGTCCCAAGCGTCGGCCCGGTTGGTGCGCAGCCTGAACAGGCTGCGCTCGGTGTCGTCGAGCAAGAATCCGTAGCCGCGGCTCGACACGACCCACGGCATCGGGAAGTACGCGCCGTCGTCGCGAGCCGAGAACGTCCACGGCTCGATGAACGGTGGGATGAACTGGCGGTCGCTCGGGAGCCAGGTTCCCTCCTCGCTCCAGTTCTCGACCGTGCTCCCGGCCTGGTCGAGCAGGTTCTCGCGCCCGCCGAACCCGGAGAAATGCTCGCTCGAGTCGGTGCCGAAGCTGTCGGCCATCTGTGTCACGTCCGCCCCGAGCGTTCCCCCGGCGACGCTCGCGCGGACGGCGATCACTCCGGTGCCCGCCGGAGCGACGGACACGTCGAGGCGGCGCCCGAGCGGGTCGTTGGTCGCGACGGTCAGCGACAGGACGGCGCCGCTGCGCCGGACGCTCATGACCTGTGTCGCGTGCCACCAGTCGGGGCCCGGCGCCGGCGAGGGCGCGCCTCCCCAGGGCGGCGTCGGCGTCGAACCGAACCCGAGCGCGCCGTACGGCGAGGACGCAGCACCGGCTCTCTCGGTCAGCGTCGGCCCTCCGGCCTGCACGAATCGCAGGCTCCAGGGACTCGTTTTGATCTCGGCGCGCAGCGGACCCGATTGCACGACCTCGGTCGCGGCCGACGCCGCTCCCGGAAGCGCGGCGAACGCCATAACGGCGCCCACGATCCCCAAGCTCACCCTGCGCACAGTGGCAGTGAATCGTGATCGGTCGCTGGACGGCGCAGTCGCACCCGGCCGCTACGCGGAGGTCGGCGCCGCGGAAGCGCGCTCGAGCGCCCGCTGGTAGGCGGGGCGCTCGAACAGTCTCGCCAGGTAGTCGTCGAGCACCGGCGGAAGCGGCTCGGGGAATTTGGCGCGCTTGGCGAACGAGAGCGCGGTGCTGACCAGGACGTCGCCAACGCCGAACCGGCCGTCGACGAGGTAGTCGCCATCGAGGCGGCCGGCAACAGCATCGGCCGCCTTGAAGAACTTCGCGCGTGCCTTCTCGGCGCGCTCCGGGTCGCTCTCGCGGAAGACCGCACCCTCGATCAGCGGCGGCTCGAGCTCCGACGGAGCGAAGATCGACCACTGGTACGCGAGCGCGCGTGCGTACGTTCCGAGTCCACCGATCAGACCGGCGTCCGGATAGAGGTCCGCCAGCTGCAGGCAGATCGCAGCCGACTCGAACACGTAGCCGTCGTCGAGCTCCACGACCGGCACGCGCCCGAGCGGATGGCGCGCGCGGTGCTCCTCGCCGCTGCCCTGCTCCCAGTCCATGATCGTCAGCTCGTACGGCGCGCCGATCTCCTCGAGCATCCACAGGACCCTTCGCGGCCGCCCAGCGTGCTCGCGGTGATAAACGTGCAGCACCCCAGGCACGATATCCCGCCCCGCGAGTTGGCGGAGTCTCGTTGTTCGCGCACTCGCGTAGCACTCGTGTCACCTAGGCTCCGTCCGTGCCCGATCTCCGCGAGCGCTGGCGCACCAGCTTCCCTTCGCCCGGCTAACGTGTGTTGGGTGATCGTGCGCCGCTCGATTGCGTGGGTCATTGCCCTGGGCGTGTTGCTCGTTCCCTCACCGGCTGTGGTCGCTTCGCCACCCCGGGCGCAGGTCCATGTGACGCCGTCGCGCGGCGGGCCCGACACGACGTTCGTGCTGTCGTTCGTGGCCTCGACGACGACCGGCACGATCGGCTCGATGCGGGTGCGCGACCTGCTGAGCGCGTCACACCGTCGGAGCTCGGCGCGCTGCCTGACCTCGATCGACGTGCCGATCCGCGACCATCGCAAGGGGCAGCGGCTGCGCGTGCGGCTCAACCCCGGCAAGCTCGGCGGCCGCTGGTGCGCCGGCACCTACCACGGCAAGATCGAGGAGCTCCAGCATCCGGTCTGCCCGCCACGCGAGCCGTGCCCCGCGTACGTGCTGGTGCGCGGGACGATCGCGCGCTTCGAGCTGCGCGTGCGCGACGTCACGCCGCCTCACTTCGCGGGGCTCGCGCGCGCGTTCGCATGCACCCCGGGACCGCAGCGACCCGGCCAGACGACCCCCTACACCCTGGCCTGGAAGGCGGCGACCGACGACGTCACGCCGTCTGCGCAGATCGGTTACGACATCTACTACTCGTCCAGCTCGGGTAGCGAGGACTACTCCAAGCCGACCTGGACCACTCCGCCGGGCGCGACCAGCTTCCGCACGCCGGGGCTGCCGTCACATGCAAGCGCGTTCTTCGTGGTGCGCGCGATCGACGCCGCGGGGAATGAGGACGCCAACACCGTCGAGCGCGCCGGCGTCGATCCGTGTTTCTAGGGGGCCGCGGGGACGGTGCACAAGACGGCGGCCAGCCGCTCGGCGAATCCTCACCGGCTCGAGACAGGAGCGCTATCTCGCAGAGACGGCGTAATTGCCGCCGTCGGGGAACACGTGTGCGATCCGGCCGCCGGGGCTCGCGAGCACCAGCAAGCGCGCTCCGGTCGCCCGCACCGGCCCCTTGACCGCGGACGGGATGTAGATCACCGTCGCGCGGGCGTCGTCGCCCGCACGGATCCGGCGCGAAACTGCGCGCAGCGCGAACTGCCGGCTGCCCGGCTGGTAGCTGAGGCTCAGCAGCGTTCCGGCCGTGTAGATCGGGTACGGGCGCGAGGTCAGGCGGATCCGGTTCGGCTGTGGCACGCCGGGCCCGAACGGCGGTCCGTAGACCCCCCAGAAGACCGACGGGTTGGTGTCGTTGGCGTTCTCCTTCCAAAGCCACAGCGCGCCTCCCAGCCCGAACGCGTCCTGCTCTCCGTAGTGGGCGCTCAGCACCGTCCGGTCGTCGGATGGGTTGCAGCCGAACTCGCCGATCCACAGCGGGAGCCCCAGGTGCCGGGCGTCGGCGATCGCGCTCAGATAGCCGCCGTCCATCGGGAATGAGGCCGGCGTAAACGTTCGCGTGTATACGTGCGGCTCGTAGACGACGTTGCGATACCGGCTGTAGTGCGACCAGGCCACTGTGATGTTGCTCCGGTCGGTGACGTCGCGACTGACGTCCGGCTCGACGAAGAACAGTTGTCGGAACCCCGGCACCCGGTGCAGCACCCGATCGATGACCTTGGCATAGAACGGCAGCAGCACCGATGCGTCCGTCCCGCCGACGCCGAACAGCGACGGCTCGTTGAAGAGGTCGTAGCCGGCCACGGTGGGGTCGTCGCGGAACCGTCCGGCGAGCGCAGCCACGACCGAGGCGAAGTGCTCGCGCAGCCCGACGCCGTCTGGAGCAGGGCCATCGTTGAACAGCTTTCCGGCGTCCTCCTCCACGGCGGGGTCGAGCTCCCGGGTCCCGTTCAGCGCGCACACCGGCTGGGTGTGGATGCTCGCCCACTTCGGTGCGCCGTCGAACCCACGGATCGGCTGGTAAGGCGCCGTGCAGTGGTCGGCGCTGGTCGAGTACAGGTACTTGCTCCACGCGTCCTGGTGCATGTCGAGGATCACGTAGATGCCGGCGCGGCGCGCCCAACCGACGACCTGGGCGACGCGGTCGAGGTAGCGGCGATCGATCTGGCCCGGCGAAGGCTCGAGCAGGCTCCAGGAGAGATTCAGCCGAATTGCGTCGTAGCCGAGACGACCCATCTGGGCGAAGTCCCGCTCGCACACCACCACACCCTCGACGGTCGGATCGTCGGCCGGGCAGGCGCCGCGCGCGTACCGGCCAACATCAAGCGGGTAGGACGTCCGCAGGTCGGGGCGGTAGTAGTCGACGAGCCCGTCGACGTTGACGCCGCGCAACAGGACCTCGCGGCCGTTTCCGTCGACGATCTGGCGCACCTTCGCCGGGCCCGCAACCGGGCCGATGCGCAAGAACGAAAGCCTCGGTGTGGGCGCAGTGGGGATCGCGTGTGCCGCAGGCACGATTGCCAGCGAAGCCGTGAGCGCGAGGAGTGCGGTTATCGATCTCATCGTGTGGGTGACCTGGTGCGAATGTGGATGGGGGTCCGACCCGCCGACACGCACCGATCGCCTCCCCAAAGCACCTCTCCAACCAACACCGGCAGTGCCGAAGAGTCTCGGTTCCGATCACCTGCGCCGCCGTGAAGTGAAGCGCAGGGGTTGGGCACGTGCCGCGCCGGGCGACTATTCGGCGCGGCGCCGGGCGAGATGCTTGCACCGGACTCGGCGGTCGCTGCCTCCACTAGTCTGGAGTCGTGAGAAGAATTGGTCTCGGGGCGGTCGCGTGCTTGGTGCTGCTGACGGCGGGTGGGGCGCCGCGCGACGCGCGAGCGGCGGCTGCGACCGGGTCGCGCGCTCCGGTGCTCGCGTTCGCGGACGCGTTCGTTCCCGGCCGGACAGAGGCGCAACTGATCACCTCCTACCGGCGACTACGCGCGATGGGGGTGCGCGTCGTGCGTCTGGACTTCCGCTGGATCTCGCTGGAGCGCATCGGCCGGCCGCTTCACCGCTACGTCTGGAGCGAACAGGACCGCGAGGTCAGAGCGATCCGCAGCGCCGGCCTGAGCGTGCTCGGGATCCTCGACTACGGAAACCCGAACTACTCCCGCGCGGGGTGGGAGGCATACGTCCGCGGCCAGAAGCCGAGCGGCCCGTTCGGCGTCGGCGACCCGCAGTACTACCCGCCCGATGATCCGCGCAGCTTCGCGCGCTTCGCATCCGATGTCGCCCGGCGCTACCGGTCGGGCGTGATCGGCTGGGAGATCTGGAACGAGGAGAACGAGGGCTGGCGGTTCTGGGAGCCCAAGGAGAACCCGCGCGCCTACGGGCGGCTGCTGTGCGCCGCTGACCGGGCGCTGAGGAAGGTCGACCCGCACGCTGCGGTCGTGCTCGGCGGGCTGTTCTTCCCCTCGTTCATCGGCACCGGAGCGACAACGTTCCTCGATCAGGTGCTCGCACAGGGCGGGCCGGCGATGCGGCGCTGCTTCGACGCGGTCGCCTATCACCCGTACCCATATCCCTTCACCTCGCCCGAGGCCCAGGTGAGCGGCCGCGGGTCGGTGATCGGCGCGGTCGATCAGCTGCGCGCGGTGCTGCGTCGCTACGGCCTCGAGCGCACGCCGCTGTGGAACACCGAGGTCGGGTGGCCGACCAACTTCCGCGGCAACGGGGTGACAGAAGCGCGGCAGGCGCGCTACGTGGCGAGGCTCGAGCTGCTCTCGTGGGCGCACAGAGTACCGCTGCTCACCTGGTACACGTGGGGTGACGCGCCCGACCCAGGCGGCGTGAACCAGGAGGCGCACTTCGGGTTCTTCCGCACGAACGGGACCGCCAAGCCGGCCTACCGGGCGCTCGTCGTGCTGCGGCGCGAGCTCGGCGGACCGAGCTGGCGGTTCTTCGCCGATCGCTCTCGCGAGCTTGGTCTGCCCCGCGGGCACCGGGGCGTGGGCGAGGGATTTGCGCTCGAGTTCTCAGGGCCCGGGGGCAGGCACCTGCTGGCCCTGTGGTACGCCAACGAGCGGCCGCCGCACAGCACCAACCCGCTGGCGCCGGTGGAGCCGGGGACGCCACCACAGTCGATCTCCGTCCGGCTGCGCCTCGCGTCTCCCGCGGTGATCGTGGGAATGCTCGGCAGGCGACGTCCCGCGCGCCGCGCGCGCGAGCTTCGCCTGTCCGTCGGCCAAGACCCGCAGTACGTCGTCTGGAGCGGACGCTGAGATGACTCAGCGCGCGCTGAGGCTGCGGCGCCCGAGCTCGAGCCCGAGGCTCGCGTAGCTGCGGAACAGGTGCTCCTCGGCGTCGTGCAGGACCGCCTCGAGCGCGCCCGCGAACCACCGCAGCTCGTCCTCCGAGATCGTCAGCGGCGGCAGCGCCTTGACGATGTTCATGTGGTGCCCGGCGACCTGGGTCAGGACCCGGTGGTCGCGGAACAGCGGCACCGTGATCGTCTGCGCGAACAGGCCCGGCTGGCGGCGCTCGATCGCGTCCCATAGCCGCCGTGCGGCGCGGCCCGACGGCGGCCCGAGCTCGATTGCCCAGATCAGGCCGAGCCCGCGCACCTCGCGCACGATCTCGAACCGCTCGGCGAACGGCCGCGTCAGCTCCATCAGCAGCGAGCCCATCTGCGCGGCGCGCTCCACCAGCCCGTCGCGCTCGATCACCTCGAGCGCCGCCAGCCCGGCGGCGGCCGCGAACTCGCCGTTCCCGAACGTCGAGCCGTGGACGACGCTGTGCTCCATCGAGTCGAACGTCGCGTCGAACACGGCGCGCGAGCAGAGCAGAGCCCCGAGCGGCACGTAGCCGCCGGACAGCGACTTCGCGAGCGGCACCAGGTCGGGCTCGACGCCCCAGTGCTCGCATGCGAGGAACCTCCCCGTGCGGCCGAGGCCGGTCTGCACCTCGTCGCAGATCAGCAGCGTGCCGGCGCGCCGGCAGGCCTCCTGAGCCCCGGTCAGATAGCCGTCCGGAGCCGGATACACGCCCTTGCCTTGGACCGGCTCGACGATCAGCGCCGCGACGTCCCCGCGCTCGAGCTCGGCGCGCAGCGCCGCCAGGTCCCCGAACGGCACCGCATCGCACCCCGGCAGGAACGGCCCGAACCGCTCGCGGAACTCGTCGTTACCATTGACCGACACCGATCCGAGCGTCAGCCCGTGGAAGCCGCGCTCGCAGTACACGATCCGCGGCCGGCCGGTCGCCGCCCGCGCCAGCTTCAGCGCCCCCTCGACCGCCTCGGTCCCGGAGCTGCACAGCACGACCGCGTCCAGCGCGTCCGGCGCGAGCCCCACCAGCCGCTCGCCGAGCGCCCCGGCCAGTGTCGTGACGCCGAGCTGCGGCAGCGCCGGAGGGTCGGCGGCCAGCACGCGCGCGAGCTGCTCCTTGACATACGGGTGGCTGCGGCCGAGCGCGAACACCCCGTAGCCCGACAGCAGGTCCAGGTACTCGTTGCCGTCCCGGTCGATCAACAGCGAGCCGCGGCCGTGCGCCCAGTCGCGGTCGAAGCCGAGCGTCTTCACGACCCGGCCGAGCTGCGGGTTCAGGTAGCGCTGGTTGAGCTCCATCGCCTCGCCCGCCCTCGTCTCGAGCAGGTCGGCGACGTCGGGGCGCCGGCCGTTCTTGGAGGCGTCGCTCACGCCCCACATCCTGTCATCCGGCCGCGGGTACTCCCTGCAGCGCCTCGTCGACCGGCACGTACCGGGCCCCGACCGCCTCGGCCACCGGCTGGTAGGTGACGTGGCCGCCGACGATGTTGACACCGAGCTTCAGCCCCGGGCTCTCGGCGATCGCGCGCACCACCCCCGCGCCGGCCAGGTGCACGACGTACGGCATCGTCGCGTTGGTGAGCGCATAGGTCGAGGTGACCGGGACCGCGCCCGGCATGTTTGTGACGCAGTAGTGGGTGATCCCGTCGACCTCGTAGGTGGGGTTCGAGTGGGTCGTCGGGCGCGAGGTCTCGAAGCAGCCACCCTGGTCGATCGAGACGTCGACCAGCACCGCGTGCGGCTTCATCAGCTTCAGCTGCTCGCGGGTGATCACGCGCGGTGCGCGGGCGCCGTGCACCAGCACCGCGCCGATCACCAGGTCGACGTACGGAAGCCGCTCCTCGATCGACAGAGTCGACGCGAAGCACGTGTCCGCCCGCCCGCCGAACGCGACGTCGAGCTCGCGAAGCCGGTCGATGTTGCGGTCGTACACATACACCGTCGCCTCCATCCCGATCGCGATGAACGCCGCGTTCATCCCGACCACGCCGCCCCCGATCACCATCACCTCGGCGGCCGCGACCCCGGGCACGCCCCCGAGCAGGATCCCGCGCCCGCCGAGCGGCTTCTCGAGCATGAACGCGCCCGCCTGGGTGGCGATCTTCCCCGCCACCTCCGACATCGGCGCCAGCAGCGGCAGCCGGCCGCGGTCGTCCTCCACGGTCTCGTACGCGATGCAGGTGGCGCCTGACGCCATCAGCCCTCGGGTGAGCGCGGCATCGGCCGCCAGGTGCAGGTAGGTGAACAGCACGTGGCGCGGCTCGAGCAGCTCGACTTCGGTGGCCTGCGGCTCCTTGACCTTGATGATCAGCTCGGACTCCGCGAACACGGCCGGCGCGTCGGCGAGGATCGTCGCGCCCTGGGCGACGTACGCCTGATCCGCGATCGCCGAGCCCGAGCCCGAGCCGCTCTGCACGAACACCTCGTGGCCGGCGTCGGCGAGCTCGCGCACGCCCGCCGGGGTCAGCGCGACGCGGTACTCGTCGGCCTTGACCTCGGAGGGGACCCCGACCCTCATCAGCCGCGGCGCTCGACGTATCCCTGGCCGCGGTGCTCGTCCTCGAGCTGCATCCGCTCACCGGCCTCGGTCAGGACCGGTCGCAGGATCTGCTCGATCTCCTCGAATTGCTCGGGTCCCGCGATCAGCGGCGGCGACAGCTGGATGACCGGGTCGCCCCGGTCGTCGGCCCGGCAGATCAGGCCGCGGCGGTACAGCTCCCCGGACAGGAAGCCGCGCAGCAGCGTCTCGGACTCCGCGTCGTTGAACGACTCCTTGGTCTCCTTGTCCTTGACGAGCTCGATCGCGTGGAAGTAGCCCGCCCCGCGCACGTCACCGACGATCGGCAGGTCGCGCAGCGACTCGAGCATCTCGCGGAACGCGCCCTCGTTGGCGCGCACGTGCTCGACGATCCCCTCGTTCTCGAATGCGTCGAGGTTCGCCATCGCGATCGCGGCGCACACCGGGTGCCCGGCGAACGTGAATCCATGCGTGAAGCTGGCGGTGCCGTGCAGGAATGGCTCCGCGAGCCGGTCCGAGGCGATCATCGCCCCCATCGGCGCGTACGCGCTGGTCAGCCCCTTGGCGGTCGTGATGATGTCCGGCTGATAGCCGTACCGGGTGGCGCCGAACCACTCGCCGAGCCGGCCCCACGCACAGATCACCTCGTCGGAGATCAGCAGCACGTCGTTTGCGTCGCAGATCTCCCGCACGCGCTGGAAGTAACCCTCGGGCGGGGTGAAGCAGCCGCCGGCGTTCTGAACCGGCTCGAGGATCACCGCGGCGACCGTGTCGGGCCCCTCGAACTCGATCACGTCGGCGATCGACTGCGCGAACCACTCCTCGCTCATCCCCGGCGCGAGCCGGTAGGTGTTTGTGTTCGGGACGTGACGACCCCCGGGGACGAGCGGCTCGAAGGGTTCGCGCAGCGGCGTGATCCCGGTCGCGGAGAGCGCGCCCAGGGAGGTCCCGTGATAGGCGATCTCGCGGGCGATCACCTTCGTCTTGTTTGGCTTGCCCGCCAGCTTGAAGTACTGGCGCGCGAGCTTCAGCGCCGACTCGACCGCCTCCGAGCCGCCGCTGGTGAAGAACACGCGGTTCAGGTCGCCGGGCGCCAGCGACGCGATCCTCGCCGCCAGCTCGATCGCGCGCGGGTGGGCGTACGACCAGTTCGTGAAGAAGCCGAGCTCCTTGGCCTGGTCGGCGCCGGCCTGGGCGATGTCGCCGCGGCCGTGGCCGATGTTCACGCAGAACAGCGCCGAGAGCCCGTCGAGGAAGCGCTTGCCGTGCTCGTCGTACACGTAGCACCCCTCGCCGCGGACGATGATCGGGACGTCCACCTGGTCGTAGGCGGACATCCGCGTGAAGTGCATCCACAGATGCCTGCGAGCCAGCTCCTGAAGGGCGCCCGGCCGGGTCTCAGCTGCTGCGGCGGTGCTTGTCATCGCGCTCCTCTCGTCGCCCGGCCTGCTCCCCGTGTGCCGGTTTGTACAACCGTAGCGCCCGGGTAAGCGCGCGACAATCGGCCGATCCGGGGCGGCCGGCTGACCGGTGCGCCGGTGCGCTACGAGCTACGCGGCCGCGAGCGCGGGCCCGCGCGCGGCACGCACCGGCGCCGGCATCAGCCACGCCGCGAGCAGCACCAGCCCGAACGCCAGGCACGAGACAACCAGGTCGACCGGATTGCCGGACAGGGGGTCGCCGAACACGAGGATCCCGCCGACGATGCCGGCGACGTTCGCGGACGTTCCGGTGATCGCGATCACGGGAACCGCCTCACCGTCCTGAAGCCCCTTGGCGGACGCGTAGAACGCGGCCACCGAGGCGGCGACGCACACCAGCAGCCACGGGCTCAGCAGCCCGGCGACACCGTGGCTACCCACCATTCCGGAGATCGCCTTGATCGCGATGTCCGAGACGCCGAACAGGATCCCGGACGCGGCGCCGAGCATGAACCCATGGTGCTCGCGCGGGGCGCCGATCCGGGGGCCGGCGATCAGCAGCATCCCGCCGGCAACCAGCGCCGCCTCGAACGCGATCATCCCGGGTACCGAGAAGCGCGAGTGGGCGCCGTGGGCGACCGGGAGCGTCAGCCCCAGCAGGATCAGCCCGAACGCTGTGAGCCCCAGGCCGATCCACTGTCGTCCACCGATCCGCAGTCCGAACAGGCGCTCCGCCATCACCGCCAGCAGCACCACGCCGCCCGCGAGCACCGCCTGGACGAGCGACAGCGGCGCCAGCGACATCGCCGCCACGTGGAATATCCAGGCGCCGGTCGCGATCGCCATCCCGATCGCGAACCACCGCGATGCGAACAGGCGGCGGGCCGTGCGGACCGGCCGGCGCATGTTCACCCGCGGAGCCGCGCAGGCGCCACGGTGCTTGTACAGGAAACCGATGTTCGTCGCCAGAGCGCAGGCGAGCGCGAGCAATATGCCAAGCAAAAGTGTCATGAGGCCAAACCTGGGGCGGCGGCGCGGCTCCGAGCCGGCTGCCTCACGTGTTGCCTCGGCAGCGGCGTCCGGCACCTTGAATCCGCAACCGAGAAGTACAGCAGATTGACGATGGCGAGGCGCCGCGCCGGGATCGCATGCCTGACACCATTGCGTGCTTCCCTAAGCAACCGGTATGAAACAGACAACGGATCTCTCATGAACCGCCCGCTGCTGCTGATCGACGTCGACGGGGTCATCTCGCTGTTCGGATTCGACCCCGCGAGCAGGCCGCCAGGCCGCTTCGAGGTGGTCGACGGAATCGCCCACTTCCTTTCGGCCACGGCCGGCGAGCACCTGCGTCGGCTCGTTGAGGTATACGAGCCCGCCTGGTGCACCGGCTGGGAGGAGAAGGCGAATGAATATCTTCCCCACGCGCTCGGGCTGCCCGGGCCGTTCCCGCACCTCAGCTTCGCGGACGCAGACCCCGACTGGTCGCCGGGCACTGGAAGCTGGCGGCGATCGACGCGCTACGCCGGCCCGGATCGGCCGCTCGCGTGGATCGACGACGCGCACGACGGACGGTGCGAGGAATGGGCCACCCACGCCCGGGCCCACGCTGCTGGTGAGCACCGATCCAGCCGACCGGCCTCACCGGCAGCACGTGGAACGGCTACTGGCGTGGGCGGACGCGGGCTCGACTGCTGCCACCGGCGGTCTACTCGTGCTGGCGCTCCAGGGAAGTAGCTGACTTGCCGGCTTTCGTGACCCTCACGCTGATCGGGCCGGCGGCCCCCGTGTTGTGGTTGTGGGGTGGCGCGAGGCCTCGCGCGTACAGTTCTTGCTATGGCCAAGCCCAGGGACATCAAGGCGGATGCGCGAGAGAACGAGCGGGTGCGGGTCGCGCGGATCCAGGAGGACGCGAGGCTGCCGATGGCTGAGCGGCTGGACGAGGGCATCCGCCTGAGCAGGTTCGCTACCGAGTTCGCAGCCGCCGGGCGTCGGGCGCGGGAGCGTGCTCGAGGCTGACGCGCTCCTCCGCCGCCTCTCGGCTGCCGGGGTGCGCTACATCATCGTGGGCGGCTTCGCAGTGATCGCTCACGGAGTCGTCCGGGCCACCAAGGATCTCGACATATGCCCCGACCCCGCGAAGGACAACCTCGAGCGGCTCGCGGAGGTGCTAACCGATCTGCACTCAGCTCAGGCCGATACGAGAGATTTCCTCCCCCACGAGCTGCCATTCGACCCAACTCGGGTGGATGACCTAGCGCGCGGAGGGAATTTCCGTCTCCGCACCGACCTGGGATCTCTGGACGTGATGCAGTGGATCTCCGGGATCGAGACAGATCTCGCCTACGAGATGCTGAGACCGAGGCGCTCGAGGTGGACTGGCATGGCAACCCGATCGAGGTCTGCTCGCTCGAGCACCTGCGCACGATGAAGCGAGCCGCAGGACGGCCCCAGGACCTCAAGGACCTGGCTGACCTCGGAATCGCCAACCGCTCAGCTAAACGGCGACGACCGAGAACACCGGCGGCAGGCGCGTGGCCACCGTTGACCACGAGGCCCCGCGTCTCCCGAGCCGAACAGGTCGCCGGACGTCGCCCCGAAGTACAGCTGAAGCGCCTCGCCCTCGCCGGTCGTGTCGAACGCCTGGCGCAGCACCGTGAGGTAGGCGTTCTCAGCGGGCAGACCGTCGCCGCGCGGGGCCCAGCTCGAGCCGCCGTCACGAGTCTCATACACGCGCACGCGACCCTCGGGGGTCACCCGGTCCATGTCCGCGACGAGCGGGATCACGTAAGCGCTGTCCGGATCGGCCGGATCGACCGCCAGCGGGAAGCCGAAGTCCGAAGCAAGTCCTCCATCGCCGATGTCGGTCCAGCTCTCGCCCGCGTCATCGGAGCGGTACACCCCGCCGTGGAACTGCATGAACATCCGCTCGGGCCGGCTCGATGAGCGCTCGACGTGGTGGACGCACTTGCCGGCGTTCTCGTCCTCGAGCGCATCCTCCGGCAGATACCGGGGGTTCAGTCCCTCGTTGCCGCGCCGCCACGAGCGCCCGCCGTCGTCGGTCAGCCACATCCCGGCGGCCGAGATCGCCACCGCGAGCTTGTCCGGATCGCCGGGCCACGGGACGATCGAGTGCAGGCACAGGCCGCCGCCCCCCGGCTGCCACTGGGGCCGCGACGGCTGCTCCCACAGGCCGGCGTTGAGCTCCCAGCCCGCGCCGCCGTCGTGGCTCTCGAACAGAACGCCGGGATCTCCGCCGGCGTAGAGGGCCCCGTCCCCCTCGCCGGGAGTGATCACCCAGATCCGCTCGAGTGCCTGCTCGCCGCCCTCGGGAAGCGCGACGCCGTCGGCCTGCTGCCAATCGCCCGCGCCGGACGGGTCGTCGGTGTAGAAGATCTTGGGGCCGTAGAACGGTGAGGTGACGGTCGCGAACGCTCGCCCCGTCCGCGGATCGCGGGTCGCGTAGTCGACCGGCTCGCCTGCGAACGCACGCGTCTTGATCTCAAAGCCGGCGCCCGGGTCGCCCTCGAGCAGGAACAACCCCTTCTTGGTCCCGACGAGCAGCTCAGTCATGGATCAGCCTCCTGTGATTGCGGGCAGCACTTCGATCCGGTCTCCCGAGCGCACCGGGGTGTCCTCCTGTCCGCGCTCACCGTTGACGAACACGTTGATGTGGCGGCGGATCAGCCCGCGCTCGTCGAGGATCCAGCCACTGATCGCGGGATGGTCGCGCTCGAGCCCGCGGAGCAGCTCGACGACGCTGTCCCCAGCCAGCTCGTGTTCGGCACGATCGCCCAGCGGCTTGCGCAGGGGTCCGTGAACACATACCACTGCCACCACCGGAATCCTAGGCGCGCTTGCCATCTGGTGGTAGGACGGAACGCAGCGCCGAAACTCATCGGCGCGGTGGCGTTCGCCGCGATGTCGCTACCCGAACGATCCGTGCCGGCCGGCGCCGGACCTGAACCGCTCGAGCCCCGCCTGCGCCTGCTCGAGCGAGCGGATCCCGTGCTCGAGCTCTCCGGCCATCGCGTCCGCCTCCCACTTGCCGGCCTGCTCGAGCACCGACAGACGGTCCTCGCGCATGCACGTCTGCGGAAACTCCGCGAGCTGGCGCGCGAGTGCCTCGGCCGCGGGACGGCTCTCGCCGTCGGGCACGACCCGGTTGACGAGGCCCATCTCGAGCGCTTCACGCGCCCCCACCGGCCTGCCCGTGAGGATCATGTCCATCGCGCGGCTCTCGCCGATCAGCCGCGGCAGGCGGACCGTCCCGCCGTCGATCAGCGGGACCCCCCACCGCCGGCAGAAGACGCCGAGCACCGCCCCCTCCTCGGCGACGCGCAGGTCGCACCACGCGGCCAACTCGAGGCCGCCGGCAACGGCGTGGCCGGCGACCGCGGCGATCACCGGCTTCGTCAGGCGCATCCGCGTCGGGCCCATCGGGCCGTCGCCGTCCGGCGCGACCCGGTTTCCCTGAGCCGTGCCCGCCGCCTTCAGGTCCGCGCCGGCGCAGAACACTCCGCCCTCGCCGTGCAGGACCGCGACCAACGCCGCCTCGTCAAGGTCGAACTCCCTGAACGCGTCTGCCAGCAGCTGTGCGGTCGCGCCGTCGACGGCATTGCGCCGATCGGGACGTGACAAGAGCACCGTGAACACCGGGCCGTCGCGCTCGACTCGAACCGCCTCGCTCATGCTCCGGCCCCGACCGCCCGCCGCACGAACGTCCGCAGCGCCGAGACGAGCTCCTCGCTCGACGGACGCGTGCCCGCCGCGGGAGAGAGCGGACCCACGAGCGCCTCGCCGCATCCGCCGACGAGCGCGGCGGCGGTCAGCTCCACGTTCTGGTCGGGAAGCTGCCCCGCGACGATTCCCGCGCGCAGCTCCTCGGCGATCACCTCGGCGTAGCGCTCCCGGTAGGCCAGCCGCTCGGCATCGACCAGCGGGTCGACCGGCTCGGCGATCAGCGCCCACGCCAGCCTCGGGTTCCGCAGCGCGCGCTTTGCAAACGTCGCCAGCACCTGCTCGAGGCGCTCAGGGGCGGCGTCGGCCTCCATCTGCGCCGAGGCGGCCCGCATTGCTCGCTCCTCGCGCGCGCAGACGGCTCGGAACACCTCCACGAACAGCTCCTGCTTGGAGTCGAAGTGGCGGTACAGCGTGCCGGCCGCGACGCCGGCCCGGTCGGCGATCGCCGCCACCGACGCGGCGCCGTAGCCGCCCTCCTCGATCAGCTCCTGCGCAGCGGCGAGCAGCCGCTCGCGGGTCGAGGTCAGAACCTCCCCCGAGGTCATCGGCCGAAGTCCCGCCGGATGGGATTCGCCACGACCCCTTCAGGCGAGCCTGGAGGGCGAGCGGGGTCAGTGGCGAACGGCTCGTCGCGCTCGCGCACGGCCTCACGCCAGCCGGCCTCTGCCGCCCGAGCTGCGAACGCGTACCCCTCCCTCGTGTGGCGTGCGATCCCGTCGAACACGGTGCCGATCACCTGTGTGGCGTGGAGGCCCTGCGAGTAGAGCGCCTGGTTGACGAGCAGCTTCATCATCTGCAGCTGGTTGACGGGGACCTGGGCAATCCGTCGCGCCAGCGCCTCGGCGCGCTCGTCGAGCTCCTCCGCCTGCGGCGCCTCGATCGCCAATCCCCAGTCGAGCGCCTCCGCCCCGGACAGGCAATCGCCGGTGAACAGCAGCCGCTTGGCGCGCTGCTCACCGAGGCGATAGGCCCACAGCGACGTCGTCGGCGAGCCCCACACCCGCGCCGGCGGATAGCCGATCTTCGCGTCCGCAGCGATCACCAACAGGTCCGAGCACAGCGCGAGGTCGGTGCCTCCCGCGACGCAGAACCCGTGCACCTTGCAGACCACCGGCTTGGAGCACTGGAACAGCGACATGAACGTCCGGACGTTGCGGCTCATGCCCGAGTAGTCGAGCATCGGGTCCCACGGCTCGGAGGGATCGTGGTTGGGCAGCCGCCCCTCCGCGCTCCACACCAGGTCGTAGCCGCCGCAGAAACCCTTGCCGTTGCCGGCGAGCAGCAGCACGTGGACATCTGGATCGAGGTCCGCCCGCTCGACGCACTGCCCGAGCTCCGACAGCAGCTGCGGCGTCAGGCCGTTGCCGCGCGCGGGCCGGTTCAGGGTCAGCCGCGCGATCCGTTCGCCGGACTCGTACTCGACGTCCGCCATCAGCTAGACGGGGTACGCGCGCTCGATGATCGTGCCGGCGTCGACGCCCGGCGGGAGCGTGCCGTACACCCGCCCGCCCTGGCCCGCCAGCCGCGTCGCGCAGAACGCGTCCGCGACCGCGGGCGGCGCGTGGCGCACGAGCAGCGACGCCTGCAGCGCCACCGCCAGGTCCTCGACGACCCGCCGGGCCTCGAACTGGGGGTCGTCGCCCTGGAATGCCTTCGCCGCCCGCTCGCGGGCGTCGTTCAAGTGGGCGTCGAGCCTGGCGTCGGCGCCTGAGGCGAGCTCGCACTCGGCCATGAACGCGGGCAGCCCGTCGGGCTCCTTGACCATCGCGCGGAGCACGTCGAGGGCCGCGACGTTGCCGGAGCCCTCCCAGATCGAGCCGAGCGGGGCGTCGCGGTAGAGCAGCGGCATCCCCGACTCCTCGACGAAGCCGTTGCCGCCGAGGCACTCGAGCGCCTCAGCCGCGTGGCCGGGTGCGCGCTTGCAGACCCAGTACTTCATCACCGCCGTCGCGAACCGGCGGAAGGCAACCGCCTCCGAGTCCTGCTCGTCATAGGAGCGGGCGACCCGCATCGCCGCGACGGTCGCCGCCTCCGACTCGACGGCCAGATCCGCGAGCACGTTGCGCATCGCGGGCTGCTCGACCAGCAGTTTCCCGAACGCCGAGCGGTGCCGCGTGTGGTGGATCGCCTCGAGCGTCCCGCGACGCAGCCCGGTGGTCCCGCCGAGCAGGCAGTCCAGACGGGTGTGGTTGACCATCTTGATGATCGCCGGGACGCCGCGGCCCTCCTCGCCGATCAGGCGGCCGCGGGCGCCGCGGAACTCGACCTCGCTCGACGGGAGCGAGCGCGTGCCGAGCTTGTCCTTCAGCCGCTGGAACTCCATCCCACCGGCCGCTCGCTCGATCAGGAAGCACGAGAGGCCGCCGGGTGCCTGCGCCAGCACCAGGAACACGTCGCACGGCGGATAGGAGCAGAACCACTTGTGCCCGTGGATCTCGTAGTCGCCGTCGCCGAGCGGTTCGGCGCGGGTGATGTTGGCGCGGACGTCCGAGCCGCCCTGACGCTCGGTCATCGCCATCCCCGCGAGCGCGCCCGACTCGTAGTCGGAGCTGGTCAGCCGCGGCTCCCACTCAGCCGCGAGCTCGGGCGCGGCGTCGCGCAGCGCCTTGACCGCGGCGTGGTCATCGAGACCGGGCACATCACGCCGTCGTTGCCGTTGCCGTAGAGCATGAACAGGGCGGCCCGCACCGTGTGGCCACCGGATTCGGCGGCTGTCCAGGGGAGGCTGTGAAGCTCGCGCTCGATCGCGCCGCGCAGCAGGTGGTGCCACGAGGGATCGAGCTCGACCTCGTCGATCCGGTTGCCGTAGCGGTCGTGCGTTCGGAGGATCGGCTCGTTGCGCTCCGCGCGGCGCGAGTGCTCGCGCGTCTCGACGCTCCCCGAGAACGCGCCCGTCTCGCGGGCCCGATCGATGCCCCACTCGCCACCCTCGCGCTCGAGTGCCTCGCGCAGCGCGACGTCTACCTCGAACAGGTTGACCGGCTGCAGCGGCGGAGCCTGGTTAAGGACCTCGCGAGAGGGGTCGCTGATCTCCACGGTTGCCATCCGGCCTCCTGAGGGTCGCCCTTGGGAACGGAGATCCGAGTCTAGTGAATCCGGATTCACATGGCAACGGGGGCGCCGCGAGCAGAAGGGCCATACCCAGAGCGTCGAGCGGGTTTCTACGGATGCGCTCGGCGAGCCCCCAACGTGAGCCTAGTCGGAGTGTTGCGGGTGATCGAAGCAACGAGAGGATCGGCTCGATGAGGCATCACAAGCTCCGGGCGCTGATAGCGGCGCTGCTCACCCTGTCGGCGACGCTCGTCGTGGCGCTCGTGTCGAGCGCGGGCGCGTCGAACGGCAAGACGCCGGCGGCGGACTGTCAGCCGTTCGGCTCCCGGCCGTGCCTGCTGCCGTTTCCCAACAACCTGTTCACACGGCCGGACCGGTCGACCCCGACGGGTCTGCGGGTGCACCTGCCCGTCGCCGCGATGCCGGTCAACATCAACGGGCAGCGGCTTGGCGTGGCCGAGTACGACCGCAACGACGGCTTCAGTCCCGGCAGCGCCGCGATCGTCCACGTCCCCGGGCTTGACAACGCGAAAGCGTTCGCCCGCACTGGCGCCGTCGGACTGTTGAACATGGCGCAGGCCTACACCAAGAACCAGCCGATCGTCGTGATCGACGAGGCAACCGGCCGCCGGCAGCTGATCTACGCCCAGCTTGACGCGAACGCGACCACCCCGCAGGCGACCAACCTGATGGTCCTGCCGGGCAAGGAGTACACCGAGGGGCACACCTACGTCGTCGCACTACGGCATCTGCGCAATGCGCGCGGCCGGCTGATTCCCGCACCCGCCTGGTTCGCAAAGCTCCGCGACCGGCGTCCGCTGCCCGCGGGCGAGCGCTCCCAGCGCGCCCGTTACGCGAAGATCTTCGCGGCGCTCGAGCGGGCCGGCATCCGGCGATCCAGCCTGTACGAGGCGTGGGACTTCACCGTCGCCTCGACCACGGGCCTCACCTCGCGGCTGCTCTCGATCCGCAACGACGCGTTCGCGCAGCTCGGCGACCACAACCTCGCCGACGGGGCCGTCCAGGGCAGGCCACCGGCCTACACGATCACGAGCACGACGCAGCTGAGCCCACAGCTCAACGAGGTCCAGGGGACCTTCCAGGTCCCCTGCTACCTGATCACCTGCGGCTCGACGGCCACCACCGCCTTCCACTACAGCTCGAGCAGCCCCGACGCACTCCCCACGCAGACCCCGGGCAACGTGGGCACGGCAGCGTTCGCGTGCGTCGTCCCGACCGCGGCATCGCCTGCACATCCGGCGCGCATCTCGATCTACGGGCACGGGCTGTTCGAGGACCACACGCTCGTGACCGCCAAGTACCTCCAGCCTTTGGCGGTCAACGACAACATGGTCTTCTGCGGGACCGACTGGTGGGGGCTGGCGGCAGCCGACGAGGCGTTCGACGCCGGAGTGATCGCCAACCTGAACCTGTTCCCGGTGGTCGTGGACCGCCTCCAACAAGGTGTCGTCAACACCCTGTACCTGGGACGCCTGATGCACAACCCGCAGGGGTTCGCCTCCAAGCCCGCCTTCCGGTCGGGCGGTCGCCCAATGATCGACACATCACGTCTGTACTACTACGGCAACAGCCAGGGCGGAATCGCAGGTGGGATGGCGACCGCCGTGGCGCCGGACTGGACTCACGCCGTGCTCGGCGTCACCGGCATCGACTTCGGGAACCTGCTGGTCCAGCGGAGCACGGACTTCACCCCGCTGAAGGCGATCCTCGAGAAGTCCTACCCCGACGAGTCGCTCTACCCGGTGATCCTCGACGTCGTGCAGCAGCTGTGGGACCGCGGCGACCCCGACGGATACGCCCCACAGATGACCACCCACCCGCTGCCGGACACGCCGTCGCACACGGTGCTGATGCAGATCGCCTATGGCGACTTCCAGGTCAGCATCTACGCGGCCGCTGCCGAGGCACGCAGCGTCGGGGTGAGCGCCTATCAGCCGGCGCTCGGCCCGACCCGCTCGCGGGACCGCAACCTCTTCTACGGGATCCCAGCGATTCGGAGCTATCCGTTCGCCGGCTCGGCGATCGAGATCTGGGACAGCGGCCCCGCGAGAGTGCAGCCGCCCCCGGTCGGAAACGTGCCACCGGCCCCCGGCGCGAACAACGCCGACACGCACTTCGACCCGCGCTACACCCCGGCGGCGCAGCAGCAGATCACGGACTTCCTGGCGCCGAACGGGTCGGTGGTGAACGTGTGCGGCGGCGTTCCGTGCCGTTCGGTCGCCGCCCCGCCGAACCCGTGAGGCGCGAGCCGCCTCAGCGGTGCGCGTAGCCGAACACGCCCCAGTGGGTGGCGATGATCACCAGCACGGCGCCGGCGGCAAGTGCGAGGCCCGCAGATGCGGCAAGGGCCTTCCGTTGTGCCGGCAGGACCGCAGCGAGAAAGATCAGCCCGCCGCGATCGCGGCGAGCGCGAAGCCGAGCTCGGCGATCCGGATGCTGGTCTTTAACGCAATTGTCGAGATGATCATGACCGCCTCCTATGCCCTCGCCGTCGCCATCGACACCTCGGCAACGCGATCGGTCGCGTCATGGGTACCGCCGAGCAGCCGCCGCGTGAGCTGCGCGCGTCGGAAGAACAGCGGAGCGTCGTGCTCCCATGTCGCCCCGATCCCGCCGTGCACGTTGATCATCGAGCGGGCCGCGAACTCGAGCGCCTTGCCGCCCGACGAGCGTGCGGCGCTCGCCGCGAGCGGGAACTCGTCGGGCTTGTCCTGGCGCGACCATCCCGCGTAGTACAAGAGGCTGCGGGTGTTCTCGAGCCTTCGCAGCACCTCGGTCAGCTCGTGCTTGATCGCCTGGTATGAGCCGATCGCGCGGCCGAACGTGAACCGCTCCTTGGCGTACTCGACGCTCCGCTCGAGGCACGTCTGCACCGAGCCCACCGCCTCGGCGGCAAGCAGCGACTGCGCCACGTACCACGCGTCCGCGAGCGCGTCCTCGTCGACGTCGAGGCGCCGCCCGCGCGCGCCGGAGAACGTCACTTGCCCGAGCGACCGCGTCGCGTCGTAGCGCACCTCCGGGTCGACCAACACCCCGTCGGCGTCCGCGGAGACTGCGATCGCCACCGGCTTCCCGTCCTCGCTCTCGCCGATCGCCACCAGCAGGTCCGCCTCGGGTGCGTCCGGCACGAACGCGGCCGTCCCGTCGAGCACGACCTCGTTGCCCTCGACCTGCGCCCGCGGCGCCTCGGCGCGCGCGAGGCCGGACTTCGGCTCGACCGTCCACCCCTCCTCGAGCTCGCTCGGAGGCCGGGCGGGGACGTATGCGGGCCGAAGCTCGCCGTTGGCGACCGCCTCGAGCGACTGGTCGCCGGCGGCGTCGAGGATCGCGGTCGCGGGGACCAGCCCCAGCAGCGGCACCGGCGCGAGCACCCGCCCGCACTCCTCGGCCACCAGCATCGCATCGAACACGCCGAGCCCTGCACCGCCGCGCTCCTCGCTGATCAGGAGCCCGGGCCAGCCGGCCTCGACCGCCGTCGGCCACAGGTCCGGGAGCGCGTCCTCGTTCTCGAGCGCTTCACGCGCCGCCTCGATCGTCCTGTGACGCGAGAGCGCGTTGCGGGCCGCCTCTCGCAGCAGCTGCTGTTCGTCCGATAGGGAGAGGTTCATGACGCCAGTGCCTCCTTCTCCTTCGCACGCAGCTCGCTGAACGGGATCCCCTTGTCGAGCCGCGGCTCGGGCGGCAGCCCGAGCACCCGCTCGCCGATCGTGTTGCGGAGGATCTGCTCGGTCCCGCCGGCGGACTTGAGGCCCGGCAGGAACGAGGTCAGGTAGAACCAGTCGCTATCGGTGGCGAGCCCGTCCGGGCCGACCACGTCGATCGCCAGATCCATCGCCGCGATCCCCGCGTTGACCATCGTCACCTTGGCGAGGCCCGCCTCCGGGCCGGGGATCTGCCCCTGCTGGAGCGCGGTCAGCGCGCGGTAGCCGGTGAACCGAACCGCGGTCATGTCGGTGATGATCTCGCCGAGCGTCTGGCGGACGTTCGCGTCGCGCCGAGCGGCGGGGTCTGCGCCGAGGATGTCGGCCAGCCGCGTCGGCGACCCGAACGACTCCGACCCGAACCCGATCGTCAGCCGCTCGAACATCAACGTCGTCAGCGCGGTGCCCCAGCCGTTGCCGACCCCGCCCACGACGCTGTCGGGGTCGAGCGTGACGTCATCGAAGAACACCTCGTTGAACTCCGCCTCGCCGGTGATCTGGCGCAGCCCGCGTACCATCACTCCCTCTGCGTCCATCGGGACGATGAACATCGTCAGGCCCTTGTGCTTGGGAACGTCCGGATCGGTCCGGGCGAGCAGCAGCCCGAACGACGCGAACTGCGCATTGGTGGTCCACACCTTCTGGCCGTTGAGCGTGAAGCTGCCGTCGTCGTTCTGGCGCGCGCGTGCCTGGATCCCGGCGAGATCCGAGCCCGCAGCGGGCTCGGAGAACAGCTGGCACCACACCTCGTCGCCGTGGAGCATCGACGCCAGGTAGCGGCTCTTCTGCTCATCTGTGCCGTGGGCGATGATCGTCGGGCCGAGCATCCCGATGCCGATCCCGTCGAGGATCCCCGGCACGCCCGCGCGCGAGATCTCCTGGCCGATGATCACCTGCTCGATCGGGCCCAGCCCCTGGCCGCCGAACTCCTTGGGCCACGTGGCGCCGGCCAGGCCGGCCTCCGCCAGCCTTCCCTGCCACGCCCGGCGGGCATTGACGTAGTCGGGGTCCTCGGTCGATCCCGAGCGCGAGGGTGCCTCCCCCTTGTGCGACTCCAGCCAGCCCCGCACCTTCTCCCGATACTCGGCCTGCTCGGGAGTGTCGTTCAGGTCCACTCTTGCTCCCTCGGTCGTCGGTGAATCGAGATTCACGATCATATCGCCGCGGGCCCGGTAAGTGGATCATCGACAAGCTCCAGGCGCTGGGCTATCGCGTCACCCTGGGCCATCCCGAGCGCAGCCGCGAGTTCCAGCGCGACGACACGCCTCTGCGAGCGCTGGTCAGCGAGGAGTGTTGCTCGAGGTCAACGCCGACTCGCTGTTGCGGGGCACCAGCAATAGCCGCACTCGTCGCTTTCCGAGGCGGCTCCTGACCGCGGGGCTAGCGCATGTGATCGCCTCAGACAGCCAAGCGGCGGAGCCGTCACAGGCTGCTCGAAGGCTGGGAGCCGCGAACGGTGGGTGCGCACCAGCCGAGCTCGGGCGGGCGGATCGGGCTTCGGACGAGCACCTCGGCCGGTTGGGGCGCGAGCTCGAGTCCTGCGGGGTGTTCGACGGCTCGGTATACGGTGACGGTGTGGCGGGGTGTCTGGCGCCGCTGGGCGCGCCGGCGCTCGGGCCCCGTGTACCCGGAGGCGGCGCGGTCGAGCTTGCGCCGATCGCCCTTGCGGCGGTCCTTGCCCGCCGGCACCCAGCCCGGCGTGCCGGGCGACGCGAGCTCCACCGGCACCAGCTCGACCCGTCGCTGCACGAGCGCGGCCGGCGCGCGCCGACCGGGGCGCTGCTCGACGATCGTCCGCAGCACCCGACGGCCGTCACGAAACGCGTTCAGGTTCGAAACCCCCGCCAGGCGCGACAACTCGACGCTCGGCACCTCACGAATCTTCAACCCCGCCTTGACCGCCCCCAGAACCAGCGCCGTCTCGACCTCGAACCCATCCGCCGTCAACTGCAACGCCGGCAGATCACGACGCCAAAACGCGCAATAGCCATAACACAGATCAGTGAAATCACAGCCATGGACCAGATTCGTCAACCGCACCAGCGCCCAGTTACCCGTCCTGCGCAACAGCGTCCAATCCACCGAGCCCCCCTCCGGCAGATGCCGCGACCCCTTCACAAACCCAGCGCCCCCATGCAACGCCTGCACAAACCGCCCCAGCTCCGCCGGGCTCGTGCTCCCATCCGCGTCGAGCATCACGATGATCTCCCCCGACGCCGCCGCAAAACCAGCCCGCAACGCAGCCCCCTTACCCAAAACAGGCTGATGCACCACCACCAGATCCGTCACCAAACCCCGAGCCACGACCTCCGTGCTATCCGTCGAACGCCCATCAACCAACACCACCTCCGACACCCACCCAGGAATCCGCTCCAACACCCAACCAATGCAATCCGCCTCATTCAACGCCGGAATCACCACCGACACCGACGCCCCCCTCAAGCTCTGTCTGCCCTGAGACGGCGGCTCGCGCAGAGCGGTTAGACCTGTAGATGCCATGGGCCAGTCAGTTACCTTGGGTAGAGAACAAGGCACTACCCGTTCGGGCGCATCGGAACGCACCCCTGCCAACGGGCGGTCTTCCCTGTCGCGGACTCGGACGTGAGCCACGCATTGAGTCTCGCCCCACCGCCCGCCGGCAGCATCCGGGCGTCGCATCAGCCGGCCTTCGGAAAAATACTGATGCCGCCCCCCCGGCAACTTGTACCGCTCTCGGCCGGCGGCGGCAGTTACGCCGACGGCAGTTACGCCAAGTAGCTCGCGCGCGAATGCCCGCGATTTCAGCCGAGCTCGGGCGGGCGGATCGGGCTTCGGACGAGCACCTCGGCCGGTTGGGGCGCGAGCTCGAGTCCTGCGGGGTGTTCGACGGCTCGGTATACGGTGACGGTGTGGCGGGGTGTCTGGCGCCGCTGGGCGCGCCGGCGCTCGGGCCCCGTGTACCCGGAGGCGGCGCGGTCGAGCTTGCGCCGATCGCCGTTGCGGCGGTCCTTGCCCGCCGGCACCCAGCCCGGCGTGCCGGGCGACGCCAGCTCCACCGGCACCAACTCGACACGTCGCTGCACGCGCGCGGGCCCCGCGCGCCGACCGGGACGCTGCTCAAAGATCGTCCGCAGCACCCGACGGCCGTCACGAAACGCGTTCAAGTTCGAAACCCCCGCCAGGCGCGACAACTCGACGCTCGGCACCTCACGAATCTTCAACCCCGCCTTGACCGCCCCCAGAACCAGCGCCGTCTCGACCTCAAACCCATCCGCCGTCAACTGCAACGCCGGCAGATCACGACGCCAAAACGCGCAATAGCCATAACACAGATCAGTGAAATCACAGCCATAGATCAAATTCGTCAGGAACACAAGCGCCCGGTTACCGAGCCGGCGCAACAGCGTGAAATCGGCGGAGCCGCCACCCGGCATGCTCCGCGAGCCCTTGACGAACTCGGCGCCGCCGTGGAGCGCCTGCACGAACCGGCCGAGCTCGTCCGGGTTCGTGCTCCCATCCGCGTCGAGCATCACGATGATGTCCCCCGACGCCGCGGCAAAGCCGGCCCGCAACGCCGCACCCTTCCCGGCGACGGGCTGATGGACCACGACCAGGTCCGTGACCAGGTTCCGAGCGACGACCTCGGTCGTGTCGACCGAGCGACCGTCCACCAACACGACCTCCGTTACCGACTCCGGGATCCGCTCGAGCACCCAGCCGATGCAATTGGCCTCGTTCAAGGCCGGAATCACCGCCGACACGGTCGCCCGCCTCAGGACCCGCGGGCCCCCCGGCGAGGCACCATGCTCCTCGCGTCGCCGCGGCGGCACCAACCGCCCAGGCCGGCGCGACCGCGCCCGCCGACCCACCACACTCGACGCCAACCCAGCACAAAGAACCAAGCACAACGCCGACCCCACCGTGATGTATGCCATCCCTCAACCCGTCCTCGCAGCGGCGGAGGCGGCACAGGCGAGAACGAGCCGCAACACGTGACGATGTACCACGAGGCTGTGCCCACTGCGTGCGCCCATGGCGTATCAGTCGGCCGGCGCCGCCGAGGTGTTCAGAAAAGACCGTCTCAATCGACCATCCGTCTACGGCCGATCGGCCCGTAGCTCGGCGCGATTGCGAGAAGCTCGGCGCGATCAGGCGAGCTCGGCCGAGCGGGCGGGCTCGGTGAGCGGCTCGGGCTCGCGGGCCGTGTGGGGTTCGGCCACGTGTTCGACGGCTCGGTATACGGTGACGGTGTGGCGGGATGTCTGGCGCCGCTGCGAGCGCCGGCGCTCGGGCCCCGTGTACCCGGAGGCGGCGCGGTCGAGCTTGCGCCGATCGCCCTTGCGGCGGTCCTTGCCCGCCGGCACCCAGCCCGGCGTGCCGGGCGACGCGAGCTCCACCGGCACCAGCTCAACCCGTCGCTGCACGCGCGCGGGCCCCGCGCGCCGACCGGGGCGCTGCTCGAAGATCGTCCGCAGCACCCGACGGCCGTCACGAAACGCGTTCAGGTTCGAAACCCCCGCCAGGCGCGACAACTCGACGCTCGGCACCTCACGGATCTTCAACCCCGCCTTGACCGCCCCCAGAACCAGCGCCGTCTCGATCTCGAACCCATCCGCCGTCAACTGCAACGCCGGCAGATCACGACGCCAAAACGCGCAATAGCCATAACACAGATCGGTGAAATCACAACCATGGACCAAATTCGTCAGCCGCACCAGCGCCCGGTTACCCGTCCTACGCAACAGCGTCCAGTCCACCGAGCCCCCCTCCGGCAGATGCCGCGACCCCTTCACAAACCCAGCGCCCCCATGCAGCGCCTGCACAAACCGCCCCAGCTCCGCCGGGTTCGTGCTCCCATCCGCATCCAGCATCACGATGATCTCACCCGACGCCGCCGCAAAACCAGCCCGCAACGCCGCCCCCTTACCCAAAACAGGCTGATGCACCACCACCAAATCCGTCACCAAACCACGAGCCACGACCTCCGTGGCATCCGTCGAACGCCCATCAACCAACACCACCTCCGACACCCACCCAGGAACCCGCTCCAACACCCAACCAATGCAATCCGCCTCATTCAACGCCGGAATCACCACCGACACCGACGCCCCCCTCAAGCTGCCGCGAGGTACGGACGACGAATCGTGCTCGCCCCGCGACCTAGTACCGGTCAGCCGCCGGATCCGGCGCGAGCGCACCCGCCGACCCCCGACGCTCGACGCCAACCACGCGAAGAGGACCAAGCACAGTGCCGATAGGACCGCGGTATATGCCACCCATCCCCCTTCCGTGGATATCCAACGCGGCCTCGCAGGTTGCGAGAGCACAACCCCCTTCCCGCGCCCCGGAAACAATAAATTCCTTCTAAATAGCGTACACAACGACACGCCGCTGGGCAAATGGTGCGCACACGAAGATCGCAATCGTGCAGTCCGTCCGATTCGGCCGCATGCGCCGCTCTGCCATCATCGTCAGGCTGGATCAGCTGCACACGACCGCGGACCTCAGGAGATGGATTGCTAGCTGGCGCGGGCCAGATCGGGGGCAGAGCCCGGGAAATTCCACGTGCCTGACGCTCGCGACCGGACCTTCCGGCTGACGTCCAGGCGCCGAGCGCTCGGCGGCGTGGACCAGGACTCGGCGCTCGAAGCGCGCCACGCGACCGACGCCCCGGTCCCGCGGCCAGCCCCGCCGGCCCCGGACGCGAACCGACGGGCGTTTGGCCGCTTCCCGCTGGTCGCGGCGATCAGCTCGGTAGGACTCGTGATCTGCTCGGCCACGGACGCCCTATCGCGCGCGACGCTGGCCCCGTCGATCTGGTTCTTCTGGGTGGGGATCGCCGTGATCGTCGCGCCGATCTTCTATCGCCTCTGCTCCGCCGAGGCCAAGGTCGGGGAGCGGATCGCGCTGGTGTGTCTGCTCGGCCTTGGCTTGTACGTCGTGAAGCTGATGCGCGACCCATTCGGCTTCACGATGCCCGATGAGTTCATCCACGCCTACAACGCGCAGCAGATCCTTCAGCATCACGCGCTGTTCACCGACAATCCGTTTCTCCCCGTGAGCGCGAGGTACCCAGGACTCGAAGGCGCCACCTCAGCCCTGATGAGCCTGACGGGAATGTCGAGCTTCGGCTCCGGGCTGATTGTGATCGGCGCCGCGCGCCTATCGCTGATGCTCGCGCTCTTCGTCCTGTTCGCCACCGTCAGCGGGTCGTCGCGCGTTGCGGGCCTGGGCGCGGCCGCGTACGCGGCCAACAGCAACTTCCTGCTGTGGGGGGCACAGTTCTCCTACGAGTCCCTGGCGCTCCCGCTGATGGTCGTCGTCCTGGCCGCGCTCGTCGAACGCTCGCAGGCGGCCAAGCCGCGCCGGGCCGAGTGGACCGTGGCGATTCTCCTACTGATCCTGGCGATCGTGATCACGCACCACCTGACGTCCTACGTGCTCGTTGTCGTGCTGGCCGGCATCGCCTTGCTTCCGCTCTTACCGCGCGGACTTCCGCTGATCGGGGGCGGCCGGATGATGGACCTGCGAGCGTGGCCCTTCGCGCTGTTCGCAGCGGTCCTCACCTGCGCCTGGCTGGTCGTCGTGGCGAGCCAGACGGTTGGCTACATCACCCCCGTTCTCAGCAAGGCCTTCACCGAAACGCTCCGCACGATCACGGGCGAGTCCGCTCCCCGTGCCCCCTTTCAGTCATCTGGAGGACTCGGCACACCGCTGGCCGAGAAGCTCCTGACGTTCGTCTCGCTCGCCCTGCTGGCGATCGCGCTTCCGTTTGGGCTGACCAGCGCCTGGCGGCGTCACAAGCGCAATCCGATAGTCGTGATCTTCTGCCTGGCGGCGCTTGGGTTCTTCGCGGTGCTCGGATTGCGGGCCGCCCCGAGTGCGTGGGAGGTCGCAAACCGAGCGGACGAATTCCTGTTCATCGGACTGGCATTCGTCCTCGGCTATGCGGCGGTCGACCGTCTGCAATCCGTGCGAACCGCCCGCCTCGCCCGGTTCGCGCCGGCCTTTGCCGCTGCGTACGCTACGGTGGCCGTCGTGGGCGGGGCGATCACGGGGTGGCCCGCGAGTTCGATTCTGGCCGCCCCGGTGAAGGTGTCGATCGACCACCGCCAGATCGACTCCGAGACGTTGGCCGTCGGGCGCTGGGTCGGCGCTCACGTCTCACAGAACGGGTTCGCGGCGACGGCAGCCGACGCACGGACGATCCTCTTCTACGGGGGCAAGCGCGTACTGACAGCCAACGGCGTGAGTCTGATCCTCTCCACACCTTCGCTCGAGAGCTGGCAGCTCCCGACGCTTCGCCGTGACCGGTTGCGGTATGCCGTGGCCGACAGCCGCGTACGCAGCGACGACGCCGCCAACGGCTACCGGTTCTCCCTTCGCCCACCCGGAGGGCCCAGGGATGCGCTCCGCTCCGCCGACGTCGCGGGGAAGTTCGACGGGATCCCGGCTCCCCGCGTATATGACAGCGGCAACATCCAGATCTTCGATCTCGGTGTGGCGCCGTGAGCTCGCGCGCACGCCAGATCGTGCTCGCCGCAGCCACGGCGGCTGCCTGCGCTGCGATCGTGCTCGCCGTCCCGGTCACAGCGGTACGCGCTGTGTTCGCGGTCCCGCTCTGCCTGCTGCTACCGGGATACGCAATCACGCAGGCCTCGTTCCGCCGCTGGGACTTGGGCACGGGCCGGACCCTGATGCTGAGCATTGGCCTCAGCCTCGCCACGCTGGCGATCGGATCGCTGGTGCTCGATTTGCTCCCCGGTGGGCTGCGGCTCGCCTCGTGGACGATCCTCCTGGTACTCGTCGTGGTGGCCTCCTCCGCGGTCGCCTTGCGCCGAAGCTCTCGGCAGCGATTCCGGCCGCGCCGCACGGGCCTGCCCGCACCGCGCCTCTCCGAGCTGCTGCTGCTGCTGCTCGCGGTGCTCCTCGCGGGTTCGGCCTTTGCTCTTTCTCGGATCCCGCTCGGAGCGGCAAACGCCGTCGGTTACACGCAGCTGTGGATGTTCCAATCCGCGGGAGGGCGAACTCCTGCCGTGCGCATCGGCGTGCAGAGCGCCGAGCGCGCTCCGACCACCTACACGCTGGTGCTGAGGTCGGGATCGAGCAGCCCGTCGATCGTCGACGCGAATTTCGCGCTGAGGCCCGGAGCTCAGATCAGCTTCGACGCGCCGCTCAGGCTCGCCCCATCGACGGCACCGGCGCTGGTCGCCGCGCAGCTGTTCCGGTCCGACAGCCCGACGCTGTACAGGCACGTCACGGCCCTCATCCTCCCGCCCCGGCCGCGATCCGCATCCCACCGGCGCAAGCGGGCGCTCGGACATCGTCCCGCGAAATTCACGCCACGCCACGTTCGCTCAACGTCGCCACCAGCGCCTTGAACACACCTCCGCAACCAGATCGCCCGATCGCGGTCGACATCGTGATCACGAACTACAACTACGCGGAATATGTGCGCGAGGCGGTCGACAGTGCCCTCGGCCAGGACCATCCACACGTCCGCGTCGTGGTCATCGATGATGGCTCCACCGACGGCTCGCCGCAGCTGCTGGCGGAATACGGGGAGGCGATCGACCTGGTGCTCGACGACAACCGCGGCCAGGTCTCGGCGCTGAACGCGGGCTTTGCTCGCTGCCGGGGGGACGTCGTGATATTCCTCGATGCCGACGACGTCCTCGCTCCCTCGACGGCGAGGCTGGCCGCGACGGCGCTCGCCGCGAAATCCGATGCGGCGCGGGCGCAGTTCCGGATGGCTCTGATCGATGCCGAGGGTCGCTCGCTGGGCATAACCAGGCCAAACCGCCCCCCGCCGAGTGGGGATCTGCGACGCGCAGAGCTCGCGTTCCCATTCGACCTGCCGTGGGTCGCGATGAGCGGGAACGCGTATCGCACGAGCGCGCTGCGGCGGATAATGCCGATCCCCAAGCCCGGCGAGGAGCACTGGTTCGTCGACGTGTACCTCGTGCACATGACGACGCTGCTCGGTTCGGTCGTCTCACGCGCGGATGTCGGCGCCTTCTACCGGGTCCACGGGCGCAACCTGTTCGAGCCCGTGGAACCCGTGCTCGACCTGGAGCGGATCCGCTGGGAGATCAGGTACCAGCAGAAGACGGCCGAAGCGCTCGCGCGACTTGCCGACGAACTCGGGCTCGAGCGCCCAGCGCAGATCCTGTCGATGTCGAACATCGCCAACCGGGTCGTATCGCGCAAGCTCGCGCCACGGCTTCACCCAGTGCCGGCCGACAGCTGGACATCGTTGATGGCGAGCGCCGTCCGGGCCGCCCGCCGTCGCTATGACGTCTCGCTCGTGATGCGGCTCGCGCTCGTCGGCTGGATGGCGGCGATCCTGGCGGCCCCGCCTCGGCTAGCGACAAGGCTCTCCGAGCTGCTGGTGTTCCCCGAGCTGCGGCCCTGGGGGACCCGGCTGCTCGAGCGCATGCATCGAAGCGAGGCCGTCGTGTCGCGTCCCGCCGGCGGTTGAGCGTGCGGATCATGCTGGCAAGCGACCACTTTCCGCCGTTCATCGGCGGCGGTCACCGGTGGGCGGCGCTGCTGGCCGCGGGCCTCGCGCGCCGCGGGCACGATGTGACGGTCGCGACGATGTGGCACGGGGGCATGCCTCGCGAGGAGCGCTACGGACAGCACCGCGTCCCCGTGCACCGAGTCCGCCAGCTCAGGACGGCCGTTTCCTGGACGGTGCGCGACCGCCGCCAGCGCCACGCGCCGCCGTTTCCGGACCCGATCTCGATCATTGACCTTCGCCGCGTGATCAAGCGAGCCGAGCCCGAGGTCGCGGTCGCCCACGGTTGGCTGTCGTTCTCGCTCGTGCCCGCATTGACCGGCACGGGCATCCCGTTACTCGCCTCGGCCCACGACTACGGGTACTTCTGCGCGAACCGAACCCTGCTGCACGAGGGTGGGCCCTGCACCGGGCCGGCGCCGCGCAAATGCCTGGCGTGCGCAGGGCGCTTCTACGGCGCCCCCAAGGGCTGGGCGGCGGTCGTGGGGGTTGGCCTCTCCCGTCGGTTGCTCGTGCGCCGCATCGCAGGGCTTCACAGCATCTCTACGTATGTCGATCAGGTGAGTGCTCGCCACCTGTTGCGGTCCGAGGCAACGGGAGACGAGTGCGCGCGGAGGTTCATCGTGCCGTCCGCCTTCCTGAACGGCGATCGGAGTGAGACCGCGCAGGATGCGAGCCGGGCGCAGGAGATCGTCGCCAAGCTTCCGCGCAAGCCGTTCGTCCTGTTCGTGGGGGCGCTGCGACCGATCAAGGGCGTCGAGGTGCTGTTCGAGGCGTACCGGCGACTCCACGATCCACCCCCGCTCGTGCTGATCGGGACGATCGAAGCCGATTCGCCAGATCGCTTTCCTGAGGAGGCGATCGTCCTGACCGACGTTCCCAACTCCGCCGTGATGGAGGCCTGGGATCGAGCGCTGCTGGGAGTCGCGCCCTCGGTGTGGCCGGAGCCGCTGGGGCTCGTGGCCGTCGAGGCGATCGCCTCGGGAACGCCGATGATCGGGACAGTCCCCGGCGGAACTGCGGATGTCCTCGGGGATGGAGCCGGCGTGCTCGTCTCGCAGGGGGACGCCGGCGCGCTGGCCGAGGCGATGCAGTCGCTGCTCGACGACCCGGCGCGCCGCGAGCGGATCGCTCGCGCCGGACGCGCAAGGTCGGCCGCCTACCAGGCGGATGTGGTCCTGGGCAGATACGAGCGGATGCTGAGCGAGCTCGTTGCGGACGGGGACCGCGGCCGGCGATAGGCGTTCAACGGTATGCGGATCTTGATCGTCGCACCGCTGCTCCCCCAGGCAGATGGGGCAGGCGCCATCCCGGTGGTGCTGCACGCGCAGCTGGAGGCACTGGCAGCGCGCAATGACCTCACGCTCGTGGTCGGCGTTGGCGACGAGCCAGGAGAGGCAGCCGCCGCGCAAGCTGTGCTTGGGACTGGGATCGACGCGCACTTCGTGGACCGGCGCCAACCGGCTGCCGCCAGGGCTCGCTGGCGGCGGCGCTGGCAGCTTGCCTCGGACTGGTTGGGCGGGGGACGACCGTGGCGAGCGGTGTGGCTGGGAACGCCCGGGGTTCAGCAGATGCTCGACCAGCTGTCGGCCTCGCGCTCGTTCGATTTGGTGGTCGTCGAGGACAGCTCGATGGCGAGCGTCCGACTGCCATCCGGGGTTCCCTCCCTGCTCACCGAGCACGAGGTTCGGCTGCCGCGCGCCGTGGACTGGCATCCGGGCGCCGCGGCGCAGTGGCCAGCATGGGCCTTCCACGAGCTCGACTGGCGACGCTGGGAGTCGTTTCAGCGCCGCGTCTGGCAGCTTTACGGCCGCATACAGGTGTTCAGCGAGCGAGATGCCCGCGCGATCGAGCGCCTCGCGCCGGAGGTCGCCTCCCGGGTCACGATCAACCCGTTCGGGATCGTCATGCCTCCCGTGGCCGACCCGGCACAGGAGCAGCCCGGCACCGTCCTGTTCACGGGCAATTTCACGCACGCGCCAAACCGGGACGCAGCCGTCTGGCTCGTACGCGAGATCATGCCATTGGTGCGCACCTCCTACCCTGGCGCACGGCTGCGGATCGTCGGGAGCTCGCCGGGCAAGCTCCGGGCGCTCGCCGGCGAGTACGTGGAGCTGGTCGCCGACGCCCCGAGCGTGACCCCTTATCTGGAGACGGCCTCGGTGGTGCTGGCTCCGGTCAGGATCGGGGGTGGGATGCGGATGAAGGTGCTCCAGGCGCTCGCGAGCGGCAAGACGGTGGTCACGACGAGCCGCGGCGCAGAAGGCTTCACGGCGGCTGGCGACGAGCCGCCGCTGATCGTCTGTGACGACGCCGAGGGGATCGCAGCGGCGACGGCGGAGCTGCTTGGAGACGCCTCGCGACGACACGAGCTTGGTCGCCGGGCGCGGCGGTTCGCAGAGCAGCAGCACAGCCCCGAGGCATGGGGAGCACGGCTGCAGGCCGTCTACGAAGAGGCGGCACGCGGCGAGCGGTTCCCATCGCAGGGCACGTGCTTCGCGTCCTGATCGTGACCCCCCGCAACCCGCTCGGGCTGGGGGGAGTGGAGCATCACGTCAGCGAGACCGCTAGCCGCATCGCCGCCAGGGGTGCGCATGTCGAGGTGCTCTGCGCAGACCCCGGCGGTCGCCGGCGAGCGGACCAGCGACGCGACGGAGTCATGATCCGCTCGGTGCGCGCCTGGCCTGCGAGGAGCGACTGGTGCCTGGCCCCCGGAATGTGGAGCGCGATCGCGCGCGAGGAATGGGACGTGATCCACGTCCAGTCCTACCACACGTTCGTACCGCCGCTGGCGATGGTGCGCGCGCTGACGCTGCGAATCCCGTATTGCCTGACGTTCCACGGAGGTGGACACTCCTCGCGATGGCGCAGCCGCATGCGCGGCGCCCAGTTGCGGGCATTGCGCCCACTGCTCACGCGAGCGGCGCGCCTGGTGGCGCTGGCTCGCTTCGAGATCGACCTGTACTCGATGCTTCTGCGGCTCCCGCGCGAGCGATTCGTGCTGATCCCGAACGGAACCGACCTCGCGCCGTCGATCGGGGCAGGGCGCACCGAGGCCGGCGACGGCACGATCCTCGCATCGATCGGACGACTCGAGCGCTACAAGGGTCATCATCGCGTGATCGCTGCGCTCCCGCGCGTGCTCGAGCAACTACCGGACGCGAAGCTGCTGATCGTCGGCACCGGACCGTATGAGGCTGCGCTGCGGGAGCTGACCGGCAAGCTCGGGCTCCAGGGGACGGTGGAGTTCACGAGCGTGCCGCCGGATGACCGGGAGGGCATGGCGGCGCTGCTCAACCGCGTGGCACTGGTTGTGCTGATGAGCGATTTCGAGACCCATCCGCTGGTCGGACTCGAAGCAGCCGCGGCCGGCTGCCGGTTGCTGGTCGCGGATCGCGGCGGGCTTTCGGAGCTGGCCGAGGATGGCCTGGCGCGCGCGATCGCGCTCGGCTCGACGCCGCGGGTGCTCGGCGATGCGATGCTCGAGGAGTTGGACAAGCCGTCGCCGACTCACCAGCCGCAGCTGACCACCTGGGATCAGTGCGCCGAGCAGCTGCTCGCGCTCTACCGAGACATTGCCCGGGGAGACGACCGCCGGCGCTAAGGATCCAGATCGACGCTATGCGGTGCCGATCACCTTGACCGCGGCAAGCAGGCGGGCAAGCCGGCGGCGCGGACGGTCTGGAAGCCGCGCGAGCAGCGCCTCCAGCGGCGCAATCAGCCCGGCGGGCATCATCGGTGACAGGCGCCGACCGGCGACCGTGAGGACGATCCGGACGCGGCGAAATCCAGCTGCTCGCAGAGTTGCGGCCAGCTCAGTGGCGGTGTATTCGTGTAAGTGGAGGCCCAACGGAACCTTGGCGACACCGCGCGAGACGTCATGTGGGCCATCGAGCCGGTTTGGAGTGACGCACACGTAAACGCCGCCTGGCCGTAGTGCCCTGTGCACTGCCGCCGACTGCTCGAGCATGTCATCCGTATGCAGGTGCTCGACGACGTCGTGGCTGTACACCACGTCCAGCGAGCCATCCGCCACACCGAGGTCGAAGCCGTCGAACACGCGAAACTCGAACGTCCCGGCGACGGTCACGGCGGGTGCGAGCACGTCGGTCACGTCTAACGCCAACGCCGAGGACACCAGCGGAGCGACGCTGCGCGCCACGGCGCCGTCACCCGCACCGATCTCGCAAAAGCGCGTCCGCTCGTTCAGCAGCGGACGAAGCAGGCGGAGCTGAGGAGCGACCGTCGCCGCGCGCGCCGGGCCGTCCTGAGCCTGCGTGAACAGAGGAAGGTAGGGCACCCGCTCGGCCAGCTCACGATAGACCTCCCCATACAGGCGGCGCCGGGCGTCGCGTGACGGGGCCGCGCGCAGACGCGCAGCCAGCTCGAGCTCGATCTGATACCAGTCGTGACGCTGCTCTGGTGTCTGCACCGCGAAGAGAATATGGGCCTCAGCGCGGTGGGGGGATCGGGCTGGAATCGATGCGGCCGAACCTGTCGGCCGCGTAGATCGGGCTGCTGATCCCTTGGGCGAAGGCGGCGGTGGCCGCAGGGCTGGTCTCGATCCGCCAGTCGGTGTGGCCGCCCGGGCCGCCGATGTTGTCCTCGGACCAGACGAAGCCCCGGATCTGAGGGAACACCGTCGGCAGGCTGTTGAACATCGCCGTGATCCAAGCGGCCTTCGACCCCCCGGCTTCGGTCGAACCGAGCTCGCCGATGATCAGCGGCTTGCCCGGGGCGATCGTGCCGGTGATCGCTTCATAGGTCGGCCGGTAGAGGTCGCTGAAGCTGGTCCAGGGGTTGTCGCCGTTGTAACCGTCGAGGCAGGTCCAGTCCACGTAGCTGTCGCCGGGGTAGAGCTCGGCCAGCCGCTGATAGGTGGTAGCCGCGGTCACGTTGGGGCACCACACCCAGCTGACGTTGGTCGCCCCGGCCCGAGTGAAGATGTCGTGGACGTGGCGCCACATCGAGACGAAATCAGCGGCGGTGTTCCCCTGCCCCTCGACAGCCCACGGGAACCAATTGCCGTTCATCTCCCAGGCAAATCGCAGGAAGAACGGATGGCCCCAAGCCTTTGCCGCGCGAGCCCAGTCGATCAGATAGCTGTCCTCTGCCCCGGACGCAATCTGCACGTCGACCGACCTCGACCAATTCGGGGCCCATGAGAAAAACGGCACCGCGCCATGGGCGCGGACGGCGTCGAATTGCGCCGACTGGAACGCGCAGTACCCGCCACAGTATTGGGACGAGTAGAACTGCGAGCTCCAGCTGATCAGGGACACGCCCTTGCCCGCGAGCTGCTCGAACGCGGACGTTGCGGCCGTGCTCCACGGCGCCTGTCCTTGCGAATTCTGGATCGCGGCGCCCCAGTAGACCGGGCTCGGATCACGCAGGTCAAACGGTCTCGATACGCTGACGTGGGTGCCACCCGGGGAAGCGTCGGGGCTTCTTGCGGAGCCCGGGACGTGCGTGGCCAACAGAATTGCCACCAGAGCGACGAACGCGGCAGCCGCGAGCGCCACGACCCAGTATCCGCCGAGGACCGGCCATCCGCGCCGCCTAGGAATCATCGTCTCTGCCCCATGTGCTAACTCCGATCTGGAGGCTAGCGCGCCAACCTCTTGGAAAAAGGCGATCGACCCGATCGTGTCGCCGTTCTAGCGCTCCTCCGCCGGCTTCCGGAGGACGAACTGCCATGCCCACGGCATCCGGCGCATCGGTGCCCTGAGCATCCGCGCCAGCCAGCGGACCGACGAGGGGATCACGTCCAGTGGGTAGTTGAAATTGCGGACAAGCACGGGCTCGAAGCCGACGGCCGTGGCGAGCGCCAACAGCTCGCTGACGGTCACGACGAAAAAGTCGTGCTCCCACGGAACGGGGGCCAGCCGCCAGTACGCATGCTGAAGCCGCGTCGGTAGCCAGCCCATGAACGGCAGACGGCTGTGCGACTCGATCGGGAAGTACGGGTTGGGCAGTTGCCCGACTACCACCCCGCTCGGTACCAAGACGCGAGAGAGTTCCTCCAGGCTGGCCCGCCGACGGTCGGGAAGGACATGTTCGTAGACGTTCGCCAACAGCACCACGCCGAACGACTGCTCGGGAAACGCCAGCGAGTCGGCACTGCCCGGGAGCAGTCGATGCCCCCTCGGAGAGGAGGTCGGGAGCTCGAGCGACGGGTCCACCCCGACCCAATCGAGCGACGTGCGCTCGGCGACGGCGTCCGTGATGTCGCCGCCCTGGCAACCAACGTCGATCGCGGTCTCGGCGCCGAGCGGCGCGAAGCGGGTGATCAGCTCGCTCATGTTCTCGGCCAGGGTGCGGTTGCGAGCGGCCCACTCTGCTCGAGACTGGCGCAGCCCGCTCCCGGCGAGCCCATCACAAGTCTTAGCGCGTTTAGTGATCATTCTCGCGCGGCCGACGCTAGCAGCGACCACACCGCTACGGCTTCAGCGGACTCTATGCCGGGGGCGGGATGGGGCTGGTGTTGAGGTTGGCGTAGCTGTTGGTGGTGTAGGTCGAGCTCTTGATGCCGCTCGCGAACGCGGCCTCGGAGCTGCTGGAGCTCTCGATCGGCCAGTCGCTGTGGCCGCCGGGACCGGAGACGTTCTCGTCATACCAGACCAGCCCGCGGATCTTGGGGAAGCTGACCGGGAGGTCGCTGAGCATGTTGGTGATCCACTGCGCCTTCGAGCCGCCCGACTCGGTCGAGCCGGTCTCGCCGATGATCATCGGCTTGGACGGCGCGATCGTGCCGGTGATGTTGTTGTAACCGGACGAGAACAGGTCATGGAAGCTGGTCCACGGCACGTCGCCGTTGTAGCCATCCAGACACGTCCAATCGACGTACGCGTCGCCCGGGTACAGGCTCGCCATCGACGCGAACTGATTCGAATTGTCGATGTTCGGGCACCACACCCAGCTCACGTTCGTCGCCCCGACGCTGGTGAAGATGTCGTGCACGTGGCGCCACATCGCGACGTAGCTCGCCGCCGTGTTGCCGTTCGCGCCTACGCCCCACGGCATCCAGTTGCCGTTCATCTCCCAATCGAAGCGCAGCAGGAACGGATGCCCCCACGCCTTCGCCGCCTGCGCAAACTGGGTGACATACGCGTCCTGGGACCCGGCCGCGATCTGCGCATCGGCATAGCCACTGCCACCCGAAGAGCTATCGCTGCCCAACGACAAAAACGGAATCGCGCCCGCATTACGCACCCCGTCAAACAACGACGAGGAAAACGTGCACGCCCCGCCGCAATCCGTCGGCGCGTAAAACCGCGAATACCACCCCAACACGCCCAACTGCTTACCACCCGAATCCACGTTCTGAAAATCGGTCACCGCAGGCCAACTCCACGGCGCCTGCGAACCAGTGAACTGCGAACCAATCTCAGCCCCCCACAACACCGGAGAAGCCGACCCGGACGTGGTGGTGGTCCCGCCGGTCGTGGTGGTCCCGCTGGTCGTGCTCGTCCCACTGCTGGAGCTCGCCACCGGCGTTCCGTAGACCGAGAACTCCCACAGCGAGTAGCCCCAGCTGGTTCCCCGCGCCGTCCCGTACATCCGCACGTAGCGTCCGGTGCCAGACAGCCCCGTCAGGGTGTTCACGCCGCCCGTGCCGGTGGTCGTGCTGTAGATCGTCGTCCAATTCACAGCATCGTTCGAGACCTGGATCTGGTACGCCTTGCCATAAGCCGTCTCCCAGTTGAGCACCACCTGGGTGACGTTGTAGGTGGATCCCAGGTCGACATAGATCCACTGCGGATCACTGAACGCGCTCGACCACCGCGTCGACAGGCTCCCGTCGACGGCGGCACTCGCCGGATAGCTCGACGACTGCACCGAGGACGCCACCGCCGGACGGCCCAGCGCCAGGTTGCTCGACGTCGTCGACGTGCCGCTGCTCGACGTCGTCGAGGCGACCGGCGTGCCGTAGACCGAGAACTCCCACAGCGAGTAACCCCACTGGGTTCCCCGCACGGTGCCGTACATCCGCACGTAGCGTCCGGTGCCAGACAGCCCCGTCAGGGTGTTCACGCCGCCCGTGCCGGTGGTCGTGCTGTAGATCGTCGTCCAATTCACAGCATCGTTTGAGACCTGGATCCGGTACGCCTTGCCATACGCCGTCTCCCAGTTGAGCACCACCTGGGTGACGTTGTAGGTGGATCCCAGGTCGACGTAGATCCACTGCGGATCGCTAGACGCGCTCGACCACCGCGTGGACAGGCTCCCGTCGACGGCGGCACTGGCCGGATAGCTCGACGACTGCACCGACGACGCCACCGCCGGACGGCCCAGCGCCAGGTCAGGACCGGTGGCCGCGCTCGCAGGCACGCTCGAATGCCAGAACAGCACCAGCGTCGCGACCATTAGGACCCCGGCGCCGAGCTGTGCACGGCGCGTTCCTCTCGAGCGTACTGAGCCGAGCATCCTGCCTTCTCCAATCGAGTCCGAGTGATTGCTGCTCGTGCCCTCTGCGGGCACTGAGCGTTGATCGGCGGCGCGGCTCGAGGGCTTGGCATCTCCGCGGCGTACTGGACAAACGGACTAACGAGGTCCCGGCGTCCTGGACAGAGGACTAACGAGCAAGGTGCGGCGAGATGGCGCAGAACCCGCTAGCGCCGCACCCAGCGCTGCAAGGCCAGCCTGACGCCCCGGCTCAAACGGCTGCGTCGAACGAACAGTCCACCCTATGCCGGGGGCGGGATGGGGCTGGTGTTGAGGTTGGCGTAGCTGTTGGTGGTGTAGGTCGAGCTCTTGATGCCGCTCGCGAACGCGGCCTCGGAGCTGCTCGAGCTCTCGATCGGCCAGTCGCTGTGGCCGCCGGGACCGGAGACGTTCTCGTCATACCAGACCAGCCCGCGGATCTTGGGGAAGCTGACCGGGAGGTCGCTGAGCATGTTGGTGATCCACTGCGCCTTCGAGCCGCCCGACTCGGTCGAGCCGGTCTCGCCGATGATCATCGGCTTGGACGGCGCGATCGTGCCCGTGATGTTGTTGTAACCGGACGAGAACAGATCATGGAAGCTGGTCCACGGCACGTCGCCGTTGTAGCCATCCAGACACGTCCAATCGACGTACGCGTCGCCCGGGTACAGGCTCGCCATCGACGCGAACTGATTCGAATTGTCGATGTTCGGGCACCACACCCAGCTCACGTTCGTCGCCCCGACGCCGGCGAAGATGTCGTGCACGTGGCGCCACATCGCGACGTAGCTCGCGGCCGTGTTGCCGTTCGCGCCCACACCCCACGGCATCCAATTGCCGTTCATCTCCCAATCGAAGCGCAGCAGGAACGGATGCCCCCACGCCTTCGCCGCCTGCGCAAACTGGGTGACATACGCATCCTGGGACCCGGCCGCGATCTGCGCATCGGTATAGCCACTGCCACCCGAAGAGCTATCGCTGCCCAACGACAAAAACGGAATCGCGCCCGCATTACGCACCCCGTCAAACAACGACGAGGAGAACGTGCACGCCCCGCCGCAATCCGTCGGCGCGTAAAACCGCGAATACCACCCCAACACGCCCAACTGCTTACCACCCGAATCCACGTTCTGAAAATCGGTCACCGCAGGCCAACTCCACGGCGCCTGCGAACCAGTGAACTGCGAACCAATCTCAGCCCCCCACAACACCGGAGAAGCCGAAGACGCCGCAGCAGGCGTGGATGTGGTCCCCGGGTGCGGCGACTTCCGAGCGGCCTGTGCCACCCGGCGCCGGCGTCTCGCGTGGCAAACCCGCGCGCGATGCGCGCGGTGGTGGCGGGAGCGGACGAGACAGCTGTGCCTAAGCTTCGAGTGTCTGCCGGCAGGCCGAGCGGTAGCGGCCTCCACAGCCACCAGCGAGAAAACCACGACGATGAAGCCGAGTGCCGCGGCCCACAGCTTCCGTCGTCGGACATCGAGCGCCATGGTCCACGACATCGGGGCCCCGGAGACCGATGGCGACGATCCACCTGAGGGCTGGACGCTTGTACGAGCGGCGTGGGGGTGCTACTCCACCGTTAGTCCAAGATCTGCCGCACGACTACGGTTCCGCCGGCGGCGTCTGCGTCCGGCGACGCGGAAGCGCACGACGGTAGAGTCGTAGTGATGAGCACCGACGTCTCGGTGGTCGTCTGTGCCTACGACGAGGCTCGGTGGACGCAGCTCGGCGAAACGCTGAAGTCGCTCGCCGCACAGACGATCGAGCCGCGTGAGGTCATCGTCGTGGTTGACCACAACGAGCGCTTGCTCGAGAGGATCCGTGCCGAGCTGGGTGCCCGAGCCGTCGAGAACGTGCACGGGCCCGGTCTTTGCGGCACACGCAACAGCGCCGTCGAGGCTGCGTCGGGATCAGTGGTGGCGTTCCTCGACGACGACGCGGTTGCGTCGCCCGAGTGGCTGGCCCTCTTGCAAGCTCGGTACGCCGACGAACACGTAGCCGGGGTGGGCGGCAGCGCCGCGCCGAAGTGGGCGACCCGACGCCCTGCGTGGTTCCCGCCCGAGTTCGACTGGGTGATCGGCTGCTCGTACCTGGGCATGCCCGAGCAGCCCCAGGAAGTCCGCAACCTCTTCGGGTGCAACATGTCCTTCCGGCGCTCGCTCGTCGAAGCCGCCGGCGGATTTCGGCTCGGGTACTCGTGCGATGAGACCGAGCTGTGCATTCGGCTCACGCAGCGCTGGCCTGAGAAGAAGCTGATCTACATCCCCGAGGCGAGCGTCGCTCACTACGTGCCGGCCAGCCGGACCCGGCTGCGTCGCTTCTTGTCTCGATGCTTCTTCGAGGGAGGATCGAAGGCCGTCGTCGCACGACTGGTGGGCGCCAGCGAGGGGCTCGAGTCGGAGCGTGCGTACACGCTCAGCGTGCTCCCGCGGGGCGTGCGGCGCGGAATCGCCGATTTCCTCAAGGGTGATCCGTACGGGGTCGCCCGGGCTGGGGCGATCCTCGCCGGACTGCTGAGCACAGCGGCGGGCTATGCCGCCGCGCGCGTATCGATGACCAGAGCCGCGCGCAAGCGCGGCTGGTCGGGTGAGCTGACGCGCTCACACCTGCCCAAGCCAGAGCTTGCGCAACAGCCGCAGCGATGAGTCGGTGCCGCGGACCTCGATCCGCGGCAGCAGGAACGGATCCGAATCGAGGCCCACCGGCCGAGGCTCGGTTGTGCAGGCTCCTACGTACCGTTCCCGTGCCGCGGCGAGCGCTCGGTCGTCGTAGCTGCCATACGGGTAGCTGAAGAAGAGCACGGGGCGGCCCAGCTCGCGCTCGAGGTCGGTCGCAGCGCCATCGATCTCGGCTCGAAGCGCCTCGTCGGAGATCGCCGGGAGGACAGGGTGCGTTCGAGTATGGGACCCGAACGCGAGGCCGTCCTCGGCCATTCCCTGAACGTCTGTCACCGAGAGCAGTGCGCGGCTCGCGAGCTCGCCGGAGTCCCAGTCGTTGCAGGCGCCGAGCCGCCCGGCAACGAGGAAGATGGCAGCGCAGTAGCGGAATCGCCGCAGCTCCGGGAATGCGATCTCGAAGTTGTCTCGATACCCGTCATCGATCGTGATCACGACCGCCCTCGGCGGCAGATCGCCCTCACGGAGCGCCCTAACGAGAGTCTCGAGTGAGATCACGTGATAGCGGAGTGCGGCGAGGGCTCGGAGATGCGCGCGGAAGCGAGCCCTCGGCAGCACGAACCGCGTGCCAGGGCTATCGTCATCTTCGAAGGCGTGGTAGATCAATACCGGGACGCCGCGGGTGAGCTGGCGCCAGCGGTGACGACTGACCGATCCACGGACCGCGCTCCAGAACGCGAACCGAGAGACGAACCCGAACCAGAGATCGCGTCGATTTCGTCCGAGCGCCCCCATTCCGAACAAGGCGAGCGCGCGTGGCGGAACGTGCATCGCCAGGAGCAGCCTGCGCAACAGGATCTCTCGGCCAGTGGAGTCGAACCAGCGCAGGAGCGCGGGCAGCATTCCCGGGTGTCGGTTGGTGAGCGCCATGTACCCGGCGCCCAGTCGCTTCGCATCTGCGAGCAGCGCGGGTTGGCGCCTGAGGTCTGACCGCTTGCCGAGCGCGTCCGGGAGATATCGCGGGCGGCACCCACCGGCGAAGAGCCGGAACGCAAGCTCCTTGTCGTGACCCACCGCGAGGTCCACCGAGAATCCACCGATCGCGAGGAATGCGTCCCGCACTACCGACATGTTGGCGCCGGAGCAGTCGGCCCAGCTCAGCTTGCGACCCGGAAGCGTCTCAGCCTGCCGGTTGGCGGCGCTCGCAGACGCGCGCGCGTACCAGTCTCGCCGGGCGTCCGAGCTGTGCGTGAGCCTGCCCACGCCGATGATCGGATCACCGAGGTGAGCCACGGCGTGAGCCGCGAGCAGTCCGGGCGAGGCCGTGATCTCATCATCGAGGAACACGCATACACGACCGGTTGCGGCCGCCGCGCCGGCGTTTCTCGCCGCCCATGAACCCCCTTCGGGCAGCGACAGCGCACGAAGCGCAAACCGCGTTCGGGCGCTCGCGAGCATGCGCGCGGTGCCGTCCGTGGAACCGTGGTCGACGACGATCACCTCGAACGTATTGGGCGCCTGTGTTTGGCGCCCGAGCGATTCGAGACAGTGTTGCAGGGCCGCCTTGCGGTTGCGGCTTGCAATTACGACGCTCAGCTCGTACGGCACGCGGCCAATATATTCAACGTCGTGATCAGCGAACCATCACCGTCGGTACTCATGGCACGCACGCGCTGTCCGGGCTGCGACGCGGATATCGGCACGGAGATTTACAGCTTGCCCTACGACGACGACATCCTTGTCGGTTACCTGACGGATTTCTATGGCTCACAGGGATGTCCTGAGCCCCAGCGTCTTCGAGGTGAGACTTACTCGCTGATCGAGTGCAACTCATGCCGCCTCATTTACCAGCGCTCGGTCCCAACAAGGGAATTTGCCGAAGAGTTATACGAGGTGTGGATCGACCCGGTCGACGCCAAGGAGATGGTTCGAGCCGACCGGAGCGCGGGCTTCTACGTGGAGATGGCCGGCGAGGTGACGACTCTGCTGCATCATTTTGGACGAGACCGCTGGCCATTGAGAGCGCTCGACTTCGGTATGGGCTGGGGGGAGTGGAGCCTGATGGCGCGAGCCTTTGGCTGCGAGGTCACCGGCATGGAGCTTTCCGAGGCCAGGCTTCGGCACGCTCACGCCCTGGGGATCGAGACGCTCAGCCTCGATCCGCTCCCTGAACGGCGCTTCGACGTCATACACACAGAACAGGTGATGGAGCACCTGGCCGCTCCGCTCATGATCCTCCGCCAGCTGAGGTCGCTTCTTGTGCCTGGTGGGGTGGTGAAGATCAGCGTCCCAGACGGACGGCGGGTCAAGACGCAGCTCGCCACGGCAGACTGGGCGGCGCCGAAAGGATCACTCCACTCCTTGAACGCGGTTGCGCCGCTCGAGCACTTGAACTGTTTCCACCATGACTCCTTGGTACAGATGGCACACGTGGCCGGGCTGAAACCCGTGAAGTTCTCTCTCGCGTCACGGTACGCCGGACTCGTCGGGTTTGACGGCACGTGGTGGGCACGGGCGAAGCGATTCACCGCGCCGGTCACCCGTCCCATCTTTCTTGACCCTGGCACAAATGTGTTCTTTGAGGCTGAGTGAGTTCATATGACGACACCTCGCAGCGTCTACATGTTCATCGATTCGAGCGGGTACGGTGGCACCGGCAAGGCGGTGCTGACGTTGATCGATGGACTTGACCAAAGCTCGTGGCTGCCTACGCTTGTCTACAACGACGTCGCCGACGTGACACCTCTCGCGTCGAATGCGAGCCGCCTGGGCGCCACGCTGTGGGCCGTGCCCCCGATGCCGGAAGGGCTCGCCGGAGCGGCTCGCGTTCCGCGCTTCGCGGCAGCTCTGCGCTCCCGCCGTCCCGATGTGTTCCACGCCCACCTGAACTTGCCGAACGCGTGCAAGTTCGGACTCGCCGCCGCCGTGCTCGCGCGCGTCCCGGCGGTAGTCGCCACCGAGCACCTGTTCGTCGACCTCCCGATGAGCCGCTCCACCTACATCCAACAACGCGCGCTCGGCGCACGCGTCGGCCGCTACATCGCCGTCTCCCAACATGTTGAGCAGCGTTTGCACGAGACCTTTCAGTGGCCGCTATCGAAGCTCTCGGTTGTGCCGAACGGGATCGACGCCAGCCGCCTGAGATGTGAACCCAATCCAGAGTTGCGCGCTGGCTTGAGCCGGGACGGCACGCGGCATGTCGTCCTTTCGACTGCCCGCCTCGTGCCAGACAAAGGCTTGATGTTTCTGCTGGAGGCGGCAGCCGAGCTACCTGGGATCCAAGTTGTGATCGCGGGCAAGGGTCCGCAGCGCGACGGGCTCGAACGGCGGGCGCAGGAACTCGGGCTCAGCGAGCGTGTGGACTTCCTGGGCCATCGGGACGATGTCCCCGAGCTGCTGGCGTGCAGCGACGTCGTCGTCTTACCCTCGCTCAACGAGGGCCTTCCACTGGCGGCGCTCGAGGCGATGGCCGCGGAGAAGCCGATCGTGGCTACCTCGGTCGGGGGGACTGACGAGACGGTCATCGACGGGCAAAGTGGCCTGCTCGTAGCGCCGGGAGATTCCCGGGCGCTGGCGACGGCGATTCGCAGACTCCTCGACGACCCCTCCGGGGCGGCAGCGCTTGCACGAGCCGCCCGGAGCCGGGTGGAGCAGTCATTCTCGTGCACGACAATGGTCGACCGCGTTACCGGCATCTACGGCGAGCTCCTTGCCGGCTCGCTCACGTCTTCCGGGCGATGAGCGAAACCCCTTCCGTATCGGTCGTGGTACCTACACACCAACGCCGAGCCTCGCTCGTGCGGCTGCTCGAAGCGTTGCGCCACCAGACCCTGCCGCCGGAGCGGTTCGAGGTTGTGGTGGCGATCGACGGTTCGGATGACGGCACCCGAGAGGCCGTCGATCGATTCGCGGCGCCATTCGCGCTTCGCGGCATCTCACACCTCAACCGGGGCAGAGCCGCGACCATCAACGAAGGCGTCGCGGAGGCACGCGGGGGGATCGTGGTGATTCTCGACGACGACATGGAGCCCACTCCGGAGCTGCTCCGGGCTCATCTTCACGAGCACGAGCTGCGCGCGCCCGTAGGCGTCGTCGGGGCCGCGCCGGTGAGACTCGGTGCGGAAGCGCCGCCGTTCGCCCACTACCGGGCGGCTCAGTTCAACTACACGCTCGGCGAAATGGCAACGCGCGCGCGGGGCATCCGCTTCGCCGAGGCGTATACCGGGAATTTCTCTCTGCGGAGGGCTGACTTCATCCGCATTGGGGGCTTCGACACATCCTTCGACGGTTATGGGCTCGAGGACTACGAGCTGGCCCTGCGCCTCCAGAGCGCAGGGGTGAAGCTGGTCCTGTCGACCGACGCGAGCGCGCACCAGCACTACGAGAAGGCGTTCCCGGCCGCCGCCCGCGATAGCGAGTCACGCGGGCGATCCGCCGTGATCTTCGCCACCCTTCACCCATCGCAGGCCGCGCAGGTGACCCGGCTGCCCCACCCGCCTCACCCCTCGCTCGCGCGCCGGTTCATCCGCTACGCTCTCCCGCGGGTGACACCGGCCGTGCCGATGGCGCCGGGGCTCGCAGTGCGATTGGTGGGCATTGCTGAGCGGTTGAAGATCCGCCATCTGGCGTTCGTGTACGAGCTGACACTCGAGTATTTCTTCCTTCTTGGCTGGCGCGAAGCCGGTCGTGACCGTCGGCCGAGCGCGCGCGGAAGCCGCTGGTGAGCGACGACGCCTCGCCGCGGACGCTGCCGACGTCCGTGATCGTCCCGAGCCGTAACCGCCCCAAGCTGCTGGGTGAGTGCGTCGCGTCGATCCTCGCCGGCGGCGAGCTACCGCGCGAGATAGTGATCGTGGACCAGAGCGACGCCGAGAACCGCGCGCTCGCGGAGCTGGGCACGGTCCGGGGCTGCCGGGTGCTTTACCGGCACACGGCGGCTAGAGGAGTGTCGCGTGCTCGAAACGAGGCCTGCGCAATCGCAGGTGAGGAAGTCCTCGTGTTCACCGACGACGACATCCTCGTCGCTCCCGATTGGGTTGGCGTGATCACGCGGGCCATCCAGGCGGAAGCAGATACCACGCTCGTCAGCGGCCGGGTGCGCTTCATCGCCACTGACCAGCCCGATGGCTTCGCTCCGTCGCTGATGGACGAGGAGGCGCCGAAGCTATACGAGGGACGGGTGTGGAATGACGTGCTGGGCTCCAACAACATGGGGTTCACGCGCGCGATCTACGAGCGCCTGGGTCCGTTCGACCCGCGGCTTGGGCTCGGCGGCCCCTACCCTGCGGCCGACAACGACTACTGCTTCCGCGCACTTGAGGCCGGATATCGGGTCCGCTACCTGCCAGCAGCCCTCGTCTACCACCAGGCATGGCGGCCCAAGAAGAGCTACGTGCGGCTCCAGTGGGCTTATGCCATGGGTCAGGGCGCGTTCCTGACCAAGCACGTACACCTTCGGGATTCGTACACGCTGGTTCGGCTTCGGTACGACGTGATCCGGCACGCGAAGTGGGCGCTTGAGAAGTGCGCCAAGGACCGGGACGCCGCCAGGGCCGATGCGGTGTTTGCGCTGGGGCTGCTGTACGGATCGGCCCGCTGGGCGCTGCTGGAGCGACTGCTCGGCCGATGACTTCATTTCGCTTCACCGTGGTGATCCCCACGTACCAGCGCCGAGAGGTGGTGCTCGCCACGGTGCGCGCCCTGAGCTCGCAGGAGGGCGCCGAACCGTTCGAAGTCGTGGTCGTTGTCGACGGTTCCACTGATGGCACTGCTGCCGCGCTGCGCGGGCTCCAGCCTGGTTTCCCGCTGACCGTCGTCGAGCAGGCCAACCGCGGTAACGCCGCCGCGCGCAACCGAGGAGCTGCGGCCGCCCGAGGCGAATTGCTCCTGTTCCTCGACGACGACATGGAGGCGCATCCGGGGCTGCTGGCCGAGCACGCAAGATCGCATCGCGAGGGCGCAGACGTGGTGTTTGGTCACATCCCCTTGCATCCAGAGTCCCCGCCGAGCTTCCTGGCGCAGGCCGTCGGAGCGTGGGCCGAGGACCGCCGGCTGGCGCTGCTCGCCCACGATGGGCAGCTCGAGGTGCGCGATTTCCTCACCGGTCAGATGTCGCTACCACGCGAGGTCTTTCTCGAGCTGGGCGGCTTCGACGAGAACTTCACGCGCGGCGGCTCGTTCGGCGGCGCCGACCTGGATTTCGGGCGGCGGCTGGCACAGGCCGGCTACAGGCCTGCGTTCAACCCAGATGCGATCAGTTGGCAGCGCTATGTCGTGACCCCTCGGCGGTACCTGCGTCAATGGCGAGACAACGGCCGCGCGTGGGTGATGCTGGCGCGCAAGCATCCGGATCTGGCGGCCTCGCTTCGAAGCCGCCGGGAGCTGCTTGCGGACCGCCTGCCCGGACGATGGATTCGCCGCCCCCTCCGGCGGCTCGTCCTGGCACTGATCGATGTGGGCTCAATCCGTCCGTGGACGATCCGGTGGTTCTACCGCGTCCAGGATCTCGAGTTTTGCGCCGGGGTCCGCGCCGCGGGCGGCGTGCCTCAGCCGCGACCGGTCCGCGTCCTGTGCTACCACTCGATCTCGGACCTCAGAGGGGCAGGCACACTTGAGCCGTATGGTGTCCCCCCCGGGCGGTTCCGGCGCCAGCTCAAGCTGCTCGCAAGCTATTTCAACTTTATCGACGCCGAGGAGTTCCGTCGCTTCCTGGAGGGCGGAGGCGTACCGCGCCGAGCATTGCTGCTCACCTTCGACGACGGTCTGCGTGACCTCGCGGATGCCGCGCTGCCCACCTTGCGCGAGCTTCACCTTCCGGCAGTCGCGTTCGCGGTCACCGGTCTGGTCGGCCGGACCAACGAATGGAGCTCTCAGCACGAGCGCACGCCTCTGGCGCTGCTGGACGCGGATGGCCTTCGCACGCTGACGCACAACGACCTCGCGATCGGTGCGCACACGCGAACGCATCGGCCGCTGAGCGGCCTGCCGACCGAGGAGGCCTCAGAGGAGATCAACGGATCGATCGCCGACCTAGAGGCGCTGTCGGTGGGACGGCCCTCGTTCTTGGCGTATCCGTACGGCGCTTACGACGCCGCCGCGAAGCGGATCGCGGCAGACGCCGGTCTCTCGGGGGCGTTCACGACCGAACGCGGGCTTGCACGACCCGGGGTCGACCCTTACCAGATTCCGCGCATCGAAATCCTGCGAGGCGACCGCGGCCTACGGTTCCTGTGGAAGGTCGCAGCACCTGGCGGGCCACCTCGGTGATGGCGCCGGAGCTGAGCGTCATCATCACGACTCACGATCGCCGCGAGCTGCTGCGGTCGTGCCTGGACTCGCTAGGACGGCAGACGGCACCCGCCGATGCCTTCGAGGTCGTGGTCGTCGTGGACGGCTCGACGGACGGAACGGCGGAGATGCTGGACGGGCTGGCGCCGCCATATCGGCTGTCCGTCATCACCCAGCAGCAGGCCGGCCCATCCACCGCGCGCAACGCGGGCGCCGCGCGCGCGGAGGGACAGATCCTGTTGTTCATCGACGACGACGAGGAGGCCGGGCGGGAGCTGGTGGCCGCGCATCTGCGGGCGCACCGCGTCGAGCAGAAGATCGCCGGTGTCGGCGTCATCGATCACCGTGTTCCTGCGGATGCCGATCGGTTTGCGCTGTCGCGAGTCGATGTGGCGCGGGCGCACAACGCCCAGCTGGCATCGACACAGCTCACGTACGTGGACTGCTATGCGGGCAACTGTTCGGTAACGCGTGCCGCGTTCGAGCAAGTCGGTGGATTCGCGACCGACCTGGTCCGCGAAAACGACTTCGAGTTTGCGTACCGCCTCGATCAGGTGGGTGTGCAGTTCCGGCTCCTCCCCGACGCCGTCGTGACCGAGTACCGAACTCGTGGTTGGAGGGAGATCGTTGCCGACATGGAGCTCCGCGGTCGGCTTGCGGTCGAGCTCTATCGCCGGCACCCGCCGATGATCGAGAAGATGGAGTTCGGCGGGTATGGCGTCTGGTCGTGGAGGCTGATCGTGCTGCGGAACCTTGCGCTCGCGCTGCGGGTCAGGCCACGTGCGCTCGCGCGACTGGGCTTTGTCCTGCCTCGGGACAAATGGAGGCGTGACTGGTTTCGGCTGGCGTGGAACCACTCCTACTGGTATGGCGTGAAGGCTGAGAGCGACCACGACCTATGGCGCAGATCACGGCGCGGGACGCTGATTCTGCGCTACCACGCGTTCGGCGAGGACGATGAGCAGGCGAGCAGGTATGTCGTGCCGCGGAGACGGTTCGCGCGGCAGATGGCGCTGCTCAAGCACGGCGGGTACAACGTGATCAGCCTCAGCGAGTACGTCGAATACCGGCGCGAGCATCGCTTCCCGCCGCCGCGGTCGGTGGTGATCACGATCGACGACGGGTACGTGGACAACGACACCGTCGCGCGGCCGATCCTCGAGCGTCTCGGGCTCACCGCGATCGTGTTCCTGATCACCGGGCACCAGGGGCGCAATCCAGGCGCAACAGATCCGGTACTGGCGCCCCGTCCCGTGTTTGACCTCACGCGAGCGCGCGACATGCTCGGGGCAATCCAGTTCGGCGCCCACACGCGGACCCACCCGGACCTCACGACGCTGGAACCCGCTGCCATCCGGGAACAGGCGCTCGGCTCCAAGGAGGACCTCGAGCAGGTACTTGGCGTTCCGGTGACCAACTTCGCCTATCCGTTCGGGGAGGTCAGTCCGGGTGCACGTGACGCGGTAGAGCGGTGCGGCTTCTGGAGCGCCTGTGGAGTGACGCCCGGACACAACCGACCCGCCACCGACTCCTTCGACCTGCGCCGGATCGAGGTTCGCGGCACGTACAGCCTGCTGCGGTTCGCCGCCACCTTGCTGCTCGGCGATACGAGCCGCCTAGGCTTGCGTCCCGGGAACCGTTGAAAGACGTGGCCGTGCGCCTTTGCCAGATCCATCTGGTGCCGGACGATCCAACCGAGACCGCCGCCCTCGGCCGCTACGGCGCCAACCCACTGCCGGCCGCCGCCTGAGTCCAGCTTAGTTCGCTGCGCTCGTCCACCGGTGCGGGATCGCGACGTTGCCCAAGCCGCTGTCGGCCGACACGGGCCGACCCTCCCAGACGCCCTGCTCGACGTCGAAGACCGCCGCCCCCTGCAATCCGTCCTGGAGGTGGCCCTGAGCCCAGAGCGCCACATCGATGCGGTAGCGGCCCGGCAGAAGTGGAAGCTCGGCGATCTCACAGATGAAACGTGTCGGCGCCTCCGCCTCGACGATGTCCTCGGGAGATGCGTTTGAGCTGCGGAACTCGGCGACCGGATGACCAAGGTTGTCGTGGATCGTGAAGTTGCAGGTGGTGCTCGGGTACGCCTCATCGAGCTCGAATTCGAACGTCGCCGGAGCACCGGTGCCGAGCACCTCGTCGTCCTTCGCCCCCCCGCGGATCCGGACCTCCATAAGGCGGACCACTTCCCAACCGGAGCGGTCCCTTCGCTCGGCCACGTCGACCGTCATCACGCGCTCGAGCTTCCCGAGGTAGCGCGAGATCGCCTGATCGACCGGCCCATCGAATCCCACCTGGCCGTGGTCGATGAAGATCCCGCGGCGGCACAGCGCCTTGATCACGGCCATGTTGTGGCTGACGAACAGCACCGTCCTCCCCTCGCCCGCCGCCTCGCTCATCCGGCGCAGGCATTTGCGCTGAAACTCGGCATCTCCAACTGCCAGCACCTCGTCAACCAGCAGGATGTCGGGCTCCAGATGGGCAGCGACCGAGAACGCAAGCCGTACCTGCATCCCGCTCGAGTACCGCTTCACGGGCGTGTCGAGAAACTGGCCGACATCTGCGAACTCGACGATCTCGTCGAATCGCCGCTGGGTCTCCGAGCGGGGCATGCCGAGTATCGATCCGTACAGGAAGACGTTCTCACGGCCGGTCAGATCTGGATGAAAGCCGGTCCCCACCTCGAGCAGCGACCCGACGCGGCCGTTGATTCCGACCTTCCCGTCTGTCGGCTCGGTGATCCTCGTGAGAATCTTCAGCAGCGTCGACTTCCCCGCGCCGTTGCTGCCGACGATCCCGACCACGTCGCCGCCGTGGACCTCGAATGACACGTCGCGCAGCGCCCAGATCGTCTGCAGATCAGGTCCGGTCGGCTTGTTGCGCCCGCCTACGGCTGACCTCGCCCGTGCGACCGAGGCTCCCGCTTTGTGTGCGATCGCCTCCCTCAGCGTGTCGTGCGGCTGGAGCGCCCGGCCGATCCTGTAGCTCTTGGAGACCCGGTCCCCAACGATCGCCGCACCCGGCACTAGATCACGTCCGCGAACTTCTTCTCGGTGCGGAGGAAATACAGCAATCCGGCGGTGAACATCGCCAGCCCCGACGCGACTGAGAGGACGGCGGCGAGCGCGCCTGGCGGCGGTCCACCGGCGAGCGCCCAGCGGAATCCCTCGACCACGGTCGCCATCGGGTTGATGCCGTAGACGGTCCGCCACACTCCGGGGAGCGCGGCCGTCGAGTAGACGACCGGAGTCGCGAACATCCAAGCCTGCATCAGGAACGGAACGACGAAGCGCACGTCGCGATACTTGACGTTCAGCGCCGCCAGCCACGCCCCGACACCGAACATCGTCAGGATCTCCAGCACCAGCAGCGGCGGTAGCAGCAGCACGCCGAGCGGCTTGGGCCCGATCCCGTAGAACACCATCAGCCCGATCAGCACGAGAAACGCGAGTGCAAAGTCGACGAGGCTGGCGAGGATCGGCGAGGTGACGAGGAACACCCGCGGGAAGTACACCTTCGTGATCAGCGCCGGATTGATCGTCAGGCTCAGTGACGCGAGCAGAATCGCGTTGGAGAAGAACGTCCACGGGACGAGCGCCGCGTAGGAGAAGATCGGGTAGGGAACTCCGCCCGTGCTGATCTTCGCGACCTCCCCGAAGACCAGCGAGAACAGGATCATCGTCAGGACGGGCTGGAGGATCGCCCACGACACGCCGAGCGCGGTCTGCTTGTAGCGGACCTTGATGTCGCGCCAGGTGAGGAAGTAGAGAAGCTCGCGGAAGCTGTGCAGCTCGCCCAGAGGGAGCCTGGGCAGCCACCCTCGGCTGGGCTCGACTACATGGTCGAAACGCTCATGAAACGCGGGCGGTGCGGGCTGCTCGAGCTCAATTGTCGCCACCGGCGCGATGGTACCCCGCCGCCCACGGGAATCGCCGAGGTCGGCGAGCGTGGGCTCGCGATTCAGCTGCGGCTGCTGATGCAGATCCGCACGATCTACCAGTTCTTGGAAGAACCGGATTCGAATTTTCGTTAGGTGGGAATACCAGCCCGCGGACAGCATCGAGGACTTCGGTGCTCGACCACGAAAGGTGTGAGTTCTGGGTCCTAAGGCTTTGTCACGCTCTAGATGTCTGCCCAGCGCCAGAGGCGCAATCGTGGTTCTGATTGCTGCCTTGGCGTTCATCCTTGCAACCTGCGCCGGATCCGCGCAGGCGCAAAGCCCGCTCGTGTGGGGGGCCTGGTTCGAAGACTCGGTGCCATGGCAAATGGCTCCGGTGCAGGGGTTCGAGCAAGCGGTCGGAAGGCCCGTCTCGGTGATCGAGTTCGGCGCTCCGTTCGCGCACTGCGACCCGCGTTGCGCCTTCTACGGCTTCCCCAGCCCGGCGATGCGGGGGATCCGCGCGAACGGCGCGACCCCAATGCTGAGCTGGAGCTCGCAGTCGATCCCCTCGACGACGAGGGAACCGGACTACCGGCTCGCGGATCTGATCGGTGGCCGGTACGACGGCTTCATCCGCCGGTTTGCACTGGCTGCCAAGCACTGGGGCCATCCGTTCCTGCTGCGCTTCGACTGGGAGATGAATGGGACGTGGTTCCCGTGGGCCGCACGGGCCAACGGCAACCGCCCCGGTCAGTTCGTCGCGGCATGGCGCCACGTACACGACATCTTCACCTCGGTGGGGGCAATGAACGCGAGCTGGGTCTGGTGCCCCAATATCGACGCGCGACACCAGTTCACGCGCCTGGGAAAGCTCTACCCGGGCAATGCGTACGTCGATTGGACCTGTCTGGACGGCTACAACTGGGGAAACACCGCGCACACCAGGTGGACGAGCTTCGCCAGGGTCTTCCGTTCGACGTACGCCGAGATCGTCCACCACGTCGCCCCTGACAAGCCGATGATCATCGGGGAGGTGTCCTCGGTCGACGGCCGTGGCGGCTCGCGCGCGCAGTGGATTGCACACATGTTCGCCGCCCTGCCCCGGCTGTTTCCCCAGATCCGTGGCCTGGTGTGGTTCGACCGTAACGATGGCGGAATGGGCTGGCCTCTCTACCCCGGAACCGTCGCGTTGCATGCGTTCGCCGCCGGGCTTGCCAGCGCCCTGTAAGGGCTGGGGCCCGCACTACCGCCTCGCGCGCCCACGTATCCTTGCGCTGATCTCGCCGCTGCAGCCCCGCACAAGCACAAGCGATGCCGGAACCGTTCTTCAGCGTCCTCGTGACGACCTACAACCGTGGCGCCCTGATCAGGCGGTGCCTCGACAGCGCGCTGGCCCAGACGTTCGGCAACCACGAGGTCGTGGTCGTCGATGACGGCTCCACGGACAACACCCAGGAGGTGCTCGCCGGGCTGAACGACCCGCGGCTGCGCGTCGTCTCCCACGAGACGAATCGGGGCATCAGCCCTGCGCGGCGGACGGCGGTCGAGCACGCTCGGGGGGAGTGGCTGGTGATCTGCGACAGCGATTGGGAGCTGTTCCCGCACACGCTCCAGCGCTTCTCCGAGATCTTGCAGCAGATGCCACCGGGGGTCAGGGTCCTTCGCAGCCGGATGGTCTGGGACGACGGCCGGATCACGCCATCGGAGGTGCCGTCGGGGGCGACCGACTACATCGGGCGCATCCAATGGCGGGAGCGACTCGCCGAACGCGATGACTACGAGACCGACGCCGCCTACTGCGCGCACCGCTCGGTGTTCGAGCACACCCCCTTCTACCGCGATCGCCGGGGTGCAATGGAGATCCTGTGGGAGCTGGAGCTCGCTCGTCACGAGCGCAGCTACTACGTCACCGAGGTGCTACTGAGAGGTCACGTAGATGCCCCCAACAGCCATCTGCGCGGCCATGGTCCCGACCTCGTGCCCCGATTGCTCGACGAAGCTCCCGACACGCTATGGATGGCCGAGACGTCCCTCGCCGAGCACGGCTCCGCGCTCGAGCGCTACGGGCCCAAGCAGCGGCGCATGCTCGTCAGGACAGCCGCTGTGCAGTCGTTTCTCACCGCGCAACGCCGCAAGGGAATCCACTACGTCCGCGAAAGCCTGCGCCACGACCGTCGTGATCGGCTGACATGGGGCGGGCTCGTGCTCGGCATCCTCGGGCCGCGTGCCGTCGCCTCGGGCATCTTGTTGCAACGGAGGGTCGCGGCCAGAGCGCGGGAGCGCTCACGCTAACGTGAGCCCCGACATGGCGGTGGCTCGCGAGCAGCGAGACGGCCGGCGCGGCCTCGCAGCGTTCCGCCGGCACGTGTCGGCGCCGCTCTTTCGAAACGCCTACTTCCTGATCCTGAGCTCGACCCTGAGCTCGGCGCTGGGCCTGCCGTTCTGGGCGCTCGCGGCCCGCAACTACACCGCGGCTGACGTTGGGCGAGCATCCGCGATCCTCTCGGCCCTGGCGCTGATCTCGGGCGTCGCGCAGCTCGGGATGACGTCTGTCCTGCCTCGTTACCTGCCCAGCTCGGGGAGTCGTACGCGCCGCTTCGTGCTCGCCACCTACGGCGTGACGGTGCTGCTGGCGCTCGCGCTCGGAGCGCTCGCGGCGGCGACCAGCTCGCTGTGGTCGCCGCCGCTGAGGTTTCTGGCCACCGACGACCAGTGGTTCGCGCTGTGCGTCGGGATGACGGCCATCTGGACGATCTCGGCCCTCCAAGACGCGGTCATGACGGGCCTGCGCGAAGCCCGCTGGGTGCCCGTCGAGAACGTCACCATGGGGGTCGCGAAGATCGCGCTGGTGGTCGCCTTCGCCACCAGCCACCCGCGCGCAGGCATCGTGCTCGCCCTGCTGGTGCCGATGGTCGTGCTGCTGGTGCCGGTCAACGCCGCGATCTTCGGGCGCTTCATCCCGGCGCACGAGCGAGCCACCGGGTCGAGCGCCCCGAGCTGGCGCGTTCAGGACATCCGGCGCCTGATCGTCGGCAACTTCGCGGGGGACACCGCATCGCTCGTGATCGCCTTCTTCCTCCCGATCCTGGTCGTCGACCTCGCGGGTCCGCGCCAGGGGGCCTACTTCTACATCCCGTGGACGATCAGCATCGGACTGCGGTTCATCGCTCAGAACATGGCGATCTCGATGACCGTCGAGACCGCCTTTGACGAGACCAAGCGGCGCGAGCACCTGCGCAAGGTGCTGACCGGGACCTTCCGCCTGCTGCTGCCAGCCGTGGTCGTCGTGTTGCTGGCCGGGCCGTACGTGCTCGACCTGTTCGGTCACCGCTACGCGCAGGCTGGGACCACGACGCTGAGGCTGTTGGCGATCGCGACGATTCCGCACGCCGTGTCGATGCTCGGGCTCGGCCTCGCGCGGGTGCGCCACGACGGGCGCTTCGTCGGCGCCGTGCAGGTCACGGATGCCGTCGTGATGCTCGCCGTGAGCGCCGCCCTCATTCCCTCGATCGGAATCGCGGGCGCGGGGATCGGGTGGCTAGCCGCCCAATCCGTCGCCGCGGCGCTGTGTGCGCCTGGCCTATGGCGTGCCTACCATGCCCCGATCGCTCCGAGCGGGGCAGGCTGAGGCCACGGGGGCCGTCGGCACCTCGGCCACCCGATCGGCGGCGTCATCGGTGCGGGCGAGCAGCCGCCGCGAGAGTCGAGCGGCTCCGTGATCCGACAAGGCCGCCCGAAGCTGGCCGAATTTCGTCTCATGTCGCCCACTTGGTGGGCTAGCGTGCCGGCTGCACGGGCAGGGTGCGACGGTTGGCTTACGGCTCGGTGGGCACGCCCAGCGCGGCGGCGATCAGACGCCGAGCCGCGTCGCTGTCCGGTCGGGCGGAGGCGTCGTAGCCCTCGAGCCGATCCATCTCGAGCTGCGCCATGAACTGCGCGAGTCGGCGGTCGATCACGAGCTCGCCGCCGCGCAGGCCGGCCGCGAGTGCCTCGTCTGAGACCACGTGCCGAGCGAAGTACTCGTCGAGCTCTCCCCTCCGCTGAAGCTCGAGCAGCCTGCAGCTGGTCGCGTCCCACGTGCAGCGAGCGGAACGGCAGGGACTCGTAGCCCTTGCCGACGGACAACACCTTGCGCTCGAACTGCTCGGGTGTCCGCATCGGGAAGTGCAGAACCTCCACGAGCTCGCGAACCGGCGAGGGCGGGAGCCAGGCGTTGGTCACCGAGTGGTTGCCGGGAGCCACGATCACACTCGGGGTCGGCCCGGTGCGCGATCTTCGGCTCGAGCACGCTCACCCCGTAGGTTCTGCGACTCCTTCTCCCGCACGACGAGTCGCTGGTGAAACGGCTCGATCCCCCTCGACCGGCCTCGGCACGAAGTTGTTGCGGCGCGCCGCGATCTGACCGTAGTGCTCGGGGATCGCTGCGAACACGTCGTGGAGGCTGCCCACCGCAGGCCACCAGAACTCGTCGGCGTCGTTGTTGATCACCCAGTCGGCTCCGTGCTCGACCGCTGCGAGCCTGGCCATCCGCGTCACGCGGCGGCTCTGGTGGTGCTGGTCGCCCTCGGTCCGCAGGACGCGCACCAGTCCACGCGACTCGTAGTCATCGAGGATCTCCGGGGTGGCGTCGGTCGAGCCGTGGTCCGTGACGATCGCGAAGTCGACGCCCTTGCGCGAAGTGGTACTCCAGATTCGCCTCCAGAAGCTCCTCCTCGTCTCGGACGAGGAGGGTCATCACCAGTCTCATCCCGGAGGGGTCGCCGGAAGGATGGTCGGGAAGCGCGAGTGCATCACCGACCAGGCCGTGGTGTCGTCGGTCGCCGCCCGGCTCAGCACCGAATGATCGGTACGTGGATACCGGGCGAGCACCTCTGGGACCAGCCGTCCCCGGCGGCCGGTCTCGGCGCACGCGCACCAGAAGTCGAAATCCTCCCATCCGGCGATCCGGACGTCCTCGTTGAAGCCACCAAGCGCGAGGTAGTCATCCATCCGGATCAGCGCCATCGCGTCGACGTAGTTCCCTTGGCGAAAGCCCTCCGGGTCCCACGCGTATCGGCTCAGCAACCCGATCGGCAGATCGGAGCGCGTCACTTCGATCAGGGGATACGCGAACGCCGCCCCGGGATCGCCGTCGAGCGCCTCGACGAGGCGGCCCAGAGCCGTCGGATAGATCTCGTTGTCCGCATCGAGCACGAACATCAGCTCGCCGCGTGCGCGTCGTGCCAGGGCGTTGCGGCTCGCCGCGGGCCCTCGGTTGACGCGCTGGCGCAGCACCGCTGCCGGTATCCACGGCCGCTCGAGCAGGAACTCGCGAACGGCACGAAGGGAGCCATCCGTCGAGGCATCGTCGAGCACCAGCACCTCGTAGTCCTCGTACTCGGAGCAATCGACACTCGCCAGCGCCTTGACGACCTCGCGCTCGTAGTTGTGCAAGGTGACCACGACCGACACGCGTGGCGTGGCGTCGGAATAGCTCGAGGTGCATTCCACGAGCTCGGGCCCCTGGTCCGGATCGCGACCCTCGGCGCGCTCGCCCAGCCGCTGCACCGCCCGGTGTAACTCGAGCGTCTCCGTCGAGAGGTTGCGCACGGCGGTACGCAGCAGCGCGACGTCGCTCGGGGGCGCGGGGTGGTCCTCGACCGGAGCGGCGAGCGGCGCCGGGGCCGTGTCGGTGAACGTGGCCCGCGACCCGCCGTCGATCAGCTCGCGGGCAGCCTCGACGAGACGCTCGGCCGCCGCTCCCATGTCGAGCTCGTGCCGGACCATCTCGTAGGCCGAGACGCGGATCGCATCCAGCCGTTCCGGTTCCCGCAGCAGCCCTTCGACCACGTGCGGGATGCTGTCCGCTGCGGCGACGACGAAATGCTCCCCGGGCACGAGCGGGGCGTGGTCGAGCGAAGGCTCCGAGACGACTACGCAGCCGTTGATGATCGCCTGCAGCGCACGCACCCACTCGAACGACCTGGACCCCTTGCGGTGCAGGTTGATCAGCAGCTTCGTGCGGCACAGATGCCTGTACTTCACGCCATCGACGAGGTAGTCCGGGCGCGAGGCGGGCTTGGGGGCGAGCGGCGGCGCCAGGAACGCGGTCCGCCGGTGCCACAACCAGCGTCCGTAGCCGGCGAGCAGCGCGTCGCGGCGCGGGTCGGCGGCGCCAAGATAGGTCACGTCGATCGGCCGCGAGCTCTCCTCGCGTTGCCAGCTGTCCCAGTGCGGCGTGTAGCCGAGTTGCAGATGCTCCGCGGCGACCCCCCGACGCCGCAGCTCATCGACGCTCGCCCGGTTGATCGCAAACGCCCTTGCGAACTGCGGCGCGAGGCTCGACACCTTCTCGAACCACTGCGTGAACGGATTCTCGACGCACAGCGCGATCGTCCGCGCACGCTGTGCGCCCGATGGCCAGCTCGCGGGCTCGGTCTCGTAGTGCTCGTGCGGAATCACCACGTACGCGGTATCCGGCTCCAGCGGAGGAAACTCGGAGCTGTCGAGCTCGGCGTCGTGGCCTCCGTCGCGGGCCGACGCACAGAGCGCGGCGAGCAGCTCTGTCATGTGGTAGTTGCCACGCGGACTCGTGACGAAGCGAAGCTTCACGGCGTCGGCACTAGCGTAATCGAAGCCGCGAGCGAGGCTTGCGTTTCGCTCAGCCGGCCTTGAACGCGTAATAGCCGGGCTTCGGCCTGCCGTGGACGTCGAGCAGTCCGCTCATGCTGCCGCCGGGAGGATCGTCGTACAGATGGATCCAGCCGAGCGCGTAGATGAAGGGAGAGCTCCGGACGATTCGCCAAGCGTCCCTGATCCACTGAGCCTGCACGGCCCGGGTCGTCCAGATGTTGAGCTCGTCGTCGGGACCGGTCGGGATCATCCACTCCGACAGGAACAGCTTGACCTGGTGGTGCGGGCCCCCGAACTCGCGGTTCACCAGCCGCGACAGCCGCCCCAGGTCGGAGAAATCGACCTCCCACGGGAACACGCCGTTCTTCGGATCGTTGGCTGGATCGTTGAGATTCGGGGCGCGCCAGCAGAACGGGTTGTGGCCGTACAGGTCCATCCGCGGGCGGCGGCCGTTCGGCAGGCGCAGGTTCTCGATCCATTGCTGGGTGGTGATATCTCCGGTGGTGTAGGTGTCGCCCCCGATCACGAGGTTGCGGGGGCTCGCACGCTTGAGCGCTCCGTAGCTGGCATCGAGCATCCGCGCGTAGAGATGGGGCGCAGCCAGCTGCGCGCGGCTCAGCCGTGCGGTCGATGCGTACGTGTTCGTACGCCATGTGCCGCCGCGGGTGACGTGAACGGTCGGCACGAGCGTCGCCCAGTTCGGCTTGCGATCGGGCTCCCCCCAGATCATCCACAGGTGCACCGAGGGATACTCGCGGGCGGCCGCGGTGAGGAAGTTCGCCAGGTCGCCTGGGTTCTTGTGGCGGGTAGTTCGGCGCGCGACCGCCGTTCGCCCAGCTCGGGGTTTGGCTCACCAGCAAGAGAATCCGCATGTGGTAGCGGGCCGCCTGCTGGAGCGCGTAGGCGGTGTCCGCGGACCACCTGTAGGCGGGGTCCGCCGGATCGCCCGGGTTCGCCGGGCGGGTCGGGGCGGCCGCCGCCCAGTTCAGGTCCGTCTGGTAGATGCCCACGCCGAGCTTGTGGTAGGTCGGGAACGCCGTCAGCGGTCCCCAGAAGGCCTTCTTGTCCGCGCGGGAAGCAACTGCCGTGGGCGCAGCGGCCGCCAGCACGACCGCGGACGCGACCAGGGAGAGCGCGATTGCTCGCGCGCGCCGCGCGATCATCCGTGACGGCGCCGAAGCGCGATCGCGATCGTCGCACCTGCGAGCAGGCCGCCGAGCACGACCGGGATGGCCAACAGCCCGACCTCGGAAGCGGTGGAGTGGGCGCGGGTGAGACTCCGCAGCGAGGCGGGACTCAGAGCCGAGGCTGCCGGCCGCAAGCCCGCGGCCCCTGGTGTCCGAGCTCTGGCACCCGAAGCTCCCGCACCCGAGGCTCCCGCACCGGAAGCCTTCCGGGACGCGCCGGATGTGCGCCCGCCGCGCAGGCCGGCCGCAGCGATGCCCACCCCGAACAGTGGTTGGGCGACCCCCGCTGGCGCGGCATGCCCGACGGCCGCCGCGCGCTGCACGTCGAGCGGAATCGCGTACTCCTTGCCCGCGGGGCTGCCTGGGCTGACGTACACGCCCGGCTGAAGCGCCGCAGCCGGGCTGGCGATTCCTGCGGCCCCTGCACAGACCGCTGCGAGCGCGACTATCGCCCTAGTGACGCGCATCGGCGACAGTCTAGTCCCCTCATCGCTTGGGCACGGGCGCGCTCGCCGCGACCGCACTCCGTCAGGCTCCCCTCGAGCGGGTTGAGGGCGAGGGCGTGTGCGTATGCCGAGTGCGCCGCTGCCCGCTCGCCGCGGCGGGTCAGCAGATCGCCCAACAGCGCCCACGTCACCCAGTTGTGCGGCTCCAGCGCGATCGCGCGCCTGATGTCGGCGAGTGTCGGCGCGAACGCGTGCAGGCGGGCGAAGCCGGCGGCCCGCAGCACGAGCGCCTGAACCGAGCTGGGGTTGTAGTCGAGCGCCCGGGTCGCGTCCGCAATCGCGGCGCGAGGCCGTCCCTGGGCAAGCGCATGCTCGGCCGAGGTTCGCGCATGCAGCGAGAGCACCCGCGGCGCGATCGTCAGCGCGCCCGACGCATCGCGATCGCGGTCGCCGCGACCGCTGTGACTACACGCGCGCGCGTGGAGAGCGCCCGCGCGCGCGCCTCCGGCCGCGCCAGCAGTGCCGCCGCCCCCGCGAGCGCGATCGCGGTCAGTCCCGGAATCAGGTGCATCCAGTCGACGCTGGTCTGGATCAGCCAGCCGACAAACACCCCCCCTCCGGCGACGGCGACCGCTCGCGCCGTCCTGTCGCCGCTGGCCGCGCGAGCGGTTCGGAAGAAGCCGATCCCCACCGCGACCAGGAATGCCGCGAGCAGCAGCGCGCCGACGAGCCCGAGCTCGGCGAGCGTCTGCAGCTCGAGCGAGTGCGGCTGCGTGATCGCCTCGCTCGTGCGGCGGTGGAGGTAATAGCCGGGCTGGTAGTTGCCGGCGCCCACGCCGCGAATCGGCGCCGAGCGGAACTCGAGCACCGCGACGCGCCAGTAGTCGTAGCGGTTCCCGCCGCCGGAGAAGAAGCGCGCTCCGCCGCCGGTTGGCGCGAGGTGTACGAATGCGTCGTACTGGGTCCGGATCCGGTGCGCGATCGAGCCGCCGTTGACGGCCACCGCGACGAGCGCGAGCAGAGCGATCACCGCCAACACCGCGCTTGTAAGCCGCCGCGCGTCCCTTCTCTGCCGCGAGCCCCTGGGCGCCAACGTCTCGAGCACCCCGACGGCAACCCCCCACAAGGCGCCGGAGGCGATCGTCGCGATCACGATCAGGACGGCGGCGTGGTGGGTGGCTGTGCTGGTCGGCACGCCCACCGGGCTCGGATGCCGCCAGACATGCGCCAGCGGCGTGTACAGCAGCGCGATCGTCACGCCCACGAGCACCACCGCGGCCGCCCGCCGCCGCCGCCCCGGGATCACGACCAGCAGCAGCAGCGTGGTGGCGACGAGTCCGATGCCCCAGCTGCGCGACTGGGTCAGCAGGCCGAGCGCCGCCAGCAGCACGACTCCGCCCAGCCCGGCGCCGGCCAGAATCGCGGTGGTCATCGGCCCTCTTCCGCTGCTCCTCGGCCGCTTTGCGCCGCTCCTCGCCCCCTTCGTTCCGCGAGCGCCAGGCACGGCCACAGGCCCGCGAGCAGGTACCCGCCTTGCCCGTTTACGTAGCCGAGCGGGTCATTCAGGCGCGTGCCGAGAAACAGACCGGCCCCATGCCCGCCGAGCATCCGCGCCAGCATCCAGACGGCGACCCCGACGATGCCGGCCGCGGCTCCCGTGAGCAGGACGGTGCCCCGGCGCCGGTCATCGGCAATCGCCCAGCAGAGCAGCGCCAGCGCGGCCGCGTAGAGCAGCCAGCGGGCGGCGGCAAGGTGCGCGGCGTCGCTGGAGTCGCTCCAGCTCGCCGACACGAGCGACCACAACCACAGGCCGAGCAGCGGAGCGAGCGCGGCGATTGGCAGGCGCCGGGGCACGCCGATCGCGAGCGCCAGCACCAGGCCGAGGGCCCCGAGCGCGATCGGAGCCCAGGTGGACTCGTCGTAGGCGCCGTGGACGACCTGGCTGACGCCGAGCGCCGCTCCCAGCAGCCCGAGCACAAGCGCAGCGAACAGCTCGCCCGGAGCAGCGCCGCGCAACAAGGCTCGGGGGCCGCCAACAGCCTCCGAAGCGCCCTCCCGCCCACGGGTCGCAGCTTGCGCGGTGGCCACCGGCGAGGATTCTAAGGGCGCTGTGTCGAACTGTCGCCAGCAACGACCACATCCGAACTGTTGCCTACCAACCCTGTACGCGCGCTGGTATCGTGCGGCGCGCGATGCCGTGTGCGGGAGGACTGCACGAGCAGGGCGGTCTCAGGGCGGAAGCTCGACCGTGGGCGCATGCGAGGAGTGGGTTGACCCCTAGGGGCATGTTCGGGGAGACGAATTGAGATACCTGATCACAGGTGGTGCCGGATTCATCGGCTCCCACTTGGCCGATGAGCTCGTCGCCAGGGGGGATCAGGTGACGATCCTCGACGACTTCAGCACGGGCCGGCGCACGAACGTACGAGCGGATCACGGCCGCCGGCGGTCCCGTCGAGCTGGTCGAGGGCTGTGTTACCGACGCTGATCTCGTGGGCGAGCTGATGGGTGACTGCGACGTCTGCCTTCACCTCGCATCGGCCGTGGGCGTCAAGCTGGTCGTCTCGCAGCCGCTGGAGACCTTGCGGCGGATCGTGCACGGCACCGACGTGGTCATCTCCAGCGCGGCTGGCCACGGCAAACGCGTCCTCTTCGCGTCCACCTCCGAGGTGTACGGCAAGAGCTCGGGCACGGCACTCAAGGAGGACTCTGACGCGATCCTCGGCTCGGCGTTCAAGAGCCGCTGGTCCTACGCGATCGCGAAGTCCTACGGCGAGGCAATCGCCCACGGCTACCACCGCGAGCACGGCGCGGACACGACCGTCGTGCGCCTGTTCAACACGATCGGGCCGCGCCAGCGAGGCCTCTACGGCATGGTCGTGCCCCGCTTCGTGCGCCAGGCGATCGCCGGCGATGACGTGACCGTCTACGGCGATGGCAGCCAATCCCGCTGTTTCCTGCACGTGTCCGACGCGGTCGCCGCGATCCTGAGACTTGCGACACACGAAGGTGCGACCGGCCGCGCGTTCAACATCGGCAATCCCGACCCGATCCCGATCCTCGCGCTCGCGCAGCGGATCGTCGAGCGGGTCGGGTCGAGCTCGCAGATCACGTTCGTCCCCTACGACGAGGCGTACGACGAGGGGTTCGAGGAGCTCGGCCGGCGCAGGCCGGACGTCACGGCACTACGAGAGCTGACCGGCTGGGCGCCACAGCGGACCCTCGACGACGCGCTCGATGATGTGATCGACTATCAGCGAGCCGAGCTGGCAGTCGAGGCTTCGTCTGATAACGGCACGGTCGGTCTCCCCCACGCCGCCACAGCGCCCGCCCCGTTCCCCGCATCGGCATGACGCGCATTCTCGTCACCGGCGGCGCAGGTTTCATCGGCTCGCACCTCGCCGCGCACCTGCTCGAGCAGGGCTACAGCGTGCGCGTGCTTGACAACTTCGCGACCGGGCGGCGTTCGAACATCGGCGCGCTTGGTGGCGAGGTCGAGCTGATCGAGGGCGACATCCAGAGCTACGAACGCGTCACCAAGGCCGTCGCGGGCTGCGAGGTGGTCTTGCACCAGGCGGCGCTCCCCTCGGTTCCGCGCTCGATTCAGGACCCGCTCACGAGCAACGCCACCAACGTGATCGGGACGCTCAACGTGCTGCTGGCCGCCCGCGACCACGGCGTGCGCCGAGTCGTCTGCGCGTCCTCGTCCTCGGTGTACGGATCGAGCGCGGGGACGGCGGCCAAGCGCGAGGACCAGCCATCGCTCCCGATCTCCCCTTACGCCACCGCCAAGCTCGCCGGCGAAGGGTACGCCCGCAGCTTTCACGGCGTGTACGGGCTGGAGACGGTCGCGCTTCGCTACTTCAACGTGTTCGGCCCGCGCCAGGATCCGACGTCCCAGTACGCGGCGGTGATCCCGAACTTCATCAGCGCCCTGATGGCCGGCGAGCCGCCGGTCATCTTCGGCGATGGCGAGCAATCGCGCGACTTCACGTACGTCGCGAACGTCGTCGAGGCGAACATGCTCGCGATGGAAGCCACCGATGTCGCCGGCAAGGTCTACAACGTCGCCTGCGGCGAGCGGGTGACGGTGAACCGCCTGGTGGGCGAGCTTCGTGACCTGCTCGGGTGTGATGTCGGGCCCGTGTATGCAGCGCCGCGCCCAGGCGACGTCAGGCACTCGCTCGCCGATCTGTCTCGCGCGCGCGCGGAACTTGGGTACGAGCCGTCGGTGCTGCTTCGGGAGGGGCTCCGGCGCACGATCGAGCACTTCCGGGAAGCGGGGCGACCGAGCGGGTTCGACTCCCTGGTCGGCGCCTGATGAGCACTGAGCTCTCAGCAGCGGTGGGATTTGTGGTCGCCGGAGCCGTCTCCTTCGGAGTCACACCGCTCGCGATCAGGATCGCCGCTCGCACCGACTGCTACGACCGCCCGCGAGGGTACCGGCGTCACGCTGCGCCGACCCCGTTCTTGGGGGGCAGCGCCGTGCTGTTCGCGGTTCTGGTTGCCACGGCGATCGTCGGCGCAAGCGAATCGCTGCTGGTGGTGCTCGGTTGCGCGGTCGGCCTGTGGGTGCTCGGAACGATCGATGATCGTGGCGCGGTGCCCCCCAAGTGGAGGGTGCTTGCCGAAGGGGGCGCGGCGGCGGCAGTGTTCGCGGCCGGCCTCGGATGGGACACCAGCCTCCCGACCGTGGTCGACGTCGTGCTCACGATCGTCTGGGTGGTAGGCGTCGTCAACGCGTTCAACCTGATGGACAACCTCGACGGCGCTTGCAGCACCGTGGCAGCAACGGCTGCAATGGGGATCGGGGTGCTCGCCGCGATCAAAGGCGAGGTGTCCGTGGCCGCGCTCGCATTCGCCCTGTCCGGCGCGTGCGCGGGCTTCCTGCCGTGGAACCTCGCGCGCCCTGCGAGGATCTTCCTCGGAGACGGCGGCAGCATGCCGGTCGGATTCCTCGTCGCGGCGCTCGCAATGGCCGCGGCACGCCGCGCGCCGGCCGGCAACGCTGGGATACTGGTCGGCGCGCTGCTCGTGGGGCTGCCGATACTCGACGCTGCGCTCGTCGTCTTCTCGCGAATTCGGCGGGGGTGACGCCCGTCACCGGCGGTCGCGATCACCTGACCCACCGGCTGCTGCTCGCGCTTCACACCCCGCGCGCGGTCGCGGCAGCGCTGGCGCTGGGGCAGGCGTCGCTCTGCTCGACTCGCGATCGTCGGCTTCGAGCTGGGTAGCAGCGCCGTGGCGGGCCTCGCGTTCGCGATCTTCGTCATCGGCGTTGTCGTCGATCATCGTGCTCGATACCGCGCGGTGGCGTCCGCAGGGGATCGCCGTCGGCAGCGAGCCGGCCCCGCCGCCCGCCGCGAGCCCAGAAGCGGTCGGGATCGATTCCCGGTGAGCCACGGCACTCCGCTCACCGGCGCAGAGCCGGTGCGGATCGTGCGGATCATCGCCCGGCTCAACATCGGCGGACCCGCGATCCAGGCGATCACGCTCACCAAGCGCCTGGAGGAGCACGGCTATCAGACGACGCTGGTCCGCGGCGCCGAGGAGCCGGACGAGGGCAACATGGACTACCTCGCCGACGAGCTCGGGGTGCGGCCCGTGCTCGTGCGGTGGATGCGGCGCAACCCCGGCTGGCGTGACCTCCCGGCGCTCGTGGCGTTGATCCGGATCATCCGCCGGGAGCGACCCCACATCGTCCACACCCACGCGGCCAAGGGTGGAACGCTCGGGCGAGTGGCGGCCCTGCTCGCCTTCCCTCGGCGGCGCACGCGGCCGATCCTCATCCACACCTTCCACGGCCACTCGCTGACCGGCTACTTCTCGCCCCGCACCGCTGCGATCTACCGCCGGATCGAGCGCTGGCTGGCGCGCCGCACCGACCGGCTGATTGCCGTGAGCGACGAGGTCAGAGACGAGCTGGTCGCGATGGACGTTGCGCCGGCGTCGAAGTTCGAGGTGGTGCCGCTGGGCTTCGACCTGTCGCCGTTCACCGTCAACGGCGCCGTGCGGCAGGAGATGCGCGACGCCCTGCGAGCCGAGCTCGGCATTCCGTCGGAGGCCCGGGTGGTCACGCTGATCGCGCGGCTCGTGCCGATCAAGCGGGTCGATCGGTTCCTGCGGGTCGCTGCGGCCCTGCGCGATCTGCAGGACGTACGGTTCCTGATCGTGGGCGACGGCGAGCTGCGGGACCAGCTGCGGAGCTCGCCCGACGCGCGGCGTCCTTGGGGATCGGCTCGTGTGGGCTGGCTTCCGGCGCGACATGCCGGCGGTGCTGCTTCGCCAGCGACGTTGTGGTCCAGACCTCCGACAACGCACGGCCTACCGGCGGATCGAGCGGTTTCTGGCCCGGTTCACCGATCGCCTGATCGCCGTGAGCGACGAGGTGCGAGACGATCTCGTCGGCCTCGGCGTGGCGGATCGCGATCGCTTCGAGGTCGTGCCGCTGGGATTTGACCTGGAGCCGTTCGCGGTGAGCGCCGCCGAGCGAGTCGAACGGCGGCGGCGGCTGCGCAACGAGCTGGGCATCGCCGAGGACGACCGGCTGGTGACCCTGATCGCGCGGCTGGTGCCGATCAAGCGGGTCGACCGGTTCCTGCGCGTAGCGGAGCGACTTGGCGCCCAACGTCAGGGGGTGCATTTCCTCGTCGTCGGAGACGGAGAGCTGCGACCGACGCTGCGAGCGAAGCACTGAGGCGGACGCGCTTGAATGGCCGCCTCACCTGGGCGGGCTTTCGTCGCGACATCCCCGACGTCTGCTTTGCCAGCGACGCCGTCGTCCTCACCTCAGACAACGAGGGAACCCCGGTGAGCCTGATCGAAGCGCAGGCGGCTGGCACGCCCGTCGTGGGGACCCGGGTCGGCGGGGTGGCGAGCGTGGTTCGAGAAGGCAGCACGGGCTTCATCGTTGACCCGAGCGACGAGCTCGGGATGGCGAGCGCCCTGTCTCGCTTGCTCGATGACGCCGCGCTCGGCGGAGCGGACGGCGGCGGCCACTCGCTCGAGTTCGCGCAGGCGTTCTCGCTGGATGCGCTCGTGGACCGCGTCGACGAGCTCTACCGGCGGATGCTCGCCCCGCGCCCGTGATCCAGCCTGCGCCTCAACTCCTCGCTCGAGGTGTCATCAACTAAGATCACTACGACGTCGGTAGAGGGCGAGTCCGGCGGTCCACGGACATCTCCGAGCAGGCGATCAAATGAGTGGTCCCATCGACGAGCGTGCAGTCGAGCGCATTCGGCGGATTGCGTTTGACCAGTTCCCAGTGTTCGGTCGCCGCCACCGACCGCTTCAACGCGAACCGGGGATCCGAGTCCGCGCCGCCGTCCTGCTCATCGGCGTCCGTGATCGCGCTCCTCGGCGGCGCGCCGCCGGCGCTCGCGGCTCGCTCCGATGCGAAGGCGATCTGGGGGCCGGTGAGCGTCGACGGGCAGGTCCCAATTTCCCGCTCTATCACGCGCCTCGGCGTGGGGATCTTCCAGACGACCCTGAACTGGGCCGAGGTCGCGCACCGACCGCGCCGGCAGACCCGACCGACCCGAACGACCCGGCATACGAGTGGCCCGCGTACATCAGCTACGCGATCCAGCACGCGGCGCACTACCACATGAAGGTCATGCTGCAAGTGGAGTTCACCCCGTCGTGGGCTAATGGTGGCCAGGCAAATGAACTATCCGCCCACGGACGTGAGCGACTGGGCCGACTTCATCACGGCCGCGGCGCGGCGTTACCCCACCGTTCACCTTTGGATGATCTGGGGCGAGCCAAATCGCCAAGACCGAGTTCGGCACCGTGGTCCCCGCGGATCCCGGTGCCACCCACGCTGACGCCCGGCACAGGCGGAGGCGCCCGCAGGTCTACGCGCAGCTGCTGGACGCAGCTACGCCGGGTCCTCAAGGCCGCGAACCCGAGCAACCTGGTGATCGGCGGAAACACCTACACCACCGGGGACATCTCGACCGAGCAGTGGATCGAGAATATGCGTCTGCCGGACGGGCAGCCACCACGGATGGACCTATACGGCCACAACCCGTTCTCGTGGCGTCCTCCCGATCTGCTCAACCCACCTTCTCCCGACGGCCAGGTTGATTTCTCGGATCTGGGCCGCTTGGCACAGCTGGTTCAGAGCAACTTCGCCGCGCCTGGCCAGCAGATCAAGCTGTTCCTCTCCGAATGGACGATCCCTACGGCTCCCGGTCGACCAGGAGTTCGATTATTACGAGACCCCCGATGTACAGGCCCAGTGGATCACGGACGCATGGCGGATCGCCCGCAGCTCGTCTTTCATCTACGCACTGGGCTGGGTCCACCTCTATGACGATCCACCCGGCGGGAGCAGTGGCGGTCTGCTCTACAACGACGGGCTCCCTAAACCTGGCTACTACGCATTCAGAGACGGCTGAGTCACTCGGCACGTGGCGTCTGGCGCGTTGCTGGCCGTGCTGGCCAGCGCGCTCGGTGGTCGCGGGGGGCATCGCGCCTGGACGGACGGCGCACGGCAGTGGAGCGCCCCGGTCGCGCGAGGAGCTCTCGGGCCTGCCGCCCGCCGCGCAGGGGCCGGTGTCGGCGGCGCTTAGGCGCGGACGACCGCAGCCTATCCGGGTTCGTGGCACGCCCGAGCGGACTCTACGCGCTCAGCCCCTCGCAACACTTCCGGATCTCGTTCACCCGGTCAGGGGTGTGGGTCGACGAGCCCGCGAGGCCGGCTTTCCCTGACCTTGGCCGGCGCCGGGTATGGTCGCTTCGAGCGCCCGCTCGGGGTAGTGTCACCGACGGCGCACGGCAACGGGGCGGCTTATCGGCGTGGGCCGGTGAGCGAGTGGTACGCGAATGGCCCACTCGGCGTCGAGCAAGGGTTCACCGTCACCCGCCCTCTCGCCGGCGCCCGTCGAGGACCGCTGATGCTGACGCTGGCGCTCGCCGGGGACCTTCGTCCGGTGCTTGACGATGACCGGCGCTCGCTGCGCTTCGACGGCGCTGGCGGGCGGGCGGCATTGCGCTACGGCGGGCTGGTGGCCACTGACGCGCGCGGGCACAGCTTAAGGGCGCGGTTGTCGTTGAGGGGTACAACGCTTCGCGTGGCCGTCGACGTCCAGGGGGCTCGCTACCCGCTGCGGGTCGACCCATTTATCCAGGCGGCGGAGCTGACCGCGTCTGACGGCGCCACCGGTGATGAGCTGGGCGATTCGGTCGCGATCTCGGGCACGACGATCGCCGTTGGCGCGCCACAGCACACCGTCGCGGGCCATCAGGGCCAGGGAGCGGTATACGTGTTCTCAGAACCCGCCTCTGGGGGATGGAGGAACGCGAGGCAGACCGCGGAGCTGACCGCCTCGGACGGGACCGCCGGCGACGAGCTGGGATACTCGGTCGCGATCTCGGGCTCGACGATCGCAGCGGGCGCCCCGGCGCACGGCTCTGGCGGAGCGGTGTACGTGTTCTCGCAGCCCACCTCGGGGCGTTGGCGAAGCGCCACTCAGACCGCGGAGCTGACCGCCTCGGACGGGAGCGTGGGCGACGAGCTTGGCGACTCGGTCGGGGCGTCGGGCCCGACGATCGCCGCCGGCGCCCCCGAGCACACGGTCGCCGCCCGGGGCGGTCAGGGAGCGGTGTACATGTTCTCCGAGCCCACCTCTGGAGGCTGGAGGAACACGAAGCAGACCGCTGAGCTGACCGCCTCGGACGGCGCCGCCGGCGACGAGCTGGGGTACTCGGTGGCGATCTCGGGCGGGACGGTCGCGGGGACAGCCATCGGGCACGCAACCTTCGGACCACGCGGGCGAAGGGGCGGCGTACGTGTTCTCGGAGCCTTCCTCGGGTGGGTGGAGAAACGCCACGCAGACGGCCGAGCTGACCGCGTCCGACGGCGCCGCGGGCGACGGGCTCGGCGACTCGGTGGCGATCTCGGGTCCGACGATCGCCGTCGGCTCCATGCTCCATACGGTCGGTGCCAACAGCGAGCAAGGGGCGGTCTACGTTTTCTCCGAGCCGGGCTGCGGGCGGATGGAGGAACGCCTTGCAGACCGCCGAGCTGACCGCTTCCGACGGCGGCGCCGGAGACGAGCTGGGTTACTCGGTCGCGGTCTCCGGCGGGGCGATTATCGCCGGCGCCCCCGAGCACGCAGTCGCCGGGGCCGGCGCTCGTGGCGCGGCGTACGTGTTCTCGCAGCCCGCGTCAAGCGTGTGGAAGAACTCGGCGCAAACGGCCGAGCTAACCGCGTCCGACGGCGGTGCGGGCGACGAGCTCGGCTCATCCGTGGCGTTTTCCGGCGGGGCGATCGCCGTCGGCGCTCCCGAGCACGCGACCTCCCCCCGCGGGTCCGCCGGGGCGGCGTACGTGTTCGCGACCCCGACCCCTGCGCCGCCTGACCATCACCGCCGTCCGGCAGTCGCACCACAGATGGCGAGAGGGTAAGAGGCTTGCCAGGATCACGAGCCGCGCTTCGCCCAAGCTCCCGGTCGGTACAACCTTCTCATTCGCGCTGAACGAGCGGGCCCGGGTCACTTTCGTGTTCACGCAGCGGGTCCGTGGACGTATTGTGATCCGAGGCGTGCTCTCGTTCACCGGCCACGCCGGTACGAACAAGGTCTTCTTCGATGGGGTCGTGTCGCGTTCCAGGAAGCTCAAGCCCGGTCGCGACACGCTGATCATCGCCGCGAGCGCCGCGGGCGTGAGCTCACAACCACGATCGCTTAGCTTCACGATCGTGTGACGCGCTCCGTGAGTGCCTGCCGAGGCTGCTGCCACGACTACTGGGGAACATCCCTCGCGTTAGCGAAAACACGCTGAAAAGCAGTGTGCGTCGCGGATCGCGCGGGTCGAGCGGTCTTCAGGTCGGTCCCAGTTCGGTCGATGAAGGTGCTATACACCAGCCGTCGGAGCGCTCTGACGCCGCGTTCGCAGTGTTCGGAGGGAACATGGGGGGCCACACATTCGTCGCATAACACGATCGGCCGTTGCGAGGCAACTCGTTGGACTGGGCCTCGTGGCGGTCCTGCTGTGTGCAGTGTTCGCGGTGGCGGACGTCCTTGCCTCACCCGCGGTCGCCAGCCGTGGCCAGGCCGCGGCGCCCGGTGCACCCGGCCCGCCAGAATCGGGGCCCGCGACACACCACGACACCTCGCCGCCGCTACGGTCGCTTCCGCCCAGCCACACCCCGGGCACGGCGCATCCGGCGCGGCCGGTGCCTCCTGGACCGGCGGGCTCTTCGAGCGCCCCAGCACAGAACACGAGCGGCCCGAAGTCCCCGTCCCCGCTCGCTCTATCGACGATCTCCAACTTCGACGGCATTACCGCCAACGGCTCGGCGCCACCCGACGACGACGGCGCCGCCGGGCCAACGCAGTACGTCGAGCTCGTCAACACGGAGCTGGCGGTTTACTCAAAGACCGGGACGCTGTTACTCGGCCCCGAGGCGACCAACACGCTGTGGTCGGGATTCGGCGGTGGCTGTCAGAGCAACAACGATGGGGACGGCACCATCCTGTTCGACACGATCAGCCAGCGCTGGGTGATTCAGCAGTTCTCGGTCAGCACGACGCCGTACCTCGATTGCGTGGCGGTGTCCTCGACGAGCGATGCGACGGGCAGTTGGCACCGGTATAGCTTCCAGTACAGCAACTTCCCCGACTACCCGAAGCTGGGCGTTTGGCCTGACGCCTACTACCTGTCCTTCAACCAGTACAACGCGAGCGGGACCCAGTTCCTGGGTGCGGAGATGTGCGCGCTCAACCGGACGGCGATGCTCACCGGGGCGGCCGCAACTCAGCAGTGCTTCACGCCATCGAGCGCGCAGGGATCGGTTCTGCCGGCGACACTAGACGGCACGACTCCGCCGCCCTCCGGGGAGCCGGAGTGGTTCGTCGGGCATCTCGCCCACGCCAGGCGAATGCGCTGGCTTACTGGAAGTTCCACGTCGACTGGACGACACCTGCCAACAGCACGCTGACCGGGCCCGACCACCCTGCCCGTCAATTCGTTCTCGGAGGCGTGCGGCGGCGGTACCTGCATCCCACAGCCGGGCACCCGCAGTTCAGCTCGACTCACTCGCTGACCGGCTGATGTTTCGCCTCGCGTACCGCAACTTCGGCGACCACGAGGCGATGGTCGTCTCGCACGCGGTAGTCGCCGGCAGCTCGGTGGGGATGCGCTGGTATGAGCTGCGCCCGAGCGCGGGCTCGCTGAGCGTCTACCAGCAGGGAACCTACGCGCCAGATAACACCTACCGCTGGATGGGCTCGATCGCGATGGACCACTCGGGCGACATGGCGCTCGGCTACAGCACGTCGAGCAGCTCGCTGCATCCCGGCGTCGCGTACACAGGGCGCCTGGCGAGCGACCCGCTCGGGAACGATGCCCCAGGGGGAGACGACCATCTTCACCGGCGCCGGCTCGCAGACCGGCGGACTGACCCGCTGGGGCGACTACAGCGAGATGTCCGTCGACCCCGCCGACGATTGCACGTTCTGGTACGTGAACGAGTACCTGCCCGCGAACGGCTCCTTCAACTGGCACACGCGGATCGGCTCGTTCAAGTTCCCGAGCTGCAGTAGCTCACAGGCGCCTACCGTGACCACCGGATCTTCGAGCAGCGTCGGGTCGAGTTCGGCGACGGTCGCGGGGACCGTCAATCCGAACGGGCTGGCGACGACGTACCACTTCGATTACGGAACGTCCACGAGCTACGGCTCGCAGGCGCCGGGTCCGCCCGACCCAAGCGCCGGCTCGGGAACGACCAGTCAAAACGAGTCGACGAGCCTGACCGGGCTTTCGCCAGGAACGACCTACCACTACCGGCTCGAGGCGACCAGCTCCGCGGGGACCACGTACGGCGCCGATCAGACCTTCACGACGACGAGCCCGCCGACGGTTACTACCGGTTCTTCAGCAGCCTCAGTCGAGCTCGGCGACGGTCGCGGGGACGGTCAATCCGAATGGGCTGGCGACGACTTACCACTTCGATTACGGAACGTCCATGAGCTACGGCTCGCAGGCGCCGGGTCCGCCCGACCCAAGCGCCGGCTCGGGAACGACCAGTCAAAACGAGTCGACGAGTCTGACCGGGCTTTCGCCAGGAACGACCTACCACTACAGGATCGAGGCGACCAGCTCCGCGGGAACCACGTACGGCGCCGATCAGACCTTCACAACGACGAGCCCGCCGACGGTTACTACCGGTTCGTTTAGCAACCTTACATCGACCTCGGCGACGGTCGCGGGGACGGTCAATCCGAATGGGCTGGCGACGACTTACCACTTCGATTACGGAACGTCCCCGAGCTACGGCTCGCAGGCGCCGGGTCCGCCTGACCCAAGCGCCGGGTCGGGAACGACCAGTCAAAACGAGTCGACGAGCCTGACCGGGCTTTCGCCGGGGACGACGTACCACTATCGGATCGAAGCGACCAGTTCGGCCGGGACCACGTACGGTTCCGACCAGACGTTTACGACTGGTAGCGGCGTCCCAAGCGGCGGGAATTGGGTTGGGACGTATGGTGCGTCTGGGTATGACTTGGGGGGATGGTCGGGGGGCGATCTTTCTTCGTTGCCGGGGTCGGCGATCAACTTGGCGCAGGGCAGTCGCTATCTGTGGGCTGGGAGCACGACTGATGGGCGCGCGTTGGAGAGCCAGGATCAGGCTACGCGTGAAGCGGCTACCTACTACGACGCGAACGAGGTTCGGGTGGTACTGACCTTCAGTAGCGCGTTCACCGGGAACCTGCACTTGTACGCGGTTGATTGGGACACCGCCGGTCGCCGTGAGACGCTTTCGGTGAATGGGACGCAGGTCGCGAACCTGTCGTCCGATTTCAGTCAGGGTGCGTGGGTCACCACGCCAGTGAGCGTGTCAGCGGGGGGAACGATCACGGTCACGGTCGATCGCACCGCTGGGGCCAATGCGGTGCTATCCGGGATTTTCTGGGGCGACGCAGGCACGCCACCCCCACCGTACGACTCAGGATCGACGGCAGGGGAATTGGGTTGGGACGTATGGTGCGTCTGGGTATGACTTGGGGGGATGGTCGGGGGGCGATCTTTCTTCGTTGCCGGGTTCGGCGATCAACTTGGCGCAGGGCAGTCGCTATCTGTGGGCTGGGAGCACGACTGATGGGCGCGCATTGGAGAGCCAGGATCAGGCTACGCGTGAGGCGGCTACCTACTACGACGCGAACGAGGTTCG
>CAWDAZ010000003.1:0-432783 GCA_963800475.1 uncultured Solirubrobacterales bacterium | reverse complement strand
CCTGAACCCCGACCGCGTCACCTACACCCCGCTCGGAACCCTGAGCACCGCTACCGAGAAGGCCCGCCGCGACGCCCCGGCCATCGCCGTGTGCGAGATCTAGGGCCGCCGGACGTCGCTCCCCGCTGGTCAGGATTCACCCGGAACGCGCGTTCGCCGGCTCGTCGATCGGCACAGCGCCACGCGCCGCGCCAGCGGTCGTCAGGTTCGGCTGTAGGGTCTGGTGGTGCCCGTGATCGGCCAGGAGAGCTGTCCGCTGCCGGAGGATCCGGTGCTGGCCGCGGTCGCGAGCGCGCTGAGCGACGGCGGCTACTGGGCCGAGATCGTCGACCGGGGCTGGAGGGGCGTCTACATGACCGACGACACCCGCCGGATGTACGGCGGCCGATCGGAGCTTGCGCCCTATCCGATGGGGATGCACGCGTACGGACCCGAGCGCGTGAGCGTGGGGATGGAGTGGCGCGGCGGCCAGTTCCCGCTGGAGATCTTCCGCAAAGGGTTCGCCATGTGGGGGGGCGTGATCCTCGCCGACACCCCTGGTGGGCGCGAGGAATTGCGCGACCTCGTCGACCCCAGGCTCCGGGACGTCGTCGACGAGCTGACGCCCCTCGAGATACCGGCCGCCCGGACGTTCAGGTTCCGGGGGGTCTTCACGGAGCGCGGGGCGGGCATCGAGACGATGAATACGCTGGTGCGCCTGCGCGACGACGCGGGCGCCATCGTCGGGACGGCGTTGATCACCAAGCCCGCGGTCGGCATGGCGATCCTCACCCGGATCACCGGCATCGGTGACCCGCGCCACTTCGAGCGCACCGAGCGCGTCGCGAGGTCCGGACGCCGCGCCGCCGCCGTGCTGTTCGCAGACCTCGAATCGTCATCACCGCTCTCGCGCCGGCTGTCCACCGCCAGCTACTTCGCACTCGTCAGGCGGATGGCCCGCACGGCCGACCAGTGCGTGATCGACGCGGGCGGCCTCGTCGGGAGTCACGCCGGTGACGGCGTCGTCGCGTTCTTCCTTGCCGAGCTCTGTGGGTCGGAGTCGCTGGCGGCGCGCGAGTGCATCACCGCGGCCCGCACGCTGAGAGCTTCGATCGGGGACGTCGCCGCCAAGAGCGACCTACAACCGGAGGACGTCGTGCTGCGCTTCGGGCTGCACTGGGGGGCCAGCCTCTACGTCGGCCAGATCACGACCGGCGGCCGGTCCGAGGTCACCGCACTCGGCGACCAGGTCAACGAGACCGCCCGCATCGAGGCGTGCGCCACCGGTGGGCGAGCACTCGCCTCCAAGGACCTCATCGAACGCCTCGCGCCCGACGACGCCCTCAAGCTGGATCTCGACCCCGAAGCAATCACCTACACCCCGCTCGGCGACCTGAGCACCGCGACCGAGAAGGCCCGCCGCGACGCCCCAGCCATCGCCGTCCACGAAATCTAGGTTTGCCCTTCCTGGAGAAATGCAGACTGTGGGAATCGAACCCACGTGCGATCCCCGCCCTCACATTCCGGGACGAGCTCCGAGGGCACGGCCCGGACCGCTGCCGGCTCCTCCTACGCCAGGCGTTGCGGAAGCGTCCACGACGCGCGTCAGCGCTGATGCTCGTGAGGACAAGCAGCACACACAACCTCTGATCGACACGCGCACGCTCTTCAGCGAAGCAGGCGTCTCCGCCGGCCGGCTCGGCGCGCTCGCACGGGACGACAAGGAGCAGTGGTGATCGTCGCTGTCGCAATCCGGCGGTGCGGAAGTCTCCTGTGCGGCCGCGATGTCCTCGAGGCCAGCGGTCGTCGTCTGTTCCAATCAGGCGGGCGGGCCCTGCTTTCATGCCGCGACGAGCATCTCGGCGGTTCCGCCCTCAGCCCTGCTAAGCGCGGGTGCGCCGAGACTGCCTCGGCGCCATGAAGAAAGGAAGATCGACATGACGTAGAGGCGACAAGTTCAGGGCGGCCTGCCGGTGTGAGTCCGGTCCGGGGAGACGCCTGGGTCCCCGGTAGTGAAGCCCCCGTGCGTGGTCGAGAGGCTGGGTGCGAAGCGGGGCGGGATCAATCGCGCGGTCTGCAACACGTGTGAAGCCTGAGCAAGCGTCGTTAAGGGGGCCCGCCTTTGGGTGGGTCAAGAGGGAGCCGAGCCCGTCCGCGCAGGGCGAAGGCCACGGAAAGCGCTCTTGTTCCAGGAGTGGGCGCTGATGAACCCTCCGGCGTATGTGGGCGTTGAACGTGCGAACGGTCGTTCTGGGAACTCGGGAGAGCCGTCTCGGCCCCGTCGCCTGCGGGGTGACGGGAAGCGATGCCCGGCCTATAACCGGCGAACCCGGGAAGTGGCATTGGGTGGTCGAGCGGCAGTCGGAGCGGGTCGTAGTACTCGGAGGTCGGGAAAGCCGGCTACGTGGGGAAGGGCCCGTACTTCATCGATGCACGGGAAGGAGCAGAGGAACTTGATGAGTGCCGTATCGGCTAGGTCCGTCAGCCGCACCGCTGGTGTGGATCGGGTTCGTGCTCTCCAACGCGTGCTCTACCGCTGTGCCAAGCAGGATCGGGATCGCCGTTTCCATGCCCTGTATGACAAGGTCGCCCGCAGCGACGTCATGCGCAGGGCTTGGGACGAGGTCCGTGCCAACCGCGGCGCGCCCGGCGTTGATGGTGTGACCATCGACGACGTGATCGCTGCGGGGGTGGGTGAGTTCCTCGACGAGCTCGCCGCCAGGTTGCGTGCCGGTAGTTACCGGCCGCGGCCGCTGCGGCGGGTGCGCATCCCCAAGCCGGGCAAGCCTGGTCAGACCAGGCCGCTCGGTATTCCTTGTGTGGCCGACCGGGTGGTGATGGCGGCGGCGAAGATCGTGCTCGAGCCGGTCTTCGAAGCCGACTTCCTCCCGTCCAGCTACGGGTTCAGGCCCGGGCTGTCGGCCCACCACGCCCTGGAGACCGTCAGGACGATGGTCAACCAGGGCAGGGTCTGGGCGCTCGATGCCGACATTCGAAGCTGCTTTGACGAGATCGAGACGGATGCCCTGGTCGCTCAGATCGAGCGGCGGGTGTGCGATCGGCGGATGTTGAAGCTGCTGCGGGGTTGGCTTCGGGTGGGGGTGTTCGAGGGCGGGGTGGTGTCCGCGATCGAAGCGGGGACGCCCCAGGGCTCGCCAATCTCGCCGTTGCTCGCAAACATCGCTCTGCACACGCTCGATGAGGCGTGGGCGGGCGGCGGGCAATGGCACGGGACGCTGGTCAGGTACTGCGACGATTTCGTCGTCCTCTGCGCCACCCGCGACCGGGCCGAACAGGCCCGGGAGCTGGCGGCGGCGGTCTTGGACACCATCGGGTTGCGACTGCACCCCGAGAAGACCAGGATCGCGCACCTCGCCAGGGGCGCCGAAGGGTTCGACTTCCTCGGCTTTCACCATCGGGTGTGCAAGTCGTGGAAGTACGCCGGTCGCTGGTACCTGAACAAGTGGCCGTCCAAGCGGGCGATGGCCTCGATCCGAGGCAAGATCCGCGAACGGACGGACCGCCGCTACGCGCGGCTGCCGCTGGAGTGGGCGGTCGAGGACCTCAACCCCGTGATCCGCGGTTGGGGCAATTACTTCCGCTACGGCAACTCCGGGCAGAAGTTCGACCACATCGACGCCTACCTCAACGAACGCCTCGCGATCCTCGCCAGCGTCAAGCACGGACTCACAGGCCGCAACTGGAAAGACCGCTTCAACTACGAGTGGTGCACCCAGCTCGGCGTCTACCGCCTCGGCGGAACTGTGACCCGATGGCCTGCGCATGCCAGCCGGTGAACGATGTCGGAGAGCCGTGTGCGGGAGAACCGCACGCACGGTTCGATGCGGCGGCGGGAGGCAACCCGGACCAGTCGGCCAAGCCGTGCGGTCCGGGACGCCTCCCGCCGACCCTACGACGCAGGGCATGCGTTCCCCCGCTCGGGGCGCCGACGATCGCAACCGCTTGGCAAAGCGCTCGTCCGTCGTGGGCGCCGGCGGACCACTCCTGCGTCGCCGACGCGGTCGCTAGCTCGGTGCCGCGGCCAGAGCCAAAGCAGTCGTCCGCCGGCGCGATCTTGGACGCGTGTATCTGGGCGAGACCGAGCGCACCAGCTGAGCGCAGACGACACCACCAGGCAGGGTTGGCTACATTCGTCACTAAATCGAGGAGGGGAATGCGTAGGACGATCTCGGTAATCGTTGCCACGTTGGCGCTGTTGGTAGCTGGATCGGCTCAGGCGAGCGTGACGAGCGTGTTTGGGGGTGCGGTGAAGTGCAGCACGCAGTCTGACGGGGTGCGTTTTTGCGGCTCGCTGATCGTCGATGGTGAGCCGACGCCGGTCCGGACGCTCGCGACGAGCTGGGACGGCACCGCGATTGACGTGAACTTCGCCCTGCCCCCGGCATCGGCCAGGCACCACGGCCCCTACCCGCTGGTGATGTTGTTTCACGGCTACGGCGGACACAAGCTTGGTCTGGGCAGTGGCGGCGGTGGGGTCGGCGCGGCGATCTCCTCGATGACCCCGTGGCTGCAGGCGGGCTATGCGACGTTCAGCATGTCCGACCGTGGTTTCGGTGAGTCGTGCGGTACCGCGGCCAGCCGCGGCTCGGTCCCGGCCAGGGAGTGCGCTCACGGCTACAACCACCTGCTCGACACGCGCTACGAGGTGCGCGACGCCCAGTACTTCGCCGGCGAGCTGGTCGACGAGGGGCTGGTGTCGCCGACCACGATTGCGGCGATCGGCGGCTCGTATGGCGGGGGCATGTCGATGGCGCTGGCCGCGTTGAAGGACCGCGTGATGCAGCCGAACGGACGGCTGGTGCCGTGGCGCAGCCCCCATGGAAGAAGGATGAGGCTTGCAGCGGCGGCGCCATTCATCCCCTGGACCGATCTCGCCTACGCCCTGGTGCCGAATGGGAGCACGCTTGACTACGTCGCGAACGCACCGTACCGAGGTCGGTTCGGCGTGATGAAGCAGTCGTACGTCACGGCGCTGTACGCGTCGGGCTGCGGCACCCCCACCACGTTCTGCACCACGACGGACTCCAACTGGAACCTTGGCGCCTGGCTGCGGCGACTCGATCAGGGCGAGCCGTACACCGGGTTGCTTCCGGCGCAGATATTGCGCCAGATCACGCGCTACCACTCCTCCTACTACATCGACCACTCCGAGCCGCCCGCGCCGCTGCTGATCGCCAACGGCTGGACCGACGACCTGTTCCCCGCCGACGAGTCGCTGCGCTACTACAACCGCACGAAGACCCAGTATCCGAGTACGCCGCTGTCGCTGTTCTTCGGCGATTGGGGCCATCCACGGGCCCAGAGCAAGCCCGCTGACCTGGCGCGCTACGTCGCCGCCGTGCAGCGCTGGCTGGACTACTACGTCAAGGGAAAGGGACGCAAGCCGTTTCAAGGCGTGCAGGCGCTGACGGAGACCTGCCCCGGCTCTGCGAGCTCCGCGGGCCCGTATCGCGCCTCGGACTGGACGCGCCTGGCGCCCGGCGAGGTCCGCCTGACAAGCGCGAAGGCACAGACAATCAAGCCGGGCGCCGGCAGCACGGCGATCGGCAGCGCGTTCAACCCGATCACGGCACCGGCCTGCGCCACGGCACCCGGCGCGACCCAGCCGGGAACCGGGACCTACAAGCTGGCCGTGCGGCACGGCTTTACGCTGCTCGGCTCCGCCACCGTGATCGCGGACTTCACACTCCCCGGGCCCAACTCACAGGTCGCGGCGCGGCTGCTCGACGTGGCACCAGATGGGCAGGAGACCCTGGTCAGCCGCGGGCTGTGGCGGCCACGAATCGCAAACCGCCCGGTGCGCCAGGTGTTCCAGCTTCACCCAGGCGCCTGGCGATTCGCCCCCGGCCACACCGTGAAGCTCGAACTGCTGCCGAACGACGCGCCATACGGCCGGGCGTCCAACGATCAGCGAGCAGTGACCGTGTCCGACCTGCAGTTGCGCCTGCCGACCGTCGATCGCCCCGGCGCTGCTGGCGGACTCGTCAAGCGACCACTAGCGAAGCTCGTGCCGCCCGGCTACCAGCTCGCGGCCGAGTTCGCGTCGCTGTGATCGACATGCCTAAAGCTGGCGACCCGCGTTAGCGTTCTCCGGCCCGGGGCTGCAACTCTCTCCGTTGCGACCGCCGTCGTGACTCGGGGCTTGGGATCGACGCCATCACGGTCCTTCACACAGTCCTGCATGTCGCCCAATCTCAGGACCTAGCGGCCGCTCGGCACCGGCTGCTGATCTTGACCCCGGTTGAGCTCCGCCGCGGCCCGGAGCCGGACGACCGGAACGTCACCGAAGCACAAGTGCGCTCATTGGGTTGGCTGCCACGAAAGGAGGCGTGAGCGCGCGGGTCAGCCGGACGATCGCGTGTAGCCCCGAGGAGGCGTCTGAGCAGAGTGCTCCTTTCGTGGCAAAGCGGTCGTCGGCCGGTCGAGGTGGAGTTGCCCCGTTTTCGACGACACTTGAACGCTTCCGGTCGTAAGCCGGGGAAAGTGAGGTTCAGGTGCCCAGAACGAGGCCGCCGTATCCCGAGGAGTTTCGCCGGGAGGCGATCCGGCTAGCCCAGCTCGGCGACAAGCCGCAGCGCCGGTTGGCGAAGGATCTGGGGATCTCCGACGTCACGTTGCGCCATTGGCTCAAGGAGGAGAAGTCCTCGCGTGGGGAGCGACCGGGCGGACTCTCGAGCGACGAGCGTGAGGAGCTTGGGCGGTTGCGGGATGAGAACGCGAAGCTGCGGATGGAGCGGGAGATCTTGCGAAAAGCAGCGGTCTTCTTCGCGAGGGAGGACGACGGGCGGTAGGCGAGGCGTACTCGTTGATCGCCGCGGAGAAGACGAACTATCCCGTCGCCGTCATGTGCCGCGTGCTTGAGGTGAACCGCACCGCGTTCCACAACTGGGAGCGCCGAGCGCCATCCGATCGGGCGCTCACCGACGCGTGGCTGACCGAGAGGATCAAGCAGATCCACGACGCGAGCCGAGGCGTCTACGGGGCGCCGAGGATCCACGCCGAACTCCGCATGGAGCACGACGTCCGCGTCGGCCGCAAGCGGGTCGCACGATTGATGAAAGCCGCCGGTATCTCAGGCGTCAGGCCGCGGAAGCGGTGGCGCACGACGATCCGGATCCCAGGGATCACGCCCGCCACCGACCTCGTCGAGCGCCACTTCAGACCGACTGCACCGAACGTTCTGTGGGTGGCGGACATCACCTACCTGCGCACCGGCGAGGGATGGCTGTACCTCGCAGCCGTCCAGGACGCGTACTCACGCCAGATCGTCGGCTGGTCGATGGCCACACACATGCGCGCGAGCCTGGTCGTCGACGCGCTACGCATGGCGCTCGCGCGCCGCCGGCCAGACCCTGGACTGATCCACCACTCAGACCAGGGCTCGCAATACGTCAGCCTGGCGTTCGGTCGCGCCGTCGGCGAGGCCGGGATCGCGATCTCGATGGGCTCGCGCGGTGACGCCTTCGACAACGCAGTCGCTGAGACGTTCTTCGCCACCCTGAAGAGGGAGCTCGTCAACCGCCGCAGCTGGCCCGACCGGCTCGAGTTGCAGTCCGCGGTGTTCGAGTACATCGAGGCGTTCTACAACCGCCAACGCCGACACTCCACCCTCGGGATGCTCTCCCCAGTCGCCTACGAACAACTACGACTCTCGCCGCTGAACGGTTGAGATCAATCGCTCGAACAACAACAATCAAACGACAAACCCGGTGTCACGCAAACCGGGGCAGGTCCAAGGTGCTGGCGACTGCCTGGTCGCCATTGCGCAAGCGGGTTAGTACCTGACGGCGATCACGAAAGCAGGCGTCGTCGGGCCGCTTGAGCCGACGCTTCCGATTAGCCCGAAGCGGCAGCGACGGGTTACTGCGCGTGGATGGTCAGACGCCGGGTCGTGGTCTGGATGTTGCCGCGGTTGTCGACCAGGGTGAGGGTGATCGTGTAGTGCCCGGCCCGCCGGAAGCGGTGCGTTACGTGCGTGAGCGCTGCGTGTCCGGAGGAGAACGCTGGCTTCGAGCCGTCCCCGAAGTTCCAGGTCGCGCTCGAGAGCGTGTTCATGCTCGTGCTAGCAGCAGGGTTGAAGCTGACCGGCATCCCGGCTCTCGTGCGTCCGCGCACTCGGAATCGTGGCGCGATACGGCCGGCTGTCGGCCGCATCTCACACCTGCGGTCGCCGTTGCTCCACTCGCTCTGCGTGTAGTACGGGTGGCCGTTGATCACCTGCGTGTACAGCGTCCCGCCGCTCACGCTACCGCCGAGGGTCGGCAACAACGCATCCGGGTCAACGTCAACGTGCTGACACGCATCACCGGTCTCCAACATACGGGCAGCGATGCGCCACCCGCTATCGAGCGGGTCTGTGATCGTTTCGCTGTCCTCGTGGCTCAACCAGTTGATCACGCAATCCCCAGGGTCGCCGTTTGGCTCCTGCGCCACACCCGTGCCACCCGGGTCGCACGCGCCCGATATCGGCGGTGGAAGCGCCACGCCCTGCAGAGGATCCATCGTGATCGCCGCATACAGAACAGCCTCACCACGGCTATCGAACAATGGGTATGGGTCGTGATAGCCGGTGAGGTTCTTGTCTGCGCACTGAACCCCAAAAGGCGTGCACATGTCGACGTGGGCGGGCAAGACGACAAAGTAGATCGGCGCGTTGGCTACGAGCTCCGGGTGAGGCTTCCCCGCCGTCGGTAGCCCGTCGGCCCTGATCAGCCGCTCCACCTCGGACTGGATCTGCCCGCTGCTGATGCACGTCGGGTACGTGGCACTGACGTCAGGACAAGCGACCGTATCTCGCGCCGGGTACGGCTGCCTATCGACGATCACCTGCCGGGCCGGGTCAAACGTCTGCCGGTAATCCGCGAAGCCCGAGCGATCGTAGTACTGGCGCAACACTCCGAACACGTTGCTCGACTTACCGCTGTCGGCGGCCACATCGGTCAAGTAGCGCTCGATCAGCGACTGCGAACCGGACGAGATGCTCTCGCCGGGCGGCGTCCAGAAGATCAAATATGGACGGCTGGAATGCAACACCGGACCGCCGAGGTAGGGAAGCCTCGAGATCTGGTTCGCCAGCGCCGTCGGCGCAAGCACCATCGACATCAACGAGGTGAATCCGCCCAGCGCCAGAGCCAAGAACACCCTGACAAGCCAAGCCCAACCGCCATCCGGACGACGAGCAACCCGGTCCATAACGACTCCCTTCCGAAGGCGCCCACCCCGCGTCTTGCCTTGAACAACACAACCACCGCAGCCCGGAAAAGTTGCGCACCTCAGACCCAAACGACATCCGACGCTGGCGCCAAAGTCAATCGCACAAACGGACGAGATCGCCGAACCCGCCAACGCCTTCCCGGGCCGGTCGCGGCGATGCAACCTTCGCACCAAGAGCCAACCAGAGTGTCGAGATGATCGAGAAGCGGCTGCCGGTTCTAGCCCAATTGCGACCGTGGTAATCGTGGGTTTGCGCCCCTGGGGCTATCCCTCGTCGAGCACCAGCAGCGTTTCGGGACGGACGCCATCGTGTTTCATCGGTCGATCAAACCAGAAGCGCGTGGCGCCTGCGCTCGAACTCCGAAGGGATAGTCAGATAGGGGCGCGCGACGCTCAGGCTTCTAGTCTCACTCCGGGCCGGGTCCGCCGAAGTTGTTTGGCTTGAGGGCTTGGGCGGGGGTGAGCCCGAAGCCGATGTGGGGGCCGAAGACCGCCATGGCGAGAGCCTGGAACATCGGCGGGGGCGTGATGGCATTGGCTATTTTGGTGGACACGACCTCGATCGTCGTGTTGCGGGCCGGGGAGTACATGGTGACCGACTCATAGCCGGGAATGCTGCCTTCTTTGCCAATAAACCCGCCGGACTGGATGTATCCCAGGCCTTGGAACCAGCGGCCGGGTCCGTTGTAGTTCTGGGCGAAAACGTAGGGGAACAGGCCCTTCTTGGCCCTCCTCCAGACCGCCGGCTTGAGCAGGGCACCCGTCCCGAAGGCCCGGGACCAGACGCGCATGTCCGAGAGCGTGGAGACCATGCCCCCGGACGCCCGGGTGCACGACGCCGTGTGCAGGGCGGTGGCGTCATCGGAGGCATTCGGGGCCTGGGTGGGGGCGACCTCGCCGGTCCCGTAGCCGTGGGTGAAGGGCGGCCCGAGGCCGCTGCCTGACCTCGGAAGGTAAGTTCGGCGGAGGCCGAGCGGAACGGCTATCCGCTTCCGTATCGCTGTGCTCAGGTTCTGGCCGGTGACCAGCTCCACTACCCGCCCGAGCAGGTCGTAGCCGTAGTTGCTGTAGGACCACTTCGCGCCGGGCGGCGCGACCGGGGGCTCCGAGGCGCCGGCGGCGAGCAGGTCCCGTTCGGTGCACCCGGTGGTTTTCAGCTTTGCCCGGATGGTTGGCGACGCGATGGTGCCAACCCCAAGACCGCTGGTGTGGTTGAGAAGCTCTCCGATCGTGATCCGGTCGCCGTTGGGTACACCCCTCACCCACTTGGAGATGTGGTTACCGAGTGAGACCTTGCCCTCACCCACCAGCTGAAGGATGAGGTTGGCGGTGAAATTCTTGGTCTGGCTGGCGATCTTGAACTGCATATCAGTCTTCAGCGGCTGCCCGGTGGCCAGATTCGCGACCCCGGCCGCAGTGACGAACGTCCCTTTCGGGCTCCAGATGCCGATCAGGACTCCCGGGGTGCGGTTCGTGTTCCGAAACCGGCGGATGATCTCCCGCACCTTGGCCTGAGTCCGCGTGGGAAGAGGACCACTCGCGGTGGGCCCAGCGGCCCGCAAAGCAGCGCCAGCCCCGCTCGACCCGAATGCCGACGCTCCCCCCAACAACACCAGCCCGAGCAGCACACCCACCACCCCGACCAGCCGACAAACCCGCGCAGCACGCATGGCCCAAACCAATCCAAACCACATCCCCAACATCCCCGAACCCTCTCGTCCCGACGGCCTGCGGGACCGCCACCGCCCCACCTCGACCGTACCCCACCCGGACCCACGCGTCAACCCGCGCCGCCCTGAACGCGCCCACCCTCCAACAAGCCGAGCCGTGCGCCCGCGCACTGCCGCAAAGGGCTACAAGCAGCGGCGACGCGGCTCGTCCTTAGCGGCGTTAGCTCCGGTCAGCTCGGGACCGCGAGGGCGTCCGCCTTTCTGTGTAGGCGGTGGTTGATGGCTAGTTGGGCAGTCGGTCTCCGAATTGCATCTTGAACGCGAGTAACGCTTTCGTCCACCCGCGCGTCCGGGTCCACTGGGGCACGGCGTTCTGGATTGCGAGGTAGATCAACTTCCGGGCGGCGTCCTCGCTCGGGAAACTGCCCTTCGTCTTGAGCGCCTTGCGTAGTTGGCGGTTGAGCGCCTCGATCGCGTTCGTGGTGTAGATCACCCGGCGGACCTCGGGCTCATAGGCCATGAACGGGATCACGTGCTCCCACGCGTCCCGCCACGCCTGGCCGATCACCGGCAGCTGCTCACCCCACTTCTCATCGAAGGTCTCGAGCGCCAGCAGCGCCTGGTCGGCGTCGATCGCGGTGTAGATCGGCTTGAGGTCCTTGACCACGGCGTCGTATTGCCGGCGCGGGACGTAGCGCAGGCTGTGGCGGATGAGGTGAACGATGCACGTCTGCACCGTCGTTCTCGGGAACAACGCCTCGATCGCTTCCGGGAAGCCTTTGAGCCCGTCGACACACGCGATCAGGATGTCCTGAACCCCGCGCTGCTTGAGGTCGGTCAGGACCTGCATCCAGAACTTCGCGCCCTCGTTGGCCTGGAACCACATCCCGAGAACCTCGCGCTCGCCGTCCATATTGATCGCCATCGCCAGGTAACACGCCTTGCGCTGAACGCTGCCGCCGTCGCGGATCTTGAGCACCAGCGCGTCGAGGAACACGACTGGGTAGACGTCCTCCAGCGGCCGGGTCTGCCACGCCCGCGCGTCGTCCATCACCGCGTCGGTGACCTTCGAGATCAGGTCGCGGCCGACCTTGACCCCGTAGATCTCCTCGAGGTGCGCCTCGATATCCCGCGTCGACAGCCCCCGGGAATACAAGGCGAGGATCTTGTCGTCGAACCCCTCGAACCGCCGCTGGCGCTTTCTGACGATCTGCGGCTCAAACGTCCCGCCCCGATCCCGCGGGGTGTCGATCCGAACCTCGCCGCTCTCCGTGATCAACGTCTTCGACGTCGCCCCGTTCCTGGTATTGCCCGAGCCGCCCGGCGGCTCCTGATGCGGCTCATAGCCGAGATGATCGGTCAGCTCGACCTCCATCGCCCGCTCGACCAGCCGCTTCGTGAGCTGGCCCAACAAGCCGCCCGGGCCGGCGATCTCCTGCTCGGTCCGAGACCCGGCAAGCAATTCGTCGATCAGCTCGTCAGGGAGCAGAGCCTTGACCTCCTCGGCGAGCTCGGGGCGGGGATCCGGACCGCGCGCAGCGCCAGCGCGTCGCTGCGCTCGACCTACGGTCTCGCTCCGCGCCACGCCGGCGCTATCCCGCTGCTCCGGGGTCTCATCCAACCTGGGTGGAATCGTCGTGGACATGAGTCTCCTTTCGACTCATGCCTACACAGAAGAACGGAGTGCGCCCAGTGTTGGAGGTGGTCGTTTGAGTTGACCTGATCTGACATAAGCTCGTCGTCGCCTGCCGGTGTGAGTCCGGTCCGGGTAGCTGCCAGGAGGCCCGGTAGCAGGCTGGCGGCTCGGTCTGGAAACGGGCCGGGTCGAAGCCCAGCGTCAAGAGCCCTTCAAGGGGCAGCGACTGAGCGGTCCGCAGCGTCAAGCGAAGCCTGCCGCGCCGTTAGTGTGCCCGCCTGCGGGCGGGGGTGAGGGAGTGCCGAGCCGAGTCTTTCACGGCGAAGGCCACGGAAGAGGTGAAGAGCCTGGAGCGCAGCCTCGAAGAACTCTCCGGTGTAGAGGGCGTGGAACGTTCAGATGGTGGCGGCGGGAACTGGGGAGGCCCTCCCCGGCCCGGCGGTCTGCGGGCTGGTGCTGCCGGAAGCGTCGCGTCCTATAACCGGTGTTGAGCCGGGAAGTGGAGCGCGAGCCGGGTGGGCGTCGGAGGCGGCCGTATTACCGCTTGAGCCGAGCGGACAACAGAACCGCCGGCGAGGGAAGGGCCGCTGCTTCGTTCATGCGTCACGCACAGGGAAGGACCGGTGAGTGCCACCAATGGCTAGAGCCACCACGCAGGACAAAGTTCGAGAACTGCAGCGAACGCTCTACCGGGCGGCCAAGGCCGACCCCAAACGACGGTTCCACGCGCTCTACGACAAGGTCTACCGCAGAGACGTCTTGGAGCGGGCGTGGGAGCTGGTGCGCGCCAATCGTGGCGCGGCCGGCATCGACAAGCAGACCATCGCTGATGTCGAGCGGTACGGCGTTGACCGACTGCTCGACGAGCTGGCCGCGGATCTGAAGGAGGGGAGGTGGCGGCCGCTCCCGGCGCGCCGGGTGTTCATCCCGAAGCCCGGGCGCCGAGGAGCTTCGTCCGCTCTCGATCCCTGCGGTCCGCGACCGTGTCGTGCAGGCAGCCGCGAAGATCGTCATTGAGCCGATCTTCGAGGCTGACATGCTCGAGTGCTCGTTCGGGTTTCGGCCCAGGCGCTCGGCGCACGACGCGCTCCAGGTGCTCGTTGATGAGACGTGGAGAGGCAGGCGGTGGGTGCTGGAGTCGGACATCGCCAACTGTTTTGAGGCGATCCCGCACTCGCAGTTGATGTCGGCGATCGAGGAGCGGATCGTCGACCGTCACGTCCTGAAGCTGCTGCGCGCGATGTTGCGCGCGGGAGTGATGCACGGACAGGGCGGTCAAGCGCAGCGATGCTGGGACTCCGCAGGGCGGGGTGATCTCGCCGTGCCTGTGCAACGTCTATCTGCACCGGCTTGACCGGCAGTGGACCGAGCGCGGGGCACGGGGTTCTGGTCCGTTACGCAGACGACGTGGTTGTGATGTGCCGGACGCGGGTGGAAGCCGAGCACGCCCTTGAGGCGTTGCGGGCGATCCTCTCCGAGCTCGGACTCACGCTCAAGGATGCCAAGACGCGGATCGTGGAACTGCGCGAAGGCGGCGAGGGGCTGGACTTTCTCGGCTTCCATCACCGCTGGGTGCGCGGCAACACTCCCGCGCTCACGGCATCTCTGCTTCCTGCCCGCTGGCCCTCACGTCAGGCGATGGCAGCACGCCCGCAAGCGGATCCGTGAGATCACGGACCGCCGCAGGCTGCTGCTACCGGTCGAGCTGGTCGTGCAGGATGTCAACCGCTTCCTGCGCGGCTGGGCGGGCTACTTCCGCTACGGAAACTCCGCCCAACTCTTCGACAAGATCACGCTCCACGCGCTCGTGCGCCTTGGCGGCTTCATCGCCAAACGCCACAAGCGCAGCATGGCGGCTACGGGTGGTGGGTCGATCAACCAATCACCCGACCGCTCGGGACTGATCAACCTCAACGGAACCATCGTCGCGCCACGACCCAATCGGTCATGGCGCCGGGACGCCGAATGCCGACGGTGAAGAACGTCGGAGAGCCGTGTGCGAGAGAACCGCATGCACGGTTCGAGGTGGCGGCGGGAGGAAACCAGGCCAGTCGGCTAGTCCGCGCGGCCCAGGCGCCTCTCGCCGACCCTTGCTTGTCGATCATTGCGACAGTCCGTCGACGCGAATCGCCTTACTGATGTGAGCGATGCGTTGGCGATGGGAGGGGTGCCGCCCACACCTGGAGGTAGTCGCTCGTGCGTATGTAGATGTTGCGGTCGGTGACGGCGACCAGATTGACGTAGTCGCGCAGCGCGGTCCGGATCGTGAACCGGCGAAGGCTCGGCAGAAACCAGCCGTGCAACGTGATGCGGTCACGGGTCATAACCACCGCGCGGGAGCTTGCAACCGGTGTGCCGCCGGGGTTTGTTATGTCGCCGATGACCAGGTTCAGGTTGGATCGGCACCTGCGCAGTCTCCAGGTCTGATTGCCGGGATATGCGGGACCCTGAAGCTTCTGTCCGAAGGTCAACGCGAACTGGCCGTAGAACATCACCGCGCCGAGATACGCCCCATAGTCGTAGGGGTAGACGGACGGGTATTGCAACGGCGGGCACAGCGGCGCAGAGCCCGACGGCGCGCCCAGGTCATCAAAGACGGTTCCTCCTGGAGTCGCGGGATCGGGCTCGAACTGACCGGTGGCGATGTTCTGGAGGTAGTAGTCGGCAGGGGGGCGCTCCGGGATCCCCTCGTCGATCATGATCTTCACCCAGTAGCGCCCGACGCCGACCGGCTCGCAGCCCCCCGTGCACTGCGGCGAGACCTGGAACGGAGTCCACTGCCCGTTCGTGAGGTTGTACAGCTGGTACGTCCCCCCTACGAGCGGGGTTCCGGGACAGACGACCAGTAGCCACGGGCCGCCGAACATCATCGCCGAGGGACTCGCGCAGTCGGGACCCGAGACCTGCTTCCGCCTGCCGGTCTGCTCGTCGATCAGCAGCAACGGCCCGGGCGTCGGCAGGCCATTCCCCGTTGGCGCGTGCCAGTCGGAGAACGCCACATAGCGATCGGTCGCGGCCACGCCACTGGGCTCACCGGAGCGAAATACCAGCCGCCGCCACTTCGCCTTCAACAACAGCGGCTTCGACGGCTTGCTCGCCGCCGCCGACGCGATCGGAGCCACCAGGAGGACCGCCAACACCGCCACGAGGATCCGAACCACTGCTCGCACGCGCTGGGTACGGGTCCGACGTCGGGAAGCCGGCGCGCCATAACGAGCCATTCCTGCCATCGCACCCGGGCGCTTCATACGAAAAAAACGTCCCGCGCTCATCGAAGTTGCGGCACGTTTCCGAGAACCCAGAAGTCTCGCGGGCCATCGCGTCGCTTCGCAGCTGATTCCTTCCGAGCCGGCCGTCCGAGGCGGAACTTCCGGGTTGGGCGATGCCATCCGGCCCCGCCGCAACGGCGGCCGCCTCCAGCACTTATCGCTGCTGGCGGGGGCTCGGCATGGGCAGGGCGGCCGCCCACAACGCCTGATTGCCACACATGGCACGTACGTAGATTGTCCTTGCGGTGAGGGCGACGGGGATGACCCCTTGCGTGTCCGCTACGCATCGGGGCGCCTGCGTGGCCGCCGGGGGATAGACGATCAACCGCCACAGGGTGGGGAGCAGCCAACCCTTGAGCGTCGTGCCATCAGAGGTCATGACTGCCCGGGAGCTTGCGACGGGCTGGTTGGTGAAACCAGGCCCGCAATAGTCACAAACGACTAAGTTCAGCCTGGATCGGCAACGACGCAAGTGTTGGTAGTAGTACGCAGCGCTATCTGGGGACCCACCCTCAACAGTCAGCGCGAACTGACCATAGAAGGTCAGCAGGCCGGGCTCCGCCACGTGGAACATCGGGTCATAGAGGCGCGGGTATCGCAGCGGTGAACACAGAGACCGGGTCCCGGACGGCGCGCCGAGGTCATCGAAGATGCGGTCTCCGGCCGTAACGGGGTCCGGCTCGACCGCCCCCGTTTGGATGTTCTGCAGGTAGTAGTCGCCTTCACCGTCGAGCTTGACCCAATAGCGTCCGACCGCAATTGGCTTACAGGGGCATTGCGAAGACGCGGTGAAGGACGTCCACTGTCCGCTGTCGAGGTTGTACAGAGCGTAGGTGTACGGGGGCATAACCGCCCCGCACGACACCATCAGATACGGGCCGCCAAAGAAAGGGGAACCGTCGTTCAGGCTGTTGGGGCCTGCGCAATCGGGGGGCGATAGGGCCTGCTGGGTGCCGGAAAGCTCGTCTATCAGCGTCAGTTGCAGTGGCCTGGAAGAGCCGTGGATGATCGCTACGTAGCGATCGTTGGCGGCCGCGTACAGGAACGCGGTACGCAGCGCCACTCGCCACCTCGGGTGCACCACCACCGGCTTAGACGACGTCTTAGCGGCCGCAGACGCGAGCGGCCCGGCTGCCGGGAGGACCAGGGCAACCAGGACGATTCGGAGAACGGCCCGCAGGTTCCGAAGAACCACTCGCATATTTAGCTAGAACGAGCGGGCCGACTCGGAGTTTCGCACCGACGCCGCTGGTTCATCGGCGAACGCGAGCAACTCAGAGGTCCAGGTCGAGATCACCGCGTTGGACGACCGGCGACCCCAACCGAACCGGACAGCCGAATCCCGGATCCAGACCGGAAACCAGCACTCAGACAGGCCCTCCGCCAGAGTCGTGCTTCGGGCTAATCGGAAGCGTCGGCTCAAGCGGCCCGACGACGCCTGCTTTCGTGATCGCCGTCAGGTACTAACCCGCTTGCGCATCGGCGACAAGGGAGGCGTCCGGAGCTATCAGCGCCGCACGATTGCCTTGCCACGCGAGCGCTCGGACGGCGGCTATGGCTGGCGGCCGGTGACGGTATCGATGCGGTCGATCGAACGGTCGAACGACAGGACGACCCGGATGCCGGTGACCTCGGCTTGAGCGACGAGGTAGGCCTCAGCGAAGTCGAGCCGGTCGAGCTCGTAGACCTCGAGCGCTCGCAGGAGAAGTACCGGGTCGACGGTCTCGAGCGTGGGCAGCGCGATCGCTGAGCGCATCAGCGCCGCGACCTGGTCGCGCTTGACTTCGTAGAACGATTCCAGGACGTAGATGCACTCGGCGAAGACGACATCAGTGAGTAGCAACCGTTCGGTGTCGGCGAGCACGGCGGTTGCGCGCACGGCCATATCCGGGGGGTCGCCGGTGAGGTGGCGGATCAGGATGTTGGTGTCGAGGAACGCGCTCAGCGTCGGCTCGCACGGTCCGCGCGGGTGCGGCGCAGCACTTCATCCCACGGCGTGCCGCGCTTCGCAGCGGGCACAGTGACGGCACCGGCGAAGTCCAGGAAGCTTGGGGTCTTGGCGATCACAGCTCGTGATCGCTCCACCCTGAACAGCACCTCGTCGCCCTCGTGCAACTCAAGTGCGTCGCGGACGCTCTTCGGGATCGTGATCTGGCCCTTCGAGGTGATTCTCGCGCTCGTATCCATGTCTCTCCTTACTATCGCCGTCTCGTAAGGATAGCGGTCGGCCCGATCAGACCCACGGGAGCCAGCGCCCTTCGGAAGGATGCGGACGTTGATCAATTCGCCCGAAGGAGGACGCGATGGAGTCCGTATCGCTGCTCGATTGCGCCGGCCGGCGCCGCTCGCCGGCGACGCTTCCCGGCTACCACCAGGGCCGACCGCCCCGCGACAAGGGACTGCGCTACCCAGCCGACCCTCCGGCCGTTGAGGAGATCATCGCCGTGATGCACGCCACTGGCGAGGACCCGGATGGAGTCCGACTCCGTGCGCTGATCGTGGTGTTGTGGCGAGCGGGCCTGCGGATCAGCGAGGCGCTCGCGCTGACTGAGAGCGATCTCGATCCTGGACGAGGCTCTGTGCTCGTCCGCCGGGGGAAGTGCGGCAAGCGCCGCGAGGTCGCAATGGACCGCTGGGCCTGGGAGCAACTCGGCCCGTGGCTCCAGCTCCGAGCATCGATGCCGGTCGGCCCGTTGTTTTGCGTGCTGCGCGGCCCAACGCGGGGTCGGCCAAGTTCGCCGGCTGGGGTGCGCGTCCAGCTTCGTGACGCTGCCGTCAAGGCCGGAGTTCGTCGCCGCTTCGCGCCACATCAGCTCAGGCACGCGCATGCTGTTGAGATGTCCCGGGAAGGTGTGCCGCTGGTCGTGATCCAGCGGCAGCTCGGCCACGCCAACCTCGGCATCACGTCGGTCTATCTAAGAGGAATCGACAATGCCGAAATCATCGACACCGTGCACGCGCGTCGCGCCCCGATGATCCCGGCCGCCGCCGGACTCCACCACACCACCTAAGCCCGAGCTCGGCACACAGACCGAGCGTCCACAAACGCGGGTGCCGAAGCTGAGTCGGCGCCCGCGCCCGTGGCAAAGCGCTCGTCGGTCCGCTCGAGGTGCTGGCGACTGCCTGGTCGCCGAAGCGGTGGTCCGGTCGGAGGGCACCAAGATCGTGAAAGCGCTCGCCCGGGCGCCGCCTCAGGTCGTTGCCGGATTACGCCTAGACCGGTCACGGTGCGACGTGGCCGCTTCGCCTCGCGACTGCGGTCCGCTCCACGGGCCGCGACGGCCGGGCCGGCGATGTCCTGCTCCGTTGGTGGCGCGGGGTGCCAGAGCGAGCTTTTGCATCCTCCGGAGCATCGGTCGCTCGGCGTCGGTGGGTCGAGCTGCCCCTACGTGATCGTGAACGCCAGCCTTAGCGTCAGTGTCTTCCTCGTCTTGTGCTTAGCCGTCGGGCGGAGCGTGATCACGACCTTCAACGTGTGGCGGCCGACGCTGAGACCGTTGAGCGACAGCTTGACCGTGCCAGCCTTTGAAGTCACCAGCGCGGCCTTCTTCCCATCGAGACCGAAGCGATAGCTGACGACTTTGAAGGCGTTGCTCTTGCCGCTCTTCGTCACGCTCACGGTCAGCTTCCCGCCGGCAGCTGCCCTACGCGGGGCCGTCAGCGTGAACTTCAGACCGCCGGCGCGGCCGCTCGTCGTGTTGGACGGCGGACCGCCCGAGCGGACGGTGTACGTGACCGTGGCTTTTAGATTCTGGCTGGCGTTGTTGTTGACCTTGCCCTTGACGGTGAAGGTGTGGGTGCCGGGACTCGTGTCGATCGGACTCCCGGATGCGACCGTGCCGGTGCAGTTGTTGCCCGGGCCGAGCGCGGTCACGGGGTCGAAGCCGCAGCTCCAACTCGCGTCGACGGACTGCCCCGGCGCGTAAACGGCGCCATTGGCTGGCGCGTCGATCTCGATCACCGGGACAAACTTGATGAACACGTCGCGGACGTTTCCGAGTACACCGGGGGCCCGGGGGAACTGCACCTGGTTGGCCGCGAAGCTCGAGCCCCCGGCGCCGCCCTGGCCGCCACCGGCGTCGTTACCGCAGGAGCACGTGTCATAACCGGTCGCGCCGCCGCCGCCGCCGAAGTAGCCACCACCCCCGCCTCCGCCCGCCCCGGCATCCCCGCACTCGTTCCCGGTACAGCCGCCGCCGCTGAACGGCGGCAGACCGCTCGCGTTGCCGCCGGTGCCGCCCTTCGGCCCGGCGCCCGACCTGCCGGCGACACTGTTCGAATACGTGATGCTTGCGCCGCTCGAACAGCCGGCCAGCACACCCCCGGCGCCGGCGGTCGCGCTCCCCATCGCGGCGTCGGTCGTGCCATTGATCGTCATCACCGAGCTGTGGTTGTCCGACGCGAACCCCGGGATCACGATCCCGGCCGCGGTGACCACCGGCGCCGGGCCGCCCGGAAGCGCGTTTGGCAAATTCGTCTGGTGGTTATCCGCCGTCCCCGGCATCACCGGTCCAGCGCACGTCGGCGAATTGCTGTTGCCGCCGCCGCCGAAGCCGCCCCCACCGGCGGCGACGATCAGCCGCGAACCGAGCGAGCTGCCACCGCCGGAACAGCTCGCCGCGTGGATCGAGCAGGTCCGGACGTCGCTCGCACCTCCACCCGCGCTCGCGAACTCGCCGTTCGCGCCCGAGAGCGTCGGCGGCGGCGCGCCGGCAGCCCCGCCCCCGCCGAAAGTCGCACCGCCGTCGTAGCCACCGTTCTGGCCGACCTCCGCGAACATGGTCTGACCCGGCCTGACCGTCAGATAACCGGTGATCCCCTCGCCCTGCTGACCGACGTTGTTGCTCTCGCCGCCCCACGCGCCCTGGACCGCCACCCCAACCACCAGCACGCCGCTCGGAATACCGTACGCCCGCTCGCCACCCGTATAACCGAGCGTTGTCGGCGCTGGGATCGCCCACGCCCCACCTGCAGCTGACAGCAGCGCCGCGGCCGTTGCCACCTGCGCCAAGAACAACCGATTCACGACAACAAGCATTGCGCCCTCCGCGTCCGCCAGCCCACACTCCGCTCCGGGATGAGCAGCCTACATCCCGGAGACAGCGCAGGCAATACGTCGCGCCGTAGTTCTGCTCCGACGTGCCGGCGTAATCGCTAACGCCAACAGCCGCGTGGATAGCTACCGATACACGCCGGGTCCGCAGGGCAGAACTCGTCGGCGAGCCCAGCGATCACGCGACTTGGATGAGGCAGCAGCGCGCTGCGACATCGACAGACTGCTCCATCAATTAACACAGGAGCCACGTCGCCTGCCGTCGCCACCTGCCCCTTGCGGGACTTGTGCCTTGGCGACCTCTCAATCGTCCGGCGCCGAGCCGGCCCGCGATCGGATTGCCACGCTTGCGATCCCTCGCGGGTGCCCGGTGGAGACCCGCGGAGTCACGGAAGGAGGACAGACGTTCAGCACCGGTCGCGGCCCTGAGATTCGCCAGGAGCACAACGCGTCCCGGCGGGCCTCGGTCGCGTTCAGGTCGGAAGGCGCCGGCTCCGCTGCTCGCCGCGCCAAGCGGGGCAGGCAACCACTGGTCGGGGAAACGCGTCCCGACGCAGAAGCACGTCAGGTTGTGCGCGCGATCGCTAGCGTGGCAAAGCGATCACGCCGCCAGCCGTGGCCGGGGCCATCGCTGGTCGCCGATGCACTCGCGAAACCCGAGCCGGCCGCAAATGAAAGCGATCGCGCCGCGCTGCGGCCCGAAGTCGGGTCGCGACCTTGGCCTCCACCGGCCGTCTTCCGCTTCTTCGGCAAGCAGGAGTGCGGCATCAGCGCTGGTGCTCGTCCGTGGCGAGAGCGGCCTTTTTGTTGGCAGTCGGACGGGTGCCAATAAGACCCCGCTGTCGTTCGCGCAGGCGAAGGAGAACTCGTCGACGTCAGTCGCGTCAACGGCATCGGTGAGTGCCGGCAGCACTGTCGCTCCTCGAGGGAGGAGGCGTCACGCCAGAGCGCCGGTCCAGGGCGCCACTGAGCTCGGCGGGGTTGCGCCAACGCGTTTGCGCGGGCAGCGCCCCCGTACCGCCCGGGAGGATGAGAGCGGCGCTCTCCCCGCCGAAGGAGAATTCGTCGACCTTGGTCGACTCAGCAGCGACACGGCCTCGCCGGCGCGCTACTGCTCCTCGAGAAACCAGGCGTCATGCAAGAGCGCCGAGATCGTCCACGTCAGGACGTGAGATGTGTCGCGGGCGCGGCTCGCCTAGCGCGTGGCGTAAGCGACGGTCTGCCAGCCACCGACGCGCCTGACGCCGCGTACCGCGGCGCGGGGAGGGTGGGAGCGCGACGCGCTAGTACACCGGCGGCGCGGTCCATCAGCTTCAGCTGTGGGGATTCCGGCCTCCTGGTCTCATCGTGTGCGACACCCTTCCCTGCTTGAGCCCGAGTATTTGCCAGGTGGCCCGGCTTAGGTAGCCCCCCGAAGCTCTTGGCTACGGGATGTTGTTGGGTTTGTCACGGATAGAGAACGCGCCACCGTAGCGACCCCACGAGCCGGCCAACGCGCCAGCCCCCGATCCGTGCCGCTCGATACGTCTGTCTTCTCGCGAGCCAGAACGGGACGCTGAGGTAGTCATACACGATGTCGCGCAGGGGTGAACGCGGCATGCCGCGATCGCGGAAGGCGAGATACAGGCGAACCATCTCCACGCCCTCGCGGACGTAGTGCCTGAAGGCTTCGGGCTTCGAATGTCGCTTCAGGCGGTAGTCGATGATGGCCGCTGGTTCGAATGCGAGCCGGTGACCTGCGAGCTGGGCATTCCAGCAGAAGGCGACCTCCTCGCATCTGCGGAAACCCTCGGGGAAGCCTCCCAGCTCGTCGAACAGCGAACGCCGGACGCCGAGGTTGGCCCCCAATCCGGCCGGAAGAAACCGCAGCCAGGGGATGCCTTGCAGATCCTGTTCGTGCGCCACTGCTCGATCAGGCGGGTTGATCCTGGCGAACTCGATGCCGCCGACCACCAAAGGATTCCGCTGCAGTGCATCAACCATGGATCCCAGCCATTGGGGCCGGACCTCATCGTCGGCGTCGCAAAAGACCAGCAGCTCGCCTCGGGCCGCAGCCGCACCGACATTGATCGCATGCCCGCGATCCCCTTGTCCTGGCACCCCGACGATCCGCATCGGCAGGCGCTCGCGCCACTCATCCGCCACCGCGACGGTGCCGTCGCTGCTGTCGTTGTCGGCGATGACCAACTCCCATGCCGCGCCGAAGTCCTGCTCAGCGAGCGCCGCCAGCTGAGCGGCGATCGTTGACTCCATGTCGCGCACGGGCATCACGACGCTGACGGTTACGCCGCTCACAGGCCGAGTGGGTTCCGATGCCTGGCCGTCACGCGTCGTCTCCACGCCCCCAACCAATAGTACGCGGACTGCCACGTGCGTACAGGTTCGACCAGGGGCGCCTGAACCGTGAGCCGAACAGCTCGCCGGCGCATCCGCCCACTACGCCCCCTCTGGCTCTCCGCAAACGAAGCCACCGCGTCGAGGAACTTGACCAAACGGTCGAAATACTCCTGAACGGACACCCGTGATGGGTTCGAGACCGCGAAATAGGCGCTGGCCAACCGCGGGTCGGCATCGATGTCGCGAACCGTGGCGACGACGTCATCGACACCTCTGAACGCATGGCAATTGATGAAAGCGCGCTCGTCCACGTCCCCGGTCACGGTGGGGCTTCCCCAGTAGATCGGAATGGTGCCCGCCAGAAGCGCGTCATAAAGCTTTTCGCTCACGTAACCCGGGTGGCTCCAGTTCTCACACGCAATTGTGAACCGAAAGCGGCGCTGGTAGAGGACCTTCGAATGGCGCCAGCTGAGATCATCCCGATTGGCGAGCTCCGAAGCATTCACGTTGTGGAGGTAGCGCCCCGGACTCGCCACCGTACGATACTCGTTGAGCCGCTCAAACAATGTCCGCCGGATTGGGTGGTGCGAGGACCAGCTGTAGATGAAATTGCAAAACTCACGGTCGCGCCACTGCACCAGCGGGGAAGGATGAAAATCCGAGAGCTGGTCGAAGTATGCATGCGAGACGAACCCCGGCAGCCGAAGGTAGCGGGAGTGGGCGATGTGGTCACCCCCAATGAAGAAGTCGGCTTGGCCGCGCGGCGGGCTGACTTTCTCTTCCGTGTAGTGCAGCTTGGTCCCAGTGAATCGGCGGTGGCGTTGGCCGAACACGCTGAAGATCAGGAGCTCAGCTTCTGCTGGATCGGTGACGGTGAACCGGCCGCACGCATTGGCCGCATGGAACAGGATATGGTCCTCGAGCCTGAATCCCGGCCAGAAGTCAGCAAAGCCCAAACGAATTGTGCTACGCACCGAGCGCGCCACCCGCCTCAGCAATTTTGTTGCGGCGCGACGTGGGGGGAAAGACAGGCGGCCTCCCAACAGCGACGCTCAACGTGGTGAGCGAAGGCAGACGGAATTGGTAGCGCTTATCGACCCAATCCAATAGCTCGCTCCCTTACTGCCAAAACGATCGACCCTTCACCGATGTCGCGTCGCGTGCGGCAACTCTCGCTCTGACGTACCGAAGCTGGGCAAACCTTATTGGATAGGCCGACCGTGTAATTTGCGTGATGCATTAGATCTGGGTCGGCAATCGCTAGTGGCATCCCTGGCCACCACACGGCGGGCGAAGGTGTCTCCCCCCGAAAAACTGGACGGGCAAATATCCCCACCGAAGGGCAAGCGGATTCGCACGATGCTGTGAAAGACGAGTGGCGATCAGACGAGATAGGGCCAGCCGATGATTCCTTCTCGCGGCCTTGCCGATCGAGCAAACGTTGGCATAGTCTTGGTCGTATTGATCGTCCGCCTCAGCCATTTGGTCGCGCACCGTGCTCCAAAACTTCAGTGTCTTGGAGTTACCGCGGCAGATAAAAAAGCCCGTACACAGGGCATCAGGCCGTGACGAGTCCTTCTGAAACAGCAGGTCCCTGCCGCGAACTAAGTGCAATAGACGGAGACGGGTTGGGCCGAGCAGTTGCGCGTCCGGGTCTGAGTAAACGAACGGCTGGCTCCAGTTACCTCGCACATCTTCCAGGATAAAAGCGAACTTACGGCGCGTGATGGACACCCAGCCTGGACTCTTAGGGGCAATCACAGTCGATTCAGGGTCACGATGTTCGACGAGTTGGTAATCCCGTGCAACCGACGGCCGAAGCCACCGATCGACCAGATCCTGATACGCCGCCGTGTAGTAGCAGTACACCTTCAATGTGTGACTCGTTCGTCGGGGTGCTTTGGGCGCGACGAGTCGCCCGCCCAGTCACCGGTTAGGACACCGTTATCCCCTGAGGAGGTGCCAGGGACGCGACGTTTGCCCGCCATGCTCCTGGATCGCGCGTGAAGCGGACTGGTCTGCGCCATCAATACCGCCTCGGCCGGTCCGTTGTCCGGGTCCGCGATCACGTCGACTTGCCACATTCCCCGTTCAGCCACTGGCCTCTGCCGCCGGCCGCGCACGTACTCCGGCTAAGCGCGCTCGCTGCCATTTCCCCAGTCTGTGGCACTCCGGCGCAGGGCGCGCATCAGCGCACTGCTCCGGCACGGTGTGACCGCCCGGACCGCCGGCGTTGCGGCAGGCCAACCTTCGGTGGGCGAATCCCGTCATATTCATGGACGGCAACATGGACCACGAGGACCTCCTCCTGATGGCCAGATGCGACCACCACATCATCGCCAACTCCACCTTCTCCTGGTCGGGTGCTTCCTCTCCGGCAATCCAAGCCCCATCTTCCCAAGGAAGTGGTATGGGCCAGAGTTCGCGGAGATCGATCCAACGCTGATGTTTCTCGAGGGCTGGGTTGGGATTCGATGCCTGATCCCCTCGTCCCGCTCGTGTCCGCGATCGCCGGGAGGCGCTCGACTCGCTCGGTGACTCGGTCCGCTACCGGTAGCGGCCGCACCGCGGGCTGTCGGCGGCTCGGAGTCGACCGATCGATGGCTGCCCAGGCCGCAACAAGAAGCCGAAGTCCATGATCGTCAGCACGCGCGAGGAAGCCGCGGGTCGTAGACGGTGTGACCCCCGCTCGCTGCCGCTGCATCTCGCTCGATCCGGTCGAGGTGGCAACCTAGCCAGTCCTCGGAGTCCGGGAGGCAGTCGCCGTCCAGGAAACGCGATGTGATCCGTGCTCGCCCGGCGGCCGGTCCACGTCAGAGCCAACGCGACGTGCGATCTCGTCGTCGGTGCCGTTGTCGGGCACCACGACCACCGCGTTGCCGTGACCAGAAGCCATTGCCTTGGCGCGCTCGAGGATCGCAAGACCGCTCCAAGTCGGAACCTCGTCGTGCGCCTGAGTCTCCACGACCAGCGTCACCGAGCCGCTTTCCGCAGAGCGGGGCAAGCGCGACCCATCCCAATGGTCGATTATCTCGACACTAACTGACGCGACGGGGCCGACGGTCTCAGCGAGCTCGGCGGTAGGAAGCCAGACAAGCATTGAGGGAGCACACGGCGATTAGCCGACTTTTGGCGGATGGGTGGTTCGAGATCCGACCGCCCACTGCGAGGCCGGGCAATGGGCCCCGAGGGGATATCTAGCGCCTGGGTCGGACTTATGGGCGTAGATGGTGTCGGGCAACTTGGTCATGCACCCAGCGATAAGTCGGCTCAAGTCCTTGAGCCAAGGAAACGGTCGGCGTCCAACGGAGCTTTCGCGCTATCAGGCTATTGTCGCTCGACCGCCCGCGCACCCCTAGCGGACCTTCGACATACCGTCGTCTGAGGGTAGCGCCGGCGATCAATTCGACCGCGTCGACCAGCTGATTGATAGACACTGCTGTGCTCGAACCCAGATTAAGTGGCTCAGCCTCATCGGAGGCGGCGATCCGGAGTGTGCCCTCAATGCAGTCGTCGACGTACATGAAGGATCGAGTTTGCTGTCCGTCGCCCCAAATCTCGATCTCACGGTTCCCCAAGATCTTGGCTTCCGCGACCTTGCGACACATCGCCGCAGGCGCCTTTTCACGCCCGCCCATCCATGCGCCATGCGGGCCGTAAACATTGTGGTAGCGGGCGACGCGGGTCGGAACGCCGAAGTCCTCGAGAAAGTGTCGACACATTCGCTCGCTGAAGAGTTTTTCCCAGCCGTAACCGTCCTCGCAAGCCGCTGGGTACGCATCTGATTCCTTGAGTGGAGGTGCATTGGGCCGGTCTTGTCTGCTGGCTGGATACACGCAAGCCGAGCTCGCGTAGAAGTAGCGAGCGACGCCAGCCGCGCGCGCCGCTACGAGAAGATGGGTGTTGATGAGCACGGAGAGCATGCAGTCGCCTCGATGGGATTCAATGAATCCCATACCGCCCATATCGCCTGCGAGATTCAAAATGATGTCCCGGTCGCGAACCGCGTGGTGGCACTGCGCGAGGTCGGATAAATCGGTCGAGAGGGCGTTTTCCGCGGGTTGCCACCACCTGCCAGTGGGCTTCAGGTCAACGGCGAGCACATCGGTATAGCCGTCCGAGGCAAGTCTGTGTGTTAGGTGGCCGCCGATGAACCCACCCGCCCCGGCGATGAGGATTCGTGCATCGCGTTTAAGGGAGCTGGGCATCGTCGCGACGCCTCTGTAGATGCCGAAGCCGCGTTGACAGGTGATGGGAAGCGCGCATCGAGGGCGGCAAGGATAGTTGGCTCGCGACTTGGACCTCCGCCGCGAGTGATCCCGGAACCGCCGTCGAATGGCCGCCAGGAGTCGCGCGATCAGGGAGGCTGCCGGCCCCAACGACCTTCCCATTCGTGGCGGGCCACCTCGTCTCTCGCATCGCGGCCGCCGGACAGAAGGAGTGACGACAAGTGCGCCGGCTCCGCGTACACGCGCGGACACGAACCCAGACATCCTGTATCAACCCTCGAGAGCTGATCGTGGATGTCGGCTTGCCGTCAGACGGTTCGCGCTTCGGCCGGTAGACGATGTCCGTCTCGCATTTCGCCAATTGGAGCGGCCGCCCGCGTTGGTTAGCTCCCCCTCCCCGGACTTGGGGTGATGGTGGCACCGGCGGCGGGGTTGTCAAGGTCGCGCTTCGCGCTCTCTTTCCCTCGCTTCGCTCGGTGACAGCCCCGCCGCCGGTGCGGTTCCGCAGTGAGGTCCGGGGAGGGGGAGAGGGTTCTGGGTGACTGAGGGAAGACTGGTCAGCCCAGCGATGGACGATCGTCACAGGTCCCAGCCCAGCCCCTGCTCGGGCTCTGGGACGACACCGGTGTCCAGCTCTCTTGTCTGTTGCTCGGACTCGCGCGCGACGGCTGCCTCGGGCTCCAATGGGATGTCGATCGACGGCGCCTCGAGCTCGCTGTGGCTCATCCGTTCGGCGAGCGCCGCCAGCTGGTCTTGCCCGTCTTCGGCCTCGAGCTCGAGGGTGGCTGCATAGATGTCGGTGCGCTCGCGGGCGCGCGTCAACCCGACATAGCTGCCGTGCTGGCTGGTGTGCTCGCCGATGATCAGGTGCGCGGTGTCTGTCGTCTGTCCTTGCGCGGGGAACGGGTGCTGGACGTACGCGAGCCGGACGTCGGCCTGCTCGACCTGCACGCCGTCGAGCTCGACGTCGCGTCCGTCCGAGAGCCGCAGTCGCAGCCGGTCCTCCGGGCGCGCGACCTCGAGCACCCGTGCGGTGGTGCCGTTGCGAAGGGCGCCGAGCTCGTCGTGGTGGACCGTGCGCCGGATCTGAACCTCGTCGCCGGGGTTGCGCTATGTCCCGTCCGAGCCGGGTTCCTTCTCGCCCTGCTCGGGCTGCTCGGCCTGCTCATCCTGCTCGATGTAGCGCAGGGTCGCCTCCTGGACGAACGACTGCCGAGTTAGCTCGCGCAAGGCGCTACCAGGCTCGATCACCCAAACCTTGTCCGAAAGCGGGGCGGGGACCTCGACGCCGGAGCGTAGGTAGAAGGCCCCGAACAGACCGACGCTCACGACGACTCGCGTTTCACTCGCTGGGGTCGACCACACCGAGATCAGATGTGTTGGCGGCGGAGCGACCCAGGTCTCTGGGGCGCTCGGCGCCGTCGGGTAGGTGAACGCCGGCGAGCCGTCGTCGCTGGCGGGCTGCTCGGCCCACAACTAGCGGCGGAGCCGCGCAGCGTCCTCGGTCTCGAGCCACGCCTCATCTACGCAGAGCGACAGCGTGGCGAGCACCATCTTTGCCGCCGCCCGTAGCCAGACGACGCCATCGCGCTTCACGTGCACCTCGACCTCATTGAACTGCTCGCGCGTCATCTCCTCGTCCTGGATCTTCAGACCTTCAGCGGCCAGCTGCTTGACGAGGCGTTCACGGAGCCGCTTCGCCTCCTTCTCCGAGGCCGCCGCGATCGTCGCCGCGGTCTCGGTCCGGTCGATGTTGCTCCGCACAGTCGGGATCCAGTTGCGGTCAATGTCCACGACGATGTCGGGGCGCCCCTTCCGATGCGCGTCCGACTTGCCGGTCCGGGGCTTCCCAGACGCTCCCCGTCGCGAACTGACCACCTCGTGCAGGATCTTCGTCTGCGCCACGAGCCAGTCGTCTTGGAGCGGTCCGTCCTATCTCCCGTCCCGCTCGCTCGTTGCACTCGCGGCATACCCGACCGGTTTCGAGCGTCCCGCCGAGCGCCGCGGGAATCACATGCTCGGGCGGGTCGTCGGCACGCAGCTTCGCCTCATTGGTACCAGCACCGACCGGGCCGTTCGTCGCTCATCCACACCCAGGGTAGTCCGCGGGTTCGCCCTCTCGGCCGGCCGCGGCCGAGGGGCATCGCGCGCGTGGACGGCATCGTCGGGCCGGAGTGACACTTCCGCCGAGTCTTCCATCCACCGGGTCGTGTACTGATACGGGCCTGCTGTTGAAGTTGGGTTTGAGCCGCCGGGTGGGGCCTTACCACCCCTGCCCGGCGGCCCGTGACTTTTCCGTCCGCGCGCCACGCCACGCCAAGCTTTGCTCGAGGTTTCGGTGCGGGGTGGTACCCGCGAAGCACCCGGGCCTCGCAACCCAACTGGTTCAACGCTCAATGGCAGGAGAAGGTCAGATGTCAAGTGTGTCCGCGCCCCAGCGCGCCCCCCGTTCCCAGACGGACTTCGGCGAGCAGTACGTCGAGCAGGTCCGCCACCAGATTCAGGCCAACGACCTCGTGCTGAACGAGGCCCGGCGGCGGCGCGATCGCGCGCGCCGGCTCGCTGAGCGATACGACGGCGCGCTCCGGTCGTTCCCCACGGGATCGCTCGCGCACGGAACCGTCAACGAGCCCGTGAAGGACGCCGACTCGGGCATGGTCCTCGATCGCCGCGCTTGGCCGGATCTCGGGCCGGACGGCGCCGGTGTTGGCCCCATCGAGATTGTGCGGAGGGTCGCCCGGTTCGTCCATGAAGGACTGCTCGCGGAGTGGCCGGCGGTCACGTGCACGATCAACAAGCGCGCCATCCTCTACGAGTTCCACCAGCCGCTGGGCGACGACGATCCGCAGGAGGACCCATCCGTTGACCTGGTCGTCGGCCTGACCCGCCTCGACGCTCCCGGACTGTGGATCCCCAACACGCACGCAGATCGCTGGGATCCGTCAGATCCCGAGCGCCACACCGAGCTGCTCACCGGTAAGCCGCGGGGCCTCCGGGTCTTCCGCGCGCGGATGATCCGCCTGACGAAGGCGATCATCGGCGGGGACGGCGAGCACGCGGTGCTGTGCTCGTTCAACATCGAGGCGCTGGCGTACTACCTCGTGCAGGAGGTCTCGCCAACCCACCTCGACGAGTTGGCTGCGTTCCTGGTCGCGGCCGCGGGCAGCATCGCCGATGGACTGACCCCTGACCCAGCCGAGGTCTCGCCCCCGATCAAGTTGCCAGACGGCATCTCACATGAACAGGCCATCCGGCGGCTGCTGTTCTTCGCCGGGTGCGCCGCTGACGCGGTCCGTGACCGCTACAACCAGCAGGCCGCCTTGATCGCGCTCAGCCGGCTGTTCCCGGAACAGCTCGGGGAGGGTCCACGGCCGGTGAGGGATCGGCTCGCCTCAGCGCTCGCGAGGGGGAACGCCGTCCCGGCAGTCACCGCGGCGTTCGGCCGGCCGGTGGCGAAGACGACCCGCTCCTACGGCGATGCGGCGCGGTAACGGACAGCCCTGGTACACCGACATCCGGGCGCGACTCCGCTTCGAGCGCGGAGCTCGCACCGCGTACCCGGGAATCAAGGCGAGCGCGACCGGTCGGAGCATGAACGCGACCGTGACCTACACATTGATCGTCGACGTGCCCGAGTACGAGGAACGGCGCGTGCGGATCGAGTTCGCCAACTGGACGGTCCCGGGCGCGCCGGTGATCACCGTTGACGGCCCGTGCGAGTCGCCGCACCGGTACGGCGACCACGACCTCTGTATATGGCTCCCGGACGACCCGGTTGAGCAGCGCTGGGTCGCCGAGGACGGGTTGCTGGCACTGATCGATCACGTGCGCGTGCACCTGTTCAAGGAGGGGTACTGGCGAGAAACCGGGGTGTGGCCGGGGCCCGAAGCACCCCACGGGGATCCCAAGGAGGCCGAACGATGATCGTCACGGCGAGCTTCTCGTGGGCGATCGCCACACCGCTGATCGTCTTGGCCGTCACGACGATCGGCGGGGTCGTGACCTGGTGGGCGAACGGGATCCGCGCGGAGCGCACTCGGCTGCAGCAGCTCTACGCCGACGCGTACGCGGCCGTGGTCTCCTACCAGGAGTTCCCGTTCATGATCCGCCGGCGCCGCGCGCCGTTGCCCGGCCAGGAGCAGATCGGCAACGACGAGCGCATCCGCATCGCCGACGCGCTCCAGGCCGTGCAGGAGAAGCTGAGCAACTACACCGCTCAGATCCGAACAGAGTCCGCGGAAGTCTCGGCCAAGTACGACGAGCTCGTCCACAAGACCCGATTGATCGCGGGCGGCCACATGCACAAAGCGTGGGAGGGCCCGCCTCTCGACAACGACCCCGGCATGAACATCACTGACATCAGCTACGAGGAGCTGAAGCAACCCCAGGCCGAGTACCTCGACGCCATGAAGGACAACGTCAGCTTCTGGCGCGTGGCTTTCATCCGTCCCAGGGCAAAGGCTGCGGTCAGCGTGAGCGACACGGAGAATCGAGGCCTCCCTGCATAGCGACCCGAGGCCCGCCAGCTCCCTACTGGGGGGTCGAGGCGCGGCTTCGCGCTCGCTTCGGTCTCGTACAGCATCTGTTGGTCGTACGTGGTCTCGTCGGTTTGCCCACCGAGCCGACCTCCCGTCTGGCGTAGCAGCAGAGCAAGCGCTAGGCCACATCAACTCGGCTGCTGCTTGCAGCAAACGCGGCCGCAAGGCCCAAGACCAACACCGCTCGCGCGCGGCGGCTCGGGGACTCGCGGAAAGCGCGTATCTCGCGCACGAGTGCTTTCACGATCTTGGCCCTCTCTCACTCGACGATTGCTTCGGCGACGAAGCAGGCGCGCAGGTCGGCCAGGCTCGGCGCCACAGCTGACGATCGCGTTCGCGCGAAGCGATCGTCGGAGTGGCCGACGTCGAACGCGTGGGTTGCGACGGCAGCATGTGCCCGGTGGGGTCGACGGGCACGGCTTGGTTCACGCGGAATAGGAGCAGCGGATCCCGCCGCGAGCCATTCTGTCCCCGATGTGGTTCGACACAGCGCGCTTTCGGCGCGCTCAGGTGACGCTCGAGCGGCGATCGCGTTCGAGCTCCAGCGTCAAGATCCCGGCCGCGAACGTGATCAAACCCTCGATCAGGTGCACCAAATCGCCAGTTGTGTCGACGGCGATTACACCGATCGAGGCGCCGCCCGCAACGAGGCCCAAGCCCCCGACCACGATGTACACGGCGCCAGCGACGAGCAAGTACACGAGCGCCGCTCGGGGACGCCAGGCGGCGGCGATCCCAAGAACGCCCGACAAGAGATGAAAGAGCGCGTGCCAACCGTTCGCAGTGACCGACACCCCCAACAGATCGCCGCCACCATGGACACGACCGGTCGCGAAGTTCGAGTCAATCAACAACGCGCCGATCCCGTTCGCCACCCACCATACGCCAACCGCGAAAGCGAAGAATTGGGCAGGCGACCTCGATTCGGGCTCCTTGCCAGTCCGATAGGCGATCGGCACCGACCTCATGCTCCTAGCCTACGGGCGCGCATCCCACCGAACGATCAACGCTGTTGCTGTCGACCAAACCACCACCCAATGCCGCGAGTAAGAACCTATCCTCACGCGCGCGAGGCGGAGTGCCAAGAGCACGGCTCGGGCGCTCGACGTCGTCGCAACGGGAGCGCAAGGACTCACGGAGTCGGACGATTGCTCGCACGCGAACTCAGCAGCGCGGCGTCGCGTTCGCTCACTGCTGCTATGCCCACAACGGTCGCGGCCGGCGCGGGTGCGGCGTTTTGCAGGCGACCCTGCGGTAGGAGGTCTGAGCAATCGCCCGGCCCGCTCGCCGGCCACCGCTGGATTGTCTCGCGGAGCGACGCTCTCGCTCAGCGCCTGGTCGCACGCCATCGGGCTGTGCGCCTGCGTCGACTTCTGAATCGCAATGGTGATCCAGCGGTGTCACGCTCGCGATGAGACCGCTGGTGGTAGCCCAATCCGACAGGCGGGCGGGGCCGCGTTGAGACGTTTGCCTTTGACGTCAATTCGTACAGGGAGACTTAGGAGCCTGTCTTGGTGTGCACGCGGCAGCGCTTTGGATGCGCTCCGCCGAGACATTGCTTAGAGACCCAGTGGATCGTGTAGATGTCCGTCCAGTAGACCGTCCCATGGACCAGCTCGTAGTACACGGTGACGGTTCCGTAGTACGCGTTGCCGCCGGAGCTGAATCCAACGTGACACGAAACTCGGGTTGCTGACTGGCGCGAGCAACGTGTGCTGTAGCCAGTCCGCCGCTTGGACGTCCTACCGAGAGCAATCGTGAGGACCTTTCCCACGTAGTTGCGCGCGTTCGAGATAGACATTGAAGGTAGCTGCGGAGGCGGTGGTGGGGGCGCTACCTGTCTGATCACCTCGTTCGCCCAGGTAGAAATCGCGCTTACCCGCGTGTAGAAATTGGGCAGGTCAGTGGGACATCCCTTGGGCGCATGGCTAACGATTCCGATCTCCACGAGCTTGCCGCTTCCGTCAAGGGTTATGAGCGGCCCGCCGCTATCGCCTTGACAAATAGAGTTATCGAGGGCGGGATAGTCGATAGCGCATAGCTCAGTCAGTCGATCGAAAGGAAAGTTCAATGAGCTGTACGCTGTACAGGCCGTTGAGCTCTGCACAACGGTGCCAGCCCACTGCAACACCGACGGACCCTCAGACGCGTCAGGAGAGGTAAGACCCCATCCCGACACGATGGCGCCTCTGCCCGGCTGTTCGGACGCGCCATCGCTGGACGTCGCTAGGCGAAGACTCGGCTCATTGATCGGGCTGGAGAGCACTAACAGTCCGGCATCCCCGTCGGCCGTGGCGAGATGAAACCCGGGGTATGGCATTGCCTCCGAAACCGAACTCGAGGTCACCGCAGAACTCGCTAGATCTGGCGATCCCGTCTCGACCATGAACCACGCCGGATTCTCCGTCTGCCCCGTTGTGGTGTCCACTACGCAGTGGCCAGCCGTAAGAACGACATTCGACGAAACAACACTCCCGCTGCATACCGTCTCAGTGGGCGCGCCGGGCACGTGATACGTGATATACGCCATGAAGCCGTAGCCCATCGGGACTGGGTATCCACCAACGATGTGTGGGGGCCGCTGGGGGCTAACGCCCCACGGAGCCCTCGGACCAGGACCAGTCGATGAAGCGAATGCAGACGAGCTGGCCACGAGGATGCCGAGAAGTAGACCGACGATGGCAGCGACTACGCGGGCGATGTGCCGTGTTACTAGCTGTTCGGTCCGCTGCATTTGCAAAAGATCGGCCCCCCTCCACGTACACGACACCTCAGCTGACGCGACCATACCCGACGGCATCGGTGCAGCGAATCGGTGAAACTCGCCCGACCGAATCAGTGAGAACTACGCAACCGTCGGGCTGGCGAAAGACGGAACCACGTTGGGGCCAGCGACATTCCCGGCCAGGGATAGGCTCGACATATCGCTGTCGGAACGATCGATAGGGGAGCGGTCTCGCCGGGACCGGGCGGGACGGCTGCTTTCACCCCGAGCCGGTGTCTGCTCCCCCTTCTCCTATCGCGTGATAGCGCCGGTGACTCGTCTTCGCGCAGCGGCGTGAGGACCGCGCTCGCGGAACCACGCGATACCAACGGAGCTGCCCCTGGCATCTGAGGCCGCTCCCTTTCGGGCGTAACCAGGTGCCGGCCGCGGCCGCGTCTCGAGCCAACACGCTTGCATCCATGCGAGCGTGCGAGCGGCTCCACGAGTCGTCACACGGCGATTGCGGTGCCCGGCTATGGTGGGTAGTCACCGGGAGTAGACGCGCGAGTCTGGTGTCGATCCCACACGCCTAGCACGAGAGGGGCATCCGATGCATGCAGTTCTGATCGAAGTCGATACGAGTGGACAGCCGGATCCGGAGGCGGGTCTCAAGGGCCTGCGGGAGCAGGTCGTGCCTGGTGTCAGCCAGGCGCCTGGATTTCAGGCTGGATACTGGCTGAGGCCACAAGAGGACGCGAAGGGAACGTCGTTGGTGCTGTTCGACACCGAAGCCAACGCCGAGGCCGCTTCACAGGCGCTCGGTGTCGGGAGCGAGCCGATGCCAGGGGTGACCGTGGTGCGCAGAGAAGTGCGTGAGGTCGCGGCGTCCGCGTGACCCGACGATGAGCTAAGGCTTCGTCTCGCCCGTATCGCGCGCGACGGAGCCTCAGCCGCCGAGTCGGTCCATGCGCGCCCGTGGTCCCGCGTGGATCCAGGTACATACGGAGACGTGTAGTCGTGACCCGGTGCTTGTGCTTTCCCCCAGACGGAGCGGCCTCGCGCACCACGCCCAAAGCCGTTGGTATCGCGTGATAGGGACGGCCGCGGACGCTGAGGATCTGCCTCAACCCGCCGACGGTCGTATCGAGCTCGAGCTGAAGCGGCGACGGCTTCAGTGGCCCATTCGTCGCTCGCGGCCGTCCGCGCTTGGCCAAGCGGACCGCGTGGAACCGATCGGTGTGCCCGCCTACGGCAGTCGGTAACCGCGCTCGGCCTTGAGCACCTCGCCGCTCTTGGCGAGTTTGGACAGCGTCGTTGAGACTGTTCCGCGGGCCAGGCCGGTGGCGGCTGCGACCTCGCCAGCCGTCATCGCCTTGCCATCAGTGAGTGTTCCAAGCACGCGCGCCTTGGTCGCGCCGGGTGCGGTGCGGCGCCTCGTTCGGGGCGTCTGCGTGCGACGCCGTCGGGTCGCAGCGGGGCGCGCTTGCCGCGATGCTGGCGGCGAAGGCGGCGCAGATCCGCCCCGGGGGTCGAGCGCGGCGAGCGCACGGCGAAGCTTCTCGGCTTCGCCGAGTAGCTCGTTGAGGCGTTCCTGGATCTGCTTGCGGATGGTCTCGATCACCCCGGGCGGGCTCCTTGGCTCGTGGTCGGCGAGCGATCCTACACACGTCGCGCGGCTGCGCATCGCCGGAGCGACGCGACACGGGAGGAACTCTGTGCCGATCGTGCTCGGTGGCTAGAGGGACCGGAGGTCTCGGGGCGCGGGAAGTTGAGCGAAAGCGATCACGCGCCTCGGTGCCAACCGTGCCGAATCGAGACGATCGAGTTGTCGCCATCCATCGCGCGGTCCGGTGACGCCCCGAGCTCAGAAGCGATCGTGAGCGCGGGCGCGCTTCCGCGCAACGCAGAGCCGAGTGACAGCAGGTCCGGCCCGCGGAACGATCGCTCGCGTGGCAAGGCGGCTCGTAGCCCTCTGGCGGCCTTGCTATGCGTCGCTCCCGGGCCGGCTCGTCGGGTCTCGCCGTCGGTGAACGGTCGCTAGCTCTTGAGTGCTTCTCGCAGCTCGTCAGCGATCTCGTCGGTGGAGGCATCCAGCGAGCGCTTCACGATCTGCGCTGAACGCGTAACCGCTTCATCGAAGCCCTTTTCGAGCGTGGGCTCGCCAACAACGATCAGCCCCGCCTGCTCGGCGGTGAGCTCGGACGCCGCATCCTCGAGCTCCTGGCGAGGCAGAGCCCCGCCGCCGAATTCCTCCGGGATGATGCGAACGTGCGGGCGGTCGACGCGCCTCACGATATTCGGCTTGCCGTCCTGCATGTCGATCACAGCCGCGTCGAACTTGCCGAGCATCTCTTCCGCGTGGAGCTCCTCAAGCGAGTCGAGATCAAAGAGCGCGTCTTCCACGTTCCCGTAGACCGCTGTGTAGAGCACGTGCATGAGCGTCGGCTGATCCTAACCAGGCGGTCCGCCGGGAACAACGCTGGGTAGGGACGAACTCCGACGTGGAGCCCCATCCCCCTAGTAGTGCGGGTTCGCGGCATGCCCGCCAACGCTCGCAAGCGTGGCAAAGGAGTCACGCGACGAGCCACCGCGCTGACGACTCTTCGGTCGCCAACGCAGTCGCGCGCCAGGCGCGGCCGGCAGGGCGGATGCGATCGTCGGCAGCATCGGGGCTTCCGCGTTTGGCGCGCGTCCACGCCTGCGGAGGGCGAGATGGCTTCGTGGCGTGAAGCGAGTCAACGTGGCCGATCGGGCGCGGGCGGGGCGAGTGCTCCCCGGTACGGAGGCGCACATCCGTCACGCGGGCGCAGAGGCGATCACCTCGCCGAGGCTGCGCTCGGTACCGCTGGAGAGGAGCGGGACGATGTGCTCCCGCATCCAGGGGCCGCCGGCCTCACGTGCGGCGCGGTCGGCGTCCTCGGCTGACCTGAAGTCGAGCAGCAGGATCAGGTGCCGGTCGTCGACCTTGACGACGCGAGCCGCGATCCCTCCAGCATCAATGACCAGCTGCAGCGCGTCACGCGTCGCATCGACGGTTGTGTCGGTCACGGGGTCGCGAAAGTGGAGGTGATTGACGACGACATGCATGCGCTGCCTCCTGGCTCGGGGTGGTGGTCTGGTCGCCGGGACGCTACGGCGTCTGTGGTTACGACGCGCGGCGGGTATCCCGTGCTGCAGGGGTTGCGACCCCCGAGGTTGGGCGAACGCGGTCGCGCCTGGTGTCACTCCGCCGAATCGGAATGACGCCTCGTCGCCGAAGCGGCCGCCCGACGCGAGGCGGCGGGAAGGCACAAGCGATCGCGCTGACCGCGGCAGCCCGGACGCTCGGAATTTGTGCAAGGTACAAGCCTGCCTCGGACGACCCCGCGGGCCCGGAGTGGCAATAGGCGCCGATGCAGTCCGCGTCGCACTCGGGCGGTCGCCGGTTCGAGTTCTGCCGGCGGCGGTCCGTTGCGGGGGGCGCGGCGATCAGCTACCGAATTGGATCGCTGCCTGCCCGTTCTCGACCAGGAGGTCCAGCTCGTACAACGAGTTGCTCGCCATCGTCGCGTAGGGCTCGGCCGCCGACCCTGCGGCGACGTTGGCTGGAGGCTTGGTCGTGCTCAGCAGCTGGCGATACGCCTCGCCGACGAGCGAGGCGGGAAGCGCCTTCGCGCAGGAGCGGCGCACGGCCTGCAGATACCCGGACATTGCAGAACCCGAGGGGGCTTTCTCGGTGAGGATGACGTTGAAGGGCCACCGAGTATTCACCGTGTATGGATTGACGGTGGCAACCGTGATGTGACTCCGGGCCTGCACGAGGGTGGAGCGCCAGGCATTGGCATAGGCGAGCAGCGCGCGCTTCATCGCGATGTATCCGTGCAACGGCGCCAGCGCGTTGGTAGCGACCGAGTACGCGCCGATTGAGACGGTGAAGTAGACGCGCGCGTATCCGCGCCGCGGCAGGAGCGGAAGCATCCGCTTGGTCACCATCACGTGTCCCGCGTAATCGGTCCGATAGCCGAGTTCGAGCTGCGCGAAGTACCGCGCCTCCCCGCCGTCAGGAGGCAGCGGGTTGCCGATGATCCCGCGACCCGCATTGTTGATCAGGATGTCGACGCGCCCACGAGTGCCGAGGCGGCGCATGACCTGCGTGACGAATGCGTCGATCGAGCCGGACTTGGTGATATCGAGGTTCAGAAGTGTGAATGCGGGCCGGTCGCGCACGCTCGCTACATCTCGCGACGTGCCGATCACATGGACGCCACGGGCGGCGAGAGCCTCGCCCGCTGCCCGGCCGATCCCGGTGGAGGCACCCGTGATGACCGCGATCTTGCCGCGCAGATCGATGGACGGCGAAAAACTGGTCAGCGGATAGAACTGCGGATGGAGACTCGGCACGCCCGCGGCAGCTGCCTCGCCTGCGAACGGGCCACCCAGAAGTACGTCGGTGGCGAGGATCCCAGCACCGGCGGCCGCCTGCTGCTTGAGAAGGTCGCGTCGCGTCAGCCCGCTCGATGCAGATCCTGCCGATCCGCGGTCATGCTTTGGTGCATCGGCCATCTCATCCTCCTTCGTCGCCCAAGCGACGGGCCTGACCGGCTCGGCGTGCCCGCGCTAGTTCGGGTGAAGACGAATCCTCGCCTGCAGCACGCCCGCTCAACACGGGGCAACGCCGCCGAGCCGAAAGGGAGAACTACGGAACCGCACAGCGCGCCAGGCACGTGTCCATCACACCGCCACCTCCCCGGCCGGGGCCGGCCTTGACACGGGACCGTGGACGGACCTGCTCAGATGCAGCAGCGCCGCCGAGAGTGGCTGCCCTCACCACGCCCTAGACCGCACGCCGGTTTCCTGCGGAGCCGCGATTCCGGCGGTCCGCCGGACAAGACGCGCTCGCGCGCTTTCGTCTTGTCGCGGTCGCCTACGTCGACGGTCGCCCTTGCCTCGGCTTTCCGAGAACTGTGCGTCACATGGAGCGCGTGCGTTGGGCCAGTCGCGACCGTCGGGCTGCCGCCGTCTGCGCGATCGCTCTCACGTTCGGACCACCTCGCGTCTCGCGATCGCCTTGGCGACCAGGCAGTCGCCACCGCCTCGACCAGCCAACGAGCGCTTTGCCACGAAGGCAGTCGTCGGGTCTGGCCCGATCCTCACGATCGCCTCGGCGACAGAGGGATCGTTCAGATCGAGTCCGGTCTCCCGCGCAGCGCGCTTCCCGTTACGCCCAGAAGGATCGGCTCCGCGTGGCAGTTGCCGCGCCGCTGGTATCGCGTGGGAACACGGACGCGATTGTCGGCCTGGGGAGCCAGGTCTCGGCGCGCGGAGCTTGGTGTGGGATCGCCTGGTCACTGCTCCGAGGACGGCACATGTGACACATGGAGCACCATTGGATAGCGCGGCCCCGTACCGACCGCTGGCCTGGGCCTGTGGCTCGGCGTTACGCGACTGCCTGCAGGTGGCGGTAGGGCTCGCCGCGAAGCTCTGCGACTAGCGCGTCGATGATTCCGCGCTCGTCCTCCTGGCGCCCGTCGGTGACCGCGCCGATAACGGCGCGTTTGCGCTCAAGCAGCGTCGCGATCGTCTCGTCGATCGTGTCCGCGGCGAGTAGATAGGTCGCGTTGACCGCATCCTGCTGGCCGATCCGGTGGCAGCGGTCCTCCGCCTGGTCGTGTTTGGCCGGCGTCCAGTCGAGTTCGAGGAACGCGACGTTCGAGGAGCGCGTCAGTGTGATCCCTTGGCCGGCGACTTCGATCGAGCACACGATCAGCTGGCGTTCGGTGCTCTCTGCGGCTTGGAACGCACGGACCGCCTGATCGCGGGCGCGCTGGCTTTCCTCGCCGAGCACATGCAGCGCATCTGGGAACCGCTCGACCACGGCGTGTTGGATCTCGCGGTGGCGTGCGAATACGACCAGGGGTTCGCCGGAACATAGGAAGTCGTGGATCCAGCTGAGCGCGGCATGGAGCTTGCCTCGGGCGGCCAGCAGCTTGAGCGCGTTCAGGCGCACGAGCCGTTCGGCGCGCAGCGCGGCTGCGACCTTGGCATCGAGCTGGTGCAGGTCGAGCGGCTGGCTGTGCAGCCAGGCAATCACGTCCTCCTCTGCCAGGCGGTACTCGGGTTCGTTGTCGAGCGCGACCGGCACCACAGTGCGAGTCTTCGCCGGCAGCTGTGGCAGCACGTCGGCCTTCAGCCGCCGCGCGAAGCACCGCGCCCGCAGATGCCAGTGCAGCCGCTGGTGCGCGTCGTGACCGCGGAACCGCTGGCCGAACTGCGCGCCTGAGCCGAAGTCGCCAAGGCGCCCCAGGATCCGCAGCTGGGAGATCAGTTCCGGCGGTCGGTTCATCACCGGCGTTCCGGTAAGCGCCAGTACGAGGCCTTCGCGGGGCACGACCGCGCACAGCTGCTGGGCGGCATGGGTCCGCTTCGCGCCTGGGTTCTTGCAGTAGTGCGACTCATCGAGCACAACCGCGCGCGGCTCAAGCGCGCTCAGCGACTCGAGCCGGCCGGCCACGATGTCGTAGTTGACGACGGTCACGTCCGCGGCCGGGACGGCTCCGCGGTTGCCGTCGAGCATCTGCACCGACCTCGCAGGCAGCCATCGTGCGATCTCCCGCATCCAGTTGAGCTTCAGGCTGGCCGGGCAGACTACGATCACCGGGAAGGCGCCGTCGGCCTCGACCGTCGCCAGCGCCTCGATCGTCTTGCCCAGGCCCTGCTCGTCGGCGAGGAAGGACCGGCGTTGGTTGAGCAGGTACTGCACGCCGGCGCGCTGGAACGGCTTCAGCTCGCCGCCCAGCTGGTGCACGTCGAGATCGGCATCGGTCGCCGCGGACAGCGCGACCAGTCCGGCGGCGTGGGCGTGCTCCTCGCGGATCTCCTGGAGGCGGGCGAGCGCGTCAGCCGCCACCCAGGGGCCGTGCTCGGCGATGAACCGGTCCAGCTCCGGCACCCAAAACGGATCGGCGCTGATCGCGGGCAGGTGGTCGTGCTCGTGCTGGCCGCGTGCGGCCGCGCCAGCCACCACGCCGCCCAGCCCCCCGAACTCATCCAGCATCGCTGGGTCATGACCGGGGGCCAGCACGAACGTCGGCTGCTCGTGGACCGCCGACAGTTCGAGGACAGCAGGCGGTGCGGGTTGCCCCGCCACGAGCGCCGCCGCGCACCGCTTGGCGGCATGGCTGATCCAGCCGTGCAGCTGTGCAGCATCGATCGCACGCCACGACTCGAGCGTCAGCGGCATCATGACCCCGCCCGGACAGGCGCTAGCGCGATCTCGCAGGGACGTCGGGAGGCGTTCGTTGTCGCCCAGCAGGAGGAACACCGGCGCCTCGCGCGGCCCGTCTACCTCGACCGTGCCCCGCCAGATGGTGGTGCGCTCGAGCCAGCGCTCGATGTACGGGTCGAGTGAGCCCAAATTGAGCTGGGCGAGCAGTTCGGCGATCAAGACCGCGTTTGGTTGGACCGCGGCCACCGCCACCGAGCCAGCTGGGCCGTCGAGCAGCATGAGCCCGCTCGCCTCGCCCAGCGCCCGAGCCAACGGCGCGTGCTCGGCTCCGATCAGTACCCAGTTGCGGCCACCGCGGTCGCGACCCATCTCGACGTCATATGCGAAAGACTCCGCGGGTGGCTGCGGGCGCGCTCGCGCGCTCGGCGCCAGCTCGGTCAGCGCGTGCTGGGCGTCGTCAGTGAGACGCAGCCGTGGGTCAGTCTCCAGGCAGGAGCGCAGGATGTGCGCTGCGCGCTTGTCGAGCGGCAGGAGCGCGCGCTCGATCATCGGCAAGCGGTAGGCGTCAGGATGCTCGAGCAGCACCTCGGCCAGGTCGGGCACGGTGTCTGTCGCAAAGCTGAACCACCAGTCGTGATCGGGCCGGGCGAGGCCAACCCACGCTTCGCGGGGCGAGCGCTTCGCGCGACGGCGCATAAGCGCCCGGGCAAGCGCATCCGAAACCTCGAGCGGATACGGCACCGTCTCGAGCAGGGCCGTGAGTGAATGCGCGCGGTCGGGATCAAGCGGCACCCGCCACACCCGCTCCTCAGGATCCCAGCGCCGTCCCGGAATCGCGCGCAAGAGCAGTCGCAGGCGGTCGTCGTAGGGGAACCGGAGGACCGCCTCTCCCTCCACGAGCGTGGCGATGAAGGCTGCGGGCATGAAGGATGCAATCTAGAAAGGACTGCGGATGCCACGTCGCGGCCAGGAGGTAGGGCGACGCGGCCTTCGCGGACCGACCATCCATGGCAATTCCGCCCGGCCGTCCATGGCCGGCGGGCGACGAACCTCTCACAGCGACCTCGCTCCAACCGAAGCACCAGGGGGACTGCCAGATCAGCCGAGCTCCCGCGGGGGCCAAAGCGCCCTCGAACTGCGCCACAGTCGCGCCACAGTCGACCCCGGATTTCGGGCGGTTAGCTGCCCCTCACCAGCGGTTCGAAAATCTCGCTGAGCAGGGAAAAGGTGATCCGATCAACCCTCGTCGGGTGGCTTCGAATCCCGGTAGCGGTACCTCCGAGGCCCCCGTAACAAAGGCGGTTCTCGTCGTTCAGGGGACCCAGCGGTAAGACGCCGGACGACGCCAAGATCTATGCGGCGCTCACGCTGCGCGACGGCAAAATCTGCCGCTATCGGGAGTTCTACGACGAGCCGCCGACGGTGATCGCTGACCGGCGGTGCCTACGAGGTGATCTCGAACGTAGTGCTGGCGGCCTGGCGGGCGTGTCCTGCCACGATCGGTTCGGCAAGCAGTTGGTAGCGACCTGGGCTCAGCCGGTGGCCGTTGAGGCGCCCGGTGAAACGGAAGCGGTTGACACCCGGCTTGCCGGGCCAGGTGAAGCTACCCTGCATGCGCCCGGAGAACAGACCTCGCACCTTGAACCGCACGAGGCTCGTGAGGTTGAGCGTGAACCTGACCAGCGCCCCAGGCCCGGTGGCGTTGGCGCTCTGGCCGCGGGCCAATGCCTTGAAGGCCTTCGGCGAGATAATCAAGTTGCTCGTCCTAGGTCGCACAAAGGTCGCTGAGACCGTCTGGTCGGAGTCGAGCCGGATGCTGCAGCTGCCTGTGTTCGTGCACGGCGGACCCCATCCGGCGAACGCCCAGCCCGGCTTCGGCCTGGCCGTCAGCGCGACGACCGTCCCGACGGAGTAGCGCGTCGAGCACGTGGGTGGACAGGCGATGTTCGGCCCGCTCACGTTCCCTGCCCCTTGTACTGAGACCGTGAGCAAAGGGGTCGGCGTGTAGGTAATCGTCAGCTCGCCGTTGCCGCTACGAACGCCCGGGGTAAGGACTGCCCCTGCTGGACCGTGGCTGCTTCCGCCGCCACCTCCAGCGCCCGGCCCACCACCACCGCCACCGCCGGCCAGCCATCCTCCGCCACCCCCTGCGCCACCAGGGCTTCCTCCGGTGCCGCCGGCCCCAAGCTGACCAGCGCCGCCGGGCTGGCCGGCGCCGGCGTGGCCACCCGCACCGACACTGGTCTGAGTGCCACCACCGCCGCCGCCAGCCGGTCCACTATCCAAGCCGTTACCCCCGATCGCGCCGCCGCCGGCGCCGCCATCGGCGCCTGAACCCCCTCCGCCGCCCCCTCCGCCACCGGCAGCCAGCACCGGAATGCCGCTTCCGGGCGCGTACACCGCGCTACCGCCACCACCGGTCAACAGGCCCCCCTGCGACCCGAGCTCGACCACCAGCGTCTCGCCGGGGGTTACGGCGATCGTCGCGGTGGCCTCACCCCCCAAGCCACCGACTCCCCCGCCTAGACCACCCGGACCGCCTTCCGCACCAAGGAGGTCGAAGTTGGCCGTCGTCACGTCACTGGGCACCGTCCACGCCTGCGGCTGCCCCGTGTACACAAACGTCTGCGTTGCCGCCGACGCCGAGCTTGTCCAACCCGAGAGGCCGAGCAGCAGCGTGAGCAATCCAGCTGTAGCGCGGGGGCTGCGGCGAGCAACTACAGCGCGCTCAGACTGCGGACAACCTCGACTGCCAAACATCTTTCACGAGGGGATAGAGGGGTAGCGATCCGACGGTCTGTGGCGGGTGGATTGGTCGGTGTGATCGGGTCGTCAGTGGTGCGGCTTGGGATGTTTGCGCTTGATGACCTGGTTGAGCCGGTTGGATGTGGAGGTGGCGAAGTGGGTGTCGCCGCCGTACCTGACCTGGATCGTGTGCGATCCGGCGCGCTTGTAGGTGACCTTGCACGTCGCGGTCCCACCAGCGACTACGGGCAGGTTCTGGCAACCGCTGATCGGGCGCCCGTTATCGGAGAACGACAGGCTCCCGCCATCCGGGACCGGGGTCAACCGCGCGGTGTAGATCACCTGCTTGCCGGTCTTTGCCGGGCTGGCTGAGGAGCGCAGGTGGAGGAAGGTGGGTGTCGGCTTCGGTTTCGGCGGCGGCGGCGGCGCAGCGCACCCGGTGGGCGTGAAGCTATCGGTGCCGCCGCCATCAGCCGAGGCGGCGTACGTGTCAACGCTCAGGGTCACGGTCGCGAGGCCGCAACTCGTCGGCATGCGCGTGAAATGGCCGCCGTCCGAGGTCACGCCATTGACGGTCAGATGAATCGAGGTGGCCTGAACGGGCACACCCGACACCATGTTGGGGACGTTCGTGAACTTGAGCACCATCACCGGCTGCCCGCCGACCGATTCGCGGTCGATCGCGCCGGAGAATGAGACCGACACCCCGCCTTCGGAGAGGATCGCTCCCATTCCCGATATGTCACTCGCGGCCGGAGCGGGCATCAGGTAGAGCTCGATGCCGGCGGTGCCAATGCTCGGGTTTGTGGTGCCCGTGCCACTCCCGATCTTCGCGTCGCTCGGGCAGCTCGAACCGGCAAGCTGCGCCGAGGAGCAGGTCGCAGGCACACTGGCCGGCGACACGATCAACCCCGGCGGGAGCGTGATCGCGGCGTTCTCGAGGCTGTCGCTTCCCGTGTAGGAGAAGCTGATGTCCATCGTCAAATCGGGATTGCCGCCGGCCGCGAGCGCCGACGGCTGAAACGAGAACGACGACACGACACCGCTTCCCGTCGCCTCGGCCGGCGCCGCGGTCACGCACAGTGCAGCCATCGCCAGGTACATCGCGATCGACAGACTCACCAGCGGCCGCCTCCTCGGAGAGGGACGCCCAGCCCCAAACAAACTCGTTCCCGGTTCCATCACGACCTCCAATGCCCCAGTGCCCCAATCTCGTTTCACGCTACCACCAACGAGCCACGCCGTGGAGAAATCACGAGCCCGGTACGTCAGCGAAGGCACTCGCTGCTGCGTCATCCGGATCGGGCGATGCGCGAGACGATGTCGGCGCGGATGCTCGCAGCCCCGGTGGCCGCTTCGGCTGAGCATCGACCCAACGAGCAGGGCAGGGCCCCGTCTCGGCGCGAGGTTCTGGCCAGGCAGGGGCATCTGCTGATCCGCGCGATCCGCGAGGACGACGAGCATGAGATCGAGGCGTCGGTGCTGGCGCTCAGCCGGTCGCGACGGATCTTCGCGCCGCTGGTGTTCGGTGTCGCGGCGTTCGTGATGCTGTTCCAGGGACTCAGGCTGCTGTTCTCGAACTGGCGGCTGACGCTGGTGCAGGTCCTGCCGGCGATGTGGATCTGGGTCGCGATGCTCGACCTCAAGGCACACGTCTTCAGGGGGAAGGAGTTCCAGACCAGGCACTCCGCGGTCGCGCTGCTGCTGGTGGTGGTGATCGCGCTGATCACAGCCGCGGCGTTCTATCTCAACGCGGTGTTCGCGTTCGCGATCTCCCAGCCCGGCCAGCCAAGGATCAGACCTGCGTTCGCGCTCGCGCGACGCCACCTCGCGGTGGTGCTCGGCGCCGGCCTCGCCGTCGGCGTGATGCTCGGAGTCTCGGCGATCGTGGTCCCGCGCTGGGGGCTGCACTGGTTCACGCTGTCGCTCGGCATCGTGATCGGGGTGATGATGCTCACCTACGTCACCGTGCCCGCGCGGATCGTCGGGATCAAGCCCAGCGGGTCTCCGCGCGACAAGGTCGCGACGGCGGTGATCGGCGGCACGCTTGGAGCGATCATCTGTACGCCGCCCTACCTCATGGCGCGGGGGGGGATCCTGCTGCTCGGATCGAATATCGTCGTCGTGTTCGTAATCGGCGTCGTGCTGCTCGCGCTCGGGCTCACCCTGCAGGCCGGGGCGACCGGTGCCGTGAAGGCGATCAAGATGAGCGCGAAGCTCGCCGCAGGAAACGCGCCGCACCCGGCCGAGTGATCGCGGCGTGCAGGCGGGCGGAGCCTCAGGCGCTCGGCTCGGGCCCGGCACCGCTCGGGCGAGCCGGAGTCAGCGCGGCTTCGATGCGCGCCAGCCGCGCGTTCACCTCGCCAAGCCGCTCGTCCACGTTCGCCTCGGCGGTGTCAGCGAAGCGTCGCCGGCCGCTTTCGATCAGCGACGCGGTAACCGAAGCGGTGATCACCGCGAGGAAGCCGATCGCCGTGAGCATCAGCACGGAGGCGATGATGCGCCCTGTGCCGCGGCCCGGTGTCACGTCTCCGTACCCAACGGTCGTGACCGTCTGCAGCGCGAACCAGAGGCCCTTGCCGATCGTCGGGTACTCCTTATGGTCGAGCACCCGCTCGAGGATCCCGCCGGCGAGTGTCATCAGGAGCGTGAACCCGGCGATGATCGCCGCGGCCCGGCGCGCCGTCAGCGACCGATGCAGCAGCAGTCGGGCGGTCAGCGGAACCCGCGTCTCCTGAGCCGACCCGCTCTGGCCGGCGTTCCGTTGAGCATTGTTGGGCTCGGTCATCTGACGCGCCTTCCTCGGTATGGATCGATCACCGGTGCCGGTGTAGATGGCCGATCGCGGCCGGTCATCGCCCAATTCGGGTGAGTAACGGCCGGCCCGTCGCGACGGCGGCCTCGACTGTCAGCGCCCAGGCATCGACCCACGCCTTGCAGGTGTTTAGGCTCGCGCCGCTCGTTTCACGAAGTAGGGACTAGAGGAGGCACATGTTCCAGAGGCGACGCGCGCGGCCGACGACGACTGCGATCGCGATCTCGGCGGTCGTTGCCGCCGGCTGCGGCAGCAGCAGCACGACGACGGTCACAGCGCCCAGTTCGACGACGGCGCCCGCGCCCACCACGACGACCACCAGCGGCGGCGCGTCCGGCGCCGGCACATCCGGCGCCGGCAACGGCGGGAACCCGCTCACGGGAATCAACCCCCCCGCCGGCTCGGTGAAGCTCGGGATGAGCGTCGGCGACGGCGTGGTCTACCAGCACTACTCGACGAGCTCGTCGCCTTCTCAGGTCGTGTCCCATTACAACCAGCAGCTGACCGGCGCGGGCTGGACGATCGTCCGGAAGGGCGGCTCGGGCGGCGGTTGGGGGCCGTACGGTGGATCCAGCTCCGGCCTGACCGCGAAGAAGCGCGAGGACGAGTACTTCAACGTCCAGGCGGGCGGCCAGAGCGGCCACAAGTCGTACTTCGAGGTCTGCGCGACGAGCGGCCACGGCAGTCGCGCCGACTGCGACAAGTTCAGCGACCAGGCGAACCATCACACGCAGTCCGGCGGCAGCCAAAGCGGCAGCAGCACCAACAACAACACGAACTCGGGCGGCAGCTGAGTCCGGGCACGAGCTAAGGCGGCGGCTGAGCCCGGCACACCCGATGGTCTGGGATCTGCGCTTTCCGGCGATGGGAACCCGGGCCCACGTGCTGGTCGAGGGACCGCCCGAGCTGCTGCCGCTCGCGTGTCATGAGATCGATCGGCTCGAACGGCTGTGGAGCCGGTTCATCGCCGACAGCGAGGTCTCGCGGCTGAACCGAGCGGCTGGCGCGGCGGTCGAGGTCGCACCGGCCACGGTCGAGCTGATCGAACGCGCCGCCGAGGGGTGGCGGATCACCAATGGGCTGTTCGACCCGACGCTGCTGAACGAGGTGATCGCGGCCGGCTATGACCGCGACTTCGACGACGTCCGCGACAACGGCGGCGGCCCGGCGCCGGCGGCGAGGCCGAGTCGCCCACCGGGTCCGGAGTTCCCAGTCTCTGTGGACCGGGACGCCTCGACGGCGTCGGTCGCCGGCGGCGTCGGCTTCGACTCGGGTGGAATCGGCAAGGGGCTTGGCGCCGACCTCGTCGCCGCCTTGCTGCGCCGAGAAGGCGCCACAGCGGCACTGGTGAACCTGGGCGGCGATCTACGCGCCGCAGGTGCGCCGGCGCCTGGGGCATGGAAGGTCGGTCTCGACAACCCATTCGACGCCTCGGCGCCGTCGCCCGTGCAGCTCGTGCTCACCGACCAGGCGCTCGCGACCAGCACGACCTTGCTGCGGCGATGGGTACAGCGTGGGGAGGAGCGCCACCACCTGATCGATCCACGCACCGGACGTCCGTGTGAGAGCGACGTCGCATCGGTGAGCGTCGTTGCCGACCGCGGATGGCGAGCCGAGGCGCTCGCCAAGGCGGCCTTGCTCGTCGGGGTCGAGCGGGCGCTGCCGCTGCTCGCCGCCAACCGGGCGACCGGATTGGTGGTCGACATGCAGGGGCGAGTCCACACCGCTCCCGGCCTGCAGCCGTACCTGCCGATCCCGGAGCGCCGGCTTACCTCGATGGTGCTGAAGGAACGGCCGTCGGTCTCGCGGTTCGAGATCCGGCTTCCGTCTCGCTGAGGCCCGGCAACAGCTCGCTCACAACCGGCAGCGACGTACTGCCACCCGGCCAGACGCCGGCTCGTAAGCTGGCGCGTTGCTGAGGAGGCTGCTGATCGTGTCCCGACCCTGTGCGCGGTCACGACGCCGCCGAGCTGCGACCAGATCGTGCCCACCAGCGCCGGCGCGATCTCGATCCCGCCCCAGCCGTTCGACAACCGCGGGACCTTCTATCAGCCGGTCGAGGCGAGCGGCCACCGGCCGTAGGCTCAGGGCCCGGCCGCTTGCAATCCGGGCGAGATCGCGTAATCCTGTCCGGCGGGGGCTGACGGATGATGAAAGGGGCAGACAGCCGTGCGACTTCATAGGACCGGAACCCCGCCGCTCACGCGGGCGCCGCGAGCGTGGCGCCGCCGCGGCCACCACGGCCCCGGGCTGACGCCCACACCGCTCGCGCCGCCGCCGCTTCCGCTCGCCGAGCTGCCGAAGGCGCCGGCCCCCGCCCCGGCGCCGGCTCCCCGTCCACGCGCAGTAGCGCCGCCCCGCCCCGAGCGGATCGGTGGCGCGAGGTTGCTGGCGGCCGATCTGCGCGTCGGATTCATGCTGCTCAACGAGGGCCGGCACCGCACGCTCGAGCGGATGCTCGGCCTGTCTCGCGAACAGGCGAATGTCGCCACCGCGGTCGCGATGCTCGTGCTCGCGCAGGCCGCGCACGACCGGTACCGCCAGTTGCTGAACGCGACGGCGCCATCGCCGGGCGACGTGGCGCTCGGGACGGCGGCGGTCCGGCAGCTGATGCTCGGCTCCCAGAGCACCGCGACCCCCGACCTCCCGATGTTCGCGGCGCTCGCTGCGTTCGCACTCGGCGGACGCGTCGTGATCCCGGCGGCGGTCAGGTCGGTTCACGGCGTCGCGACAGCCACCAGCGAGCTGCGTTCGCTGATCAGCCGGCGCTACCTGCGCCGGGCTCCCGCCGCGCGCTGAGCGCCGGCCGCGGCTGAGTGGCCGCGGTCACCGCAAGTAGCGGCGGTCGGCTGCGTTTGGTTGGACATGGGCCGGGAGGAGATCAGCCGCCGGACGCTGCTCGGACGCGCGGCGGCCGCCGGGGCGTCCGCGACGCTGCTCGGAGCCGCACCCGCGACGGCGCGCCGGCTGGACCGCGGCCGGACGGTGCCGCTCCCGAGCCCGGCGCAGGTCCGCGACGAGTTCACCCGGATGGTCGAGTTCGGGCCGCGGCTGACTGCCTCGCCGAGCCACGCCAACTACGTCGCGTGGCTCGAGCAGGAGTTCGACCGCGCCGGGCTGGGCCTGCTGCCGTGCGACGGCTACACGACCGACCGGTGGCTGGCCGAGGACTTCGGGTTGACGATCACCGAGGGCGCGGCGGCCGGCCCCGTCAAGATCGCGACCTACTACCCGCGCTCGCAGCAGACTCCGGCGCAGGGCGTGACCGGCCCGCTCGTGTACGGCGGAACCGCGCCGCCGCTGAGCGCCAGTGGCACGGACGTCGCCGCACTCCAGGCCGCGATCACGCGATACCCCTCGGAGCTGCAGGCATGGGCGCAGGGCCTCAGCGGAACGCTCGCCGGCGGGCCGCAGGGGAGCGTCCTGCTCGTCGACCTGCCGATGCCGGTGCCGATCACCGCGGGAGCGTTCCTGCCGATCGCCACGTACCTCAACTGGCCCGGTCACACGGCCGCCGACTGGGCCGCCGTCGATTACAAGCGGGTGTGGATCGAGCCGGGGCTGAGCGTTCCGCTGGCGCCGTTCCAGTCGCAGGGCGCGGCCGCGGTCGTGTTCATCTGCGACGCGTCGTTCGCAGCGCTCGAGGGCGGGTATGTGCCGTTCACGCATGGGTATGAGCCGCTCCCCGCGCTGTACGTCGACCGCGACACCGGGCGCTCGCTGCGCTCGCTCGCTGCGGGGCGGCCGAAGACGACGCTCACCCTGACCGCCGCACGCCGGCCGGCGCCGACGCACGCCGTCACCGCGGTGCTGCCCGGTCGCAGCAGCGAGACGCTGATCTTCAACACGCACACCGACGGCCAGGGATTCGCCGAGGAGAACGGCGGCGTCGCGTTCGTTCAGCTCGCCCGCCACTTCGCGTCGCTGCCGGCGGAACAGCGGCTCGAGCGGACGCTCGTGTTCGCCGCCTGGCCGGGGCACATGGTCGCCGACCTGCCACAGACTCAGGGCTGGATCGACACGCACCCCGATCTCGTCGGGCGCGCGGCGGCCGCGCTCACCGTCGAGCACCTCGGCTGCAGTGAGTGGATCGACACGATCGATCGCGGCTACCACCCGACCGGCGACGCCGAGCTGTTCGGGATCTGGACGACGCAGGGCAAGATGTTCGAGCTGACGCGCGACACCGTCGTCGCGAACGCCATCCCGAAGGCCGCGCTGCTGCGACCGCCGGCGCAGTTCGGCGTCGGTGCCGCGTTCCAGTCAGCGGGGGTCCCGCAGATCGGCGCGATCGCGGGCCCCGAGTACCTGCTCACCGTGTCGCCCAACGGCGACCTCGACAAGCTCGACGAGCGACTGGCGGCGCGCCAGATCCGGTGGCTCGCCGATCTCGCCCGCCGGATCGACGGCGTTCCTTCGAGCACGCTGCGTCAGGGCGACCCGACGCTCGGCGCCGGGGCGCCGTCGAGCGCAGCTCCCGCGCCGCCGGTCGCCTGTAACTGACCGCCCCCGGCGCTATCAGCCATGCGCGCGTGCGGCATCGGCGGGCGACTCCGCCCGCGCCCGCACGAACGCCTCGGTGACTACGATCGCGTCCTCGATCGTGTCCCAGTGCAGCCCCTCGGGGACGTCGGTCGGCCAGTGGTAGTTGGTCGGCAGCTTCGTGTCCGCGACCGACGCGAGCGTGACCGCGGGATAGCCGGCACGGAGCGCGATGATCGCGTCGGTGGCGGCGACGGTCCGGATCCCGCGCGTGATCTCAACCCCGGCCGCGGCGGCCGCGTCGGCGAGCGCCTCGCGCATGTGCTCGGTGTAATCGCGCATCTTCAGCATCCCTTCGCCCTCGAGCACGATCAGCGTCGGTCCGCCGAGCACCTCGAGGCACAGCACCTCGGTGCGACCCCGGTCGAGCTCCTGGAAGTGGCGCTCCCCGAACGCCTGCATGCCCTCGCTGAACGACTCCTCGGAGCCGGTCGACACGAGCAGCACGCGCAGCCCCTCGACCGGCCGGGACTCGAGCCTCGCGGCGAGCGCGATCAGGACGCCGACCGAGCTCAGGTTGTCGTTGGCCCCCGCGACCACGCCGCGCGCGCCGATGTCGGCCATCACCGCAGCGGCGGCCAGCGCCACCGCGATCCCGGCCCGCGTGAGCGTGCGGATCCCGAGCGCCGCGCCCACGCTCGCCAGCACGGGGCCGATCCACGTCCCGTACAGGATCGGCAGCGTGTGGCTCGACTGCTGATGCTGCTCGGGGAACCACCGCGGTCCGATCTGGCCGAGCGCGGGGTGGAACACCAGCCCGGTGTGGGCGGCATCGTGGTGGGCCACGACCACCAGCGTCCGCTCGGCCGCGCGGTCCCCGGCTTGCGCGAGCACGTTCCAGGTCGAGCGGTGGGGGAGCAGGCGACGGCGGAACCAACGGCGGCCGTGGCCGAGGTCGTCCCACAGCGCCGCGGCGCTCGCGCCGGCGAGCCCGGCTCCGGCCAGCCGGGCGAGTGGGCCGCCACGCCGTAGTGCCACCAGCGCGCCGCCGGCCGCCAGCCCGTTGGCGAGCCCGATCGGCCACCAGTAGCCGCCGTGGGCGCGCTCCTGCTCGACGACCGCCTCGCATCCCAGCTCCCGCAGGCGCGCGGCGATCAGCTCGGCAGCCCGCCGCTCCCCGTCCGAGGCCGACGGCCGCTCGAAGGCGGCCAGCTCGTGGACCACATCCCGCCAGCTCATCGCGCGATACCGGCCTCCGCGAGCAGCTCCTGCAGCCGCTTGCGCGCGGTCGTCAGCGTCTGCGGGTTTGAGTAGATCGAGCGCCACGGGTCGCCGTCGCGGTCGAGCCGCTTCGGCACCGACGCGATCGTCCAGCGGTCCGCGCGCGTCGAGGCCTTGCCGAGCTCTTCCCAGTGCAGCGGCGTCGCCACCGGGGCGCCTGCACGCGGCCGGACCGAGTACGGCGCGACCGCGGTGTGCGCGTACGCGTTGCGTTGCATGTCGATCAGGATCTTGTCCTCGCGCTTGGCCTTCCGCTGCTCGGTCGTGAAGGTGCGCGGCTCGCGCGCGGCGGCGAGCATCGCGAGGTCTCGTGCGAACGCGCGCACGCCGTCGTAGTCGGCACGCCGCTGCAGCGAAGCGACCACGTGATAGCCGCGCGAGCCGGTCGTCATCGCCCGCGGCTCGAGCCCGAGCTCGCGCAGCAGCGCCCCGAACGTCCGCGCGGCGCGACGCACCTCGGCGGGCTCGTGCACGGACGGATCGAGGTCGACCACGAACAGATCGGGGCGGTCGAGGCTGTCGCTGCGACTAAGCCAGCGGTGAAAGGTGATGCACGCCTGCCCTGCCAGGTACACGAGCGTGGCGGCGTCGGCGGCGACCACGTGCTCGACCGTCCCGTTTCGAGCGGGCACCGACACGCGGCGGACCCAATCCGGGAAGTGGGAGCTCGCGTGCTGCTGGAAGATCCGCCGGCCGTCGATCCCGTCCGGAAACCGCTCGTAGTTGAGCGGCCGCCGCGCGAGGTGGGGGAGCATCGCGTCGGCGACCCGCTCGTAGTAGCGGGCGAGGTCGGCCTTGGTGATCTCTGGCTCGAACAAGACCTTGTCGGGACGGCTGATCTCGACGGTGCGCCGCCCCGCCTCGATTGCCAGGCTCATGACGGCACCTCGCGCACGACCTCCCGCGCCGGCTTGTCGTCGCGCAGCCCCTGGTAGCGCGGCTGGCGGAGCTTGGTGTCCCGGGTCCATTCGGCGAACCCGATCTCGGCGACCAGCTCCGGCTCGGCCCAGCGGGCGCTCCGCGGCGGGTCGCCCTTCTCGAACGGCGTGCTCGGGCGCTCGAGGCGCTCGAGCTTGTCGCCGAGCATGTTCAGCGTGCGCCCATCGAATCCGGTCCCGACCTTGCCGGCGTAGCGCAGCTTGCCGTGCTCGTAGAAGCCGACCAGCAGCGCGCCGAATCGCTGCCGCGAGCCCCGCGGCTCCGTCCACCCGCCGATCACGAGCTCCTGCCCGTGCGCGCACTTGAGCTTCAGCCAGTCGCGCGAGCGCGTCGGCACGTACGCGCTCGCGCCGCGTTTCGCGATCACGCCCTCCCACCCGCGCTCACACGCGTGCCGGAACGCGGTCTCCCCGTCGCGCTTCCGGTAGCTCGTGTAGCGCAGATGGCCGCGGAACTCGACCGCCGTGCGCAGCCGCGCCTTGCGGGCGAGCAGCGGCACCGGCCGCAGGTCCTCGCCGCCCAGCTCGAGGATGTCGAACAGGTAGTAGTAGACCGCGACGGGGCTTCGGCGGGCCTGCTCGGGGTCGCGGATCCCGATCCGCTGCTGCAGGCGCTCGAAGCTCGTCCGGCCTCGCTTGAACGCGACGATCTCGCCGTCGACGAGCAGATCGGGACCGGCGATGGACAGCGCGTCGACGAGCTCCGGATAGGTTGCGCTGAGGGTCGAGCCGGTGCGCGACAGCAGCCGTACCTCGCCGCCGCGTCGCACCGCCCCGCACCGCTCGCCGTCGAGCTTGCGCTCGAACACCCAGTCAGGGTCCGAAAACGGGCGATCGCTGAGGACCGCCTTCATCGGGGTGTAATCCTCGCCCACGGGCATCTACCCTAGGAGATGGCCGTGCATCCAAGGAGAGAGGTCAGCATCCCGGCCGACGGTACCTTCCTCGAGGGTGACTTGATGATCCCCGATGGCACCGTCGGCGTCGTCGCGTTCGCGCACGGAAGCGGATCGAGCCGTCACAGCTCACGCAACCAGCGAGTGGCCCGCGCGCTGAACGGAGATCGGCTGGCCACGCTGCTGTTCGACCTGCTCGAGCCGCGCGAGGACGAGCTCGACGGCGAGCCGGGCAAGCTGCGGTTCGACATCGGGCTGCTCGGGCGGCGGCTGGTCGCCGCGCTCGACTGGCTCGCGCAGGAGCCGGCGACGCGTGAGCTGAGGATCGGCTGCTTCGGCGCGAGCACCGGCGCCGCCGCGGCGCTGGTTGCGGCCGCGAGCCGGCCCTCGCAGGTGAGGGCGGTGGTTTCCCGCGGTGGGCGCCCCGACCTGGCCGGCGACGCGCTGGCGTCGGTGTCGGCCCCGACACTGCTGATCGTCGGCGGCAACGACCGTGCCGTGCTCGACATGAACGAGCAGGCCCGCCGGCAGCTGCGGTGCGAGGCGGTGCTCGAGGTCATCCCCGGCGCCGGGCATCTGTTCGGCGAGCAGGGCGCGCTCGAGCGCGTCGAGCTGCTGGCGCGGACCTGGTTCCGGCGCTGGCTCGGGCCGGCGGAGCCGCGATGAGCGACGAGCCCCGCTTCGCCGACCGTCGCGAGGGAGGTCGATTGCTCGCCGAGCGGCTGGCACGCTATGCCCGCCGACCCGGCGTGGTCGTGCTCGGGCTGCCGCGGGGCGGGATGCCTGTCGCGGCCGAGGTCGCCACCGCACTGGGCGCTCCGCTGGACGCGTTCGTGGTCCGCAAGCTCGGCGTCCCCGGCCACGAGGAGCTGGCGATGGGCGCGATCGCGTCGGGGGGCGTGCAGGTCCTGAACTACGACGTGGTCCGGGCGGCCCGCATCTCCGATCCCGAGCTCGAGCGGGTCGCGACGCGCGAGCTCGAGACGCTCGAGTCGCGCGAACGCGCCTACCGGGGTGCGCGCCCGCCGGTCGAGGTCCGGGACCGCACGGCGATCCTCGTCGACGACGGGATCGCGACCGGCGCGACGATACGCGCCGCGATCGGCGCGCTCCGGGACCGCGGCGCGGCGCAGATCGTGGTCGCCGTGCCGACCGCGCCGCGGGAGACATGCGAGGAGCTACGTGATGAGGCGGACGACGTCGTGTGCGTGGCGATGCCCGAGCCGTTCACCGCGGTCGGGCTCTGGTACGACGACTTCTCGCCGGTCAGCGACGAGGAGGTGCGGGCGCTCCTCGACCGCGGCGGCGACGGCGCCGCGGAGGACTAGCCGGGGACGCCGTCGCGCAGCTCTGCGAGCCACGCGGCGGCGGTGCTGTCGCTGGGCGCGCGCCACTCGCTGCGCGGCGAAAGCGAGCCTCCCGAGCCGACCTTCGGGGCATTGGGGAGCGCCGAGCGCTTGAACTGGCTGGTCCTGAAGAACCGCTCGAGAAACACGCCCAGCCACTCCTTGACCTCCTCGAGCGAGTACTCGTTGCGGCGCTCGGGCGGGATCAGGTCCGGCCACACGCCGCGCCCGCGATCACCCCACGCGTGCTGGGCCATGAACGCGACCTTGCTCGGCCGGTAGCCGAACCGCAGCACCAGGTAGAGGAAGAAGTCCTGCAGCTCGTACGGGCCGACGATGCTCTCGCTGTCGGCGCCGGGCCGGTCGGAATCGGGGTCATGGCTCGGGATCAGCTCGGGGGAGATCGCGGTGTCGAGGATCGACCGCAGCACCTCGCCGGCCTGCTCGCCGTACTGGCGCGTGTCGATCGCCCATCGCAGAAGGAACTGGATCAGCGTCTTCGGAACGGAGGCGTTGACGTTGTAGTGCGACATCTGATCGCCGACCCCGTACGTGCTCCAGCCGAGCGCCAGCTCCGAGAGGTCTCCGGTGCCGACGACCAGCGCGCGGTGCAGGTTGGCGAGCCGGAACAGGTGCGAGGTCCGCTCTCCGGCCTGGACGTTCTCATAGGTGACGTCGTACACCGCCTCGCCGTCGGCGGCCGGATGCCCGAGGTCACTCAGCATCTGCGTCGCGGCGGGACGGATGTCGAGCTCGTTCGCCGTCACGCCGAGCGAATCCATCAGGCGCCGGGCGTTCGACAGGGTGAGCGAGCTGGTCGCGAAACCAGGCATCGTGTACGCGAGCACGTTCGCCCGAGGAAGTCGTAGGCGGTCGAGCGCGCGCGCGGCGACGATCAGCGCGTGCGCCGAGTCGAGGCCGCCCGACACGCCGATTACGACCCGGTCGATGGCGGTCGCGCGAAGCCGCGTCTCGAGCCCCTGGACCTGGATCGAGTAGACCTCTTCGCAGCGCTCGTTGCGGCTCGCCGGGTCGGCCGGGACGTACGGGAACCTTTCGATCTCCCTCTGCAGCGGCACGGCCTCGGTCGCGAGCCCCAGCTCGAACTCGACGCGCCGGAACCGCGCGAGCGCCCGCCGGTGATCGTGGACCGAATCGCCGAAGCTACTGGTGGAGGCGCGGTCCGAGCACAGCCGGTCGAGGTTGACGTCGGCGAGCACGAGCTGCTCGTCCTCGGAGAAGCGCTCGGATTCGGCCAGCCGGTCGCCGTTCTCGTAGATCAGCGACTGCCCGTCCCACGCGAGGTCGGTGGTCGACTCGCCAAGCCCCGCCGACGCGAACACGGAGGCCGCGATCATCTTCGCCGACTGCGACGCGCACAGCAGGCGCCGGTAGTCCGCCTTGCCGACCGTGGCGTTGCTGTCCGACAGGTTGGCGAGCACCGTGGCGCCGGCCAGTGCGCCGTGGCTGGAGGGAGGGATCGGGGCCCACAGGTCCTCGCAGATCTCGACGTGGACGGCGAGCCCGGGAACGTCGGTGCACGTGAACACGAGCCGCGATCCGAACGGCACCGTCTCGCCGAGCAGCCGTAGCTCGTCCTGCATGGCGTCGCGCGCCGAGCGGAAGTGGCGCTTCTCGTAGAACTCGCGGTACTCCGGGAGGTAGGTCTTCGGGACCACGCCGAGCACGCGTCCGCGGTGGATCACGACCGCGGTGTTGAACAGCCCGTGCTCGACGTAAAGCGGGGCGCCAACGACCACCACCGGCTCGAGCGCGGCGCTCTCGGCGACGATCCGCTCGAGCCCGGCTAGCACGCCGTCGGTTACCGCCTGCTGGTGGAACAGGTCCTCGATCGAGTACCCGGACAGCCCGAGCTCCGGGAACACGACCAGCGCGGCGCGCTGATCGGATGCGCGCCTGGCGAGCGCCAGTGTCCGTTCGGTGTTGACCTCGGGCTCCGCGATCTGAACGCGGGGCGCCGCCGCGGCGACGCGCGCGAAGCCGTGCTCGTAAAGGCAGCCGAAGGGCCGCTTGGGGGCGCCGTTGGCCGGGGTCATGTGGCCACGAGCGTAGCCACAAGAGGGCGCCGCGAGGCCGTGTGCAAGCGGGCTGTCGCCGCCGGCGCGGCGGGCTCGCGGCAGCCGGCGGCGCGGGCGCGCGGCTCAGATCGGCTGGTAGTAGACGAGCTCCCCGCTCGCCCCCGGCCTCGCGGCGGCGAACAGGAACATCGTCACCACCAGCACCCGACCCGTGCCGTGCGGGGCGGGCTCGACGCGAGCGACCGGGTTCGCGTACGAGCTCGAGACGGGCCGGGCGCCCATCGTCAGGTGCACCAGATACATCTGCTGCGCGGACGGGCTGTCGAGGATCACCCGCCAGGTGCCGAAGTTGCCGAACGCGCTCTGGGCCTCGTACACGCGCCACTGGTCGCCGTCGAACCCGAACTGGCGCCAGCTACCGTGACTGCCGTCGAGCCCCTGTTCGTCGAGCGCGGCGTCGGTCGAGCGGTCGGTGCGCGCCGACCACACGCGGAACTTGCGCAGCGTCCCGAGCGCCTCGCGGTCGGGGCCGCGCCACCCGTGAGGCGCCGACTCGTAGTGAAAGCCCAGCTCGATCGACGAGCGGCGCAGGCCTCCGTTCCAGTGGACGGAGAGGATCGTCGGAGTGCCTTCGTTGTAAGGCGAGAAGGTGCGCGGGATGTCCTGCTCGGCGGCGAACCGGCCGGCGAGCAGCGCTGCGAGGCTCGGGTAGTAGCGGACCCGGACCACCCCGCCGCCGTCGCCGGCGCGCTTCTCGTAGGCGAGCAGGTAGCCGCGGCCGTCCGGGACCGGCTGGAGCGTCGGCATGCTCGCCCCGGTCGGGTCGAGGATCAATGCCCGGGTCCAGTGGATCAGGTCGGTGGATCGCGCGAGGCTGATCCGGAAGTCGATCGCGGCCGGCTCGCCCGGCAGCCGGAACTCCGAGTGGTAGACGCCGAGGTAGCCGCCGCCGGGACTCGGGAGCGGGTCGAGCACCGACATCGAGTCGCCGTGATCGTCGCGCGTGTTGAACGACACGCGGCCGGTGGCGGGGCAAGGGACGGCGTCGATCAGCGTCTGGAGCCGATCGGCCGCCGTGTCCGCCGGCTCTGGGACCGTTCCCGACGGCGTCGCGCCCTGGCACTGGCCAGGGTTGAGCAGGCCGGTGCCGAGCCCGGCCGCGCACCTGGCGGCGGCCTGTCCCACCGGGCAGCGAGGCTTCGCCGCGCGCGCAGGCAGGCACGGCACGGCGAGGAGCCCTGCCGCGAGTCCGACCAGCAGCCTGCTTCTGGATCCGAGCAGCGTGCGCGCAGAATAAGTGACGGCAGACGCTCCGGTGTCACTCACTAGCATCGTCTCGGATGAGGGGTCTGCTGGCGACGGTCACCGGTTGCGTGCTGGTCGCCGCGCTGGGGTCGGCCGGCGGTGCGGCGGCGGCGGCGGACCCCTACTGCACGGGGAGCTATGGCACCGCCCCACCGCGCGCGGGCGGGCCGCTGCGGTTCGGGATCGATCCGGGCCTGGCCGGGAGCGCGGGCGGGGTGCAGCTGCCGTCGACGCCCGACGATCCCGCCAAGGACCTGGCCGCCGTCAAGGCGCTCGCACCCAAGGGGCGCCAGCTCGTGGTGCGGCTGAACCGGCTGTTTTGGTCCGACGGCCAGGCCGGGATCAACGCGTTCAAGAACGAGGTCGCCCGCTACGCGCGCGCCGGCTTCGACGCCGAGCTGCAGGTCCGCTACCACCCGCCGTCGGGGGAGGCCGGCGACATCCCGGCATGGCTGTCGTATGTCCGCCACGTCGTCGACACGTTCGGGCCCGACAAGCACGTGGTCTCGATGACGATCACGAACGAGGTCAACCTGACGTTCTCCCCGAACACTTCGGACGGCTCCTACACCGGCGCCCAGGACGCGTTGATCCGGGGCATCGAGGCGGCCCACGCCGAGGCCGCCCGCCGGCGCTTCAGGCAGCTGCGGTTCGGGTTCACGTACGCGTACCGCTTCTCGCCGCAGGGCGACGCGTCGTTCTTCGCGTACCTGGGCTCCCACGGTGGCCGGGCGTTTCAGGCGGCGCTCGGGTTCGTCGGACTCGATTTCTACCCCGGCACCGTGTACCCGCCGGCGATGGCGCCGGGGGACACGTACACGGCGGAATTCGGGCAGGCCGCGGGCGCGGTCCGGAACTGCTTCATGCCGATCGCGGGGATCGGCCGCGCCACGCCGATCTGGATCACGGAGAACGGGATCCCCTCGGGCGGCGCCTGCTCGACATCCGGTCTCGCCGGATCGGCCCCGCTCGAGTCATCCGGGTGCGCCAACAGTGACGCCCAGCAGGCCGCGGCGCTGACTGAGCTGGTGAAGGCCGCAAACGCCTACTCGGGCACCTTCAACATCACCGACTACCGGTGGTTCAACCTCCGCGACTCGACCTCCACCGGACCGAGCACGCTGGTCGGCGTCACGTTCTCCTCGGACGGACTGCTGCGCGACGACTACACAACCAAGCCGTCGTTTTCGGCTTACCGAGCGCTGATCTCGCGGTACGGCTTGCGTTCACCGGCGAGGCCTTCGATGCGGCCGCCGTGCCACCCGAGGGCGAGACCGTGCCGTCATCGCAAACCCGGTTCGTTTCCAACGTCAGGAGCACGCAGGGCTTTGATCCCGCTTCTGGTGTGATATTTCGTCTGGGAGAGAGAGATGGGGCCGTTGGACGTCTTCGGGATCCACGAGACACCGCTGCAGGGCGGAGGGGTCCGGCTGATGTTGGTCGGAGAGCTAGATCTGTCCACCGCCCCGACGCTCGAGCAACGGCTCGACCAGCTACGGGTCGAGCACACGCCGGTCCGTCTTGACCTCTCGCGCCTGGAGTTCGTCGACAGCAGCGGGCTCAGAGTGCTGATCGCGGCTTGGAACCACGCCCAGCGCAACGCGTGGCGCTTCGGGATCGACCCCGACCTCTCAAGCCAGGTTAGGCAGCTGTTCGAACTTGTCGACGCCAAGCACCTGCTCGTGGGCGAGCAGGGCACCGGGCGCTGACGTCTCGCTGCTCCCGTCAGTCCGGAGCCGAGGACGTCACCGGGGCCCCGGACGGCACCGCAGCCGCTGACGGCCCGCCCGCCTGGGCGTGAGCCTGCTGGATGTGGGCGAGCGGGACCGTCGCCTTCTCGTACGAGGCGAGCACCGGATGGTGGTGCCAGCAGGTCCGGTACGGCGTGCCGGCGACGTGGTGGAACCCGAGCTTCCTGCAGCTATCGGAGTGGCATGGGAAGTGTGTGTGCAGGAAGCGCCGAATCGCCAGCGCCGCGACGATGATCGAGACGACGATCGACAGCTCGCCGATGTCCGAGCCGATTCCCGACCAGAACTGGTAGCCCCAATACCGCAACGGGTGGAAGAAATCGTCGAACTGAAAGCCGGAAAGGAAGAGGATCACGGGACTGCTCCGATCGCGAGCCTACGCCTAGCAGCCGGGCACATCAAGACGGCTACGACCGCGCGGGGGCCGGCGTACGAGTCGCGTAAGGGGAGGAAGCCGGTCGCTCCGGGAACGCCTCGGCGGTCCGGCGCGCGGTCCGCTTCGCCCACGATCCGGTCGTGAGCAGCCCGAGCGCGAGGATCACGACGGCGAACGCCGAAATCAGCCACCAGCCGACGTGGGTCGACGCGGCGAACCTGTTGCCGATCGCGCCCGCGACGCTGCCGCCGCACAGCGCTCCGATCACCGCGACGCCGAGCGTCATCCCGACCTGACGGCTCGTCGACGCGACGGCCGAGGCCACGCCGGCCTGCGCGGCCGGCATGCCTGTGACCGCGGTGTTGGTGATCGGCGGATTGATCAGCCCGTTGCCGATCCCGAACAGGAAGTAGGCCCCGAGCAGATAGCCGTACGCGGTGGTCGGGGACAGGGCGGTCAGCATCAGCGCGGCGGCGAGCAACGCGAGCGCGCCGCCCACCATCGGAAGCCGCGGGCCGCGGTGCCCGACGATCCGCCCGGAGATCGGCGCGAACACGAGGATCATCGCCGCCATCGGCAGCAGGTACAGGCCCGCGTGCAGTGGCGAGAGCCCGCGCACCTCCTGGAGATAGAGCGTGTTCAGGAACAGGAACCCGCCGACGCTCGCGAATGTCAGCACTGCGATCGCACTCGCCCCCGAGAACGGGGCGCTCCGGAAGAACCGCATCTCGAGCAACGGCTCGCGGCGGCGCAGCTCGTACGGGACCAGCACTGCAAAGCTCGCCAACGACAGCGCGAACACGCCGAGTGTCTGGGCCGAGGTCCACCCGGCCTTCGGCCCCTCGATGATCGCGAACGTCAGCGACGAGAGCGCGACGATGATCAGCAGCTGGCCGACCGGGTCGAGGCGCCGTGGATGATGCGCGCGCGACTCGGGGACGTACAGCGCCGTGAGCACGATCGCGACCAGTCCGATCGGGACGTTGACGAAGAACACCGCCCGCCAGCTGATCGCGTCGACCAGCGCGCCTCCGACCACCGGCCCGAGCGCCATGCTGAGACCGAAGACCGCGCCCCAGGCGCCGATCGCCATCGCGCGCTCGCGGGGATCCTCGAATGTGTTGCGGATGATCGACATCGCGACCGGGTTGAGCATCGAGCCGCCGATCGCCTGCACGACGCGCGCGGCGATCAGAAAGCCCAGGCTCGGAGCGAGCCCGCACAGCAGCGAGCCGACGCCGAACACGAGCAGCCCGAGCTGGAAGACGCGCCGGCGGCCGATCCGGTCGGCCGTGGACCCCGCCAGCATCAGCAGGCTCGCAAGCACCAGCGTGTACGCGTCGATCGTCCACTGAAGGCCCGACACCGAGGCGCCGAGCGCGTGGTGGATGGCCGGCAGCGCGACGTTGACGATCGTCGTGTCGAGTCCGACGATCAACAGGCTCAGACAGCAGATCCCGAGAATGAGCAGGCGTCTGGAGCGAGTCATGTGATCCATGGCGGTGCTGATCAGTAGGCTAGCCCGGCACTCCGGTTCGGTTTCTTCTTGCCCGTCGACAACGCTGCCCAGTTCCTCCAGGCCAACGGCCTGCTGTAGCGACGCGCGAGGGGCGGAACGTGCGACTGTCCCGCACCCGCCCCCTCGCGCGCGCGGGTAAACACACCTCGCACCACCACGAGCTGGGCGTGCTCGGGGGGCTGTCCGCGCTGAGCCTCGACGCGCTGTCGAGCGTCGCCTACGGGCCGGAGGCGATCGTGCTGGTGCTGGTCACCGCCGGCACCGGAGCGCTGCACGACGTCGTCCCGGTCACGGTCGTGATCACGGCGATGCTGGTGCTGCTCGTCGTCTCCTACTCGCAGGTGATCGAAGCGCATCCCGAGGGTGGGGGCTCGTACTCGGTCGCGAAGGCGAACCTCGGGCGTTCGGCCAGCCTGCTGGCGGCGGCTGCGGTGGTCGTCGATTACGTGCTGACGGTCGCGGTCAGCCTCGCCGCGGGCGCTGCGAGCCTCGCGAGCGTGTTTCCCGGGCTCGCCCACCACCTGCTGCTCGTGTCGCTGATCGGGCTGGTGCTGCTGACGGCGATCAACATGTTCGGAATCGCCGAGTCGGCAAAGCTGCTGATGATCCCCACCGGGGTGTTCATCATCACGACGCTGGGGGTGATCGTGCTCGGCGCGTTCCGCTCGCATCCGGTGGCGGTGATCGGCACCGCCCAGCACTTCCCGGTGACCGAGTCGCTGGGGATCGTGCTGCTGCTGAAGGCGTTCGCGTCCGGCTGCTCGGCGGTGACCGGCGTGGAAGCGATCTCGAACGGCGTGCCGGCGTTCCGCAAGCCGAGAATCCGGACCGCGCAGCGCACCGAGATCTCGCTTGGAGTGTTGCTCGGCGTGATGCTCGTCGGGCTGTCACTGCTGATCTCGGTGCACCACTACGAGCCGCGCGGCGACGTCACGCTGCTGGCGCAGCTGACCGCCGGATCGTTCGGGACGGGCTTGGCGTTCTACGTGTCGAATCTGTCGGTGGCGCTGGTCCTCGGGCTGGCGGCGAACACGAGCTTCGGCGGCCTGCCCGTGCTGATGAGCCTGCTGGCGAAGGACCACCGGCTCCCGCACTTCTTCTACCTGCGCGGCGAGCGGCCCGTGTACCGCTACGGGATCCTCGTGCTGACGCTGCTCGCGGGCCTGCTGCTGATCGCCGTCGATGCACAGACCTTCAGGCTGATCCCGCTGTTCACGATCGGGGTGTTCGTCGGCTTCACCGTCAGCCAGACAGGCATGGTCGTGCACTGGTCCAGGACCCGGGCGTCGCGCTGGCGTGCGCGCGCGGCGCTGAACGGCACCGGGGCGGCGATGACGGCGATCGCGGTGATCGTGTTCCTGGTCAGCAAGTTCCTCGCCGGGGCGTGGATCGTCGTGCTGACGATCCCCCTGCTGATGGCGCTGTTCTCGCGGATCGAGCACTACTACGGCGAGGTGGCGCGGGAGCTGAAGCTCGGCAAGACGCCGCCGCCGCCCCGTAAGCGCGAGAGCATCGTCGTGGTGCCGAGCACGACCACGAGCCTGCTCACCGAGCACGCGCTCAGCGCCGCGTTGTCGCTTGGGGACACAGTGGTGGCTGTGGCGGTCGCCGCCGACGAGCAGGAGCGTGACCGGATCAAGGCCGCGTGGGACGACTGGCAGTGCAACGTCCCGATCGAGGTGCTGATCGACGCGGACCGTTCGCTGGTCAGGACGGTGCTGAAGTACGTCCGCTCGGTAGAGGGCGAAGACGCGACGATCACCGTCCTGATCCCGCTGCTCGTGCCGCGCAAGCGGCGCCACGAGCTCCTCCACAACCACCGCGGCCGCCTGCTCGAGGCGGTGCTCAAGAGCCGCACGGATGTGGTCGTCGCAACGCTGCCGTTCCACCTTCACGACTGAGCAAAACGTCCGTCCGCATGGGCACTCGCCGGCCCCGCCGTCGGCTAGCCTCCGAGCTGTATGGCCGATCCGCCCACCCGCAGGCGCACGCTGCACGAGGCGGCCCATAAGGTCGACCTCGAGTCACCCGTCGATGGCGACGAGGACGACATCCGGGAGAGCAAGCGCCCATTTTCGAAGCCGAGCTTCAACATGGCCGCGCACAAGCTCGGCTACTGGGCACCGGACGACGACCACGAGGACGAGGACGAGGCAGCGCGGCGCAAGCGGTTCGCGGCCCTGGAGGACTCCCAACGCGACGTGATCGCCCACGCGGGCAAGGCCGTGCTCGCGCTCGGCGCGCTCGGCGTCGTGTACGGCGATATCGGGACCAGCCCGCTGTACACCGAGCAGGCGATCTTCACCACGCACCGGGCTGCTGCGCACCCCACCCCAGCAGGCGTATACGGCGTCGTGTCGCTGATCTTCTGGGCGCTGATGGTGATCGTCTCGATCAAGTACGCCGGGTTCATCATGCGCGCGCACAACCGGGGTGACGGCGGCATCATGGCGCTAACCGCACTGTTGAAGCGAAACCGCGTCGTTCACGCCGCGGTGTTCGTGACGCTCGGGATCTTCGGCGCGGCGCTGTTCTTCGGCGACGGGATCATCACCCCGGCGATCTCGGTGCTCGGCGCACTGCAGGGGGTGCAGGTCGCGACGCCTAGCCTCGAGCACCTGATCGTGCCGATCTCGGTCGTGATCCTGCTCGGCCTGTTCGTGCTGCAGCGGTTCGGCTCGGGCCGGATCGGGTGGCTGTTCGGCCCGGTGATCCTCGTCTGGTTCTTCACGATCGGGATGCTCGGGGTGAGCCAGGTGGTCAAGGACCCGTCCGTGTTTCAAGCGCTGTCGCCGAGCTGGGGGCTGCGGTTCCTGGTCGACCACGGCGCCGCGGGGTACCTGACGCTCGGCGGCGTCGTGCTTGCGGTCACCGGCGCCGAGGCGCTGTACGCGGATCGCGGCCACTTCGGCGCGGCGGCGATCCGGCTCGGCTGGTACGGGGCCGCATTCCCGGCCCTGATCCTCAACTACCTCGGGCAGGGCGTGTGGATCATGCATCACCCACGCGCGACCGCGAACGCCAACACGTTCAACCCGTTCTACTCGATGGTCCCGCACTGGGGGATCTGGCCGATGGTCGTCCTCGCGACGTTCGCGACGATCATCGCCTCGCAGGCGGTGATCTCGGGAACGTTCTCGGTCGCGAAGCAGGCGGTACAGCTCGGGTTCCTGCCGCGGCTGAAGATCCTCCACACCTCGGCGATGGAAGGCCAGATCTACGTGCCGGCCGTCAACTGGGTGCTGTGCATCGGCGTCGTGACGCTGACGCTCGTGTTCCGCAACTCCAACCGGCTCGGGGACATCTATGGGGTCGCGGTGACCGGGACCTTCATCCTCAACACGATCCTGTTTTTGGCCGTCGCGCGGTTGCTGTGGAGGACCCCGAGGCGCAAGCTGGCGCCGGTCGCGGTGCTGTTCCTGACCGTCGAGATCGCGTTCTTCAGCGCCAACATCGCCAAGGTCGAGCACGGCGCGTGGCTGCCGCTCGTGATCGGCGCGGTGCTGTCGTTCGTGATGGTCAACTGGCGGCGCGGGCAGAGCGTGGTGACGGCGAACCGGATCGCCCAGGAGGGCTCGCTCGACCAGTTTCTCGACGGACTGCCGGACACAGAGCCGCCGCTGGTCCGCGTGCCGGGTGTCGCGGTGTTCCTGAATCCGAGCAAGGACACGACCCCGCTTGCGCTGCGCGCGGAGGTCGAGCACACCCACACCCTGCACCAGAAGGTCCTGATCGTGTCGGTCGACACGGTCAGCATCCCGAACGTCGAGTCGTTCGACAGGTTCGTCGTGCGACAGCTGGGACGCGGGCTGTTCAAGGTCTTCCACCTGACGATCCGGAACGGCTACCACGACAAGCTCGACATCCCCGCGATGCTGAAGCTGGCGCGCAAGCAGGGGTTGCTCGAGCGAAGCCTCGACCTCGAGCATGCGTCGTACTTCGTGTCGCGGATCGCGCTGACCGCGACCGACGCCCCGGTGCTGCGGGCGTGGCGCAAGAAGCTGTTCGTCATGATGGCCCGCAACGCGGCGAGCCCGATCGAGCACTTCGGCCTGCCGCGCGACCGGACCGTGATCATGGGTGGACAGGTGGCCGTGTGAACGAGCCGGGCACGTCGCCGGCGAGCCGGAAGGTCGCCTCGAGCGGCGGTGTCGAGCTCGCGGTCCGCGAGGCCGGCGACCGCGGCGGGCCGGCGCTCGTGTTCATCCACGGCTATCCGGACACCAAGGAGATGTGGAACGCGGTGCGGGCGCAGCTGCCCGAGCGGTTCCACACCGTCGCCTACGACGTCCGCGGCGCCGGCGAGTCGAGCCGGCCGCGCGGCAACGCGGCGTACGACTTCGAGCGGCTCGGGGACGACCTGCTGGCGGTCGTGGATGCGTGCGCGCCGGGGCGGCGCGTGCATCTCGTCGGCCACGATTGGGGCGGGCTCCAGGGCTGGGAGTTCGCGACGCAGCCGCGCTTCGAGGGGAGGCTGGCGTCGTTCACGGCGATCGCCGCGCCGTCGCTCGATCAGGTCGCGCTCAGCGGCGAGGAGCTGTTGCGCCGCGGCCGGGTCCTGGCGTGGCTGACCCGGCTGCGGCGATCCTGGTACATCGCGGCGCTGCTGACGCCCGGCGTGCCGACGCTGGTGTGGCGCCTCGGCTGGACGCGCGACCGGTGGCGGTGGATGCTCAACAATGTCGAGCGGGTTCCAACCGGCGCCGACGATCCGCGCCCGAGCCTGGCCAGCGACGGGATCCACGGCGCAAAGCTGTACCGCCGCAACATGCCGCGGCGCGCGCTGAGCCCCCGCGCCGACGCGATCGCGCACGTGCCGGTGCAGCTCGTGATCCCGACCGGCGACCGCTTCATCTCCCCGGACTACTACGAGCCCGCCGAGCGCTACGCGCCGCGGTTGCGACGCCGGATCGTGGGCGCTGGCCACTGGGCGCCGCGCGCGCAGCCCGAGCGAATCGCGCGGTGGATCGAGGGGTTCGTCGATCAGGTCGAGTCGGGCGGCGCGCCGCCCGGCGAGTCGGCCGCGCGGCGCCCGTGGCTGCGGGGCGGCGGTGCCGAGCAGCTCCGCGACCGGCTTGCGCTCGTCACCGGCGCCGCGAGCGGGATCGGCGAGGCGACGGCGCGGGCGCTGGCGGCCCGCGGCGCGCGAGTGCTGCTCGTCGACCGTGACGCCGCGGGTGCCGCGCGCGCCGCCGAGTCGATCGACGGCGCGCACTCGTTCGCGTGCGACGTGTCCGACGAGGCCGCGATGGAGCGGCTCGCGACGGTCGTGCTCTCCGAGCACGGCGTCCCGCAGGTCGTCGTCAACAACGCGGGGATCGGGATCGCCGGCGGGTTCCTGGAGACGGGATTCGACGACTGGCGGCAGATCGTGTCGATCAACCTGATGGGTGTCGTGCACGGCGCCCGCCTGTTCGGCCGCGCGATGGTCGAGCAGGGGGAGGGGGGGCAGATCGTCAACACGGCCTCCGCGGCCGCGTTCTCGCCGAACCGGCTGCTGCCGGCGTACTCGACCACCAAGGCCGCCGTGCTGATGCTGAGCGAGTGCCTGCGCGCCGAGCTCGAGCCGTGGGGGATCGGGGTGACCGCCGTGTGCCCCGGGTTCATCGCCACCAACATCACCCGCACCACGCGGTGGGTGGGGCGTGGCGAGGAGGAGCAGCAGCGGCTGGCTACGTTCGCGACCGAGGCTTACCAGCGGCGCAACTTCGGCCCCGACCGGGTTGCCGCCGAGATCGTCGAGGCGATCGGAGCCGACCGCCCGCTGGCGGTGATCACCCCCGAGGCAAAACTGATGCGGGCGCTGTCGCGGTTCGCCCCGGGCGTGATGCGCAGGCTCGCGAAGCTCGACACGACGCCGATCTAGAGGACGATTTTTGGCCGGTAACCGTTTCGGCGTAGGCCGCGGGCGCATAACCTCCGAGGCTCCATCGCGGTCGGGGGCGCCGCGACAGGTCCGAACGAAACCCCGCTGGTCGAGCGCTACTCGTAGCAGCAATCGGGGAGGAGTCCGCCGCCGGGGAGCGAAACGCTCCTCATGCTGCTGAAACGCCGTCCCCCGAGCATCGACGACCGGCCCACGGCCACCAAGCAAGGGTTCGAGCACCTCGACCCGAGCGCGCTGGCGGTGCTGCGCTGGTTGCACGCCAACAAGATCGAGTTCGTGCTCCTCGGCCCCGTCGCCGAGGCGCTGCGCGGCCGGATGGCCGCCCGGGGCACGGTGTCGATCGTTCCGGCGCCCTACCGGCGCAACCTCGAGCGGCTCGCACGGGCGCTCGACGGGGCCAACGCGACGATCCGGCTCGACGGAGCCGGAATCGACGGCGGCACCGATACGACGCCTACGAAGATCACCGCCGAGAAGCTCGCGCGGGGTCAGCTCTGGACGTTTCGGTGCGGGACGCACGACCTCGACATCGAGGGGTACGTCGAGGGCGTCCCGGGCTACCAGGAGCTGCTCTACGAGACGACCCGGTTCGAGCCGGTCGCCGAGGTCAGCGTCGAGGTCGCCTGCCCCGAGGACATCGAGAAGTACGCGCACGTCCGGCGCACCGGCGTGGTGCCCGAGATCGTGATCACCCGGCAGTAGTGGCGCACTTGCCGTAACCGCGTCCGGCTCTGGGCCTCGCGCGCTCCGCTCCCGTTAGCGCGGAGACCGCTCCGCGCGCTCGGCAGTCACCGCAGGCCGACGTCCGGCCGGCCTACCTGTACTTCCCGGGCTCCCAGAGCGGCTCATCGCCGCCGTTGGCGCCGCGGCTGAGGATGAACAACAGGTCGGAGAGCCGGTTCAGGTACCGGACGACCTCGGCGTTCAGCTCCTCGCCGCACGTGATCGCGAGCCGCTCCGCACGCCGGCACACGGTCCGGCACACGTGCAGCTGCGCGGCCGCAGGGGTGCCGCCCGGCAACACGAACGACTTCAGCGGCGCCAGCGTCGCGTTGACCTCGTCGCAGCGCTGCTCGAGCCACTCCGTCTGCGCGGGCAGCACCCGCAGTCGCTCGCGCTGCGAGCCGGGGTCCTCGGGCGCCGAGATGTCGGCGCCGACGTCGAACAGGTCGTTCTGAACCCGCTCGAGCCACGGCCCGTATGGCGCGGGAAGCCCCCCGACGGTGAGCGCCACCCCGATCTGGGCGTTGAGCTCGTCGACGGTCCCGTACGCCGCGATCCGCGGGTGGGTCTTGGGTACGCGGCTCATGTCGCCGAGGTGCGTCTCGCCCGAATCCCCGAGCCGGGTGTAGATCCTCGTCAGGTTGACGGTCATCGCGTGTTGTGACTATAGGTACCCGTTCACAGGAGCTGTACGATCGTCCGCGTTCAAGGTCGTGGCGATGGGAAGCCGGTTGGAATCCGGCGCGGACCCGCCACTGTGATCGGGGACGCCGGACGCAGCGATGCCACTGGCGAGGACGACTCGCCGGGAAGGCGCGGCCGGTAGGCCCGTAAGCCAGGAGACCAGGCCCGACCACCAGCACATACGCCCTCGCGGAAAGGGGTGGCACTCATGAAGAAGGTTGGACTCGTTCTCCTCGGCACGCTGGCGCTCGCCTGCGCGCTGCTCGCGCCGGGAGCGTTTGGCGCCGGCACCGGGCCGGCGGTGACAGTGTCGATCAAATCGCTCAACAGGATCCTGCTGCGCCCGACGGCCGAGCACGGCGAGAACGGCTCGGTCACGAAGGGCCGGACTCCCCGCGGGAAGTGCCCCGGCGACACCGCGATGGGCGCGCTCGACGTGGCCACGCACGGCCGCTGGACCGGTAAGTACTACTCGTCGGTCGGAGGGATCTTCGTGACGTCGATCCTGGGCGTGAAGCCGAAGGGCTCGGACTTCTGGGAGCTGGTCGTCAACGGCAAGGTGTCGAGCAAGGGCGCGTGCGGGATCAAGCTGGTGCGCGGCGAGCGGTTGCTGTTCGAGATCGCGAAGTGAGACGCCGCCGCTCGCGCCCGGCCGGGCTGTGATGCGGGCGCAGGCTGCGGTCACGGTGGCGGCGGTCGCTTGTGCGGCCGCCGTCAGCGGCTGCGGCCTGGGTGCAGGGAAGGGCACCTCCGACGTCACCGTGACCGTCACCAAGGACTTCGGCGCCGCGCGGGTCGCGCAGGTGACCGAGCAGCAGGTGCCGGGCTCGGAGACCGTGATGCGGGTGCTCGAGCGCCACTTCAACGTCAGCCTTCGCTACGGCGGCGGGTTCGTCGAGTCGCTCGACGGGCTGTCCGGGAGCTCGTCGCGCCGCGACTGGTTCTACTACGTCAACGGGATCGAGGCCGCGAACGGAGCGGCCGCCACGAGCGTTCACCGCGGCGACCGGATCTGGTGGGACCTTCACGACTGGGCGGCGACCGACTCCGTCCCGGCCGTCGTCGGGTCGTTCCCCGAACCGTTTCTGCACGGATCGGGCGGACGCCGGTTCCCGACGGTGCTGCAGTGCGCCGCCGACGTGTCCGCCGCCTGCAAGCGCGTCTCGAACGAGCTCGGCGCGCTGGGCGTGCCGGTCGCGAGCGCGGAGATCGGGACCGGCTCCGGCACGGACTCGCTGGGGGTCGTGGTCGGGACCTGGCGCGACATCCGCCCCGAGATCGTCGCCAGCCTGCTCGGGCAGGGACCCGGCTCGAGCGGCGTGTACGCGCGCTTCACGCACGCCGGCGACGCGCTGACGCTGCTCGACGCGAGCGGGCACCCGGGCGCCGCGCTCGGGCCCGGCGCCGGGCTGGTCGCGGCCACCGGGCAGAACTCATCCGTTCCCACCTGGCTGATCACCGGCACCGATGTCGCCGGCGTGCAGAGCGCCGCGGCCGCGCTGACTCCGTCGGCGCTTCGCGACCACTTCGCGCTGGCCGTGCAGGGAGCGCGCCGGATCCCGATTCCGGTCCGGAGCGCGAGTTGAGCTATCGCCGCCGCGCGAGCCCGCTGCACGCGGCCCGCGCCGCGGCCGGGATCGCTTACTGCGTGGCGCTTGGGTGCGCTGCGCTGCTGCTGTCCGCGCCGCTCGCGCTCGGCGCGCTGACCGTCTCGATCGTGCTCGCCGGGATCGCCGCCGGCGTCGGCCCGGAGCTGCGCCGCGCGGCGCGGTTCGCGGTCGTGCTCGGGATCCTGGTGATGGTCGTCAATGCGCTCGTCGTCCGGGACGGCCTGACCGTGATCGTGCGGCTCGGCGATCTGCCGGTCCTCGGGCGGACGGACGTCACGCTGGAGGCGACCGTGTACGGGGCAGTGCTCGGACTGCGGGCCGTGGCGCTGATCCTGTGCGGTGCGCTCTATACGGCCGCGGTCGACCCCGACGAGGTGCTGCGGCTGTTCCGCCGGGTCTCGTTCCGGTCGGCGCTGACCGCCGCGATCAGCACCCGGATGGTGCCGATCCTGCTACGTGACTCGCACCGGCTCGCCGACGCGCAGCGCTGCCGGCCGGGGCGCCCGCCGTCGCGGTTCGCGCTGATGCGGGCGGCCACGGCGGGCCTGCTCGACCGCGCGCTCGACACCGCCGCTGCGCTCGAGGTCAGCGGCTACGGCGCCGCGCGGCGCCCGCCACGCGCACGCACGCCGTACTCGCGCCACGACCTCGCGTTCGGTCTCTCGGCGGTCGCGATCGTGGCGCTGTCGCTCGCCGCGCGGGTCGGCGATCTCGCGCCGTTCCGCGCCTACCCCGCGCTGCACGCGCCGTTCCCGGCTTCCGAGTGGGAGCTGGCCGGGGCGCTGATCGTCGTCGCGCTCGCGCCGTTCGCCGAGCGGAGGGGGATCGGGCGGTGAGCGTGCTCGAGCTCGAGGGCGTCAGCTACGCGTATCCGGGCGCCGAGGCGCCGGCGCTGAGCGAGGTGACGCTGGAGGTCGCGTCCGGGGAGCTGGTCGTGCTCGCCGGCGACTCGGGGTCGGGGAAGTCGACGCTGCTGCGGGTCGCCAATGGGCTCGTGCCCCACTTCCACGGCGGCACGTTCGCGGGCCGGGCCGCGGTCGCGGGGATGGACGTCCGCGAGCACGGCCCGGGGGAGCTTTCGGTTGCGGTCGGCTCGCTGTTTCAGGACCCGGAGACGCAGGTCGTGATGGGGACCGTGCGCGCCGAGCTCGCGCTGCCGCTCGAGAACCGGGGGTGGCCGGCGGCGGCGGTCGCCCGCGGGGTCGAGGAGGCGGCGCTCGCCCTCGGGGTCGGACACCTGCTCGACCGGTCGACCACCACGCTGTCCGGCGGCGAGCTGCAGCGGGTCGGGCTCGCCGCCGCGCTCGCCGGCGATCCGGCGCTGCTGGTGCTGGACGAGCCGACTTCGCAGCTCGACCCGGTCGCCGGGGACGAGCTGATCGGGGTGCTGCGGCGCCTGAACGAGGACCGTGACACCGCGATCCTCCTCGCCGAGCACCGGCTCGAGCGGTGCCTCGCGGGGGCCGACCGGGTCGTCGCGGTTCGGCGAGGGCGGATCGCGTGCGACGCGCCGCCCGCCGAGTTCCTGCAGTGGGCGCTGGCGGAGGCGCCCGAGCTCGCGACCCCGGGGGCGCGGCTGCTCTCCGGCCTCGGCATGCGGCCGGCGGCGGGGGTCAAGCCCGCGCGCGCCGCGCTGCGCGAGCGGGGACTGCTGCCGGACGTTGATGACTTCAAGCGCCCTGGAGGCGCAAAGAGTCGTCAACGTCGGGTTGCGGCGGGGCGGTGGTGGCGGAAGCCTGAGGCGGCGCTGCGGTTCGAGCGCGTCTGGCACGAGCTGCGCGATGGGCCGGCGATCCTCCGCGCGGCGTCGCTGACGCTCGCGCCCAGCGAGCGGGTCGCGCTGATGGGTCGCAACGGCGCGGGCAAGTCGACGCTGCTCCGCCACGCCGCCGGGCTGATGGAGCCGACCAGGGGCCGTGTCACCGCCGCGGGGCGGGTCGCGCTGCTACTCCAGAACCCGACCGACTATCTGGTGCACGACACAGCCGGGGAGGAGGCGTCGCCCAAGGCGCTGCGGCTCGCGGGCCTTGACCCCGAGGCGTTTGCGGCCCGCCACCCGCGCGAAATTTCCGTAGGCGAGAAGCAGCGCCTCGCGCTGGCGGTCGTGCTCGACGCTCCGGGCCGTGACCTTGACGCTGCCGAGGGCGAGCTCCCCGCCGTCGTGTGCCTCGACGAGCCGACCCGCGGGATGGATCGCGCGCTCAAGCATGGTCTCGCGGCGCAGCTGCGGAGCCTCCCCGCCGCGGTGCTGGTCGCGACCCACGACCCGGAGTTCGTCGCCGAGTTCGCCGACCGGGTTGTGCTGCTCGCCGACGGCGCGCCGATCGCCGACGGCCCGGCCGCGGAGATCCTCGCCACCGGCACGTACTTCGCCACCGAGATCGCCCGGATTCTGGGCGGAGCCGGGGGCGCGCTGACCCCCGAGCAGGGGATCGACGCGGTTCGCGGCGAGCAGCTCGCCACCGCCGAGGCGACCGTATGAGCTGGCAGCTCGCCGCGTTCCTGATCCTCGGGCTCGCGCTGCTCGCCGGGTTCGGCTGGTACGAGCGCGCGCATCCCGACGCGCGAATCGTTGCGCTGGTCGCCGCGCTGGCCGCGTTCGCGGCGCTCGGGCGGATCGCGTTCGCGGCGCTGCCGAACGTCAAGCCGACCACCGACATCGTGCTCGTGTCCGGGTACGCGCTCGGTGCCGGCCCCGGATTCGTGGTCGGCGCGCTCGCGGGGCTGGTGTCGAACTTCTTCTTCGGGCAAGGGCCGTGGACCCCGTGGCAGATGGCGGCGTGGGGCGCGACCGGCCTGATCGGGGCGTGGCTCGCGGTGATCACGCCTCGGGCCAGCCGCCCGCTCGGCATCCTGCCTCGCCGGAATGGGCGGCGCCCGAGTCATCCTGCTCGGATCGGCCGCTGGCCGCTGGCGATCGTGTGCGCGGTCGTCGGGTTCGGGTTCACCGTGCTCCAGGACGTCGGGGACTGGGTGACATACAGCGACCACAGCGCGGCGCAGCTCGGCGTGTACGTGGGCAAAGGGATCGGGTTCGACGCAGTCCACGCGGCCGGGTGCTTCGCGTTCGCGTTCGCGTTCGGTCCGGCGCTGCTGCGCTCGATCTCGCGGTTCGCGACGCGGTTGCAGGTGCGGTGGGTGGCGCCAGGGGGCGCGGTCGCGCCGCTGCTGGTGGCGGTCGCGCTCGGCGCCGGGCTCGGCCACGCAGCCGCCCGCGCGGCGGCGACCCCGAGCGGATACCTGCTCGGCGCCCAGAACTCCGATGGCGGGCTCGGTGAGGCGCCCGGCCAGCCGTCAGGGTCGCTGTACGCCGGGTGGGCCGCGCTCGGGCTCGCGTCGGCAGGGGTCAACCCGCAGCAGGTCGTCAAGGACGGCCACAGTCTCGCTGGGTACGTGGAGGGCGCCGAGGGGTCGGACGCCGGGTCGCTCGAGCGCACGATCCTCGCGCTGAGCGCGTCGGGGATCTCCACCGGTACAGAGGTCGGGGCGCTCGAGCGCGACATCGGCCGCGACGGCTCGGTCTCGCACCAGACCAACCTCACCGCGTTCGCGGTGCTCGCGCTGCGGGCGGCCGGGGCGACCCCGTCGGCCGCGACGCTCGGTTGGTTGCGGCGTCAGCAGGACGCCGACGGCGGCTTCAACTTCGCCACCGCGGGCGGGGCCAGCGACATCGACGACACCGGCGCGGTGCTCGAGGCACTCGGGCCAAACGACCGTGGGGCGCGGTTCATCGAGCGCCACCAGAACCGCGACGGCGGGTTCCCGAGCCAGCCGGGCTCGGACTCCAACGCCCAGTCGACCGCGTGGGCGGTCCAGGGCCTGCTCGCGGCGGGGGCACCGGGCGCCACCGTCGACCGCGCGATCGGCTACCTGAACTCGCTGATCGCAGCCGACGGGCACGTGCGCTACTCGCGCTCGAGCGACCAGACACCGGTGTGGGTCACGGGCGAGGCGCTGATGGCGCTCGAGCGCAAGCCGCTGCCGGTCGCGCCGGTGCCGCTGCCGGCCGCGCACGCGCGGAGCGCCTCCCGCCCCGCGGCTCACGGCCACGCCGGGCGAGCGAGCAAGCGCGCGCACGCGCGGCATCTGCCCGCGGGCGTCAAGTCGCCGGCAAACCGCGCGACGCTGGCGTTCGCACACGCCGTCGGAGTCGGCGCGGCGCTCGCGCTGGCCCCGGTGGGACTCGGCTGAGCACAACCCGCTACCCTCTCGCGCCCGATGCGGGTCGGAGTCCCCAAGGAGACGGCCGAAGGCGAGCGACGGGTGGCGCTCGTGCCCGACGTCGTGCGCAAGCTGACGCAGGATCCGGTCGAGGAGGGCGCCGAGAAGCTCGAGGTCGTGGTCGAGCGCGGCGCCGGCGCCGGCGCGCTGCTCCCCGACTCGCAGTACGAGCAGGCGGGCGCGACGATGACCGAGGAGCTCGGCCAGGTATGGAGCGCCGACGTGGTCGTGAAGGTCGCACCCCCGGACGCTGAAGAGATCCAGCGGCTGTCATCCAGCACGACGCTGATCGGCTTCCTGCAGCCGCTGACCAACGCGGACGGGATCCGCGCGATCGCGCAGTCGGGTGCCACCAGCTTTGCGATGGAGTCGGTTCCGCGGATCAGCCGCGCGCAGTCGATGGACGCGCTCTCGAGCCAGGCGAACATCGCCGGCTACCGGGCCGCGCTGATCGGAGCGCAGGAGCTCGGGCGCTTCTACCCGATGCTGATGACCGCGGCCGGGACGATCCGGCCCGCGACCGTGCTCGTGCTCGGCGCCGGCGTGGCGGGGCTGCAGGCGATCGCGACCGCGCGCCGGCTCGGCGCGGTCGTGCAGGGGTTCGACGTGCGCGCCGCCGTCAAGGAGCAGGTCGAGTCGCTCGGCGCGACGTTTCTCGAGTTCGACCTCGGCGGCGACCTCGAGGGCGCCGGCGGCTACGCCAAGGAGCTCACGCCCGAGCAGCAGCAGCGCCAGCAGGAGCTGATGGCCGAGGCGATCGGAAAGGTCGACGTGGTGATCACCACCGCGCTGGTCCCGGGTCGCCGCGCGCCGATCCTCGTCACCGAGGAGGCGGTCAAGCTGATGAAGCCCGGCTCGGTGGTCGTCGACCTCGCCGGCGAGGCGGGCGGCAACTGCGAGCTCTCGGAGCCCGGCCAGACGATCACCGTCCACGACGTGATCATCTCCGCGCCGCTGAACGTGCCGAGCACGATGGCCGAGCACGCTTCACAGCTGTACGCGCGCAACATCGAGGCGTTGGTCGGGCTGATGGTCAAGGACGGCAAGCTCGAGCTCGACTTCGATGACGAGGTGATCTCGGGCGCGTGCATCACCCGTGGGGGGGAGATTGTCAACGAGGGCGCCAAGCAGGCCGCCGGCGCCACTGCTGCTTCTAGCTAGGAGGCCGTCGTGACACTCGTCACCGAGATCGCGATCCTCGTGCTGGCCGGATTCGTCGGCTTCGCGGTGATCTCGAAGATCCCGAACACGTTGCACACGCCGTTGATGTCAGGCACCAACGCGATCCACGGGATCGTCGTGCTCGGCGGACTGCTGCTGATGCACAGCGCCACGGGCTGGCTCGAGCACGCGCTGCTGTTCATCGCAATCACCTTCGGGATGATCAACATCATCGGCGGCTTCTTCGTCACCGACCGGATGCTCGAGATGTTCAAGCGCAAGCCGGAGCCGGAGGCCAAGGCTGTCGAGCAGGAGGACGAGCAGCAGTGAGCGCCGCGACGATCTTCCTGAGACAGCAGAACTTCATCGACGCGTGCTACATCGTCGCGTTCTCGCTGTTCATCTACGGGATGAGCGGGCTGACCGGCCCACGCACGGCGGTTCGCGGCAACCTGATCGCGGCAGTCGGCATGGCGATCGCGATCGTCGCCACACTGCTGACGCCGGGGGTCTGGGACGGCTCCTCGACGCCGTGGCTGATTGTGCTCGCGATGCTGCTCGGGACCGCGATCGGGATCCCCGCCGCCCGCCGGGTCCGGATGACCGCGATGCCGCAGATGGTCGCGCTGTTCAACGGTGTTGGCGGCGGCGCGGTGGCGATCATCGCGTGGGTCGAGTACCGCCATCACTACGGCCCGGCCCTATGGCCGCTCAAGGGAGAGATCCCGTCGCTGTTCGCGGCGATCGTCGGCTCGATCTCGTTCTGGGGCTCGAACATTGCGTTCGGCAAGCTCCAGGAGCTGATCCCGAGCCGGCCGCTCAAGCTGCCGGGCCAGGCGATCATCAACGGCGCGCTGTTCGTGATCGCGGTCGCGACCGCGATCATCCTCGCCTCGGGCACGCACTCGCAGGCGCTGTTCGTCCTCGGGATCCTGGTCACATCGGCGCTGCTCGGGAACATGGTCGTGCTCCCGATCGGCGGCGCCGACATGCCCGTTGTGATCTCGATGCTGAATGCGTTCACGGGGTTATCGGCGGCCGCGACCGGAATCGCGCTGAACAACACTGCGCTGATCGTCGGCGGGATGATCGTCGGCGCGTCCGGCACGATCCTCACCAACCTGATGGCCAAGGCGATGAACCGCTCGGTGCCCGCGATCGTGGCCGGCGGGTTCGGCGGCGAGGTCGCGGCGCCCACCGGGGGCGGAGACTCTGACCGCGGCCCGGTCAAGTCGACGACGCCCGACGACGTCGCGATTCAGCTGTCCTACGCGCGCCAGGTCGTGATCGCGCCCGGCTACGGGATGGCGGTCGCCCAGGCCCAGTACGCGGTGCGCGACCTCGAGAAGGCGCTCGAGGAGAAGGGCGTGCGGGTCCTGTTCGCGATCCACCCGGTCGCCGGGCGGATGCCGGGCCACATGAACGTGCTGCTGGCCGAGTCGCAGGTGCCGTACGACCTCCTCAAGGAGATGGACGAGGTCAACCCCGAGTTCCAGCGCACCGACGTGACGCTCGTGATCGGCGCCAACGACGTCACCAACCCGGCCGCCAAGAACGAGCCCGGGTCCCCGATCTACGGGATGCCGATCCTCGACGTGGACAAGTCGAAATCGGTGATCGTGCTCAAGCGCTCGATGGCGTCCGGGTTCGCGGGGATCGACAATCCGCTGTTCTACGAGGCCCAGACGAGCATGCTGTTCGGCGACGCAAAGTCGTCTGTGGGCGAGATCACTGCAGCGGTCGCGGGCTTATAGCTAGGATCCCCGCGCATGGCCATGGACCCCACCCGCCTGAGGGCGATCCCGATCTTCTCCGAGCTCTCGGAGGAGGAGGCGCATCGGCTGTCGGCGTTCGCGACCGAGCAGAGCATCGCGGACGGCCAGATCCTGATGAAGCAGGGCGACTACTCGGTCGAGCTGATCGCGATCGAGGAGGGAAGCGCCGACGTGATCAGGGACGGCGAGAGGATCGCCTCGCTTGGCAAAGGCGACCTGATCGGCGAGATGGGCCTGTTCGAGCGCCGGCCGCGCAACGCGGACGTGATCGCGACCTCGCCGATGCGGGTCCTGAAGCTCACCCACTGGGAGATCCGCCGGATGTCGGAGGACACGGTCGAGCGGATCCGGAAGGTGATCGAGCAGCGCGAGAAGGCCGGCGTCGCCGACCCGGCGCACCTCCACGGCGGCAGCTGAGCGCGCCGCGCGCGGCGCGGTAACCAAACAACCACCGGTTCACGACGGTCCACTTTTCTGATACCGTCGCGCCCGCCGAATCCCCGGCATGCCGCCCCGGGGAGCGGGGAACCCAATACGTTGGGGCGAGTCTCGCGGTGATCCGTGAGATGCGCTTGGAGCGCTAGCCCGTCAGCTAACTCCGCAGGCGACAGGCGAACTGCAATACCGCCATCGCGGAGCGCCACGCTTGCGGGTTTTTTGGAGCTTTCGGACCACGAAGTTGCGCAAAGCCGGACCTGCCCCCGGAATTGGGTGGTCCGATGCCGAACCTCGGGTGGCAATGACTGCTCCGCGGGCGATACTCCGGCCGGCGCTGCGCGCGTCGTCGCTCGCCGCGGTGCTCGGCTGCTCGGCGCTCGCCGGTGCGCCCGCTGCGCTCGCGAACAGCTCGGGCGGGGCCGCGATGGTGCCCCAGCGCCAATCGAGCGGGATCGTCAAGGCCAGCTCGTCGGCGTCGGTGTTCTCCCGCACGCTCCGGCGCGGCGACAGGGGCTCCGACGTGCAGACGCTCCAGACCTGGCTCAGCGAGGTCGGTTACGCGGTCTCGATCGACGGTGACTTCGGGCCCCTGACCCAGGCGGCGGTCAAGCGGTTCCAGAGCGACCATCACCTGGCCCCGGTGACCGGGGTGGTCGGGCGCCGCACCGCGGCGACGCTCCAGTCGGTGGTCAAGCAGGCCGCCAAGAGCGGGGTGCTGAAGTCCTCCGGCGGCGCCACCAGTACCTCGACGGGCGGCCTCGTGTTCCCGCTCCGCCCGCTGAGTCGCGTGCTCGGGCCGAGCAGCTGGTCGCTCGACCAGGGAGTCGACATCCCGACCGCCGGCGCCGCGTGCGGCTCGCAGGTGGCCGAGGTCGCGATGACCTCGGGGACGATCGTCCAGGAGGGGATCGACGGGTTCGGTCCCTACGCCCCGGTCCTGAAGGCCGACAGCGGGCCCTACGCGGGGCGCTACATCTACTACGGCCACGCCAAGCCGGCGCTCGTCCCGGTCGGCGCGCACGTCTCGGCGGGGCAGCCGATCGCCGAGGTCGGGTGCGGCGACGTCGGGATCTCGTCCGGCCCGCACATCGAGATCGGAATCAGCACTCCGGGCGGTCCGCCGTGCTGCCCGTCCTACCAGGAGACCTCGCCCGCCTGGTACAAGGTCGTGCTGTCGCTGTACCACGCCGCCGGAGGCTGATCGGACCCGCGGAGCACTACCCTCCGCATCATGATCGCCCGCGACCGCGCGCTCGAAGCCCTGCAGACCGAGCGCTTCGATCTAGTGGTCATCGGAGGGGGGATCACCGGCGCCGGCGTCGCGCTCGACGCGGCGTCGCGCGGGTACAGCGTGGGGCTCGTCGAGAAGGCCGACTTCGGCTCGGGGACCAGCAGCCGGTCGTCGAAGCTCGTCCACGGCGGGCTTCGGTACCTTCAGAACTTCGACCTCGGGCTGGTGCGCGAGGCGCTGCTCGAGCGCCAGCTGATGGTGCGGCTCGCGCCGCACCTCGTGAAGCCGCTGCCGCTCGTGGTCCCGGCGTTCGATGGCGCCCGGCCCGATCGGCTGACGGGGATCGGGCTGAACATGTACGACGTGATGGCCACGCCGGCGCTGCGGGGACGCCGGCGCTCGCGCCGCTCCACCCAGCTCGGATCGCGAGCCGATCGCAACGGAGCCGAGGAGGACTGGAGCCCTTCCCGGCACCGGATGATCCCCGGGGAGGAGGTAGCCGAGCTGCTCCCGGCGCTCGCCGACCGGCAACCGACGAGCGGCTACCTGTTCTACGACTGTCAGACCGACGACGTGCGGCTGGTGCTGACGGTGCTCGGAGAGGCCGAGCGGTTCGGGGCGGTGGTTGCAAATCGCCTCGAGGTCGTAGAGCTGCTCAGCGACAACGGCCACCAGGCCGGGGTGCTCGCGGCTGACGCGCTCACCGGCGCGCGGATCGAGATCCGCGCGGACAACGTGATCAACGCGACCGGGGTGTGGGCGGACCGGATCCGCCCCGACGAGCTCCACTCGGAGGCCGAGGTGCCCCGGATCGCCCCGAGCCGCGGCACGCACGTGATCGTCGACAGCTCGAAGCTGCCGCTCGACGCGGGCGCGATCGTACCCGCCGGCGAGGGGCGCTCGATCTTTGCGCTGCCGTGGCTGGGTCGCAGCCTGCTCGGCACCACCGACAACAACTACGAGGGCGACATCGACCACGTCAAGCCGTCGCACCTCGACATCGAGTATCTGCTCGAGGCGACCAACGCCTTCTTCGGAACCGACCTTGCCATAGAGGATCTTGTCGGCGCGTACGCCGGGGTCCGGCCGCTGATCTCCTCGGGCGACACGCGCAAGTCCGTCGACATCTCGCGCAAGGCCGAGCTGTATGAGACCTCGAGCGGCCTGATCACGATCACCGGAGGCAAGCTCACCACCTGGAGGCGGATGGCGAAGCAGGCGGTCGACCGGCTCGTCGAGCGCGACGGCCGGGACGCGCCGTGCCGGACCGCCGAGATCCCGCTCGGGCTGCCGGTCGATCCGGCCGAGCTGAGCCCGCCGGAAGGGGTGGGGCCCGAGTCGGTCGAGTCGCTCGCCTCGAGGTACGGCCATGCCGCCGAGCAGGTGCTGGCGGTCGCGGCCGAGCGCGGCGAGCTCGCCCAGCCGATCGTGCCCGGACTACCCGACCTGCTCGCCGAGGCGGCGTTCGCGGCGCGGCACGAGCAGGCCGCCAGCGTCGGCGACGTACTGCTGCGCCGGACCCGGCTCGGCCTGCTCGCGGGGCGGGAGCTCTCCGCGCCGGCGAGCGAGGCGCCGGTGCGCGTGGCAGCGGCGCTGGCGCGCGAGCACGGGTGGGATGAGCGGCGCACCGCGGAGGAGGTGCGCCGGTTCCACGACGAGGCCGACGCCGAGGGAGTCGGGCTGCAGTGAGCGCCCCGCCGCGGCCGCTGCGCACGACCCGCGGCACGCTTGCGCTGGGGGGCAGACCGTGGCTGATGGGGATCGTCAACGCCAGCCCGGACTCGTTTTCCGATGCCGGTGGGACGGAGACGGTCGACGCACGGGTCGCGCTCGCGAGCGAGTTGCTGGCCGCCGGTGCGGACCTGATCGACGTCGGCGGGGAGTCAGGCGTGACGAACCGGCCCGCGGTCGATCCGGCCGAGGAGGCCGCCCGGGTCGTACCGCTGATCGAGCGGGTCGCCGGCGAGCTCGGGGCGCTCGTGTCGGTCGACACCTACAAGCCGGACGTGGCCCGCGCGGCGATCGCCGCGGGCGCAGCGATCGTCAACGACGTCAGCGGGCTGCGGGATCCGGCGCTCGCCGACGTGTGCGCCGAGACGGGCGCGGGGCTGGTGCTGATGCATACGCGCGCCGCGCCCAAGCAGAAGCTGCTCGACCGGACGCTCGACGGCCGCGTGGCCGACGACGTCGAGACGTTCCTGCGCGATCGGATCGCCGTCGCGCTGGACCGCGGGATGGAGCGCGAGCAGCTGATCCTCGACCCGGGCCCCGATTTCGGCAAGACCCCCGCGCAGACGGTCGAGGCGCTCCGCGAGCTCGGCCGGCTGCACGCGCTCGGCCGGCCGCTGCTGCTGGCGGTCTCGCGCAAGGACTTCGTCGGCGCGATCACGGGCAGGGCGCCGCGCTCGCGCGGGGCCGGCACGCTGGCGGCGATCGGGTTCGGCGTCGACGCCGGAGCGCACATGATCCGCGTGCACGACGTCGCCGCCGCCGCTGACTTCCTTGCCGTGCGCGCCGCGCTCGAGGGCGAGGCCGAGATCGATCCCGCGCTCAGGCTCGCCGAGGAACTGCGCCGGGAGCGGGGTTCTTAGGAGCGCGCGCTGTAGATTGGCGCCTTCCCAATCGCCGGTCGCTGCCACAACGCGACCGGAGCCAACCGATTCCGACAGGAGGCGCCGATGCCGATTCTCGACCGTAACGCCCTGGAGCAGAGCCCGCTCGCCGATCTTCACGCGATCGCTTCGGAGCTGTCGATCGACGGCTACCGCCGGCTCCGCAAGCCGCAGCTGATCGACGCGATCCTCGGCCAGCAGTCCGGCGACGTCGAGCCGGCCGCCGCCGGCGACGAGCCGGAGTCCGACGAGCAGCGTCCGGCGCCGCGGCGGCGTACGCGCCGCCGTCGCGCCTCGGAGGCGAAGCCCTCCGACGAGGCGGCCGAGAAGGAGGAGGAGGAGGAGGAGAAGCCAGAAGGGGGTGAGGACGACCAGCGCGAGCGCCCACAGGATCAGCCCGTCGAGGGCGTCGTCGAGCTGCTCCCGAACGGATCGGGGTTTGTCCGGGTCAACCCGCCGGATCCCTCCGACGAGGACGTGTACATCTCCTCGGCACAGGTACGCCGCTGCGAGCTGGTGACCGGCGACCGGATCAGCGGCCCGCGTCGCGCGCCGCGGCGCTCCGAGCGCTTCGCCGCGCTCGTCAGGGTCGACACGATCAACGGGCGGCCCGCCTCCGAGCAAGCCGACAGCGGCCGCTATGACGAGTTGCCGGCGGCGTTCCCGAGCGAGCGGTTCGAGCCGGGCAAGGACGCGAGCGTCAAAGCGCTGATTTCGGCGACGCCGATCGGCCGCGGCTCGCGTGTGACGATCGCCGGGCCCGCCCAATCCGGCAAGACCGAGCTGCTGCGACGGGTGGTCGCCGCACTGTCGGGCGACGAGGGGCTGCAGGTGTGGGTGGCGCTCGTGGGCGTCCGGCCCGAGGAACTGCCCGACTGGCAGCAGGGACCGGTGACGCCCGCGGTCGCGCTCGCGATCGGCGCCTCCCACGACGCCCAGGCCCAGGCGGTCGACGGGGTCATCGAGCAGGCGCGCCGGCTGGCGGCGCGCGGCGCCCACGCGGTCGTCGCGATCGACTCGCTCGCGGGGCTGCCGGATCACGTGGCTCGCCGTGCGCTCGCGTCGGCGCGCAAGCTCGAGAACGGGTCGCTGACCGTAATCGCGACCGCGACCGACCCGCTCGGCGGCGAGACCACGGTCGTAACCCTCGACCGCGCGCTCGCGCGGAAGGGCAAGTTCCCGGCGCTCGATCCGGAGGGCAGCTGGACGATCCGCCCTGAACTGCTCGCCGGCTGAGCGGTAGGCTCCTCGCCAGCCGAGAGTGAGCATCAGACGTGCGCCAGCTGACCGCCCTTGACCAGCAGTTCCTCGCGCTGGAGGACGCGCGTCACGTCGGCCACGTCGGCGCGCTGGCGGTGCTGGACCCGTCCACAGCACCCGGCGGAGCGGTCACGCTCGCCGACCTCCAGGCGCTGATCGCCGAGCGGCTCCCGCTGGTGCCGCCGTTCCGGTGGCGGCTCGCCGAGGTCCCGTTCGACCTCGACTACGACTACTGGCTCGATGATGCGGAATTCGATCTCGACTTCCACGTCCGCGAGCTCGCGCTGCCCCCCGGCGCGGGCGACCACGAGCTCGCCGAGCAGGTCGCGCGGATCTTCGCGCGGCCGCTCGACCGCTCGCGGCCATTGTGGGAGCTGTACCTGATCCACGGGCTTCCGGACGGCCGGGTCGGTGTGATGACGAAGATTCATCACGCGGTGGTCGACGGGATGTCCGGAAACGAGATCCAGGGCGCGCTGCTCGATCTCTCGCCCGAGGGGCGCGAGCCGCCGCCGCCGCTGAGCGAGGCAGCGGACGCCCGCCCCGGCGAGCTCGAGATGCTCGCGCGCGGCGTGATGGGCCTGCCGCGGTATCCGGCGCGGCTGCTGAGGTCGGTTCCGCGGGCGCTGCCGAACGTCGCCGAGGTGCCGTCGCTGGGGAGCATTCCCGGGCTGAAGCCCGCCGGGCGGCTGGCCGCGCGCGCCCAGCGGATGCTCGGCGGACGCAGCCGGATCGTCGGGCGCCAGGACCTGGTGCCGCCGCGGACCTCGTTCAACGGCCGGATCTCCGCCCACCGCAGGTTCGTGTTCGGGCGCCTCTCGCTCGAGGAGGTCAAGGAGGTCAAGAACCGCTTCGGGGTGACCGTCAACGACGTGGTCGTCGCGATCTGCGCCGGAGCGGTGCGGCGGTGGCTGATCGAGCACAACGAGCTCCCCGCCGAGCCGCTGGTCGCGCAGATCCCGGTGTCGGTCCGGAAGGAGAGCCAGCAGGGGACGTACGGGAACCGGATCCTGCTGATGACCGCGCCGCTGTTCACCGACGAGCACGACCCGGTCCGCAGGCTGCAGAAGACCCACGAGGCGCTCGTGGAGATGAAGGAGCGCCACAAGGCGCTGCCCGCGGAGCTGCTCCAGGACGCCAACCAGTTCATCCCGCCGGCGGTGTTCTCACGCGCAGCGAGGCTGACGTTCTCGCTGGCCTCGAGCGGGCGCGGCCGGCCGGCGTGGAACCTCGTGATCTCGAATGTGCCGGGGCCGCAGTTCCCGCTGTACATGGCGGGGGCGCGGCTCGAGGCCAACTACCCGATCTCGGTGATCACCGACGGCATGGGGCTCAACATCACCGTGATGAGCTATTGCGGCAGCCTGGACTTCGGGATCGTCGCCGACCGCGAGCAGATGCCGGACGTATGGTCGCTGATCGGTTCCCTCCGCGAGGCGCTCGACGAGCTCCGGCCCGCGGGCGGCGGGCCCGACGCCGGGAAGGCGAACAGTGGCAACGGCGCCGCGAAGGCGCCCGAGACGGAGGCCGCAGACCGCGATGGCTGAGCAGTTCTGCGACGTCGGACGGGGAATCACGCTCTGCTACGAGACGTTCGGCGAGCCCGGCGCTCCACCGATGCTGCTGATCATGGGGCTCGGCACGCAGATGATCGGCTGGCCCGAGGAGTTCTGCGAGCAGCTCGCCGGACACGGCTTCTACGTGCTCCGGTTCGACAACCGCGACTCGGGGCGCTCGACCCAGATCCGCGGACGGCCGCCGTCGCTCGGACAGCTGGTGCGGCGCCGCATCGACCCAGTCCTGTACACGCTCGGCGACATGGCCGACGATGCGCTCGGGCTGATGCGCGCGCTCGAGCTCGAACCCGCGCACGTGGTCGGCGCGTCGATGGGCGGGATGATCGCCCAGACGCTCGCCGCCGAGCACCCCGAGGCGGTCCGCTCGCTCGTGTCGATCATGTCCAACACCGGCAGCCGCTGGAGCGGGCAGCCGGCGCTCGGCCTATACCGCTACCTCCTGCGACGGGCGCCGGACGATCGGGAGGGCTTCATCGAGCATCTCGACACGGTGTTCGCGGCGATCGGCTCCCGCGGACTCCCGCAGGACCGGGAGCGGGTGCGCGAGATCGCCGCGCGAAGCTACGACCGCGGCCACGATCCGGCCGCCTCGGGACGGCAGCTCGGCGCGATCACCGCGTCCGGGAATCGCACCGCAGCGCTGCGGCGAATCGCGGCCCCGACGCTCGTGATCCACGGAACAGACGACCGGCTCGTGCGCCCGTCGGGCGGGCTCGCGAGCGCCCGCGCGATCCCGGGCGCGAAGCTGATGACGATCGAGGGAATGGGCCACGACCTGCCGGAGGCGGCGTGGCCTCAGCTGGTCGGCGCGATCGCGCCGCACGCGCAGGCAGCGGACGGCACCGCGGCCGCCGCGGTCGGCTCCGCCGCTACGGGCTGAGGTGCTCGGCGAACCACGCGGCCGCGGCAGCCGCGGCGCGCTCGAACTGATCGGTGTACGCCGAGAAGTGGCCGCCGGGGTACAGCTCGAGCCGCTTGGGCTCGCCGGCACGGTTGAACGCCGCGAGCGCGAGGTCGGTCGGGCACACCACGTCCCGGTCGCCGACGACCATCAAGAGCGGCGTCGGCGCGATCCGCTCGATAAACGATCCCGGCTCATACTCGGAGTACAGCTCGAGGGAGCGCAGCGTGATCTCGTTGCGCCATTTGCGAAACCGCCACTGGTCGTCGTCGCGCGCGCCCCTGCCGGTGAAGAACTCCCACGCATCCGAGCTCGCGTGCGAAGCCGCGCCCCCGGCTGAGGGATCGACGACCATCGGAACGATCTTCGGCGGGCCGCCGCGGAACCGCTCCAGGCGGTCGGCGTCCCAGGCTCGCCGCTGCTCGGGCAGCGCCTGCGGGGGGATCCGCCGCAGCGTCGCCTCCCAGCCGCTGATCGTCGGGACCTGCGAGACGACGCAGCCGACCCGCCGGTCAATCGCCGCCACGACCAGGACGTGCCCGCCCGCGTAGCTAGAGCCCCATATCCCGACCCGCTCGGGATCGACGCCGTCGAGCGTCTGGGCGAAGGTGATCGCGTGACGGTAGTCGCGCACCTGGACCCACGGATCGAGCTCCTGCCGCGGTTCGCCGTCGCTGTCGCCGAAGTTGCGGTGGTCGTAGGCCAGCACGACGTGCCCGGCGGCCGCGACCGCCTCCGCGTACTTGTCCAGGTACAGCTCCTTCAGGCAGTTGTACCCGTGCGCCATCACCACGACGGGAGCGGCCGGCGCGCCCGGCTGCGGGCGGTACAGCCACCCCCGCAGCGTGGCCCCCTCGGCATCGAACTCGACGTCGGCGACGTCGTACGCGGCGCTCACGGCCGGGCCCCCGCGACCGTCACCTTCACGATCCGGCCGCGGCTGTCGAACACCGCCTCGACGGGCGATCCGGAACGGCCGGCCACGCAGTAGCGATACGTGGTCCCGGGGCGCGACACCGGCTGGCCTGCGCGGTACAGCGCTTGGACGCTTGTCTCACCGACGCGGAGCGGCCCGATCCCGGTGCGCGTCAGCCGGTCGGTCGCCGGCAGGCAGCTGGTCGAGGGCACGCCGGCGGCGCGCTCCCACATCTCGAGGTACGCCTCGGCTCCGTTGAACATCGTGCTCATCAACGCGGCGCCGCCGGCGAGCTGGACGGAGCGGAGCCAGTCCGCGTACATGCCGTAGTTCGTGAGCCCGTCGGTATTCAGGTCGAACGCTCGCTGGCCCCACTGCTCGCGGGTGAACGTGACGCGGCCGTCATAGGACTTGAACGGGTAGCCGATCGGGGTATTGGATGGCCCCGGCTGCTCGGCGAGCCCGTTCTCGTCCGAGCCGAAGCCGAATCCGACCTTGTAGGCCGGGTCAGTCTGCGCCATGTCGGATTTCCACGTGCCGACGAACGCGGCCGACGGCTCGACCGGTGGGGTGACGAATCCGCCGGTCGCGTAGATCCTGCGGAACAGCTGCGGCGAGGAGCAGCAATGGGCGGAGACAACGCCCGAGTAATGGCTGGCCTCGGCGATCGAGAGCGCCGCCGTGGCGGTCTTCGAGTCCATGTGGTCGAGCTGGATGAGCACGTGCTGCTTGATCATCTGCTGGATCAGGTACGCGCCCAGCCCGGTCAGGCCGCGCACGTTGCACTGCGGGCCCGGACCGTACACGGGCGCCGGGCTGCCGTTGAGGTCCGAGGCGAGCGGTCCGTTGATCAGCTGCGCGAGCGGGCCGCTGTCGGGCGGGGTCAGCTGCTCGGCGTCCTGCTCGGAGGCGGGGCAGGGCTGCAGCGTCCAGAAGCTGCCGGTCTCCTCGCGGTTGCCGATGTTGATGACCGTGCCGGTCGAGCCGGCGATCATCTTCGTGCCGCCGAACGCGTTGTCGAACTCGTGCACGGGGAAGAACGTGCGCACGCCGAGCTGCTCGACGTGCCGGAGCCCGGCGTCGATCTGCGCCGGGCCGCACTGCGGGACGCCGTTGTCCTCGCCACAGCCGAACAGCCGAGAGACCTCGATCCCCTCGATCACGGCGAGCTTGCCCTGGTTGATCACGCGCCGGGCCTGGAACGGGTCGGTGACGATCCGGAACCAGCCCTTCCCGGGGCCGCCCGACTGCGCATCGACGTACGCCTGAAGGTTGTGCAGGTCGCGGTTCTGGATGTCGACGCTCGCCATGTCGTTGCAGGGGTTGTGCCGCGTCGTCATCAGCGAGCACAGCGCCTCGTTGTCGACGAGGTTGGTGACCAGCACGCGCAGCCCGGCCTTCCAGGCGCGCTCGATCCCGGTGTAGTAGTCGCCCTCCTCGGCGAGCGCGGTCGGGCTTGGCCACTCCTTGAAGGTCGGCCACCCGTGCATGTCGCTCGGGCGCGGGGCGCCGCCGAAGTCGAGGAAGTCCTCGACCTGCCCGTTGGTGCCCTGCTCGTCCTGGGCGCAGCTGGCGGGGAGCGCGTACGGCGCTCCGAACGGGCTGAACGGGGCGCCGCAGTGCCAATCGCCGCCGAGCAGCTCGAACGCGGTGAGGTGGGCGTGGCCCTCGACCGTGCCGAGCACGTCGGCCTCGGGACTGGCGCCCTTGAACGTCGAGCCGGTCGCGTCGACGGCGGCCTCGGGATATGTGGCGCAGCCGGTCGCAGGGACGAACCGGACCGCGAGCCGCGCGACCGTCGACAGGTTGGTGAACGTGAAGCTGCCACCGGGGCGCGAGCGGGCGCGCCACTCCGAGCTGCCGTCCGGCGTGCTCGCCGCCCGAAGCGCCCGGTGCCCGGCGTCGTCGAGGTAGGCGCCCGCGCGCGTGTACAGCAGATACACCCCGAGCGCCGCCGCCTGCATCCGGACCGGGCCGGACACGCCCGGCAGGGGGGCGCCGGCGGTAGATCTCATCAGGTAGCAGCCGTGCACCAGCGAGTACGCGGTCAGCGGTCGTGGGCCGGCAGCGCTGGGCCGGCCGGCGGTGCTGGCCGCCGAGCCGTGCAGCGAGGTGAGCAGCGCGGCCCCGAACGCCGCGACGATGAGCAGTGCACGCCTGGCCCGCAAGGTCGGCGGATTATGAAGGAACGAAGCGCCTGAGCTTGCCGGTTCCCTCGCGCCGCTCGAGCTCGGCGACGCCGATCACTTTGATCACCGGATCGCGCAGCCCGAAGCGGCGCAGCGACTGTTGGAGCGCAGCGGTGAGGGCCGCGGGGTCCGGCGAGCCGACGACCAGCACGTCGGCGCCGGCCGGGGTCTGCTTGACCTGGTACTCGGAGATCGCCGGGTCGGTGCCGAGCACGTGGCGGAACGCGGCCGCCGGGATCGTCCGCTCGCCGTAGCGAAAGTCGTCGTCGCGGCGACCGGCGATGTCGGCGACGCGCGCGAGCGGGCTCCCGCACGGGCACGCGCCCTCGAGCATCGTCACCTGGTCGCCGAGGTCGTAGCGGATGAACGGGAAGCTGCGGTTCGCGAGCCCCGTCGCGAGCGTGCGCGCGGCCGGCTCGCCGGGACCGACCGGGGCGCCCAGCTCGTCGACCCGCTCGAGGATCACCTCGTCCTCGCAGACGTGCAGGCCCTCGCCGCGACCGCACCCGACCGCCTGGACGCCGATCTCGGTCGACCCCCAAAGGTTGTGGAGCGGAGCTCCCCAGGCGGCGGCGATCGCCTCGCGATCCTCGTCGCTGAGCGGCTCTGAGTTGGTGCTCACTCGGCCAGGCGCGATCTGGAGGCGGCCCTCGAGGACGGCTCGCGCGAGCTGCCCGACCAGCGACGCGTACCCGACGAGCTCGGACGGGTCGAACTCGGCGACGGCGCCGAGCAGCTCGTCGAATGGGCTCGCGGCCGCGATCACCCGGGTCGTCGTCCCGGCGCCGGTCGGCACGTCGAACAGCGGCGTGCTCGCGTGCGGGGGCGAGCCGGCCGCGAGCACCGCCAGCCGCGACGCCGGTCCGGACCCCGGCTGCCGGCGGGCATCCCGGACCTGCATCCGCCATGCCAGGCACGCGATCGAGACGAACAGCTGCCAGTCCCAGACGTACACGCCGCGCACCCCGGTCGACCCGCCGGAGCTGAACAGCTGCTCGCCCGCCGGCGTGTACGAGAACCAGCCCTGCGTCGCAAGGATCCGCTCGGCGCCCGCGCGATCGAGCCCGGGCACGGTGACGATCGCGTCCCATTCGTCCTGCACCTCCTGCTTGGTCATCGCCGGAAGCTGCGCGAGATCCGCGACCGTGGCCGATTCCGGGTCGAGTCCGCGCATCCGCGCCGCGTGGAACGGCGAGCGCTGCTTGGCGTGCGCGAGCAGCGCTCGCAGCCGTGCCGTCCGGTAGCGGTCGATCCGCTCGCGCGGCCAGTCGACCCGTTCGACGTGGTCCTCGAGCGCGGCCCTGACCTCGTTGAGGTGCGCGACCCTGAGCGCCCCGTACGCGCGGCGGTCGGCTCCTCCGGACTCCATGCGGTCCGTGCCTACCGGTAGCTCCCGGGTGCGTGCTCGAGGCCGGCCCAGTTCTCGGTGTCGTGCCCGAACACGACCAGCGCGCCGGTCTCGTCGGCGACGCCGCGCAGCTCCTCGAGCGAGCGATTCGCGGCCTCGCGGGAGTGCAGCGAGCGGGGGTGCGCCCGCCCCTCCCACTGGTCGCGGTTGTCCGAGGCATCCGCGGTCAGGAGCATCCGTCCGGTCTCCTCGAGCGACAGCAGCAGCGAGGTGTGGCCGGCGGAGTGACCGGGGGTCTCGATCAGCCGGACCGTGCCGTCGCCGAACAGGTCGAGCTCCCCCGACCAGGTCCGCCACCGGAGCTCGGGGCGGTCGTAGTCGGCGCGGACGTACCCGGACGCCTCCGGCGAGGACGCGGCGCGCGCGGCCTCGAGCTCGCGTTCGTGAACGACGACGACCGCGTCGGGGAAGTGCCCGAGCGCGCCGGTGTGATCGATGTGCAGGTGGGTCTGAACGACGTGGGTGATCGACCCTGGGTCGACGCCGAGCGCCCCGAGCTGCGCCACGCAGTGCTGGTCCTCGGCCATGTGAACCTCGAAGACGTCGGCCAGCCCGCCCCAGTGCGCGCGGGGGTCGCGCGCGACCGCAAGCGGGTTGCCGCCGTCGACGATCGCCAGCCCGCGCGGATGGCGGAGCAGGAAGAACGGCACCGGGACCTCGACGCCGCTCAGCGCCAGCGTCCCGCTGTCGAACAGGAAAACCTCAAGGCCGACCACGGCGCCGACCATCCTATGCGGGCGGCGGTCCGCCGCGCGATCGGCGTACCGTCTGCCGAGGTGAAGATGCGGTCGGCACGGGTGGCCGGCGCGGCGCTGGTGGCGTCGCTATCGCTTGCCGCGCCCGGCGTCGCGCGGCTGAGGATCCCGGCGAGCGCGACGCAGCTGATCGTCGTCTCGAGCCCGACCGCCGAGCCGCCGGGTTACCTCGCCGGCTTCCGGGCGTACGCGCGCCCGGACCCCGGTTCACCGTGGCGGCCGGTGCTCGGCGCGTGGCGGGCCGAGACGGGCTCGGGACACCTGGTCCCAGCCGCCGCGCGCCGGGAGGGCGACCACGCGACCCCGATCGGCGTGTTCGGGATCGGGGCCGAGATGTACGGCATCCGGCCGAACCCGGGTGGCCTCGACTATGCCTACCACCGGCTCGTGTGCGGCGATTGGTGGGACGAGGACCCTTACTCGCAGCGATACAGCCGCTTCGTCCACGTGCCGTGCGGGATGACGCCCGGGTTCGCGGCGTGGTCGGAGGCGCTGTGGACCGAGACGGTTGCGTCTCGGTACTTCGCGGTCATCGACTTCAATACCGGGCCGATCGTCGCTGGTCCGAGCGCGCGCGGCTCGGCGATCTTCCTGCACAGCTGGGTGGGCGGCGCGACCGAGGGGTGCGTGGCGCTGCCGGAGTCGCAACTGCTGCGGGTGCTGCGGTGGCTTCGCGCCGCGGACCATCCGATGATCGAGATCGGGACCGACGCCGAGCTGGCCCGGCTGCGCTGAGCCGCTCAGTACGCCGTGCACCGCGAGCGGTGCCGCGGCACCGCCTTGTAGCGGGGCTGCCCGCCGCGGAGCCACAGCAGCTCGTCGACCTTCGCTGCGATCGCCCCCGGCCGCGCGGCGACGATCAGCTCGACCGCGTGCACCGCACACGCGCGGATCTCGACCTCCTCGGGCGAGCCGTGCTCGATCAGCTGATGGCGCTCGATCCGGTCCACGAGCGCCGGCGCGAAGCTGAGCACGCCGTCGAGCCGGAGCACGTGGGGGACGAGGTTGTCCGCGAACATCGTCAGCCGGCCGAGGTCCTCGACGCGCGCCACGCCCGCGCGGTGGAGATCGGAGGCGGCGATCTGCGCGCGCTTCAGGAACGGGATCTCGAGCTTGCCGTACCACGATGTGTCGGCGAAGCACTCCCAGCCGGCGAGCCGCTCCACGATCCCGGCCGCGGAGTCGGTCACGACCGCCTCGAAGCCTCCCGCCGCCTCGGCGTGCGCACCGAGGTCGCGCAGCGATCGTGCGAACAGCTCCATCAGCTCGTGGGCGGGGTCCTGGCCGAGCGCCCGGGCCACCTCGGCCGCATCGATCCGCCGCAGCTGGTCCGGAGGCCAGGGTCCATGGTCGGTGAGCCCCTGGGCGATCGTCTGGTACCCGGAGCGGCCGCCCGGCTTTCGCAGCGTCGGGAACCATCCCGAGCCGAAGTTGATCGCGTCGAGCGTCAGCCAGTAGGCGGCCAGCTGCTCGCGTGTCGCGCTGCCCGGAGGGTGCTCGGTGTCGCTCGGATCGAGCGCCAGATCAGCCGCGTAGGCCGGGATCGCATCGCGATCGATCGCCACATGCGCCGCTCGCTCGGCGACCCTCGCACACGCTTCGCGCAGCCGCGTGAGGAGCTCGCTCACCCGGGCGGGTGAGGGGTGATCGCGACCACCGGAATCGGCCGGCTGGTCCCCCGCTGATAGGCGTCGTAGCGGTTCCGGTTGTTGTCGTTGACGAGCTTCCACACCCGGGGGTAGTCGGGATCGGAGGCCTCGATCACCCTGGCGGTGCCGGGCCGGCGCTCGCGCCCGACCTGAATCTCGACCTGCGGATCGGCAATCAGATTGAGTAGCCAGGCCGGCGGGCTGTCGGAGCCTCCCTTGGAGGCGACGAGCAGGTAGTCGTCGCCGTCGGGCGCGTACACCAGCGAGTTGACTCGCGGCTGGCCGGAGCGACGGCCGGTGGTCGTGAGCATCAGCGTCGGCACGCCCAGCACCCGGTGCCCGATCAGGCCGCCGGTGCCCTTGTAGATCGCGTGGTGGATGCGAAGGACGAGGCTGATCGCCGGAGCTTATCCCGGTCGTTCTCGACCACCCTGGCCGCTACCGTAAAAACAGCCGATGCCAGAGACCGCGAGCCAGCTCGACGCCCTCCTGGAGGGCCTCAACGGCCCCCAGCGGGACGCGGTCACGCACCCGGGCGGCCCGATCCTGATCCTCGCCGGGGCCGGGTCGGGCAAGACCCGGGTGTTGACCCACCGGATCGCGTACCTGCTCGCCACCGAGGCGGCGAGGGCGAACGAGCTCCTCGCGATCACGTTCACCAACAAGGCGGCGGGGGAGATGCGCGAGCGCGCCGGGGTGCTGGTCGGCCGCCAGGTCCGGGCGATGTGGGTGATGACGTTCCACGCCGCGTGCGCCCGGATGCTCCGCGCCCACGCCGACAAGCTCGGGTATACCCGCCAGTTCACGATCTACGACCAGGCCGACTCCAGACGGCTGATCAAGCGCTGCCTCGACGAGCTCGGGATCGACCCGAAGCGATTCACGCCGGGGGCGATCGGCGCGCAGATCTCGGCGGCCAAGAACCTGCTCGAGGACGCGGAGGCGTACGGCCAGAAGGTCGGGTCGTACTTCGAGCAGACGGTCGCGGATGTGTACCGCGAGTACGAGCGCCAGCTGCACCGCATGAACGCGATGGACTTCGACGACCTGCTGGTGCGCGCGGTCAACGTGCTCGAGCTGTTCCAGGAGGTCCGCGACGGCTACGCGACCGGCTTCCGTCACATCCTCGTCGACGAGTACCAGGACACCAACCACGCCCAGTACCGGTGGCTGCAGCTGCTGACCAACGAGGAGCGCAACCTGGCGGTCGTCGGCGACCCGGATCAGTCGATTTACGCATTTCGTTCGGCCGACATCCGCAACATTCTCGAGTTCGAGGACGACTTCGTCGACGCGCACGTGGTCCGGCTCGAGCAGAACTACCGCTCGACCCAGAACATCCTCGACGCCGCCAACGCGGTGATCGCCAACAACCGCGGCAGGAAGTCGAAGAGCCTGTGGTCGGAGCTCGGCCAGGGCGACCCGATCAAGATCCGCGAGCTCGAGGACGAGCATGCCGAGGCGCGGTTCGTGACCGGGGAGATCATGCGGATGCTCGACGAGGGGACCTCGCGCGCCGAGATCGCCGTCTTCTACAGGACCAACGCGCAATCCCGGGTGCTCGAGGACACGCTGACCCGAGCCGAGATCGCCTACCAGGTGATCGGCGGCACCAAGTTCTACGACCGCGCCGAGATCAAGGACGCGATCGCCTACCTGCAGGCGCTCGTCAACCCACAAGACGCCGGATCGTTCACCCGGATCGTGAACAGCCCCAGGCGCGGGATCGGCACGACCTCGGTGTCGCGCGTGCTCTCGCACTCGGGCACGCTCGGGATCCCGATCTGGGACGCCGCGTCGGAACCCGAGCAGGTCCCTGGCCTCGGTGGCGCCGCGGTCAACGCGCTGCGGCGGTTCATGGGGACGATGCACGTGCTGCGCGAGCGGGCGGAGTCGGGCGCGCCGGTCGCCGAGCTGGTGAAGGACGTGTTGCGCGAGTCCGGCTATCTCGAGTGGCTGGAGGCCGAGCGGACGATCGAGGCGCAGGGCCGGATCGAGAACCTCGAGGAGCTGGTCAACGTGGCCAGCGAGTACGACGAGTCCGAGTCGGACTCGCGATCGCTCGCCCAGTTCCTCGAGCAGGTCTCGCTGCGCTCCGACGCCGACGACCGCTCCGACGACGAGGGCCTGGTGACGCTGATGACGCTCCACAACGCCAAGGGCCTCGAGTACGGGATCGTGTTCGTGATCGGCTGCGAGGAGGGCGTGTTCCCGCACTCGCGCGCGCTCGACGAAGGCGGGCTCGAGGAGGAGCGGCGGCTCTGCTACGTCGGGATCACGCGCGCGGAGCGCGACCTGTATCTGACCTACGCCCGCACCCGGAACGTGTTCGGGGCCCGCAGCTGGGGAGCGCCGAGCCGCTTCCTCAACGAGATACCGGCCGGCCTGACCGACCGCGAGGAACAGCGGCCGACGTTCGCCGGGATGCGCGCGCGGGCGACGACTTGGGCGTCGGGCGGCGGCGGCGCTCAGGGTGGCGCGAGTGCCCCGCAGTGGTCGCGCGAGGACGCCGCCCCCGTCGCCTACCGGCTCGGGGAGGACGTCGTCCACCCGACCTTCGGCGAGGGCGTCGTGACCGGGATCGAGCCCGGAGGGATCGTCGTGATCCGCTTCAGCAAGGACCGCGCGGAGCGCAAGCTGGTGGCGGACCTCGCGCCGATCAGCCGGCGCTGATCAGCGGAGCAGCTCGAGTGTCAGCGAGGAGGGTGCGAGCCGCGAACGCTCGACCGTGTACGTCCCGCCCTCGAGCTGGGTCAGCTGTTCGGGGATCGGGGTCAGGTGCGGGGAATCGACGGTCGAGAGGGTCAGGCGCAGCCGATCGCCCTTGGCGATCGTTGCCAGGGTCGGGAAGATCTCGATCTCGTACTTCGTCACCGCGCCGGGAGTCACCGGCCGAGCGGATGCCTGCGTGTAGGAGTGGTAAGGCAGAAGCATCAGCCCTCCCGCCGTCCAGGAGCGGCTCTCGTCCACCGCCCGGAGTGAGCCGAGCAGTGCGCCCTCGGTGAGGGGATACGAGGAGCCGCTGGGGGTCACGTCCTGGAGCTCGGCCACCAGCTCGGTCTCCGGGGTGGTCGAGCTGGCGTAGATCGTGGCGGTGACCGGGCCGGCCACCGCCGCGGCCTCGGCGAACGGCGCGGTCGTGTAGCCGGTCGTCCACGGGCCGGACTGGGAGGGCCGGTCATCGTCGGCGCAGGGGGCGAGCAGCCCGGCCGTGTGCGACGGGATCGAAATCCCGCCCATCGACCACTGGTCGATCTGGCGGCCACAGGGGCTTCCGGAGGGACTCCAGGTCAGCGAGTCGGTGGCTGCGTGACGGGGGGGCTGGTTGGCGCTCAGCGCACTTCCTCCCGCCAGGTAGAGCCGGGTTGGCACGGCGCCGGTGAACGGATAGGTCGTCGTTTCCCTGAACTTGCCGGTGCCGAGGTCGTAGTAGTGGAGCGGGGTCGGGGTGTTGGCCATGCCCGTGCGCTCGTGCTTGAGCCAGGTGTCGAACCACTCGAGCTCGAGCAGGTCGACGTCGACGCTCGAGCCGTTGAGGTGCTCCCACGGACCGTCGATCAGCTGGTAACGCCCGGTGGTCCGCTGCCCGGATCGCATCGGGGCTGTGACGCTCTGGTGGTCCCAGCCGTTCTGCAGCTCGGCGTAGTTGACCGGCTCGCCGCGCTGGAAGATGTCGAACTCGCCGCCGACCAGGTAGGCCGGGATGTGGTTGGCGACGATCCGGCGGATCGTGTTCTGCGGGTTGCGCGCCTGCCAGTAGGGCCCGTCGTAGGCCTCGTCGCCGCCACCGAGAATGTTCGCGGTCACCCCCGCGTGGTAGCTGGCGAGGCCGTCCGCATGGTCTCCCACGATGCCCGCGAGGTCCGACAGTAGGCTCGGGTCGCTGAGCGTGTCGGTGATCGGGCTGGTGGTGTTGAGACCGGCGGTCAGTCCGAGATACGCCTCGTCGAACTCGAAGTCGATCAGGCCGCCCATGAACGACGTGTCCCGGTAGAGATCGTTGCCGGTGACCATCGGGAAGATCGCCTTCAGCGGCGAGCCCCGGCCCACCGCACCGGCCAGCAGCATCTGATCGATCCCCAGGTACGACGGCCCATACGTGCCGACCCGTCCGTCCGAGTGCGGTAGGTGCGCGGCCCAATCGAGCACCCTGATCGCGTCCTGCTGCTGGATCGGGTCGAAGATCCCCCAGCTGCCGTTCGAGTCGCCGGTGCCACGCACGTCCTCCACCACCTCGATGTAGCCGCGCTGGGCCAGGTAGTCATCGGCCCCCCCGGTCGCGGCGCCGCCGGTCGGCGACGCCGCCGACCCCGGTGTGCTCGACCCACCCTGTCCCTTCCCGTATGGAGTCATCGTCAACAGCACCGGGAAGGGACCCGGGGCCGGCCGACCAGACGCCGTGGTCGGATAGATCTCGTTCACCCGAATCGTGGTGCCGCCGGCTCCGGCGACCGCGATGTCGTTGATCGAATTCGTCCCGTAGATCGCCGGCTCCGGCTTCCAGTGACTTCCCGGGGCCGCGCTGGCCGCGATCACGCCGGCCGGCAGCGCGGGGCTCAGGCCGACCAGACTGGACGGGGCCGACTCCACACCCGGGGAGCCAGGCGCGGGAGCCGGGGCAGTCGCCAGCGCAGAGGTGGCTGCCACCAGGCAGCCACCGCCCACCGCGGCCGCCGCGAGGCAACGCCTGAGCCCGCGTGAACGGCGAGACTTGAGCACGGCCAAATTAACGACGGCCAGGCGGGAAACTTGTGCCCGTGACCGGGCGCGGAGCCCTTGTGGCCGACGGCTGGCGGCGGCACGCTTGCCACACCATGGGGTCGATCAAGCGCTGGATTGCGCTTGTTGCGTTGGTCATAGGGGCACTGGGGCTGACTGCGCCCGCAGCGAACGCATCCCCGAAGCGAGACCCGATCGCGGTCGCGGCGTGCGATGTGCCTCCGTGCACAACGCCCGACAATCTGATCGCGAACGCGGCCAGCACCGCCGCTGAGCTGTTGCCGCTGCCGTCTGGCGCCGCCCTGACCGGCACGATCCTCGTCCAGCCGCCCCAGCTGAAACCGCCGACCGAGGAGGAGCAGGCGTTCGCCAAGCTCCAGACGGTGCTGACCAGCCTTCCGAACCCGCGCGTGCGCGCGGCCAAGTGCTTCATGATCGGGATCAGCTTCCTGGGTTACTACGTCCAGCCGAGTGTCATCCCCTTCGGCCCTAACGCAGGCCAGACGATCCCGGGTTACTTCTCGTACCACTACGACGTCGCCGACAAGGAACTCGCGGTCGTTTTTGTGGCGGCGTGCCTCCAGATGGTGCTCGACATCCAGAACGGCCAGGCATCGCATGGCGCGCTCGACGTCCAGAACCCGCTGGGGCCGCCAACGGCGAGCGGCGCGTCTGCGGGTTGTCACCAGCAGACGCTCGAGTTCGGAGTGAAGATCACGCGGTCGGGTGGCCGCTATCTGCTGCACGCCTACGGCACCCCCGTGCCGCCCCGCGGAAAATCGCCCCTGGCGATCTCGTGCCACCGCACGCGAACGGGACTCGCGATCTCGGTGCGGTCGTCTAAGCGCCAACAAAGCCTGCAAAAGACGTTCGGCAAGACGCTGACGATCTGGTTCTCAAGCGCGTCGAAGACGCCGCTCCCGCTTCACACGTCGGTCACGCTCCGCTAGGCGCAGCTCCCAGCGCATCTCGCCGTCTCGCCGATCCTCTAGCGTGGAGGGCGATGCCAGCGACGATCATCGACGGTCGTGAGGTGGGGGCGCGCGTGCGCGCCGAGGTCGCGCGGGAGGTGGCTGCGATCACCGCGCGTGGCGAGCGGGCGCCGGGGCTCGCGACGATCCTGGTCGGGGACGATCCGGCGTCCGCGATCTACGTCGCGAACAAGCGCAAGGCGTCGGCCGAGGTCGGGATCGTCGACCTGCACCGGCACCTGCCGGCCGACGCGGCGCAGGACGATGTGGCAGAGCTGATCGAGAGCCTGAATGCCGACGCGCAGGTCAGCGGGACCCTGTTGCAGCTCCCAGTGCCCGACGGCCTCGACGGAACCGCGCTGACCGGCTTGATCGCGCCCGAAAAGGACGTCGACGGGCTCACCCCGATCAGCGCGGGCCGCCTGCTCCAAGGGACGCCCGGGCTCCGGCCGGCCACGCCGGTTGGGATCATCGAGCTGCTGGACAGCTACGGCGTCGAGCTCGAGGGCGCCGAGGCGGTCGTGGTCGGGCGCTCGAACCTCGTCGGCAAGCCGATCTCGCTGCTGCTCCAGCAGCGCAACGCGACCGTGACGATGTGCCACTCGCGAACCCGTGAGCTGGCGGCGGTGTGCGCGCGGGGGGACGTGCTGATCGCCGCGGCCGGAGTCGCTCGGCTGATCGGCGCCGATTACGTCAAGCCGGGCGCGGCGGTGATCGACGTCGGCACCAACCGAACCGAGCAGGGGCTGGTGGGCGACGTCGACTTCGATCAGGTCGTCGAACGCGCCGCGCTGCTCAGCCCGGTCCCCGGTGGGGTGGGGCCGATGACGATCGCGATGCTGATGCGCAACACGCTCTCGGCGGCCGCGCTCCAGCGGAAGTAGGCGACGTGGTGGCGGAAGTCGGCGAGGTGGCGGAAGTAGGTGTGGGGGCGGCGGAAGTCCGCGGGGATCCGCGGGCCGCGCTCACACACGGAGAGCTGATCGCCGCGGGGAGCGCGTTGCTGCTCCTGGTCCTGATGTTCGCGACCGAGTGGTACAGCGTCGCCGGGATCCCCGGCACCTCCGCCCACGCCCAGGCCGTGACCACCGAGAACGCGTGGACCGCGCTTGCGAACGTGCGCTGGCTGATGCTGCTCGCGATCGTCGCCTCGTTCGGGTCGGTCGCGGTGCACGTGCTGAACGCGTCCGCGAGCGCGGTGGCGATCACCCGGCTCGCTGTGACGGCGCTCGGCTCGGCGACCGCGCTGCTGCTCACCTACCGGGTGCTGATCGGGCTGCCGGCGCCGTCGGACGTGGTCGACCAGAAGCTGGGCGCGGTGCTCGGAGTCGTGTGCGCCTACGGGATCGCCGTTGGTGGGTTCGAGTCGATCCGGGAGCAGCGGGCCCGCGCGAGACGCTAGTACATGCGTCCAGGAATCCTGTGGATTTGACGCCCTGGCGGCGTTAGGCTTGCGTCGGCCGGGGCGCGGTTCCCGGCAGGAGACTGGCGATGCATCTCGAAGCATTAGCTCCTACCGCAGTGCTCCTCAGGAGGGGTTGACCGTGAATACAGACCACGTCCGCCGCGACGACCTGATCGTCGGCGGTCTCGCGCTGTTGCTGGTGCTGGATCTGCTGATCCTCGCTTGGTTCTCGTTCGGCGGGACGGTTACAGTCGGCTCGACGTCGGTTTCGTTCGGTGGCTCGCTGACCGCGACCGACGCCCCCGACGGCTGGCTCGGCGTGCTCGCCGTGATCTCGTCGCTGCTGATCCTCGTCGATCTGGTGATCGAGCAAGTTTCTCCCCAGACAGCCTTGCCGGCGATCGGCGGCAGTCGCACCGCCACCAGGTTCGTGCTGGCGCTCGCGACCGCGCTGTTCATGGGTCTGAAGTTCCTGTTCCATCTGGGTCACTTCAGCAATCTGGGGTTCGGTTTCTGGGCTGGCGCCGTGCTCGTGATCGCGCTCGTGTTCTTCGCGCTGCAGGCGCGCAACGCGGGTGCGGTGACAGCGCCGCCCGCGCCCGGGCCGGCCGCGCCCACCGGCCCTCCCGGGTCCACGGGACCGCCAACGGCTTGAGGTTCGCGTCATAGTCCGCGGATGAGCGTCGATCTATCGAGGCTTCGGCGCGGCGAGTGGACCGTCGGGGCGGGCAGCGTCGTGCTGCTCGCCTCGATGCTCGCGCTGCCGTGGTACGGCGGCGCGCAGACGGTCACCGGCTGGGACGCGCTGACCCACTTCCGGTGGCTGGCGGTCGTGACACTGGTCGCCTCGGCGGCGCTGCTGTTCCTCCAGTCGACCCGCCGCGCCCCCGCGATTCCGGTCACGCTCAGCCTGTTCGTGTCGATGCTCGGCGCGGCGTGCGCGGCCTGGCTGCTGTACCGGGTCGCGATCGACCCCGTCGCCGGCCGCAAGGCGGGAGGCTGGGTCGGGCTGGCCGGTGCGATTGCGATCGCGTACGGAGGGTTCTGCGCGACGCGACGCGAGGGTCTCGCGCCTCAGGACGCCCCCGCGGTTGTGACGATCGATCCCTGGGCCGAGAGCGGTTCCTAGAATTGCGCGCCGGATGCTTGAGCGCGCCCAGGTCCTTCACGTCGCCCGTCTAGCTCGCCTGCAGCTGACCGACAGCGAGGTCGAGCGGATGGAGGCCGAGCTCTCGAAGGTGCTCGACCACATCGAGAAGATCGGTGAGCTCGACCTCGAGGGAGTGCCGCCCACGTCCCATGTCGTTGACGTGACCGGGGTGCTGCGTGCGGACGAGCCGCGGCCGTGCCTGCCGGTCGACGTCGTCCTCGAGCAGGCGCCGGAACCGGTCGAGACGGCGGCGGGCAAGGGTTTCGGCGTTCCGAGCCCAGGGCCGAGCGAAGCGTGAGCGAGCTTCTCGAGCTGACCGCGGCGGCCGCCGCCGAGGCGATCCGCGCCGGCGAGCTGTCGTGCGAGGAGCTGTTCGGCACCTACCGGGACCGCGCCGCCGGCGACGAGCTGAACGCGTTCACGTGGGTCGCCGACGGTCCGAACGGCGCCGCAGCGGCTGCGGACGCACCGCTCGGCGGAGTTCCCGTTGCCGTCAAGGATCTGTTCTGCACGGAGGGGATCCCGAGCCAGGCCGGGTCCCGGATCCTCGAGGGCTACCGGCCGCCGTACACGGCCACCGTCGTCACCAAGCTGCTCGACTCCGGGGCTCCGTTGCTCGGCAAGACCAACCAGGACGAGTTCGCGATGGGCTCCTCGAACGAGAACTCGGGGTACGGACCGGTGCTCAACCCGTGGGACCGCGGCCGGGTGCCCGGCGGCTCCTCGGGCGGGAGCGCCGCGGCGGTCGCCGCCGGTCTCGCGCCGTGGGCGATCGGCACCGACACGGGAGGGTCGATCCGGCAGCCCGCCGCGCTGTGCGGGATCGTCGGCCTGAAGCCGACGTACGGCGCCTGCTCGCGATACGGGATGATCGCGTTCGCATCGTCGCTCGACCAGGCAGGGCCGCTGACCCGCGACGTCACCGACGCCGCGCTGCTCTTCCGGCAGATGATCGGCCGCGATCCGTGCGACTCGACGTCGCTCGAGTTCCCGGACCGGATCGAGCTCCCGAACGCGCGGGACCTCAACGGGGTGCGGCTCGGCGTGCCCGAGGAGCTGGCGGGCAGCGAGGGCGGTGTCGAGGCGGGCGTGCGCGAGCAGTTCGACCGCACGCTGAAGCTAGCCGAGTCGCTCGGGGCGTCGATCGAGCCGTGTCGCCTGCCGCACGCGCCGCACGCGCTGTCGGCCTACTACCTGATCGCCCCGGCCGAGGCGTCGGCGAACCTGGCCCGCTACGACGGGGTCCGCTACGGGCTGCGGGTCGGCGGCGACGCGGACCTGATCTCGATGTACAACCGCACCCGCTCATCGGGGTTCGGCCCCGAGGTCAAGCGGCGGATCATGCTCGGGACCTACGCGCTCTCGAGCGGCTACTACGACGCCTACTACGGAACCGCCCAGAAGGTCCGGACCCGGATCAGCGAGGACTTCCGCAGCGCTTTTCAGTCGTTCGACTTCGTCGTCACGCCGACCAGCCCGTGGACCGCGTTCGAGCTCGGTTCCAAGACCGACGACCCGCTCGCGATGTACCTGAACGACTTCTGCACGGTGCCGATGTCGCTCGCCGGGATCCCTGCGGTGTCGATTCCGTGCGGGCTCAGCGACGGGCTCCCGGTCGGCTTCCAGCTCGCCGGCCCGGCGTTCTGCGAGGGCCGCCTGCTCGACGCCGCGTACGCGCTCGAACAGGCGATCGGATTCGACGGGAGCCCCGCTCGTGGCTGAGCCGCCGTTCGAGCCGGTGATCGGACTCGAGATCCACGTCCAGCTGCGGACGCGCACGAAGATGTTCTGCGGCTGTGAGGTGACTTTCGGGGCGGAGCCGAACACCCGCACGTGCCCGGTGTGCCTGGGGCTTCCCGGCGCGCTGCCGGTCGCCAACGAGCGCGCGGTCCAGTTCGCCGTGCAGATCGGGCTTGCGCTCGGATGCGAGATCGCCGAACGCTCGATCTTCCACCGCAAGAACTACTTCTATCCAGACAACCCGAAGGGCTACCAGATCTCCCAGTACGACATCCCGTTGTGCCGCGGCGGTCAGCTCGGGGACGTGCGGATCCACCGTGTGCATCTCGAGGAGGACGCGGCGAAGCTCACCCACCTCGGCCACAGCGGGAGGATCCACGGCGCCGACCGCAGCTGGGTCGACTTCAACCGGTGTGGCACCCCGCTCGTCGAGATCGTGACCGAACCCGACGTCCACTCGCCCGAGCAGGCACGCGAATGGCTGGTGGTGCTCCGCGAGACGTTGCGCCAGCTCGGTGTCTCGGACGTCGACATGTCCCAGGGGTCGCTGCGCTGCGACGCCAACGTGTCGGTACGGACGCGCGGAGCCCGCGAGCTCGGAACCAAGACCGAGCTCAAGAACATGAACTCGTTCGCGTTCCTCGAGCGCGGGGTTCGCAGGGAGATCGAGCGCCAGGTCGAGCTGCTCGACGGCGGCGGCACGGTCGTCCAGGAGACACTCCACTTCGATCCGGCCACCGACGGGCTGACGCCGCTGCGCTCCAAGGAGGAGGCGCACGATTACCGCTACTTCCCGGAGCCCGACCTGGTGCCGCTGATCGTCGGCGCGGAGCTGCTCGAGGCGGCCCGCAGCGAGCTGCCCGCCGAGCTGCCGACCGAGCGCGCGGGGCGGTTCGAGCGTGAGCTCGGGCTGAGCGCCGAGCGCGCGAGGATGCTCGCGTTCCGCCCCGAGCTCGGGTCCTACTTCGAGCGCGCGCTGGCGGCAGACGGGGCCGACGCGGTGACGATCGCAAACTGGATCGAGCAGCTGATCGAGCGGATCGGGTCCGATGCCGACCCCGCCAGCTCGAACGTCGACGCCGAGAGCCTCGCGGTGCTCGCCGGGATGGTGCAGGCGGGCGAGGTGAGCCGCGACGCTGCGCGCGAGGTGCTGAGCAAGCTCGTCGAGGCGGGCGGCGACCCCCGCGAGATCGTCGAGCGCGAGGGGCTCGGCGCGATCACCGCCTCCGAGGACGGCGAGCTGGACACGATCGTCGACGCGGCGATCGCGTCCGACCCCGACGCCGCCGAGCAGGTTCGCGGCGGCAACATGCGCGCGATCGGGCCGCTGGTCGGGTACGTGATGCGCGAGACCAAGGGCCGCGCGAACGGCAAGGAGATCACGGACCTGATCCGCCGGCGGCTGTCGTAGCCGCAGCCGCCGCAGGCGTAGGATTGACGGGCCTGCAACCCGTGCGAAGGGGGAGCGATGTCACGACTGATCCGGATGGACCGAACCGGCCACACCACGGTGGCGGAGTGGACGGCGGAGGATCCCGCCAGCGTCGAGGCCGCCGTGTCCGCGTTCCGCGAGCAGCTCGAGGCGGGCTACTACGCGGTCGTGTCGCGCGGCGAGGGACACGCCGAGCAGGTCCGCGAGCTGCCGCTCGAGGCGCCGACGGTGATCTTGCGCCGCCCGATCGCGGGGGGCTAGCGCTGAGCGCCACGGGCGCACCCGCCGCGCCGCGGCCGTCGTCGCTTCCGGAACTCGCGAGCGTCCACTGGCGCCGGCGCGCGAGCGAGCGCTCGCTGACCCGCGAGGGCTGGCTGTGGACGCTCTCGACGGTCGCGCTGGTGATGCCGTTCATCGGGGTCGGCATCGGCCTGGCGATCGTCAAGCCGATCCTGATCCCGATCTCCGTGATCGCGTTCGTACACGCGTGGGCGATCCCGGAGCTGTACGCGGCGCGCGGCGCGGGGGTCGTCCGGGCCGGCACGCCCGCGGGCGGAGCGGCGGACCGGCGCGCGCTCGGGCTGCTCGGCGACCTGATCGGACACGACGCGCGCGAGCTCCACGAGCGCACCGGTCTGGTGCTCGAGCGCGGCGAGCTCGGGGTGTGGCTGCTCGGCGAGGCGGGCGCACTGCTCGCCCACCCCGGAGGGCGTCGCATGCACTGCTACTGCGTGAAGGCGACCGACCCGGCGCTTCCCGCCGGCGACCGGATCGCCCATCTGCTGCTGGCGCTGCGCGAGGACGAGACCGGGTTCGCGACAGTCGCCAACCTCGCGTTCTCAGGCGCCCCGTGGAGGGTCCGGCGGCGGCTCCCGAGACGTCGTCGCGACGCGCTCACGGCTGCATCGCGAGCCGCGCGGCGCGCGCGGGCGGGCGACCCGGCGTAGGGCCCTCGGGACCACCGAGATTCAGGAAGTTTGTACCCAGGGCCAATGTTGTCTTTAGGCCGCGGGAGCATGATCTCAGCCATGACACGTCCAGCGGCAACTTCCAGGGTGATGCTCCTCGAGGACCGTCGCGGCGGTGCGGTGTCGACCGGATCGGCTCCGGTCCGGCGGTACCGGCTCGCGCGGCTGCGGTTCGAGGGTGCCCCCGCCGAGCCCGAGAAGCGCTTCGAGTACCTGAAGCGCTCCCACGACTAAGAAATCGCGAAGTCATCTCGGGGGCCCGTGACCCGGGCGGTACGCTTGTCTCATGCAAACCGAAATCGAGGCGGCCCCCAAGCGTCACACCCCGGTGCTCCGGAGGGCGGTTGCGGGGCTGGTCCTGATCGTTGCGGTGGCGCTCGCGCTGAAGCTCGTGATCGGATTCGTGATCGCGATCTTCTGGACGGTCGTCGCCATCGCGCTGGCGATCGCGATCCTCTGGGCAATCAAGACGCTCGTCTGGTAGGTCCGCCCGATGTGGGGTGGCGGCTACGTCGTGATCTGCCTGTTCTTCGGGCTGGCCGGCGGCTTGGTGGGACGGATGAAGGGAAGTTCGTTCTGGATCTGGTTCCTGATCTCGGCGGCGGTCCCGTTCGTCGGTCTGCTTGCGGCTGTCTGCTACCGGCGTGAGGATCGCGAGCTGAGGCGCAGGTGCCCCGGGTGCGGCCGGGTCGTGAAGCTGCACGACGCGCTGTGCACCAAGTGCGGCACCGAGCTCGAGTACCCGGATGTCGCGATCGCCTCAGAGGCGGCGATGCGGGCCCGGCGGGCGTAGCGACGCAACCTCCGGCCCACCGGCGGAAGCCCCAAAAACCCCTGTTAGAATCGGCGATTCCGCGGCGCGCGGCGGACTCGCGCCAACCGCGGAACCGAACCCGACCCGAGCTGGGAAGCGGAAGGAGGATGCCGCGATGCGTGCAGTCGACGCTCTGATGGAATGTCTCAAGGCCGAGGGTGTCGACGTCGTATTCGGCCTCCCGGGCGGCGCCAACCTCCCGACCTACGACGCCTTCTATGACGCGGGCATCCGTCACATCCTGGTTCGCCACGAGGCGGGCGGTGGCCACGCGGCTGAGGGATACGCGAAGGCTACCGGCAAGGTCGGGGTGTCGGTCGGGACCAGCGGCCCCGGCGCCACCAACCTCGTGACGCCGATCTGCGACGCGATGATGGACTCGGTGCCGGTCGTGTTCCTGACCGGTCAGGTGCGCACAGAGCTGCTCGGCACCGACGGGTTCCAGGAGGCGGACACGATCGGGATCACGATGCCGATCGTCAAGCACAGCTTCATGATCCAGCACCCGCTCGAGATCCCGCGCACGCTTCACGAGGCGTTCCACATCGCCCGGACCGGGCGCCCCGGGCCGGTCGTCGTGGACATCCCGATGGATTTGTCGCGGGCCGACATCGACTACGAGCCGGTTACCGACGTGCACCTGCCCGGCTACCAGCCCACGACCGAGGGCAACCAGAAGCAGATCCGGTTGGCGGCGAAGGCGCTCGCCAACGCCAGGCGGCCGGTGATCTACGCCGGGGGTGGCGTGGTCAACGCGAACGCGGCCACCGAGCTGACCGAGCTCGCGACCGTCGACCGGTTTCCGGTGACGTGCACGCTGATGGGGCTGGGCGCATTCCCGGCGCCCCACGAGCAGTGGCTCGGGATGCTGGGGATGCACGGCACCCGAGCGGCGAACTACGCGATGGACGAGGCCGACCTGATCGTCGCGATCGGCGCGCGGTTCGACGACCGGATCACCGGCAAGCTCGACGAGTTTGCGCCCCGGGCGAAGTTCATCCACATCGACGTCGATCCGGCCGAGATCTCGAAGAACGTCCCGGCCCACATCCCGATCGTCGGCGACGCCAAGAACATCGTCCCGCGGTTGACCGCCGAATACCGGTCACTGGAGCCGGACTCGGGGCGGCTCGAGGAGTGGTGGACCCGGATCCGCTCCTGGCAGGAGCGTCACCCGCTCGGCTACGAGGACTCCAAGGATGCGGAGATCAAGCCGCAGTACATGATCGAGGCGCTGTACGAGGCGACCGGCGGCGACGCGATCGTCGCCAGCGACGTCGGCCAGCACCAGATGTGGACCGCGCAGTACTTCCACTTCGCCAAGCCGCGGCGGTGGATCAACTCGGGCGGCCTCGGCACGATGGGCTTCGGGCTCCCGGCAGCGATGGGCGCCAAGGTCGCGTGCCCCGATCAGACCGTGATCTGCATCGCCGGCGACGGTTCGGTGCAGATGAACGCCCAGGAGCTCGCGACCTGCTCGCAAGAGGGGATCGCGATCAAGGTGTTCGTGATGAACAACGGCTACCTGGGCATGGTGCGCCAGTGGCAGGAGCTGTTCTGGGACAAGCGCTACAGCCAGGTCGACATGGGGCAGTTCCCGGACTTCGTCAAGCTCGCCGACGCCTACGGCGCGACGGGGATGCGATGCGAGGACAAGCACACGCTGGTCGACGACATCCGCACCGCGCTCGAGACCGAGGGCCCGGTGCTCGTTGACGTCCGCGTGACCCGCGAGGAGAACACGTATCCGATGATCCCCGCAGGCCAGCCGGCCAGGAACATGGTCGGGTGATGGCGGTGGGAGAGCCGGGCACCAAGGAACTGCTGTCGCTCGAGGAGCTCGACGCCGCGGTCGGTGTGCGCACCGGGCGCAAACACATCGTCTCGATCCTGGTCGAGAACAAGCCGGGCGTCCTGACCCGGATCGCGGGGCTGTTCGCGCGTCGCGGATTCAATATCGACACGCTGGCGGTCGGCCCGACCGAGGACGAGCGGCTGTCGCGGATCACGCTGACGCTCGACGGAGCGGTCCACCCGATCGACCAGGTCACCAAGCAGCTGCACAAGCTCGTCAACGTGCTGAAGATCCGCGATCTCGAGCCCGAGGAGACGCTCGCTCGCGAGCTGGCGCTGTTCAAGGTGTCGGCCGACGGCCCCGCGCGCGCCGAGGTGATGTCGATCTGCGAGATCTTCCGCGCCAACATCGTCGACGTCACGCGTCGCTCGGTCGTCGTCCAGGTGATCGGCACGTGCGAGAAGATCGAGGCGTTCGAGCAGCTGGTCCGGCCGTTCGGGCTGATCGAGATGGCGCGGACCGGCGAGATCGCGATCTCGCGTGGCCGGGCCGAGACTTAGCGTTCTCGACACCCCCGGGCGGCTCGAGCAGCTCGAGCGCCCGATCGCGGCGGCACTGCGCCGCGCGCGGGCGACCGGGACGCCGACCGTCGCCAGCCTCACGCTCGAGCTCGACGGCGTCCACGACCCGACCGCGATCGCACACGCCTCCAGGCGCGCCGGCGAGCCGTGGTTCTGCTTCGAGCAGCCGGACCGCGATGGGTGGGCGCTCGCCGCGCTCGGATGCGTGCGCGCGCTCGAGGCCCGCGGCGAGCTGCGGTTCGAGGCGGTCTCGCGGAGCTGGCGCGCGGTGACCGCCGGCGCGATCGCGTCCCGGAGCGACGGCCCGGCCGGCTCGGGGCTTGTCGCGGTGGGCGGATTCGCGTTCGCGCCGGACGGGGGGGAGGCCGAGGAGTGGAGCGGCTTCGCGCCCGCATCGCTGACCGTCCCCGAGCTGTCGATCGCGCGCAGCGGCGGGCGCGTCTCGCTGACCGTCAATGTCGAGGCGGCGCCCGACGACACGCCCGAGGAGCTCGTCGAGCGCGGCTCGCGCCGGGTGCGGGAGCTGCGAAGCGCGCCGCTCCCGCTGCTCGATCCGTCGCCGACCGGCGCCTACCGGGTGCAGAGCGCGATGCCGCCGTCGCATTACGAGGAGGCGGTGGCCCGCGGCGTCGCGCGGATCCACTCGGGCGAGCTCGAGAAGATCGTGCTCGCTCGCGAAGTCGACGTGCACGCCCCCGTCGACCACGATCCGGCCGCGCTGCTCGGATTGCTGCGCGAGGAGTTCGGCTCCTGCTACGTGTTCGCGGTCGGGCGGGGCGAGAGCACGTTCATCGCGGCGAGTCCGGAGCTGCTGGTGCGGCGGGAGGGCCAGCGGGCCAGCACGGTCGCGCTGGCCGGGTCGATCGGCCGCAGCGCGGATCCCGCGGTCGACGACCATCTCGGCGAGCGGCTGCTGCGCAGCGACAAGGATCGCGAGGAGAATGCGATCGTCGCGCGCCGGATCGCGCGGGTGCTGCGCCCGCTCGCGGTGTGGGTGACAGCCGCGCCCGAGCCGGTGCTGGTCCGGGTCGCGAACATCCAGCACCTCGCGAGGCCGATCCGGGCGCAGCTCGCGACGGCGGTCGGCGCGATCGAGCTGGCCGGGGCGCTGCATCCCACCCCCGCCGTGGGCGGCGAGCCACGCGCGCCCGCGGCGCGGCTGATCCCCGCGATGGAGGGACTCGACCGCGGCTGGTACGCCGGCGCGGTGGGGTGGACCGACACCACCGGCGACGGGGAGTTCTGCGTGGCGCTGCGCTGCGCGCTGCTCCGGCGCGCGACCGCGCGGCTATATGCCGGGTGCGGGATCGTGGCCGACTCCGATCCGGCCGCGGAGCTTGCCGAGACTGAGGTCAAGCTCGGGGCGCTGCTGCCGCTGCTGGCGGGATGATTTCGGCTGCGCCTGCCGGCCAAGTGCGAGCCGCGCGAGCTGCTCCCGTTCCTCACGACGCGGCGGCCGGACGCGTGCCGATCGCTGGTGGACGATCGGGCATGACACAGACCATGCCCTCGGAGAAGCCGGCCGCGCCGATTCCGAACGCGGCGTTGAAGCGGTCGAGGTTGACGAGCGTCAGCAGTGCGGTGAGCTCGACGAGCTGCTTGTCGCTGAACACCTGCTGCATCCGCGCGAACAACTCCTCGCCGACCTCCACGGGGGTGCGCATCACCGCCACCGCGTAGTCGAGCGCGAGCTTCTCGCGATCGGTGAACAGGTCGCTCTCGCGGTAGCGCGGCAGCGCCAGCAGCTCGTCGTCTGAGAACCCCGAGTTGCGGCAGATCTGGGAGCCGAGGTCGACGCAGAACTCGCATCCGATCATCTGTGCGCCCTTCAGCTCGACCAGGTTCTTGATCCGCTCATCGACGCTGTCGCCCTTTCTCACCGCCTGCTGGAACTTCCCCATCCCGCTCATCATCTTCGGCTGGTGCGCCCAGATCTCGATCGGCTCGATCCCGCTTCCCCGCGCGGGCGAGCGGCCGGTCAGCCGTTTCATGCCCTGCGGCGCGAGGCGGTAGACGAGCTTCACGATCGGACCTGCCTGGTCTCGCGATACACCCTGAATCCGTGCCATCACGTAGCTCCTCGTTGGTCGGCTGGTGTAGAGCGATGACCCGCCGCGCGCCGGAGATGTGACCGGGCGGAACCGACTTCGCTGGTCGGGTCGCTGCGGCAAGCGCTGTCCGCATATCCGTTCCAGGCGGCGGTCAAGGCGGCGCTCGGCGCGCGGGGCGTGGCTGTTCGCCCCGAGGTTCGCGCCTTGCTCCCGCTGGCTGCCGATCAGCTCGAGCCCCTGCGCGAGCGGCTCGAGTGGGCGTGGTCAAGAAACGACGGCGATTTCGTCGTTTCTCGACCACGGTCCCACGGCCACGTCTAGCTGTCCAGGATCTTCGCCTTCTGGGCCGCGAACTCTTCGTCGCTCAGCACGCCCCGGTCGTGGAGGTCCGCCAGCCGGCTGAGCTTCTCGGTTGGGTCTGCCTGCGCGGCGGTAGCTCCTGCTGCAGCTTGGGCGGCAGCCGCCTGCATGTCGGCGAGGCTCTGACCGCCGATCATGATGTTGGCGCCCGCGGCGGGCGCATTTGCGGTGACCGCATCGATCAGCTTGTTGCTCGCATCGTCCTTGGCGAGCGCGAATTTGGTCGGCTGCCCGGGCGACCCGTACGCGTCCATCTGGCGCTGCGCCGCCTGCATGTAGCGGCTCTTGTTGTCCGCAAGCGAGAGGTAGATGATCAGCAGCTGACGGTCCTCGGGCAGTCCCATCGTCACGTTCATCCCCTGGACCTGGTTCCGCTTCGCCTGAAACTGGTCGCGCTCCCAGGTCTTGAGGATCTTCCCGGGGACGAGCTTGCCGTGATCCTTCTTGTCCTCGATCGCGTACACCTTCGTCGCCGAGGCGGCGAGCACGAAGCTGTTCGGGAGCCCGCCGGTCTCCATCTGCTTCATGCCGCCCATCGTCTTGGGCATCATCGCGCGGCTCAACCCCTTGGCCCCCTTCACGAACCCGCGATTGAACCCGCCGACCCCGGCCGCTTCGAGCATCATGTCCTGGGTCGCCTGCTCGCACCGGCACGCGGCCTCTACCAGCTCGCCGACCGCCTTCGACGCGACGTTCACAGCCTGCTCGTTCATCTGCAGATCGTCCTGCGTCAGCTCCTTCATGTCCCACCCCTGTAGTCGCGGGCGCCGGCCTCTCCAACGCCATCCCGACCGAGTCTATGGTCGAAAAATCGCCCGTCCAGAGGTGCGAGACCACAACGAGACCACAACGAGACCGGGTTCGCGGGATCCGGCGCTAGGTTCGACTCGCGCTCCGATTGCGGAGTCGAATCGAACACAAGGAGGACCGGCGTGGGACTACTTGATCGGGTAAAGAACGCTCAGCAGCAGGCCGCCGGCGCGATGGCCGGCGCGGGGGGGATGGGCGGGGGCGACATGGCTTACGCCCAGCTCGCGAACAAGCTCGGCGCCCAGGGAGTCGAGGCGCCCGGAGTGATCCGTGCAATTCGCCCGACCGGCGAGACCGACATGGGTGGCGGCCAGAAGACCGAGGTCGACGTCACGATCGCCCCTGACGGCGGCACCCCGTACGAGACGACCATCACGCAGAGCTTCCTCGCGGCCCAGCTCGAGGGTCTCGCCGAGGGCGCCCCGATCACAGTCAAGTTCGACCCCGACAACCCGTCGGCGGCGCTGATCTACGGCTGGTAGGGGCCGCGCTGGGAAAAACGTCTGACGGCCCCCGGAGCATGCCGGGAGCGGGTACGCTTCGGGGGTCGTGGGCGTGGGGCACCGACACAATCTGCCGCGGCCGCTTGCGGAAGACGCAACACTCGCCGAACGGCTCGCGGACAGGGACCGCGAGCGGTTCGTCGGGCGCGAAGCCGAACTCGACCTGCTCGAGCGGTGCCTGACCGCCGACCAGCCGGCGGCGGTGGTGTTCATCCACGGGCCCGGCGGGATCGGCAAGAGCACGCTGCTGAGGGAGTTCGAGCGCCGCGCATCAGCGGCCGGGTGGGACACGTATTCGGTCGAGGGGCGCGAGCTGGGGCCCAGCTCCGCGCTCGAGCCAACCGTCGACGCCGCCCGCTCGAGCTCGCGGCCGCTGGTCCTGATCGACACCTACGAGCGGATGACTGGCCTCGACGGATATCTGCGCAACGTCCTGCTTCCGTCGCTCCCGGGGTCCGCGGTGATCGTGATCGCGTCGCGGGCGGCGCCCGACCCGGCGTGGCTGACGGGGGTGTGGGAAGGCGTGGCCACCGAGCTGCAGCTGCAGACGCTGACCGAGGACGAGGCGCTTCGCCTGCTGACCGCCCACGGGGTCGACGAACAGCGCGGGCGCGCGATCGTCGAGTGGGCGAGCGGGTACCCGCTCGCGCTCGCGCTGGCGGCTGACGCCGCCGCTGGGGGCGAGGATTTCTCGCCGCTGCCCGGCGCCGAGCCACCCGAGGTGATCCGGCTGCTGGTGCGGCGGCTCGCCGAGCCGGAGCTGAGCGGCGTGCGGCTGTCGGCGCTGGCGGTGGCGGCGCTGGCGCGGATCACCACGGTCGACCTGCTACGTGCGGTGCTCCCCGGTGACGACCCGGAGGCCGCCTACGAGCGCCTGTCGTCGCTGACGTTCACCGAACAGGTGGGCGACGGGCTGGCGCTCCACGAGCTGGTGCGCAAGGCGCTGCGCGCCGACATCCGCCGCCGCGACCCCGACCGTGAGCGCGAGCTGCGCCGGCGGATCGTGGACTACCTGTACGAGCGCGCCACCGAAATCGACCCGTTGTTGACGATCGACATGGCGCACCTGATCGACAACCAGACGATCAAGTGGGGGTTCGGGTGGGAGGGGAGCGTCGATTACCGGATCGACGACGTCCGGCCAGGCGACGCCGAGCAGATCAGCGAGCACGCGCTGACATACCGGTTCGACGCGTGGTGGGAGCTGACACGCCCGTTCTTCGAGCGCGCCCCCGAGCGGGTGGCCATCGCCCGTGACCGAACCGACAGGCTGTGCGGCTACATGGTCTGCATGAGCGTGCAGACCGCCCCGCCGTTCGCGTGGAGCGACCCGCTGGTCGGGCCGTGGCTCGAGCACGCCCGCGCCGACGCGCGGCTCGGCGACTCGGTGCTGTGGCACGACTCGGTCGACCTGACGCGCGACCGGACCGCCAGGGTCCAGGCGATGCTCGGGATCGCGGGAATCCTCCGGTGCGGTGCGCCGAACCCGAGATTCGCGTACATGCCGATCAACGCGGACATCCCGGGCGCGATCGAGTTCGCCCGGGCGCTCGGCGCGGAACGTCTGCCGGAGCTCGACCTCACGGTCGGCCGCCAGCAGATTCAGTGTCACCGGATCGACTACGGCCCGGGCGGGCTGCTCGCCGCGCAGCGCGCCGTTGTGTACGCCGAGCTGGGGCTCCCCGACCCGCGGCTCGATCTTGAGGTGCAGCACGAGATCGACGCCGAGTCGGTGCGTGCCGCACTGCGGAACTTCCAGGTCCCGCACGAGCTCGCGCGCAGCCCGCTCGCGAGCGGCGCGGGGCCCGACCAGCGCGCGGAGTCGGTGCGAAGCCTGCTGCGCGACGCGGCCGAGCGCGCGTTCGGCGACAGCGAGAACGAGCGGCTGCTGAAGCGGGTTCTGGTGTGCGGCTACATCGAGGCCGCCACGAGCCACGAGCAGGTGGCGCTCGATCTGTCGCTGAGCCGCGCCGCGTACTTCAGGCGGCTTCGCGTCGCTTCCGAGCGCGTGGCCAACTACGTGGTCGAGAACGGCGCCTGAGGCGATGCGAGCACCGGGACCACCGAGGAGTGCCGTGGCACGAGCGGCGGTGGCCGTAATTTGCGTGATCGCGCTCGGCGCATGGTTCGGTGCGACGGGTGACGCGTTCTCAGCCGCCGATCCGGCTGTGACTGCAGCAACGCGAGCCAATCGGGCGGCGCTCGCGATCCTGCGCCCGGCTTCCGAGCCCGGGATCGAGAACAGCGTCGCGGTATTCGGGGTGCCGCGGGTGCTGCCGGCGGGAGCCCTGGTTCGTGGCGAGGGCGAGCTGGCGAGCTCTCGCCAGCCGCGCTCCGCCGCGGGCTCCCGTTAGTGGAGAGCGGAGCGCGCCGCTGACTCGATGCGCCGGTGGAGCCGACGGTTGCGCTCGCGGTCGGTGCGCACCTCGACGATCGTCGTCGAGCCCGAGGCAAGCCCGCGTTCGACGGCGTCGCGGAGCTCCGCGAGCGTCCCAGGCCGCACGTGCTCACAGCCGAACAGCGTCGCTGCATGCGCGAAGTCCAGCCCGTGGGGGGTAGCCACGTGCGTCTCGAACACGTCGACCTGGGAGGCGACCGGCAGGAAGTGGAAGATGCCGCCGCCGTCGTTGTTGAGCAGCACGATCGTGAGCGCCAGCTCGAGACGGCGCGCGGCGAGCAGCCCGCCGATGTCGTGGACGAGCGCGACGTCACCGGTCAGCAGCACGGTCCGCGCGCCGGTCGCGGCCACCCCGAACGCCGCGGACGCGGTGCCGTCGATTCCGTTTGCACCGCGATTCGCGAGCACCCGCGGCGGCTCGGCGCGGGTGGCGACGAACGACTCGATGTCGCGGATCGGCATCGACGAGGCGACGAACAGCGTCGTGTCGGGGCTCAGCCACTCCGCGAGCCGGCGCGCGACGAGCGGCTCAGAGAGCTCGTCGCCGAGCTCGGTATCGATCGCGATCCCGACGCGAGCGTCGGCGTCCTGCCATCGCTCGAGCCACCCGGGCTGTACCTCCAGCCCGTCCGGCTCCGGCAGCGCACTCGAGAGGCGCATCCCGACGACGGCGTCCGGATCCTGCCAGTCCGCGTGCGGATCGAACGCGATCTGCGCAGCGTCAAGGCCGGCCAGCCATGCGCGGAGCGGCTTCGAGGTCGGCAGGTCGCCGAGCCGGAACACGAACTCCGGGCGGAGTGCGGCGGCGAACTCCGGGTCGCGCAGCAGCAGGTCGTAGTGAGCCACGGCGGCGCGCTGCCGCCGCGCGCCCGACGCCGGATCGGCGAGCACCGGAATCCCGGAGCGCGCCGCGAACGAGGCCACCGACGCCGGATCGGGGGTGCCGGCGCCGGCGACGATCAGCAGCCGGCCCACGAGGTGCGGCCCGGGGCCCCGGCCGGACCCCCCGAGATGTGGCGGCTCGAGGATCACGTACGGCCTGTCGCCGTCACGGGCGGTCGCGTCGTCGGGCAGCGGCTCGTCGAGCACGAGCGGTTCGCGGAGCGGGAAGTTGAGGTGCACAGGACCGGGGCGACCGCCGGTCGCGACCCCGTACGCGCGGCACGCTAGCGTCCTGATCCAGCGCAGCCGCGCGGGGGTCGCCTCGTGGTCGCCGACCTCGAAGAACCACTTGACGGCGTCGCCGTACAGCTTCAGCTGGTCGATCGCCTGCCCGGCGCCGATCTCGCGCAGCTCCGGTGGGCGGTCCGCGGTGAGCACGATCAGCGGAACCCGAGCCCAGCGCGCTTCGATCACCGCGGGCGCCAGGTTGGCGGCGGCGGTCCCGGACGTGCACGTGACCGCCACGGCCCGGCCGCTCGCCTTGGCCGCGCCGAGCGCGAAGAAGCCCGCGCACCGCTCGTCGACGTGCGACCAGCTGCGGATCCGCGGCTCGCGCGCGAGCGACAGCACGAGCGGAGCGCACCGCGACCCCGGGGACGTGCAGGCGTGCTCGACGCCCGAACGCCCGAGCTCCTCGCAGAACGCGCGTAGCAGCAGGTAGGTGTCGGTGGCGGTCATGATCCCGGGAGATGGAACCCGCGCTTGTGCTTCTCCACGGGTTCACGCACACCGGGGCGAGCTGGGACCCGGTGCGGTTTGAGCTCGGCGAAAGCTACCGCGCGCTCGCGCCCGACATCCGTGGCCACGGCTCGGCGTCGGAGCTGGAGCCGGTGTCGCTCGAGGCGGTGCTCGAGGATCTCGAGGCGATCGTCGACGGGCCGTTCACGCTGGCTGGATACTCGATGGGCGGGAGGCTCGCGCTCCACTACGCGATCGCCCGCCCGGATCGGGTCGAGCGCCTGATCCTGCTCGGCGCGAGCCCCGGGATCGCCGATCCGCCGGCGCGCGTGGCGCGCCGGCGCGCCGACGAGCGGCTCGCCGGGGAGCTCGAGCGCTCGAGCATCGAGGAGTTCGCTGAGCGCTGGTCCCGGGCTCCGGTGCTCGCCGGCCAGCCGCCCGCAGTTGAGGCAGCCGCCCGGGCCGACCGGCTGCGCAGCACTCCCGGCGGGCTCGCGAGGGCGCTCCGGGGACTCGGCACCGGTGCGCTTCCGCCGCTTTGGGGACGCCTCCCGGGGCTGTCGACGCCGACCTGCCTGATCGTCGGCGAGCGCGATCAGAAGTTCCGCTCGATCGCCGAGCAGATGGCCGCGGCGACCGCAGCCGCGACCGTCGAGATCGTGCCTGACACCGGTCACGCCGTCCACCTCGAGGCGCCCGCCGCCGTTGCGAGGATCATCGCGCGGCGGTCAGCGACCTGAGTCGTACCAGCGGAGCAGCCCGTCGCCGAGGCCCGCGCCGGGCGGGGACGACAGGCGGCCGGCGGCGACCGGCAGCGGGTCGCCGCGATCGGCGAACAACGGCAGCGTCGCGAGTCCGCACGGCCGGTCGGGGCCGATCGCGGCCGCTGCGTGCAGCGCCCCCGCGATCCCGAGCGGGCCGTCGAGCGTCGATCCGAGGTACACCTCGTAGCCGGCGGCCCGCGCGCGCCGCGCCGCGTCCACCACGCCGGTGATCCCGCCCGAGCGGCCGACCTTCAGGCACACCGCGTCACAGACGCGACGCTCGAGCGCCCCGGGCACCGCGGTCGTCTCGTCGATCGCCAGCGGCAGTCTGGTCAGCGCCGAGAGCTCGGCGACTCCCTCCAGTCCCGACACCGGCTCTTCGCACAGCTCGATCCCCGCCGGCTCGAGCGCAGCCAGCGCCGCGACCGCCTGCTCGACGGTCCATGCCCCGTTCGCGTCGAGCCTGATTGCGACCTCCGGGCCGGCAGCCGCGCGAACCGCCGCGAGTCGCCCGGCGTCGTCGCCGAGCCCGACCTTCAGCTTCAGGCTCCGGTAGCCCGCGCGGGTCGCCGCCGCCGCCTCGCTCGCCGCCCGCGCACGGTCGGGCGCGGCGATCGCGTGGTTGACCGCGACGTCGGGGGCCGCCGACGCGTCGAGCAGCCTCCACACGGGTTGCCCCGAGCGCCGACCCTCGAGGTCCCAGAGCGCGAGATCGAGCGCCGCGATTGCCTGGGGGAGGACCGCGCGCCGCGCGCACTCGGCGAGCACCTGATCGCGCGGAACGCGATCTGCGCGGCCGAGCAGCTCGCGACAATCCTCGAGCGCCACCTGGACGTCGGCGATCGTGACGCCGTCATAGGAGGGGAGCGGCGCGGCCTCGCCGAATCCGGCGGACCCCGCCTGGTCCTCGAGCCGCACCAGCAGCAGGTCCCGCGTCTGAACAGAGCCGCTCGCCGACACGAACGGCTGCCGCATCCGCGCACGGAGCAGGTGGAGCTCGAGCTTCACCGACTCAGAAGCAGCCCGGCGCTCAGCAGCACGCAGAACGCCAGCTGGAGCATCCCGGTGCGGGCCAGCCCCGCGTTCAGGGACGGACCGTCGGTGTGGTTGCGGACGATCCGCACCACCGCAGCCGCCAGCGGGATCGTCAGCCACGGCAGCAGCAGCCACGCGCTGAGCGGGCCGAACAGCCATGTAACGGGGGCGAGCACGTAGGCGCCGTACACGATCGCCGCGAACACCCGGCGGGTGCGCTCCCGGCCGAGCCTGACGGCGAGCGTCCGCTTGCCCGCGCGGCGATCGGTGTCGATGTCCCTGAAGTTGTTGACGACCAGGATCGCCGAGGCGAGCAGCCCGACGGGCACAGCCAGCGCGAACGCCTCCCAGTTCAGATGCTCCACCTGCACGAAGTACGAGCCGGCCACCGCGACGATCCCGAAGAACAGGAACACGAACACCTCGCCGAGCCCTTCATAGCCGTACGGCTTGGGCCCGCCCGTGTAGAGGACGCCCGCGAGAATCGACGCTGCGCCGACGAGCAGCAGCTGCCAGCCGGCGACCGCGATCAGGTAGATGCCAGCCAGCACCGCCACGCCGAACGACACGTACGTGGCTACCAGCACGCGGCGTGGCGGCACCAGCCCCCCGGCGGTGACGCGAACCGGCCCCAGGCGATCGTCGGTGTCGGCACCCCGGCGGGCGTCCGAGTAGTCGTTCGACAGATTTGTCCCGACCTGGATGAAGATCGCGCCGACCAGCGCCGCGAAGAACCGCAGCGCGTGAAACACGCCCGCGTAACCGGCCAGCGAGGTGCCGACCAGCACGGGCGCGATCGCGGCCGGCAGCGTCCGGATGCGGGCGGCCATCAGCCAGATCCGGACGCCGCTGGGCGCCTCAGCGTGCGTCGTCACGGCCGGCGCGGGAACTTCGAGAAGTCAGGCTTGCGCTTCTCGAGGTAGGCGTCGCGGCCCTCCTGCGCCTCCTCGCTCATGTAGAAGAGCAGGTTGGCGTCGTGGGCGAGCTGCTGGATCCCAGCGAGGCCGTCCTCGTCGGCGTTGAAGCTCGCCTTCAGAAGCCGGAGTGCGAAGGGGGACAGCGCGAGCATCTCCCGGCACCACGAGACGGTCGTCTGCTCGAGCTCGTCGAGCGGGACGACCGCGTTGATCAGCCCCATCTCGAGCGCCTGATGGGCGTCGTACTGGCGGCACAGGAACCAGACCTCCTTGGCCTTCTTCGGCCCGACCAGCCGCGACAGGACGCTCGCGCCGAAGCCGCCGTCGAATGAGCCGACCTTGGGGCCGGATTGCCCGAACCGGGCGTTGTCGGCGGCGATCGTCAGATCGCAGACGACGTGCAGCACATGCCCGCCGCCGATCGCGTAGCCCGCCACCATCGCCACCACCGGCTTGGGCATCCGCCGGATCTGCATGTGCAGGTCGGTGACCTCGAACCGCCCGACCGCCTGGTGGCTGCCGGCGGCGGCCGGGTCTGCGCCGGTCACGTAGCCGCCGCGCGAGCCGCGGACGCGCTGGTCGCCGCCCGAGCAGAACGCGTCCGGGCCCTCGCCGGTGAGGATCACGACGCCGACGTTGAGATCGTCGCGCGCGCGGGTGAACGCGTCGGACAGCTCGACGACCGTCTCGGGGCGGAACGCGTTGCGGACCTCCGGGCGGTCGATCGTGATCTTCGCGATCGCGGCGTCCTCGCCGGCCCCGAGCTCGTAGCGGATATCCGTGTAGTCGCCGGCTGGCTCCCAGATGACGGTCACGCAGCCTGAGACTACCTTTGTTGGATGGGCACCTGGGTCGACGACGCCGCCGCCAAGCAGCCCGATCGCGTGGCGATCGAGGGGCCCGAGCGGACCCTTACCTATACAGAGCTGGCCGACGCCGCGGCCGCGCGGTGCCGGACGAGGCGCTCGGACGGCGTCGAGCCGGGCCGCCGGGTGCCGCTCCTGGACCCGGACCCGGTCGAGTTCGTGATCTCGCTCCACGCCTGCCTGCTGGCGGGGGCCGCCGCGGTCCCGATCGACCTGCGGCTGACGACCGCTGAGCAGGAGTCGTGGGCTCGCGGCGGCGACACGACGCCCGGGACGGTCGCGGTACTGCACACGTCCGGGACGACCGCGGCGGCGAGGCCGGTCGAGCTGTCGGAAGCGAACTTCCGGGCAAGCGCGCTCGGCTCGGCGGTCGCGCTCGGGCTCGACTCGGCCGAGCGGTGGCTGTGCCCGATGCCGCTGACCCACATCGGCGGGCTCTCGATCCCGATCCGCAGCGCGATCTACGCGACCACCGCTGTCCTCCACGGCCGCTTCGACGCCGGGCGGGTGATGGACGAGCTGATGGACCCGGCGCGGCGGATCACGATCGTCTCGCTGGTGCCGACGATGCTCTCGCGACTGCTCGACGCGGGACTCGAGCGGCCCCCGACGCTCCGCTGGGCGCTGCTCGGAGGCGGTCCGATACCGCCCGCGCTGCTGGACCGCGCACGGGCGGCCGGGGTGCCGGTCGCGCCGACCTACGGGATGACAGAGGCGTGCTCGCAGATCGCGACGTTCGGGTGGCCGCTGACGGGCGTCGAGGTGCGGCTCGAGGGCCCCGAGGGGGAGATCCTCGTGCGGGGTCCGATCGTCGCGCCGGCGGCGCGCGACGAGCAGGGCTGGCTGCACACGGGCGACCTCGGCAGCTTCGACGACCGTGCGCGGCTCATGATCGCCGGTCGCAAGGCCGACACGATCGTCACAGGCGGCGAGAACGTCGCGCCCGTTGAGGTCGAGGCGGTGCTGCTCGAACATCCCGCGATCGCCGACGCCGGGGTGTTCGGGCGACCCGATCAGGAGTGGGGCGAGGCGCTAGTCGCGGCGGTCGTGCTGGGTGACGGCGAGGCCGCCGATCCCGAGGCGCTGCGGGCATTCTGCGCCGAGCGGCTGGCGCGCTTCAAGGTCCCCAAGGCGTTCGAGTTCGTCGAGCGGCTCCCCCGCACCGAGTCGGGCAAGATTCTGCGTCGCGAGCTGGCGTGACCGTATGATCCTCCCGTGGCCACCGCCCGCCAGCTCGAAGCGGTCCCGTCTGGCGAGGACTCGCCAAATCGGCTGACGATCGAGCAGCTCGCCGGCGAGACCGGGATGTCGGTGCGCAACATCCGCTCGCACCAGGCTCGTGGGTTGCTCGCGCCGCCTGAGGTGCGGGCACGGGTCGGGTATTACGGGCCCGAGCACCTCGCGCAGCTGCGGCTGATCCGCGACCTCCAGGAGGAGGGGTTCAACCTCGGCGGGATCAAGCGGCTGCTCGAGGACACGCACGGGACCGCCGAGCGGCTGCTGCGCGTCCGCCAGTCGCTGACGGCGAACGCCGAAGCCGCCTCGCCGGAGACGCTGACCGCCGTCGAGCTCGGCGAACGGTTCAAGATCGAGGACCCCAGGGAGGGCCGCGAGGTACTCGCGCGAGCCGTCAAGCTCGGGGTGCTGATCCCGCTCGGCGGCGACAGCTACGAGGCGCCGAACCCGTCGCTGCTCGCCGTCGGCGACGAGGCCGTGAAGAGCGGGATCCCGCTTGCGGCGGCGCTGTCGGTGATCGCCGAGATCAACCGACACTGTGCGTCGGTGTCGAGGTCGTTCGTGAAGCTGTTCATCACCGAGGTGTGGAAGCCGTTCGCCCGGGCGGACATGCCGATCGACCGCTGGCCAGACATCGAGGACGCGGTCGAGCGTCTGCGCCCGGCGGCCGGAGAGGCGGTGGCGACGATCTTCGAGCAGGCGATGAGCGTCGAGATCGAGGGCGCGTTCGCGGAGATCACGCGCCGCCTCTCGGAGCACAAGCACTGATGGCCGACGACCAGGACGCGACGATGCTCGAGCGCTGGCAGCGCGCGGCCACCGGCTGGTCTAAGCGCGCCGACGAGGTCCGCACGTTCGGGATGCCCGTCTCGGCCTGGATGATCGATCAGCTCCGACTGCAGCCCGGCCAGCGGATTCTCGAGCTGGCCGCGGGACCCGGTGACACGGGGTTCATGGCCGCCGAGCTCGTCAATCCGGGCGGCACGCTGCTGTCGACTGACGTCGCCGAGCCGATGCTCGATATCGCGCGTGAACGAGCGCAGAAGCTGGGGATCGAGAACGTCGACTTCAAGCAGCTCGACCTGCAGTGGATCGACCTCGAGGCCGCCAGCGTCGATGCCGCTCTGTGCCGGTGGGGACTGATGTTCGCCCCCGATCCGCAGGCCGCACTGCGCGAGCTGCGCCGCGTGCTGAGGCCGGGCGGGCGCGCCGCGCTGGCGGTATGGGCAGAGCCCGAGCGCAATCCGTGGGCTACGATCCCGACCCGCGCGCTGATCGAGCTGGGCCATGTCGAGCCGCCCGACCCGAACGCCCCGGGCATGTTCGTGCTGGCCGACGCCGGCAAGCTGCGCGGGTTGTTCGAGGACGCGGGGTTCACCGAGGTGACCGTCGAGCCGCTCGAGCTGTCGCGCTTGGATCCGGGGGCCGAGGAGTACGTGCGCGGGACGCTCGACCTGTCGAGCCCGTTCGCGGAGGTTCGCGAACGCCTGTCGGACGAGGAGTGGGCGTCCGTCACCGCAAGGATCGCCGAGCTGGTCGAGCCGTTCTTGACCGCAGATGGGACGCTGCGGTTCCCGGCGTGCTCGTTCGGCGCCGCCGCCAGCGCCTAGCCGCACCGAGCAGCTACGCTCACGCGCCATGTTCTATGACGACGACGCAGACCTTCAGCTCCTCGACGGCAAGACCGTCGCGATCATCGGGTACGGCTCGCAGGGCCACGCCCATTCTCTGAACCTCAAGGACTCCGGGGTCGACGTGGTCGTCGGGCTGCGGTCGGACTCGAGCAGCGTTGCGAAGGCGCGCGAGCACGGGCTCCGAGTCGCGGACCCCGCCGATGCCGCGGCCGAGGGCGACCTCGTGATGATGCTCGTCCCCGACGAGCTGCATCGCGAGGTGTGGCAGTCGAGCGTCCGTGGCGGGATCGACGCCGGCAACATGCTGCTGTTCGGGCATGGCTTCTCGATCCACTACAAAGAGGTCGAAACACCGTCTGATGTTGACGTAGCGTTGGTCGCGCCGAAGGGCCCGGGCCACCTCGTGCGCCGCCAGTTCCTGGAGGGCTCGGGGGTCCCGGGGCTGGTCGCCGTCGAGCAGGACGCGAGCGGCAACGCGCTGAACCTTGCGCTCGCCTACGCGAAGGGGATCGGCTGCACGCGCGGCGGGGTGATCGAGACGACTTTCAAGGACGAGACCGAGACCGACCTGTTTGGCGAGCAGGCGGTGCTGTGCGGTGGAGTCACCGAGCTCGTCCGGGCGGGCTACGAGACGCTCGTCGGAGCCGGGTACGACCCGCGGCTGGCGTACTTCGAGTGCCTGCACGAGCTGAAGCTGATCGTCGACCTGATGTACGAGAAGGGGATCGCGGGGATGCGCTACTCGATCTCCAACACCGCCGAGTACGGCGATTTGACACGTGGCAAGCGTGTCATTTCCGATGCCACGCGCGAAGCCATGCAGGAGCTCCTCGGGGAGATCCAGGATGGGTCCTTCGCGCGCGAGTGGATCGCCGAGAACCGCGCCGGCCAGGAGAACTTCAAGCGCATGCGCGAGGAGCAGGCCGGGCATCAGGTCGAGGTGGTCGGCAAGGAGCTTCGCGCGCAGATGGACTGGATCGACACCGAGTTCCAGGAGTAGGCGCCCGCGTCGCACGGGGCGGGCCGAGCCCGTCGCAGGGGGCGGGCCGAGCCCGTCGCAGGGGGCGGGCCGAGCCCGTCGCACGGGGCGGGCCGAGCCCGGCCGTCCCGTACGCTTGTCCGCGGATGAGATTCCGCCTGGGGGTGTTGGCGTTCGCGAGCGCGCTGCTGCTCGGCTGCGGCCAGAGCGCCGCGCGGCCGTTCCGCGCCGAGGTCCGGTTCGCCCGCGTGCACGGCGAGAAGATCGCTTGGTACGAGCGCGGCGCCGGATCGCCGCTGGTGATGCTGGTGGGGACCGGCTCGACGATGGCGGAGTGGGACCCGGCGCTGCTCGAGCTGCTGGCGCGGCGCCACCGGCTGATCCTGTTCGACTACCCCGGGATCGGGCTGTCGGGCCCCTGGCACGGGCGGACGTTCGACTCGCTCGCCGACGCGACGGCGGCCTTCATGCGCGCGATCGGGCTGAGCCGCGCCGACGTGCTCGGCTGGTCGATGGGGGGTTTCGTCGCGCAGCGCCTGGCGGTCCGCCACCCGTCGCAGCTCGATCACTTGATCCTCGCCGCGACCAACCCTGGAGGCGATCAGACGGTGCTCGGGACCCCGCAGGCCCAGGCGATCGACAGCGAGCCGAACCCGCCCGACCGCGACATCCTGAAGGAGCTGTATCCACCGCAGCACCAGGCCGAGGGCTGGGCGTTCCTGCATCGCCTGGACACCGCGAGTAACAGCGGCGAGGTCCCCGACGACTTCGACGATCCGCCCGCGACCACGCGCCGTCAGGTGGACGCCGAGGACCCGTGGCTGCGCAGCAACCTCAATTACTGCCAGCTCGCCGCGGTCCGGATCCCGACGCTGGTCGCCGGCGGGCGCCAGGACCCGGTCGTTCCGCCCGTGAACCTCAGCCGGATCGCCGCGCGGGTCCCCGGGGCGCGGCTGATCGTGTACCCGGGCGCGCACGCGTTCCTGTTCGGGAACCGCGCAGTGTTCACCCACGCCGTTGACGCCTTCCTCGGCAGTACGATTCATCCATGAGCCTGCTCCTGTATCTGATCGTTCTGTTCTTCACCGGGCTGATCGTCGGGGGGCTCGCGCGGCTGCTGGTCCCGGGGCGCGATCCGATGGGACTCGGGCTGACGGCGGTGATCGGCCTGTCGGGCACGTTCATCGCCGGCCTGTTCTCGTGGTACGTGCTCAAATGGCACGGTCCGGGAATCATCCTGTCGGTCCTGTTCACGATGCTGCTCGTGTGGGGGATCCGGCACCTCCGCGATGCGGGTGGCAGCCGCCGCACGATGGGACCCGGCGCCCGGCGCTAGCCGGCGGCGCACCCGGCTTCGGCCGCCCGTCGTTAGACTTGCTCGGGCCGTCGTGACTGGCGCGAGCAAGGTGGACGGACCACCGGGGAGCGGCGGCAACGAAACGGCCGCGCGCCTGGGCATGCAGACCCGCTACGTTCGAGGAGCGCGCATGTCCGAGTCCTCCACCATCCTGCAGATCCCGACGGAGCTGAAGCCCGCCGACGGACGGTTCGGGTCCGGGCCCTCGCGCGTGCGCCCCGAGCAGCTGCGGAACCTGGCCGGGGCCGGCGCCGCGATAATGGGCACCTCGCATCGCCAGAAGCCCGTCAAGGAGCTCGTCGCTCGGGTCCGCTCGGGCCTCGGCGAGCTGTTCGCGGCGCCCGACGGCTACGAGGTGCTGCTCGGAAACGGCGGCACGACCGCGTTCTGGGACGCGGCGGCGTGCGGCCTGGTGCGCGAGCGCGCGCTGCACCTGACGTACGGAGAATTCTCGAGCAAGTTTGCCGCCGTGACCCGCGGCGCCCCGTTCCTGGCCGACCCGATCGTCGTCGAGTCCGAGCCGGGTGACGCTCCCGACCCGGTCGCCGACGCGTCCGCGGACGTGATCGGGTGGGCGCACAACGAGACCTCGACGGGGGTGATGGTCCCCGTCGTCCGGCCGGCGGGTGCGGGCGACTCGCTGGTGCTGATCGACGCCACCTCCGGCGCCGGTGGGCTACCGCTCGACGCGAGCCAGGCCGACGTCTACTACTTCGCGCCCCAGAAGGGCTTCGCGTCCGATGGCGGGCTGTGGCTGGCGCTGGTCGGTCCCGCCGCGCTCGAGCGGATCGAGGAAATCGCGACCGACCGGCCGACGATCGGCCCCGAGCGGTGGATCCCCGAGTTCCTGTCGCTGCGTACCGCGCTCGAGAACTCCCGCAAGGACCAGACCTACAACACCCCTGCGCTCGCGACGCTGCTGCTGCTCGCCGACCAGCTCGAGTGGATGCTCGCGGGGGGCGGCCTCGACGCGATGGTCGCGAGGACGACCGAGTCATCCGGCCACCTGTACGCGTGGGCCGAGCGCAACCCGCAGGCGACGCCGTTCGTACGCGATCCGGACAAGCGCTCGCTGGTCGTCGGCACAATCGATTTCTCGGACGAGGTCGACGCCGCCGCGGTCGCCGCGACGCTGCGCGCGAACGGGATCGTCGACGTCGAGCCGTACCGCAAGCTGGGGCGAAACCAGCTGCGGGTCGCGATGTTCCCGGCCACCGATCCAGCGGACGTCCAGGCGCTCACCGAGTGCATCGACTGGGTACTGGAGCGGTCATGACTCGCGTCCTGGTCGCAGAGAACATCGGTAGGTCCGGCGTCGAGCTGCTCGAGCAGCACTTCGACGTCGACGTCGCGAACGGCTGGTCGCCCGACGAGCTGGCGGACCGGATCGGCGACTACGAGGGAATCCTGATCCGGTCAGGGACGAAGCTGAACGCGGCGCTGATCGAACGCGCCGGAAGCCTCAGGGCGATCGGGCGCGCCGGGGTCGGGGTCGACAACGTCGACGTGCCCGCCGCGACCAAGCGGGGGATCGTGGTCGCCAACGCGCCGCAGTCCAACGTCGTGACCGCCGCCGAGCACACGATGGCGCTGCTGCTCGCGCTGGCCCGCAACATCCCGCAGGCCCACGCGTCGCTGACCGGCGGCGCCTGGGAGCGCTCCAAGTTCTCCGGGATCGAGCTGTACGAGAAGGTGCTCGGAATTCTGGGGTTCGGGAGGATTGGCCAGCTCGTCGCGCAGCGCGCGCGCGGTTTCGGGATGCACGTGGTCGCGTTCGACCCGTACGTGTCGAGCGAGCGCTACCGCGAGCTCGGGGTCGAGAAGGCGGACTCGCCCGACGATCTGTACGCGGCCGCCGACTTCTTGACCCTGCATCTGCCCAACACTCCCGACACCAAGGGGTGGCTCAACGCGGACGCGCTCGCGAAATGCAAGGACGGGGTCCGGATCCTCAACGTCGCCCGCGGGCCGCTGGTGGTCGAGGAGGATCTGAAGGCGGCGCTCGATTCCGGCAAGGTCGCCGGCGCCGCGCTCGACGTGTTCAACGAGGAGCCGGCCACCGAGCATCCGCTGTTCGACTATCCGAACGTGATCGCCACGCCGCACCTCGGGGCATCGACCGCCGAAGCCACCGACCGCGCCGGCTACCAGGCCGCCGAGCAGGTGATCGCCGCACTCACCGGCGGCGTGGTGACGAGCGCCGTCAACGTCCCGGCCGTATCGAGCGAGGATATGGAGGCACTGGGCCCGTTCGTGTCGCTGTGCCGGGCGCTCGGACGCATCGTGACCGAGCTCGCCCGGGGCTCGTCGATCGACCGGGTGCACGCGGAGTTCCTGGGCCGGATCGCCGAGCGCGATACGCGCCTGCTGTCGATCCAGGTCCTGCTCGGCGTGCTGCGCGGCCACACCGAGGAGGACGTCAACGAGGTGAACGCGCCGGCGATGGCCGAGGAGCGCGGGATCGAGATCGAGGAGACGAAGCGCACCGGCGCACGCGACTACACCGACCTGATCCGAGTGACGGTGAGCTCGGGAGATGAGAGCGTGCGGGTGGTCGGCACGGTCATCGGACGACGCCACCGGCCGCATCTGCTCGAGGCGTGGGGCCAGCGATTCGATGTGCAGCTCGAGGAGAACGTGACGCTGCTGCGGTATCAGGACCTTCCCGGGATGATCGGCCGCGTCGGGACGATCTTCGGCGCCCACGGAATCAACATCGTGTCCGCGGCCGTTGGGCGAGCGCCCGACGACACGCATGCAGCCGAGCGAGGCCTCGCCGCGATGGTGATCACCACCGACTCCCCGGTTCCGCACGAGGTGCTCGACGAGGTCACCGGCGGAGAGGGCTTCGTCGCCGGGCGCACGGTCACTTTGCAGGGGTTGTAGCCGGCTGTAGGCTCTCCGCATGGAGGGCGCGGTCCAGAGTCGTCCGGTGGAGCGCACGCCGCCTCGCGCGCTCAGCGCCTCGACTATGTGCGAGGCGTTCCAGCTCACGGTCGCCGAGCGCCCCGACCAGGTGGCGCTGCGAACGATCGGCGACGGGGTGTCGATCACCTTCGCCGAGTACGCCGACCGCGTAGAGCGGCTCGCTGCGGGACTGCACGCGCTCGGGGTCAGACGCGGGGACACCGTCGGGTTCATGCTCACCAATCGCCCCGAGTTCCACCTGATCGACACCGCCGCGATGCACCTGGGGGCGACACCGTTCTCGATCTACAACACGTCCTCGCCCGAGCAGATCGCGTACCTCCTGAACGACGCGGGCAACCGGGTGTTCGTCGTCGAGGCCGCGTTCCTGCACCGGGCGCGCGCGGGTGCGGAGCAGGCGGGAGTGGTCGAGCACCTGGTCGTCGTCGACGGCGCCGCCGAGGGGGCGATGCCGTTCAGGGAGCTCGAGGTCCACGAGCCGCCGGCGGACTTCGACTTCGAGGCGAACTGGCGCGCCGTCCAGCCGCACGATCTGCTCACGCTGATCTACACCTCCGGAACCACGGGGCCGCCGAAGGGCGTGCAGCTGACCCATGCCAACGAGCTCGCCGAGTGCCGCGGTGTGGACGCGGCCGGGAACATGCGCGTCGGCGGAATGGTCGTCTCGTTCCTGCCGCACGCCCACATCGCCGACCGCGGCCTCAGCCACTACGCCCAGATGGCCTGGGGAGTCACGGTCACCTCGTGTCCGGAGGTCACGCAGGTGTTCGCCCACGTCGCGGACTGCCGTCCGACCTTCTTCGGCGGCGTGCCGCGCATCTGGGAGAAGCTCAAGGCCGCGCTGGAGGCCGGGTTCGACGAGCGGACACGGGAGGCGGTGGCCCGGGGGGTGGAGCGCGTTCAGACCAGATCTGGGTCCGGTCCCGATCCCGCCGACGAGGCCGTCTATGCCGCGATCCGCGCGAAGCTGGGGCTCGACCGGTGCGAGTGGTACATGATCGGGGCCGCCCCGTCGCCGCTCGAGGTGCTCGAGTTCTTCGCGGCAATCGGGATCCCGATCTGCGAGGTGTGGGGGATGTCCGAGACGACCTCGATCGCCACGCTGGTCCCGTACGACAACCTCAGGCTCGGGACCGTCGGGCCGCCGATCTCCGGGGTCGAGGCGAGGCTTGCCGACGACGGTGAGCTGCTCGTGCGCGGCGCGACGGTGATGGCGGGCTACCGCAATCAGCCCGAGAAGACCGCCGAGACGATCGACGCCGATGGCTGGCTGCACACCGGCGACATCGCCGAGATCGACGACGACGGGTTCGTCAAGATCGTCGACCGCAAGAAGGAGCTGATCATCAACGCCGGCGGCAAGAACATGTCACCGGCCAACATCGAGGCCCAGCTCAAGCAGGGGAGCCCGCTGATCGGGCAGGCGGTCGCGATCGGCGACGGGCGCCCGTACAACGTCGCGCTGATCGTGCTCGACCCAGACGCATGCGTCGCGTTCGCGGCCCAGCACGGCCTCCCCGACTCCTCGGCGGAGGCGATGGCCTCGCAAGCCGCGGTGATCGAGGAGGTGGGCGCCGGAGTCGAGCGGGGCAACGCCCATCTCTCGCGGGTCGAGCAGATCAAGCGGTTCAAGATCCTCCCCTGCGACTGGGCGCCCGCCGGAGACGAGCTCACCCCCACGATGAAGCTCAAGCGCAGGCCGATCTCCGAGAAGTACGCGGCGGAGATCGAGGCGCTCTACGCGGCCTGACGGCGCGCGAGCGCCTGGGCGAGCCTCGCGATCACCGCAAGGGGCTCGGCCTGAAGCTGTCTCCAGGTGAGCCGGATCACGACGTAGCCCCTCGCGGCGTGGATCTGGTCGCGCCGCCGGTCATTCTCGAACGCGCGGCGCGTGCCGTGGGTTCCGTGGCCGTCCACCTCGACGATCAGCTTCGCGTCCGCCCACAGGAAGTCGACGAGGAAGCCGTGGAGCATCGTGTTGGCGACCGGCGCCGGGAGCTCGGCCCGCCGGCACAGCGTCCGCATGATCCGCTCGGCCTTCGAGCGGTCATACGTGTCTCCGCTCGCCAGCATCGATCTGACGATCGCGGCGCCGGGGTGGTTACGGGGGAGGCGATCGAGCGCGGCGTGGAGCGCTCGGTCGGTGAGCCGGTGCTTCGCGCGAGCCTCGGCGAACGCATCATGGCGCTCCGCGCCGGTCGCCTGCGCGGCGAAGTCGATCGCGGTCCGAGCGAGGGAGGTGAGGCGGAGGTTGGAGCGGCTGGTGGTGTCGGTGGGGTGGAGGCGTTTGACACGATGCACGCGGACGCCCGGGCGGGGGTTGGGGTTGCGGCCCGCGACCGTGACGTGGATGGTCTCCGGGTCGGGGTCGGCGAGACCCCAGATCGCGGCCGCAGAGCGGTGGCTGAGAACCGCGTCCTCTCCCAGCGACAGCAGCACGGCGCTGGGGAGGGCCAGCGGCATCAGCTCGGGATCGCCCATCACGTAGACGTCTTGGAACACCCGCACCAGCCGGCCTCGCCTGACTCGGGTCCGGATCGCCTCTCGTGTCAGCCCTGCAGCACGGAGCTGCTTGCCATGGATCGCGCCGTTCTGGCCGCGGCCGACGCGGATGAGCTTGCGTCCCGAGTGGCTCGCAACAACCATTTCGCTCAACAGCGCCGAGCGCTCTCGCGGACGGGTAGCGCTGTGGTTGCTATGGCCACCAGATCGCTACACGTGCGAGACGCGCGTGCGAGCTTTGTAGTGGTGCGGTTGTGGTGGACGGGCACACGCGGATGATCGCCCCGCAACGGCACCCTCACGGCGCCTTTTCACACAGTTGCGACAGAGCCGGCGCGCCCTTGTCTCAAACGCAGCCGCTGGTACGCTATTCGGTGATGGCGCTCAGCCTCGACCTGCGACTTCTTCTCCTCCCCCTTCGGGGGGAATAGCGCGCCGGCGGCCGCACGTAGCCGCACACCAGCCCGAGAAGAAGCCAGTTCGAGAAAGGAGCAGACCGAGATGGTCAAGCCCGAGGACCCCAACCGAGTACTGATTTTCGACACGACGCTGCGCGACGGCGAGCAATCGCCCGGGATCTCGCTCAACACGCAGGAGAAGCTGGAGATCGCCCAGCAGCTCGCGCGGCTCGGCGTCGACGTGATCGAGGCGGGCTTCCCGATCACCTCGCCGGGCGACTTCGAGGCCGTCCAGGAGATCTCGCGCAAGGTCGAGGGACCCGTGATTGCGGGGCTGGCGCGGACCCACGTGGCGGACATCGACGCCGCCTGGAACGCCGTCAAGGACGCTGCGCGCCCACGGATCCACACCTTCATCTCGACGTCGGACATCCACATCGAGCACCAGCTGCAGACGACGCGCGAGGACGTCAAGGGACAGGCCCGCGCCGCCGTGTCGCACGCCAAGCAATACGTCGCCGACGTCGAGTTCTCGCCGATGGACGCGACGCGCGCGGACGTCGAGTTCACCGCGGAGGTATGCCAGATCGCGATCGACGAGGGCGCGACCACGATCAACATCCCGGATACGGTCGGGTACACGATGCCGCTCGAGTTTGCGGCCTACCTGGCGCGCCTGTACGAGCTCGTGCCGGGGCTTCGCGACGTCGTTCTGTCGGTCCACTGCCACGACGACCTCGGGCTGGCGGTCGCGAACTCGTTCGCCGGTCTGCAGGCCGGAGCGCGGCAGGTCGAATGCGCGGTCAACGGGATCGGTGAGCGTGCCGGTAACGCGTCGCTCGAGGAGATCGTGATGCTGCTCCACACCCGCGAGCCGGCGGTCGGCCTGCGCACTCAGATCAACACCAAGGAGATCGCCCGGACCTCGCGGCTCGTGTCGAGGCTGACCGGCTACCCGGTGCAGCCGAACAAGGCGATCGTCGGGCGCAACGCGTTCGCGCACGAGTCGGGCATCCACCAGGACGGCGTGCTGAAGGAGCGCACCACGTACGAGATCATGGATGCGACCACCGTCGGGCTGGACGCCAACTCGATCGTGCTCGGCAAGCACTCCGGCCGCCACGCGCTCCAGCAGGCGCTGTCCGAATTGGGCCTCGAGGTCAGCGGCCAGGCTCTCAACACGGCGTTCAAGCGCTTCAAGGAGATCGCGGACAAGAAGAAGCAGGTCACCGCGATGGATCTCGAGGCGCTTGTCACCGACGAGCTGCGTGAGGAGCTCACCGCCTACCAGCTCGAGTGGTTCGACGTCGAGGCGTCGACAAGGCGTCCGCCGCACGCGACCGTCGGGATCCGGTCCCCCGAGGGCAAGGAGCTGGTCGGCTCGTTCACCGGGGACGGCCCGGTCGACGCGATCTTCCGGGCGATCAACGCGGCCACCGGCGTCGACGCACGGCTCCGCGAGTTCCGGGTCGACGCGGTCACCGGCGGCCAGGATGCGCTTGGCGAGACGTCGGTCGTGCTCGAGCTCGGCGGCGTGGTCGGAGCGGGCCAGGGGGTGTCGACGGACATCCTCGAGGCAGGCGCGCGGGCGTACGTGCGAGCGCTCTCGAACGCGATCCGCCGCCGCGGCATTGCCGAGGAGGCCGAGGCCGCAACCGCCAAGTCCGCCGAGACGGTCCCGGCGCCCTGAGCTTCGCTGTAGGTTTCTCGCATGGATGACGCTGGGGGACGCGAACCGGGGTCCATAACCCGGCGCTCACTGATCAAATCAGCGGGCGCCGGGGCGGCGGCTGCCACGGTGGTCGCACAGGGCGCTGAGGCCCGACCGCGGCGGCCCGCGCCCGGCCGCCGCGCCGACGTGGTCGTGGTGGGCGCCGGTCTTTCCGGGCTGACTGCGGCACGCACGCTCGTCGCCCACGGCCGATCGGTGCTCGTGCTCGAGGCCCGAGACCGGGTTGGTGGGCGCACGCTCAACCACCAGCTCAGCGGCGGTAAGGTGATCGAGGTCGGCGGTGAGTGGGTCGGCCCGACCCAGGACCACGTGGTCGCCCTGGCCAAGGAGCTGGGCATCGGCACGTTCAAGACCTACAACAACGGCAACAACGTCTACTACGCCAACGGCCTGCTCACGCCCTATTCGGCGACGGGTCCGCTCGGGCCGGTACCGCCCGACCCGACCGCGGCCGCCGACGCCGAGAAGGCAATCCTCCAGATCAACCAGATGGCCGGCACGATTCGGGTCAAGGCGCCGTGGACAGCGGCCAACGCGACCGCCTGGGACAGCCAGACGCTCGACACCTGGGAGCAGGACAACCTGGCCAGCCCCGAGGGGAAGGCGCTCTTCAACGTCGGCATCGCCGCGGTTTTCGCCGCCGAGCCTCGAGACGTCTCGCTGCTGTTCGCGGTCTTCTACACGGCATCGGGCACGAACGAGACGACCGCCCCCGACATCAACCGCCTGTTCAGCACCGCCGGAGGCGCCCAGGACTCGCGGCTGATCGGCGGCTCGCAGCTGATCTCGATCAAGCTGGCGGCTCGGCTCGGGCGGCGGGTGCTGCTCGAGCAGCCGGTGCGCATGATCGCCCAGACTCGCTCTGGCGTGAGGGTCACGACCGACCAGCTCAAGATCGCCGCGAAGCACGTGATCGTCACGGGCCCGCCGTCGCTGACTGCGCTGATCCGGTACGAGCCCGACCTGCCCTGGATGCGGGCGCAGCTCACCCAGCGCTACCCGCAAGGGAGCGTCATCAAGTGCGAGGCGATCTACGACCGGCCGTTCTGGCGCGATAAGGGGCTCACGGGGCAGGCGGTGTCACTCACCGGGCCGGTCAAGATCACCTTCGACAACTCGCCTCCCGACGGGACTCCCGGGGTGATGCTCGGCTTCATCGAGGGGCAGGACGCCAGGCGAGCAGCCCAGCTCTCACCGGCGGCGCGAAAGGCCGCGGTGCTCGACAACTTCGCGACCTACTTCGGAGCGGAGGCGCGGAGCCCGCGCCAGTACGTCGAGATGAACTGGTCGGCCGAGCCGTGGACGCGCGGGTGCTACGTCGGGTTCACGGCTCCGGGGGTGCTGCTCGACTACGGGCCGGCGATCCGGGCCGCGGTGGGGAGGATCCACTGGGCCGGGAGCGAGACCTCCGACTACTGGAACGGCTACATGGACGGCGCCGTGCGCTCCGGTGAACGCGCAGCGGCGGAGGTGCTCGCGGCGCTGTGAAGCTCGCTGTAGCGGCGCTTGCTGCGGCCGCGGCGGCCACGATGCCGGCGCCACCGACCGCCGCGCAGTGCCAAGCGACCCGGGCCGCCGACGAGCGCCCGCCGATCCTCGCACTGGACCCCCTTCGCCGGGCGCCGAGGGTGTTCGCGATGCAGTTCAAGCAGGACGTCACGAACGTCGCCACCTACGCCACGTTCAGGACCAAGATCGAATGCCTGATCCGCGAGTACGTCGTGCCCCACCTCGCTCGCGGCCGGCCCAACGTAGTCGCGTTCAACGAGGACACGGGGCTGATGACGTTGGCGACCGGTTCGCGTGGGACGGTGGCGCGAAATGTGATCGCCCGGAAGGGGGCGCCTGGCTGCGAGGGACAGGCCGCGCCCTGCCAGACGCTCGTCGCACTGGGCGAGCTGGGCACTGCGTACGCGCCGCAGATCGCCGCGTACCGGACGCGCTTCCCGATGCTCGGCCCGCTCACCGGGACGTGGGTGGCCGAGACCGACACGCTGGTCAGGGGGTTCATGCAGACGTTCTCCGACCTGGCGCGCCGCTACGGGATCTACTTGGTGGCGTCCAACGACCAGGCCCCGTTCCGCGTCTCCACGGATCCGGCGGATATCGCGCTGTTCCACGACCCCGATTACCCGACGCCGCCGTACGTGTACGTGGCGACGAGTCCCGACGTCTACAACCAGGTGTTCATGTGGGGGCCACGGAACGTGCGCAGCAGCGGCCCCGGGCCGCTGCGCAACGTGGTCGCGTCCAATCTGAAGGTGCCGCTCACCCCGCTCGAGCAGGAGATCGGGTTCACGCCGGGGCCGAGCGGCGGGCCCGCCGCGGTCGCGAATCTGAGGCCGTTTCGCTTGCCGGGCACCGCGGCGCGGATCGGGTTCGCGACCAGCCTGCCGGCGTTCGAGTACGGGACCCTGCCGGCCGGAACGGACCCTTGCTCGGACGTCGCCACCTACTACATGCGCTGCCTGAACAAGCTCGGGGCCAACATCGTGCTCCAGGACGAGGCGAACCCCGGGCGATGGACCGGCCCCGACGGCAACGGGATCGAGCAGTGGCAGCCGCTCTCGTGGATGGCCTCCACCTATCGCGCCGTCTCCGATCCGTCAGTCCGCTTCGACTACAACGTCACCTCGATGATGGTCGGCAACCTCGCCGACCTCGTGTTCGACGGGCAGACTGCGATCACGCAGCGGGGCCTGCGGGGGCGCGGTTGCCACTACATCGGCAACTCGCGCTTCATCCCGGCCGAGGACCAGGCCCAGTTCCGGCGTTACGCCGGAAACCAGCGCGACTTCTTGGCGATCGCGCCCTGGGTGACGCCCGACGCCCGGCGGGCGGCGCTGCGAGCGACCGGCGGCAAGCTGGCGCCCGGGTCGGGTGACGCGCTCGAGGACGACTACGTCGAGACGGCGATCGTGGCTGATCTCCCGGTCCCGGTCGACCGGCGACGGGCAGGCTGCGTCACGGCCGCGCAGGGGCGGTCTGCGCACCGCCGAACCTGACCAATCAGGCGGCGCGCTCGCGCCGGGCGCCGCTGGCCGCGAACCGGCTGCTCGCGAGGTCCTCGAACGCTGGGCGTGCAGTGATCGGGCCCGGCGGGCGGCGCACCAGCAGCGGCGCGCCGGCCGGCAGCTCGCGCAACCGAGCGCGGACGTCAGGCTGGCGGATGTGGGCCGCAACCGTCTGCGCCGCCACCTTGATCACCTGATCTCGGCGAGTGGCGCTCATCAGGTTGGTGCCCATCGCGTCGAGATCATGGATCGTCGGCTGGATCAGCAGCACCTCGGTTCCCGAGGCGCGGACGACCTTCGCCTCGCGGCCGAGCCGCCGGCCGGACACCTGGCGCAGGGCCGCCGCGGCGCGCTCGCCCACCGTGCGCGGCTGGGGCGCATGCAGCGAGGAGGTCGGGTTCATGCAGATCACGAGGTCGAGGCCCTGGTCGGCCAGCACGTCGAGGTTCGAGGTCGACACGACGCCGCCGTCGACGTACCTGCGCCCGTCGATCTCGACCGGCCGGTAGAACCCGGGGATCGCGCACGAAGCCGCGACGGCGTCGGCGAGCGGGGCGCGCGGGGCGCCCTGGCGGCCGAACGCGACGCGCTCGCCTCGCTGGAGGTCGCAGGCCATGATCCAAAGGCCCGGATGTGGCGGCCAGTCGTCACCGGCGACACGGCGGATCGTCTGCTTGAGCGGCTCGGAGGAGATCAGGCCGTGCGGAAGCCAGCCGGCGAGCATCGCGGCGGGGGAGTAGCGGTACGGCCTTGCAAGCGACGCCAGCGCGAGCCGCCAAGAGCCAGGTCCGAGCGCGGGCATGCCCCGGTGCAGGCGGTACACGGCGCCCGCCGAGCGGCTCGAGCCGTCCGGATCCTCCGCGGAGTCGATCTCGTCCGTCTCACCTGCCGAGTGCGCGACCATGAACCACGGAGGCACTCCAGAGGCGGACAGTCCGGCCACCATCGCTCCCGCGGAGGTGCCGACGATCTGATCCGCGCTCCCCGGATCCCAGCCCGTTTCCTCGGCGAGCGCGTGCATCCCCCCGACCAGCCACGCCCCACCAAGCACTCCGCCGGCTCCGAGCACGAGACCAACCTTCATGACCATCACGCTAGCCGTCGGCGCGCACGCCGCAATCGGGGGTAACCGCGAAATCGGGCTGTGGAGAACCCGTGGTGTGTGACCGCTCGCACGGCGCGTCCGGCTGCGCGAGTCGGCGTACCGGCCTAGATCGGGTCGCCGTCCCTGAAGCAGCGCTCGGCGATCACGCCGCCCGCGCCAACAATGCGGTCTCGAGGCCCTGCCGGTAGCCGGCGGCGAGCACGCGGTCGGTGCGACGCCTGTCCATCAGGTTGACCCCCATCGCGGCCGCGCACTCGGCGCTGGGGCCGAACGTCCGGACGGTCGCCCCGCGGCGGCGCAGCGCCAGCGCCTCGACGGTCGCCGCCGAGCGGGACACGCGGCGGAACATCGCGAGCAGCGAGCCGGTCGCGGGCAGGCTCGCGGTCGGGTTCAGGCACAGCACCAGCGACCCGCGCCCCGCCGGCGCGGCATCGATGTTCGTACCGCTCCATAGACCCCCGTCGACGTACTCGCGGCCGCCGATCTCGACCGGCTCGAACAGCCACGGTACCGCGCACGAGGCCGCGACCGCGTCCGCGACCGAGGCGGTCGGTGCTCGGGGGCTGCCAAACACGACCCGCCGGCCGGAGCGCCGGTCCACGGCGGTCACGCGCAGGCGTCCGTCGAACCGCGCCCCGGACGCGGCGATGTGGTCGTGCAGGCCTTCGAGCGTCTCACGCGGGCGGGGGAGACGCCGCAGCAGCGTCGCGCGCGCGACCGCGCCTCCCGGCGCGGCGAGGCCCAGCGCGAGCGGCGCGAACGCCGAGGCCGCAGCGAGCGCGAGCTCGCCGGCCGCCCGCGCCGCGGTCGCGCCGGCCGCGCCGAGGCGCCTCGCCGGCTCCTCCGGACTCTGGGGTGGCCCGGTGCCGTTGGTGCCCTCCGGATCCGGGCGCCGCGGAGACCGGCCCGCGACCAGGTGGGCCGCGATGATCGACCCGGCGGAGGTGCCGACGAAGTACTCGCAGCGGCGCATGTCGACCCGGTTGGCGTCCTCGAGGCCGGACAGGACGCCCATCATCCAGGCCTCGCCGAGCACCCCGCCTCCGCCCAGCACCAGAACGTCCGGTCTGAATGGCATCGGATCAGGCTAGCGGCGGCGGACCGCTGTACGTGATAGCGTACGCTTGTATGACGACTGTCGACACACCGGTGGTCGCGCTCGGCCCGCGGATCCGGGCGCTGCGCGAGGCGATGGAGCTGTCGCTGCGAGATCTCGCCGAGCGCTCGGGGGTGAGCGCGCCGATGCTCTCCCAGGTCGAGCGCGGCGAGACCAGCCCGACCCTCCAGGTCGCGGGCCGGATCGCCGAAGGGCTCGAGCTGCGCCTCTCGCAGCTGCTGCGGCTCGATGAGGACGGGGCCGTCACCGTAGTCCGGCGCGCCGAGCGGCGCACGGGTCCGTCGACCGCGCACGGCCACAGCTACGAGGTTCTGACACCGCCGCTTCCCGGTCAGCGCGCCGAGCTGTCGCGGCACACGCTCGCCGGCGGGGCCGTCACCGGCGGGCCCGGCGACCCGCCGATGCACGAACCCGGCAGTCGCGAGACGGCGCTGGTCGAGTCGGGCACGGTCGTGCTGATCTGCGACGGGCAGCGCCACCAGCTTGCGGCCGGTGACTGCGTGACGTTCGACGCCGACCTGCCGCATCACTTCGAGAACCCAGGCGACGACGAGGCGGTCCTGCTGGCGGTTGTCAGCGCGGGCCTGCGAAGGAGCTGAGGATGCCGAGAACGCTGTTCGACAAGATCTGGGACGCCCACGAGGTGGCGCCCGGCCTCCTGTACATCGACCTGCACCTCGTCCACGAGGTCACGAGTCCGCAGGCCTTCGACGGGCTTCGGCTCGCCGGGCGCCGGGTGCGGCGGCCGGATCGCACGCTGGCGACCGCGGACCACAACGTGCCCACCGACGGCACCCCGGTGGCCGCACGGATCAAGGACGAGCTCTCACGAGTGCAGGTCGAGACGCTCGAGCGCAACTGCGAGGAGTTCGGAGTCCCGGTCTACTCGCTGGGCTCGGACAAGCAGGGGATCGTGCACGTGATCGGCCCCGAGCTGGGCGTCACACAGCCCGGGATGACGATCGTGTGCGGGGACTCCCACACCGCCACGCACGGAGCGTTCGGCGCGCTCGCGTTCGGGATCGGCACGAGCGAGGTCGAGCACGTGCTGGCGACCCAGTGCATGGTGCAGTCGCGGCCGCGCTCGATGCGGATCCACTACCGGGGTGACCTGGCCTACGGCGTCACCGCCAAGGATCTGATCCTCGCGACGATCGGCCAGATGGGCGTCGACGGCGCTACCGGCCACGTGGTCGAGTACGCCGGTCCCGCGATCGAGTCGCTGTCGATGGAGGGGCGGATGACGGTCTGCAACATGACGATCGAGGCCGGCGGGCGCGCCGGCATGATCGCCCCCGACGACACGACGTTCGAGTGGGTGCTCGGGCGGCCCGGCGCCCCCGACGAAGTGCCCGACGCGTGGCGCTCGCTCAAGACCGACCACAGCGCCGAGTTCGATCACGAGTTGGTTGTCGACGCCGAGGCCCTCAGCCCGATGGTGACCTGGGGAACGAACCCGGGGATGGTGGTGCCCGTCACCGAGGCGGTGCCCGAGCCGCAGACCGAGCAGGACGAGCGCGCGCTCGAATACATGGGCCTGCGGGCGGGCACGCCGATCGAGGAGATCAAGCTCGACCGGGTGTTCATCGGGTCGTGCACGAACTCGCGGATCGGGGACCTGCGGGCCGCCGCCGAAGTGATCGACGGCCGCAAGGTCGCCGACGGGGTGTACGCGATGGTCGTCCCGGGCTCGCGGCAGGTGAAGGCGCAGGCCGAGAGCGAGGGCCTCGATCAGCTGTTCACGAAGGCCGGGTTCGACTGGCGGGGCGCCGGCTGCTCGATGTGCCTCGGCATGAACCCCGACATCGCGTCTCCGCAAGAGCGGGTGGCATCGACCTCGAACCGCAACTTCGAGGGCCGGCAGGGACGCGGCGCCCGGTCGCACCTGGTCTCGCCGCAGATGGCCGCGGCCGCGGCGATCGAAGGCCGCTTCGTCGACATCAGGAGGTGGGAATCGTGAGGGCGATCGAGACGATCACCGGTCGCGTGTCGGTGCTGAAGCGCGACGACGTCGACACCGACCAGATCATCCCCAAGCAGTTCCTCAAGCGCGTCGAGCGGACGGGCTTCGGGGAATTCCTGTTCTACGACTGGGCCAAGGAGCCGGACTGGGAGCTGCCGGTCAATCCGATCCTCGTCGCCGGACGCAACTTCGGCTGCGGCTCGAGCCGCGAGCACGCGCCGTGGGCGCTCGAGGACTACGGCTTCCAGGCGATCGTCGCGCCGAGTTTCGCCGACATCTTCCGCTCGAACTGCACGAAGATCGGCCTGCTCCCGGTCGAGCTGCACGCCGCCGACTGTGCCGCGATCGCGGAAGCGGGCGAAGCACAAATCGATCTCCTTGCCCAGGAGGTCAGGTGGCCGGGAGGCAGCGCGCGGTTCGAGATCGACCCGGACATCAAGCACCGGCTGCTCAACGGCCTCGACGACATCGGGCTGACGCTCGCGCAGGAGCAGGCGATCGCCGGCTACGAGCACGATCGGGAGCGTCCAGGGCCGGTCACCACCGCGCTGTGAGCGGCGCTCCCGGATCGCGCGACTGGGACGCGGCGACGTACGACCGCGTGTCCGGCGACGTCCAACTCGTGTGGGCGCTCGAGCAGCTCGATCGCACGCGGCTGGCCGGAGACGAGGTCGTGCTCGACGCCGGCTGCGGCAGCGGCCGGGTCACGGTCGAGCTGATCCGGCGCCTTCCCCGCGGCCGGGTGTACGGGGTCGACGTCGCGCCGTCGATGGCCGAGCACGCCCGCGACGCGCTCGGCGGGCAGGCCACGATCCTTTGCCAGGACCTGGTCGAGCTCGAGCTCCCGGAGCCCGTCGACCTCGCGTTCTCGAACGCGACCTTCCACTGGATCCACGACCACGACCGGCTGTTCGAGGCGTTGCACCAGGCGCTGAAGCCGGGCGGACGCCTGGTCGCGCAGTGCGGCGGGTTCGGGAACATCGACGCATTCCGGACGACGGCCGACGCGGTTGCCGCCGAGCAGCCGTTCGCGCCGCACTTCGCCGACTGGAAGCGCCCGTGGAACTACGCGACCGCAGTGGACACCGAGCAGCGCCTGCAAAACGCGGGCTTCGAGGACGTCTCGTGCTGGACCGAAAATAAGTGTGTAAGTCCTGGGGCTCCTCGTGCGTTCATTCAGACGGTATGTCTCGTACGGCATCTCGATCCGCTTCCCGAGCAGCTCCGCGACCAGTTCATCGATCGCGTGCTCGAGCGCTGCGCGGAGCCGTTCGCCCTCGAATACGTGCGTTTGAACATGGTCGCCTCGGCTGCGCGCTAGCCGCTGCGGTTCTCGGCGGATTGCTTGCCGCCGCGCCCGCCGTGGCAGACACGACTTCGCCGAACGTGTCGATCTCCGCCCCCAGCAGCGGCGCCCTCTATCAACAGAACGCCACCGCCAGTTCCTCGTTCGAGTGCATGCCGGACGCCAACGGCTACTCGGCCTCCTCGTGCACCGACCAAAGCGGAAACTCGTCGGGGGGGCCACTCGACACCTCGACCCCCGGGCCGCACACCTTCGTCGTCACCGCCCAGTACGACGATGGCTCGACCGCGAGCTCGAGCGTCACCTATACGGTCGCGGCGCCGCCGGTGGTCTGGTTGCCGCTCCCGACCAAGCGCGCGGTGTACGCCCAGGGACAGGCACTGAACTCGTGGTACCTGTGCACTGATGGAACCGGGGGTCCCGGCCTGACCTCGTGCGCCGACCAGAACGCCCAGGGATCGGGAGCGCCGATCGATACCTCGACGCTCGGATCGCACACGTTCACGGTCACCGCGACCAGCCAGGACGGGCAGACCTCATCGAACAGCGTCACCTACCGGGTGGTTCCCGCGCCGGTCGTCTCCCATATCGTCGCCCACCGCGGCGGGGTCGTGACGCTGGAGGTGACGGTGTACAGCCCCGGAAGCGTGGATGTGTTGAGCACCGCTGCCTTCCGGAGCTTCGCGCTGTCGGCCGACACGCTGGCGGCCGACGTGGTCCACCCGCCGAACGGGAGCTTCGTGTTTGGAAGCGCGCATCTCGTTGCCTACCACCAGCAGACGCTCCAGGTGCGCGTCCCACTGAGTCAGGCGGGCGAGCTGCTGCTCCGCGATCACGCGCACGCGACGCTTCAGCTGCTGGTGCTGTACACCGGCTACCGCGGCCAGCCGGACCTGGTCAAGTCCCTGGTTCTGCAGATCAGGCGGTAGCAACGCCGCGCCCGGACGGCGCCCTTCCGCTACCGTGCCGCCCCCGATGGCTCCGCGCGTGATCCTGCTGCCAGGCGACGGCATCGGCCCCGAGATCATCGGGCCGGCCCTCGAAGTGCTGCGCGCCGTCGGCGCCGACTTCGAGTTCGAGGAGCGGCTCGTCGGCGGGGCGTCGATCGACGCCCACGGGACCGCGCTCACCGACGACACGCTCGAGCTCTGCCGGGGCTCCGACGCGGTGCTGCTGGCCGCCGTCGGCGGGCCCAAATGGGACTCCACCGACCCGTCGAGCCCGCGTCCCGAGCAGGGGCTGCTGGGGCTGCGCAAGGGCCTCGGGCTGTTCGCGAACCTGCGGCCCGTCAGGCCGGTGCCGGCGCTGTACGACTCGAGCCCGCTGAAGCGCGAGCTGATCGAGCGCACCGACCTGATCGTCGTCCGCGAGCTGACCGGCGGGATCTACTTCGGCGACAAGACGCGCACCGACGAGTCCGCGTCGGACGCGTGCGTCTATACGCGCGTGGAGATCGAGCGGATCGCGCGGGTCGCGTTCGGCGCCGCCCGATCGCGCGTGACCAGCGTCGACAAGGCGAACGTGCTCGAGACCAGCCGCCTGTGGCGAGAGGTAGTCCGCGAGGTCCACAGCGCGCAGTACCCGAACATCGAGCTCGAGCACCTGCTCGTCGACAACGCGGCGATGCAGCTGATCGCCGCCCCACGCCACTTCGACGTGATCCTCACCGAGAACATGTTCGGCGACATCCTCAGCGACGAGGCGGCGATGCTCACGGGCTCGATCGGGATGCTCCCGAGCGCGTCGCTCGGGGAGCAGGGGCACCCGGGCATGTTCGAGCCCGTGCACGGCTCGGCCCCGGACATCGCCGGTACGGGCGCTGCGAACCCGCTGGCGATGTTCCTGTCCGGCGCGCTGATGCTGCGACACGGATTTGGCATGGAAACAGAGGCGGCGGCGATAGAATCGGCCGTTGATCGGGCGCTGGCCGAGGGTCTGCGCACCGCGGACCTGGGGGGCAGCGCCACAACTGCCGAGGCCACCCGGGCGGTCCTCAACCACCTATAAGGAGCAGTCGTGGAGCAAGCGGATCTGATCTGGCACAACGGAGAGCTCGTTGCCTGGGAGGACGCCAAGGTCCACGTACTCACGCACGGCCTGCACTACGGCACCGGGGTGTTCGAGGGGATCCGGGCCTACGAGACGGAGCGCGGACCGGCGATCTTCCGCAACCGCGAGCACCTCGAGCGGCTGTTCAAGTCCGCGGAGCTCTATTACATGCCGATCCCGTACACGCTCGAGGAGCTGCGCGCCGCCATCCACGAGCTGGTCGCCGCCAACGAGCTGCGCGAGTGCTACATCCGCCCGCTCGCGTTCCGCGGTTACGGCCAGATGGGACTGTTCCCGCTCGACGCGCCGGTCGAAGTCGCGATCGCCGCGTGGCCGTGGGGCGCGTACCTAGGCGAGGAGGGCAAGCGCGAGGGGATCCGCGCGAAGGTCGCGAGCTGGCGGCGGATCCCGCACGACGCGCTGATCCCGCACGCGAAGGCCAGCGGCCAGTACCTGAACAGCGTGCTGGCAAAGATTGAGGCGTCGAAGGCCGGCTACCAGGAGGCGATCCTGCTCAACCACCAGGGCTTCGTGTGCGAGGGCTCGGGCGAGAACGTGTACCTCGTGAGCGACGGCAAGATCGCCACTCCCGGGCACACCGCGGCGATCCTCGACGGGATCACGCGCAAGTCGATCATCCAGATCGCGACCGACCTCGGGGTGGAGATCGTCGAGCGCGAGGTGGCACGCGCCGAGCTGTACCTCGCGGACGAGGTGTTCCTGAGCGGGACCGCAGCCGAGGTCGTGCCGGTCCGCGAGATCGACGATCACGCCGTCGGGACCGGTCAGCCCGGGCCGATCACCCGCGAGCTGCAGCGGGTCTACGACGCGGCGATCCGCGGGCGCGAGCCGCGCTACGCGGAGTGGCTCGACCTGGTCGAGCTGCCGTCCGGACAGCCGGCCGGCGCCGCGAAGTCTGGGTAGGGACCGGCCGTGAGCCGGATCGAGACCTACGACACCACCCTGCGCGACGGAATGCAGGGCGAGGGCATGTCGCTGTCAGCCGAGGAGAAGGTGCGCGTCGTGCACCGTCTCGACGCGCTCGGGATCGACCTGATCGAGGCCGGGTTTCCGAGCTCGAACCCCAAGGAGCTCGAGCTGTTCGAGCTGCTCGCCGGCGAACGGCTGGGCCACGCTGCGATCGCGGCGTTCGGGATGACCCGGCGGCGCGACACGTCCGCGGACCGGGACGCGGCGCTCCGCGTGCTGGCCGAGTGCTTCGCGCCGGTTTGCACGCTCGTCGGCAAGAGCTGGGCGCTGCACCTCGACAAGGTCGTCAGGGTCGACCGCGACGAGAACCTGCGGATGATCGGCGAGTCGGTCGAGTTCCTCGTGTCGGAGGGCAAGCGGGTGATCTACGACGCCGAGCACTTCTTCGACGGGTTCGCCGACGACTCCGGTTACGCGCTCGACTGCCTGCGCGCGGCGGCCGGGGCGGGGGCCGAGACCGTCGTCTGCTGTGACACCAACGGCGGGGCGCTCCCCGACCGGATCGCGGCGGCGATGGCGGACGTCGTTCGAGAACTCGAGCCCACCGGCGTCCGGGTCGGAATCCACTGCCACGACGACGCCGGCTGCGGCGTCGCCAACACGCTCGCCGGCGTCCGCGCCGGCGCGACGCACGTGCAGGGCACGATGAACGGATACGGCGAGCGATGCGGTAACGCGAACCTGGTCACGATCCTCCCCAACCTGCAGCTCAAGCTCGGCTACGAGTGCCTGACCCGCGAGCAGCTGTCGGAGCTCACCGCCACGGCCCACTTCCTCGACGAGCTCCTGAACTTCACCCCGGACCCGGACCAGCCGTACGTCGGCCGCAACGCGTTCGCGCACAAGGGCGGGATGCACGTCGCCGGCGTGAACGTCGACCCGGCGACGTTCGAGCACATCGAACCGGAGGTGGTCGGGAACCGCCGCGAGCTGCTCGTGTCCGAGCTGTCGGGCAAAGGCACGGTGCTCGCCCGGGCCCGGGACGCCGGGATCGAGCTCGGCGACCAGGAGGCCGCCCGCGTCACTGAGCGCGTCAAGCAGCTCGAGCACCTCGGCTACCACTTCGAGGCGGCCGACGGCTCCTTCGAGCTGCTGCTGCGCCGCGAGACCGGCGAGTACGAGCCGCTGTTCCGGCTCGAGTCGTGGCGGGCGATCGTCGAGAAGCGCGCCGACGGCCGCGTTGAGACCGAGGCGACGATCAAGATCTGGGTGGGGGGCGAGCGGTTTGTGAAGACAGCCGAGGGCAACGGGCCCGTGAACGCGCTCGACCGGGCGCTCCGTGAGGCGCTCGTCGAGATCCATCCGCACCTGCGCGACATCGATCTCGTCAACTTCAAGGTCAGGATCCTCGACGAGGACAAGGGCACGGGCGCGGTGACGCGCGTGCTGCTCGACTCCTCCGACGGCGATCAGGTGTGGGGCTCGATCGGGGTCTCGGAGAACGTCATCGAGGCCTCGTGGGAGGCGCTCGTCGACTCGCTCGAGTACGGGATGAGCGTCGCCACGCGCGAGTCACGCGGCGAGGCTGCATCCGCATCGGGAACGTGAGCGACGAGCAGATACCGCTCGCCCGGCCGATGATCGGCGCGCGCGAGCAGGAGCTGGTCATGGAGGTGCTGAGGTCGGGGCGGCTGTCGCTGGGGCCCCGGCTGCCGGCGTTCGAGGAGGCGTTCGCCGCGCGCGTCGGTGCGGCGTTCGCGAGCGCCACGTCGAGCGGCACGGCTGCGCTGCATCTCGCGCTGCGTGGGGTCGGCGTCGGCGACGGGGACGAGGTCGTAACGACGCCGTTCTCGTTCGTGGCGAGCGCCAACGCCGCGGTGTTTGAGCGGGCCCGGCCGGTGTTCGCAGACATCGACCCGGTGACGCTGAACCTCGATCCGGCCGCGGCCGCCGCCGCAGTCACCGAGCGCACCGCGGCGATCCTGCCGGTGCACGTGTTCGGGTACCCCGCCGACATGCCGGCGTTCGAACGGCTCGGCGTCCCGATCGTCGAGGACGCCTGCGAGGCGCTGGGTGCGCGCTACGCGGACGGCGGCGCGGCCGGGGGGCGCGGGCACCCGACGGCGTTCGGCTTCTACGGCAACAAGCAGCTCACGACCGGCGAGGGCGGGATGCTCACGATGGCCGATCCCGGGCTCAAGCAGCGGGTCGACTCGGAGCGCAACCAGGGTCGCGCGCCGGACCTGGGGTGGCTCGACCACGATCGCCTCGGCTTCAACTACCGGCTGTCGGATGTCGCGTGCGCGCTCGGCCTCGCTCAGCTCGAGCGGCTCGACGAGCTGCTGGCGGCGAGGGCGCGCGTCGCGGGGCTGTACCTGGACGCGCTCGGGGAGATCGAGGGCCTCGCGCTTCCGTGTCCGGACAGCGACGGCAATCGCCGCGGGTGGTTCGTGTTCGTCGTCCAGCTTCCGCGCCGCGTCGACCGTGACGACACCGTCCGGGCGCTGAGCGAGCTCGGGATCTCGAGCAAGCCCTACTTCCCGGCGATCCACCTGATGAGCTACTACCGCGAGCAGTTCGGCCACCGGGAAGGCGAGTTCCCGGTGTGCGAGGAGGTGGCCGCGCGCTCGATCGCGCTGCCGTTCTTCCCGGAGCTGACCGAGGGCCAGGTGGACCGGGTCTCATCGGCGCTCGGATCGGTGCTGAGCAGGGCGGAGGCGAGCGTCGGGCGGCGGCCATGAGAGCGGTCGCCTGTCAGCACGGCGAGCTCGAGGTGATCGAGCTCGAGGAGCCGGTCCCGGGACCGGGGCAGGTGCGGATCGAGGTGCGGCGGTGCGGGATCTGCGGGTCCGACCTGCACGCCCGGCACGGCCTCGACGAGTGGGCGGAGCTAGCGGCGCGCGCCGGGTACGACCGCTTCGGGCGGTCCGAGCAGCAGGTCGTGTTCGGCCACGAATTCTGCGGCGAGGTTGTCGAGCACGGTCCGCGCTGCCGGGGTGTCGCGGCCACCGGCACGCACGTGGTGGCGCTGCCGCTGCTGCGCTCCGAGCACGGGGTCGACACGATCGGCCTGTCCGCGCACGCGCCCGGGGCATACGCTGAGCGGCTGCTCGTCGAGGAGGCGCTGATGATGCCGGTCCCGAACGGGCTGGCGCCAGAAGTCGCGGCGCTGACCGAGCCGATGGCTGTCGGGCTGCATGCGGTCCGCCGCGGGGACGTCGGCCGGCGCACGGTCGCGATCGTGATCGGCTGCGGCCCGATCGGGCTGGCGGTGATCCTGATGCTGAAGGCAAAGGGCGTGCGAACCGTCGTCGCCAGCGACTACTCGGCCGGCCGGCGCCGGCTCGCCACCGCATGCGGGGCCGACGTCGTCGTCGACCCCGCCGAGTCGTCTCCGTACACCGCGGTCACGCGCCGCGGGCACCTCTCGGACCTGCCCTCGGCGCTCGAGCTGGCGGTGTCCACGCGCGAGAAGCTCGAGCGACTGCCGGTCGGCTGGTGGCACCTGTGGCGGCTCGGCGAGGCACTCGGGGCGGCTCCGAAGTTCCCGGTGATCTTCGAGTGCGTCGGCGTGCGCGGCGTGCTCGACAGCATCATCGACGGAGCGCCGCTGTTCGCGCGGCTCGTGGTCGCCGGCGTGTGTGTCGGGCCCGACCGGATCACCCCGGCGATGGCGATCAACAAGGAGATCGACCTCCGCTTCGTGTTCGGCTACACGCCGCTCGAGTTCCGTGACACGCTGCACATGCTGGCCGACGGCAAGGTCGATCCGCGGCCGTTGATCACGGGCACCGTCGGACTCGACGGGGTGGCCGGAGCGTTCTCGGCGCTGGGCGACCCCGAGACCCACGCGAAGATCCTCGTCGACCCACGGATGCCCTAGAGCGCAAGTATTCGGTGCATTGCACGTTTCGTGCAATGGTGAGGATCAGGCGCGGGGAGGATCGGCGAGGTTTCGCACGGGTCGCGCGACGCGGCGCGCTCGTTGCTGCGGTGGGCGCGGTGCTCGTCGTCGGCGGCGCTCCGATCGCGAGCGCGGACTTCCCGTACACCGGACCGAACGGCAATCCGCACGATCCGACCACCTGGAAGCTTCCGCCCGGCGTGACGCCGTCGAACTTCGGCGACAACTGGAAGCTCGCCGCGACCCCGGAGCAGAGCACCCAGAACGAGGCGACCGTCAACCCCAAGGGCGACGAGCTGTGCGGGATCCGCGGAATGAGCGTCGTCGACAAGAACGCCACGTTCCCGTCCGGGACGGGCTCGTGCGTGGCCGCCGGCAGCCCGGTCAGCACCGCGTTCGAGGTGACCCTCGGCCGGCCCGACGTGCTGATCTCCGAGCTCGACTCGGGAATCGAATGGAACAACGCCGGCGCGATGACCGCGGTGCGCAAGACGTACTGGATCAACCCGGGTGAGCTTCCGGCGCCCCGTGACGATCTGGCGACGACCTTCGACCCGTCGACCGGGGTCAACTGCGCGGCCCACGCCGGCGCCGTCGGCCAAGGCGGCGACTACAACTCGCGCGGCGGAACCCGGCAGCCCGACGGCATGATCCCGTACGACATCCTCGGGCAGGGCGCGTTCAACGTCCTCGACTACGCGTGCGACTCCCGGGTGGCCGCGGTCGTGACCGGTTCGAGCCCGCTCCACGCGCTCCGCCACGGCCCGGCCGGGATGCTGATCCCGGAGGATCTGATCCTCGCGTTCAGCGACGGGATCGACCACGACCACGACGGGTTTGCGAACGACATCGCCGGCTGGAACTTCGTCGACAACAACAACGACCCGTACGACGACGTCCAATACGGACACGGGACCGGCGAGGTGCAGGACTCCGCCGGCGAGGCGAACACCAGCTCGACGCTGGGCACCTGCCCGGACTGCCGGATCATGGAGCTTCGCGTCGGGGAATCGTTCATCGCCGACGTGAACCGGTTCGCGCAGGCAGTGGTGTATGCGACCGACCGGGGCTCCGACGTGATCCAGGAGCCGCTGGGGACGCTCAACAACTCGAGCTTCGCGCGCGACGCGGTCGAGTACGCCTACCGCCACGGGACCGTGACGATCGCCTCCGCCGCCGACGAGGCCGCCGAGCACAACAACCAGCCCTCGGCGCTGCCCGACACGATCGTCGTCAACTCGGTCAACAAGTACTCGACCGAGACCGAGGCCCCGCCGTCGTACCTCCAGTTCAACGGCTGTACCAACTTCGGGCCGAAGGTGACTGTGTCGGTGTCGAGCTCGTCGTGCTCCTCGAACGCGACCGGGCTCGGAGCCGGCATCGCCGGGCTCGTGTACAGCGCCGCGATCAACGCGATCGCCGAGGGCAGGCTCAAGCCGGCCGCTGACTGCACACGCGTGGATCGGACACCCTGTCCGGTGACCCCCAACGAGGTCCGCCAGCTGATGGCCTCGGGCAACATCGCCGGCGACACGACGCCTGGTCAGACCGCGCCCAGCACCGGCACCACGCCGGCCGACGCGGGAAGCGGCGGCCAGTCCGACGACGTCGACTTCTCGGCGACGCCCGAACCATCGTGTGAGCCCGCCCCGGCTCCGACCTGCACCGACCCGAACCACAACACCGCGTTCGCGGCCGACATGTTCGGCGGCTTCGACGGCCCCGCTCCGGACACACGCCGATACCCGGCGCGCCAGGGGTTCGACGAGTTCTACGGCTACGGACGGTTGAGCGCCTCGAAGGCGGTCTCCGCCGCGGGCAGCGGCGAGATCCCGCCCGAGGCCGACATCACCTCGCCGGACTGGTTCCAGCAGCTCGGTCCGAGCGAGTCGCAGATCGCGGTCGGCGGCTACGTCGACGCGCGCACCGCGTACACCTGCCAGGTGCAAGTCGCCCCCGGGGCCGAGCCCAACAACGGCCTGACGACGTCGACGCCCCCGGGGGACTTCATGAGCGTCGGGTCGAGCTACTGCGACGGTCACACCACCCACAGCTCACCGTACAGCGGCACGCTCGGCGAGATCGACACCGCGCAGCTCGAGGCGCGCTTCCCGGCCAACGTCCAGGGCTTCGACGGCAACGAGAACGGCGGCTTGGCGCAGACGTCGAATGGGCGCCCGAACACGAGGCCGTACGGATTCACGGTCCGGGTGGTCGTCAGCGCCGCCGGCAGTGCGACGCGCCCCGCGATGACCGGGGAGGACCGCCGCCAGCTGTTCCTGCACCGCGACCAGGACATGCTGCCCGGGTGGCCGAAGGAGCTGAAGACCGACGGTGCGTCGAGCCCGCTGCTGATCGATCTCGCCGGGAACAACCGCAACCAGCTCGCGGTCGCCACCTCCGACGGCGTGATCCACGCGTTCACGGCAACCGGCAGCGAGCTCCCCGGCTGGCCGGTGCACACCGAGCAGCTTCCGCTCCACGCCGGCGAGCCGGCCTACAGAGAGCTCGGCACCGGCCACTACTGCGCGGTGCTCGGCGCGCTCGCCGGCGGCGACCTGTTCGGCGACGGGGAGATCGAGATCGTCGCCGACGACAACTGCGGAAACGTGTACGCGTGGAACTCCCGCGGCGAGCTCGTGTTCCACCAGCACTCGAACCCGAGCTGGTCGGGCGCGCCGCTCCAGCCCTTCCATACCGTCCGGCAGGGACCCCGCGACCGCACCGAGGCCGGGTTCCTGTCGTCTCCAGTGCTCGCGCGTCTCGACGGGAGCGCCAGCGGCCCGCTCGACATCATCGCCGCGGGCGAGGATCGGCACCTGTACGCGTGGCAGCCGAGCGAGACGGATATCGCCGGGTCCGCGGTCGCCGGATTCCCGGTGCTGGTCGCCGACCCCGACAAGCTCACGGCGGTCGACCCGACCACCAACCACCTCACCTTCTCGACCACGCACGCACAGGCCAACCCCGGCGGCGACGAAGACCAGGGCAAGCTCGTCGACACGCCGGCGGTCGCGATGATCGGCGGCAAGCCGACGATCCTTGTCGGCAGCAACGAGGAATACCTGGTTAACACCGGCGACGAAGGCGGCATGAACTCGGGCAACCTGACCGCGACGTCGCTCGGCGCGGTCGGCCAGACCGGGCTCCTGTCGTTCGCGAACGGGCGCGTTTACGCGATCAGGGGGACCGGCGGCACGATGAGCTGCTCGGGCGGCAGCTGCCAGTCGAGCGCGTTCGAGCCCGGCTGGCCGGTGAAGATCGGGATCGTCGACGCCGGGCTGCTGCCGGACGTCGGCGAGGGGATCAACGGCTCACCGGTGGTCGCGCCGCTCACCTGCCCGTCGGGCGGCGCCGGGCTGAAGATCGGGGTCGCGCCGGACGCGGGCCCCGCCTACATCCTCAACCCTGATGGCAGCTCGTGCTACGGGACCGACCCCTCGAGCGGCCACTACAACACGCTCGAGTCCGACGCCAAGGCGGGAGTCGGCCAGTACGACCATCCGACGTTCGCGGCGGTCGGCTATCCCGCATTCGGGAGCTTCGACGGCAGCACGATCGACTTCTTCACGCCCGAGACCGGACTGCTGCGGGCGCTGGACGTGGCGCTCAACGACTACCAGGGCGGCCAGGACTTCATCGGCGGCTGGAACCCCACGACCGCCCAGGAGCTGCCCGGCTTCCCGGCCGAGGTCAACGACCTGCAGTTCCTCACCGGACCAGTGGTGGGACAGATCACAGCGGCCGGTGGCCAGGCGGTGATCGGCGGTACCGCCTCGCTCGATCTGCAGGCGTTCACGGCCGCCGGCACGCCTGCGAGCTCGGCGTGGCCGAAGCTGACCGGCGACTGGACGATCGCGACCCCGACGCTCGGATCGTTCGGGAGCCTCGACACGGATTCGAGCGCGCACAAGGACGTCGTCTCGATCACCCGGGCGGGAACGCTGTCGGTATACGGGACCCCGGCGCCGGCCTGCTCGCCGAGCTCGTCGCCGCGCTTCCACCACGACGATTGGAACTCGGGTAACTACACAACCGACGCGGTAACCCCCGGACACCCCGCCGACACGAGCGTCGACCACGGGACGCTCAGCTTCACGGCCCCCGGTGCGGATGAGATGTGCGGCACCGCAACCCGGTATGAGCTGGTCACCTCGAACCACCCGATCACGCCCCGGAGCTTCGCTACGGCGACCCCACTCACCGGGGCGCCGGCACCGGCCGCGGCCGGTACGCGGCAGCGGTTCGCGATTTCCCACGGCGCCGGGCGCTACGTCGCGGTCCGCGCGGTCAACGCGGCCGGGAACGTGGGGCTGCCGGCGGTCGTCAGGGCTCGCTGAAAATGCGCCCGGTTCGCGCCGGCGCGGCCGTGCTCGCAATCGCCGTACTCGCCGCCGCGCCGGCCGCTGCGCGTGGCTACCGGTTCCTGGCGGGCGCCGGCCGTGCCGACACCACGCCGCCGCTCGCCGGGACTCCGGCGGGGAGCGCCGCCGACGCGAGGTTCGCTCAGGAGCTCGGAACGTGCCCCGCCGCGCCGTTCACGAGCGCCGGCAGGTTCGCGCTGCAGGAGCCGTTCACGGATTTGAACGGTGACGGGCAGTGGGACGCCGGGACAGACCTGAACAGTGGCCCGTCCGGGCAGAAGCCCGACCCGTTCTGCGATGCCAACGCCAACGCCCGCTGGGACGGGATCTACTCGGACAACGAATTCGGGCCGGCGACGGGCGTCAACGATCCGCTCGACGTGCGCGCGATCGCGATCTCCGACGGCCGCGACGGCCCGGTCGTATACGCGTCGGTCGACGCGATCGGCCTGTTCGACTACTACACCGACCAGGCGCGCTACTACCTGGCGCACGATTTCGGGGTGCAGGCGAAGCTCGTCGTGAGTGCGGACCACAACGAGAGCAGCCCGGACACGATCGGGTTGTACGGCGCGCTCGAGACGCCGCTCGGAGTCGGCGTGCGGTCCGGGATCGATGAGTACTACATGCGGTTCCTCGACTACCGGATCGCCAAGGCGGCCGCCGCAGCGGTCGCCGATCTGCGACCCGCGCAGCTGTACGCCAATCAGGTCGAGGGCCCGATCCCGGACGGGACGTCCGGCAACCGATATCCGTTGCTGGCGGGGATGTCGCAGCGGATCTCCGACCAGTTCCCGACCGCCGTCGCGCTCGCCCACGACGACCGGGTCGCCGCCGTGGATCCGAAGCTGGGCGTGCTGCAGGCGCGGACGCCGTCGGGCGTTCCTATCTTCACGGTCGTCTCACTCGCGGCCCACAACCAGGAGATGGGCGACTCCGGTCCCCAGCTCAGCGCCGACTGGCCCGGCGCGATGGAGCACGCGATCGACGCCGCGGTGCCCGGGACCGCGATGTTCCTCGCCGGCGACAACGGCTCAGAGGAGGATCCGGAGTCGCTGCCGACAGCGATCCCCGGCGGCTCGGAGAATCACACGAACCCCAAGACGCAGTACCTGCAGGCGACCGCCACCGGACAGGCGTTCGCTCAGATTGCCGAGCACGCCGCCAGCTCGGCGGTGCGGCTGACGCCGGGCGCGGTCACGCTCACCCGCCGGCAGATCTGCGTGCCGCTCGAGAACAACGGCTTCGTCGCGCTCGCGGCGGCGGGAGACTTCGGGCGCCGCCAGGCATATGTCTGCACCGGCTACGACTCGGGCTCGCCGATCGCGCCGATCCCAAACGGCTCGATCGCGCCGACCGCCGGCGCCGATTTCCGCACCTATGTCAGCGTCGGCGAGATCGGCCCCGACCTGCAGCTGATCGACAATCCCGGCGAGGCGTTCCCCGGGCTGATGCTCGGGAGCCCGTTCGGGGTCGAGGACGAGAGCTGCGCGCGCCCAAACCCGGCCGTCCCGACCTGGCACGCCGATGGGCTGTTCCGCTTCCAGGTGGGCCTGGCCGACGACATGATCGGCTACATGATCCCCGCGTGGGCGTTCGCGAGCGGGACGCCGGGACTGTTCAACAACGACACCTGCTACCAGGACATGAACGGCCACGGGCACAAGCTCGAGTCCGAGTCGGCAGGCCCGACCTCCGCCAATGACGTCGCGAACACGCTCGCGGCGCTGCTCGACCAGCGGCCCGACCCGAGCGCGCACATCGTCACGGGCCGCTTCGTGTTGCCCGATGGGTCGGTGTCGCGGTGGCCGACCGGCGCGGCCGGAGTGCTGCTGGACGGCGCCGGGACGGTGATCGGCGCCCCGGGAACCGGCGGGTTCGGCACCCGCAAGGTCGACGCGACCGGCGTGTTCATGGACTACGACGGCCAGCCGCAGGCCCGGCCGGACGTGACGACCCGCGGAATAATGGTGCTGGGCTCGAATGGGTGCGTGCGTGCTCGGTACTACCTCGACGTGTTCCCGGACGTCTCAGCCTCCCCGGCGCTGGGGACGGCGACCTCGCAGACGCCCGTGCTCCCGACCACCGCATGCCGAGCGCTGTCGCTCGACGGAGTTCCGGAGCTCCAGCCGGGAGCGGCGGCCGCGGCCGGCCTGCCGGTCGCGCGTTAGCCGTCTCGAGCCGGTCCGTACCATCCCGGCGGATGTCACGATTCGCCTCCTCGCCCGACGCCGCGTTCCGCGCGCTGAACGACTCGATCTCGTTCGACGTGCGGCTGGCTCCCTACGACGTCGCTCAGTCGCGGGCGCACGCCACGATGCTGGCGGCCCAGGGCGTGATCTCCGAGGCGGAGCGAGACGAGCTGCTGGGCGGGCTTGACCAGGTGGAGGCCGAGCTGCGCGACGGGACGTTCCCGATCGCCGAGCGCGACGAGGACATCCACATGGCGATCGAGCGCCGGGTCACCGAGCTCGTCGGGCGGGTCGGCGGGAAGCTCCACACGGCTCGCTCGCGCAACGACCAGGTCGCGACGGACCTCGCGATGTTCGTCCGCGAGCGCGCGTACGCGGCACAGGACGAAATCACGCGGCTTGCCGAGACGCTGCTCGCGCAGGCGGAAGCCCACCTCGACTGGCCGATGCCGGGCTACACGCACCTCCAGCGTGCCCAGCCGGTGTATCTGAGCCACCACCTGCTGGCGTACGCGTGGATGCTGATCCGCGACCGAGAGCGGTTCGCGGCTGTGTCGGCCGCGGCCTCCGTGCTGCCGCTCGGCGCCGGGGCGCTCGCGGGCGTTAACTTCGGCACCGATCGGGAGCTGGTCGCCCGCGAGCTCGGGTTCGCGTCGGTGGCCGAGAACTCGATCGACGCCGTCTCGAACCGTGACTTCGCGCTCGACTTTCTCGCCGCGAGCGCCACGTGCGCCACCCACCTGTCGAGGCTCGGGGGCGAGCTGGTGCTGTGGTCGAGCGAGGAGTTCGGCTTCTGCGTGCTTCCCGATGCGTGGACCTCCGGCTCGTCGATCATGCCGCAGAAGAAGAACCCCGACGCGGCCGAGCTGCTGCGCGCCAAGGCGCCGCGCGTCGCCGGTCACCTGGTCGCGCTCCACGGGGTGCTGCACGGGCTCCCGCTGACCTATAACAAGGATCTCCAGGAGGACAAGGAGCATCTGTTCGACGCGAGCGACACGCTCGAGCTGTGCCTCGCGGCCGCCGACGGGATGCTCGGATCGATCGCGTTCCGCCGCGACCGGCTCGAGGACGCGGCCTCGGACGAGTTCCTGGCCGCGACGGACATCGCCGACCTGCTGGTCCGGCGGGGTCTTCCCTTCCGCGAGGCGCATGGGGTGGTCGGCGGTCTGGTTCGAACTGCGCTCGAGCGCGGCAAGCGCCTCTCGGAGCTCAGCCGCGAGGAGCTGGCAGAACACTCGGAGCTGCTCGACGAGGACTTCTACGCGGTGCTCGCGGACCGAACGTGGCTCGAGGACAAGGTCTCGCGGGGCGGGACCAGCCTCGCGCGCGTGCGCGAGCAGCTCGATCGCGCCCGCGCGGCGCTTCAGTGAAGCCCGACTTCTACGCCCGGCCCGTGCTCGAGGTCGCGCGGGACCTGATCGGCTGTGTGGTGCGCCACGAGGCCTGTGCCGGGGTGATCGTCGAGGCCGAGGCGTATCACGACTCCGAGCCCGCCTGCCACGCGTTCGTCGGGCTCACGCCGCGCACCGCGACCCTGTTCGGGCCCCCGGGACGGGCGTACGTGTATCGCTCGTATGGAATCCACGCGCTGTTGAACGCCGTGTGTGAGCCCGAAGCGGTCGGAGCGGCCGTGCTGATCCGGGCGCTCGAGCCGATCGACGGGATCGAGCTGATGCAGCGCCGGCGTGGGATGGAGCGGATCGAGGGTCTGTGCTCGGGTCCCGGCAAGCTGACCCAGGCGCTCGACATCGAGCTCCACCACAACGGGGCGGACCTCGCGCGCGGGCCGATCGTGATCGCGTCCCGGCCCGCTGGATGGCGAGCCGTCGAGGTCGCCGTCGACCGGAGGATCGGGATCACCAAGGCCGTCGAGCTGCCGTGGCGCTTCACGGCCGCCGGCAGCCGGTTCGTGTCCCGGCCCGTGCGAGTGCCGGCGTTCTAGCCGCCGCCGCCGACGCCGGCACCGCCCGAGCCCCCGCTCGTGCCGCCGGTGCCGCCACCGCCGCCGCCGCCGCCCGCGGTGCCGCCGCCGCCTCCGGCGGTGCCACCACCGCCGCCCACCGTACCGCCACCGCCACCGCCACCGCCACCCGCGGTGCCACCACCGCCGCCACCGGCTGTGCCGCCGCCACCGCCCGCGGTGCCACCACCGCCGCCACCGGCTGTGCCACCGCCACCGCCACCGGCTGTGCCTCCGCCGCCAGCGGTGCCGCCCCCGCCGCCTGGGGTACCTCCGCCGCCACCGTTGGCGGTGCCGCCGCCGCCACCGTTGGCGGTCGCGCCGCCGCCGGTGTTACCGGCGGTGCCGCCGCCGCCACCGGAAGTCCCGCCAGCACCACCGCCACCGCTTGCCGAGCTGCCGGCGCTTGCCGAGCTGCTCGCGCTCGGGCTCGGTCCGCTGGGCGCCGGCTGCTCGCTCGCGAGGATCTGCAGCGCCTGGGACATGTAGCTCTGCCAGATGATCGCCGGGTAGGTGCCGCCCTCGACCGGGCCGCCGTTGAACAGCGTGCTCATCGGCACCAGCTTGTCGGGGAAGCCGACCCACACGGCCGTTGTCAGCTGCGGCGTCCAGCCCACGAACCAGGCGTCGGCGTAGTTGCTGGTGGTGCCCGTCTTGCCGACCACATCGACCCCGGAGATCGCCGCCGCGGTCCCGGTGCCCTGAGCGACGACGCCCTCGAGCATGTCGTGCACCTCCTTGGCGATCGCCGCCGGGAGCACGCGCTTGTACGTCGGCGTGTCGACGATCGTCTTGTCGCGGCACACGGGGCAGTCGATCTGGGCGAGCCCGGTCGGGCCCTCGTCGGGCGCACCGAGCACGGGGTTGAAGACGCGGTTGCCGCCGGTCGCGAACGTCTCGTAGGCATGTGCCATGTCGAGCGGCGAGACGCCACCCTTCATGGCTCCGAGGATCATCGCGGGGTTGTCCGTCACGTGCGTCCGGATCCCCATCCGCATCGCCACGCTGGCGATCCGGCGGGTGCCCGTCGGCCCGAGGCCCTGGAGCCCGAGCCGCGCGAAAACGGAGTTGTCCGAGTAGTCGGTCGCGGACTGCAGCGTCGTCACGCCGGAGTACGCGCCTCCGAAGTTGTGGACGATGAAGTGCTCCTTGCCGCCGCTGTTGGGGACGATGAAGTCGCCCGGCGCGGATACGAACTCCGAGTCCGGCCCGAACCCGGACTCGAGCGCGACCGCCAGCGTGAACGGCTTGAACGAGGAGCCCGGCTGGCGGAGGCCCTCGGTCGCGAGGTTGAACGGATGGTTCGCGTAATCCTCGTAAACGCGCCCCGAGTTGTCGGTGACCACCGGGCCGCCGACCATCGCGCGGACCTCGCCGGTCTTGTTGTCGATCGATACCAGCGACACCGTCGGGTTGTTCTGACCGGACGGCAGCTCCTGGGCGACCGCCTGGTCGGCGGCCTGCTGGAGCTGGAGGTCGAGAGTGGTGCGGATCTTCAGGCCGCCGTAGTAGGCGCGGTACTCTGCGTTCTGCTGCTGCTGGCGCGACGCTCCGGGGCGCAGCCCCATCGCCGCGAGGATCTGGGGGCGCAGCCAGCTCGTGTAGTACGGGGCCGCCGGCGGCTCGGCGGGCTGCTGCAAGTCGTTGACCGATGGCAGCGGCTGGGACTTCCCGTAGTCGTACTGCATCTGGGTGATGTAGCGCTGCTCGAGCATGTCCTTGAGCACGAGGTTCCGCCGCTCGAGCGCCGCCCGCGGGTGCTCGAAGGGGTTGAACGCGCTCGGGTTCGCCACCATCCCCGCCAGCAGCGCCGCCTCCCATGGAGTCAGCACCTTGGCGCATTTGGGGAGGTCGAGCGTGGGAGTGCTGTCACCGCACTGCGACTCGCCCGGAGCGGCCTGCGAGTCGTAGCCGTGAACCTTGCCGAAGTACACGCGCGCGGCCGACTCAACGCCGTTTGCGCCGTTGCCGAAGTAGATCGAGTTCAGGTACTCGGTGAGGATCTTCTCCTTGCTCCACTTGCGGGTGAGGTGGTAGGCGAGCGCCGCCTCGCGCAGCTTCTCGAAGATCGTGCGGTTGTTCTGCGCCTGCAGCGCGTTCTTGACGAACTGCTCGGTGATCGTCGATGCGCCCTGGGTCGCGCCACCGGTGACGTCGGAGATGAACGCTCGGGCGATCCCCCGGATGTCGACGCCCGGGTCGGTGATGAAGCGCTTGTCCTCGATCGCGATGATCGCGTCGCGCATCGCCGGCGCAATCTGGTCGTAGTTGTCGAGCACCACGTGGTCCGGCGGGGCGAACAGCCCGATCGGCCGCCAGTGGTCGTCGTACAGGTACGAGTTCGCTGCGTGCTTGTACTGCTGGCGGTTCTCGAGCTGCGGGACGTCGGACGCGACCGACATCATCATCCCGAAGATCGTCGAGATCATCGCGAGGATCCCGAGGCCCAGGAACACCGCCAGGATCCTGAGCTTGCGGAGCCTGGGGCGCGGCGGCCGGCCATCTCCTCCGCCGCCGCCACCGCCTCCGTGGTCGTGCTCCGGAGGCTCGGGCGGCGTCGGCGGCCCCGCGAGCCCCGGCTCGAGCGCGATCCCAGGCTCGTCGAGCACCGCCGGGACCGGCCGCAGCGCCGCGGGGGGCGGGTCGACTACGCCCGATCCGGCCTGGAGGAGTCCGCGGGCCCCGCGTTTGCGGGTCCACGAGCGCCGCTGGTGATTTCCAGCCCGAGTGCTGTCAATGGGTGTCTCGACGTCGTCGCTCATGCGATCGAAGGGTGCGGCTACGGACCGCCCCACGCATCCGGGCGACCGCTGTTTGAGCCACGGGAGAGCGGCGGCAAATGGTTCCCGTGGACCGCGGCAGTCTAGCATTGGCCCGGACGCGATTCCCCCGGTTCCGGCCCCGAGCAGCGGGCGGGACAGGTAGCTCTCGGCAACTTGTTCGGACAGCCACAAAGTTCGTGAAACCCTCCGAAGCGGCCGCCTGGCTCGCCCGCAACGCCGTCGACTGCCTGCCGGATGGTGCGCTCGAGCGCAAGCTCGCCGCGGGACGACAGCTCCGAGTCAAGCTCGGGATCGATCCGACGGCGTCGGATATCCATCTGGGCTTCACGGTGGTGTTGACCAAGCTCCGCGAGTTCCAGGAGCTGGGGCACCGGGTGGTGCTGATCGTTGGCGACTACACGGCGAGGGTGGGAGACCCGAGTGGTCGCTCCAGCACCCGGCCGGTGCTCGACTCGGAGGAGATCGACGCGAACGCCGCGACCTTCCGCGAGCAGGCGCTGACTGTGCTCGACCCCGATCCCGAGCTGCTCGAGGTGCGCTTCAACTCCGAATGGCTGGACATGTCGATGGAGCAGCTGTTCGCGCTCGCGCGGACCACCACCGTCGCGCAGCTGCTCGAGCGGCAGGACTTCGCCGACCGGTTCCGGGCGCGCGAGCCGATCTCGGTCCTGGAGCTCCTGTACCCGCTGCTCCAGGGCTATGACTCGGTCGCCGTCCGCGCCGACGTCGAGCTCGGGGGCACCGACCAGAAGTTCAACCTGCTGCTCGGGCGCGACATCCAGCGCGCCTACGGCCAGCCCGAGCAGGTCGTGCTGACGCTGCCGCTGCTGACCGGCATCGACGGGGAGCGGAAGATGTCGAAGTCGCTCGGCAACTACATCGGTGTGACCGAGCCGCCCGAGACGATCTACGGCAAGACGATGAGCATGCCGGATTCCTCGCTCGAGGACTGGTACCGGTTGCTGCTCGGCTCGGAGCCGCCGGCCGGAGCGTCGCCGCGCGACGCGAAGCGGGCGCTGGGACGGGCGCTCGTGGCCCGCTTTCGCGGCGACGCGGCGGCGGACGCCGCGGAGCAAGCGTTCGACCGCGTACACATCAGCCGCGAGCCGCCGGCGTACATGCCGTCGGTCGAGTACGCCGCGACCGATGGCGAGGTGCACCTGCCCGCGCTGCTCGCGCAGGCGTTCGGGATCTCGAAGTCCGAGGCGCGCCGCAGCCTCGGCCAGGGCGGCGTCCGGCTCGACGGGGAGCCGGTCGCGGATGGGACCCTGGACGTGCCGGCTGGGGAGATCGATGGCAGGGTGCTGCAGCTCGGCAAGCGGCGCTTCGCGCGCGTGCGGGTGACGTAGGGTGGCCGTCCACGGCGGCCAGCTGCGCATGGACACGCCCGGCAACGGACACATCGTCGACCTGACCGCGGGAGTGGAGCGCCTGGTGGCGACCGCCGAGGTGGACCGCGGGATGGTGACGGTGTTCGCGACCGGGTCGACGGTTGCGGTCACGACGATGGAGTACGAACCCGGCGGAGTCGGCGATCTTCAGGCGCTGCTGGACCGGCTCGTGCCCGCCCAGGGGAGCTACGACCACAATCGTCTCAACCACGACACGAACGCCCACGCCCACCTGCGCGCGGCGCTGATCGGCCCGTCGGAGACGATCCCGCTCGTAGGGGGGAGGTTGGCGCTCGGGACCTGGCAGCAGATCGTGCTGATCGACTTCGACGACCGCCCCCGGAGCCGGACAGTGACCGTCCAGGTGCTGTCCTGAGCCCGCTCGTCGGGGCGCCGCGTTCCCCGTCCTGAGCGACTCGGCGGCGCTCCGCGCTACAGTTCCGCGAGCCGTCTCGGGAGCTTCGTGAGCGGTGCCGCGCGGCCGAGATTCGGCGCTATACTCATGGGTCCGCTTCGAGACCGGAGACGGCTTCGGCGCGACAGTCTGGAAGGAAACCCCTTCCCAGAAGAGGCGCGACGGTCTTTGAAAACTCAACAGCATGCGCACCCTCGACCGACCCCTCGGTCGAGAGAGTGTGTCCAGGTTCGACGCCGTCGCTCGCCGGTCTCATTCGTGGGATCGCCGGCTCCATTCGTGGAGCCCTGAGGGACGGCGGCCAAGACCTACCCCGTCATGCGCCTCGGAGCTCGCTTGTGTACTGAGCTCCCACCGCCTGCCCTAGGGCCGGAGGTGCGGCGCGCGACGAGCTCTTTGTGACGGGTGAGGATTTCGGTCCTTGCCCAGCAGTTCTTCACGGAGAGTTTGATCCTGGCTCAGGACGAACGCTGGCGGCGTGCTTAACACATGCAAGTGGAGCGACGAACCAGGCTTCGGCCTGGGGCAGAGCCGCGAACGGGTGAGTAACACGTGGGTAACGTGCCCCGATGATTGGGACAACCCGAGGAAACTCGGGCTAATACCAAATGTGCCCTCTGGCCATAAGGCCGCTGGGGAAAGGAAGCTTCGGCCTCCGCATCGGGATCGGCCCGCGGCCCATTAGCTTGTTGGTGAGGTAACGGCTCACCAAGGCGACGATGGGTAGCTGGTCTGAGAGGACGATCAGCCACACTGGGACTGAGACACGGCCCAGACTCCTACGGGAGGCAGCAGTGGGGAATCTTGCGCAATGCGCGAAAGCGTGACGCAGCAACGCCGCGTGGGGGAAGAAGGCCTTCGGGTTGTAAACCCCTTTCAGTTGGGACGAAGGTCCGCCCGTTAATAGCGGGCTGGACTGACGGTACCTTCAGAAGAAGCCCCGGCTAACTACGTGCCAGCAGCCGCGGTAATACGTAGGGGGCAAGCGTTGTCCGGAATCATTGGGCGTAAAGAGCGTGTAGGCGGTTTGGTAAGTCCGCTGTGAAAGTCCAGGGCTCAACCCTGGAAAGCCAGTGGAAACTGTCAAGCTAGAGTCCGGAAGAGGCGAGTGGAACTCCTGGTGTAGCGGTGAAATGCGCAGATATCAGGAAGAACACCAATGGCGAAGGCAGCTCGCTGGGACGGTACTGACGCTGAGACGCGAAAGCGTGGGGAGCAAACAGGATTAGATACCCTGGTAGTCCACGCTGTAAACGATGGGCACTAGGTGTGGGGGGTGTCGACTCCCCCTGTGCCGACGCTAACGCATTAAGTGCCCCGCCTGGGGAGTACGGCCGCAAGGCTAAAACTCAAAGGAATTGACGGGGGCCCGCACAAGCAGCGGAGCATGTGGTTTAATTCGACGCAACGCGAAGAACCTTACCTGGGCTTGACATGTTCCTGACAGCCGTGGAAACACGGCCTCCCTTCGGGGCAGGATCACAGGTGGTGCATGGCTGTCGTCAGCTCGTGTCGTGAGATGTTGGGTTAAGTCCCGCAACGAGCGCAACCCCCGTCGCATGTTGCCAGCATTTAGTTGGGGACTCATGCGAGACCGCCGGTGACAAACCGGAGGAAGGTGGGGATGACGTCAAGTCATCATGCCCCTTATGTCCAGGGCTACACACGTGCTACATTGGCGCGTACAGAGGGCTGCGATACCGCGAGGTGGAGCGAATCCCTTAAAGCGCGTCTCGGTTCGGATTGCAGGCTGAAACTCGCCTGCATGAAGGCGGAGTTGCTAGTAATCGCGGATCAGCATTGCCGCGGTGAATACGTTCCCGGGCCTTGTACACACCGCCCGTCACACCATGGGAGTGAGTAACACCCGAAGCCGGTGGCCTAACCCTCTGGGAGGGAGCCGTCGAAGGTGGGACTCGCGACTGGGGTGAAGTCGTAACAAGGTAGCCGTAGCGGAAGCTGCGGCTGGATCACCTCCTTTCTAGGGAGCCCTCAACCAAGGGCACCGATCGCCGGCAGGATCGCCACGCCCCGGGGTTGCCCGGTGGCGGCGGAGCGCGAGCTCCGCGGCGCTCTCCTCGAGCGCGATCGGCTCTAGCAATGTCGACCGGACCTGGCAGGTTGTGTGCGTGGGCATTCCGCCCGCGCAACGCGATCCGCATGCTGTTGAGTTTTGAGAGACCGCCCTCGGCAGTCCGCCGAGGTCACCTCTTCGCGGACCTTGAAAACTGCACAGTAGCCAATGACACGGGTATCACCGAGAGCTGTGTAAGCAGCTCTCAGATCACCGTCAAGATAGTAAGGGCACATGGTGGATGCCTTGGCACCAAGAGTCGATGAAGGGCGTGAACGGCTGCGATAAGCCGCGGTTAGGCGCTGAATGGCCTGTGACCCGCGGATGCCCGAATGGGGAAACCCAGCGCCGGTAATGCGGCGTTATCCCACGCTGAACACATAGGCGTGTGGAAGACAAGCGGGGGAAGTGAAACATCTCAGTACCCCGAGGAAAGGAAATCAACCGAGACTCCCTGAGTAGTGGCGAGCGAAAGGGGAATAGCCCAAACCCGGCGTGTGTAAGCGGCCACGCGTTGCACGTCGGGGGTTGTAGGACACCTGGTCCGGATCGTGGCCGATCCGGCGGAAGTTACAAAGTCGTGTGATAGTCGAAGCGTGTGGAACCACGCACCACAGAGGGCAATCGTCCCGTAGGCGAAATTGCACGATCTTCCGCAGGTGTTCCTGAGTAAGTCCGCACCCGTGAAACGCGGACTGAACCTGGGGGGACCACCCTCCAAGGCTAAGTACTCCTTGGTGACCGATAGCGGACTAGTACCGTGAGGGAAAGGTGAAAAGTACCCCGGAAGGGGAGTGAAATAGTACCTGAAACCACGTGCCTACAAGCGGTGGGAGCGGCCTTGTGCCGTGACCGCGTGCTTTTTGCATAACGAGCCGGCGAGTTACTCGTCTGCGGCAAGGTTAAGCGATGAGCGGAGCCGAAGCGAAAGCGAGTCCGAATAGGGCGACACAGTCGTAGGCGGTAGACCCGAAGCTGAGCGAGCTACCCATGGGCAGGTTGAAGCGGGGGTAAGACCTCGTGGAGGACCGAACCGACCTAGGTTGAAAACTGGGCGGATGACCTGTGGGTCGGAGTGAAAGGCTAATCAAGCTCAGTGATATCTGGTTCTCTCCGAAATATATTTAGGTATAGCCTCGGATAAATTCCGTGGCGGCCGTAGAGCACTGTTTGGACTAGGGGCCCTACCAGGTTACCGACTTCAGGCAAACTCCGAAGACCGTCACGGCTACTCCGGGAGTCAGTTGCTGGGGGATAAACTTCAGCGTCGAGAGGGGAACAGCCCAGACCGCCAGCTAAGGTCCCTAAGTACTAGCTAAGTGGGAAACGATGTTTGAATGCAGAGACAACCAGGAGGTTGGCTCAGAGGCAGCCATCCTTGAAAGAGTGCGTAACAGCTCACTGGTCAAGTGTTCGAGCGCGGACAATGTAACGGGGCTTAAGCTAGTCACCGAAGCTGCGGGTGTGTGAGGCCTTCGGGCCGATCACGCGGTAGGAGAGCGTTCCGGCGCCAGTGAAGCGGCCATGGAAATGAGCCGTGGAGGCGGCGGAAGTGAGAATGCCGGCATGAGTAACGAAAGAGGGGTGAGAATCCCCTCCGCCGATTGCCCAAGGTTTCCTGAGTAAAGTTCGTCTGCTCAGGGTTAGTCAGGTCCTAAGGCGAGGCCGAAAGGCGTAGTCGATGGCCAACGGGTTGATATTCCCGTACCACGTCGCGTCCGTTTGACCGATGGGGGGACGAGGAAGGCTATGGGATCCCAGGCGATGGTTGTCCTGGGGTAAGCATGTAGGGGTGGCCCTAGGTAAATCCGGGGCCGCATAACCCGAGGTGCGATGCCAGCTGGCTCTAAGCCGGCGAGTCCCGGAAGCCCTGCCTCCGAGAAAAGCCTCTAGGGAGGACGCGCGTGCCTGTACCAAAACCGACACAGGTGGGCAAGTGGAGAACACTAAGGTGATCGAGATAACCCTCGTTAAGGAACTCGGCAAAATCGCCCCGTAACTTCGGGATAAGGGGCGCCCCAGTAGGGTGAACTCCCTTGCGGAGGAAGCCCGAGCGGGCCGCAGTGAATAGGTTCAAGCGACTGTTTACCAAAAACACAGGTCTCTGCTAAGTCGTAAGACGACGTATAGGGGCTGACGCCTGCCCGGTGCCGGAAGGTTACGTGGAGGTGTTAGGGGTAACCCGAAGCACCGAAACTAAGCCCCGGTAAACGGCGGCCGTAACTATAACGGTCCTAAGGTAGCGAAATTCCTTGTCGGGTAAGTTCCGACCTGCACGAATGGCGTAACGACTTGAACGCTGTCTCAACGAGGGGCTCGGTGAAATTGCAGTCTCGGTGAAGATGCCGAGTACCCGCGGCTAGACGGAAAGACCCCGTGAACCTTTACTACAACCTGGTATTGGGGTTCGATGCATTTCGCTCAGGATAGGTGGGAGCCTTGGAAGCGCCGGCTGCGGCTGGCGTGGAGGCAACCTTGAGATACCACCCTTGATGTATTGGATCTCTAACGGTGCACCGTAACCCGGGCGCCGGACAGTGCCAGGCGGGTAGTTTGACTGGGGCGGTCGCCTCCCAAAATGTAACGGAGGCGCGCAAAGGTTCCCTCAGCACGGTCGGAAATCGTGCGTAGAGTGTAAAGGCAGCAAGGGAGCTTGACTGCGAGACCGACAGGTCGAGCAGGTGCGAAAGCAGGCCTTAGTGATCCGGCGGTAGCAAGTGGAAGCGCCGTCGCTCAACGGACAAAAGGTACTCCGGGGATAACAGGCTTATCGGGCCCAAGAGTCCACATCGACGGCCCGGTTTGGCACCTCGATGTCGGCTCGTCGCATCCTGGGGCTGAAGTAGGTCCCAAGGGTTGGGCTGTTCGCCCATTAAAGCGGTACGCGAGCTGGGTTCAGAACGTCGTGAGACAGTTCGGTCCCTATCTGCCGTGGGCGTTGGAGAGTTGAGAGGATTCGTCCCTAGTACGAGAGGACCGGGATGAACGGACCTCTGGTGTATCTGTTGTCCTGCCAAGGGCACTGCAGGTTAGCTACGTCCGGATCGGATAACCGCTGAAGGCATCTAAGCGGGAAGCCGGCCTCGAGATGAACTCTCCCATCCCCTTTGAGGGAGTAAGACCCCTGGAAGATCACCAGGTTGATAGGCCGGATCTGTAAGGACGGTAACGTCCTCAGGAGACCGGTACTAATGGGTCGAGGGCTTGACGGATATTTGATATCCGTGCATTGGCACTGTGTAGTTTTGAAGGTCCGCGGCGAGGCGGTCTCTCACCGGTTTCCGGTGGCGATGGCGAGGGGGAAACACCTCTTCCCATTCCGAACAGAGCAGTTAAGCCCCTCAGCGCCGATGGTACTTGGCCCGCAAGGGCCTGGGAGAGTAGGTCGCCGCCGGTTTTTCATTCCAGAATCAGCAGTGATTTCCGTAACGACCCGCAGCGAACTCGATCGCGCGGGTCGTTTTGCGTTTCGGGCGCGGGGGCTCGCGTCGACCGCGGGGCGGGACCGTCGTGCTCGAGGTGAGCGGTTCCGGAGGGCAGCCGCGTGATGCACGACGTGATCCGGTTCCTGCGGGCCAACCCGCAGGTGCTCGTGCTGCTGATCATCTGCCTCGTGCTGGGGATCGGGACGTTTCTCGCGGTGATCTTCGGGCTGCTGGCCGCTGGATCCTCGAAGACCACGGGCGAGCCCAGTGGCGTGATCGCCGTGCTGAGCATCCTCGCCGGACGCTGAGCGTCCTGGCTGGGCTTTGGCAGCACGACGACGCACGCCACCCGGGCCGCCGGGCAGGGGCGTCGTAGCTCTCGGCCGCGAGGCCGCGCTTACCGGTGTGTCGATCGACGCCTAGCGCGGCGCCTCGTCGCGCATCCGCTGCCGGGAGCTCATGCGGACGGGCGAGAGGCAGTGCGCGGGGCGGGCGTTGACGGTGCCGGCGCGACGGATCGGCTGCCAGCGGATGGGCTGGCGATGTGGGTGATGTGTGGCCTCCTCGGGCGGGTCTCCGGCAAGCACGTCATCGACGAGGTCCAGGAGACGCTGGAGGCGCTCAGGTGTTAGGTGGAACATATGTTCGGCAGGCTAGGAAGTGGCTCGGACAGAACGGGTGTTCTGCACGAAATCTTGCAAATCCATCTTTCCGGAGGCGAGCACAGGTAGCGTAAAAAGCCTGCAAACCATGCAGCTTTCGAGGCGGGTCGCGAGCGGCGGGTAGAACGCCTCACAGCGACGACCAGACATCGACCTTGCTGCGCACTCGCTCGATCACCCTGTCCGTGAACTCGGTGGTGCCCGCGTGGCCACCGAGATCCGGGGTCTTGACGCCGGCTCCGACGGTCTCGAGCGCCGCCTCGTAGACCGCGCGTGAAGCGCGCTCGGCGCCGGGGCCGTATAGGTCGGCGGCGTGGCGTAGCACTGCGCCGCCCGCGAGGATCATCGCCAGCGGGTTGGCGAGGTCCTTGCCTTCGAGCGCGGGCGCCGTGCCGTGCGGTGCTTCGGCCATCGCGACGCGCGTCGCGAACCGCTCGTCGAACGCGAGCAGAACCGACTCGGCGCCGGCGATCGAGCCGAACATCGGCAGCACCATGTCCGACAGGCAATCGCCGTCGCGGTTCAGCGCCGGGATCACGAGCGGCGCGTCGGCGGCCCCCGACAGCAGCCCCGCATAGGTGGCGTCGATCAGAACCGGCTGGTAGGCGACGTCGGAATGACGCTCGGCGGCCCGGTCCATCTCCTCCTTGAGCATCCCCTCGTAAACGGGGGAGACGGTCCACTTCGGGCCGCCGTACACGCGGGCGTCGTTGCGGCCGGCGGTGCGGAACGCGTACTCGGCGACCGCCCGGCAGGTGGAGCGGGCGATCCGCTCGGTGCGGTAGGCGAACTCCCCGGGCGAGCCCGGGTCCCCGTCGCGGCGCTCCTCGGCGCCGTACGCGTCGTCGACCGCCATCCGCACGATCGAGATCGGGTGGTGGACGCCGGCGATCGTCGAGACGCCTGGCAGCCGCCGCCCGGTGCGGACGATCACCTTCCCGCCGATGGCCTCCCGCAGGATCCGGTTGGGCGAACCGACGTCGCCGGCGCCCTCCGGCGTGATCGTCGCTGCCTTGATCCCGAGCCCCGCTTCGCGGATCGCGGCCGCCGCCTCGAGCACCACCTCATTGCCGGTCCGGCGCCGGTTCTCGAGCGACAGGTCGAAGCGAGCGAGCTCGACCTCCACCCCCAGCAGACCGGAGTCGAGCACGCGCAGCGCCTGGTCGAGGAGCTCCTGTCCCGTCTGATCGCCTTCGAGCACGATGATCGGGATCGCCATCGCCGCGACGATAGCCAAGCGGACGTTTGGTCCGCCGGACAGGCCCTGCCGGTCCACGACGAAAAACACACCGCCAACAGGTGCGGCTGATATACCAGACCAGGTGACGGGGCAATCACACGGCGTGTCGGATCGCACCGACGCCGGCGTGAACGAGACGGCCGTCACCGAGGTCGTCCGCGCTGAGAACATCACCCGCCGCTACGGCGAGGGGTCGACGGCCGTCGACGCGCTCCGCGGCGTCTCGCTGACCGTCAACCGAAGCGACCTCGTCGCGGTCATGGGCCCCTCCGGCTCAGGCAAGTCGACGCTGATGCACGCCCTCGCCGGCCTCGACAACCCGACCAGCGGAAAGGTCGAAATCGGCGGAACCGACATCACGACGCTCAGCGACTCCGACCTCACGCTCCTACGTCGCGACCACATCGGATTCGTGTTCCAGTTCTTCAACCTGTTGCCGATGCTGACCGCTGAGGAGAACGTCGTGCTGCCGCTGTCGATCGCCGGCGAGAAGGCCGACCCCGCCCTGCTCGACGAGCTGTTCGAGCGGACGGGCCTCACCGAGCGCCGCAGCCACCGGCCCGCCGAGCTCTCGGGGGGAGAGCAACAGCGGGTGGCGATCGCGCGCGCGCTCGTAACCCGTCCGACGCTCGTACTGGCCGACGAGCCGACCGGCAACCTCGACTCGAAGACGGGCGGCGAGATCCTCGAGCTGCTCCGCGACTCGGCGGAGGCGTATCAGCAGACGATCGTGATGGTCACACACGACGCACGTGTGGCTTCGATCGCCCACCGGATCCTGTTCATCGCCGATGGGCTGATCAAGACCGAGCTGACCGGCGCCACCCAGCAGCAGGTGCTCGAGGTGATGAGCAGCCTGGGGTCGTGACCCGGGTCGCGCTCAAAGGGCTGCTGGGCCGCAAGCTCCGTGCGAGCCTGACCGCGATCGCGGTGGTGCTGGGCGTCGCGATGATCAGCGGCACCTACATCCTCACCGACACGATCAAGGGCGCCTTCTCGACTGTGTTCACACGGGCGTACAAGAACGCCGACGCGGTGATCACCGGGCGCAACGCGATCACCGCCAGCGGGACCGGCAACGGCGCGCGCAGCCAGGCACCCACGCTGCCCGCATCGCTGCTGATCCAGGTCCGGCGGCTGCCTCAGGTGGCCGAGGCGTCCGGCGGAATCGGGGACTCCGCGGAGCTGGTGGGCCATAACGGGAAGGTGATCTCGACCGGCGGCGGGCCCGGGCTCGCCTTCAGTCACAGTGCGGCCGGTGCGCACTTCAACCCGCTGACGCTGGTCAGCGGCCGCTATCCCGTCGGGCCGGACGAGGTCGCGATCGACGCGAACACTGCGAGCAATCACAACTTCTCGATCGGCCAGGAGATCGGCGTGATCGCGCGCGGACCGGTGCGCCGCTTCAAGATCGTGGGCACGGTGCAATTCGCCGGGGTCTCGTCGCTCGGTAGCGCCTCGATGGCGATCTTCGACCTCCCAACCGCCCAGCTCCTGTTCCACAAGCAGGGCCAGTTCGACCAGATCAGCGTCGCCACTAAGCCCGGCGTCTCGCCCCAGCAGCTGGTGGCCGCGATCAGGCCGATCCTGCCTCCCCACAGCCAGGTGCGGACCGGGCAGGCTCAGGCAGCGCAGGCGACCAAGGACACGAGCGACTTCCTCAACATCTTCCAGGACTTCCTGCTCGCGTTCGGCGGCATCGCGCTGTTCGTCGGCAGCTTCGTGATCGCGAACACGCTGTCGATCACGATCGCGCAGCGCACCCGCGAGCTCGCGACCCTGAGGTCGCTCGGCGCCACCCGCCGGCAGGTGCTGACCAGCGTGATGCTGGAGGCGTTCGTGATCGGCCTGGTGGCCTCGATCGTGGGACTGTTCCTGGGGCTCGGGCTCGCCAAGGGGTTGAACAGCCTGCTCGTCTCGTTCGGGATCGACCTGCCGCAGACCGGAACCGTGTTCAAGACCCGCACGATCGTCGTCTCACTGGTCGTCGGGGTGCTGATCACGCTGCTCGCGGCGCTCCGGCCGGCGATTCGCTCGACGCGCGTGCCGCCGATCGCGGCGATCCGGGAGGGATCGCTGCTGCCGCCGTCGCGGTTCGCTCGGTTCAGCGAGCCGGCGGCGGTCGTGACGATCCTGGGGGCGGTGGCGTTGATGCTGGTCGGGCTGCTCGCCACCGGCATGTCCACGGGCGCGCGTCTGCTGTTCGTCGGGATCGGGGCCGTAGGGCTGTTCATCGGCGTCTCGATGCTCGCGCCGCGCCTAGTCCCGCCGCTGGCTCAGGTTCTGGGCTGGCCGGCGACGAAGCTCGGTGGAGCGGCGGGGAGGCTCGCGCGCAGCAACTCGATGCGCAACCCGGCGCGTACCGCGTCAACCGCTTCCGCGCTGATGATCGGGCTGGCGCTCGTGACCATGGTCGGCGTGCTCGCGGCCGGCCTTCGCACACGCTTCGAGGGCGCCATCAACCAGCTGTTCGTGGCCAACTACGCGGTGACCTCGAGCAACAACTTCACGCCGATCAGCATCGCCTCCGAGGGGGCGGTGAGGCGCGTGCCGGGCGTCTCGGTGGTGTCGGGCGTCCGCGCGGGCGACGGGAAGGCATTCGGCTCACAGATCAACGTCACCGGCGTCGAGCCGAACGTCAGCCAGGTGATCGCGATCAACTGGAAGCACGGCGGACCGCAGGTGCCGGCGCAGCTCGGGGACGACGGCGCGTTCGTGTCGACGTCGTATGCGAGCTCCAAGCACCTGCACGTCGGCTCCGCGCTGTCGGTGCTTACGCCGGCGGGCATCAGGCTGCCGCTGGTGGTGCGCGGGATCACCGATCCTCCGAAGGGCGGCAACCCGTACGGGCCGGTGACGATCTCCTCGTCGCTGTTCGACCGCGCCTACCAGAACCCGCAGAACCTGTACGCGTTCGTGAACATGCAAGGCGGCGTCACCGCGGCCAACACGCGGACGCTCAACCAGGCGCTGAACGACTTCCCGGACGCGAAGCTCCAGACCAAGGACCAGTTCAAGCACAACCAGGAGCAGGGCCTGAACTCGCTGCTGAACCTGCTGTACGTGCTGCTGTCGCTGTCGATCGTCGTCAGCCTGTTCGGGATCGTCAACACGCTCGTGCTGACCGTGTTCGAGCGCACCCGCGAGCTCGGCATGCTCCGGGCGGTCGGGATGACCCGCCGCCAGGTGCGCCGGATGATCCGCCACGAAAGCGTGATCACCGCGTTGCTGGGTGCCGCATTCGGGATCCCGCTCGGGGTCGTGCTCGCGGTGCTGGTCGGCGTCGCGATCAAGTTCAGCGCGGTGACGATCCCGGTCGGAACGCTGGTCGTGTTCGTGATCGCGGCGATCCTCGCCGGGCTGGTGGCTGCGATCGGCCCGGCGCGCCGCGCCGCGCGCCTGAACGTGCTGCAGGCGCTCCAATACGAATAGCGCTCGTGCAGGTTGACGACGCCCGCTCTCGGGCCCTCCCCGGCGGCGTCGCCCCGTTCGCGGCTACGTCCTTCTAGCTACGAGCCGACCTGCTCGAGCTCCCGGTCCTGCGGGCGGTTGTCCTCGACGCGCATCGCCTCGGCGGCGCCGTGTGCCGCGCTGCCCTCGATGTTGATGTGGGGCAGCCGCTTGTCGATCCACCGCGGGAGCTTCCACGTCGTGTCGCCGAGCAGCTCGAGTACCGCCGGCAGCATCACGCAGCGGATCACGATCGCATCGAGGAACACGGCGATCGCGAGCCCGAAGCCGAACTCCTTGACGCCGCGCTCGTCGCCGAGCATGAATGACAGGAACACGCAGATCATGATCGCCGCCGCGGCGCTGATCACCCGGCCGGTCAGCGCGATCCCGTCTGCGACGGCGATCCGCGCATCCCGCCGGCGGACCCACTCCTCGCGGACCCGGGAGACCAGGAACACCTCGTAGTCCATCGAGAGCCCGAACACGACCGCGAACATCAGCACCGGGATCCAGGGATCGACCGGTCCTTTCTGGAGCCCGAGCGCGCTGCCGAGCCAGCCCTCCTGGAACACGAGCACGGTCGCGCCCAGCGCGCCGCCGATGCTGAGCAGGTTCATCGCGGCGGCCTGGATCGGAATCACGATCGAGCGGAACATCACGAACAGGAGCAGCGCCGAGAGCACCACCACGATCGCGATGAACAGCGGGAGCTTGCTGGCGAGCACGTTCGAGAAATCGATCGAGCCGGCTGTGAATCCGCCGACCAGCACGCGTACACCGGTGCTGCGCTCGATCGGAGGTAGCACGTGGTCGCGGAGCCGGTTGACGAGGTCGGTCGTCGCCTGGGCCTGCGGAGCCGAGCCCGGATACGCCCGCACGACGGCCACGCGGCCGTCCGGGCTGAGCCGCGGCTGGCCGACCGCCACCACGTTCGGGGTCCGGGCGAGCGCGGCGCCGACCGCCGACAGGGAGGAGGCGTTGCCCGCGCTTGGCAGCTCGGCGACCAGCAGCAGCGGCCCGTTGAAGCCCTGGCCGAAGCCCTGGGAGAGCAGGTTGAACGCCCGATAGCTGCTGGTGTTGGTCGGGTCATTGCCGGCGTCACCGTTGTCGAGCCGCAGCTGGGTGACGGGGATCAGGAACGCGACCATCACGAGCAGCGACGCCGCGAACAGCGGCCACGGGCGCGATTGCACCATCAGGCTCCAGCGTCGCCACATCGACCCGCGCGGGGGTCGGCCGGCGGCCTCGCGCGCCCGGGCGCGGCGACCCGGTGCAGCCAATCGCGGCCCGAACCGGGAGAGCATCGCCGGCAGCACCGTAATCGACGCAAGCATCGTCAGCAGGACCGCGAGCACCGAGGCGATCGAGAGCCCGTACAGGAAGCTCACGCCGGTCGCGAACATGCCGAGCAGCGCGATGATCACCGTGCTCCCGGCCAGCAGGATCGCGCGACCGGAGGTGTCCATCGCCTCGAGCACCGCGGCGCGGCTGTCGTCGAGCCGCCGGTAGGCCTCGCGGAACCGGGTCATGATGAACAGCGCGTAATCGATCCCGACGCCGAGCCCGATCATCAGCGCGAGCTCGGGGGCGACGTTCGACATGTTCGTGACGTGCGTGGCGAGCCCGATCAGCGCGACACCCGTGATCAGGCCGAGGCCGGCGGTGATCAGCGGCATCCCGGCGGCGAGCAGCGAGCCGAACGTGATCAGCAGGATCACCAGCGCGGCGATCACGCCCACCGCGGTTGCCGGCCCGATCGAGAAGCCCTCCGCCTGCTCAATCACCTGGCCGCCGGCGGCGACCTGAAGAGCCGGCCGGTTGGCGGCGTTGACCGCCGCGAGCACCGGCTTGCCGGTCCCGTCGGGCAGCTGGTTGGCGCGCTTGGGGTAGAGGACGATCGCGAATGCCGTCCGGCGGTCCCGCGAGACCTGAACGGCGCCGCGAGCGGTGTACGGGCTGACGATGCCGACCACGTGCTGCATCCTCGCGACCTTCGCCAGGAGGGCTGTCATCTGGCCGCGGACGGCGGGATCGTCGACGGTCCCGCTCGACGTGTGCCAGACGATCGTGTCCTGGTCGCCGCCCTGGGAGGGGAACTTGCTGGCGAGCAGGTTCTGGGCGCGCTGGGATTCCGTCCCCTTGAGCTGGAAGTTCGTCGAGTAGTTCCGCCCGACGGCGCCGGCGACCAGGGAGGAGCCGATCGCGATCGCGACCCACCCGATTACGACCCAACGGCGATGTGCGATGCACCAGCGAGCTAGATTCAGCAAGGCGGTACCCCTTCCGGACGGAAGCTGTGTTACTACGACACGCCCGCCTCCCCCGACGTGACTGCACCCAAGGCTACGGCATTAGTTGTTCGTGCTCGGCCTCGAGGGCGTCGATCACAACCTGAACATGCTCGTCGAACGCGACGCCTAGCTCCTCGGCTCCCCGGTAGAGCTCCTCGCGGCCGACCGCCGCCGCAAAGCTCGGCTGCTTGAGCTTCTTGTTGACGGATTTCGGGGTCATCCCCCGCAGACCGTCGGGACGGACGTAGGCGCACGCGAGCACGAACCCCGACAGCTCGTCGACCGCGTACAGCGTCTTCTCCATCGGCGTCTCGCGAGGGACGCCCATGAAATCGGCGTGAGAGGCGACCGCACGGACGAGCTCGGGCGGGTATCCGCGCTGCTCGAGCTCCCGGATCGCGTACCGTGGATGACCGTCGTCGAGGTTCGGATAGCGCTCGTAATCGAGGTCGTGCAGCAGCCCCGTCGCGCCCCACAGCTCGACGTCGCCACCGAACCGCGGTGCGTAGGCGCGCATCCCCGCCTCGACGGCGAGCGCGTGACGCCGCAGCGAGTCCGACGCAACCCAGTCCGTGAGCAGGTTCCAGGCCTCCTGGCGCGAAACAAGCTCACGCATGGGAGCTACCCTAGCTCACCCCCCGGAACAGCCCGGAGCGGAGATCCGGGTGACTCGCACGAAGCCGGTCCGCAAGGCGCGAGCGCGGGGGACACGAGCTAGTCTGCGATCCGATATGGAGAAATTCGTGATCGAGGGCGGGACGCGCCTATCAGGCACCGTCGTCCCGGCCGGAAACAAGAACGGCGCGCTGCCGATCCTCGCGGCGTGCCTGCTCACCGACGACGAGGTGACGCTTCGCAACGTCCCCCGCATCCGGGACGTCGAGGCGATGATGATGCTGCTCGAAGGGCTCGGGGCGGACGTCCGCTGGACTGACGCCGGCGAGGTCACGGTCGACGCGTCGGGTGTCACCGAGTCCGCGGTCGTCGACCCCGGGCTGGCGGAGCGGATCCGCGCTTCGTTCCTGCTCACCGGGCCACTGCTGGCGCGCTTCGGCCACGTGCGGATGCCGCCGCCCGGCGGGGATGTGATCGGGCGCCGCCGGCTGGACCCGCACCTGGACGCGTTCAGGGCGCTCGGGGCGACCGTCGAGCACGTGCAATCCGGCATCAAGCTCGACGCGCCGATCGGGTTGCGGCCGTGTGACTTCCTGATGGACGAACCATCGGTGATGGCGACCGAGAACGCGCTGCTGGCCGCCGCCCTGACCCGCGGCCCGACCGTGATCCGCAACGCGGCCTCGGAGCCGCATGTGCAGGACCTCGCGCGGATGCTGGTCGCGATGGGCGCGCCGATCGACGGGATCGGCTCGAACGTGATGACCGTGCACGGCACCGGGAGCCTGCGCGGCTGCGCTCACACGATCGCCCCCGACCACATCGAGATCGGGTCGTTCATGGCGCTCGCGGGCGTCACCGGCGGCGAGCTGATCGTCAAGGACACCGTGCCCGAGGACCTCCGCATGGTGCGGCTCGTGTTCGACCGGCTCGGCCTGCGCAGCGAGGTGCGCGGATCGGACGTGATCGTGCCCGGCAACCAGAAGCTCGTGATCCGCAACGACGAGGGCGAGCACATGCCGAAGGTCGAGGACGGTCCCTGGCCGGCGTTCCCGGCGGACCTGACGAGCATCGCGCTGGCGCTCGCGACCCAGTCGGAAGGCTCCGTGATCATCCACGAGAAGATGTTCGAGAACCGCCTGTTCTTCTGCGACAAGCTCCAGCTGATGGGCGCCGCGATCACCATCTGCGACCCTCACAGAGCGATCGTGCTTGGTCCCCGAAGGCTGAGCGGCCAGCGCGTCGAGTCGCCCGACATCCGCGCCGGGATGGCGATGCTGATCGCGGCGCTGTGCGCCGACGGCGTCACCGAGATCGGCAACATCCGCCAGATCGACCGCGGCTACGAGCGGATCGACGAGCGCTTGCGACACCTCGGCGCGCGCATCGAGCGGGTGGATGACGTGCCCGCGGTCGCCTGACCCCACGCGAGACGCATACTGGGACCATGGCCGACCGCATTCCAAGCGGCACGCGAGACGTCCTGCCCGACGAGATGCGGGAGCTCCGGCTGATGACGGACCGCATCCGGGGGGTGTTCGAACAGGCGGGGTATGGCGAGGTGTACACCCCGGCGCTCGAGTACGAGACCACGTTCGCGCGCGGAGAGCGGGCCGCGGCGACCCCCGCGTACGCCTCGCCGGCGTACCGGGTGTTCGACGAGCAGGGCAACGTGCTGGTGCTGCGCTCCGACATGACGCTGCCGATCGCACGGCTGGCCGTGACCCGGTACGCGCACTCCGAGCCGCCGCTGCGGTTCTGCTACTTCGCGCACGCATACCGTGGGGTGCGGCCGCAGCGCGGACAGCCCCGCGAGCTGCTGCAGGCCGGGATCGAGCTGATCGGCTCGCCGGCGCCGGACGGAACCGCGGAGGCGCTCCGCGTGCTGTGCGCCGCGCTCGACGCGGCGGGACTGGAGACGTACCGGGTCGGGCTCGGCGACGCGTCGCTGTACCCCGGCCTGCTGGAGGCCGTGGGGGTCGCGCCCGAGGCTCGCGAGCGAATCGTCGGCGAGCTGGTCGCCGGGGACTTCGTCGGGGTCGAACGCGAGCTCGAAGAGCTCGGCCTCGACGCCTCGGACGCGGAGCTGCTGCTCCAGGTACCTCGGATCCGTGGTGGGCCCGAGGTGCTCGACGGCCTCACCGGCCGGCTCGAGGAGGCCGCGACCGGGATGCGGGCGATCCACGAGCTGGTGCCGGCCGAGGTCGCGCGGCGGATCATCTTCGACCTCGGGCTGGTCAGGAGCCTCGGCTACTACACGGGAGCCGTGTTCCAGGTGTACGACCCGGCGTACGGGGTCCCGATCGGCAATGGTGGCCGCTACGACGAGCTGCTGGCGGGGTTCGGGCGGCCGCTGCCGGCGGTCGGGTTCGCGCTCAACGTGGAGCGGCTGCACATCGCCCTGACCGGCGAGGAGCGGGGCAGGACCGGAGTGGTGCCGCGATGAGCGAGCTCCGGATCGCGATCCCGCGCGGCGCGCTGTTCGGCGACAGCCTCGAGCTGCTCGACCGGCTCGGGATCGATACGACCGAGGTTCGCGACAACGATCGCCGGCTCCTGTTCGAGGAGGCGGGGATCGTGACGATGCGCCCCTCGGACGTGCCCACGTATGTCGAGGCGGGCGCTGCAGATCTTGGGATCACCGGCAAGGACGTGCTGCTCGAGCAGTCCGAGCGCGAGCTCTACGAGCTGGTCGATCTCGGCTTCGGGCGATGCACGATGGCGCTCGCGACGGCGGCCGGGGAGGACCGCGCGGCGGAGGCGCTGCGGCGCCTCGGGGTGATGCGGATTGCGACCAAGTACCCGCGGATCGCCGCCAGGTACTTTCTCGACACGGGCCGCCAGGCGGAGATCGTCGAGGTGAAGGGGTCGGTCGAGCTGGCGCCGCTGACGGGGCTCGCCGAGGGGATCGTCGACCTGACGGCGACCGGGACGACGCTTCGGGAGAACGGGCTCGTGGTCCGCGAGGAGATCATCGAGTGCACGGCGCGGCTGATCGCCAACCCCGTTGCGCACAAGCTGAAGGCGGAGCTGATCGACGCGATCCTGGAGCGTCTCGATGCGATGTGAGCGGACCGACACGGGGGGTGGGCCGGCGGCGACGGCCGCCCGGCTGCGGGCGCTCGTGCCGACCGCGGAGTCGGTGACCGACGCCGTGTGGGAGATCATCAGCGGGGTGCAGACCCGCGGGGACAGCGCGGTCCGGGACTACACACGGATGCTCGACACCGGCGATCGCGAGCCGCGCCCGCCGCACGTCGACCCGCTCGCGCTCGCGCGGGCGGCGGACGAGCTCGACCCAGCGGTGCGCGAGGGCCTCGAGCAGGCGATCGCGAACGTGCGCGAGGTCGCTGCGGCCGCCGCGGACACCGAGCCGGACCGCCTGGTCGAGCTCGGGACACACAGCGTCCGGATCCGCAGCGTGCCGGTCAGGCGTGCGGCCGTGTACGTCCCGGGCGGGCGCGCCCCGTACCCGAGCACGGTGGTGATGGGCGTGGTCCCCGCGCAGGTGGCGCGCGTCCCCGAGGTGGTCGTTTGCTCGCCGCCGAGCGCCGCTGATGACATAGATCCGGCCGTGCTGGCCGCCTGCCACCTGACCGGCGCGTCGGCCGTCTACCGGATCGGCGGTGCCCAGGCGATCGCCGCGCTAGCGCTCGGCACCGAGACGATCCCCGCGGTCGACGTGATCGTCGGGCCCGGCAACCTGTACGTCCAGGAGGCCAAGCGCCAGCTCTCGGCACGCGTCGGGATCGACGGGTTCGCGGGTCCAAGCGACCTGATGCTGGTCGCCGACGGGGGTGGCAATCCCGAGCCGCTGGCGCTCGACCTGCTCGCGCAGGCCGAGCACGGCCCCGGCACGCTGGTCGTGGCGGTCAGCCCCGACGGCGCGCTCCTGAACGCGCTGGCCCGGCGCCTGGAGCCGGCCCCCGACACGGGTGCGGTCGCGTGCCTCGTGCTCGCCGCGGACGCGGACGACGCCATCGACCTTGCCGAGGCGTTCGCGCCGGAGCATCTCCAGCTCGTCGGCGACAGCGTCGAGGCGCTCGCTGACCGCGTGCTCACGGCCGGCGCCGTGTTCGTGGGCGAGTCCGCAGGGACGGCGTTCGGCGACTACATCGCCGGGTCAAACCACATCCTGCCGACTGCCGGCGGGGCCCGGTTCGCCTCGGGCGTCTCCCCGCGACACTTCCTGCGCACCACCACCGAGGTCCGGGTCGAGCGCCCCGAGGCGCTTGCCCGCGCCGCGGCGCCGGTGGCTCGGACGGAGGGCTTCGAATGGCATGCGCGCTCGATGGAAGCCCGCATTCGCGACAATCCAGCCGAATGAGCCGCACCGCGCAGATCGACCGGAAGACCGGCGAGACCAGCGTCAGCGTCAGCTTGTCGCTCGACGGCACCGGCGCGGGTGAGCGCGACACCGGGGTCGGGTTCCTCGACCACATGCTCGACCTGCTCGCGCGCCACGGCCGCCTCGATCTCGACGTGCGCGCCACCGGCGACCTCGAGACCGGCGCGCACCACACTGTCGAAGACGTCGGGATCTGCATCGGCAAGGCGCTCGACGAGGCACTCGGCGATCGCGCCGGAATCAACCGCTACGGCGATGCCCGGGTGCCGATGGACGAGTCACGAGCCGCCTGCGCGATCGACATCTCGGGGCGCGGGCTGCTGGTGTTCGAGGCGTCGCTCCCGCCGGGCTCGATCGGGACGTTCGACTACGAGCTGGTCGAGGAGTTCTTCCGCGCGCTGGCGATGAACGCGAAGCTCACGCTGCACGTGATCGTCGAGGCCGGTACGAACGCCCATCACGTGATCGAGGCTGCGTTCAAGGCCACGGCACGCGCGCTCCGTGCCGCCGTGGCGCTCGACCCCACCGAGCGGGGGGTCCCGAGCACGAAGGGCACGCTCGTATGAGCACGGGCGCGGGCGCCGCGCCCCGGATCGCGGTGATCGACTACGGGATGGGCAACCGCCGGTCGGTCGAGAAGGCGCTCGAGCACGCCGGTGCGCGCGCCTCGATCACCCGGGGGCACGACGAGCTGCGCGCCGCCGACGGCCTCGTGCTCCCGGGCGTCGGGGCATTCCCGCTCGCGATGCGCAACCTCAATGAGCTCGGACTGGCGGAACTGATCCGCGAGCGAGTCGGGCACGGGACACCGCTGCTCGGGATCTGCCTCGGGATGCAGCTGCTGTTCGAGCGCTCCGAAGAGCTCGAGCCGACCGACGGCCTCGGCCTGATCGCCGGCGAGGTGACCCGGCTGCGCACGGGCGGCCTACGGGTCCCGCACATCGGCTGGAACGAGGTTGCCTTCGAGCGCCCGTCGCGCCTGACGACGGGGCTGCCGGAGCGCGGCTGCGCCTTCTACCACGTGCATTCGCTTGCGCCGCGGCCCGCGGATCCGGCCGACATAGTCGGGACCACCGAATACGGCGAGCGGTTCGCCACGCTTGTCGAGCGCGGGATCGTGCTCGCAGCCCAGTTTCACCCCGAGAAGTCCTCGGCCGACGGGCTGCGGCTGCTCGAGAACTTCGTGGCGGTTTGCGCGCCGGTCCCAGCGCACGCATGATCCTGCTGCCGGCGATCGACATCCTCGACGGGAAGGCCGTGAGGCTTGCCCGCGGGGAGTTCGACGAGCAGACCGTGTACGACGCCGACCCACTCGACGCGGCGCAGCGCTGGGTTCGGGCCGGCGCCCGCGCGCTGCACGTGGTCGACCTCGACGGCGCGCGGGCCGGCGAGCCCGTGAACCTCGAGCACGTCCGGCGGATCGTGCGTGAGGCCGGGGTTCCGGTCCAGATCGGTGGCGGCCTGCGGACGATCGACGCGGTCCGCGACGCGATCGCCGCCGGCGCGGCTCGCGTCGTGATCGGGACCGCCGCGTACCGCGACGTCGATCTGCTCGACGAGGCTGTCTCCGAGCTCGGCGACCGGGTGGTGGTGTCGGTCGACGCGCGCGACGGACGGCTCGCCGCCTCCGGGTGGCTCGAGCAGACAGAGCTCCCGGCCGAATCCGTGATCGAGCAGCTCGGGGCGCGCGGAGTGCGCCGGTTCGTGTACTCGAGCATCGAGCGGGACGGGATGCTTGCCGGCCCGGACCTCGACGCCGCCCGCCGCGTGGCGCAGGTGGTGCGCGGAAGCTTCATCTACTCGGGCGGGATCGGCTCGCTCGATGACCTCGCCGCGCTGGTGGCGCTGCGCCAGGTGAACCTGGCCGGGGCGATCGTCGGCAAGGCGCTGTACGAGCAGCGGTTCGGCGTCGCCGAGGCCCAGCGAGCGTTGGACGTCGCCAACCGCTGAGCGTCGGCGTCGACCTATATTCACCGCTGATGCACTACAAGCGCGTGATCCCATGCCTCGATGTGGACGCCGGCCGCGTCGTCAAGGGAGTCGGGTTCGTCGACCTGCGCGACGCGGGCGACCCGGTGGAGCTCGCGGGCTGCTACGACGCGGCGGGCGCCGACGAGCTCGTGCTGCTCGACATCACGGCGACGTCCGACAAGCGCGCGACCGTCGTCGAACTGGCGCGCCGAGCGGCCGATCAGCTGTTCATCCCGTTCACGATCGGCGGCGGCGTACGGTCGGTCGAGGACGCGCAGGCGGTGCTCGACGCCGGCGCCGACAAGGTGTCGGTGAACTCGGCCGCGCTCGCGCGACCCGAGCTGCTCGACGAGCTCGCGCGCACGTTCGGGGCTCAGTGCGTGGTGCTCGCGATCGATGCCAAGGCCGACCCCGGCGGAGGCTGGGAGGCGTTCGTGGCCGGCGGGCGCACGCCGACCGGGCGCGACGCGGTGCGGTGGGCCGCGGAGGGCGTCGAGCGCGGGGCAGGGGAGATCCTGCTGACGAGCATGGACCGGGATGGCACCGCGGCCGGCTACGACCTCGAGCTGACCGCGGCCACCGCCGCGGCCGTCAGCGTCCCCGTGATCGCGTCGGGGGGCGCGGGGACCCTCGAGCACCTGCTCAGCGCGCTCGAGGCGGGCGCCGACGCCGTGCTGTGCGCGTCGATCTTTCACTACGGGCGTCACACGGTGCGGGAGGTAAAGGACTTCCTGGCGGGTGCGGGAGTCGCCGTAAGAGTTCCCACGAGCGTCTCGACAAGCGGTAGGGTGCCTGGCGCATGAGCCAGCAGATCACACGCCTGGTCGCAACTCGCAGCGCCATCGGCATTGGCGCGTGGGCGATGCCGCGGTTCTCGGCTCGCGTGTTCGGCCTCGACCCCGACGGAAATCCTCAGGCCACGTATCTGGGCAGGCTGTTCGGCGTGCGCGACGTGGCGCTCGGCTTCGGCCTGCAGGCGAGCAGCGGCGCCGAGCGCCAGCAGTGGCTCCGGATCGGGGTCGCGTGCGACCTCGCCGACGCGGCCGCCGGAGTGCTCGCGGGGCGTGCCGGCGAGCTCCCGAAACGCACTGCGTTGCTCGTAACCGGAACGGCGATCCTCGCCGCCGCGATGGGGCTCGCCGCGATCCGCGCGGAAGCGTCGGAACCCGCGCCGTGAGCCTGGGGCGGGTCGCGGTGGCCGCCGCGTTGGTGGCGGGCGTCGCCGGCTGCGGCGGCTCGGGCTCGAGCTCCACCTCGAGTTCGGGCCTATCACCTGCCGCGTACCGGGCCAGCGTCAACAAGATCTGCCAGGCGTACAACGCCGGCGTAACGGCGCTCCCGAAGAGCACGACCAGCAGCATCACGGGCCTGACCACACTCGCGAACTCCGCCAAGAACGCGCTCGCGCAGGTGAGGTCGGTGCCGCCGCCGGCCGCGATGAGCGCGAGTGTCGACAAGTGGATCGCGAACCTCGAGCAGTCGCAGGCGAACGTCGCGAAGCTGCTCGACGCGTTCAGGTCGGGCGACACGGCACAGCTGCGGACGATTGCCGCCGAAGGCACCAGGCTCAATGCCAAGGGCAACGCCCAGGCGCGGGCACTGGGCCTTACGAGCTGCGCCGCGAACGCGACGCCGAGCGGCTAGCCGAGGGGTCGCGTTGGGGCTCCGCGCCGATCGCCCTCTGGGGGTTGCGCCCGCGACGGTGCTCGACTACCGCGAGCTCGCGCGCCGACGGCTGCCCCGGCAGCTGTTCGACTACATCGACGGTGGCGCGTATGAGGAGTACACGCTGCGCGCGAACGTCGCCGACCTCGAGCGGCTGCTGCTCCGCCAGGTCGTGATGCGCGACGTCTCGGACCGCGATCCGGCGGTCGAGGTGCTCGGCGAACGTCTGGCGCTGCCCGTGATCCTCGCCCCGGTGGGCCTCGGAGGGATGTTCGCCCGTCGCGCGGAGGTGCAGGCGGCAAGAGCCGCCGATCAGGTGGGCGTGCCGTTCATCGAGTCGACCGTGTCGATCTGCGGGATCGAGGAGGTTGCCCGCGCCAAGCGGACGCCGCCGTGGTTCCAGCTGTACGTGATGCGCGACCGGGGCTACGCCGCGGACCTGATGGGCCGCGCGGAGGCGATCGGGGCGCCGGTGCTGGTGCTGACCGTCGACCTGGCGGTCGTCGGCGCGCGGCACCGCGACACCCGCAACGCGGTCGTCGGGGAGCCGCCGTTGTGGGCAAGGCTCCGCCGCGGACTCGACCTCGTGTCCCATCCCCAATGGATCCGGGACGTGCCGGTCAAGGGGAAGCCGCTGACGTTCGGCAACCTCGAGAACGCGGTGCCCGGCGCCCGCAGCCCGGCCGCATTCCGGGAGTGGGTCGATGCCCAGTTCGATCCGAGCGTGACCTGGGAGGACATCGCGTGGGTGCGCTCGAACTGGAGCGGCCGGCTGGTCGTCAAGGGCGTGCTCGACCCGGAGGACGCCCGTCGCGCGGTGGATGCGGGGGTCGACGGGATCGTCGTATCCAACCACGGCGGCCGCCAGCTCGACTCGGTGCCGTCCACCGCGCGAGCGCTTCCCGGCGTCGTCGACGCGGTCGGAGACCAGGTGGAGGTGCTCGCCGACGGCGGCGTGCGCACGGGGGTGGACGTGGTGAAGATGGTCGCGCTCGGGGCGCGGGCGGTGCTGGTCGGCCGAGCGTGGGCCTGGGCCGTCGCCGCGCGTGGCGAGGCGGGCGTCCGACACGTGCTCGAGGTGATGAAGGCCGACATCGACGTCGCCCTGGCGCTCACCGGCCAGACGTCGTTTGCGGGCGTCGACCGCTTGACGCTCTACAAGGAGGGCGCCCCGGTCTCGACGTAGGATCTCCGCACCACGACGCGAGGAGGGAGCATGCCTGAGCAGCGGTGGTTCGCCGAGGAGGAGCTCCGAGAGCTCTCCCGGCCGACCATGGACCGGGCGATCGAGGCGATCGACGCGGGCGACCTCGACGAGGCTCGGCGCCTGTGCGCGGAGATGAAGCACGAGTGGCGCTACCTGCACGACCTGATGGCGGGCGGAATGCTCGGGCTGATCAGCTTCGTCCAGGAGAAGCTCGGCGACGACGGGGTCGCCGAGGCATGGCGGTACGGCAACGAGCGCGGGTGGAGGGGAGACGTCGAGAAGATCGAGGCGCTCGACCGCAGGCAGATCGTGTACGCGCTGGCGGCGACCTGGCGCGCGCACTCGTGCTCCGGGACGGGCCCGAGCCCCGGCGCATTCGAGATCGAGGAGGACGATGAGAAGTTCACGTTCCGGATGAACCCTTGCGGCTCCGGGCAGCGGCTGTGGCGCAACGGCGCATACCGCGGCGAGCGCGCCCTCGGTGTGACCGAGGAAGCCCACGACTGGAGCTACGGGCGCAAGGGGTTCCCGCTGTATTGCACGCACTGCTCGTTCATGAACGAGATCCAACCGATCGAGTGGATCGGGCACCCGATGTATCCCTCGGACCCGCCCGAGGACTACGACCGCGACCCCTGTACCTGGTACTGGTACAAGGACCCGGCCGGCATCCCCGAGCGCCACTGGGCGCGCTACGGGCTGAGCAAGCCCTCCGTGGCCGGCGAAGCCTGATGGCGCTCAGCACGAGCCCGTCGGACCGTCGCGTGGTGGTGACCGGAGCGACCGGCGGAATCGGGCGCGCGATCGTCGCGTCGCTGGCCGAGGCCGGGTGCACGATCGGGGCGTGCGACGTGGCGCCCGGGGTCGAGTCGGCGTTCGAGGAGGTCGCGGCGGTCGCTGGGACGGCCTGCTTCGACGTCCGCGTCCGCGACGCGGCCGGTCGCGCGATCGAGTCGCTCGTCGAGCGGCTCGGCGGCTGCGACGCGGTCGTCGCGAACGCCGGGGTCGTCGACACGATCCACCGCGCCGAGCGCTTCCCCGACGGGGAGTGGCGCAAGGATCTGGACACCAACCTCACGGGGCAGTTCAACATCGTCACCGCGGCGTTCGAGGCGCTTGCGCGGTCGGGCGACGCCCGGGTGGTCCTGATCTCCTCGGTGGCCGCCGAGATCGGCCTTCCGGGTCAGGCTGCGTACGCGGCCGCCAAGGCGGGCACGGTCGGTCTGGCGCGAACGCTTGCGGGCGAGTGGGGCCCGCGCGGGATCCGCTGCAACGTCGTGATGCCCGGGTTCATCGCAACCCCCAAGGTCCTCGCGCTGCCCGAGCCGCTGCGCGATGCGCTGACCGCAACCGTCCCGCTGCGGCGGATCGGGGACCCTGACGAGCTGGCCGCGACGGTCGCGTTCCTGCTGTCACCCGCGGCTGCGTACATCAACGGCGCGGTGATCCGCGTCGACGGCGGCTGCGGCCTGTCGACGGGTGGGCTGATGACCGGGAGCTAGCGCGCCGGGTCGGCGGGAGCCCTGGCGCGGCGGGCGGCTGCGAGCACACACCACCGCGCCGGGGTCCACCCGGCCGGAAACGGCCAGATCTGCTCTACTCAGGCCCTCGCGGGGCGAGTGTTGCTACGCGGCCTCTTCGACGTACCCGGCGGCGGTGCATGCATCGCAATACGCCGCGGGGGGGACGCGAGGCTCATAGCAGCCGGGACGGCAGCAGGTCGAGGATCGCTTGGGGCGCCCCCTTCCGATGCGGGCCGCCGCGGCATCCTTGAGCTCCTCGCGCATGCGATCGAGCTCCGCCGCGTGATCCGCGCAGAACCTGCGGCCGGATAGTGCCGGCTTCTGGCAATGACTTCCACTACGACAACGCATAGACATCCAAGGATAGCAGAGGAACGCGAACGCACGTTCCGTCTGAATGATTACTTGCCGGCCCCCCGTGACCGGGATTGTGCCCGGTTGCGGGGAGTTTTGCCGACCGGCGCGGCCACTGCGGCGGCCTGGCCGTGCTCGGGGACCAACTGGTACAGCTGCGTATATCCTGTCAGATACACGGTCTGGCCGTCGCATACGACCGGATTGAAGGCGCCGTCGGGGAATCTGAACACCTGGCGCCCGGTCCGGGCGTCGAGTCCGACCGTGTTCTTGGCGCCGAGGTTCGAGAAGTACACGATCGAGCCGACGATCGTCGCCGAGCCCGAGATCCGGCCGCCGACGTCGTGCCGCCAGCGGATCCCCCCCGACTGGGCGTTGAACGCGTAGAAGCTGCCGTCGTAGGAGCCCTCGTACACGGTCGGGCCGACCCCCGGCAGGTCGGCGACGGCCGGCGACGCGTACACGTAGGCACCGGTGCCGGTGGCCCACGCAAGCCTGCCGGTGCGGGCGCCGAACGAGTACACCCGACCGTCGGTGTTGCCCATGTACACGCGTCCGAACGCAACCGCCGGCGTCGAGTAGAAGTTGCCCGACCCGAAGCCGAAGTCGGCACCGCTGGTCGTGACCGCCCAGATCTGGCGACCGGTGACCGGGTCGAGAGCGTACACGCGCCCTGCGTAGTCGCCGAAGTACAACCGCCCGTACGCAAGCGCGGGGCCGCCCTTGACGGCGCCCTTGGCGGCATATGTCCAGTTGACGTGCCCGTCGGTCGCCCGCAGCGAGAACACGGTTCCGTTCTGGTCGCCGAAATAGACGGCGCCTGCCGCAGCGAGTGGGGAGGACTCGGTGCCCGGAGGCACGGGATGGGTCCAGACGACGTGGCCCGTCTTCATCGACAGCGCGACGAGCTTGCCGTTGCCGGGCGCCTGGCTCGCGCCTGCATTCGGGTTGGTCGACAGGATCGGGACGAACACGAGGCCCTGCGCGACCCCGAGCGCGGGCGAGGCGGCCGCGAGCGTCCCGAGCTTCGTCTCCCACAGCTTGCGGCCGGTGCTCGCGTCGAGTGCCTTCGCGGACCCGTCGTCGTCGACCACGAACAGGGTGTGGCCGTAGATCACCGGCGGAAACTCGAGCAGCGCGAAGTCCTCGAACTTCCAGCCGACCCGGAACGGCGGGTCGAGCTGGTGACCCGCGGCGAAGTACCTGGTGCGGGCGGCGTCGTAGCCGTAGGTGGGCCACTGGAACGCCACCTTCGGCTCGGTCTTGGGGGTCGTGGCCGTCGGGGCCGTGAACTCCAGATTCGGGTGTGAGACGTTGCCGGGCTCGTTCAGCAGGACGATCGCCACCGCGGCGCCGGCCAGCACGAGTAGGACAACAGCGGCGGCGAGTCCCCACCGCTTCCAGCGCCGCGGACCGGGGCTCGGCATCGGCGCCATGCTAGCCAGGCCGCGCTACGGGCATGCTAAACGCGAAGATCTGCCGATGGAGATCCCGCCCGCACCGGAGCTGCTCGAGCGAATCCGAGCCCTCGACGCCGGCCGGCCGCTGCTGCAGGCGCTCGACGCGCGCGAGCCGGGCGTGTACCTGGTCGGGGGAGCGGTCCGCGACCTGCTGCTGGGGGGCCACCCGGTCGACCTCGATCTCGTGGTCGACGGCGACGCGGCGGCGGTCGCCGGGCGGATCGGCGAGCGGGTTGCGACGCACGACCGGTTCGGGACCTCCACCGCAACGCTCGGCGGCTTCAGCTACGACGTCGCCCGCGCGCGCGGCGAGCGCTACGAGCGCCCGGGGGCGCTGCCGGACGTGTATCCGGCGGGGATCGAGGAGGACCTGCGCCGGCGCGACTTCACCGTCAACGCGATCGCGGTGGCGCTCGACGGCGAGCAGCCGGGCTCGCTGCTGCAGGCGCCGAACGCGCTCGGCGACCTCGACGCTCGGCTGCTGCGGGTCCTGCACGAGCAGAGCTTCCTCGACGACCCGACACGCCTGTTGCGGCTCGCCAGATACCGCAGCAGGCTCGGATTTGCGGTCGAGCCCGAGACGCGCTCGCTCGCGGAGTCGGCGATCGCGTCGGGGGCGCTCGGCACCGTGACCGGCCCGCGGGTCGGCGCAGAGCTCCGCCTGCTGGCGCGCGAGCCGGACCCGGTCGGGGCGCTCGGGGCGCTCCGCGAGCTCGGGATCGACCACGCGATCCACCCGGCCTTCGAGCTCGCCGACGACGGGCAGCTCGCCGACCGTGCGCTCGCATTGCTGGGCGGCGCGGGCCGTCGGGATCGGCTCGTGCTCGCAACCGCGTCGCGAGCCGTGCCGGCGGCGGAGCTCGCGGCGCTGCTCGACTCGCTGGCGTTCGAAGCCGCCGACAGAGACGCGATCGTGGCCGCGGCGTCGGGCGCGGACGCGCTCGCCGCGGCGCTCGAGGGCGCGCCCGGGCCCTCGCAGATCGCGACCGCCGTCGGCGGAGCCGGTCCCGAGGCGGTGGCGCTTGCGGGCGCTCTCGGACCGGTGCAGCCGGCCCGCGAGTGGCTCGAGCGGCTACGCCAGGTGCGTCTCGAGATCGACGGTGCCGACCTGCTCGCCGCCGGAATCCCCGAGGGCCCCGCCGTCGGCCGCGGGCTCAGCGCGGCGCTGGCTGCGAAGCTCGACGGGGTCGCGGCCGGCCGGGACGCCGAACTGGCGGTCGCGCTCCAGGCAGCCCGCCGGACGGGATAGGGTCCCGGCATGGGAAGCGCCAACGTGCTGCGATGGGATGGCCGGCCGGGTCACTACGAGGTGTACTACCTGACCGTCACCGACCCGCGAACCGGGGTCGGCCTGTGGATCCGCTACACGATGGTCGCGCCGGATGCCGACACCGGCGAGCAGCCCACGTGCTCGCTGTGGTTCCTGGCGATGGATCCGCGTCCCGGGGCGGCGTCGCCGACGCTCGCGCGCAAGGCGACGTACGGGATCGACCGGCTGCAGTCCGAGCGCGAGCCGTTCTCGCTGACGATCGCGGATGCGACGCTCACCGACCGGGGCATGGCGGGTGGGTTCGAGGACGTCGCCTGGGAGCTTCGATGGACGCCCGCGGCACGCGCCTACGAGCCGGTGCACCCGGTGCTCGAGCGCCTCAGGCTCGCGAAGACGGTGCTCGTGATCCCGCACGGCCACGTGCCCGTCGAAGGGGTCGTCACGCTGCCGGGCGGGGAACAGCTAGAGCTGTCGGGGGTCCGCGGGGGGCAGGCGCACCTGTGGGGCTCCAAGCACGCGAGCTCGTGGGCGTGGGTGCACTGCAACGACTTCCAGAGCCCCGAGGGAGAGCCGGCCGACGCGTTCATCGATGCGGTCTCGGCGACCGTGCCGCGGCTCGGAAGGGAGCTCGGCCCGAACACCCCGGTCGTGGCTCGGATCGACGGCGCCGAGTTCCGCTCGACCTCGCCGCTGCGGATCCTTCGCAACCGGAGCCAATACGGGCTCGACGGCTGGAGCTTCGAGGCGACCGATGGCGCGCTGCGGGTGGTGTGCGAGGTCGAGCCGCTCCGCGATCAACTCGCCGGGGTCACCTACCACGACCCGGACGGCCAGCTCGCCTACTGTTACAACACCGAGACGGCGTCGATGCGGCTGGAGGTCCAGGAGCGCTCGAGCAGGGGAAGCGGCTGGAGCACGCTGCGGACGCTCGTGTCGGTGGGGCGCACTCATTTCGAGGTCGGCCAGCGCCAGCCAGCGCCCGGTCTCGAGCTGCTGACGACATGAGATCCGGCCAGCACGCGCTGGACGAGCGCCTGGTGTTCGAGCTCCCAGGCGCGGGGGCGGCGTTCACGACCAGGCACGGCGGCGTTTCGAGCGGCCCGTGGACGAGCCTCAACCTGGGTCGCCTCACCGACGATGACCCGGTTGCGGTGGAGGAGAACCGGAAGCGGCTGGCGCACGCGGTCGGGGCGCCGCTGGCGATGATCCGGCAGGTGCACGGCACGGATGTCCGCGTGCTCGCCGCACCGGCGGACACCGCCGAGCCGCTCGCCGAAGCCGACGGCCAGGCGACGGCTTCGCCCGGCGTCGCGCCGATCGTCCTGGTGGCCGACTGCCTCCCGATCGCTGTGGCCGGGAGCGGAGCCGCGGCGATCCTGCACGCCGGGTGGCGCGGTCTCGCCGGGGGGATCGTCGAGCGCGGCGTGCGGGCCGTCCGCGAGCTCGGGGCGGGCGGACCGCTCGAGGCCGTAATCGGCCCCGGTGCCGGCCGGTGCTGCTACGAGGTGGGGGAGGAGGTGCACGATCAGTTCGCCTCCTACGGCGCCGACGCCAGGAACGGAGGTGCTCTCGACCTCAAGGCGGTCGCGCGCCTGCAGCTGCAGCGGGCCGGCGTCGAACGCGTCACGGATGTGGGCATCTGCACGATCTGCGACCGGGACTTCTTCTCCCACCGCCGCGACCAGGGGGTCACCGGCAGGCAGGCGGGGGTCGTTTGGCTGAGCTGATCACGGGGCTGGAAGCCGACCGGGTCCGTGCCAACCTGGAGCGGATCCGCCTTGAGATCGCGGCCGCTGGGCGCGGTCCCGCCGACGTTCAGATCCTGGCGGCGGTCAAGTATCTGCCGGCCGCCGAGCTGGGCGCGCTCGCCGAGGCGGGCATCGAGTTGCTCGGCGAGAACCGCGCCCAGGACCTGGTCGCCAAGTCCGACGCGTATCCAGGACGCTTCACCTGGGACTTCATCGGCCATCTGCAGAGCCGCAAGGTCGCACTGCTGGTGCCGGTGGTGCGGTACATCGAGTCCGTCGCCAGCGACTCCGCGCTCGAGCAGCTGCGCCGCCACGGGACCGAGCGCACCCGCGTGATGGTCGAGGTCAACGTGTCCGGCGAGCCGGGCAAGAGCGGGATCCCGGCGGACGAGCTGACGGGATTCATCGACCGGTGCCCGGTGCCGGTGGCCGGGCTGATGACGATGCCGCCGCTGGCCGCCGTCGCGGAGGACAGCCGCCCGTACTTCGCCGCGCTGCGCGAGCTCGCGGAGCGGCATGGTCTCGAACACCTGTCGATGGGGACCAGCCAGGATTATCTGGTCGCCGCGCAGGAGGGGGCGACGATCGTGCGGCTCGGCACGATTCTGTATGCCGACGCCGCACAAGCGTCATAATCACGGCAGGGAAACGCCGTTCACGGGCGAACACCCAACGCACATGGCCTTTCGAGACACATGGCATCGCGCGCTCGTCTATTTCGGGCTGGCCGAGGACGAGGCATACGAGGAGGAACCCGAGCCCTACTCGGCGCCTCCGGAGACCGATCTCCAGGACAGCAATCGCGAGCGTCCAAATGTGCGGCGGCTGAGCTCGTCGCGCCGTAGGCGGGACGAGATCGACGACATCTTCGGCGACGACTCCGAAACCGAGCGCCGCGGCTCCTCGCTGCGCCCGGTGGGTGGACGCGGCAACGGCCGCAGCAGCGGTGATGTCCGCGTGCACTTCGTCGCCCCCCGTAGCTTCAACGACGTCCAGGACGTCGCCGACAAGTTCAAGGACTCGATCCCGGTGATCATCAACCTCCAGGGGACCGAGACCGACCTCGCGAAGCGCCTGATCGACTTCTCCAGCGGTCTCACGTACGCGCTCGACGGTGGCATGCAGCGGATCGCCGACAAGGTGTTCCTGCTCACCCCGCACAACGTCGAGGTGTCGGCGGAAGAGCGCGCGCGGCTGGTCGAGAAGGGTTTCTTTAACCAGTCCTGACAGTCGTCCGGGGTAACGTTCGCGCCATGCGGGTCGGCCTCATAGGCGCAGGCAACATGGCACGTGCGCTGGCGCGCGGGTGGGGCGACCCGATCCTCGTCTCGGATGCCGGGTCGGGCCGCGCCCAGCAGCTCGCGGCAGAGCTTGGCGGCGAGGCGCTCGACTCGGCGTCGGTCGCCGAGCGCGCCGAGCTCGTGGTCCTGTGTCACAAGCCGGGGCAGCTGGAGCAGGTGGCCCAGCAGATCCGCGGGCGGGTACAGGCCGTCGCGTCCGTGCTGGGCGGGACCGACATCGAGGCGTTGCAGGCTGCCTACCCCGGAAAGCCCGTGTTCAGGCTGATGCCGAATACCCCGGTCGAGGTCCGGCGTGGGGTGATCTGCTACTCCCCCGCGGACGGAGTCGACCTCGAGCTCGAGCGGGACGTGCTCGAGCTGTTCGAGCGGCTCGGCAGCATCGTGACGCTTCCCGAGCGGTCGTTCGAAGCGGCAACCGCGGTCAGCGGCGTCGGGCCTGCCTACCTCGCGCTGCTCGCCGAGGCGCAGATCGACGCGGCGGTGCGCCACGGCCTGCCGGCCGCCGTCGCCGACCGGATCGTCGTCGAGACGATGGATGGGACCGCGGCGCTCCTGGCCGAGCGCGGCTATGACACGCTCGCCGTCCGCCGGGAGGTGACCTCGCCCGGCGGCTCGACCGCGAGAGGCCTGGCGGCGCTCGAGCGAGCTGGCCTGCGCGCGGCGTTTCAGGACGCGATCGACGCGGTCGCCGGCTGGAGCCGGCGTTGATCACCTCGCTGGCCGTCACGCGCGTCGACGTCGCGAACTACGTCAACGCGCTGTTCGAGGTCTACATCCTCCTGATCTTCGTCTACATCCTGCTGAACCTGATGTTCTCGCTGGGGCTGCGGCTTCCGTATGCCCGGTGGTCGGACGTCGTGCTGACGTTCTTGCGCGACGTGTGCGAGCCGTATCTGAAGCTCTTCCGCCGCTTCATACCCTCGGTCGGGATGTTCGACTTCAGCCCGATGATCGCGATCATCGTCCTGTACGTGGTCGACCGGCTCGTGGTCAACGCGATCTCGGGTTGAGCACCGGCGTGACCGTGGACGAGGCGGCTGGATCGCCCAAGCCACGTGCGGCATCGAGGGCGCGCGCGATCGCGCTGGGGCGGGCGGCCCTGGTCGTCGCGATCGTGGTCGGCCTCGATCAGCTGACCAAGCACACGATCGCGGCCGGGATCGCGCCGGGTGAGACGAAGAAGTTCCTGCCGGCGATCAACCTCGTGCACGTGCGGAACACGGGGGTCGCGTTCGGAGTCCTGTCCGGGGGCGGGGCCGTCGTGCTGGTGTTCACGGTCGTCGCGCTGGTCGCGCTGGTCGCGTTCCTGGTCGCGAGACCCGAGCGCCCGTGGCTGTGGCTCCCGACCGGGATGCTGGTCGGCGGGGCGCTCGGGAACCTGATCGACCGGATCGCGAGCGGGTCCGTGATCGACTTCATCAAGCTCCCGGCGTGGCCCGCGTTCAACGTCGCGGACATGGCGATCACGTTTGGGGTGATCGCGCTCGTGCTGGTGCTCGAGATCGGCCGCGGGGATGACGGCTGAGCCGATCCGGATCCGGGTCGGGGAAGCTGAGGCGGGGACGCGGCTCGACCGTCTGCTGGCGGAGCCGCTGGGGTCACGGTCGATCGCGCAGCGGCTGATCAACGACGGCCGGGTGAAGGTCGACGGGCGCCTCAGGCCGAAGCGACACGTGCTGACCGCAGGCGAGCTCGTCGAGGTCGACCGAGACAGCAACGAGCCCGGCCACGCCCCGATCGAGGACGCCCCGTTCGGGATCGCGTACCAGGACGAGTACCTGCTGGTGATCGACAAGCCCGCCGGGGTGGTGGTCCATCCGGCGCGCGGTCATGACCAGGGGACGCTCGCGCAGGCGCTTTCGGAGCTCGCAGCAGGCGGCGAACAGCCCCAGCGGGCGGGCATCGTGCATCGGCTCGACCGCGACACATCGGGACTGCTGGTCGTCGCGCGCTCCGACACCGTCCACCGCCAGCTGCGTGCGCTGCTGTCCTCACGCGCGCTGCGCCGCGAGTACCTGGCGCTGGTGGACGGCCATCCCGCTTCTCGGTCGGGGACAATCGACGCGCCGATCGGGCGCGACCGGCGCGACCGGCTCGCGATGTCGATCGACACCGACAGCCCCAGGGACGCGCGCACCCACTTCGAGGTCCAGGAGCTGCTGCCCGCCGCCGCGTTGCTGCGGATCGTGCTCGACACCGGCCGCACGCACCAGATCCGCGTTCACCTCGCGGCGATCGGCCTCCCCGTCTGCGGCGACCCAATATACGGGAAGGCGGGACGGTATGGGCTCGAGCGTCAGTTCCTGCACGCGGCGCGACTCGCGTTCGAGCACCCGGTGACCCACGAGCGCCTCGACATCCGCTCGCCGCTGCCCGCGGATCTGTGCGTCGCACTCGACCGCGCGCGCGCCGGAGAGGGGTGAGGAGGGCGGGGCGGCCCGTCCACGACCGCCCCGCCCCCTCGAGCGAACCGAACCTCCAGAGATAGGGGGAAGAGGTGGTCCGGTCCGCCGGCGAGCTCGCTCAGCGTCGCCGTAGGTCATGGAACGCAGGGAACGCCGGAAAACTTGCGTACACTCGGCGTTGAAACCGTTCCTCGACCCCGTCGGAGCGAACCGTGCCCTGCCTCGCGACAGCGAGGTCAACGCAAGCGCCGGCGGACCGTATCCAACAAGCAGAAAAGGGAGCAGAACAGTGGCTCAGATCGGCGTCAAGGAGCTGCTGGAGGCCGGCGTCCACTTCGGCCACCAGACGCGCCGGTGGAATCCAAAGATGCGCCGTTTCATCTTCGGTGAGCGGGATGGCATCTACATCATCGACCTCCTGCAGACGGAGGAGCTGCTCGAGCAGGCTCGCCGATTCGCGAGCGACATCGCCCGCCGCGGCGGGACGATCCTGTTCGTCGGCACCAAGAAGCAGGCCCGCGACGTGATCAAAGAGGTCGCCGAGTCCTCGGGCATGCCGTACGTCAACCATCGCTGGCTCGGTGGACTGCTGACCAACTTCCAGACGATCTCGCTGCGGATCAAGCGGCTGCACGACCTCGAGCGATACGAGACCGAGGGCCAGCTGCAGCTGCTCCCGACGCGGGAGCGGATCTCCGCGCAGGCCGACCTCGAGAAGCTGCGCGCGAACCTCGGCGGCGTCAAGGACATGCAGCGCGTCCCTCAGGCGGTGTTCGTGATCGACCTGAAGACCGAGGCGATCGCGGTGCGCGAGGCCCAGCGGCTGCGAATCCCGATCATCGGGCTCGTCGACACCAACTGTGACCCCGACGGGATCGACTACGTGATCCCCGGCAACGACGACGCGATCCGCTCGTGCGCGGCGGTCACACGCGCGATCGGCGGCGTCGTCGCGGAGTCGCACGGCGTGTGGCTCGCCGAGGAGGAGGCCGCGCGGCTCGAGCGAGAGCGTCGCGAGGCCGAGGAGCAGGCCCGGCGCGAGGCCGAAGAGGCCGCGCGTAAGGAGGCCGAGGAACGCGAGGCGGCGGAGGCGGCTGCGCGTGAGGCCGCTGCTGCCGCTGCTGCCGCTGCCGCGCCTGCCGAGTCGGGTGCCGCAGCGGAGCCTGGTGCTGCGCGACCGGCTCCGGCTGCGTCACCCTCCCCGCCAGGCGCTCAGGGTCAGGCGGCACCGCCCCCCGCGCAGGGTCAGCCCGGCCCGCCGCCGGCTCAGAGTGAGCCGGCCCCGCCGCCTGCTCAAGCTGAAGCGGCACCGCCCGCCGCGGAGCAGCCAGCCGCCCCGGCGGAGGAGCAGCAGCAGGAGCAGCCGCCAAGCGACCAGCGGGGAGGTCAGTCATGAGCACCAGCGCGCCGAGTGCGCAGGACGTCAAGGTCCTCCGTGAACGGACCGGCGCGGCGATCATGGATTGCCGCAACGCGCTGGTCGAATCGGACGGCGACTTCGAGCGGGCGATCGAGCTCCTCCGCGCCAAGGGACAGGCCCAGGCCGCCAAGCGCGCGGGTGCCGAGGCCAGCCAGGGGGCCGTCCAGAGCTACATCCACGCCGGCAACCAGATCGGCGTGCTGGTCGAGGTCGACTGCGAGACCGACTTCGTGGCCCGCAACGAGCGGTTCATCGAGTTCACCCGCGACCTCGCGCTGCACATTGCGGCCGCTGCGCCGCTGGCGGTGTCGGCCGAGGACATTCCAGCCGAGGATCGCGAGCGCGAGGAGCGGATCGCGACCGAGCAGGCGGCCGACCGGCCCGAGAACGTGCGCGACAAGATCGTCTCCGGCAAGCTCGACAAGTGGCTCGACGACGTCGTGCTGCTGCGCCAGAAGCACGTCAACGAAGACAAGTACGGCGGCAAGACGATCGAGGAGCTGCGTGCCGCGCTGGCGTCCGAGACCGGGGAGAACATCGTGATCCGCCGGTTCGCCCGGTTCGCGGTCGGTGGCTGAGACGGCGCAGCGAGGGTCGCCGCCGCCGCCGGCGGCGCCCGCGTATCGCCGGGTGCTCCTGAAGCTGTCCGGCGAGGCGCTGATGGGGGCGCTCGAGTACGGAACCGATCCGGATCGCGTCCAAGCGATCGCGAAGGAGGTCGCGTCGGTCCATCGCCGCGGGGTCGAGGTCGCGATCGTCGTTGGGGGCGGCAACATCTACCGCGGCCTCGCCGCGGCAGCGCGCGGCATGGACCGGGCCACGGGCGACTACATGGGGATGCTCGCCACCGTCCTCAACGCGCTCGCGCTCCAGGACGCGCTCGAGAAGGAGGAGATCGCGACCCGCGTCCAGTCCGCGATCACGATCTCTGAGGTCGCCGAGCCGTACATCCGCAGGCGCGCGATTCGTCACCTCGAGAAGGGCCGGGTCGTGATCTTCGCGGCCGGGACCGGCAACCCGTTCTTCACGACCGACACCGCCGCGGCGCTCCGCGCCGCCGAGCTCCACGCCGAGGTGGTGCTGATGGCCAAGAACGGCGTCGAGGGTGTCTTCACCGCCGACCCGGCGGTCGACCCGGACGCGAAGTTCATCCCCGAGATCACGCACAAGGAGGCGCTGACGCGCGGGCTGCAGGTGATGGACTCGACCGCGTTCGCGCTGTGCATGGACAACAACCTGCCGATCGTGGTGTTCAACATGACCGACGACCGGAACATCGACAAGATAATGTCGGGCGAGCGCGTGGGAACGCTTGTGAGGACGTGAGGAGATGGCCGAGAGCGACATCATCGACGAGCTGCTGGCCGACGCCAGGGAGCGGACCGCCAAATCGGTCGAGTCGATCCGTCACGAGTTCGGGTCGGTGAGAACGGGTCGCGCGAGCCCGGCGCTGCTCGACAGGATCACGGTCGATTACTACGGGACCTCGACCCCGCTCAAGCAGCTCGCGACGATCAGCGCATCCGAGGCGCGACTGCTGACGATCCAGCCATACGACAAGAGCTCGATCAAGGCGATCGAGCGCGCGATCCTCGAGTCCGATGTGGGGCTCACGCCCAACAACGACGGCAACCTGATCCGGCTGGCGGTGCCGGAGCTGACCGAGGAGCGGCGCAAGCAGCTGGTCAAGGTGGTCCGCCAGATCGCGGAGGAGGGCCGGGTCGCGATCCGCAACATCCGCCGCGACGTGATGCACGACCTGCGCGAGCTCAAGGAGGCCGGCGAGGCGGGGTCCGACGACGAGCACCGGGCCGAGGTCGAGCTGCAGAAGGTCACCGACCAGCGGGTCAAGGAGCTCGACGAGGCTCTGAAGCACAAGGAAGAAGAGATCCTGGAGGTTTAGCCGTGGCCTCCGAGGCTCCGGAGGGAGGCGGCGTCCGCGCGCGGTACGTCGCGATCATCACCGACGGCAACGGTCGCTGGGCCAGCCAGCGCGGATTGCCCGTGATGGCCGGGCACGAGGCCGGCGCCGACACCGTCAAGGCGCGGCTGCGGGACGCGGTCGAGCTCGGCGTCGAGGAGCTGACCGTGTACTCGTTCTCGACCGAGAACTGGAGCCGCGCCCCGGACGAGGTCTCGGCGCTGATGGCGATGATGCGCCGGCGGATCGAGGCCGAGACCCCGGAGCTCCACGACGAGGGCGTGCGGATGCGGTTCATCGGCCGGCGCACCGACCCCGTCCCACAGCAGCTCGTCGAGCAGATGGAGTGGGCCGAGCGGCTCACCGGCGACAACGCGCGGATCACGCTGTTCGTCGCGTTCAACTACGGCGGGCGGGCGGAGATCGTCGATGCGGCGCGAACCTTTACAAACGGCACCGAGGACGATTTCAGAGCCTGCCTGTACGCGCCTGACATGCACGACCCGGATCTGATCATCCGCACCAGCGGCGAGCAGCGCATCTCCAACTACCTGCTGTGGCAGGGGGCGTACTCAGAGCTGGTGTTCCGCGACGAGCTGTGGCCGGACTTCTCGCGCGGCGCGTTCGAGCAGAGCCTCGAGGAGTTCGCCGCCCGCCAGCGACGCTTCGGGGGCCGCTGATGCCCGCCGCCCGCCGCCCGCCGCCGTCCCGCCGCCGTCCCGCGTCCCAGGGCCGCTCGTCCGGCGGGTCGGATCTGCTGATGCGGACCCTGGTCGCGATCCCCGCAGCGATCTTGGCGGTGGTGTTCATCGACATCGGCGGGTTGGTGTTCGCGCTGTTCGTGCTCGCGGTCGCGTGGGCGTGCATGCACGAGCTCTACCGGATGCTGGATCGGTGGCGGCCGGTCGCGATCGTCGGGTTCGCATCGGCCGCGGCGATGGTGCTGGCGGCGCGCTACGGCAGCCTGCACGACGTGATGGAGGTGCTGGTGGCGACGCTCCCGGTGCTGTTCATGTTCGTGATTGCGCGCGGCCAGGGGCGCGCGACGGTCGCGATCGCCGGCACGCTGCTCGGGATCTTCTGGATCGGGCTGGCCGCCACCCACGCGGTCCTGCTTCGCCAGCTCCCGCACGGCAACGGGGTCGTGATCGATGTGCTGATCGGGACGTTCATCGGCGACACGGGCGCGTACATCGGCGGGCGCCTGTTCGGCCGCCGGCCGCTCGCCCCGGCGATCTCCCCGAACAAGACCGTCGAGGGGCTGTTCTGCGGCGCGCTGGCCGCGATCCTGGCGGTGTTCCTAGCCGGCAACTTCCAGACCTGGATGACGCAGGGGAACGCGCTGCTGCTTGGCCTGGCCGTAGCGGTGCTCGGGCCGATCGGCGACCTGTTCGAGTCCGTGATCAAGCGCGACGCCGACGTCAAGGACACCGGCACGTTCTTCGGCCCGCACGGCGGGGTGCTCGACCGCGCGGACGCCGCGCTGTTCACGATCGTGGCCGGCTACTACGTGTGGTTCTCGGCGATCCACTGACGGCGCGCGGCGCGCCCGCTGCATAGCCCGCTCCTAGAATCCGCGACGTGCCTCGCCGGCTTGCAATCCTGGGCTCGACTGGGTCGATCGGCACGCAGGCACTGGACGTCGTCGGCCGCTCGGCGGGCGAGCTGCGCGTGGTCGCCCTGAGCGCCGCCGACGCGTGGGAGCAGCTCGTCGAGCAGGCGACCGCCCACGGCGTCGACCGGGTCGCGCTCGCCGAGGAGGACGCGGCCGCGCGCGCTGCGGAGGCGTGGACCGGCGGCGAGGTGCTCGCCGGCGTCGACGGGATCGTGCGGCTGGTCGCTGAATGCGAGTGCGACATCGTCCTGAACGCGATCGTGGGCTCCGCGGGGCTGGTGCCGACGGTGGCGACGCTCGGCGAGGGAATCGACCTGGCGCTCGCCAACAAGGAGTCGCTGGTAGTCGGCGGCGAGCTCGTCACGCAGCTCGCCGAGGCGACCGGCGCGCAGATCATCCCCGTCGACTCCGAGCACTCTGCGCTCTACCAGCTGCTCGCCGCCGAGCGCGCGGGAACGGTCGAGCGCCTGATCCTGACCGCCTCGGGCGGTCCGTTCCGGGGCATGACTCGCGACGAGCTTCGCGACGTCGCCCCCGAACAGGCGCTCGCGCACCCGACCTGGGAGATGGGCGGCAAGATCACGATCGACTCGGCGACGCTGATGAACAAGGGGCTCGAGCTGATCGAGGCCCACCACCTGTTCGGGACCCCGTACGAGCAGATCGACGTGGTCGTCCACCCGCAGTCGATCGTCCACAGCCTGATCCAGCTGTGCGACGGCGCGACCCTCGCGCATCTCGGCTATCCCGACATGCGGGTTCCGATCGCGTACGCGCTCCACCATCCCGAGCGGGTCGACGTGCCGGTCAGGCCGCTCGACCTCGTATCGGTGGGTGGGCTGACGTTCGAGGCGGCCGACGAGCAGACGTTCGGCTGCCTGCGCCTGGCCCGCGAGGCCGCGCGCGCCGGTGGGAGTGCGCCGTGCACGATGAACGCCGCGAACGAGGTCGCCGTGCACGCGTTCCTGGCCCGGCGGATCGGCTTCCTGGAGATCGAGGCGGTGATCGAGGAGACCCTCGCCGAGCTTCCGGCGGAGCGGATCCACTCGTTCGAAGCGCTCGGGGAGGCCGACGGCGCCGCGCGGCGGCTGGCCGCCGAGCTGGTCGCGCAGCGCGCGCTCGCCTGACCCCTGGGGCTCTTCAGGAACGCATAGCCGGGCCTGCCACACTCCCCGTGTGTCCTACCTGCTCGCGTTCCTCGGGTTCGTGGCGCTGATCGTGCTGCACGAGGCCGGCCATTTCACGGCCGCCAAGGCGGTCGGGATGCGCGTCGAGCGGTTCTCGCTGTTCTTCGGGCCGATGCTCGTGAAGAAGCGAATCGGTGAGACCGAATACGGCATCGCGCCGATCCCGCTCGGGGGCTACGTGAAGATCACCGGAATGAACCCGAACGAGGTGCTGTCGCCGGAGGTGGAGCGCCGGGCGTACTACAACCAGCCGGTCTGGAAGCGCGTAGTGGTGATCCTCGCGGGCCCCGCGGTGAACATCGCGATCGCGTTTCTGATCATCTGGGCGCTGTTCCTGGCCAACGGCAAGACCGTCACCTCTCACGGGCAGCCCGTCGCGAGCACTCGCGTCGCGGCCGTGACGGCCGCCCCGGCGAACGCGGTGCTCAAGCCAGGCGACCAGATCGTCTCGGTGGACGGCGTCGGAGGCTCCTACATGGCGATCCGCGCGCAGCTGGCGACGCACAAGTGCGCCGGCGCCGAGGTCAACGGGTGCGTCGCGGCGACTCCGGCAGCGGTCGTCGTCAAACGCGGCGGACAGCTGCGCGCGTTCGCGCTCCGGCCCGTTTACAGCGCGGCCGCGAAACGGCCGTTGCTCGGGTTCGAATTCGACAACAAGCAGCAGCCGGTCGGCGCCGGCGAGGCCGCGTCGCTGACGGTCTCAGGGCTCTGGAGCGTGACGGGGCGAACCGTCGGCGTGATCGTGCGGATCTTCGAGCCCCAGGAGCGCAAGCAGCTGCACGGCGTGGTCGGGGGCTACACGGTCGCGCAGGAGTCGTTCTCACACTCGACCACGCAGGCACTCGAGGTGCTGGCGCTGATCTCGCTGTCGCTCGGGATCATCAACCTGTTCCCGTTCCTGCCGCTCGACGGCGGACACGTGTTCTGGGCAGTCGCCGAGAAGATCCGCGGCAAGCGGATCCCGTTCGAGGTGATGGAGCGCGCCGGCGCAGTGGGGTTCGTGCTGATCCTGTTGATTTTCGTGATCGGCCTGAGCAACGACATCTCGACCCTGTCCGGCAAGGGGTTCAACGTCCCGTAACCGGCGCTGCCGCTGCGGTAGCGTTCCGCTCGCATCATCACCTTGAACGAGGCCCGAGGAGAGACTATGGAGAGCAGCACGATTACGGAGGCCGCCGGCAAGGCGGTTGACGCCCCGACCCTGACCGAGGCGCTGCGGCGCACGGCCGCGAACCATCCGGAGATCGTCGCGGTGCGCTGGCCCGACGACAACGTGTCGCTGACGTGGTCGGAGCTGCTCGGCCGCGTCGACGCGCTCGCCGGAGGGCTCGCGAAGCTCGGGATCGGGCGCGGCGACGTGGTCGCGATCATGCTCGCCAACCGGCCCGAGTTCCATATCGCCGACCTCGCGGCGGTGACGCTCGGCGCGACCCCGTTCTCGATCTACACCACCTATCCGGCCGAGGAGATCCGCTACCTGGTCGAGGACTCCGGTGCACGAGTGGTGATCGTCGAGCAGGCGTTCCTGCCCGTGATGCTCGAGGCGCGTAAGGAGCTGCCCGGGCTCGAGCACGTGATCGTGGTCGACGGGGAGCCGCCCGAGGAAACGATCGCGCTGTCAGACGTCGAGGATTCGAACCCCGAGTTCGATGCGGCGTCGATCGAAGGCGCCCAGCCCGAGGACGTGCTGACGCTGATCTACACATCCGGCACGACGGGGCCGCCGAAGGGCGTCCAGCTCTCGCACCACAACATCATGTTCGCGGCCAAGGTCACCGAGGAGATCATCAACCTCGAGCCCGGGGCGAAGGTGATCTCGTGGCTCCCCGCCGCGCACATCGCCGAGCGGATGGCGCATCACTACCTTCCGACGATCTTCGCGGGGACGGTGACGTGCGCGCCGAACCCGCGGGAGATCCTCACCTACCTGCCGCAGGTGCACCCGACCTGGTTCTTCGCGGTGCCGCGGATCTGGGAGAAGCTGAAGGCGGGCCTGGAGACGATGCTCGCCGGGCAGCCCGAGGAGCAGCGCAAGCCGATCGAGGACGCGATCGCCGCGGCAATCCAGCGCGTTCGCCTTCAGCAGGCCGGCGAGCCGGTGCCCGAGGAGCTCGAGGCGCAGGTCGCCGAGGCCGACGAGAAGTACTTCGCGGGGATCCGCGCGATGCTCGGGCTCGATCAGGTCGAGGGCGTTAACGTCGGCGCCGCCCCGACGCCGGTCGAGGTGCTCGAGTTCTTCCACGCGCTGGGGATCGAGCTCGCCGAGCTGTGGGGGATGTCCGAGACCTGCGGCGCGGGCACCTGCAACCGCCCCGGCGAGGTCAAGATCGGCACCGTCGGGCCGCCCAGCCCGGGCTGCGAGATTCGGATCGCCGACGACGGCGAGGTGCTGGTCAAGTCCGAGTTCGTGATGATGGGTTACCGCAACCAGCCCGACAAGACGGCCGAGACGATCGATCGCGACGGCTGGCTGCACACCGGTGACATCGGCGAGCTCGACGCCGACGGCTACCTGCGGCTGGTCGATCGCAAGAAGGAGATCATCATCAACGCGGCGGGCAAGAACATGTCCCCCGCGAACATCGAGGCGGCGATCAAGACGGCGAGCCCGCTGATCGGCCAGGCGATCTGCATCGGGGACCGGCGGCCGTACAACACGGCGCTGATCGTGCTCGACGCCGATTTCGCGCCGCAGTGGGCCAAGCAGCAGGGACTCGAGGGCGACACGCTGGAAGGCCTGGCCGGCGACGCGAGGATCGTCGCGGCCGTTCAGGAGGGCATCGACGAGGCGAACACGCATCTGGCGCGCGTCGAGCAGATCAAGAAGTTCACGATCGTCCGCGGCGACTGGCTGCCGGGCGGTGACGAGCTGACCCCGACGATGAAGCTCAAGCGCAAGCCGATCGCGAGCAAGTACGAGGCCGACATCGAGTCGATGTACTCGTAGGCCGGCCGGACGCCGGCTACCCCGGCCTGGCTTGCGTTCCGCCCGCGGCGATCGAGCGCCACACGAGCTCGACCGGGTGAAGGATCGGCAACGGCCGTCCGAGCTCGCGGAGGTGCACGTCGAGCTGCGCGGCGCAGCCGGGATTCCCGGCGGCGATCGCCTGCGCGCCGGTGTCGAGCAGGTTGTGAGCCTTGCGGGCGCCCAGCTCCGCCGCGGCGGCGGGCTGGAGGAGGTTGTAGACGCCCGCCGAGCCGCAGCAGATCTCCGGCTCGGCGGCGACCTCGAGTAGCTCGAGCGCGGGGATCGCGCGCAGCAGCTCGCGTGGCTGGGCGCGAACTCCCTGCGCGTGGGCGAGGTGGCAGGCGTCGTGGTAGGCGACCCGGAGCGGCACCGGACCGCGCGGCGCCCGCGCTGGGACCGAGGCGAGCACCTCGCTGACGTCGCGCACCCGCGCCGCGAACGCGCGGGCCTCGGGGGTGCCGAGCAGGTCGCCGTACTCCTTCATCGCCGATCCGCACCCGGCCGCCTCCGTGATCACATGGTCGATTTCTCCGAGCGCGTCGAACGCCGCGACGGTCGCACGCGCGCGAGCGACGGCGGAGCCCTCCGCGCCCGCGTGCAGCTCGAGCGCCCCGCAGCACTGCGGCGCCGACGGAGCCAGCACCTCGAAGCCCTCCGCCGCCAGCACCCGAATCGCCGCGGCGTGGACCTCCGGGTAGAAGACCCGCTGCACGCATCCGAGCAGCAGCGCGACGCGTCCGCGGCGCTCGCCGGCAGCGGGCGTGAATTCGGGCACGCGCGCGCTCATCGTCCGGCGCAGCGGCGCTCGCGGCGCGAACCGCGCGATCGTCCCGAGCCGCCCCGGCAGCCGCTCGGAGCCGAGCCGCCTGCCGGCCTCGATCAGCGGCGCCAGCGCGCGCAGCCGCTTGGGGTGGGGGAGCGTCTCGAACAGCAGCCGGCGCAGCGCCCGCTCCGAGCGCGGGCGGCGATGGTGACGCTCGATCTGCGGCCGCGCCCGCTCGATCAGCCGGTCGTAGCGGACGCCGGAGGGGCACGCAGTCACGCACGCCATGCAGCCGAGGCACCGGTCGAGGTGCGTGACCAGCTCGCCTGACAGCTCGGCTCCGTCGAGTGCCTCGCCGATCAGGACGATCCGGCCGCGGGGCGAGTCCGCCTCGCCGGCCCACAGCACGTAGGTGGGGCAGGTCGGCAGGCAAAAGCCGCAATGCACGCAGTCCTCGACGACCTCCCGCTCGGGCGCACGGTGGGAGTCGAAACCGGGTCGCTCAGATACCGCCAACGAACACCCCCGGGTTGCAGGTGAGGGTCGGGTCGAAGCGCCGCTTGACGCTCCGCATCAGCTCGAGCGGCGCCGCGTCCCGCGGCTCGCCCCACGGATCGACCGCGCCGTGGAGCACGGACGGCGCGTCCAGCAGCACGGGCACCGCGCCTGGTGGCAGGTGCGCGAGCAGCGTGCCGAGCGCGCCCGGGTCGAGCGCGACGAACGAGTGGCCGACCGCTGCCCGGGCGACCGCGCTCGCGCCGCTGGCGCGGACCGCCTCGAGCACGCCAACGAGCGCGCTCGGACGCGCCGCAACTCTGACGAGCGCCTCGTCCTGCGAGCGCTGGCCGGCGCGCTGGCGCGCCCACAGCTCCGCATCGTCGGCGGCGATCTCGACCGCGTCGAGGCCGGCCTCGAGCAGCAGCCGGGCAACGCGCTCGGCTCGCGCCGGAGCGGCGGCACCCGCGCACTGCGCGAGCACGCCGCCGCGCTGCTGGTGCCACGCGACGTCGAGCGCCTCGAGCTCGAGCGGCGCCGCCGCGAGTGACGAAGTGGCTGCCGCCACGGCCGCGGGATCGCCGCTGTCGCCCACAACGGTCACGGTCTGGATCGGCAGGGGATGCAGGCGGACGCTCACCGACAGGATCACGCCGAGCGTCCCGAACGAGCCCGTGAACAGCTTCCCGAGGTCGTAGCCGGCAACGTTCTTGATCACCTTGCCGCCCGATTTGGCGACGGTTCCGTCGCTGAGCGCGACGGTCATCCCGAGCACCAGGTCGCGCGGCGCGCCGTAGCGGTGGCGCAGCGGTCCGCAGTCCGCGGTCGCGAGCACGCCACCGATCGTCGCCTCGCGGTCCCGCCCCAGAAACGGGTCGAGAGCCAGCATCTGGCCGGCGGCGGCGAACTGCCGCTGCGCTTGGGCGAGGGGCACGCCGGCCTCGAGCACGGCCGTGAGGTCGCCCGCGTTGTGCTCGAGCACCCGGCCCAGCCCGTCGGTGGACAGCTCGACGTCCGGCGCGGCGCCCTGGGCGCCCCAGCCGGCCTTGCTGCCGCCGCCGACGATCCGCACCGCCTCACCGCCGGCGGCGGCCGCCGACAGCGCTGCGGCCGCCGCCCCAAAGCTCGACGGGCTGAGCCGGCGCGGCATCAGAACCGGGTCGCGACGCCCGCGCGCTCGAGCGGGTGCTCTCGGTACGGGCCCGGCACCTCGCCGCACAGCCGCGGGGTCGGCATCACCTTGCCGGGGTTCGCGAGCCCGTGTGGGTCAAACGCACACCGCAGCCGCTGAAACGCCTCGAGGTCGGGTTCAGCGAACATCGAGGGCATGTACGCCTTCTTGTCGACACCGACCCCGTGCTCGCCGGTGATCGAACCGCCCGCGTCCACGCACGTCTTGACGATCAGCCCCGCGAGCTCCTCGGCGCGCTCCGCCTCGCCCTCGCGCGCCGAGTCGTAGCAGACGAGCGGGTGCAGGTTGCCGTCGCCGGCGTGGAACACGTTCGCGACCTGCAGCCCGTACTCGGCGGCCAGCTCGTCGATCCGCTCGAGCACCTCCGAGAGCCGCGTGCGCGGGATCACGCCGTCCTGCACGTAGTACGCGGGGGCGATCCGCCCCATCGCGGCGAATGCGGCCTTACGCGCCTTCCAGATCAGCTCCCGCTCGCGCTCGTCCGCGGCGACCCGCACCTCGATCGCCTGCTCGCGCTCGACCAGGCCCACGACCTCCTCGAAGCGCGACTCGCACTCCTCGGCCGGACCGTCGATCTCCACGATCAGCGCCGCCCCGGCGTCGAGCCGGTAGCCGACGCCGGTCGCCTGCTCGGCGGCCCGGATCGAGAGGCTGTCCATCATCTCGATCGCACCGGGCACGATCCCCGCCGCGACGATCGCGCTGACGGCCTCACCGGCCTGCGCCGTGTGCTCGAAGAACGCCACCAGGGTGCGCACGGCCTCCGGACGCGGGACCACCCGGACCGTGATCCTGGTGGCGACGCCGAGCGTCCCCTCGGAGCCGACAAACGCCCCAAGCAGGTCGTAGCCCGGCGCGTCGCGGTCCAGCTCCACGACCGTCCCGTCGCTCAGCACGATCTCGAGCCCGGTCACGTAGTTGGTGGTGAACCCGTACTTGAAGCAATGGGCGCCGCCGGAGTTCTCAGCGATGTTGCCGCCGATCGAGCAGACGACCTGGCTGGAGGGGTCGGGCGGGAAGAAATGCGTCGGCGCGACCACGCGGGAAATCGAGAGGTTGGTGACGCCCGGCTCGACCACGACCCGCGCGTCGTCGAGCTCGACGGACACGATCCGCCGCAGCCGCGCGAGCACGATCAGCACGCCCTCCGCAACCGGCAGCGCCCCGCCCGACAGGCCGGTACCGGATCCCCTCGCGACCCACGGGACGCGCGCATCGAAGCACGCTCGGACGACCTCGCGCACCTCGGCCGCGTCCCCCGGGAGCACCGCCGCGAGCGGCTGCTGGCGGTAGTGGGCTAGCCCGTCCGAGCGGTACGTCGCGAGCGCGCGCGGGTCGGTGAGGACGTGATCGGGGCCGGTGATCGCGCTCAGCCGGGCTACGAGCTCCGCGCCGGACTCCATCGTCCAAGTATCGCCGATGGCTACCGGAGCGTGATCTGGACGTGGCGGCTGTAGACCTGGTGCTGCTTGAGCGGGTCAAGGTAGGCAAAGTTCGGGTCGGGCGACGGATACGTCCAGGTCAGGCGGACCGACCCGCTGGCCGCGAACTTGACCGGGACGAAGAAGTAGCAGCTCGCGGTGGGGCTCGAGATCGTGACGGTCTGGACGGTCTGGAACCGGCCCGTGGAGTTTGGCTGCAGCTGGATCGCGACCGTCTGGGGGAGCTTGGTGTCGGAGATCGAGTACTGGGCGGGACGAATGCATCCCCAGACCTTCAGCGCCTGACCGCGCCTGGCGGTGGTGACCGGCAGGTACAGCGGCAGCCGCCAGGCGCTGAACCCGGGCTTCGCGTTGTAGTCCCAGTTCAGCAGCCCGCTGGCAAAGCCGCCCCAATCGGTGGCTTTGTTCACGGGCAGCGGGTCGTGGAGGAGGTACTGGAAGAACGACGCGATCCGCGGGTTTCGCCACGAGATGTACTCGGCCCAGTTGTCGTAGTACGCGGCCGTCGCGTTCGAGACCCACGGGTAGTAGTAGGGCGGCTTCGGCTCGCGCTGGTTGTCGTGCTTCGGCGGGCTCGTGATATATCCGAACTCGGTGTTGTAGATCTGGAGATGCGACGGCGACCCGTAGACCCGCTCGAGCCGGTCGCTGGCGCGGATCAGGTTGCCGATCGTCGCCAGCGAGGAGTAGTCCACCGTCGTCGAGCCGTTGACCGGATCGGGGCTCTGCTCGTAGTTCGGGGGATACCAGCGCATATACGGGTGGTCGGAGATCCCGGTCGCCCGGAACAGCGCCGGGTTCTGGGCGCGGAACCTGCGCGAGGAGGCGGCGGTCGCCGGACACCCTCGGCTCGCCGCCGCGGCGCCCCTCAGCGGGCGGTAGCCCGCGTCGACGCAGTACATCGCGCGCAGGAACACCAGCGGCTTCATGCCCGAGAACACGCCCCAGTCGTCCTCGCCGCGCGGTGCCAGCTCGCCGAAGACGAACGTGTCGTGCAGGTGGCCGGTCTGCTGTAGCGCAGTCCACGCGGCGTTGACGAGGTTCCGGTACATGCGGGGGCTGTTCTCGATCGTGAGATGACCCGGGACCCCCTGCGGGGCGAGGCTCGGCCCATAGTCGGGCTCGTTCCAGACCGACCAGAACGAGACCCTCGGGAGATCGTTCGGATCGCCCGGGACGAGCTTCTTCAGCGTCGGGTCGTAGTCGCCGCTGTAGCGGACGCCGAGCGCGTGTACGAACGCCTGGAAGAGGCTCGGCGACGGGTTCCAGCCCAGGTTCTTGCTGCCCTTCGGGCGGCCTGGGCCGAGCGCCCACACCGGCGCGCCGCCCATCGCGTCGAGGTCGATGGCCATTCCGGCCTGCTCGGCTTCACGAACGACGTCGTCCCAGATCCCCCAGTTTGCCGCGGGGTACGAGGCCGGGTCCGAGCCGTCGAAGCCCGTCGGGGGCTTACTGGCCGTGGGCTGCGGCGCGATGTACTGCCACCGGAACGCGACCCGGATCCGCGCGACCCCGAGGATCCGCAGCCGCTGGATCGTGAGCGAAGGATTGGTGAGCAGCTGGGTGTCGTCCCCGAACATCGCCTGCTGGTTCGAGGAGGCGGCCGCGCGGCCGGCGTGCAGCGCCGCGAACGCGATAACGAGGAGCAGTGCGCCGAGCAGCGCAACCGGACGTCTCAGCGTCGGTGACAACTACTTGATCGCGATGCCCGCCACGCGGCTCAGGGTGGGCACGAGCGGGTCGAAGTATGTGTGGACGACGCCCGGCTGGAGGCGGAGGTCGTTTGCGGGATAGCTGTACGAGAGCCGCACCGAACCGCTGGCCGGGAACTTCACCTGCCGCGTGAAGTAGCAGCTGGAGGACGGGTTCGTGAACGTGACGCTCGACACCGTCGACCACGCGCCGCGGCCCCCGCGCTGGTACTGGATCAGCACGGTCTGCGGCTTGCCGGTGTCGACGAGCGCGTAGTGGACCGGCCTCAGGCAGCCCCACACGGTGACCGCGTTGCCGGGCCGCGCAGAGCTCGTCGGCAGGAAGATCGGCAGCCGGTAGGCGTTCAGCCCCGGCTTGGCCGCGCCCGCCGGGAACGGCGTGCACCCGGGGGTCGGCACCGGCACCGAGTAGTACAGGAGCCCGCTCGCGAACCCGCCGCACTCGGGGGTCCCGACCACCGGGTTCGGGTCGTACAGCAGGTACTGCATCGCGCTCGCGATCCGCGAATTGCGCCACGACAGGTACTCGGCCCAGTTGTCGTAATAGCCCTGCGTTGCGGGAGACGCGAAGTGCTCCGAGCGGTTCGGGGGATTCGTTATGTACCCGTACTCGGTGTTCCAGACCGGGATGCGCCTGCCCGAGTGGTAAACGCGCTGGATCCGGTCCAGCGTGGCCGACACGTTCGGCAGCTGGCTGAACCCCGCGTAGTTGGGGCCCTTGTAGGTGGTCTGCGTCGGCGGGAGGCCGCCGTCGTTCCCAAGCGGATACGGATGGGTCGACCAGCCGCTCGCATTGAACAGCGCCGGGTTCTGGGCGCGGAAGCCGCGGGCGGCGGCCGCGGTCGTCGGGCACTTGCGGGCGGCCGCGGCGGCGCCGCGATACGGCTGGTAATTCGAGTCCAGGCAGTACAGCTCGCGCATGAACTGCAGCGGCGGGGTCTCGCCGTAAGCCCCGGGAAGCCCCGTGCCGTGCTTGGCCGGAATCACCGATCCGTGGGCGGCGGTCGCTCCGATCAGGATCGTGTCGTGTGCGTGGCCGGTCGCGCGTAGCGCGGTCCACCCGGCCGCGGCGAGCGCTCGGTACATCACCGGCGCGTACAGAACATGCGAGCCGTCGATCCCCTGGGGGGAGAGGTCCTCGCCGAAGTTCGGCTCGTTGTAGAGCTCCCACGTGTGGACGGTCGGGTAGCGCTTGCCGACCGCCTCGACGAACTGCTGGTACTCGCTCGCCGACGGCATGAACGCAAACTTGGGGTCGTAGTGCGACCCGTACTTGCCCGGGTTCGCACCCTGTGCCCACAGCGGCGCATACCCGGTCGGATTGAACATCAGCTGAAGACCGTCGGCGCGGGCGTCGGCGACGATCGTGTCGTAGATGCTCCACGCCCCCTGGGGGTACGCGTTCGGGTCCGACGCGTTGAAGTTCGGCCGCGTGCGCGAGGTGGGCGCCGGCGCGATCGTCGACCACTTGATCCCGAGCCGGACCGTGTTTACGCCGAGGTGTCGGAGCTCCTGGAGCATCCCGGCCGGGTTCGTCGTGAGCGTCGTGTCGTCCTGGAACACCGACACCTGCCGGGTCGACGCGCCGGCCGGCGCCGCGCCCCCCAGGCACGCGAGCCCACCGGCGACCAGTAGCGCGAGCAGTCGTCCTGACCGTGTCGAGCTCATCAGCATCCTTTCAACCTTTGTCGCCAGGGGAAGTTGCGGCCGCTGCCCGCCCAACGACCCCTCCGCCGCGACGAGACCGCTAGCCGATCTCGATCGCCACCTCGCGGCTGTGGATCGTCGTCCCGTCAGGGTAGACCCAGGCAAGCCTGACCGCGCCACTCGACGGAAACCGCACGCGGGCGTCGAAATATCCGTCTCGGTCGTTTATCGACAGCGTGTCGATGACCTTGAAGGCGCCGCTCCCGTGGGGCTGAAGCTCGATCCGCACGGGCTGCGGCTGCCGGGCGTAGCGAGCAGGGCGCACACACCCCCACACGAGCAGCGCAGCGCCGTTCGGCGCGCGGGTGACCGGCAGAAAGATCGGCAGCCGGAACGCGGCCAGTGTCGGCTTAGGCGCGCCGCCGGCGAACTCGAGGCCGGTGTCGAATTGCGAGTGAGTGGCCGGCGGATCGGTGAGCTCGTACTGGTCGTAGGACCGGATTCGCGGGTCCAGCCAGCTCAGGTACTCCGCCCAATTGAGATACAGGGGCGCCTGAGCGATCGGCACACCCGCGATGAACGGCGGATTGGTCTTGTAACCAAACTCCGTGGAATAGAGATCGAAGCGCTTGCTCGAGCCGTATACCTGCTGCACGGCGTCGAGCAGCCTCAGCAGCCGCGGTAGCGTGGCGAGGTCGGCGTAGTCCGGCTCCCCGGGTGTGATCACGTCGGGGTCGAGGGCACCTTGCGGATACGGATGCACGGCGAATCCGCTGGCCTGGAAGAGCGCCGGGTTCTCGGCCGCGAACGACGAGGACCCGGTGGCCGTAGCGGGGCAGCCGCGCTCGGTCGCGGCCGCGCCCCGGAGCGGATGGAGCGAGGGGTCCACGCAGTACAGGGCGCGCACAAACCGCAGCGGCACCATTCCGGAGAAGTTGCCCGGGTTGTCGCCGGTCGTGATCCCGCGCGGGGCGAGCTCGCCGATCAGGATCGTGTCGTGGCCGTGGCCGGTCTGTTGCAGCTCGGTCCACGCCGCGTCCGCGAGCCCGCGGTACAGCGAGGGGGACACCTCGATGGTCGAGTGGTCGATTGCCTGAGGTGCCAGCTCGGGCCCGTAGTTCGGCTCGTTCCAGATCGCCCAGAAGTCGACCCGCGGGAGTGGCGAGGGCGCGCCGGTGGGCGTGTACCGGCCGCTGTAGCGCACCGCCAGTGCGTGCACGAACTGACTGAATCTGGCCGGCGAGGGCTTCCACACGCCGGGCGGTGCGCCCGGCGGCGCTCCCGGCCCCGTCGCCCATTTCGGGGCCGGCGCGCCGACTGTGAGGTCGATCCCGATCCCGCGCTCCGTCGCGTCGCGCACCACGGTGTCGTAGTACGTCCAGGTGGACGCGGGGTAGGCGCCGGGGTCGGATGCGTCGAAACCGGCGGGCGGTGCGGTGGCGGCGGAATCGGGGGCGACCGCGACCCACGGGACGTACAGCTTCACCCGCGCGACGCCGAGCCGGCGCATCGTGTCGAGCGTCGCGGCCGGATTCACGCGCAGCTGCTCATCGGGCTCGAAGATCGTCTCGAGCGGCGGTCTCGAGGATGCCAACGGACCCAGCACGGTGCGAGACGACCTTCCGCAGGCGGATGACAACAGGCCCAGCGCGCTGGCGACGACGAGCGCCGCCAGCGCCCGTCGCGACGGCGTTCTCGTGACTCTCGAGTGCCGAAGCAAGCTGGCTAGATTACTTACACTGGCTCGGATGCTGACGCCGATCCGCACCGCCGAGGCGTCCGTGGCTGCGGTCGAGCCGAAGACCACCGCGATGCGGATCTCGCCCGAGGTATGGGTGCTTGCGGTGCTCGTCGTGGCGGGGGCGATTCTGCGGTTCTCGACACTCACCGGCCAGAGCTACTGGGCGGACGAAGCCACCACGGTTCACGAGCTGCACATGTCGCTCGGCGGACTGCTTCACGCCGTGCGGGTCAACGAGACGACGCCCCCGCTGTACTTCGTGCTCGCGTGGCTGTGGGCGAAGATTTTCGGCACCGGCGAGGCCGGACTGCGCTCGTTCTCCGCCCTGCTGGGGACCGCGGTGATCCCGGTCGCCTACCTCTGCGGCCGTCGCCTGATCTCGCGGTGGGCCGGCGTCGCGGCCGCCGCGTTCGCGGCGTTTTCCCCCTTCATGATCTGGTACTCGCAGGAGGCACGCTCGTACATACTTCTGGGGCTGCTCTGCGGGCTGTCGTTTCTGTTCTTCGTGCGGGCCTGGCAGGAGCCCTCCACGCGGAACATCGCCTGGTGGGCCGTGTTCTCCGCGCTCGCAGTCACAACGCATTTCTTCGCCGGCTTCCTGATCGCCCCGGAGGGTCTGCTCCTCCTGCTCTGGGGTCCCCACCGGCGGCGGGTGCTGCTCGCGGGAGCGGCCGTCGCCGCCGTGCAACTCGCGATGCTGCCGCTGGCGGTCGGCGACACCAACCGCCATCTCCTCAATTGGATCGCTACGCGTTCCCCGCTGTCGGTTCGGATCGAACAGATCCCGGTCAGCCTGGGGCTCGGAACGCTCTATCAGAGCTCGCTGGTCACCTGGGGCCTGTGGGGGGCGGGGGCGCTGGTCGCGGTCGTCGTGGTGCTGATGATCGTCGGAGGCACGCCGCAACAGCAGCGCGGAGCCGCTGTCGCCGGCGGCCTGGCCGCGTGCGTGATCGTCTTGCCGCTCTTGATCGCCGAGCTTGGCGGCGACTACGTTATCCCCCGCAACTTCATGCCGGCCTGGATCCCACTCGCGGTGGTGGTCGGTGGGGCCTGCACGGTCCCGAGGGCACGAGCGGCGGGCGCGGCGCTTGCGGTCGTGGTGCTCGGAGGCTTCATCTGGGCGCAGGCTCGCATCGACCAGAACCCGCAGTACCAGCGGCCGAACTGGCGGGGCGTAGCCGCCGCGCTCGGCCGCCCCGCCGGCCCGCGGGCGATCGTCCTGTACTCCAGTGGCTTCGCGACGCAGGCCCTGCAGATCTACCTCCCGGGGATCCCGTGGGACCCGCCCGCGCCGAGGCCGGTGAGCGTTAACGAAGTTGACGTTGTCGGCAGCATCTTCCAGACGACGGCGCATCCGCTGCCGTCCGGGGTGACGCTGCTCGCACGCAGGACGCTCGACGAATTCGTCGTCGAGCGGTTCCTGATCAATCCGGCGTGGCGCCTGCCGCCCGCCGCGATCGGCCAGCGCGGCTCCCAACTGGTCGGACCTGGGCCGCCGGGCCCCGCCGTACTGGTCCAGCATCCGCCGTCGGCGGCCGTGTCGCCTGGCTCCTGATCGTCATCCGGCACCGGCTGCATCCCACTAGGCCTACTCTGTCGTCCGTGACTCGAGCCTCCGTATGTCGCATCGCCGTGATCTGCGCGGTCTCCGCGCTGCTCGCCTGGGCGTCCCCGGTCGCGCTGGCGACCGGGCTGAGTTCGCCCGTCGCCGACTGCAACACCCACGCGCAGCTGACCCAGCAATACTCGGTGCAGCAGCTGCGCAGCGCGCTGGCGACGATGCCGGCGGACATCAGGGAGTACACGAACTGCCAGGACGTGCTCCAACGGGCACTGCTCGCCAAGCTCGGCGGGCTGCACGGCGGCGGCGGCGGCTCGGGCCAGCAGGGAGGCTCGTTCCTTCCCACATCACTGATCGTCGTGCTGGCGCTGCTGCTGGTCGCCGGCGCCGGCTTTGCCGTGTACGCCTGGCGACAGCGGCGCAGCTGAGCCGATCGCGCTCTCTACACTCCGGGCGATGGCCTCAGAGCGCCAGATCCACGTCGGCGCGGTGCCGATCGGAGGCGGAGCGCCGGTCGCGGTGCAGACGATGACCAAGACCGAGACCGCCGACCTCGACGCGACGATGCGGCAGATCCGCACCGTCGCCGAGGCGGGCGCCGACATCGTCCGCGTCGCGGTGCCGCGCGAGAAGGACGTCGAGGCGCTGAGGACGATCGTCACGGACTCGCCGATCCCGGTGATCGCCGATATCCACTTCAACCACACGCTGGCGCTGAAGGCGCTCGACGCGGGCGCGCACTGCGTGCGGATCAACCCCGGCAACATCGGCGGCCCGGAGAAGGTTGCCCAGGTCGTGGAGCGGGCCAAGCAGACCGGCACGCCGCTGCGGATCGGCGTCAACTCCGGCTCGCTGCCGGCGCACCTGCGCGAGCTCGAGTTCACCGACCCCGTCGAGGCGCTGGTGGCTGCGGCGCTCGGGTTCGTCGAGCTGATGGAGCAGCTCGAGTTCGACAACTTCAAGGTCTCGATGAAGTCGACCAGCGTTCCCAACACGATCGCCTCGAATCGGATGCTGGCCGAGCGGATCCCGTATCCGCTCCACCTCGGGATCACCGAGGCCGGCACCAAGTGGTCGGGCTCGCTCAAGTCCGCGGTCGGCCTCGGCACGCTGCTCGCCGACGGGATCGGCGACACGATCCGGATCTCCCTGTCGACGTTCCACGCCGAGGAGGAGGTGAAGGTCGCATGGGAGATCCTCAAGGCGCTGAAGCTCCGCGAGCGCGGCCCGGTGCTGATTGCGTGCCCGACCTGCGGCCGGCTGCAGTTCGACATGGACACGGTCGTTGCCGAGATCGAGCGCCGGCTCGAGGCCTACGCGGACCCAATCGAGGTGTCGGTGCTCGGCTGCGCGGTGAACGGGATCGGCGAGGCGAGGCACGCCGACTTCGGGATCACCGGCGCCAAGGACATGGGGATGATCTACTCGCGCGGCGAACCATTGAAGAAGGTCCCGACCGAGCGGCTCGTCGACGAGCTGTTCGCGGAGATCGACCGGTACTACGCGGCCGGCAAGCAGGTCGTGCGCGACGAGACCGAGGCCGCCGCGGCCCGGGAGTGGCTGGCCGAGAACGAGGATCAGACCGCGATGACGCCCGAGCGGATGGCAGCCCTCGAGGCGGAGGCAGCCCGGCTCGACGAGCAGACCTCGCCGGTGGCCGGCCGGCGCTTCACGCGGGCGTAGCGACGAACAGATTCGCCTCGCGCCTGCCTTCGAGGCCGAGCTCGGCGATCGCCTCTCCGACCCCCGGGTACTCGGGATGGTCGAAGTCGTCGAACACGATCAGGGCTCCGGGCGCGAGCGCGGAGCGCCACGCCTCGACCTCCGCGATCGTCGGCTCGCGCTCATGTGAGCTGTCGATGTAGAGCAGCTCGACGGGCAGTTGGCCAGGGGGCACCTCGGCGCCGGGCGCGCCGATCAGAGTGAGCCGGCGTCGCACGGCCGGGCCGGCCAGGTCGAGGTAACGCTCGCGCTCGGGTCGCTCGATCGGGTCGTAGCTGATCAGCTCGCGCTTGGGGTCGGCGAGCAGCAGCGAGATCGCGGTCCAGGCGGTGCCGGTGCCGAGCTCTACGAGCAGCCTGCGCCCGCGCGCCGCCTTCAACAACACCGCGAGGTTGTGAGGCCGCGTGGGGGAGACCGCGCTGAAGCCGTCGCCGGTCCGAAGTGCGAGCCGCCGCGCCCGCCACTGGAACCAGCCGACCCGGAGCGGGAGCACGCGTAGCGTCCATAGGAAGCGGAGCTCTCGTTTCATCGTTTCTCGAGCGCGTCGCGGGCGCGCTCGAGCTCCTCGGTGGCGCGCTCGGCGCGCTGCCGGGCGGCCGACAGCGCCTGCTCGGCCTCCCGGAGGCCGTCGGCGGTGCGGTCGCGTCGCTCCTGTGCGACCTCGAGGGCGCGCGCGGCTCGTTCGTGCTCGCGACGCGCCGCGGCTTCGGCCTGGCGGGCGGCCCTGCGCTCGGCGGCGCGACCGTCGTCGGGCGGCGCCTTGGCCCTGGCGGCGGTCCGGCGCAGCGCGGGCGCGGCGCCGCCTTCGAGTGCTCCGAGGCCTCCGAGGCCGACGTGCCGCAGCTCCCGAACCAGGCACCCGTCTCGCACCTGATCCCGGGCCTGCGGGTCGATCGCCGCGGCGTGCAGCGTCTCGGAGACCTGTTCAAGCTTCGCGGGCGCCAGCTCATGGCCTTCGGAGCTGAGCAGGCCGCGCGCCGTATTGGTGAGTGTTTCGAGCGCCGCTCGCTCGGCCTCGGCGGCGGCGCCCAGCGAGCGCGCATCGCCGCGACCCGCGACCACGTCCGCCTGGGCCGCCTGGAGGGCGTCGCCCGCCTGCAGCAACGCGTCGACGTCGCGCGGCTGCGTGCGAACGAGCTGGTTGACCGCCCACGCGGCGACCGACGGCTTCTTCAGCTTCGCGACCTCGGCGGCCTCGTCCCGCCGGCCGTCCTGCCGCAGGCGCTTCGCCTCGGCGTTCCGCTCCTCGGTGAAGCGCTCGAGCGGGAGGCCGTAGAGGTCGCGAGGGTCCATCCGGGACATGTTGACTGGTCGAAGCCTGAACACGTCGATGCACGGCTGGCAGAATCGCGGGTGCCGGCGGCACGAGGAGACGTGCCGCAGCACGAGCAGATCGGGGGAAGGGCGCCGGGCCCGCCCGCACACGGGTCACCCGGCCCCACGGGAGGTCATGGTCGAGAAAACGAAAAATGCGTTCGTTTTCTCGACCATGCCCCCTCCCGGGGGCGCGATCGCCGCGCTTGACCGCCCCGCGCGATCGCGCCGCGCTTGACCGCCCCGCGCGATCGGGGCGCGAGATCGGGGCGCGAGACTAGCCGCCGGCCGCCACGAACAGCTCGGCGACCTTGTCCCAGTTGACGACGTTCCACCAGGCGTCGATGTAATCGGGCCGGCGGTTGTTGTACTTCAGGTAGTACGCGTGCTCCCAGACGTCGACGCCCAGCAGCGGCGCCTTGCCGTCGCTGACCGGGTTGTCCTGGTTGGCGCTCGAGACGACGGCGAGCCCGGAGCCGTCGTGGACCAGCCACGACCAGCCGGAGCCGAACTGGTTGACGCCGGCCTCCTTGAACTTCGCCTTGAAGTCGTCGAACGAGCCGAACGCGGCGTCGATCGCGCTGCGCAGCGTGCCGTCGGGCTCGCCGCCGCCGCTCGGCGACATCCACTCCCAGAACAGCGAGTGGTTGTAGTGGCCGCCGCCGTTGTTGCGGACCGCGCCTCGCTTGTCCTCGGGGATCTGATCGAGGTTCCTGAGCACCTCCTCGATCGGCTTGTCGGCCCAGGCGGTGCCGTCCAGAGCCGCGTTGACCTTGTCGACGTACGCCTGGTGGTGCTTGTCGTGATGCAGGTGCATCGTCTCGTCGTCGATCGTCGGCTCGAGCGCGCTGTAGTCGTAGGGGAGAGGCGGAACTTCGTAAGCCATGGAACGCTCCTTGGAAGCTGTCAGGACTGGTTCGTGGGGTTCTTCTATCACTCCGGGATACCCTTCGCGCCCTAGATGACCCGCCTGTCCACCTACTTCCTCCCGACAGAGCGCGAGGCCCCGGCCGACGCCGAGGCGATCAGCCACATCCTGATGGTGCGCGCGGGACTGATCCGCCAGGTCGGCTCGGGGCTGTGGAGCTGGCTGCCAGCGGGGTGGCGGACCCACCAGCGGGTCGTCCAGATCGTCCGCGAGGAGATGAATGCGATCGGCGGCCAGGAGATGCTGATGCCGGTGCTGCATCCCGCGGAGCCGTGGCGGACGACCGGCCGGTACGCGATCGAGGAGCTGTTCAAGCTCAAGGACCGCAGGGGCGCCGACATGGTGCTCGCGCTCACGCACGAGGAGATCGTCACCGGGCACGTGGCGGCGGCGATCCGCTCCTACCGCGACCTGCCGCTGATCCTCTACCACTTCCAGACCAAGGAGCGCGACGAGCCGCGCCCGCGCGCGGGAGTTCTGAGGACGCGCGAGTTCATCATGAAGGACTCCTACAGCTTCGATCGCGACCTCGAGGGGCTCGACGCCTCCTACCAGAAGCATGCGCACGCCTACGACCGGATCATGGACCGGTGCGGGCTGGAGTGGTACCGGGTCGCGTCGGATGTCGGGATGATGGGCGGGATCGGCGCCCACGAGTACATGGCGCCGTGCTCGGCCGGCGAGAACGAGGTGGCGCTCGCGGCCGGCTTCGCGGCCAACGTCGAGGTCGCCAGCGCCGAGCCGCAGCCCGTCACGCTGCCGGCGGCGCTTGACGCTCCCGAGCCGGTCGACACGCCCGGCATGACCACGGTCGAGGAGGTCGCCGGGGCGCTGCAGGTACCCGAGGCGGCGCTGCTGAAGGCCTTCCCAGTGGTCGTCGACGACGGCGCGATGAAGCTCGTCGTGGTCCGCGGCGATCATCGCGTCAACGAGATCAAGCTCCAGAACGCGCTCGGACGGAGCTTTCGCCCCGCCCATCCCGACGAGGTCGAGCGGCGGCTGGGCCCGCCCGGGTTCATCGGCCCGGTCGGGACCGACCTCGAGGTACTGCTCGACGAGGGGGTGCGGCCGGGCGGCTACGTGGCCGGCGCCAACCGGCCCGACACGCATCTGCGCGGCGTCGAGCCGGGTCGCGACTTCCGCTTCGAGACGGTCGACGTCCGCACGGTGGTGGCCGGCGACACGGTCAACGGGTCGGTGATCCGGATCGAGCCCGCGATCGAGGTCGGCAACATCTTCAAGCTCGGCACCCGCTACTCGGAGCCGCTGCACGCCTCCTACCTCGACGAGTCCGGTACCGAGCAGCCGATCCAGATGGGCTCATACGGCTTCGGGCCCGCCCGCGCGGCCGCCGCGGCCGTCGAGCAGAACGCCGACGAGCGCGGCATCTCGTGGCCGCGGACGATCGCGCCGTTCGACGTCGAGCTGGTGGTGCTCGGGCAGGAGGGCAGCGAGGAGCGCCGGGCCGCCGACCGGCTGTACCTGGAGCTCCGCGACCACGGCCTCGACATCCTGTACGACGACCGCGACGCAAACCCGGGGGAGAAGTTCGCCGACGCGGAGCTGCTCGGCTGCCCGGTCCGGGTCACGGTCGGCCGCAAGGCGCTCGCGGCAGGGGAGGTCGAACTGCAGATCAGGCGCGGTCTCGAGTCGCGCGCGGCCCCGGTGGAGGGAGCCGCGGAGGCGATCGCGGAGGTGTGGCGGGGGCTCCCTTGACCACGAAGCGGCGGCTGTTCGGAATCGACCGCTCCGGCCCGCTGCCCGAGGCGACCACCTCGGGACACCCGCTCAACCCGTGGACGCTTCCGAACGCGATCGGGTTCGTCCGGCTCGCCGGGATCCCGGTGTTCCTGGTTGTCGCGCTGTCGAGCTCGGACGGTCAGTCGACGCTCGCCGCGGTCGTGTATGGGGTGATCGGCTGGGCCGACTACCTGGACGGGTTCGTCGCCCGGCTGACCGGCCAGTACAGCCGCCTCGGGGCGCTGCTCGACCCGATCATCGATCGTCTGCTGGTGATCTCCGGGATGGTCGTGTGCTGGAACTTCCAGCTGCTGCCGCGCTGGGCGATCGCGCTGGTCGTCGCGAGGGAGGTGTTCGTGCTCGCGATGAGCCGCTTCGGGCTCCGCCACGGCGTCGAGCTGAGGATCAACTGGCCAGGCCGGCTCGGCGTCGCGCCGACGCTCGGAGCCCCGTTCTTCGCGATGCTCGGCGTCCACTGGTTCGCGCTCGTGTGCCTGTACCTGGGGCTCGCGCTGTCGCTCGTCTCGACCGCGATGTACGCCCGCGACGGGGTCCGTCAGATGCGTGCACGCAAACTCTCAAGCTCAGCTTGACCCTCTCACGCCGAGGGTTATACTGGCGGCTCGCGCACCCCTAACCAGGACGGAGGATCGAATGGACACCTTCCCCGACCTCGGCTCGCTGACCGATTCAGAGCTCAAGGACCTGATCAACCAGCTGACCGAGGAGGAGATGGAAATCTCGTATAAGCGCCGGATCCTCCATGGGAAGATCGACATCCTGCGCGCCGAGCTGGTCAATCGGCTGCGCAAGAAGGACGAGAGCGGCGAGCTGGTGATCTCGGGTGCCGACGTACAACAGCTCAGTGACATCCTTGCGGGGCGCGTTCCGGCCGCGGGGACGGACTGACCCCACGTTGGTGGCTCTGCACTGTCCCGAGTGCGGTTTCACCAATGGCGAGGGCGCGTCCTATTGCCAGCGGTGCGGTGCGTTCTTCGGGCAGCCCGAGACGCCCGCCCCCGTGACAGCGACCTACAGGATCGGTGAGACAGGTGAGCTCGAGGAGATCGAGTTGGAGGATGTAGTCGCCGGGGGAGCGGCGCTCGTGATCCGCGCCGGGGGCGGACGTGCCGGCGAGAGCTTCGCGCTCGAAGGCGACCGCCTGACGGTCGGCCGACGGCCCGACAGCGACATCTTCCTCGACGACGTCACGGTGTCCCGCGACCATGCGGTGCTGGTGCGTCGCGGCGGCGAGTACCACCTCGACGACTGCGGATCGCTGAACGGCACCTACGTGAACCGCAAGCGGATCGACTCGCACCGGCTCACCGACGGCGACGAGTTGCAGATCGGCAAATACAAGCTCGCGTACTTCAGCCGCTGATGGCGACCTCCGAGACAACCACCCAAGGCCCGCGGGCTCCCGAGCCGCCCGTTGGCGGCGCGGACGGCGGCCCGCGCCAGAAGGCGGTCACGATCGGCGCGGTCTGCAAGGCGCTTCGCCAGGAATTCCCGGAGATCTCGATCTCGAAGATCCGCTACCTGGAGGACCAGAAGCTGCTCTCGCCGCGGCGCACGCAGGGCGGCTACCGCCTGTACACCCAGAACGACATTCAGCGGCTGCGGACGATCCTGCGGTTGCAGCGCGACGAGTTCCTGCCGCTGCGGGTGATCCGCCAGGAGCTGGCCGCGGGTCGTGCGGAGCACGACGTGGCGGCCCCCGGGGATGGCCGCTCGATGCGGCGCGCGCTCGTCAACAGCCGCGACGCGGGCGCGCTGTACTCGCTGGAGGACGTGTGCGAGGAGACCGGGGCCGATCCGCAGCTGGTCCGCGAGCTGGTCGAGTTCGGGGTGATCAAGGGGGAGACCCGGGCCGGCGTGCGCTACTACGAGGAGACCGAGCGCGAGATCGTGAGAGCCGTCTCGGAGCTGGCGCGCTACGGCGTCGGTGGCCGCAACCTGCGCGTGTTCCGCAGCTCCGCGGACCGCGAAGCGCAGCTGCTCCAGAGCATCCTCGCCCCGGCGCTGCGGTCACGGAACCCGGAGCGCCGCAAGGAGGCGATCGAGGCGCTCGAGAACCTCGCGACGGTCACCACGCACCTCAAGCACCTGTTGCTGATCCGCGACCTGCGCAAGATCGCGACCTAGCCCCCCCCGGCGAGGCCACCGTGAACCTGCGGGCGTTCATCCGCGACATCCCGGACTTCCCGGAGCCGGGGATCGTGTTCAAGGACATCACGCCGCTGCTGCTCGATCCGCGCGCGCTCGACGACGCCGTCGACGGGCTCGCCCGGCTCGCCGAGCCGCTGACGGTCGATTTCGTGGTCGCACCCGAGGCGCGCGGGTTCATCCTCGGCGCCGCGGTCGCCCGTCAGCTGCACGCCGGGTTCGTCCCCGCGCGGCGCCCCGGCAAGCTGCCACACGAGACGGTGAGCGCGGAGTACGCGCTCGAGTACGGGATCAACGCGCTCGAGGTGCACGCCGACGCGATCGCCGGGGGCGCAAGGGTGCTGATCCACGACGACCTGCTGGCGACCGGCGGGACCGCCGCCGCGCTGTGCGAGCTCGTCGAGAAGTTCGGCGCCGAGGTCGTGGGATGCTCGTTCCTGATCGAGCTGAGCTTCCTCGGAGGGCGGGAGCGGCTCGCGCCGCGTTCCGTCTCCGCGCTGATCGACTTCCCCGACTGATGGCAACCTCCAGGCGGAGCCGGACCGTGAGCGCGTCCCCCGAGGAGGTCTGGGAGCTGATCGCCGACCCTCATCACATGCCGCGCTGGTGGCCGGGGGTCAAACGCATGGAGGACGTCAGCGACGACCACTGGACGCAGGTGTTCACGACCAAGAAGGGGCGTCCCGTCCGGGTCGACTACCACCTGCTGCAGTCAGACCCACCGGGGCCCGGAGGCGATCCGCCCGGGGTCCGCTCGTGGGAGCAGGAGATCGAGGGGACCCCGTTCGAGCGCGTGCTCGCCGAGTCGATCACCGAGCTTGTCGTCGAGCCGGGCGAGGGGGGAGTGCTGGTGACGCTCTCCCAGCGCCAGAAGCTGCGCGGCTACTCGCGGACCGGCGGGTTCCTGCTGCGCAGGGCGACCAAGGACCGGCTCGACGAGGCGCTCGACGGGCTCGCCGGGGTGCTCACACCCCGCTGAGCGCGCCCTCGAGGATGATCGTCCCGGGGGACTTCGGGTTCGACTGCGACTCGAGCGTCACCAGCAGCTTCTGGAAGTGCGCGGCGTTGGTTGGCAGCCCGCCGGCGGTCTGCAGGCGTCCGTTGGTGCCGACGCCGGGGTTCACGAACCCAAGGATGCGGCTGTCGGTCGGGGAGTTGTAGAGCCACACGGCGTAAGCGTTCGGCGGCTTCTTGGTATTCGGGGTCAGCCCCTGGGCGACGATCGCGATTCCGGTCTTGCCCTGCTCGCGGAGCACCTCGGCGATCCCCTTGGCGGAGCCGCCTGACGGCGGATTGAGGTTGATCTGAGCAACCACCTGCGGGGTCGTCCCCGAGGCCCCGGTGGCGCCGGTCGCGCCCGAGGTCGAGGTTGGGGTCGTGCGCGTGCCGGCCGAGGCGGCGGTCGCGGGCTTCTTGCTCGAGCCGCCGCTCAGCAACAGCACCAGCACCACCGCGAGCACGATCGCGGCGCCGGCCGCGAGCAGCAGCGCGCCGCCGGTCCGCGAGCTGCGAGCGCCCGCCGGCTTGGAGCGCGGAGCGCGCCGCTCACCGGCTGGGCGCGCGGGTTCGACCGCGGGGGGCTCGGCGGCAACGACCGCCGGCTGCGGCGCCTGATCGCGGGGTCCCGGGTCGACGGGGATCTCGGGAAGCGGCTCGGATGCGAGCGGCTGCAGCTCTGAGGCGACGACGCGCGCCCACGCGCGCTCGCTCGGCGAGCCGGCGAGATGGTCGCGGACGTCGTCGGCGACGCGCCCCGGCAGGGCCCCGAGCAGGTAGTCGGTGATCAGCCCACGGCGCTCGGGAGCAACCCCGGTGCGCGGGCCCAGCGCGTCGAACGCCGCCAGCGCCCGCTCGCGGACGCCGGCGCGGTCGATCGAGAGCAGCGCGGCGATCTCGTCGTAGCTACGGCCACGGCGCAGCACCAGTTCGAGGACCGCCCGCTGATCGGGGGGAAGGCTGTCGAGCGACGCCATCGCGCTTAGCGTAAAGCACCTAAAGCCCGGATGAGGCGGTCTGAACCTAGGAAGTCAATAAGGTCTCGCGCCCGTGAGCGACTCAGCGCCAACCGCCTCACTGCCGGGGTTCGACGGCCTGTACGGGCTCGAGCTGCTCGAGATCGCCGACGCGGTGGCCCGCGCCCGGGTGCGGGTTCGCGACGAGCTCAAGCAGCCGATGGGGCTGGTGCACGGCGGCGTGTACGCGGCGATCGCCGAGAGCCTTGCGTCGATCGCGACCGCGGTCGGCGTCAGCGCCGACGGCAAGCGCGCGACCGGGCTCTCGAATCAGACGAGCTTCCTGAGGCCGATCACGGACGGCACGATCCACGCGACCGCGGTCCGCAAGCATCGCGGGCGGACCACCTGGGTGTGGGAGGTCGAGATGGCGGACGACCAGGGCCGCCTGTGCGTGCTCACCCGGATGACGATCGCGGTCAGGGAGCCTTAGCCGGAGCGCGGTGGCTCGAAGTGACGCTCGCCGCGTCGTGGTCGGCGAAGTACCCCGACAACACGGCGATCAGCCCGACCGCGAGCGCCAGCGACACGAGCACGATCGCGACGCGCTCGAGGATCGTCACTTGGCCAGGCGCACCGCTCGTGTCGACGACCGGCGGCGTCCGCCGTTCGGCCCGCTCGGCGCCGGCACGCCGGCCGCCCCGGCGAGCTCTGCGATCGCGGAGCGCAGCTCCTCGGCGAGCACCTCCACGTCGGGAAGGCCGTCGTAGTCGGTCGTAAGCCCGAAGTTGAGCTGACCGTCGTAGCTCATGATCGCGATCCCGAGCGCGGTGTTGCTGGTCAGCGGGACCATCGGGAAGATCGCGTCGAGGCGCCGGCCCAGCAGGTATAGCGGCGTCTGCGGCCCCGGGACGTTCGTGACGACGAGGTTGAACAGGCGCTGTCTGGCCGCCAGCCGCGAGGCTTGTGAGACGATCGTCGGGGGAGCGAACCCGGACAGCGCGGTCAGCACCTCGGCGCCGACGGCCTGGCCTGATTCCTTCAGCACCCGCATCTCCGCGCTGATCGCGTTCAAGCGCTTGATCGGGTCGGTGATCCCGACCGGCAGCGGCGCCCACATCGCGGTGACGCGGTTGCCGAGCGCGCCTCGCTCGATGTCGGCGCGCGTGGACATCGGCACCATCGCCCGTAGCTCGACGGCGTCGGTGGCCTCGCCGTGGAGGCGCATGTAGCGGCCGAGCGCGCCGGTCACCACCGCCAGGACGACGTCGTTGACGGTCCCGCCGAGCTCGTTCTTGATCGCCTTGAACTGCCCGAGCTCGCCTCGCACCCAGGTGAAGCGCCGGTGCGGTCCGACGGGCACGTTGAAGATGCTCGGCGGGGCCGGCTGGAGCCCCGCCCAGGCCATCGCGCCGACTCCGACCAGCGCCGAGGACACTCGCTTGGCGACCGCTCGCGGCCCACGCAACGCGGCGCGGATCCCCCTGACGATCTCCCCCGGCACGGTTGCGCGCTCGAGCAGCGCGTCGGCCAGCAGCTGCGCGTCATGGGGGAGCGGGTGGGCCACCCATTCGTGGTCGGGCGGAGCGACGGGCATCGGCTCCGGGGACGCGTCGAACAGCACCGTGATGATGTCGACGCCGGAGATCCCGTCGACGAGCGCGTGGTGGGTCTTCGACAGCAGCGCGAACCGGCCGCCGGAGAGGCCTTCCACGAGCCACACCTCCCAGAGCGGCTTGGAGCGGTCGAGCGCCTGCGAGAACACCCGCCCGGTCAGCCGGCGCAGCTGCTCCTCGTCGCCCGGCGCGGGGAGGGCCGTGTGACGGACGTGGTAGGCGGGGTTGAAATGCGGATCGTCGACCCACACCGGCCGGCCCTGGCCGAACGGCACGAACGCGAGCCGCTGGCGGTAGCGCGGGACCAGGTGCAGCCGCGAGCCGATCGCGTCGATCAGTTCCTCGTGCGACGGCGGCGTCCCCTCGAACGTCGCGCATGCGGCGACGTGCATGTGCGCGCCACCGCGCTCGATATGCAGGAACGAGCTGTCAAGTGCCGTCAGGCGGTTCGCATCGGTCATCGGGACGATTTTTGCATGATGTGACCCGACTCACACTAATTTCCCCCTCAGCCGGGCATCCTCATCGGGTCGATTCGATCTGCCGAGTCGTCTCCGCTCGGTGCGGGGACGAGCGGGGACCCATTTCCGGGTGTGTTGTCTTCCATCCGGACGGGGCGAATCGGCCGCCTTGAGAAGCGATCTCGCGCGGCCGTAGCGGCAAACCGGCGCACACGCGCTCGGATCAAGCCGCGAGCCCGACAGCTAACCCGTAGGCGCGTGGTCGAAGAACACCAGGAGGTCCCTGATGAAACGCAGGCGAGTCCTGCGCGAACCGCGCCTTGCCTATGTGGCTGTCGGCGCGCTGACGCTTGCAATTCCCGCCTCGGCGGCGGCGCTCGTGACTAGCGCGACGGGCGCGGCGGCACCGAAGGCGTCCCGAACCGCCAATCCACACTCCTCGGGCGGAACCGGCCCGCGCGCGACAATCGCGCGCGTCCATGTCCGCTCGCGCTCGATCGACGCGCTCAGCGGCTCGACGATCACCCTCCGCGGGCACGTCGCTCCGGGCCTGCCGTGGCGCCGGGTCCGGCTCGAAGCCGGCCGCGGCCATGGCTGGAACACGGTCGCCAGCTCCCAGACCGGCCGCCACGGTCGCTTCCGGGTCCGGTACACCGCGAACGATCTCGGCGGCCAGGCGCTGCGCGTGGTCGTCGGCGGCGGCCCCGGCACGCCGGCGGTGTCGGCATCGGCCGGCGGGCTGACCGTGTTCCGTGAGTCGGTCGCGTCGTGGTACAGCGACGGCGGCGGCACCGCCTGTGGCTTCCACGCCACCTACGGCGTCGCCAACCGCACGCTCCCGTGCGGCTCGAAGGTCACGTTCGTGTACGGCGGCCGGCGGGTCACGGCGACCGTCGACGACCGCGGGCCGTTCGTTGGCGGTCGCGAGTGGGACCTGAACCAGAACACCGCCGGCGCGCTCGGCTTCGACGGCGTTCAGACGGTCTGGTCGTCAGCCTGAGCCGTCTGGGGCGGCACCTACGCTGCGCTCGATGCTCGAGCGCAGCGTTGCGCACCTCGACATGGACGCGTTCTACGTGTCCGTCGAGTTGCGCCGCCGCCCCGAGCTGAGGGGCCTGCCCGTGATCGTCGCGGGCACCGGCCCCCGCTCGGTCGTGACGACCGCCTCCTATGAGGCGCGCCGGTTCGGGGTGGGGTCGGCGATGCCCGCCGCCCGAGCCCGCCGGCTGTGCCCGGATGGGGTCTTCCTGGCTCCCGACTTCCCGTACTACCGGGGGGCGTCCCGGCAGGTGATGTCGATCGTCCGCAGCCACTTCGAGCAGGTGGAGGTGGTCGGCCTCGACGAGGTCTACGCGGAGCTCACCGGCTTACCCGCACCGCACGCTGCAGCGCGGCTGGTGAGCGCCGAGATCGAGCGTGAGACCGGGCTCGGCTGCTCGGTAGGGGTCGGGCCCAGCAAGCTGGTCGCGAAGGTCGCCTCGGATGCCGAGAAGCCGCGGGGGTTCGTGGTCCTGACCCGCGCGGAGGCGTGCGCACGGTTCGCGTCGTCTCCGTGCGGGCTGATCCCCGGGATCGGCCCGAAGACCGTCGAGCGGCTGGCGGCACGCAGGATCAGGACGCTCGCCGAGCTCACCGCGGCGCCCAGAGAGCTGCTCACCGGCCTGTTCGGCACGCGGATGGCCGCGGAGCTCCAGCGCCGGGCGCGGTTCGAGGACTCGAGCCCGGTCACTCAGGAGCGGAAGGTCGTGTCGGAGTCCCGTGAGACGACCTTCGACCGCGACATCTCCGAGGTCGCCGCGCTCGAGCGGATTCTCGAGCAGCTCACGCGGCGGCTGTGCGAGACGCTGACCGCCCAGCGGCGCCGCGGGCGGACGATCGGGATCAAGATCCGGCTCGACGACTTCTCGACGCATACCCGCGCCCGGACGCTCCCGCGGCCGGTCGCCGCCGCCGAGGACGTGACTCCGGTGGCGCTCGAGCTGCTGAGGCGGTTTGCGCCGAGCCGGCCCGTGCGGCTGCTGGGCGTCCGCGTGGCCGGCCTCGAGCACGGCGAAGCGCGCTCGCTCGAACAATTGACCCTGTCCGTGTAACGGAAACGCTGGCCTTTGGGGTAGCCCGCGGCGTATGCTGCGGAGGAGCGCGCCATGACCTCGATTGCGAACTTTCTCCGAGGGACCGACAAGGAATTCTTCGACCTGTTCGAGCGCGCCGGTTCCAATCTCTCGCGTGCGGCGCGGCTGCTCGACGAGATGCTGGCGGAGTATCCGGAGCGCCGCGGCCTGGCCCAGGACATCCTCGGCTGCGAGCGTGACGGGGACCAGATCACCCACGAGATCATCCGCCGTCTCAACCAAACGTTCGTTACCCCGATCGACCGCGAGGACATCCTGCAGCTCGCGTCGGCGCTCGACGACATTGTCGACTACACCGAAGAAGTCGCCGATTACCTGGGGCTTTATCGGATCGAGGCACCGATGGTCCAGGCCCAGCGACTCGCCGGCGTGCTCCGCTCGGCCACCGCAGAGATCTCTAGAGCCATCCCGCAAGTCAGGGGTTTCAAGGACATCAGCGACCACACGGTGGAGGTGCACCGGCTCGAGAACGACGCGGACCGGATCGTGCGCGAGGCGATCGCGTCACTGTTCGAGGTCGGCATCGACCCGATGGTCGTGATCCGCTGGAAGGACATCTTCGAGCGTCTCGAGAACGCGATCGACTCGACCGAGCGGGCCGCCTACATCCTCGAGGGAATCGTCATCAAGAACTCCTAGCCGGTGGAGATCGAGGACTTGCGCGACGAGAGCCAGGCGCGTCTAGGCGCGAACGAAGCCGTGTTCCGGCAGGTCAACGAGGGGATCGAGCGGGGGCAGTGGCCGGGCGAGGAGGACAGCCCGATCAGCTTCAGATGCGAGTGTGCGCAGCTCGGCTGCAACGAGCTGCTCGAGCTGAGCGTCAACGGGTACGAGTCGGTCCGGGCGAACCCGCGCCGCTTCATCGTCGTGCCCGGGCACCAGCGCCCCGACATCGAGCACGTGATCGATGTCCGCCCCGGCTACGTGATCGTCGAGAAGCGCGATCAGGCGGGGACGGTCGCCGAGGAGACCGACCCGCGCCGCTGACGGCACTTGGCCCGCCCGCGGTTCTGCTCCGGCTGCTCGCGACCGACGAGCTTGAACTGGATCCAAAGCTCCGTGCCGCCCGTCGAGCGGCTCAGGATCTGAAAGTCGTCGGCGAGCTGAGCGATCAGGGCGAGGCCCAGCCCGAGGCCGCTGTGGGGGCCGCGCGGACGCAGCCCGCTGCCGTCGTCGGCGACGAACAGCCAGAATTCGCCGCCGACCCGCGAGCCGGTGACATGGATCGTGCCGGCGGTGCCGCTGTACGCGTGAAGCACGCAGTTGGTGACCGCCTCCGACACGGTCAGGCGGATCGCCTCGAGCGGAGCTCCGGCGACACCAGCCTCGGCGGCAAACTCGGTCAGCGCCGTGCGGACGCTCGGGACCGACTCGGCAACCGCCGGATAAGAATGGCTGAACCCCGCGTCTCGATCGCCCATGCTGCCCAACTGGATACCCGTTTCGGCGAAAAAGATCACGCTCGCAAGGCTCCTCAGGGCCTCGCGAAACGCGGAATCTGGGTCAGTAGAGCGCGGAGGCGAGCCGGCGTCGGTACTCGCGCGCGAGCGGGTCGTCGACGCCGAGCTCGTCGAGCAGCCCGACGACCACCCGGCGGATGTCCTCCTTGGCTCCGTCGGCGGACGGGAGCGCCTCGATCAGGCGGTCGAGCGCCTCCTTCACTTTGCCCGCGTCGACCGCCGCGAACGCCGGCCCGAGCTCCAGCGCTTCGAGCGCCGGATCGCGCTCCAGCCCGATCCTCGCGGCCAGGCCGTCGGCCGCGAAGCTGCCGGCCACATTTGAGACGATCGACAGTGCCTCGTCGGGCTCACCCCGGTCGAGCAGCAGGCGTGCGAGCGGGACGGCGGCGTCGGCACGACCGGGCTCGAGCTCGAGTGCGCGGCGCAGTGACTGCTCGTCCCCGAGCTGCACCAGCGCGTCGGCCTCGGAGGGCACGAGCGAGTCCATGAACCGCTCGACCGCAGCCGGCGGCTGCACGCCCACGAACTCGGCGACCACCTCGCCGTCACGGAACGCCTTGACGGCCGGGATGCCCTGAACGCGGTACGTCCGCGCCAGCTCCGGATTGGCATCGACGTCGACCTTCGCCAGCTCGAGCCGGCCCGCCCGGTCTGCGGCGGCGCGCTCGAGCGCCGGCGTCAGCTGCCGGCACGGCCCGCACCAGTCCGCCCAGAAGTCGACCACCACCGGCAGCTCCTGAGAGCGCTCGATGACGGCCGCTTGGAAGCTGCTCTCGGAGACGTCCATGGATGCGATGGTAGTAGGGTCGGCGCGGCTCGCAAGCGGCCCTCGCGATTAAGCTCAGGGCTTGGCCGCCGCCGAGCATCGGGTGCAGAGCATGGGCGCTCGGCTGCTCGCGGCCGAGGCAGGGGAGGGCCCCGCCGTCGTGCTGCTGCACGGGCTCACCGCGACCCACAAATACGTGGTGATGGGGTCGCGGCGGCTCGAGCGCTCCGGGCACCGCGTGATCGCCTATGACGCCCGCGGGCACGGCGGCTCCTCACCGGCCCCGGATCCCGCCGCCTATACGTACGGGGACCTGGAGGTGGACCTCGGGGCCGTCCTGGACGCCTTCGCGGTCGAGCGCGCGGTGCTCGCCGGCGTGTCGATGGGCGCCCACACGGCGCTGCGGATGGCGCTGCAAGCGTCCGGCCGGGTCGGGGGGCTTGTTGTCATAACCCCTGGGTACGACCCGGCCACCCAGGACGATCCCGGCCGGCTGGCGCGCTGGGACGCGCTCGCAGACGGGCTCGAGCAGGGCGGGGTGGAGGGGTTCGTGCGCGCCTACGGGGATGCGGGCGTCGCGGAGCGGTGGCGGGAGGCGACGCTGAAGGCGCTCCGGCAGCGGATCGAGCTGCACCGGCATCCTCGGGCGGTGGCCGACGCGCTCCGCGCGGTGCCTCGCTCGCGGCCGTTCGGGAGCCTCGACGAGCTTCGGACACTGTCGGTGCCGGTGACGGTCGTCGCGAGCGGCGATGCGGCGGATCCCGGGCATCCGGAGGCGCTCGCCGAGGCGTACGCAGCAGCGATCCCGGACGCGACACTGGTGCGCGACGAAACCGGCTCCGCGCCGCTGGCGTGGCAGGGGAGCCGGGTCTCGGCGGTGATCGCCGACGTCGTGCGCGAGGCGGCCTAACCGAGCTGGACGTGCTCGTTGGGGGCCTTGTTGGTCCCCAGGTAGTCGTTGTGGATCGAGCGGACGACGATCCGCAGCGTGACCGGCCGGCGGCCGCTGTGGCCACCGGGGATCCGGTTGAACACCGTGCGGCCGGCAAACGTGCAGTTCGGCTGGATCCCCGCGAGCGTGAAGCCGACCTGCCGGAGGCCGCGGAAGAACCGGATCGTGACGTCGCCGTTGCACGCGTACTGGGCCGGGATCCAGCTCGGTCCGATCACGCTGCCCGTCGTCGTCAGCACGAACGGGCCGCGCCGCACGCGGTGGGGAGTCGTGCCGGCCACCACGCGCGGGGTCGGCCGCGGCGAGGGGAACGTCATGAAGCTCTGGTCGGCTCCGTACGAGGTCGGCGCGCCGGCGTGGCTGGCGGCGAGGCGGAAGTGGTAGATCGTCCCCGGCGCCAGGATGCCGGCCAGCACGCTCACGGCCAGCTGCGCATTGGTGCTCGGCGCGAACGTCTGCGCGGCCGTGTTCTGGCCGTACCCGGTGCTCGTGCCCCACTGGAAGACCGCGCTCGTCGACTCGCTGCCCGCGTACACGGCGCCGGTCAGCGTCGCGCTCGTCGTGGCGATCCGCACCGCCTGGCCGGTCAGCACGCCCGGCGGTGCGTGGCCGGTGGTCTTGAAGGTCCGGTCGGCGCCGTACGCGGTGCCGAACTGGTTGGTCGCGACCAGCCGGTAGTGGTAGACGGTCCCCTCCACGAGCCCGGTGGCCCCGCGGCTGACGCCCTTCGCCCTGACCCCGGCGCCGGCCGAGACGGGCGCTCCGGCCGCGCCGTAGCTCGTCGTCAGCCCCCACTGGAAGTAGTAGGTGGTGCTGGTCCCGTCCGGGTTGACGGTCCCGTTCAGCGTCGCGGTGGTCTGCTTGACCGCGGTGGCGCTGCCGGTGATCGCCGTCGGTGCCGATGCGGCGGCCGCGACGCCACCGAGTGCGGCGGCCACCGCCGCCGTGCCTGCGACTGCAAACAGCTTGCGCTTCATCGACGCCTCCTCGCGTTCGTCTATGACCTCTATCCCGCGAGGAGGCGGGAAGTTGCGGCGGTCGCCGAGGCGATCAGACCAGCGGCAGGTGCCACACGTAGGGCTGCTGCGAGCTGGTGAAATCGGCGGTCAGCGGGACATCCGCCAGGGTCTCCGGCCGCCCGTTCTTCACCACCTCGAGCAGCTGCATCATTCCGTGGTCCTCGTGGAACAGGATGTGACAGTGCCACACGAACCTGCCGGTGAAGTCGAGGAACCGGGTCCGGATCGTGAGCGTGCCGAAGGCCGGCAGCGTGGCGGTGTCCCGGTAGTGGCGCTCGTCGACCGGCCTGCCGTTGACGGCGACCACCTGGAACGGGTTCTGATGGATGTGGACCGGGTGGGGCTCGTACGTTTCGTTGACGAACAGCCACTCCTCGGTGTCGCCGAGCACCATCGTCTGATCGACACGGTGCAGGTTGAACAGCGCCCGTTGACGTAATAGGCGTAGAACTGGTTCTTGTAGCGGGAGTCCGTGGCCTTTATCCCACGCGGCTCGAGCTCTTGGAGCCTCAGCGTCCGCCGGTAATCGATCTTCGCGCCCCGTAGGTCGTCGAACGGCACGAGGGTGTCGGGGAGCTCGGGCCGCGGGGACACCGGGCTGCCCTGCGCGATGACGCGGACCACCGGCTGTGGCACCGGCACCATCGACGTGGCGAACACCCCGAACTTGTCGAAGCTGAGCGACCGCAGGTTGAAGGTGCCGGCGCGATCGGCCTGCACGAGCACGTCCACGCGGCCGCCGGGGGGGATCTCGACGACCTGCTCCGGCGAGACCCGCGCCAGCGTGTTTCCGTCGACCGCCATCTTGTGGAGCACGTGCCCCTCGAGCTGCAGGCGCATGAACACGATGGACGCGTTCAGCATCCGCCACCGCTGTATTTCTCCGGGCCTGATCGTCAGCGTCGGCTGGTACCGGCCGTTGACGAGCGTCGACTGCGCCGACAGCGAGCTGACCGGTGGGTCGACGATCGCGCCGTTGCTGATCTCGACGCCGCTGCTGAAGACCATCACCCGCTCGCCGCTGGGAGGCACGCGCGAGACTGGCCTAGGGCTGCCCTATTACGTCGCCTGCCGTGGCGTGCAGCGTCCCGACGCGGGTCGCGGTTAGGTTGAAAAACGTCACGTCCCCGCCCGTCACATCGTTCGAGCAACTTTGGGAGATCGCTCCACCATTCGGAAGCGAGAACGCTCCCGTGTCGGAGAGCGCAGCTGAGCCGTACTGAAAATCTTCATGGCCACCGATGGTCACGGGGCCGGTGTTCGGGACCGACGCTTCGGACCCATATGAGAAGGGGCCGTTTCCGGGTCCGCCGGGGCTCGCGGGAATTGTCGGAGGTCCGATATTGAGCTCGGCCCTAGCGATGCTGAACGCCAAAGACGTTCCTGGCGGCGCCTCGTATAGAGCCGTGCACCCGCCGGTTGCCGTGTAGTTGCCTGGCGGGACCGTGACGGACACGCCGCCGTCCGGGTGCGGCGCCAAATTCCCCGGGGTGGCTGCGGAGTAGTAGGAATCGCTGGGCCCGACGGGGCCGGTCGGCCCGGTCCGACCAGTCCGCCCGACGGGACCAGTCCGCCCGACGGGACCAGTCTGATTCCAGGCCACTGACCGCTCGCCCGGATCGCCCGGGTGACTGCGATGGCACGCCCTGGGACCTCTAACGATACGTACCGCGCCGGTCTTGTTGTCGATGCAGGCGTGTATCACGCTCTGACTTCGACCACCGGCGCTCGTCAACGCGTATCCGGTGCCGCCGAGGGCAATGAACAGGGCCAGCAGCGACACCGTCGTAGGCAAAGCTCGCATACGAACTGAAAACGCGCACTCCGCGACAAAGTTGCGACATCGGCGTTATGCCGAGCACTTCCGCCTAGATCGATAGGGAGCAGTGGCGGCCACGGCCCTGCAATAGCGCACTTTCAATGCTCGATAATCGAGCTTATGTGAACCGATAGGGGCGAAACGGCGGTTCCGAGGCGGCTGGATGCGGCTCTGTCCGGTCGGAACTCGTCGTCAATCGCTGTCCCGCTGGCGCCGATCGAGCTCGGCCCGTAGCGCTTGCACCTCAGCCGTCAGCTGATCGAGTTGCTGCAACACGGGATCCTCGCCGGTGGCCGCGCGGCGGGCCTCCGCGCGTGAGACGAAGCCGCTCGTGATCGCCGCTGTCACCACGGCAATCAGCGACAGCCCGCCGAGCATCAGGAACGCGGCGATCACCTTCCCGGCGGTCTGGTCCGGGACGACATCCCCGTACCCAACCGTCGTGACGGTCTGAACCGCCCACCACATCCCGAGCCACACCGAGTGAAATGTCTTTGGATCGATCACCCGCTCGACGACGCCGAAGACGACCACGGCGACAGCCCAGAACGAGGCAATCAGGTACGCCGCATCGCGCGGGCGGAGCCCCTCACGCGACAGATGCCGGTCCAACCAGCGCTCGGGGCGACTCGTCGGCGACTGAGATTGCACTCGGGCTTCTCACCTCCCGTCGGCGACGCGGTCACGTTGGCCGGCCGGTTCCATCAGGTGACCAGCCCCACGATTCCCTTGATTACCAGGAGCGAGCCAATTACAGCCAGTCCACGGACCGCGAACGCGTGGGTATGGCGGCCGACCCACGCTCTGGCCCGTTCGATCGCACGAGGCGTCCACTCCGGGGCAACCACGAAGCTGACTAGCGGAACCTCGAGCAGCCACAGCATCACGAGGTTGAAGCCGATCACGACCAGCACGGTCACGGGCGTCGAGTACTTCAACTCGTGGATGTGATCGAGCCCGGCGAGATACGAGGCGCCCGGAAGCGTCAGGAGCGCTCCGATGACGAACGTCGTGCGGGCGGAGCCCTTGCTCAGCTCGCGCTGCCAACGCGGAGGACCCTTGTCGGGCTTCGCCGCCTTTCGTGCTCGCCGGCGCTCCCTGAGGCGGTCGTGGCGCCCGGTATAGAGGACGAACGAGATCGCGAGCGCGATCCCTCCCAGAGCAATGTCGACAGCGGGACTGATCGTGTTCTCCGTCGTGTTGCTCGCGCTCGAGCCGGTCAGGGAGAAGACGATCACCAGCCCGAGTGTGATGCTCGTGAGGTACGCCCCGAGCAGGTAGCCCAACATCAGCCGCACCGGCCTGTCGAGCACCAACATCACAGTGGTAGCCGCGACCAGCGTCGGGTTGAACGACGCAGCCAGCGAGAGGAGGACGACCTGACCCATCAGCCGCCGGCTGAATCTCGCTGGCGACGGCATTCAGAGGCTCGAGGCGACCCGTCCGTCGGCCGTGCGCGCCCTAGGTCCATCGATTGATAGTCGTGACGAGCGACGGGGTTTACCTCACCTGTTCCGGATGATGCGCCCAGCGGGCGCCGAAACGCGCGATTCAAGGGAATTCGCGCCGTGGCCGAGAATCTGATCGGATGCGCACCATGTGCGGACCTTCGGCCGCGCGCCGCATCGTCGGGCTGCTCGCCGCCGGGTTGGCGATGGCGGCGCCGTCGGTGGCACTCGGCGCCGGCACCTCCGGAGCCTTGAGCATGCCGAGCGGCGGCGCGGCTCCGGGCGCCTTGTCGCCCAACCAGAGCCACCCCAGCGTCCCCCCGGCGCCCGCCAAGAACGCGCACGGCTCGTGGCTGCGCGGGATCACGATCACCGAGTACTGGCCGGCACCGGAGTCGTGGTTCCGCGGCAAGCTCGTCAGCGCGCCCGGACTACCGGGAAAGCACCGGATCGACTGGCTGTACTCCGCCGAAGGCATGTCGATGGAAGGCCAGGGCTACGGCCTCGACGGGCGCATGTACCACATCGACTCGCTCGGCGACGGCGGCTGGGTCACCCGGTCCGGCCAGCCGACCGATGCCTCGAACGGGTTCGCCGCCGGAGCGCCCTATTGGCGGGCGGGGGCGTTCTGGCGCGGGCCGGGCGGAGCCGTCACCTTTCCCCTCCAGGCCGGCGGCTGGGCCAACGGCGCCGGCGGACGTTATGTACCGCTGCCGGGGGTTAGCTTCGCCCCCGGCTCCGCGCTCCCGATCCGCTTCTACCAGTCGATCGCCGTCGACCCGCGCGTGATCCCACTCGGCAGCCGCGTCTACATCCCCGCCTACCGCCACGACGGCTATGGCGGCTGGTTCCTGGCCCAGGACACCGGCGGCGCGATCAACGGCCACCGGATCGACGTGTACCGCACGCCGCCTCGCAGCCCGACCGACGGCGGCCAGTACCTGGTCAGCCAGTCGGCGTTCGTGATCAAACCGCACGGCTGACGGCTCCGCGCGGCCGACTAGACTCCAAGGCGGATGCCCAAGCAGCAGCGAATGATGCGGGTCGAGCAGCGCAGCCAGCTCGCGGCGATGCAACAGCTCGAGAGCCGCTCCGACGAGGAGCTCGCCGCCGAGACCAAGTACAAGGCGGCGGCGCAGGCGATTCTCGGTGCCCGCGCGGCGGAGCGTTATGACGCCAAGGCGGCCCGCGCCCACTTCCAGCGAGCGCTGGCAGCTGCCCGCCCACAGGAGCGCATGCAGCTGCGGCGGATGGCCGATGCCTCGTTGGCGCTCGCCGAGCGGCGCGCCGACGACCTCAAGAAGGCGACCGAGCGGCTCGGTGTCGAGTCCCCCACCAACCGGCAGCTGCACGGGCTGCGGCTGATGGGGCTCGTCGCCCCACCGGCTAGCGCCGGGATGCTCGCGCGGATCCGCGGGATCCTGCTGGCGATCGTGCTGGTCGTAGGCGTGCTCGCGATCGGCTTCGGGATCGTGTACGGGATCGGCAGCGCCGCCGGCGGCATCTCGCCGGATATCTCGATCTTCTACGGCTTCCTGCTGGTGGCCGTGGCCCTCGGGGTGCTCGCGTACGTCGGACGCCGGCGCCAGAAACGCGCACGGGCCGAACGCTCACAGCAGATCGCCGCGCGGTAGCCAGGGAGCCGCCCGCCGTGTGCGGTCGCTACACGCTCGCGACGCCCGACCCGGCTGCCGTGCGAGCCCGATTCCCGGTCGGAGATGACGTCGAGATCAGGCGCCGCTACAACGTCGCGCCGGCCGACGACGTGCTGGCGGTGACGACCGACCGGGAAGGCAGGACACGCGGTGAGCTGCTGCGCTGGGGGCTCGTGCCGTCGTGGGCAGACTCGCCCGACACGCGGCTGAAGATGATCAACGCCCGGGTCGAGACCGTCACCGAGCGACCAGCGTTCCGGACTGCGTTCGAGCGCTATCGCTGCCTGATCGTCGCCGACGGGTTCTACGAGTGGAGCACGCCGCCCCAGGGCGGGCGCAAACAGGCGTTTCACATCGCGCGGGCGGACGGCGAGCTGTTCGCGTTCGCGGGACTGTGGTCGATCTGGCGGCCACCGGGAGCTGACGGCGAGGCTCCCAAGCTCCGCTCCTGCACGATCCTGACGACCACCCCGAACTCCGCCGTCGCCCCGCTCCACGACCGGATGCCGGTGATCCTCGAGCGCGGCGCCGAGGAGGCATGGCTCAATTCCAGCACCCCGCGCGCGGCGCTGCTCGAGCTGCTCAACCCGCTCCCCTCCGAGCAGACCTCGGTCACCGCCGTCGGACCCGCCGTAAACGACGCGCGCTACGACGGGCCGGACTGCCTTGCGCCGGCGGCCGACCCCGCGGGCTCGCACGCGACCCTGTTCTGAGCATGGCCCTTTCCCCGCTGCTGGTGCGCTACGACAACGTGGTCCTCGACCTCGACGGGTGTGTGTGGGTCGGCGGCGTGTGCACGCGCGAGGCGCCGGCGGCGATCTCCGAGCTGCGGGGCGCGGGCAAGCGTCTCGCGTTCGTGACCAACAACGCGAAGAGCTCGCCGGAGGACTTCGTCCGCAAGCTGTGGTCGCTGGGCATCCAGGCGTCGCTCGAGGAGGTCGTCACCTCGGGCGCGGCCGTGCAATACCTGCTGTCCGGGCAGGCGCCGCGCAACGCGTACGTGATCGGCTCGCCGGCGCTGTTCCGGCACGTATCCGACGCCGGGCACCGGATCGTCAACGGAACCGATTTCGCAGAAAGCGCCGAGGTGGTCGTGGTGGGCGGACATGAGAGCTTCGACTACGGCCAGCTTCGCGACGCAACCCGGGCGGTGTTGGGAGGAGCCGAGATCGTCGCGTCGGATCGCGACCGGAGCTTCCCCGGAGACGACGGCGCCTGGCCGGGTACGGGTTCGGTCCTCGCCGCGCTCGAGTACGCGACGGGCCGCGCCGCGCAGGCGGTCGGCAAGCCCCACCCGGAGATCTTCCGGGCTGCGCTCGATCGCTTCGGCGACGGCCGCACGCTCGTGATCGGCGACCGGCTCGACTCGGACCTCGCCGGCGCGGCCGCCGCCGGGCTCGACGCAGCGATCGTGCTGACCGGCGTGACCCCGGCCGACGAGGCTCGCTCGGCTGCCGATCCCGCGCCGGTGGCCGTCGCACAGGACCTCCACGAGCTGGTCACGGCGGCATGACTCCGGAACGCCCTTCCTCGGTGACGGTGATCGTGAACCCCTCGGCGGGAGGGGGGCGCGCGGGGCGGCTGCTCGGCGACGTCACCGCGGCGCTCCTGGCGCACGGGTTCGACCACCGGGTCGAGGCCACCCGCAGCCTCGAGCATGCGATCGAGCTAACCCTCGAGGCGGCCGCCGAGGGACGGATCGCCGCGGCGTTCGGAGGCGATGGACTGGTCGGCGCGGTGGCGGGCGCGCTGCGGCACACCGACGGGGTCCTCGGCGTGCTGCCCGGCGGTCGCGGGAACGATTTCGCGCGCGTACTCGGGGTGCCGTTCGACCCAGTCCAGGCGGTCGGCGTGCTCGCGTCGGGTTCGGTGGCTGCGGTCGACCTCGGCGAGGTCGGCGGCCGGACGTTCGTCGGGATCGCAAGCTGCGGGTTCGATTCGGAGGCCAACCGGATCGCGAACGAGACCCGTGTGGTGCGGGGCAATCTCGTGTACGCGTACGGGGCGCTGCGGGCGCTTGCGGCGTGGCGCCCCGCGACGTTCACGGTCACGCTCGAGGGCCGGGAGCCCCGCACGATCGTCGGCTACACGATCGCCGTCGCCAACTCCAAGGCCTACGGTGGCGGGATGCTGATGGCGCCCGACGCGTCGCTCGACGACGGGCTGCTCGACGTGGTGATGGTCGAGCACGTGCCGAAGCGCCGGTTCCTGCGGCTGCTGCCGACCGTCTTCAAGGGAGAGCACGTCAAGCAGCCGGGGGTCCACGTCGAGCGAGCCGCCGCCGTCGAGATCGCTGCCGACAGATCGTTCACGATGTACGCCGACGGCGATCCGATCGCCGAGCTTCCCGTCACGGTCCGCGCGCTTCCAGGGGCCGTGCGCGTACTTGTCCCCGCGTGAGCATGCTTATCAACGCCAAGATCGCCGCCGCCCGCGCTGTCGGTGGCCTCAGTCGCCACACCGGCCGGGGCGGGACGAGCCTGCCCGGCAAGCTGTTGATCCGCCTCGAGCCCGACGCGATCTCCGAGCTCGCGCGCCGGCTCCCACAGGGCTCGGTGGTGATCTCGGCCACCAACGGCAAGACCACGACCGCGGCGATGGTCGCCTCGATCCTCGATCGCGCCGGGATCCGGCTCGTCCACAACCGGGCCGGCGCGAACATGGCGGGTGGGGTCGCGTCCGCGCTGCTGGCGGCAGCCCACAACGGCGGCCGGATCGACGGCGAGCTCGGGCTGTTCGAGGTCGACGAATTCTGGCTGGACCGGATCGCTCCCCAGCTCACGCCGCGGGCGGTGCTGCTCGGAAACCTGTTCCGTGACCAGCTCGACCGCTACGGCGAGCTCGACACGATCGCCGAGCGCTGGGCGGCCGCCGTCGAGGCCCTCCCGTCCGGCGCCGGCGTGGTCCTCAACGCCGACGACCCGCTGATCGCGGATCTCGGTCGCCTGGTTCCGCGCACCAGCTACTTCGGCGTCGAGGATCCGTCGGTGGCGCTGCCCGAGATGCAGCACGCATCGGACTCCAAGCATTGCCGGCGATGTGGCGCCGCCTACGTCTACGAGGCCGTCTACCTCGGCCACCTGGGGCTGTACGAATGCCCGAGCTGCGGCCAGCGCCGGCCGTCGCCGTCGGTCGCGGCCGAGACGATCGCGCTCGACGGCACGCGCAGCTCGAGGTTCCGGCTGCGGACCCCCGAGGGCGCGAGGGCCGTGGCGCTGCCGCTCCCGGGCCTCTACAACGTCTACAACGCCCTCGGCGCGGCCGCCCTGTGCCTGGAGCTCGGCGTCGAGCTCGACACGGTGGTCGCGGGCCTCGAACAGGTGACCGCGGCATTCGGGCGCGCCGAGACGGTGCTCGCCGGCACGGTCGAGCTGTCGATCCTGCTGATCAAGAACCCCGCCGGCGCCAACGAGATCCTGCGCACGCTGGCGCTCGAGGCCGGGCCGCTCGCGCTGCTCGCGATCCTCAACGACCGCACCGCCGACGGGCACGACGTGTCCTGGGTGTGGGACGCGGACTTCGAGCTGCTAGCCGACCGCGTCGGCCGCGTCACCTGCGCGGGAACCCGCGCGGCCGAGCTCGCGCTGCGCTTCAAGTACGCGGGAGTCCCGGAGGACCGGCTCGAGGTCGTGCCACAGCTCGCCCCCGCGCTCGACGACGCGATCGCGGCGGCCCGATCGGGACGCCTGTTCGTGCTGCCCACATACACGGCGCTGCTCGAGCTCCACGAGGAGCTCGCCTCGCGCGGACACGTGGGACAGTTCTGGGAGGCCGGCCGATGAGCGTGATCTGGCACGACATCGAATGCGGCGCATACTGCGCCGATCTGCCCGTGTGGCGCGCGCTGGCGCGCGAGCACTCCGGACCCGTCCTCGACATCGGTGCCGGGACCGGCCGGGTCGCGCTCGACCTCGCCGAGCGCGGCCACCGCGTGGTCGCGCTCGACCTCGACGCCTCGCTGCTCGCCGAGCTTTCGCGCCGCGCCGACGGGCATGAGATCGAAACCGCCGTTGCCGATGCTCGCGGCTTCGAGCTCTCCACGACGTTCGGGCTGATCATCGTGCCGATGCAGACGATTCAGCTGCTGGGCGGCGCAGCGGGCCGGGCGCCGTTCCTCGAGCGCGCCCGGCGGCACCTCGCCGCCGATGGCGTGGTCGCGATCGCGATCAGCGAGGAGCTCGAGCTGTACGAGGTGGACGCCGCGCTCGGCGGCCCGCTCCCCGACATTCGCGAGCTCGAGGGCGTGCTCTACAGCAGCCAGCCGACGGCGGTGCGCGAGGAACGGAACGGGTTCGTGCTCGAGCGCCGCCGCGAGACAGTCGACCCCGGCGGGCGCCGGACCGTCGAGCGGGACGTGCTGCGGATCGACGCGTTGAGCGCGGACGAGCTCGAGCGGGACGCGGCGGCGGCCGGCCTAATGCCGGCGGACCGGATCGGCATTCCCCCCACTTCGGATCACGTCGGCAGCACGGTGGTGGTCCTCGGTGCGTGACCGGTTGCGCGTCTGCGCGCTGTATCCCGACCTGATGAACATCTACGCCGACCGCGGCAACCTGCTGATGCTCGAACGCCGCTGCGAGTGGCGGGGGATCGGCTTCGAGGTGCTTCGCAGCGACCTCGGTGACCGGCTCGACCCCGACTCGGCGGACCTGTTCTACATCGGCGGCGGCCAGGACCGCGACCAGCAGCGGTGCGCGTTCGACCTCGTCGAGCACAAGCGCGAAGCGCTTTGCCAGGTCGCCGCGACGGGCGGGGTGATCCTCGCCGTGTGCGGCGGCTACCAGCTGCTCGGGCGCTCCTACCAGTTGGGCGACGAGCGGCTGCCCGGGGTCGGATTGCTCGACCTCGAGACCGTTCGGGAGGACGGTCCACGGCTGATCGGCAACGTCGCGATCGAGGTCGAGCTTCGTCCCGGTGAGCCGCGGGTGCTGGCGGGGTTCGAGAACCACGGCGGACGCACGTACCTCGGCCCCGGCACCGCGCCGCTCGGGCGAGTCCTGAAGGGGCACGGCAACAACGGCAAGGACGGCTTCGAGGGCGGACGCGAGGCGGGCGTGATCGGCACCTACCTGCACGGCCCGTTGCTGCCGAAGAACGCGTGGTTCGCCGACTGGCTGATCGAGACGGCGCTCGGGTCCGAGGCACCGCTGGCGCCGCTCGAGGACGAGCTCGAGCGGGCGGCGCATGCCGACGCGCGCCGTGCAGCGGGGGCGCCGGCGTGAGCCGGCGAGTCCTGCGAGGCGCCGCTGTCGCGCTGCTCGCGGTGGTGGTCGCGGCGTGCGGCGCGACCAGCGCGACCGACACGCCGGCGAGCAGTCAGAGCACGACGACAGCGGCGCTGCCCGGCGCCGGCCGCCCCCAGGTGACGATCGGAGACAAGAACTTCACCGAGCAGTTCGTGCTCGGCGAGCTCTACTACGAGGCGCTCAAGGCGCAGGGATTCCAGGTGCTCCTGAACCGCAACATCGGGCCCACAGAGGTGACGCTGCAGGCTCTGCAGAGCGGCCGACTCGGACTGTATCCCGAGTACCTCGACACCTGGAACTCGGCGATCGCCGGTGACCAGCGGACGTTCCACAGCCTGCGGTCGGCGTATCGGGCAGGCCAGGACTACGCGCTCGCGAAGGGGCTACAGCTGCTGAACCCGACCCCGTTCAGTGACACCGACGCGATCGGCGTCGGGCTCGACTATGCCGTCCAGAACGGCCTTTCGACGATCCGCGACCTGCGCAAGGTCGCGCAGTCGCTGACGCTCGGCGCGCCGCCCCAGTTCCAGCAGCAGGAGCCGGGCGGCCTGCCGGCGCTCGAGCAGGCATACGGGTTCGTGCCCGCCGACTTCCAGGCGCTCGAGATCGGCGGCCAGTACCAGGCGCTCGACCAGGGTGTCGTCCAGGCGGCCGACGTGAACACGACCGACGGGCAGCTGACGACCGGCAACTACGTGCTGCTCAAGGACCCGCTCAGGGTGCTCGGGTGGGGCAACGTCGTGCCGGTCGTGTCAGCAAAGGTCATGCAGGCCGAGGGCCCAGCGTTCGCGGACACGATCAACCGCGTCAGCGCGCTGCTGTCGCTTCAGGCGATCCGGCAGCTGAACGCGGCCGTCGACCTGTCCGGCGAAGATCCGGCCGCCGTCGCTCAGCAGTTCCTGGTCGCGCACGGGCTCGTGTCGGCGCCCACGAGCTGACCGCTCAGCTGCCGCTCGACCCGAACCCGCCGGCGCCGCGCTCGGACTCGAGGAGCTCCTCGACCAGCTCGAGCTCGGGCGATTCGATCCTGACCAGCACGAGCTGCGCGATCCGGTCCCCCTCGGCGATCTCGAACGGCTCGACGGGGTCGGTGTTCAGCAACAGCACGCGCAGCTCGCCTCGATAGCCCGAATCGATCAAACCCGGTGCGTTGACGAGCGCGATCCCGTGCCGCTCCGCGAGCCCCGAGCGCGGAAGCACCAGGCCGGCCTGCCCCGCGGGGATCTCGACGGCGATCCCTGTGCCCACCGCACCGCGGCCGCCGGGAGTCAGCCGGCGCGGCTCGAGCGCATACAGGTCGAAGCCGGCGTCGTGGTCGTATGCGCGGGACGGCAGCCGCGCGCGGGAGTCCAGACGCGTGACCCTCACGTTCGCGCGCCGGTCGCAAACCGCTCGTAGCGGGCCGCAACGCCCGCCGGAAGCCGGGCCTTCACGATGACGCCGTCGGCGGTGTCCTCGCGATCGAGCTCGCCAGACACGTCGTGTAGCTCGGCCAGCTGCCCCCCTTCCTCGTAAGGGATCAGCAGCTCCACATCGCGCAGCGTCCTTGCGAACTCCGCCGCGATCCGCTCGATCAGAGCGTCGATCCCCTCCCCCGTGAGCGCGGAGACGAGCACCGCGTTCGGGTGGCGCAGCGACAGCTCGCGGCGGCGCCCGTCGTCGACCTGATCGGCCTTCGAGAGCACCAGCACCTGCGTGGCTGTGTCCGCGCCGATCTCGTTCAGTACGTCGTGCACGGCGCGCGTCATCGCGATCAGCTCCTCCTCGCTCGCCGAAGCGTCGACCACGTGGAGGATCAGGTCGGCGAGCCGCGTCTCCTCGAGCGTCGCGCCGAACGCGTCGACGAGCTGGTGGGGCAGCTTGCGGATGAAGCCGACGGTGTCGGTCAGGAGGTAATTGCGCCCGCCGGCGCGCAGCACCCGGGTGGTCGGGTCCAGCGTGTGGAACAGCCGCTGGCCGACTCCTACGGTCGCGCCCGTCAGCGCGTTCAGGAGCGTCGACTTGCCGGCGTTGGTGTACCCGGCGAGCGCGACGGCCGGCAGGTGTGCGCGCTCGCGCTCTGCCCGCATCACCTCGCGGCTGGCGTGCACGCGTGCGAGCTTCCGGCGCAACGCGGAGATCCGGTCACGCGCCAGGCGCCGGTCGGTCTCGATCTGCGTCTCGCCCGGGCCCCGGGTGCCGATCCCGCCGTCGATCCGGCCCGCGCCGAGGCGCTCGAGATGAGACCACAGCCCGCGCATGCGGGCGAGGTTGTACTCGAGCTGTGCGAGCTCGACCTGCAGCTTTCCCTCGGCGGTGTGCGCGTGCGCGGCGAAGATGTCGAGGATGATCGCGGTGCGGTCGATCACCGGCACGCCGAGCGCCTTCTCGAGGTTGCGCTCCTGCCGCGGCGAGAGCTCGTCGTCGCACGCGACGAGGTTTGCGTCCGAGCGCGCGATCTCGGCCTTCAGCTCATCGAGCTTGCCCGGTCCGAGGTAGCTGTTCGGGTGCGGGTAGTCGCGGTGCTGGACGAGCGACCCGACCGCGGCGACGCCGGCCGTCCGCAACAGCTCGCCCAGCTCGTCGAGCGTCTCGTCCTCGCGATCCGGGAGCGCCGCGACGAGGTATGCACGCTGGCGCGCGCGGCCCTGGGGCCGCTGCCCGTTCGAAGAATTGGTTGCTCTGCTCCGCCCGTGGCGGCTTCGCTGCACGCCCTGATGGTAGCCCCGAAGCCCGCCGGGCTCAGCGGCTACTGGACGTGGAAGTCCGAGCCGCCCGCCTCGACATGACCCTTGCTGTCGGTCATGTGCAGGGTCACGCTACCGCTGTGGGTCGCCCCGTCCGGCGTCGTCACGGTCAGCTGACAGGTGAACGTCCCGCCGGCCTTGGCGGTCACGCCGCTCGGGCAGCTGACCGATTTCACCTTCGCGTGACCCGTCGAGTTGATCGAGTTGCGGATCAGCTGCTCGGCCTTGCCGTTATCGATCGTGGTCGCGCACCCGGCCACCGCGATCGCCGGCACCACGGCGGCCACCGCAACGCCCAGCCCTCTTCCTACCCGCCTTGCCCTCATCTCGAGACTCCGTTTCGTCGTTGGCGCTGTTGCGGTCCCCGGCGAGCGCAAGCATACCCCCGGGCCGCGGCGCCGATCAGAGCCCGCGCAAGCGCTCGACCGCCTCTGCCAGGCGGTCGTCGGGAGTCGTCAGCGAGATCCGAAAGAAGCCCGCGCCGCTCGGCCCGTAGGCCTCCCCCGGTGAGATCACCACCGCCGCCTGCTCGAGGACGTGCTCGCAGTACGCCGCCGAGGACGAGAACCCGTCGGGCACCGGCGCCCACACATAGATCGTCCCCTTCGGCCTGCGCACCTCGACGCCGGCATCCGCGAGCGCGTCGCAGACGAGGTCGCGCCTGCGCCGGTACAGCTCGTTCATCCCCTGCACCTGCGCGTCGAGCTCGGGACCGAGCGCGGCGGCTCCCGCGAGCTGCACGGCCTCGAACAGCCCTGAGTCGACGTTCGACTTGAGCCGCCAGTAGTGCTCGATCGCCTCCGGGTTGCCGACGATCGCCGCGCACCGCCAGCCGGTCATGTTGTAGCCCTTCGACAGCGAGAACACCTCGACGCCGACGTCCTTGGCGCCGGGCGTCTGCAGGAACGACGGCGCGACGTAGCCGTCGTAGGTGGTCTCGCTGTAGGCGTTGTCGTGGACGACGAGCAGCTCGTGCTCACGGGCGAGCTCCACGACCCGCTCGAACAGCCCCTCGGGAACGATCGCGCCGGTGGGGTTGTTCGGGTAGTTGAGGTACATGATCCGTGCGCGGTCCAGAGCCGCTTCAGGAATCGCGTCGAGGTCGGGAGCGAAACCGAGCTCGGGCTCGAGCGGCATCACCACCGGCTCGGCGCCCGCGATCAGGGGGCCGCTCGTGTACACGGGGTAGCCGGGATCGGACGCGAGCGCCACGTCGCCGGGGTCGAGGAACGCTAGGTTCAGGTTGAAGATGCACTCCTTGGCCCCGATCGCCGGCATAACTTCATCAACGGGGTCGAGCTCGACGCCGAAGCGCCTGGCGTAGAAGCGCGCGACCGCGTCGCGGAACTCCTGGCGGCCGCGGTTGGTGGGATATCCGTGCGTCGATGGATCGGCGACCGCCCGCTGGGCGGCGGCCACGATCGGCTCGAACGTCGGCATGTCGGGGTCGCCGATCCCGAGGCTGATCACGTCGATTCCGGCGGCGCGCTTGGCCGCGATCTTTCGCTCGAGCTCCGCGAACAGGTACGGGGGGATCTTCTCAAGCCGCCTACTCGATCTCATGCAGTGCCTCCACGAAGTCCGGGGCGAGCGCGCCCCGGAACACCGGGACGGCCCACCCTGTCAGGTTGATGTGCAGGTCCTCCCCGACTTCCACCTCGAGCTCGCCGCCGTCGAGAACGACCGTCACGGGCGAGGCCCCGCCACTCAGCACGTGGGCCACCGCTGCGCCCGTCGCGCCGGTGCCGCTTGATGAGGTTTCCCCCGCCCCCCGCTCGAAGATCCGCGCGCGGATCCGTCGCGGTCCGAGCGGCGTGAACCAGGACACGTTGGTCCGGTTCGGGAACAGCGTCTGATGCTCGATCTGCGGCCCGATTTTCCCGAGCTCGAGGTCCAGCAGCTCGCGCTCGTCCTCCACTCGGATTGCGCACTGCGGGTTTCCGACCTGTACGTGCTGAAAGCGCCACGTGACGCCGCCCGCGGTCAGCTCGCCCCTTCCATCGGCGGCGCCCGTCGGGTAGTCGTCGCTCTCGAGACGGGCGGTGCCCATGTCGGTCGTCGCCGTGGTCGCCGAGGTCAGCGTCGGCCGCAGCTCGCCCGCGGCGGTCTCGATCGAGAACGTGTCGGCATCGGTCCACCCGTTGCGGCGCATGTACAGCACCGCCTCGCGGGCGCCGTTGCCCGACACCTCCGCCTCGGACCCGTCGGGGTTGAAGATCCGCAGCCGCGCGACAACACCCTCGCGCTCGGGCGCCGAGAGCAGCAGGATCCCGTCGGCGGCGACGCCCGTCCGCGGCGCACAGATCGCCTGGATCCTGGCTGGCGTCAGCTCGAACGGGAGCGCGTCGGCCTCGACGATCAGATAGTCGTTGCCGAGCGCCTGCCACTTCTCGAAGTTCACGGCGGGTGAGGGTATAGCGTCGCGCCTTCGATGGCCCGAGCTCTCCTCCGCCCGATCCCGCTGCTGGTCGCCCTGTGCGTGGTCTCGTTCGCGATGCGCGCCGCATGGCTCGGCGATCCGTGCCGGTCGCCGTGCCGGAGCGCCTCGGACCACGTGCTCGTGTTCGACGAGAACTACTACGTCAACGCCGCGCGGGTGATCGCCGGAGTCCATCCGCCGTCCAGCGCGACGTACGCCGCCGCACCACTCGGCGTCGATCCGAACGCCGAGCACCCCCAGCTTGCGAAGCTCGTGATCGCAGGGTCGATCGAGCTGTTCGGGGACGGCCCGTTCGCGTGGCGGCTGGGGAGCCTGCTGTTCGGAACGCTTGCGATCGCCGGGATGTTCGCGCTCGTGCGCTCGGCGGGCGGCGGTCCGTGGACGGCGCTCGGCGCCGCCGCTTTGATGGCCGCCGACAACCTGTTCGTGGTTCACGGCCGGATCGCGACGCTCGACGTGTATGCGCTCGCGCCGATGGTGTGGGGGGCTGCGCTGTACCTGCGCAGGCACCCGCTGGCGGCGGGCGTGGTGCTCGGGATCGGCGCCTGCATGAAGCTCGTCGCCGTGTACGTGCTGCTCGTGCTGGTGATCGTCGAGGCGCTCCGCTGGCTGGGCTCGCGCGAGCTGGTGTGGGGGCGGCTTGCGAGGCTCGGCGAGCTGAGCGCTGCCGGCGCGGTAACGTTCTTCGCCCTGCTCGCGATCCTCGACCGGGTCGCGCGACCGTATGACTACGCCGTCAGCAAGCTGGTCGGTGGCGGGCCGTTCGCGCATTTCGGGCACATGCTCAGCTACGCCGCGGGCCAGACCAGCCCGCACGGCCCGCGCGGAATCGCTTCGTACCCGTTCGCGTGGCTGGTGGACTACAAGCCGATCGTGTACCTGAACGTGAACCCCGCGCGCCCAGGCGGCGGACTGTTCGCGGTCCACCCGGAGGTCCACTTCCTGGGTCTGATCAGCCCACCGATCCTGCTCGTCGCGCTCCCTGCGCTCGGTGTCGCCGCCTGGGTCGCACTCAGGAGGGCCGCGGCTGCCGACCGCGAGCTCGCGGTGGTCGCGGTCGCGTGGTTCCTAGGCACGTTCGTTCCGTTCCTGCTGCTGAGCCTGGTCTGGGAGCGGACCAGCTACATCTACTACATGCTGGTGGTGATGCCCGGTCTGTACGCCGCGGCGGCCTGGCTCGCGACCCGCCTGCGTCGCCGGCCGAGGCTGCTGGGCGTGTGGGCGCTGACGGTCGTCGCGGCCGCGGTGGTGCTCTATCCGCTCACGCCGCTGCCGTGAGTGGCTCCGGCCCGCGCGACCCACAGCTCGACGATCCGCTCGGCGATCTCGGCGGCCGGCCGGTCGGTGGCATCGATCGTCTCGGTCCCCGCCAGCTTGCGCATCCAGGTGAGCTGCCGGCGCGCGTAGTTGCGGGTGCGGCGCTTCATCCCCTCGACGTCGCCGGACAGCAGCTCCTCGAAGCCGAGCGCCTTGCGCGCCGTCAGCGAGGCTCCGGCCACGTTCGCGCGGCGCACCTCCTCCTCGGCGCCGGCGGCGAGCATCGCTTCGACGCGCTCGTCGATCCTGGCGTACAGCCGGTCACGGTCCATGACGAGTCCGATCAGCAGCGTCGGCCGCCTGACCGCATCGCTCCACAGCTCGGATTCCGTACCAGGGTCGCTTGCGTCGGAGGGGTCGAGCTCGCCTGAGTCCAGGAGCTCGAGCGCGCGCACGATCCGCTGCCGGTCGCCGCGCTCGATCCGCGCTGCGACGGCCGGCGCGCGCTCCGCGAGCAGCGCATGGAGGGCCTGCGGGCCGCGGCGCTCGAGCTCGTCGATCCAGCGTTCGCGTACCCCCTCGGGCGGCGGTGGCTTGAGGCTCAGATCGGTCAGCGCCGCGCGCAGGTACAGACCGGTGCCGCCGACGACGATCGGCCGCCGCCCGGCGCCGAGCAGCGAGTCGACCTCCGCATGGGCGAGCTCCGCGTACTGCCCCGCGCTGAACGACGCGTCCACCGGCACCACCGACAGCAGCCGATGTTCGAGGCGGGCGCGTTCGCGCCCGTTGGCGGCCCCGGTGAGCGTCTCGAGGCCCTGGTAGACCTGCAGCGCATCGGCGGACACCGCGACCGGATCTTCGCCGCACGCTCGCAGCAGCTCGGCGAGCTCGATCGCGACGCCGGTCTTACCGACGCCGGTCGGCCCGAACACGGCGATGACCTCCGCTCGCGCCATCGGCCCAGTATCGTGGAGCCATGACACTCGTGGCCGGGAGAGTGCTGCTGACGGGCGCCACCGGGGGGATCGGCGCGGCGATTGCAGAGGCGTTCGCGGATCGTGGCGCCAGCCTGGTGCTGAGCGGGCGCCGGGCGGACGTGCTCGAGCCGCTCGCGCAGAAGGTCGGCGGCCAGGCAGTCGTCTGCGATCTGCTTAACCGCGAGGACCTGGCGCGGCTGGTCGAGGCGGCCGGCGACGTCGACGTGCTCGTCGCCAACGCCGCGAACCCGGCATCCGGCGCGCTCACCGAGCTCTCGCAGGAGCAGATCGATGGGATGCTCGAGGTGAACCTTCGAGCCCCGATCGCGCTGGCGCGCGCGCTGGCACCGGCGATGTGCTCGCGTGGGCGCGGACAGATGGTGTTCATCTCGTCGCTCGCGGGGAAGGCGGCTGCGCCCGCCTCCTCGGTCTATTCGGCGACCAAGTTCGGCCTGCGGGGATTTGCGCTCGGCCTGCGGGCCGACCTGCGGCCGCATGGCGTCGGCGTGTCGGTCGTGCTTCCGGGCTTCATCAGCGACGCGGGCATGTTCGCCGACGCGCAGGTGGAGCTGCCTCGCGGCGTCGGCACCCGCACACCCGAGCAGGTGGCGGCGGCGGTGATCCATGCCGTCGAGCGCAATCGCGCCGAGCTCGACGTCGCACCGCTCGGACTCCGGCTCGGAGCCGGGTTCGCGAGCGTCGCCCCGGAGCTCGTCGCGAGCGTCCAGCGCAAGATCGGCGGCGGGCGCGTCGCGTCCGAGATCGCCGCCGGTCAGGCCGAGAAGCGCTAGGCCGCGATCGCCCCGGCCTACCGGCGCGGCCCGTAGCCGCGGGCGACCTCGTGCTCCCCGGTCACGCTGGAAAGCGCGGCGATCACCTCGTCGGCAAGCTGCGCGCCCTCGTCCGCCCGCTCCGGCGTAGCCTGGACGCGGATCACGACGTCCTCGCCGTCGATCTCCTCCAGCAGCACGTTCGGTGCGCTCCGCGTCGGCGTCGCGACCTGTTCGTCGAGGATCGCCTGGACCTGGCTCGGCCGGATACCGGAGCTGAGCCGCACCTTCACGTCGACCGGCTCGGGCTCGCGTAGCGGGACCACGACGGCCGCAATCACGCCGCTGTTGGGGATCATGATCTGGTCCTCGCCGCGGGCGAGGGTCGTGTACATCAGCCCCAGCGAGCTGACGATTCCCTCGTGGATCCCGCCGAGCCCGCCCGCCTGCAGGCGCACCCGCTCGCCCACGCGAAACGGCCGCGCGGTCAGCAGCACGAGTCCCGCGAACAGGTTCCCGAGCGTCTGCTGGGCGGCGAGCCCCAGGACGATTGCCGTGAAGGCGCTGCCGGCGACCAGCGACGCTGTGTTCACCCCCGCCACGCTCAGCGCGACCAGGACCGTGATCGCGACCGTGACCAGACGGATGATGAAGCCGACCGTGCCTGCGGTCCCCGGATCCATGCGCCGGAACAGCGTCGGGCCAGCGACGCGGCCGATGTCGCGGGCGAGCGTCCAACCGCCCACGAGCAGCACCGCGACCGTGCCCCATTGGATCCAGGCGTGGTACTGGCGCGCAGTGTGTATGCCGAGGATGTCGGCGCTGTGGTGGTAGAGCACCAGCACCGCGATCAGCAGCGGCACCAGCAGCACGATCTCGACCCGCGCCCGGCGGATCGCCCGCTGGTTCACGGCCATGCTTAGGCCGACGCGCTCCCACGCCTCGCTGCGGGTCTCGAACATCCGCTCCAGGTGGAGCTCCTTGCTGCGTCTGAGTCGTTCTCGCATCGACTGGGGTCCACCTTAGAACAGGCGCGCCTGGTCTTGTTTCAGGTGCGTTTGCTGTTTGGGAACCTCAAATCTACTCGTGCGGCTTCGCACAAACCCGCGGTGCCCGGTCGCCTCTTCGATCCGCTCCGCCGGGTCGAGGTCGGTTCCGCTGACAAGCTGGGCGAGGCGGCTGCGCTCGTCGGGCGGCGCGTACGCGCCGCGCCGGTAGAGCCGCTCGTAGCGGGGGATCAGGTCGGGCCGGTGCTCGCGCAGCCACTCGAACCACAAGTCGCGCACCTCGCCCCGAAGGTGAAGCGCGATCCCGCTCACGTACGCGGCGCCGGCCTCGGCCGCCAGGTGGAGGATCGGCTCGATCTGCTCGGGGGCGTCGTTGACGCCCGGCATCAGCGGCGCGATCAGGATCCCGGTCCGGATCCCGGCTCTGGTCAGCTCGGCGACCGCCTCGAGCCGCGCCCTCGGGTTCGGGGTGTGGGGCTCGGTCGCCCGCCACGCCTTCTCGTCGAGCGTCGGGACCGACAGCGCCGCGGTGAACTCGGTGCGCTCGTTGATCTGTTTCAACACCTCGATGTCCCGCAGCAGCAGCGGCGACTTGGTGAGCACCGAGCACGGGTTGGCGGCGTCGCGCAGCGCCTCCCAGATCCCGGGCATCAGCTTGTAGCGGCCCTCGACCCACTGGTACGGGTCGGTGTTCGTCCCGAGCGCGACGTGCTCCCGCCGCCACGACGGCCGCGCCAGCTCGGCGCGCAGCAGCTCCGGCGCATTGACCTTGACGACGATCTCCCGCTCAAAATCGCGGCCGGCGTCGAAGCCGAGGTACTTGTGCGTGGGACGGGCGAAGCAGTTGTGCGACACGACACCGTTGGCGATGAAGTCCCCGGTTCCGGTGGTGATGTCGTACAGCGGCAGGGCATGCCCAAGCGGCTCGATCGCGGCGACCCGGAGCTTCGCGAATGTCTTGACCATCTCGCCCTCGATCGACCGCTTGCGCGTGATCGCGGGATCGGTCAGATGGAAGAAGCGCAGGTGCTCCGAGAGGCCACCGCGGATGCGGATGACCTTCGGGCCGTTCGCCTTTCCTGGGTACTCAACGGCCACGTCGAAGCCGAGCCACCTCGCGGATTCCTCGGTCCACGCGAGGATCGACGGATCGGTGTTGCAGATTCTGAGCGCGAAGGCGCTCCGGCTGCCCTCCGCGTCGAAGATTCCGGCGAGGAAGCCCCGACGCCAGTCGTCGTTCGCCCGCTCGGGCCACTCGAGCAGCCCAGCCGCCCGCTCGACGATCGGCCGTGAGCTCGAGCCGATCGCGAACATCTCCCGGTGTGCGCCGGCCGCGCGCCGGAACCGCCACTCGGTCGTCGCGATCTGTTCGCGTTGCAGGTAGTCGCGGGCGCGCCGAAGCGCCTCGAGGTCGGTGACGGCGACCCGAAACCGGTGCGGGTCGCCGCTGGTTCGGCCTGGTCGCTCGTACGAATAGGACCCGATGTGACCGTCGCCGCGCAGGATCCCGCACAGATATCCGCGACGGTAATCGCCGCTGTCCGCGGGCTGCGTGGCAAACGCGCCGATACCGACGAGGTGGTTCCGAGTCGTGAGGTGAGGCCGGTCGGGCTCTGACCGGCCGCTGTTCAGCACGTGCTTCCAACCGCGGCTGCTGAGGAACCTGTGGTCGCCGCTCGCGATCAACTCGGTCCCGTCCTCGAGCACGACGCGGTACGCCGGCTTGATCGTGATCCACTTGTCGAGCACAACCGTCGCGACGTACTTCCGGTATCCGCCCCCGATCCGGTCGGTCCCATAGATCTCGTCTCCAGCCGCGAGCGCCTCGATCGGCCTGTGGGTCCCGTCGGCCATCAGGACGGGAGTCCCACCCCACAGACAGAACACGCACGCGTGCGAACATCCGCGAAACGGGTTGATCGTCCACCGGAACGGCATCCTGCTCGCCTCCGGCACCCGGTTCAGGATCGACTTCGCGCGGACCTCGTAGAACCGCGTCTGGACCCCGCCGGGAGCCTCGAAATGGCGCACCACCACTTCGTCGCGGTAGCCGGGCAGCCGGGCGCGCTCGTCGGCATCCTCGAGCAGGTTGCTCCAACGCATAGAACATATGTTCGCAATCGGGCCGGACGGCTCGGCTCGATCCCAAGGCGACCGCCGGCGCCCGCGACGCGCAGTCGACTGAGGCGCGGTCCGAACCTACAGCGTCGCGCGCGCCCCGAGGCGCGCGACCGACTCGGGGTCGTGCGAGGGCAGGTAGACGGTCGGATACCGCTCGGCGTGCGCGAGGATCGTCCGGAGCGTCGCGACGTACAGGTCGGGCTTCGGGCCTACGGCATCCGGGCGGAGCGCCCGGAGCTGCTCGACGCTGTCGGTGGCGTCGCCCGCGAGCAGCACGTGGCGGTCATCGTCGTCGACGCACAGCACGGAGATGTGGCCCGGCGTGTGCCCGGGTGTGTCGACCGCGAGGATCCGCCCGTCGTCGCTCAGCGGCCGGCTGCGCGCGAACGCCCCGAACGGCCCGCCGTCGAGTGCCACGGGTGTGAACTCGACACCGGACGGGACCGGCTGGCGCAGCAGCCTCTGCATCACCCGGGCGCCGGTCGTTCGCGTGAACTCCAGCTCGCGATCATGAACCAGCACCGGGCGATTGAGGTGAACCGCACCGTCCATGTGGTCGCCGTGCATGTGCGTGAGCACGACGGTGTCCACGTCGGCGATCGCAAGCCCGGCGGCGCTCAGCGCGGCCGGCAGCTCGTCTGCCGGGTTGACGTCGAAGCGCGCGAACGGAATGTCGTGGACGCCCGAGGTCTCGCCCGTGTCGACGACAAGCAGCCTGTCCCGGTGCTCGACTGCCCAGCAGTGGATCGGCATCGGCGCCGAGAACTCTCCGGGCAGGAACAGGTCGAGCTGGCGCCGCCACCCCTCGCGCGCGAACAGGAACGCGTGCTTGAGCCGCACCGTTCCGGTGCTGAGGGCATGGATTTGCACGGCTGCGGGCGACTCTAACCCCGCGAAGGCGCGCGGGGCGCGCACGATCCGCTTACCTCGCAGGTAATCGATCCGAGCGATCCTGGCCGGTACGGTCTTCCAGATGGCGGTTGCAGAGACGCCCCCAGCGGTCGGCGAGCTGCTGCGCGGCTGGCGCCGGCGCCGGAATCTCAGTCAGCTCGAGCTGTCGCTGTCCGCGTCGGTGTCCTCGCGCCATGTGAGCTTCATCGAGACGGGACGCTCCCGTCCGAGCCGGGAGATGGTGCTGCGGCTCGCCGAGGAGCTCGAGGTGCCGCTGCGGGAGCAGAACTCGCTGCTGCTCGCGGCCGGGTACGCCCCTGTGTACGCGGAGCGGCCGCTCGAGGCGCCGGAGATGGACACGGTCCGGCAGGCGCTCGACCGGTTCCTGCGCGCCCACGAGCCGTACCCGGCGGTGGTCGTCAACCGCCACCACGACCTGGTGTCGGCCAACGACGCGCTCGACATGCTGCTCGAGGGGGTCGCCCCGGAGCTGCTCGAGCCGCCCGCCAACGCGATGCGGGTGGCGCTCCACCCCGACGGGATGGCGCCTCGGACGCTGAACCTCGCGGAGTGGAGCGCGCACCTGTTGCATCGGGTACGCCGGGAGCTGCAGATCACAGGCGACGCGCGCCTCGCGGAGCTCTACGACGAGCTCACCTCCTATCCGGGCGTCGTCGAGGCACCGCCGCCCTCCGACCGGCATCCCGTCGAGATCGTGCTCCCGCTCAGGCTCCGCGAGCTCGCCGGCGGCGGCGAGCTCGCGTTCTTCAGCACCCTGTCGACGTTCGGGACGGCCGTCGACGTGACCCTGGCGGAGCTGGCGATCGAGGCCTTCTACCCCGCCGACGCACGGACCGCAATGCGGCTGCTGAGCGCGGTCGGGGCCGCCGAGCGGTAAAGAGCTTGCAGCCGCCGGGCCCCGCGCTACGTTCAGCGCGTGCCGGTGTTACGGCCGAGAGTGAGGGGTGACGGCGCTGATCGGATCATCAGGGCGTGTGGCCTGGCGCTGGTGCTCGCGCTGATCTGGGCCGTCGCTCCGGCACCGGCCGCGTCCCCACCACCGCTGAAATCGGTTCGCTACCGCGGCTACACCGTGCTTGTGCCCCGGTCGTGGCCTGTGGTCGACCTCCTCCGCGACCCCCACGCGTGCGTGCGGTTCGACCGCCGGGCGGTGTATTTGGGCGTCCCGGGCTCGCAGCAGCGCTGTCCGGCGCACGCGGCCGGACGCCCGACGGCGATCCTGCTCGAGCCGGCCTCCGCGAGCGCAGCGCGCCCGGGCTCGGGTCGCGTCCGCGTGCTCACCTCGCCCGCCCAGACGAGGGGTAGCGGACCTCGCTCGGACCGACCGACGCCCCGGCGCGTGTCGGCGCCGGTCGCGCGCGCGGCGTCCGCGTATACGGGGCTCGGCTTCGACGCCTGCTCGACCCCGTCGACGCGGACGATGTCGGCGTGGTCGGCGTCCCCGTACCGGGCGATCGGCGTGTACATCGGCGGCGTCAACTCGGCGTGCGCGCAGAGCAACCTGAGCCGGAGCTGGGTGGCGACCGAGGCGTCCGCAGGCTGGCACCTGATCCCGATCTACGTCGGTCTCCAGGCGCCTCAGAACAGCTGCGGCTGCTCGGGCATCACCGCGAGCAGGGCGGCATCCCAAGGCACCGCCGCCGCCGCCGACGCGGTCTCCGATGCGCAGGGACTCGGGATCCCGTCGGGCAACCCGATCTACTACGACATGGAGTCCTATCCGACCGGCGGGAGCAACACCGCGGCCGTGATGACCTTCCTGGCGGCGTGGACCGCCGCGCTCCACGCCAGGGGCTACGTGTCCGGCGTATACAGCAGCGCGAGCACCGGGGTAAGCGATCTCGCCGCCCGCTACGGCTCGGGCTACACCGAGCCGGACGACCTGTGGATCGCCGACTGGAACGGCCGCAGGACCACGAGCGACCCGTACGTCGCGTCGTCGGACTGGTCCCATCGCCGCCTCCACCAGTACAGCGGCGCCCACAACGAGCGCTACGGGGGCGCCACCGTCAACATCGACTCCGACTACCTCGACGGCGCCACGGCCGGAACCAGCGGCGGCGGCGGAAATCCGCCGCCGCCGGCCCGGCCGCCGACGGTGTCCGTGTCGGCGATCACGGACGGAACGGTTTCGATCCGGACCTCGTGGAATGGCCGGGGCCTGACCGCGTGGCGGGTGCTCGCCGGCGTCGGCCGCACCGGGCTCAGCGCGGTCGCGTACGCGGCGGCACGCGGCACCCGCGCGGCGATCAGAGTCACGAACGGCTCACCGTACTTCGCAGTGCAGGCGCTCGGCTCCCGAGACCGGGTGCTGGCGACCTCGGCGACGGCCGTGGCCCCCGCGCACCTCGCGGTGTTCGGCCACACCGCGTTCGTCAGTCAGACCGGCACCGGTGGGATTCCAGCCGGTTGCTACGCCGGCCGGACCTGCCATATCGCGAGCACGCTGCGCGTCGGCGGCGTCGTCGTCGCGCGCACCGGAACCGAGTCGATCCGCAGCGCCTCGACCGGGATCCTGTACTTCACGCTCAACACGACCGGAGTGTTCATGCTCGCCAACTCGCGCGGCGGACGGCTTCCGGTCCAGTTGAGCCTGCACGACAGCGCGGGCACCGGCGCGACGGCTTCGATCAGCCTGATCGGGTTCGCCACGATCGGACCTGCCCCGGCCCGCAGCGTCCGGCAGGCTCCGCCGGTGCAGTTCCTCGGCGCGACGGACTTCATCCCACCGCGCGGCCTGGGCGGGATCCTCGCCGCGTGCGGATCGCCGGCGCCGTGCCACATCGCGGCGACGGTCGCGATCGGCGGGGTCACCGTGGCCCGGACCGGAACCGAGACGATCGGCGGTGAGGAGGCCGGCTACGTGTTCTTCCCGCTTTCGGGCCGGGCGCGCCGGCTGCTGGCCGCGGATCCGGGGAATCACCTGCCGGCCACCGTGTCGCTTGCGGCCGGCGGCAGCGTCGCGCATGGGACGATCGCGCTGGTCGGCTTCAGTTGAGCGGCGCGTCAGCGAGTCGGGGCTGTGACCCCGAGGATCAGCTCGCCCGCCTCGGGCGGCACGTCGAGCTGGGGGCAGTGGCCGACCCCGTCGAGCACCACCCAGTCGGCCTGCGGCAGCCAGTCTTCGCGATATCGCCGAGCCGCCGCGGGCCACGGGAGGATCCGATCCTCGGTGCCCCACACGATCCTGACCGGGCAGGTGATCCGCTCCGCATCGAGCCGGTAGCCCACCTCGCCCAGGTGCTCGAGCAACGGGAGGGCGGCGGGGCAGTTGGCGGCGCCCTCGATCTGGTGCGCGAGCAGCTCCGGCGGGAGGTGCTCGAAACGAACCGTCAGGAACTCCGACGCGCGCCGCCGGCCCTCCGGCGAGGACGTGATCTGCTGTGCGTATTGGGCCGCGCCTCGCACCAGCTCCTGTGTGGTCCGGTGGCGCTCGATCGCATCTCCCGCACCGGGATCGCCCGGCGCCCAGCCACCCCCTGGGGCGAGCGCCACGACCGTCCGGGCGCGGCCGCGCGCCGCGAGCGCGAGCGCCACGTAGCCGCCCAGCGAGTTCCCGACGATGTCGGGCATCTCGAAACCTGCCTCGTCGATCGCCCGCTCGACGGAGTCGACAAGCGCTGTGGGAGTCACGGCGCCGTCGATCGAGGGCCCGCCCGCGTGGCCGGCGAGTGTCGGGGCGAGCACCTCGTGACGTCGCTCGAGCGCCGGGAGCACGAGCTCCCAGGTGCGCCACGTGTCGGTGAAGCCGTGGATCAGGACCAGCGGCGGCCCGGATCCGCCGCGGTGCACGGCGGTGAAGCTCAGGCCGGGACCACCGGACGGTCTCCGGCGCGGGCGACGAACTGCGTGATCGTGCGGGCGACCAGCTCCGGATCGTCGGACATCGGCATGTGGCCGAGCCCCTTGAGCGAGACCCACTCCGCGTCGGGCAGCATCCGCCGCAGCCGCTCGGAGTAGCGCTTCAGCGGCAGGATCCGGTCGCGCGTGCCCCACACGAGCAGCACCGGCACCGCGATTCCGTCGAACGACTTCGGCGGCCCGTCGCGGAGGATCGCGTCCATCAGCTCGAAGTACACCGAGCAGTCGAGCGAGTCGCGGATCAGCTGGGCCGCGGCGGCGGCGGGGATCCGGTCGCCGCGCGCGGCGACCTGCGAGAGCACCAGCCGCCGCAGCCGCGGTCGGCGCATCAGCTTCTCGATCCGTGGCAGCATCTTGCTCGTCATCCGGTGGTTGCGGGTGAACAGCGCCCGCAGCCGCTTCTCCTCGCGGGTGCCCTGCTCCCAGCCGCCGGCGGGGGCGATCGCGACGACCGACCGCGCGCGGCCGCGCTTGGCGAGCTCGAGCGAGATCCAGCCGCCGAGCGAGTTGCCGACGAGGTGCGCGGTCTCGAACCCGGCCTCGTCCATGTCGCGCTCGACCGCGTCGACCAGCGCGCCGACCGATACGTCGGTGCCGTCGGGGACCTCCGGGCCGCCGACGTGGCCGGCGAGGTTGACCGCCAGCACGTCGTGATCGCGCTCGAGCGAGGCGAGCAGCGGCTGCCACACGCCGCGGGTGGCGGAGAACCCGTGGATCAGGACGAGCGGCTCACCCGGCATACGAGGCAATCCTTCCAGAACCGGACAGCGTCTGGCTGGTTGCGCCCTCGATCTCGACATCAACGAGCTCGCCGGGCTCCCCGACGCCGGCGAAGTTGACGACCTTGTTGTGACGCGAGCGGCCGCGCAAGCGCGTCGGGTCGGTGCGCGAGGGCCCCTCGACGAGCACCTCGAGCGTGCGCCCGACGAACCGCTGAGCCCGCTCGTGCGCGCGCCGCTGGACGACCTCGACGAGCCGCTCCATCCGCTCGACCTTCAGCTCGTGAGGCACCTGGTCGGGAAGCGTCGCCGCCTCGGTCCCCCGCCGCGGCGAATAGATGAACGTGAACGCGCCGTCGTATCCGACCTGCTCGGCGACCTCGAGCGTGCGCGAGAAGTCCTCGCCGGTCTCGCCCGGGAACCCGACGATGATGTCGGTCGTGATCGCGCAGTCGGGGACGTGCTCGCGGATCATCGCGACGCGATCCAGGTAGCGCTCGCGCGTGTAGGTGCGGCGCATCCGCTTGAGCACCGGGCTCGATCCCGACTGCAGCGGCAGGTGGATGTGCTCGCACAGCGCCGGCAGCCCGGCGTGCGCGCGGATCACGTCCTCGCGCATGTCCTTCGGGTGCGGGCTCGTGTAGCGGATCCGGTCGATCCCTTCGACGGCGTCGACGTGCGCGAGCAGCTCAGCGAAGCTGACGCGGTCCTCGCGCGGCAGGTCGCGGCCGTAGGAATTGACGTTCTGGCCCAGCAGCGTGACCTCGCGCACTCCGTCGGCGGCCAGCCGCTGCACCTCGGCGATCAGCTCGTGCGCCGGCCGGGAGACCTCTCGGCCGCGCGTCGAAGGAACGATGCAGTACGAGCACACGCAATTGCAGCCGACGCTGATCTGGACCCAACCGTGGTGCTCGCGCGCACGCTTGGCGGGCAACCGGCCGGTGAACGACTCGAACTCGAAGAACCCCTGCGCTGTCAGCGAGTCGCTGGTCAGAAACTCGGCGAGCTTGTGCACCTGGCCCGGCCCGAATGCGACGTCGACGAACGGAAACCGGGCGAACACCTCGTCCTTGACCGACTGCGCCCAGCAGCCTCCCACCCCGACCACCACCTCGGGGCGCTCGCGCTTGACGCGCTTGGCCTCGCCGAGGTGCGCGATGAACCGGTCGTCGGCCTTCTCGCGGATCGAGCAGGTGTTGAACAGGATCAGGTCGGCCTGCTCGCGCGCGGGCGCTTCGCCGTAGCCCAGCGACTCGAGCATCCCCCGCATCCGCTCGGAGTCGTGCTCGTTCATCTGGCATCCGAAGGTCGTGATGTGGTAGCTCCTGGCCATCGCACCCAGGGTACCGGCGGCCGGGATCACCCCGGCGTGAATCCCGGCACCTCGAGCTCGATGCGCGCTCCCGCGCCGTCGGCCGGCTCGCTCGCGCGCACCATCCCACCGTGCGCCTCCGCGATCGCGCGCACGATCGACAGTCCCAGTCCGGCGCCGCCGCCGGCGACGCGGCTGCGTCCCTCCTCGACCCGGTGGAAGCGCTCGAAGACCCGCTCGCGCTCGGTCGGCGGGATCCCCGGTCCGTCGTCGAGCACGGTGAACCTGAGCCGGCCGGGCGCGACCGTCGCGAGCTCGAGCCGGACCAGCCCGTCGGGCTCCGCGGTGTGCTCGATCGCGTTGCGCCCGAGGTTCCGCACAGCCTGCGCGAGCCGATCGGGATCGCCGTGCAGCACTCCGTCCGGAACCGGCCCGAGCTCAAAGCTCCGCTCCGCGGTCAGGCTCAGCCCGTCCCACAGCTCCTCGACGAACGGCCTCACGGCGATCGGCTCCGGGCGCAGGAAGTCAACCCGCTCGGCCTGGGTCAGGAGCAGCAGGTCACCGACCATCCGGGTCAGGCGCGTGACCTCCGCTTGCACGAGCCGCTCGACGCGCCGCACCTCGGCCTCGGGCGGATGCTCCTCGGCGGCAAGCACTTCGAGCTGGCCGCGGATCACGGTCAGCGGGGTGCGCAGCTCGTGGGATGCGTCGGCGATGAATTCGCGCTGACTCGAGAACGCCTCGTCGAGCCGGTCGAGCATGTGATTGAAGGAGTCCGCGAGCACGCTCACCTCGTCCCGCCTCGTCGCCACCTCCATCCGTGGCGCGAGCTCTCCCGCGTCCACGCGCGCCGCGACGGCGGCCATCCTGCGCAGCGGCGCGGACACGCGCGCGCCGGCCAGGTAGGAGGCGATCAGCGCCAGCACGAGCACCACCGCTCCCGCGACCAGGAACGACCTCCCGACGTCGTGCTGGGCATTCTCGACCAGCGCGAGCGGGGCGCCCGCGGCGACCACAACCCGCACGCTGCCGAGGTTGACGGTGCGCTCGAGCACCCGCATGCGGCCCACGTCCGGAACCCGCGGGGTCGAGTAGCCGAGCCGGACGAACTTCAGCGCCCGGCTGGCCCGGTTCTCACTGGCCTGCTCGGCCTGGGTCTCGCCCGCCTCGGGGGTCGCGCCGCCGAACACCTCGGGGTGATTGCTGACCGTCGCGCCGCCCGGGATCAGCACGAACAGCAGCGTCGAGCTGGCCGTGTATGGCTGCGCCCGGACGTACCGCGTGGCCGCGTCGGAGATCACCGTCGGCGACGCGCCGGCGAACGGCAGCAGCGCTTCCGAGAGCTGGCTCGACTGGGCGGCGATGTTGCGGTCGATCTGGCTGCGGAGCTGGCGGCCGGTGTCCTGATAGACGACGACGAACACGGCCGCCGCTGACACCACCATCACGGCCGCCACCCAGGCCGTCAGCCGCCAGCGCAACCCCGCCGGCAGGAGCCCGCTAATCCTCCGCATCGAAGCGGTAGCCGACGGAGCGGATCGTGACGATCGGAACCGCGGCGCCTCCGCGCCCCAGCTTGCGGCGCAGGTATCCGATGTACACGTCGACGACGTTCGTGCCCGGGTCGTACTCGTATCCCCACACGGCGCGCAGGATCTGCTCCCGCGACAGCACCTGACCGCGATTGCGCATCAGATACGAGAGCAGCTCGAACTCGGTGGTCGAGAGGCGGACCGGGACGCCGTCGCGCCGGACCTCGCGCGAGATCAGGTTGATCTCGATCCCGCCCCCGCCAAGCGTCGTCTGCGGCGCCTGCGAGGCGATCCGCAGCTGGGCCCGGATCCGGGCCGCGAGCTCGGACAGCGAGAACGGCTTGACGATGTAGTCGGCCGCGCCCGCGTCCAGCCCTCCGACGCGGTGCTCGACCTCGCCCTGCGCGGTCAGCACGATCACCGGCAACGCGGGCTTGGTTGCTCTGATCCGCTCGAGTACCTCGAGCCCACTGCGCCCCGGGAGCATCAGATCGAGCAGAACCAGGTCCACGTCGGATCCGAGCGCCCGCTCGAGCCCGGTCTCGCCGTCGCTCGCCGACAGCACGGTGAACCCGTGAGCCGAAAGCCCACGCTCCAGAAAGTCGACGATCCCGGGCTCGTCCTCGATGACCAATATCACTTCGCTAATTGAAAACTCCCTCCACAGGGGGTGAAGAGCATTCTCATCCACCCGTGAACGATGCTTGAGCCGGGCGGCGGACAGTGATGCCCGTGCTCGGCTCGGAGACGGTGCAAGAACCACAGAGTGTGCGCGATTCGCCGCGCACGCGCCTGTTCGGGGGTGGCGTCGACGGCAATGAGTGGCTCACGACCGCGACCGGCGTCGTGCTGGTTGTGCTGCTGGCGGTCCTCGGGATCACGATCATCCAGATCCGTCAGCTGATCTGGCTGCACCTGTTCCTCGGCCTGCTGCTGATGGGGCCCGTGACGCTGAAGATGGCCAGCACCGGCTGGCGATTCGTCCGCTACTACGCGCGCAGTCCGCGGTACTTCGAGCGGGGACCGCCGCCGTTTGCGCTACGGATGCTCGCGCCGGCGGTGGTGTTCACGACCGTGCTCGTGTTCGCGAGCGGCGTGGTGCTGCTGTTCCTCGGTCCCCGCGATCGGGGCCCATGGCTGTCGGTCCACAAGGTCAGCTTCATCGCCTGGATCGCGTTTACGGCGCTGCACGTGCTCGGGCACCTGCCGCGCCTCGGAGGCCTGTTGCGGCCGGATGCCGACGCACATGCTGTGTCGAGCGGGAACGGGGCCGCAGGACGCTGGATCGCGCTGATCGGCGCGGTCGTGCTGGGGGTCGTGCTGGCCGTCGTGCTGCTCCCGCGGTTCGGGATCTGGACGGCGCCCGGGGCGTTCCCTCATCACCACGACTGAGCGGGTGTCCGCCGCGCGCTGCGGCGAGCGCGCGGCGGACTCACTCTGCTGCTCAGCTCAGCTGCAAGTCGATGCCCACGTACAGGCGTCGAACCCGTCGGCCGTCGCGTTCGGCGCCGACGGAGCCCCGATCACGTTTCCGTTCGAGTCGGTCAGGTCGAGCTCCTCGGACGTCTTCAGGCCGGCCGACTGGCCATTCGTCGTTGCGGAGCCGAACGCCGGCTGCGAGAGGTTCGGGAGCGCCGCGAAGCCGGCGTTGGTCCCAATCTCGAGTGGCGTCTCCTCGATCCACTCAGCGGTCGCGTGAGACGAGCTGTACGGGACCGTCGTGGAGTAGGACTGACCCGTTGTCAGGTCCTTGAGCGTGACCGACCAGAGGTTGGAGTTCCCAACCACCTCGGCGACCGAGGCTGACATCCGGTCGCCCGGGTGCACGGTGAGGCTGGTGATCACGAGCTCCGGGGCGGGAACGAGCTCGTACCAGGCGTCGTACGAGGCCTGCCCGGTGGCGCTCACGTCCTGCTCGGTGCCGGTCTGGATCAGCGTCGAGTCAGTCGCGGTGCAGCCCGCGTCGATGCAGCCGCCCCCGATCCCGATCCAGTCAGAGGACGCCTCGGCCTGCCCGGCGGTGTGCTGGGTGGCGGTCGGCACCGTCCACTGCCCTGAGATCGAGTTGAACAGCTTCCCACCCTGCTCGAGCGTGCCCTGGTTGTAGCCGAACCAGTTGCCGCTCGTGTTCGTGTTGGACCGCAGGCGCGGGCCGACACGGAGCAGCTGACCGTGTGCGGTGAGCGCGGAGGCGCTCGACGCAGTCAGTGCGAACGCGGCCAGAGCGGCGCCGACGAGAACGGGCAGGCGCACAGCGCCTGCCGGCCAGGCGATCTTCTTCATCAGTCCCTTTCTGGGCGGCTACGGGTCAAAGCCGCCGTCTCCCGCCAGTGAGACCCGCAGGGGGCCTTCTACCCAAACCCGGTGCGTCGGAACCGCGGTCGGCGCGATCGACAGGATGATTTTTGGACGATCTCGTAGGGACGGGCGAGGCGCTCCGTGACGCCCGCCGCTCAGCGCTCAGTGCGAGTGGTTTGCGGCGCTCAGCGGGCGTACTCGACGGCCCGTGACTCGCGAATCACGGTCACCTTGATCTGGCCGGGGTACTCGAGCTGCTTCTCGATCTCGCGGGCGATCTCGTAGGAGAGCAGCGTCGCCGCGTCGTCATCGATCGCGCCGGGGGCGACCATCACCCGAATCTCCCTGCCGGCCTGCATCGCGTAGACCTTCTCGACGCCGTTGTGGCGCATCGCGAGATCCTCGAGGTCGCGCAGCCGCTTCACGTACTGCTCGAGCGACTCGCCGCGCGCTCCAGGACGAGCGCCGGAGAGCGCGTCGGCGGCCTGCACGATCACGGCCTCGATCGTCTGCGGGTCGACCTCGTTGTGGTGGGCCTCCATCGCGTGCGCGACGGCCTCCGGCTCGCCGTACTTGCGGGCCAGCTCACCGCCGACGAGTGCGTGCGGGCCCTCGATCTCGTGGGTCACTCCCTTGCCGATGTCGTGCAGCAGCGCGGCACGCCGCGCGGTCTTCGGGCTGGCGCCGAGCTCCTCGGCCATCATCCCCGCCAGCCGCGACACCTCGACCGAGTGATCGAGCACGTTCTGGCCGTAGCTGGTGCGGAACTTCAGCCGCCCGAGCAGGCGGATCAACTGCGGATCGAGTCCCTGCACTCCGGCCTCGAAGACCGCCTCCTCCCCCACCTCGCCCATGTGCTCCTCGAGCTCCGACTTCGCCTGGTAGAAGGCCTCCTCGATCCGCGCAGGATGGATCCTTCCGTCCTGGAGGAGCTTCTCGAGCGTGATCCGCGCGATCTCCCGCCGGACGCCGTCGAACCCCGACAGGACGACCGCGCCCGGCGTGTCGTCGATGATGAAGTCGACGCCGGTCAGGTTCTCAAGCGCGCGGATGTTGCGGCCCTCGCGACCGATGATGCGGCCCTTCATGTCGTCGCCCGACAGCTGCACCACCGACACGGTCGTCTCGCTCGCGTGGCCGGCCGCAAGCCGCTGCATGCACACCGACAGGATGTTGCGCACCCGGCGCTCGGCCTCGCGCTTGGTCTCCTCCTCGATCTGCCGGATCCGCCGCGCGGCGTGGTGCTTGGCGTCGTCTTCGATCTCCTTGAGGAGCAGCTGCTTGGCTCTCGCCGCCGACATCCCGGACGCCTGCTCGAGCGTCAGCTCGAGCTCGTGCCGCTTGGCCTCCAGCGCCTGGCGCTCGTTCTCGAGCTCGGCATCACGGCCCGCAACGACCTCCTCCCGGCGCGCGAGCGCGGCGCTGCGCTCGTCGAGCTGCCGATCGGTCGGCGCGGGGCCGCCAGCCTCGCCGAGGGCGACCGCCGGGGTGCGGTGCGTGCGTCCGTACACGAGCGCAGCGATGATGAGTCCTACCGCGATCAGCGCTGCGGCACCGATGATGTCCATGATCGATCCTCTCCTGGCCGGGGCGGCTTGCCCTGACCGTCTCCTCAGCTTCGGTTGTCGGAGCGACCGAGTGGCCCATGCGGAACGCATGAACGGACGCCGGCAGGGCGCCGAGCGCGCTTCAGGCGGCGGCTAGCTGCTGATTGTGAGGGGGTGTTCGGTTGGGCCGGGTGGCCCTGTGAAGATCGCCGTCGACACTAAAGTCCGGTATCCAATGAAAGCGGAAATTTCCTGGTGTTTTACGGCCCGCAGGCCATTCGTTCGCTGACGGGATCGTAGTACCGGGAGCCTGGGCGCGCAAACGCTGCAGCGGCGATCACGAGAGGCGCGCGGTGAACGTCACGCTGCCCTTGCAGAGTTCCCGAAAGTTCGCGCTGACGTCTTCGACCCGACCTCCCTCCTCCGGGACACTGGTCGTGCACGATGATCGTGAAGTCCTGCTACTGGTTGGGTCAAACGGTGCTCCGCAGCGCCTCGAGCGCCAGCTCGTACTCGTATCCCTTGCGCAGCAGGACGCCGAGCGCGCGGTCGCGGTCGCGGCCTCGGGGCGGCTCCGGGAACCGGGTCCGCAGCAACTCGATCGCCCGATCGAGCTCGGTCTCCTCGGCCGCGCCGGGGTCCGGGCTGCTCGCCAGCGCCTGCTCGGCGATCTCGCGATCGACCCCGCGTGCCTCCAGGCCGCGCCTGATCCGCTCCGAGCCCCACCGCTCGAGCGTCCGCTTGTCCTGTACGAACGCGCGCGCGAACCGAGCGTCGTCGAGCGCCCCCTGCTCGAGGAGCTTCACGACCGCGATCTCGGCCACCTCGGGATCGGCGCCGCGCGCAAGCAGGTGCTCTCGCACCTCGCTTACCGAGCGCTCCCGGCGATTCAGCTGCCGGTAGGCGAGCGCGACCGCTTTATCGACTTCAGGCGCTATGCGGCGCGACCCTCGACGTCCTCGACGTCCTCGACCGGATTCAGCGGCGGCTCCTCGCGTCCCTCGATCGGCTTGACCAGATCGCGGCCGATCCCGAGCGCCTCGTAGATCTTGCGCTCGATCTCCTTGGCCATCTCCTGGTGCTCGTCCAGGAACGCCTTCGCGTTGCCGCGCCCCTGCCCGAGCCGCTCCTCGCCGTAGGAGAAGAACGAGCCGGACTTGGTGATGATGTTGTGCTCGATGCCGTAGTCGATCAGGCAGCCCGAGGTCGAGATGCCCTTGCCGAACTCGATGTCGAACTCTGCCTGCTTGAACGGCGCCGCGACCTTGTTCTTGACGACCTTCACCTTGACGCGGTTGCCGACCGCCTCGGTGCCGTCCTTGAGCGTCTCGATGCGCCGGATATCGAGACGCACGGACGAGTAGAACTTCAGCGCCCGGCCGCCGGGCTGCGTCTCCGGGGATCCAAACATCACGCCGACCTTCTCCCGAATCTGGTTTGTGAACACGCACAAGGTCTGAGTGCGATTCAGCGTGCCGGCCAGCTTCCGCATCGCCTGAGACATCATCCGCGCCTGGAGGCCGACGGTCTGGTCCCCCATCTGGCCCTCGAGCTCGGCGCGCGGCGTCAGCGCCGCAACCGAGTCGACTGCGATCACATCGACCGCGCCGGACCGGATCAGCATGTCGACGATCTCGAGCGCCTGCTCGCCGTAGTCGGGCTGCGAAACCAGCAGCTCGTCGATGTCGACGCCGATCTGCTGCGCGTACAGCGGGTCCATGGCGTGCTCAGCGTCCACGAACGCGCATACGCCCCCGAGCTTCTGAGCCTCGGCGAGGATGTGGTATACGAGCGTCGTCTTGCCTGAGGACTCGGGGCCGAAGATCTCTACGACGCGGCCCCGCGGGACTCCCCCGATTCCGAGCGCGAGGTCGAGCGGCAGCGCCCCTGTGGGGATTGCATCACAGGCCACTCGCGCGCCCGGGTCGCCCATCCGCATCACGGTGCCCTTGCCGAACTGCTTCTCGATCTGGCTGAGCGCGCCCTTCAGCGCGGCCTGGCGTTTCGCGTCAGTCGCCGCGTTCCCCGCGCCCTTGTCTTGCTCGCTCATCTTCGCTCGGGCTCCTTGTCTCGCAACGTTCGAACAGCTGACGGTAGGACTGATGCCGGACGGAATCGCACGCTAGACCGAGCGCCTGCAACGGAACAAGACGCATTCGTCACGAATCTGCAAGGGCTGGTCGGCGATCGCTGTGACCGCGAGACCTAGCGGATCGAGTTCCACCGCGTGTGACCCGTTCACCTGACGGCTGCATGCGCCCTGCCGCGAGCCGGCCGGCTAGCGCGGCTGGCACTTCCCGCATCTCAGCGGATAGAGATGTGGACGCCGGCGAGGATGCCGATGATCAGGCACGTCAGGCCGATAGCCGCCAGCCAGCGACCGCGGCGCGCGCTGGAGTGCTTGCGGACAAGGCGGCCGCGCGCGAACGCGATGTCAGCGACGGTCGGTGAAAGGCCGACGACGCGACGACCGGCGTACACGAAGAGCGCTCTGGTCAGGAACGCGAATCCCCCGATAGCAAACAGGACGGCGAGGCTGACAAAGGCATCGGCGATCGGATTTGGCGTCTCGGCCTTGGCCGCCAAGCCGCTGACAGCGATGAGTACGCCACAGCCGGGCACCAGTGGCGCGGTTCGCGCCGTCAGGGCGGCGTCCGCGCGTTCGAGGTCTTCCACGACAACACCCGCGGCCGCATCTTCGCTCTTGCCGGTCGCGCGCGCGACTTCTTCGGCTCGACGGATCAAGGAGTCAAGCGAGGCAACCGTACGATCTCCCATGGCCCGGCGAGACCACCCACGCCTCGGGAGCGCTCGCGTCGACGTGCTCCGCTCCGGCGTTTCGCCAGCGCGCTCCGTTGCTCCCGGGTAACCCCCTTCGCCGGGAGCGGCATCCAGCGAGGCAGGGTTATCCGCACGTCGTCGCTCGATCCCGACAGTGTCGCAGCCCGCTTTAGGCGCGACAAACCGCCCTGGCGCAAACCTGGGGCGAGACCGTGAACTCGGCGAGAGGGAGACCGACGGGCACATCCTCTCTGGTGGCGGAAACTTAAAAGCCGACGGGTTCGGCCCAACCACGGAGCAGTTTGCCCGGGAAGATCCAGCACCACCGCAACTCCGCGCCCCGTTGGCAGTTAACGGAGCAGGGCCGGGTCGGGCCGCGTTGCTTCCGAGCTGGACACTCATTCACCGGGGACACGTCTCGATGACGCTGCAGCATCTGCCGTTCGCCAATCGCAGGACCCGTGCCTTGAGCGGCCGTGCTTGGCGGCTGCTGCCCGCAACCGCCGCGGCTGTGATGCTGCTGATCCCGGCCGCGGCGAGTCGCGCGGCGGTCTCGATCACCAGAGCCCGAGTCGTCGTCAGTTCGCCCGGCGCGACCGTGATCGTCGACCGGAATCCGTTCCGGCTGCGAATTGTGAACGGCTCTGGCGCCGCGGCTCTCTCCGAGGTCGCGAACCGCAACCCCGGGCCCGCCTCGCTCCCGCCGACGGTCGATCCGGTCCCGCCGGGCACGCCGGCGCCCAAGAGCGGACAGCTTTATGCCCCGTTGTCCTACCTGGTGGGCAGGGAGTCGGTGGTCCAGTACGAGCAGGGCGTCTGGGCCGGGAACCTGATGAGCGGGATGCGCTCCGGCATCCAGTATTCGGCGCGAAAGGTCCTCGCCGTACGGACGCTCGGCCGCGGGGTTGTCCTGACTGTCTCGACCGACGAGCCGTCCGGCCGCAGATTGCGCGTCGAGATCACCCCGGCCGGTGTCGGGTTGTTGCGAGTCGCCGCGACCCCCCGGCCCGCCGCCGGCGTGGCCATGATGAGCGACTCGTTCATCTCCTCGAGCGATGAGGCGTTCCGCGGGTTCGGTGGTCCGCACAACGCACTCGACCAGCACGGCCAGGTGCTTTCGAGCTTCGACGAGGAGGAGAACATCCCTGGCCTCGGCGCGGCTGGCACGCCGTCCTCGATCCTGTTTCCCAACGGCCCAGCGGCCGTGTTCTACGCGCAGGCGCAGTTCATCTCCTCGCGCGGCTACGGGTTCCTGCTCGACCAGCCGGAGCTCGCGAGGTTCAGGCTGGACTCGGACCAGCCCCGCGCATGGAGCGTGGCGGTTTCTGCACCATCCCTCGCCTACGTCGTCGCGCCCGGATCGCCGAGGCACGCGATCACGGACCTGACCGCCCTCACCGGCCGCCAGTCGGTGCCGCCACATTGGGCGCTCGGGCCGACGCTCGACCGGCTGGTTAAGAACAACACGGAGACGCGGTCGGACTACGAGTCGAAGCTGCGATCGGACATCGCGAACATCGACCGCTATCACCTGCCGCTGAAGGCATATCGGATCGAGGGCTGGGGGTTCCGGAACCCCGACAACGACGGGCTCGTGCTGTACCGCCCACGGGTCCTCGGCTTCGCGCTGCAGTCGAAGATCATCGCCGAGCTTCGCGCGCGTCACATCCACCCGCTCGCCTACCTGCGGCCGTTCGTGATGCCGGGGTCCGCCCCGGACCGCGAGCACCTGACGGTTCGCGCGGCGAACGGTCAGACGTTCTACACGACCGGCACGCTCGGCCAACACATCGCGCTGCTCGATTTCACCAATCCGGGAGCCGTGCGCTACTGGCAGCGGGAGATCGCGAAGATGCTCGACCTCGGGTTCGACGGATTCCACGCCGACTTCGGCGAGGAGGTCCTGTACGGCATGCATTTCGCCGACGGGGAGACGGGGCGGACCATGCACAACCGCTACCCGATCCTGTACATGCGCGCCTCGCGCGAGGCGATCGACGCCTACGAGCGCTCCCATCCGGGGCGGACGATCTGGTTCTACAACCGTGCCGGTTACTCGGGGACGCCCGGGTCGGCCGCATACGAGATGGGGAATATTCCCGGCGACGAGTCGACCGACTGGAGTCAGGCCGCCGGCCTCGCGTCGCTCGCTCCCGACATGCTCAACCGGGCGATTGGAGGCGCGTACGGGTTCGCCACCGACATCGGCGGCTACTACGACTACACGACGCCGCCGACCACCAAGGAGCTGTTGCTCCGATGGGCCGAGTGGGCTGTGCTGAGCCCGATCTTCCGGCTCCACGGATCTGGCCGTGTCGGTACCCACACCCCTTGGTCGTATGACCGGCAGACGGTCAGCATCTACAGCGCGCTCTCCCGCCTGCACGAGCGCGCGGCGCCGCTGATCCTCCGGCTGTGGAGGCAGGCCGACGCGACGGGGATTCCCCCGACGCGCCCGCTGTGGCTCGAGTTCCCGGGCGACCGTGCGGCGGCCGCACAGCAGCAGGAGTGGATGCTCGGCGACGACGTGCTGGTCGCGCCGGTCGTCACGGCGGAGGCGACGAGCCGCAACGTGTACTTCCCCGCCGGATGCTGGCGGGATCCGCAGACCGGTCTCACCGAGCGGGGTCCGAGAGCGGCGGTCGTCAGCGCCCCGCTCGCCCGGCTCCCATACTTCTTCCGATGCGGCACGAGGCCATTTTGAGACGACGCCTCTCCGGCCGGGTGAGGCGGGCGTGAACGACGCCTGTTGGCGCGACTAGCGACAACGCCAGTGGTCGCCCGCAGGCCCGCCCGGTAGGGTCGCCCGACGATGGTCGAGCCGGGGCACACGGATCCCTCTCAGCTGACGAACCAGCTCGTGGCTCAGGGCGTCGTGGGGGTCGCGGGCTCGTTCGTCGACAACAGCGGGATCGCGCGCGTGAAGACGGTGCCGGTCGAGCGCCTCGGCGCGGCCGCCGAGCATGGGATCGGGATGTCCCCGGTGTTCGACGTGTTCATGTTCGACGACGCGATCACGGCGAGCCCGAGCTCGACGGGCCCGGTCGGGGATCTGCGGCTGTTCCTCGATCTGGAGCGGTTGGTCGTGCTCGCCGCCCAGCCCGGGTGGGCGTGGGCGCCCGTCGACCGGCGCGCCCAGGACGGTTCGCCGCACCATGGCTGCCAGCGCACGTTCGCGCGGCGGATGGTCGAACGCGCATCGGAGCGGGGGCTGTCGGTGCAGATGGGCTTCGAGGCCGAGTGGGTGCTCGACCGCGGCTCTGGCGACGAGTTCACCCCTGCGATGGCCGGGCCCGCGTACGGGATGGATCGGCTGATCGAGGTGTCCGACTACTGCCGGGAGCTGCTGGTCGCGCTGGCCGCCCAGTCGGTCGAGGTCCTGCAACTGCATCCCGAGTACGCGCCGGGTCAGTTCGAGCTGTCGGTCGGACCGGCGGCACCGGTGGCGGCCGCCGACCTCAGCCTGCTGGCGCGCCACACGATCCGCGCCGTCTCGCAGCGCGCGGGTATGCGGTGCTCGTTCGCGCCGGCGATGACGGTCGGAGGCGTCGGAAGCGGCTGCCACGTGCACGCGAGCCTGTGGCGCGACGGGCGGACGCTGATGGCGGGCGGCAACGGACCCCGCGGTCTCACGGACGAGGCCGAGGCGTTTATCGCGGGCGTGCTCGACGGGCTTCCCGCGCTGCTCGCGATCGGCGCGCCGAGCGTCGCCAGCTACCTGCGCCTGGTCCCGGAGCGGTGGTCGGCGCCGTACCGGGTCTGGGGCTGGGAGAACCGCGAGGCCGGCGTCCGGCTCGCTGCCTCGGGCCCGCAGGCGAACGTCGAGATCAAGTGCGTCGACGCGAGCGCGAACCCGTACCTGCTGGTGGGAGCAGTGCTCGCGCTCGGAATCGACGGCATCGATCGCGGGCTGCAACTCCCTGATGAGATAACCGTCGACCCCGCGACGATGTCCGAAGCGCAGCTCAGCGCCGCCGGCGTCGATCGCCTGCCCCGCACGCTGGATGAGGCGCTGAGCGCGTTCCGCGGCTCGCGCGTGCTCGCCGAAGCGCTCGGCGCGCCGCTGTTCGAGGCGATCGTCGCGGTGCGCGAGACCGAGCTCGAGCGATTCGCCGACTGCTCCGAGGAGCAGATCGTCGCCGCGACGCGGTTTCGCTACTGACCGGCCGCCGCCAGCGACTTCTCGAACCAGTGGTGGGCGAACGGCTCGTCGTTGAACCGCGCGATCTCACGGTACCCCGACGACCGGTACATCGCGATCGCCTCGACCAGCGCCCGGTTCGTGTCGAGCCGTACCGCGCGAGCACCCGCGGCCCGCGCGAGTCGCTCTAGCTCGCCGAGCAGGCGGCGGCCGATTCCCAGCCCCCGGGCGGTCTCCGCGACCCACATCCGCTTGATCTCGGAGGGGCCGCCGGGATGGTGCTTGAGTCCGCCGCATCCGATCGGCTCCCGACGTAGGTAGGCGATCAGGAACGCCCCGGCCGGGGCCCGCAGCTCGTCTGGCTCCGCGGAGGTCCCCTTGGCGGGATCAAACGGGGTCTCGGATCGCCGGTTCAGCTCGGCGAAGTACGCGCGCAGGCAGCGCCGGGCGTGGGTGCCCGCCGGGTCGACGCTGCGCAGCTCGACCATCGAAGCCGTCATCAGCCGCTCGATGGTGCGCATCGCCCCGACCAGCTCGACCCGGCGGCGGTCGTCGAGCGCCGCCAGCATCGAGCGCGCGAGCTCGTCGCTGCGCGCGTCGAGCAGCTCCCGCTCGCCGGCCCCCGCCGGGGTCAGCCGCGCGAACCGGATCCGGGCGTCGAGTGGGCTCCGTTCGAGCTCGATCAGCCCGTCGGACTCGAGCGTCCGCAGCAGCCGGCTCGCGTGCCCGGAGTCCAGCCCGAGCCGCGATCGCAGCGAGCGCACCTCGCAGCCCTCGCGTCCGATCTCCCACAGGACCCGCGAGGCGCCGAGGCTGCGCCCGCGCGCCAGGTACCGGTCATCGAGCGCCCCGACCCGCTGGGTGACGACCCGGTTGAAGCGCCTGACCTGCGCGATGCTGGGATCCGCGGACATTCTCTGACTGAGGTCAGAGATTACCGGCGGGGCGGGCTACGGTACGAGCGGCGAGTCGGCGGGGAGCACCAGCACCGAGCTGCGGGCTCGGTCGAGCTCGGTCCGGACCTCGCCCCCGATCACCACGTGGCCCCGAGGCGCGTCGGGCTGCGAGCCGACCACGATCAGGTCGACCTCCTCAGAGGGCGAGTCGACCACGCTCGCGCCCAGCCTGCCCGCGAGCGCGTTGGCGGTGCTGCGCGCCTCGTCGTTGACGGGGCCGGCCAGCGGTACCGCGATCGCCCGGATCGCGGCGGCGGGGGCGGTGCGCAGGCCGGCGGCCGCGATCGCAACCGCGACGGGTCCCCCGTCCATCAGGTGCTGCGCCGAGGTGCCCGGCTCGACGCGGCCGGGCGGGGTCCGGTAGTCCGAGCCGAACACGATCACCGACGCTCCCAGCTCGCCGGCGAGCTCCCCCAGCCGATCGCCTGTCGAGGCGCCCACGACCACGTGCCGCGGCACCGCCGGATCGCCGAGCAGCGCAGCGCCCCGCTCCAGGCGCTGCTCGGCGTCGTGCTGCGCGAGCTCCTCGCGGGCCGGATCGAATTCGTGCGAGTGCCGCACGTACGCGAGCGACAGCGCGACCCCGGCGGCCGCGAGCCGCTTGCCGAGCGCTAGCGCGTCGTCGTCATTCGGGGTTCCGTCGTAGGAGATGATCGCGTTCACGGGCATCTGGAGCAATCGTCCGTAATCGAGGGGGCGAGCCGCATCAGCCGGATGGATAGGGATCGAGAGGGCCGCACTATCCAAGTGGAGCGTGCCGCGCCGGCGGAGCCGCGTTGCCGCCTAGCTCGCAGCGGGCTCCGGGGCGCCGAGCTGGCTGAAATCGGGCGCCGTGTAGGCGCTCCCCGGCACGCCGCCGACCACCAGCAGCCGCACCGGATCCGGGCCGGTGACGACACGGCGCTTGGTCCCGCTCCCGACCCGCACGATCGTGTCACCGGGAACGAGCTCGACGCTCTGCCCGTCGTCGAACTCGAGCGTCGCGGTCCCGCGGAGCGACACGTACAGCTCCTCCTGGCCGTCCTCGCTGTGGTCGTGCCACGGATACAGGTCGAAGCCCGCGGGCAGGTCGACGGTCTGGACGCCGAAGCTCGACAGCCCCAACTCGGCGCGCACCCTCCGCATCGCGTCGCCGAATAGGCTCTCCATGTCGTCGACGCGCTTGGCCGTGAAGTCGGGCATCGGGACGATCCTAATTGGATGTTTCGGTGCGGCGCAAGTGATCACGGTGCGAGGGCCCGGTGCGGCGGCAGCCCGGTCGCGCCCGGCGAGCGAGACTGGTTCGAGACTCGATCGGGACTGCGGGGCGGCCCGGCGTGTCCTAGGGTTGGTCCGTGACGCCGACCGTGGGAGCGGGCATTTGCAGAGCGAGCTGAGCATCCTCCGGATCGCCGGGGTAGCGGTGCTGCTGTTCTTCGCGATCCTGCTCGGGGTCGGGATCCATCATCTGGTCGCGACCGGCACCTGTTCGTCGACCGGCTATTCGGCCAACTACGGACCGGTTCCGCACTGCCCGGCCGGGACCGGGTGGTGGTTTGCGTTCGTGTTCGCCGGGATCTTCGGGTGCCTGGCGGGGGCCGCGATGGCCGGAAGCGGCGGGCTGATCTTCGCCGGGATCTTCGGCGCGATCGGGGTCGGTGCGCTGACGCTGGCGTTCCAATCGAGCGCCACGAGCAGCACCAGGGTGTTCGGCGGCGTGTTCGGTGGCGTGTTCGCGCTGGTCGGCCTCACCGCACTGGTCGTGATCCTCGTCTCGGCGGTTCGGGCGCTTGCCTCGTCGTTCGGGTCGCGCGGAAGCCACGACGTGCACCACGGCAAGACGAAGACGATCTCCGGCGGCGGTCCGGCGCGACCCGCGAGCCCGCCGCCGACCGCGATGGGCGTCCCCACGCCAAGCTCGACCACGACCCCCAATTCGAATCCGGGGGCCTCGATGCTGACGCCGCTGAACCTGGTGCCCGGACTTCAGGCAGCGAAGGCAGGCGCGTCCGGCGATCCGATCGACGAGCTCTCGAAGCTCGCCGACCTGCACCGGCAGGGCAACCTGACCGACGAGGAGTTCGCAAATGCCAAGGCGAAGCTGCTCGGGACGCTGTAGGAGGCACGGATGCGGCTCGTGATCGCGATCGTCGTGTGGGCCGCCGCGATCGTCGGCGCGGCTGCGGTCTCGACCGCCGTCAGCCACAGCATCCACACGAACACCACCGCGGCCTCATCGGGGGGCTCGTTCTCGAGCTCGTCGCCGTCCTCGGGCTCAAGCTCGTCGCCGCCCTCGGGCTCAAGCGGACCCGATCCGAGCTCGATCAAGGCTGCCGACACGCTGTCGCTGTTCCGGGCCGCGAACTTCAACCGCGTGCTCGCCAAGGCCCGCGCCGCGCTGGGCCCGAACGCCAAGGTCTCGAACTTCGTCGTGTACCCCGGCTACCTGGCGATCACCGCGGTCAAGGGCGGCAGCGAGGTCAACTTCTACGCCGACGCCAACGGCCGGGTGGAGAACACGACCGGAGGGAGCCCCGGGGGAAGCGCGGTGTTCCCGCTGTCGCAGATCGCGCCCGGCTCGGCCGCCGCGATCGCCCATCACATCGCGACCGCCGCCCACACGCCGCAGTCGCAGCTGCACTACCTGGTCGTCGACCCCGATCCCGAGACCGGCAAGACAGAGTGGCTGGTGTACGGAATCGACTCGAGCAGGGTCGAGTACTTCAAAGCATCCCGCCCGACCGGGCCGCTGCTCGAGTACCGCAGGAACAGCTCGACGGGCCTGCAGCCGGTCCCGGGCTCGTGAGCTAGCCGGCGTCGAGCGGGACCCGCGAGAGAACCTCGTAGCGCGCGCCGCCGCGCCCCAGCCGGGAGCGATACAGCACCGTGCTCGACCCGCCGAACCGCAGCTCGGGCACGGGCGCCGCGACGAGCGCGGAGCGCGGGATCCGAGCACCGCGCCCGGCCCGCGCGACCGTCACGTGGCCGAAGAACGGACGCGACTCGGGCTCGTAGAAGCCGCCGGTCCGGAGTGCCGCCGAGAGCATCGCCTGGAGCGTGCCGAGCCCGCCTTGCGGATCCTCGAGCGCGACCGCGAGCACCCGCGGGCGGTTGCGCGGTAGCGCCGCGGGCTCGCCGAGGACGAGCTCCACGGCGCCGCTGCCGCGCACGATTTCGCATGCCGCGGCGATTGCGCCGGCCTGCGCCGATTCGCGCCAGCCCAGGAAGCACAGCGTCACGTGCAGGTCGCCGGCGGCGACGAGCCGCACGCCCTCGCTGGAGCCCAGCGCGGACGCGCGCCATGCGACGAGCGTCTCACGCACCTCGCGCGGCAGCTCGAGCGCGACGAACAGCCGCGCGCGTTCGCCGCTCACCCGGACCGGCGCGCCACCGAGGCGTCCGGCACGGGCAGGCCCGCGAGCCCCTCCTCCGCCAGCAGCCGGCGCAGCAGGTGCATCGCGACCGTCGTCGAGCGGTCGCGGACGTCGGCGCGCCCCCCGGGGAGCCGCGTCGAGCGCGTGATCCGCGGTCCGTCTCGCTCGCAGATCGAGAAGCACACGGTCCCGACGGGCTTCTCCTCGGTACCGCCGTCCGGGCCTGCGATCCCGGTGATGCCGACTCCGAAGTCGGCGGCGAACCGCTCGATCGCCCCCGTGGCCAGCGCCTCGGCGACCTCGGCCGAGACGGCGCCGTAACGCTCGATCAGCGTCGCGTCAACGCCGGCCAGCGCGACCTTGGCCGCGTTCGAATATGCGACCACTCCGCCCAGGAAGTAGGCCGATGAGCCCGGGCGTTCGGTCAGTCGCGCCGACATCAGCCCGCCCGTGCACGACTCGGCGACCGCCACGGTGCGTCCGTCGAGCAGCGCCACGATCTGCTGGTCGACGGTGGAGCCGTCGTCGGAGAACAGCGTGTCGCGGTGGCGCGCGCGGATGAACTCGACCAGCGCGCGGTACGCGTCCTCGACGACCGGCTCGTAGCGCGTCGAGACCTCAATTTCGCCACGGCGCAGGCAGGTCGTGATCTCGAGCGGCGCGAGCTCGAGGCCCTCCGCCTCCGCGGCGCGCAGCGTGCTGGCGATCTCGGACTCCGGGATCCCGAACAGCCGAAGCATCCCGCGCCGGTAGTCGGGGGCGCCGGCGGTTGCGGCCTTGAACGGCTCGGTCTCGACCGCCGTCCTCCACAACGGCTGGAGCTCGCGCGGCGGCCCCGGCAGCACGACGACCGTCGGCCGGGCCCCGGAGCGGGGCGGCACCACCAGGCCCGGCGCTGTGCCGACCGGGTCGATCACGGTCGCGCCATCGGGGATCATCGCCTGCTTGCGGTTCGAGACCCGGATCGCCTCCCGGTCGAGGTTCGGCCAGCGCCGCATCAGCCCCGCGAGGATCTCCTCGATCCGCTCCTCGAGCCTGGGATCGAGCACCATCTCGCGCCCCGCGAACTCGGCCACCACCTCGGCGGTCAGGTCGTCGGCGGTCGGGCCGAGGCCGCCGCTGGTGACGATCACCGCGTGGCCCTCGTCGGCCATGAACCGCAGCGCCTTGAGCAGATCCTCACGGCGGTCGCCGACGATCTGGATCGTCTCGGCGTCGACGCCCACCTCGAGCAGCCGCTCGGACAGCCACGGCCCGTTGCGGTCGGAGATGATCCCGGTCAGGACCTCGGTTCCGGTGATCAGGATCCCGGCGCGCGGGCGGTCGGAGCGCTCGCGATCGCTCACGGGCATGTGGGGGTCTGGGAGATCGGGATGTTCTTCACCGAGGTCGGCGTCAGCAGCAGCCGGATCGCGTTCGCCGACGCTGCGACGGGGACCGGCTTGCCGTTGACCTTCATCTGCACCGCGGCGTTACCGAGCGTGAGCAGCAGCGACGGCGCGGTCTGGGTCGGGATCGTCTCGCCGGTCGTAAACGTTCGCTCGTTGATCAGCTTCGCGCCGGAGCCGTTCACGAGGCACACGTAGACCGTGCCCGTCGGCACCAGCTGAAGGGTCACGCTGGTCGGCTTCGCCGGCGCCTGGGGCTTGGTGGGCACGACCACGCGGTGGCGACGGCGGTGGGCCGGCTGGTGACCGCTGGTCGAGTTGGGTCCCGATTCCGTCGCGCTGCCGACCGCGTACAGCACCCCCACGATCACCACCACGACCAGCGCGATCGGGGCCCACGACGGGAACCTCGGCGACCGGCGGCGCCGCTCTCGCTCGCGCGCGATCGAGGCCGCCGGACGGATCTCGTTATCGGACGGGCGCTCGTAGCGGCGCTTGAACTCGTCGATCAGCATCCGCGAGTCGAGCCCGAGGAAGTCTCCGTACGTCCGCAGGAAGCTCTTGGCGTACACGGGGCCCGGCAGCAGGTCCCATTCCTCGTTCTCGATCGCGCGCAGGTACTTGGCGCGGATCTTCGTGCGTGTCTCGACTTCGGAGATGTCGATCCGCTCACGCATCCGCGCTTCGCGCAGTGTCGAGCCGATCTCCGCCATTGCCGCGAAGGCTAGGGGATGCGCGGCTGTGAATCAGCCGCCGTCGGGCGTCGCTGCGGCAGCGCTCGGCTGCGGATCCGAGCCCTCGGCGAGGTGCGAGAGGATCCGGGGCACGTCGGCCTCGGTGATCAGCACCTGACGCGGCTTGGAACCCTCGTACCCCGAGATGATCCCGCGCCGCTCGAGCATGTCGATCAGCCGCCCCGCGCGCGTATAGCCGAGCCGCAGCCGCCGCTGCAGCATCGAGGTCGATGCGGTGCCCATCTGCGCGACCAGTGCGATCGCCTCCTCGAGCAGCGGGTCCTCGTCGGGATGGAACTCCTCCTCGCCCGATTGCCCCGAATCCGTGCTCTCCACCTCCTCAAGCAGCTCCTCGTGGAACTCCGGCTCACCCTGCTTGCGCCACCCCTCGGTCAGGTCCGCGATCTGCTCTTCGTCGATGTACGCGCCCTGGATCCGCTGGAGCTTAGAGGCCCCGACCGGCGAGAACAGCATGTCTCCCTGGCCGAGCAGCGACTCGGCGCCGTTCTGGTCCAGAATCACGCGCGAATCGGTCTGTGAGGAGACCGCGAACGCGATCCGCGACGGCACGTTCGCCTTGATCATCCCGGTGATCACGTCGACGCGCGGCGACTGCGTGGCGAGCACCAGATGGATGCCGACCGCGCGAGCCTTCTGCGCAAGCCGGATGATCGAGTCCTCGACCTCCGCGGGGGCGACCATCATCAGGTCGGCAAGCTCGTCGATCACGCACAGGATGTAGGGCAGGTGCGGCTCGCCGCGCTTCTCGCGCGCCCGGTTGAGCTCCGGCAGCGAGCGGGTCCTGGCCAGCGACATGATCCCGTAGCGCTGCTCCATCTCGCGGACCAGGTTCTGCAGGGCGTTGGCGGCCATCCGCGGGCTCGTGATCACGGGGGTCAGGAGATGCGGGATCGACTCGTAGTGGTTGAGCTCGACCTGTTTGGGGTCGACGAGCACGAACCGCACCTCGTGTGGAGTCGCGCGCAGCAGGATCGAGGACAGCATCGCGTTCACGCACGCGGACTTGCCGGCGCCGGTGGTGCCGGCGACCAGCAGGTGGGGCATCTTCGACAGGTCTGCCCCGATCGCGCGGCCGGCGATGTCCTTGCCGAGCCACACCGTCAACGGGGACCAGTCGGAGGGCGGCTGCTGGAACACGTCACCGAGGTGCACGATCCGCCGGCGCGCGTTCGGGACCTCCACGCCGACGGCCTGCTTGCCCGGGATCGGCGCGAGGATCCGGATATCGGTGGCGGCCAGCGCGTACGCGAGGTCATCCTTGAGCTGCGCGACCTTCGAGACCTTGGTGCCGGGCGCGAGCCGCAATTCATAGCGGGTGATGTGCGGGCCGGTGACGCGCCCGATCACCTTCGCTTCGATCCCGAAATGGCCGAGCGCCTCGAGCAGCGCCCGCGCGGTCTGCTCCTGCCCGGCGGTGTCGGGCTTGGCGGCGTCGCCGGTCGAGCGCACGAGAAATCGCGCCGAGGGCACCCGCCACACGAAATCCGGGTCGTCGGTGACGCTCGCCCGGTAGCGGCCCTGCGGGGTGAGCGCAGGCTCCTCCGGAGCTTCGCCACGCTCAGAGTCCGGGCCGGGCTCCGGAGGCGGCTCGGCGCCGAGGCCGAGCTGCTCGGGTGGCTCGTCGGGCTCGTGCTGATGCTCGTGTTCGTCGAGTTCGGCCGATGCCGGCGGCGCCTCGACGTGCGTGGCCCGAATTACGAGCTCGGAGGTGTCGGGCTCGGGCGGCAGCAGCGGCTCCAGCCCGTCGCTCGCCTCGGTATCCACGCGCGCGACGTGGATCGCCCGCCCGGCCTCGGTGATCGGCCGGCGCGAGACCGTGGTGGCGAACTCCTCGGTGGAGCGCCGCAGCGCCCGCCCGGTCTCGGCCACGCCCGTGCCCGTGATCCGCACGATCCCGGCGACGCCCGCGCCGGTCACGAGGATCACGCCGGCGGCCAGCAGGAACACGGCGAGCACGTTCGCGCCGACCGTCGAGAACAGGTGCATCGTCACCCACAACTCGCCCTGGCCGAGCACGCCGCCCCGGGCCTCGAACGCGTGCGCCTGCCAGAACGCGTGGCCGTGCAGCATGCCCGGCCCCAGCCCGAGCGTGCCCGCGGCGAGCGCGAGCGTCAGCGACGCGGCCAGGCACAGCACGCCGGCGCGGATCGGGCGCGTCGGAGGGCGCAGCTCTCGGATCAGGATCAGGGCGCCGGCCAGCACCAGCGCCGCGGGCACCGCGTAGCCGAGCGCCCCGAACACGAACCGGAACGCCGTGATCGCCCCCTCGCCCACCGCTCCGCCGGACCAGTGGATGTACGCCACGCCGGCCAGGAAGATCCCGATCGCGATCAGCGCCAGCGCGACGATGTCGACCTGATGGGGCTCGAGATCGGGCCGCGGCACCGACAGCGACGGGCGAGATCCCAGCCGCGAGCGCGTTGCGCGCGTCGCGGCGCCTCGCCGGGATGGCTTGGTCGGCTTCTTTCGCTTGCGGGCGGCCATCTCCGAAGGAATGGCTTCGACGGCCGCCGGGCGGCTCCTGCCTGCCGGCGCGCGAGGCGCCCTCCCTACTATCTGGGTACGTATGGCCGACTACGAACGCTCCGCACGGGTACTGGTCGTCGAGGACGACGAGGCGATCGCGCAGGTGCTGCAGCGCTCGCTGCGCCTCGAAGGCTATGAGGTGAAGCTGGCCGTCGACGGCGTCATCGCGCTCGAGGAGGCGCACGCATTCCTTCCCGACCTGGTGATCCTCGACCTCGGGCTGCCGCGGATGGACGGAATCGAGGTCGCCAAGCGCCTGCGCGAGGCAGACGACGTCCCGATCCTGGTGCTGACCGCACGCGACGCGGTCGACGCACGCGTCGAGGGGCTCGATGCGGGCGCCGACGACTATCTGGTCAAGCCGTTCGAGCGCCAGGAGCTGCTCGCGCGACTTCGGGCGCTGCTCAGGCGCCGGCCGCCGCGCGGCCAGGCCGCCCTGTCGGTCTCCGACCTGCGGCTGAATCCCGACACGCACGAGGTGACCCGGTCGGGCCGGCGGATCGATTTAACCCAGAGGGAATTCGAATTATTGGAATATTTGATGCGCAACGAGCGGATCGTGATCTCCCGCCAGCGGCTGCTCGACGAGGTGTGGGGCTACGACCCGTTCTCGATGACGAACACGATCGAGGTATTCGTCTCAAACCTACGAAGGAAGCTTGAAGCCGGTGGCGAGCCTCGGCTCCTCCATACGATCCGCGGCGCGGGCTACGTTCTCCGCGTATAGGTCGCTGCCGATCCGCTGGCGGCTCGCGGGCGGATCTGCGGCGTTGACGTTCGTGATCCTCGCCGCGTTCGCGGTGCTGGTCGGGGTCCTGACCACCCGCCAGCTCCGCAGCCAGTTCAACGACCAGGTCGACGCCGCGGCGACTCAGCTCGCGAGCAACCTCGAGCCGTTGCGGTGGACCAACGGCGAGCTGAACTGCGACAAGAACGTACGGCTGCCCGATTACGTCAGCACGCAGCACGCTCAGATCCGGATCTTCGACGACAGCGGCCTGCTGGTCTGTACCCAGGACGAGGTCAAGATCAAGGGGCTGAAGGCGATCCCCGCGACGCCGCGCTTCGCGCCGCCCTCGAGGCAGGGAGTGTTCCAAGAGCTCGGCTACCGGGTCAACGTTCCCAAGCCGCTCCGCGTCACGCCGCCCGACGAGGGCAACGTGTGGCTGCTGTACGCGGTGCCGCTCTCAGACCTCAACCACACGCTCAGCCGCGTGAAGCTGTTCCTGCTGCTGGGCGTGCTCGGGGGCACCGTGCTGGCGCTGCTGGCGGGCCTCGCCACCGCCCAGCGCGCGATCCGCCCGATCTCCCAGCTGACCGATGCCGCACGCGAGATCGAGCGCACCCGCGACCCGAGCCGCCACGTCCCACTACCGAAGGCCGACGACGAGGTCGCCGAGCTCGCACGCACGCTCGAGGGGATGCTCCAGGGCCTCGACGAGGCCCGGGGGGCGACCGAGTCGATGCTGAACCGCCAGAGGGAATTTGTTGCGGATGCCTCACATGAGCTAAGAACCCCGCTGACGAGCGTGCTCGCGAGCCTCGAGCTGCTCGCGGAGGAGCTCAACGGCGAGCAGGCCGACACCGCCGAGGCGGCGCTCCGCTCGGCACGCCGGATGCGCCGGCTGGTCGCCGATCTGCTGCTGCTCGCGCGGGTCGACGCCAAGCGCGCGCAGCCGTATCGGCCGACGCCGCTCGACGAGGTGCTGACCGAAGCGGCTTCCGAGATCGGCCCCGTCGCGGAGGAGCACCGCCTCGAGATCGACGCCGAGCCGGCGGTCGTGTCGGGTGCGCGCGACGACCTGCACCGGTTGGTGCTCAACCTGATCGAGAACGCCATCACGCACACTCCGTCCGGGACCCACGTGCGCGCGGCGACGTCGACCGACAACGGCGATGCGCTGGTGGTCGTCGAGGATGACGGTCCCGGGATCCCCGGGGAGATCCGCAACCGGATCTTCGAGCGCTTCGTCCGCGGCGCCGGCGACCGCAGCTCCGGGGCATGGGACCGGGCGCGGGGCTCGGGGCTCGGACTTTCGATCGTCAGGGCGGTCGCCGATTCGCACGGCGGCTCGGTGACCCTCGAGCCGCCCACAGTCGGGCACGGCGCGAGGTTCGTGGTGCGGCTCCCGTCGATCGGGACCCCTGCCGGCGAGAACGGCGCTCAGACCTCGACGACGACCGGCAGCACCATCGGGCGACGGCGCAGCCGGTCGTAGACGAACGCGGCAAGGTCGTCGTGCAGCTCCTGCTGGAGCAGATCGATCTCCCTGATCCCGTCGCCGACCGCGCGCTGCAGGGACTCGTCGACCGCCTCGCGGATGTCGTCGAGGAGCCCGTCGGCCTGCTCGACGAACGGGACGCCGCGGAAGATCACCTCGGGGTCCACCACCGACTCGCCGGTCTGCTCCGAGATCGTCGCCACGACGATGAAGATGCCGTCGTCGGAAAGCATCCGGCGGTCGCGCAGCGCGACGTCGGCGGGATCGCCGATGTCCACCCCGTCGACGAAGATCATCCCCGACTGCTCGGGCGCGCCGAATGCGGCGCCGCGCTCGTCGATCTCGAGCGGCAGCCCGTTCTCCCCCTCGAACACGGCGCCAGGCTCGATGCCGACGGCCTCGGCGAGCTGGGCATGCAGGTGGAGGCGTTTGTGGTCGCCGTGGACCGGCAGCACGAAGCGCGGCCTCAGCAGGTTCAGCATCAGCTTGAGCTCCTCGGTGTATCCATGGCCGGAGGCGTGGATCGGAGCCTCGCGGGGCGTGATCACGTCGCACCCGATGTGGTACAGCCGGTCGATCGTCTCTCCCACCGCCCGCTCGTTGCCGGGAATCGGCGTGGCGGAGAAGACCACCGTGTCGCCGCGACGGAGTTTGATCATCCGGTGGTCGTTGTGTGCCATCCGCCTGAGCGCCGAGAGCGGCTCGCCCTGTGAGCCCGTCGAGACGACGACGACCTTCTCGTCGGGCCAGTCCTCGACCTCCTGGGGCTGGATCAGGATTCCTTCGGGAAACTCGATGTGGCCCAGCGAGCGGCCGATGTTGACGTTCTTGCGCATCGAGCGACCCACCAGCGCGACCTTGCGCCCGAGCGCCGCGGCGGCATCGACGACCTGTTGGACGCGGTGGATGTTGGACGCGAAGCTGGTGACAACGATCCGGCCCTCGGCGCGTGAGAACACCTCCTGGAGATGCCGGCCGACGCCGCTCTCCGAGGGCGAGAATCCCTCCCGGTCGGCGTTCGTGGAGTCTCCGCACAGCAGCAGCACCCCGTCGCGGCCGAGCTCGGCAAGACGCGAGACATCCGCCGGCATGCCGTCGACGGGCGTCTGGTCGAACTTGTAGTCGCCCGTCAGCACCACCTGTCCGAGCTCGGTGCCGAGCACGACCGCGCACGAGTCGGGGATCGAGTGCGTCATGTGCACGAGCTCGAGCTCGAACGGCCCGAGCGTAATGCGCTCGCCCGGCTCGAGGTCCTCGAGCGGGGCCTCGCGGAGCCGGTGCTCGTCGAGCTTCGAGCGCGCCATCGCGACGGTCAGCCGGCCGCCGTACACCGGCGGCTGGGTGCCGAGCTGGCGCAGCACCCAGGGCAACGCGCCGAGATGATCCTCATGGCCGTGGGTGATCACGATCGCCTCGATGTCGTCGACGCGCTCCCGGAGGTAGCTGAAATCCGGCAGGACGAGGTCGATGCCGAGCATGTCGGTGGTCGGAAACCGCAGGCCGGCGTCGACGACCACGATCCGGTCGTCGTATTCGACGACGGTCATGTTCTTGCCGATCTCGCCCAGCCCACCGAGCGGCAAGACGCGCAGCGTGCCGCTCACGCTCGACCGAGCTCCGCTCGCCATCCAGGCTCGCCGAGCTTGGAGCTCGGTCGACTCATCCGGCTGCCGGCTGCAGCAGTCCGTGGCGCTCGAGCATCGCCCGGATCACGCCCGCCTCGCGCTCGTCGAGCTCCACGTACGGGAGCCGCACGCCGCCGACCTCGAGGCCGATCATGTTGAGCGCCGCCTTCGTCGAGCACGCCAGCGGCGCGACGCCGAGGTCGCGATACACGTCCTGGAGGCTCTGATCGATTTGTCTGCGGCGGTCGGGCTCGTCGACCATCGCGCGCAGCTCCTCGCCGAACAAGTGGGCCGAGACGAGGATCCCGCCCGGCTCGCCCATCTCCAGCACGTCGGCGAACACGTCGTCGTTTCCGGCGTAGATCTGCAGGCCGTCGATCTTCGCGAGGTTGTCGTCGTTGGACTGCTTGACCCCGACGACGTGCTCGAGCTGCGCGAGCTCGGCGAGCAGCTCGTTCGGCAGGTCCAGGCCGGTCCGCTGGGGGATGTTGTAGAGCAGGATCGGAATGCCGCTGGCGCGGTCGACCTCCTCGTAATGCCTGATGATCCCACGGCGGCTGGGGCGGTTGTAGTACGGGGTGACCGACAGGATCGCGTCGGCCCCGAGCTCGGTGATCCGCTCGGTCAGGTCGACGGCGTGGCGGGTGTCGTTCGAGCCCGCGCCGGCGACGATCGTCGCGCCGGGGTGGGCGGGCCGCGCCTCGCTCACTCCGAGCTCGATCACGCGCAGCTGCTCCTCGTCGTTGAGCGTCGAGGCCTCCCCGGTCGTGCCGCACAGGACCAGCCCGTCCGAGCCGTGTTCGAGCAGGTGGTGCATGAGCCGCACGGTGGCGTCCTCGTCGACGCGCCCGCGCGCGTCGAAGGGGGTCACCATCGGGGTCAGAACGGCGCCAAGCTCGATCGGCATCGGGGTGATTATCGCAGCGCGCCGCGGCGCCGCCCGACGCGGTTAACTTGGAGCGAGATGAGCTTCAGGGACGTGCACGCTCGGCGCCTCGAGCGAGAGCGGGCGCGACAGCAGCGGGCCCGCCGCAGGCGGATGCTCGCGTTCGGGACGCTCGCCGTCGTGGTGGCGGTGGGCGCGGGGATCGCGATCGCGGCCGGAGGCGGAGGCTCGTCGGGTGGATCGACCCGCGCGGCGGCCGGTGTGCACACGAACAGCGCCGGCACGAACGGCACGAACGCGGGCGCGCGCGCGAGCACCACCGCCGCGAAGGGAACCGGGGTCCCCGGCGACGCGACCGTCCCGATCCTGATGTACCACGTGATCAACCCGCCCCCCGCAGGCGCGCCGTTCCCGGGCCTGTACGTGCCCGCGGCGGAGTTTGCACAGCAGATGCAGTCGCTCAAGTCGGCGGGTTGGCACGCGGTGACGATGGACCAGCTGCAGGCCAACTGGACGCGCGGCGCGCCGCTCGGCCCCGGCAGGCCGATCGTGATCACGTTCGACAACGGCTACACCTCCCAGTACACGAACGCCCTCCCCGTGCTCAGACGGCTCGGCTGGGTGGGGGTCGAGAACATCCAGCTGCTCGGGCTCCCGCCGTCCCAGGGCGGGCTCACCGACGAGCAGGTGCACGGCCTGATCTCGGCGGGATGGGAGCTCGACACGCAGGGCATGACGCACGCCGACCTGATTCGCGAGGACTCCGCCGGCCTCCAGTACCAGATCACCCACGCCCGCCAGCTGTTGCGCAGCCGCTTCGGCGCGGCGGTCAACTGGTTCTGCTACCCGTCCGGTCACTACGACTCGACCGTGATCGACGCCGTCCGGGCCGCCGGGTTCGTCGGCTCGACGACGGTCGTCCCCGGCTGGGCGAGCCGCGGCGATGACCGGTATCGCCTTCCCCGCCTGCGTGTGCTCGGGGGAACCAGTGGACCGGCCCTGCTCGAGCAGATCGCGACATACGAGCACGCATCCTCGCCACCGCCGTCGTACGGCGGAAGCGCCTGACCGGGCGATGCCGCTACCGCTGCTGATCCCCGCGGCCGCGCTCCACCTGGCGGAGGCGGGGCCGCCCGTGCTGGCCGGGATCGTCTACCTGCTGCTGTACGGCAAGCGCGCCCGGACGCTCGCGCGCGAGGGGCGGCCGGTCGGCGCCTGGCGTGTCGCGTCGTTCGTGTTCGGGGTGGTGCTTGTGACCGTGGTCCAGCTACCGCCGCTCGATGACCTCGCCGACGATGTGCTGGCGGCGCACATGATCCAGCACCTCGTGATCGGCGACATCGCGTCGCTGTTCATCGTGCTCGGCCTGACGGGCCCCGTGATCCAGCCGCTGCTGCACATGCGCGCAACGCGCCCGCTGCGCGTGCTCGCGTCCCCCGGCGTCGCGCTCGTCGTGTGGGCGCTGAACCTCTACATCTGGCACGTGCCGTTCTTCTACCAGCTGGCGATCAACCACGACCTCGTCCACGCGCTCGAGCACGCGACGTTTTTGTGGTTCGGAACGCTGCTGTGGCTGGCGCTGATCGGGCCGCTGCCGAAGCCCGCCTGGTTCAACGGCTGGGCGGCGCTCGGGTACGTGATCGTCGTGCGGTTCGTGGGCGCGGTGCTCGGCAACGTCCTGATCTGGTCGCAGACGGTCTTCTATCCCGTGTACCGCGCCACCGACGCCGCCCACGGCCTCAACCCGCTCTCCGACCAGAACCTCGCCGGCGGGGTGATGATGATCGAGGAGTCGATCCTCACGATCTTGCTGCTCGGGTGGCTGTTCTTCCGGTTCGCCAAGCAGGACGAGGAGCGCCAGGAGCTGCTCGACCTCGCCGCCCAGCGCGGGATCGAGCTCAGCGACGAGCGCGCCCGGCGGGCCGCGCGGGCCGGGCGCACGGAGCGGCTCCGCGAGCGGCTGCTGGCGGGGGCGCCGGTAGACTCCGCCGAACGGGGCGCCGAGAGAGGAAACGAACATGACGAGTCTGCTTGACCTGACCGTTCAAGGCGACGTGGGGACGATCACCGACGAGTCGCAGCTTCCCAAGATCAAGCTGATGGGGCCGCTCGAGCTGTACCGGCTGTGGGAGCGCCAGAACTGGGCCTCGCACCAGATCCCGCTCGAGCAGGACCGCCGCGACTGGGAGTCGCTCGACGATCAGGACCGCGAGACGCTGCTCTGGGGGCTGTCGGCGTTCTTCGTCGGCGAGGAGCGAGTCACGAGCCAGTTCTCCGCGCTCGTGCTCGCCGCCGAAGACAAGCACGAGGAGGCGTTCCTGCTCACCCAGCAGGTCGACGAGGCGCGCCACGCCCAGCACTTCAACCGGCTCTACGAAGAGGTGTTCCGCTACGACGGGCAGTTCGAGGACCGGCTTGCGCGCGCGCGCGAGGACCTCAACGACGACTATCTGGCCCTATTCGACGGCCACCTCGTCGATGCGCACACGGCGCTGCTCGCCGACCCCGGCGACGTCGGGTTGAAGGTCGACTTCGTGACCGTCTACCACATGGTGATCGAGGGCACGCTCGCGCTCACCGGGCAGCGGTTCCAGACCGAGCGCTACGAAACCGACGGGATCCTTCCCGGCCACCTCGAGGCGTTCAGGAAGATCGCCCAGGACGAGCACCGACACGTCGCGTACGGAACCTGGTTCCTACAGCAGAAGACCCGCGACCCCGAGCTCGCCAAGCGGGTGCAGGACAAGCTGGCCGAGACGCTGCCGGCGGCCGCCGGGGTGCTCGTCCCGCCCGGCTACCAGCTCGGCGACGAGTACGAGTACCTCGGGTACAGCAGCCAGGAGATGAACGAGTTCGCGTTCACGGCGCTGTCCCGCCGCCTGAAGGTGATCGGCGTGGGGCTGCCGGCCGTTACGGCCTGAACGCACCGCTTCGGCTGGGGCGGGCCACCGGTTGGGAGTTGCGCCGGGATCGCCTCGCGTGTTTCATGGGATCGCGGACGGTGTCGATGTCGACTAAGTGATCCAGGCGCTCGGGGCTAGAGGAGCTTCTCGAGCCCCACGACCGGCGACTCGGTCAGGCCTCCGACGCGCCTGATCGCGAGCAGCACTCCCGGCATGAACGACTCGCGGTCGATCGAGTCGTGACGGATCGTCAGGGTCTGCCCGACGTCCCCCAGGATCACCTCCTGGTGGGCCACCAGCCCGGGCAGCCTGACCGAGTGGATCGGTACCGCGCCGAGCTCCGGGGCGGCCTCCTCCATCAGCCGGGCGGTCCGCTTCGCGGTGCCGCTCGGCGCGTCGACCTTCGCGTCGTGGTGCAGCTCCACGATCTCCGCCTTCGCCATGTGCCGCCCGGCCTCCTGCGCGAACTGCGTCATCAGGACCGCGCCGATCGCGAAGTTCGGCGCGACGAATACGTTCGCGCTCGCGGATCGAGCAATTTCGCCGAGCTCGCCGGGGTCGAACCCGGTGGTGCCGATCACCACGTGCACGCCGGCGGCCACGGCTTCGCGGGCGTTGCCCAGCGCCGAGTCCGGGACCGTGAAATCGACGAGCACGTCGGCCGACTCGAGGACGTCGGCGAGCGGCGTGCCGAGCTCCGGGTCGGCGCGCCCGGTCAGCTCGAGGTCGTCGGCCGCCTCGACGGCCGCGCACACCGTCTGCCCCATCCTCCCTGCGGCCCCGGCGACCGCGACCCGGATCACCGGCGCGCCTCGGCGACGGCGGGCCCGATCGCGTCGAGCGCGTCGTCGAACCGCTCCTGGTCAGGGCCGATCCCGGCCGCCGACAGGCGCTCGGGCGCCCACAGCTCTGTGACGAGGGCAAAAAGATCATCGAGCGTTACGGCCTCGATCCGAGCGACCACCTCGTCGATCGAGTCGAGCGGCAACCCCGCCAGCAGCTCCGACCCGAGCCTGTTCATCCGTGCGCCGGTCGACTCCAGCGCGAGTACCACACGCCCCTTGAGGTTCTCCTTGGCGCGATGCAGCTCGTCGGCGGTCGCCGGCTCCTCCCGGAGCCGGCGCAGCTCGGTGCCGACCACGCCGAGCGCCTCGGCGAGGTTGTCGGGCCGGGTGCCGAGATACATGCCGACCTGCCCGGTGTCCTGGTAGGCGCTGGTGAACGAGTACACCGCGTACGCGAGGCCGCGTTGCTCGCGGATCTCCTGGAACAGCCGCGACGACGACGTCCCGCCGAAGATCGTGTCGAGCACCCGCAGCGCGAACCGGCGCTCGTCGTGGCGGGAGATCCCGCCACCGCCCAGGCACACGTGAAACTGCTCGGTGTCCTTGCGCTCGAAGCGCCGCCGCCCCGCCAGCGGCTGGGGAGTCGAGGGGGCGATCCGGTTGCCGCTCGCCGCCGCGGGCGCGTCGATCCGCTCCCGTGCCAGCTCGACGAGCGCGTCGTGGTCGACGGCGCCGGCCGCCGCCACGACCACGTTCGCGGGGACGTAGCGGGTGCTGTGAAAGTCGGCGATCTGATCGGCCGGAGTCTCGGCGATCACGGCCGCTCGCCCGATGATCGCGCGGCCGAGCGGATCGTCGCCGAACACGGCCTCGCCGAACACGTCGAACACCTTCTCCTGCGGGTCGTCCTCGTACATCGCGATCTCCTCGAGGATCACCGCCCGCTCGGAGTCGATCTCCCTCAGAGACGGCCGGAACACCATCTCGGCCATCACGTCGAACGCCTCTGGCAGATGCTGGTCGATCACCCGGGCGTACACCAACGTGGACTCCTTGCCGGTCCCGGCATTCAGCTCGGCGCCCATCCCGTCGAAGATCTGGTCGATCTCGACAGAGCTGTACTTGGGCGTGCCCTTGAACAGCAGGTGCTCGAGCAGGTGGGACAGTCCCGCCTGCTCGACGGTCTCGTACCGCGACCCGATCCCGATCCAGAACCCGAGCGATACGGACCGGACGGAGGGCATCGCCTCCGTCACGATCCGCACGCCCGAGTCGAGCGTCGTCAGCCGGTGCTCGGCGGCCACGGCCGTGGGGTTACGAGCGCGGGCGCTCCGGGTCCCGATCGCGCACCCGGCCGCTTCCCTCGCGAGCACCGTCGCGATCGCGATCGCGATCGCGGTGCCCGCGTCCACCGCGGCCGTCGCGCCCGCCGCGATCCCGGCCACCGCGTGACGGCGGCCCCGGATCGCCGGTGCCGACCGCAGCGAGCTCCTCGACGCTCTTCCCGGCGACCTCGGGGTCGTCGGCCAGGCGCAGGCCGATCCGGCCGCGCTCGCGGTCGACCTCGACCACGCGCACGTTCAGCTCATCGCCCTTGTTGAGGACCTCCTCGACCGACGCGATCCGCTTGCCGGGCGCGACGTTGGAGATGTGCAGCAGGCCGTCGGTGCCCTTCGAGAGCTCGACGAACGCCCCGAACGCGGTCGTCTTCACGACCTTGCCGGCGAACTCGTCGCCGACCTCGACGTCCTTGGTCATCGACCGGATCCGGTCGACCAGCGCATCGCCCTGCTCGCCGCTGGCGGCGTACACGAGCACCTGCCCGTCCTCGGCGACGTCGATCTGGGCCTCGAACTCCTCCTGGAGCCCGCGGATCGTCTCGCCGCCCTTGCCGATCAGCAGCCCGATCTTCTCGGGGTCGATCTGGATCGTCGAGATCCGCGGCGCGTGCTTTGACAGCTCCGCGCGCGGCGCGTCGATCACCTTGGCCATCTCATTCAGGATGAACTGCCTGGCGACCCGCGCCTGGCTCAGCGCGTCGCGCATGATCTCGAACGTGACGCCCGTGATCTTGATGTCCATCTGCAGGGCGGTGATCCCCGCCTCGGTCCCGGCGACCTTGAAGTCCATGTCGCCGAGGTGGTCCTCCACGCCCGCGATGTCGGTGAGGATGATGTAGTCGTCCCCCTCCTTGATCAGCCCCATCGCGATTCCCGCGACGGGCTCGTTGATCGGGACGCCGGCGTCCATCAGCGACAGCGTCGAGCCGCACACCGATGCCATCGAGCTCGATCCGTTCGACTCGAGGATGTCGGACACGATGCGGATCGTGTACGGGAACTGCTCCTGGGTCGGGATCATCGGCACCAGTGCGCGCTCGGCGAGCGCGCCGTGGCCGATGTCGCGGCGCTTGGGCCCGCGCATGAAGCCCGCCTCACCCACCGAGAACGGCGGGAAGTTGTAGTGGTGGAAGTACCGCTTGGCGGTCTCCAGCCCGAGCGTGTCGAGCCGCATCTCCTCGCGCGTGGTGCCGAGCGCGACGACGCTCAGCGCCTGCGTCTGGCCACGCGTGAACAGCGCCGAGCCGTGCGCACGCGGGGACACCCCGACCTCGACCGAGATCGGACGGATCTCCTCGGCGGTGCGGCCGTCGGGACGCTTCTTCTGGACCGCGATCCGCTCGCGGATGATCGACTTCTCGAGCTTGTCGAACGCGAGCTGGGCCTTCCCGCGGTCCTCCGCGTAGGTGTCGCCGTCGGGGTCGCCCGAGTACTTCTCGAGCACCTCCTCCTCGACGGCCTTGGTCGCGTCCTGGCGCTCGAGCTTGTCCTCGACCTGGGTCGCAGCGTCGAGCGCGGCCCCGTGCGAGGCCTTGATCTGCTCGGACAGCTCGGGGTCCACCTCAGGGACGACGACCTCGAGCTTCGGCTTACCGGCCTTCGCCGCCAGCTCTCGCTGCAGCTCGCAGATCTTCTTGATCTCCTGCTGGGCGATATCGAGGGCATCGAGGATCTCGGCCTCGGGTACCTCGTTCGCGCCCGCCTCGACCATCAGGATCGCCTCCTCGGTGCCCGCGACGATCAGGTCGAGATCGGTGCCCTCGAGGAGATCCTCCTCGTTCGGGTTGACGACGAAGTTGCCGTCGATCTTGCCGATCCGCACCGCGCCGACGGGCATCGGGAACGGGATGTCGGAGATCATCAGCGCCGCCGAGGCGCCGTTCATCGCGAGCATGTCGTAGGGATGCTCGTGGTCCACCGAGATCGGCAGCGCGACGAGCTGGGTCTCGTACCGCCAGCCCTTCGGGAACAGCGGGCGGATCGGACGGTCGATCAGGCGCGCGGTGAGCGTCGCCTTCTCCCCCGCGCGACCCTCGCGCTTGAAGAATGAGCCGGGGATCTTCCCGGCGGCGTACATCCGCTCCTCCACGTCGACCGTCAACGGGAGGAAGTCCACGTCGCGGAGATTGCCCGCGGTCGCGGTACAGAGGACCATCGTGTCGCCCTGGCGGACGACCACTGCGCCGGAGGCCTGCTTGGCCAGCTTGCCGGTCTCGAACGAGATCTCTTCTCCTGCGATCTCGACCGACACGCTTGTGACGGCGTCAGACATATTCAGTTTCCTTCCTGCTCCGCCGTTCGGTAGGCGGAGTGCTTCTCGTTTTCTTGCTTCTTCGCCGAACGTCGTGATGGTAGCGAGCGCGGGCAAGCCCCACGCGAGTCGCCCCTTTCCATGACGTCGGTCACATAAGCGGACCGCTAGGTCCGGTTATGGTATCGTAAGCGGACCGCTGAGTTTCAGTTTAGCGCGCCGTCTATACGAGCGACAACCGTTCGAGGAGCCGCCGCATGAGCACCGAAGCCGTCACCGCCACGATTCCCTCACCGGCCCGCGAGACCAGCCGCTGGCTGGTTCTCGTGATCGCCTGCCTGGCCCAGTTCATGGTCGTGCTCGACGCGACGATCGTGAACGTCGCCCTCCCCTCGATCCAGCACGGGTTGCACTTCTCCTCCTCGAGCCTGCCGTGGGTCGTGAACGCGTACACGCTGATCTTCGGCGGCTTCCTGCTGCTCGGCGGGCGCGCGTCGGACCTGCTCGGCCGCAAGCGGCTGTTCGCCGCCGGGATCGCGCTGTTCTCCGCCGCCTCGCTGCTCAACGGGCTCGCTCAGTCGCCGACGATGCTGATCGTCGGCCGCGGTCTCCAGGGACTCGGCGGGGCGCTGCTCTCGCCCGCCGCGCTGTCGATCATCACCACCACGTTCACCCGCACCGACGAGCGCACCAAGGCGCTCGGCGTGTGGAGCGCGATCGCAGCCGGCGGGGGCGCGGTCGGCCTGCTGCTCGGGGGCGTGCTCACCGACCTCGTCTCGTGGCCGTGGATCTTCATCGTCAACGTCCCGGTCGGCGCGATCGCATTGCTCGCGACGCTGCGCTACGTGCCGGAGTCCCGCGCGGACCTGGAGCACCGCACGTTCGACCTGCGCGGCGCCGTGACGGTCACCGCGGGCCTGGTCGTGATCGTGTTTGCGATCGTCAAGTCGGCGGCCTGGGGCTGGGGCTCGCCGCGCACGATCGGGCTGCTGGCAACCGGACTGGCGCTGCTCGCGGTGTTCGTCGTGCTCGAGCGCCGCAGCCCGGCGCCACTCGTGCGGCTCAGCATCTTCCGGATCAGGACCCTGGCGGTCGCCGACGTGGTCCTGCTGCTTGTGGCCTCGGGAATGTTCGGGATGTTCTTCTTCGCCTCGCTGTACGTGCAGGAGATCCTCGGCTACAGCCCGCTGAGGGCAGGGCTGGCGTTCCTGCCGGTCACGGCCGGGATCGTGATCGGCGCGGGCATCGCCCAGCAGCTCGTGCGCCGGATCGGGGTCCGCAACGTCGCGCTGGTCGGGATCTCGCTGGCGACCGTCGGGATGGTCGTGCTCACGCAGCTGCCCGTCCACGGCAGCTACGCCGGGAACCTGCTCACCGGGCTACTGCCGATGAGCATCGGCATGGGCCTCACGTTCGTGCCGATCACGCTGCTCGGGACGGGCGGCGTCGACGACCGGGACGCAGGGCTCGCATCGGGCCTCTTCAACACCGCCCAGCAGGTCGGCGGATCGCTCGGCCTCGCGGTCCTCGCGTCGCTGGCGGCGAGCCAGACGACGAGCGTGCTGAACGGACTCGGCGCGGCCGCCGCGTCGCCCGCTGCGCAGATCGCCGCGCGGGTGTCGGGCTACCACGTGGCGTTCACCGCCGCGGCGCTGATGCTCGGCGCGGGCGCAGTGATCCTCGCCGTCGGGCTGCGTCGCCGTCACGTGGCCGCAATCGACACCGACATGGTGGCGGCCCCCTCGAGCTCGCCGCCCGCTCGGCGTCCGGCCTCGCCCGAATGGGCGGCGCTGGAGTCTTCCGGCTCGGCGTAGCAAAATGGAGCCGATGGCCACCGAGGAGAGGCAGCTCCGGGCGGATGCGGCGCGCAACCGCACCCGGCTGATCGAGGCCGCGACGGGTCTGTTCCGCGAGCGCGGACTCGACGTCAGCGTCGCCGAGATCGCCGACGCCGCCGGGGTCGGACGCGGGACGCTGTTCCGCAACTTCGCCTCCAAGGAGGACCTGATCGCCGCGATCGTCGCGGAGCGAATGCACGAGGCATGCGAGCGCGGCTCCGAGCTGCTCGACGCCGCCGATCCCGACGAGGCGCTGTTCGAGTTCCTCGGCGAGATGGTCGGCCGGCAGCAGCGCGACCGCGCGGTCACCGACGCGATCGACGACACGTGGCTCGCGCGCGAGGAGATCCGCGACGCCCACGCCGAGCTCGTCGGCGTGCTCGACCGGCTGGTGACCCGCGCCCAACGGGACGGCACGGTCAGACCGGACATCGGCGCGATGGACGTGCTGATGCTGTTCAAGGGCGTGTGCGCGGCGGCAGCCGCGTTCGGCCACATCGACCCCGCGCTGATCGACCGCCACATCGACCTGATCCGCGCGAGCATCACCACGGCCGGCGACACCCAGCCGCTGCGCGGCCGGACGCCGACGCTCGAGGAGATCGAGGCCGCCGAGGTCAGCTAACGGCGCGCTCGAGCTCCGCGAGCTCGATCTTCCCGGCGAGCATCCGCCCGCCGGCGAACACCGTCGGGGTGCTGACGACGCCGGCGCGGACGCCCGACTCGAAGTCGCGGCGTACCCGGGCGCGGACCGCCTCGCCGCGGCGGTCGGAGTCGAACCGGTCGAGGTGAAGCCCGAGCTTCCGCGCGCGGTCCCAGAGGTGCGGGTCCTCGAGCCTGCCCTGGTCGGAGAACAGCAGCGCGTGCATCTCCCAGAACCGTCCCTGCGCGGCGGCGGCCTCGGCCGCGCAAGCGGCGGCCCACGCCCGCGGGTGGCTCGAGCGGCTCGGGAAGTGCCGGAACACACGGCGGATGCGCGCGCGCGCGAGCTTGGCCTCGAGCACCGCGCAGAACGGGCACTCGAAGTCTGCGTACTCGATCACGAGCGGCGCGTCATCAGACCCCCGCACGTGATCATCCGGTCCCGGGGCCGGGACCGGCGCGGAGCTGAGATCAGGCGCCCGGCGCCCCGGAGAGACCATCAAAAATAAGGTTGGCCCCCGGCAGCTCCACCGGCGACGGCGCCTGGTAGCTCCATTTGACGACCGCGTCCGGGCCGACGATCACGAGCGCGCGCTGGGGAAAGCCGGCCTCGTGGTAGGCGCCGAACGCGCGGCACGTCGCGCCCTTCGGCTCGAAGTCCGAGAGCTGCTCGATCCGCACTCCCAGCTTCTCGCGGAACGCCGACTGCGAGTACGGGGCGTCGCATGAAACTCCATACAGCGTCGCTCCCTTGGCCTCGAACTCGTCGAGCACGTCGTCGTACAGGTTGAGCTGGTCGGTGCAGACGCGGCTGAACGCGAACGGGTAGAACACGAGCACGGTCGTGTTGCCCTCGAGGTCGGCGCGCGTGAACTCGCTGCCGTCCTCGCGGCGGAGCGTGAACTCGGGGGCGGGCTCGCCCGCTTCGATCACTTGCGAAGCCCGAGCTCTGAGACGAGCGCGCGGTACCGATCGAGGTCGGCGCGCTGGAGGTAGTTGAGCAGCCTCCGGCGGCGCCCGACCAGCATCAGCAGCCCGCGGCGCGAGTGGTGATCCTTGCGGTGCAGGCGGAGGTGCTCGGTGAGCAGGTTGATGCGCTCGGTCATCAGCGCGATCTGGACCTCGGCTCTGCCGGTGTCCTGCTCGCCGCCGCCGAACTTGGAGACCAGCTCCTGCTTGCGCTCCTGTGTGAGGGTCATGCGGCCGATCAGGCTAGCAGGCGCCGCTCACCCGCCTCAGCACAGCTCGCGCGTGCGCTCGACGTCGCGCCGCATCTGCTCGACGAGCGCATCGACGGACTCGAACCTCCGCTCTCCGCGCAGACGGTTCAGGAACTCCACGCGCAGCACGTGTCCGTACAGGTCGACGTCCCGGTCGAGCAGGTACGCCTCGACGAGCACCGCGCGTCCGGTCCCGAAGGTCGGGCGGACGCCGACGTTGACAGCGGCACAGACGCCGTCGGCGTAGGCGGCGTACACCCCGTGCCCCGGGCACACGAGCGCCTCGTCGGGAACGATGTTGGCGGTCGGGAAGCCCAGCTCCCGCCCTCGACGATCCCCCTTCATCACTTCGCCGCGCAGCTGGAACGGGGCGCCCAGCATCTTCCCCGCCGGCTCGACCTCGCCGGCCTGGACGAGCGCGCGGATGTGGCTCGAGGACACGACCTCCCCGTCGAGCTCGACGAGCGCCACGACCCGTGTCTCGAACCGCGGATCGGCCCCCAGCGCGCCGGGATCCCCGGCGGCGCGGTGTCCGAACCGGAAGTTCTCGCCGACCGACACCCGCCTGGCGTCGAGCGCGCCGACCAGCACCTGGTCGATGAACTCCTGCGGCGTCTGGGCGGCGAACCCCTCGTCGAACGGGATCACCACGAGCTCCTGCACCCCGAGCCCCGCGATCAGCTCGGCCTTGGCGTCGAAGCTGGTCAGCAGCCGCGGCGCGGCCTCGGGCCGGACCACCTGCAGCGGGTGCGGCTCGAACGTCAGCACCGTGTCGGAGCCGCGGATCACTTCGCGGTGGCCGAGATGGACCCCGTCGAACTCCCCGACCGCGACCTTCCGCGGCCGTCGCTGCACGTCGTCGAGCATCGTCACCTGCATCGGCGCGGAAGCCTAGATCAGGCGGCCGGGATCGGCGGGTTGAAGCCGACCACCGGCTTGAGCGCCCCGCCGTCGGCCGGTTCGGCGAGCGCGATCAAACCCTCGTCGCCGATCATCCGGACGGTGGCCCCCGGCGGCGCCTCGACCGAGATGCGCTGCCCGTGGCCGGCCCGCCGGGCCTGCTCGGGATCGAGACGCACCGCCGGCAGGAACTCGAGCGCCTCGGGCAGCGGGATCACCCGGTCGGGATCGGCGCTCCCGATCTCGAATCGGCCGATCGCGGTGCGGCGCAGCTGCTCGCAGTAGGCATCACCGAGATCGGCGATCAGGCTCCGCACGTAGGTGCCCGACGAGCACTCGATCTCAAAGCCGCGGCGATCACCGTCGCGCCAGAGCTCCTCGAAGCGGTAGACCTCGATGTCTCGCTCGGGCAGCACGATCGCGGTCTCCCCCGCCCGCGCGAGCGCGTACGCGCGCCGCCCCGCGACCTTGACTGCCGAGTACGCCGGCGGGCGCTGCCGCAGCCGCCCGGTCGGCAACGCGAGGTCGCCGTCGGGGATCACGCCGGTCTCGGCGATCTCGCCCTCCGGGTCGCCCGTGGTCGAGGTCGCCCCGAAGCGCGCGGTTGCCTGATAGCGCTTCGGTAGCCCCATCAGGAACCGCTGCACGCGCGTGGCCCGGCCCACCAGGATCAGCAGCAGACCGGTCGCGAACGGATCGAGCGTGCCCGCGTGCCCGACCTTGACCCTGCCTCCCGGAAGGCTTCGCCGCACCCGCACCACCGCCGCCGACGAGCTGATCCCCGCCGGCTTGTCGTACAGGACGACGCCGTCGAGGGGCGGATCGGTTGCGCTCACCGGGCGGCTAGCTGCCTGTCCACTTCGCCGCGCAGGAATTCCACCAGCTCGTCGGAGTCCATCGAGGTTGTGAACCCCGCGGCCTGCCGGTGCCCCCCGCCTCCCTGCGCGCGCGCGATCCGCGACACGTCGACGCGGTCGTCGGAGGCCCGCAGCGAGACCTTCCGCTGCGGCTCGGGTCCCCGATCGTTGACGCGGTCGCGGATCAGCGCCGCGACGGCCGTTCCCTCGACCGCGCGAAGGTGATCGACGACGCCCTCCGAGTAGCTCTCCTTCGCGTCCGATTCTGCGAAGTCGCGGGCGTTCAGCTCGGTGACGGTCAGCCGCCCGCCGTCATACCGGGCGACCTTCGCGAGCCCTCTCGCGAGCAGCGCCAGCTTGCCGAGCGGCACGCCTTCGTAGACGCGCCGGTAGATCTCGTGCGGGCTCACGCCGGCGTCGATCAGGTCGGCGGCCATCAGGTGCGACCGCGCCGTCGTGTTCTCGTACATGAACCTGCCGCTGTCGGTGATCAGGCCGACGTACAGAGCCTCGGCGATCGACTGGGTCGGCTGCACGTCGAGATCGCCCATCAGGTCCCACACGATCTCGGCCGTGCAGGAGGCATCGGAGTCGACCAGGTTGACAGTGCCGAAATGGGTGTTGTCGTGGTGGTGATCGATGTTGACGATCCGCACCCCCTCGCGGCGCAATGCCACGGCGGCGTTGCGCTCGAGGTTCCCGCAGTCCAGGAACACAACCGTGCGCTGATCGACGTCTGCGGGCGGGGCGGTGATCAGCCCCGCCGGCTCGAGGAACAGGTACTCGCTCGGGAGCGGCAGGTCGCGCTGGTCGACGAACGGGATGCTGTCCTTGCCCAACGCGGTCAGGATCCCCTGCATCGCCGCCAGCGACCCGAGCGCGTCGCCGTCCGGGTTCTCGTGGGTGACGACGATCAGCTTCTCAGCCGCGCGGAGCTCCGCGAGCACCTGCTCGCGACTCGAGCGTGCGCCGTTATCAGTCACCCGCCTCACGCTCCAGGAGCTCGTTGATGTGCATCGCTCGGTCGGTTGTGTCGTCGTACTCGAAGGTCAGCGTCGGGGTGTGTTTCAGCGTCAGCTCGGACGCGATCCGCGATTGAAGGTAGCCGTGCGCGGAGCGCAGGCCCTCGACCGACGCCGTGCGGGTGGGCTCGTCGCCGAGCACGCTGATGTACACGCGTGCATGACGCAGATCCGGGCTGGTTTTCACGGCGGTCACGGTCACAAATCCGACGCGCGGGTCCTTCAACTCCCTCGCGATCGCGTCGCTGAGGACGGCGCGCACGGCCTCGTCGACGCGACGCATGCGTCCGCTGGCCATCCTAGCCGTCCCCCCGCCGGGGCGCGTCGGACCGCGCGCTCATCTGAGCTCCTCGACCGAGGCCACCAGCCGTTCGACGCGCACGCCCTCGGGCCACCGGGCATCGAGCCACCGCTCGACGTTGCCGGCCGCCTGCGAGAGCGCCGGCAGCGACCCTCCGGTGACGGCCGCGGTGAGCCGGGCGCGTTGCCACAGGTCGTGGTGATCCACCTCTGCGACCGCCACGCCCATCCGGCCTCGGAGCTGCGCCTTGATCGACGACAGCTCCTTGCGCTTGCCCTTGAGGCTCGCAGCGTCCGGAAAATGCAGGTCGATCACCAGCACCGCGACGTACCCGCTCTCCCCGTCGGGAGGCACGGGCTAGACCAGCTCGCGCTCGACCTGCCGGGTGGCGTACGTCTCCATCACGTCGCCTTCCTTGATGTCGGCGAAGTCCCTGAGCACGATCCCGCAGTCGAATCCGGCCGCGACCTCGCGCACGTCGTCGTTGAAGCGGCGCAGGCTCGCGATCTCGCCGTCGTAGACGACGGTCCCGTCGCGGACCAGCCGAACCTTGGAGCCGCGCGTGACCTTGCCGTCGAGGACGTGGCAACCGGCGATCGTGCCGACCCGCGACGCCCGGAACAGCTGCCGGACCTCGACCGAGCCGAGCGTCTCCTCGACCTCCTCGGGGGCGAGCATGCCCTGCATCGCGTCGCGCAGCTGCTCGATCGCGCGGTAGATCACCGCGTAGTGGCGAATCTCGACGCCCTCCCGTTCCGCGACCGACCGGGCGTCGCCGACCGGGCGCACGTTGAACGCCAGGATCACGGCGTCGGAGGCCGCCGCGAGCATCACGTCGGACTCGGTCACCGCGCCGACGGCGGCGCGGATCACGTTCACGGAAACCTCGTCCTGCGGGAGCTTCGCGATCTCGTCGGCGATCGCCTCGAGCGAGCCGGCGACGTCCGCCTTCAGGACCAGGTTCAGCTCCTGGATGCCGCTCTTGAAGATGTCCTCGAGCGACACCTTCTTGCCCGCGCGCCGCGCAAGCGCCTCCATCTTCAGGCGGTTCTCGCGCTCGGTCGCGAGCTGGCGCGCGCGTCGCTCGTTCTCGACCACGCGCACGAACTCGCCCGCCTCCGGCACGCCGTCGAACCCGAGCAGCTCGACCGGCTCGCCGGGCGTCGCCTCGGACATGCGGACGCCGAGGAAATCCTGCATCGCCCGGACCCGGCCCCAGTGGGCGCCGGCGACGAGCGCGTCGCCGACGCGCAGCGCGCCTCGGGAGATCAGGACCGTCACCACCGGGCCGCGCCCCGGGTCGAGCTTGGACTCGATCACGCTTCCGGACGCGGCGGCCCCGGGGTTGGCGCGCAGCTCCTCGACCTCGGCCATCACCAGGATCGTCTCGAGCAGGTCGTCGAGGCCGTCCTTGGTCTTCGCCGACACGTCGACGAACTCGGTGTCGCCGCCCCACTCGACCGGCTGGAGGCCGAGCTGGGTCATCTCGGTCCGCACGCGGGCCGGGTCGGCGCCCTGTTTGTCGATCTTGTTGACCGCGACCAGCATCGGCACGTCCGCCTCCTTGGCGTGGTCGACGGCCTCCTGAGTCTGCGGCTTGACGCCGTCGTCGGCCGCGACCACGATCACCGCGATGTCGGTCACCTTGGCGCCGCGGGCGCGCATCGCGGTGAACGCCTCGTGGCCCGGCGTGTCGAGGAACGTGATCGTCTTGTCGTCATGGTGGACCTGGTAGGCGCCGATGTGCTGGGTGATCCCGCCCGCTTCGCCGGCCGCGACCTCGGTCTCCCGGATCGCGTCCAGCAGCGAGGTCTTGCCGTGGTCGACGTGGCCCATGATCGTGACCACCGGCGGGCGCTCGACGAGGTCGTCCTCGGTGTCGGCGAATGTCGGCTCCTCGACCTCCTCCTCCTCGGTGTGGACGATCTCGACCTCCTTGCCGAACTCGGAGGCCAGGACCCCGATCGCCTCGTCGGAGAGCGTCTGCGTCAGCGTCTTCATTTCCCCGAGCGCCATCAGCTTCTTGATGATCTCCGCCTGCGAGACGTCGAGGTACTCGGCCACGTCCTTGACCGTCGAGCCCGAGTTGACCCGGATCGCGCGGTCGACGACCTCCTGGGGCGCGGAGGGCCGCGACTCGGCTTCCTCGTCGTAGGTGCCGCGCCGCCGGCGCCCGCGGCGCTGCCGGCGCGGCGGCTGGCTCGACTGCGGCGGCGGGCCGCCGCCGGGCGAGCGACGCGAGGCCTGCGAGTCGATCACGACGCGCCTGCGGCCGCCCGCGGCGCCGGGCGCACGCTCACCTTGCAGCGAGTCGCGGGTCGGGCGCCCTCGCTGGGGGCGCGCGAGGCTTCCGGCCTCGCCCGATTGCGCCCCGCTCGGGTCATCCGGCTGCTGGGGGCGCGCTCCGCCCCCGGCGTCGCCGGCCTGCGACCCGCTGGCGTCGTCAGGCTGCTCCGCCGGCCGCGGCTGCTGCGCGGGCGCAGCGGCAGCCTGTGGCGCCTGGGCCCGGGCGGCGCCATCGCGCTTCGGGGCAGCTGCGGTCTGCTGCTTGGGCGCCGGCGCGGCCTGCCGGGCGGGCGCCGGTCGCTGCTCGGGCGGCTGCTGCTTCTGCGCGGCGGGGGCCGCCGGCTGGGCCGGCTTCGCCGGCGCAGCCGTCGAGCTGGCGCCGTCGGCGCCCGCGAGCACCTTGTTTGCGACGTCCTCGTCGACGTTCGAGGAGGCCGCCTTCACCTCGACGCCCGCAGCGCGCAGCCGCGCGAGCAGGTCCTTCGAGGAAAGGCCACGCTCCTTTGCGATCTCGTGGACGCGCTTGTTCATTCGGCGGCCCGCGCCTGCTCACCGCTCGGCTCGACCGGGGGCGGCCCCGCGGGAGCCGACTCGACCGCGGCGGCGGTGGCCACGTGGTCGGTGGCCTGGCCCTCGAGCGCCTGGTGGGCATCCAGACCGCAGTAGCGCGAGCTTGGCAGCGCCGCGTTGGGGCAACGGCGCCCGTTCGAGAGGATCGCGTGACAGCGCCCCGAGATCTCGTCCTCGTCGTAGCCGCTCTCGGCCTCCTCGGCCGCGAACTCGGTCTCCGAGCGGATGTCGATCCGCCAGCCGGTCAGCCGCGCCGCCAGCCTCGCGTTCTGGCCCTCGCGGCCGATCGCCAGCGAAAGCTGGTCGTCGGGGACGATCACCGTCGCCTGCTTGCCGGCGTCGTCGACGAGCACCTCGCGGACGCGCGCCGGCGACAACGCCTTCGCGACGAACCGGGCGGGCTCGTCGTTGTAGGGGATGATGTCGATCTTCTCTCCGCGCAGCTCGGAGACGACCATCCGCACGCGCGAGCCGCGCGGCCCGACACACGCGCCGACCGGGTCGACACCGTCGACGTGCGAGACGACCGCGATCTTCGACCGATAGCCGGGCTCCCTCGCGACGCCGGTGATCTCGACGAGCCCGTCGGCGATCTCGGGAACCTCGAGCTCGAACAGCTGCTTGATCAGCTCCGGGTCGCGACGCGAGACGATGATGCTCGGGCCCTTGGTCGAGTTCGAAACGTCCTTGATAACGGCCTTGATCCGCTGCGAATGGTCGTACCGCTCGCCTTCGACCTGCTCGGACTTCGGCAGCAACGCCTCTACGCGCTCCCGCAGCTGCACGAGCGTGTAGCGCGAATCGGACTGCTGGACGATCCCGGTGATCAGCTCGCCGACGCGGTCGCGGTACTCCTCGAACATCATGTCGCGCTCGGCCTCGCGGATCCGCTGGAGGATCACCTGCTTGGCGGTCTGCGCGGCGATCCGGCCGAAGTCGTGCGGGGTGACGTCCTCGGTCTCGATCTGGTCCTCGTACTCCTTCAGCTTCTCAGCGTCGAGCTCGGGCTCGGGCGGCTCGCGCAGCTCGCCGGTCTCGGGATCCACCGTCGGCTCCTGGTCGACGGTCGCGTCGACGAGCAGATGCTCCTCGAGCTCCGGCGGGATCTTCAGCTCCCAGACCTTGAAGTCGCCGCTGTCACGGTCCATCTCGACCTTCGCGTACCGAGCGGCGCCGGGGGTCTTCTTGTAGGCCGACAGCAGCGCATCCTCGAGGGCCTCCATGAGCTTCTCCGAGGAGATGTTCTTCTCCGCTGCGAGCCCCCGCACCGCTTCAACGATTTCGCGTGACATGCTTCAGTCTCCTGGGATCAGGTTGGAGCGGGCGATCCGCTCGTAGGGGATCGTGACGACGCCGTCGCCCGCCGCGATCGTGACGTCCTGCTCTGAGGCGCCGACCAGCTCTCCGGTCAGGCTGACCGGGCGCTCCGCGCCAGGTTCCCGTCCGTGCTCTGCGTGCGAGTCGCCTCTCAGGCGTACGCGCGCGCGGCGACCGAGGAACCGGGAGTAGTGCTGTGGCTTGGTGAGCGGCCGGTCCTGTCCGGGCGAGGACACCTCGAGCGCGTAGCGCTCCCGGTAATCGCCGAGCCGGCCGGAGACCCGCTCGCAGAGCGCCAGCGTGACCCCGTCCGGATGGTCGATGAACAGCCGCAGCTTCGAGCCGGAGACCTCCGCGAGCAGCACCTCGACCTCGGGCTCGGAACCGGCGAGCCGACTCTCGATCTCGGTCTGTAGTGCTGTGACGGTCACTGTCTCCTCCAGGAACTCATAAAAAAAGCGGGCTCGCGCCCACTTCCGGGTACTACTACCGGGAGCACCCCGGCGCGACTGCTGTAACGCCAGGTTAGCACTCGTAGCGGGGATTACGTGCGCGTGGACGGCAGGAATGCGCTGGACAGCGCGACCGCCGTCCACGCGCACCTAACCCCGCTTGACGGCATTTCTACGACGTGGCGGCCGCCCGGGCGCGGGCGCGGTCGCGGTAGATACGGTAGTCGCGGCGCGATGGGCGCATGCACGCGGCGAGCGCGAGCGGCTTGCGCGCCTCTGCGTGGCGGCCGAGCATCTGCAGGCAGCGGCCCAGGCAGAACAGCGCGAAGTCGTTGGTCGGCGCGCGGTCGATCACCGCCTCGAACTCGTCTGCCGCCAGCTCGTAGCGGCGCGCGCCGAACAGCGCCCTGCCGAGCGCCTCGCGGATCGAGGTCTTCTCCGGATCGAGGTCGCGGGCGCGCGACAGCGGAATCACGGCCTGATGGTTGTGGCCGGCCTCGAGCAGCTCCGTGCCGCGCGTGAAGAGGTCGTACAGATCGTCCATCCAGGTGGAGTCTAGGCGGCCCCGGAACGGTGTCGCCGCGGCGGCAGCGCCCACAGCGCGCGGATCCCTCCAAGCGGGCCGAGGCCCATCCGCAGCTGCGACCGCAGCGCGCGTCGCTGGCCCCGCGCGGGCCGCTCGGCGCGCGCCCCGAACCGCGCCGTCCGGAGCCCGCGCACGTACGCCGCGGCGGCCGGCTCGGCGACGAGACGCCGCTCGATCGAGAGCAGCGTGGTCCCCGGCCGAAGCGGCCTGCCGGCACGCGCGAACGCCCGCTCCAGCTCGGCCAGCTCGCCGTCACCTGCTCGGAGCGGACGGGTGATCAGGAACGCCGCGATCGCAAGCACGGCGAGCACGATCGCGCCGATCGCGAGCGCCGTGGTGGCGCTCGCGGCGCCCGATCCGTGGCGCCGCCCGCCGGTTGCGGCGGCGGCACCGGTGCCGAGCTCGTGGCCGTGGGATGACGGCTTCCTCGCCGCACTCGCTCGCGAGCCGCTCGATCCTGAGATCGCCTGGTGGCCTCCGAGCGCCGGAGCCGCGCCCGGAGTCGGGTCGAACCTGACCCAGCCATAGCTCGGGAACCACGCCTCCACCCACGCGTGGGCGTCGAAGTCCGACACCACCCAGCGACGCGTCGCCGTGTCGTAGGACCCGGACGTGAACCCGACTGCGACCCGCGCCGGGATCCCGCCCATCCGCAGCAACAGCGCCATCGCCCCGGCGAACTGCTGGCAGTAGCCGGCGTGGGTCTTGAACAGGAAGGACTCCAAGGGATAGGGCGCGGGCGCCGGGTTCTCGTCGTAGCTGAAGCCGTGCGCCAGGTAGCCCATCACCGCCTGGACGTACGCGAACGGCGTCGCGGCGTCGCGGCGCAGGCGCAGCGAGAGCTCGTACGCCGACGCGTATGGGGAGGTGCGCATCACGGGACCCGGATCGGCGCTGCTGGGCCCGTAGGCGGCTGACCGCGACGAGCCGAACGGAGCGAACAGGACCTGCTGGAACTGGCCCTGCAACAGCGACGCGGCGGGCACGTAGATCGCCAGGTAACCCGGCAGCAGCGCCGCGGGATAGTCGGTTCCGGCGGCGGCCAGCTGCTGGTTGACGGGTCGCGGCGAGTAGGTCTTGATCGAGTAGCTGTCGCCGGAGGCAAGCTGACCGTAGGCCGTCCAGGTGCCCGGGCTGTCGCCCACCGCGAACGGCTTCGAGAGGTGCTGGGGCGTGGCGGCGGAACCCGCCGCAATCACCTGCGTCGTCGCCATCGCCCGGACCGTGACTTGAATCGTCTGCGTCCAGCGCTTGATCGCGACGGGGCTGATCGTGTTCGACGGGTCCTGGGTTCCGGGGACGTCGCCGAGCACCCAGCCTCTGGTCGCGAACAGGTCGAGGTCCTCGGCCTTCCAGTAGTCGGGATGTGGCGCCTGCACCTCGAGCACGGTGCGGCCGGTGCGCGGCCAGTTGATCGGCCCGTATCCCTGCGACCAGTCGAACGCCTCGGTCTTGACCCCCGCCAGCCGTCCTGCCAGCGCCTGGTAGTCGAGCCACGGCGTGTGGCGCTCGAGCGCCGGTGCCACGAACAGCCCCACCAGCACCGCCGTGCCGCATACCGCCACCGCGCCGGCGATCCGCGGCCGCTCGACCCGGTCGCCCCACACGAACGCCGCCAGCAGCGCGAACAGGATCAGCCCCTGCAGATAGGGCAGCCGTGGGTGCACGATCGTCGACGGAATCACCGCCAGCGCGAGCAGCGGGAGCGCGGCCGCCGCGCGCCAGGCGCCGCCGGAGTCGCGCGGCGCGAGCGCCACCATCACCGCCGCGTCGATCAGCAGTACTCCGGCGCCGAGCGCGATCACCAACCGCACCCACTCGTCGACCCCCGCGTACGGGACCACGACCGCCGGCAGCGACGAGAGCCCGTCGCCGATCGCGGAGGCCGTCACCGCGATCCGGAGATGGGACACCCACCCGAGCGGAACCCCGGCGATCGGGAACATCGCGATCACCACGAGTACCGCCAGCGCCGCCGCGAGCGCGGTGCTGCGGCGGCGGAGCGCAGGGCCCGCCGCGACCAGCGCGAGCGCGAGCGCGAGCAGACCGAGCAGCCGCGCGGCCGGAGCCCCGCGCTCGAGCGTCGCCCATCGCTCGACGCCGTACGCGGCGAGCGCGGCGAACGTCGCCACCCTGACGAGCGGCCGGTCCGGGCGCGCCTCGACCCCCACTCGCGGCGCCGACTCGTGGCGCCGGAGCGGCGGCAGCAGCGCCACCTGCTGGCTCGTGCTGGCCACCGCTCGCCATCCAGGCTCGCCAAGTCCGGTCGCCGCACGAGTCATCCGGCTGCTCACGCGGCCGCCTCCGGTTCCCGCGTTCGTACCCGCCGTCCGTCGAGCGCGAACGCCCGGCAGCCGGCGACCTCGAAGACGGTCGCGTGCAGAGCCTCCGGCGCGAGCTTGGCGGGCGCCACCACCACGGAGCGCATCCGCGTCTCGAAGGGCAGGCGGTCGAGCGATCCGAGGCGGTCGGCGACGACGTAGTAGATCCGGCCAAGGTGCGGGCGGGCGCCGAGCGCAGGAGGGGGCGCCTCGGCGCCGCCCTCGACGAGCGCCAGCCGGGCGTGCGCGCCCGGCCACGCCGCGAGGTCGGGCCCGATCCTGATCGGCCGGCGCTCGCCGGGGAGGAGCAGCTCGCACCCGGTGCGGCGCGCCAGCTCGAGCGTTAGCGAGGCGGCCGCGCGGACCGCCGCGTCGAGCAGCTCATCCGCTCCCGAGCCGCGCGCGTCGAGCACGACCAGCGGCCCGCTCGCCGCGTCGGTCCGAAGCCGCCGCTCCAGTAGCCCGGCGCCCCTCGCGAGTGCCGGCCAGTGGATCCGCGAGGCCGGCGCGCCCGGCCGGTAGGGCCGCAGGCCGTCGACCTCGGTGGCCGCGAACGCTTCCGCGGCCAGCGTCAGCGCCGGCGAGTCAGGGCGGTCCCCGGACTCGTCCGCGATCCAGCTCACCGGCTCGGTGCGCGGCAGCACCAGCAGCTGCTCGGCGCGGCCCTCACCGGGCCGGCGGACCGCCGCCAGCCCGAGCGGGTCGCGGAGCGACAGCGCGGGCTGCCGGAAGCTCAGCCGCCCCCGGCGCGGAAATCGCGCGACCACGCGGACCGTCACCCGCCCGTCCGCACGGCGCGCCGAAGGCCCGGCCCCGAGCTTCATGGTCGCCCCCACGAATTCGTCCAGCACCTCCCCGCCGGGTAGGCCGAGCGGTCCCCTGTGCACCTCGATCGTCGCCTCGAGTGGTTGGTCCTCGACTACCTGCTCGCCATGCAGCCGGCGGGTGACCGACGCCCCGCGCGCGGCCAACCGGATCCACGCCGGGACGATCGTCCCGAGCGCGGCCAGCGCGACTCCCACCACCAGCAGCGGCGTGGCGTCGAACGTGAGCGCGATCAGGACCAGCGCCACGCCCGCGAGCAACACGCGGATCACGGCGCCACCGATCCCTACAGCGCTCGCACCGAGGCGATCGCGTCGGATACGACGTCGCCGGCGGCGGCGCGAGCCGAACCGGGGGCGAGCACCAGCCGGTGGGCGAGCACGGGCTGGGCGAGCGCCTGTACGTCGTCGGGGAGCGCGTGGTCGCGGCCCTGCAGCATCGCGTTGGCCTTCGCGGCGCGCAACAGCATCAGCCCCGCGCGCGGGCTCGCCCCGAGGTCGACCCGCGGATCCTCGCGGGTGCGCCACAGCAGCTGGACCACGTAGTCGCGCAGCGCCGCCGAGGCGCGGATGCGGGTCGCGGCGTCCTGCGCACCGAGCACGTCGGCGGCGGTCGTGACGGGCCGCAGGTCGAGCACGCGATCGCCGCCCTCGTGGTCGGCGAGCATCCCTGCCTCCTCGCCGGGCGACGGGTAGCCGAGCGAGATCCGGATCATGAACCTGTCGACCTGCGCCTCCGGGAGCGGGTACGTGCCCTCGTACTCGATCGGGTTCTGGGTCGCCAGCACCAGGAATGGGCGTGCCAGCTCGTGGGTCTGGACGTCGACGGTCACGCGCCGCTCCTGCATGCACTCGAGCAGGCCCGACTGGGTCTTCGGCGAGGCACGGTTGATCTCGTCGACGAGCACGACGTTTGCGAACACCGGCCCGGGACGGAACTCGAAGCGGTGCTCGCGCTGGTCGTAGACGTTGGTGCCGACGATGTCTGCCGGCAGCAGATCGGACGTGCACTGCACGCGCGCGAACTGGCAGTCGATCGACCGGGCCAGCGCGCGCGCCAGCGCGGTCTTGCCCACTCCCGGGTAGTCCTCGACCAGGATGTGACCGTCGGCGAGCAGCGCGACGAGCAGCTGCTCGAGCGTCTCCGGGCGCAGCTGAACTGCCTTCGCGATGTTGGCCGCGACCCGCCGCATCACGGCGGTCGCGGCCTCACACTCGTGCGGTGCTACCGGAGTCCGCTCGGACGCCTCCACGCTCCTCCTTCCCGCTCCTCTCGAGCCGGCGGGCGGCCTCGTCGAGCACGGCGTCGGCCACCTGCTCCTTGCTCGAGCGCGGCACCCGTCGCTCCCCTTCGCCGGTGACGATCACGACCTCGTTGCAGTCGCTGTCGAAGCCGATGCCGGGAACGGAGATGTCATTCACCACCACCGCGTCGAGCTGCTTGGCCTCGAGCTTGCCGCGTCCGCACGCGACCGCGTCTGCGCCGTGCTCGGCGGCGAACCCGACCAGCACCTGCCCCGGGCGGCGGATCGCCGACAGCGAGGAGAGCACGTCCTCGGTGCGTTCGAGCGCGATCGGCGGTGGGACGCCCGCGTCCTTCTTGAGCTTGTTTGCGGCCGGCGCCGCGGGACGGAAGTCGGCCACCGCGGCCGCCATCAGCAGCACGTCGCACGAGCCGAACTCCTCGAAGCACGCGTCCCGGAGCTGGGAGGCGGTCTGCACGCCGACCGCGCGCACGCCGGGCGGCGGCGGAACCGCCAGGTTGGCGCCGATCAGTGTCACCTCGGCGCCGCGGGCTGCGGCCCGCGCCGCGAGCGCGATCCCCATCCGCCCCGACGAGCGGTTGCCGATGAACCTGACGCTGTCGATCGGCTCGCGGGTACCGCCGGCGGTCACCAGCACGCGCAGCCCAGGCCACGGCCCGGCAGCCTCCGAAGCGCCCGCCGACAGCAGCGCCCCACACGCATCGAGCAGCTCGGACGGCTCGGCCAGACGGCCGAGCCCGCGCTCGCCGTGCGAGGCCAGCTCGCCCTCGCCCGGGGGGATCACCGTCACGCCGCGGTCGCGCAGCGCGTCGAGGTTCTGCTGCGTCGCCGGGTGGCGGTACATCCGGTCGTTCATCGCGGGAGCCACCACCACCGGGCAGCCGGCGGCCAGTGCGGCGGTTGTCACCAGGTTGTCGGCGAGGCCGTGGGCGAGCTTCGCGATCGTGTTGGCGCTGGCGGGCGCGATCACGTACAGGTCCGCGCGCTCGACCAGCGCCAGATGGCTGATCGGCGCGCGCTCGGGTGTGGCGTCGCCGGGGTAGGCGCCGCGGGCCGGGTCGGGCTCGAACTCGCTGCTCAGCACCGGGGCGCCGGTGATTGCCTCAAACGACGCTCGGCCGATGAACCGTTCACCGGTCGGGGTCTGGATCGCGCGGACGGCGTGCCCCGCCTTGATCGCCAGGCGCGCCAGCTCGAGCGACTTGTACGCCGCGATCCCCCCGCTCACGCCTATGAGCAATCGGGCCATCGCGCCTCCGCGGCCTCCGCGGCCTTACCGGTAGTGGTACTTGAGCTTGCCCTGGGCGACCTCCTCCAGGGCGATCGTGAGGTAGTTCTTCGAACGAGTGTCGACCATCGGCGGCGGGAACTCGTCGAACGTGCCCTCGCCGAGGTTGTGGTAGTAGGAGTTGATCTGTCGCGCGCGCTTGGCCGCCACGATCACGCTCGCGTAATCGGAGTCGACGTGCTCGAGCAGCTTGTCGATACGGGGGGAGATCAAGGCTCTGCTTCCTTTGCCTAGGGGAAGTTCACAGATTAGCGAGCGCCGAGCGCCGCGCTGACGATTGCTACCAGCTCGTCAGTTGCGCGGTCGAGATCGTCGTTGACGACGACGTGCGCGAACTCCGACTGCGCGTCGAGCTCCTGCTCGGCGGTCCGCAGCCGCTGCTCGACCTGCTCGGGAGTGTCGGTCCCGCGCGTCTGGAGCCGCTCGCGCAGCGCTTCGCGCGATGGCGGCGCGATGAACACGGCGACCGCGTCCGGCATCGCCTCGCGCACCTGGCGCGCGCCCTGAAGCTCAATCTCGAGCACGACGGGACGGTCGTCGCCGAGCCGTCCGTCGACCTGCGAGCGCAGCGTTCCGTAGCGATTGCCGGAGTACGTCGCGTGCTCGAGGAAGTCGCCAGCGTCGACGTGCGCCTGGAATCGCTCCGGTTCGAGGAAGTGGTAGTCGACCCCCTCGCGCTCGCCCGGGCGCGGTCGCCGCGTGGTCGCCGACACCGACAGCTCGAGCGCCGGTACGCGTTCGCGCAGGCGCCCGATCAGCGTGCCCTTTCCCACCCCCGAGGGGCCGGTGATCACGAACATCCGAGCCACCGTATGCGCCGATGCTGATGCTCAGCGCCGGCGCATCAACGCGACTAGCTCGCGCCGCTGGCGCTCTGAGAGCCCGCCGACCGTCTTGCTCGGCGAGATCTTGCACTGCGTGAGGATCCTGTTCACCTTGACCCGGCCATATTTCGGCACCGCGAGCAGCAGGTCGAACACCTTGGCGGTCTCCAGAAAGCCGGGTGGGCCGAGCAGCAGCTCGTCGATCGGCTGCCGTCCTGCCTTCAGATCACGCTTCAACTGCGCCCGGCGACTGCGAATGTCATTTGCCCGCTGAAGCGCTTCCATGCGCTGGTTGTAGGAGCGCTCCGGTGCAACGGTGGGCTTCGTGAGCGGTTCGCTGACCGGCGGCATGGGCGGCGACTATACATCGTGAGCCCGGGCGATCAAGGCAAATTGGGCGAATTTGGCTTGACCTCACGTTGAGGTTGAGCATTGTCGAGGTTGGTTGCGGCAATCGTGGCCTGTTTGCAGGGTGTTTGACAGTTTGGTGACAACCGTAAATGGCCCCCTCCTCGGCTCCCTGATACCGCGCCCGGTGTGCGTTTCGGGAGCGCCCACCGGCTAGACGCCGCTGCCCGCCAGCAGCGCGTCGAGCTCGGCGGCGATCCTCAGCGCCGCGGCGGGGTCGCGGAAGCTCTCGGTTCCGACCGCGACCAGCGTCGCGCCCGCGCGGATCAGGTCGAGCGCGTCACGGCCCCGCTGGACGCCGCCCATCCCCACCACCGGGATCTCGACGGCGTCCGCCACCGAGTGCACCTGGGCGAGCGCGATCGCGCGGATCGCGGGACCCGACACGCCTCCGGTGGTCCCGCCGAGCCACGGCTCTCCGGAGTCCGGGTCGAGCGCCATCCCGCGCAGCGTGTTGATCAGCGACAGCGCGTCCGCGCCGGCGGCTTCGGCGGCGCGCGCGACGGCCGGCACGTCGCTCGCGTTCGGTGTCAGCTTGACGATCAGCGGCTTGGCGGTCAGGGGCCGGACATGCTCGAGCAGCGCGGAGAGCTCCCACGGGTCGGCTCCCATCACGAGCCCGGTCTCGACGTTCGGACACGAGACGTTGAGCTCGAGGGCCGCCACCTCCGCCCGCTCGCCGAACGTCTCGACGAGCGCCCCGACCTCCTCGCGGCTGAAGCCCATCACGTTGATGATCAGCGGGACCGGCAGCGCCGCGAGCTCGGGCAGGTCCTCGGCAAGGAACCGCTCGAGCCCCTTGTTGGGAAGCCCGATCGAGTTCATCAGACCCGCCGGCAGCTCCCACAGGCGCGGCGGCGGGTTGCCCTCGCGCGGGGCGACAGTGACGGTCTTGGTGACGAGGGCCGAGAACGGGAACCGTTCGATCAGCTCCGCGCCGAACGCACGCCGTGCCGCGATCGCGTCGAACGTCCCCGACGCGTTGACGATCGGATGCTCGAGCTCGATGCCGCAACAGGTGACGGTCACCGGACGCCGCTCCGATGTTCGGCCACGTCATAGAGCGCCGCCGCATCGAGCACCGGACCTTCGAGGCACAGCCTCACGTAGCCGTGCCGCGTCGGGACCACGCACCCGAAGCAGGCGCCGAACCCGCACGCCATCCCCGACTCGAGCGCCAGCTGGGCGGGCGTGTCGTGCTCGGCGCACCGGCGCCGGACTGCCTCGAGCATCGGCGGCGGCCCGCACGCATACACCTCGATCTCGTCCGCGGCGCGCTCCAGCTCGGTCGCGAGCAGCTCGGTGACGAGACCGTGGTGGCCGACGCTGCCGTCGTCGGTGGCCACCGCCGCGGCGGTCAGCAACGCCGCGCCGGCCGCGTGCGACGCATCGCGGAAGCCGAGCAGCGCGGGCGTTCCGGCGCCGAGGATGTCCTGCCAGATCGCCAGCGGCGCGATCCCCACGCCCCCGCCCACCAGCAGCGGTCGCCGGCCGTCGCGGGGTGCCTCGAACCCAGCCCCGAGCGGGCCGACGAGCAGCAGCCCGTCGCCAGGCCCAAGCTCGCACAGGCGGTTGGTGCCGGGGCCGACGTCCTCGACGAGGAACTGCAGCTCGAGCCCGCCCGCGCGATCCGGCCTCGCGCGCAGGACGCTGAACGCGCGCGGCATGAACGGGCGCTCGGACTCGCCGGCACCCCATCTTGCCGACGCGGCCAGCATGTAGAACTGGCCGGGATGGGGCACCGGGCCCTCGCGGTCGCCGCACCGGAGCACGGTGTACGCGCCGTAGCGCTCGTTCGCGGTGACGGGCGCGAGCCGGCGCCCGAACGGCGCCAGGCTCCGTGCGCTCATCGCGAGCCCACCGGGCTGCTGGCGGTCACCCGCTCATCGCGCGCGTGGACCTCCTGCAGCGAGAGCACCTCGGGGTCGCCTCGGCGCGCCGCAGAGATCGCGCGGGCCGCGGCGATCCCGCCCGAGATCGTCGTGATGCACGGGATCGCGTGAGCGATCGCCGCTGTGCGGATCTCATATCCGTCGGATCGTGCCCCCGTCCCCACCGGCGTGTTGATGACGATGTCGACGTCGCCTCGCTCGATCCAGTCGACGACGTGCGGCGAGCCCTCCCCGATCTTGTTGATCGCCTCGGCGGGGATTCCCTGCCTGCGAATCGCCTGGGCGGTCCCTCGGGTGGCGATGATCCTGAAGCCGAGCTCGTCGAGCAGCGCGGCGAGACCGGTCGCGGCCGCCTTGTCGGAGTCGGCGACGGTGATGAACGCCGTGCCGCGGTCGGGCAGCTTCGCGCCCGCTGCCGCCTGTGCCTTGGCGAACGCCGTCGGGAAGTCCCTCGCGATCCCCATCACCTCCCCCGTCGAGCGCATCTCGGGTCCGAGCAGCGCGTCGGCGCCCATGAACCGACTGAACGGGAGCACCGCCTCCTTGACGCACACGTGCCCGTTGGTGGTGTCGTCCGGAAGCTCCAGGTCGGCGAGCGTCTCGCCGAGCACGACCCGGCAGGCGAGCTTCGCGAGCGGTAGCCCGATCGCCTTGGAGACGAACGGGACCGTCCGCGAGGCCCGCGGGTTGGCCTCGATCACGTGGAGGCCCTGCTGGCCGTGGATCGCGAACTGCACGTTCAGCAGCCCGATCACCCCGAGCGCCCGCGCGATCCCGACGGTCTGTTCGCGAATCTGATCGATGATCTCGGGGCCGAGCGTGTGTGGTGGAAGCACGCACGCGGAGTCCCCGGAGTGGATGCCCGCCTCCTCGACGTGCTGCATGATCCCGGCCACCCACACGTCCGTCCCGTCGCAGATCGCGTCGACGTCGACCTCGATCGAGTCCTCGAGGAACCGGTCGAGGTAGATCGCCGAGCCGTTCTGACCCGGACGCTTGGGACCGACCCCGACCCGCTCGAGGTAGTCGCGCAGCCCGTCGACGCTGTACACGATCTCCATCGCGCGTCCGCCCAGCACGTAGCTCGGGCGGACCAGCAGCGGGAACCCGACCTGCTCCGCACACGCGAGCGCCTCCTCGGGGCTGGCCGCGGTCGCGTACGGCGGCGCCGTGTATCCGAGCTCGTCGAGCAGCGCGCCGAATCGGGAGCGGTCCTCGGCGAGATCGATCGCGTCGATGCTCGTGCCGAGGATCGTGATCCCGGCCTCGTCCAGCCCGGCCGCGAGCTTCAGCGGCGTCTGCCCGCCGAACTGCACGACGACCCCTTCCGGCTGCTCGACCTCGCACACAGCGAGCACGTGCTCGAGCGTCAGCGGCTCGAAGTAGAGGCGATCGGAGGTGTCGTAGTCGGTCGAGACCGTCTCCGGGTTGCAGTTGACCATCACCGCGTCGCGGCCCGACTCACGCACCGTCTGGACGGCGTGCACGCAGCAGTAGTCGAATTCGATTCCCTGCCCGATCCGGTTCGGCCCCGAGCCGAGGATCACGACGCTCGGGCGGTCGCCGCGCGCGACCTCGTCGTCCCGGCCCGTCCGTGAGGGTCGCTCCCAGCTCGAGTAGTAGTACGGCGTCCGTGCGGCGAATTCGGCGGCACACGTGTCGACCGACTTGAACGTCCGCTCGCCGCCGAACGGCGCCTCCGGCTCGGACACGAGCTCGTCCAGCTCGTTGAGGAACCACGGATCGATGTCCGTGCGGCGGTGCAGCTCGTCGACCGGGAGGCCGCGACGGAGCGCCTCGAGCAGGTGGTCGAAGCGGTCGGCGCCGGGGCTCCCGGCGGCCTCGAGCAGCTCCTCGTCCGAGCCGAACCGCGGCTCGGTGTCGAGCTCTCGGGAGCCGACCGCCTTCGCGAACGCCTGCTTGAACGTCCGCGCGATCGACATCACCTCGCCAACCGACTTCATGTGCGTGGTCAGACCGGCCTCGGCCCCGGGGAACTTCTCGAACGCGAACCGAGGCCACTTGACGACGCAGTAGTCGATTGCCGGCTCGAAGCTGGCCGGCGTCGCCTTGGTGATGTCGTTGGGGATCTCCTGGAGCGTGTAGCCCACGGCGAGGCGCGCGGCGATCTTCGCGATCGGGAACCCGGTCGCCTTGCTCGCGAGCGCGCTCGACCGCGACACGCGCGGATTCATCTCGATCACGACCACCTCGTCGGTGGCGCGGTTGACGGCGAACTGGACGTTCGAGCCACCCGTCTCGACCCCGACCGCGCGGATCGCGGCGATCGCCTGGTCGCGCAGCAGCTGGTACTGCTTGTCGGTGAGCGTCTGCTGCGGCGCGACGCACACGCTGTCGCCGGTGTGGACCCCCATCGGGTCGAGGTTCTCGATCGAGCACACGATCACGACGTTGTCCGCGCGGTCGCGCATCACCTCGAGCTCGAACTCGCCCCACCCGAGCACCGACTCCTCGATCAGCACCTGGCTGATCGGAGACGCCCGGAGGCCGCGGCGCACGACCGACTCCAGCTCGTCGCGGTCGCGACACACCCCGCCGCCCGTTCCTCCCAGCGTGAACGCCGGGCGCACGATGAACGGCAGCCCTACCTCATCAACCGCCGCCTCAGCGTCCTCGACGCTCATCGCGATCGCGCTGCGGGGGACCCGCAGCCCGGCCTCGGTCATCGTCTCTCGGAAGAGGTCTCGGTCTTCCGCGCGATTGATGGCATCGTAATCGGCCCCGATCAGCTCGACGCCGAACCGCTCGAGCGTCCCGTCCTCGTAGAGCGACTTGGCCAGGTTCAGCGCCGTCTGGCCGCCCAGCGTCGCGAGCAGGGCGTCGGGACGCTCGCGCTCGATCACCTGGGTCACCGGTCCGGGGAGCAGCGGCTCGACATACGTCGCGGTGGCCAGCTCGGGGTCGGTCATGATCGTCGCCGGGTTGGAGTTGACGAGCATGACCTCGTAGCCCTCCTCGATCAGCACCCGGCACGCCTGGGTGCCCGAGTAGTCGAACTCGGCGGCCTGGCCGATCACGATCGGCCCGGAGCCGATCATCAGGATCTTGTGGATGTCGTCCCGCCGGGGCATCGGCTACGCAGCCGCCTCGATCTCCTTGACGAACCGGTCGAACAGGTGCAGCGCGTCGTGCGGCCCGGGCCCGGCCTCCGGGTGGTACTGAACGGTGGCGCCCTGCACATCGCGCAGCGCGAGCCCCTCCACGGTGCGGTCGTAGAGGTTCAGGTGGGTGAGCTCGGCGGCGCCGAAATCGGTCTCCCAGCGGACCGCCTCGTCGCCGTCGATCGTCTGCGAGCCGTCGGGGCCCAGCACCGCGAAGCCGTGGTTCTGGCTGGTGATCTCGACGCGCCCGGTGACGAGGTCCTTGACCGGGTGATTCGCGCCGTGATGGCCGAACGGCAGCTTGTAGGTCTCGAGCCCGATCGCGCGGCACAGCAGCTGGTGACCGAGGCAGATCCCGTACACCGGCACCTCGCCGATCACGCCTCTGACCGTGTTGACGATGTAGTCGAGCGCCCCGGGGTCGCCGGGGCCGTTGGCGAGGAAGATCGCGGCCGGGTCGTTTGCGCGGAGCTGCTCGGCGGTCGCGGTGCAGGGGTGCAGCTCGACGGTCGCGCCGCGGGCGCGCAGGTTGCGGACAATCGACAGCTTGACGCCCGTGTCGATCATCGCGATCCGCGGCCCGGCGACGCCGGTCGCGCCGGTCGGCTCGAGCACCACCGGCTCGGATGGCGTCACCTCCCGGGCGAGGTCCCGGCCGGTCATGTCCGGCTCGGCGTCGATCAGCGCGCGCGCGTCGGATTCGGCGAGCTCGCCGGGAAACACGCCGCCCTTCATCGCGCCCCGGTCGCGGATGTGGCGCACCAGCGCGCGCGTGTCGACGTCGGTGATCGCCGGAACGCCGCAGTCCTCGAGCCACCCGAGCCAGCCGCGCTCGGCGCCGGGTGCGTCCTCGCGGTCGACGCCCGCGCGCATGATCGCCGCGCGGGCGTGGATCCGGTCTGACTCCATCGCCTCTGCCGAGACCCCGTAGTTGCCGACCATCGGGAAGGTGAACGTGATCAGCTGCCCCGCGTAGCTGGGATCGGTCATCGCCTCCTGGTAGCCCGACATCGAGGTCGTGAACACGACTTCCCCAGTCACGGCGGGACCCGGCGCTCCGCACGCGAGCCCGTCGAAGCGGATTCCGTCCTCCAGCAGGACGTATGCGTCGTTGCTCATCGCCCGGCGGCCGCCTCGACGAGCATCCGCTCCCTGAACGCGACGCTGCCCGCCGCGACCGTCAGCAGCACCCTGCCGTGCAGCGTGCGACCTTGGAAGCAGCAGTTCTCGGCGCGGCTCGCGTAGCCATCCCGCCCGACCTCATAGGCTGCGGCGAGGTCGACGATCGCGATGTTGGCCGGCTCATCGACCGCGATCCGCGGAACCGGCAGCCCGTACAGCGCACCGCCCGCGGTCATCCGCTCGACGACCACGCCCAGCTCGAGCTCGCCGGACAGCACCAGCTCGGTGTGGAGCACGGCGAACGCGGTCTCTAGCCCGGTCGTCCCCATCGGCGCCTGCTCGAACGGGACCTCCTTCTCGTGGCGCGCGTGCGGGGCGTGATCGGTCGCGACGCAGTCGATCACTCCGGTGCGCAGCGCCTCGATCAGCGACCGGCGGTCCGCCTCGCTGCGAAGCGGCGGGTTCATCTTGAAGCGGCTGTCGAGCGTGCGCACCAGATCGTCGGTGAGCGTCAGGTGGTGGGGCGTCACCTCGGCGCTGACCGGCACCCCGAAGTGCTTGGCCCGCTCGACCGCCATCACCGACTCCGTGCAGGACAGGTGCTGGAAGTGGATCCGCGCGTGCTCGTATCCGGCCAGCGCGGCGTCACGGGCGACCATCGTCGACTCAGACACCGACGGGATCCCGGCCAGGCCGAGCCGGGCCGAGACCGCGCCCTCGTGCATCACGCCGTCGCGCGAGAGCGCCGGGTCCTCCTCGTGCAGGGCGATCAGGCCGCCGCACAGGCGCTGGTACTGGAGCGCCTTGCGGAGCACCCCGGCAGACACCACCGGCTTGCCGTCGTCGGTGAACCCGAGCGCCCCGGCGTCGACCAGCGCCGCCATCTCGGTGAGCTCGTCGCCGTGCAGGCCCCTGGTGATCGAAGCGAGGAACCCGACCGGCACGTGCGCCTCGCGGCGCGCGCGGTCTACCAGCGACCCGAGGATCGCCGGATCGTCGACGACCGGGTCGGTATTCGGCATCGCGATCACCGCGCCGAACCCGCCAGCCGCGGCGGCGGCGGTGCCCGTCTCGAGGTTCTCCTTGTACTCCTGGCCGGGCGTGCGCAGGTGCACGTGCGGGTCCACGAACGCGGGAAACGCGTGCCTGCCGGTGGCGTCGAACAGCTCGCCGTCCTCAGGGGCGGTGAGCGATCCCGGCGCGCCGAGCTCGGCGATCCGGCCGTCGCGGATCAGGATGTCGTGCGGCTCGTCGAGGCCGGTGCGGGGATCTAGCGCGTGCGCGCCCCTGACGAGCAGCTCGGCCGCCGCGCGCTCGCGGTGGTAGAGCCGATCTTCCATCACGCCACCGCCGCCAGCAGCGGCGAGCCGACCAGCAGCTCGTACAGGACCGCCATCCGGACGGCCACCCCCGCCTTCACCTGCTCGCCGATCAGCGCCTGGTCGGAGTCGATCGCGTCGGCCGACAGCTCGATCCCCCGGTTGACGGGGCCTGGGTGCATCAGCAGCTGGCCGGGGCGCAGCCTGCTCGCGCTGACCTGGTAGCGCACCGCGTACTCGCGCAGCGAGGGCACGAATGAGTCGCGCATCCGCTCCTGCTGCATCCGCAGCACGTACACGACGTCGGCCTCGTCGAGCCGGTCGAGCGTGACCGCAGCCTCGCAGCCGAGCGCTTCGATGTCGCGCGGGATCAGCGTCGGCGGTCCGCACACGGTCACCGCCGCCCCCATCCGCCGGAGCGCGAGGATATTCGACCGCGCGACCCGCGAGTGGAGCACGTCGCCGACGATCCAGATCCGCACGCCGTCGAGGCTGCCGAGCCTGCGGCGCAGCGTGAACGCGTCGAGCAGCGCCTGGGTCGGGTGCTCATGCTTGCCGTCGCCGGCGTTGATCACCGCGGCGGGGGTCCAGCCCGCGACCAGCTGAGCCGCGCCCGCGTGCGGGGACCGGATCACGATCGCCGCCGGGTCATAGGCGGAAAGCGTCTGGACGGTGTCCTTCAGCGACTCGCCCTTGTCGACGCTCGAGCCCGCCGAGCGGATGCTCACGACGTCGGCGCTGAGCCGCTTGGCGGCCAGCTCGAAGCTCGAGCTGGTCCGGGTCGAGGCCTCGTAGAAGAGGTTGACGACGGTTCGGCCGCGGAGCGCCGGGACCTTCTTGATCTCCCGGCCGGACACCTCCGCGAACGACTCGGCGGTGTCGAGGATCCGCTCGATCCCGGCCCGGTCCAGGTCGTCGATCGAGATCAGGTGCGGGCCGACGCGAGCCATCACGCCGCCTCCTGCGCGCGCGCCGGACCGAGCGTCACCTCGTCGTGCCCGTCGATCTCCTTGACGCGGACGTTGACGCGCTGATCGCGCGAGGTGGGAAGGTTCTTGCCGACGTAGTCGGGGCGGATCGGGAGCTCGCGGTGACCGCGGTCGACCAGTACCGCCAGCTGCACCCGCGCCGGGCGGCCGTAGTCGAACACCTCGTCGACCGCGGCGCGCACGGTCCGGCCCGTGTAGAGCACGTCGTCGACGATCACGATCGTCCGGCCCTCGACCGCGAACTCGAGCTGGGTCCCGTGCACGATCGGCGCGCTCGGGCGAATCGCGAGGTCGTCGCGGTAGAACGAGATGTCGACGAAGCCGAGCGGCACCGCCGTCTCCAGCAGCTCGCCGGTCAGCGCGTGGAGCCGTTGCGCCAGCACCGCGCCACGACGGTGGATGCCGACCAGCGCGATCGCCCCGTCCGGATTCTTCTCGATGATCTCGTGAGCGATCCGCAGCAGCGTGCGGCGCATGTCATCGTGGTCGAGGACGACCGTGGTGGCTTCCAACGTGCTCCTTCCTGGCCTCGCGGGACCTGGTTAAAGGAACGGCTTGACTGTCGCTGAGCGTATCAGCGGTTCCGGCGGATCAGGTACAGCACCTGCGGAACCCCGACGTGGAGGATCTCGCGGTCGTAGCCGAACCCCGCCTTCTCCATCACGCGGCGCGAGCCGAGATTGTCGGGGAGCGTGAACGCCACGATCTGCTCGAGGTCGAGGGGGCCGAATGCGGTATCCACCGAAGCGCACGCGAGCTCGGTCGCGAGCCCCTCGCCCCATCGCTCGGGGACCACCGACCAGCCGACCTCGACCTCGTCAAGCTCGCGCACGTAGGCGGTCGACTGCAGCCCGCCTCGGCCGACCATCTCGCTGGTCTCGCGGTCGCGCATCAGCCACATCCCGAATCCATGGCGCTCCCAGTGGCGTTCCTTGTCCGCGAGGCTCGCGACCACCTCGCGCTCGCTGGGCGGTTTGCCGCCGGGCCATCCTGTCGCCGCGACCCGCGGATCGCGGAGCAGGCGCGACAGCTCGGCGAGGTGCTCCATCCGCAGCCGCTCGAGCACCATCCTGCGCGTCTCCACGCGCTCGAGCGAAGCTGGCCGGTGCACAGCGATCCTTGCCTCGTGTGGTGTCCTGCCCCCGGCCGGTCCGGCGCGGATCGTGGCAGAGCGGGTCGGGCGCGACAAGGATGCCGGCACCCCTTTCGGGGCCGGCTAAGGCGACGGCTCGCCGAGGGGCTCGGGAACCTCTGATTCCGGGTCCGGTGCGGCGGGCTCCTCCCAGCGCACGAGCTCCGGATTGCCCCGCTCGGCGAACGGGATCTCGATCGTGTCGAAGTCGCGGGGCAGGACCGTGTTCGGGAAGATCGCCGTGGCTTCGTCGCGCAGGACGCGGGGCGGGTAGCGCGTCGAGAAGTGCGTGAGCGCCAGCAGCCTGACCTCGGCCCGGAGCGCGAGCTCCGCCGCCTGGCCGGCGGTCGAGTGGAGCGTCTCGGCGGCGCGCTCGAGCTCGTCGTCGGCGAACGTCGCCTCGTGGACCAGCACGTCGGCGGCGTGCGCGGCGATTCTCAGCGCATCGCAGGGCGCGGTGTCCCCGGAGATCACGAGCTTGCGTCCCGGCCTCGGCGGACCCATCACCTGGTCGGGCGACACCCCGGCCACGACCTCCCCGCGCTGCAGGCGGCCGAAGTCCGGGCCCGGGGTGACGCCGAGCGCCTGCGCCGCGCCGGGATCGAACTCGCCGGGCCGCTCGTGCTCGTACAGCACGTACGCGAACGCGGGACCGCGATGGATCACCGGCACGGCCGCGATCCGGTATCCGTCGCGCTCGAGCTGCTGGCCGGGTTCGAGCTCGATCAGGTCGAGCTGGTAGCGCACCCGCCCGGCGGCACGGAGCGCCAATGCGATCAATTCGCGCAGGCCACGCGGTCCGTGAATCGCGAGCGGGCGCTCGCGAGCGCGCAGGTCGAACGTCTTCAGCAGCCCCGGTAGGCCCAGCCAGTGATCGGCGTGGAAGTGGGTGATGAACACCTCGTCGAGGTCGGTCAGCCCGACCGATCGCACCAGCTGGCGCTGCGTCCCCTCCCCGCAGTCGAACAGGATCCGGTCGCCGCCGCGGCGCACGAGCTGCGCCGGCAGCCCGCGCCGTACGGTCGGGATCGAGCCGGAGGTTCCGGCGAAGAACACGGACAGGTCCATCGCCGCCGCAGTCTGTCAGTCGAGCACGACCAGCTCGAACCGCGGCACGCCGCGCCCGAGCGTCGCGATTCCGATCGTGCAATGCGGCGCCCGGCGCCGCTCGGTGGGGCTGCCCGGGTTGAAGATCTGGAAGCCGTCGTCCGCCCGCTCGTGAAGCGGGATGTGGGAGTGGCCGAAGATCACCGCGTCGGCGTGCGGGAACCTCGCGCGGAGACGGTCGAGCCGGCCCTTGGACGGTCCGGCATCGTGGAGCACCGCGATCGTTGCGCCTGCGGCGTCGAGCCGTGTTTGCTCCGGGAGCGCCGCCCGGACCTCCGCCGAGTCGACGTTGCCGTAGACCGCGACGACGGGGCCGTAGGACTCGAGCTGCTTGAGCACCTCGAGCTCGCTGAGATCGCCCGCATGGACGATCAGGTCCGCTCGTTTCAGCCGCGCCACGCACTCATCTGGCAGCCGCCTGTGGCGCTTCGGCAGGTGGGTGTCGGAGATCAGGGCGAGGCGCATCGGCAGTTCGGTACCCAGTTATCCGCTCTATCCATCGCTCGAGGGTGTGGTCCGCCGCGAACCTGATACCGCGTCGCTGGTTGTTGCGGGCCGGACGCAGCCTGAGAAGCCCTACGAAGTTCGGGCACTCGTCGGCGGGCAGCATGAAGACCCTGTCAAGCTCCCGGACGTACACGGCAATGAGATCCGCACGGCCGCGGTAGTTCTGTCGTCCGAGTCCATGGTCGGTACTGCACGAGTTGAACGCAACGCAGTCACCGCGGACGCGGCCAGACTTGACCTGGATCCGCAGTATCCGACCATCGGGCGGGGCCACGGCGCCGAGATCAAACGGAAGACCGCCACCGAACGGCACCAGAACGTGAATGTCAGCCAAGACCAAGTGGTGCAGCACCGCTGCCTCGGCGGCGTTTCCTCGGTGGATCGTGTCCACGTCGTCCACCGTAGAGATCGCACCGGACGAACACATGTTCGCCCCGCTGAACCGCTAGCCTTCGCGCTCCCGCGCCCGTAGCTCAGTGGATAGAGCGTCGCCCTCCGGAGGCGAAGGCCGCTGGTTCGAATCCAGCCGGGCGTGCTGACGATTCGGCGTGCCGCCGCGCCCAGAAAGGCTCCTGCGGCCAGCGGGTCTCCGTACGGTAGGTCGCAACCCGCTCGGTGAGCGTGTCGTCGAGCAGCGAAGCGATCTGCTCCTGATGGCGTTCGCGTGCGGCCTCGTCGCCGCCGAGCATCGCCACGGCCGCCTCGCCCGCGGACCGGCCGCTCAGCAGCGCGCACGTGATCCCGCGCCCCGAGAGCGGGTCGTAGGTGACCGCGGCGTCGCCGGCCGCCAGCCATCCCGGGCCCGAGAACCGCTCGAGCCAGCCGCTCCGCGCGGACGTCAAGCTCGGGCCGACAACGATCTCGGGTGCCGCGCTCGCGCCGAGCAGCGCGCCGATCATTTCCAGCCGCGTCGCCGACGAGGCGAGCTCGAGGCGCGCCCGCCGGTCGCGCGGCAGCAGGTCCGCGTCGGTCAGGAGCACGACGATCCGCCGGCGCCGCGGAAGCAGGGCGCTGTACCACCACCCGTCGCGGACCGCCTCCACGTACGTGGCCGCCGAGCTGTCGCCGGTGTCGACCGACCAGATCGCCCACACCGCGACCAGCCGGTCGAGGTGCTGCTTGCGAGCACCCATCAGCCGCGCGACCCGAGCGCCGCGACCACTCGCGTCAACGACGACCGAACCGCTCCGGCCGCCGGACTCGACCTGCGCCCGTGAGGCGCTCGCACCGCTCACGACCTCGACCCCGAGGACCGCGCACGCGGCCCGGAGGTCGGTGTCGAACCGTCCGCGGTCGAGGTTCCAGCCGACGCCGAGTGGGTTCAGCATGTGGTCGGTGACGGTCGGGCGCCGACCGCCCCACGCAAACACGATCGCGGGACACGCGACGTGTGCGGCGCCATCGAACGCAGGGGCGCTCCCGAAGACCTCCTCGATCAGCCTCGGCGTCCCAGGCGCGGCGCCCTCCCCCACCCGCGCCGAGCCGGTGCCGGCATCGAGGATCGCCGCGCGCGCCCCCGCCCGCGCGGCCGTCGCCGCGGCAGCGCAACCGGCGGGGCCCCCGCCCACGACCAGTACGTCGTACCGCGGGCTCACCAGACGATCGGGCAGGTGATCCCGACCATCGTCCTGCACGGGTACTCCGTCTCCGCGCTCGGCGTTGGTTCGCGATACCCGACCCCGGTCTCGACTTTCAGCGTCCTCGGGAACCGGCCGTCGCTCGGCCCCGGCATCAACACGACGACCCCGAACTTCGCCCACTCGTCGATGAACTTCCGGAACTGCACCGTCGGCACCGGGATGTGGGCGACGGGCCTGATCCAGGTGCGGCGGGTCTGGAACGCACTCGTCCGTTCCGCCAGCTCGCGACCCGTGTCGACCACGACCCGGTAGTCGTCTTCGGTGAGCACCTCGTTGGGCACCCGCGCGGGCCAGTACGAGGGCAGGTACGTGGACACCGGGGGCTTGTACGTCGGCCGGCGGTAGCCGTCGCGGCAGCTCGCGGCGTCGGCGTGCCACGGCACCCCCATCCACATCGTCAGGTCCCCGGGGGTGACGCCGTGCACGGGGCCGGTCGGCCCGATCGCGACCTTGGGCGTCAGGACCGGACCGTAGTCACGTATCTCCATCGCATGGCTCTGGATCCGCAGCCGGTAAGCGGACTCCCACATCGTCGGCATGCGCAGCACCCACGGCGCCTCGACGCCGGGGTGGTTGGCCCCGCCGAGCACCGACGCGAGCCCCGCCTCATCCAGCGCTCGCGGCTGCTGGGCCAGCGGCAGCTGCTCGACGCTCGTGACGCTCGGCGGTGGCTCCGCGGCCGCGAACTCGCCACGGGCCCACGCCTGGAGCTGCTCGTACTGCAGCGGCGTGACCGGGAGCCAGCTGTACTCGTTCTCGGGCGGGATCGTGACGCCTCCGTCTCCGATGTACAGCGGCTGCTGTTCGACTTTCGAGCGCGAGCTCGCCGGATTCCGGAACAGCCCCGCGACGCTCTTGCGGTATCCAGCGTTGGACGACGATGGGTCGGCGAGCCGCTCGAGGTTCCCGGACGCCAGCCAGTCCATCTGCCCGCCCGGGCGGGTCAGCTCGAAGAACCCCTTGTTGACCCACTGCATGTCGACGAGCCGTTCGAGCAGCGGCTGGATATCCGACGCGAAGCCGACAGGCTGGCGCGGCAGCATTCCCGCCTCGGTGAGCGGCGAGCGGACCTGGTCGAGCGCCGTGACCGGGCCCTCGGCGAGCGCCGGGCCGTAGTTCGGAGGGGTCACGATCACATATGCCGACGTGGCGCTGACCGCCCGCCCACCGACGTGCACGAGCGCGCTCACGGTGCCGTCGCAGACGTTGTCCGCCCACCCGTCGTTGTCCGAGAAGCTGACGATCTTGGCACCCGGCCTGTGGTAGGCCTGCCCGTCGCCGGGGAGGAACACGAGCCGCCCGTGCTCGTCGGTCAGCAGCTCGCCGAAGTCGAGCTCGTTGTCGAACACGACGGGCCCGCGCAACGGCACCGGGCGGCCGCCTGGACCGCTGATCGCCTTCTGCACCGCCGCGGCCAGCGAATCCCGCTCGGCCCCGCTGATAGCCGCGTTGCGGCGCGGCACGGTCCGCGCGATCGACAGGTCCATCGCGACGAAGTACTCGTACCAGGAGGGCTTCTTGTTGGCGACCGAGACAGACCAGTCGATCCGCGTGCCGGCCGGCACCTCGCCGAGCACCTCCCCGCGCGGGCCGTACGCATACACGCGGAACCGCGCTGCCTGCTTGGCGATCGCACCCGTACCGTCCTTGAAGCCGGCCGGAGCGTGCGGGAGCGTCCCCGGCACCTCGGGCCCGAAGTGAAACGCGTCGGCGCTGTTGCCGACCCGGGCGATGCCGACCGCCGGATGAATCTCAAAGCGGGTAGCCCGGTCGAGCACCGACTTCTGCCCCGACCCGCACGCGGCCGCGATCTCGGGCACGAGCGCGAGCCCCGCAAGCGCCGCGCTGCGGCGCAGGAATTCAGCCCTGGATACGAGTGTCAAGCGACCTCTCGGGCGGATCCTATGCTCGGAGGTGGATGAGAGTGCGGGGGCGCCGGACGGTGTTCTACCCACCGCTCGCGCCGAGCGTGTCAGGATTGCGGCGGACGACCTGCATCGCGGCGGATTCGCTGCAGCCGCGTCTGAGAGGAGAGGACTCGGATGACCGACACGACATCGACCCCGATCGCGCAGACGGTGGCCTCGCTGCCGGGCTCCGCGGCCGAGCGCTTCGCCTCCCGCGTGGCGGCGCGCCTTCGCGAGGACGGCGAGTGGCGAGAGGTGAGCTATGCCGATGCCGGCAAGGCGATCGAGGAGCTCGCACTCGGCCTGGTCGCGCTCGGCATCGAGCCGGGCGACCGGGTTTGCATCCTCGCCAACACCCGCCTCGAGTGGACGCTCGCGAGCTACGCGATCTCCGCCGCCGGTGCGGTGATCGTGCCCGTCTACCCCACCAATTCCCCCAAGGAGTGCGCGTGGGTCGCCGGCAACTCGGGCGCCAAGGCGATCGTCGTCGAGGACGAGGCCCAGCGCCAGAAGATCGACGCGGTCCGCGGCGAGCTGCTCGACCTCGAGCACGTGATCGGGATCGAGCCGGGCGCGGGCGACATGACGCTCGACGAGCTTCGCGAGCGCGGCGCCGGCGGCGAGCGTTCCACGCTGTCCGCCCGCCAGGAGAAGGTCGCCCCCGACGACGCGTGGATCATCATCTACACGTCGGGCACGACCGGCCCGCCGAAGGGGGTCGTGCTGACCCACGCCAACGGGATGCAGGTGTGTCACATCGTCGAAGAGCTCGAGTTCATCCAGCCCGACGAGACCACCTACCTGTACCTCCCGCTCGCACACATCTTCGCGCTGCTCACGCAGCTGGCCTCCTACGACCAGGGGACCTCGATCGTGTACTTCGGCGGCGATACGAAGGCGATCCTCCAGGAGGTCATCGAGACCAAGCCGACCTACCTGCCGTCGGTCCCACGGATCTTCGAGAAGCTGTACGCGGCCGCCACGAAGATGCAGGAGAACGCCTCACCCGAGGACAAGGAGCGCTTCAAGCAGGCGGTCAAGCTCGGCGTCGAGGTCCGCCGCCGCCAGGAGCGCGGCGAGCCGGTTCCGGAGGAGATGCAGGCCCACTTCGAGCAGGCCGACGAGCAGATCTTCTCGAAGGTCCGGCAGCTGTTCGGCGGCCAGGTGCGCCAGGCGGTCAGCGGCGCCGCCCCGATTTCGCAGGAAATCCTGGAATTCTTCTATGCAGCCGGCGTGCCGGTGATGGAGGGCTGGGGGATGACCGAGACGACCGGCGTCGGGACGGTCGGGACGCTCGAGGAGTTCAGGTTCGGGACCGTCGGCAAGCCGCTACCGGGTGTCGAGATCCGGATCGCCGAGGAGGACCATGAGATCCTGATGAGGGGTCCGAACGTCTTCAAGGAGTACTGGAAGAACCCCGAGGCCACGGCCGACACGCTGATCGACGGCTGGCTCCACACCGGCGACCTCGGCGAGCTCGACGACGACGGGTTCCTGAAGATCACCGGCCGCAAGAAGGACATCATCATCACCGCGGGCGGGAAGAACCTCACCCCGGCGAACATCGAGAACGACCTCAAGCAGTGCCCCTTGATCTCCCAGGCGGTGATGTATGGAGACCGCAAGCCGTACCCGGTCGCGCTGATCACGCTCGATCCCGAGGAGATCGGTCCGTGGGCCAAGGAGCACGGGCTCCCCGAGGATGTGAGCGCGCTGGCCGACGACGAGCGGGTGCAGGAGATGGTGCAGAAGGAGCTCGACCGCGCCAACTCCCACTACGCCCAGGTGGAGCAGATCAAGAGGTTCAAGATCCTCGACCACGACCTGTCGATCGACACGGGCGAACTGACGCCGACGCTGAAGGTCAAGCGCAACGTGGTCTACGACCGCTACGGGGACCTGTTCGAGTCGATGTACGGCTCAAGCGGCTGAGCAGCTCTTTCCGTCGTCCGCGCCCGCGGTTATGGTGCCCGCCGCGATGGAAGCCCACGAAGCGTTCGAGCGGTTCGAGCACAGCCACCATCAGGCCGGGCACCACGAGTCGGACGACGGCGGCAGCGCCAGCTTCGCCACCCAGGCGGCGCTGCTCGTCGCGATCCTCGCAGCGTTTCTGGCGGTGGCTACGTTCAAGGCCAACGAGGCGGTCAAGGACGCGATCCAGGAGCAGACGAAGGTCTCCGACACGCACTTCCAGGACCAGACCCAGCTCGGTCGCCAGATCGAGCTCGAGCTGAACTACGCGCTGCTGAACGCGATCTCGATCAACAGCCCGCCGAGCGCCGCCAAGCAGCTTCAGAACGCCGCCGGCACGCTCAACGACACGGCGAACAAGCTCGACCCTGTGATCAAGGCGCTCGACAGCACGGCTAAGGATCAGGCGCAGGCCGTCAGGCACCAGAACGACCAGCACCTTCTGTATGAGCTGGCCGTCGTCGGTCTCCAGATCGGGATCGTGCTCGCGTCGGTCTCGATCATCGTCAAGCGCCGGTGGCTGATGTACACCGGCGGCGCCGCGGGGGTCGCCGGGGTCGTGGTGCTGATCGTCGGCTTCGCCTCCTGAGACCCCGCAAGCCCCGCGGGCGCGTGCTCGGGGACGGGGGCTAGATCGGCGCCGGATTCGGATCCGGCGGTTCGGGATCCCGGTCGACCGCTCAGCCGTCTCCTGACGCGAGCAGCCGGAGTAGCACCCGCGCGTTGGCCGGCGCGAACCCCTTCCAATCATTGTTGAAGTACGCGTACACGTCGGCGCGCCGGCGCCAGCGGCGAATCCGTCCCGCCCACTCGGCGAGCTCGGTGCGCGAGTAGTTGCCGTCGCGCCCCCGCGACCCGTAGTGGAAGCGGACGAACGTCCACGATGCGGTCAGCTCGTGGGGTTGGAACGGCCGGGCGGGGTGATCGCCGATCGTCAGCGCTACGCCCCGCGCGCGCAGCGCCTCGAGCACCTCGGGGACGAACCAGCTCTCGTGCCGGAACTCGATCGTGTGGCGGCCCGGCGGCAGCAGTTCGAGCCAGCCGCCCAGGCGCTCGTCGTCGCGGCGGAAGTTCTCCGGCAGCTGCCACAGGACCGGTCCCAGGCGGCCGGACGCCGCGAGCGGCTCGAGCGGCTCGTAGAACCGCGCGATGCCCTCGCCGATCCCGACCAGCCGCTTTATGTGCGTCAGGTAGCGGCTCGCCTTCACGGCGAACACGAAACCGGCGGGCGTCTGCCCTACCCATCCCACCACCGCATCGCGCCGCGCCAGGCGGTAGAAGGTGCTGTTCACCTCGACCGTGTCAAACAGCTCGGAGTACAGCTCGAGCCAGCGGCGCTTCGGCTCGCGCTCGGGGTACACCCGCCCGCGCCAGTCGTCGTACATCCAACCGGAGCATCCGACGCGTACCCCGGTCATCGCGCGGGTACCCGACCGACATGAGCGACCGGCCGGCTCCACCGGTCCCGAGCCGTCCGACGCCGTCGAACCTGCGCGCCGCGGTCCAGCGGTGCCGGGCTTGCGACCTGTGGGAGGGCGCGACCCAGGCGGTGATGGGCGAGGGGGCTCGTCACCCGCGCGTGATGCTGGTCGGTGAGAGCCCGGCGACAAGGAGGACCTCCAGGGCCATCCGTTCGTAGGGCCGGCCGGGCGCGTGCTCGACGAGGGACTCGAGCGCTCCGGGATCGCCGCGAACGAGACCTACATCACGAACGTCGTCAAGCACGCTCAGCGCTGCGGCAGCTCAGCTGCTCCGGTGATCAGCCGGCTCCCGCGCCCGCGGGTCAAGTAGGAGTACGCCCACCTGATCACCACGACGACTCGGTTCTGGAACCCGATCAGGTAGTAGATGTGGACGAGCAGCCACGCGGCCCACGCAACCCGACCGCTGAACCGCAGCCTCCACACCTCGGCAACAGCCCGGTTGCGGCCGATCGTCGCGAGCATTCCCTTGTCGACGTACTTGAACGGGCGCGCGGAGCGCCCTGAGAGGCGCGCGGCGATCACGCGGCCGGCATGGCGGCCCTGCTGCATCGCCACGGGTGCGAGACCCGCATAGCCGATCGGCTGCCCCGACCCGCGGTCGCGAACAGTGACCATGTCGCCGAGCGCGACGACCTCCGGGTAGCCGGCGACCGACAGGTCGGGCTCCACCGTCAGCCGCCCCCCGCGGTCGACGCTCAGGCCCGCGGCATCCGCGAGCTGGCGGGCGACGGGCGAGGCCGTGACGCCGGCGGCCCACACGACCGTTCGGGTCGCCAGCTCGCTCCGCTGACCGCGCCGGTCCTCGACGGTCACGGCGTGCTCGCCGACGTCCACAACCGTATGTCCGAGCATCAGCGCCACCCCGAGCTGCTCGAGCGACCTGGCGGCGCGCGCCGGCAGCGGATCCGGAAACGCCGACAGGACCTTGTCCGCCGTCTCGATCAGCAGCACCTTCGCGCCGCGGGGCTCGATCGCCCGATATTCGCCGCTGAGCGTGTCGTGGGCGAGCTCGGCGATCTGACCCGCCATCTCGACGCCCGTGGGTCCGGCGCCGATCACGAGGAACGTCAGCCAGGCGTCGCGCTCGTCGGGTCGCAGCTCGGCCTCCTCGAACGCGTGCAGGATGCGCCCGCGGACCTCCAGCGCGCTGTCGAGCGACTTGACCTCGAGCGCGATCGAGCGCCACTCCTCGTGACCGAAATACGAATAGTCCGAGCCGCCCGCGACCACCAGCCCGTCGTATGCAAGCGTCGTGGGTGGTTCGCCCGTCGCATCGCGGACCTCGACGGTGCGGCGCTCGAGATCGAATCGGCACACCTCCCCGAGCAGCACGCGCACGTTCTTGCGCCGGCGGAACACGTGACGGAGCGGGACGGCGATCTCACCGGGGGCCAGCGCGCCGGTCGCGACCTGGTAGCTGAGCGGCTGGAACAGGTGGTAGTTGTTGCGGTCGACCAAGGTGACGTCAAGGCCCTTGCGGGCGAGCACCTTGGTGGCCTGCAGCCCACCGAAGCCGCCGCCGACCACGATCACTCGACGGCCGGCCGGCGAGGGCGTCTCGGGTGCGTCCACAGCCTGAACCCTACGTGCTACTCGGCCCGGCCCGGCTCTGCGACTCTACGGCGATGAGCGTGTTCACCGACGCGGAGCTCGAGTACCTCACCGGGGGCCGGCAGCTCGGACGGCTGGCGACGGTCGGGGCGGACGGAACCCCGCATGTCGTTCCGGTCGGATGGATCCACAACGCGGCGAGCGGCACGATCGACATCACCGGCTATGAGCTCGAGCGTTCGAAGAAGTTCCGCGACGTCGAGCGCACCGGGCGAGCCGCGATCGTCGTCGACGACCTTCAGAGCGTCGACCCCTGGCGCCCGCGCGGCGTCGAGGTCCGTGGTCGGGGCGAGGTGATCCGCCTGCCGACGCCGCTGATCAGGATTCATCCCGAGCGGATCGTCAGCTGGGGCATGGAGGGCGGCCGGAACGCGCGCACGGTCGCGCGGTGAGGGAGGCTCGTCAGCCGGCCATGACCGGAACCGGAGCGTCGCGGCGACTCGGGAACCGGACCAGGCATCCTCGCTGCGCGTCCCACAGCTTCAGGCGCAGCGCGTCGATGCTGCCCCGGATCGTGACCACCGGCGTGTGCGCGAACATCGGCTGCTGTTCGTGGGCGTCGCGAAGGCGGTAGTTGGGGATCTTCGCGCTCAGGTGGTGTACGTGGTGGTAGTTGGCGTTGCCAACAGCCCACGCGAGCGGGCCGGGCAGGCTCAGGAACGAGCTTCCCTGCAGCGCCGCGAGCTCGAACCGCCAGCCGCCGGCCGGGGCGTAATAGGTGTCCTCGTACTGGTGCTGGATGTAGAGCATGCAGGCGGAGCCGTCCCCGCCCCCGACCAGCGTCGTGCCCTGGATCACCAGGTAGGTGGTCGTGCCGGTGAGCGCGCTCCAGCCGAGCGCCCAAGCAACGAGGGCGAGGTTCGTGGCGATCACGCCGGTCAGGATCCGCGGCGACATGCCTCCTTGGGGAAAGCGACGCGCGAACAGGAATACGAGACTTGGGCCGACGAGCAGCAGCACGAACGGGTTGCGGTAGGCGCGATACGCGATCCTGCGCAGGGGCGACGCGCTCGCGTATTCGGCCAGGGTCATCGTGTAGATCTCACCCGGGCCGCGACGGTCGAGGTTGCCGGTGTTGGCGTGGTGCAGGCTGTGCTGGCGTTGCCACCACCGGTAAGGCGTGAACAGCAGGAAGCCGAGCAAGTGACCCCAGAGATGGTTGGCCTTACGCGACGTGAACAGCGAGCCGTGTGTGAGGTCGTGAAACAGCGAGTACATCCGTGCGAGGAACAGCGTCGCGACCATTCCCAGGCCGACCGCCGCGATCGCCCCCGGCCGGAGCCCCCACGCCAGCACCCACGCCCCGAGGTACGGCACCACGACACTCGCGATCTGTCCGAGGCTCCGCCGGCAATCGATCGCCAGGTAGCGCGACAGCTCTGCTCTCCAGGCGCTCCGCGAAGGAATCTCGACGTGGTCCACGCAGAGAATACGGCGGGACCCCCCGCGCGGATCAGCGCGTTAGCGTACGCGCCGTGACCCCGAAGCTCTACTGGTTCCCGCTCTCGCACCCCGCGCAGGCGGCCCACAAGATGCTCGAGTTGAAGGGGATCGCGTTCGAGGAGGTCGACGTGATGCCGGGAATGCAGCGCGTGCACCTGCGCCTGGCGGGTTTCCGCGACGGGACGGTTCCGGCTCTGAGGCTCGACGACCGCCGCGTGCAGGGCTCGCTGCGGGTGTCCCGAGCCCTCGAAGAGCTGGTGGCCGAGCCGCCGCTGTTCCCCGCCGATCCCGAGCTGCGAGCTCGCGTCGAGGCCGCCGAGCGTTGGGGCGAGCAGGAGCTACAGCCGGTGCCCCGCCGGATCATCCGCTGGGGGATCGTCCATGACATGGCGCTCCGGAGGTGGCTGGCAGAGCAGTCGCACCTCCCGATGCCGGCAGTCGCGGCTCGCACAAGCGGCGCGGCGGCGCGGTACTACGCGCGGGTGGTCGGCGCCGACGAGGCGGCGGTCAGGCGCGACCTGGTGGCGCTGCCGAGGCTGCTCGATCAGGCCGACGCGCTGATCGCGGACGGAACGCTGGCGACGGACCCGCCGAACGCCGCCACGATTCAGGTGCTGTCCACCGTCCGCGCGCTCGACGGCTTCACTGATCTTGCCCAGCTCGTCGACGACCGTCCGTCCGCGGTCGCAGCACGCGAGCTGTTCCCGGACTTCCCGGGGCCGGTGCCGTCGTTCGTGCCGCACGAGTGGCTGCCCTCCGGACCGTCTCAAGCTTGAAGCTTGCCGGGCTCCCCATTGCCGTCCTGCCCGGACGGCTACACGCCCGCAACGTTGCGATCGGCCCGCCTGCGCTCCCAGCCGGACCTCGTCGCGTCGATCTCGTCCTTCAGCTCGCGCGCGTGCCGCTCGAGCTCGTCGGACTCGCGCGCCGGCCGGTTTGCGAGCCGCTCATGGTCACGGTCGGCCATGACCACGAGCTACCCGCGATCTAGCCCAGGGATGCGTGCGACATCAACGCGAACACGACAACCAGCACGAGGAACAGGATCATGTAGCGCGCGAGCGGCTTGACCCACCGGGGCGGCTCCGCGTGCGGGTCCGCGGACATCAAGTAGCGCTCCTCCTCGCGAATCGTCCTACTGCAATGCGGGCAGATCATCAGGTCCCTTTCGAATTCGGGTTCGGGTCGCTGACGACCCCCCGGTCCGGCCACGGGCTGTCGTCGGCGAACGGCCGATTATGACGACCTGCAGGGGAAACCGCGCCGTCTACCGGTCAGGCGGCCGGCCTCAGGGCCTCGAGCTCCCTGCTCTGGGCGAGCTCGGTGAGCGCCTTCCGCTCGAGCTTGCGGACCGCGTCTTGTGAGATCCCGAGCCGCCTGCCGGTCTCTATGAGCGGCGTCGGGTCATCGCCGTTGATGCCGTAGCGGAGCTTCACGACCTCCCGCTCAGGCTCGGGCAGGCTTTCGAGCGCGCGTCGCAGCGCGTCCTCGCGCAGGGCAATGTCGACCTCCTCCTCGGGCCCCTGCTCGTCGCTCGGGAGTAGCGCACCGAACGGTGTCTGCTCCTGCTCGCCAACGGGCCGGTCGAGGCTCGTCACGACGCGGGCGGTCTCGCGAGCCTCGCGGACGTCCGCGACGGTCAGCTCGGCCGTCTCGGCGATCTCCTCGTCACTCGGCTCGCGGCCGAGCGACGCGGCCAGCTCGCGGTGAGCGCGTGCGATCTTGCGCTCACGCTGTCCGAGGTGCACGGGGATCCGGATCGTCCGGGACCGGTTGTCGAGCGCCCGCTGCAGCGCCTGGCGGATCCAGAACGTCGCGTACGTGGAGAACTTGTACCCCTTGCGCCAGTCGAACTTCTCGGTCGCCCGGATCAGGCCGAGGATCCCCTCCTGGATCAGGTCGAGCAGCGGCAGGTCGTGGCCCTGGAACTTGCGCGCGTTCGAGATCACGAGCCGCAGGTTGGAGTTGACCAACTGCTCCTTGGCCTTCAGATCGCCGCGCTCGATCCGTTTTGCGAGCTCCACCTCCTGCTCGCGAGTCAGCAGCGGGTATCGCCGGACCTCCTGGAGGAACAGCGACATCGCGTCCGTCGTCTGCTGAGCGAGGTCGTCGATCACGTAGGTGGTTTGATCGATCCCCGCTCGCCCGCAGTCGTCTCGCACGTCGATCCCGCGCGCCTCCAGGAGGTCCTGGATGGCTTGGGCATCGTCGTCGCCCAAATCTGCCTCCTGTATCAGCTCGCTCAGCTCCGACAATTCGATACACGACTCCCCCCGCGCCTCGCTGCGCGCGATCAGCTCCTCGGCGAGCCGGCGGACCGGCTCCGCGCGTGGCGGATCGACTTCCTCTGCCATGCGCCCAGCCTACCCGCCATCGCCCGCTCCCGTTCGGTCTGCGGCTACTCGTCGAGCTTGTCGTGCTTGGGCCCTTCGGCGCAGGGCGCGGGTGGGCGTTCGCGGTCGGTCATCGTTTCGAGGCTTGCCGGGCCGCGCGCGCCTCAAACCGTCGCGACGAAGGGCGCAGGGAGGAGCCCAATATCTCGCAGCTGTTCCGCCAGCGCTGCGGTCGCCCGCCCCATGCTTGTGATCGAGGCGCCGGGGTAGACCGTCGAGAGACGCGAACTCGCGCCATCGGCCGCTGCTCGGGTAGACCGCGCTGCCCGGGTGGGCGGGCGCTGGGTCGCGGGCCAGCACGGCTGAGTCCGGATACCATCGGCACGGTGCGCAGAGGCAGCCGGTGAATGGACGACCGGCAACCGCTCGATGAAGTGCGCCGCGTGCGGCGGAGGGTCGCTGTACACAACGTTCCGGGTCGCCTCCACCGCCGGACCCCAGGGGCTGATTCCCAGCACCGACCGGTTCGGCACCGCCCTGTCCGACATCGTCCGTTGCACGGCCTGTGGTCACATGCAGCTGGCCGAGCTTCCGGACGAGCCCAGCCTGCTCGAGGATTACGCCGACGCGGTATCGGGTGACTATCTGGGTGAAGAGGCGGGTCAGCGGGCCACGGCCCGGGGGCTGCTCGAGCGGCTCGAACGCCACCGCCGCCCCGGCACGCTGCTGGACGTCGGCTGCTGGCTCGGCTTCCTGCTCGATGAGGCGCGGCTGCGGGGCTGGCGCGGGGTGGGGCTGGAGCCGAGCCGGTTCGCCTCGGCTCACGCCCGAGACCACCTGGAGCTCGACGTACGCCAGAGCGACCTGTTCGGGGCCGAGCTTCCGCCCGGCTCGTTCGACGCCGTGGTGCTGGCGGACGTGATCGAGCACCTGCCGGACCCGGGGGTCGCGCTGGACCACATCGCCGGCATGCTGCGGGCGGACGGCGCGCTGCTGCTGGTTCTGCCCGATGCGGGCAGCCGCGTGGCCCGGGCGCTCGGCCGCCGGTGGTGGTCGGTGATTCCGACTCACGTCCAGTACTTCACGCGGCATTCAATGGCCACGCTGCTGGACCGCCACGGCTACACGGCGCTCGAGGTCTCGACCGCCCCCAAGGCGTTCACCGTCCGCTACTACCTGGAGCGGGTCGGGGGCTATTCCCCGCCGCTGGCGCGGGCGCTCGTGACGGTGGCAGGCCGGGCCGGCCTGGCCGATCGTCTGTGGGCCCCTGACTTCCGTGACCGGATGGCGGTGCTGGCGCGCCCGGCGGTCGGGGCACCGCGATGATGCAGGGCAACCCGCTACCGCGCCAGGCCGCGGGCAAACCGACGGTTGCGGTCGCGATCCCGGCGTATAACGAGGCCGAGGGCATCGGGGGCTTTCTGAGGGAGATCGATCATGCGCTGGCCCCCCACTCCGCCTCGCTGCGCCTGATCGTCGTCGACGACCACTCCAGCGACGGCACCGGCGACGTCGTGCTGGCCGCCGCGGCCGTGCTGGCCGCCGAGCTCGAGCTGGTCCGCAACCCCCAGAACCTCGGCCACGGCCCCAGCCTGCTGATCGCCTACGGCCAGGCACTTGCGAACCAGCCCGACTTCGTCCTCCAGGTGGACGGCGACGGCCAGTTCCACGGCAGCGACCTGCGCCGGGCGCTGGTGTTGCTGATAGATCAGGCACACGCCGTCTCGGGCGTGCGCCGGTTTCGTCAGGACCCATGGTTCCGGATGGTCATGACCAGGCTTCTGCGGGCCTACGTCCACGCCAGCTTCGGCGTGGCGGCACGGGATCCCAACTGCCCGCTACGGGGATACGAGGGCAGCTTGCTCGAGGACCTGCTGGCCCGGCTCCCCGACCCGTGCCTGATCCCCAACCTGTACCTGACGGTGATCGCGGCGCGCCGCGGGGTGGCCCTGGTCGAGGTCGATGTCACCCATCGAGTGCGCCGGGGGGCGGCGGCCAAGGGCACGACCTGGGGCCATGGAGCGTGGTCGCCGGTGCCATGGCGGCTGGTGCGTTTCTCGCTGGCCGCGCTGAGGGAATCGTTGAGACTCCGGGGGCAGATCGCGGCCAGCGCGCCGCTCAGGCGGACCGTCCCCGTGCCGCAGCCAGGATCTCCGCCGCCGCCCGGCGATTGAACCCCTCCTCTGAGTGCGCGGCAGCCGTGCGGTGTCCGGCCCGCACCAGCCGCTCCCGAAGGGCGGGATCCCGGGCCAGCCGGCGCACGGCACCGGCCAGCGCCGATGAATCACCGGCCGCGAACAGGACCGCGTTCTGGCCGTCGGCCAGGTACTCGCCGGATCCGCCTCTTCCGGTCGCCGCCACCGGCCGGCCAAGTGCCATCGCCTCCAGAGGCACGAGTCCCCACGGCTCGTCCCAAGCCACGGGGAATACCACCACATCGGCCCACCGGTAGACGTCGATCAGCTCGCTGCGGGGACGGGGAGGCTCCAGCGCGAGCCGATCCCCGACGCCGAGCCGGGCTGCGGCGGCCAGCAGAGAGCTGCGGTAGGACTCATCCCCCTCCCCCACCACCCGCAGCTCCGCGTCCGGAAGCTCGGCCAGGCTCTGAACCGCGGTGAGCACCCCCTTCTGCTCGACCACACGCCCGGCATACAGCAGCCGCCACCGCCACGGCGCCGGTGCCGACTCGCCCGGAGCGGCCAGGAACTCGCGGTCAATCCCGGGCGGGATGACGCCGGTCGGCGCGATCCCGGGGTGGGCACCCAGAATCACCTCCTCCACGCAGTGCGAGCAGAACACCCACCGACCGGCTGCGGGCAGATCCAGCCCCGCCGGCAGTCCAGTGATCCGTTCGGCCAGGGGGGCCAGCGGACGCAGCCGCGACCACAGACGCAGCCACAGGTCGTGACGCGGCCCGTAGATGGGCCAGTAGTCGAGCACGAAGAAGATCGACGCCAGTCCACGTCGCCTGGCCCGCTCGATCAATCCCAGCGACATTCCGCCTACCGGCCACCAGGCGATCACGTCGGGCTCGAACTCGCGCACGTGGCGATCGAACACCTCGGCGTTGTGGCGCTCCAGCTCCAGACGCCGGACTGGCCCCATCGAGCGCCAGCGGTGATCTCGCCAGTACCAATCGAGTTCGCGGTGAACATCCGGCTCATCCGCGGATCCCGGAACGGCGTGGGGGGCACGATGGTCGGTGACCAGCACGCGCACGCTGTGGCCCTCGCCGCGCAGGTGCTCGGTCACACCCCGCCAGATGATCTCGTATCCGCCCAGGTGATGGGGCGGGTAGGCGTTGCCGATCGCGAGGACTCGCACGGGCGCCGGCATTCGGGGCGGGATCATAATCTCCGTCCGCCATACTCCCGCGCCGTGGTAACTGTCGCGGTGGTCTCGTGGAACACCCGCGAGCTGCTGCTCCGGTGCCTGCGCTCGCTCCGGTCCGAGGTCGACTCGGGCCGGGCCGAGGTGTGGGTGGTGGACAACGACTCGGATGACGGCTCGGCCGAGATGGCGCGCGAGGCCGCGGAGTGGGCGAACGTGATCGAGGCGGGAGAGAACCTCGGCTACGGGCGGGCGGTGAACCTGGTGGCCCGCCGCAGCGATTCGCCGTGGCTGATGGCGGCTAATGCGGATACCTCGATTCAACCCGGGGCAATGAAGGCCATGCTCGAGGCGGCGGCCGACCCCCGGGTCGGCTGCGTTGCCCCCCGGCTGCTGCTGCCCGGCGGAGACACCGAGCACTCGGTGCATCCCCTCCCCACCCTCCCACTGACGCTGGTGTTCAACCTCGGCCTATACCGGGTCAGCCCGCGGATGGCCGACCGCCTCTGCCTGGAGGGCTTCTGGGACAGCGAGCGTCCGCGCCCGGTGCCGTGGGCGCTCGGCGCCTGCCTGCTGTTCAGGAGGGCGGCTTTCGACGCGGTCGGAGGCTTCGACGAAGACCAGTGGCTGTACGCGGAGGATCTCGACCTCGGATGGCGCCTGCACGAGCACGGCTGGCTGACGCGGTACGAGCCCCGGGCCCGCGTCGAGCACCATTCGGGCGCCGCCACCTCCTCGGCGTTCGGCGCCGAGCGAGCCGACCGGTTCATGGGTGCCACGTACGCGCTGCTGCGCCGCCGACGCGGGGCTGCGCGGATGTGGGCGACCGGGTTGGTGAACATCGCCGGGGCGGCGGGACGCCTGGCCTGGATGACGCCCCTGTCCGCGATCAGCCCACGCTGGCGCACGCCCCGCGCGCAGACCCGGGCCTGGCTGCGGGCCCATCTGCAGGGAGTTCGGGCCGCAGCAGGAGCCGGCATCTCGTGAACGAGGCTGCGCGCCTGGCCGAGCAGGCGTCCCGCCTGCGCTGGTACCACACTCTGGAACTCGGGGACGGCGTGGTCACCCAAGGCATGTTCGACCACCGACCGGCCGTCGATCGTTACCTGATGCCGGCCGAGCTGACCGGGATGCGCTGCTTGGACGTGGGAACCATGGACGGGTTCTGGGCCTTCGAGATGGAGCGCCGCGGCGCAGCCGAGGTTCTGGCGATCGACGTGGGCGACCCGGACGAGCTCGACTGGCCGCCCCGCTGGCGCCAGCGCGTCACGCCGACGCTCGATGAGACCAAGGCCGAGCGCTTCGGCCTGGCGCATGCGGCGCTGGACTCATCGGTGCGGCGCGTGGAGCGATCGGTATACGAGCTGGGGCCGGACCTGGGCGAGTTCGACCTGATCTTCTGTGGCGATCTGCTAGTCCACCTCAAGGACCCGATCACCGCCGTCCAGCGCATGCACTCGGTCTGCCGGGGCAGCGCGATCCTGTGCAATCCGGTCACGCGCTTCCGGCTGCGCCGCCGCCGCCCACTGGCCGAGTTCGACGGCATCGAGGAGTTCCGCTGGTGGCTGCTCAGCGAGGCCAGCCTGGAGCGGATGATGCTGGCGGTGGGATTTGACGAGGTGCAGGTGGGCAGGCAGTTTGAGCTGCCGACCCGCCAGGGCGGTCCTTGGAAAGGACGGCGGGCGGTGATGCGCGGGGTCGTCGAGCCGCGCTGAACGAGGACAGACGCGCTCAGAGCAGCAGCGTGCGATCACGCAGACTGCCTACCACCAGCGCCGCCAGCCCGACCGCGTCGGCGAGCGAGCGGCCGACGAGCTTCGCCGGGCCGTGCGGTTCACGCAGATCCCGCGACAGCACGAGCGCGTAGGGCAGCGCTCCAGCGGCCAACCATCGCCGCCGGGTGAGGCGGGTGGCGGCGAGCGACGCCACGGCCGCATCGAACGCGGCAGCACGAGGGTTGAGGAACACCCTGGCGTAGAAGAGCTCCCGGCGCAGCTCGGGAACGCGTCTGACCAGCGCTGGGAAGAACCGCAGGCGCCAGCGCTCCGCGGCGTACTTAGTCATGCCACGCTTCTCCACCACGTGATGGGCCAGGGCCTCGGGGCAGGCCCGCACGGTGGCGCCGGCCCGCCGCGCCCGCCAGCCGAACCAAACGTCCTCTCCCAGCTCCTTGCCCGTCCGGGGTCCCAGCCAGCTCTCGAAGCCGCCCACGCCGTCGAACAGGTCCCGGACGACGAACAGATTCGCGCTCTCGAACAGGGGCGAGCAGCCGACCACGGTCAAGGTCCGGTCAAATGGACCGACCGGGTCCTCGGCGCGGGGGCGTGTCTCGCCCAGCACCAGATCGGCCCCGCTCAGCGCGGCCGTCCCTGCCGCCAGCCAGCCGGGGGTCGGCCGGCAGTCAGCGTCCAGGAACGCGAGTTTGGCGGCGCCGGCGGCCAGGGCACCCGCGTTGCGGGCGGCGGCGGGTCCCCGGCCGTCCAGCCGGAGCACACGGGTTACCGCCCGATGGTCGCCCGCGAGCTCACCGGTCCCGTCCACCGAGCCGTCATCGACCACGATCACCTCGAAGCGGCCGGCGAATGTCTGCCGGGCGAGGGCCTCAAGCGTGTCCGGGAGCGTCAGGCGAGCGTCGCGGGCGGGGACGATCACGCTGACCTGCGTCTTGATCTCCATGGCGCCGCCAGGCTAACGGCCGCTGGTACCGTCGGCGGCCGTGCCGTCCGCCGCCACGCCCGCCGCGACTCGCGCCGCCGTCGACGGGGTGGCGCTGTGGTACCACACGCTCGAGCTGCCCGGCGGCATCCTCACCCCGGGCTGGTTCGATCTCCGCGGGCTGGTCGAGCGGCTTCCCTGGCCGGAGGTGGCCGGCCGGCGCTGCCTGGACGTCGGCACCTATGACGGGTTCTACGCGTTCGAGCTGGAGCGGCGCGGGGCCCGGGAGGTGGTGGCCACCGACATTCCCGACCACACCGATTGGGACTGGCCGGCGTCGGCGCGCGCCCGCGGGGGAGCCGGCCTGGCCCTTCTGGCCGGCCAGAAGGGCCAGGGGTTCGAGGTGGCGCGGGAACTACTGGGCTCCTCGGCGGACAAGCGTGCGATCAACGTCTACGCGTTGAGCCCGCAGGCGGTCGGACATTTCGACGTGGTGGTGTGCGGGAGCCTGCTGCTGCACCTGCGCGATCCGGTCAGGGCGCTGGAGGCGATCCGCTCTGTGTGCAGCGGGTGGTTTCTGTCGGTGGAGGCGATCTCGCTGCCGCTTACGCGTATGTCCCGGCATTCCCCCGTGGCCGAGCTCTCCCGTGATGACAACGTGTGCCAGTGGTGGACCCCGAACACCGCCGGACACCGCCGGCTGCTCGAGGCAGCCGGGTTCCAGATCGAGCGCGCCGTGGGGCCGTTCGCCGAGCCGTTCGGCGCGGGTCATCCGACCGGCCAGCCGTCCGGCCGGACCAGCAGGCCGCGGCTCCGCGACCTGGGACCGGGGCTGGCGCGCCGGTTGCTCGGAGGGGTAAACGGCGTCCCCCACGCCGCGCTGCTGGCCCGGCCGCGGCGAGGTCTTGACGGTCTCAGCGCAGCCGAGACCGAGCCAGGCGGTCTCTGAGGCCGCGCCGCTCGGTGGTCCGCGCCGGCGGACGATGGTCGGCCACGAACTCGCTCAGGTAGGCATCGAGCGACGCCGCGTCGAGGAACACATGCTCGCGGGCCACCACCCGGTCCTGCCACCACAGGCGCTGCACCCGCTCCTCAGGCGTCAGCGCTTCGTGAAAGCCGGCCGGGAAGTGATCGCTTTCCCGGGCGTGCAGGACGTGGGGCTTGGATACAAACGTGAGTGAGTCCTCCTCCACGTCCACCAGCCAGCGGTGGTGGCTCCAGCCCACCCACGGGCCGTGGACCCCGTAGGACTGCTCTTCCAGGCGCGAGGGAACCTCGATGTACCCCGCCCGGGACACCCGCTCGAGCTCGCGACACACGAAGATCGGATCGCGGACGTCTTCCAGCGTGTGCGAGCACACGGAGAAGTCGAACTGGCGGTCCGCGAACGGCCACGGCTCGCGGTCGCAGATGTCGCGCGTCACCCAGGTGGCGGCGGAGAAGCGCTCGCGGCTGGGGTCTGGAGGGGACCCGTAGAGGCCCCGCTGCTCGTAGGAGAGCAGGTCGATCACCCAGTCGGCCCGGGCGAATGGGCTCGCCCCGCCACCCGCGTCGAGCACGAGTGCTTGAGTCGGCAGCTCGTCGGCGATGCGCCGCGCGCTACCGGCCAGCATCGCGCTCCAGCCAGAGTGATGCGCCGGCCCGCCCGAACCGGTTCTCCACCACGGGCCACAGCGCGGCCAGGCGATCGGCCAGCTCCGGACGGTGGCATACCCACCAGGCGGGAAACCGCACACTGAACCCGGCGGCTCCGCCGAGCAGGAACGCCGCTAGCAAGTACTGCTCGCCGTAGATCCGCTCGCGCCACTGAGGCGGGTAGTCCCAGGGCAGGAACACATCGTCGATCGCGACCAGCACCCCGGCCGGCAGGCGGGGCAGAATCTCCAGCAAGAACACCGTGGCATCGGTGCCCATCAGGGCGACGTGCGAGCCATCGAGCAGCACGACGCCCCCGGCTTCCAGTCGCTCCAGCACCGGGCTGACGGCACGCTGGAGCGGCGCCCGGATCAGCTCGTCGCACACTCCGGCCACATCCGCGCGGGGCGCCGGGTCGACGCAGACGACCCGCGATCGAAGGCCGAAGTCGGAGATCGCCCGCCGGGCGAACAGGGTGGAGTGACCGGAGCCGATCTCGAGATACACCGGCGGGTCGCGCCGTCTCAACTCGGCGCACTGGACCAGGGCGTCGACCGTCCCCCACCAGTCGTTCTCCCAGCCGGGCTCCGGCGGCGCGGGATGGCGTGGAACGGTCAGGGCCCATTCGAGCATCTCGCAGACGCTCTCGATCGTCTCAACGTAGGCTGCGCGCTCGGCGGCGAACCGCTCCTCCAGCCAGGACAGCGGACCCGGCTCGCCCCACCCCCATCGGGCGGAGAGCTCGAGCGGGTACTCGGGGACCAGTGCGGGCGAGGACCTGTGCAGCCGCTCGAGCGCCCGGCGCAGGGACCGGTCGGCGGCGCGGCGCGCGGCTGTGGCGAGGGCGGTCATCGCCGCGAGACTATCCGCGAGCCGTCGGCGCCCAGCACCCCGACGCAGGCCAGCGTGGCGATCAGAGGCTCGAGCGGCGCTCGATAGCGCGTCCCGGCCTCGACGGTGAAGACGATCGAGGCCCCCAGCGCGAGCGCGAGCACTCCGAGCACCATTGCCCGCTGCCGGCGCGCCCGGTAGAGGCCGACCAGCGCCAGTGGCAGCAGGACGTAGTACATGTCGAGCCCGATCTGGCTGACCAGCCGGCTGCGCCCTTCGAAGGGAACGTCCACCAGGGCCCGCGACTGGCGCCGCACATCCCATAATCGGGACAGGCCGTTCCAGAAGAAGGCGGCAGGAACCGAGGCGGGATGGTGCTCGATGTAGGTCGTGCCGGCTTGGATCAGCCGCGCCCGTAGTGTCACGTCGCTCAGCGGATGCCGGGGATCGAACAGCGCGGTCACGTCGGGGGGCTCCTTGCGCCACGCGTAGGGAAACACTGGGTCATGAGCCGCCTGCGCGTTGAAGGTGCCGTACAGCGCGGCGTCCTGGAGCGAGACCGGGACGAACCCGTGCAGGACGACCGCGTTGCGGATCGTCCAGGGTGCGACCACGAGCACGGCCAGCGCGGCGGCCAGGAGCGTCAGCGGGATGCCGCGCCGCCAGCCCACCGACACGCTCCAGCACACGAGGGCGCCGAGCAGCACGAACTCGCTGGACGGCCGCACCAGGAGAGCCAGGCCAGTGACCACGCCGGCGGCCGCGGCCCGCCGCGCCGACGGAACACCGGTGAGGATCAGGATCAGGGCCCCCACCGTGAGCGGCGTGGCCAGCGACTCGGAGTAGAGCAGCTCCTCGAATTGCCAGGCGAGGGGGTAGACCGCGACCACGAAGGCGGCCACCAGGCCAACTCGCGGACTGAACATGCGCCGCCCCAGCTGCCAGGTGAGCACGATCGTGACCGGGCCGAGCAGCACCTGGACCAGGCGGACCGCCAGCGGGTGGTGACCCAGGAGCGCGTACCACAGACCGACCCAGGCCGGGTAGCCGGGCGCTTTCCAAGCACCGGCGTGGAGAATCCCGTACGGCGCGGCGGTCCAGAACCAGTGGCCGTGGGCGATCAGCAGGCCCTCCAGGTCGTACTCCGGGGCGTCGCCGGCCAGCCGGTAGTGGCGGGTCAGAAGCACATAGGAGAGCCGGATCGCCAGCCCGAGGACTACCGCCGCGCCGAGCGGCCATACCACCCCCGGGCTCCAGGAGCGCGTTAGCTTTCCCAGGATCCGCACAGAAGGCACAGCGAAGCAGATGAGTTCGGGGCCCGCACGATCCCCCCTCCCCGGCCTGGCCGCCGAGGTCCAGGCGCTGAGGTGGTACCACACGATCGAGTTGCCGGGCGGCATCGTCACGCCCGGCGAGTACGACACCCGGCGCGCGCTGGCCAAGGTGGCCTTCCCACAGCGTCTCGACGGACGCCGCTGCCTGGACGTCGGCACCCACGACGGTTTCTGGGCTTTCGAGATGGAGCGCCGCGGCGCAGCCGAGGTGGTGGCGATCGATCTCGATGACCCGGCGCGTGTGGACATCTCCGACCCGGTGCCGGCGCGGCTGCCCGAGGCGGCGGTCGCTGACCGCCGCGCACGGCCGGCCGCCTTCGCCTGCGCCCACCGAGCCCTCGGCTCACAGGTGTCGAGGCGCGATCTCTCGGTCTACGACCTCGACCGCGCGGTCGTCGGGGAGTTCGACTTTGCATTCATCGGGACGCTGTTGCTTCACCTGCGGGACCCGCCGCGGGCGCTGTCGGCGGTTCGCGGCGTCCTGACACGGTCGGGGCGCCTGCTGGTCAACGACAACGTGTCGCTGTCGCTCTCGCTGCTCCACCCCCGCCGGCCGGTTCACAACCTCACGCTGCTGCCGAGCCGGCCGTTCTGGTGGGAGCCCAACGCGTGCGGCCTGCGGCGGTTCCTCGAGAAGGCTGGCTTCCGTGTCCTCGACGGGGGCGGGCCGTATCTGCTGCCGCGCGGCTCCGGCTACGCACGCCCGCCGCTCCCGCGCAGCTGGCGCAATTTCGCGTGGCGCACGCTGCACGAGCGGGGCATGGTTCACGCCTGGGTGCTGGCCGAGGCGCCTTAGGGCGCCAGGCCGCCAATATCCTCGGCGGCGATGCGGAGCAGTGATCCGATTGCGCGACTCGGCCAGCGGTTACGGGCCTCGGCCCGTCATCTCCGCGAAGCGCAGAGCGTGCGCGTGTGGCTGTTCTATCTCCCCGGCCCGGGACCGTGGTTGATGTCCTGGCTGCGGCGGCGGTGGGTCGTGTTCCGCAATCCCCGGGCCCGGATCGAGTTCCAGGGACCGGTGTACCTCGGCCCCGGGTTCAGCTTGCACATGCCCAACGGTGGCTCGTTCGTGGTCGGTCCGGGCGTCGAGTTCCGACGGGGGTTCAGGGCCGAGCTGGCCGGACCGGAGAGCCGGATCGCCGTCGGTGGAGGTTCGGTGTTCACCTACGACGTGATCATCCAGTGCGGGTCCTCGATCGAGATCGGACAGCACTGCATGTTCGGGCAGGCATCGCTCCTGGTGGACGGGAACCATCGCTTCCGCGAGCTCGACCGCCCGATGCTCCAGCAGGGCTACGACCTGAGCCCGGTGCGCCTGGCCGACCATGTGACCGTCACCACCAAGTGCACGATCATGGCCAACATCGGCGAGCGGACGTTTGTGGGTGCCAACTCCGTGGTGACGCGTGACCTGCCCGCCTACTGCGTGGCAGCGGGGGTGCCGGCCAAGGTGATCGACTACTTCGGCCCGCCCGGTCAGGAGCCGCCCGCGCTGCTGGAGCGCTCGGCCAGCGCCGAGACGGCGGGCTGAAGCTCGGGCGCCCGTCCGGCCTCCGCGGCCTCCCAAGCGGCCAGGAAGTGCGGGGCGATCAGCGTCCGCCAATGATGGCCGGCGTGGTCCCAGACGAGCGGGCCCAGCCACGGCACGCGCCGCGGCACGAAGCGCGTCAGGGCCGCTGCCTTACGGCCATAGGCCGGCCCCCGCGCCGCCTGGGCGAACATCGGCGCGAAGAACGGCTCGACCTCGGGATGGAGCCGGCAGAAGCGCCATTCGCTCACCGCCAGCCGCGGCGCGCGCGCCTGCCAGTCGGCGATCGTCATCGTGCGGTGATGCTCGACCACCGCCAGGCGGTTGAACACGACCTGGAGCCCGTGCTCGCGGGCCCGGTAGGCCCATTCGATGTCCTCGTAGCCGTAGGGGAGGCGCTGCTCGTCATAGCCACCGACCCGTTCGAGCATCGCCCGCTTGATCGAGGCGTTGGCCCCGTACAGGTGTCCCCAGCCCGCATCCTCGCCCCGGATGCTCTCGAACTGGAACTGCAGCCCGTACTCGAGCCAGCGCATGAACGGCGTGATCTCGATCTCAGCTGACCAGCGCACGAGCCCCAGGACGGCGACCTCGACCTCCGGCCGCCGCTTGTGCGAGCGCAGGTGCTCGGCCACCAGCGACCGATCAGGGACCGTATCGTTGTCGGTGAACAGGACGATCGGGGCGTGTGCCGCCCGCCAGCCCGCATTGCGGTTGGCAGATGCGCCGGGAATCGGGCCGCGCAGCAGGCGCACCGGGTAGGGCCGCGCGCCGATCGCCGCAATGACGGCGGCCAGATCGGGCTCGTGGCGATCGGCCACCACCAGCATCTCGAAGCTCCCAGCTGGGACATCCTGGACGGCATAGCCGTCAAGCACCCGCTCGAGCACCGAGTAGTTACGCAGGGTGGGAAGCACGACGCTCAACTCGAGCATCGGCTAAGAATGACAGCCGGTCATGGACATTCCGTTCGATCCCGAGCGTGAGCAGAACGAGCTGGCCCTATACCTCGGGCCACAGTTTGAGCTCGAGCGCCTGTGGCGCTATCAGGAGCAGCTCGACGCCGAACTGGCCGGCGCGGAGGACGAGGCGAGCTTCTACCGGACCTCCGAGGCCTACCTGTACAACCTGACCGCGTTCGCCATGACCGGCACGAAGCTCCCGTACCTCCGGGAGCTGATCCGCGTGGTCGCGCCCGGTGCTCGCGTGCTCGACTACGGCTGCGGGATCGGCTCAGACGGCCTGATGCTCCTGGAGCGGGGCTTCCGCGTCGAGTTCGCCGACTACGACAATCCCAGTACCGCTTACCTGCGCTGGCGGTTGCGCCGTCGTGGTTACGAGGCGCCCGTGCACGACCTCGACGCGGGCGTGCCGTCCGGCTTCGAAGCCGCCTTCGCGTTTGACGTGATCGAGCACGTGGCCGATCCATTCGCGCTGCTGGAGGAGCTCGAGCGAAGGGCCGGCTTGGTGGTGGTCAACCTCCTGGGGCCGGCGCCGGACGACCAGCCGTCCCACCGTCGGCTCCCTATCCACGCGCTGCTGTACCACGCCAGCACCCGCCGGCTGCGCTCCTACCGCCTGCTTCACGGGCGCTCCCACCTGGTGATCTACGAGTCCCGTCCGGCCACACCGGCCGGGCGGGTGGCCAACTTGTCCCGCCTGGCCGCCGGGCGGCTGCGGCGGGCTCGCGTGCGGCGGGGGACTCAGGCGGCCACGACGACCCCGTGCGGGTCGCCCAGCCAGCCCACGAGCATCTCGTAGCGTCCCTCCCGTGACCGCCGGGCGGCCGGGACGAGGCGCCGGGGCCGCCACGACCTGCCCGGAGGGACGAACAGCATCCGCGGGGGCGCCACGGCGGCGAAGCCGGCCGCCTCCACCAGACGCCTGAGGGCGGCCAGGTTCGGGTACCACCACCAAGGACGTCCGCGTCCGTCGACCCGGGCCACGGGCCGGCGCCGGTGGCGCAGCGACAGTGGCAGGTCGATCCCGTCCACCACGACGACCCGGTCGGCCACCGAGCGGACCCGCTCGAGCGCTCGCACCGGGTCTCGCAGGTGTACCAGCAGGCTGCCCACATAGGCCAGGTCGAAGCGCCCAACCTCGTCCGCGTCCAATTCGTAGACGCTGCCGTCGATCCGGTCCACGGCGGCGCCCAGCGCCGCTTTCGCGATCTCGAAGCCGCGGCCGCGTGCCATCCGTCGCCCGATCGCCTCGATCGCGGCTGGGTCACTGCCCACAGGCCAGTCCCACCGCTCCGGGTCGAGCACGTCGAGCGCGACCACCTCCGCTCCCCGGCGCTCCATCTCGAAGGCCCAGAAGCCGTTGAAGGTTCCAACGTCGAGACACCGCCTGCCGTCCAGCGAGGCCGGCAGTGGAATCCGGCCGAGGACAGGGCGGTGGTCGAGCCAACCTGGCGTGATGACTCCATCGCCGAGCTCGATCGTGTGATACCAGTCGATCGAGGCGACCTGGTCGGCCAAGCTGTCGCTCATCGGGTGAGACGCAGTCCGGTTATCCGGGGCGCCGCGAGACGAGCGCCCGGTAGCGGTCGGCCATTGGCGGCCGCTGCGGTGGGCGATACTCACCGCGGTCGGTGATCGAGACGAAGCCGGCGGTCCGCAGCCATGCCTCCAGCGCAGCGCGATTCGGGTACCACCAGTTGAACTGCGTGTCCAAGGTCTGCATCTCGGCCACCGGCCGGCGGCGGTGCAGCAGCGAGAGCCGGCGGGAGACGCCCTCGAGCTGGAACAGCGACCCGCCGGGCTTGAGCGTCGCGTGGATGCGCTCGAGCGCGCGGACCGGGTCGCGCAGGTGAACCAGGAGCGCGCCCATGAACACCACGTCGACCTGACCGCCGACCCGTTCGGGACTCAGCTTCAGGACGTCACAGCTCACCCGCCGGGCGCATGAGCCGATCAGCTCGGCGGCCAGCCTGAAGCCGAGACCCAGCTCAACCTCCAGCTGGTCGGCGGAGCGCTCGAGCGCCTGCCGGTTGTTGGGCGGCAGCTGCGCGTCCGAGACGGCGTCGAGGTCGATGGCCACCACCTCGGCACCGCGCTTCTCCAGCTCGAACGCCCAGAAGCCGTCGAATGTGCCGACGTCAAGTGCCCGTTTTCCGGCCAGGTCTTCCGGCAGCAGCTTGGCCGCCACTCGACGCAGGTCGATTCTCCCCGGCGTCACGACCCCGGGCGCGAGCTCGAGCGTGTGGTACCAGTTCGGATTCCGAGCGATCGCGTCGCGGGCAGCGGCCAGGCGGTCGCCGGGCCCTGCTTCGCCCGGCGCCGGCCGAGGCGCAGGCATGACCATCGGCGGCATCGTAGCGCTGCCCACGCCGCCGCCGGCCCGCGTGCTGCGCGGGCCGGGCCAGCCAGGACGCTCGCCTATCGCCCCACCAGCTGTGCGTAGAGATCCAGGTACGCCGTGGTGCAGCGCTCCACCGAATACCGGGACGCGTGGGCGCGGCAGGCTGCTGAGGTGTCGGGGTTCTCGGCCAGCTCGAGCGCCTCCAGCAGCGCCTCGGCCAGCGCCGGCGGATCCAGGCGGTCGAACAGGCGCCCCACCTGCGGGCTGTCGATCAACTCGGGGATCGCGCCGTCGCTGTACCCGACCACCGGGGTCCCGCAGGCCATGGCCTCCAAGAGCACCAGGCCGAACGCCTCCGAGCGCGACGGCAGCGCCACCACCCAGGCCTGTCCGTAGGCCCGGGCCAGGTCCCGCCGGTCATCCAGGTCGCGCCACTCCAGGCCCGGCACATCCGGGTCGATGCCGTGGCCGCGCACCAGGTCGGGGTCCGCTGGGCGCGAGAGCACCAGGCGCGTAGCGGGTCGCTCACGTCGAATCAGGGGCAGCGCCTCGATCAGGAGCCCTACATGCTTGCGGGGCTCGAGCGCAGCGGCGCTGCACACGATCGTCGGCTCGGGATCGCGTCGGTGGCCCGGAGCGAACGTGTCAAGGTCCACTCCCGGGGGGATCACCAGCGGCTCGTACCCGAGCCATCGGCGGGACGCCTCGGCGGCGTAGCGGCTGAGAACGACGACTGCGTCGGTTCCCTCGATCGCGCGGAGCATTGTGTCCAGCCGACGGCGGTACTCCCGGAGCCCCACCCGGTCGGGTATCCCCATGTAGGAGAGAATCGCGGGCCGGCCGGTCCGCCGGCGCCAGCGGGCGGCGGCCAGAGCGTCGAGCGGATACAGGGCGTGCGCCAGGTCATAGGAGCCCAGCCGCAGCGCGGCGTAGGTGAGCGGAACGTGCGTGAGATGCGGTTCGTAGCCGCGTCGCAGCAGCCTCCCCTCGGGAGGCCGGGGCAGGCGAATCACGGGCAGACCGGCCTCCACCCGCCGGGTGAAACGACCGGGGTGGCTGGTGATCAGCGTCGGGCTCTGGCCGCGGGCGAGCAGCCCGTCGGACAGTTCGCGCGCGAACCGTTCGGTGCCCCGTCGGACCTCGGGCCAAAAGCACGGACTGAGCAGCGCGACGCGCACGGATGATCAGCTCAGAGGACGAGCGAGCGGTGGCGCAGGCTGCCCCGCAGCAGTGCCAGCAGCTCGGCCAGGTCGATCGCGGCCCAGCCCGGTAGCCCGGCCACCTGGCGTGCCCGCCCCCTGAAGCCGGTTCCGTGTGTCGAGCGAGCCAACGCCCACGGCAGCGCCAGGATCGCCGTCGCGGGCCGCGTCCGGGCTGCTGCGATCGCCGCCGCCGCCAGCACGAGCAAGGCGTGCTCGCGCTTCCAAAAAGCGCCTAGGAAGAGCTCACCTCGCAGATCGGGGTGGCGCTTGAACAGCACGGGAAGATCGCTCCACCGGTCGGCCTGGCGGACCCATTTCCGCAACGAGAGCTCTTCGATCGCGTGGAAGGTCAGCATCTGAGGGGCACCGATATAGCGGGCGCCACGTGCGATCGCCCGCTGGTTGAGGTCGGTGTCCTCGCCGACCGCAACGTCCTCGGCGAAACCGTCCAATTCGGCTAGGAGCCGCGCGGGATACACGATGTTGCAGCACTCGGCCCACACCCGCGGCACGGTGGCAAACGATTGGGTGCGGGGGTACGGCGCGCGCCGGATCACTTCCTCATCCGGGTCGCCGGCCACCGCACCCTGGATCACCGCGTCAGGATCGCGCAGCGAGGCGGCCAGAACGCGCTCCAGCCACGCTTCGGGAGGACGGCAGTCGTCATCGGTGAACACCACAGTGGGCGCCCGCACGAGCTTGAGGGCGGCATTGCGGTTGGCGCCGGGAGCGGCGCTTCCCGCCGGCAGGCTCGTCCACCGCAACGTCCCGTTCCGCGCCAGGGGATGACCGGACAGCACCTGTTCGGTCTCGGATCCCCGCGAGTCGTGGCATACCACCACCTCGAACCGGTCGCGGCTGAGGGTCTGGGCGGCCAGCGCGTTGAGCAGCCAGCGCAGGCGAAGCGGGCGCTCGTGGGAGGCCACGACCACGGCTATCTGCGGGCCCGGCACAAGCAGATTATCTCCGCGTGGTCAGGCCGCCACCGAGGGCCGCGCGCCCCGCCGGCCGAGGTAGCCGGCTGCCTCGCGGAGCAGGCGACCCTCCAGTACCCAGGTGAAGATGAGCGCGACCAGCAGGAATACGACCAGCTCCGAGACTGCCATGGCCAAAGTGCGATGGCTCGGCTCGACGGCGCGGATCAGCACCACCAGCGCCAGCGCGGGCAGGGTGGGCAGCACGGCGCGGACGGCATGCCTGAAAAAGTGCATGTGTTCGAACAGCCCGTTGAGATACCAGGCCCTGATCGCCAGGTGGACCAAGGCGCCCGCCGCGATCCCAATCCCCAGGCCGGTCAGCCCGTGGCTGAACAGCAGCGGCAGGCCCACGCCCAGCAGCGCAATCGTCGAGGCCACCCCGGCGACGGCCAGCGGCCAGGTGTGGCTCCGGGCGCGGAAGTAGTCATCCCAGTTGAAGGCGATCTGACCGAGTGCCGCCACCACGCCGGTGATCTGCAGCAACCCGATTGCCGCATGCCATCGCGGGCCAATTCCGAAATTGACCAGATCGGCGGCGAACAGGGCCACGCCGATGCCGAACGGGATGCCCCAGATCATCGCCAGCCGGTTGGATTTCACGAACGACTCGTAGAGCAGGTCGAGCCGGTTCTGCACGGCGCAGATCACGGGGTAGAGGGTGCCGCTGACCATGTCGTCGAGCTTGCTCGTAAACACGGTGATGCTGCCGGCCAGGGCCACCGCTCCAACGCCGGCCAGACCCAGATGGGCGTTGCTGGCGATTGCCGTGGCGTTGGCCAGTACGACGCTGCAGACCGTGGCGATCAGCACCGGCACCGAGTACGCGGTGTACACGCGGAGTGTGTCACGCTCCAGTCGCCAAGCCAGGCGGTACGGCGAGGTGGAGATCGCGGCCACGGCTCCCGCCCAGGCGCCCGCCGCCACGCCGATCGCGAGCGCCCAGTATCCGGCCCCCGCGATCGCCAGAGCCACCGCCACCACGAAGCCGACCAGCGGCTCGATCGCCTGCAGGGCGCGCTGTCGCGCGAAGTTCATTCGCCGGTAGTAGATCCAGAACGGCGCCTGGAGCGCATCGGCCGCCAGTACCGTGATCAGCACCAGTCCGGGCGGGACCAAGCTCCAGTGGCCGTAAACGACCGCGATCACGGGCAGCACCGCCACGAGCGGTGCCGAAGCGGCTGCCGTCATGAGCACCTCGAGCGTGAACGCCTTCTGGAAGGCCAGCTCCTGGTCGGGCTCGTCCTGCTGGAGGTACTTGTCGCTGATCCCCACGACCTTGAGCCGGGCCAGGACGCCGAGCGAGACGACGAGCACTCCCCATACGCCGTAGTCCGAGCGGGTGAGCAGACCGGCGATTACCAGCCCCTGCACCAGCGCCAGGGCGCCCAGGCCGACGTCGAACAGCGCGTTGACGAGCACGCCGCGGGCCGTGAACGCGCGCAACGACAAACCGCGCGTGTCGATGTCCCGAGTAGCTAGCGGCTCATCCGGCGGGCCGGGGCTCCGCTCAGGGTTGGCGACCGCGTGCTTCACCCGGGGCGATCGTAGCGGCACCCTGGCTACGCTTCCCCACCCGTGCAGCCCAATGTCCTGCTTGTCGTTCTCGACGCGGCCCGGCGCGATGCGCTGGAGCCCTACGGGGCGCCCGCCGGCTCCACCCCCGTGATGTCGGATCTGGCGCGGCGAGGACATGCCGCTCCGCAGATGTACGCCACCGGCAGCTGGACGCTCAGCTCACACGCCTCGCTGTTCACCGGGCGGCTGCCGCGGCAGCTCGGTCTGGCTCAGCCGCCCGCGGGAACCGCGCACAGCGTCCGTCCAGCATGGGAGCGGATCTCCAGCCGGATCCTGCCGGAGGTCCTGCGCAAGGCGGGCTACGCCACTCACGGCCTCAGCGCCAACCTGTGGGTCTCGGCGGCCGTGGGCTTCGACATCGGGTTCGACAGCTTCGAGTATCTGCCTGGCCGGCGAACGCGCCGGCTCGACGCCCTGACGGCCGGCGGGAGCCGCGCACGGCTGGCCTGGGCGCTCGAGGGGCTGGCGGCCAACTCTGACGACGGCGCCGGCCAGATCGGCGCCCGGCTGCGGTCGTCGATCGACGCCTGGTCCGGACGGCCCACGTTCTGGTTCGTCAACCTGGTCGAGTGCCACTCGCCCTACCTGCCGCCCCGGCCGTTCAACGACCTGGGCCTCGTCGATCGCCTGCGCGCCGCTGAGGACGCCCGGCGCTACCTGAGCTTCGAGGCCATCTGCCTGATCGTGGCCGGAGCAGCCGAGATCCCTCCCGATTCCCTGGAGCGCATGCGCCACCTATACGCCCGCGCGGTCAACTATGCGGACGACTGGGTGGGTGGGATTCTGGAGGCGCTGGATGCCCGGGGCATCCTCGACCAAACCCTGGTGATCATCACCTCCGATCACGGCGAGAATTTTGGCGAAGGAGGGCTGATCGCCCACGGGTTCTCACTCGACGAGCGCCTCATCCACGTTCCCTTCCTGTCGGCCGGCCCGGGGGGAATCGCCGACCAAGAGGTCATGAGCCTGGCCCAGGTGCCGGGGCGGATCGCGGCGGCCTGTGGCGTCAACGCTCACCCGCTGACCGACACGGGGCAGCCGGCGGGCATCGCGCTGGCCCAGTACGACCCGATGGCAGGGCCTGAAGATGTCCGGGTGCGAAGGTTCACGGAGCGGCGGAAGCTCGACCCTCAGGCCATCGCCCGGCTCACTCCCCGTCTGACGGCCGCCGTCGACGGTCGTTACAAGCTTCTGATCCGGGATCGCGTCGAGGCCGTCTACGACCTGCTCGAGGACCCCGCTGAACTGTCACCGCTCGACGCAGGGCAGCTGCCGGAATCGGTGGCCAAGTTGCGGGCGGCGGCTCGCGCGGCCGACGCTCCGGGGTCGGAGGAGGGCAGGTCGCCCGGTGCCGCGGCCCCGCCGTCCGAAGCGGAGCTGGCCGCACTGGAGCGGCAGATGAAGCTACTCGGCTACATGTAGACCCGCCTACAATCCCGCCCCGTGCCGCAGCCGCTGGTCTCAGTAGTGGTGGCTACGCGCGACCGCCCGGACCGGCTCGAGCGCCTGCTCGACAGCCTCGCCCGGCAGACGCTCGAATTCTCGGGCTTCGAGGTGGTCGTCGTCGACGACGGATCGAGGGCCGATACCGCCCGGCTGCTCGACTCGTGGGAAGGGACTCCGCGGCTGAGGCTGCGGATCCTGCGCCACCAGACGCCACGCGGGCCGTCGGCCGCGCGCAACGCCGGGTGGCGGGCCGCCCGCGGTCCATTGATCGCGTTCACCGACGACGACTGCGTCGCTGCCGCCGACTGGCTTCGGGCCGGGCTTCACGCAGAGCGCGGCGCGCCCGGTTCGATCGTCCAGGGCCGGACGATCCCCGAACCACACCAGCATCGATGCGTCTCCGAACCGTTCTCGCACACGGTTTGCGTCGACGCGCTCGGACCCCGCTACGAGACGTGCAACATCTTCTATCCCCGTGAGCTGCTCGACCGGCTGGGCGGATTCGACGAAAGCTTCGGCCTCCGTCCCGCCGCCGAGGACACCGACTTGGCCTGGCGCGCGTTCGAGGCCGGCGCCCGGGCCGTGTTCGCGGCCGAGGCAGTTGTCTACCACGCTGTTGAGTCGCTCACGACCGGCCAGGCGCTTCGGATCGCCACCCGGTGGGGGGAGGCCATTCAGGTGTTCGCCCGCCACCCCGATGTACGGATGATCCTCCATCGAGGCGTGTTCTGGAACGTCTGGCACTACCTGATGTGGCGCTCGATTGCCGCACTGGCCGCGCCCGCGTGGCTGCGACGCATGGTGCTCACGCTGCACCTGATTGAGCTGCGCAGACGCGCCCTCCGAGCCGGAGCCGGAGCTGGAAGCGTTCCGTTCCTGCTCGTCCACGACCTGGTCGAGTGCTGGGCCGTGGCCCGTGGAGCGGTTCGCTACCGAACGCTCGTGCTCTAGCTTAAGGCACAGCAGCAGTTGCGCTGCGCCGCACCGGGCTACTACCTTTTAAGCGTGCTCGGATTCCGCAACAAGGCAACTCTCGTCGACCCGGCAAACGCCCTGCCCGGCCGGGACACGGAACTGCCGCTGTCAAACAAGCACGCCGTGCTCGGCACTCCGCTGCGCCCGCCGTTCCCCGACGGGCTACAGCAGGCGGTGGTGGCGATGGGCTGCTTCTGGGGCGCCGAGCGCGTGTTCTGGCAGGCGCCCGGGGTCTCCACCACAGCCGTCGGATACGCCGGCGGCTTCACTCCGAACCCGACCTACGAGGAGGTCTGCAGCGGCAGAACCGGCCACACCGAGGCGGTGCTCGTCGTGTTCGACCCCGCGGTGATCTCATACAACGAGATTCTGCGCCTGTTCTGGGAGAACCACGACCCGACCCAGGGGATGCGCCAGGGCAACGACGTCGGCACGCAGTACCGCTCCGCGATCTACTGGACGACCGAGCAGCAGCGCGAGCAGGCGGAGGCATCCCGTGCCGCGTACGCCAAGCGGCTCGCGGACGCCGGCTATGCGGAGATCACGACCGAGATCGCGGCCTCGTGCTTGCGGTCCGCTCGTCACCCTGACCCGCCTGATCGGACCGCGCACGAGTCATCCTGCTGGCCCTTTTACTACGCCGAGGACTACCACCAGCAGTACCTGCACAAGAACCCGATGGGCTATTGCGGGCTCGGCGGCACCGGCGTGAGCTGCCCGGTGGGCATCGCCGCCGCGTAGGCGGCGCGCCCACCAGACAGACTCGTGGGGGCGCCGGATGGCACCCCCGCCTACTCAGTACGTGGTCGTCGTGGTGATCTTGATCCGTGCGTCGTCGAGCGGGTCCTCGAACTTGTTGCTGTTGCGGGCCTTCACGCGGCACACCGTGCCGCCCTCGGCCGAGCGCTTGCTGAGGATCTTGACGCCGCTCTTGCCCGGCCCCGAGACCTTGACCGTGCAGGAGTACCTGGCGCCGCTGTATTTCAGCGCCGCCGGATAGCCGACGTTGTAGGTCGCGGTCGAGTGGGCGTGCAGGGTGAACGTCCTGCTCTTCGTCAGCCGGGTCTTGGCGGACACGGCCGCCGGACCGACGAGGACCAGCGCCAGCGCGGCCGCGATCGCCGCGACGGTCGCAAGGCGCTTCGCTGCGGTACCCCGTCGGGGCCCGATAAGTCTGCTCATGGAATGCTCCGTTCCCTATGGTTGTCCGGCCGCCGAGGGGATCCTAAACGCGTCACCCCCTGACCGGTCAACCCCGCCGGACGCCTGGTGGCTCGCGACGGCCGAAGCAAAATGGCGTGGTGGCGGTCACGAGGCCGTCCGCTCCCGCAGCTCGGCCGGCTCCTCGCCGGGCGGGCCGAAGTACTCGATCGGACGCGCGGGGGCGCCGACCGCGACCGTGTAGGGCGGGATCGCACGTGTCACGACCGAGTTGGCGCCGATGAACGCGCGCTTGCCGATGTCGGCCATGATCGTGCACTTGGTGGTGATGGTCACGTCGTCCTCGATCGTCAGCGGGTGCCAGTCGTACCCCTGCTCGAGCATCGGCCTGGTGATGTCGCGGAACCGATGCTGGCCGTCGAGCAGGATCGTCGTCTGCCCGAACTGACAGCGCGCGCCGATGTCGATCGTGGTCGTGCACTGGATCAGGACCGAGTACGTGAACACCGATCCCGAGCCGATCGTCACCCGGCCGTTCCCCGACACCTCGGCACGGAAGTCGCGCCGGAACTCGACCCCGTCGCCGACGATGAAGCTGCCCTCCTCGGGAATGAAGAGGCTGAACCGCGGCCCCAGATAGGTGCCGGCGCCGAACCTGATGTCCGCTTGTGGGTGGCGCAGGATCACCCACCGCTTCCGCAGCCACGAGGCGACCCGCGGCCCGCGGTCGTAGCCGATCCGCACGGGAAGCCAGCGGAGGAAGCTCCGTAGCCGGGACGGGGTGAGACGCCTGAGACCGCGCATCGCTCGAGCGCCCGGAGCGTAGCCCACCGGGTCGCTGTACGGTGCCCGCGAGCGCGGGAGCCCACAGGAGGGCCCGCGAAAGGTACCTATCCGCCGGCCACCGCGGGCAGGATCGTGACCTCGTCGCCGTCGGACACCGGCGTATCGAGCCCGTCGAGGAAGCGGATGTCCTCGCCGCCGACGTACACGTTCACGAACCGCCGCAGCCCGCCGTCCTCCGCGATTCGCGAACGCAGCTCGTCGTAGCGCTCGTACAGTGCGTCGAGTACCTCGCCGACGGTCGCGCCGTCGACCTCGGCGGTCGCCTCGCCGTCGGTGGCCGCCCTGAGCTGCGTCGGGATCTTGACCGTCACTGGCATCGGCGGGCAGTGTAGTGCGCGCCCCGGCGCGCTATGCGACCGCCTTGACACGCTCGCCGGCGAGCTCGAACGACTCGACCGTCGGCTCGATGTCCCACGCCTCATACGCCCCGCGGGCGCAGTCGAGCGTCTTCAGCCCCTCGCCGGTGATGTACGCGACGACCCGCTCGGAGGGGTCGATATCGCCGCGCCGCGCGAGCTTCGAGAGCACCGCGACGGTGACGCCGCCGGCGGCCTCCGTGAAGATCCCGGTCGTCTGCGCCAGCAGGCGGATGCCCTCCCGGATCTCCTCGTCGGTAACGGCGTCGATGCCGCCGCCGGTGCGACGCGCCAGATCGAGCGCATACGGCCCGTCGGCAGGGTTCCCGATCGCCAGCGACTTGGCGATCGTCTCCGGCTTGACGGGGCGGCACACGTCCAGGTTCGCTTCGAACGCGCTGGCGACAGGCGAGCAGCCGGCCGCCTGGGCGCCGTTGAACGCGGGCAGCTCACCCTCGAGCAGCCCCGCCTCGAGCCACTCCTCGAAGCCCTTTGCGATCTTCGTGAACAGCGACCCCGAAGCGATCGGGCATACCACCCGGTCGGGCAGCTCGAAGCCGAGCTGCTCGGCGGTCTCGAACGCGAGCGTCTTCGAGCCCTGCGAGTAGTACGGCCGCAGGTTGATGTTGACGAACGCCCACTCGTGCTCGGCCGACAGCTCGGTGCACAGCCGGTTGACGTCGTCGTAGTTGCCGCGCACGGCGACCAGGTTGGTGCCGTACACACCAGTCGCGAGCAGCTTCTGCTCCTCGAGGTCGGCCGGTACGAACACGAACGACTCGAGCCCGGCGGCCGCCGCGTGGGCCGCGACCGCATTGGCGAGGTTGCCGGTCGACGCGCACGCAACCGTCTGGAAGCCGAGCTCCCGCGCGCGCGCAAGCGCCACCGACACGACCCGGTCCTTGAACGAATGGGTGGGATTGGCGGCGTCGTTCTTGATCCACACCTCCTCGAGGCCGAGCGCCTCGGCAAGCCGATCGACGCGCAGCAGCGGCGTCCAGCCGGCGGGCAGCGTGCCCTTCGGCGGCGTGGCCACCGGCAGGAAGTCGGAATAGCGCCACAGCGAGTGCGGCCCCGCTTGGATCCTGCGCCTCAGCTCGTCCGGGTCGGCCGACGCCCGCGAGGCGAACGCGACCTCGAGCGGGCCGAAGCAGCGCTCGCAGACGTATTCGGCCTCGAGTGGATACTCGGCCCTACATTCCTTGCAGATGAGAGACTCTGGCGGCATATGTGAAAAAACCTCCGCCGGGGTCTGTGGTCGGAGGTTCTGTGAAACCGCCTCTTCCACATCTCCCAGGCTTGTTGTTGGAGCCTGATGGAATTGGCACCTTTCCCTTGCGGGAGGTTGCCGGGGTTTCACAGGGCCATATCCCTCCACCCCTCTTGATGCGTACAGCTATGTGGTTGGAAGTATTGCAAATCGTGCGGCCGGGTGCCAGGCGTAACGGGCCGGGCGGATCGGTGTTGAGGAGGCTGGCATGCCGGCCGTGACCACCGATCCACTCGAGCGCCTCGAGCAGGCGCTGCGTGCGGGCGCCGCTACGCCCCGCAAGCGGATGTTGGTGATCGTCAACCCATACGCGACGACCGTCTCCGACCGCCTCAAGAACCTCGTCGTATACGCGCTGCGCGGGAGCTACCAGGTCGAGGCGGTCGAGACCGAGTCGCGCGACCACGCTACCGAGCTGTGCCGCGAGGCCGCCCGTGCACATTACGACGTCGTCGTGGCGTTCGGGGGCGACGGGACGGTCAACGAGGCGGCCAACGGGCTGGTCGGATCCGAGACCCCGTTGAGTTGCCTCCCGGGCGGGCGGACGAACGTCTATTGCCGGATGCTCGGGATCCCCATCGACGTCGTCGACGCGACCGAGCACCTGCTGCGGCTGACCGACGACTGGCGGCCGCGCCGGGTCGACGTCGCGCGCGTCAACGAGCGCCACTTCCTGTTCTCGGCGGGCGTCGGACTCGACGCGAGCGTCGTCGAGCGGGTCGACGCGCATCCGCGGCTCAAGGCCCGGATCGGCGAGTGGTACTACACGGCCACCGCGCTGCGCACGCTCACGCGACGCTACATGTTCAACCCTCCCCGGCTCGCGGCCACGATCGACGGCAAAGAGATCGAGGGCATCACCGCTGTTGTGCAGAACGCTGCGCCGTACACGTTCTTCGGCAACCGTCCGGTACACATCGGCGAGGGGGCGACGCTCGACGGCGGCACGCTGTCGGGCGTCGTGCTGCAACGCGCGAGGCCGATCGACGTCCCGACGGTCGGATGGCGCGCGGTGTCCGAGCGCGCGGAGCTCGGGCGGCATCGCCGCGTCCACGCGTTCTCCGGGGCGCAGGAGCTCCAGATCGTCTCGCGCGACGAGCGACCACTGCCGATCCAGGTCGACGGCGACTACATCGGCGCGGTCGCCGAGGCGTCGTTCGGGATCTCGCCCGGCGGCCTGCGCGTGGTCGCGTAGGTCACCGCTGCTGCACACACCCGTCCAGCGCCGCTGCGTCACACGCCCGTCCAGCGCCGCTGCGTCACACGCCCGTCCAGCGCCGCTGCGTCACACGCCCGTCCAGCGCCGCTGCGTCACCGCGCGGCGCGCTTATAGTCGGGCTGGATGCGCCGACTCTCGTTGCCGCTGGCGCTCTGCGCCGTCGCCGTCGCGATCCCCGCGCTGGTCTCGGCGCACTCGCTCCCGGGCGCGCCGCGGTGCGAGGTCTTCCCGCCGGACAACCCCTGGAACCAGCGCGTCGACCGGCTCCCGGTCGCCAAGGACTCCGCGCGGCTGATCGCCAGCATCGGGCTTGGTGACGTAGTCCACCCCGACTTCGGGACGGTCTACGACGGCGCCCCGAACGGGATCCCGTTCACCGTCGTCTCGAAACGCACCCGGCGGGTACCGGTCCATTTCGAGTACGCCGACGAGTCCGACCGCGGGCCGTACCCGATCCCGCCGAATGTTCCGATCGAGGGCGGTCCCCGCTCCTCGGGCGACCGCCACGTGATCGTGATCGACCGCGATACGTGCACCGACTACGAGCTGTACGCCGCCTACCCACACCACGGCGGGGCGGCCTGGACAGCCGGTTCGGGGGCGATCTTCAGCCTCCGATCCGACCGCCTCCGCCCTGCCGGCTGGACCTCGGCCGACGCGGCCGGGTTGCCGATCTTCCCGGGGCTCGCGCGCTACGACGAGGTCGCGCGCGGGGTGATCGACCACGCGCTGCGGTTCACCGCCCCGTGCACCGCGCCCCGGTATGTGTATCCGGCGCGCCATGAGGCGTCGACATGCCACGGCTTCTATCCGCCGATGGGGCTTCGGGTGCGGCTCAAGGCGAACGTCAACATCTCGCGTCTCCCCGATCAGGCGCGTGTCGTCGCTCAGGCGCTGAAGACCTACGGGCTGATCCTCGCCGACAACGGCTCGCCGTGGTACATCTCCGGCGCCCCAAACCCTAAGTGGAGCGACGACGTGCTCCACCAGCTCGACCAGCTGACCGGTCGAGACTTCGAGGTCGTCGACACGAGCTCGCTGCCGCACCCCGGCCTGTAGGCGGCGCGCCCTTCAGGGGGGTGAACCCGGGCCGCTCGAGGCTCACACGAGTGTGGGCCACCTCAGGTTGACCTGCCGGGACCTCGAGACGCTGTCGTTTGTGGCCGAGCAGCGGCTGGTACTTGCCGACCACATCGCCGCGCTGTTCGGAATCTCCGCCGCCGGCGCCGCCCGCCGCCTCGGATCGCTGTCCCGGGCGGGCTTCCTGACCGCGCACCGGGCGTTTGACCGCGGGCCCGCAAGCTTTCAGATCACCCGCGCCGGGCTCGGCGCGATCGATGCCGATCTGCGGGCGCCTGGGCGGCTCGACCTGCGCTCCTATCAGCACGAGGTCGGCGCCGCGTGGCTCTGGCTGGCGGCGCGCGGCGGGAGCTTCGGGCCGCTGCGCGAGGTGCTCGGCGAGCGCCGCATGCGCTCGCTCGACGCGCGGCCGGACCGAGGCGCCGGCCCGTATGGCGTCAGGCTCGGCGGGGTCGGACCGGGCGGGCGCGAGCGCCTCCACTACCCCGACCTGCTGCTGACCGAGCGCGGCGGACGGCGGATCGCGGTCGAGCTCGAGTTGTCCTCGAAGGGACGTACGCGGCGCCAGAAGATCCTCGCGGGCTACGCAGCCGACGCCCGGGTCGACGCGGTGCTGTACCTGGTCACCGACCGGCGGATCGGGCGCTCGATTCAGGAGTCGGCGCGGCGACTGGGGGCCGGCGACCTCGTCCACGTCCAGCGCGTCCGGCTCGCAGATGCGCGCACCCCGGGCGGCGGCCGCGCGATCCAGCGCGCGCCGACCGCCGTGGCAGTGCGGTGAGCGGGCGGCCCCCGTACTGGACGCTCGTCGCGCTGCTCGCGCTGGTCGCGATCCCGGTCTCGTGGCTGCCCGCGGCCGGGGTCGGCGTCGCGCTGGCCGTGACAGCCGTGCGCCTATGTCTGTCTCTGGCCGCGCGGCGGCACGCCCTGACGGTGGGCGTGCGCGGCGGCGCGATCGCGCTGGGCAGCGACGCGCGGGGACGCCCGGTCTCGATCGCCGAGCGCGAGCTTGCGGCCCACGGCCTGATCCTCGGCGCGAGCGGCGCCGGCAAGACCACCACGCTGCTGGCGATCGTGTGCGAGCAGATCAAGCGCGGGCGGCCGGTCGTCGCGATCGACATGAAGGGTTCCCCCGCGTTCGCGGCGGCCGTCGCCGACGCCGCGACCGCCGCGGGACGCGCGTTCCGGGTCTGGACGCCCGACGGCCCCGGACGCTGGAATCCGCTCGCGCACGGCAACGCGACCGAGCTCAAGGACAAGCTGATCGCCACCGAGCGCTTCACCGAACCGCACTACCAGCGTGCGGCCGAGCGCTACGTCCAGACGGTCCTGCAGGTGATCGCCGGATCGCATCCGGATCGGCCACCGTCGCTCGCCGAGGTGGTGCGCCTGATGGACCCGCACCGGCTGGCGGGTTCGCTGCGGGCGCTCCCCCGCGCTCGGGCCGAGCGCGTCCAGGACTACCTCGCCGGCCTGACGCCCGACCAGGTCAGCGCGGTCCGGGGGCTTCAGACCCGGCTCGCGATTCTCACCGAGTCCCACACCGGCCCCTACCTCGAGCCGTCCGGCGGCTCCCCGGACGTCGACGTACGCTCGGCGCTGTCCGGAGGCGAGGTTGTGCTGTTCAGTCTCAACTCGAGCACGTACGGAAAGCTGGCCGGGCAGCTGGGGACGCTCGCGCTCCAGGACCTCGTCTGTGCCGCCGGCCACCGGCTGTCGGAAGGCGGCGCGGAGCATCCGCCCGGGCTCGCGACGGTGGCGATCGACGAGAGCTCGGTGCTCGGCGAGAACCTGATCTCGCTGTTCGCCCGTGGCCGCGAGTCGGGGATCGGGGTGCTCGCCGCCACCCAGGAGCTGGCCGACTTCGATCGCGTCGCCCCCGGGCTGCGCGATCAGGTGCTCGGCAACACGGCGTTCAAGGTCGCGCATCGCCAGGACGTCCCCGCCTCGGCTCAGACCGTCGCGCAGATGGCGGGGACCGAGAAGCGCTGGGAGTACACCGAGCAGCTCGGCGGCGGGCCGCTCGGCGGTTACCGCACCGGCCGCGGCACCCGTCGCCTCGGCGAGCAGTTCGTGATCCATCCGAATGAGATCAAGACGCTCGGCACCGGACAGGCGGTGCTGATCTCGAAGCTGAGCGGCGCCCGCGCGAGCACTGTCCGCGTTGCCCCGGCGCGATCCAACGAGCCGCCGCCGAGCCGCACCGGACCCGCGCTCGGCTAGGTCATGGTCGAGAAAACGAAAGATGCGTTCGCTTTCTCGACCATGACTCGCGGGATCTGGCCGGGATAAGGCATGCCGATCGCCGACCTTCGCTACGACCACCATTTACGCGACCTCGGACAAACCCCACGATGCCCAACACCAAGAGCTGGCGAACGGTCCGCGGTCAGCGGGCGCCGAACGAGCGCAACGTCGCCGCCTACAAGCGGCTGATGGACGCCGAGGTGTGTCTAGCCGAGCTGCGCGCCCGCCGCGGTCTGAGTCAGGCGTCGATCGCGGAGGCCCTCGACGTCAGCCAGCCGAACGTCTCGCGCATCGAGAGCGAGCACGACCCCTACCTCTCGACGCTCGCCCGCTATGTCGCGGCGCTCGGCGGACATCTCGAGCTGCGCGCCGTGTTCGATGACGAGACCGTGACCGTGCTGCGGCTCCCGGCGAACGCCGGGCCCGACGAGGTGTGACGGGCGCTCGGCTAGGTGGCGCCGCCGCCGGGCGTGACCCGGTAGGCGTCGAACACCGAGTCGATGTTGCGCAGGCGGCCGATCGTTTGGTCGAGGGTGCGGGTGTCGGCGACCTCGACGACGAATCGGTTCTTGACCATCGGGTGGTTCACCGAGCAGCGCGCCTCGAGGATGTTGATACCCGCCTCCGCGAACGTCCGCGACATGTCCTCGAGGAGGCGGTGGCGGTCCCATCCATCGACCTGGAGCTCGACCCGGAACGCGGTCTCAGCGTCGCCGTCCCACGACACCGGCGTGAACCGCTCCGGATCCTTCTTCAGCAGCACGGCGTTGGGGCAGTCCTCGCGGTGGATGGTGATGCCGCGCCCGAGGGAAATGTAGCCGACGATCGGATCGCCGGGTACGGGCCGGCAGCACTTGGCCAGCCTCAGCATCACGTCGTCGACGCCCGGAACGGTGATCCCGTACCTGGACGAGGAGACGGTCGCCCGCGACCGGCGCCGGCGCGTCTGCAGCAGATCGTCGGCGGCGGTCGGCTCGGAGTCGGCGGCCTCGCCCTGCTTGAGGCGTTGCAGGACCTTGTTGACGACCACCTTCGGCGAGACTTTCGCGCCGCCGAGCGCGATGTAGAAGTCGTCGGCCTTGCGGAAGCCCATCTCGCGGATCACGTCGGCGAGCAGCGGGGAGCCGACGATCTTCTGAGCGGGCAGCCCCTGCTTGCGGAGGTGCTCCTGGAGCAACTCACGGCCGGTGTGCTCCGAGTCGCGCCGGGACTCTGCCTTGAACCATGCCTTGATCTTGTTGCGCGCCCGCGTCGTTTTGACGAGCGCGAGCCAGTCACGCGAGGGGCCGCGCTCGCGCTTGGAGGTGAGCACCTCGACGATGTCGCCAGACCGCAGCTGGTAGGAGAGCGGCACGATCTTGCCGTTGACCTTGGCGCCCACGCAGCGATGACCGACATCGGTGTGGATCTCGTAGGCGAAGTCGAGCGGGGTCGAGCCCGCGGCCAGCGACTTGACCTCGCCCTTGGGCGTGAACACGAACACCTCGTCCTCGAACAGGTCGACCCGTAGCGTCTCGATGAACTCGCGCGGATCGGCCTCGTCCTGCTGCCAGTCGAGCAGCGAGCGGAGCCACTTCAGCTTGCCCTCCGGATCTTGGGCACCGCGAGGGGCGCCGTCGGGTCCGCCGATCTCCTTGTACATCCAGTGCGCAGCGATCCCGAACTCGGCGAGATTGTGCATCTCCCGGGTGCGGATCTGGATCTCGAGCGGCCGCCCCTCGGGCCCGATCACCGTCGTGTGCAACGACTGGTACATGTTCGCCTTGGGCATCGCGATGAAGTCCTTGAAGCGCCCCGGCAGCGGCTTCCAAAGCGAGTGGATCACGCCGACGGCCCCGTAGCAGTCCTTGACCGAGCCGACGATCACCCGCATCGCGGTGAGGTCGTAGATCTCGTTGAACTCCCTGCCCTTCTTGGTCATCTTCGAGTAGATCGAGTAGAAGTGCTTGGCGCGGCCGGAGATCTCGGCCTCGATCCCGAGCTCGTCGAGCTCCTTGTCGAGGTACTCGCCCGCCTGGTTCACGTAGCGCTCGCGCTCGGCGCGCTGCTGCGCGACGAGGCCCTTGATCTCGCGGTACTTGCGCGGGTGCAGGGCCTGGAAGGACAGGTCCTCGAGCTCCCACTTGATCGCGTGGATGCCGAGCCGGTGCGCGATCGGCGCGTAGATGTCGAGCGTCTCGCGCGACTTTTCGATCTGCTTCTGCTTGGGGACCGCGTCGATCGTGCGCATGTTGTGGAGGCGGTCGGCAAGCTTGATCAGGATGACGCGGATGTCCGTCGCCATCGCGACCATCATCTTGCGGTAGTTCTCGGCCTGCGCCTCGTCGCGCGACTGGAACGTCAGCCCGGTGAGCTTCGTGACCCCGTCGACGAGGCTCGCGATCTCCTCGCCGAACGCCTCCTGGACCTCCTCGAGCGACGCGGAGGTGTCCTCGACCGTGTCGTGCAGGAGCGCGGCGCACAACGTCTCGGTGTCGAGCCGCATCCCCGCGCAGATCTTCGCGACCCCGACCGGATGGATGATGAAGTCCTCCCCGGACTTCCGCCGCTGGTCGGCGTGGTGCGCGCACGCGTAGACGAACGCCTCCTCGACCCGGCCACGGTCGATCGCGACGGCGGCCTGGTCGGCGTGCTCCTCGACGATCGCGAACAGGTCCGAGAGCAGCCGCTGCTCGACCGCGGTCAGCTCGGCTCGCTCGACCGTCCCCTGGGCGCTCCCGTTGCTAATCCGGTCGACCGGAGCCCGCGAGGCAGGGATCAGCGTCGCAGCACCGCGTCGCTTGGAGTCTGATTTACGTTGTTGAGGAATCGCCGTCCGTCCTCGTATCGCTTGGCGTACACCCTGAAGGCCGGCGAGCGCTCGAGCGCGGTGTGCGCCCGGCTCCCGACCGCCAGGGCCGGCAGATCCCGTTCGAGGCTGACGAGCTCCAGCTCCGCGAGCACTCTGATCAATCTGCCCGCGAGCCGCGCCGGGCGACCCTGCGAGCCGTGGCCGCGGAGCAGGCGCTCGAGCTCCTCGCCGGTCACCCTCTCACGGGCCCTCAGGTCCCGGTAGAGAGCCACGAGCGAAGGCCGGAGACCGTACTCCAGCTCGTGTATCTGTTGAGCAAAGCGTAGCTCAGCCGCGCCCCATCCCAGGTGGGTATAGCCCGCGCCCGCGGTCAAGGCGGCTGCCTCCTCCTCGCATGCGGGCGGGTCGAGAACGACGATCTGCTCGAAGCGCTCGGCCGTGTGCGGCTTGCGTGCGAGCGCGTGATGCGAAATCAGGCTGAAGCCCCCGGTTCGCGGCGCGAGCCCGGTGAGCCGCCGGCCGACCTCGGCACACACCGCGAGCACCGACGCACCCGCCGCGCAAGCATCGGCGAGCACCGTCAGCGGGCTCTCGTCGCGACGGTCGATGATCACCCGCTCGCGATCGTCGGCCGGTGCGTCGACGCTCGCGCTCGGTTCGTCCAGCGCTCGGTCGAGCTCTTCGACGGCGGCCGCGACGAACGCCTCGGGCTCGCCGAGCACGACGATCGGATCGGGGGCGCACGGCCACGCGTGCCGCAGCAACAGCCGCGGCTCGACGGTTCCGTTCCAGAAGTTCCGCTCCAAGCGGAAGCTCGCGTCGGCGGGCTCGCCGTCGGCGACGGGGAGCCGGCCGTCGCAGCCGAACGACACCGCCGGGGTGCGAGCGCCGCCGGCGCTGACGACGAACCTGGCGTGGCGCCCCTCCCCCATCGGCCGCACCTCGCCGAACCTGCCCGCGGGCACCAGCAGCCGCGGACGCGGGTTACCGATCCCGGTCGGCTCGAGCCGCTCGAGCTCCTCGGCGAGCGCGAGCCCAAGCTCCGAGCCCGACACGACCGCGTCGATCGCCTCCACCGGCTGCAGCAGCTCCGGTGTGAGCGCCCGGTCGGCGTAGCGCTCGAGCCCGTCGCGCAGCCCGGCGATGCGCTCGGAGCGGACCGTCAACCCGGCCGCCGCGCGGTGGCCGCCGTGCGTCTCCATCTCCGCCGCGCAGGCGTCGAGCGCCGCCAGCAGGTCGAAACCGGCGATGCTGCGCCCCGACCCCTGGGCGATGCGATCGCCGCCGAGCGCGATCACGACCGCGGGACGGTGGTAGCGCTCCGCGATCCGCGAGGCGACGATCCCGACCACCCCGGGATGCCACCCCTCGCCGGCGACCACGAACATCGAGCGGTCCCCCAGCTCCGCGACCTGCGCCTCGGCCTCCCATGTGATCCGCTCCTCGACCGATCGGCGCTCGGCGTTGACGTGGTCGAGCTCGGAGGCGATCTCGAGCGCGCGCTGCTCGTCGCCGGTCAGCAGCAGCTCGAGACCGGCGTCCGCGCGCCGGAGTCGCCCGGCGGCGTTGATCCTGGGGGCGAGCCGGAAGCCGAGCACCTGCGCGTTCAGCGCGCTGGGGTCGGCGCTTGCGACGCTCATCAGCGCCCGCAGGCCAGGCTTTCGCGTCCGGGCGAGCGCCGCCAGTCCGCGCCGTACGAGGCGGCGGTTCTCGCCCTGCAGCGGCATCAGGTCGGCGACCGTCGCGAGCGCGACCAGCTCGAGGTCGTCGTCGGCGGTCGGGGCCTCGAGCGCCTGGGCGAGCTTGTAGGCAACCCCGGTCCCGCACAGCTCGGGGCACGGGTACCCGCACAGCTCGGGATGGACGATCGGGCAGGCTGGAAGCGAGCCGTCAACACGAGGCGTGTGGTGGTCGGTGACCACGACGTCGAGGCCGGCGTCCGCACCCAACGCGACCTGCTCGACGGCGGTGATCGCGCAGTCCGCGGTGACCAGCAGCCGGGTGCCGCGCGCGACGAGGCGCCGCACCGTTTCGGTCGAGAGCCCATAGCCGTCCTCGGTCCGCGACGGGATGAACCAGTCGACGTCGCCGCCGAGCGCCCGCAGCGCCCGCACCAGCACCGCCGTCGCGCAGACGCCGTCGACGTCGTAGTCGCCGTGCACGGTGATCCTGCTCCCCACCCGGATGTGGCACCGGATCGCGTCGACCGCGCGCTCGATCCCCGCGAACGCCGAGGCCGGGTGCTGGTCGTCGGCCTCGAGAAACTCCCGCGCGCGCACCGGATCCTCGAGCCCCCGCCTGGCGAGGATCTGCGCGAGGACGTGGCTGATGCCGAGCTCGCGCTCGAGGCGGAGCGCGGCTCCGAGGTCATAGGCCGGAATGCGGAGCGTCGGCTCCGGCCGCGCGGGCGTGGCCGGCGGCCCGTCCAGGACGCGCAGACTCGGGCGCGAATGCGGCTGCGGGTCGAGCCGGCGAGCGAGGGCGGAATCTGCCATCGCTGCGCAGCGTAGGTACGGGTCCCGACGGATCCGCGGCGAAGACCTCTGCTGTGAGCGACTCGATCCACGGCGTCACAACCCCGCGACGCGCGCGCGGCCAGGATGACGCACCCTGCGGCCGCCGAGGTGCCGTGCCGTGTGGCCCGCGCCATTCGCGGCCAGGACGACACACGCGCCGCCGTGCGCGAGGCATGTCATCCAATCCGCGCAGCAGCCCTTTCAAGGAGAGGCTCGCGGCCGCCGATGGAATCACTGGATGCGCCGCCTCCTAGTTGTGCTGTCGAGGGCCATCGTCGCCGCGCCGCTCGCGCTCGCCGCGACTCCGGCCGCGCCCGCGGGCGCCCGAACCGCCTTCCGCCTCCCTCCCGGGTGGCCGCATCACCTTGCGCTGGGCGTCAGCGACCCGCCCGGCGACGCGCAGCGGCTCGCGCACCACGCGCCGTTCGATGCTCGCTACCAGTACCTGGCAGGCGGCGTCAACACCGGCGGCGGCTGGGCCACGTGGAACCCGGACGGGAGCTTCGCCCCGATGTACGTGAACGAATCGCGCGCGGCGCACATGATCCCGGTGCTCACCTACTACCAGCTGCTCCAGTCACGGCCGGCCGTCGGCTCTGATGAGCTCTCGAAGGACCTCTCGAACCTACGCAACCCGGAGACGATGGCCGCCTACTGGGCGGACTGGAGCCTGCTGCTGCGGCGCGTCGCCGCCGCAGCCGCGCGCGGCCCGGTCGTGATCCACGTCGAACCCGATCTGTGGGGCTACCTCGAGCAGGCGCGCGCGACGACGCTCGCCCGGTCCTTCGCGCGCCGCCTGGTTGCGATGCGCGACCGGCTCGCTCCGCACGTGCTGCTCGCCTGGCACCTGAGCGCGTGGGGCACCAACGAGGACCCGACCTACTCCAAGCCGTCGCTTGCCCACATCGACCAGCTCGCGGCCGAGTCGGCAGCCTTCTACGAGTCGCTGCACGTCCGCTTCGATCTCGTCTTCAACGATGTCACCGATCGCGACGCCGGCTTCTACAAGGTGATCGAGGGCAACCCGAACACCGCCTGGGGCCCCGCCGACTTCCGTCGCCACGACGCGTACGTCGCCGGCTTCACGCGCCGCACCCACATGCCTGTGGCGCTCTGGCAGCTGCCGCTCGGGAACACGACCCTCGACAACACCTGGGACCACTTCCGCGACAACCGCGTGCAGTGGTGGCTTGGGGCCGGATCGGGTCCGCACCTGAAGGCCAGCAGGGACGCCGGTGTGATCGGGCTCCTGTTCGGGGGCGGTGCTGACGGCACGACCAGCCCGAACACCGACGGCGGGCTGTTCAACCGGCTGTCGGCGCGCTACCTGGCCGACCCGCTGGCGCTCTGAGGCGACAGCCTCAGACCAGCTCGGGCCCGGGGGCTCCCGCACGCTCCCGGCGCAGTCCTTCCAGGTACACGACCGCCATCCCGATCAGCGCGCCCGGAATCGCCTCGAGCGCGGTCGAGATGTGTGTGTCGTGACGGCCGGGGATGTGGAACCCGTTGACGATCAGCCCGAACAGCACGGCACCGATCAGCGCGCCGATGAACGCGCCGACGATTCCGCCCCAGTAGTGGTCGGGCAGCCAGATCGTGAAGTGCCACAGCGCCAGGCCCATCATCACCCACGCGAGCATTCCCATCGCTAGTGGTTCTCCTCGTGGGTACGGTCGCACCGAGAGGCGCCACCGGCGGATGGATCGCAAGGACGCAGGGGGCGAAGCGCAGCAGCGCTGCGCGAGGCTCCGAGGACGCGGCGAGCCGCCGCCGGGGGCGACTCGAATGCGGGTGTACCCACGAGGAGAACCACTTACCGCCTCCTCCCGTGCCGCCGGCTCGACCGGCGCGACTTCGACGCCCCGCGCTGCTTCTGCACGGGTGCGATCCCCTCGTTCTCGGCGACGTCGGGCGCGTGCGCCGGGGGCGCCTCGCCGCCGTCGGGTTGCTGGGCCGCGGGAGCGCCGTCGGGCTTCTCGGAAGCGGCGGCCCCGTCGGGCTTGCGCTGCGGCTTGGGCTGCGCCGGCGGGGCTTCCGGCTGTGCCTTTCGCTGGCGCGGCTTGGTCAGCGTCGAGGTGCGCCTGGACGGCGTCTCCGGCTCGATCTCGAGGTCGCGCTTCATCTGCTCGAACTCGGCCGCCGAGACCTTGTCCGGGTCCGGCGTTGTGAGCCTGCCCGGCCGCCGCGCCTTCTTGCCGGTCGGCTCGACGTCGGCCGCGAGGTCCGCGTAGGCCGGCACGTACCCGAGCTCGTCGGTGAGCCGCCGCCGGCGCGCGCGGTACTGGGACTCGCGCTCCTTCCACTGGGTCAGCACGGGCGAGGCGATGAAGATTGACGAGTAGGCGCCGGACGCGACGCCGATCATGAGCGCGAACGCGAAGTCCTGGAGCTCGGAGGAGCCCGCCACGCCGCCGAACAGCAGCAGCGCCACGATCGGCATCAGCGTGCAGAAGGTGGTGGCCAGCGACCGCGTCAGCACCTCGGACATCGAGCGGTTGACGATCTGCGAGAACGCCGCGCGCGGCATCCTCGGAATGTTCTCGCGCACCCGGTCGAACACGATGATCGTGTCGTACATCGAGTAGCCCAGAATCGTCAGCAGCGCGGCCACGGTCGCTGTCGTCACCTCCCGGCCGGTCAGCGCGTACACGCCGCTCGTGATCAACAGGTCGTGCATCAGCGCGATCAGGACTGGAACCGCGAACTTCCACTCGAACCGCAGCGCCACGTACGCCGAGATCACGATCAGCGACGCGATGATCGCGATCACCGCGCTGTTGGCGACGGTCTTGCCGAACGTCGGGCCCACCGACGTCGAGTCGAACGAGCGCAGCCCGAACTGGCTGCGGAGCGCGCTCTCGACCCTCGTGGTGCCGGCCGGCCCGAGCTTCTTGGCCGAGATCTGGAAGACGTCGTTGCCGAGGCCCTTGTTGGTGATCTTCTGGACGACCGGGTTCGAGGCGCCCGCCGAGCTCACCGCCGAGCTGACCTGGGGCTGCGTCGCCGGCTGCTGGAGCGCGGCGGTGATCCGCGTGCCCGACGTGAAGTCGATCCCGAGATTCAGGCCGCGACCGCCGATCGCGAGCGCGCCGATCAGCAGGATCACCCCGGAGAGCGTGAAGAAGTACCGCGAGGCGCCCATGAAGTCGAACCGCCAGGTCCGCCGCTTGCCGCCCGCTCCGAGCATCGACGGCCGTGAGATGACCTTCGAGCGGCCCATCGTCGAGAGGATCGCCTGCGTCGCCATCACCGCGGTGAACAGCGACACGAACGTCCCGATCCCGAGCGTCAGCGCGAACCCCTGGACCTCGGACGTCGCTAGCACGAACAGGATGAACGCCGTCATGATCGTCACGACGTTGGCGTCGATGATCGCCGTCAGACCCTTGCGATAGCCGATCGCGATTCCCTGGCGGATCGATCTGCCGGCGCGGATCTCCTCCTTGACGCGCTCGAAGATCACGACGTTCGCGTCTGCCGCGACGCCGATCGTGAGGATCAGTCCGGCGATCCCGGGGAGCGTCAGCGTGATCGGGATCAGCTTGATCAGCGCGAAGAAGTACAGCGCGTACACGAGCAGCCCGGCGACCGCGATCAGACCGAGGACCCGGTAGTAGGCGATCAGGAAGATCGCCACCGCCGCGAGCCCGATCAGCCCGGCGAGGATCCCCTTGTCGAGCGCCTGCTTGCCGAGTGTCGCGGAGACCTGCGCCTGCGAGATCAGCTGCAGCCGGATCGGGAGCGCGCCGAGCCGCAGCTGCTGGGCCAGCTGCTGGGCGGTGTCGATCGTGAAGCCGCCCTGGATGTCGGCGCCGTTGTCGCCCGGGATCCCGTCGGGGTTGGCCTTGTAGTCGATGAACGGGACCGTGATCAGCTGCGTGTCGAGCGCGACGGCGAAGTGCTGGTTGAGTGCCTGACCGAGGCCCGAGACGAGGTCCCCGCGGTGAGCGATCTGCGAGGTGACCTTCTGGAACGCGCTGGCGCCGTTACCGCTGAACCCGAACGTCACGTCGGGCGAGCCGGCCTGGTCGGTCGACTGCTGCGGGTTGGTTATGTCGTTGCCGAACAGCGCGACGTTGTCGCGGAGCACGTAGTACTGCGCGGTCGGGTCGCTCCACGGCAGCGTCGAGCCGTAGCCCTTCGGCGACACCGCTTGGAGCACGACCCAGCCCTGCGGCACCACGTACTGCTGGACACCCGGGTCGGCGAGGCTGACGCCGGTGGGAAGCGCGCTCTGCAGGTCCTGTTGGGTGTCCTGCGGCCCGGCGAGGTAGCAGGGCTGGCCCACCAGCGGGGTCACGTGGTAGGACTGCGCGGCGACCGCGCATGCCTTGCTGCGCGGCGCGCCGAACGCGAAGTACTCCGGGCCGGCTCGCGCGTTGCGCGGGCTCACCCACCGCGGTTGCCTGGCGGCGAGCTTGACCGCCTGGTACAGCGACATGCTGCCGGCCCCCGGCCCCCCCGGTCCGGCGCCCCCGCCCTGGCTGATCGCGGTCGCCTGCTGGTCCTGGGTCTGCAGAAGGCTCGCCACCGGTTTGCCGCTCGGGGTCAGCGCGTTGGCCTCCCAGTCGTAGAACTCGAGACGGGCGGTCGTTCCGACGAGTTGCTCGGCGCGCTTGGTGTTGTGGACGTCCGGCAGGCTGACCGTGATCAGGTCGTTGCCGGTGGTCTCGATCTGGGTCTCGGAGACGCCCAGCTGGTTGGTGCGCTGGCGCATCACGTCGACGGCCCGCTGGAGGGCGGTCTGATCGACGTGCGGCGTCTGCGGCGTCGGCTTGCCCTGGTAGACGAGCTGCGTGCCGCCCTTCAGGTCGAGTCCCAGCTGGGTCTTCTGCTGGGAGATCACGACGATCGACGCCGCGATCAGACCGACGACTAGGGCCAGGATGAAAACGTTGCGCTGACGGTCGGTCATCGCTCGGGGCTGATGCTAGTGGTCCGGCCGCGCTGCGGCGTCGCGCTCAGCGGCCGTTGGACGGAGTCAGCACGACCAGCACGCCGCCCTCGTCGTCGTCGTAGGCAGGGAAGATGTCGGCCACCGCGCGGGCGGGCAGATCGCCGTCGGCGTGGACCCCGACGGGCTTGGCCTTGACCCGCACCTCCCACTCCAGCGCGGTCTGGACGTGGTCGGCGCCGTCGTCGAACTCGAGGCCGAGCGCATCGGCGATCGGCTGGCCGATCGCCTTTTCGGTAGTCAGCCCGGTGAGCTCGAACGCGCCCTTCCCGCAGTCCACGATCCGGCCGTCGCCGTCGCACGCGAAGAACGCCGCGTTGGGGGCGGGGTAATAGTCGTCGAGCAGCTCGAACAGGTACGCGAAGCCGCACTTCTCGCAGCCCCGCGCCTCGCCGGGGCGAAACGCGACCGTGCGCTCGGTCGCCATCGAGCGGTGCCCGCAGTGCGGGCAGATGAAGTAGTGCTCCCGAGACATCGGCCCGTCAGGATAGCCACGGACTTGGTGAGTACGGTAAGAACGGCGCAAGCTCGTGCCGATCGCTACGGACAGCGGGCGCCTAGAGCAGCGCGACCGGGCCGGGGGGCTCGAGGCCGAGGTGCTCGAATGCGCGCCGCGTCGCAGCGCGTCCGCGCGGGGTGCGCTCGATCAGGCCGCGCTGCAGGAGGTAGGGCTCGTATACGTCCTCGATCGTGTCCTGCTCCTCTCCGACCGCCACGGCGAGCGTCGACAGGCCGACCGGGCCCCCTCCGAACTTCTCGCACACCGCCCGGAGGATCTCCCTGTCGAGGCGGTCGAGACCCTCGTCGTCGACCTCCAGCAGGTCGAGCGCGGCGGCGGCCACCGGCGCCGTCACGACGCCGCTGCCGCGCACCTCGGCGTAGTCACGGACCCGCTTCAGCAGACGGTTGGCGACGCGGGGCGTCCCGCGGCTGCGACCGGCGATCGCGTCGGCACCCTGGTCGTCGATCTCGACGTCGAGCAGCCGCGCCGACCGGCGCACGATCTTCGCGAGGTCCGCGGCGGAATAGTGCTCAAGCCGGTGCTGGATCCCGAATCGGTCGCGCAGCGGCGTCGTCAGCAGGCCGGCTCGGGTGGTCGCGCCGATCAGCGTGAACGGCGGCAGCTCCAGCGTCACCACCCTCGCCCCCGCACCCTGACCGACGGTGATCGGCAGCGAGCCGTCCTCCATCGCCGGGTAGAAGGTCTCCTCGAGCGCGCGCGGCAGGCGATGGATCTCGTCGACGAAGAACACCGCGCCCGGCTCGAGCGCGGTCAGGAACGCCGCCACGTCGCCCTTGCGCTCGAGCGCGGGCCCGGCCGTCTGGACGAACCCGACCTCGAGCTCGATGGCGACGATCTGGGCGAGCGACGTCTTTCCCAACCCGGGCGGGCCGGCCAGCAACACGTGGTCGAGCGCCTCGCCCCTGCTCGCGGCGGCCGCGATCGACACCGCAAGCTGCTCCTTGAGCGCGGACTGGCCGACGAAGTCCTCGAGGCGTCGCGGGCGCAGCGACCGGTCGAGCTCGTCCTCGGGGAGCTCCGCGGCGGCCTGGATCCGGGCCTCGGCAGGCGTCACCTGCGGCTCGCCGTCCTCAGCGCCTCGGCGATCAGATCCTCGACGCGGTCGCCGCTCGCGCCATCGAGCATCCGGTCGGCCTCCTGGGCGTTGTAGCCGAGCTCGACGAGCCCCTCGCGGGCGAGCGAGCGCGGGTCATCCCGCCGCGTGATCCGGATCGGCTGCTCCGGCACCACCGACGCGACCTTCTCCCGAAGCTCGACGATGATCCGCTCGGCGGTCCGCTTGCCGATCCCCGGAACCGCCTGAAAGCGCCCCGTGTCGCCCGCCGCGAGGGCCGCGACGAGCTCGGCGGGCGGGCCTCCGGATAAGACCGCGATCGCGACCTTCGGGCCGACCGACTGGACCGACAGGAGCATCTGGAACAGTTCCCGCTCCTCCTCGGTCGCGAACCCGTACAGCGCGAGCGCGTCGTCGCGGACGGCGAGCTGGGTGTGGAGCACAACCTGCTCGCCGACCGCCGGCACGTGGCTGAGCGTCTCGGCCGAAACCGTCAGCTGGTAGCCGACTCCCCCGCAGTCGACGACCACGTATGTAGCCCGCCTGACCGCGACCTCGCCGGAGATGAGCGCGATCATGCAGCACCTACCGCCGCCGCGAGCGGCGCCCGGTTGAGGTCGCAGATCGCCACCGCGAGCGCGTCGGCGGTGTGGTCGGATGCGGGCGGCTCCGTGAGCCCGAGCAGCCGGGCGACCATCCGCGCGACCTGGTCCTTGCCGGCGCTCCCGCTCCCGCACACCGCGCCCTTGACTTGCTGGGGCGTGTAGGAGCGGGCCGGCACCCCGCGCTGCCCCGCGGCCAGCAGCACCACCCCCCGAGCCTGGCCGACGGCGAACGCGGTCCGCGCGTTGGCCCCGAAATACAGCTGCTCGACCGCGATCGCCTCGGCGCCGTGACGCTCGAGCAGCTCAGCGACCCGCGCGTGGATCTCGGCGAGCCGGAGCTCCGGGGCGAGCTTCGAGGTGGTCCTGATCACACCCCCGTCGAGCGCGCGCAGGCGCGAGCCGGCGCTGCGAACCACGCCGTACCCGGTGTCCGCCGTCCCGGGGTCGATGCCGAGCACGATCATCCACGGTCATTCTGCGCGGGCGCCCGGACGCCTTCCGGTCTCCCGCATCCGGACGATGTTTACGTAGCATCAGTTGAGGTGAACAGGCTGTACGCCGATAGGGGGTATGGATGTTCGGCTCTCGACAGCAGGCGGAGCTTCAGGCCGAGATTGAACGGCTGCGCGCACAGGTCGCCGAGCTCGAGGCCGCGCGGGCGCGCGGCGCTCGGCTTGATCCGGCGACAGGCCTGCTTTCACAGCGCACGTTCCGCGGCCGGCTGACGGAGGAAGTCACGCGCGCGCTCCGCTACCAGCGGCCGCTGTCGGTCGCAGTCGTCGCGATCGACGACTTCGACGGGATCGAGGTCAAGAACGGGTTCAAGGCCGCCGATGAGCTGCTCGTGGCGGTCTCGAGGACGCTCGCAGGCGGGATCCGGTCTCAGGACCTGGTCGGGCGGACGGGGCCCGGGCAGTTCGCGATTGTGCTGCCCGACACGCCCGCGACCGAGGCGCTGCAGACGCTCGAGGGGCTGATCGGAGCGCTCGAGAAGGCCGGCGAGGGCGTCGTCAGCGGCATCACCTTGTCGATGGGGGTGGCCGGGCTCGAGCGCGAGATGAGTCCGGAGACGATGCTCGCGCACGCGCGGGAAGCATGCGCCCATGCCGAGGGCAAAGGCGGAGGTCAGGCGAAGCTGGCCTCCGCGCAGCCGGCAGCTGATGAGGAGCGGCGCGGGCCGATCGAGGCGGTCGAAGCGTTGGCCGTCGCCTTGACCGAGCGCGATCGCTACACGGGCGAGCACTCCGAGGCGGTGATCGAGATGTCGGCCTCCGTCGCGCGCAACCTGGGCCTGCGCGGCGCCGAGGTGGACCGGATCCGCTCGGCGGCGCTGCTGCACGACATCGGCAAGGTCGCGATCCCCGACGACATCCTCCACAAACCGGGGCCGCTGACCGACCGGGAGTGGATCCTGATGCGCGAGCACCCCGTGATCGGCGAGCGAATCCTCAGCGTGCTCCCTGGTATGAGCGTCGTGGCGCGGATCGTGCGCCACGAGCACGAGCGCTGGGACGGCGGCGGGTACCCCGACGGCCTGGCCGGCGAGGACATCCCGATCGGGAGCCGGATCATCATCGCCGCCGACGCCTACCACGCGATCACCTCGGATCGGCCCTATCGCGCGGCGCGCTCGCACGCCGACGCGATCGACGAGCTGACCCGGTGCGCGGGCTCGCAATTCGATCCCAACGTCACAGCCGCGCTCGTCGGCGTCCTGTACGGCCAGCGCCAAGCCGGCGCCGTCACGGCTAGGGACCCGGCCGCGACCGATCAGCGCCCGACGCAGCGGGTGCTCGAGCCCGGCGTGGTCATCCGATAGACCCGCCATGCGCCGGCAGTCGCGATCAGCTGCTGCGAGGTGAGCCGCGGGTCGACCCTCGGAAGGCCCCCGTCGATCGTGTCGTGCGGCCCGATGAACATCAGCCCCTGGTGGCGCATCGAGGTCCCGACCCTGCCGAGCGTCACGTGCAGCTTCCACGCAAGCGCCGTCTGCGCCGAGTGGTTGACCGCGACGAAGCTCGAGTGGCACGGGAACACCGCTCGGTGTCCGCCGACCGCGGCGACCGCTCGGCTGAGCTGGTCGAGCCGGGTCACCGCGCGCGAGGCGATCGGCTCCTGGGCCCTGGCCGCCGACACCCGACCGGTCGCGAACGGGATCGACACGGCGATCAGCATCGCGGCCACGATCGCCGCCACGACCGCGGGAGGGAGCCCGGCTCCCGGAGCCGCACGCCGCACGTAGCCGGCGGCCAGCTGCGCGAGCCACGCGACCCCGGCGCCGGCGAGCACGCAGGTCACGGCGGCGGCCGGGAGGAAGAAGCGCTCGAGCCCCGGATATCCGACGACGGTCATCCCCACGACGATCACCCACCACGCGACAACCAGGCCTGCGAGCGTCACCGTCAGCCGCTCTCGCGGCTCCAGCGTCTGCCAGCGCAGCGGGCGCGGGGCGCGGGCGAGCGCGATGATCACAGCGACGACGCCGAACACGAGCGCCGGCGCGATCTGGAGATCCGCCCCGCGGCGGATGACCTCGAGGAATGGGTCGCTGCCGAGATGGCCGTTGTACTCGTGCGCGTGGGAGGCGGCCAGCAGCGGCTGACCGGTGCTGATCCACGGCGGCACGAACCACCCGACCGGGACTGCGACCAGCCCGGCGACGACCAGCAGGCGAAGCCGTGGCTCGCGGATCCACAGCCAGATCCCGTACGCGCCGAGCAGCGGCCAGGCCTCCGGTCGCAGCAGGCCCGTCGCCACGCCGAGCAGGAACGCGGTCGCGTAGCGGCGATCGAGGTGCCGATCGATCGCCCACAGCGAGGTCCCGATCAGCATCGGCTCGGAGGCGCCGCGGAACATGTAGTAGGCCCAGTCCTGAGTCAGCACCACGCCCACCGCGGCGACCAGACCGGCCAGGACCGACCAGCGTCGCTCGCCGGTGAGGCGTGCGGCGAGCCGGTAGGCGGCGACGAGCCCGAGCAGCCCCCCGGTTCGTGCCGTGATCACCCACAGCGTCGGGGCGGCCCCCCCGAACAGGCCGAACACCGCCGTGAACACGACCGGCAGGGGCTTCCACGACGGTCCGCCGCCGACGAAGAAGCTGAGGTGCGGATCGAACACCTCGCGCCCCCACACGACCCACGACCACGGGTCATAGCTCGGGACCGTGGGCAGCACCGCTGCAGACAGCGCAGCGAGCGCGGCGCACGCGATCGTCGCGACCAGGAACGGGTGGTCCCGGACCGCCGCGCCCGCACGCCCGGGCGGACGACCTCCCACCGTCGGATGGTCTCGCACCGCGGCCGGGGAAGCGATGCCCGACATCTCAGTCCGGCGAGAGCCGGCAGCGCACGAGCGTCCCGATCACACGAAACCCGTCGAGCGCCGTCAGCTTCTTGCCCTCCTCGTTGGAGCGCGCTCGATAGTGGACGGGAACCTCGAAGATGCGCTCGCCGTGCTGCACCAGCCGGGCGGTGATCTCGGGCTCGATCGCAAAGCCGGGCGAGCGCAGTGCGAGGCTCCGGAACACGTCGGTCCGGATCATCTTGTGGCAGGTCATGATGTCGTGCAGGTACACGTTGAACAGGATGTTGCACGCGAGCGTGACCCCCTTGTTCCCGAGCACGAACAGGAACGAGTGGCTCGTGTACCCGTCGAATGCACGCACGCCGAAGCAGGCGTTGGCGCGCCCATCCAGGAGCGGCGGCATCAGCAGCGCGAGGTCCCCGGGGTCGTACTCGAGGTCGGCGTCGAAGATCGCGGCGTACTCGCCGTTGGCCTGGGCGAGCGCGGTCTGAACCGCCGCGCCCTTGCCGCGGTTCTCGGGGTGCTCGAACATCCGTACGCGCCCGTCCCAGTTGCCCTCCCGGAGGATCTCGGTGGTCCCGTCGGTCGACCCGTCGTTGACCACGACGAGCTCGAATTCGACGGGGAGCTCGGTCTCCAGGACCTCGGCGATCGCGCGCTCTACGCGCTCGCGCTCGTTGTAGACAGGCATCAGGATCGACAGCATCGGAGCGGAGAAGCTAGCGAACGGAGGCTCGATTGGAGATCATCACGCGATGGACTTCGCGACGGCCGGTCTACTCGACGGACTCGAGGGCCCCGAGCTGGAAGCGCGGACGAAGCTGCTGGAGCAGCTCGTCGCGGATGGATTCAGCGAGCAGGAGCTAAAGGAGGCGGTCGCCGAGGACCGGCTCGCGCTGCTGCCGGTCGAGCGCGTACTGGGCGGCAGGTACACCGCGGCGGAGGTCGAGGAGCAGACCGGTGTGTCGTCGGCGATGATGCTGCGGCTCCGCCGGCTGATGGGCCTGCCGGAGGCGGCCCCAGGTGAGCGCGTGTTCGACGACGAGGACATCGCCACCGCCCGGTCGACCCGCTTGTTCCTCGATTCCGGCCTGGATGAGGAGGCGATCGTCACGATCACGCGGGTTCTCGGCGAGACGATGTCGCGGCTCACCGCCACGACCACCGCCGCATTTGCGAGCGCGCTGCTGGAGCCCGGCGATACCGAGGAGGACGTCGCGCGACGCTTCTCCGCGCTTGCCGAGCGATTCGTCCCCGCGGTCAGCCCGGTGCTGCTGTCGGCCTACCGCGCGCATCTGCTCGAGCAGGTCCGCCGCGCCGTACTCAGCCGCACCGAGCGCGAGTCAGGCCGGCTCTCCGCCGAGCAGGACCAGGCGGTCTGCTTCGTGGACCTGGTCGGCTTCACGCGGCTCGGCGGGGAGCTCGAGGCGCAGGAGCTCGGAGGCATGGTCGGGACCTTCTCGGAGCTCGCCGCGGACGTCGCCGAGGCCCCGGTCCGGCTGGTCAAGACGATCGGCGACGCCGCGATGTTCGTGAGCCGCGACTCGGAGCGGCTCGTGATCGCCGCGCTCAACCTCGTCGAGGCGGCCGGGGCTTCCGACCTGCCCGCCACGCGCGCGGGGATCGCGTACGGCGGGACGATCTTCCGATCCGGCGACTTCTACGGTCACGGCGTCAACCTCGCCAGCCGGATCACGGGGATCGCCCGGCCCGGGAGCGTGCTTTGCGACGAACGCGTCCACGCCGCGGCTGAGGACGCGTTCAACTGGTCGTTCGCGGGCCGCCATCGGCTGAAGGGGATCGGTGAGGCCGTGCCGCTGTATCGGGCGCGACCGGCCTCCGCCGAGTCCGCCGAGCTCGGCTCCGGCGCTAGGACACGGAGAGCAGATCGACCACGAAGACGAGCGGCGAGTTAGGCGGGATCGTCGGCGGGCTGCCGGCCTTCCCGTAGGCGAGGCTCGCCGGGATTATCAGCTCCCGCCTGCCGCCCACCTTCATGCCCGGGATCCCCTTCACCCAGCCAGGAATCACGCTGCCCTGGGTGAGCGCGGTGGTGAACGGCTGGTTGCGCTTCCAGGAAGAGTCGAACTCCGCGCCCGTCTTGCACAGCACGCCGACGTAGTTGACGGTGACCGTCTGGCCCGCCTGAACGGTCTGGCCGGTCCCCGGGATCAGGTCCTTGGTGACCAGCGCCGTGGTCGGGCAGCTCTTTGGCACGGTCACCACCGGCTTGCTCGAAAGCTGCGGGGGAGGCTTCGGCGTGGTCGGCACCGAGGCCCCGGTCGCGCCGCCTGACGGCGCCGTTTCGACTCCGGGGGCCGTCGAGCCGCACGCTGCCAGACCGGCGGCAAGTGCGATTGCGCACGAGATTCCGAGTGCTCGCTTAGGCATCGAGCGCGAGAGAGTAGCGAACGTGCGCTAGGACGCGATCCGCTCGAGCACGGCGGCATCGACGTCGTAGTTGGCGTGCACCCCGGCGACGTCGTCGGATTCCTCGAGCGAGTCGATCAGCCGCATCAGCTTGGCCGCGTCGGCTTCCTCGACCGGAACACGCGACTTGGGGCGCCAGGCGAGGTCGGCGCTCTCGACGTCGACCCCTGAGTCCTGGACGGCCTGACGGACAGCGACGAGGTCCGCCTGCTCGGTGATCACCTCGAACACGTCGTCGTCACGGACGATGTCGAGCGCCCCCGCGTCGATCGCCGCCATCAGGTCGTCCTCGTCGTAAGCGGCGCCCGCCCGCCCGGACGCGCCGACGACGATCACACCCTGCTTGTCAAACAGGTACGACACCGAGCCCGGCTCACCGAGGCTGCCGCCGTGCTTGGTCAGCAGGTGGCGAACGTCGGCGCCCGTTCGGTTGCGGTTGTCGGTCACCGCCTCGATCAGCAGCGCGACCCCACCCGGGCCGTACCCCTCGTACAGGACCGTCTCGATCTGCTCGGCGTCGACGCCCTCGCCGGTGCCCTTGGCGATCGCGCGCTCGATGTTGTCCTTGGGCATCGACGCGTCGCGCGCCTTCTGCACGGCCAGCGCCAGGGCGGGGTTGCCGTCCACGTCGCCTCCCCCCTCACGCGCGGCGACGGTGACCGCGCGCGCCAGCTTCGTGAAGTGCTGGCCGCGGCGGGCGTCGACGACCGCCTTCTTGTGCTTGATCGAGTGCCACTTCGAATGTCCGGACATCGTGATTCAGTCTAATTGCGCCACATCTGTGGATGCTCGCGATACCACTGGATCGTGCGCTCCAGGCCCTCCTCGAGCGTCACCTGCGGCTTCCACCCGGTGTGGTCGCGCAGTTTCGTCGAGTCGACCCACTGGCGGTCGATTTCACCGAGCGGCGTCCCCTGCCCGCGGATCTCGGGGGTGACCTCGGTGCCGGCCAACCGGCAGATCGTCGCGACGACGTCCGCTACCCGGTGCGGAGCTCCGCTGCCGGCGTTGAAAGCCTCGCCCCTGCCCCCAGCGGTGCCCAGCAGCTCCCAGATCGCGAGGTACGCGCGGACGGCGTCCTCGACGTACAGGAAGTCCCGCTTCGGCGATCCGTCCGAGCGAATCACCGGCGCGCGGCCGGCGAGCGCGGCGCACACCGCCTCGGGGATCAGCCGATCGGGATTGGTATCGCCGCCGCCGTACAGGTTCGCGAACCGAGTCACCGCGACCGGCAGCCCGAACGTGTGCCAGTACGAGCGCGCGATCATGTCGGCGGCCGCCTTCGAGGCGTCGTAGGGGTAGCGCGGCACGAGCGCCTGATCCTCACGGTAGGGAAGCTCCGGCTGCGGGCCGTACGCCTTATCGGAGGACGCGACCACGACGCGCTCGGCACCATGGAACCGGCACGCCTCCAGCACCACCCAAGTTCCGCGGACGTTGGCCTCGAACGTCGAGAGCGGAGCACGGTTGGCGGTCCCGACCTGGGTCTGAGCCGCGAGGTGAAAGACGGTGTCGACGTCGTACTCGCCCAGCACCCGCGCGACCAGCCCCGCGTCACAGACGTCACCCGCGACCACAGCGATCCTGTCCGCCAGCCCGCGTAGTTCGAGCGCCGAGGCCGCCGGCTCGTCACGGCGGAGCCCCACGACGCGCGCTCCCCCGTCGAGCAGGGCCTCGACCAGCCACGAGCCCAACAGCCCGTACGCTCCCGTGACGAGCACCGAACGGCCGGTCAGGTCCACAGCTTCCAGGGGGCGCGGCCCTGTGCCCACAGGTCGTTCAGCTCGACCGCGTCCTTGTAGGTGTCCATGCACTCCCAGAACCCGCGGTGGCGGAACGCCCGGAGCTGCCTAGCCGCCGCCAGTCGCTCGAGCGGCTCGCGCTCGAGCACGCTGTCGGGTCCGATCTCATCAAGCGTCCCGGGTCGCACGCAGAAGAAGCCGCCGTTGACCCAGTGCTCGCTGCGGGGTTTCTCGGTGAAGCCGCGCACCACGCCGTCGCCGTTCAGCTCGGCGACCCCGAACTGGAGCCGCGGCTGCACCACGGTCATCGTCACGGCGCTCGCGTGCTGGTCGTGGAACGCGAGCAGTGCGCCGAGATCGATGTCGGCCACGCCGTCGGCGTAGGTCACGCACACCGGTTCTGCCGCGACGGCGGCGGCGGCGCGATGCAGCCGACCGCCGGTCGGCGTGTCCTCGCCGGTGTCCATGCACCGGATCTCCGCGCCCGCGGGCCACGGCTCGATCTCCACAAACGCCTCGATCTGCTCGCCGCGATGGCCGGTCAGCAGCAGGAAGCGCCTGAAGCCCTGGGCCAAGTAGATCTGCATGACGTGCCAGACGATCGGACGTCCTCCGATCTCGACGAGCGGCTTGGGCACCGCCGGCGCGGCCTCCTTGAGTCTCGTCCCCCGGCCTCCGCAGAGGATGATCACGAGCGGCTTCACGCGCTGGATTATCCGTAGGATCAGCTCGATGGGCGTGCTCGCCAACCGGGACATCTTCAAGGCCTACGACATCCGGGGTCTGTACGGCGCCGAGCTCGACGCCGGTGTGGCGGAGCTGATCGGGCGCGCGTTCGTGCAGGTGATCGCCGCGCTCGAGAGCAAGCCGCCGTCGGATTTGCGGCTCGGGCTGGGCCACGACATGCGCCTTACTGCGCCGGAGATGGCGGCCGCGTACCGCGCGGGGATGCTGGCCGAGGGAGCGACGGTGGTAGAGGCGGGAATGGTGGGAACAGAAATGCTCTACTTCCTGGTCGGCTCGCGCGACCTCGACGGTGGCCTGATGTGCACCGCGTCGCACAACCCCAAGAGCTACACCGGGGTGAAGCTCGTCGGCCGTGGCGCGCTCGCGCTGTCCGGAGACGCCGGGATCGGCGATGTGCGCGACCGGATCGCAGCGGGGCTTGCCGACCCACCCGGGGGTGGCCGCGTCGAGGAGGTGTCGATCTACTCGGAGTTCCACGCGGCCGCGCTCGGGTTCATCGACGCGAGCGCCGTCAAGCCGCTTCGCGTCGTCGTGGACGGCGGCAACGGGATGGCCGGCCCGATGGTCGGCCCGCTCCTCGAGCGTCTGGGCCTCGATCTGATCGAAACCTATTGGAAGCCAGATGGCAATTTTCCGGACCACGAGCCGAACCCGCTGCTGCCCGAGAACCGCGAGTTCATCATGCGCGCTGTCGTCGAGCACGGCGCCGACCTCGGGATCGCGTGGGACGGCGACGCCGACCGGTGCTTCTTCATCGACGAGCAGGGGGCGTTCGTCGATGGCGATTTTCTGACCGCGCTGCTCGCCGAGTCGGTCCTCTCCAAGCATCCGGGAGCGACGATCCTGTACGACGTCCGCGCGAGCTGGGCGGTCCCCGACACGGTCGAGCGCGGGGGTGGCACGGCGCTGATGAACCGGGTCGGGCACGCGTTCTTCAAATCGCGGATGCGGGCTGAGCACGCGATCTTCGGAGGCGAGGTCTCCGGCCACTACTACTTCCACGATTTCTACTGCGCCGACTCGGGAACGCTCCCGGCGCTCCTGATCCTCGAACTGCTGTCAACGCGCGGCCGGAAGATGTCCGAGCTGCTCGAGCCGTATCGCTCGAAGTACTTCATCTCGGGGGAGATCAACTCCGAGGTCTCCGACCAGCAGGCGAAGCTCGAGGAGCTCGCGGAGCGCTACGCCGGCGGCCGCGCATACCGGCTGGACGGGCTGTCGGTCGAACACGAGGACTGGCACTTCAACGTGCGCCCTTCGAACACGGAGCCGCTGCTGAGGCTGTGCCTGGAGTCGCTGCGCTCGCGCGAGGACATGGAGCGCCGGCGGGACGAGGTGCTGGCCGTGATCCGCAGTTGACGGCACCCGGCGGGCACCCCGAATCGCCGGAGGCGGCCACCGCGCTCGCGGCCGACGCTGGAATCCACTGCCTCGCGATCCCGACCCCGTTCGCCGTCGGCCGGGTGAACTGCTACCTAATCGACGACGATCCGGTGACGCTCGTCGACACCGGCCCCAACTCGGGGAAGTCGCTCGACGAGCTCGAGCAGGCGCTGGCCGCCCACGGCCGCGCGATCGAGGACCTCGAGCTGCTCGTGATCACCCACCAGCACATGGATCACATCGGGCTGCTCGAAGTGCTGGCGCGCCGCTCGGGCGCCGAGGTCGCGGCGCTCGATTTGCTCGCTCCGTACCTGGCGGATTTCAGCTCCAGCATCACGGCCGACGACGAGTTCTCCCAGGCGGTGATGCGCCGCCACGGGATCCCCGAGGACCTGACCACCGTGCTGGGCGCCGTGGGCGCCGCGTTCAGGGCGTTCGGGTCGCGCGGGCGGGTGACCCGGCTGCTGCGCGACGGCGACGAGCTGACGCTGCGCGACCGCACGCTGACCGTCATGCACCGGCCCGGACACAGCCCGTCGGACACGATCTTCTGGGATCCCGAGCGACAGATCCTGATCGCCGGCGACCACCTGCTGGCGCACATCTCCTCGAATCCGCTCGTGCACCGGCCGCTCGACCCGCGGGCCCCGCAGACACGCCCACAGGCGCTGATCCAGTACATCGACTCGATGCTCGCGACCCGCGAGCTGCCGGCGCAGGTGGTGCTGAGCGGGCACGGAGAGCCGATCGTGGACCCAGCGGCGCTGATCGACGAGCGGCTCCGCCTTCACAAGCGGCGCGCCGAGAAGATCCTGCGGATGCTCGATCCGGACCCGCTCACCGCCTACGAGATCGCGCTCCGGATGTGGGGCAACGTCGCGGTCACCCAGGCGTACCTCACCCTCTCGGAGGTGCTCGGCCACCTCGACCTGCTGGCGCGCGACGAATTGGTCCGCGAGCAGGCGCACGACGGAGTGGTGCGCTTCGAGACGGTGCGGTGAGCGCCGGCGGTTACTGGCCGGGATAGGCCGAGGTGCCGGGCCGCACCGGTGACACGGTCGCCGTCTGGCAGTAGTACGCGCCGTCGGGAATCGAGACCGTCAGCGTCGAGGTGTCGTTCGGCGGGATCACCTGTAGCCCGGCTGCGGTGGTGCAGGTGGCGTTTCCGGCCGGCACGTGCGTGACGCCGATCCGGAACGAGACCTTCGAGCCCGGCGCCACGTTCAACAGCACCTTCGGGGCCGAGCCGAAGTAGTCCTGGGTCGTGCGAGTTGTGTTCGTCGGTAGCGGCTTGCCTGCCTTGTCGATGAACGTGACGCCCGGATAGCCGATCGTGCTGCAGGTCGCGTTGCCCGTGTTCTTGAGCTCGAAGCCGAGCAGCCCATGACCGGCGGCGCCCTGGCTACCGATGAACGACAGCGCGAGCGTCGACGCGCGGCAGATCGGCGTCCCCGACGGAGTCGTGGTCGTCGTCTGCGAGGTCGTCGTGGCCGACGTGGTGACCGTGACGGTGTGCGTCGGCGTGGTCGTGACCGCCGCGCTCGTCGAGTTCTTCGAACCCCCGCACGCCGCGACGGCGAGCGCCAGGCACGGCAACAGAAGCATCTTCGCTGCTCGCATGGTGTGAGGTTCGGTGGGGCGCCGAGACCTCCTGCCGGGCTCGCCCGTCGAGGACAACTGCGACCATTGCCCGGATGAGCTCGACCACCGGACCCGCTCGGCGTCGGCGGCGGCGCCGGTCGCTCGCTGCACCGCTGATCGCGGCATTGGACCGCTGGTCGCCCTTCTGGGCGCCGCAGCTGCTGGTCGCCGCGGCGATCGTGCTCCAGTTCGTGCTCCCGGAGAAGTTGACGATCGGGCCGAGCTGGCTGCTGCCAGGGGTCGAGGCACTGCTGCTGATCGGGCTGATCTTCTCCTCGCCGCATCGGGCGGTCCGCCATTCCCCGCTGCGCCGCCACATCGCGATCGCGTTGATCGCGCTGGTCAGCGCGGTCAACGTGTTCTCGCTGTTCCTGCTTACCCACTACCTGCTGCACGGCCACCTCAAGAACGGACCGGCGCTGATGTTCTCCGGCGTGGCGCTGTGGAGCACCAACGTGCTGCTGTTCGCGCTCTGGTACTACGAGCTCGACCGTGGCGGTCCGCTGGCGCGGCGGTTGGGCGAGACGTACGAGCCGGACTTCCTGTTCGCGACGATGACCACGGAAGGCGAGCAGTACCACCCCGGATGGAAGCCCGGTATGAGCGACTACCTCTACCTGTCCCTCACGAACGCCTCGGCGTTCAGCCCAACCGACACGATGCCGCTGACCGCAGCCGCGAAATGGCTGATGGCCACCCAGTCGCTCGTCTCGCTCTGGATCGTGATTCTGATCGTCGCCCGGGCCGTCAACATCGTCGCGTGAGACCGCGGAACAGAGGGCCGAGGATCCGGCGGCGGATCGGGTGGGAGCTGATCGTCTGCGGGTGGAAGGGCCACGTGCTGACCGGGACCGATGCCAAGGAGATCCGCGATCAGGATGCGGTACTCGTACGTGAGTACGACGGCTACCGCTGGTACCGGTGTCTGCGCTGCGACACCTGGGTCCCGCTCCCTCCGCCGACTGAGCCGGCGCGCCGCCATCCGCCCGATCGTGTTGAGATCGAAGTCCCCGCCCGCGGCCAGGCGCTGCGCGACCGGATCGTGCTGCGGCTGATCGCGGTGGACCGAGCATTCCATTTCGTGATCCTGGCGCTGCTCGGCACCGGGGTCCTGATCCTGTCGGCCAACGAGAAGGCCGCCCGCGGCACCTTCATGCGCGTACTGACGGCGATCCAGGGAGGCGTCGCAGGAGGCCCGGTGCAGACCACCGGCCACGTCGGGATCGTGGGCGAGCTCGACAAGCTGTTCTCGCTCCGCGCCCACACGCTGGCGCTGTTCGGAATCGCGGTGCTCGCGTTAGCGCTGCTCGAGGGGATCGAGGCGGTGGGGCTGTGGTACGCGAAGCGCTGGGCCGAGTATCTGACGTTCATCGCGACCGCGCTGCTGCTACCGCTGGAGGTGTATGAGATCGTGCATCGGGTGTCGCCGCTGAAGGTGATCGGGTTCGCGATCAACCTGGCGATCGTCATCTACCTCGTGTACGCGAAGCGGCTGTTCGGGGTGCGCGGCGGTGGCGCCGTGGACGAGGCGCGCCGCGAAGCGGCGATGTCGTGGGGGGAGATCGAGAGCACGACGCCGCAGCGAGCGCCGACAGATGCCCGGGCTCGAGCCTGAGATCCGCAGGATCGGCGAGCAGCTCGCGGGTTCGTTTCCCTCGAGCGCACGACACCCGCTGCGGACGCTCGATGCGCGCGCGATGGAGCTGGCGACCGCCGATCGCGAGCTGCGCGCAGCGCTGTTCCGGTTTGTGGACGTGGTCCCCGCGTGTCGCTCCCTCGACGAGGTAGCCCGCCATCTGCTGGACTTCCTCGACGAGCTGCCCGAGGTTCCGCCGTCCCTGTCGGCCGCGATGCGGATCGCCGATGTACGCGCGGCGCGCCCGGCCATCGGCGCGGCCGCCGCTGCCGGCGTCAAGCACATGGCCCACCGGTTCATCGTCGGCGAGACGCCCCACGACGCGGTCAAGGTCCTCCGGTGGCTGTGGGAGGGCGGCGTCGCCAGCACCGTCGATCTGCTCGGCGAGGCGACGGTCACCGCGAGCGAGGCGGACGTCTACGCCGCCCGCTGCCGCGAGGCGCTCGACGAGCTCTCGCGCGAAGCGGGGCGCTGGCCACAGCGCCCGGTGCTCGAGCGGGATCGAATCGGCGCGCTCTCGCGGGTCAACGTGTCCGTGAAGATCTCGGCGCTGACGCCGCTGCTGCGTCCGGACGCTCCGGCGCTGGGCGAGCGGGACGCGTCCGAGCGCCTGCGCCCGCTGCTGCGCCGCGCGCGCGAGCTCGGGGCCCACGTCCACATCGACATGGAGTCGCTCGACTCGCGCGAGGCGGTGCTGGAGCTCGTGCTGGATTTGTTGGACGAAACAGAATTTGAAAACGGCCCATCGGCCGGGATCGTCATACAGGCGTACCTCCGCGATTCGCCCGAGCAACTCGATGCGGTCCTCGACTGGGCACACGCGACGGCGCGCCGCCCGCCGCTGCAGGTCCGGCTGGTGAAGGGCGCCTACTGGGATCACGAGCTCGTCGAGGCCCGCCAGCAGGGTTGGCCGGCGCCCGTGTTCGAGGTCAAGGCCGACTGCGACCGGAATTTCGAGGCGCTGACCAGGACGCTGCTCGACGCCCGCCCGGTCGTCCGGGTCGCGGTCGCGTCCCACAATCTGCGCTCCGTGGCGCACGCGATCGCATACAACCGCCGCTCCGGCGGCGCCGACACCGACCTCGAGATCCAGGTTCTGCGAGGCCTCGGCGACGAGCTACAGGACGCGCTCGCGGCCAACGGGCTTCGGGTCCGCACGTACTGCCCGGTCGGCGATCTGGTCGCCGGGATGGCGTACCTCGTCCGGAGGCTGCTCGAGAACACAAGCAACGAGTCGTTCCTGCACGAGCAAGCGAGCGGGACAGCGCTCGACCAGTTGCTGGTGGCGCCATGAGCGCCTCCGGCCGGGCAGCACTGCCCCCCTTCGCGAACGAGCCGGTGCTCGAGTTGCGGCGCGCAGCGGTGCGCGCCCAGCTTGGGGCCGCGCTGACTGCGCTCGACGCCGCGCTTCCGATGTCGGTCCCGGTGCTGATCGGCGACTCGGCCCGTCCCGGCGAGCAGCTCATCTCCACCGACCCGGGCGAGCCGGAGCGGGTCGTCGCGCGGGCGGCCGCCGCGACGGCGGATGAGGTGCGCGAGGCGGTCGCGGAGGCGCGCCGCGGGTTCGGCGCCTGGAGCCGCAGATCGGCGCCGGAGCGCGCCGCGGCGCTGGTCGGGGCGGCGGCATGGATGCGGGAGCGACGGCTCGAGCTGGCGGCCCTCGAGGTCCGGGAATGCGCGAAACCGTGGCTGGAGGCGGACGCTGACGTGTGCGAAGCGATCGACTTCCTCGAGTACTACGCGCGCGCGGCGATCGAGCTCGACGCCGGCGCGCCGCTGATCCAGGTGCCGGGCGAGCGAAACGAGCTGCGCTACCTCCCGCGCGGCGTGGCAGCGGTGATCAGCCCGTGGAACTTCCCGATCGCGATCCCGTGCGGGATGACCGCCGCCGCGCTCGCGACCGGGAACACGGCCGTGCTCAAGCCCGCCGAGCAGTCGCCCGGATGCGGGCTGAGGATTGTCGAGGCGCTGCGCGCCGCCGGCGTCCCGGCGTCCGCGATCGCGCTGCTCCCCGGCGAAGGCGACGTCGGCGCGGCGCTCGTAAGCCACCCGGACGTCCAGACGATCGCGTTCACGGGCTCGCTCGCCGTGGGGCTCGAGATCATCCGCTCGGCTGCCGAGCTCGCCCCCGGCCAGCTCGCGATCAAACGGGTAGTCGCCGAGCTTGGCGGCAAGAACTGCGTGATCGTCGACGCCGACGCCGATCTCGACGAGGCGGTCCCCGGGATCGTGTCGTCGGCGTTCGCGTACGCGGGGCAGAAGTGCTCTGCCGCCTCACGGGTGCTCGTACACGAGGCGATCGGCGACCGGTTGGTCGAGCGAATCGCGGGCGCGGCGCGCGCGCTGGTCGTCGGGCAGGCCGGCGAGCTGGGCACGGAGGTCCCTCCCGTGATTGAGCGCAGCGCGCAGGAGCGGATCGAGCGGTATGCCGCGCTCGCCGCCGACCACGGCCGGATCGTCGCTCGTGCCGAACACGTCCCTGACCGCGGGTGGTTCTGCGCGCCGACGGTCGCGGCCGACCTGACGCCCGACTCGCCGGTGCTCGGCGAGGAGGTGTTCGGGCCGCTGCTGACGATCGAGCGCGTTCGTGACATCGATCGCGCACTCGCGCTCGTCGAGGGCCTCCCCTACGCGCTGACCGGCGGCCTGTTCGCGCGCGATCCGGCGACCGTCCGGTACGTCCGGGACCGCAGCCCGGTGGGCAATCTGTACGTCAACCGCGGCATCACCGGGGCCAAGGTGGGCCGGCAGCCGTTCGGCGGCAATCGCCTGTCCGGGAACGGACTGAAGGCGGGCGGCCCGGGGTATCTGTTGGGGTTCGTCGAGCCCCGCGCGTTCACGGAGAACACGGTCAGGCACGGTCTGGTCGTCTAGGCGCCCAGCCGGATGCTGAGCGGTTGTAACTGCCGAGCGAACGGAGCGGTCACCCCGCTACCAGAAGCGGAGTGAGCGAGGCCCAGCGGGATGACTCGGCCGCCGCCGATCAGCGAGGCAGGATGCCGAGCAGGCGAGTGGCCGAGCGGATGCGGTTAATTTCGCCGGAGGGCTTGATTTCACCCGCGTATCGGCCGATGATCGTGGATAGGGGTAATCGTGTTGTCACCTTCATTCGCGTGGAAGCTGGTACTGGCGGTGGTACTCGCGGGCGCGATCATCGCGAGCGCGTATGCGAGGGCGCCCCGGCGCTCGTTCCCGGGCGGCGACCTGCGGCGGCTCGTGTTCGCCGCGCTCCTCCTGTACGCCGTCGGGCTGGTCGCGTCGCTCAGCCATCACGGGGTGCTCGCCGCGACCCTGTACGCCACCGGAATCATCGTCTCAGCGCTCGCCGCCTGGCTCTCGCGCGGGAGCGACTCGGGCGGCCCGCCCCCGGACGACGAGCCGGCCGACGAGCAGCCGCCTCCTGATCCGGACGGCGTTCCGCAGTTCGACTGGGTTCGCTTCGAACGCGAATTCAGGTCCTACGCCGGCCGCCACGAGCGGGCCGGGACGCGTTAGGGCGCGCTCGAGCGCCCGTTTCGAGACAGCAGCAGCCTGTGGAGCCGGTCCTCCCCGGCGAGCTCCGGATGGAACGCCACCGCGAGCACGTTGCCCTGCCTGATCGCCACCGGATGGTCGTCCACCAGCGCGAGCACCTCCACCCCGCTCCCGTGCTCGACCACCCACGGCGCGCGGATGAACACGGCGTGCACCGGACCGCCCTCGACCCCGTCGACGACGAGATCCGCCTCGAACGAGCGGAGCTGCCTGCCGAACGCGTTGCGCCGCGTGACGATGTCGAGGACTCCGAGGTGGTCGCGGTCGAGCATGATCATCCCCGCGCACGTGCCCAGCGCCGGCGTGCCGGCGCCGACCAGCTCCCTGAGCGGCTCCGCCAGGCCCTCCCGCTCGATCCCGAGCGTCATCACCGTCGATTCCCCACCCGGGATCACCAGCGCGTCGAGACCGTCGAGGTCGGCGGGGACCCGCACCTCGCGCGGCTCCGCGCCGATCGACCGCAACAGCTTCGCGTGCGCCTCGAAGTCGCCCTGCAGGGCGAGGACTCCGACGGTCTGTCGCCGCTCGCCCCCGCTCACTACCAGCCGCGCGGCGCGAGCAGCTGCTCGTGCTCGAGCTTCGAGGTCTCGAGGCTCACCATCGGCTGACCGAGGCCGGTCGAGGCGGCCGCGACCCGCGCGGGATCGCGGAAATGGGTCGTGGCCTCGACGATCGCGTGCGCCCGCCGCTCCGGGTCCTCGGACTTGAAGATCCCCGAGCCGACGAACACGCCCTCGGCGCCGAGCTGCATCACGAGTGACGCGTCGGCGGGGGTCGCGATTCCACCGGCGCAGAACACGACGACGGGAAGCCGGCCGTCGGCCGCGACCTGACGGACGAGGCTCAAGGGCGACTGAAGCTCCTTGGCGGCGGTCGGGAGCTCCTCCTCGCTGAGTACCCCCAGCCGCCGGATCTCCGTGCGGATCATGCGCAGGTGGCGGACCGCCTCGACGATGTCTCCGGTGCCGGCCTCACCCTTCGAGCGGATCATCGCGGCGCCCTCGCCGATCCGCCTGAGCGCCTCGCCGAGGTTCGTCGCGCCGCACACGAACGGGACCTTGAACGCCCACTTGTCGATGTGGTTGGCCTCGTCGGCGGGCGTAAGGACTTCTGACTCGTCCACATAATCGACCTCGAGCGCCTCGAGCACCTGCGCCTCGGCGAAGTGCCCGATCCGGGCCTTGGCCATCACCGGGATCGTGACGGCTTGCTGGATGCCGCGGACCATCGCCGGGTCGGACATCCGCGCAACACCGCCGTCGCGCCGGATGTCGGCCGGCACGCGCTCGAGCGCCATCACCGCGGCGGCCCCGGCGTCTTCGGCGATCTTCGCCTGCTCGGGCGTGACCACGTCCATGATCACACCGCCCTTCAGCATTTCGGCGAGGCCGGCCTTGACCGTGAATGTCGCTTCGTCGCGGGGGATCCGTGCCTGCTCGCTCATCCGGCATGAGTGTAGCCGCGCAGTAGTCTGCCTCGCCGTGTCTGAAGGGGTGTTCACCGATCGTGGCGACGGGCGCTTCCTCGCCTCCGAGCTCGCCCGCGGGCCATGGGACCGCGGCGCCCAGCACGGTGGCGCGCCGGCGGCGCTGCTGGTGCGGGCGCTGGAGCGGCTCCCGGCCGGGGACGGTCTGTCGATCGCCCGCGTGACCTTTGAGCTGCTGAGACCCGTCCCGCTCGGCGAGCTCGTGCTCGAGGCGTCGGTGGCCAGACCCGGGCGCCGCGTGCAGCTGCTCGAAGCATCGCTGTGGGGACCGGACGGAGCCGAGCTGGTCCGCGCCCGCGCGCTCCAGGTTCGCCGCGCCGACGCGGCTGGCGCACACACCGATCCGGAGCCTCCGCCGCCCGGACCCGAGGACGGCGAGGATCGGCCGCCGGCGTTCGTCCCCCCGGCGCGCCCGACGTTCATGCCCGACGCGATCGAGGTCCGGTTCGTATCCGGAGCGTTCGGCGGCGGCCCCGCGACCGCCTGGTTCCGACTGCGGGTGCCGGTCGTCGCCGGCGAGCAGCCCTCACCGCTTCAGCGCCTCGCGGCTGCCGGCGACTTCGGCAACGGGATCAGCGCCGTCCTGCACTGGAACGAATACCTGTTCATCAATCCGGACCTGACCCTGTACATCGAGCGCGAGCCGGTCGGAGAGTGGATCGCCCTGGACGCCCGCACCCGGATCCCCGCGGACGGTGTCGCGAGCGCCGAGAGCGTCCTGTACGACGAGCGAGGCCGCATCGGCCGAGCCGTGCAGGCGCTGCTCGTGGCGCCGCGCTGAGCCGGCCTACGCCGCCGCCGGCTGGACGAGCGGGCGGCCCGCCACGCTACTTCAGGCGGAAGGCCTTGATGCGAACGTCGTAGGACTGGGCGTCGCGCGAGTACACGCCGTAGGCGAGCGCCTGGATCAGCGACAGCAACGCGGTGTGCGAGCGAACGAACGCGGGCGTATTCGAGGAGTAGTAGAGGCGGATCCGCGCGAGCCGCGCGACCTCGGACAGGGTCGCGTCGGTGATCGCGACCGTCGGCGCCTTACGGTGGCGGGCGAGCTTCATGGTCCGCGTGATCAGCGGGTGCGGGCGCCCCGCCGAGAGCCCGATCACGAGCGTCTGCTCGTCGATCCGGCTGAGCCTCCCGAGCGCCTCCTGCGAAGGGCTCGCGACGATCTCGGCGCGAAGGTCGAGCAGCATCAGCAGGTGGCGGAGGTAGCTGGCGAAGAACGCCATCTGGTCGGTCCCCGCGATCAACACCTTCTCGGCGGACACGATCGCGTCGATCGCCGCCTCGACCGACGAGCGCGACAGCTTGTGCGCGGTGTCCTCGACGTTCACGTGGTCGGCGGCGAGCGCTCCCTCGAACTCGGTCTGGTCGAGCGAGAACAGCGGCGCCGCCGTCAGCCCCCCGGTCGCGTCAGGCGCGCGACGGCGATACTCGTCGCGGGCTGCCTGCTGGAGCTCCGGAAAGCCCTCGAAGCCGAGCGCCTGCGAAAACCGCACCACGGTGCTGGACGAGGTGTTGGCCCGCCTGGCGAGCTCCTCGGCGGTCTGGAACGCCGCTTCGTCGAGATGGTCGACGATGTACTGCGCGACGTCCTTCTGAGACCGCGAGAAGTCCTCGAAACGGGAGCGGATGTACGCCGACAGCGCCTGACGGGAGCCCTGAGAGGACTTCGAGTCGCGGGGCGCGGCGGTGGTGCGGGTCGAGCTGACTGCTTGCTTCATCGGCAGGCGTGTCATTCGACGCCCGCCCGCGGCGTTCCTTCACGCCGCCCGTCAGCCGAAGCTCTGCTCGCGCTCCCGGTTCTCTTTGCGCTCGGCCAGGACCTGGGCCACGATGTACACGATTAGCACGTTGACGATCACGCCGATCCCGACGAACGTGATCAGCAGGGCGATCGTCTGACCGGTCGCTTCGGACATCGCGGTGACGAGCATCGGCGCCTGAGAGCGTACTTGAATGCGCCCCCGGAGCGCCTCGGAGCGCGGTGCGCAGCCGCGTCGGAGCGCGGTGGTAGCGTCGCGCGGCAGGCCCTGTAGCTCAGTGGTAGAGCAGCCGGCTCATAACCGGTCGCGCCCAGGTTCGAATCCTGGCAGGGCCATCTCGGCGCGCCGGTGTCTACGCGCGGCTGACGGCAAGCTGCCGGCGCAGCGCCTTGCGGTCGACCTTGCCCACGTTGGTCAGCGGGATCGCGTCGATCACGTGGACCTCGCGCGGGTACTTGTAGCCGCCGATTCGCTGCCGCGCCCACCCGACCAGCTCCTCCGAGGTGGCCTCGGCGCCGGGCCGCAACGATACGAACGCGACGACCTCCTCCCCGGACTTCTCGTCCGGCCGGCCGACCACCCCGGCGCTCTCGAGCGCCGGGTGCTCGAGCAGCGCATCCTCGACGTCGCGCGGGTACACGTTGAACCCTCCCCGGATGATCAGGTCCTTCTTGCGATCGACGATGAACAGGTAGCCGTCGTCGTCGAGATAGCCGAGGTCGCCCGTGTGAAGCCACCCGTGCCGCAACGCTTCCGCGGTCGCCTCCGGCGAGTGCCAGTAGCCCTGCATCACACCGGGCGAGCGCGCGCAGATCTCGCCGACCGCATTGATCGGAAGCTCGTTGCCGGCGTCGTCCAGGATCCGCACCTCGGTCCCCGGGACCGGCAGGCCCACCGACCCCGGCCGCTCGCGGCCGATCGGGCTCGAGGAGATCAGCGACGAGGTCTCGGTCAGGCCGTAGCCCTGCCGGATCCTGGCGGACGGAACCCGCTTGGCGAACTGCTCGGCGACCTCGGCCGCGAGTGGCGCACCACCCGAGGAGATGTACTGGAGCGAGCCGAGGTCGTAATCCTCGAGCGGCTGCGAGAGCAGAATCTGGAGCATCGTCGGGACGACCGCGGTCAGCTGCAGCCGATGCTCGGCGATCATCTCGAGGAACGCGGCCGGATCGAACCACCGCAGCAGCACCGCGATCCCCTGCTCCTCGCTGTACAGGCTCGCGATCGTGATCAGCAGGCCGTACGCGTGCGACAGCGGGAGCGTGGCCAGCCCGCGGTTGATCCCGGGTACGTATGCCGACTTGTGCGCCGCGGCGCCCGTGTAGCTGAGGCTCCGGTGAGTGAGCATCACGCCCTTTGAGCGGCCGGTCGTGCCGCCGGTGTAGAGCAGCGCCGCAAGCTCGTCGTCGGCGCGGGGGACGATTTCCACAGGGCCGGCCTCCTCGAGTTGGGAGAACGGCAGGAAGCCGCCCACCTCGCCCGCCGAAATCGAGTGCCTGACATGGTCGAGCCCCGTGGTCGCCTCGCTGACCTTGTCGGCGAACTCTGGTGAAGTGATCACCGCGGACGCCTCGGCGTCGGCGACTACGTGCCGGAGGTCCTCGGCGGGCAGCAGGAAGTTGGCGGGGGTCACGACCGCGCCGGCGCGCCACAGCGCCTGGTAGGCGATCCCGACCTGTTCGGAGTTGGCCATCGTCACGACCACCCGCTCGCCGGGCTCGATCCCGAGCGCGGCGATCCCACCCGCGAGCCGTCGCGCGCGGTCGAACAGCTCGCCGGACCGATGCCACCGTCCCTCGAACAGCAGCGCTTCGTAGTCGCCCTTCTGCTCGTACGACCGCTCGGCCTGCAGCGCGAGATTGTGCTCGCCGATCGCGGCCATCAGTCGAGGTAGGCGTACGCCGGAAGCGTGAGGAACTCGATCAGCTCCGCCGACAGTGCCACCCGGCCGAAGATCTCACGCGTCTCGGCGGGACGTCCCGCCCTCCACGTCTCCTCACCGACGTGCTCGCGGATCTTCGCGGTCTCCTCGTCGAGGATCTGGCGGACCAGCTCGGCCGTCACGGTCCGCCCGTCTTCGAGCTCAGCTCCGTGCTGCACCCACTGCCAGATCTGGGTGCGGGAGATCTCGGCGGTCGCCGCGTCCTCCATCAGCGAGTTGATCGCCGCGGCTCCGCGTCCGGTCAGCCAGAACGAGATGTACTGGAACCCGACGTTGACGTTGGTGCGAAGTCCCGCCTCGCTGATCCGGCCGGGGGTCGCGCCGAGGTCCTGGAGCTCGGCGGCGGTCACGCTCACGTCGTCGCGGCGGCGCTCGAGCTGGTTCGGTGCGCCGTCGAGGCCGCGCTCGAACACCTCGCGCGCGGTCGCGACCAGGTCGGGATGCGCCACCCAGGTTCCGTCGTAGCCCTGGGAGACCTCACGCTCCTTGTCCGCGCGCACGCCCGCGAGCGCTCGCTCGTTTGCCTCCGGGTCCTTGCGGGACGGGATCAGCGCCGCCATGCCGCCCATCGCGTGGGCGCCGCGGCGGTGACAGGTGGCCGCCAGCAGCTCGGTGTACGCGCGCATGAACGGGACCGTCATCGTCACCTCCGAGCGGTCCGGTAGCACCATCTCCGGCCGGTCGGCGAAGCACTTGATCGACGAGAAGATGTAGTCCCAGCGCCCGGCGTTCAGCCCCGCGGAATGATCGCGGAGCTCGTACAGGATCTCGTCCATCTCGAACGCCGCGGGCAACGTCTCGATCAGGACCGTCGCCTTGATCGTCCCGCGATCGATCCCAGCCGCGTCCTGTGCGAGGCAGAACACGTCGTTCCACAGGCGCGCCTCGAGATGCGACTCCATCTTGGGGAGGTACAGATACGGGGCTGATCCGTTCGCGAGCAGCGGCCGGGCGCAATGGAAGAAGTACAGCCCGAAGTCGAACAGCGCGCCGGTGATCGGCTCGCGGTCGACGAGCACGTGACGCTCGGGCAGATGCCAGCCGCGTGGGCGGACCAGCAGCGTGGCGATCTGCTCACCGAGCTCGTAGTGGCGGCCGTCCGAGCCGTCGTAGGTGATCGTTCCGTCGATCGCGTCCCTGAGGTTGATGTGGCCGCTGACCATGTTGCGCCACGTCGGCGCGTTGGCGTCCTCGAAGTCGGCCATGAACCCGTCGGCGCCCGAGTTGAGCGCGTTGATCAGCATCTTCCGATCGGTCGGCCCGGTGATCTCCACCCATCGCTGCTGCATGTCTGGCGGTGGCGGCGCGACGCTCCAGTCGCTCTCCCGCAGCTCGCGGGTCTCGGGAAGGAAACCGAGCATCTCCCCCGCCCGCAGCCGTGCCCGCCGCCGAGTGCGCGCCTCCAGCAGCTCTCGCCGCCGGGGTCCGAACTGTCGTTCGAGCTCGGCCAGGAACTCGAGCGCCTCCGGGGTCAGGACCCGCTCGAAGCCGGAGTCGATCGCGCCGCACAGCTCGATCCTGCTCTGCACAGTCATGCGCTCATCCTGACAGTCTCCGCGCCGGGGTGTTCGGAACCAGCCGTCCGAGCTCGAACGCCATCGCACCGAGCAGGTCCAGCAGCGGGTCGGCCGCGCCCGCGGGCTGACCGCGCGCCAGGTACGAGCCGGCGTCGGCGAGGTCGCGGCCGATCCGCCTGATCAGGGCCGACGCAGGTGCCGCGGGGAGCTCTCCGGGCCAGCGGCGCTCGAGCCACGCCGCGCCACTGCCGTGCCGGACCATCTGCGCGAGCCACGCCCCGAGCGTCTCGCGGCTGCGATGCCGGACGCCCGCGCCGGGGCGCTCCTCGAGCATCCAGCCGGCATGCCGGAGCCGAAAGCCCAAGTCGGCGTCCTCGGCGGCTCTTGCTCCGGCGTCGAACGCCCCGACCGCCTCGAACGCAGCTCTGCGGATCGCGCAGTTCGCCGTCTGGGCGTAGGGCGTCCCGTCCCGCTCGAGCGTCGCGCGGTGGCTCATCCGCGCGCGGGCGACGTTGATCCTCGCGACCGCGGTCGAGCGCAGCGCGAAGTCCTCGATCCCGCCCGCCAGCACGGCCGTCTCCGCGCGCGGCGACGGGTCGAAGTACGCGTCGAGCAGTCCCGCGTCGGGCACGGTGTCGGAGTCGATGAACACCAGCCACTCGCCGTGCGCGGCCTCCGCCCCGCGGTTGCGCGCGTATGCCGGCGTGCGGACTGGATCGCGGCGGTTGTCGGACACGATCAGCTCGTCGCCGGAGCGCATCCGCAACCGGCCGAGGGTCGCGCGCAGCTCGCGCAGCTGCGCGTCCGAGCCGGCGAACGGAACCACGACCGTGACGGTCGGCCGGTTGCTCAGCTCGCCCTCCGGCGAAAACCGAGTCGTCGCCGATCGACCGTCTCGGCCGCGCACAGCGCCGCCAGCAGCGCCGTGATCACCGCGGCGAGCGCCCAGGGCGACAGCCCGCTACCGGCGCCGTAGAGGATCGCGAGTGCGGCTAGGACGACGAGCTTCCCATAGCCGAGCTTCCCGGTCATCCGCAGCTTGAACGCCACGTGCCCGAGCAGGTACAGACCTACCCCGCCACACACCGCGAGCCGCACGCCGTCGCTGGGGGTGACGTGCGGCGCTCGCACGAGCAGCCGGACGCCGGCGGCGAACGTGATGATCCCGGCGACCAGGACCAGGTGGAGGTAGCTGTAGCCGTCGGCGGCGGCAAGCACCGGGTCACGATTGGCGCGCAGCGAATCCTCCGCGATCTGCGCGAACCGGTCGAAGTACGTCCACCACAGGCCGACCGTGATCAGCAGGCCGAGCATCACCACGACCACCTCGTCCGCCCCCACACCTTGATGGCCGCTCGTCGCTCCCTGTCCGATCGCGACGATCGACTCGCCGAGGCAGATGATCACGAACAGCCCGTACCGTTCGGCGAAGTGCGCCACGGCGACCTGCTGCAGGCCGCGCAGCCGCTCGCGCGTGAGCCAGGCCGGGCCGGCGTAGTCGATCGCAACCGCCGCCCCCCACAGCACCAGCCGCGCCGTCCCGTGCAGCGCGGCGCCGAGCACGAGCAGCCCCATCCCGATCAGGACGGTCATCCCGAACCCGGCGATCGCGCTCCACGAAGCGTTGCCGCGGCGTGACGCGTCCGCGTACAGGGCCAGGTGGATGAGCCTCACGACCGCGTAGCTGATCGCAAACAGCAGGCCCTTCGAGGTGAGCGCGTCGGGCACGGCGAGGCCGGTGAGGAAGATGAACGCGGTCGCCACCAGCAGCGCGAGCCGGAGCGAGACGGCGTCGCTCTCCTGGGCGTTGGCCGCCCACACGAACGCCGACCACGCCCACCAGATCAGCGCCAGAATCAGCATCGCGTGCCCAAATCCTGACCAGTCGAGGTGCCGCGAGAGCAGCGTCGCGACCTGCGTGATCGCGAACACGAACACCAGGTCCCAGAGCAGCTCGACGGGGCTGGTGCGCCGCTCGGTGGCGGTCCGCGGGGCGGCTGCTCCTGCCGCCTGGGGTTCAGCCGCGATCTCCGCCATCGCCGCAGTTTGCCGCGACCTCGGCGAGGGCCGGTGGCCGGCGGCCGGCCTCAGACGGGCTGGGCGTCCCGCTCGGTCGGCGCGTCTCGCTCGCGCTGCGCCGCCGCGGCCTGCTCGCGCTCGATCCAGGAGAGCGCGCGCTCGTACTCGCTGTAGTTGCGGAACAGGCGGCTCCACGCCCAGCCGGGGCGCGAGCGGAGCTCACGGGTGCGATTGGCGTCTCCCGGACGTTGCCCGCGCTCGCGAGGCTGCTGGCCCCGGCGCTCGACCAGGCGCTTGTGCGCCTCGATCGCGGCGCCGAGCTCGGTGTGGGGCGCCTCGTCTTCGAGCAGGCTTGCCTCGAGATGGGTGACGAGCACCCGCAGCTCACGTTCGGTCGCCCGCCGCGGATCGGCTCGGCGCGCCGGCAGAGCGAACCGGTCCCAGGCGTTCGCGAACGAGATCATGCTGGTTCGCCCGCCGTTGCGGTGCGCCGCGAGCATCGGGCAGATCCCGCCGTCGCTGGTGTACGCCCCGACGATGATTTCGTTGGAGCGGATTCCCTCGAGCATCGCGATCCGGGTGCCGCGGGGCAGGCACTGGACCGCCACCCGCAGATCCTCGATCGTCGCGCGGCGCCTCGTTCGCATAGGGTTCGCCGAATCTAGTTCCGCTCGTCTCGACCGGCAAGCGAACTCCTCGTCGCGAAAGGAAACTTGCAGATGAAGCTGGGCGCATACCTCGGGTACTGGAGCGTCTCGATGGGCGGCCGCGACCTGCTGTCGACGGTGCGGGAGGCGGAGGCGCTCGGGTACGACTCGGCCTGGACCGCCGAGGCGTACGGCTCCGACGCCGCGACGATCCTCGCGTACGTCGCAGCGGGCACCGACAAGCTCAAGCTCGGCTCGGCGATCTTCCAGATGCCCGGCCGCAGCCCGGCGATGACGGCGATGACCGCCGCCACGATCGACCAGCTGTCCGGCGGGCGGATGCTGCTGGGGCTCGGACCGTCCGGTCCGCAGGTGGCCGAGGGGTGGCACGGCCAGCGGTTCGCCCGCCAGCTTCAGCGCACGCGCGAATACGTGGCGGTGGTGCGCGCAGCGCTCGCGCGCGAGCGGCTCGAGTTCCACGGCGAGACGATCGAGCTGCCGCTCCCCGACGGCCCCGGCAAGGCGCTGAAGCTGATGATCTCCCCCGCCCAGGAGCGGATCCCGATCTACCTGGCGGCGATCGGTCCGAAGAACACCGCGCTCGCCGGCGAGATCGCCGACGGCTGGCTCCCGACGCTGTTCTCGCCTGAGCACGTGGGCGACTTCCGTGCGCGGCTCGAGGAAGGCGCCGCCCGGGCGGACCGGTCGCTCGACGGCTTCGACATCGCTCCGGTCGTGAACTCATACGTGTCCGACGACGTCGACAAGGCGCGCGCGTTGATGCGGCCGGGCATCGCCCTGTACGTCGGCGGGATGGGGTCGCGCCAGCAGAACTTCTACAACCGCGTCGTGCAGCGCTACGGATTCGAGGCCGAGGCCAAGGCGATCCAGGACCTGTACCTCGCGGGAAAGAAGGACGAGGCCGCCGCGGCGGTACCGGACGAGCTCGTCGAGACCGTCACGCTGTCCGGGACGCCGGATGCCGTCCGAGCCCGGCTGGCGGCCTACCGCGATGCAGGGGTGGGGACGCTGCTGGTCGCGCCGATGGCGTTCTCGACCGAGGAGTACGTAGCCCAGCTGCGCGCCGTGGCCGAGCTCGCCGGCGGTTGACCACCGCCGGAACGACCGCCGGCGCAGGGGCGGCGGGCGCGCGGCCGCTGCGCCTGTTCCTCGGCGCGTTCGGAGATCCGGGGCACGCCTTCCCGATGCTCGCGCTCGGGTCGTGCCTGGCGGCTCGGGGACACGACGTGGTGCTCGAGACCTGGGCGCGCTGGCGGGAGCACGTCGAGGCCGCCGGGATGCGGTTCGTCGCGGCGCCCGAGTACCCGGTGTTTCCCACGCGCGAGCGGCCGCTCCAGCCCTACGAGGCGGTCGTTCGGGCGACCGCGCAGACGCGGCCCGCGGTCTCCGGGCTCAGGCCTGACGCGCTCGTCCACGACATCCTCACGCTCGCGCCCGCAATGGCCGGCGAGCTCGAGGGCGTCCCCGTCGCGACGCTCGTCCCGCACGTGTACCCGGTCGGGGCGCCGGGCCTTCCCCCCTACTCGTTCGGCGCGAGGCTCCCGCGCACGGCGGTCGGCAGCCGGCTCTGGCGCGCGTTCGACAGCGCGGTCGAGCTCGGTCTGCGCCAGGGACGCAGGGAGCTGAACGACACGCGCGCCCGGCTTGGGCTACCGCCGGTCACCCGCCTGCACGGCGGGATCAGCGACGAACTGTGCATCGTCGGCACCTTCCCGCAGCTCGAGTACCCGCGGCCCTGGCCGGACGGCGTGCACGTGGTCGGGCCGCTGTTCTGGGAGCCGCCCTACGAGGATGTCGAGCCACCGCCCGGCGACGACCCGCTGGTGCTGGTCGCCCCCTCGACGGCTCAGGACCCCGAGCACCGGCTGCTGCGGGCAGCGGTCGGCGGGCTCGGCAGCGAGCCGGTGCGGGTGCTGGCGTCGTGGAACCGAAGGCCGCTCGGCGCGCCCGTGTACGCGGCGCCCAACACGCGGCTGGTCGAGTGGGTCTCGTACTCGCGCACGATGGGGCGCTCCGCGCTCGTAATCTGCCACGCGGGGCACGGGACGCTGGTGCGGGCGCTCGCGTCGGGCTGTCCGGTCGTCGCGGTCCCTCACTCCGGCGACATGGCCGAGAACGCGGCGCGCGCCGACTGGGCCGGCGTCGGAGTGCGGCTGCCGTGGCGGCTGCTGGCGCCAGCAACGCTGCGCCTGGCGGTGCGGCGGGCACTCGCGGACGCCGGGCTCGCGGAGCGGGCCGGCCGGCTCGGCGCGTGGGCGAGCGCCCACGACGGTGCCGCACGTGCTGCCGACCTGGTCGAGCGGCTGGCGCTCAGCCGGGCCGGTGGGTCCTGACGAACTCGATCACCTGCGGGTCCTCACTCTCGACCCTGTCCATCGGCTCGCCAGAGCATGTGCACAGGTCGATGACCGCCCGCTCGGGGGTGATCTCGATCGCCTGCCAGACGGCGCCGCTCTGCTCCCAGTCCTCGAGCTCGGCGACGGTCGTGGGCCGCATCTCTAGCTCGCCGCGGCCGCCCTGTCCGCCGCCGCGCCCGCCGGGTTCGCGTTCGCCCACTCGATGATCTTCCGGGAGCCCTGGATCACAGTGCCGTCGTCGGCGACGAGCGCGGGCACCCAGTAGTTGCCGGTCAGCTGCTTGACCTCGCGCCGACCCGAGCTCAGCTCGTTGTACGCGCCGGGCATGATCCCGAGCCCGTACGCGCGCTTGACCTCCGGGTCATAGCCCGCGTCTTTGAGCGCGTGGTATGCCTGACCGCACGGGTGGCCGCCGGGCCGGGGCGCCGGCTTCCAGGTTCCGTAGCAAACGTAGAGCTTCATGTTGTCGGTCCCCTGTCGTGTGTTTGGAAGCTCTGGGGGTGGGACTCGAACCCACAACCTAACGGTTAACAGCCGTTTGCTCTGCCGATTGAGCTACCCCAGATTGCGGTGTATTGGCGATCCGGGGCGGGGTCGCCGCGGAGAACTCTAGCGGTACGGACACTGAGCCATCCTCCACTTCGGCGTGACAGTTTGCGCATAGCAGCACGCATAATGAAGTCCGTCACACCGTGCCGACGACACGTCATCTCGACGCTGAGGAGGCCCGGTGACGCACGGACCCATTGCTCCTCGCCGTGCCGTCGCGCCCCGGCCCTACACGGCCTTCTCGATCCGCACGTCGATCGCGTGGATCGCGTCGAGGACGTTCTGCTGCTCGCGTGCGAGCTCGATCCCCGAGTCTCCCTGCTCGCGCGCGCGGCGGATCGCGCGTTCGAGCCGCGCGCGCTCGAGCAGCAGCCGCTGCTGCTCGAGCTGCTCGGGTGTGACTTGTCTCGCTCGCCCGGCGCGCTCAACAAGATCGTTCATCACGCGCGCTAGGTCCTCATCGTCCTCCGGCAGCCCCGAAAGCGGCATCTCCGTCTGCCCGGCCAGACTCCGCGCAGCTCGCCGAAGCGGCTCGCTGGTCAAATGGAGCTCGGGATCGATCGCTCCCAGTGCGTGACGCCCCGCCTGGGGCAGCGCGATGCACAGGACCAGAAAGGCCCGTTCGGTGCGTACGGCGGGATCCATCGTGTCGGCAGCGGCGGGCCGGCGGGTCCCGGGCACGACCTTGCCCGACCCGGCGGCTTGCAGCAGCTCGCCAAGCCGAGCCGGAGAGAGGTCGAGGCTGTTGGAGATCCTCCTGGGGAGCTCTTCACGAAGGGTGCCCGCGTAGGCGTCGAGCTTGAGCGCTGGCGCCAGCTCGGCGACAACCCGATCGCGGTCCTCCGCCGTCCCGTCCCAGCTCTCCAGAACCCTTTCGACGTGAAATTTGACGAACAGCACCGACCCCTCGACCCGCTCACGCAGCCCTTCGGCGCCCTCCTCCTGGATCAGGTCAGCGGGATCCATTCCCTCGGGCAGCGGGACCATCCGCAGCCGCAGCCCACGGTCTTCCGTGAGCTGGGCAGCTCGCAGCATCGCCTGCTGGCCGGCCCGATCGGCATCAAGGCAGAGATCGAGGACGCCCCGACTCGGGTTCGTCACATCCCACCTTCCGACCACCCGCTCGAGCTCGGCGACCTGCTCCTCGGTCAGCGACGTGCCCATGATCGCGACGACGTTCGTGAGCCCCGCCTGGTGCAGCGCGAGCACATCCGTGTATCCCTCGACGAGGATCATCCGCCCCGCCTTTGACGCCGCCGGCCGCGCCAGGTCGATCCCGAACAGCACGCTGCGCTTGTGGTACAGCTCGCCGTCGGAGGTGTTCAGGTACTTCGGCTGCTGGTTGTCGCGCATCGCTCGCGCGCCGAAGCCGAGCACCCTTCCTCGTGCGTCTGCCGCGGGGAACATGATCCGCTCCCGGAACCGGTCGTAAACGCTCCCCTGCCGCGTCTTCGAGCGCTGCGCGAGACCGACGTCCCGCAGTTCCTCGTCGCTGTAGCCGGCCTTCCGCGACGCGAGCAGCATCCGGTCCCAGGCGCTGGGCGCGTATCCGACCCGAAACGCCCTCAGCGTCTCGTCGGTGAAGCCGCGCGCGGCCAGGTACTCGCGCGCCTGCGCGGCCTCGCCCGACTCCGCCAGGTAGCGCGCGTAGTAGGCGGCAGCGCGGCCGAGCAGCGAGTGCAGCCGGTCGCGCCGCTCGCGGCGCGCTGCAGCCGCCGGATCTTCGGCCTCGGTCTGGAGCTGCACCCCGAACCGCTTCGCGAGCGACTCGAGCGCCCCCTTGAAGTCGAGTCCCTCGGTCTCCATCACGAACTTGAACGGGTCGCCGGAGGCCTGGCAGCCGAAGCAGTGGTAGAGCCGCTCGTCGGGGCTGACGTGGAACGACGCGGTCCGCTCGTCGTGGAACGGGCAGCGTCCGAAGTAGCTGTTGGCACCGGCGCGGCGCAGCTCCGTACGGGCGGACACGAGCGCGACCATGTCGACCGCGTCGCGGACGCGATCGCGGGAGTCGGCGGTGTAGCGAGTCACCCGCCCACGCTCACGGGGCGAACGCGACAGGGACGCTCAGCGCCTCGAATGCCCGGATGCAGAAGCGGTCGGTCATCCCCGCGATGTAGTCGGTCACCCGGCGCGACACCTCTCCGGCCGGAATCGAATCCGGGATCTCCTCGGGATGGTCGCAGTAGTGGTCGAACAGCGCACCGACGACCAGCTTGATCTTCGCGTGCTCGCGGGTCGCCTCCGGCCCGAGGTACACGCGCTCGAACATGAACGCGCGCAGCTCGGCCATCGCGCCGCCAATTGGCTCGCTCTGGATGATTTCCCCGGCCGCCTCCGAGTGCTCGACGAGATCGTGCACGAGCGTGTCGATCCGCCGCGTCCCGGTGTCGCCGAGCACCTCGATCGGCCGGGGCGGAAGATCACTCGAAGCGATCAGCCCGGCCCGCAGCGCATCGTCGATGTCGTGGTTGACGTACGCGACGCGGTCCATCAGCCGCACGATCCACCCCTCGAGCGTGGCCGGCTCGGGCGCTCTCCCCGAGTGGCTGACGATCCCGTCCCGAACCGGCGCATTGAGGTTCAGGCCCTGGCCGTCGCGTTCGAGTGTGTCGACGACGCGCAGCGACTGCTCGTGATGCTTGAACGAGGAGCCGAACCGCTCCGTCAGGCATCGATCGAGCACCTCTTCGCCGATGTGGCCGAACGGCGGGTGACCGAGGTCGTGCCCGAGCCCGATCGCCTCGACCAGATCCTCGTTCAGCGCCAGCGCCCGTGCCACGGTCCGCGAGATCTGGGCGACCTCGAGCGTGTGCGTGAGCCGCGTGCGGTAGTGATCCCCGGTGGGCGCGACGAACACCTGGGTCTTGTGCTTCAGACGGCGGAACGCCTTGCTGTGGACGATCCGGTCGCGGTCGCGCTGTAACGGGGTGCGAAGCCCGCAATCGGGCTCCGGACGCTCGCGGGTCGCCGGATACGAGCGCACCGCGAGTGACGACAGCTCGCGCTCCTCGCGCGCCCGGATACGAGCCTCGAACCGGTCCGCGACGGGACCGCTCGGATGCGCGTGCCCGACTGTCAGCGAATGCTCCGCCACGTAGCCGATTCTGACACCGACCAAGGTCGGCGGCCGGGTTCGTAACGAAGCCGTGACGGGCGGCCGGGCCGCTCGGTGGCGGCTAAGCTGCGGCGCCGTGGCCGCCGGCGCCCAAGCAAGCATCGACGCGCCGACGGGCCGGGCGCGCCGCAGCAGGCGCCTGCGCGAGGCGGCGGCGGGCGTCCCGCCCGATACCTGGGCGATGCTCGCGATCGCGGGCGCGGTCATCGTCGCCCATCTGCTGTACCTGCTCGGGCTATTCGACCCCAACCCGATGGGCCCGCGTAGCGGCCTGATCAGCGCCGTCACCCCCGGGCCGCTCGGCGGCCAGCCCACGATCGATCCCAACAACGGGTTCATCTCCCAGGCGGTGAGCCATCGCGCCGCGCTCGACGTGGTCCACCTCCACGCCCCCTGGTGGAATCCGTACGAGGGCACCGGCACGCCGCTCGCCGGCGAGATGCAGTCGGCGGCGTTCTTCCCTCCGACGCTGCTCACGCTGCTCGCGAACGGGCAGCTCTACGAGCACATGCTGCTCGAGATCGTGGCCGGGATCGCCACGTATCTGCTGTTGCGCCGGATCTCGGTCGGCCGCTGGGCGGCCGCGGCCGCCGGGATCGCGTTCGCGCTGAACGGCACGTTCGCCTGGCTTTCCCACGCGACCGTCAACCCGGTCGCGTTTCTGCCGCTGCTGCTGCTCGGGGTCGAGCTCGCCTACTCCGCGTGCACCGAGCGCCGCCGCGGCGGCTGGTGGCTGATCGCAGTGGCGCTCGCGCTGTCGTTCTACGCGGGGTTCCCGGAGGTCGCCTACATCGACGCGCTGCTGGCCGTCCTGTGGTTGGGCTGGCGGTGCTCCTCGGTGGGACGCGACCGGCTTGCGAGCCTGCTCGGGAAGGCCGCCGCCGGCGCGGCATGCGGGGCGCTGCTGGCCGCGCCGCTGATTGTCGCGGCGATCGACTACGTGAGCCACGGCGACCTCGGGCTCCACCGGGGCGCCACGCTCGGCTCCGCGCACCTCCCGCCGCAGATCCTCCCCCAGCTCGTGCTCCCGTACGCGTTCGGCCCGATCTTCGACTTCGCGGGCCGCGGCCTGGTGATGTCGAGCCTGTGGGGATCAGTGGGCGGCTACTTGGACACGTCGCTGCTGCTGTTCGCGCTGCTCGGGATCTTCTCGCGTGGCCGCCGGGGTCTGCGGATCGTGCTGGCCGCCTGGATCGTGCTCGTGTTCGCGCGGATGTACGGCGAGCCACCGCTGCTCGGCCATGTGCTGGGCGTGCTGCCCGGCATGTCTCGGGTCGCCTTCTTCCGCTACGCGACGGCCTCCCTCGAGCTGGCGGTGATCCTGCTGGCGGCGCTCGGGATCGACGACCTGGCCCGGGCTCCGGACTGGCGCCGTCGCCTGCTGCTCGCCGCCGGCGCGGGGCTCGTGCTCGTCGCGGCGGCGGCGATCGGCGCGCAGTCGCTGATCGGGCAGCTCGAGGCGCGGTTCAGCCAGCGCCCGTACTTCGCGGTGGCGGTGGCGTGGGGGGCGCTGGTGGTGATCGCCGCCGCCGCGTGCGCGCTGGTCAAGAGCCGGAGCGCCAGGATCCGCGTCCTGTCGGCGCTGCTGGCGATCGACGCCTGCGCGCTGTTCGTGATCCCCGAGCTCTCGGCTCCGCGGAGCGTGACCGTCGACACCGCGCCCGTCGCGTATCTCCAGCGTCACCTCGGCAGCTCGAGGTTCTTCACGCTCGGTCCGCTGGCGCCGAACTACGGCTCGTACTTCGGCGTCGGGTCGCTCAACATCAACGACCTCCCGATCCCGTCGCGGTTCCAGCGGTACGTGAACGCGCGGCTCGACCGGGTCGTCGACCCGACGGTGTTCGTCGGGAACTTCGGCGGCGGCCGCTCGTGGTTCGGGCCGTCGCCTGAACAGGAGCTGGAGCGGAACCTCGCCGGCTACCGCGCCGCGAGCGTGAGGTACGTATTGACGCCGGCCGGGCAGACGCTGCCGGAGAGTCAGGACGGGTTCATGCTCGTGCTCCGCACTCCGAGCACCTGGATCTACACGCTGTCCGGCTCCGACCCGTACTTCACCGCCTCCGCAGGGTGCGCGGTGTCCGCCTCCGGACGCACGAGCGCGCGGGTCTCGTGCAGCTCCCCGGGGACGCTCATCAGGCGCGAGACCAACCTGCCCGGGTGGAGCGCGACGATCGACGGGCGTGGGGTCCCGATCCGGACCACGGGCGGCCTGTTCCAGGCGATCGGCATGCCGGCGGGCGCCCACACGGTCAACTTCGGATACGAGCCGCCCTACATCCTCTGGAGCGTCGTGGGACTCCTGCTCGGATGCGGCTGGCTGCTGGTCGGCCGCAGGCTGATCTAGCCGGTCCGCAGCAACCGCCGCAACCGCACGTGCGCGTGGTGCTCGGCGGTCTCGGCGATCGCGCGCTCGGCCTGCCGGAGCGCCAGCTCGGGGGCCTCGGGAGTCTCGGCGAGCGGGCTGCCGAGCGCGCCGACCAGGAACCGGTAGGAATCCTCGCTGAGCGGGAACGCGGCCGCCTCGTGGGCGCTGCAGACGACGCCTCCCGCGGCGGCGGAGAAACCGCGCAGATGCTCCGGGGACCCGCACGCCGCGCACGTGGCGAGCTGCGGGAGCACGCCGGCGGCCAGCAACAGCTTGAGGCGGAACGCGAGCCCGTTGGCGGGCCGCGCGTGGCTCGGATCGGCGCTCAGCAGCGCCAGCTCGTTGCACAGCAGCCGGAACACCTCGGGGTGCGGCTCCGCGCTCTCGAACAGGCGCGAGACGGCGTCACACGCAAGCGCCGCGGCATCGAGGGTCGCGGCGTGATCGCGCAGACCCGCGTGGGCCGAGATCGTGTCGGCGCTCGTGACCGTGAGCAGCTCTCCGCGCCCTTCGTGCAGCCCGGCGCGGAGGTGGAAGAACGGCTCCAGGCGGGCGCCGAACCGGCTGCGCGCTCGGCGCACGCCCTTGGCGATCGCGCCCACCCGCCCGTGGTGCGGGGTGTACAGGTGCAGGATCCGATCGGCTTCGCCGTAGCGGATCGAGCGCAGGACGACCGCTTCGGTTTTCAGCAGACCGGGCACAATCCCCCCGGACGCGCGGCACTCGAGCGCGCCGCGGCCGGCGCCCCGTGCCAAGCTATACTTTCTGAAGCAATGAAGAACGTCACCGTGTACACGACCGATCGCTGCTCGCTGTGCGTGAGCGCCAAGACGCTGCTCGAGCGGCGCGGGATCGGATATCGGGAGGTCAATCTGGCACGCGACCCGGACGGCCGGGCCGAGCTCCAGCGCGTCACGGGGATGTTCTCGTTCCCGCAGATCGTGATCGGCGACGAGCCGATCGGCGGTTTCAGGGAGCTGCTTGCCGCCGATCGCGAAGGCCGCCTGACGGGCCTGCTGGCCGCCTGAGCCGCAGCGTCCGCCGCGCCGCGGGGGAGCCGGGCTGATCTGGTCGTTCGGCGCTCCGAAATCAGGTCCGGAGGGGAGCCCGGCGCGGGCGCCGGGATGTTCGCGGGCGCGGCTGGCAGTGCTCGCACACATACGTCCCGCGCCCGCCGACGACGAGCTTGCGCACGGAACGCCCGCACCGCGGGCACGGCTCGCCCGCCCGCGTGTGCACCAGGAACCGGTCTTGGAACGATCCGCGGGCGCCGTCGACGTGGCGGAAGTCGTCGATTGAGGCGCCCTTCGCGTCGATTCCCGCGGCGAGCGCATCCTCGATCGCGTCATGGAGCGCGGTCCACTGGGCCCGCGTCAGCCGGCCCGCCGGGCGCAGCGGGTGGATCCCGGCGCGAAACAGCGCCTCGTCGGCGTAGATGTTTCCGACGCCCGCGATCCGCCGCTGGTCGAGCAAGAACGCCTTGACCGGCAGCTTGCGCCCCTGGGCGAGCTCGATGAGATGTGTGGCGGTGAACTCGGGGGTGAACGGCTCGACGCCGAGGCGGGCCGCGAGGTACGCGTCTCGGGCGACGGAGCTCAAGAGCAGATGGCCGGTGCCGAACCGTCTGGGATCGACGTACACGAGCCGGTGCTCGTCGTCCAGCTCGATCCGAACCCGCGTATGGAGCGGATCGACGGGGGGATCGTGCAGCAGCGCCCCGGTCATCCGCAGGTGCACGAGCAGATGCCGGTCGCCCGACAGCCACAGGTCCAGGTACTTGCCGTGGCGGTCGACGCGCTCGACCGTCGCGCCCAGCAGCTCGGCCGCCACGTGGGCTGGATCCTCCGGCCGCGTCCACCTCGGATCGAGGATCTCGACGGACACGATCGTGCGCCCCTCGAGATGGGGCGCGAGCTGCCGGCGAATCGTCTCTACCTCGGGAAGCTCGGGCACGCCGTCAACGGTAGTGCCCGCCGCACCCGAACCGGGACCGAATCCTCAGATGAACGAGCGGCCGGGCAGCTCGGGGGCCGAGCGGCCGGCCAGCCAATCGAGCGCGCTCGCGCCGACGTCGGCCAGTGGCCCGTCGAGACGGCGCGACCGATGACCCCGGAAGGCGGCCAGCAGCGGCGCGTACTCACGGGTGTGCTCGGTGTGCGGCGCGCTCACGTCGCATCCATGATCGGCGGTGAGCACCAGCATGTCGTCGTCGCCGAGCAGCTCGAGCCAGGCGCTCACGCGCGCGTCGATCTCGCGGAGCGCGCGGTGAAACCCGTCTGCGTCGTGGCGGTGACCGTGCACCTGGTCGGTCTCGATCAGGTTCGCGAACACGAGCCCGGAGTCGAGCGACTCGATCAGCTGGGAGATCTCGTCGAGCGCGACAGCGTTGGTCGCGCCCGGGTGCTGGACGTCCACCCCGACGCCGGCGAACAGGTGGCCTGCCTTGCCGACCGCGTGTACCTCCACGCCGGCTTCCTGGAGCTCCTCCAAATAGCTTCGGGCGGGTGGCGCGACCGAGTAGTCGCGCCGTCCGTCGGTGCGCCTGAGCGCGTGCTCCGACCCCTCGAAGGGCCGCGCGATCACGCGCCCAACCGCGTGCTCGGGTGGAAGCCGCTGGCGGATCTCCCTGCACAGCCGGTACAGCTCCTCGGGCTCGATCACCTCGACGTGCGCGGCGATCTGGAGGACGGAGTCCTGGCTCGTGTAGACGATCGGCGAGCCGGTCCGCAGGTGCTCGGCGCCGAACGTCTCGATCGCCTCGATCCCGTTGGACGGCCGGTTGCAGAGCAACTCGCGACCGGCCGCCGCCGCGACGATCCGCACGACCTCGGGGGGAAATCCGTCAGGGTAGGTGGGGAGCGGCTCGGACCGGACGACGCCCATCAGCTCCCAGTGACCGGCGGTCGAGTCCTTGCCGGGCCCGAGCGGGTGGAGGCGTCCGTGCAGCACCGGGTGCTCGGCGGGCGCGACGCCGCGCAGCGGCATGATCGATCCCAGCCCCAGGCGCGCGAGCGTGGGCAGCTCGAGCCCGCCGGTCAGTTGGGCGAGGTGGCCGAGCGTGTCGGTGCCCGAGTCGCCGTAGCTGCCGGCGTCGGGCAGCGCTCCGGCGCCGACGGCGTCCATCACCACCACGAACGCGCGTCTCATGCCGGCGGTACCGAGCCGTGCTCGATCATCCCGAGCCGGCGATCGCAAGCGAGCGTCGAACCTGCGCGAACAGCGGGTGGCGGATCCTGCTCATCACGGCCGGCGGCGCGTACTCCTCGAGCACGACCTCGCCGGTGGGCTGAAACACGTGGGTCGAGAGCACCTGCCGCTGCGCACCGCCGATCGTCTCGAGCGCGTTGAACTCGATCGTCGGTGCACCGTCGATGCGCGTGATCCGCGAATTGACCACGCGGATGGTTCGCTGGCGAGCTCGGATCGCGTTCAGCAGCGACGCGCGAGCCGCCGCGAGTGCCTCCCGAGAGCTGGGAGGTGGGCTGCTGCGCGGGTAGCGCCACAGCGCGATCACGGCGTCGCCCGAGGCAACCGTCACGAGCAGCGGTGGGCGCTGGGGGATCGCCTGCCAGCTGCGCGGCGCGGCGATGCTGACGCCGCCGGATGGGAACTGCAAGGTCCGGAACCCGGCTGGCGGCGCAGTTCTGGTCAGGCTCGGGACGGCGGTTCGCGAGTTCCCGCAGCCGGCCACGAGCCCGGCGCAGACGACGATCGCGATCCCGCACGCGCCCGCCGACCGCTTCCGCCGCTCAGTCCTCGCCATCCCAGTAGTCGAGCGGCTCGACCCGCGCGATCACCCCCAGGCCTGCGAACGAGACCTTCTTGGAGCGGGGGTAGTAACAGAGGTCGCCCGGCTCCCGCGTCCCGTACGCGAGCAGCGTCAGCCCGGCCTCCTCGGCTCGGAACGCGTGCGCGACCCCGGTCCCGGGTGGCCGCGCGATCACGTGGCCAGGCCGCACCGGGGTGTGCTCGTCGCCGAGCAGCAGCACCCCGTTCCCGCCGAGGACGACGAACAGCTCCTCCTCGAGCGAGTGACAGTGCTGCGGCGAGGACTCCTTCCCCGCGGCCACCTCGACGTGCTGGATCCCGGTCGCGGTCGACCCGGCGGCCCGGCCGAGGTTCCGCCTCAGCGCCGACACACGCGAGCGCCCGAACGGCCTCGCGGTGACGGCCTCGACGTTGACGACCGTCGTCGGGCGCTCCCCCGGATCGTCCGGCAGCTCCGGCGGGCCCGCCTCCCCCTCCCGGACGAACTGCACCGGCGCGCCCGACACGGCGCCGGGCACCGACTCGACCGCGCGCCGCCCGACGAGCGACATGCCGAGCCGCGGAAAGGCGACGCTCGGGGCGCGGTGGCGTGGCCCGAACGCCAGCACGTCCAGGTCCTCGGCCGCCTTCAGGCTGTGCGCGCCCGCGCCCGCGTGGTAGACGATGCAGTCGCCGGCGCCGATCTCGGCGGTCCGCTCTCGCTGCCAGCTGATGCCCTGCCCTGAGAGCACGTAGAAGATCTCCTCCTCGCTGCCGTGCTCGTGGGCCGGCGTCGACCACCAGCCTGCCGGGACCTGGATCCTCCTGACCCCGATCCCGCGTGACCCCGCCGCCTCGCCGAGCATCGTCCAGCGGCCGCGCAGATGGCCGACGTCGAACTCGTGACTCGGCGCCTCGTCGAAGTGCGTGATGCCCATCGCCGCGGACTCTACGGCCCGCGGTGCAGCTGCGCTCTCGGGTGCGCGTCGAAGTACACGTCCCGCAGCCGGTCGGCGGACAGGTGCGTGTAGATCTGGGTGGTGGCGATGTCCGCGTGACCGAGCATCTCCTGGAGCGAGCGCAGATCGCAGCCGCCCGCCAGCAGGTGTGTGGCGAACGTGTGCCGGAGCGTGTGCGGGCTCATCCGATCGGCGAGCCCGGCGGCGGCCGCGTGACGCTGGACGATCTTGTAGAGCCCCTGGCGGGACAGCCCCGCGCCGCGCTGGTTGACGAACACGCGGCGCTCCTCGCGCAGTCCGACCAGCCGCGGGCGGGCCTTGTCGAGGTACAGGCGCAGGCTCGCAACCGCCTTGCTCCCGATCGGTACGAGTCGCTCCTTTGACCCCTTCCCCCGCGCGCGCAGGATGCCCGCATCCAGGTCGAGGTCGGACAGCTCGAGCCCGATCGCCTCCGACGCGCGGAGCCCGCACGCGTACATCGTCTCGAGCAGCGCCCGGTCGCGGACCGCGACCGGCGTCGAGCCGCGGGGCTGGCCCAGCAGCCGGAGAACCTCGTCACGGCTCAGCACCTGCGGGAGTCGCGCCCGCGAACGCGGCGCGCGGAGCTCCGAGGCCGGATCGTGGTCGATCAGCTGCTCGCGTCGCAGGTGCCGGTAGAACGAGCGCAGGCAGGCGATCTTCCGCTGCAGCGTCGCCGGTGCCACCGGACGGCGCCCGTCGCGGCCCTCGGCCAGCGAGGACACGAACCCCGCCAGCTCAGTCGGCGTGATCCGCAGCGGGTCGAGCTCGTGCGCGCGGAGATACGCGCCGTACTGCTCGAGGTCGGAGCGGTATGCCTCGAGCGTGTTGCGGGACAGCCCCCGCTCGAGCTCGAGATAGCCCAGGAACTCGAGCATCAGCTCGGTGAGGCGAGGCGCCTCGGTGGTGGTCATAACCGCGGAGTTCGCTGCCCGCGGAGCTAGTCCTGCCGTGTCAGCGGCGCGACTTGAGCCAGCCGGATGACTCTGGCGCCGCGCAATTAAGCGAGGCCGGAAGCCGAGCGCGCGGCAAGCCAGAGCAGCGCGATCAGCGTTTTCGAGTCCTGGCACTCGGAGACCGCGTCGTCAAGACGTTCGAGCGGCCACGGGACCACCTCGATCCGCTCGTCCTCCTCGGGCTCGGCGTCGGGGTCGTCGTCGAGATCGGTGGCGAGGAACAGCCACACGCGCTCGTCGCTGAACCCCGGGCTCGTGAAGAACGCGAACAGCTCCTCCCAGCGGCCGGCACGCTTGCCGATCTCCTCCCCGAGCTCGCGCTTGCCGGTCTGCAGCGGCGACTCGCCCGGGATGTCGAGCTTGCCGGCCGGGATCTCGAGCGAGTCGGCCAGCCCGGTCACCTCGCGGGGCTGGCGGGTGAGCCACACGTGCGTGTCGTCGAGCGGCAGGATTCCGACGGCGCCTGGGTGCCAGACCTTCTCGCGGATGACCCGCTCCCCATCGTCGTGGCGGTACCGGGCGACGCCGCCGCGGACGAACTTCCCCTCCCACTGGATCTCCTCGTCGAGCAGCTCGATCTCGCTCACCCCTCCCCTTGCCGGATCACCTCGGCCGCATGCTCGACCAGCCCGATCGCGACCTCGAGCATGCCGTCGAGCGCCTCGACGCTGACGCGCTCGGTCGGCTCGTGGTTGCGCTCGGTGCCGTTGGCGAGGTTCGTACACGGAAAACCCGCCAGCTGGAGGGCGTTGGCGTCGGAGCCGCCGCCGGTGACGATGTGGCTGGGCTGGTAGCCGGAGCCGCGCAGGGCGCGCTCGGCGAGCGCGACCTGCGGCTCGCGCGCGCGGGTCCGGTAACCCTCGAACAGCCGCTCGACGGTGATGTCGAGATCGCATTCGGCGGCATCGGCCGCCTCCTGGAGGTGGTCGATGATCTCGGTGGCGGTCGCCTCAGCGCGCGCCGGATCGAGGCTGCGCGCCTCGGCTTCCAGGTGGCAGCGCTCGGGCACGACGTTCGCGTTGGTCCCGCCGGCGATCGTCCCGACGTTTGCGGTCGTCTCGTCATCGAGGCGGCCGAGCCGCATCGCCGCGATCGCGCGCGCGGCCGCCACCACGGCGCTGCGTCCGCTCTCCGGCCGGATCCCCGCGTGCGCCGCGTGCCCGTGGATGTCTGCCACGATCCGGAAGTAGGTGGGCGACGCCAGCACGATCTCCCCGATCGGGGAGGCGTGGTCGAAGACGTAGCCGAAGCGGCTCGAGAGCAGGCTCGCGTCGAATGCCGTCGCGCCGCGAAGCGCCACCTCCTCGCACACGGTGAACAGCAGTTCGATGCCGACCTCGGGAGGCTGCGGCGCGCCGTGTAGCCGCCGCGCGAGCTCGAGCATCACGGCGACCGCCGCCTTGTTGTCGGCGCCGAGGATCGCCTCGTTGCGGTTCTCCCAGCCTCCGTCCACGATCACCGGATCGACCGGCGCCGTCAGCGGGACGGTGTCGAGGTGCGCGCACAGGAGGATGCTGTCCCCGCCCCGGCCCGGCAGCCGCGCGAACAGGTTCCCGGCATCCGATCCGGCGATCCGGGCGGCGCCATCCTCCTCGACCCCGACGCCCATCCCGTCGAGCTCGGCGGCGACCCAGTCGGCGCAGGCGCGCTCCCGGCCGGACGGGCTCTCGATCCGGCACAGCGAGGCGAACGTCTCACCGAGCCGCTCGCGCTCGGCCTCGGTGGCTCGCCTCACGAGCCGATCGTGCCCGAAACGCTCGGTTCGCCCTGTCTGGCCTGTTCGGCGCCCGAGCGTGCGAGCGCGGCGCCCACGAACGCGTCGAACAGCGGCGCCGGACGCACGGGACGCGACTTGAACTCGGGGTGGTACTGCGACGCCACGAAGAACGGATGGACGTCCTTGGGCAGCTCGATCGCCTCGACGAGCCGCTCGTCGGGCGAGGTGCCCGAGCAGATCAGCCCGGCCGACTCGAGCCGGCGACGGAGATGGTTGTTGACTTCGTAACGGTGGCGGTGGCGCTCGTACACAACCGCCTCCCCGTACAGCTCCCGGATCGCGGTCGAGTCGTGCAGCTTGATCGGGTCGGCGCCGAGCCGCATCGTGCCGCCCATGTCGGCGATCTCCTTCTGCTCCGGGAGCAGGTCGATGACCGGAAACGGGGTCTCGGGGTCAAACTCGGTCGAGTTTGCGCCATCCATGCCGGCGACGTGGCGCGCGAACTCGGCGACCGCGATCTGCATCCCGAGGCAGATCCCGAGATACGGGATCCGCCCCTCGCGGGCGATCTGCGCGGCGCGGATCTTGCCCTCGATTCCCCGGCCTCCGAACCCGCCGGGGATCAGGATCCCGCCCGCTTGCTCCAGCTGCGCCGCGACGGCCGGGTCGGCGACCGACTCGGAGTCGACCCAGTCGAGCTCCACCGTGGCGTCGTGATGGACGCCGGCGTGCTTGAGGGCCTCCGCGACCGACAGATAGGCGTCCTCGAGCTGCACGTACTTGCCGACGAGCGCGATCCGGACGGTCTTCGAGGCCTCCGCGGCCTTGCGCGTGATCGCCTCCCAGTCGCGCAGATCGGGAGCCGGTGCCTCGAGCCCGAAGTGCTCGCGCAGGATGAAGTCGTCGACGCCCTCGCCCCGGAACACGAGCGGGACCTGATAGATGTCAGGAACGTCGCGTGCGGAGACCACTGCCTCGACGGGAAGACTTGCGAACAAGGCAATCTTCTTCCGGATTTCCTGGGACAGGGCGGACTCGGAGCGGCACACGACCATGTCCGGCGCGATTCCGATTCGCCGCAGCTCGTTGACGGAGTGCTGGGTGGGCTTGGTCTTCAGCTCACCGGCGTGGCCGATGTACGGGACGAGGGTCAGGTGAATGAACATGCACCTGCGCCGGCCGACGTCGACCGGGAACTGCCGGATCGCCTCCAGGAACGGGAGCGACTCGATGTCGCCCACGGTCCCGCCGATCTCGGTGATCACGAAGTCGACCTCCGAGGACTCGGCCATCAGCTTGATGCGTTGCTTGATCTCGTCCGTGATGTGCGGGACGACCTGGACCGTCGCGCCCAGGTAATCGCCGCGGCGCTCGCGGCGGATCACGCTGTTGTAGATGCCGCCGGCGGTGACGTTCGAGGCGCGGCTCGTGTTCGCGTCGGTGAACCGCTCGTAGTGGCCGAGGTCCAGGTCGGTCTCGGCGCCGTCCTCGGTGACGAACACCTCGCCGTGCTGATACGGCGACATCGTGCCTGGATCGACGTTGATGTACGGGTCGAACTTCTGCAGCTGGACGTCCAGCCCGCGCGCGACCAGCAACCTGCCGATCGATGCCGCGGCGATCCCCTTCCCAAGGGACGAGACGACTCCGCCGGTAATGAAGATGAAGCGCGTCTCGCCTGCTGCCATCGGTCGGTCCTTGCTCGAGTGTATCCGTGCCCTCACGGTAGCGAGGCGGCCGGACGATCCAGCGAGCGCGCGCGCCGGCGGCGCGGCGCGCGCTCAGTGCGCGTAGCCCCACAGCTCGAACAGCTGCGCGGCGAGCAGCGCTCCCATCAGGTACAGCACCACGCCCCAGACGAAGTACGAGCGGCGCGCGCGGGGGTAGAGCCGGCTCTCGGGATGGAGCCCCGACGACACGGCGACCGGGAGCAGGAACGCGATCCCGGCGAGCAGCAGCAGCCACGGGCCCAGCTCCGTCGCCGCGTACGAGACGTTCCACCGGAACGAGGCGAGCACGTCGTGGAGGACGCGGTGCCAGAGCGCGAGCGGAGCCGCGACGAGCACGAGCAGGGCCGCGAGCGCCGCGGCGGGACGGGCGAGACGAGTGCCGCCGGCGGCGCTCACCGCCCGCTCAGCGCAGGCTCGCGGGGCGGCGAGCTCTGCTGCGACGGCGCGCCGGACAGCGACTCCTCGAGCAGCGCCCTCAGGATCTCGAGCTCACGCGGGGTCGCCGGGCGCGGGCGCCGTGCGCGCGCGAACGTGTCCCAGGCCCGGGGGAAGTCACCCACGTCGATCCGTGCACCCCGACGGTGCGCGGCGAGCATCGGACAGGTCCGGCCGCGCCGATCGGTGTATGCGCCGACGATCAGCTCGCCGTCCGCGAGCGCGTCGAGCATCGCGTGCCGCGCGTCCAGCGGCAACGCGAGCACCGCCCGATGCAGCCTCCGCGCACTAACGCGAACGCGTCGCTCGCGCATCCATCTCACCGGCTCAATCGTATGCCTCATGGGGTCCCCGCCCTGAGTCGCCTGCGAGCATTTTCACATACCCTGGAAGCGGCCGGACGACGCGTGGTGCCGGCGTGCCGCGGGCTATGCAGCTTGCTTGAGCAGCTGGCGCGCGTGGGCGCTCGCGGCCCTGTCTCCCTCGGCCGCCCCGAGCATCCGCACCAGCTCGCCGACGACGCGATCGCCGTCCAGCTCGGCGACCGTCGTCCGGGCCGGCCCGACGCCGGAGTCCTTCGCGATCGTGAAGTGCCTGGAGGCGGCCGCGGCGACCTGCGGGAGGTGGGTGATGCACAGGATCTGGCGGCCGCGGGCGAGCTCCTGGAGGTGCGCGCCGACCGCGATCGCGGTGTGCCCGCCGATCCCGGCGTCGATCTCGTCGAACACGAGCAGCGGCTGCTCTGCGGCCGGCCCGTGCGCTCCGCTGCCGTGCGCGACGCTCAGCAACGCGAGCATCACGCGCGACAGCTCACCACCTGAGGCGATCTCCTTCAGCGGCCCGCCCGGGACGCCGGCGTTCGGGGCGATCACGAGCTCGACGGTCTCGGCGCCGCGGTGACCGCAGCCCCGCTCGCGCGGGGAGATCACCACCTCGAACCGCGCGTCTGGCATCGTCAGCTCTGCGAGCCGGTCCCGGACCGCGCCGGCGAGCTCGGGCGCGGCCCGGCGGCGGCGGTCTCCGAGCGCTCGCGCAAGGTCGCCGAGCTCGGCGCGTGCCTCGCCCAGCTCGCGCTCGGCGTCGTCCAGCGCGAGCTCGGCGGTGTCGAGCTCCTCGATCCTCGCGCGGCAGCGTTCCGCATGCGCGAGCACCTCGGCGATCGAGCCGCCGTGCTTGCGCTCGAGGCGGGCGAACGCCGCCAGGCGCTCCTCGACCGCCTCGAGGCTGCCGGGCGCGTCGTCGAGCGCCAGCGCGTAGGCACGCAGCTCGCGGCCTACGTCCTCGGACTCGTAGCGGAGCGCCTCGATCCGCTCCAGCGCCGGCGCGAGCCCGGGGTCGATCGCGGCCGCATCCCGCAGCCGGAACGTCGCCTCCGCGAGCAGCTGCGCCGCCCCGCCTTCGCCGTCGGGGAGGATCGCGTCGGCGGCGCCGACCGTCTCGGCGCGGAGCCCGTCGAGGTTCCGGCGGCGGTCGCGCTCGGAGCGAAGCGAGCCGTATTCGTCCTCGCTCGGCGCAAGCGCCTCGATCTCGTCGAGCTCGAAGCGCAGCAGGTCGAGCTCCCGCTCGCGCGCTCCTGCCAGCTCGCGCAGCTCGTGGCAGCGCGCCTCGAGCCCGCGGACGCGCTCGTACCGGCTCGCGACCCGGGCGCGCAGCTCGAGCTGCTCGGACCCGCAGTGAGTGTCCAGCACATCGAGCTGGGCGGTCGACAGCATCAGCTTTCGGTGCTCGTGCTGGCCGTAGAAGGCGAGCAGCCGGCTCCCCAGCTCGCGTAGGTCTGCGACGGTCGCCGAGCGCCCGCACACGTATGCGCGAGTCCGCCCGTCGGGCCACACGCGCCGGGCCAGGACGAGCTCCTCGGCGCCGTCCGGGATCGCTTCGGCCGCCTCGAGCTCGGGCGGGAGCGAGAACACGCCCTCCACGTATGCCTCGCGCGCGCCCGCCCGGACGATCCCGCTCCGCGCGCGGCCGCCGAGCAGCAGGTCGAGCGAGTGTGCGAGCAGCGTCTTGCCCGCTCCCGTCTCGCCGGTCACGACGTTCAGGCCCGGGCCGAGCGCAAGCTCGGCGCGATCCAGCAGCAGCAGGTTTTCCACGCGCAGCTCGAGTAGCACCGCGCGGGGTGGTATCAGGCGCCGACGACGGATCCCTACGGGGCGGTCGCGAGCCGTCCGAACTTCTCGCGCAGCCGGCCGTAGAACGTGGTCCCGGCGACCTGCGCGAGGTGGCTCTGGGCCCGCTTGAAGCGCGCTTCGAGCTGCTCGCCGGGCGGCAGCACGCACACCGGACGCCCGTCGACGCTGACGTCGACCGGTTCCTCCCGCGAGCTGTTGCTGACCGTCAGCACGTCGTGGGGCGCGACCACGAGGGCGCGAGCGTTGAGCGAATGCGGGGCGATGAACGAGACCACGAACCCCTCAACTCCCCACGCCATCACCGGGCCGCCGTTGGCGAGGTTGTAACCGGTAGATCCGGCCGGCGTGGCGACGACGAGACCGTCGCAGTGGACCCGGCCGACCTCATCCTCTCCCACCGAGTACATCAGGTTGAGGACCCGGTTCCCCGGCTTGCGATGCATCGCCAGGTCGTTGATCGCCAGCCACGGCCCGGCCTGTCCAGACGCCTCGACTCCGGGCAGCGCGAGCACCTCGAAGTCCCCCGCGAAGGCGCGGCGGAATCCCGACTGCGCCTCATCGCGGTCGACCGTCGCGAGGAACCCGATCTCGCCGAAGTTGACCGCGAACACAGGCACCTCGGTTCCGGCGTAGGCCCGCAGCGCGGTGAGGATCGTGCCGTCGCCCCCGAGCGCGAAGCAGATGTCGACCTCGCGGGCGATCGGGGCATCGAGCTCGAGCCCGGGGGCCGGCCGGAGCTCGTGCTTGCGCGTCTCTTCCGGATCGAGGCGCAGCACCGCGCCCGCGCCGCTCGCGAGCTCGAGCAGCGAGCGGATCGCCGGCCCGGTCTCTTCCGGACGCCGATGGGTCATCACCGTGGCGGTCCGGATCGGACTCACGGCTCGACTTCCCTGGCCGCCGCGGCGATGTCTTCGAGTCCGCCGCGAGTCGCCTCGGCGATCCACACGAAGCTCTCGCGGTTGCCCTTCGGTCCCGGAAGGCCGGAGCTCGCGTATCCGAGCACGGCCGCGCCGAGTGCGGCCGCCGCCTCGCCGACCGAGATCAACGCCGCGCGGCGCGTGGCGCCGTCGCGCACCACACCACCCTTGCCGACGGCCTCGCGGCCCGCCTCGAACTGCGGCTTCACGAGCGCCAGGCAGTCGAACCGTTCAGCTGCGCAGGCGAGCGCGGCGGGCAGCACCTTCCGCAGGGAGATAAACGAGACGTCGATCACAATCAGGTCGGGCGCATACGGCAGCCGTGCCGGGGCGAGGGTTCGCGCATTGGTGCGCTCGATCACCGTAACCCGCTCCTCGGACCGGAGCCGCCAGTCGAGCTCGCCGTACGCGACGTCGAGCGCGACGACGTGCGCCGCGCCGCGCTGCAACAGGCAGTCGGTGAACCCGCCGGTGCTGGCGCCGACGTCGAGCGCGGCGCGGCCGGCCACGTCGAGCCCCAGCGTGTCGAGCGCGTTGGCCAGCTTCACCCCGCCGCGGGAGGCGAACCCGGGTCCGCGCACCACCTCAACCTGGACGTCCTCGGCGACCAGCTCGCTGGGCTTGCTCGCGCGGCGGCGGCCAGGGCCGAGCAGCACGTCGCCGGCCATCACCGAGGCGGCGGCCTGGGAGCGCGAGGGGAACATCCCTCGCTGCGAGAGCAGGTTGTCGATCCGAACTCGCTTCACGCGCGCAACACGGTACGTGATCGACTTCACAGTGTCCGGCGGAGAGATCGAGCACGCTGATCTCATGCGTGTACCCGGCGCATGACTCTCCTCCCACCGGAGCGGCCCGCCTTCGAGCGGGTCGCTTCGGTTAATGCGCGATGCGCTCGGCGACCGCGACTTCGATCCGCTCAGCGATCCGCTCGCCCGTGAAGCCGACTTCCTCGTGCAGCAGCTTGGGAGCGCCATGCGTCACGTAGCGGTCGGGGAGACCGACGCGCAGGATCCTCGGGGCCACACCCGCATCTGAGAGCGTCTCCCAGACCGCCGACCCGAACCCGCCGGCGAGCACACCCTCCTCGACCGTCACCAGCAGCTCGTGCTCGGCGGCGAGCTGGGCCGCCAGGCCGGCGTCGATCGGCTTCGCGAACCGCGCGTCGGCCACGGTCGCGGAGATCCCGCGCGCGTCGAGGATCTCGGCCGCCTCGAGCGCCTTGCCAACGCCGGCTCCGTATCCGAGCAGCGCCACCCGGTCGCCCTCGAGAAGGATCTCGCCGGTGCCGATCTCGAGCACGGCGGGCTGCTCCGGGAGCGGGACGCCGATCCCGGAGCCGCGCGGGTAGCGGAGCGCGATCGGGCCGTCGTCGTAGCTGAGCGCGGTGTGCAGCGAGTGCACGAGCATCGCCTCGTCGCGCGGCGCCATCAGCACGATGTTGGGCAGGCACCGCAGGTAGGCGATGTCGAACGCGCCGTGGTGCGTGGGTCCGTCGTCGCCGACCAGGCCGGCCCGGTCCATCGCCATCACCACGTTCAGCTTCTGCAGGCAGACGTCGTGGACGATCTGGTCGTAGGCGCGCTGCAGGAAGGTCGAGTAGATCGCGGCAACCGGCTTGCAACCCTGCAGGGCCAGCCCGGCCGCGAACAGGATCGCCTGCTGCTCGGCGATGCCGACGTCGAAGTAGCGCTCGGGCAGCTCGCGCTGCAGGATGTTCAGTCCGGTGCCCGAGTTCATCGCCGCGGTGATCCCGACGATCCGCTCGTCGCGCCGGCATTCGCGGACCAGCGCCTCGCCGAACACCTGCGTATAGGCGGGTGGGGCCGGGGCGCCGTTGGCCGACGCGGGCGCGGCCTTGGCCGGAGCCCTGCCGGAGATCGATTTCGGCTTGGCGGCGTGCCACTTCTCCATCCCCTCGAGCCCGCCCTCCTCGGCGGGAGCGAAGCCCTTGCCCTTCACGGTCGCGCAGTGGATCACGACCGGGCGCTCGGCGGCCAGCGCGTCGCGCAGCGCACGCCGGATCGCGCGGACATCGTGACCGTCGATCACGCCGATGTAGGCGAAATCGAGCTCCTCCCACCACAAGCCGGGCGCCCAGAACGCCTTGATCGACTCCTTGACGTGCGGCCCGAGCCGCTCGAACGCCGCGCCGATCCCGGCCGGCAGCTTGGTGAGGCCCTCCTCGACGTCCTCGCGCGCGTGCCACAGCTTCGGGTTCAAGCGGACGCGGTTGAAGTACCGCGACAGCGCCCCGACGTTCGGCGCGATCGACATCCCGTTGTCGTTGAGCAGCACCACGATCGGGGTCCCGAGCCCGCCCGCCTGGTGAACCGCCTCGAACGCGACGCCGCCGGTCAGCGCGCCGTCTCCGACGACCGCGACCACGTTCGCGTCGGGGCCCTGCCCCCTCCGCATCCCCTCCTTGAGCCCGACCGCGTAACCGATCGCGGTGGACGCGTGCCCGGCGCCCATGATGTCGTGCTCGGACTCTCCGATCGAGCAGAACGGCGCCAGCCCGCCGTACTTCCGGATCGTGTGCAGCTCGTCGCGCCGGCCGGTCAGGATCTTGTGTGGGTAGGCCTGGTGCCCGACGTCCCACAGGACCTTGTCGCGCGGCGAGTCGAGCAGCGAGTGCAGCGCGACTGCGATCTCGCAGGTCCCGAGATTGGCGCCAAAGTGCCCGCCGATCTCGCCGACGGTGTCGATGATGTGCTCGCGCACCTCTTGGGCGACGGTCTGGAGCTCCTCGTCGCTGAGGCCGTGCAGGTCAGCTGGCTGGTCGATCCGGTCGAGGAGGCGGTTCATCAGTGGGTCCTGGTCGCGATGAAGTCGGTTATCTGCTCGAGCTCCGTGGCTCCGGTCGGGGCGGCTTGCGCGAGTGCCTCTCGGGCCCGGCGCTGCGACTGCTCGGCGAGCTCGCGGGCCCCGTCCAGTCCGAACTCCGTGACGCAGGTTCGCTTCCCGAGGCGCTCGTCGGTCCCCTGCGGCTTACCAAGCGTCTCTACAGATCCGATCACGTCGAGGATGTCATCCACGATCTGGAACAGGACGCCCAGCTCGCTGGCGAAGGCGCCAAACGCATTGATTGTGTCAGGTCCGAGGTTACCGGCGATCTGCAGCGCACACTCCACGCTCGCGGCGATCAGGCGCCCCGTCTTGAGCTCGTGCAGCTGGCGCAGCCCATCGGGGCCGTCAGGCGCGGCGCCCGCCACGTCGATGTACTGACCTCCGACCATCCCGTCGACTCCGGTCGCGCCGGCGAGCTTCAGCGCCGCCGCCAGCACGTTCGCGGGCTCGCCGCGCTGCTCGGCCAGCAGCAGCCGGAAGCCCTCGGCGTACAAGGCGTCGCCGGCGAGGATCGCGACGTCCTCGCCGAACGCCTTGTGGCAAGTGGGCCGTCCGCGGCGAACGTCGTCGTCGTCCATCGCCGGCAGGTCGTCGTGGATCAGTGAGTACGTATGGATCAGCTCGATCGCACCGGCCAGCGGCAGGACCTCGGGGCACGGCTTGCCGACCGCATCCGCGGTCGCCAGCGCGAGCACGGGGCGGATCCGCTTGCCGCCGGCAAGCAGCGAGTAGCGCATCGCCTCCTCGAGACCTTGCGACGCCGGCACCGAGCTGAACTGCAGCGACGCCAGATATCGCTCGACCTCGAGCCGAAGGTGCTCGGGATACGCGGGCGCCAACGGAGCCCGGAGCACTAGCCGGCCGGCAGTGGCAGCTGGCCCGGGAGATCTGGCAACGGCTCGAGCGCCGCGCGTGCGCGCTCCTCCACCTGGGCGCTGGCCTCCGAAGCCAGGCGCGCGCACTCCTCGACCACCGCCAGCGCGGCGTCGGGCTCGAGCTGCCCGGACCGCAGCTGGGCAGCGGCCGATTCGAGCTGCGCGCGTAGCTCGGTCAGGGGATCGGTCACGGTCACCAGGTTAGCCGCTGATCGCCGGGCTGGGCGCGCTGGCCGGGTCGCCCCAGCGCATAAGATCGGCGGTGTGCGGATTCGCCAAGTGATGTTGCGACTGCTCGCTGGGGTTGTCGCCTCGTGGAGCGACGCGACGCTCGAGCGGCGGTTCGGCTCGAGGATCGGTCAGCGCGCGCTGTTCGGGGGCATGGCCCGGTCGTTCGTGCCGGCGGCCGCGGACGGGTTCGCCGGCGAGCTCGAGTACGAGCTGACCCGCCCCGCGACCGGCGCCCCGTCGCTGCGGTGGACGCTCGTGATCGTCTCGGAACGCGCCGAGGCACGCCCCGGCCCCGCGTCGAACCCGCGCCTGAGGATCTCGATGGGAGTGGCCGACTTCATGCGCGTCGCGACCGCGGCGGCGGATCCCGTCGTGCTTGTGCTGTCGGGGCGGGCATCGGTGCGCGGCGACTTTGGGCTGGCGGCGCGGCTGCCGGAGATGTTCGGAGCCCGCGCGGGCTGAGCTCAGAAGCGGAGCAGCGCCGCGATCCCGCGGTGCGGCCCGAGGTCCGGGTACGAGTGGACGACCAGCACGTCGGCGTCCTGGGTGAGCGCCGATTCGACGACCGCCTCGCGGAGGTGGTCGACCTCCTCGAGCGGGGACCCGTCGGCGGGGCACGCGTCGCCGGCGTCGACGAGCAGCAGCCCGCACCTCGGGCAGCGCTTTCCGTGGAGGTCGAAGCCGGGCTCGAGCATCAGCGTGTCGACCCGTCGTTCGTTGAGGGCCTCGATCGTGGCGTCCGGCCCCCCGGTCGCGCGGCCTCCGGCGCCGAGCCCCTCCTCGAGCCGGTCGAGCGCCTCGCGCTCGGAGCGCTTCTCGTCCTCGGCGACGAGCTTCTCGACCGCTTCGCGAACCTGCGTCTCGGTCGTGCTCGAGAGGTCGAGCTCGAGCCGTCCCGGCGCGAGATGCCGGCGGGTCTCGTCGGCCAGCAGCTCCTCGAAGCGGGCCACCGTCTCCGGAAGCCCTCCGACCGCGACGCGGTCGAAGCGCTCCTCGCGCCAGCGCCGGTTGAGGATCTCCGCGATCCGCTTCAGGTGCTGCTCGACGTCGTGCTCGATGCTGCGCTCGTAGTTGGCCTGCGACCAGCCCCCTCGCCCGTGCCGGCCGTGGACCTCGTCCTCGAGCTGGACCGACTCGGAGAGGCCGTCCGCCGGTCCGGCCAGCAGCGTGGCCGAGCGGCGATCGACGAGCGCGACGAGCCAGTTCGAGGTCTGCGTGGCCTCGAGCATCGGCGCGATGCACGGCGTAGCGCCGATCACGACCTGCGCCGGCACCGGTTTGGCGAGCTTGATCATCTCGAACAGGCCGCCGCCCGAGGAGCTGAACAGCGCCAGGCCGCGGGCTCCCTTGAACGAAGCCTCGGGCGACGACAGAAACGTGTCGATGCGCTGGAGCTCGGTGCGCAGCCCGATCCGCTGCTCGTGGTCGAGCTTGTGGCGCTCGGACTCGATCTCCTTGGCGGCCGTATCGAGCAATGAGCGGATCTGTGAGGACCGCGCGGACGCCGTCGCGAACCGCTCGGGCGCGAGATCGAGGTACAGGCTGAGCACCGGTTCGTGACCTCGGTACGCGACCAGCCGTCGGGCCTCCCGGATGCCGCTGCTCACCGGCTTTCGCATACCCCTGCCACTCTATGCCGAATCAGGCCGCGTCGAGGGCCGCGTTGACGAGCGCGTCGGCGTCGGCGTTCTGCGCGCGAGGCACGTTGCGGATGCTCCACGCCTCGAACCCGCGCAACGCCGTGACGGCCTGCTCGTAGAGGGGGCGAAGCGCCGGGTGCTTGACCTTGTAGGCACCGGCCAGCTGCCGCGCGACAAGCTCGGAGTCGCCGATGATCTCGATCTCGGCGGCCCCCAGCTCGGAGGCGCGGTCGAGCGCGCGGAGCACCGCCCGGTACTCGGCGACGTTGTTCGTCGCGACCCCGATCCGTTCGGCGAGCTCCTCCACGACGCGCCCACCCGGCTCCGAGATTATGACTCCGATCGCGGCCGGTCCCGGGTTGCCGCGCGCGCCCCCGTCGACGTGCAGCACGAGCTTCAACGGGACGGCGTCAATCGCCGGCCAGTGGCGGCAGCTCGCCCGGTATCCGCGCGCGGCGACGGTCGCGCAGCTCGCGCTTGCCGCCCCCACTCGATCCCGGGCCCCGGCGCGCCGCCTTGCGGCGATCGACGATCACGGTCACGTTCGGGTCGTCGGCGTAGTAGTCCGTGAGCTTGTCGAACAGCTCCTCGGCCAGCGTTTCTGGGACCACGCAGTAGATCACGGGGCGGGATCCTAGAGATGGCTCCAGATAGGAGCCATCGAACCTTCGTCCAGCTCAGTCCTCCAGCGCCAGCGCGCCGCGCTCGTCACAGGCGGCGTTGGGGCTGAGCTCCGGCTCGTCGAGCTCGGAGAGCTCGTCGCCCTGAGCGGCGACGCGGACAGCGGTGTGATCCCCGTCGGCGAGGTCCACCTCGTAGCGGTACCAGCAAAGCTCCCACGCGGCGACGATGTTGACCATGCTCGGCCGCTCGGGCACCGGCCGCACCGAGACGATCGGGAAGCCCAGCGACCGCGCGATCCCGGCCAGCGTCCGTGGGTGCTCGGAGGCGTTGAAGGCCTCGATCGCGGAGCTGACCTTCTGCTCGGCGCTGCTGGGAATCGCCCGGACGTGACGCGGCTCGCGCAGCCGTGCGCCGGGCCGGCTCGGCGGCGCCGTCCAACGCTGCTGCTCCTCGTCCGCCTCGCTCGCCGCCGGCGGCTCGAGCTCGTGTACGCCGTTGCGCCGCCTGCGCAGCCGTCCGAGCAGCGACCGGCGGCGATCCGCCGCGGAGTCGCGGCCCTCATAGTCGGGCATCGTTCCCTCACGGATCCAGCCCTCCTGCTGGGCCCGCCCGACGCACAGCTCGCACACCGAGCGATGGGTCATCCCGTCCAGGTACGCGTGCGTGTGCTCGCCGCGCAGCAGTGTTCGGCCGCAGACGTCGCACGCCGTGTGCTCGTCCGTCCCCGACGCCCGGATGTCCTTGGTCGTCACGCACAGCGAGGGTAGCGGAACGGGCGGGCACCCCCTGCAGGCCCGTATGCGAAATACACCGGAAAGTGGATGGAGCGTTTTCCTCGGATTTCGCGACGGGCCTGCAGGGGGTTTCCCACCCTCAGGCAG